>OZ250142.1:0-2978051 GCA_965237445.1 Dehalococcoidia bacterium | reverse complement strand
CACCGGCGCCAACGACTACGACATCAGCTCCGTCAATCTGTGCCATTTTCGGCTCCTTTTGACCGCCTCGTGGTGCGCGAGTCTACCATAGCCCCAATCTGGCGATGCCTTTCCCGCGGGTGTCGGGACGTTTACGATGGGCAAATCCGGGAGAGGCTGGGGAGCTTGGAATGGCTGTCACGATAGAGACGCTGGAAAGTTCATTGGCCGACCTTGTGTCCTCATCCCCCGGTGTGTGGATGCCGTCCTCGTGTGGAGTCACGAGGGCCGAGAGGCAGATCGCCGCCCTGGTCGACCGTGACGCCTACGAGCCGAGCACGGACCGTGTTCGAGTGTTGCTCGTCGGCGGCCTGTCGGGCATGCCGGACGACGTTGCGGTCGCCCTGGAGGCGCTGCAGTTCTTCGCCGGCGGACGGCACAGGGAAGGGATAGCGCTCAGCGCCGTGCCGTGCGCCAATCCCGGCGGCCTCGCACTGCGCACTGGTCCGGCCAACGGTGCGGGTGGGACCGTGACTGGCGGCTATCCGCCGGTCGGAGGCTACTATGATCACCCAACCAGCCCGGAGTCACGCTACCTATGGCGCTGGACCTGCTACCAGGCGCCTGACGTGGTGATAGAGGTGCGGTCGGGAGCTGAGGCCGTATGGGAGGCTAACGCCGCAGCCGGGGCGTTGGGCGAGGCCCTTGGAGCAAGTGCGGCGAGCCCGCAGGACTCCTTCATTGCCGCATTGGGACGCAATGCTGCCGATAGCCCCGGGCCCATTCCGGGACTGCGGCTCACTGCCAACGTGGACTCCATAGGCAGGGAGCTTGTCCCGTTCTTCGAGGCGGTACTCTCGGACCCGCCCGGTCCGTCCGGGGCACGGACGACACTAGATGCCCGCCGGTCCAGGGACACGTTCGAGGTGGGCCGCGACCTGGCGAGGACGAACGGGCGCACGCTGGAGCCGCTTGTGTACATGCAGGGCGTCGCGCTCAGCGGGAGGTTGCGCCTGGCGCTACTTAACCCGGAGCGGGCAGGGGGTGTCGACGATGTCGCTTCGCTGGTTGCGCCCGTGGTTGCCGATCCACGCCGGGCGTTCGGGGGCCGCGCCCGAGGCGCCGGAGCTCGCGGCGATCGTGTGGGCCGAGGAGATGGCCGCGCTCACAGGCGACCGCCGGTACTCTGACGCTCTGGTCGCGGCGATGACCTACTTCCAGGCGAGAGGAGACGGAGAGGCGCCCCAACCGCTGAACACGAACTTCATCGTGGAGGACCACTTCTTCGCGTCCGCCGTGATCGGCAGGGGCGCTCAGGCGATGGGCTACACGAACGCCTCAAGCTACATGGCTGCATTGGCCCAGTTCTTGCTGGAAGCGGGCATCCAGGAGGAAGACGGCCTCTTCAAACACAGTCGATACGGACCAATTCACTGGGGCCGCGGCAACGGGTTCGCGGCAATTGGGCTGGCCGAGTGCCTTACTTACATGCCGAAGGGGCAGCGAAGACGAGACCAGGTGGTCGATATGTTACGCCGCCACATGGGGGCCCTCAAGCCACTTCAGCAGCCTTCCGGCATGTACTGTCAGGTCATAGATTTCCTGGGCTCGTACCAGGAGCTGACGGCGACCTGCATGATCGGGTACGCAATGGCACGCGGCATCAGGCTGGGCCTGCTCGAGGACTCGTACCGGCAGACGGTCGAGCTAGCGTGGCGCGCGGCGACCGAGCGAATCGATGCTGCCGGCAACGTTGTCGACGGGTGCACCGGGACGGGCGTCATGGACGGGCTGCGGAGCTATCTCGACCGGCCAGCCAACTCCGGCTACGACGACCGGACGGGCAGCATGGCGCTGTGGTTCGCCGCCGAGATGGCGCGGCTCAGGTCTGAGATGTGACGGCGGAGATTTCCCACGCATCACTGGCTATAATTCTGGCTGCTCGTAAGACGCAATCTCAAGGAGAAACGATTCATGAAATCTAGGGCGGCAATCGATGTAGGCCTCGGACAGCCGTTGATTGTTGACGAGATTGAGATTCCCGATCCAGGGCCGGGCAATGTAATAGTGAAGCTGTTCTCCAGCGGCGTCTGCCATTCCCAGCTTCACGAGCGCAATGACACGGCCATGCAACGTCCGCGCCTGCTGGGCCACGAGGGGACGGGCGTGGTTACGCACGTGGGGCAGGGCGTGAGCCACCTTCGCGAGGGTGACCACGCGATTGTGACATGGGTCTCGCGCCGGCCCATGCCGGGCGTGCCCGACCAGACGGTTACGCCCGCGACGTATCGCGAAGAACCACTGCACGGGCGGAACGCCTTCACGTGGGCCCAGGATGTGTCGCTCAACGCCGAGTTCGTCGTGCCGATCCCAGATGACGCTCCGACCGACGTGACTTCTATCGTGGGCTGTGCCGTGCTCACCGGCGCAGGCGCGGTGATGCACACCGCCAACGTGAGGCCGGGCGATTCGGTGGCCGTGTTCGGCGTGGGCGGCGTCGGCCTGTCGGCCGTGCGAATGGCAGCGCTACTGGAAGCCGATCCGATAATCGCCGTGGACCTGAACGAGGACAAGCTAGGGTTCGCGCAACAGTTTGGGGCCACCCACGGAGTCAATGCATCGGAGTCTGACCCGGTGGAGGCGATACTGGACCTGACGGGCGGCGTGGACTACGCCTTCGACGCCATCGGCGTCCGGGCCACCATGGAGCAGGTCCTGCCTGTGACACGTGCGGGCGGCAGGGGCGCCGATAACCATGGCGGTATGGCGGTCCTCGTCGGGTTGCCGCAGACCGAGATTACCCTTGACGCCTCCCTGTTCGTCTGGGGTCAGCGCATTCTTAGGGGCAGCCTGGGACCTACCTACCCGGAGCGCGACTTCGAGATGTACCTGAGGCTGCACAGGGAGGGGAAGTTCCCCTTGGACCAACTGGTGACAGACCGCTACGGCCTGGACCAGATCAATGAGGCCTGCGACGACTTAGCCTCTGGGAAGATACTTGGCCGGGGGATCCTGGAGTATTAGGTCAGCCGGCGAACCGGGCGGCGAGCTCGGAGCGGTTGCGGTCCAGCCAAGCGATGTTCGCTGAGCAGAGCTTGAGGTTACCTTCGTACGCTTTGGAGGAACCCCATCCCAGCCTTCCCCAGCAGACTGGGGAAGGGGTCGGAGAGCCTTCCGCATTGGCTGCTGAGCCGGCAGCTATGCAGAGGGCTCCAGAGGGAGCAGACCGCGTCTAACTGCTTACCAACTCTATGCGGTCCCCGTAGCGCCGGAAGTCCGTGGCGTTGAACGTTAGCAGCCTGCGCTCACCGTGAGCGAGCATGGTGGCTACGATGTTGGCGTCGTGTATCTGCCGTCCACTCACCGAGACATCACGGCACAGGGCGATCAGCGTATCGGTGACCTGCGCGCTGTCCTCAAGTACATCGAAGTTGGCCACCAACCATTCCGCGTCGCTAAGCGCTTCCTCGCGGGTGATAGCAACCTTCCAGCTCTGAGGACGAGTGACCGTTGCCAGGTATTCGCGTACTACTTGACGGCTGATCCTCAGTGGTTGATCGCCGCGAGAGGCTTCTTGCAGTGCTGACCTAGCGACGTCGTAGTGAGGGGCACCAGGGACACGTGAGCTCACTAAGACGTTGGTGTCAATGAACACAGGGACCTATATTCTGTCCTCGTACATGTCCTCTCGTCTGAGGCTCAATCCCTCCGGCCATACCGCCGTGGGGTGAGGAGGCCAATCTCTGTCGAGATTGAACCTCCGAGCGGGCTCGGGGCGCTTCTTCGGTCTGAGGACCAGCGTCTCTGCGTCCATATCGACCTCGGCCGTCTCCCATCCAGCGGAGCCCCATGCGAGCGACTGGCTATGGCCGTTTCCGGCGCCTTGATTTGCCCACCAGGGCCGGTGCAGGCGCGCGGACGTGGGCAGCTCGAACTCAAGGATCGACTCGATCTCGCTGAAGGTCGTTCGCCACTCACGTGCCGGCATGACGCTCAGGTGCACATAGAGCCTGCGGTACTTGCCGGGCATGGCCATCTCCTGGTACTTGAGGTCTCGGTCTAACGCCATTGAGCTTTCCGCAGTCAGTGAATTGGGAGACTAACAGCCTGTTACATTTTAGTTAGTTAGTAACTTCGTAGCAAGACATCGACCAGGCGAACCTGAGAGGATGACTGCTAACTGTGGGTCAGCCGGCGAACCGGGCGGCGAGCTCGGAGCGGTTGCGGTCCAGCCAAGCGATGTTGAGGCTGATCCGTTCGAGGGCCTGACGGATGCTGCGCTCGGCGGCTGGCGCGGGATGGTCGGCGAAGAACTTCTCGACGTCCTGCCGCTTTTCCTCCGAGGCGAACCCGGAGGTGAAGGAAACAAGGCGCATGATCATGAATCCGCCCTCTCCGTAGCGACGGTCGATTTCTTCCCAGTTCTCTTTCAGGTAGTCCCAGGCCAGATCGCGGCCGTAAGCGTTCATCCCGGTGCCGAGAATCGGGTAGGGCGCGTCCTGGGTCCGCACATCTTCGGACAGGGCGCGGTCCAAGGTCTGCGACAGCAGTTCGCGGCTCTTGAACTGCGTGAGCCCCATCAGGAGCCTCACCTTCTCCTCCTGCAGCGGCGAGTCCTTGTACAGGCCCCACATCGTCTCCCAGGTGGTGCCGTCGCCCTGCCTGGCGGCGAGACTGTACACGGCGCGCCTCAGGTCTGGCGGGACTGACGACGTGTCAGTGACGTAGTGCTGGAGCTTTGCGGCAGCCTCGGTCAGGGCATCCGAGTCTTCGTACCTGCCCAGGGCTTCGAGCACTGTGCTCCGAAGCAATGCGTCGAGGTGGCCCTCTCCATCCCGGGGCTCCCAGCCCATGCGGCGGCCGATGGGCGCGAATATGTCCCGGGCGTACGCCTGGAACTTCCCGTGGTACGGCTCTTCGGAGAGGATAGAGTCGAGGCCCGCAAGGTTCACGGCTAAGTCCGAGGCCACGGGCGCGGTATCTTCATTGCGGTAGGCCGGCGCTATGGACAGGAACCGTGTTACCGGAGCAAGTCCTGCGCGGGCGAGCGCATAAGCGTCGTTCTGGATGCCGAGCCTGTCGGAAGGCGAGAGTTCACCCCGCTCGATCGGCCCGATGAGCGCGGTGAGATCGTCATCCTGGTAGTTCACGCGGTAAAAGCCGGTCTGTTCCGGGTTGATTTTCACCCACGCCGGACGGGCCGAAGTGGAGACGCGGACGGTCGCTTCCCGGCCGTCCATCAGCGCGAAGGCAGGCTCGTCAGCGCCGTCGGCGATCGCGCCCACGGGCACGCTCCATGCCGAGTCGTCGTCATCACCGCCGCCGAGGATGCTTTCGTACACGAACCGCTTCTGCGACAGGTGGACCGATACGCCGTCATCGGAGCGGTCCGCGGTCACGTCCAGCACCGGGTACCCCATTTGGACGGTCCAGGTGTCCATCATGCTCGAGACGGGCTGCCCCGAGGCCTCGGCAAGTGACTTCCAGAGGTCGCGCGTCTCCGCATTGCCGTACTCGTGCTCCCGCAAGTACGCCCGCAGGCCCTCGCGGAACGCATCGGAGCCCAGGAACCCCTCCAGCATCCTGATGATCGAAGCACCCTTGCTGTAGCTGATGTCATCGAACATCTGCTGGATCTGGGCCGGGTTGGCGACTTCCTGCTCTATGGGGTGTGAGTTCGTGAGGCCGTCCAGGCTCAGCGCCCGGTTCGTGTCGGCGCTGAGGAACTGAGTCCACATCTGCCACTCCGGGAAGAGGTCATTCACTGCTTTGTCGCCCATCCACGAGGCGAAGCTCTCGTTGAGCCAGAGGTCGTTCCACCATGCCATCGTGACGAGGTCGCCGAACCACATGTGGGCCATCTCGTGCGCGATGATTGACGCGACTATCTGGCGGGTGCCCGACGAACTGTTCTCCGGGTCGACGAGCAGGGCGGACTCGCGATAGGTGATCGCGCCCCAGTTTTCCATGGCGCCCGCCGCGAAGTCGGGAATGGCGAGGTGGTCCATTTTCTGAAGCGGGTACGGGATGCCGAAGTATTCGTTGAAGTACGCAAGGAGCCTGATGGAAGTCTCCAATGCGAAGCGGCCGTGCTCCTCCTTGCCGGGCGTGGACCAGATGCGCATGAGGGTGCCGTCCGGGGCCTGTTCTTCGATGCTCCGGAGGTCGCCCACGACGAACGCCAGGATGTACGTGGACATGACCGGCGTCTCTGCGAAGCTGACCGCCTTGCGGCCGTCCGCCTGCGCCGATTCGCTTTCCACGTGCATGTTGGACAGGGCCACGAGTTCGGAGGGAACGACAAGAGTGGTCTTGAACGCCGCCTTCCACGACGGCTCGTCCCAGCATGGGAACGCGCGGCGAGCGTCCGTGGCCTCGAACTGTGTGGTGGCCAGGTGGCGTTCGTTGCCGGCATCGTCCAGGTATCTGCTGCGGTAGAAGCCGCGCAGGCGGTCGTTCAACTCACCGGTGAACGACATCGACAGGTGCGCAGGTCCGGCCTGCAGCTCTTCGGCGAAGCTCAACGTAACGGTTTCGAGGTCAGTGTCGTAGTCGATCGACTCCGGCGTGAGCGTGGTCCCATCGTCCAAAGTCAACGATGTTGAGCCGACCTCGATTTCTGCGCTGTGCATGACGATAGTTGACGTGGAGGTGAGCACCTCCACGTCTATGGTCTGCTTCCCTTCGAAGGTGAAGGTCGAGAGATCGGGCGCAAGGGTGAGGTCGTGCCGGATGGGACGGACGGTCGAGGGCAGCAGTTCACGCTCGTTAACAGTCATGGGTCTCCTCAGTGTGGCGGCGCCAGGCGGGTGGGGCTATGCGCCGGTCCAGTTGGGCTTGCGCTTGTCCGCGAAGGCGCGCGGTCCTTCAATGAAGTCCTGCGAGTTTGCCGCGCGCAGATACTCGGTGTAGTTGCGGCTCAGGGCTACGTCCAGCGGCCAGTCGGAGCCCTGCGAGGCGAGCTGCTTGCTAGCGCGGACCGAGAGCGGAGCGCACTCGAGGATTTCGGCGGCCCAGCGATCAACGGTGGGGTACAGCTCAGCGAGCGGGACGACCTCGTTGACGAGGCCGATGCGGTACGCCTCTGCGGCCGAAATGCGCCTTGCGGTCATGAGCATGCCCATCGCGCGCTTCATTCCCACGATGCGCGGCAGGCGGTGCGAGCCTGTTGGGGCAACGAGACCGACGCGCGGCTCAGGCAGGCCCAACTGGGCATGCTCGGCGGCGATGATTATGTCGCATGCCATCGCAAGCTCCAGGCCGCCGCCCAGCGCATAGCCGTTGACCGCGGCGATGATCGGCTTCCAGCACTCGAAGTTGGTAGTGATGCCGCCGAAGGGTACCGATCTGACGGCGCCCCGGCGCCGCTCGTGCCCGCGCTCGGCTGTGAACTTGAGATCGTTGCCGGCGCTGAATGCCCGGTCGCCGGCCCCGGTCAGGATCATCACCCAGGCGTCATCATCGTCGCGAAAATCCTCGAACGCCTGTCGAAGCTCGGCGTTGGCCGGCGGGTGCAGTGCGTTCATGACATCGGGCCTGTTGATGGTCAGGCGCGCTATGTGGTCGCGCTTCTCGTAGAGAATGTACTCGAAGGCCACTTTGAGTCCTCCTGAAAGTGGCCGCGAGTGTATCAGAATGGCGCGCAGCGGAATGGGGATCGGGCTCGCCTCAATTGAACCACCTGCGAGACTCTCACGTAAGAAGCATTGTGTGCGAAGGGTGGACCGGAGGGGTATTCATGAAGGCTCGCGTCCATCTCCATTGACGTTTGGATCGTACGAATTGCCGAACTTTCTGGCGGATTGGGCCATCTCCGTCAACCGCCGTTCGACCTTGTGGTGGACCGTCCCGGCAGGGTACGCGCCGTCCTCCTGCCGATCGCCCGCGTACATGCCGGTGAGTATCCCGATCCCCTCGTCGATCGTGGACACTCCGTAGACGTGAAACCGGCCGGCCGCGACCGAGGAGACCACTTCTTCGTTGAGCGCCAGGTGCTTCAGGTTGTCCCGCGGCACGATCACGCCTTGCCGACCGGTCAATCCTCTGGCTTTACAGGTCTCGAAAAACCCTTCTATCTTCTGCGTCGCGCCTCCAATCGCCTGTACGTTGCCGTTCTGGTCCACCGATCCGGTTACGGCGATTCCCTGCTCGACGGGTACGTCCGAGATTGCGGACAGCAACGCGTACAGCTCGGTGGACGAGGCGCTATCGCCGTCCACTTGGCTGTAGCTCTGCTCGAACCCGATGCTGGCGTTCAGCGACAAAGGCTTGTCCTGGCCGTACTTGCCTCGCAGGTAGCCGCCGAGGACCATGAAGCCCTTATCGTGTATCTTGCCGCTCAGCTTCGTTTCCCTTTCCACGTTGACGAGTTGCCCCCGACCCACGGACACGCGCGCCGTTATCCGGCTCGGCTTGCCGAACACGGCGTCGCCGAATGCCAGTACCGCTAGGCCGTTGACCTGCCCGACGGCGAGGCCGTCGGTCGAGATGCGTATCGTGCCGTCATCGATCAATTCTCGGAGGCGGTCCTCTGTCATGCTCGAACGGTACCGGCGCTGCTCAATGGCCTTCTCCACGTGGACGTCGGTCACGACGCCCTCCTCGGCCGTGTCGGCCCAATAGTTGGCTTCGGTGAGGATGTCGGACACGTCCATGAATCTAGTCGTCAGTTTCTCTTGGTGCTCCGCCAACCGGCCGGAATAGTCAATGATCCGAGCGACGGCCGTCTTGTGAAAGGGCTTCAGACCCCCTTCGCGGCTGCGCGTGGCAACGAACGCGGCGTACTTGGCTACGTTATCGGCGCTTCGTTCCATGGCGGTGTCGAAGTAGGCGACTATCTTGAAGTGACGGCGAAAGTCTTCGTCGATGCGCTGAAGGAGTCTAAGCACGTCAGGACTCCCGACGATAACGACTTTGGCGTCAACCGGAATCGGCTTCGGGCGCAGCGTCGACGACGGCAGGGGACTTTGCTGCTCCCCGATGTTCTCGATGCGTATCTCCCTGCTTCGGAGAGTCCTCTTTAGTGTCTGCCAGGAGAGCGGGTTCGAGAGAAGGTCGCGGGCTTGCAGCACCAAGAACCCCCCGTTTGCTTCGTGAATGGCGCCGCCTTTTACCATCGTGTGATCGGTTACGAGCGTACCCATCCGCGCCCTGTAGTCGATGCGCCCGAAGACGTTGTAGTAAGTAGGGTTGTGCTCGAAGACGACAGGGGCGCAGTCGCACATAGTGTTGTCGACGAGGTCGTTGACCCTGTATCTGACGAACGGGTCCTCGTCCGCGGCCGGTCCCCCCGGCTCGCCCTGGTCCGCGTCGCTCGGCTTGAGGTTGTCGAGGCGCTCCACCATGTCCGTTTCGACATCGTCTAGGTAGGCGACGACGGCGGGATGGTCCGCATACTTCTCCTGCAGTTCGTCGATTATGGGCGTCAGTGTGAAGCGAACGATCTCCTTGTCGACCTCGCGCACCTCCTCCTGGGCCGTCTTGCCAAGCCGCCTGATTTGGGCCATTGTGCGGTCGATGGCGCGCTGCAACCCGGCTGCCGACTCGTTGATCGACTCCCGCTCCGCTTCGGGCAGAGCGGCGTAGTCCTGCTCGGAAATGGGCCGGCCGGCCCTCACGGGTACCGGCGTAATCCCGGCGGGCGAGGACCTCAGGGTGAATCCCGCCTCGATGGCCGTCCTTTCCAGTGTCTCGGTCAACTCTTGGCGCTTGGCCTGGATGTCCTGCGTCGTCGTCTCGATGCGCTCCCTGTAGTTGTCGCTTTCGAATACCATCGGGACGTCCCGGCGTACCGTATCGACCAGCTCGCCCATGTCCGCTGCCAAAGCACGCATGTTCCCGCACGGGAGGCTGATTGGCTCAGGCTGGGAGTGATCACGGAAGTTGTAGACGTATCCCCAGTCCGGGGGTATGCTCTTCCGCGACGCTGTGTGCTCCACTTGCGCCCTCAGCGCGGTGTTCCTCCCGGTCCCAGGCGGCCCGGATATGAAGAGATTGAAGCCCGGCTCCTCGATGTGCAAAGCTAGCTCGAGAGCGCTGAACGCCCGCTCCTGCCCTATCATGCCTTTAAGGGCCGTCACCTCATCGGTAGTCTCGAATCCTAGGCCGTCGGGGTCGCACTTCCTGTTCAGCGCCTCATGGGGAACTTCGAAGCGTTCGGCGGCCATGTCGACCCTCCTTCCCTCGTACTACCGTGCGAGAAGTATACCCCTTTCGGAGACGCCATCGATCTTCTTGCCGCCCGTCATGCCGGACCCTCCACTGCCAAGGGCAATGGCATTTTGATCTTGGCCTACGCATGTTTGCCGTCATGCCATCTAAAGCAGGTAGGTGGATTCACATTTCAAGCGCAACACCTGATTCAGAAGGATCTCTGCTGGAGTTTTGTAGTTGAGGCATTTGCGTGGAGTATTGTTGTAGGCCTGAAGCAAGTGAGTGAACTGTGCGTCCGCCAACGCGGTCAGGTCCGTTTTGCGAGGCAGGGTTCGTCTCAACCGGCCGATGGCGTTCTCGATGCCCCCTTTCTGCCAGGGAGAGCGAACATCACAGAAGAAGGTCTCGATACCAAGATTGTGGAGTCGGTAGTGGAGAGCGAATTCGGTCCCGTTGTCGAAGGCAACCGTGCGTCGCCACTGGGGCGGGAACTGTCCGAGCAGCTGTGTCATGGCGTCGGCAATGGGGCCGGAAGCCTTGCCAGGAGGTCTGACGGCAATGAGGATACGGGAGTGGCGTTCGTGCATGGCCAGCACGGCATGTCCATAGGTTCTGAACAGCATCAGGTCTGCCTCCCAGTGGCCGGGAGTGCGGCGGTCCGCAGCGCTCTTGGGACGCTCAGCGATGGGACGGCGCTTGGCGATGAAGGAGGCAGGACTTCCACCTCTGCGGCCCCTCCAGCCGCGCTTCGACTTGGCGCGAGGCAGGTAGTGCCTCCACCCATAGTCCTGTGTGCGCGCAAACTGACCGTAAATGAACCTGTAGATGCTCTCGTGAGATATGACCACGCGGCCGGCGTCCAACTTAAGCCGACCGGCAACCTGCTCGGGCGACCAGCCCTGTTGGAGGCATGAGAGCACCCGTGCCCGCAGAGCATCGTCCCGCTCCATGCGTGAGCCTCGCCACCGGCGGGCACGTGCCTGCTGGTGGGCATACACAGGCTTGTATCCACCGGTTCGTGACCCATTGCGCTTCAGCTCCCGAGCAACTGTCGATGGCGAGCGATCCAGACCTGCAGCGATTTGCCGGATCGATCGACCCTCGGCTTGTAGACGGGCAACTTCACATCGCTCTTCAATGGTGACATGTCCATAATGCTTTCCCATGACAACACCCTAACGAGGTGTTGCACTTCGTTTGTGAATTTAGAGTATCCACAGGTGGTTGGCATCACGCCTACCGGGACCAAACCAAATGCTCATCGCACCTCCGGTTGAATCCGGCTCTTGCCAAGGCTAAGCTGCGGGCCCACTCAAGACTGCAAACGTTTCGATTGCCACAGGAGTCCCAAATGAAGGTAGTTGCGACCGGAGACCTGAGCGCGCCGCACACGATCCCCGAAGCGGCACGCAACGCCGAAGCGATGGGGTACGACGTCTTCTCGACAAGCGAGACCAAGCACAACCCTTTCATTCCGCTCACCCTTGCGGCCGAACATACGGAGCGCGTCGGGCTGCAGACATCGATCGCGCTGGCGTTTCCGCGCAGCCCTACGGACATGGCGTACATAGCCTGGGACCTTCAGAACCTTTCAAACGGCAGGCTGCGCCTTGGACTTGGCAGCCAGGTGCGAGGCCACATAGTGCGCAGGTTCAGCGGCACGTGGTCTTCGCCGGCCGCCCGGATGCGAGAGTACATACTCGCGATGCGGGCTGCCTGGGACTGCTGGCAGAACGGCGGCAAGTTCGAATTCGTGGGCAAGCACTATCAAATGAATCTCATGCCGCCTTTCTTCAGGCCAGAGCCAATCGAGCACCCGGACATCGAAGTCTTCATAGCGGCTGTCAATTCGAGGATGCTCGAAGTCGCCGGTGAGCTCTGCCAGGGGGTGTTTCTGCACTCTTACAGCACGCACAAATACACAAGTGAGGTGGTGCTGCCCAGCCTGGAGCGCGGGGCAGCGAAGGCGGGGCGCAGCCTGAGCGACATCGAGGTGAGCGCGGGCGGCTTTGTCGTCACCGCGGCTTCGGAGGAGGCCCTTGAGAAGGCGCGGGCCGGGGCCAAGACGAGCATCGCCTTCTACGCCTCGACTCGAAGCTACGCGCCGGTGATGGCCACGCATGGCTGGGATGACACGGCGAAGAAGCTGTACAGGATGTCGGTCGAAGGTCGCTGGGGCGAGATGGGCGCCGAGATCACGGACGAGATGCTGGACGCATTTGCGGTTGTTGGCTTGTACGATGAGATCGTGGACAAGATCAAGGAGCAGTATGGTCCCTACGCCGGCTCCATTAATCTGTCGATTCCCGTCGAGACGGAGGAAGACCGGGAGCTTCTTGCGAGCATGATCAGGGAGCTGCAGGCAGTCTAGGCGCGGGGCCTCGCTCTCTTTAGAATTCGTAGCGGCGTGGTCTGCCTGACCTTAGCTCCGCATCGACGATGTGCAGGACGTTGTCGACGGTCTCGTCTAGCCGACCTTCGTGGTTGACCACGACATGATTGAAGCTGCCTGCCTGCTTCATCTCAGCCGCGGCGGCCGACAGACGGGACTCCAAGGCGCTGGCCGATTCGGTTCCGCGTCCTTCCAGCCGGCTCTTGAGCACGTCCAGGTCAGGAGGTGCGAGGAAGACGGTCAGGGAGTCAGGGGCCATGAATCGAACGGCCTCCGCGCCCTGAATGTCGACCTTCAAGATCACGACCTTTCCCTGGGCGAGAGCCTCACTGACGGGATCCTTGGGGGTCCCGTACAGGTTCCCATACACGACAGCATGCTCAAGTAGGCCATCGCTCGCGAGCAGGTCTTCGAACTCGCTCACGGACAGGAACCGGTAGGGTGCCCCGTCACGTTCACCGGGCCGCATGGGGCGCGTAGTTGCGGTTACGGCGAAGTGGTAGCCGTCCTGTCGCTGTAGCCGATCTCTTAGCCCGTCCATCACCGCGTCCTTGCCGACGCCGGAAGGCCCGGACAGAACGACCAACAGACTCGTGCTGGGGCTGCGGTCCCGCGACTGTGAATCGTCCGGCGGGCCGCCCGCTACGCGGTCAGCGCCTTGATAGTGTCCCAAAATGATGGGTAAGAGATTGCGGCGTCATCGGCCCCAAGTACCGTTGTCTCACCGTCCGCGAGTAGACCCGCGATTCCCATGGTCATGGCGATGCGGTGGTCGCCGTGGCTTCGGCACGTCGTCCCGGTGAGCTTGCGACCACCGCGGACCAGCATGCCGTCTTCCAGTTCTTCGATGTCCGCTCCAAGGCGCGTGAGCCCGTCAACCGTGGCAGAGATTCTGTCGGACTCTTTCACACGCAGTTCTGAGGCATCGCGGATGATTGTCGTGCCCTTAGCGTGGCAGGCGGCCAGCGCCAGGACCGGGATTTCGTCGATAACGCGCGGTATCAGGTCCCCCGCGATCTCCACCCCGTTCAATTCGCTGGATTCCACGACGATGTCGGCCGCGGGCTCCCCGAGGTCGTCGTGCTCATTCTCAAGTAGGATCCGCGCTCCCATGGACTCCAGGACCTCGATGACGCCGGTCCGGGACGGGTTGATGCCGACGCTCCTGATGCGAAGCCTGGCGTTCGGGTGGCATGCTGCGGCGACCATCCAGAAGGCCGCACCGCTAATGTCTCCCGGCACGCGGATGTTTGCCGCCTGCAACCTGGAGCGGCGCACAGTGACCTGCAGACCGTCCTCGGCGATGTCCGCTCCCATCGCCTTCATCATCCGCTCGGTGTGATCGCGGCTAGACGCTGGTGAAATCACAGTTGTCTCGCCCTGCGCGTGCAGCCCCGCGATGAGTAGCGACGACTTCAATTGTGCGCTGGCCACGGGGAGCTCGTACTCGATTCCCCTGAGGTCGCCGCCCTTAACCGCGATGGGCGCGAGCCTGTCATCGCCGCGGGCCGAGATTCGGGCGCCCATGTGAGTCAGCGGCCTGATGATGCGGTCCATTGGCCTGCGGCGGAGCGATCTGTCTCCGGAGAGGACGCTGAAAAACGGCTGGGCTGCCAGCAGGCCCGTCACGAGACGCATCGTCGTGCCGCTGTTTCCTGCGTTCAGCACGCTGGGAGGCTCCCTCAAGCTCTGCGGCCCTCTGCCCCGGACGAGGAAACAGTCCGTCTCCTGTTCTTCTCCGTCGTGAACATGGTAGGGAAGACGCTTGATGCGCGCTCCCAGCCCCCTCATGCACCTCAGAATGGAGTCCCTGTCGT
This sequence comes from Dehalococcoidia bacterium, assembly GCA_965237445.1. Taxonomy (GTDB): domain Bacteria; phylum Chloroflexota; class Dehalococcoidia; order Lucifugimonadales. The sequence goes on along the minus strand of OZ250142.1, from coordinate 2,963,711 downwards.
CCCCGACGCAAAGATTGGAGACCATGGCCGAGCCTTCGGCGATCGCGTTCAGCAGGATTGCCCTGTGAGAGATCGACTTGTCTCCTGGAGGAGTGGCTGTACCCTCCAGAGAGCGGGGAGGCGTTACGGTAGCGGCTTGCGGCATGTGTTCCTACCTACGTCCTCTGTCGTAAGTCCACTGCCGTGCCTTCTCCCTATCGGACATCTCGCGCTGCCTTCGCATCAGGCGGTCGCCGAACAGGAACGCTCCCATGCTCTGCATGGAGCCAGGGATTTCAGGGCCGCCGCGGTCCTCGACCACGCCGTGCTCCCACCTTGCACGGGCCTCCCAGGCCTCGACGAAAACGTGGAGCAGGTCTTCGCTGTCGTCAGCGATCTTGGTGCGGTACGCCTGCAGTTCGGCTATCAGTTTATCGATCCACTGCGCGAGAAGCTCAGGATTGGCCCTCGCAATCGCATGGTTGTCTTCCGGGTTCTCGGACGCCAGTCTGCTCACCGCCTCCCACTCCGAGGAGACCAGGCGGTGCATCTCTCTCCAGGACTCGCTCGACGTGGTCGCCGTTACCAACGCTGAAGACAGGACGACCGGCAGGTAGCTGGTCCCGGCGGCGAAGGAATCGTGCTCCAGCGCGTCCATGAAGAAAGGCCTGGCCCCCAGCGCGTCGGCCATGCCGACCACGGTCTTTACGGCCGCTTCGGGCGCAGTTACCGGCGGGACGATGCAGTACTGGCAGTCCTGGAAAGCGTCGCCGTCCGCGTCCTCCAGGGTGGCCATGGGCTTCTTCGGCAACGGGCGGCCCGGCACGAAGTAGACTCCGTCCTTCACGTACTCCTCCGCCCACGCAACGACCTTGGACTTCATGACCCCCAGATCCGTGATCACGGTGCCGGGATCGAGGCGCTGTCCAAGGGTCTTCAGCAGGTCCTCGGTCTGGCCCATGTCGGCGTCCAGAATGACGAGGTTGGCGCCGTCGACGGCGGCTCCAAGACTGGCGTACGTGCGGTCAACCGCACCGACTTTGTTGGCGTTTGAGGCGTTCCTGCGCTCGCGGGAAGTGCCGATGATCTCGGCATTGGAGAGGTTTGCCTTCTTCAGTCCGAGGCCGACCGATGTTCCGAGTGGCCCCAGCCCAACTATTGTGATTCGCTCCACAGCACCACTCCTGCCATCACTTTTTCTTCCGGAATCCGACATCGATATATTAAACGAACGCGCTAGACGGCGTAGCCGACCAGAAGCAACTCTCCCAAAACATTGATCACCGGGCCGATCAGGGCCCAAAGAATGTTCAGGTTGGTAAACAAGCCAACCGCAATGATTCCGAACAGGATGAGCGGCCCAATGCGTTCCATCCTCAAAAGAGCCGCGGATGCGTCGCGGGGCAGAAGGCCGACGGCCACACTGAACCCGTCCAGCGGCGCAATCGGGAGCAGGTTGAACACCGCCAACAGGATGTTCCAGAAGACGAGCGAGCTAACGATGTAGCCAGGTAAATCGTCAGCGACTCCGTCGAAAAACGTGAATCCAACAACCTCCGGGTTCAGTAGTCCTACGTTGAGAGGCAGCGTAAGCACCGCCGCCAACAGGATGTTCGAAACGGGGCCTGCAGCGGCCACAATCGCGGCACCGCTTCGCGGATTCGGCCGAAGGTAGGTGCTGTTCACAGGAACGGGCTTGCCCCATCCGAAGCCGGCCACCAAGATCATCATCGAGCCCATCGGGTCGAGGTGCCTGATTGGATTAAGGGACACTCTGCCCAGGCGCCTGGCAGTGTCGTCGCCGAGCCGCGATGCCGCGATCGCGTGACTGAACTCGTGGAATGTCACCGCCGCGACCAGGGAGCCGATCAGCACCAGAAGCGTGATGACGGCGCCTACAGGATCGACACCGAACTGACTCAGCAGACGGATGAGCATTCAGTTAAGGCTCAAGGATGTCAGAGCAGTCCGGCCCAAAGTGGTAGCAACATTGGCGCCGCGCCCGGCAGTGTTAAATGCCTGCGAGTACGGGCTAGCCGCCTCCGCAGCCGCCACCACCGCATCCGCAGCCACCACCACCACCACCACCGCCGCATCCGCCTCCTCCTCCGCCACCACAGCCGCCTCCGCCGCATCCGCATCCGCCCGACTGCGCGTTGGGGTTGCTGATCACGAAGCCGCTGCGCATAAGGCCCTCTATATAGTCGATCTGGGCGCCCTCCACGAGCGGTATGCTTTCGGCGTCCACGAGCACCTTCACCGAACTGGCGTCTATGACGATATCGCCTTCAGCCGGTTCCTTCTCGACGCCCAGCATGTACTGGATGCCGCCATTGCCTCCGGGCATGACCATAACGCGCAGCAGGGACCCCTCTTCGCCCTGTTCTTTGAGCGCGTCGACGAGCTTCTCGGCGGCGAGCGGGGTAACGTCAATGATGTTGGAAGTTGTCGTCATGGTCTCCTCAACTACCGTGGTGAAGTGGCATTCGGAAGCATCATACCTAGCATGATGCTAGCAGGCCCCGAACTAATGGTCAACGGAAACCAAGCTGGGTGCGGCGCCGCCGCACGCACTTTCTTGACAAGCCGGTAGTGAGTGAATAGCTTGTGGCCAGCTTTAGCCGATCCTTGGAAGGCAGGTAGTTTGCCGTGAGTCACTCAACATTCCACCCACCCTCGAACAGGCCCGTCGCGACGGGCGTGAACGGCATGGTGACATCGGCCCATCCCTGGGCCTCGATGGCCGGGCTGCGAGCGCTGATGGACGGGGGCAACGCCTTCGACGCGGCGGTCGCAACGGCGGCGGCCATCGGCGTGGCCGAGCCGTACATGTCCGGGCCCGGCGGGATCGGAATGGCCCTGCTTTACGACGCCTCCGCCAACAAAGTTAGAGGCCTCAACTTCTCGGGCCGAGCTCCGGCGGCCGCTCATCCCGGCATGTTCGGGAGCGCCGGTGAGCACGGCACCGGGCCCCTCGCGGCGCAGGTGCCCGGCAACGTGGCCGGCTGGCTGACGATCCACGAGACGTACGGCACGATGGAGCTGGAGCGGCTGCTCCGTCCGGCAATCGAGTATGCGGAGAAGGGGATCGCGGTCACGGCGGGCAACGCCCGGACGATGATCAAGGCGGCGCCGAGGCTTGCCAAGTTCGCGGAGTCGGCGTCGATCGTTCTCGGTCCCGGAGGGCGCCCGCCTGCACAAGGCTCCCGGCTGCGCTTCTGGGAGCTCGCCCGGTCGCTCGAAGCGATAGCGAAAGGCGGCAAGGACGAGTTCTACCGGGGCGCGCTGGCAGCCCGGATCGTGAAAGGGTGCCAGGACGCGGGCGGCGTGATCACGGCGGACGACCTGGCCGGCTACGACGCGTACTGGCAGGAGCCGATCACGATCAACTACCGGGGGCACGTGCTCAACTCGATGCCGCCCAACTCCAGCGGGTTCCAGATCCTGCAGACGCTCAAGACGATGGAGCAGATCGACTGCGGTCCGGACGTCTATCAGCGGCCGGAGACGCTGCACTACTTCATCGAAGCAGCCAAGCTGGCCGTGACCGACAGGATCGAGTACGGCGGCGACCCCGACAACGTGACCGCGCCGCTCGAGACGCTGCTCTCGGACGAGTACGCGGAACGGCAGCGGGCGCGCATCGATATGGGCAGCGCGGCGGTTGTGCGCGGCGAGCGGTTCGGGCGCGATGTGCCGAACGACGCGCTGGCGCCGGGCACCGTCGACGACCGCGAGGGCGGCATGACCACGCACTTCGCGGCTATCGACCGGGACGGCAACGTGGCGTCGGTTACGCAGACGCTCGGCGGCGCGTTCGGGTGCGCGGTGGCCGTCGGCGGAACGGGCATCTTCCTGAACAACATGGCGCTGTGGTTCGACCTGGAGGAGGGCAGCCCGAACCTGCTCGGGCCCCGCAGGCGGGTGGACTTCGTGCTCTCGCCGATACAGACGTTCAGGGACGGCCGGTTCCTGGCGAGCATGGGCACGCCGGGGAGCTACGGCATCCTGCAGACGACGCCGCAGTTCCTGATGAACGTGCTGGACTACGGGATGGACGTGCAACAGGCGATCGAGGCGCCGAGGCTCAAGGTGGTGCGGGACCGGGAGGTGGACATGGAGGAGCGGTTCCCGATGCATGTGCGGCGGGCACTGGAGGACATGGGCCACGCGGTGAACGTGATCGAAGCGTACTCTCCGACGGTCGGCGGGGCGCACGGGATCGTGGCCGACAGCTCGAACGGCGTCTACTATGGCGGCGCGGACCCGAGGAGAGACGGGGCAGCGATCGGTTGGTAGAGGCGGGCGGCGACCCGATCAGCCCGAGCGACAGCGACTATGACGTCGATTCGCTGAGGGAGGCGCTGCGAGGGCAGACGGTCGGGCGGCGCATCATTCACTTCGACCGGATCGGCTCGTCGATGGACGAGACGCGGAGGCTGGCGGAGGCGGGCGAGCCGGAAGGACTGGTCTGCATCGTGGAGGAGCAGACGAAGGGCCGGGGCCGCTTCAACCGCGCCTGGGTCTCGCCGCGAGGGCAGAACGTGTCGTTCTCGCTGCTGCTGACGCCGACGCTCGAGCAGCTACCGTTCATGAACATGGCCGCGGCGCTTTCCGTGTCCGGCGCGCTCAGGGCCCGCGCGGGGCTGCGGACGACGCTCAAGTGGCCGAACGACGTGCGAGTGGGCGGTCTCAAGATAAGCGGCGTACTTATCGAAAATTCTCCTAAGAGTGACGGCGGCGGTACTGGCATCCACGATGAGTGCGGCTGCGCGGACTCGCCCAGGCACGGTGCTGTGAGATCGGAAGGCCGCGTCAACGCTGTGATCGGCATCGGCGTGAATGTCAACTTCGACCCGTCTGAGCACTTGGAGATCGCGGGCCTGGCGACGAGCGTGTACAAGGAGAGCGGCCGCCGTGGGAACCGGACGGCGATTCTGCGCGAGGTACTGGAGCGGATGGACGGCCTGTACGCGGAGGTGAAGACGGGCGCACGGCTGACCGAGCGGTGGGCCGCAGAGATGGAGACGCTGGGACGGCACGTGACGGTGCGCTGGAAGGACCAGGTGATCAGCGGCGTCGCGGAGTCGGTAGACGATGGCGGGAGCCTCATCCTGCGGCAGGGCGACGGCTCGGTCGTGACGGTGTCGGCCGGCGAGGTGACCTCGCAGACGTGACGGCGGTGGCATGCGTCCGGCCGAGGCAAAAAGTGCAACTGTCTCATTTTGTCTAACTTGGACCGGATTCGTAGCTGGGAACGGCTGATTCGCGAGGCAATCCCAAACGGGTTTGAAGATGAAACGAAGCGGGTCCGAGGCACATTTAACCGTTGTTGAGAGGGACTTGAGGCAGCTGCCATGGCGGTATGGCAGGAAGCCGGCGCGGGCCTGCTTTGTGTTGCGTTGTACATGGATCTATAATAGTACAGGTGTTCGCGGAAGGGAAGGGGTCTGCCCTCCCCAGCTAAGCGACCGGGCGATTTTGGAGGTCGACGGCGTTGGCTGCGATGTGTTAAGTCTGTTGCCAAGGCAGATTGCGCAACGCAATATGAAAGTTCCGGAGGTACGAGTTATGGCAAAAGACAAGGTCACGCTGTCCTTTGAGATCGAGAATGAGCAGAACGAGTGGCTCGGCGAAATGGCGAAGGAGTACAGGTTCCCGGACGGCAGCAAGTCGCTGCGGGTACTGCTGGACTACGCGATCAAGGACGGGGACAGGGAACTGATCTTCTCCCGCAAGAACGCGCGCTGCCGCTTCTGCGGCTAGTCCAGGCCGTCTGATCTCTTGACAGCAGTGCCGGACGCCTGGAGTCCCGCCCACTTATCGGCCGGCTGACGGTACTTGCGGGGACCCATTCCCGCCAGGAATCGCCGGTGTTTGCCGGTGTCCGCCGCTACCCCAGCCTCTCAAGAAACACGGTGACGCCCATGTCGGCGTAGCGGGAGCGCTCGGCGGGGGACTCGATGCGGTAGCAGAGGCGGACGCCCGAGCCGTGACGGGGCAAGGGTTAGGAAGCGACAACGGGTCCGCCAATTGGATGCTCATGGCGGGGACTCTCTCGGACGTTGAACTCGTGGTGTCAGCAGATGTATCGTTACGTGATACACTCTGCCCGAAATGCCAACGTGGTAAGCATCGCACTGCCTGAGGCACTGAAGCGCCGACCGTAGCTACGGAGGGGCAGTTCCGCTTTGTTGTCAACACCAGGGAGAATAGCTTTGAGCCTCCGCACGTACATGTGTGGGTCGGCAGTGAAGATGTCTGCCGCATAGAGTTGAACGGAGGCACTTTCATGGACACACCACCCTCCGGAAGATCCAGGGACATCATGAAGACTTACGCAAGATACGCCGAAGATATCAGGAGGACTTGGGACTCCATTCACGGAGGGTAGATGATGCAAGCCGTTCTGGTTAGGAACGCGAACCGAATGATGACGGTTGCCAGACTTCTGGAGGACGGAGTCGAGTTGAGCTTCGCGGACGGCGCCAAGGGCCTCATCCCGTACGCTGACTTTCCTGAGATCAACCGGCGGGCGGCAGTGCGCAGCCTTGAGTTGCCGAATCCGTACGAGTTGGTGCTAGAGACTGCCCAGTTCAAGCACATTGAGATTCCCTGGGACTTCGCTCGTCACTACTGCGACGCGTCCTATCGACCGACGATCGAGGCGATCGCCAGGAAAGGCCGGAAAACCATCGGCGAGCGCATTCGAGCATTCAGGTGTTCCGCCGGATTGACGCAGGAAGCTCTCGCCAAGGCTGCCGCCATTGGGCGGGTGACCTTAGTGCGAGTCGAAATGGGAGAACAGACGCCTAGATTCAAGACTCTTGATGCAATTGCCAAAGCTCTCGGAGTTCGGGTTGCCGAACTGCTTGTCGAACCCGAGTCGCTTCTGGAGTAGCTGAAGATCAGCCATTCATTTGGAGAGATTCCTGTCGGATTTAGCCGCAGGAACGCGTGCTGCCGCTTCTGCGAATGATGGGGGCACGGGATTGGAGGCGAACGAGCGCCCATGATGGGCCAATGTTGGCGGTGCAAAAGCGATGCCGCGAAAGGCAGGATTCAATCCTGCCCCTAGCATTGGCGCTTAAGGTGCTTGCCGGAACCCCGCTACCCCAGCCTCTCACGAAACACGGTGACGCCCATGTCTGCGTACTTGGAGCGTTCGGCGGGGGAGTCTATGCGGTAGCAGAGGCGGACGCCTGAGCCGGATAGCTGCTCGGCTACGTGGGCGATGCACTCGTCGACGGTGGGCAGCGGCTGGTTCGTTGACGAGGAGTGCCGGTTTTCCGCTAACATGTAGCGCCGGTGAACCCACGTTCGATTGCGTCTCGGAGGTTGCGACGTGCCCATAATAGAAAGCCAACTCAACGGACGCATCGCAACGCTGTTGGGCCGCATGGCTCCTCGGTGGAATGTTCGCGGAGAGAATAGGGGTGCGTTCCTGGGCAGCCAGCGACAGCCAGACATTCTGATCGTACAGCCGGACTCGCAGCCGGTAGTGATTGAGAACGAGTACGTGCCGGCCCACACCGTTGAGGGCGAGGCACTTGCCCGCCTGGGTGAGGCCCTCGACGCGAGTGTCGTGAATGCTTCCGGGCGTATCAACTCGGCCATTGCGCTAAGGTCGCCTACGGCCCTGCGTGACTGCGCAGGACTGGATGACGTGGACGACATGCTCAGGCAGGGCGTGACGCTGGAGTATGCGCTTGTCACCGGATCCGGCGGGGCGGACTTCACGCGGTTTCCGAAGTCGGGCTTCATCTCAGGCAGTATCGGGGACCTGGCTTCGTTCTTGGTTTACGCGGCTACGCCGGAGGATGCGGTTCAAAGGGCCGTCAATGTTCTGGAGGAAGGCGTTCAGGACGCGGCGACGATTCTGCGCCAGGCCGCGGAACTCAGTGGGGACACTCATTCGGCAATCGTCGAGCATCTGAAGCAGCCGTACAGCGACCAGACGCTGCGTATGGCCGCGACGATTCTGGTCAACGCGCTGGTGTTTCACCAGAACCTGGCAGGCCAGTACGGCGTGAAGAATCTTGACCAGGTGGCAAGCGACGGCGTTCTTTCGCAGGCCGGCGTGCTGGAGGAGTGGCGGAAGATACTCGGCGTCAACTACTGGTCGATATTCAAGATCGCCAGCGACCTGCTGCTCTGCATCAACCCGCCGGGCATGGCCGTAGAAGCGCTTCGGGTGATGAAAGACTCCGCTGACAGACTGGTAGCGCTGGGGGTTTCACAGTCGCACGACCTTTCGGGGACCGTGTTCCAGAGACTCATCGCGGACCGCAAATTCCTGGCGACCTTCTACACGAGGCCTGAATCGGCGGCACTTCTGGCGAATCTCGCAATACCGGATGATGGGGGCTGGGCCGATCCTGAGCGGGTCAAGGACTTCCGTATCGCGGACTACGCCTGCGGCACGGGCACGCTGTTGCACGCGGCATACCGACGGCTGAACCAACTTCACTGGCTCGCGGGGGGCGACCCGGAGCGGCTGCACGCGCACATGATGGAGAACGCGCTCACCGCGTGCGACGTTCTGCCCTCGTCCGTTCACCTGACGGCGTCGATGCTGTCGTCAACACATCCGCGTGAGCGATACGAAGGCTCTCGCACGGTCGTCACGCCGTACGGGAAGACCGCACGCGGAGGCGTGTCTCTCGGCTCGCTCGACCTGCTGGGCGATGTCGGCGCACTCAGGCCGCTGATCCCGATGCACACTGCAACCTCCGTTACCGGAACGGGTGAGGCGCCAGCCGAGCTAGACGTGGAGATGCCGCCGATAAGCCAGAACCTAGTCATAATGAACCCGCCATTTACGAGGGCTGGCTCTGATTGGCAGAAGGGTAATCCGGAAGGATATGACACGAAGACGTTTCACGGTCTCAGCACAGACCACGAAACTCAAAAGAGGATGGCTAATTTAGCTAAAGAATACGCCAAAGGGACGTGCGCTCATGGCTATGCGGGAATCGCGTCGTGGTTTGTGGCCCTTGCCAACCGTATGGTTAGAAAAAGCGGCACAGTCGCGCTGGTGCTGCCCATGACCTCATTGCAGGGTACGAGCTGGCAGAAAGTGCGACAGTTGATAGCCGGCAACTACCGAGAGGTGACTGTGTTGACTATCGCTGCGGCCCGGCAACACGACAGATCGTTCTCAGCGGACACCGGAATGGCGGAGACCATGATCGTGTGTAGTAAGTCTTCCCATGCTCAGGGGACGCGCGGCCTGTTCGTTTCACTGCGTCGGCGCCCCGAGAGTGAGATGGAGGCGTCCGAGATCGCGAGAGCCATAAGCGCGGTTAGGGAAGGCTCGGCCGTCAGGACGCTTGAAGACGGGCCTGTTGGGGGGACTCCGTTGTTCGTCGGTGGTGAGCGCCTGGGTGAGGTGATCGATGCGCCGCTGAGCGGAGACGCGCCGTGGTCAGCGGCAGGAATCGCAGACTTCGCCATAGTACAAACTGTGTTCCAGCTTGCCAACAGCTCACTTTGGTTGCCCCAGATGCCTGAAAGAGATGGCGTTCCCTTGCCTGTCTCAACTGTCAGCCCTGAAGGAGAGCTTGGCAAGGGCCATGCCGTGATTGTAGGACGGCAAGGGAAGGCGGCCTTTGAAATGATTCGCCCTCCGTCAAGCTCACCAACTTATCCTATGCTATGGGCCCATGACGCCCAACTTGAGAAGCGCATGGTGGTCGGCGCGGACAGCGAAGGTCGCATTAGTCTCGGAATGGAGAATCTGGCTGCTGAGATATGGGATACCCGAAGTTACGCGCACCACAATGCTGACTTTCAGTTCAACTCGCAGCCTCTAGCGGTCGCGTTCACCGAGGAAAGGACAATCGGAGGCAGGGCATGGCCCAACGTCAGATTTGATGCGCGTGCGCAGGAGGTCGCCTACACGCTCTGGTGCAATAGCACGCTGGGGCTGCTGTGCTACTGGCGGCACTCGAGCCGCCAGCAGGCAGGGCGCGGCAGCATGCCGATCACGGCGATACGCTCGATGCCGACGCTGGATGTCACCAAGCTCACTCAAACGCAACTGGATACAGCCGAGGGGATCTTCGAGGATATGAGGGGCGCACAGTTCCTCCCGGCAAACGAGGCTTACCGCGACAACTCGCGAAAGGAACTGGACCATCGCGTCCTGATCGACATGCTGGGCCTGCCGCCGAGCGTCTTGGAGCCGCTCGACCTGCTCAGGCTAAAGTGGTGCTCGGAGCCTAGCGTGCACGGTGGCAAGCGCACGGCGCCGTAACGATGACAAGCCCCGCTACCTGAACCTGACTGGGGTAGAGAACTCCCGGGGATGTTTGCTTGACGCCTCCCTACCCCAGCCTCTCAAGAAACACGGTGACGCCCATGTCGGTGTAGCGGGAGCGGTTGGCGGGGTCCTCGATGCGGTAGCAGAGGCGGACGCCTGAGCCGGATAGCTGTTCGGCTACGTGGGCGACGCACTCGTCGACGGTGCGCAGCGGGAACTCGGGGTGCATCTCCAGGCTGAAGGTCAGGTCGGCGGGGCCGAATGAGACCATGTCGACGCCGCTCTTGGCGAGCTTGCGGGCGTTGATCACGGCCTCAACGGACTCGATCTGCAGGCAGAGCCAGCCGAAGCCGTTCCACCAGTCGGCGTACTCGCGGAGCGTGGCGTCGGGGGACCAGCCGGCGCGCGTGTACTTCCGCCCCAGCTCCGGCGGCCGACGGGCGGGTAGTAGAACCGGCGCAGCGCCTCGTCGACCGTGGACTCCTCCATGACCTCCGGGATTTCGATCCCACTGGGGCCGAGGTCGAGGTAGTTGCCGATGAGGTAGGCGTGGTCGGTGTGCTTGATCCTGAGCTTGACGGGAACGCCGATGTCGGTGGCGGCGGCACAGAATGCCTGGAGCCGCTCCTCGTCGCAGGCGGCGTGCTGGGCGTCGGTGTTTACGAAATCGTAGCCGCCAGCTTCAACTGCGGCCGCGATGCCGTCTTTGCCTGTCGTAACCGGCAGGGTCACGGCGCGGACGGTGTCGCCGCGATTGATGCGTTCCTTTATGTTCGCCAGTCCGTGTTCGTTGATGGCCATTTGATCGTGCTCCTTAGCTTTGCTTTTGTTGGCGCGATTTCTCTGCATAGTCGGGCAGCCAGTACACCATTTCCATCGGGAGGCCCTTGGGGTCCGATTGCGGGCACTTCGGCACGGTCTGGAGCCGCCCGTGGCCGCTCCGGGCAGTCACTGCCGCCACAAGGGCGTCCAAGACGTCGTCACGGGCGACTTCCTTCCTCAGGTACATCCTACAGGCGTCTTCGTAGATCTCATCCGTCCTCGGCTCAGCGTTCTTGAGCACATGCAGGCGCTCGTTCCGTCCGAGCTCGGTCTTCTTGCTGGAGTCCATCGCCGATCTGTCGTTCAACGCCCAGAAGCACAGTTCAGGATGGACCTCTCTAATGGAAGGAGGGTCTTCGAGATTAAGATTGCGCATCACCGTATCAACTTCGGCGATCTTGGGGGAGATGTTGAAGGTCTGGGCGTTGAGGCACTTGCCTGCGGTCTCATGCTCGACGATGGCCGCGGCGTTGCGGTTGCCCGGCTCCTTCCGGGCCTGATGGGCGGCTTGTCGAGTGGGAACGGGAAACACGCTCGATTTGCGAGTCGAGTGTTCTAGCAGGCTTCGGGCCATCGGGTCGCAGGCACGTCCACCGGGGCCTTCGGGGAGACCTATGGGGATGTCGATCAGAATCAGATCCGCTTTCTTGAGACACTCGAGAAGCTTCCAAAATCTGTGGAACACCTGGAACCCGTAGCCTTTAGCGTCATCAAGGCCTACGGCGAACCACCCAGTCTTGCAGCCGTCCACACCGACGTACCTGCAATCCGAGAGTTCAACGCGCACGTTCAATCGCTATCGTGGCCGCGGCGCCGGGAGGCGATGGCGTGCGAGTTGGGGACCACGAGGCCGCCGTTGTGGACGACGCACCGTTCCGCCTTTGTACACGTCACGCACGTTTACGGCATCGGCCGGGTTTTCGAACGGATTGCCGTCGAAGACGGCGATGTCGGCCAGCTTGCCTGGCTCCAGCGTGCCGACGGAGTCAGCGAGGCCGACCGATTCGGCGGCGAGGCCGGTGACGCCGTGGAAGACGTCGAGCGAGGGCAGTCCTACCCCGTCGACCAGGTACTCCATAAGCAGGGCGAGCTCGTCGATTCTGGTGCCGGTGGAGCCCTGGTCGCTGCTGACCACGAGCTTGACGCCGGCGGCGTGCATGCGGCGTATGGTGTCGGCGCGGCGCTCCCACAGGTGGCCGGGGTGGTTGCGGGCCTCACGCATCTGGTCGGCGGTCATGCGGTACCAGGTGGCGGGCATGGCAAGACTCACGATCAGGCCCTTGCGCACGATGTCCTCGACCACGGCTTCGTCGTACTCGATGGTGCCGTTGGCGCGGAAGGGGCAGTGCTCGAGCGTGTCCATGCCCGTTGCGACGGCGAACCTGATCGACTCAACGCCGTGGACGTGGACGGCGACCATCTTGCCGAGCCTGCGAGCGTCCTCGGCGACGGCGCGGAAGCCCTCGAAGTCGAACTGCGAGGCCTCGGGGTTGGACCACGGCGTGGCGTTGCCGCCTGAGCCCATGAGCTTGATGCAGTCGACGCCGTTCTTGACGAGCGTGCGGACGGCGCGGCGGAGCTCGTCCGGCGTGTCGCACTCGATGCCCTTCCAGTAGCACTGGCCTGCGGTGGAGGTGATCGGCGGGCCGGAGCACACGAGCCGGGGCCCGGTGACGCCGCCAGACTCGATGTTGTCCCGGAGCTTGAGGCTGAGGTAGTTCCAGTCGCCGAGGTCCCTGAGCGTGGTGATGCCGCTCGCGAGGGCTAGCTGCGCGTTGCGCACGCCCTGGAGCAGCGCCTCGTCCTCGGTGGCGGAGCGGAGCTCATCGCCGCTCGACTCGCTGCCGGACGAGAGGACGTGCACGTGGGCGTCGATCATGCCGGGCATGACCGTGGCGCCGGAGTAGTCGACGACATAGGCGCCGTCGGGGTCCGGGGCATCGGCGGCGGGCCCGGCGTACTTTACGGTGTCATCGTCTATCAGAAGAATGCCGTCTTCAATTGGGGGCGTCCTGGTTCCGTCGTAAAGGACCCCGGCCTTAAACATCAGCGCCATGCCGTGCACCTCGTGTGGACTGCTGTCGAATGGCCTCGACGGTACATGCGGGGCACCGGGTGGTCAACGGAGGGGGAGGGTGTAGCTGGTGTAGGGGTGATAGAGTTAGGAAAGCAGTTGAAGATGAGGCCAGCACTGCCATTGGACTACACAAAGATCCTGACAATTGATCCGGGTAAGCGGGGCGGAAAGTCGTGCGTTCGCGGTTTACGGATTACCGTGTATGACGTGCTGGAGTACCTGGCGTCAGGTATGTCTGAGGACGAAGTTTTGGTCGACTTTCCGGACTTGACAGTGGAAGACATCCGAGCATGTCTGGCCTTTGCCGCTGACCGGGAGCGAAGATTGGTGTCGCTTTCTCCCTTGTGAGGTTGCTGTACGATCACAACCTTTCTCCTCGAGTTAAGGAGTCATTGAGGGACCTCCATCCAGAGTCACTCCACGTCACAGACGCCGGACTGGAGCACGCCGATGACCGCATAGTCTGGACTTATGCGAGGGATAACGGTTTGGTAATCGTTTCCAAAGACTCGGACTTTCGGCAACTGGCGTTTACGTTTGGATGTCCACGTAAAATTGTTTGGCTAAGATTGTTTGGATTCGACGGGGTAACTGCTCGACGGCGGAGATAGAGTCGATCATCCGCGACAGACGTGATGATCTGGCCGCCTTCTACAGGGACGAACATGGGGCGTTCCTTGCGCTTGAATGAACGATTGGCCTGCTTGCGCAAGCTTTCGCGTGAGAACGAGCATCTTTTTGAATGCGTTGAGACAAAGGCTTGTTCGGCCTTTGTTGGCGAAATGCGAGCGGCGAAGTGTGACTGAGGCTTATGGGCTCAGGCCCGCCTCTTCGGAAGAGTGTCCTTCAGCAGTTTCATGTGGTCGAGGCCGATGCCGCAGCAGCCGCCTATGGCTTGTGCGCCGTCGCTGACCCAGCCCTGCGCCTCCTAGAAGCGAGACAGGGAACCCCATCCCAACCTTCCCCAGCAGACTGGGGAAGGAGTCGGAGCGCCTTGCCCATCACCGAATAGACAGTTAAGCAAAGGTCCCATAATAGGGCCAACTTTGGCGGGCATTCCAAGATGCGCACGCTGGTGGACAGATCACACCTCCCTGGGATTGTCTCTTCCACTCCCCGGCGCTTGGGGTTAGCATTGGAGCGGATCGGACGGCGCTCGGAGCGCCGCGTACCCTGAGACCACACAAAAGCCGGGAGGCACCATGGAAATCAACGTCGTATCGGGCGACATAACGAAGCATGACGCGGGCGCGATCATCGTCAACCTGTTCGAGGGGGTGACCGAGCCGGAAGGCGGAACGGGAGCGGTCGACGCCGCGCTCGATGGGGCGATCACCAACCTGATCGCGGGCGGCGACATCACCGGTAAGTCGGGTGAGCACGTGCTGGTGTACAGCCTCGGAAGGTTGCCTTCGCCACGCGTGATCGTGTCGGGACTCGGCAAGCAGGACGACTTCAATGCTGAGGCCGTCCGCAAGGTCACAGCGGAGGCGAGCCGCAGGTCCCGCGATGCCGGCGCGACGCACGCCGCGACTATCGCGCACGGTGCAGGGATTGCCGGCATGGCGGCTCGCGAGTCGGGCCAGGCGATTGCCGAGGGCGGAGCGCTGGGGACGTGGACATTCACCGAGCACAAGAGCCCGGACGACGACCGCAAGGAACTTGAGTCGCTGACGATCGTGGAGTTCGACGCGTCGAAGGTGGACGACCTGCAGGCGGGCGTCACGGACGGCCTCGCGATTGCGGCGGCAGTCAACCGGTGCCGGACCATGGCGTACCAGCCGCCCAATGTGATGAACCCATCGGCCATGGTGGAGTCGGCGGTGGAAATCTCGCACGGCACCGGAATGACACTCGATGTTCTGGAGCTCGACGAGTGCCGTGAGATGGGAATGGGTGCGTACTGCGGTGTTGCAAAGGGTACGGACGAGCCGCCGAAGTTCATCATCATGCGATACGAGGGCGATCCCGAAAACACGGACAACAACATCGGGCTCATAGGCAAAGGGATAACGTTCGACAGCGGAGGGCTTTCGCTGAAGCCGGCGAGCGGCATGTCGACGATGGGCGGCGACATGGCCGGGGGCGCAGCGGTGCTCTGCGCTATGGAGGCGGTCAACCACTTCAAGCCGCGCATTAACGTGACGGCGGTCGCTGCATGCACCGAGAACCTGCCGGGCGGCCACGCGCAGCGGCCGGGCGACGTGGTGAAGGCGTTCAACGGCAAGACAATCGAGATTGACAACACCGACGCCGAGGGGCGGCTTGTGCTGGCCGACGCGGTGGCCTACGCGAACTCGATCGGCATCAAGCGCATGGTGGACGTGGCTACGCTGACGGGCGCAATTGGCGTGGCGCTCGGCAACGACGTTACGGGGGCGTTCGGCAATGACCAGGAGCTCGTGGACCAGGTGGTCACTGCCAGCAGGCAGGTTGGCGAGAAGATCTGGCAGCTTCCGACATACGACGACTACAAGGAGCAGTACAAGAGCGATATCGCGGACATCAAGAACACGGGCGGCCGAGGGGCCGGCGCGACGATTGGCGCGTTGATAATCGGCGAGTTCGTCGGCGACGCGGCGTGGGTGCACCTGGACATCGCATCAAGCGCGAACTCGTTCGGCGACCACGGCGGCAGCGACAAGGGCTACAACCCGAAAGGACCGAACGGCATTCCGGTTAGGGGCCTGCTGCAGTTGGTGCGCAACCTGGCTAGCTAGCCAGGGCTTGTCCTGGACCCATAAATTGCGGAACTTGGTTTGTAGGCGTCGGCCGTAGGATTCCTCGGCCGGGCCTGAAAGACCGATCGTTGAGTGTGCGGACACCCACATGGCGGGGGAGAGGCTGTGCCGAGGGCAATGTGGGGCTGGGAACACACCGTGCTGAGGGCGTGAGCTCTTGGATTTCTCGGCTCGCTTCGCTCGCTCGAAATGACAGGGATGAGTGCTCGAAACGACACAGATGAGCGCTCTGAATGACAGTGGGGGAAGCGGCTCTGGCGCGTTAGCCGACGAAGTGGAAGCGCTCGGACTCCGGGGGGCGGGACCATAGGTCTTCGGCGCCGGCCATGGCATTGGAACGCTCGGGGCTGGCGCGCCAGGCATCGTAGATCTCGTTGCTCTCCCAGATGACGAGCGTGGTGATCTTGGACGGATCGGTTGCGCTAACCAATGTGGTGCGTCGCACGAAACCGGGCGCCCTACTCTGTGCGAGGCCGTTTCCGTCGAGAAGGCGGCGCGCCTCTTCGAAGCGGCCCTCTTTGGCCCAGTGGCTGGTGAGTACTCCGATCATGATTCCTCCGTTCGATCCGGTGCAGTGGTGACCCCTTCCCAGCCCCTCGAGGGACTCGGAGGAGGCTCTTGCCCAGCGGACGGGACTAGGGAAGGGGAGCCGAGAGTGGCCGCGTGTGGGGCTGCTAGCAGCCCCCGGCAGCGTTGGCTTCCTTCATGTCGACGTACGAGGACTTCACAAGTTCGCGCAAGGCGTCGAGGTCGATGTCCGCTAGTTTGTTGACGTACAGGCATGACACGCTGTTCTTGTACTTGCCGAGCTTGGCCATTATGTCCCCGTATCGGTCGAAGCCCGGCATGATGTAGATCGTGAGGTTACGCTTCCTGGGGGAGAACCCGGTGAGGAACCACTCGCCGCTTTGGCCGGAGCGGTGCTTGTACCGGTACGAACCGTATCCCACGATGCTGTCGCCCCACATCGAGGGCTCGTCGCCCGTGACCTCTCGCATGAGGTCGAGAAGCGCGTAGCAGTCGGCGCGCTTGCGTTCATCGGCTGCGCCAACGAGGAATTCGTCGACGCTGGCGTCGTTCTTTCTGGTCTTCAGTTCCGCCATTGTCAGCTCCGTACCGTCTGCGCAGCCATTGGCGTGCCAGCCTTCTTCAGCAACTCTCTAAGCGCGGGCAGGAAGGACTCCGGCGCCCTGGTGGATGGCGGCCTCGGCGGGCCGACACGAAGGCCGACCTCTTCCATTGCCGCCTTGATGAACGGTCCTTCGCCGCCCGTCACGCTAGCGACCTCATTCCGCCACTCCAACCACGGGTACTTGAATTCTTCCAAGAGGCGTTCGGCGCCTACGTAGTCAAGGTCCTCCAGCAGGCGCCAAATGTCGCTAGGGTAATCCGGCCAGAAGCCGCTCAGGTGGGTGATGAACCCACGCGCTCCAAGCTGGTGGCTGAGCACATGCTTGCCTGCGTTGTCGATGATCGACAGCTTGCTTGAGAACTTCTTCAGGCCCTCTTCGAGCATGTCGATCGTGGGGGCAGACCACTTGAGCGCGCCGACTGTGGGCATGTCTGCCAGCTCACTGAGCAGGCCCATGCTCATGGTCAGACCTTCCCAGTGCGTGTGGTAGATCATGAGCATCACGTCAGACTCGGACGCGACCAACTCGAACAGCCGGCTCACATCGCCCTCGGTGGGCACGTAGTAGTAGGTGGGGCCGAGCTGCACGCCCTGGAGTCCGGCCGCCGACGCGTGCTGGGCAAGGTCGACGGTAACGCGGGTGTCGGTGTGCTGGACGCTGGTGGCTACAGGCACCTCGCCGTTTGCCGCCTCCATCGACAGGTCCATCACGGCCTTTCGCTCGTCGACGTTCATGGCCGGGTGTTCGCCGCCCGCGCCGCCGACAAGAAGGGTGCCGTTACCTGTGCGGACCCCTCCGTCGATCATGAACCTGATGTTGTCACGGAGGGCGTCCAGGTCCAGGCTGTAGTCCTCATTGAATGGGGTGGCGACCGCTACCATGGGGCCAACGAGCCACTCTCGGGCTTTCTCGATCGGGAACCGAACATTTCC
The DNA here is from genome assembly GCA_965237445.1 of Dehalococcoidia bacterium. Lineage (GTDB taxonomy): Bacteria > Chloroflexota > Dehalococcoidia > Lucifugimonadales. The sequence continues at coordinate 2,945,763 of OZ250142.1, read as the reverse complement.
GTTGGGGCTTGAAGTCGTGGTCACCTGAGTCCTCCATAGGTTCATTGATTCGTGCGGAAAGGAGTTTATCTGTGCGGGGTCATGGTAGACAATAGAGGCGGAGCGTTGGCGACACAGACGCGGCGAATGCCTCGTAGTCTCTATCCTGGCGCAACGGCGGAAGATTGGCCGCGGCGAGAAGGGTTCGAATGTCCCTGGACCGATTTCACCCGATAGTCAGAGCCTGGTTCGAAGGGCAGTTTGAAGGCCCGACAGAGGCGCAGACGTTGGGGTGGGATGCCGTTGCCCACAGACGGCACACGCTTATCGCGGCGCCAACCGGCTCAGGCAAGACGCTGGCGGCGTTCATGGAGTGTATCGACGGTCTGGTGCGCGCCGGACTGAACGGCGGTCTGCCGGATGGCACGGAAGTCGTGTATGTGTCCCCGCTGAAGGCGCTATCCAACGACATTCATCGCAACCTTCAGGAACCTCTGGCCGAAATCTCGGAGTTGGCGGCTGAGGCGGAGCTCCCGCTGCCGGAGATCCGCGTTTCCGTCCGCACGGGCGACACGCCTCAGTCCGAGCGTCAGGCGATGGTGAAGAGGCCGCCGCACATGCTTGTGACTACGCCGGAGTCTCTGTACCTGCTGCTCACCTCCGAGAAGGCCCGCAACGGACTCAAGGGCGTGAAGACGCTGATCGTTGACGAGCTTCACGCCGTAGCAGGCAGCAAACGGGGGTCACATCTCGCCCTAACGATGGAACGCCTCTGTGAGTTGGCAGAGAACGAAGTCACCCGGATTGGGATATCGGCGACTCAGAAGCCCATAGATGAGATGGCTAAGTTGCTTGTTGGCGCGGGAAACATGGCCACCGACGGCAGCGCCGACTGTGTGATCGTGGATGCAGGCCACGCTCGAGAAATCGACCTCGAGATCGAAGTGCCTGACCAGTTCGAAGTTGGGCCGATAGCCACGCACGAGTACATGGCCGAGACCATGGACTGCATCGCCGAGCTCGTAAGAGGGCATGACACGACGCTGGTGTTCGTAAACACGCGCCGCATGGTGGAACGGGTGGCCCACTTGCTTGAAAAGCGCCTGGGCCCCGAAGCAATTGCCGCGCATCACGGGAGCCTCTCCCGGAAGCGGCGACAGGAGACAGAGCACCGGTTGAAGTTTGGGGAGATCAAGGCCTGCGTGGCGACAGCATCATTGGAGCTTGGAATCGACATTGGGAATGTCGACCTCGTCTGTCAGATAGGATCGCCCCGCTCGATCGCTGTGCTACTGCAGCGCGTGGGCCGATCGGGTCACTCGCTCGGCGCCACGCCGAAGGGACGCCTGTTTCCACTTACACGCGACGAGCTGTTCGAGTGCGCGGCGCTCTGCAGGGCGATTCGCAGAGGCAGCCTTGACGCTTTCATCATCCCGCCGTGGCCGCTGGACGTCTTAGCGCAGCAGATAGTGGCAGCCTGCGCATGCGATCCATGGGAAGAGGACAAGCTGTTCGAGTTGTGCCAGCGGGCGTACCCGTACTCGGAGCTGCCGCGGCCCAAGTTCGAGCAGATCGTCAACATGCTTTCTCGCGGAGTGGTGGAGCGCGGAGGATCGCGCGGCGCCTACCTCCACAGGGACGGTGTGAACGGAGTACTTCGCGGGCGAAGGTCGGCGAGGATTTCGGCGCTAACGAGCGGCGGCGCCATTCCTGACAATACAGACTATGACGTTGTGCTGGACCCGGAGGGCGTCGTGGTGGGTGCTGTCAACGAGGACTTCGCAATCGAGAGCATGGGCGGAGACGTGTTCCTACTGGGGAACTCTTCCTGGCGAATCAAGCGCATCGAGATGGGGCGGGTACGCGTTGAAGCCGCTCCCGGCGCTACCCCCTCCATCCCGTTCTGGCTGGGAGAAGCCCCGGCAAGGACGAAGGAGCTATCCGGAGAGATATCCGATCTGAGAGACGCGCTGGCCGGCCGAATCGACAAGCCTGAGGCCGCAGTACAGTGGCTCATGGAAGACGCGGGCGTTCCTGTGGGAGTGGCGCAGCAGATAGTGGACTACATGGTGGAAGGCCGCCGTATTCTGGGTACGGTGCCCACAAAGAACAGGATCGTGGCGGAGCGCTTCTTCGACGAAAGCGGCGGCACGCAGATCGTCATTCACTCGCCCCTTGGAGCGCGGATCAACAGAGCGTGGGGCATGGCTCTGCGGAAGCAGATATGCCGCACGTTCGACTTCGAGCTGCAGGCTGCGGCCACTGACGATGGGATCAATTTCTCGCTGGGACCCCAGCACTCGTTCCCGCTGTCCGACGTGTTCCGCTACATAAAGTCGCCCACGGCGTCAAAGGTGGTGGAGCAGGCGATCCTTCAGGTTCCGATCTTCGGAGCGCGCTGGAGATGGAACGCCACGCGTTCTCTAGCAGTGCTGAGGTTCATGTCAGGCCGACGAGTTCCGCCGCCGATCCTCAGGATGAGGACTGACGACCTGCTCGCCCTTGTCTTTCCGGCGCAGGTGGAGTGCCAGGACAACACGATGCCGGGAGACATCGACGTGCCGGACCACCCCCTTGTGTTCGAGACGATGCGGGACTGCCTGACGGACTACATGGATGCGGAAGCATTCGGCGAGTTGATCGCCTCGATAGAGCGTGGCGAGGTGGAGGTGCTGGCCTACGACACGCTGCAGCCCTCGGTGTTCTCGCACCAGATTCTGAACGCGAACCCCTACGCGTTCCTTGACGAGGCGCCGCTTGAGGAGCGTAGAGCCCGAGCAGTCGCATTGAGGCGAGCTTTGCCTGAAGACAGCCGTGACCTCGGAGCGCTGTCGCCTGAGGCCATCAGGGAGGCGACCGTAGATGCCTGGCCAGTTTGCCGGGATGCTGAAGAACTACATGACGCCCTGTTGACCATGCTCCTGATTCCCGAGGAAGAGGCTCACGCCAAGGTCCACGAAACAAAGCCAGGGAACTGGCTTGAATGGTTCGATGAGCTTGCCAGCGAGGGCAGGGCATTTCGAGTGATGTTGGACGAGGACGGTGCGACCGGATGGGGTGCGGCGGAAACCGCGGGCGTCGTTCGCGCCGCCTATCCGACTGCGCGGCTGATGCCGGAGCCTCGCCCCGTTGCCGACGCGCCTCCCGCACCTGAGCGGGAGGATGCATTGCTCGAGATCGTTCGCGCCAGGGCTGAGGCATCCGGTCCATTCACCGTGGGCGAGGTCAGGAAGGCCTTGCGTTTCACCGAGGCCGAGGTCAGGCAAGCGATCGCGCGTCTCGAATCGGAGGGGCAGTTGCTGGCCGGCCGGTTCCGTTCAGGTGTAGACGAGGGGGAGTATTGCGACCGGCGCATCCTCGCCCGGATCCACAGGGCGACCATCAGCGGGCTCAGGAGAGAGATCGAGCCTGTGCCGCAGGCCGCGTTCGCCAGGTTCCTGTTCTACTGGCAGCACGCGATACCTGGCTCGCAGGCCATGGGTGAGCAGGGCCTGCTGGAGGTCATCGAGCAACTTCAGGGCTTCGAAGCCGCCGCATCGGCGTGGGAGTCGGACATGCTGCCAGCCAGGGTCGCGGGATACCGGCCGTCGCTACTCGACGAGCTGTGCCGCTCAGGCGAGATCGTGTGGGGCAGGCTTGCCGGCCGGAGAAATGGGGACGAGGGCATTGGCCGCACCGGCCTGCTTAGGACGAGTCCAATTACGCTTGCCTTACGGGACGACCTGGAGTGGCTGCGTCGAAGAGCAGATACAGGAGCGCCAGATCTGCGCGGCGCGGCCCAGGAAGTGTACGAGTTCCTGTCGTGGAGGGGGGCGTCATTCCTGTCCGAGATCATCCAGCAGACACGGCGATTGCCTTCCGACGTAGAGGAGGCGCTGTGGCAGCTCGTTGCCGCAGGGCTGGTGACCGCGGATGACTTCAGCGCGCTTCGCAGCATTGCCGGCGGCACGAAGAGGCCAACACGCCGCAACACACGCGTGCGCCGTAGGGCCAGATACAGGTCGCCGGGCAGTCGATGGTCGCTCTTCGATGGGCCACGGAGGGGCGAGACTGCGGACGAAGTCGGGGAAGACCACGGTCGAGGAGAGGAAGCGGACCCAGGGTTAGGAGAGGACGACGTGGAGTGGCTGGCCCGCCAGTACCTGAGACGGTGGGGGGTAGTGTTCAGAGAGATGATGGCCCGTGAGCCGTCCCCGCCGGGTTGGCGCCACCTGCTTGGTGTGTACCGCAGGCTGGAGGCGCGCGGAGAGATCAGGGGCGGGCGCTTCATCCAGGGAACGACCGGTGAGCAGTTCGCCAGTCCGGAAGCGCTCGAAGCGCTCAAGACGGTCCGGAAGGCCGAGCCTTCGGGAGACCTGTGGCGGGTTTCGGCCTGCGACCCTCTGAACATCTCGGGGATACTTACGTTCGGGCAACGCGTTCCGGCGGTGGCTGCCAATCAACTGATGTTCCGGGACGGGGTAGTCCTGGCATCAATGGAGTCCGGGCAGTTTGTGCGGCGCGGCGACTTCGACGAGCCGACGCTGGAGGCGGTCCGCTCGGCGTTCCTCAGACGGACTCCAGCAGGCTGACGCCCGGATGAAGGCGGACTTCAGCTCCCGGCCAACTGTCCAGATGACTTGAGGCACGGACGGCAGGCATGCGTATGCACTTTCCCAAGTCGCTTTGGAAATTCTCCGTAAGCACTAAAGGAGAAGATGTTGGAGTACGACTACATCATCGTTGGCGCCGGTTCCGCGGGCGGCATCCTTGCGAGCAGACTGACGGAGGAACGCGACTGTTCGGTCCTCCTGTTGGAGGCCGGCACGGACTTTACCGACCTGGGCCGGATGCCAGATGAGGTCAAGTACGGCTATGGCCCCGGCACAACCATCTGGCGAAGCCCTCACAACTGGCAGTTCACCGCCAGAGCAACCGAAGAGGCCGGTACCATCTCCGTTCCTCGCGGGAAGGTCATGGGCGGCTCGAGCGCCATCAACGCCCAGATGTTCCTGAGAGGCGTGCCCGAGGACTACGACGGCTGGGCGGAAATGGGCAACGATGAGTGGAGCTTCCCACGAATGCTCCCTTACTTCCGCAAGACCGAAAGCGACCAGGACTTTGCAGACGATTTTCACGGGACGGATGGGCCCATCGTCTGCAGCAGGCAGCCGCGCGAGGAGTGGCTTCCAACGCAAAACGCCTTCTACGAGGCATGCAGGGCATCAGGCTACGCCGACTGTCCAGACCACAACGATCCCGACTCGACAGGCGTAGGGCCTCTGGCATTCAACACTGTCAACCGGGTGAGGTGGAGCACGGCGATCGCGTACATTGGTCCGGCGCGTCCCAGGCTCAACCTCACGGTTCGTCCCAACTGCTTGGTCCGGCGAGTGCTGTTCGACGGGCTCAGGGCCGTGGGCGTTGAGGCGGAGATCGGCGGCGAGACGTTCACAGTCCGCGGACGGGAGGTCATCCTTAGCGGTGGATCGATAGGCTCGCCGCATCTGCTTATGCTTTCAGGAGTTGGACCTGAAGGTCACCTTCGAGAGCACGGCGTCCCGGTTGTTGCGGACCTTCCGGGAGTGGGCCAGAACCTCAGAGATCACCCCTTGGTCCAGATGGCGTGGAGCGTCCATGACGACGTTGACTTGGACAATGAGGTCAGGAAGGCGAATCTTGTGCTCAGGTACACGGCAAGCGGCTCGCATCTCCCCAATGACATGATCCTGTACATGGATTCCAGGACGACGGAGCGGATCGACAAGGGCGGAGACCCCGACCTGCCGCTCGGTGTGGGAGTGATAGTCGTGCTGAACCTGGCGCTGGGGGCGGGAAGCGTGAAACTCGCGTCCGCAGACCCACATCATCAGCCCTTGATCGACTTTAACTATCTTGCCGAACCGTTCGACCGGGAGAGGATGCGGGAGGGGGTACGCATATGCGACGAGCTGTTTGCGAGCGAGGCGTTTGAGCATATCGTGTCGGAGCGGATCATTCCCGAACCTGACTTCGACATGGCGTCGGACCGGGAGCTTGATGCCTGGTTGAAGCGAGAAGTAACCACGGCTCACCATAGTTCCTGTACGTGCAAGATGGGAGCAGCCGACGATCCAATGGCAGTGGTAGACCAGTTCGGGCGAGTGCACGGACTGGAGTCGCTGCGAGTGGCGGACGTGTCGATAATGCCGGACTGCGTGCGCGCAAACACAAACGCAACCGTGCTGGCGATGGCCGAGAGGGTCGCCGACTTCATTAAAGAGGGACGATAACGCCTGAGCCGCTCTCTTCTAAGGAACGTCCATACGCTGAAGCCGTCGGATGGTGAGGGCCAGGAACACGACGGTGACGATGGCCACTCCCCCAAATGCCTCCGGAGCATCCAACAGCCTACTTGCGTCGATTTCGAAGCGGACTTTGTCCAAACCGTTAAGTATGGACAAGGTGAAAGCACGAATGCTGAGATACCGTATGCCATCGAAGATGTTGGTCAACGCGGCTTCCCAGATAAGGACGTAGGCCAAGGCGTAGTAGAGCGGCCTGGTGGTTATCAGGCCCGCCCACATGAACACGGCGGCGTAGGCAATAGAGCCCGCGGTCAATGCGACTGCAACGGCGAAGATTGGCTGGGCAAGTCCTCCGAACACGATGATTACAGAGACTATGCCCGAAACGAGGACGATGAGGCCTCCGACAATGACCGAAGCGGCAAACTTGGGCAGTACGATCTCCCACTTGCTAATCGGCTTCAGCACGAGGTAGCTGAGCGTCTTGTCTTCGACCTCAGTGCCGAACGCGGAAGTGGCGAGGACCATCAGGATGATGGGAAGGATGCCCCCAAGAAAAAGGGCGTCGAGGACGCCATTCACGAAGTCTTCTCGTAACGTTGATTGGTCGGAAGCCAAGGCCGACATGGTGACCGTAAGAGCGACGGCTATCGCGGCCAGGCCAACGGTCACGATCAGCCGCCAGCGGCCAGTCAACTGACGGACAGTAAGTGTGAAGACCGCGGCCATCAACCCTCCACCACGTAGCCGAACACACTATCGAGGGAGTCGTCCAGAGGTTCGACGCGAAGAAGCCTGATTCCCTGCACCTGAGCCAGCCTGGGTACCGACGTCTGAAGGGCCGCCACGTTTCTGCTGGATACGATAAGCGCGTTGCCGTCTATTGCGACGGACTCGACTTCGTCCAAGCCTACGAGCGCGGCCGCCAACTTCCTTGGCTCATCGCTTACCACCCGCACGGTGTACGGACGCTCGTCCAACTGGGCCCGTATCGCGGCCACACCCCCGGCGGCTGCGAGCTTGCCGTCTACCATCAGGAGGATGCTATCCGAAAGCGTCTCGACCTCCTCGAGGATGTGTGACGACATCAGAATAGTGCGGCCCTCTCCCGCGAGACGGCGCATGAGGTTCTGGAACTCGACGCGCTGGCGGGGGTCTGTGCCGCTCAGCGGTTCGTCAAGGACGAGGACCTGCGGATCGTGCACCAGCGCGGCAGCGAGCCTCATGCGCTGCCTCATGCCGCGGGAGTATCCCGAGATAGTGCGGTGCTGGGCCTCGGCCATGTCCACATGGTCGATCGCGCGGTCGATGTGCTCGTCCAGGTCGTCGATGCGCTGGAGGCGCGCGCAGGTCTTCACGAAGTTGCGGCCGGAAAGGAACTCGTAGACCGCCTGGTGCTCAGACATGACGCCGATGCGCCTGTAGACGTCCGGGTTTTCACGTGCAATCTGGCCCAGGACGGTGACCTCGCCTTCCGACGGGGCCGCGAGGCCGGTGATCATGCTAAGCAACGTCGTCTTGCCGGCCCCGTTGGGGCCCAGCAGGCCGGTGATGCCCGGGTTGATTTCCAGGGAAACGCCATTGACCGCGACAACGTTGCCAAACCACTTGGAAACGTTGCTCACCACTATGGTGGCCCCGACGCCATTGGACGTCATTGCGCGAGACTCCTGTAACGCCACCACAGGAAGGCGCCTGAGCCGCCGGTCAGCAGCACGTACCAGGCGACGGGAATTGCGGGATTGAGTTCGGAAGCCGACGCGACAACAGGGCTATCGTTTGAGCTTTCTTCGAAAATGTGCTTGTTCACTTGACTCGGCACCTGCCCGAGGTCGACCAGCGCGATCCAGTGTCCGGCGTCTCCGGAGGAAGTCTCGCATGCGGCCCCTTCAGGGCCTCCTTCGCAGCCTCCCAGCGGGTTGGCTACCGACGTGGAGATGATGTAGAGGCCGATGATTATCGCGGCGGCGTATGCTCTGCGCGTGGTGAGAGCCGCGGCGGCCAACGCAATTGTCGTAGTGAACAAGGCAAGAACAAATCCCGCTGCCAGGAACCTGGGGACGTCAAGCCAGTTCTCTCTAAGGTAATCCGGCGTGTCATTGGATCCCAGGGAGAACGATACGAACAGCACGATCTGACCCAGGTAGACCAGGGCAAGCGTAACGGAGAACAGCGCCAGCCAACGCCCCGCGAGGTAGTCGGACATGGTCAACGGCCGGACTATGTACAGGCTGATAACCATGTCCCGGCGGTCCGGGCAGAGCAGTTCCGGGCCGATGACCGCCGTGAAGAACAGCATGAACGTGAGAACTATCTGCAAGTACGTGGAGTGGTCCACGATGCCGGCCTCTTGCAGGCCCATCTGAACGGCTATCACGCCTATGACAATGGCCGGAAGGGTCACTGCTGCGATGAAGAGGCCGGGGATGATCTTTGCCCACGCGCTTCTGCCGATGCCCAACGACGTTCTGATTCCGTCTATCCAGAGAGCCTTTCTCGCCCGGCCGCGGCCCTCGCGCGGGCCTTCGTAGTGCTGATAGCCGAGGTCGAAAACCTCGCCGCGAGCTTCCATCAGGAGTCCGAACTCCTGAAGATGTCGGTCAGGGTGCCTCTCCTCGGAGCCATGCGGCGGAGCCGGGCCCCGGACTCGACGATCGCGTCGCGGATGTGGTCGTATCCGGACTCGTCACTCTGCTCGACTACAATTGCGCCGCCGTCAAGCGTGGCCTGGACGTTCCTTGTATGGAGCGCGGCAAGAAACTCGTCCCGGTTCTCTTCTATTTCCACATACACCGCCTCGGTCTCCTGCGTGAAGCCCGAAACGGTACCCTGCTCCACGACTGTCCCTTCTTCGAGAACGATGAGCTTGTCGCAGGTGCCCTCCACATCTTTCATGAGGTGCGAGGAGAGCAGTATGCTGATGCCAAAGTCGGTGCCAATTCGACGTACGAGGTCCAGCATATCTTCGCGGCTCGCAGGGTCCAGGCCGGCGGTGGGCTCGTCCATGAGAACGATGACCGGATCGTGCACGAGGGCCTGCGCAAGCTTGACGCGCTGCTTCATGCCGGTCGAGTACTGGCCAATTGGACGGTAGCGTTCCTCGTGAAGGCCGACATGCCGCAGAGTGTCGGCCGACCGGATGCGGGCCTCTTCCGCTGGCAGGCCGCTGACCTGCGCCATGTGCGCCAGAAACTCGGAGGCGTTCATCGCGCCGGGGAGGCAGTCGTGCTCGGGCATGTAGCCGATTCGCTGTCTCGCGTCGATCGAGACGTATGGTTCCTGGCCCAGGATCAGAGCGGCGCCCGACGTGGGCCTCGTGAGGCCGAGGAATAGCTTGATGGCGGTAGTCTTGCCGGCGCCGTTTGGGCCGAGAATGCCGGTTATGCCCTGCGATACTTCGAAGTCCACGGAGTTCAGGGCCGTGGTAGACCCGTATTGCTTTGTGAGGCCTCTCGCCTCAAGAAGTGCAGTCACGAGTCGTGAGTTACCCGCTCCAAGCGTGGCAAAGAAAGCTCGGCCGTAATGTCGTCGAACCAGTCGATGACTTCGCGGTGCAGGGGAATGCCGTTGACCAGCCGTTCCTGTGTCTCTTCATGTTCGCTGAGACCGGGATACAGGACACGGTCGTACCCGGGAGCGGGCTTTGTAGTTCTCAACTTCTCCAACATCAGGTCCATGTTTTTCTTGAAGGCGTCCAGGTCCGTGAACGCAGCGATATTGTAAGCGGAGAAGAATGTGCCGCTGGAACCACGGCTCTCCGGGGCTGTCATGGCTGAAGGACTGCCGCCCAGCAGGCGGGCCAGGATTTCGGACATCATTGCGAAGCCGTACCCCTTGTGCGAGCCGTGCTCCCTGGTTCCGCCAAGCGGCAGAAGAAAATACTCTCCCAAGTCCGACGCAGGGGTTGGCGCCGTCTTGGGAAGGCCGTCCGGCCCGGCGATCCATCCCGGCAGCAGATCGGCCTCGACACGCTGTGCCAAACGGACCTTGTTGCCTGCGATGGTGGAGGTGGCGGCGTCGAAAAGGAAGAAAGGTTCTTTGCTTGCCGGCGCGGCGATGGATATAGGATTCGTGCCGAAACGGGGCTCCGCGCCGAACGTAGGGGGGATGGCCGGCCAGCCGGCGGTCATGCAGATGCCGATCATGTCCGCCTCGGCAGCAAGCATGGAGTGATGGCCGACCGCTCCGGTGTGGCCGCTGTTGTGCATCGAGACCGCGCCGACGCCGGTCTCCCTGGCCTTGCTGATAGCCATGCGCATGACCTTGGGGGCGACGATCACCCCGAGACCGCGATCGGCATCTACGGCGGCGCCCGACGGGGAGTCTTGGATCACTCGCCAGTTGGGACGCGGGTTCAGGCTGCCCTGCTGGTACGACGAGATGTACGACCTGAGCATATTGGACACGCCGTGCGTTTCGACGGCGCGGAGGTCCGTCATGACAAGGGTGTTAGCGCCTTCCTGCGCGTCTTCGTCAGGAACGCCCATTTTGACGAACAACGCCTCGACAGTACTACGAAGAGCCGCTGCCGGTACCCTGACCTCGTCTTCCTTCGGGACCTTGAATCGTTCTAGCATCTTCTCCTAATTCCGCGCGGGCAAGCCTACCACAACAGCCAGCGGGCTCTTGGGCCGCATTTCAAGAGTAACCTGAAAGGCGGGCTCAGGAACAGGTGAATTTTGGATTGACGGTCTCGCAGTTCATTGCTAGCATCGCCAGCCGCATTCCGTAGAGTTACAATCTCTATGTAGTAATGGCAACACGTGAGAGGAGAAGAGGTCCTTGAAGAAACTGGTAATTATGGCGGCAGTCGTAGTGCTGGGAATGGCGTCCATCGCCGCTTGCGGCGGCGGGGAATCGGAGGACTCGACACCCGCTGCCGAGCCGGCGAAGGCCACGCCGCAGGCAACCGCTGCGGCTACTACAGCCTCCGCTTCGGAGTTGGCAAGCGGCGATGATGTGGTGAAGGTTGTCAACGAGGACCCCGGCGGCAGCGGGAAGTACCAGTTCTCCACTTCCGAGCTCACATTCTCGGTTGGCGACACGGTCACGTTCCAGGTATCGGCTGAAACGGAGTTCCACACGTTCGAGGTAGACGAACTGGACATCAGCCACGAGATGGAAGCCGGCCAGACAATCGAGTTCGAGGTGACGTTCGACAAGGCGGGCACTTTCAAGCTCTACTGCGTGCCGCACGAGGCGCTGGGCATGACGGGGACGATCACGGTCAACTAGCCCTTGGGCTTCTGCCCCCACAGGTAAGCCGTCAGCCGCGACTAACCGCATTCAGATCAGGTGCTGGGGTATCTCCGGTTTGGGCAGGGACTCATGAGTTCCTCCCGCTCCCTCATCATTTGCTGATACTCGTCCTTGTAGTGCTGCTCGATCATTCTCCGGACTTCGTTCACGTAACCCAGCCAAGCCCGGGAGTACACTTCAGTAGCCTTCTTGTGAAGGTCAGGTCCACCTCCAGTTGCGAACTGACGCTCCGAATTCGAAATGAACCATTCAATGTTCTCGACGTGTAAGCGATGAGTGAGGCCCCTTTTCTCGCCACAGTGTGACCAGACATCGACCATTTCAGCTTCGTCACGCCCTTGTCTTTTCAGTACATCGCACTGATGGAGAAACTCTCCCACTCGTCGGCGCGATTGGCGGCGTCCTCAATGGCATAGGCTACCCAGTCGGGTTCAATCATGGGCCCGTTTACGGAATCAACCAATCTAGCCACATGCTCATCCACGCCGTCGCCATAGGCTTGGGCTTGGGCCCTATCAGCAACTTCGACGCGGCTTTCGAGCGCCTCTCGACAGACTAGGGAAATGTTCACTCGCGGCTCTATCTCCTTTACACGCCTCAATAGTTCATTGGGGACGTTTACTCCGATTCGCATTGTTCCTCTCCTAACTCGTATGCGGTATGCGCACATGCAGGATAGGCATACGTTTTCCTCATGTCAAGTTCCGCCGCAGCCAAATGCGCTTTAGCACATCGGGGTCAGTGGTCACCCTGATATTCGATAAGAGGAGATACTGCCAAGCTCTACTGCGTGCCGCACGAGGCGCTGGGCATGACGGGAACGATCACGGTCAACTAGCTTCTTGACATTGCCTCGCAACTGCTAGTTACAGAGTGTGCGCTGCGCCTCGTGCTCGGACAGGACTTGTTCGGGTTGCTTGAACCTAGGAAACGGCGGGTATCTCGTTGACCGGCTCTTTGGAGTAGTGCTAGGATGTGAAACTCTTCACGAACGTACCTGTAAGAGGTGAAACTCGTACCTGAGGAGCAAGAGGGCATGGTATTGAATTTCGCATCCCGCGCTGCCTTGCCAGCCGTATGCTTGACGATGCTGCTGGGCTTGCTAGTGGCATGCGGAGTAGAAGAAAGTGTCACGGAATACAGGGACTCGCCTGCTCCGCCGGAGGGAGCGCCGGCCGAGGTCGTTGCCAGACTGGCATCCGACCCGCTGTTCGGCGGCCTTGTCGAGCAGGCGCCGGTCGGCAACCCGGACATCACCGAGGGCACACCGGTTGCCGTGAAGCTCCAGGACCCAGGCGGTAGCGGTGTCTACGCGTACGACCCTGGTCAGCTTTCGTTCTCCGTGGGAGAGGCGGTCATCTTCACTCTGGTGGCAGAGAGTGAGTTCCACACGTTCACGATTTCAGATTTGGGGCTCGATGCGCAGGTGGAAGCGGGTGAAGCGCTATCGTTCGGTTTTCAGTTCTCTGAGCCGGGCGTCTACAGCCTGATCTGCATTCCTCACCAAGCCCTGGGCATGGTCGGCACCGTGGTGGTGCAATAGGCCGACGTGGGCTTGACTTCCCACCGCGACGAAGCCGCCATACTGAATCCCCCCTAATTGTCCTGATAAAGGCCAATCCTGATCTTAGGCCCCAATTGCGTAGCTAGCTGGCGTTCGTTGACGCTCCCGAATGGGCGGTTCTATACTAGCGCCACCAATTTCTGAGGGAGCGACGAATGCAGCTTTCCTGCCTGCAAGAGAATCTTAGCCGAGGACTTACGGTAGTCGGCAGAGCCGTGGCTGCGAGGGCCACACTTCCGATTACGTCTAACGTCCTTATATCCACCGACCAGGGCAGGCTCAAGCTGGTCGCGACAAATCTGGAGGTCGCCATCACGACGTGGATCGGCGCGGACGTCCAGGAGGAAGGTGAAGTTACAATCCCGGCGCGCATTTTGACGGAGTTCGTAAACTCACTGCCCGCTGAGCGCATAGACATCAAGTCGAGCACCGAGCCGCTGGGCATCGGCCTTTCCTGCGGCCGCTTCTCCGCGAACGTCAACGGCATGCCAGCCGCAGATTTCCCGCCAGTTCCCACGGTGGAGTCGGGTGTGGCCGGCGTTATGGACCCGGGGGAGTTGGGCCGAGCTATCAACCACGTCGCATTCGCGGCTGCGACCGACGACTCGCGGCCTGTGCTCGCAGGAATCAAGGTGGAGATTACGGGAGAGGACTATACCTTCGCCGCGGCGGACGGGTTCAGGCTGGCGGTCTACAAGGGCAAGATGGAAGGGGCAGCGCCGGAGGACCTCGACTTCATCATCCCGGCCCGGACGTTGCAGGAAGTCAACCGGCTGCTTTCAGGCCAGGTCCATCCGATAGAGTTCACCGTTACGCCAAATAAGAACCAGGCAATGTTCAGACTGGACAACGTGGAGATCGTCTCGCAGTTGATCCAGGGCACCTTCCCCAACTACAGCCAGTTGGTCCCCACTTCATACGGAACGCGAGCTGTTATGGGGCTGTCCGAGTTCTCGATGGCCAACCGATCAGCAGCCATTTTTGCCAGGGACGGCAGCGGGATAGTAAGGGTGCATGTCAATCCGGGTGAGGACGGAGATGAGGGCAAGCTGGTGATTTCTTCCCGTTCGGAAGAGGTGGGCGACAACGAGAGCGAGGTGGATGTGAAGGTGGAAGGGGAGGAGTCCAAGATCGCCTTCAACAGCAAGTATCTTACTGACGTTCTTGACGTGCTGGAATCAAACGAGGTTGCTCTGGAGACCACTACGCCATCCAGCCCCGGCGTCCTGCGGCCTGTGGACGACGATTCGTACGTGCACGTCGTAATGCCGATGTTCGTCCAGTGGTGACGCTTACTGCGTGAGTGATAGTCGCCGGCGTGTTGACTTTTGAAGGTGGCGGCAATAGCATCGGGGCGATTCTGGCGCCCTTGGAGTGGTTTGGTCGGAGCCCATGCTTTCGACGGTCTGGAGTCTAGTTCAAGGCCGTGCTGGCCGCTAGGGCTGGAATTCGGCAGATCCTCCGAAATCGGGCTATGGTAAGTTGTGGAACGGTTCTGCATCTGTCAATAGGCAAGAAGGAGGTGTTCTCTCTATGAGGGCTGTCGTTTATAAGGAACCATTCAGCGTAGCGATTGAAGAAGTGCCCAATCCCGCGATTCTGCATCCTAATGATGCAATCGTGCGGATCACTTCCTCCTGCATCTGCGGCTCTGACCTACATATGTATGAAGGCCGGACCTCTGCGGAGCCGGGGATCGTATTTGGACACGAGAACATGGGCATAATCGAGGAGGTCGGCTCTGGCGTAAAGGAGCGCAAGGTCGGCGACCGGGTGGTCATGCCCTTTAACGTAGCCTGTGGATTCTGCAAGAACTGCCTTGGCGGATTCACTGGATTCTGCACAACGGTGAATCCAGGATTCGCGGGGGGGGCTTACGGTTATGTGGCGATGGGGCCATGGGTAGGTGGGCAGGCCGAGTACATGCAAGTGCCTTTCGTGGACTTCAACGGCCTTCCGCTGCCGGAGGGCGACGAACACGAGGCCGATTACGCACTCTTGGCCGACATCTTCCCCACGGGCTATCACGGAGCGGAGATGGCCGGCGTAAGGCCCGGTGAGAGCGTGGCAGTTTACGGCGCCGGCCCCGTGGGCCTGATGGCCGCATACAGCTGCCTTATTCGAGGAGCATCCCGCGTTTTCTCAGTCGATCATGTTCAGGAACGACTGGACAAGGCTGAGGAGATCGGCGCCATTCCCATCAACTATGACGACGTCGACCCCGTGGAAGCCATCCTCGACGCGACGGATGGCGGCACGGACAAAGGGATAGACGCAGTCGGTTACCAGGCCACGGCGCGCGGTTCCTCGGCGGCTGGGGGTGAGCAGGACGAGATTCCCAACATAGTACTCAACAACCTTATTGCGACCGTCAGGCCCACCGGATCGATCGGAATCCCTGGACTGTATGTACCGTCCGACCCCGGCGGCGTCGATGAGGCGGCCAAGCAGGGTGCGCTCTCGATTAACTTTGGGAAGTTGTTCGAGAAAGGATTACGGCTGGGCACCGGCCAGTGCAACGTGAAACAGTACAATGCGTACTTGCGCGACATGATCACGGCCGGCCGGGCGAGCCCCGATTTCGTGGTATCACACGAAATCGGCCTTGATGAGGCCCCGGACGCGTACACGAAGTTCGACCAGCGTGTAGAGGGCTATACGAAGGTAATCATCCATCCGTAACCGAGCGCCGCTATAGACCAACCGGCTCCATAGGTGCTCAACAAACAATTGAGGAGAACAAATCATGGCAGACATTAGTCTCGATCAGGCAGTTGCAGCGGTTCAGGCCGCAATAGCAAAGTCCAACGAGATGGGCGTTAAGATGGACATCGCTGTTGTTGATGCAGGTGCGAACCTCAAGGCGTTCGCGCGCATGGACGGCGCGTGGCTCGGGTCGATTGACATCGCTCAGATCAAGGCGCGAACATCCCGATTCTTTGATATGCCGACCGGGGCAATCGGCGGGCTGTCTCAGCCGGGAGGACCCCTATACAACATCGAGCACTCCAATGGAGGCTTGATTACGTTCCCAGGGGGCCTACCGATCAGCAATGGGGATGGTGAAGTCATCGGGGCCATCGGCGTATCCGGCAGCACCGTTGAGGATGACCACGCCGTCGCCGAGGCCGGTGTCGCCGCCCTTTCCTAGACCTGACCTGTAGTAGGAAACCAAAATCCCAAAGTAAACTAAGTTGTTGAAGACCGGGTCCTCTTGCTTGGGGCCCGGTCATCGGTTTGTCTGCCGTCCGTGAAGATTGGCGGTGGAGCTCGGACATCTGTACTGTTCGGACCCTCAACACCTGCTAACCCGGCCTCGCTATGACTAGGTTGAGGGTCGTGAACCAAAGCGATACTTAGCGAAAAGGAGTTGGGATCGTGTCACTCTGGTCAAGATTGAAGCAGATGGTGTTGGGGAATGGGGGCCGGACCGCCGAATCGGCCACGGAGCCTATGTCGGAAAACCAGCCGGCAGAGTCATCCGAAGACGCCGCTACCGATATCACGCTCGACCAGGCGCGCGCCGCCGTCAAGGCAGCCATCCAAAAATCCGAAGAGATGGGCGTCAAGATGGATATAGCCATAGTTGACGCTGGCGTCAGGCTAAAGGCGTTCGCTCGAATGGACGGTGCGTGGCGAGGTTCCATCGACATCGCCCAGAAGAAGGCGCGAACGGCGCGATACTTTGACATGCCGACTGGTGCAATTGGGGGTCTATCTCAGCCGGGCGGGGCACTGTTCCGGATCGAACACTCGAACCGCGGGCTGATCTCATTCCCCGGTGGACTTCCAATCAGGAACAGCGCTGGCGAGATTGTCGGAGCCATCGGTGTTTCCGGGAGTAGCGTCGAGGACGACCATGCAGTTGCGGAGGCCGGCGTAGCGGCTGCTTCCTAACCAGCACGCCGGACCGAACCCCCCAGGTAGTGCCCAAAGGCACGCGGGAACCATTCGTCTATAGAGCGATCGTGTGCCTATAACCACGCGTCAATGAACGCACTCAACAGGAAGGGGCAGGTGTCATGTCATTCTGGTCATCCGTCAGACGCATCCTTGTAGGTGAACAGAGTCCTGCTGCGGCCGAGGAACCGGCCGCAGTTGCCGCGCCAGCGCCGGCGGCGCCGGCACAGAACGGCCGGCACCCGGTGACGATCACGATCAACGGCTCAGACGTGTCGGACGCAGTAGAGCCGAGGCTGCTGCTGGTCCACTTCATCCGTGAGAACGCGGCGCTCACGGGCACGAAGATCGGCTGCGATACGAGCCAGTGCGGTTTGTGCGTAGTCTTGGAGAACGGAGTGGCCGTAAAGTCGTGTACCCGCCTGGCAGTGCAGGCCAACGGAGCCGAGATCACGACGATAGAGGGCATGGGATCGGCCGGCGAACTCCACCCACTCCAGGAAGAGTTCTGGAACCAGCATGGCCTCCAGTGCGGGTACTGCACGCCCGGCATGATTATGGCCGCAAGCGAATTACTGAAATCCAACCCTGACCCGACCGATGAGGAGATCAGGCACGGCTTGGAAGGCAACCTGTGCAGATGTACCGGGTATACGAACATCGTCCGCGCGGTGCGGGCAGCAGCAGAAGCGATGAAGGGGGGCTAGCATGGCCACGGCAACCCGTATATTCGGTTCCGGCATCCGGCGCCGGGAAGACCCGCGGCTCATAACTGGGGGGTCCAAGTACACTGACGACCTCAAGCTTCCGGGCATGTTGTACGCCGCGATGCTGAGAAGTCCACACGCTCATGCCAACATCCAAAGCATCGACACGAGCGCTGCTTCCGACGCCCCTGGAGTTGTGGCAGTGTTCACAGGGACGGACACTCAGGGCGTGCTGAACGGTCTTCCCTGCGCATGGCTGGTCCCCGATTCGGACCTCAAGACGCCTGAGCATCCTCCAATCGCAGTGGACAGGGTGCGGTACGTGGGCGACGCTGTCGCTGTAGTTGTCGCGGACTCGCGCTACCACGCTGAAGACGCGCTACAGCACATCGATGTCGACTACGAAATCCTTGCTGCGGTGGTCAACCCCGAGGCGGCGCTCCAGGACGGCGCACCGCAGGTCCACGACGACGTTCCGAACAACCAGGCATTCAAATGGGTAGCAGAAGGCGGCGACGTAGACGCGGCATTCGATAACCCGGAAGTGCTCGTGAGCGAGCGCATCGTGCACCAGCGTCTCGTCCCCAACGCGATGGAGCCGCGTTCGGCGCTCGCGCAGTGGACGGATGCGACTGGCGACCTGACGTTATGGAGCACCACCCAGAACCCGCACATCGCAAGGTTCCTGACTTCGGTCGTAACGGGTGTAGGTGAACACAAGATCCGGGTGATCGCACCCGAGGTGGGCGGCGGCTTCGGCAGCAAGATTCCGTACTACGCGGACGAGGCGATCACATCGTTCTGCTCTATGAAGCTTGGCGTGCCGGTTAAGTGGACGGAGACTCGATCCGAGAACTTCATTGCAACAATCCACGGAAGAGACCACGTGCAAGACGTGGAGTTGGCCGCAACGAAGGACGGAACAGTCACCGGCATTAGAGCCACGGTCTACGCCGGCATGGGCGGCTACCTATCGACGGCCGCGCCCGGAATCCCGACGATTCTGCACGGCCTGATGTATTGCGGTCCGTACGGCATCCCTGCCGCGCGCGCAGAAGTGTATGGCGTGTTCTCCAACACGACACCTACCGACGCCTACCGCGGCGCCGGGCGGCCTGAGGCCACGTTCCTTGTGGAGAGGATGATGGAGAAGCTGGCTGGAGAGTTGGGTATGGACCCTGTCGAGGTCAGGCGCAAGAACCTTGTGCCCAAATTCGAAGACGGTCACGACATTGCGCTGGGCCTGACGTACGACAGCGGAGACTACGAGGCCCCTCTTGACAAGGCACTGGAGGCGGTGAGCTATGCGGATCTAAGAGCCGAACAGGAGAGCAGCCGTGCCGAAGGCCGCCACATGGGCATTGGAGTCTCGACGTACGTGGAGATTTGCGGCTTGGGTCCTTCGCAGGTCGCAGGGGCCGTTGGCTTCCAGGGCGGACTCTGGGAGGGCGCCACGATCAAGGTAACGCCCACGGGCAAGGTCAGCGTAGCCATCGGCTCTTCGCCGCACGGCCAGGGAGAAGAGACGACGTTCGCGCAGGTAGTGGCCGACGAGATCGGCGTGGACGTGGACGACGTCGAGGTGCTCCACGGCGACACCGACAACACGCCTATGGGGTGGGGCACGTACGGGAGCAGGACAACCGCGGTGTCCGGCGCGGCGCTGACGCTGGCAGTGCGCAAGATCAAGGACAAGGCTCGGACGATCGCCGCGCACCTGCTGGAGGCCGCCGAGGAGGATATCGAGTACGGCGATGGACGCTTTTTCGTGCGGGGTTCGCCCGACAGCGCGCAGACCATACAGGACATCGCACTCATGGCCAACGTAGCCTGGAACATGCCTGAAGGCATGGAACCCGGACTGGAGGCGCAGGCCTTCTACGATCCGCCGAACTTCAGCTATCCGTTCGGAGCGCACGTAGCCATCGTTGACGTCGATGCAGACACCGGGCATGTCAGCATACGCAGGTACGTGGCAGTCGACGACTGCGGCATTCAGATCAATCCGATGATTGTAGAGGGGCAGGTTAGCGGCGGTGTCGTGCAAGGAGCGGGACCCGTGCTCTGGGAAGGCGCAGTTTACGACGAGAGTGGACAGCTTCTGACAGGCTCGATGCTCGACTATGGCCTGCCGAGAGCGGACGTTGTGCCGGACATCGAGTCGCTGAGCACAGTGACGCCATCCGGCCATCATCCGCTTGGCGTGAAGGGCGTGGGCGAGACGGGAACGATCGCGTCCACCATCACGATCTACAACGCCGTCATGGACGCTCTCAAGCCGTTCGGTGTGGAGAAGATTGACATGCCGCTGACGCCTGAGAAGGTGTGGACGGCGATCAACGAAAGTAGAGGTTAGGGATGTTCCCAGCCAAATTCGACTACCATCGTGCGGACAGCGTTGCCAACGCGGTAAGCCTGCTGGCGGGGAACAGCGATGCCAAGTTACTGGCCGGGGGCCACAGCCTGATTCCGGTTATGAAGCTGCGCCTCGCAAGTCCGGCCGCACTCATAGACATCGGCGGAATTTCCGAGTTGATTGGCGTCGAGGCGGGCTCTGGTTCCATTCGGATTGGAGCCCTGACCACTCACGCGCAGGTCGCGTCTTCAGACGTGGTTGCCGAGCATTGCCCGATGCTTGCATCGGCGGCATCTGACATCGGGGACCCCGCGGTGCGTAACCTCGGTACCATAGGCGGCAACCTCGCCCACTCCGACCCGGCGTCGGACCCGCCCACTGTGGTGACGGCGCTTGACGGCACGATTCACGCGACCGGCCCGAACGGGGCACGCTCGATTGCGGCGTCCGACTTCTTCGAAGACCTTATGACCACGACGCTAGCGGAGGACGAGATCATTACCTCGGTGGAGTTGCCCGCAAAGCAGAGCGGTCAGGTAATGGGCTACGCGAAGCTGAAGCACCCGGCGTCCAGGTACGCGGTAATCAGCGCTGCCGCTGTGCTGACGGTGGCCGACGGCGCCTGCACGGGCGCAAGCGTGGCTGTCGGCGGCATCACGCCCGCACCGTTCAGGGCTTCGTCTGTGGAGGCGGCGCTCCAGGGCAGCGGACTCTCCGATGACGCGCTGGCTGAGGCGGCATCCACGGTGGCCGGTGACGTCGGAGATTATGTGCTGGACGACGTTTTCGCGTCAGCCGGCTACCGAACGGCGATGGCAGCCGTCTTCGTCAAGCGGGCGCTGATCGACGCGGCGGCAAACGCAGGGTAAGCAGCCGTTAGGACTCACAACCCGCATAGCCCACGGCGGCGGTCCCGCCGGCTGGCGTGCTGCGTTCAAACTGTGACTAACCGGGGGTACAAGCATTGAGCGACTCGTCGCTGGCGCCGGCATCTATAGACGAACTGCAAGACAGGTTGCGCGATGCGTTGTACGTCGCGGACCGTGGGCTGGCAATCTCGATCTATCTCTCCCTGAAGCTGAACCGCCCTCTGTTTCTGGAAGGTGAGGCCGGCGTTGGCAAGACCGAGGTCGCGAAGGTGCTGGCGTCGATCCTGGACACGGACCTGATCCGGCTGCAGTGCTACGAGGGGCTGGACGTCTCTCAAGCTGTGTACGAATGGAACTATGCTCGCCAACTGCTGGAGATACGGTTGCTGGAGGCCGCCGGAAGCCTCGACGACCGCGATGCTGCGCAAGGGGAGATATTCAGCGACCGTTTCCTGATCAAGCGGCCGCTGCTTCAGGCCATAGATCCCGGCAGGAGCAAACCGCCGGTCCTGCTGATCGATGAGATTGACCGGGCCGACGAGGAGTTCGAGGGATTCCTGCTGGAATTGCTGTCTGACTTTCAGGTCACGATTCCCGAGCTGGGCACCTATCGGGCGGAGAACCGGCCTGTGGTCGTAGTTACCTCCAACCGCACACGCGAGGTGCACGACGCACTGAAGAGAAGGTGCCTCTACTACTGGATCGACTACCCGGACTTCCGCAAGGAACTTCAGATCGTGAGAGCCAAGGTACCCGAGGCGTCCAGGAAGCTTTCCGAAGAGGTAACGGCCTTCGTGCAAGACCTGCGAGAAGGCGAACTGTTCAAGATATCGGGCGTCGCTGAGACGCTGGACTGGACCGCTGCGCTCGTGGCGTTGGACCAGAATGAGCTGGACCCATCGATTGTCGACGACACGCTCGGCATTGTCTTGAAGTATCGTGAGGACATAGAGGCGGTGCGCGGCGAGCCGGTGCGCCACATCCTCAACCGCGTGCGAAATCGCGAGGGACGGCGCGGCCGACGCCGCTAAGGCGCC
This sequence comes from Dehalococcoidia bacterium, assembly GCA_965237445.1. Classification (GTDB taxonomy): domain Bacteria; phylum Chloroflexota; class Dehalococcoidia; order Lucifugimonadales. Next base: position 2,923,826 of record OZ250142.1, on the reverse strand, counting down.
CGCCCGACAGTAGATGACCGAGCCTTCTACCGACGAGACCTCGTCAGGACACATACTTCCCAACCTACTGCTCTTTGGACGCGTGCTCAGGGAACTCGGACTTGACGTCCACTCCGGCAGAATGCTGGATGTCGTTGAGGTCCTGGGAGACGTCGGGTTCAGGCGGAGACAGGACTTCTCCCTGGCGCTTAGGACGCTGCTAGTGCACCGCCAGCAGGACCTGCAACTCTTCGACGAGGCCTTCCGAGTGTTCTGGCGAGCGCCGAAGGACCGCAAGTCCAGGCTGGACCTCAGAAGCATAGGAGAGCAGCGCCGTTTCAGGCAGCCTCTTGTCGCTCCTCCCAAGTCGGATGGCGAACTGGAAGGAAGCAGCGACGTTAATGGAGACGTTGAAGAACCGGGAGACCTGCTCACGCTCACCCGGACCTACAGCGCACGCGAGGTGCTGAGGACCAAGGACTTCGCCGAGTACACCGAATCTGAGATGGCCGAGGCACGCCGCATCATGGAGGGTGTGTCCTGGGACCTGGGGACCCGTCGAACGCGCCGCTGGCAGCAGGGAAACGGGCCGGAGCAGGACATGAGGCGCGTCATCCGTCACAACCTGAAGTACGGCGGCGAGATACTGAAGTTGCCGGAGCGGCGCCGCAAGGTGAAGGAGAGGCCGCTGGTCCTGATCTGCGACGTCAGCGGATCCATGGAACGATACACGCGGATGCTGCTCCACTTTGTTCACAGTCTCAAGGGCGGCATGAGAAACGTGGAAGCTTTCGTGTTCGCGACGCGGCTGACGCACATTACGAATCAACTCGCCTATCGCGGCGTCGACGACGCGGTCAGGGAGGTGTCCAAGTCGGTGCCCGACTGGGCAGGCGGTACCAGGATCGGGGAGGCGTTGAAGGCGTTTAACTACCGGTGGGCGAGGCGGGTCTTGGGTTGGGGCAGCGTTGCGATCGTCATTTCAGACGGCTGGGACCGGGGCGATCCCGTACTGCTGGGAAACGAGACGGCGCGGTTACAGCGGAGCTGCCACAGGCTCGTATGGTTGAACCCGCTGCTCGGTCCGCCGGAGTACGAGCCCTTGACTAGGGGGCTGCAGGCGGTGCTGCCGTTCGTTGACGATCACATGCCTGTCGGAAACCTTGCGAGCCTGGAGGACCTTGCCGAGCATCTGAGCAATCTAGGTACGCGCCGCGGGGCCCGCCCGCAACAGATACCGGTAACGTCAGGTGTTGCTGACGAAGAACCACAGGAGAAGGCAGGGAACGGTACGGAGGCCGCAATGCTCGCAGATTCGGATTCTCCTCTCGCGTTCAGGCATCCGCTTTGGGGACGCCGCTCCAGGGGATAGCGCGCCGCAACAGCTAGGGTTGTGTCATAGAATGGCCATCGGCTCTGGAAAACAGCCGAGCCTGGAGGCCTCGATTAGGAGAAGAACTTGAAGATCAGCGGCAACTACAGCTTCGATGCGGCCCCTGGTGTGGTGTGGGAGCGACTGCTTTCGCCGGATGTGCTGCGCCACTGCATACCGGGATGCAAGGAGTTTGAGGTCGTTGACGACGCGCACTACCGGGTCTCGATGTCCGTGGGTATGGGCATGATAAGAGGTGATTACGGCGCGGACGTAGCTCTGACGGACAGGGAGCACGAGTCGTCGCTTCGGATGACCGTTACCGGCAAAGGGTCCGGTGGCTCGATCCATGGCGACGGCCGGCTCAGCCTAAGCGCCGCGAATGGCGGGACATCGGTGGCGCTGGACGGCGATGCCCAGGTCACCGGCGTTGTCGCCAGAGTGGGGCAGCGGTTGATGTCCTCCGCCTCCCGCAAGCTGATGGACCAGTTCTTTGCATGTCTGAAGTCTCAGATTGACGGCACGTAGAGCCCGGAGCCGTCCGCGTCTCCACAACGTTTGAACAGAGGGTCCCGAACATGGAGCACACCCAAGTTGCGGTCGTAGGCGGAGGAGTCGCGGGAACCGCAGCCGCAAGGACCGCCGCCGAACTCGGCCTCGACGTGGTGCTCATCGACGAGCATCCGCTGGAAGCAGACTCGATGGCCATGGACATTCCGCAGTTCTTCGGTCAGCGGGCCCTCGGCACGACGTCAGACCGGGGCCTGATGATGGACAGGGTGATCAGCGCGAACGCGGGTCTGCAGTCGGCGGCTGAGGCGGGCGCGAAAGTTCTTCCGGGTGTAGTCGTGTGGGACAGCTCGGCGAACAACACGCTGACGCTTGCGGACGACGACCGTACATGGCGGCTCCGGTACGAGCGCGCGATCTTTGCGTCCGGAGCGCGGGACCTCTGCCTGCCCTTTCGAGGGTGGGACAAGGCGGGCGTGATGGGCGCGGCCGCAGCCCTCACTCTCATAAACAGGTACCAGGCTTTCGCGGCGCGACGCATAGTCGTGCTCGGCGGCGGAGGCTTGGCCCAGACCTTGGTTGCGAGCGCACAGAGAGCGGGCGTGGAAGTGGCAGGCGTGATAGAGATTCGCCGGACCCCGGATGAGTTTGGGCAAACTCCTTTGTTCCCCAATCACGGTGTGCTCGAGGCCGTTGGCGGAGAGCAGGTGGAAGGACTGGCGATAGCTGAGCTGGATGAATCAGGCGTTCCTTCGGCAACTACTCGGACGGAGATCGAATGCGACGCAGTCTGCTTCGCAATCGGCCTTGTGTCGAACGTGGACGTGATGTACTGGACCGGAATCGAGTTCCAGTTCCTGCCGGGGGAGGGAGAGCTAGCGCCTCGAGTGGACGGAGAGATGCGGACCACGCGCCCCCAGATGTTTGCTGCTGGCGATTGTGCAGGCGTGACGGGCGAGAGCTTTACGAATCCGGAGACGGCCGAGGCCCAGGGCAGGGCGGCGGCTACGGCGGCGGCGCGCGATCTGGGTGTCGAGGTGGATGCGGCACAGTGTGCCAATGCTCCGAGGCTTAGCAACGGCGATGGTGTTGAAGGCCGCCGGGCGTGGGTCAGAGCACTGTGCAGCGACGGCGACGACGTCCCTGTGTGCCTGTGTGAGGATGTCACGCGAAGCGACATTGTGAAGGCGGTACATGAGGGGCCGAAAACGCCGGACCACGTGAAGCGGCTGACGCGCGGCGGCATGGGTCACTGCCAGGGCAGGCGCTGTCGGGAGGGGATACAGGCACTGGTCTCTGAGCTAACCGGAGCGCCATTAGGCCATGTGGCGCCGGCCTCGTACCGGCCGCCGTTCAGGCCAGTTTCGCTGGAGGTGGTACGAAACCGGGATCTGACGCAGGAGGAGCAAGACTTCGTGAAGGTACGCTGGCATCGGCGAAAGCCTACGTCCGGGGGCAGGTCGGTGGAGGCGAGTTAAGAGCCCGTGGAGCGATGCCCATTGCAATGCCTACCTCCAGCCCCTTTGTGCATACAAAGGAGAACGTTGGGATGAGGAAATACCAACAGTCCTTTGGCCCCCTCTCCGAAAGATAGAGACCTTTGCAAAACTGCCTATTCGGTGATGGGCAAGGCTCTCCGGCCCCTTCCCCAGTCTGCTGGGGAAGGCTGGGATGGGGTTCCCCCGTACCACACAGGAGGTTACGCAAATGTCTCCGAACATGGGAGAAGAATAGGATGAGGGAACTCCAACAGTCTTTTGGCCCCTTCTCCCCATGGGAGAAGGATGGGATGAGGGAACTCCGACGGTCATCAAAATGGTCTCTTGAACTGTGAGTTTTGGCGCTTGGTGAAGGTACGATGAATCGCAAGTTTGACGAAGCCGACGTTGTGGTCATTGGCGGAGGCGTGGTCGGCATGGCCACGGCCTTCTACACGTCGATGCGCGGCAAGGACGTTGTGCTGGTGGACAAGGGCGTGCCGGGCTGGGAAGCGTCCGGGCGCAACGGCGGTTGGGCCGGGGCAGGGGGCAAGGCGGGAGGCGCCGTTGCGGTGGAGAACTCCGCGCTCTGGACTGGACTCGAAGAGGAGCTCGGCCAGTCGATCGAGCTCGTGCAGGGCGGCTCACTGCACATCGCGCTTACCGAAGGAGAGGCCGTCAGGATCGAGGCTAACGCTGAGTCGTCTCGCGCGGCTGGAGGGGAGGTACGCGTGGTTGACCTGCAGGAGATGCGGGACATCCTGCCGGGTATCACCGGCAAGGCGCTGCGGGGAACGTTCAACCCGGGTGGCAGCCACGCGAACCCGCAACTGACGTGCGAGGCTTGGCGACGTGCGCTCGACAGGCAGGGCGTTCGCGTCTACGACCAACCGAGGTGACAGGCGTGGGTGTTCGAGACGGGCAGGTCACAGGCGTGGAGACTGATCGAGGCGCCGTATCAGCGTCTCACGTGGTGAACGCGGCCGGGCCATGGGCGCATCTCATCAACGAGATGGTGGGGCTGAGCACGCCACCGAGACCCGTGCTGATCGAGATACTGTGCACGCTCCCGCTGCCGCCTGTAACGAAGGCCACGTTCGGTGGCAACGCGCTCTACTGCCGGCAGGCGGTGAGCGGGCAACTGCACTTCGGCGGTTGGAACGCCGTCCACAAGGACGTCAGGGTGGACCAGGGCCTGGAGACCTCATCGCTTGTGACCGGCGACATCGCCAGCCGGTTCGTGGAGATGGTCCCCGGTCTGCGGCACGCCAAGGTGCTGCGGACGTGGGCCGGCATCATAGCGCGGACTCCCGACGACCTGCCGGTTATCGACGCCCTGGACTCTCCCAAGGGGTTCTACGTGAACATGGGCTTCGGCGGCGGCGGATTTGCTTTCAGCCCAGTTGCCGGCAAGATGGTGAGCGAGCTCATCGTGGACGGCCAGTGCCGGTTCGACATCGGCGCGTTCAGCCTGTCGAGGATGACTGGCATCTCGGACTTCGACACCATGGCTATGGAGCCGGTGTAAGCCAGCCCCCGTTGCTGCCAGTCTTGCGAATCGCTTGACCAGCGACCTGGCGGAGGTGGGATATGCCAAAGGTTAGGGACGCGATTCGACTTGTGGAAAGGAATGGCTGGAGACTTGTCCGAACGAGAGGAAGCCACCGACAATACCATCATCCCACGCTACCGGGGACTGTCACAATTGCAGGCAGGAATAGCAAAGACTTGGCGCCCAAGACTTGGGAAAGCATACTGAAACAAGCAGGATTGGGTAGGAGTGACCGCGCATGAAGTACGCAGCAATCATTGAGAAGACTGATAACGGGTACTCGGCCTATGTTCCAGACCTGCCAGGATGTGTAGCTGCAGGAGACACGACCGAAGAGGTCGAGTCCCTAATTCGTGAAGCTGCGGTTCTTCACGTTGATATGTTGCGGGAACTCGGAGATCCGGTCCCAGATCCTCAGACAGCGATCTCATTAGTTGAAGTGTAGTTGCTGTCCCTGCGGTAATCGCTAAAGTGCGGTCCAGACGATCCTCAGAAAAGGGCTAGACCACCACGAGGTTCCGGGGCAGGGGCGAGAGCACCTCCAGCCGTTCCTCCGTCATTAGGAACGTATCTATGTAGGCTGCGCCGCTGCCGCCCGGCCAGTCCTCCCAGACGTCGAACTGGTTCTCGAAGTTGAGCATCATGCCCGCCTCGAAAGCACGGTCGACGCCGTCCGGTCCGGGCCCGAATCGGTGACTGCCGACCCAGTCGGGCGGAATGGCTATGCCGGTCGCGTATCCGCCGACAAACCAGACCCACTTCCGAAGTCCGGCATCGTCAATGTACTCGTTGCCCACTTTCTGCACCTTGGAGAGCGGGTCGCCGGGTTTGACGGCGGCCAGTATGGCGTCCACGCAGCCGGCGGACTTGTCCATAAGGTCCACCCAGCGCGGGTCCGGCTCGCCAAGCGAGAAGGTCCGGTTCACGTTCACGTGGTAACGCTGGTAGCAGCCGCAAAAGTCCACGAACACCAGGTCGCCCTGTTGCACCTGCCGCAAAGATGGCGGGCTGTGGTGGGTTCCGGCTCGCGGCCCTGAGCCGAGCATGGTCCTGATGCCGGGGTAGCCGCCGCCCTGGCTCATCATGGAGTGCATTATCACGCCTTCCAGCTCAGTTTCCGTGACGCCCGGCCTGATCGCGTCGCGGGCGGCCTCCATGGCGGTGTCGCCGATTTCGGACGCCTTCCGTACCACCTCGATCTCGAGGGGCGACTTAACGAATCTCAGGTCCTCCACAATCATGGAGCCATCGACAACGTTGGCGCCGCCCTGTTTCAGGCTATCTCCGAGCGCCTCGATGACCGTCGCGTGGGGCGAGTAGCTCCAGCTTTGCAAGGCGATCGTTCCGTTGGCGAGGCCCCTGTCCTTGAGGGCATTGGCGATGGACGTGATGTTGTCTTCGAAGCCTCCGCGCTCTAACCACACGATCTCCCTGATCTCGGGCGTTGTGGACACGAGGGTAGTGTGGCCCTTGCCGTCGAAAAAGACCGTGCCCTCGACGTCGGCGGTGACGAGCACGCCGGTGACGCACCTGAGGTGGTACCAGATCATGTCGTAGGCGGTCAGGTACGTGATGTCCTCTGGGATCGTGACATAGATTGCGTCGATGCCTTTGTCTGAGAGCGACTGGCGTACGTTGTCCACTCTGGTCTTGTACTCTTCCGGCGGGAACGCCTGAGGCCAATCGACCTGGCTGCGGAGATACTCTTGCATTTCAAACTCCCTAATTACGCTTCAGATGCCGGGCATGATTCGTGGTTGAGGCGGTGCCCCAGCGCACAGGCCCATGATATGCCAATGGCGAGCAGGGCAACAACAATGGCGGGCCGGATTCCGGCCGAACTGGCCGCCAACGGCGCTTTTTCGACAGCACCATCCGCAATGATAGGGTGCTAATTGCCTTCTGCGAACGGGAGTGCTAATATAGTTACATGAACTTAAAAGCACGTTATATGCAGGTGGAGCTTTGCCGGCCCTCGCTTTCGGTAACTGATCAGCACCCGTGTTCCATTCGTGTTCCATTTCGGCCCCGGCTATGCCCCATTCAGGTTCCAAACGTGTTCCAAAACAGTCCCGCTAAAGTAGCCTCCCCAGCTACGAAACGGAACAAAACGGAACATAATGGAACACTTTTTTCAGCGATGGCTCGCCATCCATGGTCGACAGGTTGTAGATGCGTACTTGATCGGCCCTGACAGACATGGGCTCTCGCTGTAAGTGCAATGCGTAGCCCGCTCCTGAGCACTGCGAGGACTCTAACGACCTGCGTCTGAGCATTTTGAGGAGACTCAACGGACGCTCTGGAGTTGCCGACTTGATGAAATGGTCGGTCAGCGCGTGTAAACTACCGGCGCTATAGCCGATAGAACGTGAGCTAACAGCTAAGGAGTCAACGATGTCGTCAGCAGCCGAGAATGTCTACTCGAGAATCGGCGCCCGTCCGGTTATCAACGCGGCCGGAAACACCACGGTATGGGGAGGCTCCATGCCTTCGAATACTGTGAAGCAGGCGATGGACGAAGCGAACTCGAGCTTCGTCGAGATGGAGGAGCTGCTGAAGAAGTCGGGAGACTACATCGCGAACCAGCTGGGCGTTGAGGGAGCGTACGTGGCATCGGGCTGCTATGCGGCGCTGGCGCTGAGCACCGCTGCGTGCATGGTTGGTTCCGATCCGGAGCTGAGCGCACGGCTTCCGGATACAGAGGGAATGAAGAACCAGGTTGTGCTGGCTAAGCCGCAAGCGTACACGTATGACCGCAGCTACACCGTGTGCGGGGGCAAGCTGGTGTGGGCCGGTGACGACGACGGAGCAGGCGTTGAGGCATTCGAGGAGGCGATCGGACCGGACACTGCGGCCGTGGCCTACCTTGTGCGCAGCGAGCCGGATTCCAACGTTGCGAGCCTCGAGGAGGTTGTAGAACTTTCGCACAGCCACGGGATCCCTGTCATAGCTGACGCGGCAGCTCAGATCTATCCGACCGACTACTTCGTACGCAACGCTCAAGCTGCGGACCTGGTCTGCTTCGGTGGCAAATACATGGGCGGGCCGCAGTCGTCCGGTTTCGTCTGCGGGCGCGGGGACCTCATCGACGCTGTAACTCACCACGGCTTTATCTCCGATAAGTCCATTGGCAGAGGCCTGAAGCTGGACAGGCAGGAGATCCTGGGGCTGGTGGCCGCGATTGACGAGTGGTTCACTATGAACCACGAGGAGCGGTTTGTGGGATACGGTGCGAGGTTCACAGCGATCGAAGACGGCATTCGGGGAGTTTCAGCGGTCCGGTCGATGGAGACTGTCAGCACGACCTCATACTGGGGCGTGGGCCTGGAAGTGTCGCTCGACACCGCCGAACTCGGGAAGTCGGCGCCGGACGTGGCGGCCGAGCTTCTGGCCGGTTCGCCTCGTGTGCGGCTGGACGCAGTCGGCGACGACACGCTGCGAGTGTGCGTGCACAACCTCAGCGAAGGGGACGAGCACATCGTAGCGGAGCAAATGAGGTCGGCTCTGTCCTAAACGCTTCAGTCGTCGACGCCCGAAGTCGCGGGCGCTTCGGCTGATCTCGCAGGACACACGACCCTACGCCGATGCGGCATCGGCCGACCGCGTGTTGCCTACCGCAACGAGCGATGCCGGTGATACCTCATTTTGCCTACCGCAACGAGCGATGCCGGTGATACCATGTTTTCTGTCCGCCAAGTGGGGCTGTAGCTCATCTGGGAGAGCGCTTCAATGGCATTGAAGAGGTAGGGGGTTCGAGTCCCCCCAGCTCCAGACCTATTTTATACTTGAGCTAGGTATGCAAAGCGGTTTCTAGGAAGTGCACTTTTACTAGTGGGGTTCTACTCCCCAAACCTCTTATTTCCATTAGGGGCTATGTGAATCGTCAGAAGCAATTGCCAACGTAAAGAATTTCTATTCCCTCTGGAGCTGGCCCTTACTCATGCGGAACTGGTCTATCAGGGCGCAGCCGATCACTCTTGCCTCTCGCTTACTGGCCTCATGGATTCCGCCACCCGCAGCAACTCACGTTCGTCGAGACCGCGCTCCTTAGAGTAAGGGAGTACCGTGATCATGAACCAGCCGTCGCCGAGATTCAGGAAGATACTCAGACTTAACTCCGAGTCCCAGTACTCCACCGGAGCCGCCTGTTCGTCCCGTACGATGGTGAACACGCGCAAATGTAAACGGCGGAGTAATAATGGACCGTGCAGGCGGGTGACGGCGTGTCAATGCTCAGCGATTAAGTCCTCGCTAACTGTCAAGCGAAAATGTCCGCATGAAGGAGCATGTGACATTGACGCAGAAAGAGCAGACAAGGCTTCAGATTCTCAACAGTTTGATGGCGGACCATATGACCTCAGAGCAGGCAGCCACGTTGATGAGAGTGAGCGCGCGCCACACCAGGCGACTACTGACGGCTTACAGCAAGGAGGGAGCAGCCGCACTCGCTCACGGCAATCGAGGTCGCAGACCGGCCAACGCTACACCGGACCCGTTGGCGACCGACGTGGTGGTCCTGGCGCGGACCCGATACGCGGGAGTCAACCACACGCATTTGAGCGAACTGCTGAGGGAGCGAGAGGGCATAGACATCGGACGTAACACGTTGCGCAAGATACTGACTGACGCCGGTGTGAACAGCCCCCGCCGTCGAAGGCCGCCGAAGCATCGTGTTCGACGGCAGCGGATGGCTCGCGAGGGGATGCTGGTACAGATAGACGGCAGCTTCCACAGATGGCTGGGAGAAGATGGCCCCCAGTTCACGTTGCTGCTGGCGGTCGACGACGCTACTGGCTGTGTCGTCAACGCCCTGTTCTGCGAGTACGAGAACACCCGCAGCTACTTACTTCTGATGCGGGATCTGATACGGAGCTACGGCATACCTCTCGCACTCTATTCAGACCGCCATGGCGTCTTCAAGCACACGCCGCCGTCAGAGACCGCCTCCGCCCCCACGCAGTTCTCTCGAGCGATGGGTGAGATCGGCGTACAGCTGATATTCGCACGGTCGCCGCAGGCCAAAGGCCGCGTGGAACGCACCGCGGGCACACTTCAGGACAGGTTGGTCACGGAGCTGAGGCTCGCAGGCTCGACCACCATCGATGACGCCAACCGCGTGCTCAACGACTTCCTTCCCCGCTTCAATGAACGTTTTCGTGTGCCGTCGCAACACGCGGACACCGCGTATCGGGTCCCTGACCCGGAGCTGTGCCTGGACACAGTCCTATGCGTGAAGTACAGGCGCCGGGTTGCACGGGACAACACTGTTAAGTACCGCTGGCGCACCCTGCAGTTGCTTCCCGATCAGGCTCGACCGAGCTTTGCCGGGTCGGCGGTGGAAGTGCTCGAAGGGCTGGACGGCCGGCTGGCAGTGCAACACGAAGGGCGTATCGTCGCCTCCCAGGAAGCGCCTCCGCGACCAGGTATCCTGCGCAGCTTCGGCAGGAGGACTGTACACACGACTGTTCCCAGCCGCTACACCAACGGTGTCAGCAGGAGGTCGGAGGACGAAGTGGAGTCAATGGGCACAATGCTCGAAGCGGACAGACTCCGCGACGATGCCGACCGCAACGGCGCTGCAAGAGTTCGCAAAACCGTAACTCCGCGATCCAGAAAGCCCACCCCACTTCAGACGGCGAGATGGAAGGCCGTGCAGAAGGCGAAGCGCAAGGGGCTGTCTATCCGTGGGATCGCCCGGGAAGTGGGCGTACACAGAGAAACCGTGAGGAAGTACATGCATGCCGAAAGCCCACCCATGGCGCGCCCGCGCAACGTCGGAAGTACCCCAGCCTGCTAGCATGGCAATCTACTCGGAGGACATTTTCCCTTGACACTTAAGCGGACATAATCGCCGAGCGTCGACACCGCCTCTCAGCGTTCGAGCCGCCTCAGTGGTCCAGTATCTCTCCGCCGTTTACAATCTGCGTTTACTCCTGGGGGGTCCTTGTCTGAAAGCAGAAGTAACCGCCTTCCTCGCTACTCCGCTGACTTCGATGTCCTTGCCGGGGATCTTCACCGGGTCTCCTTGTCTCCAAGGGACGGCCGCCCACGTGTCGCCATCGACGGGACTAGCCCGCGACTTGACACGACCCGGCTCCGTTGGTATAACCGTCTCGGTACACAAGCTCCCGGATTCCACACCCTTCTTTGAGAGGTGGGTCACCATGAGATTAGCCCTGGGCGATGTCACCGAAGTAACCGACGAGATTCTCGCCTTTGGGGCGCAGGTGGGAGCCACCGACGTCATCGTCAACCAGGAAGCGGTGCCGTCTGAGAAGGGGTACTACGACTATCTTGATCTACTCCACATGCGTACCAAGATCGAGGACGCGGGGCTCAAGCTGTTCGCCATCGAGAACATCGCGCCGGAATATTGCGACAAGATCCTCGCGGGCCTTCCGGGTCGCGACGAGCAGATCGAGAACTGGTGCAAGTCCCTGGTCAACATGGGTAAGGCAGGCATACCCGTGCTGGGCTACCACTTCATGGTCCTGAGCGTGTGGCGGACCTCCTTCACCACTCCAGGCAGAGGCGGCGCCAGGGTGACCAGCTTCGACTACGAGCTGGTGAAGGACGCTCCGCTCACCGAGCTGGGGGAGATCAGCGACGAGCAGATGTGGGACAACTTCACCTACTTCATCAAGGCGGTCCTCCCTGTGGCGGAGCAGGCCGGCGTCAAGATGTGCCTCCACCCCGACGACCCGCCGGTCTCGCCCATCGCCGGCATCGCCAGGATCTTCCGCAGCCATGAAGACCTGGTGCGGCTGACGGAGTTAGTGCCCAGCGAATACAACGGCATCGAGTTCTGCCAGGGGACCATATCGGAGATGCCGGAGGACGTTCTCGATGCCATTCGCTACTTCGGGAGCAGGAACAAGATCGGCTTCGTCCACTTCCGCAACGTCTCGGGCCCTGTTCCCACCTTCGACGAGACCTTCATCGACGAGGGTCACGTCGACATGCTGGAGGCCATGAAGCTTTACAAAGAGGTAGGCTTCGATGGCCCCATGATGGATGACCACGTGCCGCAGATGATCGGTGAACCAGGGCACTTTTCAGGGTACGGGTATCGCAGCCGCGCCTACGCCCTCGGATACATGAGGGCGCTTATGGAGGCCGTGGAGGCGATGGGCTGAGCCTCCCCGTGGGCCGGACGAGTACCAGGAGGTGTCATGAGGATCCTGTTGACCTCGGCGTCATTGCCACTGACCCAGGTGCTTGCAACCGCGCTCACCGGCGCCCATCAGGTCCGCCTAACGGACACGAAAACAGTCTCGACCGGTAGGGGGACGTTCGTTCGCACCGACCTGAGCCACGAGCCGCCTACCAATGATCTGGTCAGGGGTATGGACGCGATAATCCACTCAGGTGACGGTTGCGCCGAAGCGGGGCTGCCGGTTTGGCTCGGCCTGCGCGACATCAACGAGGATGGCACGATGCAATATGGCGAGAGCCTTTGAGACCTTGCCTCGGCGCTCAGAGGGAGGACGGTGGGCATGATTCTCCTCATGTGCAGTCAACCGGAGTCCATCTCGGCAGGACTGCCCATACTTCGGGACGCGTTCGACGGACCCGTAGGTGCCTACCCGAACACCGGGTACAACCCGCGGGGACGACTTGGTGCCCTGAAATACGATACCGGTACGGAGGTGTTTCCCTCTCGCGGAGGCGGTACGCCGTCGAAACTCGCTGAATTCGCCCGCGAATGGATTGAAATGGGCGCCCAGGTTGTCGGAGGCTGCTGCGGGATGGGCCCAGCGTACACGCTGGTCATGCGACCGGTAGTAGACGCGGCCCGAGGGAGCTGAGGCCTGCCGACACCCATGCAATGTTAGCTGTGGAGGTGAGATAGGTCATGGCAATGTATCAGCAGCTCAAAGATCGGCTAGGCGACGGTGAAGTAGTCATCCTCGATGGTGCCGTCGGCACAGAGCTCCAGGACATGGGCGTGCCCATGCATCCCGTGGGCTGGTGCGCCCCCGCCAACGTCACCCATCCCGGTACGGTGGAGCTCATGCACGAACGGCACATAAGAGCCGGGGCCGAAGTGATCACTACCAACACATTCGCCACGATGCGGCCCAGGCTGGAGGGGGCCGGATATGGCGACAGGGTCCAGGAGATCAATATCCAGGCAGTGCGACTGGCGCAGGAGGCCAGGGACCGCGCTGCCAACGATCGGCCTGTATACATCGCTGGCTCCCTGTCAGGCCATATGATTACCCTGGACCCAAGCTCGGGCGTCGTAAACAGCAGGTCTACGACGGGCCGCTACACTACGGCAGAGTTGGAGGCCTACAGTGCGGAAGTGGCGGACATCCTGGCCGAGGCGGGCGTCGATTTCTTTCTGATCGAACTCGTGGGCGCCGACAACGAAGCGAGGCTAATCCTGACGGAGGCCGCGAAAACCACGGGCCTGCCAGTGTGGGTGGGTTTAACCGCATCCATCAACCCGTCCGGTGGGAATGTGCTGGCCAGGGACAACTTCCTTCGCCAGCCGTCTCCTCTGAACGTCGAGGTCAGGCAGATAGACCATGACATAAGCCTTGCCGACGAGATAGCTCAGATCGCTCCGCTGGAACCGGATTTAATGGCGGTATTCCACTCTAAATTCGCTGACACGAACGCGGCGCTGGAGGTGATGCGCAGGGGGTGGGATGGTCCCATGGGCGTATACCCTGACGCGGGACGGCAGGATTACGTCAACCTGTGGCAAGACCTCAACGTCCAGAACGAGGAGTCCGTCGACCAATTCACGGAAGAGGCAGAGAAGTGGGTGGATATGGGAATCCAGGTCATTGGCGCATGCTGCGGGTTCGGCGTCGACTACATCAAGCCGCTGCGAGAGGCCCTGCCCAACCGCATCTCGTCACCATGAAAAGGTGTCTAGACCAGCTCGTTAGCGGATAGACGTAGGCTGCTTCAGCTCCTTCGACTCTGAACACTGACACGTGAGGACGGCAGATGAACGTCATCTGCATCGTCGCCGATACGTTTCGGCGGGACCATCTTGGCGCATACGGGATCGATTTCATACACACACCGTCGCTGGACTCTCTGGCATCCCGGTCAGTCCGTTTCGACAGCCACTACGCAGCGGCCTTTCCCACGATGCCGACGCGGGCCGACCACTTCACCGGGCGCTGGACGATGTGGTTCATGGGCTGGGAGCCTTTCGCCAAGGGCGTCACCACCCTTCCTGAGATGTCAAGGTGTCGACGCTCGGCGATTATGTCCGCTTAAGTGTCAAGGGAAAATGTCCTCCGAGTAGATTGCCATGCTAGCAGGCTGGGGTACTTCCGACGTTGCGCGGGCGCGCCATGGGTGGGCTTTCGGCATGCATGTACTTCCTCACGGTTTCTCTGTGTACGCCCACTTCCCGGGCGATCCCACGGATAGACAGCCCCTTGCGCTTCGCCTTCTGCACGGCCTTCCATCTCGCCGTCTGAAGTGGGGTGGGCTTTCTGGATCGCGGAGTTACGGTTTTGCGAACTCTTGCAGCGCCGTTGCGGTCGGCATCGTCGCGGAGTCTGTCCGCTTCGAGCATTGTGCCCATTGACTCCACTTCGTCCTCCGACCTCCTGCTGACACCGTTGGTGTAGCGGCTGGGAACAGTCGTGTGTACAGTCCTCGTGCCGAAGCTGCGCAGGATACCTGGTCGCGGAGGCGCTTCCTGGGAGGCGACGATACGCCCTTCGTGTTGCACTGCCAGCCGGCCGTCCAGCCCTTCGAGCACTTCCACCGCCGACCCGGCAAAGCTCGGTCGAGCCTGATCGGGAAGCAACTGCAGGGTGCGCCAGCGGTACTTAACAGTGTTGTCCCGTGCAACCCGGCGCCTGTACTTCACGCATAGGACTGTGTCCAGGCACAGCTCCGGGTCAGGGACCCGATACGCGGTGTCCGCGTGTTGCGACGGCACACGAAAACGTTCATTGAAGCGGGGAAGGAAGTCGTTGAGCACGCGGTTGGCGTCATCGATGGTGGTCGAGCCTGCGAGCCTCAGCTCCGTGACCAACCTGTCCTGAAGTGTGCCCGCGGTGCGTTCCACGCGGCCTTTGGCCTGCGGCGACCGTGCGAATATCAGCTGTACGCCGATCTCACCCATCGCTCGAGAGAACTGCGTGGGGGCGGAGGCGGTCTCTGACGGCGGCGTGTGCTTGAAGACGCCATGGCGGTCTGAATAGAGTGCGAGAGGTATGCCGTAGCTCCGTATCAGATCCCGCATCAGAAGTAAGTAGCTGCGGGTGTTCTCGTACTCGCAGAACAGGGCGTTGACGACACAGCCAGTAGCGTCGTCGACCGCCAGCAGCAACGTGAACTGGGGGCCATCTTCTCCCAGCCATCTGTGGAAGCTGCCGTCTATCTGTACCAGCATCCCCTCGCGAGCCATCCGCTGCCGTCGAACACGATGCTTCGGCGGCCTTCGACGGCGGGGGCTGTTCACACCGGCGTCAGTCAGTATCTTGCGCAACGTGTTACGTCCGATGTCTATGCCCTCTCGCTCCCTCAGCAGTTCGCTCAAATGCGTGTGGTTGACTCCCGCGTATCGGGTCCGCGCCAGGACCACCACGTCGGTCGCCAACGGGTCCGGTGTAGCGTTGGCCGGTCTGCGACCTCGATTGCCGTGAGCGAGTGCGGCTGCTCCCTCCTTGCTGTAAGCCGTCAGTAGTCGCCTGGTGTGGCGCGCGCTCACTCTCATCAACGTGGCTGCCTGCTCTGAGGTCATATGGTCCGCCATCAAACTGTTGAGAATCTGAAGCCTTGTCTGCTCTTTCTGCGTCAATGTCACATGCTCCTTCATGCGGACATTTTCGCTTGACAGTTAGCGAGGACTTAATCGCTGAGCATTGACAGTCAAGGGGGCGCAAAAGTGGACCGTCGGGGCGGAGTAGAAGTGGACCACCGCCCGTAAACAACTGGAACCTGGCGTAGTTGAGGTTACCGGCAGCTTGACGCGCTAGGCGTCGTGCCCGTCGTCTCGCTGGGTAGATACGACCCGGCGCTGTCTGCTGTGCTTGAGCCTAAAGCTCTCCCCGTTCATCTCCAGGGTGTGGACACGGTGGGTGAGACGGTCGAGGAGAGCTCCTGTGAGCCGCTCAGAGCCGAAGACCTCGGTCCACTCGTCGAAGGGCAGGTTAGAGGTGACCAGGGTCGATCCCCGCTGGTAGCGCTGGCTGAAGACCTCGAAGAGCAGCTCGGCCCCAGTTTTGGACAGGGGTACGAAGCCCAATTCGTCGATGATCAGGAGCTTGAGGCGTGCCAGCTTGTTCTGCATGTTGAGCAGACGCTTTTCGTCCCTGGCCTCGATCAGCTCATGTACCTCAGCCTCAGCACCTGGACAAACTCCCTCTTGCCTCGTTTGCCCATCCGGGACTCCAGCAACCGCCGCAGCACGGCGAACCCCTCGGGCAGATCCCACCCTGCCAGTGGCGCCGCCTGGTCCAATGCTCCAGTCTTCTGCTCCAGGAGAGGCAGGTAGTGGAGAGGGTCGAAGACGAAGTCGTCACGCTCGTAGGACCGCCGGTGCCGGGCGATGACCTCCGGCCCACAGCTGATCACGACTTCGTGGACGTATCCCCGGACCAGCACGTCCCGATGACCGTAGGCCACCGGCACCGAGTAGTCGTTGGTACGGTACTGACCAGCGACAGAGAACTGACTCTGGTCGCGTGCTTGTCGCTGGCGTCGTACGGCACGCCAGGAAGGGGCAGCAACGCTTTGAGGTCCCGCTCCAGTCGCTCTCCGATCGTTTCGCTGTGGCCGCGCAGTCGAGATTCGAACCGTCTGAGGCAGTGCTGTTCCAGATGGGCATTGAGGGCGTCGAAGCTCTCGAACGAGGGGATGGGCACCAGGAAGTTCCGCCGGACATACCCCACCAGGCCCTCTACCTTCCCCTTGTCGTTCCCCTTACCCGGGCGGCCGAACCGGTAATGGGACTGAAGCTCGGTGAACACCCTGGTCCGCTGACGGCGGCCGTCCCCCAGTATCTTCGCCACCGCCAACGTGGTGTTATCGTACAGGATGCTTTGGGGCACTCCGCCCAGGAACGTGAAGGCCGAGACGTGTCCGTCACAGAAGGACTCCGTCGTCTCAGCGGGGTACGCCTTCACATAGCACGCATCGCTGTGAGGGAGGTCCATGGCGAAGTAGTGGGCTTTCTGCTCCACTCCGCCGATGCCTGTCCTGAGGCTCTCCTGAGCGTGTCGAAGGGCTTGTCGAAGGGATCACCCACGCTTCGCCGTAGTCACACTGGGCATGTCCCGGAGCATGGGACAGGGGCACGAACATCTCCCGGGTCTGACGCCGCCGCTCCCGGACATAGTCCTTGACGATGGCGTATTTGCCCGGAAAGCCGTGCTCGTCTCTCAGGCGGTCGTATATGCGCTTGGCCGTATGACGCTGCTTCTTCGGGAGGAACTGATCGTGCTCCAGGATCTGGTCGATCACTCCCTTGTAGGGTCCAGCTTAGGTCGACGAGGGGGTCGCTCCCGACGGTAACCGGGTGGTACCGAGTACTTGAGCATCTTGCGCACCATGTCCCGGTGCAGTCCGAACACCCGAGCCGCATCCCGGATGCTCATCCCTTCTACGAAGTGAGCCCTGCGAACACGGAGATACATCTCCACCTGGTACATCCAATCCACCTTCAATCAGGTTCTGCCGTTCCTGATTGAAGGCGACGGCCGGTACCATTTTCAAACGCCGCTTATGTCAATGCTCAGCGATTAAGTCCTCGCTAACTGTCAAGCGAAAATGTCCGCATGAAGGAGCATGTGACATTGACGCAGAAAGAGCAGACAAGGCTTCAGATTCTCAACAGTTTGATGGCGGACCATATGACCTCAGAGCAGGCAGCCACGTTGATGAGAGTGAGCGCGCGCCACACCAGGCGACTACTGACGGCTTACAGCAAGGAGGGAGCAGCCGCACTCGCTCACGGCAATCGAGGTCGCAGACCGGCCAACGCTACACAGGACCCGTTGGCGACCGACGTGGTGGTCCTGGCGCGGACCCGATACGCGGGAGTCAACCACACGCACCTGAGCGAACTGCTGAGGGAGCGAGAGGGCATAGACATCGGACGTAACACCTTGCGCAAGATACTGACTGACGCCGGTGTGAGCAGCCCCCGCCGTCGAAGGCCGCCGAAGCATCGTGTTCGACGGCAGCGGATGGCTCGCGAGGGGATGCTGGTACAGATAGACGGCAGCTTCCACAGATGGCTGGGAGAAGATGGCCCCCAGTTCACGTTGCTGCTGGCGGTCGACGACGCTACTGGCTGTGTCGTCAACGCCCTGTTCTGCGAGTACGAGAACACCCGCAGCTACTTACTTCTGATGCGGGATCTGATACGGAGCTACGGCATACCTCTCGCACTCTATTCAGACCGCCATGGCGTCTTCAAGCACACGCCGCCGTCAGAGACCGCCTCCGCCCCCACGCAGTTCTCTCGAGCGATGGGTGAGATCGGCGTACAGCTGATATTCGCACGGTCGCCGCAGGCCAAAGGCCGCGTGGAACGCACCGCGGGCACACTTCAGGACAGGTTGGTCACGGAGCTGAGGCTCGCAGGCTCGACCACCATCGATGACGCCAACCGCGTGCTCAACGACTTCCTTCCCCGTTTCAATGAACGTTTTCGTGTGCCGTCTGAGCGCACGGACACCGCGTATCGGGTCCCTGACCCGGAGCTGTGCCTGGACACAGTCCTATGCGTGAAGTACAGGCGCCGGGTTGCACGGGACAACACTGTTAAGTACCGCTGGCGCACCCTGCAGTTGCTTCCCGATCAGGCTCGACCGAGCTTTGCCGGGTCGGCGGTGGAAGTGCTCGAAGGGCTGGACGGCCGGCTGGCAGTGCAACACGAAGGGCGTATCGTCGCCTCCCAGGAAGCGCCTCCGCGACCAGGTATCCTGCGCAGCTTCGGCAGGAGGACTGTACACACGACTGTTCCCAGCCGCTACACCAACGGTGTCAGCAGGAGGTCGGAGGACGAAGTGGAGTCAATGGGCACAATGCTCGAAGCGGACAGACTCCGCGACGATGCCGACCGCAACGGCGCTGCAAGAGTTCGCAAAACCGTAACTCCGCGATCCAGAAAGCCCACCCCACTTCAGACGGCGAGATGGAAGGCCGTGCAGAAGGCGAAGCGCAAGGGGCTGTCCATCCGTGGGATCGCCCGGGAAGTGGGCATACACAGAGAAACCGTGAGGAAGTACATGCATGCTGAAAGCCCACCCATGGCGCGCCCGCGCAACGTCGGAAGTACCGTAATCCGCTAGCATGGCAATCTACTCGGAGGACATTTTCCCTTGACACTTAAGCGGACATAATCGCCGAGCGTCGACACCGCTTATCTGCGTTCGACCCGCCTCCGTGGTCCATTCTCACTCCGCCGTTTACGGTATCCGGTCACGGATTATATACGCCCGGCGGGTACCCGCTCCAAGTCGGCGAGGATCGCCTGGGCTGCGTTGTGGCCTGGGGCGCCGGTGACTTCGCCGGTGGGATGGGTGCCCGCGCCGCACATGTAGAACCCTTTGATCTGCGTGCGGTAGGGGAACCGCCCGCCCAGGAGCTGCCTGGGCGTGCTGTCGATGTGGCGAATATTCCCGTCGGTGAGGCCGACCCGCGTCTCGATGTCCTCCGGCGTCTGAAGGGACCAGTCGATGATGCTCGTCCTGAAGTTAGGGGCGTACTCGGTTATCGTGTCGATGATGTACTCCCCAGCCTCTTCGCGCGCATCAGACCAATTCCCGTCCCTCAGCTTCGGCGGCTCGTAGAAGGTCCAAGCGGCGACGAGGTGTCCGCCGCGCGGAGCCAGCTTCGGATCGAAGAGCGTCGGAATTATGATGGACATCACCGGGCTTCGTGACCACCGGCCGGCCGCGGCATCGTCCCAGCTGTCGAGGTACCACTGCACGGAATGCACGATGTAGGGCCAGGGATTGGTGCGGCGGTCGTAGCCTTCGCCCAGCCACCGAGAGAAGTCGGGCAGCTCGCTGATGGAGGCGTGGAAGTGCATGCTCGCCGACTGTGTACTGGAGCTGGCTGCCCGAGCAGCGTCGTCGGGAGCGTGCTCGGGGCGGACGAATGTCGAGAAAGTCCGCTTTGGGTCGGCGTTGGACACTACCAGAGACGCCTTGATCTCTCGGCCGTCGGCGAGCCTTACGCCGCGTGCCTCGCCGCTCTCGACAATGAGCTCGTGTACTTCTGCTCCGGTTCTGATGTGTCCGCCCAGGCTCTGGACCGACATGGCCATCGCCTCAGTGATAGCCCCATCTGGCCGACGGGCAGTCCGCGATCTTCAGTCCTGAGGAAGTCGCCGCTCATGAGGATTGCACGCCACAACGGGCTTCCTGGTGACCGTGGGTCCATGTCCGTCGGGAACATATGAGCGGCACGCACGTGCTCGTGCTCAAAGAAGCTATACAGGATGTCCACGTAGCTCCACGTGAGCAACTTTTCCAGCACCGTCTCTTTACTTGACCCTCGAACATCGTGGAATAGGTCTGACAAGGTAGGCGGCGACGTCAGCATGTATGGATGGAAGATGCCGGCGGCCTCCTCCCAGAACGCGTTCCACTCAAACAGGGCGCGAGCGTCTCTTTCGGATAGCTGTCGGATCTGGTCAGCAGCGTCCAGCGGGGTGTCTATGCCGGGCCCGCCTAGGTAGCAGCCATCCAGAAATGGGAACAGTCGTGCATTTCTGCCTACAGGCCTTGGCGGTTCGGCGATGGAGAAACCGTGCTCTCTCAGCTTGAGGTCATCGATGACCTTACCCTGGAGAGCGTGGCATACCCGGGAGCACATCGGCCCCCACAACCCGGGGAACAGCTCATCAGTGGTGGCGGCGCCTCCCGCCTTGTCGAGGCGTTCCAGCACCAGCACAGAAAGGCCATCCTTGGCCAGGTATCCTGCCGTCACCAGGCCATTGTGTCCGGCGCCGATCACAATTGCGTCGTACCTGCTCTGAATGTCGGTTCCCATGAGTTACCTTTTCGATCGCCGGTCCTGGGCGGACAAGCATAAGCCCCCGGCAGATCATCCCTGTATGATAGCGAACTCCGTGTCTCCCCAGCACAGCCTACACGGTTACAGGACGATGTGGGGCTGATATAGCGAGTGACGAGCGGTTTTCGAGGAGTTTACGGACGTTGACTGCATCAGGAGACGGTGTTAGTGTTCAGCCCACCGCTAATGCACTATCAATCAGGGTGCCCACAATTTGATATGGGAAATGTCGGCAGAAATCATTTAGTGCCAAGAAGGCACTGCAGCGGACGCTGACAGTCGGCATCGCTGAGTCGCATCCAGTAGGCGTCGTGGTACAGGTTGGAGCCCAGGAAGGCCCACGACATAGAATGGTTCCAGGCGCCGCTCCCATCAGCGGGCGGTTCGCAGCCGACTTAGCGCGGACCAGTCAGACGTAGCAAGAGGCCATTCCCATGGAGCATCCGGGCGATACTAAAACAGTTGTCATCATCGGAGCGCTGGACACCAAAGGCCAGGAGTTCGCCCTGGCGAAGGAGCTCATAGGGGAGGTAGGGCTCAATACACTGGTGGTTGACTTCGGGGTGATGGGAGAGCCCGCCTTTGAGCCTGACGTCAAGCGCGCTGAGGTGGCCGCTGCCGCCGGCGGCGACCTGGCGTACCTGGCGTCGGGCGACCATAAGGACGAGGCAATGCAGACCATGGCAGATGGGCTCGCAGTCGTCGTGCGTAAGCTCTACGACCAGGGCCAGCTGGACGGAATCCTCAGCATGGGCGGAACAGGCGGGACCTCCGTGGCCACTACGGCGATGCGCACTCTGCCGGTCGGGGTGCCAAAGGTGATGGTCTCCACCGTTGGCGGCGGCGACGTCAGTGCGTATGCCGGGACCAGCGACATCACCTTTATCCCCTCGATCGTCGATGTGTCCGGAATCAACCGTATCAGTCGCGCAATCTACGCCAACGCAGCCGGAGCCGTAGCGGGGATGGTCAATATGGGAGCTCCTACCGCGGAGGGCGAGGACAAGCCGCTGGTCGCCGCCTCGATGTTCGGCAACACCACTACCAGTGTCGACCGGGCCCGCGGTGTCTTGGAGAAGTGTGGCTATGAGGTGTTGGTCTTCCACGCCACGGGAGCGGGCGGTAGGACGATGGAGAGCCTGATCGCCGACGGCTACATAGTTGCGTCAATGGACATCACCACGACGGAGCTGGCCGACGAGGTGTGCGGGGGTGTATTCAGCGCAGGGTCTGAGCGATGCATGGCGGCGTCACGTGCCGGAGTTCCGGCGGTGCTCGTTCCGGGATGCGTCGATATGGCCAACTTCGACGCGATAGATAAGGTGCCCCAGCGATACAAAGGTCGGAAGCTCTATCAGTGGAACCCCAATGTGACGCTTATGCGCACTGACGCCGAAGAGAACGCGCGCATCGGCGAGATGATCGCTACCGCGGCCAATGCGGCTACTGCACAGGTGGCCATCATGTTGCCGCTCAAAGGTGTGTCAATGCTCGACAGCCCTGGAGGCGACTTCTGGGACCCCGAGGTGGACTGGGCATGCTTCGAGGCTATCAGGAAGAACCTCGAGCCGAGTATTCCCGTCTACGAGCTGGACAACAACATCAACGACGATGAGTTCGCCGACGCTGTGGCCAACATGGTCCTGCAACTGCGAGCCGAGATCGGTGACCATCGTCAGATGCCCGTTTGAGGGCGCTGACGCTGGGGTGTCGCGATGCCGTATATTCCGCGAGAGGAGTCCCTACGTAGGCTGCTGCAGGCTGTTGCCGACGGCAGGCCCATAGTCGGCTGTGGTGCCGGGACGGGCATCTCGGCCAGCGCCGCCGAGCGAGGTCGGGCCGACATAATCATCGTCTATAACTCGGGTCGCTACCGGATGGCGGCAAGGGGCTCGCTGGCCGGACTGATGCCCTACGGCGACGCCAATGCCATCGTAGTGGAGATGGCGTCCGAGGTGCTGCCCGTCGTCAAAGACACCCCGGTCCTTGCTGGTGTCTGTGGCACAGACCCCTTCCGTCTAATGCCGGCGTTCCTGAAGAAGCTTAGAAACACCGGCTTTAACGGCGTTCAGAACTTCCCAACCGTCGGCCTCATCGACGGGGTCTTCCGGCAGAACCTCGAGGAGACGGGAATGGGGTTCGACCTCGAAGTCGAGATGATACGGCTGGCCCATGACCTTGACATGTTGACCTGCCCTTATGTCTTCACCGAGGATGACGCCGTCGCTATGGCCGAGGCCGGCGCCGATGTCCTCGTCCCCCACGTAGGCCTGACGACAAAGGGCGCCATCGGGGCCAAAACGGCGATCACACTGGAGGAGGCGGCCAGGCGGGTGCAGGGGATGCACGATGCTGCCAAGAAGGCCAACCCAGATATTCTGGTGCTGTGTCACGGAGGCCCCATAGCCGAACCATCTGACGCCCAGTACGTTTTCGACCATACGGAGGGCATAGTCGGCTTCTTCGGCGCCTCCAGCATCGAACGTCTGCCCACCGAGGTCGCGATCCGGCAACAGGTGGAAAGGTTCAAGGCGACGGCAATCTAGCTAACCCGATCTAAGACCTCTGTGGACGGGGAGTTCATCGTAGTTTTGCTAGAGGCTCTAAGACGTAATGCGTAAGGTCGGGTTACGTTCACGTCCAGTCCATATGTCGAAGAGGAAAAATGAGGGCTCTTGTCGTCAGGGTGAGGCCGGACGAGCAGTGGGAACAGGTGCTCGTGGAGGACTGGCCGGAGCCCGGCAGACCGACCGGCAACGAGGTCAAGACTCAGACCATCTACTCGGGCATCACCAACGGCACCGAGCGCAACATCCTCATCGGCGGGAACTACGCACTTGGCGGCTTCGCCGACGGGCGCCCCCTGCGCTCGAGCGGGTATCAGAACGTGGGGCGGGTCGTCGAGACGGGGCCTGATGTTACAGGGCTGAAGGTAGGCGACGTACTGTATATGAGCGTTCCCCATGAGGAGTTCGCCGTTGAGCCCGAAGACAGCCTGCTGATCAAGCTCCCGCCCGACGTGGACCCTCATCACGCGGCCCTGTTTGGCATGGGCAGCGTGGCCATGCACACCTGCCGCAACGCCGATTTGCGCATTGGAGAGCGTGTCCTTATCGTAGGCCTCGGGAGCATCGGTCAGCTTGCCTCCCAGGTTGCCAACGTCATGGGGGCCAGAGTAACTGCCTGCGACATCGACCCGCGTCGGCTCGAGCTGGCCCGAGACATCGGCGCGGCCGAAGAGGTGTTCGATAGCTCAGGCGACGGCTGGGCCAGACACATCGGCGAAGGGACGTATGACGCGGTGATAGACTTCGCCGGCGTTCCCGGGATGGAAGACCAGCTTATAGATGCCGTCCGAAGGCAAGGGAGGGTGCTGCTGATAGCCGGCCGCTTCAAGGTAAGCTACACCTTCAATCTGGCACAGCGCCACGAGGTCGCTATAAAGATAAACTCGCACTTCGACAGGGACGATCTCGCCAATCTGTGTCGTCTGGTGCAGCGGGGCATGGTAAGGATAGGCCCGCTCATCCGCAACGTTGTCTCGGTCAATGAGGCCGCACGTATCTATGACACGCTGCGGGACAGGCCCAGCGAGCTCCTTGGAACTGTGTTTGTGTGGTAGGTGCGGGGCGTTCAACTCACAATACGGAGGCGGACATGACCAGCAGCACTCAGGACAAGGGGAAGATCATGACTGCGGTGGTTACCGGTCACCATGCCCATGACGTGGTGGCCTTCCAGTCGGCCTTTCGCAGCATGCCCGAGCTCGACGTCTATCCGTTGAACATGGAGGACTTCGTTACCGATACGGGTAACTCGCGCCGGCGGTTCGACGTCGTGGTCTTCTATAACATGCATCGTCCCATCCCTCGTGGTGATCAGGAGGGTTTGGAATCCAGGACCCGCAACGCTCTTGAATCACTCGGAGAGAGTGAGCAGGGCATATTCCTGCTGCATCACGCCATCCTAGCCTATCCAGGGTGGGACCTTTGGTCCGAAATCTGCGGTATACAGGACCGCAGTTTTGGCATCGCCTCGAACCAGACGCTCCGCATCCAAAACGCCAGCCCGGAGCACCCGGCCACCAGGGACTTGAGCTCCTGGGAGATGGAGGACGAAACCTACATCATGGCAGACGCGGGCCAAGGATGCGAGATTCTGTTGACCACCGACCACCCCAAGAGCATGAAGACGCTGGCGTGGTCGCGCCAATACACGAACGCCCGCGTTCTCTGCTACCAGTCAGGCCACGACAACACGTCCTTCTCCAACCCTCAGTTCCGCAGGTTTGTGGAACAAGGGATTCAGTGGCTTGCGAGGAGGACATAACGCGATGTAGGAGGCACCATGAACGTACTGATCCTTGGGGCCAATGGCAGTTGAATATAGGTGTCGACATAGTCTCCCGGGGGCATCTGCACGATGATGTAGGTGATCATCGAGATCGCAATCAAGCTGATCACGGCCACGAGGCTCCGGCGCACGCCGAAGTTCAGCAATAGGAGCACCTACAGCCAGGTAGGGTTCCGGGGGCGTCGCAGCGTGCTGGGCAGGTTACCGTTATCGGGTAGAGCTAACCAGCCAGCCTAGCGCCTTCGGTCTGGGTGTTTCGGCCGCGCCCTTCAATAATCCGCCCGGCATCTCAGAACCGTCCATGACGCGATTAGATAGAGCCACCGCCAAGGTTGAAGACGGGATTTGTACTTCCATGTGCGGGACCCAGATCTCGATGGGGGGATCAGGCCGCGTGTCCGAGCTGTATTAGCGCCAGCTCAGGGCTACAGACATCCCAAGACTCGCTAATCGCTCATCTTTCGCCGACACAGCTCCGGCTTGGCATGGTTTTCGAAGTGGCGGGGCGCCTTGGTGCGATACGATAAGAAGGCACTTAGACCAGCCGAGGGCTACATAGTCATGCTTGAGGAAAAGGGTTTGAGAGGCGTCAAACGGAATTCCCCATATCAGGCTGCCTGGACCCAAACACCTCACTATCTTCGACGAGAGCCAGGTTAGCATTACTCACATGCTGTAACCTGTACCATCAAGCTCACAAAACCATGTGGCGGCGTCGTGAACTGGCGTTCGATGGGCTGCGGAGGTGCCTTTCACGACGTTTGCACCCCCTTCGAACTTCTACAGGCGCCCATGGTTACTCTCTTCACAGCGCACGGTGACGACTACAGTTTGCGACGGAGTTCACAAAGGTTTGGGCTCTCGGGCGATAGAATCCGCGAAGAACTCGAGCTTGCCCGTCGTTTTGACACTCGTCACAGAAGTTGAATTGCGGGTTGCCTTTGTGTACCCTACCGCGGTCAGGTATGGGCGGCGTTAGAGAGCAGAGACTGCCCGGCCCCACGGTGCGTTCATTCAGTAGGAGGAAAGCGATGAAACTGACGTCAACTATTGGACGGAACGTTGGGATATTGCTTTTAGCCGCAATGGCGGCCGCTCTGGTTGCCGCGGCCTGTGGAGGCGCGGATGAGCCCGCTGAGGTAGACATCGCGGCGATCACGGATGCGGTACAGGAAGCGGTGACCGCCGCCGCGGCTCGCTCGATTACACAGGAGGACGTCGCGGATCTGATCGCGCAGGCTGCGGCCGCGGCTCCCTCGGTTTCCCAGGGAGACATAGAGGCTGCGGTATCCAAGGCCGCCGCGGATTCCGCGGCCATGGCTGCGGAGGACATCGCGGCTCAGATCACCAAGGCTGCGGAGGAGAATCCGGCCCTCACGGCGGCGGAAGTCGACGAGATGATCGCCGATGCCGTGGCACAATTTCAAGCCATGGCTGCGCAGGAGATGGCGGCCCTGATCGAGGAGTCTACCCTTTCAGCGGCGGATATCTCGGAGGTGGTGGCCCAGGCTGTCAAGGTCGAGACGAAGCCAGTGTATGCCGCCGGTGGGCAGAAGTACGGTGGCACGCTAAAAATTGCGTTAATCGACGGTGGGGGTCTGGACCCGCACCTAGCGGGACTGTCGGACAGTGAGCCGTCAAGCAGCTCGCTCACCTACGACAAGCTGGCAGCTCAGGACTACGATGGTACTGTGCTGCTGGAGCTGGTGGAGTCGTGGGAGGGAAACGCCGACCTCTCGGCGTACACTGTCAAGCTCCATGAAGGAGTTATGTTCCACCACGGGCCTGAGCTGACGTCTGCGGACGTCAAGTTCTCCTGGGACCGTATGCTCGATGAATCGACGGCGTCTCCGTTCCGGTCCGAGATCGACTTCATCAAGAACATCACAACCCCGGAAAAATACACCGTGGTGTTCGAGCTGGAAGGCTCCAACGTCTTCCTGCCCGATTTATGGCATGGCTACCACGCCATGATCGTCCCGGACGGCATCACCAACAATGAGTTAACCAGCGCGGCGTGGGGCTCCGGCCCGTACACCCTCATCGAGCACAATCCGCCGGAGCGCACGGCCTTCCGGCGGTTTGAAGACTACTGGAAGGGTACGGGCTATTTTGATGAGATCGTCTTCTTCTACATGCCGGAGGAGATTACCCGGATAGAGGCTCTGAAGTCGGGGGCCGTCGATTTCATGTGGCTCCCCGATCTTGCAGCGCTTGAAAATATGCGGGCCACGCCGGGCGTGGTGATAAAGCAGGAGCCTACCGCCGCCGTCCGGACTATCATCATGCAAACCTACGAAGGCAGTCGTTTTTCCGACAAGAACCTGCGGAAGGCGATGCAGTACGCCGTGAACCGGGACTTCGTTCGTCAGGCGGCCCAGTTCGGCCTGGGTGCCAACGCCAACGATCACCCGGTGGGACCGTCCGACCAGTACTACTGGAAGGAGCAGCCGATCATAAAGCAGGACATCGAAAAGGCCAAGGATTACCTGGCCAAGGCCGGCTACCCCGACGGCATTGATATCGTGCTGAATTGCATGCCCGCGCTACAATTGTGTGATCTGGCGCTGGCGTTCAGGGAGTCAGTAGCGGCGGCCGGCATCAACGTGGAGGTGTCAGTGGAGCAGGCTTCCACATACTGGAGTCATGTCTGGATTCAGAAGTGCTGCCCCTTCGCCACCGGTCACTGGGGACCGCGTCCTGCAATCAAGTCGATCGGCATACAGCTGAAGAGCGGCGGGGCCTGGAACGAATCGTTCTACAACAACCCCCGGCTGGACGAGCTCCTGGATCTGGCCAATACCGAGATCGAGTTCGATGTTCGAAAAGAGTATTTCCGGGAGCTGCAGGAGATCCTGATCGACGACGTCCCGACCCTCTACTTGATGCACGCACCACTAGTCATCGCGCACCAGGAACGCATTAAGGGCGTCCGGGTTCACACCGGACTTGTACAATACCACTACGATGAGTATTGGATCGAGGAGTAGTCGCTGGAATAGGGACCGTTAACCGCAGAACCTGATCGTTAGTTTAAACCAGGCTTAGTCGGCCTCGGGGGCTGGCCGGGACGCCGGCCCAGCCCCCGAGGCCGTGTGCTAATGTCCTGTCTCACAAGTTCACCACAAATGTCATTGCGAAGCCCGATCCGCCTGAGGCGGAAGGGCCGTGGTCCGCCGCGGCGGAGCGGCGGGGGGGCACCCCTCTTCCAGATTGCTTCGTTCGTCCTTCCTATGCAGGAAGGACTCCTCGCAATGACATTTCATGAGCGTATTTCAAGGACACCACACTAGGTGACGCTAGCAGAACTCTTCGCCGGCCAATCGTCGCGGTTCGAAAGGCCTCTCCTAAGTAATCGCATGGCTCGCCACGAACGGTAGTTAGGTTTTATCCGGAGCTTGTCGGAGGATGTGATTACCGCAGCAGCATGGTTCTCTTGGAAGCTCTGCGGCTTCAGGTGTGGCAGCTATCGAGGATAGAGAGACGTGGGCAATGCAACTCGACCACGGTGAAGTCGTAATCATAGGCGCGGGAGTGAGCGGGCTGAGCACGGGGTGGCGCCTGGCCCGGGTCGGCGCAGATGTGGTCGTGCTGGACAAGGGAATCGTGGGGTGGGAGGCGTCGGGGCGCAATGGCGGCGGATTCCCCTCTTTTGTCGGCCGCCCTCCCTCGAAAGCCCGGATGGGCGTCCTCAACATGGATCTCTGGGAGACCCTGGACGAGGAGTTAGGCTACCCAACCGAGTACACCCCCGGCATCATGGGGGTGGTCTTGGACGAAGAGGCAATGGACGTCCTGCGTCAGGAGCACGAGGCCAACATTCGCAGGGGCGTCGACGTGCGGCTCCTGGACCTCCCCGCCATCAAAGAGATGGCGCCGCTGATCACCGACCGGGTCGTGGGAGGCATATTCTGGCCCAGGGGCGGCCACGCCAACCCTCAACTCAACGCACCGTTCAGGCGTACGCGTGGGCCCTCCAGGACCAGGGAGGGCGCATCTACCAGAACGCGACGGTCACGGACATCACTGTAGTCGACGACAGGGCCACGGCCGTGGAGACGACACGGGGCACCGTGGGCGCGGACTTCGTGGTCAGCGCGGCCGGACCACAGACCGGCCACATCTGCGATATGGTCGGCGCCTTCGTTCCCGTCTCCCCCGGGCGGGTCGAGATCGTTGTCACCGAGCCACTCCCCCTGATGCCCATGGGCAAGATCACCGGCCACGGGATCTACGGCCGGCAGACCCGGCGAGGCAACCTGACCTACGGTGGAGGCAACCAGGAGTGGATCGACGTGGGCCTGGGATCGCCGGACAAGCCCAACACACCGATGATACGGAACATCGCCAAGCGCCTCTGCGAGCTGTATCCCGCCGCAGAAGACCTGCGGATCATGCGAAGCTGGGCGGGCGTGGTCGAGCAGACGCCGGACATGGCTCCAGTCGTAGACATCCTGGACCACCCGGGCAACTTCGTCGTCGTGACCATGTCGGCGCCGACGGGTTCGGTATTTCGCCCGCCACGGGCAAGGTGGTGAGCGACCTGGTCCTCCATGGCGAGTCCCCGGAGCTGCTGGGTGACCTGGGCCTCAACAGGTTCAGGGACGTGCCCAGGGACTGGCGGGAGCGATGGGGGTGGGCGCCACCTGCTGAAGGTGAGTAAGAACAGGGGCCGACCAGGCACGCCGCCTGATATGGGAAATGTCAGGCTGGATCACCTTAGCGTTTCATCTACCAAATACTTTGGGGCGCCTTGCGCCACGTGTTGGTGGAGCAGCACCGCCAGCCCTCGCCAGCCCTTCGATACGCCGATAGATACCAGCGTGTTGAGCGCCGGAGCGAGGGAAGCAGCATCAAACCGCGATTGGAGGCGTAGGGTGGCCATTACGTGTACCTGATCCGCGGATCTAGCGCGGCGTACGTCAGATCGGCAATCAGGTTACTGAAGACGTATACCGAAGCTATGACCATTGCTAACGACTGAAGCAAGTGCACGTCCCGGCTGTCGATTGACGTGAGCAGAAGGCTCCCAATTCCAGGGTAGGCGAAGACGGTTTCGACGATGATAAGTCCGCCGAACATCCAACCAATGCTGGTGGTGACAACCGTGATGGTGGGCAGTATCGCGCTGGGGAGTACGTGTCGTATTACGACCCGCCTCATGGGGAGCCCCTTGAGCACGGCGGTGCGGACATTTGGACTGTTCATTACCTCGATGACGTTGGCTCGCGCCATCCGCAGAATGTAGGCGAAGAGGGCGCCGGTAACTGTCACGATGGGTAACACCAGGATCTCGGGTTTGTCCAGGACGCCCTCGCCGAGCGGCAAAATGCTGGACGATGGCAGCCACCCCAGCATTGATGCGAAGATCAGCATCAGCAAAATCCCGGTCACGAACTCGGGCATGGATATCGCCAGGAGGCTCCCCTGGCTAAGGATGCGGTCTAGCTTGGTGTCTGGCCGCAATCCCACCCACACGCCGGCGGCAACCGATGTGGGAACCGCGACGATGAAGGCCGCCACTGCGAGGATCGCGGAGTTGGGAAGCTTGCGCCATATCATCTCCGAGATCGGGTTGCCCGTGCGGGGAGAATCTCCCATGTTGCCTCCCAGCAGACCCCACTCCCAGACCGTATTGGCCGAAACGGCCCACGCCATGATCTCACCGGACTCGGTTAGCCGAACAGCCAGGCCGTTCAATGGTCTTTTCGTCGGAAATCGCTCTCGAGGGAACGATCCCTCCACAACCTCGAGGACCTCTCTTTTGGTCCACGAGGCTCCGCCGTCGGCGGTTGTCAGCACAGTTCCCTCAACTCCCGCCACAACCCCGTCGGTGCCGTCGAAGGCGACGGCGTGAAGCGTGCCGTCCAGCGGCGTGGAGATTGCCCACTGGGTCCAAGTCAAGCCGGCGTCCGCGCTATGCAGCGCCGTTCCGCCCCCGCCGACCGCCCACACGTTGGCGGTGTCTGCGAAGTCGACCGCGTTAAGCCGGGCACCTGT
Organism: Dehalococcoidia bacterium; assembly: GCA_965237445.1. Taxonomy (GTDB): domain Bacteria; phylum Chloroflexota; class Dehalococcoidia; order Lucifugimonadales. Next base: position 2,892,568 of record OZ250142.1, on the reverse strand, counting down.
GCCGCCCTCCACTTTACCCGGCAGCCAGCTCGTGCCGCTGTCGTTGGTCACCAGGATCGTGCCGCCTTCCCCGACAGCCACACCGTTGCGGGCGTCGGCAAAGGCTACCGACAGAAGGGCCTCTTCGACATCGGTCTCCACCAGTTCCCAGGTGGCTCCGCCGTCATCGGACCGGAGCACCAGACCCCTGTCACCGACTATCCAGGCACGGCCATCTTTAAGGAAGGTGATGTCGTTAAGCTCCAAGGTGGTCCCGCTTTCAACTCGATCCCATGTGGAGTCCTCCTCCTCTTCACACGTCCTGCCGTCGCACAGTCCCTGTCCGGGCGGCGGGTATCCACCCACCGTGGTACGGTAGATGCTTCCACCTTTACCGGCGGCCAGGCCGTTCATCTCGTCTGCGAATGCGATCGCCTTCAGCGGCTGCTCCGATCGAAGCTGCCTGGTCCACCGGGCCCCGCCGTCTTTGGTGTTGTAGATACGCCTCTCGGTAACGGCCCAACCCAGGCTGGGCGATACAAAGGTGAATCTGCTGATGGGCGTGACCGTTGACACCGCCAGCCGATTCCACGTCTCTCCCCCGTCCTGAGACCTGAACACAGCGCCTTCATCATCCGTCCATCCAAAAATCCAGGCCAGGTAACGCACGTAAGCGGGGCGGTCCAGGCCCATCCGGTGGCGCAGATTCTCCACGTTCTGGGGCGTGCCCTGCTGGCCCAGCATCACCGACGCCGCATCTCCGGGCAGAAACTCGGTCGCCCCGAAGATCATCAACGACACCGCGATCAGGGTCGCCACGATCAGGATCAATCGGATGAAGATGTAGCGTGCTATGGGATTGCCTCCCGCAGCGGTCTCACCGTCCTCGGCCTATGATAATGCTTTGACCGCCGGTGGGCCACTGGGGCTCAGGCTATCGCTCAACAATCTCGTTGGAAGTATCGGCATCTATCACGTCGATATCCCTATTGCCGTTCCTGCGGGACGTGAATCCGATCTTGGAACCGTCTGGTGACGATGTCCATGTAGCTGAGGGAGACATCACCTTCCAGCGTGGCCTTGGTGTCCACGTGATGGGCCACGATCGTCGGTCCGGTGCGGCGGGTGATTCCGAAGGCGGCGGCCCTGTGGTCTGGTTGGCTGTGGGTCATCAGTATGTACTCACCCGTCGGGTCCCGACCAATCGACCGCATATACCGGTCCAACTTGTGGCCGGTGCCCGGCAAGCCCGAGTCCACCAATGTCAGGCAGGCGGCAAAGACTCAACCTTGTGCGCCTTTGTGTTTGTCTTACAACGCGCCAGTCGCCCTCAGCAGCGTTTCCTGTACGAGAAGCTCGTAGTCGAGGGAGCGGTCGGGCTTCTTCTCGCCGCGGATGTCCTTGACGAAAGCCGCAAGGCTGCCGACGTACCGGGGCCGGTCCTCCAGGACCACGGTGGACACCCCCGCAGGAAAGCTGCTCCGAGCCTTGGTAAGGCAGAGCCTGATGGTATCGGCGGGCTCGAAGGGCTCCATGATGGCGGAACCCTTGTCACCATAAACCTCGAACCGGCGGGCCATCAGGCTTGGCTCCATGGCCGCGATGTCGACCATGGCCAAGGCGCTGTCGTACTCGAACACGGCCAGGGTGTTGTCGTTGAAGCCCTCAACGGTGGAGACATCGCGCCGCAGGAAGGACGTGACCTTGTCGGGGCGACCGAGTATCCAGACGATCTGATCGATCATGTGACCTGCCAGGTCGTAGAGGATGCCGCCTCTATGGACCGAAATCCACGATTGGGATTCGGGCGGGATGTTGGTGGACAGGTGGGCCCTTATGGCGAAGATATTCCCCAGAAAGCCTGAGCGCGCCCACTGGGCGATGCGAGAGAAGCCGTCGTGGTAGCGGAACATGTAGCCCATCTGGACCAGCAGGGTCCGTTCGTGCGCCTTCACCACGACCCGCTGGAACCGGGCGTAATCGTCGCCCGCGGGCTTGTCGTAGAAGGCGTGCTTGCCTGAGTCGATGATCTGCTCGGTGTGTGTCAGGCTCTCGTCGTTGCGCCCCTCGGAGGAGACGGCCACCACCGAGGGATCGTCGAGGAACTCAGAGGCGTCGTCGAACCAGCTCACCTGAGACCACGGGGCCGACCGCGATGCCTCGAGGGACTCTCGTCTTGCACGGTCAGGCTCATACACGCCCACGACTTCCACGTCAGGGTTATCGAGTATGACCTGGAGTACGCCCCCGGCGTGGCCGTGCTTGGTGCCGTACTGGGCCATCCGAACCGGCCCGAAGCTGCCGTTCATCTCACATACCATGCTGAGTCAAGCGGCATCCACCACCGGTCGCATGGCCAGGGTGTACTCCGGGCCCATGCCGCAGCACCCGCCCACCACCTGAGCGCCCATCTCAATCCATTCGCGGGCAAACTCGGCAAGTTTAGATGTCGTACCTCCCCCCAGCATGGGAAACACCTCCGTCCCGGTATCGTATCTTATCGCGCCAAACTTTCCCCGCGGGTTGTACCCGACGTTCGGATAGGCACCAACGGGGCCGTCGAACGCGTCCCGTAGGATGGGCAGCCCCGCGGAGATGGACTCCGCCGGACAACACATGAGAAGAATCATATCCACCTTATGTCCTCTGAGCACCGAGGCAAGGTCTCGAAGGCTCTCGCCAAACTCCATCGTGCCATCCAGGTTGATGTTGCGCACGCCGAGCCAAACCGGTAGCCCAGCCTCGGCGCAGCCGTCAACCGCAGCCACGCAGTCGTCGATGTAACCCACGAACTCCGGCAGAATCAGGTCGACCCCCACCTCCGCCAGAACCTTGGCCTGATCGGCAAACTCTCCGCGTACAGCCTCCTCGCCGAGAATCTGGACATCAGAGAGATCCTCCGGGTTCAACGGATGGTTTTCAGGCGGTATGTAATCCCCTCGCTGGGTGGCGGACGGCGCTATGCCTCCGGCCACATACGCCTCCGGATTCATCTCGTCCCGGGCCTTGATGGCGTTTTGAGCGCCTGCCCTGGCGTAGCGCTCCCACTGGTCGGCGAGGCCCGCATAAGCCATTCTGGATGGACCTGTCCAGAAGTTGTTTGAAATGATAATCTCAGCGCCACAGCGCAGATGGTCAGCGTGAACCTGCTGCACCACGTCGGGCGCATCGACGTTGGCCGTAGCCGACCATGGTCCCAGCGTCTCCCTCGCGGCGCCGATCAGCACCTCGACGCCGCGTGCTTGTAGCTCTGAGCCGGTCGCGCCGTCCATCAACAGGACTTCGCCTGCGCCCAACCGCTCCATGATGTCTTGTGATGGCATGCTTAACCCTCCCAAAGTGACTGTTGACGACATTTCAAGCAGCACCGAACTGCGGTGGGGTCCGCCCAGGCCCACGCTCTCAAAAAGCTCCGCCGTGCGATCGCGGGCTTCGCCTCGGTTCTACTTGAGGTGCTCCCGCAGGACCTCTTCGAGCTGGGGCCCGACACGCATGGTCGGCGTCGGCGATGTCGCCGGGTCCTGGTAGACCATGGCGATTCGATTTCCGCGAAGCTGGCGAAGCTCAGCGGGGTCCAGGTGAAGCGACGTCGGTTCCTTCAAACCGAATCGTTCCGTCCACCTGGGTTGAGCCCGGGAGGTAGCCCATGAGCGCGAATGCGACCGTGGACTTGCCACACCCTGACTCTCCTACCAGGCCGAGTATCTCGCCGCGCTGGATCCGCAGAGAAGCGTCACGGACCGCCATGACGGTGCTGCGGGGCGTATAGAAAGTGACGGCGAGGTTCTCCACTTCGAGAAGGGAAGTTCCGTCTAAGCTCCCCGTGGTCACTGAGCGTCCCTGCTCTTAGGTAGCTGGACTGACTGCCGAATCCCGTCGGCGAGAATGTTGACGCCGACGACCAGCGAGGCCATGGCTAAGGCCGGCGCGACCGCGGCCCACGGGGCTGTGGACAGGTGTTTGCGACTCTCGCTAACCATAAGGCCCCAGTCGGGAGTAGGTGGCTGGACACCAAGACCCAGGAAGCCAAGGGAAGCCGTCAAAAGCAGGGCGAAGCTTATGCGAATTGACGCCTCCACCCCGATGACGGGGACCACGTTGGGCAGTATCTCCCGGAAGATTATGTAGGCCACCGATTCGCCTCGAAGACGGGCGCTCTGCACGAACTCCTGCGGCTTGATGGCCAGCGTCGCGCTTCGAATCACGCGGCTGTTGGTCGGAAAGGAGGATATCCCGATTGTCACGATGATGATCCAGGATTCGTCGATTCCGGTCAGCCATTTGTTTGCCACGTTCAACACCAACAGGGCTAGTAGAAGACCGGGAAACGCCAGATTGACGTCCACTATTCTCATCAGGAGCTGGTCGACCTTGCCACCCAGGTAAGCGCTGGTAAGCCCCACGATGGTGCCCAACGTTAAGACCAGCGCCGTACCGGCGACCGATATCCAGACAATCGAGCGCGCGCCTGCGATCACTCGGCTGAAAACGTCCCGGCCGAAGAGGTCGGTGCCCAGAAGGTGGTCCCACGACGGTCCATCTAGCCGGATGGCTAGCGCCTCCGAATCGAATTCGGTTGGGTTGTAGGGCACTACGTATGGCCCGAAGATGGCCAGGAACCCGTGGACCAGGACTATGAAGAACCCTACCCGGCCGGCGTTGGTACGGAGTGTGACCGCGAGGCCGCGGCGGACCTGGTGCGGAATCACCTCATTCTGTTGCTTCTCAAATCCCCCTCACCTGTCCCATATGTGCTGACGGTACACACCGTGGTGTCAAATGTCAAAGGGCCGCCGCCCATCGACCGGGCCTGGGGGCCCCCACGAACGGGGTGGGTCGGATAGCCAATCTCCCCCAGGGCCCCAGGCTGGTACGGAGCCTGCTCTGGGCCGGCCCAGGGGGTGACACGAAAGTCATGCCGAAAGCCCCGATGGCCCCGCGCCCCACCCCTGCGTTGTCGTTCCCACCCGGCCCTCCTCAGACTGCGTCCGAACGCTTTCCACCCCTCATACGGCCACTTTGGGATAGCTTCTAGGCCTTTCTGGGTCGGGCTATCTTGTCGGGCAGCGCCTCCTTGAGCGGCTTTATGTAGTCTGCCCCGAAGCCACAGCACGCGCCCACGACCTGTACTCCCATATCGACCCACTTTTGGGCCGCTTCCGTGAACTGCGCTCGTGACTCCTCGTTGGTCGCTGTGCGGTCCCGCCAGGTCTGCACATAGTCCATTCTTCCCGCGTCGGGATACGCCAGCACCGGGCCGGACCACTCATTGAGCATCACCTGGAGACCAGCGGTGAGGTCCGTGATTCTGGAGTGAAACACCGCCATGACGTCGGGGCGCACAGGTGCGACCTCCGCGATGGCTTCCGCCAGTGTCATGTTCTCATTGATCATTCGCGCCCCAGCCGGTGGGGGACCCGACTGTCGTCTGCGACTCCCAAGCACCATGGTCTCATCGGAGCTAACATGGGCGTCGAATCCCACCCAGACCGGCAGCCCCGTGGCCTTGGCGGCGCGCGACTCGATTACTCGGGCCTCGTTGTCGCGGCCCGTGGGCTCCACGAGGAACAGATCCACGCCTGCCTCGGCGAGCGTGCCTGCCATCTCGTCGTAGTAGTCCGTCAGCTCGTCGGCCGGGATACGGGCGCTAGGGGAATAGGCCCAGGGCCCACCGGGAGGGAAGGCCCATTCGATGCCGATCTCCCCCGTGTGCGGATTCCGCCCTACTATGTGGCTCGAAATGGAGCCGGCGATGTAGACCGGCCTGTCGGCCGAGACCCGGGCCCTCGCCTCCTGAGCCAGGTGGACCGCCCGGGTGTTGATCTCTCTGACCATGGAGCCATATCCAGCGTTCTCCAGCATTGGGCGCACAGTAGAGAAGGTGTTTGTGGTGATAACGTCCGCCCCCGCCCGGATATGCCGCTCGTGCATCTGCACGACGGACGCTGGGTGCGTGACGTTGGCCGGCCCACACCATGCCACAGGGTCCATGGGCACGCCCATGTCCTGAAGCTGGGTGCCTATGGCGCCGTCCAGGACAATGACCTCACCTCCATCCAGTCGGTCCTTCAGGTTCCCGGCCATGTTTCTTTCCTCCTTTGAATCTTCGCGCCTCGGGGAAGCCAGTTGAGGGTAACCAGTCAGGCCCCATTAAGGGCGCCGACGCTGGTCCCCACCATAATGTCGGGCACCACACCGCGCTCCAGCAAGGCCTCCAAGACGCCTACCTGTAAGCTTCCTAGCGTGCCGCCGCCGCATAAAACAAAGGTCAACCTATTTCCTGAACCACATGGCGAAAAACCCTTTGGCCCATCCCCCTAGCCCCCTTCCTGGCCAGAAAGGGGCAAGAAGTTATAGCTGAGGGACACCCCTTCGACAGGCTCAGAACCTTGTATGTCAAGATGTCGTAGCGAGTCCTGGTCCTGGCTGTAACAGTTCTGTCATCACGCCGTAGAGCTGTCGGACCAGGTAGGTCTTGAGGATACGTATGGCCTCCCGATGGGTCTTGCCTTCGTGCTCCTTCCGAGCCACCAGAGCCTGGGACGTTGCATCGATACGCAAGCGGGTGCGGGCTACGCAAGCGGGTGCGGGCAATGATGTGAATAGCCCAGTTCAGACGCCGGTTGCCGCCTCGATTGACCCGGACATGCTCGCTGGCCCCGCTCTCCCAGGGCACGGGCGCGGCTCCGCAGTAGCTGGCGAAGTGGTGCTTGGTCCGGAAGCGCCTGATGTCCCCGACCTCGGCCAGCAGCAGACCGGCGATGACGGTGCCCACACCCGGGAGATCCACGGAGCCACGGCCTGCACCTCCTGGTCGATTTGCCTTTCCAGGGCCTTTACCTCCGCCGCCAAAGCGTCCACGATACGCTCCAGGCTTGCTCGCACGGCCGGCGTATGCAGCGCACCCAGGCGCATGCGGTCCGCTTGCAGCTGCTGGGCCAAGTGCTGGCGCGTGCGCGTGAGCTCCTGCACTGGCCGGAGCCACGCCGGGGGATTGACTGCAGCCCGAGTGGGTTCGGCCTGCAGCACCCGAGCTACCAGCACTGCGTCGTGCGGGTCCGTCTTGCGACGCTCGCGTCACTCCACGACTCGCTGAGTGGGGACGGCCACAACCGCTATGCCTTCGGCCATAATCCGCGTGAGCCACGGAGCGAAGAAGGTCTGCGTCGAACCTTCCACCGCCACTTGGACGCTCTCCAGGCTCTTCACCCAGCCCAGAAAAGACACCAGCCCATCGGGGCTATTTGGAAATTCCCGCACACCTTGCACCTCTCCGCGGATATCCAGCGCCGCCGCCGCGTGGTGCCCCGGGTGGGGGTCTATACCGATGAGACGGTCGTCATACCGCCTCCTCCTTGTGGTAGAGTGCCCCTAGGGACGTGTCAGCGCACTCCTGCGAGGGGATCGGGCCACTAAGGCACTCTTGATCCAGCGACCGGCAAGCCACTCCACTGGGCAGGGCAGGCTTGGGCCACACACCACAACCCCCATCCTGCCACAGTGGCCCCCCATTTCCCACTCCTCGGTGCTGTGGATAGCGTGGACAGCTCGCCGAGACTGCCCACTCTACCCACAAGCGTTGTTATTGATCATGACATACAGGCAGGCTCTCAGACTCCCGGCAAAGGGGCTTCGCCCCTCTGCACGCCCCCTTTTTCAGCAGCCTGCTAGTCTTCGACCCACCACTCATCAAAGCGATGGTCTGCGGGGGAGAGGTTAACCCGGACGCCCTTGACGCGGGCCTGGTGCGGGAGGATTTTGGGTGTGTGCATCAAGTAGAGGTTCGGCACGTCGTCTATCAGCATCTCCTGTATCTCCTGGAGGTACTCTTTCTGCAAGACCTTGTCGGCCGTCGCGTTGGTCAGGCCCAGGAGCTCGTCAAGGCGGGGGTTGCTGTAGAACGAGTCGTTCCAGGCCTGACCAGTCCTCAACATTATCTCAACGAGCGCGGTGGCAGGACGCCCCCTCCAATTGACGGTGACGAAGGGGCAGCACTCGTTTATCCAGGTCTCTGTCCAGAACGTGGGTGCCGGCGTATTGACCACCTCCACGTTGATGCCGGCCGCCGCCACCGACTCCTTGAACGCCAGCGCCATGTCGAGCATCTGCAGCAGGTCCGCCGCGTGCAGTTGGATATCAATGCCGTCAGGGTAGCCGGCCATAGCCAGGTACTCCTTCGCCTTCGCGATGTCCTGCTTTATTATCGGCTGCTCCTTCCAGTAGAGCGGGTCGTTTATCCAGACGGGTTGGTCGTTCATATTGTCGCCCATGCCGAACTGGGTCGCCTCACGAACGAAGTCCCGGTCCACGGCGTACTGCATCGCCTTCCGCAGGTTCTTGTTGTCAAACGGCGCCCTGTTGACGTGCATGTTGATGCCCCGAAGGCCGCCGCTAGAAGCACTCGCCACCCGAATGTCCGGATCGGCCCGCAATTCCTCGAGCGCTGAAAAGGGCATGTTGCGGACGAAGTCGACGGCCCCCGACTTCAGGGCCGCGAGCCGGGTAATCGACTCTGGCATGTAGAACATGGCGATCTCATCAACAAAGCCGGTACCCTTCCAGTAGTCTTCGTAGCGCTTCAATATCGTGCGCTCCGCCGGGTCGTGCTCGAAGAGGGTGTACGGGCCGGAGCCCCACTCCCCGGTGCTTAATTCGTCGTTGGTGATGCCGTTCGGAACGACCCTCATGTGATAGTTCGTGAACTTGTCTATCACGGCGGCGTGGGGCCCTTCCGCCTCCACCACTACGGTATAGGCGTCCGGGGTGGTTATGTTCTGGATGAAGGCTATCTGGCCCTGGGTCGGGGACGCCGTCGCAGGATCGAGAATACGCTCGAGGGTGAACTTGACGTCCGCCGACGTCAGCTCAGGCCCATGGTGGAACTTAATCCCTTCCTGAACCTTGAGAGTCCATGTCGTCAGGTCCGCGCTCATTTCCCACGACTTCACCACGTCCGGCACCACGGTGATACCATCGTAGTCAAACTCGGCCACGTTGTCGTATACCGATTCGCCGTAGACGCTCTCCCCGTCGGCCAGCCCCGCAATGTGCGGGTCCAGGCCCCCGCCGGCCGACAGTCCGATCTTCAGTGTGCCACCGTACTTCTGCCCACCGGAGGCATACTGTGGTTTCGTCTCGGCCTCGACAGCCTGGGCCACCACCTCCGAGATATCTTCCGCCGACAGGGTGGCCTCCTCGACCAGGGCCGCGACCTCCTCACTGGTAAGGCCCGGAGCACCTCCCGCCAGTTGTCCGCGCTATGGACGTTCCCGGGACGGAGCATGGCTCCCTCGCAGTCCCCGAACTGGTTGAACACAAAGATCGGGTGCGGGTCACCGGCGTGGAGACTGACAAGGGTACGTTCGGAGCCGACTTCGTGATCGATGCGGCTGGCCCCTCGGCGGGTATGATCGCCGAGATGGCGGGAGTATATTTGCCGCTGGCCCACGGCCGGGTCGAGCAGATTGTGACCGAGCCACTGCCTCCGATGTGGCCGGGCCAATTCGCCGGCAACGGAACGTACGGTCGGCAGACCAAGCGCGGCAATTTGACCTGCGGCGGCGGCCCCCACGAGTGGATCGACGTTACCGACATGTCGACGCCCGAGAAGCGGACAACGCCACTCATCCGCAACCTGGCGAGACGACTGCTCAATCTATACGAAGACGCGCCCGACCTCCGGCTTATTCGGAGTTGGGGCGGCGTCGTAGAGTTGACCCCCGACCGCTGGCCCGTCATTGAGAGACTGGATACCCCCAGCAACTTCATCATAGCCACCATGTCCGCCACTGGCTTCGGCCTGTCGCCGGCGGTGGGGAGGGCGGTCAGCGAGCTTGTCATCCTGGGCGAGGTCTCCTTCACGGATATTAGTGAGCTCAACGTGGGTCGGTTCCGGGACACTCCGTCCAACTGGCGGGAGATCAAGGGCTGGGTGCCGTCGCCCCAGCAGGAATAAGAGATCACGTCAAAATTGGAGGTGATTCTTTCCACCCGCGCGAGTGGGTTTTAGCTCTAGGGGCACATCCCTTCGACATTCTCAGGCCAGGCCCCCAAAACCCCTTGCCCCGCCGGGAGGGAATGACTTGAGATGTATGTGGTCGCAGATATACTCGCCAAGGCATGATTTCATAATCAAGACCCCGCCTTTCCGCAATACATGGCGTGAAGCGAGTGTACGACTGTTGGTTCCTGGACCAGACCTCCCGGGAACCAACTAGACATCTCATTACGCCGCCAGCAGCAGAGCGATCCCGCGTTCCAGGGGGAGGCCGACCCTCCTCGATCTCCACGCGGAACGTAAACCGATCGGCCCAAACGATCGGGATCCGTATGCTATCCCTCAAGTCGATAGCTGGAATGCAAGGACGAAAGTTCTTGATTTCGTCTCGCCAGGTCCACCAATCCCGACCTACGTGTCTCGGAATACGAACTTAGCTTTGCTTTCTCCTGGAGCCCATCTTTGGGTAGACCAGCACTGTTGGTATTTGGATTACCCTGGCGGGAACTATTCCCCTTCGCTCAACGTCTATAAGGATAGAATCAGTGGGTTATGGAGAGATTCAGCCAAGAATGAAGACACTGATTGCCGCCATCACTACTGTCACCATGGCCGGGCTAATTGCGACAGCCTGCGGCTCTCCAACGGGACCCTCCGTTGGTTCCCAGGGATCTGAAGCGCAGACCGGCGGTGGTATGCCTTACCCCGGAGTTGAACCCCCGGTCGAGGGCGCAAGAATCGTCCTCAGCGACGGCCCCAGCCCTAGTGCCGATCTAGTGGTCTCCGTGCGACTACCCAATGACTGCCGCGAGATTTCGCGGTTGAGATTCAACACCGTAGTCTATCCATGGCCGTACGCCAATATCGAACACATGCCCAAGTATCGAAGTGGTGAGTGCAGTGATGAGCCGATCATGGTGGAGGCGTCACGAGTCCTTGAGGGGAAGGAGCATCTGTACGAACCCTGCAAAACATACCTGGTACAGGTTAACGAGAAGCCCATGACCGCGCTGGCCACCGACAGTGCAGCAGATTGCCCGCCAGGGTCCGCACAAACGGCACCCGAGGACGTTCTAAACTTACCGACCATCGATAACGTTCGTCTGAGCCACACCACAACTGAAACGGCACCGCTCCTGATAGCTGACTATACCCTGACACTTAGCTGTATCCGGCCGAGCAGGCACGAATTGGAACGGGATGGAGACCGTCTAAAGGTCTACATATTAGTCACCGACATCAACTTTGAGAACCTCCCCGGTCCGGATGGAGTCTATAACAGGCCGTGTCAACAACGAACTCTAGAATACAGGATCCCACTGGAGGAATTTGCGGCCGGCGAGACGGTCACAGTATGGGTGAATGGAATTGAACGAGAATTGCTGGTGCCAGAGCGTGATCCGGAGGGCTCAGATGAGATGCCGAAGGGTGGACGCCTCGCTGTCGACTGCCATTGGAAGACCGACCAAGACCCGCTGGCAATTATCGCACTTATTGGGAAAGACCCGATACCGACCGGGTTTGACGCCAAGAACACTGGCTCATGCAGGTTCAATCAGCCGGTCTCTGCAATACGAATCAACATCACCAACGCATTCAGAAGTAGCAGCACTCAGGAGGTGGAGGTCCGTTTAAGCGAGCCGGTACTAGAAATCGGCCTGCCACTGCCCATGCATCTCGGTGTCCCAATTATCGACGCCGACCTCATAGTGACTGTTTACCAGCGTAGGATGTGGGCAGTCGGCACCTCCGGCGAGGTCGTTGAGATCCAGGGTTTCCCGGACGTCAGTCTGTTCCCACGAAGCTACAGAAAACGTTATTGACCAGACGAGGTGACGACAGCGACCGCCAATCCCTCCTGGCCCCCAGTGCCCCATGCGAGTGGAGGTCATCTGTGTGTCGATCGCGGTTACGGCGGGAGAGACTACGCCGGTCACAGGACAAGAGGTGGTGCCGACCAAGCTAACGCTAACCAGATCATATCGTGCAGCTTCGACGAGCCCGACTCGAGAACACGAATCGAACTTACAGGTCAGGAGCGCTCCCGGACGGTGCCGTTCCGGCTAGACATGGACACTCCCTCAGCGACGGCGATCCGAGCCAAGACACTGATTGCCGTCATCGCCATCGTCGCCACGATCGGGCTGATTGCGACCGCCTGCGGCTCTCCAACAACGCCGCAGGCTGGTTCCTCAGGAACCCCGGCGCCGTTAGGAACGATGGCACTTTCCGAAACGCCGGTAACTGGCTCCCAAGTCGTCACACCACCACCATCGAGCCTGACACCCGAATTCACGCCGGCCCCGTCTCCAATTCCTTTAGACGACTTCACGGACGGAAAGGTCTCCATGAGAGCGTGGGTCGCGATGGTCGTAACATCGCGTAGTTACTTCGTCTATTCGACGCAGTTCAGTTACAAAGGAGTATCTAGAGGCGTTGGCAATCAAGAAGTAGAGATGGAGTGCTCGGAAGCCACAATTTCACTCCATGACCAGGAGCAGCTCTGGCGGGCGCTGTACTCGAATGACATCTTAGAGCTCAAGGATAACGAAGAAATGCGCTTGGCTTTACCGGATGCATCCTCCTACCACACAGCAGTTGAGCTTGGAGGCCAACTCAATGAATTCTCCGTTTTTGCGCCCAGGGGGCTGGATGGGGGCGTTACGATGCCATTGTGAAAGCTATAGAAGACCTGGCCAGCAAGCGCCTCCCTGCCCCGACCAGCGAAGCCTGTGCTGACGATCAGGCGAAACTGCCAGCCCCTGTCGAGGGCATAAGCATCAAACTGAGCGGAAAGGCTGGTGTGCCTCCAATGTTCGAGTTGGTAACCACTCAACCCAGCATCTGCCACGAGTTCGCCGGCTACGGTGTCTAAAGCTATGCTCCCATTACCATCGACGTGGTCAACTCGGTACCTGTCAATCTCGGCGAGATCGCTTGTGGCGCGACATTAGAGATTGTTAAGACACGGTTCTTTCTGGACGGATACGACGACTTCTACGAGCCGTGCGCCATCTATGACGTGTACGTTAATGGAGTGGCCCACAGGGTGCAGGCCACCACTCCGAATGTACGGCGCTAGTCAACTGAGCCCAGGTCCGAGAAGGTCAGGTTACTCACGCCGCTTGGACCGATTCGGATGGGGTACTATGGGGACACCACCGTGCTTTCTGGAGCTTTGTTGGATCCTGCCCAACCCGTTTGGCTGCGGCACGGACGAGAGCGAACCTGTGCCATCCAACCGCAGTTGCCCTCTAGGATGCGTACTGAAAGGGCGTACCCAGTTGCCCCACGATATTCGAGGACGGTAGATGGCGACGTATTGCCAACTACGACCGACCATGTACGTGCCCCAGTCCCTCTCTGACTCGGTCAGCCATGACGCCGACGCGCGCATTCTTTCGCCTGAGGTTCATAGCTCCACCACCAACTGAAAAGTTCGCAGTTGAGCCTGTCTCAGAAGTCTGAACTGGCCATGGGTATGTCGTTGGGTGTATTTTCGAGGCGACATAAATTGGGGAGATGTTGAGATGCCGCTTCGAGAGATGGGCCGAGAGCAGATATGGATGTTGCCGCCGACGCTTGACGAACTGTTGCCGTTGGACCATCCAGCGCGATTCGTGGCCGAGTTCGTTGACGCTTTGGACCGGGAGGACTGGGCGGAGCTTGGGGTGAAGATAGACGGGGAGGTGCTGGGAGCGCCAGCCTACCATCCACGTGCGCTGTTGAGCGTGTGGCTGTACGGCTTCATGACCGGGGTGCGCTCGTGCCGGAAGCTGGAGGCGGCCTGCCGGGACCAGATACCGTACCTGTGGCTGACCGGGTGGCAGCATCCTGACCACAACACCCTGTGGAGGTTCTACAAAGGGCATCGGCAGGCCATGAGGAAGCTGTTCGAGCGGACGGTGCGTACGGCAGTGACGATGAAGTTGGTGGACCTGGCGGTTCAGGCGGTGGATGGTACGAAGGTGGTCGCCAACGCGTCGCTGAACAGGAGCTACGACGCCGAGGGACTGCGTGGTCTGTTGGAGCGGCTGGAGCGTGCGATAGCCGACCTTGAGGCTCAGAACGAAGCGGGAGAAGACACTGCTGTTGCCCATCTGCCTGAGGAGTTGGCTGACAAGGAGGTCTTGAGAGAGCAGGTGAGGCAGGCGATGGACGATCTCACGAGTCAGAAGCGCCACAAGCGCATCAACCTGACCGACCCAGACGCCAGGCTGATGAAGGGTAGGCAAGGCATCGTGGCTGGCTACAACGCTCAGGCTATGGTCTCACCCACAGAGACGGATGGGGGAGCGACCGGCATGTTGGTCACCGCCGTGGACGTGGTGGATGCAGCCAATGACAATGCCCTGCTGGTGCCGATGGTCGAGCAGTCCGAGGAGACTATGGGGACGAAGTCGCAGATGACGTTGGCCGATGCCGGATACTTCGCCGCGAGTCACTTGGAAGAATGCGCCCGTCGAGATCAGCAGGTGGTAGTGTCGGAGTCGCGGCAACGGTTCCTCAAAGACCCATATCACAAGGACCGATTCACCTACGACGAGCAGAGCGACAGCTTTACGTGTCCGCAGGGACAGACGCTCAAGTTCGTTCGTATCCAACATACGAATGGAGTCCCGTTGCGTCTGTACCGGGCCTCCGGGGTCGTCTGCCAGGTGTGCCCAGCCTTCGGAGTCTGCACGAAGGCCAAAGAGATTGGGCGGAGCCTGGCGATAGGTCCGCATGACGCAGTGCTGCGCCGTCATCGTGCCTGGATGTCCACCTCAGCAGCTAGAGAGGCGTACAAGCTGAGAAAGCAACTGGTCGAGCCTGTCTTCGGAATCATCAAGGAACAACAGGGGGCACGGAGATTCCTGCTGCGCGGCCTCGTTAACGTGGCGGCCGAGTGGACAATGCTGGCCACAGCCTTCAACCTGCGCACTCTCTGGCGGGTGTGGCGCTCCAGCCCCTTCATCGGTCTATTTAATGGCCCGGAGCCTTGTCCCGTCTCCTGACCTGCAGTGATGACAGCAGCTGACCCATCGCTCCGTCGCCTGTCCTACCCGCTCAGGCCAGGGCCTTTCAGCGAACCCTTTGACCTCTATCTGCTCCCCCTATCCGCAATTTCCACTTCTGGGACAGGCTCAGTTCAGTACACATAGGCCCACCAAGTGCCAGGACGGGCTAGGCTGCGTCCGCGTCCCAAGCGGGATAGTCTGGTCGGTCGTAGTTACGTCTGCATTATCTGGATCAGGTTGCCGCAGGTGTCGTCAAAGACCGCAATGGTGACGTTGGGCAATTCTGTTGGCTCAATCGTAAAAGCTACGCCCAGTGACTTCAGTTTCTCATACTCTGCACGGATGTCCATAACGCCAAATGACGCCGCTGGGATGCCTTGGTCAATTATCCCTTTCTGAAATTCTCGTGCTACCGGGTTTTCATTTGGTTCAAGCAGAAGCTCGGTCCCATCTGGCTCATCGGGCGAGACGACGGTAAGCCACTTGAATTCCCCCACAGGCAAGTCATGCTTCTTCACAAAGCCGAGGGTCTCCGTGTAGAACCTCAGGGCTTCGTCCTGGTCATTTACGAAAACGCTGGTGAGTGCAATGCGCATATCTGGCCTCCTTTCTTTTCATAGTGTCACTTGAGCCATCGATCCATGACAGCCCTGAGGGGTTCATCGTTGAAGACAAGCATACGATACTTGCCACGCTTCTCTGAGCTTACGAGCCCCGCTTTTTCTAGAACATCAATGTGCTTGGCTAAAGCCTGTCGGGAGATGGCGACTTTGTGTCGCATGATCAAGCGCTCCGTGAGCTTGTAAAGCGTCTGCTCCTTGCGCTCAGAGAGTTCGTCCAGCATCAACCTCCGTGTTGGGTCCGCGAATGCCTTGAAGACCAAGTCTTTGTGCATGCGCGAATACAATACGCAACCACAGGGTTGCATGTTAAGGCGCGATTTCTCATGCTAGCAGGAACCACATCCCCAGCCATTTGCGGGGTTGGGTGAAGACCTGGAACCAACTGAGTTGGAATTAGAAGAACCTCAAATCTAGTGGGCGGAGGCTCGTGAGTGGCTATCCGGGGCTGATAGGCGCCTTCCTCATATAACTACCTCCCAGCGAAAAGTTCGCAGTACGGTATGCTTAGGCCCACTTGAATAGACTCGAACTTGCTGCGAGCGTACAACGAGGAACACCGGGAAATCCGTCCCATTGGCCAGCGTCATTGAGTCTGACTCGACACCTAGGAGCATCAAGTTGAATCGACGGCGT
This sequence comes from Dehalococcoidia bacterium, assembly GCA_965237445.1. Lineage (GTDB taxonomy): Bacteria > Chloroflexota > Dehalococcoidia > Lucifugimonadales. Next base: position 2,876,336 of record OZ250142.1, on the reverse strand, counting down.
CCTCAATATTTTGGAATGAGACATCAGCCTGAGTTGGCCACATAGTTCGATGTGGTACGGGGGGGTAAGCTGACCCCACGGGCCTGTTCCTGAGATTTTTACCCGTTGCAGTTGTGGTAACTGGTGTGGGAAGCATCGACGTGACGTGGCTATTTCATAGTTAAGTACGAGTCCCCCCAGCTCCAGACCTATTTTGTACTTGAGCTAGGTATGCAAAGCGGTTTCTAGGAAGTGCACTTTTACTAGTGGGGTTCTACTCCCCAAACCTCTTATTTCCATTAGGGGCTATGTGAATCGTCAGAAGCAATTGCCAACGTAAAGAATTTCTATTCCCTCTGGAGCTGGCCCCTACTCATGCGGAACTGGTCTATCACGGCGCAGCCGATCACTCTTGCCTCTCGCTTACTAGCCTCATGGATTCCGCCACCCGCAGCAACTCACGTTCGTCGAGACCGCGCTCCTTAGAGTAAGGGAGTACCGTGATCATGAACCAGCCGTCGCCGAGATTCAGGAAGATACTCAGACTTAACTCCGAGTCCCAGTACTCCACCGGAGCCGCCTGTTCGTCCCGTACGATGGTGATCCAGCCGCCTCTTAAGAGGTATGCGATCTGACCGCTGACCCTGACCTCCTCAACGTGTCCTTGCTCTATCTCAGGCCTGTCGTAGAATGGCTCCCTCGCGATGAAGAGATGGAGGTCTCCGCTGGCGTTGGTGTAGCCACTCCCAAAGTAGGGGTCGGAGGGGGATATGCTGTCTTCAGGGGTGAATCCTTCCGGGAGGTACGTAGGAGAAAAGATGGCCTTCATCTCACTCCCGACTCGAGACTCCGACTCCAGAAGGTCCACGATCTGAGCGACCGAGTTGATCTCGTCGGTCTTCAATGGTGCGGTAGTGGTCTCGACCGGTCTGGTGACCATCGGTTCCTCGTTCTCCCTAGTCGAATTGCACAGGAAGAACATTACTGCCAAGGAGACCCCCACCCCGACGACCAAGGCAACCAAGAGGACTGATCTTGCCAGAGTCACTAGCACCTCCTCGGAGCAAGTCTTTAATTACCTGTTTCAATGACCAGTTAAGACTCTAAGAGGTTGTCTAAAAAGGGTATGGGATTCCCATAGAGGTGGTCAACGCCGTCCTCTACGTGCTGCGGACCGGGTGTGCCTGGCGAATGCTCCCTCATGACCTATCGCCATGGCGGACCACGTTTCATTACTTCCGGACCTGGCGACAGGACGGGACCCTGGAGCAGGTCCATCAAGCTCTACGAGAGCAAGTACGTCTGACCGAGGGCCGAGAGGTGTCTCCAAGTGCGGCGATCATCGACAGCCAGCCGGTCAAGACGACCGAAAAGGGGGGCCTCGTGGCTATGATGCTGGTAAGAGAGTCTGCGGAAGGAAGAGTCACATCGTCGTAGACACGATGGGGCTGGTGTTGTCGGTGGTGGAGCATCCGGCCAACGTTCAGGACCGTGACAGGGCCAAGTTAGTGCTGATGCGTTTGGTGGGCCGGTTTCCGCGTCTGGAGAAGGTTTGGGCAGAAGGAGCCTACGCTGGCAGACTGGTGGCTTGGGCTAGGAATGTAGGTGGTTGGAGCTTGGAGCTGGTGCGACGCCCATCATACCGGAACACATTCGAGGTCCTCCCTCGCCGCTGGGTCGTGGAGCGCACTTTCGCATGGTTGGGTCGTTACCGCAATCTGAGCAAGGACTATGAGGAGTTGCCCGAGACCACTGAAGCATGGGTATACGCCGCCATGACCGGGTTGATGTTGCGCCGACTGGCACTCTCCAATGCTTTTTAGACACCCTCTAAGACTTGGTTCTTTGAGTTCGCCTCGTCTTAACGTACTAGGATTTCGGTTGGCAGCGGTCTCGGCAGGCGGCTTGCCACGAAGGCAACGATGATGCCACCTGCAAGGAGTATCCAAAGAGGCACGTTGAAGTCTCGGACGGTCGATGCGAGGCCCATGGAGAGCGACCCGAGAGTACTCCCTAGAGAACCTCCAACGAGCGTGATGGCGACCGCGATTATCGCGAAGTGCCTCGTTGGCAGTAGATCCGCCATCAACACCCATGGCAGGCATACGAGACCGCTGTTCGCAATTCCGAGTGCAGATCCGCCGATTTCTGATGAGACAGGCTATCGAGCACCCACAAGACTCCGGTTGCGGGCAACTGCAAGAGCCCGGCAACAAGGAACAGCCGGCGCGTAGGATAGAAGTCGGCAGCGATACCCGACAGCAGCACGCCGATACCAGTGAAAATTCTGGCGGCCTGAAGTTGGGACTCAAGATCATTAGTACCTGCCCACATCACGAGATTCATTAGAGCGGGCGGTGCGGCCGCTGTGACCAACGAGGCAACTACGAACGCGTCAGCCGCCCAAGCGGCATCGCGGCGGATGATCGGCACAGACAATGTCCCCGAGAGGCTGTTGCCGGGCTGATAGGTACCCACAAATACTCTCGGCAACAGTTCGTAAAGGACTGCTGCGCCTGCCAGGGGCCAGGACCGAGCTGACAGCCAAAACAAGCATGGGCAAATCGAACGTCCAATTGTCGACGTTTCCGGAGCCCAGCCGCATCGTGAAGACCATGCCCAGTGCTCCGATTAATGTGCCCCTGAATCGCGTGGCGCCCTTCACCGCCACTGCGTAGATTACCAGCGAAGCGACCGCCGAGCCGCCGACGCCGGCAACGAACATGCCGAGGGCAGACACGGCGCAGCTGTTCGAAAGACTGACGACTGCGATGCCGAAGGCAACTACAACGGCACCGGCCGCCATCATGGTGTGGGGAAGGCACCGGTCCACCTAGATGGTGGCGGCAACCACGGCGAGCCCCTGATGCCGGCTGCAGCAAACAGCAGGCCGAAGGAAGTCGGCGAGAGAGCGAGCTGTTCAATCGCTGCAGACGTCGCAAAGCCTCCAGAACGGCAGGCTCGATGAGCGCCGAAGCCGCCACCAGTGCGAAGCCAAGTTTCAGGTCGGAGTGCATGTCTCGATATGACCTCGCCTCATCTTTCTACCATCGGCAACGGTAGTTTCCCGGCTCATCTGACAAGTGTTTGGCTGCTCCGAGCGAAGGTTTCCGGAGTGAGATTCCCGAGATCTCCATTCTTGTGGTAACTACTATGGGAAATGTTCCACAAGAGCTCGATGCCCACAGCGTAGACGGATCGTCGAGGCGACAGCTCAGGAGTTGCCACTCGGTGGTGCCAACTCGGCGATTCTCCTCTGACACAAGTCCATCTCTGCAATGAGAATTGGAGTTCTGAGAGCTCTCCTACCTGTGTCGTAAGTTTTGTGTGCCGGTTAGCCGCGACAACATTCTCCAACCGCCTGTCTCACTTCTATCCGCACGGCTGCACCTCCGGAGACGGGACGGGCCTATTCACCAGCAATGAGAGAGCACGTTAAGTTGACTTAACATTGCATCGTGCTAGACTGCAATTGTGGCGGCTACCACGATGGTTGTCGGCTGGGAACAGGCCCCTAATCGACGAGGAGGGCGCGCATCATGTTTAACCGGCTGATCAGACTTGTTTCGACGCTCGCACTTATAGCGAGCCTAAGCATCGCTATGTTGGCGTGTTCCAGCGCCGACGAAGGTGAAGAGACAACCACAGACACTACTCCATCTGATACGGCGACAGAAGAGACCCCAACCGATACCGTCGCCGAGGAAGTGATGGAGGAGGAGACTGTCGAAGAAGACGGCATGGCTGAGGAGGTGATGGAGGAGGTGGCGGAGGTGGCGGAGCCGGAACAGGCCGCAAAAGGAACCGTCCACATCACCGACGACCTGCCTCAGCGCGATGGCGTGCTTCGGGTGATCGGACTCGACATCGACAACTTCGATCCGGACGAAGCGTACTGGCGGGGATACTCCATCATGTACGACACCCTTACCCACTGGTACAGAGATCATCCGCTCGTGGTGACCGACTTCCGGCCGAATCCGGAGTTGGCGGAGTCGTGGGAGTTCCCGGACGACAGGACAATTGTGTTCCATCTGCGCAGTGGCGTGAAATACCACGATCTTGCGCCGGTAAACGGTCGCGAGATGACGGCTGAAGACGTCCAGTTCAGCTTCGAGCGCCGCCTAGCACCGGATTCGAGGCGCGGCGCCCTACTTGGCCCAGTATCCAGTGTGAACGTTGTGGACGCCGATACGGTCGAGTTCAAGTTCGACGAGCCCTTCGCCCCGTTCATGACGGTACTGTCCCAAAGCTTCTTCCCAGTACAGCCGCCGGAGGTTCTGGACGAGTTCGGTGGGTATCAGACTTGGGACGCGATGATCGGCACCGGACAGTACATGATCGATGACTACGAGGTATCGGCCCGCCTCTCCCTGACCCGCAACGAAGAGTACTTCCGGGGACCTAACGGGGTCACCGGTGAGCAGTTTCCCTACATAGAAAAATTCAACATCTTCCCCGACCCCGGCGAGGCAACGAAAATGGCCATGTACCGCTCTGGACTAATGGACCATGGTCCGGCATGGGAGGCATGGGGATTCTGGGGCGCGCTAGATGATCACGTGGAGGCACTCGACGACAGGCCTGACCTCCTGTACCACTACCACTCGGGCGGAGGCGGCGCGTACACCACGTACTTCTACGGCCCAAAGCTGGAAGGAATCTGGAAGAACCAGAAGCTGCGGTGGGCTGTGGCACTATACAACGATATATCGTGCGCCGCCTGGTGTGCGGTGACGGGCGGCATCCAGCCGGCGCGCTGGGTGGCGGCTGAAAACCCGTGGTTCGTTCCCACCGAGGGTCTCACTCCCGACGGCCAGCAGTTCTACGTCAACTTCCCTGACTCCACGATGGACATCGAGAAGGCGAAGCAGTACGTCCAGGACGCCAAGACTGAACTCGGCCTGCCGTTGGATGAGCCCATAGAGACATTGATGAATATCCGGGGCACGGACCAAGCGATCATTGACATTGCGGGCCGCTACGTAGCCGACTTAGCCAAGATCGGAATCGAGACCGAGTTGAGGTCCTTTGATCGCGCGGAATTCGACAAGGTGCGTAAGGGAGAATTCGAAGGTATCGCCCTAATGTACGGTAGCACGACCGTGGACGCCGACGGCCTGTACTACAATCGCTACTTCAGCGAATCGGTGCAGAACTTGAGCGGCATCGACGACCCGCACATGGACCAACTAATCCTGAAGGGGCGGTCCACGGTGGATCCCGCCGTTAGAAAGGATGTCTACGCGGAGCTCCAGCGATACCAAGCCGAATTGCAGTACGACTGGGCAGTGCCTAACTGGACCAACACCAACATGTTCCCAAGGTGGATCAAGAACCCTGGACCTCAGTACACAAGCCAGCAGGGTGACCTCTGGCTGAAAGCCTGGATCGACATGGGCGACTCGTCTCGAAGGTCCCACGATTGGGAGTAGCATTTCTGGGCCGAGGCGGCGCATAGACAGGTTCTGGGGAGGTCTCGACCTGTAGGCCTCCCCGTTACTTGGTCGACTAGACTGCTTGGACGAGGCTCAGGGCGTGAAGAGTCGTAGACGAATCTGCGATGCCCGAGGATATACTGCCATCGGGATTGTAGCGGTCCTCATCATGGCAGTCCTCCTCATTTGTTGTAACAATCCAGAAACGGTCGCAGCAATTACCGAATTGACAGCTACGCCGTTGCCGCCCCACGAGGCAACAGCTGTTGCGGCCAGACAGAAGGGCTACGAACGTGTCTGGATCACCACGGATACTCAGTCCGGCGAGTATCGATTCACACCCGACGAGTTCACGTTCACTGAAGGCGACACAGTCCGGTTCGTCCTCAGGGGAGAGGTAGCCCCCTACGGTTATTGGTACCACACCTTCACAATTCCAAAGGTGGGCATGAGCGTCTTGGTGCCAAATCGGAGCAAGACAATCTGGGTGACCTTCGACGAGCCCGGAATTTACGAGTTCCTGTGCCTTCCTCATCCTTGGATGACCGGCACCATCACCGTGGTGCCAAAGGAGACCGCGTCGTGAACAGGATGGCTCCCAACAGACCGCACGGAACTCGGCGCGAGAGTTCAGAAAGAAACACAATTTCGTGGCCTCTATAGACAGAGCGGATGTCGTTGTCATCGGTGGAGGCGTAACCGGCCTCAGCGCCGCGCGATGGCTGGCCAAGGAAAGCGTAGACGTGTTAGTGGTGGAGAAGGGAGTAGTTGGGGCCGAGGCCTCCAGTCGCAACGGCGGTATGGGAGGCTACCGCATCAACGAGCGGGCGTCCTTCGCTCTGTCCGCTCTGTCCATGGAACTGTGGCCGGTTATGGACGAAGAACTCGGCTATCCAACCGAGTACATCCCCGGCCTGATCAACGTGGCGCTGACGCGGGACGAGATCGATAGCCTGGAGCTGCAGCGAGAGAGACTGGCCCGGTTGGGCGTGACAATCGACATGCTGGACAGCCAGCAGGTTGAGGACATGGTGCCCCTGGTGTCGCCTGACAACTTCGGAGGCGCCTGGCGCCGTGATCATATCCAGGCGAATCCTCAGAGAACCGTGCAGGCGTACACATGGGCGCTATTGGATCTCGGCGGGCGCATCTATCAGAATACCCAAGTTACAGACGCGATTGTCACTCGCGGACGGATCACTTCTGTCCAGACAAACCGCGGTACCATCGAGGGTGAATTCTTCGTATTGGCTTGCGGACCGCAGACGGGTCTTGTCGCGGAGTTGGCCGGCGTGCACATCCCGGTGGCGCCCGGCCGCGTAGAGATCATAGTCACAGAGCCGATACCGCCATTGATGCACCGGGGCATATTCGGAAACGGCTTGTACGGGAGGCAGACACTGCGGGGTAACCTGGCCTACGGCGGGGGACCCCACGAGTGGGTTACAGTCGACCTTGACACTCCTGAGAAGCCCAACACTCCAGTGATCCGCAACATTGCGCGGAGGCTCAATGAACTGTTCGCGCGTGCCGGTGGCCTTCGGGTTCTGCGTAGTTGGGCCTGCGTCGTGGAGCAGGCTCCTGATATGTCGCCGATCATAGACGTGCCCGCCGAACCCAACAACCTCGTGATAGCCACCATGTCGGCGGACGGGTTCTGCCTGTCTCCGGCCAGCGGCAAAGTGATCAGCGAGCTTGTGCTGCACGGAGAGGCTTCCGTCCCGATCGACGGCTTGCGGGCGTCGCGGTTCAAAGACGTCGACCCTAAATGGTACCTTGAGCCGGAATGGACGGCCGGTTCTACCTGGGCCTGACAGGCGCGATTGGATAGGTAATTGCGCGAATCCGAAGGAGACAGGATGAGCAGACCCAACGTGATGTCGAGACTCGGCAGCGGCGAGATTCTGTTGATGGACGGTGCGACTGGCTCTGAGTTGCACAAGCGCGGTATAGATGTCCACGAAGGCACACCCGAGGACCGGATGACGCACGGCGCATGGTCAGCCACCGCAAACATCACGGCCCCTAACGTCGTACAGCAGGTACACGAGGACTACCTGCGACTAGGGGCAGACGTGATCATATCGAATAATTTCTGGACAAACCGAGTACACCTAGGATTCGCCGGGCTTGGTGAAAGATGGCGTGAGTATGCGCGTGCCGGCGCCGAAAATGCGGTCATTGCCAGAGACCGCGTGAATACAGATGCTTACGTAGCGGCCGGGTTCGCCCCGCCAGAGCGGGGCGACACCGCTCTGACATTTCGGGAGGTGGCAGAGACGCTGGCCGAGTGCGGCGTGGACATACTGCTTCCTGAGTACGTGGGAGACGTACAGAAGAGCATTGAAGCCGTCGACGCATGCGCAGGTCTCGGCCTGCCCATCTGGCTGGGCGTCCGGCATCCTACGGAGGATGGACACCTCTCATCCGGCGAGACCTTCCATAAGTTGATCGAGGCGCTCCAAGGCCGGCCTGTGGACGCTATCTTGCCAATGTGCCATCCGCCAGAACGTCTGTCGTCAGCGCTGCGAAACCTGCGGCAGGTGTGGAGCGGTCCTACCGGAGCCTACGCCAACGTGGGATACTACAGCGCCAAAGATGCCGGGTCGTGGGAAACTTGGGAGCAAGACGTCCGGTACGGGCCCGAGCAGTACGCCCGCTTCGGCCGCGAGTGGATCGATCTGGGAGCGCAGATCGTAGGCGGATGCTGCGGCGCGGCACCGGAACATATCGAAGCGCTGGCAAAGGTGACGATGGATACTCGGGCGTAGCTCGAAACGGTTCTGCGAATCGGAAGGAGCAAATCCCTATGTCAGATTCACGTCAAGTCTCGTTGACGGCCTTGGCCATAAACGGCGGCACGCCTGTCCGATCAGAGCCGTTTCCGGAGCGATCCAATCTGGGACCGGAGGAAAAGGCCGCCGTCAACGCCATGTTCGACGAAGCCATTCGGACTGGCGCGGCCCCCGGGTACAACGGCCACGCCGAGATGACTTTCTGTGAGGAGTTTGGTGATTTCATGGGCGGCGGTTTCGTGGATGCCGTCAGTTCGGGCACAACGGCCGTATACGTGGCCCTGCGGGCGTTGGAGATCGAACCTTTCACTGAGGTCATCGTAAGTCCGATCACCGATCCCGGCGGAGTGATGCCGGTAGCGTTGATGAACTGCATACCCATGATCGCTGACACAGAGCCGGGCTCTTTCAACGTGGGGCCGGAGCAGGTCGAAGAGTTGATTTCGCCGCACACCAGCGCAATCGTGATCGCTCATATGAATGGCGATCCTGCAGACATCGAGGGCATAATCGAGGTGGCAAGCCGCCGACGAATCCCGGTGATCGAGGACTGCGCGCAGTCTCACGCCGCAAAGCTTAACGGCAAGTACGTCGGCAGCTTCGGCGATATGGCCACCTTCTCGACCATGTTCGGCAAGCACATGAGTACCGGAGGCCAGGGCGGCCTGGTTTACACCAAGAACGAAAGTCTCTACTGGAAGTCGCGCCGGGCCTCTGACAGGGGCAAACCGTTTGGCCTGCCTGAAGGCTCGACCAACGTAACTGCCTCATTGAACTTGAATCTGAACGACATGGCGGCTGCTATTGGCCGAGTCCAGCTCAGAAGATTGCCTGATTTCGTCGCGAAGCGGCAGACCTTGGTCCAGAAGCTCGAAGAGGGGTTGCATGAACTGGGCGTCCAGTCGGTTTCTAACCCTTCGCAACTGCCCGGCGCCGAGTCCTCTCATTGGTACTGGCGGGCACGTGTACATGTGGAAAAGCTGGACTGCGGCAAGGATGCTTTCGCCGACGCCATCACCGCCGAGGGGCCGAGGGCCATTCCTTACTACATCATGCCTCACGACTACGACTGGTTCAGAGAGCGAAGCGTGTTCGGCACCAGTGGCTACCCGTGGGCGAGTCCCGTGTACAAAGGTGACCCTGATCGGGAATTCCTGACGCCGAACGCCCGCGAGGCCATGGCAACACACTTCCGCATGACCCTGCACGAAAGCTGGGGGGATCAGGAGGTGGCGGATATTCTTGCGGCGATCAAGAAGGTGGAACACGCATATCTCAAACCCGAACTCCGATAATCCGCACGTGAATGCAACTCGAGGAGCAATTAGACCCTTATGATTATCGATTGCCACGTACACTTAAAGCACGGCGACAAAGAGGGCAGCGAGTACACCGCCGGACAGATCATTGACGTGATGGACGAGGCGGGCATTGACAAGTCAGTGGTCTTCGCCATGATGACCACTACGCAGCGGTCGATCCGCATGGCACAGGATGCGGTAGCCGAGTACCCGGATCGTCTGATTCCCTTTGCCTACGGTCTGCCGAGCGCCGAGCGCCCCATCCTGAGCGAACTTGAACATGCGATCTCAAACATGGGTTTCAAGGGCATCAAGATGCACAAGGGCGAGGTCACTATGGCCGAATACGTGACTGACCCAATCCTGGACCTCGCCGGCCGCCTAGACGTAACGTGCCTGATCGATTTCAAGGGAGAGGTCGAGGATCTTGACCGAATGGCGTCCGTGTTTCCACGCACCAAAATCCTGGTGGCCCACATGGGCCGGTACAACTGCGTCGACCAAGACCTTGACCAAGCTTTCATTGACGCGGCAGGAAGTCACGACAATGTTTACTTGGATATCAGCGGCGTGCCGCTGATATGGAAGATCGCCGACGCAATCGACCAGCTGGGTGCCGCTAAGGTCGTTTTTGGTACCGATGGTCCTCACCCATCGCCCGAACAGGCCGGTTTCTACGCCAGATCCGAAGTCAACCGGCTGAAGATGGCCGGATTCGCCGAGGGTGACCTCGAGATGATACTCAGCGGCAGCCTCGCCCTGTTGATCGGACTCTAGGGAGTCGTAGATGACCGTTCGTAAGTACGATGCCGTCGTGATCGGGGCAGGCCATAATGGGCTTGTGACTTCAGCATATCTCGCAAAGGCCGGACTGTCGGTGCTCGTTCTGGAGCGGCTCGATAAGGTGGGTGGGGCCTGCACGACCGATGAAATCTTCCCGGGGCTGTACGGACCGATGTGTGCACGGCTGTCCCATATGCTGCAAGGAAAGATCGTAGACGACCTTGGTCTTCACAGCTATGGATTCGAAATCGTAGACCCGCCACCAGGTGTCGGAATCGGACGGCGTTTCAGGCCCTTCCCGGACGGCACTTTCTTGGGCGGACCCCACATTCGCGACACGTACGACTTTGCCAACCAGATCAGAGAGATCTCGGAACGTGACGCCAGTGCTTACTTCAAGTGGGAGGAGTTCTGGGAACACGCGCCTTCAATCTTCTACCCGTTCTTTCTGACCGAACCTCCCACTGTTTCTGATTTGGTCCACCATGTTCGTGGCACACGACTTGAGGAGATACTTGAGAAGCTTCTGACGTGGAGCGTGTTGGACCTGCTCGATGAGCACTTCGAGCATCCTCACGTGCGGGCCCAGTTCATAGGTTTGCCTGAGTCCGATCCTCGCAGCCCTGGCAGCCTGCTCTGGACGGCGATTTCACGATGCAATCGGTTCGGTCGCCCGGAAGATAGGGGCACGCCGCTCGGCAACATGGGCAACATCACCAGAGCAATGGCAGCATCCGCAAAAGATATGGGTGTAGAGATCCGGTTGGGCGCTGCAGTTGATTCCGTATTGGTGGACGCGGGTGTGGCAACAGGAGTGCAACTGTCCGATGGTTCGCAGATCCAGGCCGGAGTCGTCGTCTCGAACGCAGACCCCAAGCGGACTTTTTCAGCGCTCGTCGCGCCCGAAGATGCTCCGCAAGATTCCCGCAAGGCGCGGTTAATGAAGTCGACCGTTTCGAGCCTGCACCTTTTCACTTCGCTCAGCGAGTTACCCGACTTCTCCCACTGGCTTGGCGACGGTTACCGGCGCGAAAGCGTCGTGGACCCGTATATCGCGCCGTCCGTGGAATACATCGTCGAAAGCTGGGACGACTGCCAGAGCAAGCGATGGTCGCGGCATCCTCTCATCAGCATCCAGATTCCATCGCTGCTCGACCCATCCCTCGCACCCCGCGGCGGACACATCGCCTGCGCTTGGATCATGTACGAGCCTCCGTCACTCGAAGACGGTACGTGGGACGACGCCCGCGAGGATGCGGCCGGATTCGTAATAGACATGATCGACGAGTACGCACCGGGGTTCCGTGACTCCATTGTAGATTGGAGCCTTCAGACGCCCCTCGATTTCGAGAACCGAGTGGGCCTTACCAACGGCAACATACACCACATAGACGACAGTGCGGACCAACTATTGGCAGGCAGGATGCCGTACCGGACGCAGATCGACGGACTCTACCTGTGCGGCGCAGGCACTCATCCCGGCGGAGAAGTCTCTGGCGCCCCGGGTCACAATGCTGCCCAGGCCATCCTTAGAGATCTCGGACGGTAGGTTGCGCGTCCGTCTACGGCTTGCGTCAGTACGGCATTACCAACGAAAGCGGAGGTCAACCATATGGTCGGCTCCCCACAGACAGTTGGCATAGCTATCGTAGGAAGCGGCTTCGCTGCGAAGTTCCATGCCGAGAACTACGTAAGCGGTCCCGGGCCTCTAGCTAGGCTCATTGGAGTTTACAGCCGCAGACATGGTGCCGCGCGTGAGTTCGCGGGCCGTCACGGCTTCGATAAAGCGTACGAGACACTCGACGCATTACTTGCCGATCCCGAAGTTGATCTCGTTGACATCTGCGTCCCAACTCGCTTCCACGAAGAGTTCGTGGTCCAGGCGCTGAACGCCCATAAACATGTGGCAGTGGAGAAGCCCTTGACCGGATGCTTCAATCCACCCGGACGGGACGGCCATACCATTCAGGATTGTCTGCGCCAAGCACTTGCTAGCGCGGACCGGATGCTACTGGCGGAGCGTGAGTCTGGCAAAAGGATTTGCTACGACGAGAACTGGGTGTACTCGCCTCCTATCCAGAAGGCGTGCAGGTTGTTGGCGTCCGCCGAGACACCGATCCTAAGGATTGTGGGGGAGGAGTCTCACAGCGGCACTCACTCCCCATACGCTATGCGGTGGGACACGGCGGGTGGCGGCAGCCTGATCAAGTGCGGCTGCCACCCTGTCGGCGGTGCTCTGTACCTCAAAGCTGAGGAGGGCAGGCGGCGGTTTGGGCGGCCTATACGGCCGGTATGGGTGGTAGGTACTGTGGCCAATCTCACTCACTCGGCTGCGTTCCAAAGTGAAGGGAACCACTACATCAGGACCGGTTGGACCGACTGCGAGGACTGGGGCAGCCTGACAATGGGGTTCGAGGATGGGACGGTGGCCCAAGTCACGGGCGCCGACACGGCAGTCGGCGGTATCAACAATACCATGACTGTCTATGCAGGTCGGGCGGCCTTGCAACTCAACTTCAGCCCGAACAATACAGTGGTAGCCTACAGTGCCGACCAGGAAGCGTTCGCAAACGAATACATCCGCGAAAAGGTGGAGACCACAGCGGGATGGCAATTCACAAACCCGGACGAGGACTGGATCAACGGCTTTCCACATGAAATGCGGGAACATTGCGAGGTAGGAGCAACCGGTCGGCAGCCGTTGTCAGACAGCGCCTTGGCCCGTGACGTTCTCGAGGTATGCTACGCTGCGTACGTGTCGGCTCATACAGGTCGACGTGTCGATCTGCAACTGGCCTAGAAAACGACACTCCTTTACTCGACTGTGCGCCCCTTCATCGATGCCCTGGCTCAATGTGACAACCACGGTTGGCGCATCCCGCCCGTGAGTTGAGTGATAACCCTGAATGCAATTGAGTTAGTGACACCTGAAAGGCTGCATCATGAAGATCGGTTGCTGTGCATACTCCTTCAGAAGGTACTTGACAAGCGGCGAGATGAACTATGAGCAGTTCATCGACCTGGCTGCTGATATCGGCTTGGATGGAGTTGAGTTAACGTCTTATTACTTTCCAACGACCGATATGTCCTACCTTCATTCCCTGAAGCGATACTGCCTTCTGAAGGGAGTCACGGTGGCCGGGACGGCGGTTGGCAACCGGTTCTCGGTCCCCGACGCTCGGAAACGCTCCGAACACGTGCAGATGGTCAAAGAATGGGTTGACCACTCGGTGGAGTTGGGTGCGCCGGCTGTGCGGGTGTTCTCGGGCAAGTTGGATGAAGGCGTCGATCCTGAGGACGCGTACAAGTGGACCGTCCAGGAGTTTGAGAAGTGCGTGCCTGTTGCCGAATCGCGCGGCGTGGTGCTGGCCTTGGAAAACCACGGCCAACACTATACTGAAACCGCTGCAGGGCACCTTCGCATCTTCAACGCCGTAGGCTCGGACTGGCTGCAGTTGCTTCTCGACACTGGCGGCTACATAGTCGACCAGCCGTACGATGAGGTGACGAAGACGGTTCCGTATGCTGTAACCTCGCAGGTCAAGACGACCGTAGAGACGCCCACGGGCCCTGAGCCGGTCGATATGGAGCGGATGCTTAGCACGCTACACCGAGCTGGATACCGTGGGTTCTTAAACATCGAGTATGAAGAACACGAGGATCCGATGGTTGCCGTGCCTAGAATGGTCGAAGAGATGCGCCGGATAGTCCGAGACCTGGAATAACGATCCGCTGCTTTCTGATCCAGTCCCTGCAGGATTGTATCTGGCTGCAAGGCCACTGGGTTTTCCGCAAGCCTAGATCCCCAATATTCTGGGCTGTCTGACCTGCTCCCCGAAAACCGAACCAATCATAATGTGAGTCTTCTGGGATGTGCGGTTGCCCCATTTTCTGTACCAAGCTAAGTGAGAGTCTTGCGGGTCAATCTGCCTATGCAGCCAGTGCGACGAACTCCCGAGGCGACAAGTTTCCCGGCGCGCTATGGGGTCGTTCGCCATTGTAGTACCTTCGCATATCCTCGATCTTCTGTTGGGCAAAGGCCAACGACATGAACCAGTTCTCGTTCAGACATTCTGCCCGCAGCCTGGCGTTGAACGCCTCGATGATTGCGTAGTCAGTGGGCTTGCCGGGCCAGTTGAGAAATCTAAATCGACTCCATTGAAGTAGTTCCACTACTCAAGAGACGCGGCGCTGGCGCAACAAGCGAACAACAAACTACCGACCAGCACATCCTAGAGGGCCACGCCTAGCCCGAATAGGGTACCGCCTACAATCAACTCCGGCCCATCTGTGGAGTCTCGAACCGAACTTGCGGGAAACGCTTAACGCGAATAGTTGAACCGCTTGGGCGCGTTTAGTGCCGTGTCCCATCAACTATGTCCCTATCTCTTATCTGGGAAAAGTTGATAGCCTCAGGAAGGCTCAGGGGGTTGCAGGACATCCCCGAGTGCCTGTGGTACCAATTGTGGTACTTGACCTATTTTAGGCCAAGTTGCATAGCTAAGTCCGAGTCCACCCAGCTCCATACCTAATCCAGGTACACACAGCGGTTCTCCTGGATGTGCGATTGGACTGGTTAAGTCCTGTCCGCTCAGATCTACGAGAGCAACAGATCCAGCCGCGGGGCAGCTGAGAATCTCTAGCGCTGTGTTCCGCCCATAATCGCTCGAAATAGCTGCAAGAACCGTTCCGGGGCTTACTCTGCAACGCTGTGGCCTATGTCGTCAAACGTATGCGCCTCCGTATTGCTCAGCTCGGCCTTCCAACGCTCCAACACCTTCCGATGAAAGCCGATGTCCCGCAATCCCCAGAGTAAGAGGCTGTGCTTATCGCGAAAGGCTGCCCTGGCATCCCAAATGGAACGCAACCAAGAGCCGGCTCCTAAAAAGTGGCCAGGGAGCGCCGCGCTGGCTTCGGGTTCCCCAGCCGTCTGGGCGTTGCGATAGTGATCCATAACCTCCGGGGTGATGGCCGCTTTGACGCCAATGCCCTTGGGCATCACGGCGTTGACGAAGAAGTTGTGCCGCTTGTTCAAGAACTGCCCTGACGGACTGCGCATGAAAGTGCTGAACAAGAAAAGGCGCAGGTCGCTCCCCACAGTCCAACTCCAATTGTTAGAGATCACCAGCCTAGCCACCCGTTCAGGATGCTCGCAGGCGAATTACAGACCGATTGGACCGCCCCAGTCTGTCATACACAGCGTCGCATCCTTCACATTGAGATGGTTCTTTAACAAAGAGAACTGACTCGCATACACCTGCGGATGTTGGACTTCCCGGCGTTGGCTGCGGGATGAGAGGCCGAAGTCGGCGTGGTCGACCCCGATGCAGCGGGAGTCGGAGCGCAATTCCCCTATGAGATGACGGAACTGGAAGGACCACGATGGATTGCCCTGCAGAAAGACGATGACTGGCCCAGCCCCCTCATCGACGTAGTGCATGCGTTGACCATACGGGGTCGCAAACCACCGGCTGACGATTGGAAACATCCCATCAGACAACCAAAGGGGCCTGGCCGGTTCGTTCATATCTCTACTCTCTCCGCGATACCCGGCGGACCCATAATCACTTCCCCCAATTCACTCATTTGAATTGCAGTTGCCTACACACTCCATTCTCACTTTCACGGGTTCGGAAGGATATGGTCCGTTTGCACAGGTGCTCAGGGCTTCACTAGGACACGGACTACAGATACGCGAAAGAGCCGCCTTTGTAAATGGACCGGAGCAGAACGCTGCTTCGCGATGTCCTCACGCGTCGGAAAGCGCTCAGGAGTCACGCACTCGCCAACTGCTGTTCCATTCAGCAGCATATGTCACGCCTCTGTCCAACGCACTCACCCCATCGGCTCTGGAGGCAAGGCGCGGTGACCGGGCCCTTGCAGTGACGGAGGGACTGTACCGCACGCATCTACGAGGTACTGGAACGACGGGCCTTGCTCAGCACAGTTTGGGCGAGATATGAGTCAGTCTGCATAAGGCGTCTGCCGCAGCAGGATAGGAACTGCATCGCTACGACCTTCACTGCCAAAGACGCGACGCTACGTCTAGCTCTCTGAGGCAGTCCACACATGCGGGCCTGTTCGTCAAACGAACCCCACGGACGTGCCTACTGTCGAAAGAACCCCTGTACACCTAATCGCAAGCCCCCGAAGCGTGTCCTGCGATCTGCGCACATGGCGCCTGTTAATCAACTGCATTGGCACGCTCCAAGTACGGTCATGTCAATGTTCCCAGTCTAGTCGAGTCTGCACAGACTCCTGAATGCGACAGGCATACCGTTCTTGCGGATAAGTGCGCGAACTAGAGCACGCCCTACGGTGATGGCTTGCAACTGCTCGCATGAATCCTAGCCAAATGGAATCGGGGGCAAGTGCCGTGTGCACAGAAGGTCCAAAGTGGGAGGCATCTTGGGGCTGAAGAGTAATGTCTGGTTGGCCCCACTCACCACAATTATGGCCATGGTGTGAATTGCGGTTCCAGCATGTGCTGACAGATCGGCCGTTTGGACTGTCAAGAACGAGATCACGTTCATCGGTCCGCCGGATGCCGACGAGCCTGTAGCTGATGCCGGGGTCCCCTGAACGCACCCCGACACGTCCTCGTGCGGTTATCGAGAGTCTAACTCCCGCCATGACCGGCAGTCCTCTCGTGCTCTGCGGCGGACTCTTAAGAATGCTTGGGTTCTTTTCTCTTTGTACGTTTCTCGGGCTGGTCTTTTTCTTGGCCTATCAGTCCTTACCTGGAGACCCGGATTTAGTTGACGCCGGCCAGACTCTTTGGACCGGGTCCTCCGGTGAATACTCATCGGACGCGAATTTGCGTCCCTTAAGAATGGTCGACTCTGGTTTCCAACTCTCGTTGTCGAACGGGGTATCGGGACCGGATCCCACAAAGGGCTACGCCAAGATGAATGTGGAGTCGAACACTGACTTCGACGATATCTTCGGGAACGGAGCAAGAGCAGCCGGGAGCAACGCTCCGCCAGTGACGGTGAGCTTCGAAGTTGACTCTTACACCGTAGCTGAGGGCGCCACCGCGACTGTTAAGATTATCCTCAGCCAGGCTCCCGAGCGCATCCTAACCATACCCTTATCCACGTCGCGCCAGCAGGGAATCACCGTGGACGATTACTCCGGCGTTCCCGGAAGCGTCAGCTTCGGTGCTAGCGATACCGAGAGCACGTTCACCTTTTCGGCAACTCAGGACCACATCGACGACGACGGCGAGGGCCTCAGGATTTCATTCGGCTCTTCGTTACCCACAGGCGTTACAAGTGTGTCTCCGGTCCAGACCATTGTTCACATCAGTGATGATGACGCTGCCGGAGTCACAGTGGACCCAACCGCCATGGAAGTGTTGGAAGGCAAAAGCTCTTCATACACAGTAGTCCTAGACAGCCAGCCTACTCATGAAGTAACCATCAGAATCAACCCGCCCTCAGGAACAGAGATACTTACACTTCCATCTCGTCTCACGTTCACCACCAACAATTGGAACATTGACCAGCCAGTTACGGTGATTGCCAATCCAGACAGAGACAAGGTGAATGACTCCGGAACTATCACCCACTCCGTCGATTCTCTAGACAGCAACTACGACCATGCGACGCCCAGCGATGTTGCCGTTACAGTCATTGACGATGACGTGATAGCGGTGACCGTGAGCTTCGCTCAGAGTTCGTACTTGGTGGCTGAGGGAAGCACTGCATCTGTCGAGATCATCCTCAGCGATGACCCACAGCGCACGGTGACTATTCCCATTACAAGAACAGACGAAAGCGGCGCGACCAGCACCGACTACTCAGGCATTCCGGATAGCGTCACATTCAACGCTGGCGACACGCGTAGGGCCTTTACGTTGTCTGCCTTGAGTGACGACGTTGACGACGACGGCGAGTCGGTCAAGCTGGGGTTCGGGACCCTGCCCAACGGCGTCGCGTCCGGGACGATGGACGAGACCACAATCTCCATAGCCGACGATGATTTGCCACTTGTTACTACGAGCTTTGAACAACCCATGTACAGCGTGGAAGAGGGAATGGGCGTGTCAGTGAAACTAGAACTGAGTGCTGCTCCCGAACGGACCGTGACCATACCCATCACCAGGACGGACCAAGGCGGGGCTACCAGCACCGATTACTCTGGCGTTCCCGACAGCATCGTGTTTAGCCCCTCTGACACTGAGAGGAGTTTCAGGTTTTTCGCAACCCAAGACAGCCTAAACGACGATGGCGAATCGGTCCGGCTCACTTTTGGCGACCTGCAAGAAGGCGTGACCGTAGGGATTAGAAGCGAAGCTACTGTCAGCATCATTGACGATGATGTGCCCTCAGTCTCCGTGAGCTTCGAGCAGGCCCAACACACGGTGGAAGAAGGCGCCACCACGACCGTCAGTATCAGCCTCAGTATCGACCCTGAGCGGACCGTCACCGTCGCTCTGGTGAAGTCGCCACAGGGCGGCATTGCATTGGATGACTACTCAGGCGTACCAGAAAGTATTGCCTTCGACTCGGGCGAAACTGAGCGCAGCTTCACTTTTTCGGCAACGGCGGACGATATCGATGATGACGGCGAAGGGCTCTTGCTTTCGTTCGGCACGTCTCTACCATCAGGCATCACCGCTGAGACACCTGACCAGACGATGGTACACATTACTGACGACGACATGGTGGGAGTGATGGTAGAACCGAACATGCTCAGCGTGGCGGAGCGAGCCACGACCTCGTACACAGTAGTGTTGGAAAGCCAACCGACGCATGACGTGACGTTAACTATCAACTCCCCTGCCGGTGCGAAGCTGGTCATAGACAAACCGCGATTGATGTTCACAGCCATCAATTGGGACAAACCGCAGAGGGTAACGGTAACGGCGAATCCGGACAGCGACACTGACGATTACGAAGCAACCATCACGCACTCGATCAATTCGCGTGACGGCAAGTATGACAGGGTCGCGCCGGGCCAAGTGGTGGTAAAAGTAATCGACATCGACGTGCCGGCTGTAGCGGTGAGTTTCGAGGAGGCGATCTACGAGGTGCCGGAGGGTTCCACGACCACAGTCAAAGTGCTCCTGAATGAGGACCCTGAGCGAATGGTGACCATACCAATCACCAAGACTGACTTGGGTGGAGCTTCGGGAACCGACTACTCGGGAGTCCCGCCCAGCATTGTGTTCAATGCTGGCGACACTGATAAGTCCTTTACATTCACCGCTATTGACGACTCGGAGGATGACGATGGGAAGTCGGTCCTGCTCACATTCGGTGCACTTCCGGACGGCGTCACACGAGGTGTGACAGACCAGGCGACTATGAGCATTGTAGACAACGACGTGCCCTCGGTCGCAGTAAGCTTCTACCAGGCCGCGTACTCCGTAGCGGAGGGTGCCACTAAAATGATCAAAGTGGTCTTGGACAGGGACCCGGAGCGGACAGTGACAATCCCCGTCAACAGCATGGAGCTGGGCGGGGCGACCAGCGCAGACTACTCGGGAGTCCCGTCCAGCATTGTGTTCAATGCTGGCGACACGGAGAAGGCCTTTACATTCGCAGCCACAGAAGACGCGCTTGATGACGATGGCGAGTCGGTCCTGCTCACGTTCGGTGCCCTTCCGGATGGAATTACCGCAGGGTCGAGGAGCGAAGCTAGTGTCAGCATCATTGACGACGACGTGCCCTCGGTCACAGTGAGCTTCTACCAGGTCGCGTACTCGGTAGCAGAGGGTGCGACAACCACAATCAGGGTGGTCCTAGACAATGATCCTGAGCGGACGGTGAATATACCCATCATCAAGACTGACTTGGGTGGAGCTTCGGGAATCGACTACTCGGGAGTCCCGGCCAGCATTACGTTCAATGCTGGCGACACTGATAAGTCCTTTACATTCACCGCTATTGACGACTCGGAGGATGACGATGGGAAGTCGGTCCTGCTCACATTCGGTGCACTTCCGGACGGCGTCACACGAGGTGTGACAGACCAGGCGACTATGAGCATTGTAGACAACGACGTGCCCTCGGTCGCAGTAAGCTTCTACCAGGCCGCGTACTCCGTAGCGGAGGGTGCCACTAAAACGATCAAAGTGGTCTTGGACAGGGACCCGGAGCGGACAGTGACAATCCCCGTCAACAGCATGGAGCTGGGCGGGGCGACCAGCGCAGACTACTCGGGAGTCCCGCCCAGCATTGTGTTCAATGCTGGCGACATGGAGAAGGCCTTTACATTCGCAGCCACAGAAGACGCGCTTGATGACGATGGCGAGTCGGTCCTGCTCACGTTCGGGGCCCTTCCGGACGGCGTCACACGAGGGGTGAGGGACCAGGCGACTGTGAGCATTGTTGATGATGACGTGCCCTCAGTCACAGTGAGCTTCTACCTGGTCGCGTACTCGGTAGCAGAGGGTGCGACAACCACAATCAGGGTGGTCCTAGACAATGATCCTGAGCGGACGGTGACCATACCAATCACCAGGACAAACCTAGGCGGTGCTATTGGAACAGACTACTCAGGGGTACCGAACAGTCTCGTGTTCAATGCTGGCGATACAGTGAAGACCTTCACATTCTCGGCCGTTCAAGACATTGTAGATGACGATGGGGAGTCGGTCCTGCTTACGTTTAGCGCACTTCCGGACGGCGTCACACCAGGGGTGAGGGACCAGGCGACTGTGAGCATCATTGACGACGACGTGCCCTTGGTCACCGTGAGCTTCGAGCAACTCACATACACCGTAACAGAGGGTTCGACGACAACGATAAAGGTCATGCTCAGTGCGGATCCTGAGCGGACGCTGACTATACCAATCACCAAGACTGACTTGGGTGGAGCTTCGGGAATCGACTACTCGGGAGTCCCGGCCAGCATTGTGTTCAATGCTGGAGACTTGGAGAAGGCCTTCACATTCGCAGCCACGGCGGACGCGTTGGACGACGATGGCGAGTCGGTCGTGCTCACGTTCGGGGCCCTTCCGGGCGGCGTCACACGAGGAGTGAGGGACCAGGCGACTGTGAGCATTGTTGATGATGACGTGCCCTCAGTCACAGTGAGCTTCTACCTGGCCGCGTACTCGGTAGCAGAGGGCGCGACAACCACAATCAGGGTAGTCCTAGACAAAGATCCTGAGCGGACGCTGACCATACCAATCACCAAGACTGACTTGGGTGGAGCTTCGGGAACCGACTACTCGGGAGTCCCGCCAAGAATTGTGTTCAATGCTGGCGATACAGTGAAGACCTTCACATTCTCGGCCGTTCAAGACATTGTAGATGACGATGGGGAGTCGGTCCTGCTCACGTTCGGGGCCCTTCCGGACGGCGTCACACGAGGTGTGACAGACCGGGCGACTGTCAGCATCTTTGACGACGACGTGCCCTCAGTCACAGTGAGCTTCTATCAGGTCGCGTACTCGGTAGCAGAGGGTGCGACAAACACAATCAGGGTGGTCCTAGACAAAGATCCTGAGCGGACGCTGACCATACCAATCACCACGACAAACCTAGGCGGTGCTATTGGAACAGACTACTCGGGAGTCCCGGCCAGCATTGTGTTCAATGCTGGAGACTTGGAGAAGGCCTTCACATTCGCAGCCACGGCGGACGCGTTGGATGACGATGGCGAGTCGGTCCTGCTCACATTCGACGCACTTCCGGACGGCGTCACACGAGGGGTCAGGGATCACGCGACTGTGAGCATCATTGACGACGACGTGCCGCAGGTCACCGTGAGCTTCGAGCAGCTCTCATACACCGTAGCAGAGGGTGCGACGGCAACGATCACGGTCATGCTCAGTGCAGATCCTGAGCGAACGGTGACCTTACTAATCACCAAGATGGAGCAGGATGGGGCGACCATCGCAGACTACTTGGGTGTACCCAGCAGCATTGCGTTCAATGCTGGCGACACAGATAAGTCCTTTACATTCACAGCTATTGACGACTCGGAGGATGACGATGGCGAGTCGGTCCTGCTCACATTCGACGCGCTTCCGGACGGCGTCACACGAGGGGTGAGGGACCAGGCTACTGTGAGCATTGTTGATGACGACGTGCCTTCGGTTTCGATCAGCTTTGAAAAGGCAGTACACACGGTATCGGAGGGCGCGACGACAACGATCATAGTGGTTTTGGACAAAGACCCTGAGCGGACGGTGACCATACCAATCACCACGACAAACCTGGGCGGTGCTATTGGAACAGACTACTCAGGGGTACCGAACAGTCTCGTGTTCAATGCTGGAGACTTGGAGAAGGCCTTCACATTCGCAGCCACTGCGGACGCGTTGGATGACGATGGCGAGTCGGTCCTGCTCACATTCGGCCCGCTTCCGGACGGCGTTGCCGCAGGCGCTTGGAACGAAACGACCGTGAGCATTGCGGATGACGATGTGCCGCTGGTTTCTGTGAGCTTTGATCGGACCGAACACTCGGTAGCGGAGGGCGCGACTACTTCGGTCAAAGTGGCCTTAGACCAGGATCCTGAGAGGACGGTGGCCATACCGATCACCAGGACACACCTAGGTGGTGCTACGGTAACTGACTACTCCGGGGTACCGGACGGTCTCCTGTTCAATGCTGGAGATACGGAGAAGGCCTTCGTATTTTCGGCCATTCAAGACTCTGTGGATGACGATGGCGAGTCGGTCCTGCTCACGTTGGGCGCGCTTCCTGAAGGCGTTGCTGTGGGAGCTAGGAACGAGGCTACGGTGAGCATTCTTGACGATGACGTACCCTTCGTCTCGGTGAGCTTCGAGCAGGCAGTCTACACGGTGGAAGAAGGGGCCACCACGACTGTCAGGGTCAGTCTCAGTGCCGACCCCGAACGGACCGTCATCATCGATCTGGATGAGTCGCCACAGGGCGGCATTGCATTGGATGAATACTCAGGCGTCCCCGAAAGCATCACCTTCGGCCCGGGCGAAACTGAGCGCAGCTTCACATTCTCGGCATCGGGAGACGACATCGACGATGACGGCGAGGGGCTCTTGCTGTCGTTTGGCTCGCCTCTGCCATCAGGCGTTACTGCTGAGATGCCAACGCAGACGACGGTCCATATAACGGACGATGACATGGTGGGGGTGACGGTAGCCCCGCGGATGCTCACAGTAGTGGAACGCGCCACGACCTCGTACACGGTGGTTTTGGACAGCCAGCCGACACACGACGTGACCATCACGATCAACTCCCCCGCCGGTGTGAAGCTGGTCACGGACAAGCCGCGTCTGACCTTCGCTGCCACCAGTTGGAACTTGCCCCAGAGAGTAACGGTAACAGCGAATCGGGACAGTGACACCGACGATTACGAAGGGACTATCACACACTCGATCGATTCACGTGACAGCAAGTATGACAGGGTCATGCCAGGGCAAGTGGCGGTGAGTGTTATCGACAACGATGTGCCGTCTGTAGCGGTAAGTTTCAGAATGGCTAATTACAGCGTTTTGGAAAGTTCCACGACCACGGTCAATGTGGCCCTGGACAGAAACCCGGAGCGGACAGTGACCATCCCCATTAACAGCTTGGGGATGGGCGGGGCGACAAGTGCAGACTACTCGGGTGTGCCGGACAGCGTTGTGTTCAATGCTGGCGACACGGAGAAGGCCTTTACATTCTCAGCCACGGCGGACGCGTTTGATGACGATGGCGAGTCGGTCCTGCTCACGTTCGGAGCCCTTCCGGATGGAGTTGCCGCAGGGTCGAGGAGCGAAGCTAGTGTCAGCATCATTGACGACGACGTGCCCTCTGTAACCGTGAGCTTCGAGCAGGCCGCATACATGGTAGCTGAGGGTGCGACGGCAACGATGAAGGTCATGCTGAGCGCAGACCCGGAGCGGACAGTGACCATCTCCATCAGCAGCACAGAACTGAATGGGGCGACAAGCACAGACTATTCCGGGGTACCGGCAACGATCGAGTTCAATGCTGGCGATACAGAGAAGACCTTCACATTCTCGGCCGTTCAAGACCTTGTAGATGACGATGGGGAGTCGGTCCTGCTCACATTTGATGCACTTCCGGACAGAGTTACCGCAGGGTTGAAGAGCGAGGCTAGTGTCAGCATCATTGATGACGATGTGCCAACCGTCGCTGTCAGCTTCGAGCGGGCGACCTACACGGTGGAGGAGGGCGGCACAAGCACGATTAATGTGGTCTTAGACAAAGACCCAGAGCGGACAGTAACCATACCAATCACCAGGATAGAGCAGGGCGGGGCGACCAGCGCCGACTACTCTGGTGTTCCTGACAGCGTTGTGTTCAGTACTGGCGATACAGAGAAGACCTTCACGTTCACAGCCATTGGGGACGCTCTGGATGACGATGGCGAATCGGTCAAGCTCACATTCGGCGCGCTTCCGGATGGCGTTGCCGCAATGGCCAGGAGCCAGACTACTGTGAGCATTGTAGACAACGACGTACCATCCGTCGTTGTCAGCTTCGAGCTGGCTATCCACACAGTGCAGGAGGGCGCCACGAGCACGATCAGGGTGGTCTTAGATAAAGACCCTGAGCGGACTGTAACCATACCAATCACCAGGATAGAGCAGGGTGGGGCGACCAGCGCCGACTATGCTGGGATACCTGACAGCGTTGTGTTCAGAACTGGCGATACGGAGAAGACCTTCACGTTTACAGCCATTGGGGACGCTCTGGATGACGACGGCGAGGCGGTCCTGATCTCATTCGGCAACCTCGCGGAAGGCGTAACAGCAGGGACGAGGAGCGAGGCTACGGTGAGCATCATTGACGACGACGTGCCCTCGGTCACCGTGAGCTTCGAGCAGGCAGCCTACACCGTGGAAGAAGGGGCCACGACGACGGTCAGGGTCGGTCTTAGTGCCGATCCCGAGAGGACCGTCACCATCGATCTGGATAAGTCGCCACAGGGCGGCATTGCTTTGGACGACTACTCAGGCGTCCCCGAAAGTATCACCTTCGACTCTGGCAAAACTGAACATAGCTTCACGTTCTCGGCAACAGGGGACGACATCGACGATGACGGCGAGGGCCTCTTGCTTTTGTTTGGCTCGCCTCTGCCTTCAGGCGTCATTCCTGAGACTCCGAGCCAGACGACGGTCCACATAACGGACGACGACATGGTGGGAGTGACGGTAGCCCCGCCTATGCTCACAGTAGTGGAACGCGCCACGACCTCGTACACGGTGGTGTTGGACAGCCAGCCGACACACGACGTGACGATCACAATCAATTCGCCTGCCGGGGCGAAGCTGGTCACAGACAAGCCGCGTCTGACCTTCGCTGCTACAACTTGGGACACGCCTCAGACGGTAACAGTGACAGCGAATCCGGACAGTGACACTGATGACTATGAAGGGACTATCACACACTCGATCGATTCGAGTGACAGCAAGTATGACGGAGTTGTGCCGGGCCAAGTGGTGGTGAAAGTAATCGACAACGATGTGCCCTTGGTAGCTGCAAGCTTTGAGCGCGCTGCATACTCGGTGGCGGAGGGTGCAACGACCACAGTCAAGGTGGTCTTAGACAAGGATCCGGAGCGGACGGTGGCCATACCTATTGCCAGGATGGAACAGGGTGGGGCGACAAGCACAGACTACTCGGGAGTTCCTGAAAGCGCCGTCTTCAACACCGGAGAAACGGAAACGACCTTCATATTCTCGGCCATTCAAGACTTGGTGGACGATGACGGCGAGTCGATTGGTTTGGCATTCGGCGATATGCCCGATGCCGTAACGGAAGGGACCACGAGGTCCACGGTGGTAAGCATAGTGGACGACGACGTGGCGGGTGTGCTGGTAGACCCAGCCGATCTGCCCATAGATGAAGGGGCTACTTCGACCTACCTCATTGTGCTCCAGTCACAGCCAAGGTCAGATGTAACGGTGACCATCAACAGTCCCGCAGACAACTCGAACGTGACGACGTCACCGAACCATCTCACATTCACGACCTTGAACTGGAACACGGAGCAGTCTGTAGCAGTTTCGGCGAGGCATGACGACGATGCGGACGACAACAACGCAACCGTCACACACACGGTAGCGTCGATGGACTCCGCCTACGGCGGCTTTGTTGTAAGCGCCGTGCGCGTGATGGTTACCGACGACGATGAAGTGCCGGTGACAGTCAGCTTTGATCAGGGTAGCTACAGCGTGAAGGAAGGTTCCACCAGCACTGTCAGGTTGATCCTGAACAAAGACCCTGAGCGCACTTTCACCATACCCATCGACAAGCTTGACCAGGGCGGTGCTACTGGAGCCGACTACTCAGGGGTGCCGGCCAGTCTCGAGTTCAATGCTGGCGACACTGAGAAGTCCTTCCCTTTCTCGGCCACACGTGACTCAATGGACGATGATGGAGAGTCAGTGAGATTGTCCTTCGGGGATCTGCCTGATCGGGTGTCTCTCGGGTTGCACGGTGAGTCAACGGTAAGCATCACCGACGAGGACCTTCCTTCAGTCGTTGTCAGCTTCGAGCTGGCGACCTATTCGGCAGAAGAGGGCGGCACGACTACCATCAAGGTTGTGGTGGACAGGCCACCCGAACGCTCCATAGCAGTGCCCATAATGAGGACGGACCTCGGTAGTACTACCCGCACCGACTACTCAGGAGTACCGGACAGCATTACCTTCAGCCCTTTTGATATCGAGAAGAGTTTCACTTTCTCCGCTACACAAGACTCCCTGAATGACGATGGCGAGTCGGTCAAGCTGACATTTGGCGCTCTACCGGTCGACGTAACCGTGGGGACGAGAGATGAGGCTATTGTCAGCATCATCGATGACGACGTGCCCTCGGTGACCGTGAGCTTCGAGCAGACATCCTACATCGTGGTAGAAGGTGCCACGACGACGGTCAAGGTCATTCTCAGTGCAAACCCCGAGCGGACCATCACCATCCCCCTGGACAAATCGCCACAGGGCGGTATTGCTTTGGACGACTACTCGGGCGTCCCCGAAAGTATCACCTTCGACTCGGGCAAGACTGAGCGCAGCTTCACATTTTCGGCAACGGGGGACGACATCGACGATGATGGCGAGGCGATTTTGTTGTCGTTTGGCTCCCCTCTTCCGTCGGGAGTCACGGCTATGATCCCGAACCAGACGACGGTCCACATATCAGATGATGACATGGTGGGAGTGACGGTAACCCCACCAATGCTACGAGTGGTGGAACGCGCCACGACTTCGTACACGGTTGTGTTGGGCAGCCAGCCGACACATGAAGTGACGATAACGATCAACTCGCCAACCGGGGCGAAGCTGGTCACGGACGAGCCGCGTCTTAGCTTCACGGCCGCCAACTGGCGCATACCTCAAGAGGTAACGGTAACGGCGAATCCGGACACTGACACTGACGATTACGAAGGGACGATCACACACACGATCGAATCACGTGACAGTAAGTATGACAGCGTTACGCCGGCAGAGGTGGTGGTAAGGGTTATCGACACCGATGTGCCGTCTGTAGCGGTGAGCTTTGATCTCTCTGCATACTCGGTTGAGGAAGGCGCCACGACCACAGTCAAAGTCGTCTTGGACAAAGATCCAGAGAGAAGGGTAGCCATACCCCTCATCAGGATGGAGCAGGGTGGGGTTACGGAAGCCGACTACTCGGGTGGGCCCGACAGCATTGTGTTCAATGCTGGAGACACTGAGAAGGCATTTACATTCACTGCCATTGAGGACGCGTTGGACGACGATGGCGAGTCGGTCCTGCTCACATTCGGCCCGCTTCCGGACGGCATTGCCGCGGGGACTCGGAACGAAGCAACTGTGAGCATTGTTGACAATGATGTGCCTTCGGTATCGGTCAGCTTCGAGCAGGCCGTATACACGGTAGCGGAAGGTGCGACGGCAACGATCACGGTCATGCTCAGTGCAGATCCTGAGCGGCCAGTGACAATCTCGATCAACAGCACAGAGCTGAATGGGGCGACAAGCACAGACTACTCGGGGGTACCGGAAACGATCGAGTTCAACGCTGGTGATAGGGAGAAGACCTTCACATTCTTTGCCGTTCAAGACCTTGTAGATGACGATGGGGAGTCGGTCCTGCTCTCTATCTCAGACCTGCCAGATGAAGTCACAGAAGGAATGAACGGTGAGTCGGAGTTGAGAATAACCGACGATGATGTGCCTAAGGTGAACGTGAGTTTTGAGCAGGCGAGTTACACCTTGGCGGAGGGAGGAACTACCACGATCGTAGTTGTTCTAGACGCCGCACCCGAACGTGCGCTCGCAATCATGCTGGTCAAGGCCCTTCTCAATGGCGTTACCGATGACGACTACTCAGGCGTTCCAGACAGCGTCAACTTCAATTCAAGCAGCACTGAGTCTTACTTCAACTTCTCGGTTACCGACGACGAAATCGATGACGACGAGGAAGGCCTCACGTTGACCTTTGGTCCAATACTGCCTCCAGGCGTAACCGCTGTGAGCCCAACTCAGACTACTCTGCACCTTGCTGACAATGACACCGCGGGCGTATCAGTGGAACCGACGTCGCTCACGGTGGCCGAACACTCGACCTCGTCATACTCGGTTGTGTTGGACAGCCAGCCGACTTATGACGTAACCCTCAGCGTCCACACGCCAGCCGGCACTGAAGTTGCTACTGACAAGGCCCATCTGGTCTTCGACCCCGCTAACTGGCATTTGCCGCAGACCGTGATCGTGACAGCCGGTGCGGACGTGGACACCGCTGATGAGGAAGGAACCATCACCCACACGATCAGTTCACTGGATCAAAACTACGATGGGACTATTCCGAGCGATGTGGCCGTCAATGTCATAGATGATGATCTGCCATCTATAGTGGTGAGCTTCGGACAAGCGACATACCGAGTCGACGAAGGAAGCGATGTAACGGTTGAGGTGACACTTAGCTCAGACTCGGAACGTTCCCTCACCATTCCAATCGAGAAAATCCACCAGGGCGGAGTATCTAGCGCAGACTACGCTGGGGTGCCTGACAGCGTCACATTCAATCCAGGCGACACTGTAGTGACCTTCTCTGTTTCTACGTTCGAAGACTCCTTGAACGACGACTTTGAGCTGGTCAAGCTTACTTTTGGGGACCTCCCGGATGGCGTCTCAGTGGGTACGTACAAGGAGTCGGCAATCTCCATCTCAGATGACGAGGAGCCTTCGGTCTCCGTGACGTTCGGGAGTGCAACTTACTCAGTTGATGAGGGCGGCGATGTATCTATCAGAGTTGCACTTAGTGAGGATCCCGAACGGACTCTCACGATTCCCATCAAGAAGTCCAACCGGAACGGGGCGACTACAAGAGACTACTCGAGCGTGCCTCGCAGCCTCACGTTCCACCGAGGGGAGACCGAGAGTTCGTTCACATTTACTGCCATTCAAGACTCCCTAGATGAAGGCAAAGAGGCGGTCAAGCTTTCATTTGGAACTCTGCCCCAAGGAGTGGCGGAGGGCACTTTTTCCGATACTACGGTGACAATTGTCGATGATGAAGTTTCTTCGGTGACGGTAAGTTTCGCGCTATCTAACTACACAGTCGCAGAGGGTAGTTTCGTCACTATCAAGGTAAGACTAAGTGAGGACCCAAGACGCACGCTGGTGATCCCCATCGTGCAAACGAAACGGAACGGCGCGACTGGAAGGGACTACTCTGGCGTACCTAGAGGGCTCACCTTTGAGGCCGGTGAGACTAAGAAGTCGTTTACATTGACAGCTATACAGGACTCTGTGGACGACGACGGGGAGTCGATCGAACTGGCATTTGAAGATCTCCCAGAAGAAGTCTCAAAAGGCGAAATCACAGCAACCACGATCACTATTGTGGACGACGACGGGGAGTCGATCGAACTGGCATTTGAAGATCTCCCAGAAGAAGTCTCAAAAGGTGAAATCGCAGCAACCACGGTCACTATTGCGGACGACGATGTATCTTTGCTGACGGTCAGCTTCGACGAGGATTCGCACACTGTTGCCGAAGGGAGCACGACCACCATTCGAGTCGTGCTTAGCGCCGCGCCGGAGAGTGTCGTCAATGTTCCTATCGAAGTGTCCAATTGGGGCGGCGCGACGTCAACTGATTACCTTGGAGTGCCGGCCTACGTCACATTCGCCATTGGCGACTCTGAGACGTCATTTGTCTTCCACGCAACTGAAGACACCGAAGACGACGATGGGGAAACCATACGTCTTAGATTCGGTGACCTTTCCGATGCGATTGCCGAAGGCCGTTTCGTCGAGACGACTATCTCAATAACCGATGTCGACTTGCCACCGGTCACGGTCAGCTTCGATCAACGAACTTACTCTGTGCCCGAAGGTTCTACCACCACTGTCAACGTAGTCCTCGACATGGACCCAATTCGCACCCTGACAATACCTATTGTGATTATCAGCCAAAGTAGCACGTCAACGGCCGAAAACATTAGTGCGTTCAGCAGCGTCACGTTTGAACCTGGTATCCGAGAGAGTTCGATCGAGTTCTCGGCCAAACAAGTCTTCCCTTCCGGATACGATGAGTCGGTGAGACTCGGCTTTGGCAGACTTCCGAACGATGTGCGCTTAGGAGCAGTAGCCACTTCGACCATTTTGATTAAGGAAAGGGGAATGGCGGAGGTTGTTCGACTGAGCTTTGAGAAGTCGAGATATCTGGTAGCCGAAGGAAGTAGCGTAACGATTAGGTTGATGATAAGTACGGCACTAGAGGACCGCACTACCGTTTCGGTGTCGTCGAACCACCTTGACGGCCTATCAGGTAGCGATTACTCGGGTGTGCCAGCCAACGTTACCTTCGGTGCTGGTGAGAAAGAGACTAGCTTCACATTCACAGCGGCCAGCGACAATTTGCTCGAGCGAATGGAGAGCGTACTCCTTCGGCTTCACAGTCCATCAAAGGGGATTCTTCATGGTGACTACGCGCAAACCCGCATATTCATCCTAGAAGAGAAGTCTTCGAAGACGCTGTATAGGGCGGAGTCCCCAGTACGAGACTGTATTGGAAACAGAAAGACCCCGTGCGTCTTGTTGGAGCACTTGTCCGTTGCGGGCAAGATTGTACCTAGATATGACGTTGACTGGTTCCAGATGAAGCTTAAGGGCAACGCATCGTATCTGTTCTTACTTCCATTGAACGCGGTAGATCTGAAAGTCTACGATGGCCAAGGACGGAGTTGGCTAACTAATGTCGAAGCGGATTTGGAATCCGAAGGTTTGGAGCGTCGCTCGGCATTGTTCAAAGCGCCGAGAACAGGCGTCTACTTCTTGGAAGTTAGTTGGCCAGGAGAGGCACCCTACTTCATGCACTTGAGCTCTTACAGAGTGGAGATGGTGGAGGTGCAACTCGCTCCGGAACAGGAAGACTAGCCATCCTGGCTCCAGTGATAGTTGATGACGTCCATTTTCGCAAACAACACTGAGAGCAAATTCAGTGAAGGGGAGATGGCCGGTGGCGGGGTAGGATTGGCCGAACGAGCAGCATGCACTCGTCTTGGAGACTATTCGGAGCAAGCGGCTCTGCCAAGTGGAACCCTATGTGGCCGCGGAGCTGGGGCTATCCCTAGGCGACTTAAGCTTAATGAACTAACTAAGTTAGTGACTTAGCTGCGGCCATTGGCCCTTCGCGAAGGAAAGAAGAGTCGGGATCCAGCGCTGGAATAGGGTCGCGGGAAGTAGACAAGTCTTCTCTCCTCGGCTAGCATCTACGTCATGTCGGAGGTCGTTGCCTCCCACAGGCAAGTTCGGCTCAGTCGAGCCGTAACCCTAAGGTATCCAGGCCCTCCAGACCGACTCGTTAGCATCGACCCACTCCTGCGCGGCCGCTCGCACAGTCAGGTCGTTCTCTACTAGATTGAGCACCATCTCATTCTGTTGCTCGTTCGAAATCTTGAAGTTAGAGAAGAGCTCGTAGGCCTCCAGGAACTCGTCCTGCAGGCCCGGCCAGACGAGCTTAGCCACCGTGTCGGTCGCGAAGCCGCATTCAGCAACGCCACTTCAGAGGCAGTACGGAACGCAGCAGCCCATCTCGCCTTTGGTGTGCATCAGCTCATCTTGTCCTTCCAATCGTTGTCGGCGTCCACGAACACCTCGAGGAGCGCGTCGCTATAGGAATTCTAGTTACAGCAGGCGAATTGGAACTCGGCGTTTTCCGGGCGATTCACAAGGGCTCCGAGTTGGCGGGCGCGAATCTGGTTGCCGCCGTGTAGCCCATTTCCTGGTCCAACAGGACTTGGGCAACGGAATTTGTGAGGCATTGACCCTCCCCGCATCAAGTTTGCGCATAAAGCCGTATGCACAATTTAGTTGTGGTGTGTCAAAAGACCCCCAAAGCACAGACTCGCCGAGATGTACAAATTACTGCGGTCGTAGCGGTCATTGAGAAGGCACGAGGTCCTCAATGGCTCTGAATCGTGTGCATCGCATGGCCAGCGTCAGGTGAACACCGTATCCAGCAGCTTGAAGGACGCACTTAGGAGGTTCGACACATGCATCTCATAAAACTGGTCGTTTGGAATCAACGCGCAATCCCTGTGTCTGTCATTGCTGCGGCGGTTGCTGCGATTGTCCTGTTCGTGCTGTCGCCATCACTGGCATTGGGACAAGCCAACAATGGTCCGGCAACAATGAAGGAATGTAAGGAGGAGATGGCCGCCGGACGTGCGGTCCACTGCTCAGGAAACTCCTTCTCGGTCAAGACCACACTCCGCGACGGGGGCTACCATATCAACTGGAGTGAGTGGGCAGGTCGTCACAGCAACATAGACCGTACAACTGTTGAGCGGCTCCAGTTCCTCTACCGATACAATTTCGTCTTGGAGGTCGACGCGACCGCTGTCGACGACTCGGCCTACACAGAACCTAGTGTGAGTAGCTGCACGCCCCGGGCGGCGGAAACGGACAGCAGGGGGATAGCGACCAGATGGTCTTGGGGCTGCAAAGGCATCTCCAATGTTCGTGAAGACTCTTCCGGCGTGCCGACCTCGGTAGAGCAGTTGGACGACCACTGGATGTCTACGTCCTGGACGGGCTCGCTGTCGGCGCCGGGACGCAAGCGTGACGTCCCCGTGCGGACGCTAAGGGTTCCCGGCAGCCGGACCGATGTGCATGCAGACAACCCACAGAACCCGGCTGACCGGCTGACGCAACAGCAGGTGAACACCGGTTCCCATGATCTGCTCGCTAGCGAGGTCGAGATGCACCTCTATTTGATCACGGTTCACTTTGATGACGGAACCAGCAGGCGCAGCTATGAACTCATAACCGGCGGGCCCTTCGACGACAGGTAATGAGTTGGCAATCATCAGAGCCGCGATTACTCTGTTCGGCAGTGGGTGGACAGATGTACATGGTAGGAACGGCGCCCCCGCCGTTCCTACTCCCCCGAGGACTGTAGACCAATCCGGCATGGAAGAGCATATCGGCGAGAGTAGTCCTACTTGCCCAACTGAACAGACCGGAGCATCGGTTCCAGGCTACACAACCTGACGGACCTATGGAAGAAGACTCAGCATAGCAGCCTATGTAAAGCCTAACCTCGATCAGCACACGGTGCTTGCTTCCTGATTCGCAACGCTGCGCCTGAGGAGGGAAGCATCGTTTGTAGACTGATCTGAGGTTCCCTCCGCGACTGCACATGGACGTGCAACTGGCATCGAGGCAACCACTGCATGAGGCTCCCCCGTCAACATGGAGTTGCTCGCTGGCGTGGCTGGGCAGGGTGCCAACGGACGGAGACCGGATCTGTAGCGAGCGCGAGGGCTACTGCGGCTTGCCAGGAAAGAGTCAAGCCGCAAAGGAACTACAAGAGGTACTGGATTCGCCAGGAGCCGTGAACACGGAGCACGGCGGGGTCCGAGAGAAGTCGCGTTCGGGCAATGGCGCTGGCCTGAATGCGGGGTGAGAAGTGTGGAAGTCGGCCGCTACTCAGAGGGAACTCACCGTAATGTCCAAGCCGTTCACAATGCCCCGTTAACAATGCAATTAATGGCGGGGCAGGGGAGTCATCCTTAGCACTTTCAGCGTACTGGATCAGTTTTTCGGCCAGTGTTCTCATACTCGCTGACTAATAGCAATGAAGTTCTGCGCCACTCGTGGGTGGTAGGGTTGAAAACCGTTTGAGTAGGCCGCGGGAAGTAGTCCAATCTTCTCCCCGCGGCCACCATAAACGTCTTGTAGGAGGTCATTGCCTCTGACAGACAAGCCCGGCTCAGTCGAGCCTTTCCCTATGGGATCCAGGCTCTCCAGACCGACTCGTTGGCATCGACCCACTCCTGCGCAGCCCCCCGCACAGTCAGGTCGTTCTCTACGAGATTGAGCACCATCTCATTCTGTTGCTCGTTCGTAATCTCGAAGTTGGAGAGGAACTCGTGCGCTTCCGGGAACTCGTCTTGCAGGCCGGGCCAGACGAGCTTGGCCACCGTGTCGGTCGCGAAGCCGCAGTTGAAGCTGCTGCCGTCCGGATAGCACTCGGAGCTGTATGCCGGCATTTCGATCTGGATCAGGCTGTACTTGGCGTGCGCCCAGTGCGGCTCCCAGAGGTACGTCAGCACCGGATCGCCTCTTTGGAACGCGGCGTCAACCTCTGCAAGCGCCGCACCCTCGGAGCCTGCGAACACCACTTCGTAATCGGCTCCGAAGGCCTCCAGCCGCTCCTCCGGCCTCGTGTCCCACGCAGCCGTGAACTCCAGGAGCCTGCCCTTCGAACCCGTGTCGCCCGTGGCGAAGACGGCCTTGTACTGGTCCATGTCCCCAACGCCGCTCAGGTCAGGCGCGACGGCGTCGATGCCTCGCTCGGAGTCGCCGCTTATGACGTAGGACGGAACGTACCAGCCCGTCTCGCCTATGATGCCCACCGGCCCCATCCGGTCCACCTTGGCGTCATCGGCGTCCACGTACTCCTCGAGCAGCGCTGCGCTGTAGGAAGGCCAGTTGCAGCAGACGAAGTGGAAGTCACCCTTTTCCAGGCCGATGAACAGGGGCGCTGAGTCCGCAGGCGCGAACCTGGTCGCGACCGTGTAGCCCATCTCCTGCTCCAGCAGGATCTGTGCCACGGCCGTAGTCACAAGCTGGCCGTTCCAGTCCTGTTCCACCAGGTAGAGAACGCCCTTGGTCTCGTCCTCATCTGCATCCTCGCTAGTACAGGCCAGTCCCACTGCGAGGACCATTGCCAGTGCCACAATCATGGAAAGACCAATCCATTTGAACTTGATTACTCCCATTATTTCCCTCCTTCCTGCATTTAAGCGGCCAATACAACCGAAGCGGCCGCCACGGGCGAAATACTACCACAGCGGCGCTTCAAGGCGCGGCCCTGCTCGGGTAAGGTGCTACCTGACTGCCGCGAGTGGCATGACCGCGCCCCGCTTGCCCTGGGTCATGCGGTCCAGCACCATCGCCATGAACACGATAGTCATCCCGGCGATCAGTCCATGACCCATCCTGAGCCAGATGGAGTTTATGAAGACTTCCTGACCCAGGCCGCCCCCGCCCACAAGTCCGGCGATGATCACCATTGCCAACACCATGATGATCGTCTGGTTGACGCCCATCATGATCGCTGGGAACGCCAGGGGAATCTTGACCTGGAGCATGGTCTGAAGGCCAGTCGACCCGTGGGACTGGGCCGTCTCGATCACCTGGGGCGGCACCTCCTTGATGCCTAGAGTGGTCATGCGGATCACGGGAGGCAGCGCATACACCGCAGTGGCTATGATTCCGACCAGGGGCCCGACACCCCAGAGCATGATGACCGGGATTAGGTAAACGAATATCGGCATGGTCTGCATGGTGTCCAGAATGGGTCGCAGGACAGACTCGAAGGTCCTGCTCTGAGATGCGAGGATGCCCATCGCGATACCCACAACAACGGTGAACGCCCCCGCGGTCAGCACCTGGCTTAGGGTGTCTATGGTCACATCCCAGATCCCGCCGATACCAGCGAGGGCCAGTCCGGCCAATGCCATAAGTGCCACGCGCCATCCTGCGGTTAGAAACGCCAATCCAATCGCAAAGATCATCAGGGCCGGCCATGGAAGCCAGAGCAGCAGCGTGTGAATGGGCGAGTACCCAAGCTCCCGGAACAGGCTGTCACGTATCCAGCCGGTGATGAAGTAAAGGTTGACTGCCATCCAGTCGAAGACCTGGTTGACCTGCCCGGCCATCGTGAAAGTAAGCTCCTTGGGGAAATCGCCGAGCGGCCCGATCAGGACCCCGGCTATCAGCAAGACGGCCAGCAGGCCGACTCCGGCAATCAGGGAGGCGTATCGGACTGTCATGCTCTGAAGGCTCGTGATACCGATGCCTTCGTCGCGTGGCCCGATGTCCCGTACGGGTGCTGAGGTACCAGGCCCGGTCTGCACCAGGGAGTAGCTGAACCTGTCTAGGATGATGGCCAGGAGCACTATGACAAACCCGCTCTCGAGGCCCTCTCCGGCGTCCACTTCCCTCAGCGATAGCCAGACGTCCCTGCCGAGTCCGTCCACTCCCACGAGCGCAGTGATGATCACCATGGAAACGGCCATCATTATGGTTTGGTTGATGCCCATCATGATCGAGCTCTTTGCCAGGGGCAGTTGCACCTGGAACAGCGTCTGAGGGGTTGTCGATCCGTGTGAGTGGGCCGTTTCAACTGCGGCCTGCGGGACCTGGCGTATTCCCAGATTGGTGAGCCTGATGACGGGCGGAATCGAGTAAACCACCGTGAGGAAGACGCCCTGGGTGCCGCTCACGCCAAACAGGATCACGGCAGGAATGAGGTACACGAATGCCGGCAGGACCTGCATGGTGTCGAGAATCGGACGGACGACAGACTCGAAGCGATTGTTGAAGGCCGCGAGAATGCCGATCGGCACTCCAATTCCGACGGCGAGGATCACCGAAACTCCGACCACGCTCAGAGTGATTATCGCCGAGTCCCAGTAGCCGTTGAATGCGATGAATAGAGTGCCCGCGCCACAGAAAAGCCCCAGAAATCTTCCGCCCAGCCTGAGACCGATCATCGCGACTGCCGCCACGACCACGGGCCATGGAAGCCACAGCAGGAACGTGTCTATTCCGGCGATGCCGGCGTCTATGACATCCGAAACAGGATTGAAGAACCAGGCGAAGGTGTCCCCGATCCAGTCGAAGGCGTCGTCGATCGGCTCTTGAATGGGAAGCTCCCACTGTCGCGGCCAGTCCCCGAAATCGGTGCCTGTATCGGTGATCGCCAGAGAGTACGCCAGCAGGTACGTCGCAACGGCAATGACCGCCCACAGAATCCCGTGGTACCGGAATTCACGGCGAAAGCGAAGCGGTAGGGCTTGCGCGCCGATCACGTCGCCACGCCCTCTTCGCTTACTAGAGCGGCCAGAGCGGCCTCTCGGCTTATTGTGCCGCAGCAGCGGTCTCCATCGAGGACGGCGATTGGGGCCTCGTTGGCTATAGCTATAGGGATAAGCTGTTCGAGGCTTGCATCCGACTCCGCAGTGGGGCAGGGGCCCCGCATAACGGAGGCTACACTGGAGTGTTCGTCCCCGCTGCTGGAGATATCCGACAGTTGCACCGTACCTACAATGCCATCCTGACTATCTACCACCACGGCACAGTCAGTCTCCTCGCGAGCCATCCTCTCCATCAAGCCGTCCAATCCCTCGTCGGGGGAGACGAAAACACGGGCGGGGCTCATGACCGAGCGGGCAGTGAGCACCTTTGATCTGGGCACGTCCCGAGTGAAGTCTCGCACGTAGTCGTCGGCAGGGGCGGAGACAAGTTCTTCCGGCGTACCCACCTGCACGAACTCGCCGTCCTTCATTATCGCGACCCGATCCCCGACCTTAAGAGCTTCGAGGAAATCGTGGGTGATAAAGACCATCGTCTTCTGGACTAGCTGCTGGAGCCTTATCAATTGGTCTTGCATGTCGCGCCGGATGAGCGGATCGAGGGCGCTGAATGGCTCGTCGAATAGCAGGATCTCAGGGTCGACGGCGAGGGCCCGGGCCAGCCCGACCCGCTGCTGCATTCCGCCGCTAAGCTCGTGCGGGTAGCGGTCTTCCCACCCGGTTAGTCCGACGAGTTCAATGACTTCGGCTGCGCGCTGCAAACGCTTGGTTCTTTCCATGCCCTGGATTTGCAGGCCGTAGACCACGTTGTCCAGCACACGTTTATGCGGGAAGTTGCCGAAGTGCTGGAAGACCATGCCCATCTTGTGGCGGCGGATATCTCGCAACTGGCCCTTGTTCATTGCGAGCATGTCCTGACCGTCGATAAGGACTTGGCCGCGCGTTGGCTCGATCAGCCGGCTGAGACAACGTACGAGCGTGGACTTGCCGCTGCCCGAGAGGCCCATGATTACGAACGTCTCGCCTTCGCGCACGCCGAAGGAGACGTCCCTGACAGCCAGTACGCAGCCAGTCTCAGCCAACACCTGCTCCCTCGAAAGGGATGGGTCTACCGAGTCGGCAAGTTCTCCGGCTCCGTCTCCAAAGACCTTCCAAATGTTTCGGCAGACGAGTCTCGACTCAGCCTCCGCTTCTCGTTGAGAGGCTGGACCCGGCTGGTTCACGGGGTTGTATTCGGAAACTGACACTTCGTGATGGCCGTCCCGAGTGTGGAAACTCACTGGATTCTACACTTCTAGTACGTTGCGGCCCAATGGCTAGGATTGCGCCTTCCAGTAGGCGCCCTATAGAGAGTGCGATCTGGTCGCGAATGAGTTAGACCAGGCGCGAAGGTGCACGCTGTTTAATCTCAAGAATACCGCTATGCATGCAGGGCCGCTCGTCTGGTGGCCTCCTGAATCATGCGGTCGAGCACGTTCTGTGTGATTTTCTGCACTCTCGCATCGACGCCGAATGTACCGGGGCAGGCATCCAGCGTCATCGGCCGGACCACCTAGATGTAGTTTCGGTCCACAAGGGACTATAGGGACTGGCAGGCTGAGATTCGCGTGGTCATACTGTCGCCGCCTAACCTCTCGATGGAGAGAGGGAACTCAACGGCTTCGTCGGGCGTCTTTAACATAGAGGAACTTATCCCATTCAGAGGGGGATTGCCGGATGAACACGAGACCAAGGGCCTTGTTGCTTTCCATTGCGTGTGCAGCCATTGCACTACTAGTCGTGTCCGCATGCCAGGACGACTCGGGGCCTTCCAACGCCACTCTTGAGGTAGCGTCGGGCCGTCAACCGAACGCGACGGTTAGCGGCACTGTCACCTATCGAGAGCGAATTGCGCTTACGGAGGGCGCAATCCTTGTGATGGAGTTGCGAGACGTGTCGTACGCCGACGCGGCGGCTCCCCTCATAGCCAGGCAGACCATATCCAACCCCGGACAGGTCCCGATCAAGTTCGAGATCGAGTACAACCGTGACGACATCGACTCCCGCAACGTTTACGCGATCAGCGCCAGGATAGAAGAGGCCGACGGACGGCTAGCCTTCACGAACGATACGGCATACGACGTAATCACTCGGGGCAACCCCACCAAGGTGGACATGGTCTTGGTGATCGTGCAACCTCCGCCCGAACTTGTCAGCGAAGATGAAGACTGGCGGACGTGGGTTGAAGTCCCGGCCACTGTGGTCTCGGCCAACCTGATGCCGAACGAGGACGGATTCCTGCGCGTCGTTTACTTTCAGTCAACTGTTGAGGGCTGCGCTCGGCCAGGCAGCGAAGGGCTGAGGATGGGCGTAAGCGACATCATCGTCAGCGTCACTTTGATGCAGCCGCCGGAGACCGCATGGTCGATCCCATGTGATGAGCAGTTGGTGGAACTGGATACCGTGTTGCCGATCGAGGTGACCCTCGAGCCGGGGGAGAGCTACCGGGTGATAGTGAACGACCGCGTAACTTCCACGTTCTCAGTTCCAAGAGACGGATTTCCCCACTCCTTCGTCGACCAGTCGCTAGTCCAGAGCGTGGAGGTGACCGAGGTGGAAGGGGTCCCGTCCGAGTACCAATTGCGCATCGTCTCCGGCATGCCCAGGGGCAGCGGCTGCTCCCAGTTCAACGGCTATGAGATTCGACGCTCCCAGTCGGGCAAGATTGAGGTGACAGTCACCCATCACAAGGTAGCCGATCCGGATGTCTTCTGCACCGATGACTTTCCAATTGTGGAAACGATTGTGCCCTTGGGTTCAGACTTCGAGTCTGGTGTGGAGTACATCGTTAGCGTCAACTCCGACAAGACCGCGTCGTTTGTAGCCCGATAGCAGACGTAGAGGTTCCCGCATCCGGCTACGGTTCCAGCCGAAGCAAGAGTGCGGCCGAAAGACTTGCCTTGCTCCTCGTGCTGCGCGGCCCCGCGGCGTTGCGCTTGTGGCTGCCGGTCATCGGTATTGTGATTGGCTGCTCTGTGGCGGCGCCTCTTGGCCTCTACGATGGCAATCAAGACTTGGAAGCCCCGTGGGCTGGGGTTCCCTTGGATTCCTGGCCGGGCCTTGACCTGACCCCGGACGAGGCACGGCTGCCGGGACTGCCGGCCCCTTCCATGTCGTTGGCTAGATGGCCTGGTCCGTGTCTATGTGGGTGGGAACGCCCTCATCGGCGAAGATCGCGTCGATCTCCTCCCGTACTTCGGCGTCCAGCTCCCACCCTGCCGCCGCGACGTTTTCCTTGAGCTCCCGTTCGTTCCGCATGCCCACCAGGCCGACCGTCACGGCTGGATGTCCGACCGTCCACGCGATGGCCAACTGCGCTACCGACCTCTCGTGGCGGGCGGCCACAGCCTTGAGCCTTTCGACGACTTTGAGCTCCTTGGCGAATTCTGCCTCCTGGAACAGGGGTAAGCCGAACGCTAGGCCACCGCTTCTCCAGTCACCATCTCCGAAGGAAGTTTCCGGCGTGAACGCGCCGGCCAGGAGCCCGAATCCGAGCGAACCGTACGCCATGTACCCAATCTTGTTCTCCTGGCAGTAGGGCAGGACTGTCGACTCCATGCGGCGATCGAACATGTGATAGCCGACCTGGTTGGCGGCCAGGTGGCCGTACTTCTCGCACTCGTCCATCATTTCAGGCGTGAAGTTGGATACCCCGTAGTGGCGAATCTTGCCGTCGTCCTTGAGCTTGTTCAGGGCGCGCATCGTCTCTTCGAACGGCGTGTCATGGTCCGGCCAGTGGATCAGCAGCAGGTCGAGGTAGTCGGTCTCCAGCCTGCGAAGACAGCCCTCCGTGTGTTCGAGGACGTGGTCGTGTTTGGAGTTGCGGCCCAGGTTCTTGCCTTCCTCGTCGTAATCGTATCCAACTTTGCTAACGAGGACGATGTCCTTTCTTCGGTCGCCCAGAGCCTTCGCCAGTAGCTCTTCCGAGTGGTACGGACCGTACACCTCGGCGGTATCGAAGAGTGTGATGCCGTGATCGATCGCTGAGCGGACGGCGTCGCTAGCCTCCCCGACATCGATGTGACCGTACGAGGTGATGCTCATTTCCCAGGTACCGAACCCTATCGGCGAAGTGTAGAGGTCGCTGTCCCCGAACTGTCTCTGCTCCATGACTGCTCCTTCGTGTGCTGGCCTGTGCTGGAGTCGGCGCCGGTGCCGCAGGCCGACATTATAGTACCGCCAATCGTTTTCCATGTGAGCACCCGGCGGCAAGCTGGGAGTGCGTGTCGTCCAACACAGAGAATGGAGGCTTGGAGAGCACCGGCCTGCTACGCCGGCAAGGCATAGAGGCGCGTTGAATTGCCTGGGACGATGGCCTGTGCCGTCTACCGTGTCAGGCTTCTCCGGTGTACGATACGGCCGACTATCAAGCGGGGTTTCGGTCCATCTGTCAGGCTGCCTTTCTTGCCTTTCTTGCCTTTCTTGAATGATGGGGCCGGTAGTTCGAGTTAACAGGAGCCTCACTTGCGGCGTGCATGCTCTGTTCGCGAGTGTTGCGACTTGAACTCCGAGGGCCGTGCTTCGACGCGAACCTCCATTGCCAGGTGGTGGAACTCATGAACTTCGACTCCATTTTCCCGAACGGGCTCTACATTCAAGACGCCTACGACATGCTGTTGCCCGTGGCGATTTACGTCATCGGCATGGCCCTGTACGGCATGTTCATCTTCAGGTTCTACCGGTTCGTGGCCGCCCGGGACATGTTCGGGATGGACCTTTCCCGCTATCAGGAGTCGCGCTTCCGGTGGCTACGGCGCGTTCTCCACGTGATCACGTACATCGCGAAGTACCTGGTCGTGTTCCCGGCGTTCGCGTTCTTCTGGTTCGCGGTACTCACATTGATCCTGGCGTTCCTCTCGAAGGACCGTCCTATTACGGACGTACTGCTTATAGCCCTGGCCACGGTGAGCGCGATACGGGTGTCTGCCTACTACAACGAAGACCTGTCCCGGGATCTGGCTAAGATCCTGCCATTCGCGGTCCTCGCTATCTTCCTGATCGACGCGTCCTTCTTCGATTTTAGCGATTCGTTCGACGTACTGAAGCAGGCGAACGACCACCGGGAGCGCATCCTCTATTACCTGCTGTTCCTGGTGGGAGTCGAGTTCGTGCTGCGGACGCTCATGGGCCTCGTGCTCTTCCTCTTCAGGGAGACGCTGCCCGCTGCCCAGACGCCTCCCGACGATGAGGGCGATCCCGCGGCCGCGCCGGAAGACCAGGATGGAGACGAGCCCGTCCTGCCGGACTACCAACCGCCCGCATTCGCGGGACGGTTCCCGGCCCCGGAGCCCGGCGCCGCCGCCCAGACGACTGCAGAGCAGGGTCCGTCTTCAGGAGTTGCGCCGCGCCGTCCGCCAATGCCGGGAGAATAGGCCGGCCCGGGCGGTCACTTCGACGGCCCGCCGAGCAGTCTCGAGACGAGCGAGCGATTCCCCGCCACAAGCGCGTACACGATTTCGCGGATTAGCGCGAGGCCCCACAGGTCGAACAACGCGGCCGCGGCGCCGAACGGGACGAGGCGCAACGAGCGGGTGATGCTCTCGCCGCCGTGGTACTCGACGCCTTCCGGCGTGACGTAGTGGGCGCTCCGCGCGACCTGATCGGGGTCCAGCAACGTCAGCACTCCCCAGCCGCCAAGCTCTGAGAACTGGACGAGCCTCACGGGGACCGAGGCCCTCCT
This sequence comes from Dehalococcoidia bacterium, assembly GCA_965237445.1. Taxonomy (GTDB): domain Bacteria; phylum Chloroflexota; class Dehalococcoidia; order Lucifugimonadales. The sequence goes on along the minus strand of OZ250142.1, from coordinate 2,833,048 downwards.
GCGCACGAATTCCGCGCTCCGGCGGCAGAAGAGGCAGTCAACGTCGTACACCAGCAGGTGCTCGCCCGGCGGCCGCTCCGACCTCGTGGGCGCGTGGTACCGCGACAGGCGCAACGCTAGGCGGTCGGCGGCGGCACTGGCCGGCAGGGGCGACCGGTGGACTGACCGCGATCAAGGTCCATTAGAGCCGCGCTCGAAGGCGGTTTCGAAAAATGTGTTCCATTATGTTCCATTATGTTCCGTTTCGTAGCTGGACCCAGGTCGATGGCGGGGTGTAAACGGAACACAATTGGAACCTAAACGGTGCCGTTTCGGAGCACAGTGGAACACAAATGGAACACGGTCTTGGGAGGCAACTCCCTCGCCCCTGCCAGGCAGGAGGCGGCGCCTAGGGTGATGTGCGTTCGATGTCATGCACTCATTATAGTACGGGTGTTCGGGGAGTGTAAAGGGGCGGGAGTGGCCGTGCATTTTGGACGATGGAAGTAGTGCTGATGTATCTTTGATCAGAGGGGCATCGACAGGTTGGTCCGGTTGAGTGCACGGATCGAGCGGAGGGAAAAATGGACGTGAAGGAAGCTGCACAGAAAGCGAAAGACTACATTAACGATATCTACGCCAGCGAAGACATTTCCAACGTAGGCCTGGAAGAGGTCGAGCACAACGCGGTGAGTGGCATATGGAAGATAACTGTTGGCTTTTCGCGGCCATGGGACACGAAGAATGTCTTGACTGCCGCGCTGGGCGAAAGACACCCTGAGCGCTCATACAAGGTGGTCCATGTTGATCGGAACGGCGAAATCGAGTCTCTCACGGACCGTTTCCTGCCTTCCCCATCTGCCTGATGGCGCCCGCAGGGTACTTTGTTGATGCGGAACTACTGGTGCTGCTGGTTGTACTTAGCATGCTAGTGAATCTTGCTCGCGAGGCTCTAATTCTGGATTGTCGTTTTCTCAACAAGGACTATGCACCACCGGATCGCCTGTCTTTACGAGGGCATCCACTTCGTCCAATTCTTCGCCTAAGAGATTCATCCGTTATGAGAGTTTCAACCCGGGTTTCCCATTTGGGAGGTGTGAATGCGTCACCAATTAATCCTATGCCCCTCCCACCGCATTTACTCTCCGTGTGCGAAAAGTAGCCGCTACTGAGACACGGTCTTGCACGGCTGTGACTTTGACACTGGTCTTTTCCAATTCGACAGAGCCCAGCAATTCTTGGGTGTCTGGATCTCTGATCTCCGAGCCTTTTCGACTGAGAATCTTGAAAATCATCCCGCGCTCGCTCCGTCAACCTGTCCTTTATTGAGAGCTACTTCTCGAGTATTTAGCACGCAAGCAACTTTGCCTCGAATTGCTTCACTTTGCTTCAACATATCCTTCAATCTGATTGCCTCCCTTCGATCTGCTTTATCTCCTCAGGGACGATATCTCGCCAGTCCTCCATTGCGTCCTGCCCTGTCGAAATATGTTCGTGGACAAGGGCTTGGATTAAGTCCAATCGTGAGTCAGGTGTCCCATCCTTCAATTCCTCAATCTTGTCTGATAGACGATACAAGCTGTTGTACAAAGACCGTTACTCGTCTGAAGGCGGCCCGGGCGTGTGGCTTTATCACGTCTGCAGCTCCGTCACGCGCGGCATTGCCAAAAATGTAGGACCGATCAGACCAGTCATTAGGATTAATACCTGAAACAGTGCGACTTCTACGCGACAGTCAGTGGCCTAAAGAAGGCAAGTCCAACAAAGACACCTGCAGTTATAAGACATGTCGCTAAGGCTACATAGCGAAGCGGCTCTTTCACGATATCTGATGCTTGGGGATGTTCATTCTCATAGTCTGCCGATGCTCTCACTTTGCTTGTTGGTTTACGTAGTAGGTCGCACTTCACTTCATTTCGCTATTCTATGCTGCGTACGGAAGTTTGAAGTAGTTTGCCAACTCACCCCTACAGCCTCCGGTTTGAGACGATCGGCTCAGTGGCCATGAGCCGGAGGGTGGCGAGGTCTGGAGGTTGAGGATGCTGGAGAGCTACGGCATCGAGGGAGCGGCGAGCCTCGCAAGCCATGGCCGGGAGGCGTTGAACTCAGCCTACGCAATGGCGGTCATCTAAAAGGCTAATCGGGAGCTACCCAAGACGGAGCTGTCGCCGACTGATCGACCTTCCAACAGACGGCGAACCGGTACGGCGTACAAGCCGTCGCCGAAGCCAGCGGTGATCTCGCCATCGTAGATGACGACACCGGCTGCGAAGCGATCGCCTGCGGCCCCCTTCAGCTTACGAAGGCCGCGGAAGTCGGCCGAAGTAACGGTGGCAGCCGCCTTTACCTCCACGCCGGCCACCTGAAGAGCACCGCGCGCGATGACGATATCGACTTCCACCTGGCCTTGTCGCACGGTAGTATAGATTGAGACCGTCTATGTAGATATTGGTGCGGATGCCGGGTGCCCTGAAAAAGCTAAGGCTGCCATAAGGCAGCCTTGCGCCCTGCCGCCGAAGCGCACAAGGGGTGTAGGAAACCAATATACTCAGCGCCTTTGAGGCCGTCAACTAGGTAATGCTGTTGACCTAGGTCCCGCACAAAGACAGAGACCGCCCATACGGCAGGCTCGCCCCTACCGTCTAGTCGATAGGGGAAGTAACTAAAAGTTACCACCACTTGCCGTCGCGGTAAACGATGCCTGCGATAGTTGCTCGGTCCGTGGCGGAAAGGGATCGGGCAAGGATGGCAGGGAGGCCGAGTCGTCCATTATCTCCCAGACGTTCGCGAGCTCAAACAGTGGTGCCCAAAGGTCAGCGGTGCGCTCCGCGAGATTGACGTCCAGCGTAAATGGCAGGGATGCGGCGAAGGACCGGGTTCCTACGACAGGGAGGTCTACTTGAACAGATAATCGTGCCGTGCCGGCGACGCGATAGATGTCGTCTGCCACACGAGTGGAGGACGTGTAATTGACAACAAGATTCTCCCGGACGCGCTGGGAAAAAGCATCGGCCAGCATATCGGAGGCCCTGTCAGCCACTAAGGATGGCATCTTGTCGAAGGTGTCCGCGACGACTGGAGCTTCCATCACGAGGTTAACCAACACTTCAGACACGTCGTTGATGTTGTCCTCAGTCCACTGCTCCGCAACCTCTACGGCGGCCGTCTCTTTGTCAATGCCGCATCCGGCTGCGGCCATCGCGAGGGCGAGCAGAAGCGGGAGGGCGGCGAATCGCAATTGTCGCATTGCTCGCAGGTTGAGGGTAATCCAATCTGGGTCACTACGCGTCTTCCAATTCATCAATTGTGACAAGTCCGTCAGACGCCGCATTCAATGTAACTCTGCTGCCCCATAACAGTGTCATGCCCAGCAAGGGTGTACTGTCTGACTTCAGCACCAATGCATCTTTCTGTCTTCCATGCCAAAGCACTGTGGCAATATACGCCTCAAACTCGAAGAGTTCTCCGTTGGCAAGCTCGAATGTCCGTTGACCAACAAAACGAAGCCCCAACTGCCGGATGGGCTGTGCGGGTAATGTCAGATAGCCGGTGAAGCCGGTGTCTAGGACAACTTCTATAGGCCGGGAGCGCCCCTCTCCGCCGGTGATGTCGATGGCGACCAGCGCTTGACGATTGCCGGTTACGCGCCCATTAATCATCCCGTACGGGCATGCGGAAACCGCCTACGTGGCTGTATGCCGCTCGATGGCCAACTCGCACTCCATAAGTAACCGCGTCCGGCTTTCGGTCCAGAAGTCGACGAGTCGCAACTGCGTCGCCTTCGGCAATCTCGTAGTCGCCCGTCTCTACATCGATAACCACGAAGTTGCCCTTTTCCACGGACCCGATCTGGTGCTGGAGTTGTTCCCGGTAGATGGCCTCTCCCCGGGCTGCAATCTCTTTAAGCTCGTAGGTCCGGCTCGCCATAGTTCTGTACTCCAGTTCAAGGTGGGGCACCTATGCCACTACTCTACAGTACGCCCGCTGCCGGGCGGGGGTCAATGCTGGGCTAAGTAGGGGACGCTCAGCCTTAGCCCTGGCACACACGTACCTCAAAGCCTCCGGTTGGAGACGACGTCGGAGGGGTTGAGGACTTCACTTTGCCGTCGCCAGCAATATCGCCGCAATCCGCCGCGTGGTGTCGGTGAAGTGCTGGACCTCCTCCGGCAGCATTCGTCTGCCGAGGACTCTTTCCTCGCGGTACGACAGCCACTTCTTGAGTACCTGGTAGCCGCCCAGCTTGTAGTTCCAGACGGCGGCCGGGACGTTGCGCCAGTACGCGCGATTGTTCAGGTAGATGTCGAACGTCGATTCGCCAAGCGTTGAGTCTTCCCCTTCAAGCGGCCCTCTCGTCCGTCGTGTACGACCGCTCGTCGGGACGAGAAGCCGGCATGACAGCCTCGGTCTGTCCGAAGTGGCCCCAGCCCCGCAGTGAGCGCGAAGTCTTCGCCCGCCATGTTCCCGCCGCCTGTGGTGGGCACCAGCTATGGTCTGCCAGTTCCTGCCGAAGCGCACCGTCTGTGACAACCCGGGAACGGGCGTGTCCGAGTCCAGCAGCGCGGCAAGCTCCCGGCCCCGCGCGGCGGACGCGGCGAGCTTCGCTGCCGCTCCCTCGGCATCGCCGTCCGGCCAGCCAGGGAATCGGAATGCGCGGCCACTCCATGCGGAGAGCGTCGGCGTTCGCCTCGCGGTAGAGCGGGATCGTGCAGCACTGCGAGGGAACGTGGTGGAACAGGTCCTCCACGCTCGCGCCCAAGACGTTCGAGGTAGCGTTCGAGCGGTGGATGACAGGTTGGGCTGTGAAGCTTCAGCTCCACATCATCAGGGTCCAAGACCGTCGTCGACGTAGGTAGGTAGGAACGCAGGTGGCGCCACTGTTCATCTGATCGAGACACCCATGAATTAGACCTGCGTTGGCGGAGACCAGTCCGGGCGAGGTTTGTGTCTGGAGCGAACCAACCACCGATTTCCATCGAACACATGTGGCAAATCATTCAGCCGCGTTTCTCGGTCAAGCAATGCTTCGTCTCGGCTTCCCAATACAGCCATCTGGTTATCAAATGGCCGGTAGGCGTAGCGAAGGAAGCTGGTGTCCGCTGGGCCTCCGATCGAATTAGCAATGTTTCACGGACCGCGTCGAGCATCAAATCCCTTGTGGTTCTTCACCGCCGGATAGACGCCGTTACGATCTCATCTCGTGACTGAGGTCGGAATCGAAGTACGTCGGCAACTCGCGACTTGAGGCGGTCAATGTCGATATCCACAAGGAACGAATCACGGCTGGTCTTGACCCCCGGAAAAGAGACCGGAAACAGGTCGGGAAGCGAGGGCCAGTCATGCCAACCGTCACTGACGGTCATTTCCGCGAATGGCAGACCCAGCGGGAGGCTCGGTTGAAAGCTGCCGTAAAGCTCAGCCGCTTCGATCTCTGCCGACTCCGTGAGCTCCTCGCGCTTGCGTTGGCCCCAGAGATGCCGGAAGCCTAATCGCAGGAGCAGCCACGTGGTCTGTCTTGCGCACCAACGTTGCTATCGCCGTGCCAACCTGGATGCCGACAGAGTCCTCCGGTGTCGAGAAGATGCTGGGGTCCGGATCGCCGTCAGGCGTTGTCTTGCCTGTCTTGTACTTGTCGCCGTTGAGACAGTCTATGCGGATGGCGTCGAACGCCTCCAGGTAGCGCTCCCTCATTCCCGTGAACGACAGGCCGTCGAGCCAAGAGTAGTTGGAGATGAAGCAGACGATGCCGCGGCCCTTCTTCTGGGCGATGCGCCGCTCGGCCATGCGGAAGAACCGTACGTAGAGGTCGTTCAGTCCCTGGCCCTCCGGCCGTCTCACTCGCTTGGTGCTCCTGTATGCGGTCGAAAGCTCCCGCTCCTCCTCCACTGCCATGCCGGCGAAGCCGTTGTAGGGCGGATTGCCGAGGATCACGAGTATCGGGGAGTCCTGCTTCACCTTCCCGGCGCGGTTCGCGCTCCTCCTCCAGAAGGGAACGGCAGCGGTTTCTGAGTGCTTGGCTCCCAGCCCGTCAGGGCGTTGGTCAGGTAGATTCCCGCGCGTTCGTCGCCGTCGTCGGCAAAGCGGCTGCGTCCAGCGCTTGCATTGTCAGCTCGACCTGGAGGTGTGCGACAACGAACGGCGCGGGCATGATCTCGAATCCGAAAACCCGCTCGGTGGCCGCCTGCTTGACGCGTGCGCCCGTCAGCGCGCCGAGTCGGCCCTCGAGGGAGGCGGAAATGCGGCGGAGCACCTCTGCAACGTAGGCGCCGGTGCCGCAGCACGGATCGAGCACGTAGACGTTATCGGCGGCCAGTCCGTCGGCGATGCCGAGGTCATCCTTGAGCGCGCGGTCGACGCGGGCGACCATGTACCGCACAACCTCGGTGGGCGTGTACCAGACGCCAAGCTGCTTGCGCAGGTCGGGGTCGAACGCCGCCAGGAACGGCTCGTAGAAGTACTGTACCGCCTCGCCCTCGCCGAACCTGTCGAAGAAGGCGTGCCGCTCCACACGGTCCAATGCAGCCGCAGTCCAGTCAAGCAACTCGACGAGGCCCAGGGCTGTAGCTTACCGGGTCGGACAACTGCTGAAAGAGCGCTCTGAGCACCGGCGCGCGGAGATGCCAGACGGCGGTCGCGCCAGTTGAAGGAGCCTGTCGGCGGCGGCGATTGACGGGCCCACAGCACCCAGGCGGAGAAGACGCCGTAGAAGAGCGTCTGCACTAGAGTCGAGCGAAAGAAGGCCGCGCCGCGCTGCGCCCTCAAACGCACTCCCAATGCCTCTTCCAATGCGGAGCGCACCGACTGTAGTGAGGAGGCCTCGCCTGCAGCCTCAACTCGCGCCAGCGCGTCTCGTGCGTAGGAGGCCAGCAGCCACGCTACAGGTCCTTCGGCTCGACCAGCGTTGCGCGGTGAGCCAGCGCCCGGTACATATACTCCCCGAAACCGGCTCCGACCTCACGAGCGAAGACGCAGGGCTTCACCAGTCTTGACTCGAAGTCTTCCGCCGTTTCCGCCAGGCGGAACGATTCCAGCTTCACGGGATTGCCTGTATCGTCCTCACCAACTAGCACGAAGTCGCGTGTGTTGGTGACAAGCACGAGCCTGTACCTGTCCCAGTACTTGCTGACCTGATCGCTTCTCGGCAGTCAGCCATGCGTCGTCGCCAACCGGCTTGACCTCAACGACGCCGCACTCCGGGATCTGGCCCTGACGCGGCTTCCTTCGCTGAATCTGCTTGGCAGCGTACAGTCCAAAGTCGGGATGGCCAGCGCCCTGTTCGGCAAGCTCTCCTACGCAGAACACCTTGGGTCGGAGCGAGGCGCCAACTGCATTCAGCAGGTTGCTCAGTGGAGGATAGTAAGACCGTTCGTCCGTACCGCCGCCGGACGCCCTGATGTTGCCCAGATCGGCAAAGTATTTCTCAACTGCAGCGGTGAGCTTTTTCCCAGTGTCCGGCATACTTACACCTTACCCCAGCGTGAGCGGCAGCATGTAGGCGCGGATTGGAACACGGCGTTGTCAGTGATGGTCTCTTGAAATCCCCATCGGCTGTTAGTTCCAAAGAAGATGAGGAGGAGGCGGCTGATTGCAGGAGGGGTGCGGCTGATTGCAAGGTTGGGGTGCGGCTGATTGCAAGGTTCCGGTGCGTCCACATGAAAAGCAAAGGCGCGTCCAATTGCAAGATCGGGAAGGAGATCTGCGACGCGGCTGTCCGTGCGCCTTGCCCTGAGCGAACAGGCGTGCTATGATTCCTCCATGAACATTGCTCAGCAGTGGAACCGCACCCTTGCGCGCCTTGCCATGCGTCGCGAACGGCGCCCTGAAGAGGGCTGCGACCAGGGGCTGAGCACTGTCACATTTTTGCTCAAACTCGCTCATCTTGTATTCAATCCGTATTCATTTCATCTCAATTCGCGTAACTTTTCCAAGCTCGCCCAGCTACGAAAAGTTACAGAATGTTACGGAATGTGACACTTTTCTGAGGTTTTCGCTCACTTCGTCCCCTCCGTCAGGCGCTCATGCAATGCCTGGCCGGTGGCCGGACCGCCCTCTGAACTCCCTCTGAACTCCCTCTGAATGCGCAGCCGGAGACCCGGAACGAATGGGTTTCACGGTCGTACGCTCATGTACGATGTAGGTAGGAATCGGGAGGGGACTGCGGATTGGAAGAGCGTGCTTCAAGATGAGAGGCGTGGCGGCGTTCGCCTCGCTGGTCACGACGGCGGCTGTCTTGATCGGCATCGTCGTGGGATGCGGAGGGCAGGCGACCGAGACGCCGGAATCTTCTGAGCCGTCCGATGCGGTCACGCCGCAGGCAGCCGAACAAGAGTCAGAGCCGCCGCTGCGGATGGTGCCGGTAACGAGCGACCTGGCCGTCGGGCCGAACCGGTTCGCGTTCGCCGTGTTCGACGATAACCGCGAGCCAGTGCGAGTGGCGAAGATCGACGTCACGTACCTGCCGCTGAGCGGGGAGGACCGCGGGGAGCATGCGGCCGAGGCGGTGTTCCGCAAGTGGCCGACAGGACACGCTGGCGTGTACTCGGTTCAAGTGGAGTTCGACCGGGCAGGGCCGTGGGGGATGATCGGCCGGTTCATGGACGAGGACGGCAAGACGGTGCTGGCCCAAACAGGCATCACGGTCAAGGAGCAAAGCTCTTCACCCGGGATTGGGCAGGCGGCGCCGCCGAGCAACAGCAGGACGCTGGACACGGCGGGCGAACCTGGGCAAGCTGACGAGCGCGCTGTCGCCGGACCCGGACCTGTACAGCACATCGATAGCTGACGCGGTTGGCAGCGGACTGCCGACGGTTGTATCGTTTGCCACTCCCGCGTTCTGCTCGACGGCGACGTGCGGGCCGCAGGTGGTCATACTGTCGGACCTGAAGAGCAAGTACGCGCCACGCGCTAATTTCATTCACATTGAGGTGTACGAAAATCCGGATGAGATGCTCACGAACGTGAACAACGGCAGGTTGAGCCCGGTGATGGGAGAGTGGGGACTCGCGACAGAGCCGGTCACGTTCGTGCTTGGCGCCGACGGCCTCGTGGCAGGAAAGTTCGAGGGGTTCGTAAACGAGGAGGAGCTGGAGTCGGCCCTGAACGAGGTGCTGCCATCCTCGTAGCCCACCGGCCCGATAGCCGCCGAGTCCTGGCGCTGGCGGCGGCCATAGCGACGCTCCTGGCGGTGTGCTTGTGGCTGCTGACGCCGCCGGTGCGCGCCAACGGGGAGAGCATCCCGATCTATGAGGGCAGCGACGGCCCGTTCACGGTTACGGTCGGCGTGCAGCCCGAGGACCCGAAGGTCGGGTCCGTCCACATCACGGTCACTCCCGTCTACACGGCATCCTCTGAGCCGGTCAATGGGGCGAAGATCGAGATTCTCGCTACGGGCCCGGAAGGCGAGGAGGTGTACCACACCTTCGCGATCAGCGTGCCGGAGGAGCCGCAATATTACGACGGGAACCTCCTGATTGAGCGAACGGGGACCTGGACGATGAAGGTCTCGGTCTCGAAGGAAGGGGCTGGCGTGGGCGAGTTCGAGTTCACGCTGGATGTGGACGAAGACCAGCCCAATTCAGGGCGGCTGGGCACGGCGTTGTGGGCCGGCATCGTGGCGGTTTTGGTTTGCGGTGGAGCGTACATGGCGTTCGCCATCCGGCGGTCCCAACGCCAGCGAGACGTATCCAACCTGAGCGGCTGAACGCCACCGCCGAGGAACCTGAATTCGAGGGCGGGCGCTAGCTCCGCCGATCTTTTATCACACGCAAAGTTGACCTAAATTTGGATTGACCTATTTCTTATACATTGACTAGCTTTAGTCTAGAACACCGGAAGTAGTAATTGCCGATCCAGGAGATGTTGCGATGCTGAGGAAAGTTCTGGTTTTGATTGCGGCTGTAGCGTTGTTCGCGATCGTGCCCGCGGTCATGCTGGCGGCGAACAACGAGAAGTCGCTGGTAGTCGTGATGGTGGACCGTGGGGCCATTCACTCGGCGCACGAAGGGGTGGAGTACGCGCGCTCTGTGCACACTCTGACCTCCGCGCTCGACCCCGACAGGAGATACGCGTTCGTCGCCATGGACGAGCCACTCAACTTTGTTGGCCCAGTTGAGATCTCGCAATGGGAATATGCCGCCGCTAATGACGCGGTCCAATCCTTGATCGGCAGCCGGGGATTACCACAGCCCGGCGGACACCTCGAAGCGCTGGTGGAAGTCCACAACTTCATCGGCCAACAGATCGGCAACACCGGTTCTGAGGTCTACTTCCTCTCCGGCGGCGGCAGCGTAAATGACTACGGAAACCTCGCGGACCGGATCAGCCCGGCACTGAGCCGCTTCCAGGGCAGCGGATGGCCGATACACACCATCGCACTGCCAGGGTCGACGGCCGGCGAGCTCGAGTTCCTGGGCCGGCTATCCGGCATTTCCAACGGCCGGGTGTTCCACCTGGCTGGCGATGACGGCATCAAGGGCGTGGCCGACCACATGCTCAAGGTAGGCTCGGCCGGGACGATGAGCAAGCTCGCCGGAACCGTGCTCAGGTCCGGCGACCTGCTGAGCTCCCGGTTGCGGGTGGTGCCGGGCACGCAGCATGTGACGGTGACCATGTTCAAGGATGCGGACAGCGCCGGCGACCTGAGGGTGGAGACGCCCTCAGGATTGGAGCTTTCCCGGACGGATGCCGACTCCTTCCTGATCGAGGAATCTCCTCACGTTGTTGTCATGAGGCTCTTCGAGCCTGAGGCTGGGCCCTGGCTTATCGAGACGGTGGGCGTCACGGGGCGTGCCTCGATTTGGCAGAACGCGGAGAATCGCTACACTGTTGGGCATGACATAGGCAACTTCGCGCCCGTAAACGAGAAGATCCTGGTTGTGGCACATGTGCTGGACAACAACGAGCATGCCTTCGTTGCAGGTACGAAGCTGTTTGGGACCGTAACGGGACCGGACGGCAACGCGCGCATGTACCCGCTCAATGACGAGGGACTGCTTGGAGACCGCAGAGCGGCCGACGGCTATCACTCCGTTACGATTCCCGAGTTTACGGAGATGGGCAACTACGACCTGAGTCTTACGATGGCGTGGCCGGAGTACAACCACTCGATCTCGACGAGCGCGAGCTTCGCCGTCCAGGCGTTCCCGACGCTGAGGTACGAGGTGGCCGACTCGTTCGAGCTGGCTAAGGGCGAGCGCGTAAAGGTTGGAGCGCTGTCAATCCACGTGCAGGACGAGCCGTACCCCGTGGCGCTGGACGCGATCTCTATTGACGCCACGTGGCCGGCGGCCGGGCAGGGTCAGGTCGACCTAGTGCCTCAGGTGGACTTCAAGGACGACACGACCTGGGTCTACGACGTGTACCTGACGCCTTCGGAATACGGTCAGCACAGGTTCGTGTTCTGGCTGCAGACGGGCTACGCGGGCCAGGGCTTCACGCACGGCACGGGATCGGTAGTCTTCCAGCTTGACGATCCAACCGTGATTGAGACTCCTGCTCCTCAGACGCCGGCCGTCCCGGCCGAAGTCCCGATCTGGGTGACTGCGCTCATCATTGCCGGTGTAGCCGTGGGCGGCGTAATCCTGCTGGCGGTGCTGGTGATACTGGCCTACTGGGTCACGCGGACCCAGCCGAAGGGCTGCCTGTTCAACGACCGCAACGAGCTGGTTGTCGACTTTGGCAAGCTGAACAGGCCGTTCATGCTTGCGCTGTTCTCGAGGGACAAGATCGGCGGCGAGGAAATTGGAGCGCCTGCCTTCAATGGCGTGGACTTCGTGTTCTCGCACTCTGGAATGGAGATCGCGCAGAGAGGCGGCGGCACGCTGCTTCGCGTGAACAACCAGCCTCTGGTTGACAGCGCTCCGGTTGCAGACCGGTCCTGGATCGGTGCAAATGGAAAGCTCTACACGTTCATCGCGTCCGAGAGCCCGGTCTTCGTAGAAGCCGGCGAGGTCAGTGCGGACTAAGCTCCGCAGACCGTAAGAGAGCGAAAAGGGAGGGGCCGCCCGCTACTAAGCGGGCGGCCCCTCCTGCGTTACTGAAACTAATCGATAGTAGGGCGGGAGACGGTGGGAATCGAGCTACCGTTCGGTGATCGTGACGGACTCAATCCTGTCGCCCGGGTCCCTGTCCCTTTGTGGATCTCTCGTCGAAATCTCGAGAACGGCGTTCATTCCTTCGATCACCTTGCCAAAGACCGAGTGGCAGGATGCTCCTCTTACCGTGCAGTCCTTAGGCGTGCCATTCGGGTTGAGGCCATCGAGGTGCTTGGTTTCCGTGAACGTGATGAAGAACTGGCTTCCGTTGGTGCCGCTCCCGTTCCGAATCCCGGAATTCGCCATCGAGAGGATCCCAGGGCCAACGTGGGAGAGGTCCGGATGGAACTCGTTGTCGAAGGCGTAGCCGGGGCCGCCCGATCCCGTCCCCGAAGGGTCTCCGGCCTGGGCCATGAATCCGGGAATGACACGGTGGAAGGTAGTGCCGTCATAGTAGCCCTGGCGGGCGAGGAAAACGAAGTTGTTCACCGTGACCGGCACCTTGCCGGCATACAACTCCACGACGAACTCAGTGCCGTTCTCCATCTTGAACGTGGCGTTGTAGGCCTTTGATGAGTCTATCTCCATTTCGGGCGGGGTTCTCCACTGCAATTCTTTTTCTCCTTCTTCTTCAGTCGAGTCTTGAGCCTCCGGTTCGTCCGGGGCATCCTGCGTCTCTTGAACAGCCGGCTCCTGCTCGGCCTCTTCGGTTGCCGTTGGCGTTGTCCCTGAATCGCCGCCGCAAGCCATGTTGAGCAGCAGGACAAAGACCAACAGCAAGAGTATCGCGCCAATCCTATTGACCAGAATCACATTTATCCTCCAAGTTGTCGATGTGCGCCAGCCACAATCGGATTGCGTTTCCGAGCACGGCCGCCAGCCTATTATAGAATGAGCAACCTTCTTGGAGGGGACTGCCTTTGCCCGACAGGAGTGACGCGGAACGGAGCATACTGGGGATTTTCGCCCATCCCGACGACGAAACGACCACGTCCGGCGGGACGCTGGCCATGTACGCATCGAGGGGCGCGCGAGTGCGGGTGATCACGGCTACGCGTGGGGAGCTTGGGACTCTCGGCCAGGACGGCAAGAGCTTCACGCGGGAGGAGCTCCCGGCCGTACGAGAATCGGAGCTGAGTGCGGTCATGCGGCTCATCGGTGCTCGGGAGCCGGTGCTACTCGATTACCGAGACCAAGAGCTGGACCGTTCCGACGTGGAAGAGGTCTCCGACCAAATGCTGGAGGTGATGCGCGAGGAACAACCGGACACGGTAATCACCTGGGGTCCAAACGGCATATCAGGCCACGTGGACCATGTAGCCGTTCACAAGGCCACGGTGGGGGCGTTTCATCGCTACAGGCTGACGACGGCACTCACGCCGCGCCTTTACTACGTAGCGCTGCCGAGGGAGGCCGCCGAGCGGTTCGGACTCAACGTGGAGGGTCCGGAGGGCGAGCCGACGGTGACGATCGATATCGCCGAGTTCCTGAGCGTGAAGGTTAGGGCGTTGCGTCTGTACCGGTCTCAGCAGGACGCGCAGGAAGTAGCGACGCGCATGGTTGAGGGGCAGTTCACGGTGGAGACGTTTCATCAAGCCTGGCCTGAGAAGACCGCGGAGGAGATGGATACGGCGCTGTGATGAGGCAGCGGTTACGCCGGGCGAGCGACGAGTGGGGAGTCAGCAGTCCAGCGCGCAGAAGCAGGCGTTCATGATGCTGTCAGTGTCGATGCCGTACTCGCGGTAGAGGTCCTGGACGCCGCCAGACTGTCCGTAGTCTGAGACGCCGAGTGGATACGACGGCGCGTTCAGAGCGGCTCCAATCCATGCGAGCGAGTGCGGATGCCCGTCTACGACGGTGACGACCGGCGCGTGGTCGTCAAGGGGAATCACGTCGGTCAAAAAGCCTGTGAGCTCGCGCCGGATGCCGTGCGCGGACTTCACTGATGCCTGATAGCGTCGGTAGAGGGGCCCGGGACCGGTGACGCTGACAACGTTCGCATAGACGCCCTCCTCAAGAAGGAGCCTGCTGGCTTCAACAGCCTCGGGGATAATCGCGCCGGATGCCATGATATGCACGACGTTTTCTCCCGCAGAGTAGCCGGGGCTGCCTCTCCGGTCCACGAGCCGGTGTGCTCCGGCCAAAACCTGTCGGCGCAGCACGTCACGCTCGACGGGGTCTGCGGGTACCTTCAATATGCCCTGGTCAACTCTCTTGCTGGTGAGACGAAGATACGAGCATTCGGTCCTGTCTCGGATAGCCTTGAGCGCGGAGAGCATGACCCACTCGAGTTCCTGTCCGAAGCACAGGTCGTAGAACGCGACTTCGGGAATCTCGGCGCCGATGCTGGGAGTGATCAGCGACTGGTGAGCGCCGCCTTCCGGCGCGAGGGTGATCCCGGAAGGAGTGCCGACGACGATGAAGCGGGCGCCTGAGTACACGTTGAACACGAACGCATCCAGGCCGCGCCGCACAAATGGGTCGTACAACGTACCAATCGGGAAGAGCAGCTCGTTCTCCATCTCAAACGTCAGGCCCAGTTGTCCCAACATCATGAACAGGTTGTTTTCCGAAATGCCGAGGGCCATGTGGCGGCCGCTCGGCGACTCGTCCCACTTGAGCGCGCGGATGACGTCCTCTTCCGGCAAAGCCTCGCCGTCCGAACGGGACCAGATGCCAGCCTTGTTTATCCAGCCGCCGAGGTTGGTTGAGCTGGCGACGTCCGGGCTAACGGTGGCGATCCGGTCGGCCACCTGCGGAACGGAGCGGGAAATCTCAGTGAGGATCAGGCCGAAGATCTGCTGAGTAGACATTCGGCCGCGGTACCCGGAGCCCAACTCAACCGGCACCTCAATCGTGGGGGCTGCGGGCTGCGTTTCCGCGGGTTCAAGTCGGCGCGCAGCCTCTTTGACCAACGCCGTAGCCGGGCCATCTCCCTCAAGCCTCGACCAAGCTTCCTTCTCAGGAATGCCGAGCGAGACTCTCAGGCTGTTCATCTGCTCCCTGGACAGGATTACGGAGTGGTTCTGGGGATCTCCGACGGAGGGGAGCTTCCAGCCCTTGAGAGTGTACGCAAACACGACGTGCGGGCCCGTTCGGATGGTGGCACGCGAAAGCGCTTCTCTGAGTGTCGAGAAGTCATGCCCACCGAGGTTGCTCAGCAGATCGATCAGCTCGTCGTCGCTCCAGCGATCGATCAGGCGCGCCATATCCCTTGAGAAGGGGCTGGACTTGGGTAGCCACCCGCGTACCGCTTCTCTGGGCAGACGCAACAGGCGCTGGTAAACGGGGTTGGACATGCCGTCTATGGCGTTGCGCAACAGCTCGCCGTTCGGTTCTGCGAAGGCGGCTTCGAGCTTCCTGCCGTACTTGGCGTCGATCACGTTCCATCCGTTGGCCGCAAACATGTCGCGCCAGGCCCGAACACGGATGCCGGGGATGACCCTGTCAAGGCTCTGGCGGTTGAGATCCACGATCCACAAAAGGTTGGGGACGTTCTCCATGACGGGCTCGGCAATTGCTTCCCACACCGAACCTTCGTCGAGCTCCGCGTCTCCAAGAACGCTGATATAGCGAGACTGGTTGCGCGCCGATCCGTTGCCGTCTCCGCCTCTCATATATTCGGCCACGAGCGCGGCGAAGTTGGTGGCTACCGGAGCGAGGCCAACCGAACCGCTGGAGAAGTCGACGGGGTCCGGATCCTTGGTTCGGCTTGGGTAAGCCTGTAGACCGTGGTACTCACGGAGCGTCTTGAGATGGTGAGGTTCGAGGTTGCCCAGGAGATACTGAACCGCGTGGAATGCAGGAGAAGCGTGCGGTTTGACCGACAGCCTGTCGCCAGCCTTCATGAAGTCGAAATAGAGCGATGTCAAGACCGTCACTACGGAAGCGCTGGACGCCTGGTGTCCGCCGACCTTGACGCCGTCTGCGTTGGGACGGACGTTGTTCGCGTAGTCCACGATCTGCATTGAGAGCCAAAGCACACGGTCCTGTATCTCTGACAGTGCCAGGTCTCTTTCCAGTTGGGCATCTACTTGCGCGCCTTCGGTTGTGGCCATGCTTGCTCCGTTGAATCTAGAGCCGCAATGCGGCGGGGCTGTGGAGCACCCGCTGGGTTCGGCTCTGACTCCACTGGAATCTGACGGTAATCACTGTGTTCATGGATGAAGGCAGGAAGGGCATTGCCGTTTACCTCAAGTACTCAGACATCCAAGACAGGCTGTCTCTAGTAGCGACCGAAGGTACGTACTCGGCGCTTACCCATCCATCGTAGCCCAACGCGTCAAGGTGATCGAACAGAAAAGGGTAATTGATCTCGCCGGTTCCGGGCTCGTGCCGCCCCGGATTATCGGCAATCTGAATGTGCCTAATCGATTCCAGATTGCTCTCAATAGTCCGGGCCAGGTCTCCCTCCATGATCTGCATGTGGTAGATGTCGTACTGGAAGGCGAGGTTCGCGGAGCCAACGTCTTCGATGATGCTCAGGGCCTCGCTCGAGGTGTTCAGGAAGAAGCCGGGGATATCCAGATTGTTGATTGCCTCAACCAGGAGCAGGACCCCCGCTGCTTCCAGCCTCTTAGCAGCGTAGCGCAGATTTTCAACGAAGGTGTGGCGCAGACGTTCGCGCTCTGCTCCTTCCGGCGCGATGCCCGCGAGGCAGTTGACCTGGCGGCACCCCAGGGCGACGGCGTACTCGGCAGCCGTCTCAATGCCGACCTTGAATTCGGCGATCCGGTCGGGCAGACAGGCGATGCCGCGTTCGCCGGCCTCCCAGTTTCCGGGCGGGAGATTGAACAATACCTGACTCAGGCCGTTAGATTTCAGCAGGTCCGCAAGAGTAGCAGGTTCATACTCATACGGTGATATGTACTCGACGCCCGCAAAGCCCGCCTGACGCGCGGCCGCGAACCGGTCCAAGAAGTCGACCTCATTGAACATCATGCTTAGGTTGGCGGCGAACCTGGGCATACTAGATGTGTCCAGTACTTCTAATTTGTGGTTGTTACACGAGCGAAATAGATGAGCGGGCGCTCGCTTCAGTTTGCGATGACATCTACTTCTCGAGCACGGTCTCGAGGATCAGACGCGTCACTAAGTATGGGTCCATGTTTGCATTTGGCCGACGGTCCTCAATGTACCCCTTGCCGTCGCGGGCTACCTGCCAAGGTATGCGGACGGAGGCGCCGCGATCGGAGACGCCGTACTTGTATTCTTTGTATGAGGCCGTCTCGTGGAGGCCAGTAAGCCTCTCCTCAATCGCGTGGCCGTAGTTCACAATGTGCAGGTCGTGTCGTGTTGCAAGAGCTTCCGCTGCTTCGATGCAGGCATCGTAGTTCTCTCTCATCAACTTGGACGAGAAGTTGGTGTGCGCGCCAGCCCCATTCCAATCGCCGCGCATCGGCTTAGGGTGGAGAGTTGCGTTCACACCATGGTCTTCTCCGAGTCTGTAGAGAAGCCACCTGGCCACCCATAACTGGTCCGCGACCTCAGGAGTGCCGACAGGGCCGATCTGGAACTCCCACTGGGCGGGCATGACTTCCGCGTTTATCCCGGAGATCATGAGTCCGGCATGCAAACAGGCAACCATGTGCTGCTCGACGAGCGGCCTGCCGAACACCTCGTCCGAACCGACGCCGCAGTAGTAGCCGCCCTGGGGAGCAGGGAAGCCATTTCTGGGCCAACCCAATGGTTGCGTTGGACCCTTAAAGAGGGTGTACTCCTGTTCGATTCCGAAAATCATTTCTTCTGTGCTGTGCTTATCCGCCACCTCTGCGCAGGCGGCGCGGGTGTTCGAAGAGTGTGGGGAGAGATCAGGTAAAAGCACCTCGCACATCGCGATTTCCGCATTGCCCTTGCGAATGGGATCAGGGCACGTGTAGACGGCCCTCAGAACGCAGTCAGAGTTCTCTCCGGGCGCCTGGTTAGTGCTAGAGCCATCAAATCCCCAAAGGGGCGGCTCCTCACCGACAGGAACGATTTTGGTCTTGCACCTCAGTTTGGCAGTAGGTTCCGTTCCATCGATCCACAGATACTCGACCATGCGAGATTCCATTCCGGCCTCCGAATCGTGTTGTTTTCCGACTGAACGACTCCTGTAGCATGAGCCTGAAATCAGGTACGAATGTACCAAATCGGCTGCGTCGCGTAAATGGCAATTGGGAAGGCGGAGAGACGCCGGACGGCGAGAATACTGCTGTACACTAGGTTTCCCAACACTGACTGCCCAAGGAGCTACGGATGAGTCTTGACATACGAGAAGGCGGACCGTTCCCTGACCTCGAATTGCCGGACCACCGGGGCAGATCGACAAAGCTTTCCGAGCTGACCGCGGCCACGACGATGGACCAGATTATGGGGTTCGATGACGGCTATCCCATCGTGATGGTCTTCTACCGCGGCTTCTACTGACCCAGGGACGGGGCGCAGTTGCGCCAGCTAGTCAGCTACCAAGAGGAGCTGTCGGTCAACTATTGCCGTCTTGTTTGCGTCAGCGTGGATGAGCCGAAGGTATGTGGCGCGTTCAGGTACGGTCTGGGCGCCTCGTTTCCGTTTCTGAGCGACGAGACAAGGGGGGCGATCGATCTGCTGGGAATCAGGGACCAGACGGAAGGCGAATACCCGGGCTGCGCAATTCCCATGACGTACGTACTTTCACCCGACCTGACTATCTACAAGGTCTACAACGGCTGGTTCTTCGTTGGCCGCCCAACGCTCGAGGAACTCCGCATGGACCTACGCGAGCTGATGTCCCGCCGTTCAAACTACGCTTACGAGGAGTATAACCGGGCCGAGGTCAAGGCCATTCGTGTGCCTGCCGAGAAGTGGCTCGAGCCGCAGACCGACGGCGGACCCAAATTTAAGGGCGTTGTGCAGTGGTTCAGTCTGGATGACGGATACGGGGTAATCGAGCAGTCTGACGGGAAGCTTGTGTTCATGCACTTCACTGGCATACCCGGCGAGGGCTACCGCACCGTCGATCCTGGCGCCGTTGTTGAGTACGAGCGGGTCGAGTCTCCAACCGGCGTGCCCTGCGCCGTGAACATAAAAGTACTGGAGAGCGGTGAGCAGCAGGGGCCCGGCTCATTGAAGTCAGGCGTTATCTCCGGCCTCAATCTCTAGAGGAAGGCCAGGGGGGAAGACGGTGTTGGCCGCAGGCTACTGAAGGGCTAGCAGGTCTTTTCTGGTCACAGCAACCGTGAGGACGAAGGTCATCAAGAGTCCGGCGAGAATTCCGATTGCCATCCGCCCGCCAAGCAAGTCGATGAGTACTGCGAAAGGCAATGCTCCGAGTGGGATGAGGCCCCAAGTCAGCGAGAATATGCTCATGACGCGTCCGCGTAAGTGGTCGTCCGTGTTCTCCATTACGAGCGCCTGATTCAAAGACCAACGACCTGCTTCGCCCAAGCCAACCGGGATCATGAGGGCAACCGCAGCGAAGTAGTACGGGAAGACTCCAATCATCAAGAGGCCGATGCCCGACAACATCGCGGTGAGCAGGAGCATGGCGCCCCTCTTTTTTCGACCGATGGCAGCAATTATGAGGGAGCCGACTAGCGAGCCAGCTCCAACGACGGACACGAGCAGTCCCATTGCCTCCGGCCCTCGCCCGTAGACGTCTACGATGTACACAGGAACCATCAGCCAGAAGGGTTCGGACAGAACAGTGCCGACCACGCCGACCAGAACCAGGATGAACACCAGCCTATTGGTCCGAATGAAGTTCAGTCCCGCCATGATTTCGGTGCCGACTGCTTCTCTGCGGCCGCCGCCGACTCCGGTCCGCCTTACGAATGATGTGAAGAAGAATGAGCCGACGCCAAGGGCTGTGATGACGTAGTAGACGAAGTCAGGACCCGCAAGAGCGTACAGCCCTCCGGCGATTGCGGGCGCCAGCAGTATGGTCGCGCTCATGGCGGCGCCATTGAGAGCAAGGGCGTTGGTCAACTGTTCGCGCGGGATGATCTGGCTGATCATGGCCTGGCGGGCAGGCATCTGGAATGCCGAGACGCCGCCCTGGACCGCCGAAGCGACCAACAGGTAATGCCAGGTGATGATGTTGGTGGTGATCGCGAGGCCGACAAGCAGGGAGGCCAGCACGGAGAGCGAGAGACAGACCTGAATGATCAGCTTTCTCTCCAATCGGTCAGCTATGGCGCCGCCGTGCAAGGAGAAGGTAAGAATGGTTATCGACGAACCGACGTTGACCACACCCAGCAGAGTTGCGGAACCGGTGATGTCGTAAGCGAGGTAGCCGCGGGCTACGAACTGCATGTTCATGGCGCACATCCAGGCGCACATTCCAAGCCACAGAAGCAGAAACTGGGGGTTCGCAAGCGATTCGAACATGCGAAGCCAGCCTCTGCTCCTCGTTGGAGGACCGGCCGTCTGCTGCGCCGGCGATGTTGTTGGGCCTGATTCCTGCGACATTGGGTGAAAGCTTAACCGTGGACTTGGGTTTCGGCCACTAGGCTTCTTGATGAGGCCAGACGGGCACCCCTGGCTATCGTTCGCGTTCGATGGGCCAGAGCCTGATTCCTGGCGGACCTGGGACTGCAAGAACGGCGGCCTAAGCCTAGCATCAAGGCCTTCAGTGCGAGCTGGGTCAGGGAGCCGGAGCTAAGCGCCTTCGAAGAACCGCCTGGGGTTGTGGACCATGATCTGGTCGATGGTGTCTTGCGGGACGCCCCATTCGCGGAGCCTGGGCAGGACCTGCCTCGTGATGAACAGGTAGCCGTCCGGATTAGTGACGCTGTCTTCCTTCCTGGAGGCCCGAGTGCCTATCAGGATTTCGACGGACCAGTCGTGGCCTAGCATGAGGCGTTCGGCGTGGCCCCTGTCTATCAGGCGCTTCAGAGTCTCGGTGCGCTCAAGCCAGTCCGGCGTCTCGGCCGTCTTCGAGCCTGGATACCGGTCCAGGCCGATCCATGCGCCCGCTTCGGCAACGGCCTCAAGGTAGGCGAGGTCGGTCGTGTCGTTGCTGTGGCCAATGTAGACACGGTAGGGGTCCACGCCCTCCTCGGCAAAGATGCGGAGCTGCTGTTCGCCAACTCGCTCGGGCGCCCAAGCATGAGTGGAGATTGGGGCGCCGGTCTGTTTGTGCGCCCTGGCAGCGGCGCGGAGGATGACCTCGCCCGCCGGGGAAACGCCGCCGCGATCGTTGGCGACCTTGATTATGCCGGCCTTGACGCCCGTGCCCTCGATGCCCTCTTCGATCTCCCTGATGTAAAGGCGGGCGACGTCGTCAGGATTCGCGTTCCAGAACACTCTCGGTATGTCCAGCCAGGTCCCGGTAGCACAGATGATGTTGACGCCGGCAGCTTCCGAGACGGTCCGCAGGAGCCCGACGTCACGGCCCAGATCGAGTGTTGTGACGTCGACGATCGTGACGATGCCGGCCGCGCGGGCCTCCTTCAGGTCCTCAATGGCCCTGTGGATCGTGTCATCCCGGTCTATGAACTCGGGATACACGTGCTGGATGCCAGCGGACGTCACCAAGACGTGCTCGTGCGACAGGGTAAAGCCGAGCGCGCCCGTGTTCACCGGGCCAAGCACGGTGTTTACGTAACTCATCCCGACTCCTGAGTTTCACACACGACTGCCAACGCCGCACGCAATCTCCGCCACGGACATACTGTTGTCTGCACGGGGACGCACTGAACGCCCAGCGCCTTGGCGAGATGACTAGCGCGGTACCCAAGGATTCACCTCACCCTGCTTCGAGGGTGAGGTGAATGGTGCAGGACTACCAGGTCCTGCTGGGAGTATGGATTTCTAGTAGCGTGGCCTGTCGTACCGGCCACCGCCGCCACCACCGCCACCACCGCCACCGCCACCGCCACCGCCGCCGAACCCTCGGTCACGGTCATCCTGGCGACGGGGCCTGGCCTCATTGACCTTGAGGACGCGGCCCATGTACTCCTTGCCGTCCAGTTCCCTGATGGCCGTCTCGGCCGTGGAGGAGTCAGGCATATCGACGAAGCCGAATCCCCTCGGCCTGCCGGTGTACCTGTCAATCAAGACATCAACGGTAGAGACCTCTCCATGTGCCTCAAAGTGAGTCCTAAGCTGTTCGTCCGTTACTTCATATGGCAGATTGCCAACATATATGCGCATTCGGCGCTCCTACAATTATGTATCTCACAGACCCAGTCAGCTTCGAACACTGGGGCAACAAAAGGGATGGTCCACTTGCGTACCGCGAAGTCATTGAGGTCCAAGAGTCCGCATAAGGATACCACGGGCTAGCAGGCTAGGCCAGCGATGGGATTGACGACGGTGCTCGGCTAGTGGAACCGAAGACAGAGCTTCCTGCGGTTTGGGACTGGAGGAATGATCGCGTCCGCCTGCAGCATCTGGGGCCTGCAGTATCTGGGGCCTGCAACATCTGGGGCCGGCTCAAGATACTGGGGCAGACTAGGAATAGCCAGAAAGTCGTGCCGAGGAGGCAATTCGGAAATCAGCGCTGGAACCCCTTGGATTCTTTGAAAGTGTCACATTCTGTAACATTCCGTCACTTTTCATAGCTGGGCAGTCTGGGCATTTGCACCCAATTTGATTACAGATTGAGCCAATTTCAATACAGAATGAGCCTGGATGCAACCTAAAGTGACACACATGTTTGAGGTTTCCGTTCCGTCCACGCAGTCGCGGTTTGGGGGGCGACATTGGATGGAGCCATTGGGCGTTGTGTACATGCACTGTCCAGAAGAGTGGCGACCGTAGCACAAGTAATCGACGAGGATGATCGTGCACGTACGGGGGGACATATATTGATGCTCCCGGCAAGTGGCTTGGGTTGGCACCTGAAGGTGAGGTCAACAGGTGCTGTTTATTGGCAGGCGATCGAACAGGCTGGGACGTTGTCCGTAACAAGGGAGCGTCATCGGCCTTTCCTGGCGAGCCCAAGAGCAAGTGGCAGCGTGAAGGTGCGGAGAAGGCATTCTGAAGCCCGCATCGCTTCGATGGCGAGAAGGGAGCTCTAGATCCCTCGGCTCGCTCCGCTCGCTCGGGATGACAAAGAAGAAGTTCGCTCGCTCAGGACGACAGAAGAGTAAAAGCTCAGGATTACAGAAAGTGGAAGGCCGGACCGACAAACGGTCCTTTACTTCGTTTAAGTTCGGGGAAGCGGATGAGATTGTTGGCCGGCCGGGATAGATGCCTGTGGCTCAGACTACGGTCTGCTGGTGGAAGGCGAGCTTCCATGCTCCATCCTGTCGGCTGTAGGCGCTGGCTACGAGGATGGAGGCGGGCTGGCCGCCGGGCCGGGTGGCCTCAGCCCGATACGAGATGACAGCGGCGTCGGGGGAGAGGGTAACCAGCCGCGCGTCCTCGATGTGCCACGAGGCGCCCGTGGTGTCGCCGGGGCTCCCGCTGACCGCCTGCACGCATGCGTCCTTGTCGAGCGCGCCGGTTTCGGCAAACACCAGCAGGCCGTCGTCGGTGAGATTGCGGTCATAGAAGTCGCCGTCCGCGCTAATGCTGGCACGGAAATAGTCTTGTTCGAGTTTTTCAAGGGTCTCTTTGAGGTCCATTGCGAGCCTCCCGCAATTGCGATTGAAGAAGGTGACAGGCAGTAGAGTATCAGACGCCAATCGAGTCTGAGGCGTACTCGATCTGGCCCCCGATGATCGTTGCAGCGACCTCGATTGAGCCAATTTGAGGCGGTGGCGTTTCGAATGGGTCCTGGTCGAGAATGACGAGATCGCCGAGCTTGCCGATCTCCAGCGTTCCCTTGGTCTCCTCTTCGAAAGCGGCGAACGCCGCGTTGACGGTGACTGCGCGAACAGCCTCTTCGACAGTGACTCGCTCCGAAGGATTGAGAACTTCGCCTGAACTGGTCACCCTGCCTGCCGCGCACTGGACATTGAACAGCGGGCTTATGGGGGTTACCGGACAGTCGGAGTGCAGCAACGGACGCAAGCCGTGTAGATACGCCGAGCGCACCGGGTCGAGATGTCGTACGCGCTCGGGGCCGAGGAAGCGGTCTCTGTGCCTGTCTCCCCAGTAGAAAACGTGGTTCGCGAAGAAGTCCGGTATGACGCCCAGCCTGGCCATTCTCTCCAGGTGTTCTGGGCGGCAGACCTGGCAATGCTCGATCCGGTAGCGGTGGTCGTCCCCAGGCTGCGGACCGAGGGCGTGCTCGTATGCGTTCAGCACGGCGTCGATTGCCGCATCCCCGTTGGCATGGGTCGCGATCTGGTACCCGTTGCGGTGAAGGGTCTGTACGATTTCGTTCAGCTCCTGCTGCTCGTAGATCAGCCAGCCCTCTTCGCCAGGGTCGCAATGGTAAGGTTCCCTGAGCGCAGCTGTGATTCCCTGGATGGAGCCGTCCGAGATCAGCTTGCAGCCAGCTACGCGCAGGCGGCCGTCCACATCGCCGGCGCGCAGCTCAAAGCCGGTGTCCTGCAGGAGGTCCCAGCCCATGTACATGTTGACGCGGAGCTTGAGCACATCTTCCCGTTGGGCGCGGCGGTACGCGTCGAGCATAGGAGCGCCGACGTAGGCGTCGTGCGTGGTGGTGACTCCCTGCCGCAGGTACACGTCCTGCGCCGACCGGAAGGCTTCGCGGAGTTCGTCTTCTCCGTGTTCGGGAATGAGACGGTAGATGAGGTCCTGGGCCGTCTCGTAGAACATGCCGTCAGGCTCCGACGTGCCCGGAAGACGGCCAATGCGTCCGCCTGGAGGGTCTGTCGTGTCAGGGTCGACACCCGCAAGCTCCAGCGCGCGGCTGTTGACACACATCATGTGCCCGGAGTTGTGCACGAGGGCGATGGGATGGTCGGTCGTCGCGCGGTCAAGGTCGTGGCGTGTCGGGTGGCGCATGTCGACGACACCGGTGTCGTCGTAACGGGCGCCGCGCACCCATGCGCCCGGCGGGGTGACGGCGGCCCGGTCTCGCAGGCGGCCGACGATCTCATCGATGCTCCGGTTAGGCGGAGTTCGGGCGTCCACCTCCAGCGTGGAGGAGGCGAACGAGACCATGTGGTTGTGAGGCTCTATGAAGCCGGGGAGGATCCTCCGGCCTCCAGCGTCAATCAGCGTAGTCCGCGAGTCCCGGAACGCAAGTGCGTCTTCGTTCGGACCGATCGCCGCGACGATGCCGTCTTCGACGGCGACAGCCTCAGCCGACGGGTTGGCAGGGTCCATTGTGGCGATGCGTGCGTTGACGACTACGAGGTGCATGGAAGCCTCCTGGCGGGTGTTGGCGTGTGGCATTGAGAGTATTTTCGCATTGTTGGGTGGGAGGGGTTCGCGTATATGGAACCGGTTTCGGGATTGAAGGTAGGTTGGCGGTGTAAAGGGAAGGGCGGTCCACGAACTGTTTTTACTGCGGGAAATAAGTGACCTATGCGTCCGGAAGGGCGGAAGTCCTGGACGTAGCTCTGCTGGGCCCGAATACGACTGAATGTATAGGCACGGTCGAGCGGCCTGACACCCTCAGGGCGTTCTTCCAGATACTGGTGTAGACGGCGGTCTTCGTTGCCGCCGCACTCAGGATCATCCAGCGCAGGGACGTCGCCGGCGCAAGGGGGGACTGACGCGGCCATGGTGGAGCCGGCAGATTAAGGCAGCCCCTGGCGCTGACGTGCCGCCATACTGAATGACTATTCAGGAGAGGTAACGACCCATGAAAGACAAAGCTAACGCTGTCGCCCAAACGGCGATTTCGGCCCCGATTTTACCGAATTGGCCAAATGCACACACAGTACACGACAAAAGGCTTGGGACACACATAACGCACATATCCGTACTGTATAACCGTACGCTGTCGTCTTGCAGCCATGCTTGGGGTATCCCTAGTGTTCCGACGTATTCACGGCCCCGGCGTGGTTGCCGCCATCCCGGGGGAGCACGGAGTTGCCGGCGTTACGAACGGCGAGACTGAGTCATGCGGCCGCGATTTGATCGCGAATTAACGAGGGGTGATTTTGAAAACGAAAACATCGGTGTTGCTGGCGACGGTTGCAGTATTCGCGTTGGTAGTCATCGCAGTTGGGAGCATCCCAGCGCTTGCCGACGACTCGGACCGGGAGATTCTGATGATATGAGTGTCCAGTACCTCGCCCGGCGAGATTCACGTGATATGGGGTGCTCCCAGCGACACGGACTCACTGAGCTCGTACCGGGTGTCCTGGGGTCTGTCGGCGAATGGCGCGACGTCCTACAAGGTTGCCAACTCGGACACGGGCGGGAACGCCTATCCCGACGCGCCGGCGACCTCGCTCACGATCACCGGCCTGTCGCCCGGAGAATACGTCGTCTTCGTCCGCGCCCGCTACGCCGACAATCGCAACGGGCCGTTCAAGGAGTCCGCCAGCGTGGTGGTGGCGGGCAGCGCCGGGCAGGAGGAGGCTACCCCGACACCGGAGCCGACTCCCGAGCCCACACCGGAACCCACACCGGAACCCACGCCGGAGCCAACGCCTGAACCCACGGCCGAACCCACGGCTGAGCCCACGCCGGAGCCGACACCGGAACCCACACCCGAGCCTCCGCAGGAGCTGCCACCGGGGGTGAAGGTCGTCGATGAGGATGATCCTAAGGTGAGCAAACGGCAGCGGCAGGCCGATCCGCCGCAGGAGGCCGATACGTGCGCGCCTGAAATCGAGAGTGTGGGTGGGAGTGCGTCAAACAGGAATGCGCAGTGGGTGTGGAAGAGCGTGGCGCCGCCGGCTCCGGCGCCGGGCGTAGATGGGTGCGAGAGCCGTTGGGTCGATTTCCGGCTGTCGTATTCCGACGATTACGGGACCACGTTCACCCAGGCCGCGGTGGTGCGCAGCTACATCCACAACACCGACACCGCGACCTACACCATAGGGGGCACAGAGTTTAATCGGAACGAGGAATACCACTCGGCGGCGGTGCCGGAGTTGTCGATCGTCAGCAAGCTGCGGGTGGAGGTTGGCTGCGACGCCGCCGGGGCCAACTGCGCCCACAGCCTCGACAGCACCCCGGCTTCGTTCAAACCGTACTACAGAAGCTACTTCACCGGCAGGGAAAACGGCGCCAACTCCAATGCGCTGTTGGTGCCGGCCAACTACTGCACCGATTGCTGGGGCAACGCCTCGGTCGTGGGCTGGCTGGATATCGATGAGGACCCTCCCCACACCTACCGGATCCACATGACGGCCGGCAGACCTATATCTTCGACGAGCACTACCGCAAGTGGGCGATGACCTCGGGCGAGTGGCGCGGCGGCGAACACTTCTATTTGCCCGACGAGTTCCGGCTCAGCCTGTACACCAAGAACAGCGCCGGCGAACTCGTGCCCGTGGCCGACTTCCAGAACCAGCCCAATTACGGCTGGCAAGCCATTACTGAAGACGACGACGACAACTACCAAATACCAAGTTCGCAATTCCTTGTGGAAACAGTCGAAGAATTCTTCGAGATTGTTAGACAGTTGATCGTCCTGTTCGATCTCGCGGACTTTCTCCCGCCGGGCGCAAAACACCGCACCGCCTGTGTCGTTGAACCGACCAATGCTTGCGGGCTGGGCTGGGACATCCGGCGCGCCGGCGGGCGCCAGTTGCGCACCGCCAGCTACACCCCCAGCCAAAGCGGCACCTACTACCTGCAGGTCACCCGTAT
This sequence comes from Dehalococcoidia bacterium, assembly GCA_965237445.1. Taxonomy (GTDB): domain Bacteria; phylum Chloroflexota; class Dehalococcoidia; order Lucifugimonadales. The sequence continues at coordinate 2,805,449 of OZ250142.1, read as the reverse complement.
CAGGGATGACCAGCCCGTATTCCGTGAAGCAGAGGGGTGGTCGATTACTTTTGACGATACTAGCGGCGGTCGTGAAAAACAACCGGTGTACGCGGCGTCTGTGCTTAAACAAGCTGGGTTGCGCAACGCGTTCCCCTATTACGAGATCTCCGTTGAGGTCCGCGGCCCGACGCTGAGTTCTGCAACCATCGACGACGACTATAAACTACAGGGCGACCACAGTTATTGGTATATAACGAATAAGAACCAATTCGGGTTCTTACCCGGGCGCTTCCACTATCGGGTGGGCCTGTTCGACTTCATGACGGCGGTGACCCTCTCCGTGACCGCCGCGCACTCGGATGCCACGGTCACTATCACCCCCGCCGACGCGGATGCCAGCACCGACGGCCACCAGATCAACTCGGTTCCGCAAGGCGTGAGGACTGTCACGATCACGGTCACCAGGGGCAGCGACACCGAGACCTACACCATCGAATTTAGCCAGCCATGAACAGCCATGGATTCAGACCAGGCAGTGCGGGCGGCCTCGTCGCGCAGGCCGTACCGGCCGGGGGCTGTTGAACGGAGAAGGCGGGTTTCAAACCCGCCTCTACGAGCGTTGTGGGTTGGGTACTCTGGCGACGGGCTATAGGGTGCGGGCGAGGAAGGAGGCGATGACGTCGGCGAGCTCTGCGGGCGCCCGGCCGTCCGCCAGACGATCATGCGGATGGGCATGCAGGAGCGACCACGCTTGAGCTGGGCGATGGCCCAGTTTGTCACGAACGTGCGCGGGCGGCTCGCATGCATCAGCTGCACGTGTGCCATGGCGCCGGCGAGGACCATGCCCTGGCCATCCGCGAGGGTGTTGGAACCCTCGCGGAGCCAGTCAGAAGTGGGACCCATTTCACCCGGAGGCACGGGCAAGGCATCCTTCCTCGAACATTTCGTCATGCAGGCGGAGGACGACGGCACTGCCAAGTCGGGTGAAGGCGAAGTCGAAATGATCCGTATGCTCAAGAACGCCAGGGACTCGGCTGTCAAGGCTCGCACCCAGACCATCAACCAGATCAAGGCCCTGGTTGTCACGGCTCCGGCCAAGCTTCGCAAAACACTCGATGGCCTCGCCGCCGGTGCCCTCGTCACGCGCTGTAAGAGCTTCCGTCCCGGCCGACTGGACGGTCCTACCGCGGCGGCAAAGTACGCTCTTCGCTCCCTTGCCTGCCGATACCGTCAGCTCGGCAAGGATCCACGACTTGGAGGCCGAGCTCAAACGACTCACGCGGACGACGGCGCCAACCTTGGTCGATATATTCGGCATTGGGCCCGACACGGCGGCGGCCCTCCTGATCACTGCTAGGAGCAACCCTGAACGCCTTCGCTCGGAAGCCGCCTTCGCCTCCCTTTGCGGGGTGAGTCCCATACCTGCCTCATCCAGCAAGACCAACCAGCATCGGCTCAACCGCGGCGGCGACCGCCAAGCCAATGCGGCTCTCTATCGTATAGTTGTCGTCAGACTTCGTCATGATCGCCGGACCAGGGCGTACTTGCGTCGTCGCACCATGGAGGGAATGAGCAAGTCCGAGATCATTCGTTGTCTCAAACGCTATGTCGCTCGCGAAGTCTTCTCGACCCTACAGAACTCGGCCGCGACAGTCGGCTGCGCGGCTTGACGTCTATAGGAGCATCATTATTGCCGGCCTGTTAGGGAGGACGCTTATGCTGGCCATCGACAGGCGAGTGGGCCAGACCATTTTCCCTTGACACTTTTCAAGCGCCATTCCTCAAGGCTCACCCCTGCCTCGCCGGTCCATTATTACTCCGCCCTTTACACTGCTTATCGGTGGTTCGATTCCGGCATTCCCTTCGCCCCAGTTGAAGTGCTAAGCGAGCAGCTTCCCGTAGGCCCGCCGGAGTTGCTCATCTATGTGGGCTAGTGCCTCTTACTCTTGGGGCGCCGGCATACCGGTGTCGGTCCGGCGAAGGGCACCAATGTGTCGCTATCGACTCCTCCTATCCCCGACCGCCTATCCCCGGAGGCTCAGACTCCAACTGCACCAGCTTGGAGGCAATGCAACAATTTCGATCCGCCCACTACATGTACGCGCCTGATCAGCGTCGGCCGCAATGACCTCTGGATACTTGGCGATGAAGATCCAAAAAGGGCCGCCGGCAGCATACATACTGCCGGCGGCCCGTCTGATACTAGTGGCGAGAGCCGCTAGGCCCCGCCCGTTACCGCTCGATCACCGTCGTGCCCTCATCTGCACTGAGCGGCGCAGAGAATTCGTTGTAGCTCAGTACAGCGGTGGTAACCGCGTCCACCCGGTTTGTGCCCTCGGGCAGCTCGTTGGCTTGCACTGTGATGGTGAAGGCGAAGCTACCGCCTGCGGCCACCGGGGAGGTCAACCCTAAGGAAACTGTCCTTCCATCTTCGCTCACAGTCGCCTGATCGCTCGACGTTGAGACGACAGTCATCGCGTCCGGGATCGACACACTGAATTGGACCCCAGTCATATCAGACCTGCCCTGGTTGCTCACCAATACGTTGAATTCGACTTGCTCGCCTACCGTTACCGGGTCACTCGAGTCACTGATTTGGATATGGGCACCCGGCGCAGGCAGGACAAGGACGTCGATGCTGGATGTGGCTGTGACGTCCTCAGCAGCGCCAGCGGTTGCCGTGTTGGTTACCGTGCCTTCTTCTTCCGCTTTCAGCGTCACCGATACGGAGACTTCACCGTCCGGCGCCAAGGTTCCGACATTCCAGACCACCTGGCTGCCGTCCGCGGAAACGGTTCCCTCAGGGCTGGATGAGACGTAGGTCATGCTCGTCGCGATGTTTTCGGTGATCGTGACTTCCGTCAGCGGGGCCGAACCCGTGTTGCTGGCAGTCAGCGTGAAGGTCGCCTGGTTCCCTATGAACATCGCCGAGCGTCCAGTCTTCGCTACGGCTATGTTCGGCACCAAGATGATGGTTGTCGCCTTGGCCTCTGGTTGGAACGTGCTCCCGTCGGAGGATGCAGTGACCACGTTCTCTTGAGCGCCGCCTGCCACACCCTTGGTCGTGAAGGAAATTGTCACGGAATCGGCTGGGCCGATGGTGCCTATGTCCCACGTTACGGTTGAGCCGCTCACAGTTGACGGGGGACTGCTGTCGACTGCCTCAAGGCCAGCAGGCAAGGTGTCGACCACCGTTGTGCCAAGCGCCGCACCATCTCCGGTGTTGGTGACCGTAATGGTGTAGTCGAAGTCGGTGTTGAGCAGAGCGGTCTCCGGGCCCGCCTTAGCGATATCGAGAATCGGTTGGATAACCGTGGTTGTAACTTCGGAAGAGTCCGAAGCACCCTCTTCGGAGGTTGCGGTTGCCTGGTTCACCCAAGCGCCAGCCTCATCCGCCGTGACAACGATTTCCACGGTCGTCTGCTCGTCCGGGTTGAGTGTGCCAAGGTCGACACTGACCTCGTTGCCATCCTGTGTGGATGCCATGTTCGCTGAGACGAAGCTCATACCGGCCGGCAGCGTGTCAACAACCTCGACCTGCGTATTCGCGCCGGTGCCTGTGCTCAATACCTGAATGTAGAACGTGGCCTGGCTGCCAAGGGCCACCTCGGCCGGTCCGGTCTTGGTCACCGTAAGGGCACCAGGTATGACCGTCGTCTCGGTGGTGGTTCGCTGACCGAATCCTTCCGCAGAGGTGATTCCGAGCATGCTGGTCTGAAGGCCAGTCAGAACCCCTTGGGCCGTCAGGCTGACCGACACTGAGCCTTCCACGTCAATCGTGCCAAGGTTCCAAGTTGCCACCTGATCTGGGGCCTCGCCGCTTACCTCGCCGTCGTCCGTAGCAGAGACGAAGCGCAGGCCATCAGGCAACTCCATCGTAAGTACGGACTCGGTGGCCGGGAAGTCGCCGGTGTTTGAGACAGTGATTTCGTAGGTCGCCTCACCCAGCAGGCCAATGGTGTCAGGTCCGGTCGCGCTGACCGTCAGAATTGGGGCCTTCCACCGCTTGACCATGGTGTGAGAGAACATGGTCCTCCCGTCCTGAGTCAGGGCTTCGATGAGAACGGTGTTTTCGCCGATGTTTTCCGTTACCTGTTCGAGGCTAACCGATGACAAGCCCGAAGCATCTGACGAAATGGTTATGGCGTTGCCGTCACCCGACGCATTTGCGAACCGCGCGTCCGGGCCGTCGTCGGTGATCGTCCAGCGGACCGGTACGCCTTGTACCGGACTGCCGTCAGACACACGAAGCACGCTTACGGACATGGGGTGGCTGGTACCGGTAGGGTTGTCTGCGTCACCTGGGAACTGTGGACATCCGTCGACCCAGTGCACTACTCCGAACGCCTTGTGCACGCTGGCGTCCTTGATTCCTGGTGCAAAGGCGGTCACGTCGGTGTCGCCCGGTCGGGTGGCGACGAGCGTCACAGTCGCTTCCCCGTTGGCACTCGTGTGCACTGTCGCAAAGGCGTTGGTCACCTTGGTTGGGCTTTTGCCCCCAACTTCGACGATATCCCCCACGGCGGCCGGGAAGCGATTGAGAATGAACTCGATGCGTCCATCTCCCACTGCGCCTAAATCATCCATTAGGAGAGCAGTGAGTTCGGGCTGTGCCCTGATGCAACTCCACGCCTCCGCCGGGGCGAGCGACACCCCTGCTGAAGGGCTAGCTTCCGCATCATCCATTACCATTTGCTCATCATTCGTAGAGTCTTGAGCAGAGACAGCAGTGATAAGACCAAACGCGATAACCGTTAAAATGGCGAGCCCTATCGCGGGCCCGGCCAGTTGCCTAGCACTGAGCATCGATTCTCCTCGTTGTCGCCGTTGTCGGCCAGTTCAGGGTTGGCACAATCCAACCCGCAAGGCCAATGTTATCATAAGCATTGTCCAATCAGGGTACCTGTGCAGCATCTGTACAGGCAGCATGTCAAGCAACTGTATTGAATTTCAAGAGGAGCGGCCGACGAGTGCCGGGATCCTGGCGTGCTGAGCGCTCCAGGGAGAGCGCCACTTGAGCATGGAGTTGAGTATGACTACAAGCTTGCGCATACAGGCGGTGAGTGCCACCTTCTTCGGCTTACCGGCGGCCAGCAGCCGCTGGTAGAAGTCCCGGATGACGGGATTGAAACGGCTGGCGACCAGTGCTCCCATGTACAGAACGGCGCGTATCCGCGCCCGACCACCCCAGACCCGCCTCTTCCCCCGCAGAGTGCCGCTGTCGCGGTTGAAGGGGGCCACGCCGACCAGCGCGGCGACCTGCCGGCGGTCCAGCGTGCCCAACTCCGGCAGCTGGGCCAACAGAGCGAGGGAGAGCAGTTCACCCACCCCGGGGACGCTGCGCAGAATATCATCCTTCTCCCGCCACACCGGACTGCTGCGTAGAGTCCGCCGCCGCCCTTCGACCTGTCATTCGGCACCTACTACCAGGTCCGGGCGTGCAACAAGGCCTGCTGCTCCCCCTTGACACAGTAGGACCTCCCAACGAAGGGTTTGCTATTCAGCACCCTTAGCCCACCAACATGTACGGTAGACAGAACCGTGTTCGAACTGTGGCTTGGCGGGCTGTGAGCCTTGCCGTTGCACCTGATCCTACTCCTACACGCCGCCCCAAGTCTTGAAGTCATAGCCGCGTCTGCGTAGAGGCAGCGGAGCCGTCACCTCCCGACTCCGCCGCGTTATTGTCTGGACCGCATGCCTGGTGGAAGGATTCTCTAGACCTAAGCCTATATCCGCCTCCTAACAGAGCTCTCTCAGAGGGACGTAGGGCAAATAGGAAGGCCAACTAACCAAGGTTTGCATTCCCCAGTATGTGCTAGACATAGAATAAGTTAAGACCTCGCCACTGCCCAAGATACAAGGGCCTCAAGGAAAAGAGTTGACCTGGATCTACACCCAAGGACAACCAGCGTATTTGTTTGCTCGGCCAACCAGAAGATCTCACTCGAGCGGCTCCCCCTGGGCAACTCTGTGATTCCGCAACCCCAACAGGACAAGACCAATGATCCAAAGACGCGACCAGACGATCAAGCAAGCACTTGAAGTCGCCAGAGAGCAGTGCCAAGGCAACGCCGATGCGTACCTTTCAAGGCTTCTGGGGACGCTGGATGGGACACTGGGTGACGCACTGGCGTTTTGCTGGGGGACGATTAGACAGTTGGAGCGGTACGCCAATGTGCCAACCCTTTCGACCCCGCGGGACTTTGGGCTGCACCACGTCGAGGAACACCTGCTGTTCACCGCTGCCAACGACGCCCTGTCCCACCTCGACTTAGTCGAGCGCCTATTGGAAGAGGTCAATAGCTTTTGCCAGCAAGACGTGACGCCGCATCTCGATTCATTGTCAATTGCTTGCCCGAAGAGCTTTCGAGACCGGCTACAAGAGACCCGAAACCTTCTCGCTGCACATCGCGACGAACGGGTTCTATATCGAAGGTTGACGGGTGAGCACACAGCACGCGTTAAGAATGCGTACTTGAGGCTCGGCATCGAAGTGCCTGAGGGCTCGATAGACTCGGAGATCATTGCGTACTCACCACCCCCTGGAACATCGGATGAGGAGGCCGCCGAGGGAGCCTCCCGCGTCGGCCAGGTCGGCGGCGGGATCGCCCACCTGGGAGAAATCACGCAGCGTATGGGGCAACTGGACGAAGCCCTCAGTTCACTGCGCCAGGACCTCTTCCCAACCCAAGCAGTCCCAGCAGGACAGACGGCATAGCCCAGCCCAACGTGTCCACTTCCCTAGTCGAACCGGCGCACTACGAGTGTCGGAGTCGCTGCGCGACTCAGAAGTAGGGTTTCCGGCAGCGAGTCGGAACAGCCCGGCCTAGAACCCATCAGAGGATTCCAGGTCTCCCCTCGGGTTCTCGAAGCCGGTCATCGCGGAGAGGCATGAATGCGGTGGGAGAGAGGGTGTCAACTTCAAAGTAGCGCGTGCCTGTTGGTTCCAATCCTCGGGATCTCTCAACTGCCGGTTCGTTCGCCAACTGCTTGGACTTTCCGCGAATACTCTCACTCTTCCTATAACTACATTGCGCAACTCCATTGGATTTGTCCGTCCATCCGTGACGTGGACTTTCACCATTTAGTCAGCCACGGCTCTTGCGCCAAGCGAGTCCAGCGGCCCACGCCCCTCCTCGGTGCGGCCGCGTCATTCCGTGGCTCACTAACGGATGTGCCCAATCACTTCCAATACCAAGTTCGCTCACCCCACCTAAGGAGATTCGAACTTTCCGAACATGTTCTTGGGTCGTTAGTCGGTAGCGCAGACCTTCTCACAGACGAGATCAGAATCCAGTCGAGGTCATGTCAGAGCCCATGTGGTACCGAATGTGGTATGCGGCTCGAATAGGCTTGTTTTTCATAGCTATACGGACTGCCATCAGGGTCGCCCATACAGATCGGGGTGCCAGTACGGGTGTCAGGGGCTGTTGCACGGAGAAGGCGGGTTTCAAACCCGCCTCTACGAGCGTTGTGGGTTGGGTACTTTGGCGATCGGCTTTGGGGTGCGAGCGATGAAGGAAGCGATGACATCGGCGAGCTCTGCGGGCTTGTGGTAGCCGATGTCGTGAATCGTTTCCGGTATCCAGCGGACCTGGACGTTGGGAATGGCGTTTGCGGCGGCAGCGACCATGTCCCGCCGCACCTCAGCGAACCGGCTGTCGCGTCGCTCGGCAGTTGGGCCGGCGGGAACGAGGAGGGAGGGTACGGATATCCCAGGCCAAGTCTCGGAGGCGGGATGGTCCCACATGGCGCGCAGGACCTGAGCGTGGTTCTCCGGGCGAAGGATGTCCTGCATACGGCCGTCTTCATCCTCGACAACCATGGTCTGGATGATTCGCTTCACTTCAGGATTCCAGCAGACATCGAGCTGGCCGCGCATGCGCTCGAGGAACTCGGCGCGGGTGCCGGAAACATCGCGAGGAGAGAGGCGCGTACTGAACTCCTCCCACGTGGTGCCGCCTCGAATGCTGCGTCCAAAGAAGCCGCCATCGACCATGACGAGCGAAGAGACGCGGTCCGGGTGCAGGGCGGCCGTGTTCAGCGCGACGTTGGCGCCCCATGAGTGGCCGACCACGGCTGCCGCCTGCAAACCCAGGTGGTCCAGCAGACCCATGGCGTCGGATGCGAGCGTGGGCCAATCGTAGCCGTAGCCGGCCTGCGCCGACTGGCCATGGCCGCGCTGGTCGGGAGCGATGACGCGGTAGCGGCCGCGGAGAAGCGGAGCGACCAGCGCGTACCAATGGGCGGAGGACGCGAGTCCGTGAAGGGCGAGAATCGGGGGCCCGTCGCCGCCCCAGTCAAGGTAGCGGAAGTGGAGGCCGGAGATTGTTGCCCAAGCTTCGGTGGGGGACGGGTTCTTTAGGGTCAAACTTTGCTCTGCGACTACGAACTCGACGATGAGGTTGTGCTTCCTAAGACTATAACCTCACAAGCGTTCGAGGATGACCGCCGCGTACTCCTTTCCGCAACTGTGGTGAGGCTATTTTCTGAACGTTGATAGCTTGAAAGGCTGGACAGTGACACTTTGGCGAGTCAAGGGAGACCTGGGCAAAATGCCGAAACCCGCAGGCTTCAGCTAGTTCGCATCCCCCGGCCATCTGCAAGACCGGGTTCTGCCACACCAGGGCTTCCGCACATAAGAAACTCGTCAATCGCCACCTCTCGTCTCGCCTCAACCTTAAGCCAAGCAAGCTCACGGAAGTCAATCAACGCACCGTGGGACTTGGAAAGGATACCCTTCCACGCGCCCCGCCCAGTGCTATTGAACTTAGGCAATCTACCCTTCATCGCGAAGAATTCTTCGAGCACAGCCGACTCAACAGCCAAAGTGCGCGAGCGTGGCAACGGTCCACTTTCAATTGATGCCTTCTGTAAATATACATCGCGCCCTATGCCTATTGTTCAGTGACACCGATGTATTCACAGCCAGGCAACGAAGCGTGTACAGAACCGAATGACCACACTCGAACTTATCAGGCAACAGTTTCACACTGCCAAAAGCCGCGCTAACCATCGCAACTGCTTTGACAACTCAGCAATAGCATCAGTCATGTTGACTCTTCAACTTCGTCGTTATTTGACCGTTTACACGCCCGACCCCGCCGCGTCCCCCACGCCGGCTACGACTTATCGACGCGCCACGGTACTTGATTGAGATCAAGAAATGCCCAATGTGCAAGGTGGCAGATTGCCCCAAGAGATTTTTCACCAAGCAATTGTGTGCAATATGAAAGTGGTATTTGCAATGTGCGCACTCGCAAGTAGTATTTCAACTATGATCAGGCGAGAGATCACGAGTCGATTGACAGCGTTGTTCGAGCAGTACCCTTTCGTCACCGTGACCGGACCACGGCAATCTGGGAAGACAACATTGTGCCGAACGACGTTTCCTAATCTCGAGTACGTCAACCTGGAAGCGCCCGATCAGCGGGAGTTTGCGGATGCTGATCCCCGAAGGTTTCTCTCGCGACTTCAAGATGGCGCGATTATCGACGAGATCCAGCATGTGCCTGCGCTTCTTTCATTTCTCCAAGTTCTTGCCGACGAAAGAGGCCGAAACAGCCTCTTTGTGCTTACTAGCAGCGAGCAATTCAGATTGTCCGATGCCGTTAGCCAGTCTTTGGCCGGTCGCACAGCACTGCTCCGATTGCTGCCGCTTTCACTTCTGGAACGGCAGCGCATGGGCGCTAGTGGGACTATAGACGACATCATCTACTCGGGGTTCTACCCTCGGATTCTGGACCAGGAACTGGAGCCACGTCAATCGCTCGGCGACTATTTCAACACCTACGTTGAGCGTGACGTGCGCCGGTTGGGTGAGATACGCAACCTGTCGAGCTTCAGGCGTTTTGTGCGTTTGTGCGCAGGGCGGGTTGGGCACTTGATCAATCTGAGCGCACTTGGTGCTGACGCCGGAGTCTCACACACCACCGCAAGACATTGGCTGACGTTGCTCGAGACGAGCTACATTGTCTTTCAACTGCCCTCGTATTTTGCCAACATCAGAAAGCGACTGATCAAGGCTCCCAAGCTCTATTTCTACGATGTGGGACTCGCCAGTTACCTTATAGGTATCGAGGATGCGGACCAGGTTTCCACTCACCCTTTGCGGGGACCACTCTTTGAGAACATGGTCGTTGCGGAGGCGATCAAGCACCGCTTCAATCGTGGCCGGGAGTTCAATCTCTCATTCTTTAGAGACTCAAGGGGTCTCGAGTGCGACATGCTCTACGAAACCGGCCGCGGCATCCATGCTGTCGAGATCAAATCCGGCGCCACGGTCTCCACTGACTACTTTACCTCGCTCAACAGAGTTGCTGAGTTGATTCCGGAAGTAACAGCCAAGTCTGTGGCTTATGGCGGTACTGAGCGTCAAACGCGGACCGATTGCCAGGTTGTGCCGTTCCCCGAACTGACCGGGGTGCTCGAACGTTTCGAGGTAAGCCAAGAGATAGCTGCATTCGTCAGCGAAAGAAAGGAGCCCGCGCCGGATCATGACGACGTTGCGACGCTGGATAACGTCTATCACAGACACATCCGCCCAACTCTTGATGGGCTAGAATCTATGCTCAGTCCCCTAGCTGACGAACTGTTTCGATCTGTCCGTCCCAACTTTTCTATTATGTTCGGTAACAGAGGAGTCCAAATTGGCGGTCAACTCGAAGCAGGCAGTTGGGAAGATGCCAAAGCACGATATGCGACAAGGCAGGGATTCAGGCTAAGCAACAATCTGCGACTTCATCTCAGGCACGAATGTAGGTTCGATGGATACATCGGCGGTGGAGGCGATGAGTTTGACCTAGTGCTGTCATTGGAGTGGGTTCTAGACGGGGAAGGCGTTTCAAAAGAGGTGAACGTGGATGGGACGCTCGTACCGGAGTTGGAGTCCAGGATCCCATACGCAGCGCTGAACACCAGTAGTGCGGAGGTGGACCGCACGGTTGCAGAGGTTACAAGCCTCATCATGATGGTGATAGAAGAATTGTCCAAAGGCGAAGGCGATGCAAGCCTCGCGTAGGTTCGGCGGTCAGTGCCGACAACCCCTGCCATTGCGTGGAGAGGCCCCACGTTGGCACCCCATGAGTGCCCGACCACTGCTGCTGTCTGAAGACCCAGGTGGTCAAGGAGACCCATGGCGTCGGATGCGAGCGTGAGCCAATCGTAGCCGTACCCGGCCTGCGCCGACTGACCATGGCCGCGCTGGTCGGGAGCGATGATGTGAGTCCGTGAAGGGCGAGAGGGGGCCCGTCGCCGCCCAAGTCAAGGTAACGGAACCGGAGGCCGGAGATGTTGCCTAAGCGACGGTGGGCGGGGGCTGGTTAGTCTGCGAACTTCGAGCGAAAGGCTTTTTCTCGTACATGAACTGATGTCGCCGCAAGCTAGCAATGCACTTCGCGCCCATGGCATGTTTGTCATTTGAGGAGTACTTTCCACTATCTGGTCCAGATATTCAGGGCTCGTTGTGCTAGTAGTGTTCCACGGTGAGTGATAGATGTCTCATCCCAATTGCTATACTCGCGCCCTCAACGGAATCACTAGTCAAGGCATAATTGGAGCTTCTATAAATCTCCTTCTTGGCGTGGAATGGGTCATTACCCAACTCTGGGTTGTAGGCTGTTAACGTAAGGTTGCCCACTGTGTCTAACCATCGCTCATGTGCTTGATTCGCATCAGGGCCTATCATCTCGTTCCAAGAGTCAGTCAACTTCTGAGGCATGATATGTTCTATTGTAGTATCGTCGTTCCATCCCGGAGACTCCTTGTGGTCGAATGAACTCTCGAGGGAACGCAGGATCAAGCGCGTTCTGGACAGTCGTGTTCGATTGTACAGACGATAATCCAGCAAACGCTCATTGAATTCGGTGTCGTCAGGCCACTGATTCTTCAACAGGAAATTGCGGCAGGATGCGACGACGTTTGAGACTTGCAGCTGCCCAATCAGTCCTGCGAATATCCTCCTCAATCGGTTTGTTGGTACCCTACGACGCACTACAAATGATTCGATCAAGATGAGAACGTGAGTGGCAACCTCTCCAGAGGAATGTTTGTCCATCATGGTCAATAGAAATGGGTAGGAGACATCCACTTCCCATTCGTTGAGCCGAGAAGTCTGTGCTTTAAGTTCGACACATAGCTCGTTTGCGTTTGGATTCTTTATTCTAATATAGTACGCTGCAAATTTGAGGTAGTCTTGCATTGCAGAGACTACCTTAGCAGGTGTAGCGAACTGCGATTCGCCATTGGTTGAGGAAGGGCTGCATCCTTGGTGTTGTCGTTCATCGTCGGCCAGTAGGCCGTCCTTCATTGAAAAACGAAAAGAAATCGTCAATGGCAGAGCCAAGCTTTTCTTGTAGAGGATACGACTATGGTATACTGACCTTGCCGTTGTGTACTAGGAATACACATGAAAAGGTAATTCCTGATTAAATCTGCCGCTTCTAAGGCGACACCGGTGTTATTGAGACTTTCAAATATCCGGTTGGGACTGTCCTCTTCTTCAAGGACAGCTGACAAGATCTAGCGCTCCATGGGCGTCGTAGAACAATGGGATCGCCGTTTTCATCAGTACTTGCAATTAGTTTGGAGAAATACATCCAAGCCTTGTTTATCTGACTATGCGCGTTCGGTGGCCCTGTTATCATTGCACTATCAAAGTCGTTGCGATCCCTAAGAGTGGGACTTAACTTGAACTTTTCATTGCCATCTTTCGCATAATAGTTGGCACTCCCGTTCGGCGAGAGGCGGGTCATCACTATGAGATGTTGCGTGAGCGAATTACTGCTGCAAGAGGGTGGTCATCCGGCTGCCCGAATCAACATGAATTTACTGACATTTTCTGGTGCATCCGCAATTGGCTGGGTAACTACGGAGCCGATAAAGTGTCTCTGGGGCTTAGGCATGGGTAGACGTCCAGTATGTCATCCCACAACCGTTCCCATTCATCTTCGTCCCAACTGTAGGTACGTTGGAACAACGGAACGCGGTATTGGATGCCGAAGCAGGTCTTTGAAAACGACGCCATCCTGCCTTGTACAGAGCGAGTGGGATGCACACGCTAATTTGGAACGGGCTCTTTTACCCGCATTGTGGAATACCGGCGAAAGCAACTGAGGTAGAATATCCCGCCTTGAGGAAGTGCGCGATATGGGACGTCAACACAAACTGGATTCAGGGTCATTGGCAGGGCAACGCCGAAGCTGGACGCGGAGGCGAAGGTCACGGGCACGGCGCTGTTCGGAGCGGACGTGCGGCTGCCGAACGCCCTGACGGCCAAGATACTGAGGAGCCCGTACGCGCACGCCGTCATTCGACGAATCGACAAGGGAGCCGCGAAGGCGCATCCGGGCGTTCACGCGGTTATCGACGGCTCCGACCTGCCAGCGCCAGTTCCGGGCGACTTCTCGAAGGACGGCGCGGCGGCGCGAACGATCCTGGCAAGGGGCAGGGTGTTCTTCCACGGGCAGGCGTAGCGGCAGTAGCGGCCGAGTCCGAGGAAGCTGCCGAGGAGGCTCTGGGGTTGATCGACGTGGAGTATGAGCTCCTGCCTCACGTGCTGGACCCGGTGGAGGCGATGAGGCCCGGCGCGAGGGCGCTGCACTCGTCATCCCGGAGGGACCGGTTGACCGCGACGCCGTATCCGGAAACGTGGCCGAGCACCTGGTCTACGAGCGCGGGGACGTTCAAGAGGGATTCGTCTATGCAGACCTGATCGTAGAGCGCGAGTTCAAGACGCAGGTTGTGCACCAGGGATACGTCGAGCCGGACTCGGAGGCGGCATGGGCGCATCCGGACGGCCGCATCGAGGTGTGGGCGAACACACAGGGCATTTTCGATGTGCGCAAGGACCTGGCGCGGGCCCTGGACATGCCCATCGAGGACATCACGGTCAAACCGACGGAGGTTGGAGGCGCATTCGGCGGGAAGGAGTCGGTAAGACTGAGCGCGGTGTGCGCGGCGCTGTCGCAACGGGCCGGCCGTCCTGTGGAGGGGGAGCTGACGCGTGAGGAGGTGATCCGTTCCACGGGGCCGGGCAACGCGACCGTCAGCAATATCAGGCTTGGCGTGAAGCGGGATGGAACGGTCACGGCGATCTCCGCGCAGTTGATCTTCGACGCGGGCGCGTTCCCGGGGGCACCGCTACGGTCGGCTCTGCGCCGCGTGTACTCGCACTACCGGACGCCCAATTTAAGGGTAGACGGGTTTGACGTGGTCACGAACAAGCCGCACGTATCTTACTACCGGGCTCCCGGCGCGACGCCGACCGCGTTCGCGCTCGAGTCGTTGGTTGACGAGGCTGCAGAGCGGCTCGGCATCGACCCGCTGGAGTTCCGGCTGAAGAACGTGTCGCGCCCCGGGGACCCTATGCCGGACGGGGTCACACTGCCATCCGTCAATCTCGCGACGTTGCTGGAGCAGGTGCGGACACACCCGTGCTGGACGGACCCTGTGGCGGAGGGCGAGGGCAGGGGACTGGCGGTGGGCATGTGGACGATGCCCGGCGGGACAACGAGCTGCCGATTAGACTTGGCGTCTGATGGAACGGTCAACCTCGTGCTGGGCACAGTGGACCTGTCGGGGACGCGGACCAGCCTGGCTATGGTGGCGGCTGAGGCACTTGGGCTGGACCTGGAGGACGTGAACGTGGTGATGGGCGACACGGACACCGCAACGTTCTCGGAGTCGTCAGGGGCAGACAAGGTAACGTACGTCACCAGCAAGGCGGTGTACGAGGCTGCCCAGGAGTTGATGGGGAAGCTCAAGTCGCTGGCTGCGTCTGAGTTCGGGGTCCCGATAGAGAGCGTGGAGTTCGAGGGAAAACGTCTAACAGTGGATAGCGCTCCGGAATCTGGGATGACGCTCGCCGAGGCGGCCGCGCGGGCGGCCCAGGACGAGACGCCGCTGTTCGGCGCCGGCCGGGTGACGGAGGTCACAGACTCGGTGGCGATAGCACCAAACGCTGCGGTGCACGTCGCGCGAGTGCGGGTCGACAAGGAGACTGGGAAGGTGGACGTAACGAGGTACGCCGCACTGCAAGATGTTGGCTTGAGCGTGAATCCCGACCAGGTGGAGGGCCAGATACAGGGCGGCGCAACGCAGGGACTGGGCTGGGCGCTGTTCGAGGAGTATGTTTTCAGTGCCGACGGCGTCGTGGAGAATGCGTCCCTGCTGGACTACCGCTTGCCGACCGCTCTGGACGTGCCGTTCTTCGAGACTGTTGTGGTGGAGGCGCCGTCGGACGACCATCCGTATGGCGTGAGGGCAGTGGGGCAGGTGCCGATTGTGCCGCCGGCCGCAGCCGTCGGCAATGCCGTGTACGATGCAGTCGGAGTGCGGCTCAATGAACTGCCTATGAACCCTGAGCGGGTGTTCAGGGCGATCGAAGCGGCGGCGGAATGAGTCGCTTGGCAGATGTATCGCATGTGACGCTTGGCGTGGATCGTGGGATTCACCCTCATCCCTCGAGAAACCCGGGACAGGCTCCTTCGGCTTCGCTCAGGACGGGGTCTAGCCTCTCCCATCAAGGGATAGGAAAGCCGCTAGCGTGCCTCACATGCTTTGCCAGTGTCTCCACATAGGAAGAGGGGAAGAGGGAGTTCATTGCTCTTGCAAGACGGATGGAGAGCAAAGCCTGAGGTTATGTTTGCGATGAGTTGTTCATGGAACTGACGCCTACCGATCTGTTTGACCTGAGTGAGTTCGAGCACAGGGATGTGTTCGACGGGTGCGAGTACCCGTGGGAAGCGCTCGGCCGCATCAAGGACTATGCGCTGAGCAAGGTCGTGGGCGGGGTGTCCGAGGACGCAGTCGTCGAGGACGGGGCGCACGTGATCGGTCCCGTGTCGATCGGACCCGGTACTATCGTGGAGGCTGGAGCTTACGTACGCGGCCCCGCGATGATAGGCAGCGAGTGCGAGATTCGCAGCGGCGCGTACGTGAGAGGCAACGCGCTAGTCGGGGATGGCGTTGTGGTGGGCAACTCGACGGAGCTCAAGAACACGATCATGCTAAACGGGGCCGCCGCGCCGCACTACAACTACTGTGGCGACTCCATACTTGGCAACGACACGAACCTGGGGGCGGGAACGAAGCTGTCCAACTACAAGATCGGAGCGGACAAGCAGGTCCGTGTGGTGCAGAGGGGCGGCTCGATCAACACCGGACTCAGGAAGCTGGGGGCGATTCTGGGGGACGGGTCGGCCACCGGGTGCAACGCGGTCCTGAACCCAGGGACCGTGCTGGGGCGCAGCGTGCTCGTGTACGCAAACGCGGTGGTGAGCGGCTGCGTGCCGCACAATACGATCGTGAAGTTGCGCCAGGACTGGCGGCACGTTCGAAACGTGCGCGGTCGATTCCTGTAAGGCAGGGCATAGCCCCCGTATCGGAGTACGGGGCAGGCTCTGCACCCATAAGGTGCGGCAATGCGCCGCATGCCCCACGGTGCGCCGACAGTTGGCCGGAGCCCGGATAGCAGACTCGAAGGCTGAAGGCTAGCTTGTGTCCCGGAGAATGACCTCGGCGACAGGGAGTGACCCCCGTATCGGAGTACGGGGCAGTCTCTGCCCCCACTAGGAGTGGAAATGCGCTGCATGCCCCTAACGTGCGCCGACAGTTGGCCGGAGCCCGAATAGCAGACTTGAAGGCTGAAGCCTAGCTTCTATCCCTGAGGATGGCCTGCGCGGCGTTGTGGCCAGGGGCTCCCGATACCTCGCCGCCGGGGTGAGTTCCGGCGCAGCACATGTAGAGGTTCCTGATCGGAGTCCTGTACGGGAACCTGCCCGCGAGTATCTGCTTCGGGATGAAGTTGCCGTGGCGAATCTGGCCCTCAGAAATGCCGACGCGCGTTTCTATCTCAAGAGGCGTCTGAAGCGTCCACTCGAGGATGCTATCCCTGAAGTTGGGGACGAAGCTGTTGATCTTGTCTATGATGGTGTTCGCAACTTCGTCGCGGATATCGTTCCAAGATCCGGCATTGGGGTGCCGTGGGGCGTACAGGACCCAGTCAGAGAGGACGACGGTGCCGCCGCCGGGAACGAAATTCGGCGTGATCATCGACGGCATCTGAATGGACATGATCGGGCAGGTCGGAGTCTTGCCAGCTTGGGAATCGTCCCAGCTCTGTACGTGGTACTCGACGCTGTCGCAGACGTGCATGTACGCTTGCTCGTAACGGTTGTAGTTGTCGCCCAGGTATTGTGAGAAGTCGGGCGGCTCGCTGAGAGCGGCGAGGAACTTCATGGAGCCGGCAGTCATCTTCCACGCGTCCACGCGGCGCATCATGTCTTCGCCGACGTCTTCGGGATCGACCAGAGTGCGGTAGGTGCGCTTGGGGTCTGCGTTGGAGACGACGACCGAGGCGCGAATTTCCTTTCCATCGGCGAGTTGCACGCCGACGGCTTCGCCGTTCTCTACGATGACCTTTTCCACGAGCGTCCCGGTGTGAATCTCGGCGCCGAGGCTTTTTGCGGATGTTGCCAGAAGCTGAGTGACGGCACCCATGCCGCCGCGGGGGACACCCTTGTCCTCTTCGCGATTGGCCTTGCCGCACCGGAGGTATGCCATGCAAAGGGCGCTGCCCGCAGAGCGTGGGTCCATCTCAACCTGGATCATGGCGAAGGCCTTAACGTGCTCGTCTTCGAAGTAGTAGTCGAGCAGGTCGAGGAGGCTCCATGTGAGTATCCTCTCAAGTACCTCCTCGTGGCGGGTGCCGCGCACCTCGTCCATCAGTTCCGCGATCGTGGGCGGATCGTCCAGGAACGTGGAATGGATGATGCTGCCGGCTTCGTCGAGGAACCGGTTCCACTCGAACCAGGCCCGAGCGTCCTTGTCTGAGAACTTTGCGATCTCCTGGGCGACCCGCATCTCGGGACCGCCGCCCCTGATGTGCGTGCCGTCCGGGAACGGGTGAACGCCGGGGTACGAGCCTTCCGGCACTGAGTTGAAGGTCTCGAGGCCGTGCGCGCGGAGCTTCAGGTCGTCGATCACCTTGCCCTGGAGCAGGTGCAAGCCGTATGCGCACATTGGGCCGAAGAAGCCGGGGTGGATCTCGTCAGTGGTGCAAGCACCGCCCACCTTGTCCAGCCTTTCGAGCACGAGGACGGACATTCCTGACCGAGCGAGATACCCGGCCGCCACGAGTCCGTTGTGGCCCGCGCCGATAACGATGGCGTCGTACGTGGAGTTCTGAATCACGGTATGCACTCCTTAATGTTGCGGTCTGTGGCTATTGTCTCACGCATCGAACAGGGAGTCTTGCTGATGGCGGCTCCCGGTGTGTCGGCGCCATGAGCATATCGATGCTCTTCATGCGGCGCGTGTCCCCTCTATCTTGGGCGGCAGCATGGCAGGCAGTGGCCGGACGTAATCGACGCCGAAGCCGCAGCATGCGCCAACCACCTGAGCGCCCATATCCACCCACCTGGCCGCGTCGCGCGTGAACTCCTCCACGGACTCGATGTTGGGCCTACTCCGGTCCTGCCAGGCGGCAGTGTAGTCTCGCCTTCCGGCGTCGGGGTAGACGCCTAGCGGGCCTGGCCACTCCTTCGCCAACACCTCAAGGCCGGCGATGGTATCGGACAGCCTTGAGTGGAAGATGGCCATGAGGTCCGGCTGCAGGGGCGCAACCTGTCGGATTGCATCGACGAGCGAAAGGCTGAAGTCTATCTGACGCACCTCGATGTTCAGAGGAGACGGTAGCCTGGAAAATGGGTGCTTGGCGCTCACCTCTCCGGTGATGGGATCGACGTAAGACGTGAAGGCAACCCAGACCGGGAGACCGGTGTTCCTGGCAGCTTCGGTCAGGATGATCCTGACCTCGTTGTCAGCGCCCATGAGCTCGATAAGGAAAAGGTCCACACCGGCTTCTGCCATTATGTCCGCCTTCTCAGCGGCATATGCCCGGAACTCGGCGGCGGTGTAGCGGGCCGTCGAGGAGCCGCTGTTAACGACACCAGAGCGTGGATCGTGCGTGATGGTGTGGCCGGCCAGGGAGCCTGCAATGTAGACGGGGCGATCGGATGAGGCGGCGCGGTCCCTGGCCCGCTGCGCCAACCTGACCGCGCGGATGTTGATTTCTTGCACCTTGTCGCCGAATCCGGCGCCTTCCAGCCGTGGGCGGACCGTGGAGAAGGTATTGGTGGTTATTACCTCTGCGCCAGCCCTGATGTAACGCTCGTGCATGAGCTCGACTGTGTCCGGGTGGGTGTAGTTCGCGGGCGCGCACCACGCCACGGGGTGCATGGGCACGCCCATGTCCTGGAGCTGGGTGCCGACTGCGCCATCGAGCATGACAACTTCGCCGCTGTCTATGCGGGACTTCAGTTGCGCGTATGCTGACATGGTCTGCTCCTCCCGGTTTCTCAGTGCGATGGGGGCGCGCCCTCGAATTCCATGAGCGTGAAGTTCGATCCTTGCGGGTCCTGGAGCATGGTGAAACGGCCTATATTCGGCACATCCATGACAGGCATCAAACTGTTACCGCCCATGGTCTTTGCCTTCTTTAGGGCGGCGTCCAGATCTTCGGTGCCCAGATAGACAGTCCAGCATGAAGGCATCTCACCCCATTCCGGCTGAATGGCCAACATTCCGCCGACGGGCCTGCCCTTGTTGCTGAACATCGTGTAGTCGGCCCCAGTTGGCGACTGGTTCACGTTGGCCGACCATCCGAAGAGGCCAGAGTAGAAGCTCGCGGCTGCGTCAGTATCGTTGGTCGCCAGTTCTGCCCAGCAGAGGGCGCCCGGCTCGCCGAACACGCCGGCGCCGATATGGTCGATGGGCTGCCATACGGCGAACTCGGCTCCGGTTGGATCGTGGAGCACGGCCATGCGGCCGGCCGTGAACACGTCCATCGGGCCCGCGAAGACCTCAGCGCCCAACTCCTTTGCGCGCTCTGCCATTTCGTCGGTGTTCTCCACGGTGAAGTAAGTGCGCCATGCGGGCCGGCTGCCGGTCATGGCTTTCATCTCCTCGGCCATGTTGTACATCGCGCAAACACCCCTGCCGTTCTTCTTGAGCATCGAGTAAACCATGCCATTTCCGACCGGCGTGTCCTCGTGCTCGAGGCCCAGAAGGCTGGTGTAAAACTTCTGCGAACCATCCAGGTCCGGCGTGGCCATATCTGCCCAACTGAACATGCCCGGTTCGTGCCTTGATATCTCCATTCCGGTTTGGTCCTCCAACGTACGTTTCGAATGCCGGCATTATACGTTGGAGCTTCGGCGCTTGCGCAAAATTACCGCCGCAGTTCATTCATGTCCGGCATGTCCGGTTGGCGGCCGGAATCGTGAAGGCCGTGCGTTTGTTAACATCCGGGTCGCTCCATTAGCCTCGTAGCGTGGGATTGCAATAGATCGCGGAGGACGAAAATGACAATGCTGATGCGATTGGCTGCGGTGTACATGATCCTGGTCGGGGCTGCTGTAGCGGTCCACTTCGTAGTGAACCAGTTCTACGACCCGCTCCTGGAAGGCACTTCACTGACCGTGTGGCGGGTCCTGGACCCAATGATGGTTGCGGGACTGGCAATTGTCATTCTGGTGGGGTTTGTCAAGAAAGGGAGGCTAGACTCGGACGGGCCGGTAAGCCGGGCGTACCTGGAAGCGAACTCCACTTTCTATTTCTCGACGGCGTTGATGCTGGCGCTACTGTGGAACTGGATCGGAGTCGAGTGGTCGGACCCGCCGAACTCTGAGGGTCTGGTGTGGATTCTGATCGACTCCACGCTGCCGCTGCTGTTCATTTCAACGGCGATCCGGCTGCTTCGGAAGGCGGCGGATTAGGGCAGGCTCGGGTTGCGAGAGGCTTGAAGGGGATGGACCAAGGCATGTATTGCTCTAGCTGCGGGACGAAGGTCGAACCGCAAGGCCGTTTCTGTCCCAACTGCGGGCTTTCAATAGAGAGTTCCGCTGAGAGCACGTCGGCGACAGTCGCCGGCAGGAGTAGCGGGGCCGAGTTGGGGCAACGGCCAGAGATACCGAACTACCTTCCACAGGCCATCCTGGTAACGATCTTCTGCTGCCTGCCATTCGGGATCGTGTCCATCGTCTATGCGGCTCAAGTCAACGGCAAGGTCGCGGCCGGCGACATTGACGGCGCCTGGGACGCATCCGAGAAGGCAAAGACCTGGGCCTGGGTGGCGTTGGGTTTTGGCCTTCTACCGGTTGCGATTGTAAGTTTCGGCATATGCGGCATCTTCATCTAAACACGTCAACCCACTTGAGCAGGGCCGGCCTTCGGTGGTCCGGAGTAGTGCTTCTTTTTCTCGCGGGCGCTGGAGTTCTCTACGCGTTCGACCCCGCCGAATCAGGTAGCTTTCCCAAATGTCCGTTCCTAAGCCTGACCGGCTGCTTCTGCCCAGGCTGCGGCACGCTTCGTGCACTGCATCAGTTGCTGCACGGGAAGGTGATGATGGCACTTAGCTACAACATTCTTACGGTGGCATTGCTGCCGTACTTGGCCTACTCCTTCGGCATAGGTGCGTTGAAGGGGTTCGGCGTGCCCGTACCGCGACCAGTTTCCATTGACTACCGTCTGGTTTGGGCGCTACTAGGGGTGATTGTTCTTTTCTGGGTGCTACGAAACTTGCCCCTGCAGCCGTTGTCGATGCTGGCGCCATGAGGACTGGCGACCGCGGTGGCGGAGCCGTCCGGTTTGAAGGCCGTACGGCTACTTCGGAAGGCAGCGCATTAGGGAAGACCAGGCGGAACCGGCGTCCGCCCGGAGCCTGTTGCTCCGGCATCCCAGTCGCTGATCAGCCTTCTAACGGGGGATAGCGCGGGGCCCCCCACGGTTCGCCGGGGTTGTCCAGCATCAGACTGACGAACAGCGGGACGAGGAAGGCCATGATCCTGGCGCCGTCCCCGACTTGGGCGCGGTTGACGGACCCGTTCCAGGTTGCGCCGCCGTGAACTAGCTGGTTGCGCAGCACGTAGAGGCGGTCGAACAGGATGCTGAGCACCATCTCAGTGTTCTGCCTCGCGAGGGCGGATCCTATTGTTCTACGGCTGCCCGCGAACCGGGACTCCCAGTTCTCGTAGCCAGGAACTCCGTTCAGGTGATTCCAGAACGGCTGAAACACGTACCGGTTCTCGAGGAGTATCCTGATCGACTCTGAAAACCGTTGCCAGACGGCGTCGTAGACTGCGCTTTCGGAATCCAGGCTGATGAGCCGGCGGAAGTAATCGGTGAAGTGTTCCCTTTCAGGTGACTCGGGCGAGCCGACAGGGGAGTGTTGCTTCTGGTATGCGGCGTTGAAGGCGATCCAGTAGAAAATGAAGGCGGCGTCGTGATCGCCCGCGGACATCTCCTTTTCGGCTCTGCCCAGCCAGCTCAGGGAGCGGCGCAAACGGAGGCCGAGATCGTGCGGCAGACTGCTCTCGACTACTAGGCGCTTTGCTTCTAGTGCCTCGAAGGTCAGTGGTGAGGTGCCGCCGGCATTATCGGTTGGTCCAGTCATGATGTGAAACGCCCCCTAAATGTTCGGCTAATTGAAAGTCTGATTTTGAATTAGCCGAGTTTCTTGCTATGGGCAAGACCATGAGAGTAGAGCGTGACGCCACGCCCAGATTTGGTAGACGCTGCACGAGTAACGCCGTCGATAACGCTAACAGGGCCCCGGCAAAGCGGCAAGACGACACTTTGCCAGACCGTGTTCCGCGGTCATCCGTACGTAAACCTCGAAGCCGTGGACGTGCGAGCCTTCGCCTCTGAGGACCCCCGCGCCTTTCTCGCTCAGTTTCCGGAAGGGGCCGTCATTGACGAAGTGCAACGCGCACCAGACTTGCCGTCATATTTGCAGGGCGTCATTGACTCTAACCCTCAACCTGGGAGATGGGTGCTGACGGGCTCGCAGAACCTGTCTCTTGCGGAAACGGTCAGCCAATCGCTGGCGGGACGCACGTCAGTGCACCATCTGCTTCCACTGGCTCGCGGCGAGGTTGTGAAATTCGCGAGCTATCCGGAGACCCTGGAAGAAACGCTGCTAACAGGTGGATATCCTCGCATCCTGGACATGGAGCTTGATGCTGCAGAATGGCTGCGTTCGTATGTTGCCACGTACATCGAGCGAGACGTGCGAACGATCAGGACCGTCGGCGACCTTTCGGTCTTCCAGCGCTTCGTCGAGCTTTGCGCAGGGCGAACAGGGCAGCTCCTCAATTACTCGTCGCTGGCCGACGACTGCGGAGTGTCCCAACCCACCGTGCGGGCCTGGACGAGCATTCTGGAGACGAGCTACATCGTATTCAGGCTCCCGCCATATCATTCCAACCTACGAAAAAGGTTAGTGAAAATGCCCAAGCTGCACTTCTATGACAGCGGCCTTGCGTGCTGGCTTCTAGGCATCCGCACGCCGGAGCAGCTCAAGACGCACCCGCTGCGTGGAGCCATCTTCGAGTCCTGGGTGGTGTCTGAGATTGTGAAGCACCGGACGAACGCAGGAGAGACTCGGGGCCTTTCGTTCTACAGGGACCGCGACGGGGCGGAGATCGACTTGGTCATCGAGAGCCAGGGAGGCGTCACGCTTGTCGAAGCCAAGTCGTCGCAGACAGCGTCGTCGAGCCTGTTTGCAGGAGCGCGCCGCGTTCGACGGCACCTGGCAGACGACGGCCGGCCGTGCGACGTGGTAGTGGTGTACGGGGGCGATGAGGCGCAACGGCGTACGGAGGGGAGGCTCGTGCCCTGGGACAGGCTTCACGAGCAGGGGAGCTGGTAGGCTCTGGGGTAGGGCCGTGCCTCGATCCCTGGTGATAGCATGCCTGGCGGGGCTATACCATCCGTCAATTAACGTTGGAGTTCGCGATGCCCAGATTCGATAAATTGAGAGACGCCGCAAAGTCTGCGAGTGGCCGAGCTCAGCGGGCACGAGAATCGTCGCAAGAGGCATTGCGGACGACCAAATCTGCGGCATCCAAAATCAAGGATGCTTCCAAAGAGTTCGTGGACGCGGCAACGCCACCATCGCGAGAACGTCTCAAGTCCGCCTCTGAGAGGATCACGAGTTCGACTTCTAACGTTCGAAACTCCACCCGGAACGCCACCAGCAAAGTCTCGGAAGCAACAGTGGCGGCCGCGAAGCGAGCCCGGACCGGTTCGAAGGATGCACTGGACAAGGCGACGGCTTCCGCAATTGATTTGGTTGGTTCTACCCAAGGACTTCTGGCCAGCAACCTGTCCGGCGACCTTAATGGACTGTTACAAAACATGGTTGAGGGTAGTGCAACCGTCTATGACAAGGCGATGGATGCCGGGTATCTGGCAACTCACGTGGGAGGCGGCAATCATCGGTTGTTTGACGGCGGTCACACGATCGCAGGCGCCATTGAAGCCGGCCGCAACGCTTCTACTGAAGACAGCGTTATTCAGGAAGCGCTGGGAACAGTGCAGGGACTCCTCAGGGACGGGACAACCTCAAAGGGGCTCCCGCTCGCAAACTGGAACAAGGCCACCTACGACCAGGTAGCCGGGTCGCTGCAGTCGCAGTTCAACCTACCCAAGGACTGGTTCTACGACCTCAACTCTTACGATGCCGCAGAACTGCTTGGCGGCGGGATCGGCGTGGTCGCTGTGGCGCTCAACTGGAACCGCGCGGACACGGAGACCTTCGGAAGGTTGGTTGGTGGGATGGGCCTGTCCGCGGCTATCAGCGCGAACCCAATACTTTTGCTGGTAACGGTTGTCGCGCTTGCCAAGGCGTTTCACAAGGCTCACCAGACAGGCGAGTACGCGGAGTTCGTAGACGGTCAACTCAAGGGAGGCATGGGCGCAGGAGCGACGCTGGCTGCTGTTTCGCTGGTTGGAGTCGCCGGGGGCCCGGCCGGGGCTGCGCTCTTGACCGGACTCGCGGCAGGCATCCTCGTCAACAAGGCAACGAAGAACGTGAGCATTGTCCAAGTCAGCCAATGCATGGCCCAGAACGTGGCTGCCGCCGCGACAGAAGTCAAGAGAATAGCGGCGCAGCGAAACAGCCGGGCCGCCGCGCTACCGGCATCGCCGCCATCGTCCCCTTAACCGGTCTTGGCACGCCCGCAGCCGTACAAGGCCGATAGCTCAGGCCCGCGCGTAGCTAGCTACTCCTTCGGCGCCGGGCCGAGGACTTTGAACATGCGGTCCGTGGTGCGGTCGGCGACCGGGAGGACTTCGACTACAACGCGGGAGAGTCCAACGACTTCGCCGTCTGAGTCAAAGCTGTAGTTGTTCCCGATGGCGCCGCTCCACGTGATCTCGTACAGGCAGTCGCGGAAGCCGTCAGCGTCCTGATCGTCTTTGGTCTTCTTGAGGCACTCGGCCGCGATGTAGACATCGTCGTACGCGGAGCCCAGGTGCCAGGGCAGGGTGACGTGCTTGTAGCGCACCCTGAAGTTGGCAAGGACCTCCTGTGCTTTCTCGTTGTCGGGGTCCAGGTCGGCGGTTATCGCCTTCATGCCTGTGGCCGCTTCGCCCGCGATTTCGAGGGCGGTTGTGCCCACCGATATCGTCTCAGCGTAAATGGGACCGTTGTAGCCAATTTCGCGCGCCTGCTTGATGACGGTGCCTGCAGTGAACTCGGACTGTGGCGACAGGTGGATTGCGTCGGGACTGGCGGCGATCATCTTTGCGAGCTGAGACCTGAAGTCTGTCACGTCCGATGTGTATCGCTCCTCGGCAACGATCGCGCCGCCCCGCTTCTCGAACTGGGCTGCGGTGGTGCGTCTGACGCCCTCGGCGTAGTCGGTGGCCTCGGTAATCGTGGCCAGCTTCTGACTCCGTCGGCCCACAGGATATTGCCGGTGTCTATGCCCACCTGAATGTCGCTGATCTGCGTGCGGAAGATGTAGTCGCCGGCGTTAGCTATGTCCGGGTTGCTGGCGAGGCCTGAGAACAGGATGACGCCTGCAGCCTCGGCCAGGGGGGCCGCGCCGAGCATGGCTCCGCTGCATGACGTGCCGAGAATGATCTTCAGGCCGTCCACGTCCGTGAGCTTGTGAAAGGCGGCTATGGCGTCCTGTGCGTTGCACCGGGAGTCTTCGACAATCAGTTCCAGCGGACGGCCGTTAATGCCGCCCGCAGCGTTGATTTCGTCCACGGCCATCAGCTTGGCCTGGTTGGCGACGGTGCCATACGTCTCGCCCGTGCCGGTCAGGGATTCCATTACGCCTATCCTGAAAGGTTCCTCTTCCAGGGTCTCGTCGTCACCATCGCATGCAATGAACGCGAGCGTCGCAATGGCTATCAGGACTAATGCTAATCTCCAAAGGTTGTGAAACATTTGCACTGTGTCAATCTCCGGCGTCTATCCGGCAAAGCGCGGATTTAATGGCTGATGTAAAAGGCTAGCAGGACTCATCCTCGGAGACATTCTTGCGGTCTATTCGGAGGAAGCTGAAATGCCGACCTGGACAATGCGTGGCTGGTCAACGCCGGCTACGCCCACGTAGTTGAATAGAGCGCCATCGACCTCTCGAGCCTGGACGTCCTGAACCACGACCGACTCCGAACCTGTCAGCAGGTCGGCGAAGGGAGCGGCTTGGGTGGCGGCGCCGGGATCGGTCGGGAAGGTGAATTTGACGCCGGGGACGTTGGTGAAGTCGATTCGCCCGTTCGCGTCGCTGACCCAGAACTCGCTGATGATGGACTTATCGGCGATTCGCGACAGGACCGCGTTGATTTCCTGCTGGGACAATCCTGCCTTCCGGGCGGCGTCAATGTAGTGGGCCGTCAGCAGGGCTTCGGCGACCATGTGCTCCGAGATGAGTTCGTCAGACTCAGTGTCCAACGTTGTGGTCGAGGATACGGTCACGCATCCGCTTACAAGTATCAGAACGAGCGCAATTGTGAGAGGAAGCAGGTTCCTTAGCATTGAACGCAGTCTCCCTTTGTAAGGTGGACAGCTATTCTAAATGCTGCATCCCAGATCGCGCGCCATCATTCTGCGGGGAAGGAGGCGGGCATTCCCGCATCGCTGTCGTGGCGGCTGCGCGAGTTGACCTTATCGAACAAGGACACGACGACTTCAGTGGGCTTCGGCGTGATAATGGTGACGACTACGGCCACTAGTGTGGCAATCAAGAATCCGGGCGTGGCAGGTTGGATGTCCCACATTTCCCATGGACCGCCACTAAGCAAGTACCAAACCGAGGCTGAGACAGTTCCTGCGACGACGGACGAGACGGCCCCCCATACATTGAACCTGCGCCAGTACAGGGCGAGGATCGTAATCGGTCCGAGCGCCGCTCCCATTCCTCCCCAAGCGTAGCTAACCAAATCGGAGATGGAGTCGGGATACAGTATGGACACCACCACGGCAATCAGGCCTATGACGACTAATAGCAAGCGGCCCAGCCAGACCCTGGCGCCGGCCGTGATTCTGTAAGTGAGTCTCTTGAAAACCGGCAGGTCGTCTGTGGCGACGGCGGACGCCAGGAGAAGCTGTGAGTCGGCGGTACTCATCACTGCGGCTACTACGGCGGTAAGCAGCAACCCCGTAACGACTGGGTGGAAGAAGACTTCGGACACGATGAGGTAGATGCGCTCCGGATCCGAGACTTCGACTGCCATGTCCGGGTGGGAGAGAGTGGTGTGAGCGACCAGGCCAACGGCCAAGGCGAGGGCGTAGACGGCCACGAGCCAAGCCGTTGATATGTTGCGGCTGGTGTTGATTCTGTCTTCACGTTCAATGGCCATGAATCTCTGCAGTATCCGCTGGGCGCCAAAAGCGCCGAACACCCATCCCAACGACGACAGGACGAGAACAACGGACAGTGGCGCCCCTTCGCTGTCCGTAAACGGACTATTGAAGCCAGGATGGTCGCCTCCCATCTCCGAGAGCGGACCTTCGCCAGTTGCGATTAGCGTTGCGGCGATGATGAGAAGACTGACGAGCATCAATAGCGCCTGGAACACATCCGTACGTGATACTGCCAGGAAACCGCCGATCAGCGTGTAAGTAGCTACGGCGACGAACGTTATTATCACGCCAGCGTTGGGATCTATGCCAAAGAACGTTTCCAGCAGCTTCGAGCCTCCGACGAGGCCTGAGCTTACGTAGAAGACCACGAAGAAAATGGTAATAGCCGACGTGAGTGTCCTTAGTGTCCTTGTCCTGTCACCAAACCGTACTTCGAAGAACTCCGGCATTGTCAGGACGTCATTCGCCAAGATCGTGTAGCGTCTCAGCTTCTTGGCAAGGAAGGTCCAGCTTAGCCAGACGCCCAAGGCTACACAGATGGGGACCCACACTTCGACGGCGCCGTTCGTAAACATCAGCGCAGGCAACGCGAGCATCGTCCATGCGCTGGTAGTCGAAGAGCCGGCGCTCAAAGCAGCCGTGAAGCTGCCGAGCCGACGGCCTCCCAGCACATACTCAGACATGTTTCGCATCTTGCGAGCGCCCGCCAGCGCAATGGCGACGAGGATGGCAAAGTAAGCGCAGAAGACGAAGACAAGCCACGTATCGATCATCGAGACATGAGTCTCTAAAGTAAGCGCGATACTTTCAAGGGCACTGGACAGCAGAAGGGCAGCAAGAAAGTGGCCCAACCCCCCCCCCCAACTTGTCGGCAGACCGTCATGAGGACGATTCATGCAGACGGGACTCAATGCCCAAACAAGGATGCGGCCAAAAGTGCGCGCCAACAGCCGAGGGCGCCCAAGAGCAAGATGATTGGAGCGCTAGTTTTTCGCGTTCACGCCTTGTTCCGGCTTTGGCGGAACATCAACTCAGATGGAGCCGGGGCTGGTCGGTTCCACTAGTTGTTCGACTTGGACTTAACCCGGCGAAAGGGATTGACCCAGTCGGCCATCGAGCGGGGATTGCGGGACTGTACCCATAGCTTGCCCCTGCCCGAAAACTCCATGATGATTTGGTCCGAGAAGAGGAAGGAACGGATTCGCGCGGCACGGGTTAGCTTGTAATCGAGCGAGGGTTCCCACGCGACCGCGTGTCCGTTGTCGATGACGTAGGAGCCGTTGACGGCAATCTCCTGGATATCTCCGTAGGCGGTGAAGAACACCGTCCCGCTTCCGGAGAGCTTCAGAATGAAGAGTCCCTCGTTGAAGAGACCGCGCAGGCCCTGGAAGTCTGCGCCGGTCTCGACGCCGGTAGTGGAGGCCAGATACGCTCCGCGTTCAAGAAAGAGCTCGCCACCTGTCATCTCGTACGCGCAAATGTCTCCTGGCTGGCCAGGACCGAGGCCAACAACAGCGGGCCTACCTTGAGCGGTGTAGGTGTTCTGAAAGAAGCTCTCTTTGCTAAGTACGGCCCGTCTTATACCGGACAGAATTCCGCCACGCGCGGAAGTCTCCACATCCATGTTGCTGTCCATCCAGGTCATGGCGCCCGCTTCGGCGACGATCTGTTCGCCGGGATCGAGCGTGACCTCGAGCAGGCTGTAGCTGGGTTGAGATTCGATGTCGTAATACATTACGAGCTCCGGGGCGGCAACAACGGTCCAACGGACTTGCCGAACTCGTTCGGGTTGTGGCTCTGCAGGTAGAGTCGTCCGTGGCCGTAGAACTTCAGGGTCAGCCCTTCAGAGGTCAGGAAAGACTGCACCCAACTGCCGCCGGCCTTATCTATCGAGTATGTGAGCGATTCTTCAAACGCCACCACGTGGCCAGTGTCCACTGTGAGGTAACCTGCAACGTCTACTTCGGTCAGCTTCCCGAACGCGTTTACGATGAGCGGGCCGGCACCCTCTACAGAGAGGAATGAAAGCGATTCGCCTGAGAAGACTCCACGAAGGCCCTGGAACTGGGTGTCGATGTCCAGATCAGGCGACGAACCCAGGTAGCTTCCTCCCGCGCAAACCCACCTGTTACGGCCGTCGCAGTCGATAACTGCAACTTCGCCCTGGAGCCTGGGTGCGAGTCCTACTTCTCCGCCCGTTCCGCCGGACGCGGTGTACGTTGAAAGGAAGAAGCTCTCGCCGGCAATCATCCGCCTGACTCCGGACAGCAGTCCGCCGGTGCTACGGCTCCTTGTTGTGACGTCCATTTCGATGTTGCTGGATACCCTGAACATCGAACCTGCCTCGGAGATGAACTTCTCTCCGGATCTGAGTTTCACCAGAGCCCAGCCGAACGCACCCTTCTCCATAGCTGCTACTTGCATTTTCGCGCCTACACCACGAATGGGGTCAGCCAGGAGGCTATCCCACCCATCGTTCGAGTCTGAAGGTACAACTTACCTGTGCCGGAGAACTCCATCACCAGCCCTTCTCCTGAAAGCATCGTGCTCTTGAGGCCTCCCATGCCCCGAATTGAGTAGTCGAGTCCAGGCTCCCAGGCCACGACGTGGCCTGTATCGACAATGAACGAGCCGTTGATTTCTTTCTCGAGGATGCTGCCGAACGAGTTGAAGAACAGATCACCGGTGCCGCTGCACTCCATGAAGAAGAGGCCTTCGCCAGAGAAGACGGACTTTAGACCTCCAAACTTCGTGCTCAGCTCGATGTCCGGTGTGCAGGCGAAGAAAGAACCCGCCGTGAGCGTAATCGAGTCGCCGTTCATGGTGCGCTGGACTACGGTGCCGGGCTGGGCAGGCGAGAAGGCTACCTCACCTTCACGATCACATGAGTACTCGCCGACGAACAGGGACTCGCCGCCTGTCACCTTGCGGACGAGCGCCCGCATGAGGCCGCCCATCAGGCGGGCCTTCACATTCATGCCCACGTCCATCCAGGACATCGCGCCGCCCTCGGCCAGGAACGTCTCTCCTGGGCTCAGATGGACGCGAAGCTGTCCGTAGTCGGGATTGCCGTCGATTTGAAGTTTCATTCTGGTGCCTAGCTAATTCATTCTAGGCGTGCTCGTCGGCGTTGGTCAACACGAAAGGGCCCTTGCAGGGTGCCTCTCCGGGCGAGCCTTACGGTGGGCTGGGGGCTGGCGGCACGGGAGAGCAGCAGAGGAACGTATAGCGGCTGCTCCGCGCCGGATGGTACAGTCCCGGCGGTGAGCCGCGCTCACTGACTTGGAGGCAAATCCCTTCCGAATGACTCGTGTCGGCTAAGTATTGCGGCTTAGCCGGGAATCGTACCAAGCAGGACCCGTAGTTCACCATTCAATCCTCAATGGTCTGGTACGGGGCCGCTTGAAGGACGCTCGATGACAATGACCATAGCTTCAGTGAAAAGAATCGGTACGCCTGCAATTGCCAGAGGAACTATGGGAGCTTTGAGTCAAGTGCCTGTCCGAGGGACTCGCAAGGCCGCGGCTGTCGCACTTGCGGTTGCCATGATCGTCTGTATCGTCTCTCAAGGTACCGTGGCCCTTGCCCACGAAACTGAAGCTACGCCGGAATCGGATATGGAGGCGCTGCTCGCTTTCCGTGAGGCTACCGACGGGGAGAACTGGAGAAGGAAGTGGGACCTGGAGGATCCGGTGGAGGATTGGTTCGGTGTCTCCATTGGCGATGACGGCCTTGTCGACCGAATTGTGCTGGCATCCAACGAACTGACTGGCGAACTGCCGCCTGAGTTAGGCAATCTTGCGGGCCTCCGGAAGTTGCACCTCAATGGCAACGAAATGACCGGCCCGGTACCGGCAGAGCTAGGGAAACTTGCGCACCTTGAGGAGCTCTTTGTAAGCAGGAACATGCTCTCCGGGCCCATACCTCGGGAATTGGGGGACCTGGCGGAGCTTCAGCGGCTTCACCTGTATGACAACCAGTTGGAAGGCGTGATACCGGAACAATTGGGCAAACTTGCCAAGCTTCAAGAGCTCCACCTGTATGAAAACGAACTCCAAGGTGAGATACCGGAACAGTTGGGCAATCTGTCCGAACTACGACAGTTGCGGCTGAGCTATAACCAGCTTACCGGCCCCTTACCGTCCTGGCTTGGAAGCCTCTCAAACCTGGAGTGGCTTTACGTAAATGACAACATGCTGACGGGACCGATTCCGGACCTGAGTGCTATGACAGCTCTGGAGAGGCTGATCATTGGCCACAACGATTATGGTGAGGAGATACCCGCTTGGCTCGGCAGCCTCAAGAACATGAAGTGGCTGTATCTCAACGGCAGCAAGTTGAGTGGAGAGATCCCGGTAGAGCTGGGCTCGATTGCCGGCCTTGAAAGGCTGGTTCTCGGAGAGAACGACCTGGGCGGCCCAATTCCAACCTGGATTGCCGGCTTCTTGGAGTTGCGGTGGCTGTACCTGCACGAAAGCAAATTGACTGGCGAGATACCGGAGGAACTGGCTTCGCTCTCCAAGTTGGAGAGACTGATACTGCTGGACAATGAGTTAACGGGCGCCATTCCCCTCTGGCTTGGCGAGATCAAGGACCTCAGATGGCTATACCTCAATGACAACAATCTGACTGGCGAGGTCCCGGAAGAACTGAGATCTCTCACAAGGTTGAATCGCCTCAACCTGGGAGGCAATCGGTTTACGGGCCCCGTACCGTCGTGGTTCGGCAGCATGCTTAGTCTGACGCATCTGCACCTGGACAATAGCGGATTCACTGGCCAGATACCGCCGCAACTCGGCAAACTCCGCAACCTGGTTCACC
Source organism: Dehalococcoidia bacterium (assembly GCA_965237445.1). Lineage (GTDB taxonomy): Bacteria > Chloroflexota > Dehalococcoidia > Lucifugimonadales. The sequence continues at coordinate 2,772,985 of OZ250142.1, read as the reverse complement.
TGCACCTCGACTTCAATAATTTGACCGGAGAAATTCCGTCCGAGTTCCGGATCCTAAGGCATCTATTGGGGTTAGACCTCAGCGACAATGAGCTGACCGGCGAGTTACCGGCCTGGCTTGGCGACCTTCCCTTCCTCGTGAGGCTGGACCTCGGAGACAACGCACTTAACGGCTCCATTCCCGATGAGCTGGCGAACCTAACCAATTTGCGATATCTCTACCTGGACGACAATGAACTCACCGGGCAGTTACCGTCCTGGCTTGGGGGCCTTGTCGATATGATGGACCTTCATCTTGAGGGCAACCAGTTCACCGGGCCGATCCCTGCGGAACTGGGGCTTCTAGTTGAACTGCAGCATCTTCACCTCGATTACAATGAGTTGAGTGGCGAGATCCCTCCTGAACTGGGCAGCCTCACCAACCTGCAGGGCGTGGACCTGAGCGACAACGAACTGGAAGGCGAGATGCCATCCGAACTCAGCGAGCTGGGGCAGCTCGTAAGACTGGACCTCTCGAACAACGGTCTGACTGGTACGGTCCCAACCTGGGTCAGTGAATTCCCCGAACTCGAGGAACTCTTTCTACAGGGCAACTATCTGAGCGGAGCACTACCGACGCACCTAGCGATGTCGCCGGAGCTCCAGGAGCTGGACCTTAGCGTGAACTATTGGACCGGCGAGATACCGCCTGTGTTAGGCAGTTTCGCCAAACTGACCTCGCTGGATCTAAGCGATAGCCTGTTGAGCGGTGAGATCCCACCCGAACTTGGAGCACTTGACCTCGATTCGCTCTACCTGGGCGGCACCAACCAGTTCGGGGGTTGCATCCCCCACTCGCTAAGCGACATAGCTGCTAGCGACCTGGCGGACCTTGGACTGGAGTACTGTGCGTTGCCGAGGCTTCCAGTCACGGGCGGCTTCACATCGCCGGCTTGGTTGTTGACGGGGATTGCCCTGGCCGGCGCGCTCACTGCCGTAGCGGGCGCCGCAACACTGCGGGGACGAAGCCGTCAGTTCAGACGGTAAACAGGGAAGGGGACTAAGGTCAGGAGCCGCTACGCACTTTAGGAGACCGCGCTAACTTCACGGCGACTGATCGTCCATGTTGAGGCTCGACCGAACGTGGTCCGGCGTCAGGGGGCCAATGAGTCTGCTGAGCGCCATGCCGGCGGCGAGCCTCGGCGATAGATTCTCTTAATCTCTAATCTGCGTGGGTGGCAGAAGCCCCCGGCAGAATCGTCGACCAAGCCTCTGAGGCGCCGCTTGCAGCCCTTCGCTGGCCCAGTGCGGCTGGTTAAATCAACTCCGGCCCATAACACCAGGTGAGACTAGCCCGATGAGAGTAGCAGGAGCGAGCGCTCCTGCTTTGTGCAGATTTACTGTCGGTGTACAAACATTCGGCTGGATATATCGGCCACCGCAGCACTTCGCGGCTACCGGCTCGGCCGCGGCACGCGCTTCGCCGCCACGGCCACGGCGAATATCCCAGTAGCCACCAGTGTCATCACGGGGCCCGATGGCAAGTTCAGGTGGAACGACAGGTACAGGCCCGCAAGCGCTGAAATCGCACCAATTACCGCCCCGACGATCATCATCGACACAAACCGCCGTACCAGCAGGTAAGCCGTTGCGGCTGGTGTAATCAGCATCGCCATGACGAGAACTATTCCCACCGCAACGATGCCAACCACGATGACGAGCGAAAGAAGCACCAGCAGTATGTTCTCAATTGTCGTTGTCCGCATTCCGACCACCCTCGCTCCCGCCGGGTCGAAGCTGGTGAGCACGAGCTGATGATGGAACAAGTACAGCCCAAGAATGACAACTCCCGTCAGTGACAGAGCGGTGTAGACCTCGGACCACGAGACTCCAAGCGGCTGACCTAGCAGGAAGTCCTCGATGTTCACTTTGATGCCGGTGGAGGCGGACAGCATCACGAGTCCGAGCGCGAACATTCCCGCGAACAGAATTCCGATAGCTGTGTCTTCGCTGACTCCGGAACGTCTGCTTATGAGGCCAATAAGGAGCGCAACCGCGATCCCGGTAGGTACAGCGGCGATGATGCCGATTCCGAAAAGGAAGCCCACGACCATACCGGGCAGAACAGCGTGCGCGAGCGCATCTCCCATGAAAGAGAGGCCGCGGGTAATCACGTACGCTCCTATGAGCGGGCACATCACGCCAACGAGCAGGGAAACCACAAGCCCACGGACCATGAAGCTGTACTGAAGAGGGTCGGTGATGTATTCGATCAAGCTTCGGGCTCTTCGAACTGTTCGCCGGTCTGAGCAAAGTGGACGCCGTGCGCCCCGTACAGCTCCTCCAGCACGTCGGGAGTGAAGGCCTCATCGGGCGGGCCGTAAGCGCAGACGTGATGATTCAGGCACAGAATCCGGTCGAATCGCTCGGCCAGGTTCGTCAGGTCATGTGTGGCGAGTATGATGATCCGCCCTTCATCCCGCAGCGAATGAAGGACCTTGACGAGGCCCTCCTGGGCGCCGACGTCGACTCCGCTGAACGCCTCATCCAATAGGAGAACGTCCGCTCCTTGGGCAATTGCCCGGGCCACGAAGACGCGCTGGCGCTGGCCGCCGGAAAGTTCTGTCATCAGGTTCTCTCTCTGGGCCCAGAGCCCAACTCGCTCCAGGCAGTCCTGCGCCAATTCGCGGTCACGTCTGCCGGGCCGCTGAAACCAGGAGTGGTTGACGGTCCGCCCCATGAGGACAACGTCCATTACTGAAACTGGGAATCGCCAGTTCACGCTTTCCCGCTGGGGAACATAAGCGAGCGCGCCCTTGTGGCCGCCTTTTCTCGCCGAACAGACAGTCACTGAGCCTTGGTCCAGGTTCTGCAACCCCGCAATGCTGTTGAAGAGCGTACTCTTGCCAGCTCCGTTGGGGCCGACAACGCCCATTAGCGTGCTGTGCTCCACACTGAAGGTCACATCGCTCAGTGCCACGTGCTCACCGAACCCTACCGTGACGCCTTCAACTATTAGTGAGGCTTCATGCGCCTCAGAAAAACTGGTCATTTCAGTGCTTCCACAATTCTCTCCACATTCAGCCGCTGCATCCCGATGTAAGTCTCGGCGCCGCTTCCGTCCGGACCGAGCGACCCGGAGTAAAGTCGAACAAGCTTGGCGCCCGTCTCCTCTGCGATGGCCTGGGCGAGGCGCTCACTCACCGTAGTCTCTCCGAAGATCGCTGGAACCCCATTCTCCTCGATCTCATGAACAAGGTCGCCCATGTCTTCGGCCGTTGGTTCGACATCTATGGACAATGAACTCGGAATCACGGCCCCTACAACCCGGAATCCGTACAACTTAGCAAAGTAAGTGAGGCTGTCATGAGACGTTACTAGTAACCTTCCTTGGACTGGTATCAGGCCTACCTGTTCCTGTGTCCATCGGTGAAGCTCGTCAAGTTGGTAATTGTAAGAGGCTGCATTGGCCGTATAAATCTCATCGCCCGCCGGATCTACCAGCGACAAGCGAGTTGAGATCTCGTTGACGACTGTCTTCACACGGATCGGGTCGAACCAGAAGTGCGGATCGAGCGGACCGTGGTCTTCGCCTTCATCTTCGTCGTGGTCCATCTTCTTCCTCATCTTGGCCATCGTCTTCGTCGTGGCCATCCCCCTCCTCATCATGTACGCCGATATCCTCATACTCGATTGGATCTATGAAGTCGCCGAGCGCCAAGACCTTCGATTCGTCCGTGTTCGCGTTCTGGACCAGTTCAGTGAGCCAACCTGCCTCTAGCCCCAATCCGACAGTGAGGACCAGGTCGGCATCGGCGATCTTCGTCACGTCTCTTGCGCCGGGCTGGAACGAGTGCGGGTCGCCGCCCAGCGGAAGCAGGCTGAACACTTCCGCACGTTCGCCGGCGACGTTCGCCACCCAGTCGGCGGCGAAGTTGGCAGTTGTGACGACCTTGACGACCGGGAGAGATTCGGCAACTGACGGCTCTGCGTCAGGAGTCGACTCGCCGCCACATGCGACGATTGCGAACATGGCTGCTGCACCAACAAGAAGGAGACGAACAATCGCGCGCGCCCGCAGCGTTCGTATGATGTGTAGTCTCAATACAATGTTCTCTTTTACATGGTGAAATACTTGGTTTAACGAAGAGGAATGGCCTCTGAGTTCAGTCAGGCAGTACTATGAGCGGCAGGTAAATGCGGAGCTGCAGAGCCCGTGGCATAGGCGCTGACACACTGGGCAGATCTGCCGGCCATCTGTTTGTGGAAGGAGTGAGAGAACCGGCTTGGGTAAAGGTTTCCGTTCGAACCATTTGTGAGAGGCTTTCCAATTTCGTGTCTCACTTAGAAATACTTTGACTTTGTTCGGTTAACGCACTGGGGCCTACCTCGCTTCCGGCGGCGGCGCATCAAACTGTGCAAGCACCGGGCCGACCTTGAACCTGTGCCCTCGCTTAGGTCTTCCAAATGAGATTAACTCTCAGTGGCGCCTAGCTCAGACTGAATTTCGGATGTTGAGCGCCGGCAGCGTAAGGAATAAAATGCAGGCTGTCAATGGATTACCCTACACGCGGTTCAACTCGCATCCCTATCTCAGAACTAGGCCAGTTAGAGGAGTGCTGTGGACTTCGAGCGGCCGTCCCACTCGCAGTAGATCTATTTAGTGCGGAGCCTCAATTGCTATTGAGCGGCGTACTTGCAGTGCACGCAGACGTAAGCAACAGAACTCGTTGCATGAGTTGAATTTGAATGAGAACGAATAGCCAGGCATGACAAGCGCGATATCCCGACTCGTCCCCTCCGGCTTCGGCTACGACTTGCAGACACTACGAGGAGACGTATTCGGAGGCATTACCGCGGCGGTGGTCGGATTGCCCGTCGCACTGGCCTTCGGCGTAGCGTCAGGTCTTGGAGCCGTCGCCGGCCTGTACGGGGCGATTGCCGTGGGGTTCTTTGCGTCAGTCTTCGGAGGCACCAGGTCCCAGATATCCGGCCCGACAGGCCCCATGGCCGTTGCCATGGCGGTCATCGTGACCATCCACGCCGAAAGCTTCCGTGAAGCATTCACCATCGCCATGATGGCCGGCTTGATACAGATACTGTTAGGCGTGCTCAGGATCGGGCGTTTCGTGAGCTATACGCCCTACTCGGTCATATCGGGATTCATGTCCGGTATCGGCATAATCATCATACTTCTGCAGACCCTCCCCTTCATGGGGGCGGAGTCCGCTCTCGGCGGGCCTGTACGGGCCATACAGGCATGGCCTGACGCCATAAGCAACCTCAACCTGAGCGCACTCGCGATTGCCACTGTGACGCTTGTAGTGGGCTTTGCCTGGCCCGCGCGATTTAGCAAAGTTCTGCCTTCGACGCTGGCGGCGTTGATTGCAGGCACGCTCCTGGGCGTACTGTGGCTAACGGATGCGCCGGTCATAGGACACGTTCCGACCGGCCTCCCGGATCTATGGATTCCCGACTTTTCCCCAGACATTCTGACGCGAGCGGTCCAGCCGGCTCTGATCATCGCGCTTCTCGGCTCCATAGACAGTCTTCTCACTTCGCTAATTGCAGACTCGATGACTCGCACAACCCACAAGCCGGACCGCGAATTGATAGGGCAGGGTATTGGGAACACGATGGCGGGCCTCTTCGGTGGATTGCCCGGGGCCGGAGCTACGCTGGGCACAGTGGTGAACATTCGCGCCGGCGGCAGGACCCAGATTTCGGGCGTCATCCGCGCGGCGATTCTGCTAACGCTGGTATTGGGCGCCGGCAGATTCGTAGAGCAGATCCCGCACGCGGCACTCGCCGGCATACTCATGAAGGTCGGCTGGGACATAATCGACTGGCGTTTCCTCACCCGGATACTCCGCGTACAGCGGGCCCATCTGTTAGTCATGTTGATAACGTTCTTCCTCACGGTCTTCCTGGACCTGGTAACCGCGGTAGCAATCGGTCTGATCGCCGCGGGCATGGCCAGCGCGAGGCAACTGGAGCGGTTCGAGTTGGACAGCGTCGTCTCGGTTCCCCTGCTGGACAGAACATTCCTGTCAAGTGAAGAAGACGAAGAGGACGATGATCTGGCGGACCCATTCTCGGCCCGCGTCGGCCTCGTGGCCCTCCGGGGGACATTTACCGTCGCGTCATCCCGAAAGATGATCAACACCATCAGTGTGGACATCCAGGATCACCAGGTAGTCATTCTGGATTTCACGGGTACCGTGTACATGGACGACAGCGCGGCCTTGGTGGTGGAGCAGTTGGTGGATGCCGGGCTCGCGGAAGACACCCAATGCATCGTAATGGGGCTTGAAGGTCCGCCGGCTGACACGCTCCACGGATTGAACGCCCTCCAGAATGTACCCGCGGACCACTATGTAAGTACCCTGGACGAAGCGAGAGACCTCGCCGGGTTGCTGCTAAAGGCGTAGCAGCCGGAGACGGCGGGAGCGCAATTCTGCTGTCTTGACCGCCCGTTGTTCGCACACAGCACAAGATGCCCATACGGCCTGAGCGAGCGGGTTGAATAGGGAAGGGCAGAGCTCGGAGCCGAGAATCACCCAGTTGCTAGGTATCTGGCGAGCCCAAGTTCAACAAACATGGCGTTCGGACTCGTCCTCATGTGGGGATGGTCGACTGAGGCTGAGGATCCGACGCACGACTGAAGCCCGCATAAGCAGCAAGCAAGCTCAAGCGGACTGTCGCTATCCAACGGGCAGCCAGACACCTGCAAAGGATGGCAGGCCATACCAACCGGCGAGGCTAGAGCACTGAGGCGCATAGCCATTGTCGGCGGAGGAATCTCCGGGCTGGCCGTCGCGTGGGGCCTGAATCACCACTCCGGCCGATTCGATTTCAGGCTGTACGAGGCCCAGGACCGGATAGGTGGAAATGCGGTCATGGTCGATATGCCGCAGGACGACGGCAGTTCCATTCCATTCGATATCTCGGTGACGGCCCTAATCCCCTCCGTCTATGAGCACATCGTCCTGCTGATGAAGCAGTTCGGAATAGAAGTGCTTGATACGAAGTTCAACTACAGCGTGAAATACCAGGGCTAGGTTTACGCTCATGACTTCGATTCCGACATGAGAAGGCAACTTCAATCCGAGATCGAACAGTTCCAACGGGTGCTCAAGCGCCTGAGGTCGTTTGGTCGTCTGACCTCTTCCGATTCATCCAGGGCAGGCGGCGGACTTGGCATTGTGGGGCCCACACGTTGATCAACAGCCAGGGGACGTGCTTCGTGAGTGGATTGGCTGCTGCAACGCAGTTGTGTGCGGACTATCCTTTCGACGACCCCGATGCGAGGCGGACCTTCAACTACTACGGCAGCATCCTTCACGGCTGGGGTTTCAAGAAAGCGAAGGGTTAAAGGCAATCAGCCAACAGTATCGAATCGCTATTGACCAATCGTCTGGATCGCGAGTCCATGACGCCACGCGCCGCGCCACTCTGCGTCCGTCTTGACGCACCCTGCTCCGGCACGGGCCGAGATACCTGGCAATACGGCGCTTTTCCTAGCTTTCGGCGCGTAATGCATACTTTGTTTCAGTCCGGTGAGCATTGGCGGCCAGAGGGTAAAGAGTTAGCGCCGGGAGACTGATCCGATGACTGTTGCAACAGATCGTCTAACAACCCAAAAGCTAAGTTTGCCCGAAGAACTCATTTTGATGCTCCTCAATGAGGAGAGCGGGTACTTTCACCAGGTGCCCGGGTGGGACTTGAACTGCGCAGTTGCCGGCGCCGTACTCGCGGAGCTTTCGCTCGAGTCGCGCATCGACACTGACATGGAGTCCCTCTTCCTGCTCGACCATACGCCAACGGGCAATCCCACCCTCGACCCAGTCCTCATGCAAGTCGGGGAAGAGCCGGCACGACGAAATGCCCAGTTCTGGATCGAACACCTGGCTCCGCAGGCAGAATCGATCATCGATCTGACTCTGGACCGCTTGGTCGAACTCGAGATACTTGAGCATCATGACGGAGATTTCTGGACGCTGTCACGTAACGCGGGCCAGACATAAGTGTTTGGCAGCGCCCCGGATGATGCAGGGGCAGACTTCGTCAAGACTCGCATCAGCAGGGCCATCTTCAACAATGAGATTCCTGACCCCAGGGACGTCATCATTATCTGTCTCATCAACACTTGCGACGTCTTTCGTTTCATGTTTCAGCTTGATGAGGAAGCAGAAAAGCGAATCGAGTTCATCTGCAGGATGGACTTGATCGGCCGGTCCATCGCACAAGCCGTCTCTCACAACCTGGCCGGGCCGTTGCTAAGACGTTCCGCGCTTACCAAGAAGATTGCGAGAGTATCGCTGCCAAAGCTGCTCTTGAACCCGCACATTCGCGACGGTAACGTGCCCGCTCTCTTCGCCGACCTTGCCAAAGAGTACGGTCCGGTGTTTGAGATCCGGCCGCCCTTTTCAAAGCCGATGATCTTTGTGGCTGGGCCGGAGACAAACAGGTGGGTGCATCGGCGGGGGCGCATGTACCTGAGAGCGAAGGACTACTTCGCTGACTTCGAGAAGGTCTACGGAGCGTCCGGAGTCTTGCCTTCGCTGGACGGCGCCGAGCATTTCCGGCTTCGTAAGTCTCTGTCTCCAGCGTATTCTCGCGGAAGGCTGATGGGACGGCTGGACGATCTGTATGGCTATGCCCGCAATTACCTGGCAGATTGGGAAGTAGGAGACGTTTTCTCTGCGACGAGCCTGTGCCGCCGGATGATAAACGCACAGATCTCACCGCTCTTTGTGAGCGTTGATTCCCAGGACATACTCGATGACCTTATGACGTACAAGGAGCGGGCCCTCAACACTCACATCATTAAGATCCTTCCCAAGTGCATGCTCAAGACTCCGGGCATGAGACGCCGCGCAAGGTCAATCGAAACGTTGCTCGAACGAGTCCAGAGCGTACACACGCCTGCCCAGCGCGCTGACAGCCCTAGGGACCTGGCCGACGACTTGCTAAGCCTTCACGCAAGCGATCCGCAGTTCGTTCCGGAGACAAACTTGCGATTCGCCATATCGGCGGCGTTGATTGCCAGCGTCTACCTTGGCGATGCATACAGCTTCGCACTGTATGCACTCGCATCGCAGCCGGAGCTCTACGCCAGAATTCAGCAAGAAGCCGATGTACTGTTCGACAACGGTGATCCGGATTCGAAGGACTTCACGCCGTCAGCGATCGACGTCACGCATCGCTTCCTCATGGAATGTTTGCGCATGTATCCGATAGTCCCGATGTCGATCAGAAACGTTATGAATTCGTGCGTTGTCGAGGACCATGAAATACCGGTCGGGACAAAATTGTTCATTGCCCAGACGGCCTCACATTACATGGAAGATGTCTTCCCCGAACCCTTCAAGGTTGATATCGAACGCTACCGAGCCCCGCGCAATGAGCACCACAGTCCCGGGTACGCGCCCTATGGCCTCGGCACACACACGTGCCTCGGTTACCGGTGGATGGAGCTTCAGTTGGCCGTGAGCGTGCTCATGGTCGCGCACTACTTCAAGATCGAAGTGTTCCCGGAGAACTACAAGCTGCGGTTCAACCCCTTGCCATCGATGAAGCCGAGCAAGAAGCTAAAGTTCCGTATTGCTGAGAAGAGGCGCCACTTCGAGGTCTGAGGCGCATGGCCACCTGAACTTCAGGCGTGGCTGCGCATCGGTGAGCCTTCTATCGCCTAACCGGCAACGCCAACCTTGACGCTACGGCGTCGCCACCTGGGCCCGCACTAGCCCAACGGGAGGCTGGCCTCGTCCATCAGGCCGCGGTTATGCCGCATCGACGCCGTTGAGGCCTACGCCCCCTCCTGTTCCAGTTCCTGGCTCCTGAACACTGCGTCGATCTCTTCGTCGAGCTCCTTCTCCCAGCGCTGAACTGTCGAGCGCAGCCGCATGTTCTGGTATGCGCCCCACACGGTCATGGCGGGCGGCACAACCAGAATGGAAACTATCAGCGAGTAAGCGATCGTAATTGCCGCTGTAAAGCCGAACTGTTGAGAGGCTGCAAGTGGCGAGGCAACCAGTACTCCGAGGCCAAGCGCGGTCGTCAGGGCGGAGCCTAGCAGCGCCGAGCCTGTCGTCGCGAGAGTCCGAATCGCCGCTTTCTCAGGGTCGCGGACGTGAGAGTGCTCCTCACGGTACCGATGGATCATGTGGATCGTGTAATCAACGCCTATGCCGATTGAGAGTGCCGTAATGATGGACGTTATGATTGTGTATGGGATCCCGAGTAGGGCCATCGTCCCCAGAACCGAGACAAGTACGAGCACTATCGGCCCCACCGCGATGAACGCGAGCGCGGGCTGGCGCACCGTGACCCAGAAGAAGACGGCGAGTACGGTAAAGGCCGCAACAATGGTAGTGCTAATGGACTCCGTTTGACGCGCTGTAATCGCGTCGGTAACGGTTACGGAAATGATGCTTTCCGAAGTCGCCGTGAGTTCGCCGCTATCACCGAGCCAAAGTCCCTCTATCTCCCCCTGGAGTGCCCTGGTCTGAGCGGGATCGTTTGAGAAGGTGGGAAACTGGAGCAGCATCGCGTCGATCCCCTCAGGGTCGTTGGCCAGAATGTGCGCCATACCGGGTTCTATCGCCTCGAGCTTGTTGAGCAATTCCTGCATGTGCACGGGGTCGATTTGCAGTCCGGTGGTGGCTTTCGTGAGGAGGTCCGCGAGTTCCGGATCGTATTTGTCGCCCGGCTCGCCGCTGTCGTGCGTCCAGTCAAGCAAGTACAACTCATAGGATGCCTGGATCGGTCCCGCGGCCGCACGTGGGCGGCGCCCTTCGTCCTCGAACGCATTGGTCAAGTCGAGCGTGTTGAGGAGCGTGCGAGTTTCGGTGACCTCGGCTTTCACGAGCACACTCGCCATCTCGGTCGAACCGCCGACCGCAGCATCCAGGGTGTTCATATCCTTGAGCAGGTCCCCACCTCGTGGCAGGATGTCACGGATGCTGAACTCGGACTCTAGGCCTGTGGCGGCAAACCCGAGTCCAATTGTCACCGCGGCTACTCCGATGAGATAAGGGGCGGGCCGGCTGGTGATCTGCCTGCCGAGCAGCTCTGCCATCCCACCGACGCCGGGCAAGGCGTTCGCAATTAGACGTGGCGGCGTCAGCGTGCCTCGTGCCTCACGCCTCCGGTCGATGATCGTCCGGCCTGCCGGCACTAGCGTCAGCATCACGATCAGGCTCATCCCAACACCCAGACCGGCGACGATGCCGAAATCGCCGACAATTCCTATTGGGGAGAACAGGCTGGCGAGAAGGCTCACAATCGTCGTGACGGCGGCAAGTATGAGCAGGGATACTAACGTTACGCCAACCCGTGCGAATTGCCTCTACCACAGGCTCACCGGCCGTGCGCTGCTCTCGGTAATTCGAAATTATCTGAATCGCGTAGTCCACGGTGAGGCCGATCACAATGATCGGGACCATCGCGGTAAGCGAGTTTGGAGGTCCAGTAATGCCCAGGGCGTTCGGCCCGAGCCAGCCTTCCGTACCGGCAATCCAGATAATGGACATGAGAAGTCCAGCCAGCGTGAGCAAGAGGTCCGAGATCGAGCGCATGAACAACAGTAACAGCGCAGCAATCAAGAGGAACGAGAGCCCGATCAGAGGCAGCATCCCCTCCTCTGTGGCCCTCTTGTACTCGTCCTCAACCACCACGGTAGAGACGCTGCTTACGCGCAGAGGTCCAACATCCGTGGCGGCGAGTTCGTTGATCCGCCTTTCGGCGTTCTCTATTCGTTCGTCGCCTGTGTCGCGCAGGCGGATCGTCGCGACCGCAACCGCTGTGCCGTCAGTGTCGGTGCCGGTCATTGCGGCGATCGCCTGTTCAAGTTCGGGAGGGCCGCGAGCAGAGTCGATGTCGGCCTGCGTAACGGACTCGAAGCTCTCTACCTGTAGCATTAGTTTGACCAGGAAAGACGGAGCAATCACTGGATTGCCCGGGGCCAGAATTGAGCCAACGCTGGGATCGCTGACAAGTTCGCCGATCAGCGTGTCCATCTGGGAGAGACCATCCGGCGTAATCGCGTTTCCGCGGAAGAGGAGGGTTACGACCCTCGCCTCGCCTGAGTCCCCGAACAGCTCATCGATCTCTACAAGGACTTTGGCAACGGCGCTGTCTTGCGGAAGGGTTGCTGCCGTCTCCGGCGGGGGGGGGTGCGCCGCGTTGCTCCCGCGGCCAGAACGACTGTGATTAAGACGAGGACGCCCAGCGTGATGTACGGACGGACCGTTACCAGCCAACTCAGCCAACTCAAGAACTTGCTAATGGCCTAAACTCCTAGCTGAACTTGCGATGGAACACGGCAGCATGACGCGGCTCAGACAGCACCCTTCGCTGTAATCGAGACACTCTCTGCCTTCCCCGATTTCCTTCCTGTGGCCACCTTAAGCTCGGTGCAGTTTTGCGGCTGGTATCGCCCCACTGGCTGATCGCAGCCTTCAGGCTGGTTGCTTGCACTGGTGGCCGGGTGATTGCAGACGCCCACTCCAATGCAATTGTGCGCCAGCGTTCCCACAGCCGACTGAGGCGCTCATTCTGCAGCACGCTCAGGCGTCACAGAACTCGGACTCGTTGAGTCACATGATTCGGGATAGAACTGGGCACAATAAGCTCGGAAGGGCATGATCTCGCCATCGGACCTGCATAGCTTCGGGCGAGGCTCGAATCTCTTGCGGCTCCAGATGATCACATCCTGCAACACGTCATGCCGCTGAAACGCCACAATGAACTTGTTCATTAGCGGCGCGCGCAGCTTCACAGGAAGAAAACCCAGTCCGGCAAGCCACCGCTTCGGGCTTCGAATTTCTCTAACCTGGGACGCGATTGAAAGGTCTATGAGGGTGCCGTCCACAGGTGTCGCCAGTATCCAGAGTCGCATTTCCATTCCTATGGACCGTTCTCGTATCGAAACGTAAGAGTATCCCAGTCCATAGATGTCAGCGCTGGCTGAGACATCTAGTGAAAACTTTGCGATCTTGGCGATCCTCCGCTTGCTCCTGAAATTGAACCTGCTCTGCAGGCGGTGTCCATCAAAAGATGCTGGACCGACGCGGTCCACACTTCCGTAGCCGTGTACGTAGCGCAAGATGGGCCAAATCAACCGAGTTCTCGGTAGTTTCCTGGGGATGGCCGGCGAAACGCAGGGACCTGATTTCGAGGCCGCTCCAAGACGCCTGGTCCGGCGGTTCCGCCGGCAGGTCCCATTGCGGTTCCCGCCCATCGATGCCCCACTAGGCGAAGACCAGGTCGAGCACCTCCCTTGTCTCGAAGACTCGCAACCTGGCCGTCCTGGGCGGGTCCGCATACGGCGTAGCGACGCACTGCCCGGTTGTGTCGAACTCGTAGCCATGGAAGGGGCAGACCAGCCGTCCGCTGCAAATGCTGCCGCCGCCGGGGCCCAGGTCAGCTCCCAGGTGCGGACAGTACGCTTCGGCGACGCACACACGGCCATCGTCGTCGCACCACACAACGATGTTCTCTCCCATCCACGTCTTCTGAAGGAGCTTGTCTTTCAGCACGGCCTTGCGGCTCGCAACGAAGTACCAGCCTTCCGGGAAAGGGAAAAGCGATTGAGCGTACTCGAACGTCCTTAGTCTGGTTGCCATCAGACCAGGCTCCTGCATTGGTTCATCGGGTAGGCAGTATCCTTCACTCAAACTACGCAGCGATGACGCGGCGACCATTCCTTACTCAACGCGAACGAGCGAACTCCAGCATGTACCATTTCCTGTTGGCCATCGCCTCCGGGTACACGGTCCTATTGCTTCCCGTTGTGAACGCAAGAGCACTCCAATGAAATGAACTGGGCCCTCGCTCTTCAAAGTCCAACATTGATGACCGTTCCTCAATCTATCGAAACTCCAGGCCTCGGCACGCTTCATTGTGCATGACAAGAAGACCTACCCCCTGCGGAGCGTTCAGTGTCCGCTAAGTGCTGGATGGCCGGGAGCGTGGTGGTGTCATGGCCAGCCGTTCGTCAAAGATCTGACGCGTTGAGCCCAGATTGCGGCCAAAGGCCGGCAGCAATCGATTAGCCTTCTTAGGATCGTCCTCTCGGCCTCGGCGGTTCGAATGATGACATTCGCCTATGTGAATTCGCGTCACCAACTGTTTACATGCCGCTCGTCGTTGAGGGCATAATAACAATGACAGCGAATAATGAGCTTGTCTGGTTGAGACGTCCAAGTATTCAGTTGCGAGGATGGGGATCTTGTGGATGCGGCATGACCTGCCAACTCCATTGAATCTTCAATTGGCGATCGAGGATGGCTGTCGCATGTTGAGACGCAGCGGGAGCCACCGCCGCCTCTCTTTCATTCTTCTCTCTACCACACGAGTGTCCCGGCTGTGAGAGACCTCGATAGATTGACCTGCCCTCGAATGCGCGTGTTGTTGAGCGCCATTGCCACAGGAATGTACGCATCACGGGGGCGAAGTCTGGACTTGTCGGCGCCAGTCTGTGGCAGGGGCGCAGGAGACCATTGCAAGCCGGTCGGATCGTCATAGCTCTGCATCTGAAGTGAAGGGGTAGCAACGGTGGAATGGATTACTAGAGTGGCATTGAGCCGGCGTTCTGTAACTACGCTGGTAGTAGTACTTGTCCTCGCGGGCGGGGTATTCACTTACAGATCGCTTCCGGTCGAACTGTTTCCTGAGATCGATTTTCCGCTCGTGACTGTCACGACGTTCTACCCATCGGCCAACCCTGAGGCGGTCGCCCGAGATGTAACCGAGCCGATAGAGCGCGCGATGGCTGGACTCGAGGGACTCGATACTGTCCAGACCTTCTCGTCGGAGAACAGGTCCATTGTGCTCGCAACCTTTGAATATGGCACAGATATGGCCCAGGCAGAGAGCGAAACAAGCTCTTCGCTGAGCTCCATTTCATTCCCGGACCTCGTTTCTGCCCCAATCGTTGGCCGAGTCGACCCGGACGCCTTCCCCGTTCTTCAGCTCAGCATTACCGGCGATCGTGAACTGCTGGAGCTGCAGGAAATTCTCGATTCCAAGGTCTTGCCGGTCATCTCGGACGTTAGTGGCGTCTTCAGCGTTGAGGTCGCCGGTGAGGTGCAGCTACAGGCGAATGTGGTAGTGGACCCCGAGAAGATCGAGGAAAAGGGAATATCCCTTTTCCAGGTCTCGCGAGCGCTGGCGGACAACAACGTGGCGCTACCGGGAGGGACCGTCAGCGACAGCGATGGAAAAGTATTTCCGATCAAGACGGCAAGCCGATACGAGTCGCTCGATGATCTGAGGAACCTGACGGTGGGCTTCTCGCAGGTTTCCCAAATGGACCCCGGCGCGGCAACCGGAGACCCGCCGACGCCGGTGACGCTCGGGGAGATAGCCGGCATATCGCTGAGCACCGGAATGGCGACCAGTATCTCCCGCACGAACGGCAAGCCAAGCATAGGTGTGTCCGTGATAAAGGACCCGGACGCCAACACCATAGATGTAACGGCGGCGGTCCTCGAAAGGCTGGATGACATTGACGATCTGCCTCCAGGAGTCGAGATCGTTACGATCTCCAACGACGGGCCGGTAATTCAGAACCAGATCAGCACCCTCGAGAGAGAAGCGGTGCTGGGCCTGTTGCTTGGCCGTGACGGTAGTGTTCATCTTCTTCCTGACGCTCCGCCCTACCGCCGTTGTAGGCATCCTGACAACGTTGCGTCCGACGTTAGTGATTGGGCTGTCAATTCCGCTCAGCATCTTCACGGCCGTACTGTTGATGAGCTGGCAGGGCCTCGCGTTGAACTTCATGACACTTGGCGGCCTCGCCATATCGGTGGGCAGGGTTGTTGATGACAGCATCGTCGTGCTTGAGAACGTCTACCGAAACATCCAGGCCGGGAGGCCTCGGCTGAGCGCGGCCCTCGAGGCGACCACAGAGGTGGGGCCTGCGATCATCGCTTCAACGCTCACCACCATAGTAGTTTTCGTGCCTCTGGCATTCCTCGAAGGGCTCGTGGGAGCGTTCTTCTTCCCCTTCGCGCTGACGGTCAGCTTCGCGCTGCTGGCCTCGCTGCTCGTGGCGCTTACGGCGGTGCCGGTACTGGGCAGCTACGTCCTGAGACAAGGCGACCTGCCCGAGGGAGTAGGGGAGACCGACGATCTGCCGGACACCGATACTTGGCTCCAGCGGGTATACACCCCTGTTCTGGGTTGGGCGCTCCGGCACAAGGCGATCACGGTCGTGGCCGCAGTTGTGGTTACGCTCGGCAGTCTCGGCGTGGTGGCCTTGATCCCCGTCAATCTGTTTGAGGGAAGAAGCGAGCGATACGTCAACGTGGACATGACCCTGCCTCCAGGAACGCCCGTAGGTGAGACGCTGGCAGAGGTGGACGATCTGGAAGCGGAAATCGAGGAGCATGCGGAAGTGTACCTCTCTACCGTGGGTAGCCCGGCCGTGTCATTCGGTGCCAATGTACCCGGTGGGCTCAACGAGTCCAACACCTTCGTCAAGCTCAATGAAGAGGCCCCGGAAGACATCGTAGATTCGTGGCGAAACGAGCTTGAAGGCCGAGAAGGCCGAACGGTAAACATCATGGAGGTGAACAGCGGGCCTCCGTCGGCAGGGCTGGAAGTGACAATTACGGGCAACGACTACCAGCATGTTTCTTTGGCCGCTCTTGAGCTGATGGACAAGCTTGCTGCATTGGATGGCATTGCCAACGTGACGAGCAACGTTAGCGATGCAAGAGATGAAATCGTGGTCGACGTCGACCCGGCACGAGCGGCCGCAGTCGGGCTCAGCGCTCAGCAGGTTGCTTTACAGGTGAACCAGTTCTTTGTCCAACGGAATGTAGCCAGCATGCTTACCGAGCAGGGCCCGGTGGACGTCGCGCTGAGCATGGACTCCACCGGCTTGCGCGGTCTGGAGAGCCTGGAAGGGCTTGCGATTGCGGGGCCTCTCGGGTCAACAACCTTGGGCGATGTTGCGGAGATACGATCGCAGGCTGGACCGGTCACCATTACCAGGACAGATGGCTTCCGCTCGGCAAGCATCACCGGGAGCATAACGTCGGATGACGCTCAAGCCGTAGGAGTGGCAATTCAGGAGAAGATAGACGAACTTGACCTTCCCTCCGGAGTCGACGTGACGAACGGCGGAGTGTTCCAGCAGATTGCGGAAGGCTTCGAAGCGATCTTCATCGCGATGGGTATCGGCATCGTGCTGGTGTATCTCGTCATGGTCGCGGCGCTTGGCTCCCTCCGGAACCCCTTCGTGATCGTGACCAGCCTGCCGCTGGCGATTATGGGAGCGATGGTCGCTCTTCTACTCACCGGGCGTTCCCTGGGCCTCCCGGCGATGATGGGGCTGCTCATGTTGATTGGGATCGTCGTCACCAACGCCATTGTGCTCATCTCGTTTGTGGAACAGCTCCGCGAACGTCGCGGGTTGTCCGTGTATGAGGCGCTTATGCGCGGCGGCCGGATAAGGCTCAGACCGATCCTGATGACCGCGCTTACGACCAGCATGGCCCTGCTGCCTCTCGCTGTGTTCGTTGAGGAATCGGGAGGCATAATCGGTGCGGAGCTCGCGACGGTTGTCATCGGTGGACTCGTGAGTTCGACGGTTCTGACCCTGATCGTCGTTCCCGTCGTCTACACGCTGGTGAACGAGAGCATCCCCAACCTGATTCAAAGAGCCATGAGACGCGGAAGCGTTGTTCCCCAGTCAGCCCAGGAAAGTACGTAAGCTTGGTGCCCGCGGGGGGCTTTGGGAGTCTCTTTGGCTAGATAGGACGTGGAGAGCTAGCACTGGGTTTCGAAGCCATTCGAGCGTCAGTCCAAGCCTATGTGAAGTCCCCATTCAGCCGAGATCGTCAACATTCGCTAACCCACACTGAATAGGGGTTCGGACGTAAAGGTCCGCAGCCGTGGTTCTCGCCGTTTTGGCGCTAACTGCGCTGTCCGGCCCACGTAGACAACGGGCAGTGCCACCTCGTCCTCCACACCTGTTCCGGTCGAAGTAGCCGGCCCTGAGCAGAGCCCGCGGCAGTTGTTGTCCGAAAGCCGAGTACGGTTGCCAAAGTGGGGAGTGCTACAATCGCCGAATTCACCTCCGCAGGAGCAGTGCAGCCGATGAGACTGATCCTTGAAGCACCCCAGTTGATCGACGGCTCCGGTCGGGCGCCGCTCAAAAATGCAGCCGTTTTGATCGAGGATGGGGTGATTGCCGAGGTAACGACCCAGGATGCTTTGTCAGCCGACAAGCACCAAGACTATGAGGTGATTGCGTCGGAAGACGGGACCATCATGCCAGGCTTCATTGAGATGCACTCCCACATTCATCTCAGCGCCGAGCCGGACGTTTACGCACAGATCACTACAGAGAGTGATGAGACGCTGCTGGTCAGGGGAGTTCAGGCAGTGAGAACCGCCTTGAACTCGGGCGTGACGACGATGCGGGACTTGGGCAGCAAGAACAACATCGTGTTTCCCATTCGAGAGGCTATCGAAAGAGGGCTGATTCCCGGACCAAGACTGCTGGCTTCAGGATTCCCCATCACAACCACTGGCGGTCATTGCAACATGTTCGGCACTGAAGCCGACACTGCCATGGACGTTGTAAAGGCGATTCGCAGGCAGTTTAAGCAGGGGGCCGACTGCATCAAGATCATCTCGACGGGCGGTGCTCTCACACCCGGCACAAACTTGCGAGAAGCGCAGTACGACTCCGCAACATTGCAGGCAGCGGTTACCGACGCGGAACGCCTCGGTCTGCGTGTAGCCGCCCACTGTCACGCTGCGAAAGGGGTCAAGAACTGCGTGGAGGCAGGTATCCACAACCTGATCCACTGCACGTGGCTGGCCGAGGACCCGGACGAAATGTTTGACTACGATCCAAGAACAGCCGACGAGATTGCGGAGAAGGGTCTGTATGTCGATCCCACTCTTGCTCTGGGCCATCTCAACAGAATGAGGGCAGAGCCTGATCCGGAACGTGCCGCGATGATGCGTGACCCAAGCTTGCGTTACGAGATTCTGAAGGACATGTGGGACCGGGGTATCAAGTTTGTAACAGGAATGGACATGGGTGTGTCCTATGCGCGCTTCGGAGATTTTGCGTACACGCCTGAAGTGATGGTATCTGGCATGGGTATCTCACCTATGGACGCCATTGTTTCATCCACGAAGACATCCGCGGAATGTCTGGGCATTATTGCCGAGACTGGCACCATTGAGAAGGGCAAATCGGCCGACGTGTTGATTGTGAACGGAGACCCGCTCGCGGACATTAAGGCTCTGCACAGCGTCAACACCGTCGTTAAGGCTGGCCAGGTCATCAAGCAGAACAATCAACTGCTGAGCTGAGGCCGGCTAACCCTTAAGCCAAATCTTGTGGCGCTAGTGAACGGTGTCCGGAAAGATGGGACCCTATGACCGGTGGCACGTGCTGACGCCCTAGCGAGAAGTGCTCAGCGGCCGCTCATGCTCCTTAAGGCCTGTACGGCAGATAGACCTTGGTCGGCCTGTTTCTGCGGGTGACTGGACGCCACTTCTCTCTACGGAGAAGTCTTCTTAAGCAGTGATTGGCGCTGTTGAGGGCGCGAGGGCGTGCACCAATTGAAGTGGTGGAGACGGGGGAGAGTCGAACTCCCCGTCCAACGGAGCTTTCAAGAACACCTCTACAGGCTTAGCCGGAAGTTACTTTCGCCTCTAAGGCCCCCTGCCGGCATGGAGCTCCAAGAGGTTGAGCCGAAGTGTCTTAGGCCCGACTTATCGGCGTACGCCGGGCAGCGCCTCGATTGTTGGCGCCCTGTCCCTGGTCTCGAGGACAACCGGGGCAGGACGTAGCAGCCCGGTTAGGCGGCTAGGGCGAGTTCAGGTTCGCCAGTTACTTTTTTGCTACCTTGTTAACGGGGTCCGATAGCGCCCCGGCCTGCAGTCCTCTGAACAACTCCCCTGTCGAAACCACGCGTCCCCACATCGCCATCATTATAGCACTAGCTTCCCGCGGCGGCCCCTAGACCTTGTAACACGCCACCAGCCTGCCTCCACCCTTGTCTTCCAGGGGAGGCTGATCGTTGTCTCGACAGAACTCGTCTGCGATCGGGCAGCGCAAGTAGAACCGGCACCTCGCGGGCGGATCAATCGCAGTCGTGACTCCGCCCACTATGTTGACCGGCGGCCGCGTCACGGACGGGTCGGGAACAGGCGCCGCCGAGACCAGCGCGCGCGTATACGGGTGCTGTGGCTGGCGCAGCAGGTCCTCCGTCTCGCCGACCTCCATGAGCTTCCCAAGGTACATGACCGCGATACGCGTACACGCATACCGTGCCACTGCAAGGTCGTGGGTGATGTACAGGTAGCCAATCCCAAGGCGGCCGGCGAGGTCGTCCATTAGGCGCATGACGCCCGTCCTTATAGAGGCGTCGAGCATCGAAGTGGGCTCGTCCGCCACCACAAAGGAAGGCTCCACCACCAGGGCCCTCGCGATCGCGACCCGCTGCCTCTGACCGCCTGAGAGCTCGTGCGGGTAGCGGAACAGGAACGTTCGCGGCGGATTCAAGCCAACCATGGCCAACATCTGCGTCACGCGCTCGATCCGCTCCAGGGGGCTGCCGATCTTCTGGACCTGCAGCGGCTCGACTATCGTGTCGTAGACCGTTCGACGGGGGTTGATCGACTCGTACGGGTCTTGGAAGATCATCTGGGCGTTCTTCCTGTATGCCCTCAGGTTTCGGCCTGCCAGCGTGGCCACGTCCACCGGTTGGCCTTTGCCATCGTCGAAGATGATACTGCCGGAAGTTGCGTCTACCAGCCTGACAATTAGCTTCCCGGCGGTGGTCTTCCCACAGCCCGATTCCCCGGCGAGCCCGAAGCTCTCGCCCCGGCCCACATCGAAGCTGATACCGTCGACAGCGTGCACCAGGCTCTTGCTGCGCTTGTACCAGCTCGCATGCACAGGGTAGTGCTTCCTGAGTTGCTTGATGCTCAACAGAGGGCGGCCGGCGTCTTGCAATGGCTGTGAGTTTTTCATCTTACGGTCCGTTACAGGTTGACAACTTCCGGTTCTTGAGCCCCGGCTGTAGCTGCGGCCTCTTTGAAGAGATCGACCGTTCTTGGATGGCAGGTGAACACGAGTACCTGGTTGTCCTCGGCCAGGCGTACGAATGCCGAGGCGGCCCGAAGTGCCCGCTCCGGATCGAAGTTCACCAGCACCTCGTCCACGATTACGGGCAGCGTCTCGTTTCTTCTGCCGAGTTCACGAACAAGCCCGAACCGCAGCGAAAGGAAAAGTTGCTCCCGTGTTCCTCGGCTCAACTGAGATGGCTGCTTCGAGTTGCCGTTCGAGTCCGTAACGTAGATCGACTGCTCCCCGAGCGGCGAAAACACCGAGTCGTAGCGGCCGCCAGTTGTATCCCGGAAGAACGATTCCGCCTCACGGATCACGTCCGGTTGGCGCTCGCGCTCGAACTTCGAGCGCGCCTCATCGATCAG
Organism: Dehalococcoidia bacterium; assembly: GCA_965237445.1. GTDB lineage: Bacteria > Chloroflexota > Dehalococcoidia > Lucifugimonadales. The sequence continues at coordinate 2,751,530 of OZ250142.1, read as the reverse complement.
TGCTTCCGCGAGCGTTAGCTTGGCCCATTCGCTCGCGTGTGCCCGTATCTCTTCGATCAGTTGACCGCGCTCCATTCGAAGCCTCGATGAAGCTTCCTCCCCTTCGATCTGCTGCAATTGGGTTTCGATAGAACCTCGATCGCTTGCTGTCTGCTGTTGCTCTGACTCGACAACTCTGAACTCTTCCTCTAGCCTTTCAATCTCAGCCTCAATTGTTTGATGTTCGGCATGTTCCAGTGCCGCAAGCAGCGATTCCAAGGCCGCACCCGGCCCGCTGGCCTCTGTAAGGCGGTGCATGATGTCGCGAACACTGCCCTCGAGTTGGAGGCGCTCCTCCGCATGAGAGTGCCTGCGCCGAAATTCCTCTGCATTGGACGCCCCGCCCAGTTCGAGCAGGCGGCCCAACTCCTCCTGGGCGTCGATAAGTTCACGCTGGGCCGCCTCAGCTTCCCGTTGGCGGTCACTCAGGCGGTCCTCCAGGCTCTTTCGCTCCCGCTCCGTTTCGCGGCTCTCCTCCAGAAGTGCAATTAGCCTGTCCGCCCCCGCGGCTATCGAACGATGCTCGTCAGCCTCAACCGGAATCCCTAAGGCCAACGCGTGTGGTTCAACGTTTAGGAAATGCTCCGTGAGGTCCCGCTTGATCGCGTCCACGCGCTGCTCCCAGTCTCCAACAGTGCCAAGTTGGTCGCGTGCTCGGGCAATCTGTCCGGCCAATAAGTCCACACCGTCGGGAGAAAACCTTTCCGATAGGCTGCGCGACTCTAGCCAACCCTGCCACGCCCCTCTCGCTGTGAGCCGTATATCTGCAGCGGCCTGCAATGCACTCTCAGCGTCTTTCATTCTCTTCTTCCGGACATCCTTGAAAGCGGTTTCTCTGTTGAGGTTGGCCACCAGTTGGGCATGTGCTTGGATTCGCCTTGTCTCATCATCCAACGCCTCCTCGGCGTCTGCGATTGATGATTCAGAGACCTCTTTCAAGCCCAGGGTCTCTGCCAGCTCCGTCAGTTCTGACTCACTCCTGTCAACTGCGGCCTTTGCGTCCGACTGTTGTTGTCGGATCGTGGCCAGCAATGGCGACTCACCTTCAGCGGCGTTCCCCGACCTGAGCAAGTACACGAACAGGATCAGTCCCACGGCTGCCAGCACCAGGCCGGCTGCCATTAAGGGGATTGTGGCGTCACCTCCGGTGATCAGGCCCAAAACGACTGCGACAATGCCCAGCACGAAGCAAAGCCCGGCGACTAACCACCGCGTCGAGGCGCCGCCGCCACTCGTGGATGTCGATGCAGCAAGCTGGCCTTCCAATGCCGCCCGCTGTTCACGACTTCTGTCGCGTTCTCCAAGACAGGCCCTCGCCGAACGGACATGGCCGCGTTGTTCTCGGATCTCGGCCTCAGTCAGCTTTGGCATTGCCGCTGCATCAAGTTGCTGGCATGCCTCTTCTTCGGCCTCGGCAACCTCACGCAATCCATGTTCGAGTTGGCCCTTGTCGGCCTCGCATCTCTGCTCAACTGCCTGAGCCGATTTGAGTCGATCGCCGAGTTCTGAGACCTCCTGCCTTACTTCGAGGGACAGGTCGAACCGCTCCAGGCGGTCCACATCCCACGCCGGACCCAACTCCCGCAGCGTGCCTTCAAGATTCTTCTTCCGGGTTCTTAGTTCGGCCTCACGTTCAGGGAGGTCCTTGATCGACTGATCGAGAGAGTCGCTTCCTCTTGCGATCGCCTGAATGTCATCCTCTCGTTCCAGGACGCCTGTGCCCGAATCAAGACCCTCCACCTGCTCCGCCAGGACTTTCACCTTCTCTTGTTCGTCTACCTGCGAACGTTCCGCGTTCCTGATGCGCTCTTCTACTCTCTCAAGCCTGTTTACGCCGTCGGCAGGGAAGTCCTCGATTGCCGGTATCTGGCTGAGTCGAGACTCTGCCGCGTCCAGCGCGATCCAGTCGCTCCAGCAGGACCTCAACTGTACAAAGTGGCGCTGCTCGAGGGTCAGCGAATCGCGCCGCTTAGCTTGCTCTTGTAGATGCTGGTTCGCGCTGGTCAAATCTGCGGTGAGACTGGCGAACGTTGCCGCGTTGTTGGCGACCTCCTGGAGAGAACCGTCTACGCCTTGCAGTCGGTTTGCTACGTGATAAATCTTCTGCGTACTGCCGCCTCTTCGAAACAGGTCCTCCTTGTCGCGCCTGATTTTTCTCAGGGCGGCCGGCAGGGCAGAGACGCCCATGCCCTCGCTGTATATGTAGTCATTCACGTTCTCGTCGCTCAGCAGGTCGCTGGCATACAGTTCTTCGAGCGTGAAGGTGAACACTCGGTTGAAGATGTACTCAGGATTGCCGCCAAGCAGCCGGTACAGCTCAGAGTCCGGCAGAGGCTCTCCGGTATCGGCAGTCAAGGTAACGGTGCCGCCCCTGGCCCCTTGGCTTCTTCGGACGTTGTAGCGCAGGCGGTCGGCGCTTTCGATCGTCAGGCTGCCTCCATGGTTCCCGCCCGCCAATGGCCTGTACAGGTTTGCATTGGAGCGCCCGTCCGGGAATCCGTACAGGACACGGCGAACGAACTCCAGCAGTGTGCTCTTGCCGGCCTCGTTCGCACCGCTGAACACGGTGATCGGCCGTTCGAGCGGTCCGAAGCTCCGGTCGGCGAAACGTCCGAAACCGTCGACGTGGATGTCTCGTAGCTTCACGGGTTTGGTTCCGCCAGCAGGTCCACGGTCAAGGACTCGGCTCCGTCTAGGAGCGCCACCAGGTCATCGTCTGAAGGCCCGTACGCGTCGAGATAACGGCGGTACCGTTGATGTTGGTACAGGTCAGCCAGCCTCCCCTGAAGCTTCGCCAGCACTTCAGGATCCAGCTTGGCCCTCTCGGACGTTGAGAGCACCTCTGCCAGGAAGTCCGACCCCTTGAGCAGTTCATCCCGGTCGATTGGCGAAGCCGTTTGGTCGTCGATGCGCTCGCACCACGAGAACTGGGACTGGCCTGCGAACTCAGCATTGAGTATCGATTCTCGGACATCTTCTAGATAGTCAGCCTGGCGCATAGTGCGGTGAAGCGGAGTCCTGCCAGTGAGCGTTATGCGCACCACCAGACATCTTCCATCCGCTGTTTCCAGCGTATCTTGGACGCGCCGGGAGAGGTTGTCGTGCAACTCCTGGTCGGATTCGACCTCAGCCACGTCTACTTCGATCCGGTCCCAGCGAACTGTGTCCATCGGCCTGAAGTCCAGCCGGATCTCATCGCCTTCCACTTCTACCAGGTACACGCCTCGCGCCCCTGTCTCATTGACGTGCCTGCCCTGCGGGTTGCCCGGGTAGACCACCGCCGGCGATTGCCTCCGCATCTCCTCCCGCGTGTGGACGTGGCCCAGCGCCCAGTAGTCGATGCCTGTGCGTTCCAGATCATCTAGCGAACAGGGGGCATACGGCGCGTGGCCCGGCTTGTCGCCTACGTTCGCGTGCAGCAGCCCAATGCTGAAGGGGCCAGGCTCCACGGTGCCGAGATCGCTCACCAGGTTGCGGTCCACAACTTGCTGCGGGTAGCTGATGCCATGCACCACGGCGCGGCCGGGATCGTCTTCGATCACGGGAACTGCTTCCCAGTCCGCCCCAAACCGGTGGCACGAGTCGGGATAAGCTAGCTGGGCCTCCCAGCCGTTCAGAGGGTCGTGGTTGCCGTGGCAGACAAACGAGCGGATTCCGGCCTCGTCCAGCCTCCGAAGTCCCCGGATGAACGCCTGCTGCGCCCGCAAGCTGCGGTCCGCGCCGTCGTATACATCGCCCGCGACCAGCAGCGCGTCGACACCCTCCTCGATACACAGGTCGATTATGTTCTCGTAGGCCTCGAACGTGGCCTTGTAGAGGGCTTGGGCAACGTTCTCCGGTGCGGCGCTCCTGATTCCAGTGAACGGGCTGTCTAGGTGGAGGTCAGCGGCATGAACAAATCTGAGAAGCGCCATTTCACTCGATAGTGTAACCGTTCACTGTCGTCTGGTGGACGATAGCTGCGTCATTCCTCGGACGTGCCATTCGAAACTACTGGCGGGAGGCCTCAATGCGATGACTGGATTCCAATTGACCGGATGAAGTCTGCTTGCTCTCAGAGAACGCGCGTGCTATTATTAACACATGTATTACATGCCAATGAGCTACAGCAGTCGATCACCTTCGTGGGGCGCAAGTCTGTCCCGCACGGTGGCATGCAATCAGTCGCTTGGGGGACGCTCTCGCTCCTGGGGGTTACGAGCCGCAATCTTAACCGTGTTCCATTTGTGTTCCATTCTGGCCCCGAAGGTGACCCGTTTAGGTACCAAATGTGTTCCAAAAGAGTTCCACGATTCCCCGGTGCCCAGCTACGAAATGGAACAAAACGGAACATAATGGAACACATTTTTCCGATTCGGCCTGTCCGAGCATGACAGACCCCAGTCGGCGCAGCATCGCGTCATCCTGCGCTTCGAGATGCAGTTTGCACCCGCAGGCGTTCAATTCTCTTGCATGGAATGCGCCAATCGCGTACTTCGGTTAACATATCGTCGCCAACTACAGGTGCATTGGGACGGCGTCGCTCCGGCCGGTCCGGTCCTCGGCTTACTGCTTAGGAGACCCGGGTTGACGTCATCGCAAGATCAGCACTCAGGTGGGCATGACCATGAAGAGCACGCTCATGACCACGCCATGACGCATGGGCACGCCGGCCATGACCACGGCCATCGCGACCATGCCCACGACCTAAGAGAGGCCAGCCGGCGAAGCCTGTTCATTGCGCTGACCCTAACCGGCAGCTACATGATCGCCGAGGTAATAGGCGGCCTGCTCTCAGGCAGCCTCGCTCTTCTGGCGGACGCCGGGCACATGCTCACTGACGCGGCTTCGATTACGCTGGCTCTGCTCGCCATGTGGATTTCGAACAGGGAAGCCACGGTTGCTCGCACCTTCGGCTTTCACCGCACCGAGGTGCTGGCAGCACTAATCAACACTGTGAGCCTCTGGTTGATCGCCGCGTGGATCTTCTTCGAGGCATACCGCAGGTTCTTGCACGGCGCTGAGATCGAAGGCGTGCTCATGATGGCGATCGGCGCTGTTGGGCTTCTGGTCAACATTATCGTGGCGTTCGTCCTGCATGCTCAGGCAGGTCACAGTCTGAACGTCCACGGGGCTTTCCTTCACGTGATGGGAGACCTCATGGGTTCGGTGGGCCTCATCGTCTCAGGCGTGCTGATCCTGTCATTTGGCTGGGACATTGCCGACCCTATAATCAGCATCGTCATTGGAGTATTGATTCTGGCCAGCACCCGGCCACTATTCCAGAAGGTCGTTCAGGTGCTGGTGGAGGGGACGCCGGAGCACGTGGACATGTACAAGCTCTGCGCCGACATCGAGGATGTGGATGGCGTCACTGTAATCCACGACGTTCACGTCTGGACTATATCCTCGAACTACTACGCTCTTTCCGCGCACGTCCTGATCGATCCGTCGCACGATGGCGACTCGAAAGAAATGCTGGCAAAGATGCGCAACATCGCCTACAGCGACTACAACATAACGCACGCTACGTTCCAGCTTGAGACCACGGTGTCAGACTGCCACGAGGGCCATCACGTCGGCCACCTTCTGGCCCGTGCAGAGTCTCATTTGTAGCGGTTAACTACTCCAGAGGGTTCCAGCAATAGGCGTAGTGTTCGCCGCGCCGAACGACCGGTGGTTCCTCGCTCTTGCAGGCGTCCGTAGCAAAGGGGCAGCGCGGGTTAAACCGGCAGCCCGTTGGCGGGTTCAGTAGATTCGGCGGCTCTCCGGGCAATGCGACGAGTTCCTGCTTATCGCCCTTGACGCTGGGAAAAGCGGATATCAGGGCCTTGGTGTAGGGATGAATGGGGGCGCCGAAAACGTCCGCCGTGCTGCCCAGCTCCACAATCCTTCCGGCGTACATGACGCCCACAACGTCGCTGACCTCGGCGATGACGGCCATGTCATGCGAGATGTAGATCATGCTCATGTCCAGCTCTTCCCGGACACGCTTCATCTCTCGCAGGATGCGGTCCTGAACGATGACGTCCAAAGCAGTCGTAGGCTCGTCGGCAACAACGATGTCCGGGTCGCATGAGAGCGCCATCGCGATTACCGCCCTCTGCTTCATACCCCCGCTGTACTCGTGCGGGTAGTAGTCGATGTGAGCTTGGTCCAGGCCCACCAGATCGAACAGTTCACGCACTCTCGTGTTTGCCTCTTCTTTGCTGAGGCGAACATGCTCGTCCAGGGCCTCTATGATTTGCTCGCCGACTCGATAGACAGGATTGAGTGAGTTCATCGCGGCCTGGAACACCAGTGAGATGCTGTTCCATCGCAGTCGACGCACCTGCTCTTCCGTCAGCGGCACGATGTCCGTCCCGTTCAAGAGAATTCGGCCGCCTGTGATTCGGGCGGTCTCCGGCAACAGCCTCAAGAGCGACAGCGCAATGGAAGACTTTCCGCATCCGGACTCCCCAACGAGGCCGAGCGACTGCCCCTTCAGTACAGTGAAGCTCACGCCGTCGACAGCGCGTATGGGGCCCGCCCTCGTCTCGTACTGCATGCTGAGGCCGTCGACGGTGAGGACCGGTTGCGTGCTCAAGATCGCCGCAGCCTGGGATTCACAATCTCGTCCATCGAACGTCCTACCAGGTAGAAAGACGAGCACAGCAGGGTAATAGAAAGACTTGCAGGGAAGATGAGCCACCAATACTCGGCGACTTGCAGAAGGTAACCTGCGGATTCGGTCGTGTGGATCATGAGCCCCCAACTCATTCGCACATCCAGAAGGCCCAGGAAGCTGAGCACCGCTTCCGAAAAGATGGCGCCCGTGACGGTGAACATCATGTACAGGAACGACAGGGGAAGGAGATTCGGGATTACGTGCACAAAGACAATGTGCAAGGGTCCGCCGCCTGCGATCCGAGCCGCCTCAACGTATGGCTTGACCACAACAGAGAGAGCCTGCGACTTCAGAATCACGCCGGTGCCTCCGAACCCGGAGAGAATCCCGATGATGAGAGCCAGTTCGAAGTGGCCGACGCCGATCAATGCGCTCAAGACGATCAGAACGCTGATGCCAGGCATCATGATCATGATGTCCGCCAGCCGCATTAGGAGCGTGTCCAGGATTCCTCCGAAGTAGGCGGAGACAGCCCCAACCATGGTGCCGATGCTGACCGTCACCACTGCGGCAAGCAGGCCCAGCAGAAATTCGGACCGGGCGCTGAACATGAGCTGGCTGAGGACGTCGCGGCCGAGCGGATCTGTTCCGAGCGGATGGCTCAAACTCGGAGGCGCCGGCTGCCTGGTCTCATCGAATGCGTAACCGACCACCGGATCGTAGACTCGCTCCTCCCAGACAGTGCTCATCAGCACGGGATGGGCGCTCGCCAGCAGAGCGTAAAGTCCGATTATGACCAACCCTATGACCCCGACGCGGGTTCGAGCAAAGAGCGCCCAGCTCTCGCTGACGCTGCTGACCGCCAGGTTTAGGCGTACTCTCCACAGGGACGCCGCATCCGTCATCGAAGTCTGGCCTGTCTCTGTCATCCTCTGAGCCTCGGGTCCAGGTACACGTACAGCACGTCTGCGACAACATGGGCGATCAGAACGAACAGCCCCACGAACACGAAGGCCCCGATCGCAAGCGGCAGGTCCTCGTTAATGGCAGCGTCTACGAGTGTCTGACCCATTCCGGGCCATGAGAACACGCTCTCAATGATTACACTGCCGTCCACGGCGAACGCAAGGCTGAAGACGAAGCTGGTAACCACGGGCAGCAAGGCGTTGCGGGCTACATGTCTGTCGCGCACCTTCGCTTCCGGCAGCCCCTTGGCGCGGGCAGCCGTAACATAGTCCTCCCGCATGGCCTCCAACATGCTGTTGCGGGTGAGGAGCATCGTTCCCGCGAAGCTGATCAGGGTTAGCGTGGCAACCGGCAGGACCATGTGCCTGATGATGTCCCAGGCCAGGTAGCCGAACCCGGACACAAGCCAAACACCCGCAACTGCTGCCGCCACACCTGCGACCACGATCACTCGAGTGGATGCTGATTGCAGGATCCCAAATCTGCGTGAAACTGCGAACACTGCGACTATAGCCAGCGATACCACAGCCATGCTCAACATCATGCGGATGAACACGGAGTTCGCATCGGTGGTTGCATCGCGCCAGAGGAGCGGGTCTAGGAACTTCCCAATTGGAAGCCAGCCTGCCTGGAAGGCGAACAGCCAGATCATCATGAGAGCGAACCAGGGCGTGAACACCGTGTACAGTGTGACTCCGCCCAAGGTAGTTGTGTACTCGGTCCATCCCCCGCGGCGCCAGGCGATGATCTTTCCCAACGCAAATCCCATGTAGAACGAAAACACAGTGGACGTGAGGAACAGCACGACGGTCCTTGGGAGCCGCTCCGTGATTACGTCCATCACCGATCTTGGGTAGTGACTGAAGGAAATACCGAAGTTGCCGGACAACGCGTTCTTCACATGAACGAGGTACTGCTTCCAGAGCGGCTGGTTGATGCCGAACAGGTCCTGCATCTTCTCGCGGGTTTCAGGCGGGACGTCAGGATCAAGAGCATAGAAGTTACTGACGTCGCCCGGCTGCGCGTTGACGATCACGAAGACCAACGAAAGGAAGACAAACAGCGTCAGTCCCATCTGGGCCGTTCTGGTCAATAGGTATGAGGTCATAAACTGTCAGATTCGGTACGGGTAGCCAAGGCGCATCTCATTACGCACCGATTGGCCAGAGCCGACGAGTAACGCGACGGGCTACTCAATGAAGTTGGGCGAGGCTCATCCGGCGCCCCGCCCAACATGCTTCAGACTCTTATGCGAATGATTCCGGGTTCAGGTGCCTACTTCGTCACCACCACCTGCTGCATCCCGCTCGTTCCCTCGATTCCGCCAAGCACTGTGGTGTACGGGAACTCTACCCTCGAAGGACGATATGAGTCCAGCTTGGGGACTGTGAACAAAGGTATGTACGGAAGGTCCTCAGCCAGGAACTCCTGAAGCTGGCCCACGCTCGTCATCGCTCCCTCAATCGTAGTCTCGGAGAGCAGACCGAAGGACAGTGTGTCGAAATCGGCATTGGAGTAGCCGCCCCAGTTATAACCGCCCTCATTCTCCGGTGCCTTCCGGCTGTGCAGGAAGGCTTCCATGTAGTCCGGGAAGAGTGACAGACTCCAACCCAGGATCCACATGTCCAAGTCATCTGCCACTGTCTCGCTAAACAGCTTCCCGACGATTACGTTGAAGCCGGCCAGATTCACTCTGACCGGGATTCCCAAATCGTTCATCCAGCGTTCGATCCAGATTGCGAAGTTGGCCCTCAGGGGATCGTACCCGGGGCTAGGGGCGACGAGTTCCAACTCGGGCACTTCGGTGCCGTCCGGCATCTTCAGCCCGCTGCCCTGAGTTTCAACAAACAGGCCGTCCTCGCTGACCATCGGCTCCTGTTCGAATGTGAACCCTGCGCTCTTTAGGAGTGCTACGGCCTGCGTCATGCGCTCCGTTCTGTCCAGGCCCTGGCCGTACTTGGCCACGTCCGCGTTGTGCCACAGCGCGTTTCCTTCCGGCACCATTGCGTACATGGGAATAGCCGCGCCCTGCAGGATGCTCTGGGTCACAAACTCCTTGTCAATGACAGTGGAAACAGCCTGCCGAAACTCCTTGTGGCTCATGGGACCCTTGCGAGTATTGAATCCCATGTAGAACATGCCGTTGTCCAGGTTTCTGACGATTCTCACGTCTTCAGCGCTGTTGATTCGGTCCTGGAAGCCCTTCTCCAGACCTAGGGGGTTGAAGACATAGTCCACGTCTCCCTTGATGAGGGCGAGGATGGCCGCATCCTGGTTGCCGTAGATGCTGAACAAGGTGGAATCTACGTGCGGACCCTGCTCGAACTGCAGGACCGTGTCGCCTGAGGCCTCTCCGAAGAGCGTAGTTGTGTAACCCAGCGTCGGATTGTCCTCAACGTATGCCCCGTTGGTGTATTGGGTGATCGTCGCGCCCTTGAAGTAGTAGTTCGGCGTTGCCTCAGTCTCGAAGAATGCGCCCGGCTCCCATTTCCTGAAGTTAAAGCCGCCAACTGTCGGCTCACCTTCGGGAACGTGGGCGAACAGGGCCTCGATCTGGGCCTCCCCTTCTCCGGCCGCCTTGGCCTCCTCCACTACGCTCGCCCAGTAATGTTCCGCGAGAATCGGCATGAACCCGAGTCCGTACTGCCAGACGCTGAGTCCCGGAGTCTGCGGATTGCCATCCTCGTCGGATGCCTTGAAGTACACTTTCAGCCTGTGCGAGTCGAGTGCCTCGACCCTGTCAAGGAACGCCGAGTCAACCGCGCTGGCCCACGATGATGTCAGCTTCAAGTCTAGTACTGTGTTGACCGTAAACACGAAGTCATCAGTGTTCAACTCTTCCCCGTCGCTCCACATGATGCCCTGCCTTATGGGCACCTCGACGGTCCAGTACTCGGTGCCGTCCACGGTCTCCTTCATCAGATCGGCGGGCAGTTCCGAAGCAGCTACAGGGACCCAGTCAAACCGCTGGTCAGAGTAACCGTAAAGTGATGTCGAGTGCCCCGCCATCACATACTGGGTCCACACCGATCCGCCAGGTCCTCCGTAGTAGTTCCAGAAGTTTCGGGTGATCGGCTCTGCGAAGATGCCCATCTGGTAAATCGGCGGCCCCATCATCTCCTCAATGTCTGGCGTCGGCTCGGGCATCATGCCTGTCATGGCCGTGTCCACCGCATCCGAGACGACGGAGGCGATGTCTTCGCGGCTTAATCCGGCGCCTCTAACGAGAGCCTCGATCTCCTCACGTGTCAGCCCAGCATCCCGTAGTGCGACTTGAGCGATCTGCTCGGCCACCATCGTTTGAGACTGCGCGACGGCGTCCACAATCATCGCGTCTACCTGGTCGGAGGTCATCGCCGGGTTTTGCGCAGCCATCTTGGCAATTTCCTCGGCGATCTGGCCCGTTGCCATTGCCTGGGACTGAGAAACAGCGTCAGCGATCATGGCGTTTACATCGTCCGCGGTCATTCCGGGGGTCTGTTCCGCCAACTTGGCGATCTCAGATGCAATCTGCGAAGAGACCACTTCGGCCATGTCTGCCTGCGTAGCTGCGGATGTCTCCATCGCGCGCTCCACGGCAGCAGTTATCGCATCCGTATCAACTTCTGCCGGCTCTGGATCCGCGCCGCAGGCCGACGCAGCGAACACCCCTAAAGTAGCTGCAACTGCTATAATTCCTATCTTCCAGTAGTTGAGACTTCTCATCTCACACCTCCACTTGTCCTCGCCTGTGGCCCCGAATAGGGCCTTCCTTCCTATCCCCGTGGCGCTATCTTCTCCGGCAACGCCTCTTTCAGCGGCTTGATGTAGTCGAGGCCGTAACCGCAGCAGCCCCCGATGACTTGGGCTCCCATATCGACCCACTTCTTGGCCTCATTGACGAACATGTCTACCGAGTACTCGTTTGGAACGGAGCGGTTCATGTGGCGATCAATGAAATCGTCACGTCCGGAGTCGGGGTACGACGCCACCGGACCTTCGAAGTGGTTAACAAGGTATTCGACGGCCGGGGTATGCTCTCGCATCTGCGTGTGCAGCGCCGTGACTGCGTCCACTCCGCCTTCCGCAAGGACCTCATTGAGGCCGCGCTCGACAGTCATGTCGCGGTACTTGCGGTCCGCCATTTCCCCGGGCCGGCTACTATGATAGCCGGCGAATGTGAAGGCGCCGGTGAGGCCCATCCACACTGGAAGGCCCGTGGCCTTGGCGGCCCTGAGCGCCAGTATCCTGTGGTCCTGGTTTCCCAGGTTCTCTAGCAGGAAGAAGTCCACACCGGCCTCTGCCAGGGTCTCAGCAAGTTCTTCGTAGTACTCGGTAGCTTGCTCATTGGTGAGCTCATGGCCATTGTAGCTGCTGCCCCCGAGTCTGCCGGTAGACCAGTGACGACCGACTCCGAAGTTGCTCATGACCCCCGCGATGTAGACAGGTCTCCCGCCGGCTGCGCGTTCTCGGGCTTCCTGCGCCAGGTAGACCGACCGGAGGTTGATTTCACGAACGTAGTCGCCGTATCCGGAGGCCTCCAGCACATGCCGGAGTGTGGAGAAGGTGTCGGTGCTGATAATGTCGGCGCCCGCATGAATGTAACTCTCGTGCATCAGCCGCACTGTGTACGGTTGCGTGTACAGCGCCTCTCCGCACCAGGCGATCGGGTGCATGGGCACTCCCATTGCCTGTAGCTCCGTGCCAATCGCGCCGTCGAGGATAAGTACCTCGTTGTTGCTCAGGCGCTCCATCATGTGGCTGTAACTGGACATTGCCGATGCTCCTCGAACTTACTGGTGCTAAACTGCCGCCTTCTTTTAGGTCCTGGGCGCTATCTTCTCCGGCAGCGCCTCTTTCAATGGCTTGATGTAGTCGAGGCCGTACCCGCAGCACCCTCCGATGATCTGCGTGCCCATGGCGACCCACTTCTTCGCCTCATCCACGAACAAGTCCACCGAGTACTCGTTGGGAACCGAGCGGTTCATGTGCGGGATTGTATAGTCGTCGCGTCCGGCGTCAGGGTACGAAGCCACGGGGCCGTCGAAGTGGCTCGCCAGGTACTCTACGGCCAGCGTCTGCTCCCGCATCTCTGTGTGCAGGATTGTCGCGCCGTCTATGCTGCCCTCTGCCAGCACCTCTCTCAGGCCGCGCTCCACCGTCATGTCATCGTACTTGCCGTCCGACATCTGCCCGGGCCCACTGCTCTTGTATGCGCCGAACGCGAAAGCGCCTGTGAAGCCCATCCACACGGGAAGGCCGGTGGCCTTGGCCGCCCTGAGCGCGAGAATCCTGTGGTCCTGGTTGCCCAGGTTCTCCAGGAGGAAGAAGTCCACGCCGGCCTCCGCCAGGATTTCCGCGAGCTCCTCGTAGTACTCGGTCGCCTGTTCGTTGGTGAGTTCGTAGCCGTTGAAGCTGCCGCCCCACAGCCTTCCGGTCGACGCCCTGCGCCCTACGCCGAAATTGCCCATCACTCCGGCGATGTAGACGGGGCGTCCATCCGCCGCACGCTCGCGGGCTTCCTGGGCCAGGTAGACGGAGCGCAGGTTGATCTCCCGCACGTAGTCGCCGTATCCGGAGGCTTCCAGCACGTGGCGGAGCGTAGAGAAGGTGTCGGTGCTGATGATGTCAGCGCCCGCATGAATGTAGTTCTCGTGCATCAGCCTCACGGCGTAGGGCTGCGTGTACAGAGCCTCGCCGCACCAGGCGATCGGGTGCATGGGTACTCCCATGGCCTGTAGTTCCGTGCCTATCGCGCCATCGAGGATCAGGACCTCGTTGTTGTTAAGGCGTTCCATCATGTGACTGTATCCCGACATTTATCCTACTCCTCGTTGCTTGTTGCTTTGGCCAGAACCCGCTAATCTCGCGCAGCCACTATCTTCTGGGCGCAATCTTCTCGGGCAGCGCATCCTTCAGCGGCTCAATGTATTCCAGGCCGTATCCGCAGCAGCCGCCGATGACCTGCACGCCCATATCGACCCACTTCTTCGCCTCGTCTACGAACAAATCGACCGAGTACTTATTTGGCACATCGCGGTTCAAATGAGGGACGATGTAGTCATCCCGCCCAGCATCCGGGTAAGACGCGACCGGGCCGTCAAAGTGGTTGACTAGGTACTCGACAGCCCGTGTCTGGTCAGGCATCTGGGTATGCAGGATCGTCGCGCCGTCCACACTGCCCTCAGCCAACACGTCGCCTAGGCCCCTCTCGATTGTCATATCTAGGTGCCTGCTGTCACCCATGTCACCGGTGTGGTCGGCATAGTGGGGAGAGATTCCGGTAAAGCCCATCCACACAGGCAAGCCAGTCGCCTTCGCTGCCTTTAGGGCCAGAATCCTGTGGTCTTGGTTACCGAGGTTCTCCAGCAGAAAGAAGTCCACACCGCCCTCGGCAAGGATCTCCGCAATCTCTTCGTAGTACTCGGTCGCCTGCTCGTTTGTTAGCTCGTAACCGTTAGTGCTGCTTCCCCACAGTCTGCCCGAGGAAGGAAGCCGGCCCACGCCGAAGTTGCTCATGACGCCCGCTACGTAGACCGGTCGCCCTCCGGCGGCGCGCTCGCGTGCCTCTTGCGCCAGGTACACAGACCGCAGGTTGATCTCCCGCACGTAATCTCCGTAGCCTGAGGCCTCCAGGACGTGACGCATCGTGGAGAACGTGTCGGTACTTATGATGTCGGCGCCCGCGTTGATGTAGCGTTCGTGCATGAGCCGCACCGCATACGGCTGCGTGTACAGAGCTTCGCCGCACCAGGCGATCGGGTGCATCGGCACTCCCATCGCCTGCAACTCGGTGCCGATCGCGCCATCGAGGATCAGGACCTCGTTGTTGGTCAAACGCTCCATCATGTGGCTGTATCCAGACATTGGCAGTCCTCCTATATGGTCAGGGTCTTGAGAAACTCAGACTTATGGCCATAGCAGGTCAGGCCAAGAGTCGTCGAATCTAGACACTCAGCACTTCCACAGACAATCGCGCTCCATTAGCCTCTTGGCGCGATCTTCTCCGGTAGGGCGTCCTTCAGCGGCTTGATGTAGTCGAGACCGTACCCGCAGCAGCCCCCGATGACTTGCGTGCCCATGTCGACCCACTTCTTCGCCTCGTCCACGAACAACTCGACTGAGTACTCGTTGGGGACCGAGCGGTTCAGGTGGGGCACCGTGTAGTCTCTTCGTCCGGCGTCGGGATACGAAGTAATCGGGCCGCTGAAGTGTTGAGCCAGGTACTCAACCGCAGCCGTTTGCTCCGGCATCTGACTGTGCAGCACGCCAACGGCGTCGACGCCGCCTTCCTCCATGACCTCATTGAGGCCCCGCTCCACGGTCATGTCATGGTACTTCCGGTCACTCATGGCTCCCGATCTGGTGTCGCCGTGCTGGGCACCGGTGAAGCCCATCCATACGGGAAGGCCCGTGGCTTTGGCGGCCCTCAGGGCGAGGACCCTATGGTCCTGGTTGCCTAGGTTCTCGAGCAGGAAGAAGTCTACGCCGCCCTCCGCGAGGATCTCAGCCAGTTCTTCGTAGTACTCGGTTGCCTGCTCGTTTGTTAGCTCGTAGCCATTGAAGCTACCGCCCCAGAGCCGGCCCGTCGAGGCGCGGCGGCCCACGCCGAAGTTGCCCATTACGCCCGCGATGTACACAGGCCGGCCGCCGGCAGCGCGTTCGCGGGCCTCCTGTGCCAGGTACACGGAGCGGAGGTTAATCTCGCGAACGTAGTCACCGTATCCAGAGGCCTCTAGGACGTGGCGCAGTGTGGAGAATGTATCCGTGCTGATGATGTCCGCGCCGGCATGGATGTAACGCTCGTGCATGAGGCGCACCACGTACGGCTGCGTGTACAGCGCCTCGCCGCACCACGCTATTGGGTGCATGGGCACTCCCATGGCCTGTAGCTCCGTTCCGATTGCGCCGTCGAGGATCAGCACGTCGTTGTTGTTGAGGCGCTCCATCATGTGACTATATCCGGACATTTTTCGGTTCTCCTCGGTCTTCTGAGTTAGGAACAGCTTACATTAGGGATTGACTGCGGGCAATTGCGATTGCCTTCTTAGCCATCACGTCTTGAGGTACGTGTCAAACCAGCGGAGCATGTGCTCAAGGCGGGTTACTCTTCTGTCAGTTCGCCCATCTCGCGAGAGGCCATGCGACTCTTCGGGAAAGCGGATGAACTCTGCATCCACGCCCAACCTCTTCAGAGCTATGAACATCTGCTCACCTTGCTCGATAGGACATCGGAAGTCGTTCTCGCTGTGAATGACGAGGGTAGGGGTCTTGGCGTTTCCGATGTAAGTAAACGGAGATTGCCGCAGGTAATTCTCCGGATTCTCCCACGGTGGCTGGTCGTCGAACGTTTCCTCCCTGATCCAGTTCATATCGCTGGTGCCGTAATTGCTGGTCCGGTTGAAGATGCTTCGCTGGGTGACCGCGGCCTTGAACCGGTCCGTGTGGCCCACGATCCAGTTGACCAGGAAGCCGCCGTAGCTTCCTCCCGTGACGCCCATTCTCTCCTCGTCCACGTACGGAAGCTCGGCTACATAGTCGGCCCACGCAATTACATCGTCGTAGTCGGCGCCGCCGTGGTCGTTCCAGATGGACGCGGCGTGCGACTCGCCGTAGCCAAGGCCGCCGCGCGGATTGCAGTAGACGACAACAAAGCCATTGGCGGCCAGGTACTGGAATTCATGCATGAAGGCGTTGCCGTACTGCGCAATGGGCCCGCCGTGGATCTGGAGTATGCAAGGATACTTCTGCGTGGAATCCCATCCGGGCGGGGTAAGTATCCAGCCTTGCAGGTCATTTCCGGCTGCGCCCGCGCACCACACCTCTTCAACGCGGCCCAGGTCAGTTTCGTCGAGCCAGTTCCGGTTAACGTCCGTTAGCTTTTTTTCGTTCCTTCCGCCTACGTCGCCCACCAGAATCTGGCCAGTGTCGTACGTACTGCCTCGATAGTGTACGACTGTCTTCTCTGAGGCATCGATGCTGAATGCGCCGATTAGCCCCTGTCCTTCCAGCACTGAATTCAGACCGCCGCCGTCCAAGTCGATCGATTTCACGGCCGTGTTGCCGTATTCGCTCACGTGAAAGTAGACCGACTCCCCGTCCTGCGACCACAACGGCGGCTGATTGACCGCCCCTCCGATGTCGTTGATGAGCGAGTTCGAGACTGTGATGTCATACCGGCCGGTGAGATTCTCGGGCGGGACGCTGCCGTCGAATGGCACTACCCATAGGCGGTCGTGCTGCCACCAGTCGGACCTGCGCTCGCGCCCAACGAACGCGATCAACTGTCCGTCCGGCGACACGCTGGGACGGCCCTTCGCGCCTAGGTGCGTCGGTATCTTTCGAAGGTCGCCGCCCCATGCCGGCACCACCCATAGATCGACGTGGTCCGGGTTGAAGTCGGGGTCTTCGCTGCGGTTTGAAACGAAGACGATGTTGTCGCCGTCAGGGGTCCAGCAAGGCTGAGTCTCGTCGTAGACCCCGCCATCCGTGACCTGCGTCACCCTGCCGGTCTGCCGGTCAACCGTCCATAAATGCCAACGCTCCTTCGGGAGAAAGCCCGCACCGTCAGCCCTGTAGTTCACCCTCGTGTAGTGCCTGAAGACGGTCCCAAGACGCTTGGTACGCTCATCTTCTTCGGCCGCAAGAACGTCAGCGTCCTTCTTGCGAAACTGAAACGCCAACATCCGGCCGTCGGGTGACCATTGGACGGGCCCGAACTGGCCCTGCAGGTCAGTCAGCGGCCTGGCTTCGCCGCCCCTGAACGGGATCGTGAATATCTGCGGCGAGTTACTGGGGCGGTCGGAAACAAAGGCGATCGTTTCGCCGTCAGGCGACCATTGAGGACTGGTGTCGCGTTGGTCTCCTCTGGTGTACTGCCGGGGCGCTCCACCGCTTGTTGGTGCGATCCACAAGTTGGAGTACTTCTTCTCCGTCTCCCGGTCTACACGCTCAACTGCGTAGGCGACGTGTTTGCCGTCCGGAGAGATTTCGCACCCGGAGATCCGCTCCAGGCGATACAGGTCCTGCGCTGTGATCCTGCCATTAGTCTCGGTTTGCATCCGGAACTACCTCAACTTCGATAGACGTCGCGCATCGTACCGGGCACTCCGGCCAGTGTCGACCACTCGGCCAGCGTCGACCACTCGGCCAGTACGCCGCCACGTGTTTGCAGTCCCGAAAGGACGCTACGCACTCATACGATCATTCCGAAAAAATAGTCAATGGCTCCGGTCCCGTAGGCTGCCTCGATTTTGCCGGTGGACGCGAATGCCTCGATGGAGCGCCATGTAGATGTGCAGCTTCGATCAGGCAAGTGGCTCATGGATATGCTCTTCCATCGAGCATGGCGAGCAAGCCCCCGAGCTAACGAGGTCAAGTGCTTTAGGCTGCGGTCTGGGTCCCGGCTGTTTTATCCCTCAGCGTCTTCCCTGGGATTGACCTTGCCCAGGAACACCTCGCTCAGGATGTTCGTTGCCTGGACCTCTTCAGGGCTTCCCTCGAACACGACACGGCCAATGTCTAGGATGTAGGCCCTGTCCACTATGTCCAGTGCGCCCTTGATGTTGTGCTCGACAATCAGGATAGTGGTGCCGAGTCTCTCGCCTATGAGCGAGACCATCCGGAACACTTCCTTGACCACGATGGGCGCGAGCCCTAGCGTGGGCTCGTCGAGAAGCAGCACTTCGGGACTGGCCATTAGGCCCCGTCCTAACGCCAGCATCTGCTGCTGTCCGCCCGACATCTGGCTTGCCATATCGCGCCGTTTCTCATGCAGGATGGGGAATAGCTCCATAACCGAGTCCATGCGACGCTGCCTCTCGGACTTGTCGTCCACGTACAGGCAGCCCATCTCCAGGTTCTCTTCGATCGTGAGGTGAGTGAAAAGCCGCCTGCCCTGCGGCACGAAGGAGATGCCCTCCTTGACTATCTCGTGAGTCGCGGCGGCCAGTAGCTCCTGTTGCCAGTAGACCTGCCCTGCAACCACTGGCGCGAGGCCCATTATTGCCTTTAGGACCGTGGACTTCCCCGCGCCGTTCGGACCCATCACGGCCACAACTTCGCCTGACCGCACTCCCAGCGACACATCCTCCAACGCTGACACAGCTCCGTACCGGACTGAGATGTCGACGAGTTCGAGTATAGGAGCCGCGCCGTTTCCCGCTTCGCCCCCCAATGAATTGTCTTGCTGCATTAGTCTCGCCTTGCTAACAACATCCCCGAGCCAGTCTAAACACCCAGATACGCGTCTATAACCTCGGGACGGGACAGCACCTCGTCGACCTCGCCCTCTACTAGCAGTTTGCCGCTGTCAAGAACGATCAAATGGTCCGCCAACTCCCTCACTATGTCCATGTTGTGAGAGATGAACAGAATTGTCCGGCCCTCATCCCGCATGAGCTTCATTATGTCCTTCACGCTCTCGAGCATCTGCGGGAAAAGGCCGGCGAAGGGCTCGTCGAGAAGATACGTCTGCATGTTCATAGCCATCGCTCTTCCGATCTCGAGCAGCTTTCGTTGGCCGTAAGACAGGTTCATAGCCAGCGCGTCGCGCTTGTCCCACATTCCTACAGCTTCAAGGATGTCTCTTGCCGTCCGCCGGTGGCTTGGTCGCACGCGTTCAATCAGCGCGCCGAAAAGGCTGCGTTCAGTAATGACAACCATGATGTTGTCCCATACGCTTATCTGATCGAAGAGTCGCACGTCCTGGAACGTCCGCGTGATGCCGTGGTCTGGCGTCTCGTGGGCCCTGACGACTCTGAGCCCCACTCCGTCGACGATCACCGTCCCCCCATCCATAGGCAGCATTCCGCTCAAAAGGTTGATGAGTGTTGACTTGCCTGACCCGTTGGGACCTATCACGCTGGTCATACCCTTCTTGGGAATTGCTATCGAGAGTTCGTCCACGGCCCTGACTGCGTCGAACAGCTTGGTCACGCCAACGGTCTCGATTGCAAAGTTCTGGCCGGTTGAGTGAGAATCGGCGCTCACAGCCTGTACCTCCCCACGAGGCCCTGCGGCCTGAATAGCATGAGCAATACCAGCAGGACTCCCAGCACGACCTGTCGGGCCTGGCCAACGTATTCGGTCGGCAGGAACGGCAGGAATCGCATTCCCTCCTCCAGCAGCACGAAGGCCAACGCTCCAAGTACGGAACCCCAGATGGTAGCCAGGCCGCCCATGATAACGATTGAAACCAGGAGCATTGACTCGAGCAGGACGAACGAGTTCGGGCCCACAAACGTAGTCCAGCTCGCGAACAACCCGCCCGCCAGGGCCGCCATCATCGCTGAAAGCACCCACACCGCCAGCTTGAAATGAGTGACCTGGTAGCCGAACACCTCTGTGGCTTGTTCGTCCTCGCGGATCGCGGTCAGTACCCGGCCAAACGACGTCGTCACGATGTACCAGCACACAAGCACAACCAGCAGGAGAAACACGGCCACCAGCGCTAGAAACTCAAGCTCGCCATCAAACACCCATCTCCCAATTTGGGGTTTAGCGATATCGTGAATTCCAAAGGCCCCTCTGGTGAGCGTTCGCCAGTTCAGGAACACATTGTAGGCGATGATGGCGAAACCGAAAGAGACGAGCACAAAAATGTCGTCCCTGAACCGGTTGAACACCACGCCAACCGCAATGGCTGTAAGTCCGGCTAGCGCCACGCCGACTGGAAGCGCCGCGAAGAAAGGCAGCCCGAAGGTCGGAATTGCCTCGGTGCGCAACTGTTCGTAAGCCGCGTCGGAAGTGAGAATCGCTACTGAGTATGCGCCAATCCCATAGAAGCCCACGTGGCCAACTGAAAGCAGTCCGGTGTATCCCACCACGAGGTTCAGGCTTACGGCCAAAATGGCCCAGATTCCGAAGACCGTACCAATAGTTATGGCGAATCCGACGCCCTGCCAGAGCACAAACGCAACGGCGCAGGAAATTATGAGAAGGGTGGCCCACAGTTCGATGTCGCCCTCGGAGAGACGCTTCAGAACGGCTCGGGGGTTGACCAGGCGTGGCAAGTTGCCCATCGCAATTGGACTCTTCTGCATGCTCCTACTTCCTCGGCAGGAGGCCCTTCGGCCAGAACGATAAGAACAGCACCAACAATAGGAACGAGATTACGTCCCTCCATTCGCCCGCCAGGTCCCAGATCCCGAACTGCTCGATCATGCCGAGGGCGAAACCACCCACAATCGCCCCGTGCAGGTTACCGATGCCCCCTACAACGGACGCGATCCATCCCTTGAGCAACAGGAGCAGCCCCATCCTGGGCTGAATCGCCGTGTCGTGGCCGCTAAGAAGTCCCGCCGCGGCCGCATAGAATGCCCCGATGAAGAACACTATCGCGATCACCACGGTGGTGTTGATTCCGACCACCTTGGAGACCTCTTCGTCATCGCCTATGGCGCGAACTGTTCGTCCGAAGGACGTCCTCTTGAGGAGATAGAGCATTCCCAGAAAGCCCACTATGGCCACGCCGAGCGTGAACACATTGAAGCCCTTGATCTTCCCGCCCAGAATTGTCCAGGGCTGGCTTCCGAAAGCGTCGGGCAGGGGACGGGGCGCGCTTTCGAACACGATCGCCGTTGCCGCCGTGATTGCGAGCAGGATACCCAGTGACGCGACGAGCATGATAAGAGGAGACCTCGCTCGTTGTCTGATGTAGATGTACAGGCCCCGGTAGAAGGCAAGCCCGACGGCGCCCGCAAGCAGGCACGACACGGCCCAGCTAAGGTAGAGCTTGGATCCCGGAGCCTCCGCGATCAATAGGCCGCAGTACCCTCCGGCAACTAGTCCTGGGATCGTTGCCATGACCAACAGCGGCGTCGAAGGAGAGTCCACGAACGCGCGCCGGAGTCCCTTGTAAAGCGCCCAACTCACTACCACAGCCGCGAGTACCCCGGCGGCCGGGCTCAGAAGCACGTTCATGTGGCTCGTGTACGTCAGCACAACGCCAAGGTACACGCCGGCGCCCGCCGCCAACGCGCCTTCTCCTGCAATCACGGCTCGCGAACCGAAGCGAGGCCGCAATCGGCTGAAGAACGCCTCGTGCAGCACCCAGGCAACAACTCCCGCGGCAACTGCGGCGAACATCGCGTTCACGAAGGGATTGTTGACCTCGTACAGCCCTCCGACGGCCTCTTTAGACCTTAGGTAAAAGACACCGTACGCTCCTATCGCTGCGGCGGCGCCATAGTACAGGTCGAAGAACCATACGGTGCTGTACACGATCGTAAAACCCATCGCCAGCAGCGCGTAGATGGCCCCAACCGACACTCCGTTGAAGGCAAACTGGACAGCTTGGTGCGGCGACTCTGAAACCTTCCAAATCAGGTATGCCGCCGCAAGGAAGAGGAGGCCTGCCGCCAGCACATCCGTCCGGCTGCCCCGTATCGAAAGCAAACGGTCTACCAAGGTAGCTCTCGGTCAATAGCCACTCGTCGTGTCCTTAAAGCACAAGTTGGCCTCCTGCCACGCCGATTAGACGCGCTACAGGAGGCCAACCATTTTCTCAGAACGACTCCTGTGAGTCCCCTCCATGGCCCTTGATAGCTACTCGGTAGGAGCTTGGCCTAGGACCTTGTAACCCTGGTTGTCTTCGGTCCTTTCCGCTACAGGCAGGACTTGTACGACGAGGTTCGAAAGACCAACGACCTCGCCCTTGTCGTCGAAGCTGTACCCATCTCCGATCACACCGCTCCAGGTGATGCCGTACAGGCAGTCCCTAAACCCGTCCGCGTCCTGATCGTCGCCCGTCTTTTTCAGGCACTCCGCGGTGATGTATACGTTGTCGTAGGCCGATCCCAAGTACCACGGCAGCGTAACGTACTCGTAGCGCTCCCTAAAATTCTTGAGGACCTCCTGCGCCTTGCTGTTGGCGGGATCGAGGTCACCGATAATGGCTTTCAGGCCGGTGGAGGCATCTCCGGCTATTTCCATGGCCGTGGCCCCAACGGGTACCACGTCTGAGTAGATTAGCCCTTCGTAGCCCAGCTCACGAAGCTGTTTCACGATTGTGCCGCCTGAGAATTCTGCTTGGGCAGCGACGTGTATCGCATCAGGGTCCGCATTGAGCAGCTTGGTCAACTGGCTCCTGAAGTCGGTGGTGTCGGTAGGGTACCGCTCCTCGGCCACCACTTTGCCGCCCCGCTTCTCGAACTGTGCTACGGATTCGCGCCTCACGCCTTCCGCATAATCGGTCGTCTCGTTGATAGTCGCCAGCTTGCGGATGCCGTCTGCCCAGAGCAGGTTGCCGGTGTCGATTCCAAGCTGCGCGTCGCTCATCGACGTTCGGAATATGTAGTCTCCAGACTCCGCGATGTCCGGGTTCGTTGCCAGTCCTGAGAACATGACCACGCCCTCTGCTTCGGCTAGAGGTGCTGCCCCAAGCATCGCACCGCTGCAGGACGTCCCAAGGATGATCTTCACGTCGTCAACGTCGGTCAGCTTCTTGTACGCTGTGATCGCGTCTTGGGCATTGCACTTGGAGTCCTCGACAACTAGCTCGAGCATGCGACCGTTGACTCCTCCTGCCGCGTTGATCTCGTCGACAGCCAACTGCTTGGCCTGCAGGGCCACGTTACCGTACGTCTCGCCGGGGCCGGTAAGGGACTCCATCACGCCTACCTTGAACGGCTCCATGGATTCCGCCGCCTCTTCCATGGAATCTTCTTCCATGGCTTCAGTCTCTTGGGCCACGGAATCGTCGTCCGGTTCCGCCTCATCGCCACCACATGCAACTGCCGCTATCGTCAACACCGCCACCAAACCCAGCAACACAGCCCACTTAAGAGACAAGATCTTCATGGCATTCTCCCTTCCGGCCGCCTATCTCTGAGGTGTTCTTCCCTTCCAATGCAACACTATATCAACAGTTGCCGCTCCGCAGGCTGTCTGACTAGGGCAAAGTGAAGGCCCGCTTGTTCGAATGCCCTGCCTCAATAATCCATTGCTGCGCAGGCAGAATTACGGACAGTTAACTGTGCGGATTGCGGGCCAGGATTTCGCCGAATGACAGTCCTCCGCAGGCCCCCGGAGTGGCCTTCCATTCGTCGAGAGCCACACGCCAATCGTCGAGTTGCTGCTGCGTCGCAAACCCATACTTCAGGACTGCGGCCACAACTTCCGGTAAGTAGAACCAGTCATCGATGAACGCTCGGAGGAAAGCCACGTCTGAATCCGTGCCGAAATAGTCGAATGACGCGCTCGTCGTAACGTCCGAAAACCCTGCGTGAAGGAACGTGGCATTCAACTCTTTTCCCATCTCTGGATGCGCGCCATTGGCTGCCAGTAGGCCGGCAAACACGTCCCAGGTCGACGCTACGTCACCGATGGAAGGTTCTAGGAAGCACGACGATACGAACAGCTCGCGACAGCCGGCCAATCCTCCCGGCTTGAGGACCCTCACCACCTCCGAGAGTACAGCGGCTGTATCCGGGACGTGCATCAGCACTGCATGGCAATGGGCGGCATCGAAGAAGTCGTCTTCGAAGGGCAGCGCCGTCACGTCTCCCACGTGAAACGTAGCGTTCGTATGCCCGCCCGCTTCTGCCGCCGCCTGCGCCAGCTTGACCTGCGACTCCTCCATATCTAGACCGTGGACCTCCCCAGGTTCGACAGCCTTCGCCAGGCCGACGGTTATCGTGCCGGGCCCGCAACCGAAATCAAGGACACGATCGCCGGCCTTGAGGTGGGGCAGCAGATAGCCCGCGTGGGACTGCGCGCTCCTCCGGTCGAGGATCTACAGAAACTCCTCGCTGTAGCCCGTTGTGTAGCTTGGTCCTTGGGACAACTCTTCAGCCACCTTGGTCACTCCTTGAGAGAATTGGGACTCCAATTGTAACCGGGACATTTATCTCTATAGTCAGGGCGCGGATCATTTTTGGGAAGGCAAAATAGATCTTGGCGCGCGAGCGGTGAAGTGGAAGACGATTGACTGAATCCAGCCATCTGGTATCCCGCGGCTACCCTCAAAGCTCAGCCAGCATCTGGGACGCACACTCGTCAGAGTACCTCGATCCACCACCCGCCAGGGGAGTATGTTGTTCTCGCACGGCAGGGGCGCTGATGCTAGACTGCGAACCGTCGCCTTCAAGGCAAGCTAATACAAGCTGGAGTTGAATATGTCCTTCGCGAATCCGGAGTTTCTCGTGTCGACCGATTGGTTGGCGGACCACCTGGCGGACGATGACGTACGCGTCTTCGAGACCACAGTCTTCCTCCGTCTCGGCGACGGCGGCGGCTATCGCATTGACTCCGGACGGGCCGAATACGAGGCGGGGCATATCCCCGGCTCGGGATTCCTGGACATCCAGGCCGACTTCTCCGATAACGATCAGCCCTTCCGTTTCATGATGCCCTCGGCCGAGGCGTTCGCAGAGGCCGCTGGACGGCACGGAATCGCGGAGACATCCAGGCTGGTTCTTTACGACCGCTCAAATTCGATGTGGGCCGCGAGGTTCTGGTGGATGTTCCGGGCCATGGGCTGCCACGGCGCGGCGGTGTTGGACGGAGGCTGGCGTCGCTGGTGCGATGAGGGCAGGTCCGTGTCGACAGAAGTCCCAACGTACGAACCTGCGGTGTTCACGCCATCCTTCGACTCCGCCCGGTTCGCCGATCTGGACGAGGTCATGGCGTTCGTCGAGTCGAGCGACGGGGCAGGTAGCTGCCTCGTCAACGCGCTAGGCCGGGACCAACACTCGGGCGAGGACGGTGGGCAGATCTACGGCCGTGCCGGACACATTCCCGGCTCGGTCAACGTGCCGGCCGTGGAACTGACTGATGCCGAGACTGGCCTCTACAGACCGGCCGATGAGCTGGCCTCGCTCTTTGAACAGGCGGGCGCCGACAGGGCCAAGCGTGTGGTCACGTACTGCGGCGGCGGCATCGCCGCATCCAATGACGCTCTCGTCCTGTCGATGCTCGGCTACCAGGACATCGCAGTCTACGACGCTTCCTTGTCGCAGTACGCCGCCGACCCGTCGCTGCCGCTGGAAGTCGACTGAGCGCAGGGCGTTCGCTGGGATCTTGGTCAAGGAGATTGCGGTCAGCCCTGGAAAGGCGAAAGTACGCCACACCATGCCCATGCAACCGGCCGCCTTGCTGGCCGTTCTCTTGTTCCTGACAACCGCCCTCGCAGCTTGCGGAGGCAGCGACTCCCCCAACGCATCGGCGAATGCAGAGTTCGCCTCCGTAAGCGCCGGTTTCGGCCACACCTGCGCGGTGCGGCTCGACGGCACCCTTGAGTGCTGGGGCAGTGGAGGAGATGGCGGGACCACGCCGCCATCCGGCGAGTTCGACTCAGTCAGCGCTGGGACAAACCACACGTGCGGCGTGAGGCGCGACGGCTCCGTCGAGTGCTGGGGATCGATTGTAGACTCCTCCGGCTATGTGGTCCGCGAGTTCACGACGCCTCCCGGGGAGTTCGCCTCGGTTAGTGTGGGGGGACTACACACGTGTGGGGTGAGGCGCGACGGCACCGTCGCATGCTGGGGCGACGACAGATCTGGCCAGGCCTCGCCGCCGGCCGGAGAGTTCACCTCCGTCAACGCAGGCGGCTGGCACACCTGCGGGGTGAAGAGCGACGGCTCGGTGGAATGTTGGGGTGACGATAGATCTGGCCGCGCAACGCCTCCATCCGGCGAGTTCGCCTCTGTCAGCGCCGGCGGCGCCCACACCTGCGGCATGAGGTCAAGCGGCTCCATCGAATGCTGGGGCTCTGGAGTGGATGGCCAGGCCACGCCGCCATCCGGGGAGTTCGCCTCGGTTAGCGCTGGTGGGTCTCACACGTGCGGGGTGAGGTCAAGCGGCTCCATCGATTGCTGGGGGTTAATCGCAGATTCCGCCGGCTATATGAATCGCGAGTTCACGCCGCCGACAGGCGAGTTCGCCTCGGTCAGCGCCGGCGGGTTCCACACCTGCGGGGTGAAGCGCGACGGCTCCGTCGATTGCTGGGGCGATGATGGTTACGGTCAGGCCACCCCGCCGTCCTGGAAGTTCACTTCCATTAGTGCCGGACGCTGGCACACCTGCGGCATGAGGTCAAGCGGCTCCATCGAATGCTGGGGTAGTGATAGGGATGGCCGGTCCACGCCGCTGGCTGGAGAGTTCGCCTCGGTCAGCGCCGGCGGGTTTCACGCCTGCGGGGTAAGGCGCGATGGCTCCGTCGAATGCTGGGGCAGCAATGGAGTTGGGCAGGCTACGCCGCCGGCCGGCGAGTTCGCCTTGGTCAGTGCTGGCGAGGCCCACACATGCGGCTTGAGGCGCGACGGCTCCGTCGATTGTTGGGGCAGCAACGGGGGTGGTCGGGCCACGCCGCTGTGGGGCGAGTTCGCATCTGTCAGCGCTGGTGGTGCCCACACATGCGGCTTGAGGATCGACGGCTCCGTCGAATGCTGGGGCAGCGATGTAGGTGGCGAATCCACGCCGCCGCCCGGCGAGTTCTCCTCGGTCAGCGCCGGGGTGGCCCACTCATGCGGCTTACGGCTCGATGGCTCAGTGGAATGCTGGGGCAGCGATGCAGATGGTCGCGCCACGCCGCCGTCCGGCGAGTTCGCCTCGATAAGCGCCGGTTCAGAGCACACCTGCGGCGTGAGATCCGACGGCTCCGTCGTATGCTGGGGGTCCAACAACGATTTGGAGGGCAGTGCGGTTGGCCACGCCACGCCGCCTTCAGGCGAGTTCGCCTCCGTCAGCGCCGGGGCATTCCACACCTGTGGGGTGAGGACCGACGGCACCGTCGCCTGCTGGGGCGCGCAGACCCGAGGGCTGGGCACACAGCCCTGAGAAATCTTTCGTGAGTCTGGGCCCACGTACGGAGAATTTGAATGGCCGGGTCTGTCTCGCGGCAGTGTTGACATCACCTTAGACCCGTTAGGGAGCCCGCCATACCAACATACATGCGCCTCATCATCGCATGGTTCTTCGTGCCCTTGCACCGGCTGTTGTTTCGTATCTCCAACGGACGAATTCTGGGCCGGTTGGAAGGCCAGGGAGTGCTCATCCTCGTGACCAGGGGACGAAGGAGTGGCAAGCTGCGATCGTCGCCCCTGTTGTATTTCCAATTCGAATGTACTTCCAAATTCGAAGAGCTGGGCGATCTGATCGTCGTCGCTTCGAACTACGGCCGGGACCATCATCCAGCGTGGTACTTGAATGCCGCCGCCGATCAGGATGTGACCGTCGAAACCAACGGCGAGCGATTCCCCGCCAGGGCCCGCATTACCCGGGGCGAGGAACGTGCAGCGCTGTTCGACAAAGTGGCTGCAGCAAATCCACGTTTCGCCCGATACCGTGCCGCCACCGGCCGCCAGATTCCCGTGGTTGTGCTCCGCCGCCACTAACGGCGCCGTCAGAACTCGTGTCGGTGGCGGCCTACGTCGATGCCCTGCTCGAGGGCGTGGTCTTGCGCCGGCCGCCGTACATACCGCCGTACATACCATTGAAGTCTGCGCGGCTCGCTAGGCAAAGAATGGCGGTTGACTGCACCAGGGCGCTCCTCTGAGTTGGGGCTTCCCCAGAGCTCGATCGTGGGGCCTTAGAGAATGCCGTACGTTGGTTCCGTGACCACAACTACGCTTGAGCTCAGAAGAGCATAACGTTCGGAAGTCCCCATTACCTGCACACCTTGCCATTACTTGCACACCTTGGTTGTGGAGCGGTAGGCCGGAGCGAACCAAACTGAGCATGTCTCAGAAGTCGGTGCAACTGCCTCCTCTCCCTTGACGGGAGAGGATTGAGGTGGGTACAGACCGGGGAGATAGGTTACACCTGAACCGGGCACATGGGTAACACATTGTGGGATTGTGGGAACCATTCCACGAGGAGGCAAATGTGTTGCCCTGGAGACAAGCGAGTTCTGAATCTGAGTGATTGGGTCTGATCGAGCGTTACGCCTTGGGAGAGGAGAGCGTGGCCGAGCTGAGCCGTCAGTTCGGCATCAGCCGCAAGACCGCCTACAAGATGATCGGCCGCCACAAGGCTGAGGGTGAAGCGGGTCTGCTGGACCGCAGCAGAGCGCCGCATCACCACCCCAACGCGACACCCCCGGAGCTGGTCGATCGGATCATCGAGATGAAGCGAGGGCATCCGTTGTGGGGGCCCAAGAAGGTAGTCGGCAGGCTGCGGCTCATAGAGTCTGAGAAGTCGTGGCCGTCGCCCAGTACGGCGGGGGTCATACTGGACCGTGCCGGACTGGTGAAGCGTCGGCGGCGCAGGCGGCGCAGCGCGCCGTGGGGCGAGCCCTTCTCAGGCGCCAGGAGGCCAAATGACGTGTGGTCGATCGACTTCAAGGGATGGTTCCGCACCGCAGACGGGACGCGGATCGACCCTCTGACCGTTCAGGACGCGGCATCGAGGTATCTGCTGGTGTGTGACGGACTTGAGCGGCCCAATGGGCTTGAGGCCAGGCGCGTACTGGAGCGTGCCTTCCGGGAGTACGGCCTGCCCAGGGCCATCCGCACGGATAACGGCGTGCCGTTCGCCAGCGTGGGGCTTGGCAGCCTCTCGCCGCTGTCGGTGTGGTGGGTCAAGCTGGGTATCATCCCTGAGCGCATCGAACCCGGACACCCTGAGCAGAACGGTCGCCTTGAGCGGTTGCACCGGACGCTCAAGGCCGAGACGGCCACGCCTCCGCAGGTCAGCCGAAGGCGGCAGCGTCGTGCCTTCGACCGCTTCAGGCACAGCTACAACAACGAGAGGCCGCACGAGACGCTCGGGCAGATGCCTCCGGCCAGTCTGTACACGCCGTCGCCGCGAACCCACCCATCGCGTGTCAGTTCGCCGGAGTACGGAGGGGAGGTCACCGTGCGCAGGGTCCGCAGCAACGGACAGATCAAGTGGAAGGGAGGCCTGCTGTACCTGAGCGAGTCGCTCACAGGCGAACCGGTGGGCCTTGTGCAGCAGGACGAGCGGACCTGGTCGATACGGTTCGGGCCGCTCATCATCGGAATGCTGGACGACGTGAGCGGCCGGGTCGACAGGACCCCTACAAAAGTGTTACCTATGTCCCCGGTCTAACTGTTACCCATGTGCCCGGTCGTACAGTGAGGGTGAGGGCGTAGGGTAAACGAAAGCGTCACATTATGGTAGATTGTCTACGATTACCATCTGACATTTCACCGCAATGAAAGGGAGGCCAGGCTTCTGAAACAAGCTCAACTGTTAACTTTTCGGCATGAACTCTCAGTGTAGGGTCACGGTAGAGAAAGAGAGAATTCGAACAGACTTGGCATCGCAAACGATGTGCTGCGATCGGCCGGAAGAGCAGCTTCGACAGGCACGGAAACCGCTAGTTCTCATAGGACACCGTGTCAAGATCTTCGATGCGTTCGTCAGATGTGAAGCGCCATGTCCCTATGTAACCTCTACGGAGATCGCCGTTTTCGTCCCAATCGAGTGTACTGGCAGCACCATCGAAGTCGATCTCCTGGCCTTCAGCTAGCAGGGATAGGCCATCGGCGACCCCTGTGGGAATGCCCAGGACGGTCCGGCCGGGTGGTCCTGCGATATCCCTCAGATGATCGCGGATTGCGGCTCCGTCGACACTACCTGCAGCCTGGGCCGCAAGCGCAAGGGCGACGGTCGCATCGTAGGTCTCTTTGACGTACGCGAGAACGGGCAGTTCGCCGTGCTCGGCGATGAAGGCGGCTTCCCAGTCGGCTGTTGCGGGGTTGCCGGGAGCGGACGCCCCCGCGGTCCCGTACATACCCCCCAACTTTTCCCCGCCGATGTCTCTGACAAGACTTGCTCTTTTGGCCGCGTCGCCAAAGACGAACCGGCTGTAAATGCCTTCATCGATAGCCTCGCGCACGATGGACAGGGCCAGACCCTCGAAAGTGATAACAACCAACGCCTGTGCCCCTGCATTCGCGCTCTGCGCCAACTCTGAAAGGTAGCTGGACTGGGCCATATCGACGGAGACTACCCGCAGCGTTCCATTCCAGGACTCTTCGAAGGTGGCAGCTAGTCCCTGGCCATAGGCATCGTCTTGGTAGATCAGCCCAACGTTATCGAAACCGCGGCCCCGGGTCACGCGTGCGAGGACCGGACCTTGGGCAGCATCGGAGAGTGCTGTCCGGAAGAAGTAGCCATTGTCCTCGACATCGGTTAGCTGTGGAGAGGTGGCCGAAGGGCTGATTGTGGGAACACCTAGCGTCCCGGACACGCTCTGTGAAATTGGCAATGCCCCCGCGCTGGCGTTGGGGCCAACTATCGCATGGACACCCTCGACCTCCACAAGATGCCGGGCAGCCTCCACAGCAGCAGACGGGTCTTGAGTAGCGTCCGCGGCGACGCCTTCCACAGGCATCCCTAATACGCCTCCGCCCTCATTGATGTGCTGTACCGCGAGGTCAAATGCTCGTTGTCTGTCCGCAGACGCCTCCGGGGACCCGGTGAAGTTGAGCAGCAGACCGATTTTCAATGGGATCGTCGCGGGCTACTCCTTTGAATTACCACCGCAGCCTGGGGCAATGACGAGCAGGCCAGTTACGGCCACCAGCAAGACTACCCATAACCTGATCGATTCATTCTTGACTTGGGAATTCCGTTTAACTGTTGGCCAAACTAACAAAGTACTATCCCGCCGTGAACCGGACCTGGCCTGACCCAATAGCTATTTGGGCCTCCTGGACGGCCTCCCCGGGCCGTACCCGCCGCACGAAGTGGCTTGCAGAGCAAGAGGTGGTCGCTGCTGTCACGCGTGGCCAGGACGTGTTCATAGTCAGCATCACTGTTCCCGTTGGCCCGTGGGACGTAAAGCCGACGCCGTCTGGGCGCTCTGTCCTGGACTTCATTCGACGCCGGATTCCCGTGTCCATCGGCGTACACCTTAACCTGCTAGAAGTAGCAGACGTCGTCCAGGGGCACACAGCCGCATGGCGCCACGGTAGATCAAGAGAGCGTTTCCTGCTAGGCAACTGTAACACCACGCTGCCGGAGGCGGCCTACGTCGAGGCCCTGCTCGAGGGCTTGGTCTTCCGCCGGCCACCGTACATACCATTGGAGTCTGCGGGGCTCGCAAGGCAAAGAATGGCGGTCGACTACACCAGGGCGATCTCAGAGTTGGGACTTCTCAGAAGCTCCATCGCAGGGGCTCCATTGAGTGCCGTTTGCTGGTTCTATGGCAACGGCTACGCCTGACTGGGAGATGCATTCAGACTGCATTGCCTTACAATAGCGGAACTAGATCGACGATGCGACAACTGACATCTACGAGCATCACTACTTCGAACAGGGCATGTTTTAGAGATTCCAGAAATCAACTGTGCTCCGCCCTTCAGTTGGCACGGGCTCACTATGCTCGGCCCTCCACATTGCTCTACGAGTGTTCCACTAGGGCAATAGCCTCAAAGGCGGCAAAGGAGTCATGATTGTTGTTGTGGAAGACAGAATGAGGTGGGCCGGAGCGAACCGCACTGTGAACTTTAAAGTGCCACCTTAGTGCGTAGCGCACATGTGCACGCGTGTACGGTTTAAAATGGGTCGCAGGCAGATTTCAGTTCGAAACCACCCATGCCCGCGTTAGTATGGTCGCTAACCTCCACAATCTTGGGGCCCTGGTTCAGCAGATTTGCAACCATTATAGTGGCTTGAAACCTATTTCCCGATTGTTGTCCAAAACACTGGATCGAAAACACATCTGCGTATTCTGAAAGGATACTGTTCATTCGGTCCTGAACTTTATCTTGACTCCAATCAGGGTAGTCAAGAACAGTTTGTTGAAGGCTGTGTATGTAGGTTGCGAGACGTCTACGCAGCACAACGTCTAAATTGACAGAATCCTTGGATGGGAAACTCCGAATCGCCCTGTACAGATCCGTGTAGCGCTTCGCCAATACCCCTTCCTCAGTAATCATTGCCATGGTCTCTAATTCTGCGAGAACGGCTTCGCGCTTTTGATCTGGTGTGGGATCAAATACTGAGCCCCTAAAGTGCGGCAAGTATCTCTCTAGCGTTCCTCCTGGCAACACGTGGATATTTCTCTCTTCCAAAGCTTCAAGGATGTTACTTAGTCGCGCTTCAATGTCTGTGACCTCGATTTCCGACGCTCTCGATACAATGTCTTCTCTGTATTGACTTATGGCTGTCATCACGGCTACTCGCGCTCTATCACGTTGCTCCTCTTGCCATTGACAACGAGGTCCCAATTTGTCTAGATAAGTCTTCAACGTAGTAAGTCGCGGCGGAAGTGAGCACGAGAGTAGTTTGTCTGCTAACTTGGTCACCTTTTGTTGTAGTTGCCCAAAGTAGCTGACGATACTATCTCCTAGTCCGGCATTAACCAGAGAGCTCTGAATCAACTCATCTTGTTTGATGGAGCGCCGAAGTGTTCCTCTAAAGAGGGCATCAAGGTCATAGAGAAAATGGGCATTCTTCCCTAGACCTCGAGAAAGCTTCAAGTACTGGTTGACCTCCTCCACACCGTTAACATCAATTACGCAACTCCCCGCCCCAGATAGTGAAGAGCCAAGAGCTTCAATCATGCCCTGGACAATCCATGCATCTAGCACCCCCTCGACAAAGACAGGGCTATCGGAGAAGAACAGCTGCTTGTGATGTGCATTTAAGCGCCGAACAAATGCTTCAGTGCAAGAACTTTGCAACTCATAAATTTGCCTGGGCTTCGTGTACTTAAGGTCAAATGAAATGATTGACCTCATATCGTCTAAGGAACGCAAATCAAGAATGAACGGGGAGTGGGTAACTAGGAAAAGAGCTTTCTTATTTCCATCCTGTTTGGGGTTCCCTGCTACCTTTCGAACTTCTTCAAGAAAGAATGCTTGGTACTGTGGGTGCAGGTTGAGTTCTGGTTCGTCAATGATAAGAATTTGCGTTCGGTCGTCGTATAGGTGGGTTAAGAGCACCAGCAATTCTTTGATTCCGTGGCACTCTTCTCGGTCCAACCTGTACAATGCGTTATCTCCGCGGCGTCTCGCTTTAGGTACAAGTCGACCAGAATCCCAGTCGAGGATGACTTCTCTATTGAACAGATGGCTTAGTGTGCCTTCGACCTGGATGAGAAGGTTCATTCGCTCACTCAGCAGCACAATGGCATCCATCCCGGCTCCTAACCCTCCTGCTTCCTTTATGCCTTGGAATAGATTCTTGTCCAGACCTCGACTAAACGGATCAGAATACAAGTTGGCAAACGCATGAATCCGCTCCATACCGGCCAGTCGGTCCGTCCCCAGCAAACGTGGGCGCAATCCTTGACGTTGCAACTCGTCGTGCAAGCTCTGTGCAAACTGAGATTTGCCACTGCCGTTAGGTCCTACAAGAAAATTGATCTCACCGATATGTCCGGTGTGGAATGGCACTGCATCCCAAGGTGGAGGAAGCTGGAAACCGAGGTCGATGTCAATCAATGTCTAGTGAATCCTCGTGTTCATGTAGTTAAGTGAGCCATTAGATCATTTTACAAGATGTGGGCCGGCTGGGATTCGAACCCAGGACACTCGGATTAAAAGTCCGATGCTCTGACCGAACTGAGCTACCGGCCCATAAGCGCGGGACTTCGATTTTACGGACGCTAGGTACAGCGCACAAGACGGATTTCACCGAGGGCGTGGCCCCGTCGAGTCTCAACCGCACGTTGGAAAAGGTTACTCGATGCCCCAGTCCGTGAAGCTGGACAGACCATCGAACGGCCAGTACGTGAACCAGGCCCTGCCAACCAGGTTGTCGTGCGGCACCGGCCCCCAGTCGCGTGAGTCGTTGCTGAGGCCCCTGTTGTCGCCCATCACGAAGTAAGACCACTCCGGCACCAGAACGGGCGGCATATCGGACCTGTCCGGCCTCGTCACGTAGGGCTCTGCCCGGTACTCGCCGTTTATGTAGAGGCGCCCGTCCTTAATCTCCAAAACGTCGCCGGGCACTCCAATGACCCTCTTGACGAAATCGCGCGATGGATCGTTCGGAAACCGGAAGATGATCACCTCGCCGCGCTCGGGCTTGTGAAACGGGACGATGTCAGACCCGTCGCTACCGTCCATGAACGGAATGTAAGAACGGAACTCCCCAGGCAGACGGAGGTATGCCAGCTTGTTCACCAGGACGTATCGGCCCTCCTCCAGAATGGGGGACATGCTGCTGCCTTCCACGGTGAAGTTCTGGACCGAGAACTGGAGACCAATGAAGATCATCAAAGACAGAAGGAGAGTCTCCGAAAGTTCTCTGATTAAGATTCTCATGGTGCTTATGCGCCTCTGAAGTGCCCGCCCACAGGCACAGTTGCCATCGAAACCCATTATAACGGGGCAGGGTACTCATACATTCGTAGGTTAAGATTGAACGTCCAGGTGTTGGCCTTCTGTGGGTCCGCCTGTAAACCATGCAACTCGACGAATCCGAGCTGGTAGATAGAAGCAAGGCGGGCGAACTTGAGGCGTTCAACGAGATCGTGGAGCGCTACAGGTCGCTCGTCTTCAACACGGCGGCGCGCATACTGGGCAGCCGGTCGGCGGCCGACGACGCGGCGCAGGAAACGTTCATTTCCGCATACCGCTCCATCTGCCGCTTTCGGGGCGGATCGCTGCGGGCCTGGCTGCTCCGCATAGCCGCAAACGCATCCTACGACTGGATTCGCTCAGTGCGCCGCAGGGCCGAGCAGTCCTTGGATCTGGCGATGGAGCGGTCGTCGGGAGAAGAGTCGCCGGAGCAGCACGCCGAACGTAGCGAGCTTGCCGCGCATCTGCAGAGCGCCATCCTCTCGCTGCCGCCGGACCAACGCAACGTGCTCGTCCTCGTCGATGTTCAGGGACTCAGCTATGAAGAGGCCGCCGGGGCTGCCGGCGTGGCCGTTGGCACCATCCGCTCACGGCTTAGCCGGGCCAGGCGTCGCGCCCGCACCTACCTCAAAGAGCACACGGACCTGCTTCCTTCGAGCCGCCGCAATGGGGAAGACGGCTGATGCGTCAAGCAATGGAACGAATTCGTTGCCGTTAACGTCAAAAGAGTGAGCAAGACAGCAATATGCTAGGACTATTCAGACACAGGAGAGTGGCAGCGCTCCTTTCGAGCTACATCGACGGGCAGGTCACGCGTGAAGAACGCATTGTCGTCGAAGGCCACCTGCCAGGGTGCGACACTTGCTCGCGAGACCGCGACGAGCTGCGGCAGACTGCCTCGCTCATGAGCGGCCTCCCCGTTCTGGCGCCGGGACGTACGTACGTGCTGTCCTCATTGGCGCCTCAGGAAGCTCCCGCTCGTCGCCCTGCCTATGCCTTGTTTGCTCCCGGCATCGCGGCTGCGGCCTGCGCCGTCCTGTTGGTCGTCATCGTCTCAGGGCAGGCTGCTGGGGTGCTGGTCCAGTCAGGCGCCGATAAAGCCATGTTCGAATCTTCCGCCGATGCTCCAATGGCTGCCGATCATGACATGTTTGAATCGCAAGCCGATGAGCCGATGACCGAAGACATGGCCGCAGATTATGAATCTTTCACCACCTTTGGCGAAGAGACGGCGAGTGACGAGCAGGTTGAGGAAGAGCTGGCCCGGGTAAAGGTCGCTGAAGAAGAATCCGCGGAGATGGAGATGACATCGGAGATGCAGGCAGAGTCCGAAGAGATGCTTGCCCCGGAAGAGTTTGCCGTCATGGCTTTGGCTCAAGACGACATGGCTGAAGAGTCAGACGAGGCCAGCCAGTTGTCATCGTTAGAGGTGAGTGCCCGTGATGTCGGGTCCGAAGAAGATGCATCGGATGATCAAGACCAACCTGAAGCCGCTCTAACGGCGGACGTGACAACGGTCGTCGTCGAAGAGGCGGCGAGTGACGGGCAGGTTGAGGAAGAACTGGAACTGGCAAAGGTCGCTGAAGAAGAATCCGCGGAGATGGAGATGCCATCGGAGATCCAGGCAGAGTCCGAAGAGATGCTTGCCTCGGAAGAACTTGCCGTCATGGCTTTGGCTCAAGAAGACATGGCCGATGAGGCAGAAGAGGCCGGATTAGAGGTGAGTGCCCGTGATGCCGGGTCCGAAGAAGATGCATCGGATGATCAAGACCAACCCGAAGCCGCTCTAACGGCAGACGCTGCAGCGGTCGTCGACGAAGAAGCCGTCATCGAGGAAGAGGAAATGGCCGGCGCGAGACTGGCCCCTTCCGTTGCACGACCGCAGCCGGATGAAGGCACGGCCGAGGTTGGGCTGTATGGGCGTGTCGAGCTTCCTCTGTGGCAGATTGAGGTGGGAGTGGGGGCAGTCCTCGTCTTGCTGTTGATCGCCGCATACTCAGCCGGAAGGAAGCGCCGGTGAAAGTCCTGGCGGCATGGAGACGTCAATGGAACTTCTCGGACAGGCGCAGCGTCTATATTACGAGACGGTCAATTTGAAGAGACAACTAGAAGAATTGGAGGACTCACTATGAAGAACAGGGTGTTGATTGCGGGGTTGATTCTGCCGGTGCTGCTGGTATTGGGCGTGGCGTGCGCCAATGGCTCCGATGGACCGGAAGCACAGTCGAATGCGGCTGAAGTGAGCGCGGAGCCCGTCGCCCAGACGACGGCTACGATGTCCGAAGGCTCGTCCTCCGGCGGGTCCTCGGGACCCGGCGGCATCTGGGTGGTTGGCGAGGCGAGCATTAGCGTGGAACCGGACGTGTCGTACATCAACATCGGCGTCTCGGCCAGGGCCGACACAGTGGCAGAGGCCCGCGCACAGGGAGCAGAGGCAATGGACGCGATCATTGCCGCGGTGAAGGCCCATGATCTGACCGACAATGATATCCGGACAACTTCATTCAGCATTCGGCCTCAGTACGACTGGGTCGAGAGCGAGGAAGACGGCCAGCGCGTCGGCAAAGAGGTGCTGGTCGGCTACGAGGTGAACAACTCCGCGAGGTTGACCGTGCGTGACCTCGATACGGTCGGCCAGATCATCGACGATGCCGCGCAGGCGGGCGGCGACGCGACGCGGATACGCGGGATCAGTTTCTCCGTAGAGGATGTTGAGCAGTACGAGGAGGGCCTGCGTGAGTCGGCCGTTGCGGACGCCCTTGCCAAGGCTGACCACCTGGCGGAGCTGGCCGGCGTCAGCGTCGGAAAGCTCACCTTCATCGGCCGCTCCGGCCGGCACTGCTGCGCCCGCACAGTTTGCGAGGGGAATGGCCTTCTCGATGGCCGAAGATAGCATGGAAACCTCCACCCAGATCAGCGGCGGCCAGACCGAAGTCAGCATGAGAATTCAAGCCGCATTCAGCATCGAGTAGCGTCGCAGCAGCAATCCCCGGATCTCAAGATCAAAAGATAGGCAGAGTCGTTTTCGAAGACTGACAATGAGGCCCTTTCCCAATAATCCCCTCTCCCTTGCGATGGGAGAGGGTTAGGGTGAGGGTGAAAGCGGAGGAGTGCAACTGTGCAAAACTCTTCTTGAGGGGATGGGATAGCGATTCTCCCGCCTGTTTGCCACTGTGTAATGCCCTCTCCCAGATGGAGACCTTTACACAACTGCCTATTCCGTGATGGGCAAAGCTCTCCGGCCCCTTCCCCAGTCTGCAGGGAAAGGCTGGGATGGGGTTCCCCGTACCAGATAGGAGGCTATACAAAGGTCTCTAAATGGGAGAAGATTAGAGCCTGCCCAGAGTCCCTCGAGGGGGTGAAGGTGAAAAGGGCATGCAGTACACCTGTACCAAACTCTTCTTGAGGGAGTGTGATAGCGATTATCCCGCTCGCTTCTCTCCCCACTTGCTAGCCGCGAACTACCGTGCTATCATGAGCGCATGAATCTCAGTGCATGCCATCACTGGCAAGAATTACGTGGGCGCCCCCACTTTGCCCGCTCAAGCCGGCGTCAACCAACCCGCTGCACGGCGCCTGACGCGTTTAGAAATCTGCAGGGCCCGCGCATTGAGAAGTGTCACATTTTTGCTCACGCAGACTCATTTTGTATTCAATCAGTATTCAATTAGTCTCGATTCTTTAACACATCGCAAAGCCGTTCAGCTATGGAAAGTTACAGAATGTTACGGAATGTGACACTTTTCGCTCCTTCTCGCCTTCGACAGCGTTCAGCGAAGCCCGCCCTGAGCGCAGCCGGATGGGCCGGTATCCAGGGTAGGGTAGGGCGCCCCAAGTCTGAACGCGTCCCACAGGTTCAGTTCATTGCGTGAAATCGATGGCCGCTGCTAACATGCAGGCCCGTCCAATCACAGGGCAAACACCAGTGAGAATCGCAGGCTTTGGTACTTAGCGACCGCACCATCAAAGAGGAACTCGCCGAAGGCCGGATAGTCATAGACCCTCTCGGTGAGGGATGCATCCAGCCTGCCAGCGTGGACGTGCGCCTCGACCGCAAGTTCCTCGTGTTTCGCAACACCAGCAGGACCCACATCGACGTGATGCATCCCGCCGAGGACATCACCGATGAGGTGATTATCAGCGACGGCGTGCCCTTCATGCTGCACCCCGGTCAGTTCGCCCTCGGCAGCACCCTCGAAAGCGTCACCATCCCCGCAAACGTGGTGGCCCGCATCGAGGGCAAAAGCTCCCTCGCCCGCTACGGCCTTCTGATCCACTCGACCGCCGGCTTCATCGACCCCGGCTGGAGCGGCCGCCTTACGCTGGAGTTCAGCAACGTCGGCATCCTGGGCGTGACCCTCTACTACGGCATGAAGATAGGCCACATCTCCTTCTCACGCCTCACGACCGACGCCGACAGGCCGTACGGCGAGAAGTCGCTGGGAAGCAAGTACCGTGGAGACCAGGGACCGGTGGCAAGCAAATACTACGCCAACTATCAGCTTCCCATGGACGGTCCCGAAAGATCGGCCGGCGCCGGCTGAGGCATCCACTGTGACCGCTCACATGGCCCGTGCGCTGGATCTCGCCCGGCGCGCGCTGGGCAATGTGAGCCCAAATCCCGCCGTCGGAGCCGTAGTCGTTAGGGACGGCCGCATCGTCGGTGAGGGACACACGAGTCCTCCGGGCGGCGATCACGCTGAAGTTGCCGCGCTAAATCAGGCTGGCAACCTCGCTGAGGGCGCGGCCCTCTACTCGACTCTTGAGCCGCACCAGTTCCATGGCCGTACCCCGCCCTGTACGGATGCCATCATCCGCGCGGGCATTGCGCACGTGCACTTCGCCGTCACCGACCCGAACCCAGGAGTCGACGGCAGGGGAGCCGAAGCCCTCCGTAACGCGGGCGTCGCCGTCACCGCTGGCGAAATGGAGGCCGAGGCCACAGAGCAAATCGAGGCTTACGCTATGCACGTTACGCAGGGAAGGCCGTTCGTCATAGCCAAGTACGCGATGAGCGCCGACGGCAAGATTGCCGCGCGCTCCGGCGACGCTCGATGGGTGACCGGCACGGTGGCCCGCGCCCACGTTCACGAGCTTCGAGCGCAGTGCGACGCCATCATGGTCGGCATCGGCACCGTGCTTGCCGACGATCCTCGCCTCACCGCACGCGATTCGGACGGCTGCTCGTTGAAGCGCCAGCCGTTGCGCGTTGTGGTCGATTCCGCTGGTCAAACGCCCGCGAGCGCGTCTCTCCTGCGAGAGCCCGGCCATACCGTCGTGGCAACGGCTTCACCTCCGTCCGGCACCAGGGAGTTGCTAGCCGCCGCCGGTGCCGAACTCCTCTGCCAGCCCGGACCCGGCGGCAGAGTGGACCTGGACGCTCTCCTCGATGTTCTGGGAAAGCGTGACGTGACCTCTGTGCTGGTGGAGGGTGGCGGAACGCTGATGGGGACCCTCTTCGACATGGGACTCGTTGACAAGGTGCTGGCATTCGTGGCCCCGAAGATAATAGGCGGGGTATCTGCCCCCGGCCCCGTCGGAGGACGCGGGGCCGCTAAAATGGCGCAGGCCATTGAACTGAAGCGCCTCCGGTGGCAGTCGGCCGGAGACGACATGCTTCTAACTGGGTACTGCCGTTAGCGCCGGAGATGCTTTGAGATTGTTAAGCACAGCCATGTGCTCGAAGTTACTGTTCGGGACCTGAGCCAGCGACTCAATCACGGGAGTGCGAATGTTTACAGGAATCGTTGAAGAGGTCGGCAAAGTCGAGTCCGTGCGCGACGGGAAGATGTCCATCTCCGCCGCATTGGTCCTGCAGGAGCTCGCTGTCAGCGACAGCATATGCATCAACGGCGTCTGCCTCACTGTGACGGAGAAAGCCCCCAATAGCTTCAGCGTTGACGTGGTGCCGGAGACGCTGCGTCGATCGAACCTTGGTGACCTACAGTCGGGAGCCGGGGTCAATCTTGAGCGCTCCCTGACTCCAAGCGGGCGTATGGGCGGCCACATCGTGCAGGGCCACGTGGACGGCACAGCGACCGTTGCCGGCATCGAACCGGACGGCGACGCGCTCATGCTTCGCTTCACCGCTGCCCCGGACCTCATGCGCTACGTTGTCGAGAAGGGATTCATCGCCGTGGACGGTACCAGCCTCACGATTGTAGACTGTGACGATAAGTCATTCTCAATAACGTTGATTCCGTACACTAGAGAAAACACCGTATTCGGTAGCCGCCGGATAGGCGAGAGGGTAAACATAGAAGTGGACATTCTGGCGAAGTACGTAGAACGGCTGATGGCCGCGCGGCCCGCAGGCTAGCGCTCGGACCATTCGTCGGAGTAACGGAGGACCTGTCAAATGCCGCTCTCTTCAGTAGATGAAGCCGTAGCAGCGATTAAAGCTGGCCGTCTCGTCATCATCGTCGATGACGAAGACCGTGAGAACGAGGGCGACCTCGCTGTCGCTGCCGAAAAGGCCACGCCCGAGGTCGTCAACTTCATGGCCAAGTACGGTCGTGGAATGATTTGCGCACCAATGAAGGCCGAGCGGCTGGAAGAACTGCGCATCCCGATGATGGTGCATGACAATACGGCTCGCCTCGGGACTGCGTTTACGGTGACGGTGGACGCATTGGAAGGCACGACTACTGGCATATCTGCCCACGACCGTGCCAAGACGATCGAGGTGCTTGTTGACCCCGAGGCAGAACCCGAAGACCTCGCAAGGCCCGGTCACATATTCCCGCTCCGATACATGAACGGCGGCACGCTGGTGAGGGCCGGCCAGACCGAAGCCTCAGTCGATCTCGCCGTTCTTGCAGGCCTGTATCCCGCCGCCGTGATCTGCGAGGTCATGGCTGAAGACGGCACCATGGCCCGGCTTCCTGAGTTGGAGCAGCTCTCGGACGCTCATGGCATCCCTATCGTTTCTGTTGCGGACATCATGGCGTACCGCCTTGAGCATGAGCTTCTTATCGACCGTGTCGCCGAGGCACGGCTTCCAACCGAGTTTGGCGAAGGCACCGCCGTTTCGTACAGCAGCATGGTAGATAAGAACGAGCACGTCGCTTTCGTCGTAGGCAACATCTCGCCGGATGAGCCCACCTTAGTCCGGGTTCACAGTGAGTGCCTTACAGGGGACGTGTTCGGCAGCCTTCGATGCGACTGCGGAGAGCAGGCGGGACTGGCTCTCGAGGCCATTGGAAGAGAGGGCAGTGGCGTATTCCTGTACATGAGGCAGGAGGGTAGGGGCATCGGCATCCACAACAAGCTTAAGGCCTACCATGTTCAGGACGATCTCGGCTTGGATACTGTTGACGCCAACGTCCACCTGGGCTTCGCCCCTGACGTCCGGCACTTCGGCATAGGAGCGCAGATTCTCGCGGACCTCGGCGTCGGCAGGATGCGGCTTCTTACCAACAACCCTCGCAAAGTCGTTGGGCTTAATGCATTCGGTCTGGAGATCGTCGAGCGCGTTCCGCTCCAGGCGAGCGTGAACTCGGAGAACATAAGCTATCTGCAAACCAAGCGGGACCGGCTCGGTCATCTGTTGGACGTCTCCAGCAGCGTGTCCACCGGTACGCCGCAGGATGATTCGTCGGGTGCCCCAGACAATGCGGCGGAGTCCGGTTCGTGACAGCTGAGCTCCGAGGAGGCCTCGACGGAAGCGGCATGAAAGTCGCAATAGCAACTGCCAGGTTCAACGAGTTCATAACTGGCCGGTTGCTGGAGGGTGCAAGAGAGGGTCTGGAGAGGCACGGCGTGTCTGAAGACGACGTCACCCTCGTCCACGTCCCAGGAAGCTTCGAACTGCCGCTAACCGTACGCCGCCTCGCGAGCACCGGCACGTATGACGCGGTGATCGCACTGGGCGCCGTCATCAAGGGGGAGACCGACCACTACGACTACGTAGCCGGTGAGGCCTCGAAAGGCATAGCCTCAGCATCGGTAGACACAGGAATTCCGATAATCTTCGCTGTGCTGACTACACACACCATCGAACAGGCGATCAACCGCTCGGGTGGCAAGAACGGCAACACCGGTCACTCCGCTGCCATCGCGGCAATCGAGATGGCCAACCTCCTCCGCAAGATCTAAGCGCTCCCGTAGTTTCCCACGGGTCGCCGCTCGGCCATCTCCGCCTTGAAGCAGTACCCTTCCAGTTGCTAGAATCGTCCAATACTGGGGATTCGTCTAGTGGTAGGACGACAGACTCTGGATCTGTAAGCCTAGGTTCGAATCCTAGATCCCCAGCCAGGTGTGGCGCGTTCGTCTAGTGGCCAAGGACACCGCCCTCTCAAGGCGGAGATCACGGGTTCGAATCCCGTACGCGCTACCACCCCACCTTACCGGCATCTCCTGATGTAGGCCACCTTGCCACGAGGCTCTAATCGTAGAAGGCGGCGCACTTCGACAGGCCTCGTTGCCTGGTTCCATTGCGTGACATGCACCACGACCTATCTCACTAGTGCCCCAGTCCACTCCCATTAACTCGATAAATTGCATGGGGTAACATGGGCTCATACTGGGGTAGGCTGCAAGCAAGGAATGAAATGAGACTAGAGACGACCATTACGCCGTCCGCAACCATGCCGAACGGACTCCAGGGCACGAACGACGGCCTATGGGTGTGTGATCAGGCCACGGATGACCTTTACCTGCTCGACGACGACCTTCAGCCAGTCAGGATGGTCCGCACAACGGCCGAGAACTCGTCCGGGCTGACGATTGGAAACGACTCCTTTTGGATAGGTTCCAACGGTGCGTCCAATTCTCGATACAGGAGACCGGGCGACACAGGGTTCCGCGGCGTCGTCAGGTGCGATTACGAGACCGGGGAGGAGATTTCGCGCTTCCCGACGCCGGACGGAGGGGGCATACACGGAGTGGAGTGGGTGGACGGCCTCCTTTGGATCACGGCCTTCAACCCCAAGGCGCTCGTCCTGATGGACCCGTCCGATTGGAGCGTGCTGAGGAAGGTCGAAGTGCCACACGAGCGCCTTCACGGCCTGGCATGGGTCACAGACGGCATATGGTGCGCCCACACGACCGACAAGTTCATAATCAAGTACAGCCCCGAGACCGGCGATGAGCTGGACAGGATCACATATGGTGATAACGACCCGGCGCCTCACGGCTTCACCATTTGGAAAGAGAGCCTGTGGAGCTGCGACGCGAACTGGCCAAGCCCTGTTCATCCGGACGGCCCCAGCATCAGCAGAATCGTAAGTTGACGGGCCCTGGTGTTACGAAGGGGTCAGGGTAAACGGCCAGCCATCCCACCAGCGGCTGTCGAGGAGGTCTCCAGCCCCCTGTCCACTATCGCCGGCGCCCTCACGCGATAAGGCTGCAGAGCAGTGAAAGAGATCCCGTTACAGCCGCCGGCTGACACCCTTTACCATCACGAGTCTGCGCGGATTACTCACCCTGACGAAGGGCGTGCTACCGTCGAGGTG
The DNA here is from genome assembly GCA_965237445.1 of Dehalococcoidia bacterium. Taxonomy (GTDB): domain Bacteria; phylum Chloroflexota; class Dehalococcoidia; order Lucifugimonadales. The sequence continues at coordinate 2,707,284 of OZ250142.1, read as the reverse complement.
CACCTGCACGTATTCAAATATTGGGTCAACGACCTAGCAGGCTTCCTCATTTGAGATACTTCGGACTACTGGCATTTCATAGTGACATCTTCGTCAACAGGGTACCCAGCAGCGCCGTCCGTTGGGCCAACGAGTCAACGAAAATGTACTCTGTAATAGCGTGCGGCCCTTCACCTACGCCGCCTAGTCCATCCAGCACTGGAACTCCCAATGCGGCGGGGAATTGGGCGTCCGAGCCGCCCCCGACGCTCTCTTCCTGAAGCTCCATCCCCAGCTCGATTGCCAGGTTACTGGCGCTCTCATAAATTCGGCCGATGCCCTCAGATCTGGGCATCGGTGGCCTCTCCACCCCACCGGTCACCTCAACCTTGGCTCCGGCCAGCACCGGCGTGAGTCCCCTTATCAGTGCGTCCACTCGGTCTTGCTCTTCCGGTGTTACTACGCGCAGGTCCACGAGTGCCTCGGCGGAAGGGGCCACCTGGTTTCTGACCACTCCGGCACGGACCATACCAGTGGTAACGGTGGTTCCGGTCTTGGGATTATTCAGGTCCTTCAGACGGAGTATCTGGTGGGCGACCTCTTCAGCAGCACTGATGCCGTTCTCGGGGTCGTTGCCTGCATGAGCGGCTCTTCCTGTAATCCTGACAGTGTAGGACCCCACTCCCTTCCGAGCCGTCTTAAGCGCCCCTGTCGTGCCGTATCCTGGCTCTAGGCACAGTACAAACTTGCTATTGAGCGATTCCCTCTCAATCAGAGATCGGGAGTTCGTACTCTGGATCTCTTCATCGGTGTTGAAGATCATGGCAACCCTGTGCGGTGTAGAGACTTGAAGAGCGCGGAGCATGTTCATCGCATGCAGGGTTATTGCTACTCCGGCCTTCATATCGAGAATGCCCGGACCGAATGCCCGGCCGTCTTCAACCCGAAACGGCAGCTCGTCGATCGTCCCCGGCGGCCACACGGTATCGATGTGGCACAGGATAAGAACTTGGTCGTCGCCATCACCGTAGTGGGCCAGGAGGTTATCGCCAAGCGACTGATTGGGCAGCACCTCGACGCTAGCTCCAACACCTTCCAGCCAGTCCTTGATCCAGCCTCCGAGCCTGTCTACGCCAGCCTTATCGGATGTGAAAGACTCCCTCTCCACTATCTCCCTCAGAGTTGCCAGGATTTCGCCGGCATGGCTCTCGGCGTACTGGATGAACGGGTTCATTCTTGGGTTCCTTTGCAATAGATGGGCCGCATTATACTAACGACGCCATGGCCAGAGGGTTGATGAATGCTGCACGGTCGGGCATCCGTCTTGGCAACTGTCAAATGCCAGGACTGTATGCAGGCAAGGCTTCGCGATCTCCGACTTGCAGGCTGCCTCTCCCAACAGACCCGCCGGTATACTCTTACTTTGAGCGCAACATCGCGGGCATTGGCCTAGCGCCCCCGTGTAGGCCAATGCGGGAAATAGGCAACGTGCCTGCAGGAGAAGTTTACCCTGGCACTTGAAGCGGACACACTTCGCAGAACAGCTCTGGTCCTGGTAATTGCGGGGTTGCTGTGGAACCTTGTGGAGGCTGTGGTGGCCTTTTGGGCGGGCTTTCAGGCCGGAAGCGTGGCCATATTAGCATTCGGCCTGGATAGCATCGTTGAGCTACTTGCGGGCGGTGTTCTGGTATGGCGGCTGAGGACTGAGTTGGGAGAAGAGGAGGCGGAAACTGCCGAACACAAGGCGCAGCGCCTGATTGGCCTGACGTTCTTCCTGTTGGCGGGATACATAGTCCTACATTCAGGAGCCAATCTGCTGGGATTGTTCCCAGAGCCAGAACCTAGCCTGGCCGGTGTCATAATAGTGGTCGCAAGCGCTGTCGTAATGGCCGCCCTATACGTGGGCAAGATGCGGATCGCCACCCGCATGCAGTCCCGTTCCCTGAGAGCCGAAGCCATGGAGAGTCTTTTCTGCGACCTCCAGGACCTCACCGTGTTGGTTGGGTTGGGGCTCAACAGTCTGTTCGCTTGGTGGTGGGCAGATCCTGTTGCCGCCCTCTTTCTGGTTCCCTTCTTCATCAAGGAAGGACGGGAGAACTTCGCCGGCCATCACCACGGAAGTGACGATCAAGGTCCCAGAGTCTGCTTTTGCATCAACTGCCTTTATGGCATTCGCCTCTGCCGGGCAGAATGTTGCCAGGCTTAGACCATCGCGACTAGGGCCTGTTCACACTAATACATCGAAGATGAGAGCCAACAGTATGAAGCCCAGGAAGAGGGCGTCGAGCTTGTCGAAGCGAGAGAAGATACGGCGGAAGCCCTTCAATCGTCTGAACAAGCGCTCGACTTCGTTGCGTCTCTTGTACACCTCTTTGTCGTACTCCCATGGCGCCACCCGTGTCGAGAGTGGCGGGACTACGGGAATGAACCCCAGTTCCAAGGCTAGTTGGCGTGTCTCGTTCCCCTCGTATGCACGGTCCATCACTACATGCAGGTTCTCTTGCTGCTGTCTGCCCGGCGGGCAGACAGGCCGCAGACGACTGAGCAGCTTGCGCCCCTCCGGTGCGTCGTGAGCTTGTCCGGGGGAGAGCGAGAAGGTCATTGCTGTTCGAGCATCCGCGGCAACCATATGAATCTTGGTGGTCCATCCACCCCGGGACTTGCCGATGGCCTGCGGTCCGTTTTTTTTAACGCACCCGTGCCGTCGGGATGTACCTTAACGATCGTGCTGTCTAGCGAAATAGCCTCGAGCTTGATACGCACTATCTGTTCCCGTTGCAGGTGTTCGAATACCCTGTCGAGTACACCGTTCTTGGACCAGCGGTTCATGCGAGTGTAGATGGTGTGCCATTTGCCGAATCGGTGAGGCAACCCTCGCCACTTGCAACCCTGCTCGGCCACGTACAGGATGGCATTGAGCACCTGGAGGTTCGATATGCTTACGTTGCCTCGTTGGACGGGCAGGTAGGCGGCGATTCGTTCGTATTGAGCTTCTGTGAGTTCCATACGCCAATGATAAAACATTTAGACCCGTTAGTGTGAACAGGCCCTAGGCAAAAAACGTGAGAGCGCCCATTCGCACCCTTCTCTCGGAGGCGACGGCTGAAGGCATGGCCAGTACATAGTGGGACTGGAGATTGTTAGCCGCCTTCGGCAGCTTGCGGGCCAAGTTCGACTGCTGATTAACTCTAAGAGGGTGTCTAAAAACGGTACAGGATTGCCATAGAGGAGGAAGTAGGGAAGCGCATAGAGTCGTGTCTTATGAAGCGCAAGAGTTATCCCAGCGATCTGAGCGAGAGGGAATGGCGACTGCTCGAACCGCTGTTGCCACCACCCAAGCCTGGAGGTCGGCCAATCAAATACGCGCGCCGCGAGGTGGTCAACGGTATCCGCTACGTGCTGCGGACCGGGTGCGCTTGGCGGATGCTCCCTCATGACCTGCCCCCTGGCGGACCGCGTTCCACTACTTCCGCACTTGGCGCCGGGACGGTACGTTGGAGCAGGTCCATCAAGCTCTCCGCGACCAGGTACGTCTGACCGAGGGCCGAGAAGTTTCTCCCAGCGCGGCCATCATCGACAGCCAGTCGGTCAAGATGACCGAAAAGGGGGGCCTCGTGGCTATGATGCTGGTAAGAGAGTCTGTGGAAGAAAAAGGCACATCGTCGTAGACACGATGGGACTGCTGTTGGTTGTGGCGGTGCATCCGGCCAACGTTCAGGACCGTGACGGGGCCAAGTTGACGCTGATGCGTTTGGTGGGACGGTTTCCCCGGCTAGAGCGGATCTGGGCCGATGGGGCCTACGCTGGCAAGCTGGTGCTATGGGCTAAGAACGTTGGTGGTTGGAGCTTGGAGTTGGTGCGACGCCCATCGCACCGGCACACATTTGAGGTCCTTCCACGCCGCTGGGTCGTGGAGCGCACCTTCGCATGGCTAGGGCGTTACCGGAGGCTGAGCAAGGACTACGAGGAGCTGCCCGAGACAACTGAAGCATGGGTGTACGCCGCCATGACCGGGTTGATGTTGCGCCGACTAGCACACTCAAATGCTTTTTAGACACCCTCTAAGACCTGTGAAAAGGTATAAACGATTGAACAGCTTCCGCAATGCGTGCGATTCGAGCAGCAAGTGCGTGCTGTAATAGGCCCAAGTGGCTCCATGAGCGCAAGTGACGGGGCCGTCCGGCCAGAGTTTGCGATCTCGTGCAAATTCGAAGGCAACAGGCTTCGAGACCCGGCTCCTCGGCCGTCCATGCCGCGGCCGCCTGATAGAGATTCAATTACGCTTAGTCTGCACACAGGGACAAGGGCCATATGACGACACAAGTGTACTCTAGCCCATCTCGGATTCTGTCTCCCGGAACGGGAGCGGAGAATCTGTCGCCATTGGAGGCATGGCCTGCAGATTCCGGGGCCGGAGACTTGGACGCTTTCTGGCAGTTGTTGGTCAAAGATGGCAACGCGGTAACCGAAGGTGTGCCCGGTTCCGGGATCGGGCGCTTGGACGAGATAATCCGCGATCCATCGGTCCAATACAAAGCATGTCGATTCGGCGCTTTCATTGACGACCTCGACCAGTTTGATGCGTCCTTCTTTCGCGTATCGCCTGTGGAGGCTGAGTAGCTAGATTCCTAGCATCATCAGGATCGCCCCGCTGAACGCTGGCGTGACAAGTCGCCTCAGCAGGGAGAGCTCCAGGGAAATTGTGAACTGAAAGGCTCCGGACACCAGGATTAGCGCTGCTAACGTCCCTGCTCCTCCCTCTTCCAGCGCGATGATGCAGAACGGTATGGCTTGTGGGCGAAGGATAGTTGATCACAAACAGGCCTGAGCCTAGCGGTCCCGCACGGAACGCTTGAAGTATCGTGGTCGCCCCGTTTGCCGTCAGCATCGCTAACACGGCCCACGCCGCCACCGCGTCCGAGCCCTCTGCTGCTTGGAACAACACGATCGGGAACAGCACTATAAGTGCGACCTCCAGCGCCGCCGACTGCGCGCCTAACGCCAGCGCCGTCATAGGCGGTAGGCTCTCCTGCGCTTCTTACTCGGGAAAGTTGGAGGCAGGCGGTGTGGTCATCCGCGTTATCCGGAACGTTCTCTCTGCGCAGCCAGTGAAATCGGCATTAGCCTCTGCAGTTTCTCGACGCCCTTCGAGTTGACCAACACCTTGGGCTCGGCAAAATACCGCAGCAAACACTGGAGGCCGAGGGCATCAGGTCAATCGCTGGACAGGACTCGATACATAAGGCCTGCTCACCTCGCACTTCAAAGCTAAGGCCGGAGATTCGTGCGTTCGGACTTGAGAAGAGCTCGGCTCGTCCCCTTTGATTGACCCCTCGAGCAGGCCGGTGCTACACTCGCCGCCCGCTTGAAGGGCGCTCAGAACGGCTGCGCGTGACCCGGGCAGCGTCAGACGTCTAGTGCGGACCCCCAAGATGGGCATCTGAGGGACCATGACGTATCGGCTTGGAGTGGACGTCGGAGGCACCTTCACCGACCTCGTCATCCATGAAGTCGAAGACAACCGTCTCGAGTTCGCCAAGACCCCTTCGACCCCTGCGGACCAGTCCGAAGGCGTCACAACCGGCGCCCTCCAGCTCCTGGATAGGCTGGGCGTCTCGCCGGAAGCCATCGCCTTCTTCATCCACGGCACCACCGTCGCGACCAACACGCTCCTGGAACGAAAGGGCGCACGCACGGCGCTCATCGTCACCCGGGGCTTCCGTGACGTGCTCCAGATCGGCCGCCAGGACCGGCCCGATCTTTACGACTGGACCATCCGGCGGACCGAGCCCATAGTCCCGCGCCGCCTAAGATTTGAGGTGGCCGAGCGCGTTCTGCACACAGGCGAGGTCATCGAGCCCGTCTCCAACGCTGACTTGGTCGAGATCATTGGCCGCTTGCGAGAAGAGCAGGTAGAAGCTGTTGCCGTATGCCTCCTCCACTCGTACGCTCACCCGGCCCATGAGCGCCAGGTTGGGCAGGCCATCCGTGAGGCGCTTCCTGACATCACGCTCTCCGTTTCCTCGGAGGTAGCCCCGGAGTTCAAAGAATACGAACGCATGAGCACGGCCGCGATCAACGCCTTCGTTGCGCCTGTTATGGAGAGATACCTGCGCAACCTGCAGGCGGGCATTGAGGCCCAGGGCATCGACTCAGACCTCCTCATCATGCAGTCTAGTGGCGGCACCATGAGTGCCGATGCCGCCGTGCAGCGGCCGGTCCATACCATCCTCTCCGGGCCTGCGGCAGGTGTCATTGGTAGCGTTGGACTCGCCGCTCAGGCGGGCGAGCTCAACACAATCTCCGTCGACATGGGCGGTACCTCCTTCGACATCTCCCTCTGCTACCAGGGCGAGGTCCGGAGGACGCAGGACAGCGAGATCGAGCGCCTGCCCATCAAGGTCCCCATGGTCGATATCCACACCCTTGGGGCAGGCGGCGGCAGCATCGCATGGATCGATCCTGGCGGTGCGTTGCGCGTCGGCCCGCAAAGCGCCGGCGCGGATCCCGGGCCCGCGTGCTACGGGCAGGGCGGAGCTGAACCGACCGTGACTGACGCCAACCTGCTGCTCGGCAGGCTGAGCCCGGATGCGTTTCTTGGTGGTCGCATGAAGTTGGACGACGGCCTCGCCCGTGAGGCCATCCGCGAACGCATTGCGGACCCCCTCGGCCTCAGTATCGAAGAGGCGGCTGAGGGAATCGTCCGCGTCGTAAACGCAGGCATGATTAAAGGCATACGCGTCGTATCGGTTGCGAAGGGCTACGACCCGCGGGAGTTCACCCTGGTGACTTTCGGTGGCGCGGGCCCGCTTCACGCCGCCGAGCTGGCCTCGGAGCTCAACATCCCGAAGGTGCTCGTCCCAATTGCTCCCGGCGTCACATCCGCACTCGGCCTGCTCATGGCGGATCTGCGGCACGATCTCGTCCGGACCGTATTGCTGTCCTCGGTTGAGGCCGCGCCCGCAGACCTCGGCGAAGTGTACGCAGAGCTCAAGTCGGAGGCGCTCGCTCAGATGGTTCGCGAAGGAGTGCCCCGCGACGAAGTCTCGCTCGTCCGCACCGCCGACGTTCGTTACCTCGGCCAGGGCTACGAGCTTGAGGTGCCTGTGTCGGGCGGTGAAGTGACCGGGTCGGAGCTCATCGCTCTGTACAATCGCTTCCATGATGCTCACACGCGGGCGTACGGCTTCGCGCTGCAGGACAGTCTGCTGGAGATCGTCAACCTTCGCACAACCGCCATCGTGACCCTCCCGCAGCCCACCTTGGAGCGCGCCGAACTCGCCGGAGAGACCAATCCCGCCCGCGCCCTGCGTGAGTCCCGGGACGTCGTCTTCCACAACAACCCTCGCTCAACTTCGGTCTATGACCGTTCGCAGCTGCTCGCGGGCGACCAGATTGAAGGCCCCGCCATAATCGAGCAGTTCGATTCGACAACCGTCGTCTGGCCGCGGCAGTCCGCTAAGGTCGATCAGTACGGCAATCTCTTCCTGGGACCCATAGCACAATGACTACCCCTCACACGGACCCAATCACCCTGGAGGTGATGCGCAACGCCTTCTACTCCATCGCCGATGAGATGATCGCCGCCCTAATAAGGTCGAGCTACTCCACCAACATCAAGGACCGCCGCGACACCTCTGGCGCGATTTACACAGGCTCTGGCGAAGTCGTAGTGGTGGCGCAGAGCGAGATCGGCACGCCGTTGCACCTCGGCACAATGCACTCCGCAGTGCAGTCCGCGATGGCTGCATACCCCTTCGAAGAGCTTGAGCCCGGAGACGCAGTCGCCCTAAACACGCCGTACCCTGCGGGCCCTGGCCACCTCAACGACCTATGCCTCATCTCGCCGCTCTTCTACGAAGGCCGGATGATCGCCATAACCGCAAACCAGGCCCACCACGTCGACATGGGCGGTTTCGCCCCGGGCTCGATGCCGTTCGGAGTCACCGAGATCTTCCAGGAAGGCCTCCAGATTCCACCCGTCCGCCTCTTCCGCCGCGGCGAACTGGACCGCGAGTTGTGGGCCATCATCTCCCAGAACGTCAGGCCCCAGGTCGAAGTTCGCGGAGACCTGATGGCCCAGCTTGCCGCGAACAACGTTGGCGGGCGCCGCCTCACCGAGCTCGCAGACAAGTACGGTGTCGCGACTGTAGAGCAGTACCTCGATGAGATGCTCGACTACTCCGAGCGCCGCATGCGCGCCGCCCTCGCATCCATACCAAAAGGCGTGTACCAGGCCGAGGACGTAATCGAAGGTGACGGCATCACAGACGACACCTTCACGATCCGCCTCACGCTGGAGGCCAACGGCGATCACGTCCGTACTGACTTCACGGCCTCGGACGATGCGTCGCAGGGCCCTCTCAACTGCCGCTGGCCCTCAGTTGCGGCTTGCGTCTACTACGTTCTGAAGGCCTGCCTCGATCCCGAACTCCCGCCCAACGCCGGGGCCTACCGTCCCATAGACATCGATGTGCGCGAGGGCAGCATCCTCTCCGCCATATACCCAGCCGCCGTCTGCAACGCGAACATCATCACCACTCAGCGCATCGTCGACGTCCTGCTGGCGGCGCTTTCGCATGCGCTCCCGGACAAGGTCCAAGCCGCCTCGTCCGGCACAATGAACCTGCTCAACATCGGCGGCATCCATCCCGTGAACGGCATCTATTACAACTACATCGAAACATATGGGGGAGGGCAGGGCGCCATGATCGACGCCGACGGCATGGACGCCGTCCAGAACCACATGACCAACACCAGGAACGCCCCGGTCGAGTCTATCGAGGTCGCGTACCCCCTCGTGGTCGAGTCGTACGGCCTCGTACCCGACACCGAAGGCCCCGGCGAATACAGGGGCGGCGTCGGCATACGGCGAGCGCTCCGGGTTGTTGGCAACCAGGTCAAGCTCACGCTCAGCTCTGACCGCGCTGATACGCCTCCGTGGGGCCTCTTCGGAGGCAAGTCCGCCAGCCCTTCTCGGTTCAGCATGAAAGGCCCTGATGGCAGCCTCCATACGATGGGCTCGAAGTTCACCACCACGGTTCCCCCAGACCGCGTCATGATCACTGAGACCCCCGGTGGAGGCGGCTGGGGCGATCCCAGGCAGCGAGACCCCGAAGCCGTCCGCCTCGATGTCAGCGAAGGCCTCGTCTCCCTCGAGCGCGCCCGCACCGTCTACTGCGTCGCCCTCGACTCCTACCTCAACGTCGACCACGCCCAGACTCGCAAACTGCGAGAAGCCTGAAACAGGGCAGGGGACCACTGCGCCCGCCAGCAAATTGAGAGCCCTCCCGGTAGTTCTTCCTGCAGAACCACCCGCCCTTTCCATAGCTCCAACGACACTTGCTGTTCACACAAAGCGCAACCAAATCCCTGTCCTGGCGCTTTTGCGCATCGTACCCTGTAGCCTCAATAGTATTCCGCACGCACCTTCGAGAGGACAAAATGCCCACAAAGCTCGTACAAGGCGACCGGTTCCCTGAAATCGAACTGGACCTGACCGACGGCTCGAAAATCACGCTCCCGGGCGAAGCCCCCAGCCCGTACGTGGCGCTGCTCGTCTACCGGGGCGAGTGGTGACCCTACTGTAGGCAGCAGTTAGCCGCCTATCAGAAGAACCTCGAAGAGCTGGAACAGCTTGGCATCACCGTAATCGGCGCAACTGTAGAAGACCGCGAGACCGCAGCGCGCATGACCGAAGAAGTGGGCCTCACGTTACAAATCGCGTACGGCGTCACCGAAGAGACCGTCGCGCCGCTAGCCCCCTGGTGGACGCAGGACGACTACCACGGCCGCTACCTCCAACCGATGGAGTTTCTCGTGCGCCGTGGCGTAGTAGCAGGCTCCTTGTACGCCTCCGGCCCCATCGGCCGAATGGGTGTCAGGCAGGCCATGAGCTTCATCAAGTACATGGAGAGCAGCTAGCTTCTAGAAGCTAATCTCGGCAATTGATGCCACGACGCGATCAGGCACGACGTCGGAGTTGGCTGGCAGGCCGTTGCCTGTAGGGTCGACCCAGACACTATAGATGCCCAGCTTCTGAGGAGCCGCCACCTCCCACTCCAGATTGTCCCCAACGCACCAAGTGCCGCTTGGGTCGGACTGTAGGGCCGCCATTGCTTGCAAGTAGACTTCAGGCTCCGGCTTCCCGAAACCTATTTCTCCTTCTATGAAGATGTGGTCGAAGAGCCGTTCGAGGTCAAATCGATCGACTTTCCCTCTCTGCGCATCTCCCGCACCATTTGTGATCAGGGCAAGGCCAATCCCGTCTTTCCTGAACCGCTGTAGGGCCTCCACCGCGCCCGGAACCAACTGTGCTCGCTCGTCCCGCAATTCTTGGTAAGCCCAACCCAGTTCTCGGGCTAGGTTCGGGAGATCGAACCCAAGACTAAGCAAGGCCCTCCGGGCTACGTCGGTCCTCGCTGCCCGCATATCAGCGCGGCCTGTCCGATGGCGCACCGGATCTGACCAGTACCAATCGCGAACCCGGCACACGGCAAGAAACAGGTCGTCCGCGTCCAGGCCGCGCACCTGAGTCCCTGCGTTGTCGCACACCACGCGCCAGCACGGATGCACGCCGCTCCGGTAGTCGATGATCGTATCGTCCAGATCGATGAGCATCGCCCGCGGCCTATTCAATTCTTGGAACGTCCTCCTGCCTGAATGTCCTGTGCCTGGCCTTCCCCCGCACACTCACCGTTCTGTGACCATCCCAAAACCAAGAGCGCCCGGCCTCATGGCCGGGCGCTCCGTCTCCGCTGTAGTTGTGACCGCCCCCTACCGCTCGATGAAGTCGAACTGGTCGTAACGCCTCGGCAGCACGTCAGCCGGGTCCAGCCCCAGCCACCGGTCCACGATCGTGTCGTACGTTGAGCGGAAGTCGTTGCTGAAGTGCATGTCCCCCTCCAACTGGTCCTGCGCCCGCAGCGACGGATAGTCGCCGTACAATGCGCCTTCAACGCCGCCGCCGATCACAAACGCATGCCCGCCGGAACCATGGTCGGTCCCCGAGCCATTGTCCTCGATCCTGCGCCCGAACTCAGAGAACATGAGAATCAACGTGTTCTCGTATCGGCCGTGCTCCTTGAGGTCGTCCGTGAAGTCGCCGACGGCTACCGAAAGGTCGTTCCACAGCTTGCCGTGCGATTCGACCTCCCCGGCGTGAGTGTCGTAGGAACCGTGGGCCGCGTAGTACACCCGCGTGCCCAGGTCCGCGAACATCACCTGCGCCACGTTCTTGAGGCTGTCGGCTATTGGGTTGGCCGCGTACTCGACGCTCGAAGAGTACCGCTCAGGCGCTGTCCTCAGGATGTCCGCGCCCTTCAGCACGTCCATGCCCGTGCTCCCCAGGAACTCCGAGACCGCGTCCTTGCCTTCTGAACCGCCGTACATCTTCGTGAACGCCTCAAGCGCGTGCTTCTTGAGCCAATCGTCCTGTATGTCCGGGAACAGCCCGTACGTCTCCAGGTTGCTGACCGACGCAACTGAGACTCCTTCAGCACCGAGTGCCCTTGGAAGGCCGCGGCCGAAGTTCACCCCGGTGAGCACGTTCCGCGCCTCCGGGTCCATTTCCCTGATGCAGGCCCCAAGCCAGCCCTCCGCGCCGATCTTCTCCGATTCGGCCGTGTGCCAGACGTCCATTGACCGGAAGTGCGACCTGTTCGGATTCGGATAGCCGGCGCCCTGAATGATGCCGAGATTGCCCTCGTCCCACAGCCTCTTCATCGAGCCCATTTGTGGGTTCAGTCCAACCTCGTCGTTGAGCGGCAGGACTTCCTCCGGCTCGATCCTCACGGCCGGCCTGAGGTCGTAGTAGTGACCGTCGTTGTAAGGCACCACTGTGTTAAGCGCGTCGTTGCCGCCCGAAAGCTGGATAACCACCAGTGAGCGTTCTCCGTAACCGTTGCCGTTGCGCCCCATGTTCGCCTCCTTGCGATCTACGATCTGCGATAAATCTGGACTCTGTGTCGTTCCGATTCGGTTACATACACGTACCCTTCGCCATCCACCGTGACTGACGTCAGCCCGAAGAACAGCTTCTCCACGTGGGCCGACTCTATGGCAGGCGAGTAGTCCGCGCCCTCGAGCACAGGTTCGAGGTCGGACTTCGCCCGGGCCCGTGCCTCCTCGACGTTGGTCGAAAGGAAGTCCTGCGCCCACTTCGAGTCAGTGGCCTCGCCGCGGTAGCTCGCCACGAACCCCCCATCCGAGCCCAGCACCTGCAGCCGTTCGTTGCCCCAGTCGCACACGTACATGTACCCGTCGGCGTCCACCGCCACGCTAGTGGGGCGCTCGAATTGGCCCTCTCCGTTGCCTGAGGAGCCGTACTTCGCGATGAACTCGCCCTCAGGAGTGAACCGTTGGATGCGGTCGTTTCGCCAGTCCGCCACGCACACGTCGCCGTTCGGCGCTATCGTGATTCCCCACGGCATGTTGAACTCCCCGTCGCCCGAGCCGTGCGAGCCGAACGCCGAGAGAAACACGCCATCCTTCGTGAACTTCTGCACGCGATGGTTCATGTGGTCGACCACGTAGAGTCTGTCCTCGCTGTCGAATGCGAGGCCCGACGGCCCATTGATCTCTCCCTCAGCAGGGCCTTTCGTTCCCCATGCTCGCAGGAACGTGCCCGAAGACTCGAACACGCTGATCTGGTGGTTGTGCTCATCCGATACGTAGACCAGGTTTTTGCTGTCGAGCGCCACCGCCGTGGGCCAGACGAACTCCCCGTCGCCTGTGCCGAACCGGCCGATAACCCCGTAGTAGTTGCTATCGATGTCGTACACAGTGACCCGCAGGCCCCTGCTCTCGCCTTCTATCGAGCGGTTCGTGGTGTACATACGCCCGTCGGGCCCGAGTGCGGTGTCGCTCGGACAATAGAACCCACGGTACTCCATCGTAGACAGCCCGATCGTATGGCTGTAAGCAAGAAAATCGGCCTTGGTCCTCGTCTCAGTCGTCATCTCTCTCGAACACCTTTCGCTTTCCTAGTTCCTGTTCCTTCTCCAGTCTGCTGGCGAAGGTTAGCGCCTGCCCCGAGTCCCTCGAGGGGATGGGGTTCCTTTGCCCATTTGGGCACTCAGCACCGCTGGTACTCCGGCGTCGCCGCGATCAACCGGAGCACGTTCACGATCCGCGCATCGGAACCTCCGTTGGCCCGACTCTCTTCCTGCGTCTCGCCGCCCGCATTCGCGGCAAACTCGACGAGCGCCTCCTTTGTCTTCTCCGGTACCGTCAGGGCGCCAAGCTCATTGAGGCATGTGTCGACGAGGCTCTCCGCCGCCAGCGTGCGACCGCCGTCCTTGGCGATCCGGTCAACCATCTCGCCGATCCCCGGATTGTTTGTGTTCCCCAGCTGCTGCGTGGAGAAGTTCATCCGCTCCACCAGGCTGCCGCTGTCGATCCATCCCGTGCCCTCGTTCCATCCTTCCACGGACGGCGGTTCGTAGAGGGTCTGCCCCATAAACATAAGCTGAATCTGGTAGTCCACGATCTTCCGGCCGGGCCACCGAAACTCTTCGGAGGTCCGCAGGTCCCCCGCCATCAGGGCGGCCGGACTCTTGACCTTCTGGTACCAGCAGTCCCTCGACTTGAAGAACTCCGACTTGAACAGAGCGCGAAGCATCGAGCGGATGTCGTAGTTGCTCTCGAAGTACACCCGGCTAAGCTCTTCTATTGCCTCCGGCTCGCGTGGCGGAACATAAGGCCATTGAGGCACTGGCGGCTCGTCCGCCACGAAAAAGTGGTACATGTGCCTGGAGAGAAACCTCGCCGTCGAAGGTTGTGCGCAGATGATGTCAACCACGTCCTCACCGTTGAAGTTCCCCCGCTGGCCCAACACCTCCTTGTCCCCTTCGTCATGGTCTTCGGAACGGTACTCGAATCTCCAGGCCAGCCGGCCGTAAGGCCAGATCGAGTCCCTTACCGCCTTGAGCTCCATGTATTCCTTGTTGGCTATCGTCCATCCGGTGAAGGCGCGCGAGGTCTCCTTGATATCCTCTTCCGAGTAGTTGCCGACTCCCATCGAGAACAGCTCCAGCAACTCCCTGCCGTAGTTCTCGTTGATCGCCCCGTCGTGATTGTCCTGGTTGTCGAGCCAAATGATCATCGCCGGGTCTTTCGAAAGCTGCACCAACAGGTCGCGGAAGCTGCCCAGGCCGTACCTTCGGAACATCATGATCTGGTCTTCTAGGCACTGCCCCTGCGTGACCTTCTGGTACCCGGTTGCGAAGATACCATGCCAGAACAGCGTCATCTTCTCCTCGAGCGGGGCGTCCGTGTAGATCATCCGGTACATCCAGTGAGACGCGGCCGCATTCCTGCCCAGCATGCCGTACGTATCCGAGTGGTACCGCCTGATCAGGTCCTCGGGTATGGTCGTCACTTCGCCGAAGTCCAGAAGCTCATCCACCGTGGCGTCGTAGCCCTTCGCCACCCGCGCCTCCAACTCCTCCCGCTTCGCGCCAAACCCGGCGCGGCGCATGAGGTGCGCCATCAACTCGATGTTATGGTTGCCCATACTTCACCTCAACTCCTTCATTGCTTAACGACGTTTCCCCTAAAGCGACCTATCAAACTCACCTATTGAAAGAGACCCCTAAGGAACCTGCGGCCCAGACGACTCTCCTTAGATGTAGAAGACTGAGTGCCTGACTTTGGGCGTAGCCGAAGCTGAATCGTTGCGTTTCAAGCCCTCAACTCAGGCCCCCTCTCCCGTCAAGGGAGAGGGCCGGGGTGAAGGCGATTCCCCAGCGCCCTCATGCGCGTACCACTCCCTCAATTCAGAACCTACCTAAAACGCACGTTTGAGTCAAGACGCTTGACCATGTTTGGAGAGGCAATTACGTCCCGTCTCACAGAAACCCGAGACCCTATCCATTGTAATTCCGAGCGAAGCCGAGCACGGTTGAGTCAAGCCGAGGAATCTAAAAGCGCACTCACCACTACCCGTCCCGCGCACCATCGAATACGCCCTGACCGCCTTCCCTGAATTCCGCCCGTAGCCGGGTGCCTGCCGTAAGCACAGCCGCAAAGAATCAAAGACCAGACCCTCTCAACCGTCATTCCGAGCGAAGCCGAGGATTCTAAGAGCGCACTCACCTCTACCCGTCCCGCGCACCATCGAATACGCTCTGACCGCCTTCCCCGAATTCAGCCCGTAGCCGGTTGCCTGCCGTAAGCACAGCCGCAAAGAATCAAAGACCAGACCCTCTCAACTGTCATTCCGAGCGAAGCCGAGGGCCTGCCCTGAACACAGACGAAGGGAATCAAAGACCAGACCCTCTCTATTGTCATTTGTATGTTGTAAATGCGTCTCAGGTCGGCCAATCTGAGGGGCAGCGTGGGGGGCGCGTCGGCTGTCATTTGGTGAGCACCGATTATTGCGGGTGCTGCGCCGTCTCGGAGTAAGACACCCCCCACGCCGGCATGTCGCTCCGTACAGATACACGGGCTATGGGCCCGCATTGCAAGTGTGGAGGACGGCCACATTATGGCATGGAGGATCAAGGCATGAAAGTCGTTGCTGGAATGGACGTTGGAAAGAAGAGGCTGGATGTCTCAGTGTCGAATGGTCCGGTGCGGACTTTCGACAACACCGCAGAGGGTATCGCGGCGCTCGTCCTTTGTGTAAAGCGTGAGGGCGCGACCGAAGTGGTGTGTGAATCGACCGGCGGCTATGAGCGGGATGCGGTAAGACGGCTACAGGACAGAGGCTTGCCGGTCCACGTAGCGCACCCGAACAAGGTGCGCAGCTTCGCACGTGCTGCAGGGTACGAAGCTAAGACAGACATCCTGGACGCACGAGTGTTGTCGCGTTATGGGGAGGTGTTCGAGCTGGATAGTACGCCAGCTGATGACGGTGAAGGTCAGATGTTGGCCAGCTTGCTGAAGCGACGCAAGCAACTGGTGAACCAGAGGGTGCAGGAGCGCAATCGCCTGGACAAAGGCCTGTGCGGAGGGGTGCGAAGATCCACTGAGCGTCACATCGAGTGGCTGGATAAAGAGATAGCATGTCTGGACGCCGAGTACCGCAAGGCGTTGAGAGACAACGCTCAACTGTCGGAGACAGCGGCGCTGTACCAGAGTGTCCCTGGAGTTGGGGAGTTGACCGCAGCCTCCCTGGTGGCCCACCTACCGGAGTTGGGGAACTGCGATGGGAAGTCATTGACCTCTCTGGTGGGACTGGCGCCTTGGTCCAGGGACAGTGGTAAGCAACGTGCGTATCGCTCTATCCGCGGCGGGCGTGGGGCGGTGCGTGGAGCGTTGTACCTGGCGGCGTTGTCGGCAATACGCTACAACGAGGAGATGAAACGCTTCTACCAGAGTCTCAGAAATCGCGGGAAGGCTGGAAAGGTGGCGCTGGTCGCCGTGATGCGCAAGCTGCTGCTGTTGCTGAACGCCATTGCACATCGCAGGACGCCCTGGGTGCATCAGCAACTCGATCCAGCACCATAGAAAAGCCTTGACTCACAACACAGATACTCCGAGCGAAGCCGAGGAATCTAAAGGCGCACTCACCTCAACCCGTCCCGCGCACCATCGAAGACGCCCTGAGCCCCTTCCCCGAATTCAGCCCGTAGCCGGGTGCCTGCCGTAAGCACAGCCGCAAAGAATCAAAGACCAGACCATCTCAACTGTCATTCCGAGCGAAGCCGAGGGCCTGCCTTGAGCACAGACAAAGGGAATCAATGACTAGACCTTCTATATTGTCATTCCGAGCGAAGCCGAGGAATCTAAGAGCGCACTCACTTCTACCCGTCCCGCGAACCATCGAAGACGCCCTGACCCCCTTCCCGAATTCATCCCGAAGCCGAGTGCCTGCCGTAAGCACAGCCGAAGGGAATCAATGACTTGACCCCATTTATTGTCATTCCGAGCGAAGCCGAGGATTCTAAGAGCGCACTCACCTCTACCCGTCCCGCGCACCATCGAATACGCCCTGACCGACTTCCCCGAATTCAGCCCGTAGCCGGTTGCCTGCCGTAAGCACAGCCGCAAAGAATCAAAGACCAGACCCTCTCAACCGTCATTCCGAGCGAAGCCGAGGAATCTAAAGGCGTCCTTTCCTCTGTAAGTTCCGCCTTAGATCGGCGCGACACGTCCAGCCCCAATCGCAGGTCCCCGGACCGCTTTCCCCATGAGCACAATGCCTCCCAAATCGCGCAGCGATCACGCGCCACAGTCCATCAAGGCCCAAGGCTTCCGCCTCGCCATCCCAGACCGCCTCCCAACGTCTCAAGTACGCTGGTACCCTGCAATCCACATGCTTGGAAGCACGCTCAACCCGCTCCGCATCCTCAGGGCAACTCGCCAGTCCATCGCCGGCCTCCGCGACGCCTTCCGAGGCGAGGCCGCATTCAGGCAGGAACTGCTGCTCGGCGCCATCCTTGTCCCCATCGCCGTGTGGCTGGGCGACACCGGTGTAGAGCGCGCCCTCATGATCGCCGCGCTCCTTCAGGTCCTCATCGTGGAGCTCCTAAACTCCGCAATAGAGACAATCGTCGATCGCTTCGGCGAAGAGCACCACGACCTCTCCCGCAGGGCAAAAGACATCGGCTCAGCCGCCGTCTTCATCTCCCTCGTTACCGTTCCGGTAGTCTGGGCCCTGGTCCTGCTCGGCTAGCGCATTCGCGCCGCTGGCCTCTGGCCTTATGGGTGCAGGCCCGCGCCCTGCTGCCTACGCCGTCGCCACCACTTCCGCCTCGTGCAGCGCCGCAATCCGGGTCTCGTCGTAGCCAAGGATACCCGACAGTATCTCGGACGTGTGCTGCCCAATTAGCGGGGCAGACCCAACCACCATCGGCGTCCGGCTGAACTTGATCGACTTCCCCGACACGTACATCGAGCCCGCGGTGGGGTCGGGCACCTCCACCATGATCTCCCGCTCGTGCACGTGAGGCTCCTTCGCCGCGCCCGGCACGTCGTGAATAGGGGCCGCCGGTACCGAAAAGCTCGAAAGGTGGTCGACTGCTTCCTTTGTCGTCCGCGTCGCGAACCACCCTGCCAGCTCCTCCTCAAGCGTGTCGGAGTTCTCTCGCCGGGCCGTCCGCGTCGAGAAACGCTCGTCTTCCAGCCACTCCTGCTTGTCGAGAGCACCGCACAACCGTCCCCACATCGCCTCGTTGGTTGCCACAAGGTATGCCCAGCCGTCCGATGTCCGGAACGAATTCGTCGTGCCGCGTCCGTTGCCCTCGCGCCCCACAACCTCTCCTGTTCCCAGGTACGCCGACACCGGGATCTCGTTCGCTGTGAACCCCGTGTCCGCGAGGCACACGTCGATCGCCTGTCCCTCGCCCGAAAACTCTCGCTCCCTCAGCGCCCCTAGCGCCCCGATCGTCGCGTGCAGAGCCGTGATCCGGTCGATGAGCGGGAAGAACGTCCGGATTGGCGGGTCTCCCTCGTTGCCCGTCATCGACATCATTCCCCCGATGGCCTGCCCGATGTGGTCGAACCCAATCCGTTCCGCGTAGGGTCCATACTGACCGTACGCCGACACGTTGATCATCACGATCTTCGGGTTCAGCTCCTTTAGCTTCTCGTACCCGAAGCCCATGATGTCGATCGTTCCCGGCCTGAAGTTCTGCAGCAGGATGTCAGAAACCTTCACCAGGTCACGCAGCACCGCCTTGCCCTCATCGGTGCGCAGGTTAATCGCCAGGCTCTTCTTGCCGCTGTTGTACTGCACCCAGTACGCGCTCTGGCCACGCACCGTCGGGCCATTCCTGCGGCTCTCGTCGCCGCTTAGCGACTCAACCTTGATGACCTCCGCGCCCATCCGCGCGAACATCAGCCCGCATCTCGGCCCGGCCTGGTACCGCCCCAGGTCCAGCATGCGGATGCCGTCCATCACCGTACCGTTCGAGTTACCGGAAGTTGCCATCTCAGACCTCACCTTCACTTTAGTCATAGCAAACCGTCTCCGAATTCCCCGCACGTAGGGGCGGGTACCTGCCCTCGGCTATCTCCCCATCCCCAGTTTGTTCGTGCCGTCGTTCCCTGGGCTTGTCACCATTGCCGCAGAGTTCTAACAAGTCCTGGCCTTCAGATAAGAACCACTTCGGCTGCCCCTCTCCCTTGATGGAGGCCCTTGCAAATCTGCCAGATCTGCATTCGATCAAAACCCTCTGGTCCCTTCTCCCCTTGTGGGAGAAGGTTAGGATGAGGGGTGAATTGCATGTTTCGCAAAGGTCTCCTTGATGGGAGAGGGTAGGGTGAGGGTGACGAACGTTACACAAGCCACTCCTCTTGCCCCTTCCCCAGTCTGCTGGGGAAGGCTGGGATGGGGCTCTCCAGCGGGCGGGACAGAAGCCTATGCCCCATGCAACACCCTCTATCGCCGTCCCTTCCTGTCGAGAAAATCCTTGAACGACTCCTCGAAAGGCGCCGGCGATAGCCGCCCGCCCTGCGCATCTATCTCGTTCTTGAACATCTCCACCCACTGCGTTCCAACGTTCTCGATGAGAAGTTCCTTGATGCCTTGGACCATTCTCGTATCGTTTCCGGCGATCTGGCCGCCTAGCTCCAACGCCTTCTCCATGAGCTTGTCGGAGGCTACGAGGTGGTTGAGAAGTCCGATCCGGTGCGCCTCCTCCGCCTGCACCACGCGCGCCGTAAGCAACAGCTCCTTGGCCATCGGCCAGCCCACCTGCATCGGAAGGCTCCACGTCGAGTTGACCCGGCCGTAAGACGCCGCCAGGAACCTGAAGCTCGTTCGCTCGCACCCGACCCGCATGTCGAAGCTCGACGCCATCACAGCGGCGCCGCCGTAGCACAGCCCGTTGAGCGCTCCGATCGTCGGCTTCCGGCAGGCAGCGACGCGCCACGAGTACCACTCACGCTCCCCGGTATCCGGCGGCGGGTCCGGCATCTCGCGCAGCCGCGCGATCTCGTGTATGTCCGCTCCCTGCTGAGAACGCCCGCTCGCCCGCGCCGGTGAACACGATCGCCTTCACGTCATCGTCCGCCTCGAACTCCGAGATGACCTCGTCGATCTCCCGGTACAGGTCCCTGCTAAGTGCGTTCAGCACCTCCGGGCGGTTCAGCGTCACGACTCCGACGCCCTCGTTCCTATCCACGATGATGTTCTCGTAACCCAAGCGCATCCTCCTGTCTGTCAGCGCCGCAAATTGTAGCAGAACCCCACCCCCACGCCACGCAACCTTCCGGCCTCCTATCGTTCACCCCGCTTGCGTTCCAACGCAGCTTGTCCCCTCTGCCAATCCGCCTCTCTCTTGGCATTCCGAACTCTCCATTGTCATTTGTATGTTGTAAATGCGTCTCAGGTCGGCCAATCTGAGGGGCAGCGTGGGGGGCGCGTCGGCTGTCATTTGGTGAGCACCGATTATTGCGGGTGCTGCGCCGTCTCGGAGTAAGACACCCCCCACGCCGGCATGTCGCTCCGTACAGATACACGGGCTATGGGCCCGCATTGCAAGTGTGGAGGACGGCCACATTATGGCATGGAGGATCAAGGCATGAAAGTCGTTGCTGGAATGGACGTTGGAAAGAAGAGGCTGGATGTCTCAGTGTCGAATGGTCCGGTGCGGACTTTCGACAACACCGCAGAGGGTATCGCGGCGCTCGTCCTTTGTGTAAAGCGTGAGGGCGCGACCGAAGTGGTGTGTGAATCGACCGGCGGCTATGAGCGGGATGCGGTAAGACGGCTGCAGGACAGAGGCTTGCCGGTCCACGTAGCGCACCCGAACAAGGTGCGCAGCTTCGCACGTGCTGCAGGGTACGAAGCTAAGACAGACATCCTGGACGCACGAGTGTTGTCGCGTTATGGGGAGGTGTTCGAGCTGGATAGTACGCCAGCTGATGACGGTGAAGGTCAGATGTTGGCCAGCTTGCTGAAGCGACGCAAGCAACTGGTGAACCAGAGGGTGCAGGAGCGCAATCGCCTGGACAAAGGCCTGTGCGGAGGGGTGCGAAGATCCACTGAGCGTCACATCGAGTGGCTGGATAAAGAGATAGCATGTCTGGACGCCGAGTACCGCAAGGCGTTGAGAGACAACGCTCAACTGTCGGAGACAGCGGCGCTGTACCAGAGTGTCCCTGGAGTTGGGGAGTTGACCGCAGCCTCCCTGGTGGCCCACCTACCGGAGTTGGGGAACTGCGATGGGAAGTCATTGACCTCTCTGGTGGGACTGGCGCCTTGGTCCAGGGACAGTGGTAAGCAACGTGCGTATCGCTCTATCCGCGGCGGGCGTGGGGCGGTGCGTGGAGCGTTGTACCTGGCGGCGTTGTCGGCAATACGCTACAACGAGGAGATGAAACGCTTCTACCAGAGTCTCAGAAATCGCGGGAAGGCTGGAAAGGTGGCGCTGGTCGCCGTGATGCGCAAGCTGCTGCTGTTGCTGAACGCCATTGCACATCGCAGGACGCCCTGGGTGCATCAGCAACTCGATCCAGCACCGTAGAAAAGCCTTGACTCACAACACAGATACTCCGAGCGAAGCCGAGGAATCTAAAGTTTCACTCCTTCAATCAACCCCGACTTCAGACAGCCGCAATACACGTCGCGTCGGACTCCAGATGGCAGCCGCGCGCTTGAAGCAAACTCACCTCGATGGACCTCTTGGCCTCAGGCGATAGGGAAGCAATTCGGCTCGCCATCATGCCCCGCGTAGGCATGGACCCGCATACCAAGGGCAAGCGAAGAAAGTTTAAGTCAAACGTTGCCAGAGGGCTCTGAACAAATGAAAGGTGAAATTCCCACCCTACCGGCACAATAAAAGCAGGCCGCAGCATACCGCTTGCGTACTGCGAACGCCCGTACTATCATTATCATATGGATGTTTCTGAACACACAAGCGGCGCCTCAGCGCCGTACCGAGCAACCTCGTCCCTCGTTCGCAGCCTCTGGCTTGCCCTCGTGGCCGCTTTTGGCCGCTTTTGGCCGCTCCCACAAACATTGCATCCGCTCCTCAGCTACGAATTGACCGCTTTGGGCCGATTTAGGCGGACACAATCCGGGCACTCACCCCCCGGCCTGCTGGGCCAAGCGGTCCTCCCTATCCGAGATCGAGCCACGCCCATACCTGAAGGCCTGTCACTTTTTGTAACATCCCGGCTCAGTTTGTATTCATTCTGTTATCAATTCGTATACAAATCGACTCATCGTTCAATCCCTCCCAGCTATGCAATGTGACGAAATGTTACGGAATGTGACACATTTCCGAACAAGACGATGCCTCCACAGCTTTGAACAACGCTCCGTTGGGAAGGCACTTCGGATTGTGTGATAATGCCTCCGTCTCAGGGCGTGGCCTGCGGGTTGCGGTTCCCCGCGCCGTCCGCCCAGCCGAACACGGAGGCGACCGATGACCACCGACTTCCCAACCTTCGACAAGCCTTCGCCGGACGACATGGCCGTCCGCCCCAACCTCGTCTACGACGAAATCCCCCCAGACTTTCGCTGGGAGAACGTCTACGAAGAACTGGCCTGGCTCCCCGGAGGCTTCCTGAACAAGGCTGTCGAAGCCATCGACCGCCACGCCGAAGGCTCTGACGCTGACAAGCCCGCCATGATCTGGGAGGGCAAGAACGGCGAACGCGAGGTCTACACCTTCGGCCAGATGAAAGGCCTCACGAACCAGTTCGCCAACGTTCTCCTGTCCGTAGGCATCCAGAAGGGCGATAGGGTCTTCATCTTCATGGACAGGCTCCCGGAGCTGTACATCGCCTTCTTCGGCGCCTTGAAGGCCGGCGCCGTCGTCGGCCCGCTTTTCTCCGCGTTTGGCCCCGAGCCTGTGAGGGACCGCCTCCAGGACAGCGCCGCCAAGGTCCTCGTCACCCAGCCCGACCTTCGCCGCAAGATCACCCCGATCATCCCGGAGTTGATGGACCTTCAACACATCATCGTGGTCAACAAAGACAGCCGCGACCCCTTCGATGTCGACGTCACCGACCTCGACTACTACGAGGAGATGTCCAAGCACACCCAGCAGTTCGACGTAGTCCCCACCACGATGAACGACTACTCGATCATGCACTACACCTCCGGCACCACCGGCAAGCCGAAGGGCGCATACCACCGGCACCTCGCCGCTGTGCAGCAGTACGCCACCGGCAAGTGGGCGCTCGACCTGCACCCCGACGACATCTACTGGTGCACGGCCGATCCGGGCTGGGTCACCGGCACCTCGTACGGCATGATGGCCCCCTGGACCAACGGCGTCACTCAGATCATCTACGAGGGCGGGTTCAGCGCCGCTCGGTGGTACCAGGTAATCCAGGACCACAAGGTTACCGTCTGGTACACGGCCCCCACCGCCATCCGCATGCTGATGAAGGCCGGCGACGACGTCCCCAGGCGCTACGACCTCTCCACGCTCAGGTTCATGTGCAGCGTCGGCGAACCCTTGAACCCCGAGGCTGTGGTCTGGGGCGACAAGGTCTTAGGCATGCCCTTCCACGACAACTGGTGGCAGACGGAGACCGGCGCCATCATGATCGCCAACACGCCCAC
Source organism: Dehalococcoidia bacterium (assembly GCA_965237445.1). Classification (GTDB taxonomy): domain Bacteria; phylum Chloroflexota; class Dehalococcoidia; order Lucifugimonadales. The sequence goes on along the minus strand of OZ250142.1, from coordinate 2,683,838 downwards.
CGTCCCTGTCAAACCTGGCTCGATGGGCAGGCCGATGCCGGGCATCACGCCGGGCATCCTTGATGACGACTTCAACGAGGTCCCGGTCGGCGAGGACGGCAACCTGGCCGTGCGGCCCGGCTGGCCCTCCATGTTCCAGGGCTACTGGAACAACTCGGAGATGTACAACGACCGCTTCAAGAAGGGCTGGTACATCACCGGCGACAGGGCCCGCATGGACGAGGACGGCTACTACTGGTTCGTCGGTCGAGCAGACGACGTCATAAACACCGCCGGCCACCTCGTCGGCCCCTTCGAAGTGGAGAGCGCCCTGATCGAGCACCCTGCTGTCGCCGAGGCCGGCGTCATCGGCAAACCTGACCCGATCGCCATGGAGGTCGTCAAGGCGTTCGTATCCCTCAAGGACGGCTACGAAGAGTCGGCCGAGCTTCGCCGCAACATCTCCCAATTCGCGCGCCAGAAGCTCTCCGCCGCCGTCGCCCCGAGAGAGATCGAGTTCGTCCCGTCACTCCCCAAGACCCGCAGCGGCAAGATAATGCGCCGCCTGCTAAAGGCCCGCGAGCTAGGCCTCCCCGAAGGCGACACCAGCACCCTGGAAGACGACTAAGGCGTCCACTTTGGATGAGCCGCACAGCATTACCGTCGCCCCGTCTTTCCGGCGAAAGCTGGAATCTAGGAGTCTTCAGGCTAGGACTCACGGCGCCAGGATCATGAACCGCCTTTTGAGTACTCACGAGCCAGGCCTCCCCTCTGCCGATATCACTACGCAGGAGGATCACAAATGAGCACCGAGCCACAACTGTTCCGCGTCAACCCCGAAAACCAGGCAACGGAAACGATCGAGGAGGTTGACTTCAGCCACCTCGGTATTCGCGAACGGCGCGACATCCAGGAGTGGGTGGCCGCCAATCCCGGCATCTTAGGCGAGAATTTGCTCGTCATCGCCAAAGAGTTCAGTGGCTTTGATCGGACCAATGAAAGACTTGACCTGCTCGCCGTAGACGAGGACGGCAAGCTAGTTGTGATAGAACTCAAGAGAGACGACTCAGGCACCGATGTCCATTGGCAAGCCATCAAGTACGCAAGCTACCTTCATCGAGCCAGTTCCGACGACATTATCCGCATGTTGGCGAGTAAGGAGACAATTTCGCAAGAACAGGCCGCAGATCGGCTGATTCAGCACATCGGCGCAGACGACCTTAACGCTCTAAACAACGATCAGCGAATCATTCTGGCCAGCCATCGTTTCGCTCCAGAAGTCACCTCCGCCGTATTGTGGCTCAATGACAAGGCTCCGGGGGAGAACTTAATCACCTGCGTTAAACTGACACCTCACCGCGACGCGAACACCAACTCGCTGTACGTGCAGGCGTCCACAATCATTCCGATGTCTGGCATTGATGAACTTGTCATCAACGTTGGAGAAGACTCTACAGAAAGCGGGGGCACAAGCAGCAACAATTTCGCATCTAACTTACGAAAAGCGTACGCCCGAAACAAGAACGACGTAGTCACAGGATTTCTCAGAAGCATTAGAGACGCAGCGGTCGACAATCTGCAGGCGAATATGCGTCCAGACAGACGTAGCAAATGGGCAGGAGGCTGGTTGCATCATCGCTACTATCACCTCTGGTACAAGAGAAAGCCTTGGAGTAACTGGGGGTTATCCTACCGCGTCAACCTGTACCCGAAAGGCGATGAGGGCAAATTCTCTGCAGAGGTCGAATTCGCACATTACAAGCCAGATATGGAATCACGCTTCGCCGCTCTAAAACTCCATGAAGATCAACAGATCGACGCAGGCACCGTCAAAGTACCTCTAGGCACTAACACCCTGAATCGCGACTTCGCAACGCTAATCGGCCAAACGACGCGAAGGTTCATCGAGCAGATCACCCCACTGGTAGACACGTTCGTAGACGAAGCCAACCAAGAAGACAACTAACACTTATGGTCTGTAAATGTCCTCATGTGGATGCCCTTCACCAACACCGTTCGCCCTGAGCCTGTCGAAGGGCTCCGCTGAGCGCCCAGCAGGGCCGCGCCCTGCCTAACCTGCCGGCACGATCGGAAGCGTCACGTGTGAAGCGTGCTCCGCGCTGTGGAGCACCGTCTGCAGCGCCGGCACGAAGCGCTCGCCGGCAGCAATCGACTCGCCAGTGTTCAGGTTGCGGTCGAATCTCGGGAAGTTGCTGCTCGAGATCTCCAGCCGTATCTGGTGGCCCTTCCTGAAGACGTTGCTCGTCGCCCACAGGTCGATGGTGTACTCATACACCCGGCCCGCCTCGAGAAAGCTCGCCGGCGTCCTCGGCGTCCGGTACCTTGCCCGGATGATCCCGTCCGTCAGGTTCCGCGCGAATCCGCACTCGGAGACGTCCAGCAGCTTGCCTGTGAAGTCCGTATCCACGGCCGAGCTCGTCGCGTACAGCGTCACCGTGACCGGCCCCGTCACCTCCACGTCCTCCTCGAGCGGCGGCGTCGAGTACACGAGAACGTCCTCCCTCGCCTCGATCGCGCTGTGATCGAACGCTCCCGGAGCGAACAACCCCGGGTCGCAGCACAGCCCGCCGCCCGCCGTCGGCACGGGGTTGATTGGGTTGTACACGAACGTGTCAGGCGGCTCGTGCCCCGGCGATTCCGGAGAAAGACTGCCGTTGCCGTTCAGCGTGTTCGCCTTGCCCGCGCTATGCAGGTAGTACCTGATGTCTTCCGCTCGCTCCAGCGGCCACTCGTCCTCGCCGCGCCACCGGTTGATGCCCATCACGAAGATCTGGACCGGCTTCTCCTCCATCAGTCCGTTGTCCTCGCCCTTCAACCAGTGGTCGTAGAATCGGAACGCCCGCTCCTGCAGGCCGAACGTACCGGAGGCGCCCCGGAGCCCGAAGTCCACCTCGCCCGCGATCTGCGTCGGAGCCCCGCCGTGGATCCACGGCCCGATGATCAGCCGCTGGCCCTCGCCGGGCATCTTCGCTACCGCCGTTACTGCGCATCCCCGTGTAGTTTCGGATCGTCCCGCCAAGGAAGATGTCGTACCAGCCGCCGAAGTTCAGCGCGGGAACGCTTATGTCCGGGTGGTGCTCTTCGACGCACACTCCGCGCCAGTAGTCGTCGAACTCCGGGTGGTCCATCCAGTCGTAGTAGTACGGCGCCAGCCCGCCCTGCAGGTGCTCGAGGTCCTTCAGCGGCAGCTTCTTGAAGTGCTCGCAGATGTCATCTCGAGCGTCGATCAACTGCTCGCGCCCTCCCTCGGGAAGCCTGAGCCTGTTCGCCAGGTGCTCCCAGTTGGAGGTTGCCAGAGACAGTGTGGACCAGGACAGGTTGAACCCCAACTCGAAGGCGCCGCCTTGCCATGTCCAGCCCTCGTGATAGTCGGAGGCCGTCACGCCCGGCACGATCGCGGCCAATGCTTCTGGCTTGGACATCGCGGCCAGCCACTGCGTAGCCCCAACGTAGGAGGACCCCCACATGCCAACCTTGCCCGAGCACCAGCTCTGGGATGCAACCGAATCAATCGAGACATGCCCATCATCCGACTCATTCACAAAAGTGTAGAACTCGCCTTCCGACGAATAGCGTCCCCGCACGTCTTGGATGACTGCGGCGTACCCCCGTGAGGCTGCATAGATGGGGTCGATCGTAGAGACGCGCATGTTCGGAGCGCTCTTATCGTAAGGCGTACGCTGGAGCAGGGCAGGGAAGGCGCCGGGCGCGTCCGGCCGGTACACGTCGGCGTACGTCATGGTGCCGTCCCTCAGCATGATCGGGAGGTTTTGCTCTACCTTGACGTTGTAGGACTCGGACATAGGTCAACCCTTTCTGCGAACGGGTGGGGAAGTGCGCGGTAGAATGTAGCACAGGGCTAGTGGCAGAACAAGAAAGCGAATGCGGCCGGAGATGAAGATCGTTGAATAGGAAAATGGTTGCTCTCGCATCGTTCCCCAACGAAATTGAGGCGAGTCTCGTCGTGCAACGACTCGAAGCCGAGGGCATTCCCGCATTTGTGAAGCCCTTGGGCGGAGGCTACGGAATTCTCGGCGTGAACCCCTTCATCCCGCACCGAGTGCACGTGCCGATCGAATTGCTGGAGCAAGCAAAGCGTGTAGCACATGACAACGAGAGGGCGGGGCAGCTAGAGGAATTTAAGGAAGGTTAGAACAGCAAAGGTGAAAGGAGGCGGCATTGGTCGAACCAACCACAGCGACCAGGTCCACTTACGAGGACTACCGAAAGACTCCCGACGATGAGCGCTGGGAATTGCTGAATGGAGAGTTAATTATGCCGCCGGCGCCGAGTGTCAATCACCAGAGGATTGTTGGCAGCCTTTTCACGCAGATCAGCGCCTTTGTCAGCCAAAGTGCACTGGGAGAAGTGCTCCTGGCTCCCTGCGACGTGGTGCTGTCGGAAGAAAATGTCGTGCAGCCTGACCTGCTGTTCGTTTCCTCCAGCCGTGGGCACATCATCACCCATGAGAATGTTTGCGGCTCCCCTGACCTTGTAGTTGAGGTTCTCTTACCTGCCTCCGCGAGCAGGGATTGGCGCGAAAAATGGATGCGTACGCGGAGCACGGCGTGCGGGAGTACTGGATTGTCGATCCCGACGCTGGAAGGATTTGGGTTATGACCCTATCGGATGCCAGACGATTCAACGAAGACGGTAACTACGGAGTGGACGACGCTCCAAGGTCCGTCGTACTTGAAGGCATTGACCTCGACCTGACTTCGGTGTTCCAGCCAAGGACGTGAGCCTCTTGGCGGGATTTGTTCGTACTTACGGGTCTTCCCGCTCGTCCAGCACCCTGACAGCAACTGACCTGAAGAACTCGTACGGCTGAGCCCCGCTGAACACGTACTTTCCTATGGCAAACGCGGGCACGCTCTTGATCCCCATGGCCGATGCTTCACGCATCTGAGAGAGCACCGTGGCCTCATAGCGGTCCTCTTCTGGAGGAGCGGGCCTAGTTCCCCCCAGTCGAGGTCGTTCGACTCGGCGATGACTCTGACGACGTCGAGGCTGCCGATGTCCCGGCACTCGGCCCAGTAAGCGCGGAAGGCCGAGCGGTGGAACTCTTCGAAGCTGCCGTGCTCGCGAGCGTACTCAGTAGCCTGAAGGGCGTAGAGTGCGTAGGGAGTGACGTCCGGCTGGCGCATCTCCACTCCGGCATCTTTGGCAATCTCTGCAAGCGAGCCGTGTGAGTTCTCCGGGTACCTGCCCGGGGTAGAGTTCCTTCGGCCTACCTTCTTTGGGAGTATCCGGCCGAAGGAGAAATGGCCTCCCGGTCAGCTCTACGCTGAACTCATCGGCCAATCTGTCGAGCCTGGCCAGGCCGATGTAGCACCAGGGTCATATGTAGTCATACCAGAAGATGACTGGGATCGGCTGGTCGGTCCCCACGGGGGCTAGTCCTCGGCGGGTGCCGTCAATGCCAGAAGCTTGTCGGCCACGTGGTTGTACTCGCTTCGGACCCTCTTACTGGTCAGGCATGCCGGCTTGGATGTGTCGCGGTAGTCCGACCGGAGCTCGAAGCGGCCCATGAACTCGGTACCGAGTCGTTCTGACAACTCCTTGCCCCCGCCGGAGCCAAAGATACGGCCGGAGAAGTTCTCAACCACTCCCAGCACCTCGACTCGCAGCTTGCGAATCATGTTCGCCGACCGCAACGCGTCGATCTGCGCTAGCTCTTGTGGAGTTGTGACCACGATGAAGCCGTCCATCGTCAGCGATTGCATGATTGTCAGCGGCGCATCGGAAGTTCCCGGCGGCAGGTCTATGATCAGGTAGTCGAGTTCACCCCAGTCCGTGGACTGGAGAAGTTGGTTGATCGCATTGTGGATCATCGGACCGCGCCAGATGATCGCCTCCTCCTCGTTCTCTTGGAAGAAGGCCATGGACATGACCTGCACGCCGAACCTTTCCGAAGGGATCATTGTGCGGTTCTCGTCCACGATGGGCGGCTCGAACACCTTCATTGCCCTGACCACGTTGGGGCAGTCGATATCTGCGTCGAGTATGCCAACGCTGTGCCCCTCTCGCGCTAGCGTAACCGCCAGATTAACGGCAACGGTGGTCTTGCCGACGCCCCCCTTACCACTGTAAACGCCAATCTTGCATCGGATCTTGCTTAAGGCCTCGGTGATAGCCCGCCGCTGCTCGAACGACCGCTTCATGTTCTGGATTCGGGACCGCGCTTGGGCGATCTCCTGCTCGTCGGGCGGTTCGCGTTTGGTTCCGGGTTGTGTCATTTGTCGTCGGCTGCGAGCCGTCTATCTGGGCCTGTCAGTCTAGGCCCAGGAGGCGTCTTCCGTCCTCAGTGATCATGTCCGGCGTCCAGGGTGGATCGAACACGACGCGTACTTCTACGTCCTCGACCTCTTCCAGCTCGGCGACCGCCCACTCCGCCTGCATTGCGATGTAGGGGCCCATGCCGCAGCCTGCGAACGTCAGGGTCATAACCACCTCAACGTCCCCATCGTCCACGTCCACGTCGTACACAAGGCCCAAGTCTACGATGTTTACCGGAATCTCCGGATCGTAGACCTCCTTCAGCACTTCTAGGACGCCCTCTTTGGTGAGTTCTGTGGATGTCTCAACCATGAAAATCTCCCGCGTCAGATAGGTTCTTAAGTCACATTCTAGCAGCATTAGCTGTGGGGCCGTTTCTTCAACCATTTCGGCCCCTTACCGATCCCACTCCGTCCAAGCTGGTCACTCAAGAGTTAGGGGAGCGTCATCACGATTGGCCCACTCCCGCATAGAGCCATCGTAGTTGCGTACACGCTGGTAACCAAGCAGCCTGAGAACGAACGCGCCGTGCGCCGCACGGATTCCTCCCTGTCAGTACGGGATGACCTCCTTGTCGGGGGTAACACCGTGCTCCTCCAGCAACGCCCTCAGCTCATGCGCCGACTTTAACGTACGGTGCGCGTCCCGGGTCACAAAGTTGAGCCACTCCAGGTGAATTGCGCCAGGTACATGCCCGGCATGCTTGTTGCCACGATTGTTTGAGCCGTCCCACTCTTCGTTCGAGCGGACGTCCAGAAATACGGTGTCGGTGTTCCCCACGCGGCTGATTCCGTAGTCGATGGGACAGTTCATACTCTCGTCGACTGAAGCTACCTCGAAGTCTCCAGCCGCGCGGGAAGGGTTCTTGTAGTCTGCGGGCCCTCCCTCGTCGAGCCACTTGTTCCATCCGCCGTTCAACACCTTGACGTTCTTGTGGCCATAGTAGTTGAGCACCCACCAAACTCTCGCACCATGTAGCCCGCCGAACCCGTCGTAAGCAACCACAAGCGTGTCGTTACTCACGCCAAGCCGCCTCATCAGCTTGGAGAAATCGTCGGGCGGCATCACCAACGGATTCTTGGGATAATCCGGATGCTTGATGTAGTGATGCACCCGAAGCCCTACCGACCCCGGAATGTGTGCGCGCCGGTAGATCGGCCATTCGTCACAGTCGATCACCCGAACACCAGGAACTTCGAGGTGTTCCCGCAACCAGCCCGTCTCCACCAGCATCTCGGGGTGTGCGTACTCGTCCCGTGAACTGTTTTCAGCCATGGGGCAACTTTACAGCAACGGACAACGGATGGTCTAGCTTTGCCTGAGCGCTACCGGGCACCCTAACGGGAGGCCCCCATAGCACCTCTGCTACTCAGTTCCATGGCTAACTCGACGGGCCGGCTGGCAGACCTCCACCTCCACATGTACGGCTCCATCCACTACCTGGACTATCTGGACTTCGTCAGCAGGCGGGACGTGGACTGGAGTGCCTACGAGACTGGGTTCGAGGACGCCTACGGAGAGCACCCGCCGATTCGCGATGTGCTCGAAAGGTGTAATCAGGGCGACCCAGGAGCCGTCGAGGAATTTAGGCGGCTCTTCGTGTTCGGTGACAGAGACGGAGGCGATTTCAGACGCTTCCAGGCCAAGTACGACCTGCTGCTCAACGGCAGTGAGTTTTCGAAGCTCCTCCGAGGAGAGGCGAGCTTTGCTTCTGTTGTCGACGAGCTATGCGGCATCATCCACAAAGTCATCGCAAGGCAGCGGGAACAGAACGTAGGCTACGCTGAACAGCGGATGCTGCTCAATCACGCGTTCACACGGCCCCAAGCTAAGGGCGCAATTGCGGCGGTTCTCGAGTCATACTCAAATTACGAGGACTCCAACATCCAACCGCGCTTTGCGGTCATCCTTCCGAGAGATGACCCATGGCCCGACTGGGAAGTGGTCCGTGAAACGGCGACTGGCCCGTACGGGAAGTGGCTTACGGGCATAGATTTCTGCAACGTCGAGGAGGGTCATCCACCGAAAGAGAAGCGGGAACTGTTCGATGAAGTTAAGAGTTTCAACCGACGGCATCCGGACCGGGCGCTGGCTATCCTGTATCACGTCGGAGAGAGCTTCAACGACAAGTCCCTCGAAAGCGCGGTCCGTTGGGTGCATGAGGCAGCCGAAATGGGCGCGCATCGCCTGGGTCACGCCATAGCCCTCGGCGTGGACCCGGAGATGTACGGCCCACACACCCGCGGTGAGAGCATCGGCGAACGCATCGACCAGCTACGCTATGACCTGCGACACAGAGACGGCTTGCGTCTGCACGGCGTTCACATCGATGTCAATGCGGTAGAGATGGAGCTACGCCGCCTCCATATATCGGACAAGCACCGCCCCTTGGAGACTGAATACGATGACCGAAAGCTCAGAGAGGTCAGGCTTCGCCAGAAGTACGCCATCGAGTGCGTCAAGTCATTGGGCTCATTTATTGAGGTTTGTCCAACCTCGAACCGCCGAATCGCTGGAATTACTGATACGAAACATCACCCCTTGGTCCAATTTGCAGCTAGTGATGTTCCCTTCGTTGTAGGCACTGACGATCCCGGCATCTTCGACACAACATTGGAAGAAGAGATTCGTTCAGCGATCGATATCGTGAAGGGGCAAACACTCGGAAGCTATCAGGTTCACCAGGACAATCGCGACAGCAATGTGAGGGAGCAACAAGGTCTCTACGATGCAATCGTAGCGCGATCATGGGCAAGTCGCAGTGAAGTTCTGTCCGGACGTGAACTTCACAAGATTTCCAACGCGCCGAGGGGAACTACATGAAACGGGACATGGACTTGATTCGAGAGCTATTGCTCAAGATCGAGAGCATGGGGCCGGCGCCGATCATGAACACGCGCATAACTGGCTATCCAGAAGAACTTAGTGACTACAATCTGCATCTGTTGATTTCCGCAGGGCTGGTTGAAGGCTCCAGCCAATTGGCAAACCGCGGACGCCTGCTTCTGGTAGTGAAGGGTCTCACCTGGGAGGGGAACGACCTTCTCGATGCCATCCGCGCTGAGAGCGTATGGCAAAAGACCAAGGGGTTCATACGAGAAAGCGATCTACAAAGTGTCCCTCTCGCCTTGATCAAGGAAGTGGCGTCCGGAATAGCAAGACAGATGCTCGGGCTAGGCGGAGGCGCTTGAAACGCCGCTACTCCAACTTCCACTCACCTGACGGCCTGACTTTCAATTCGCCGGGGCACTGCGGACGCTAGCCTTACCCCGCCATCACCTTCCGCAGGTCGATGATCTGGTCCCGGATCAGTGCCGCCTTCTCGAACTCCAGGTTCCGCGAGGCCGTCTTCATCTGCGACTCCAAGCCCTTGATGAGCCGCATGATGTCTTCCTTTGGAATCTCGCCGGACGCCACGTAAGGGGCCCTGGTCTCGGCAATCGCTCTGACGCGCTCCGTTATGTCCCTGACCGTCTTCTGGATGCCCTGCGGAGTTATCCCATGCTCGAGGTTGTACTGCGCCTGGATAGCTCGACGCCTGTTCGTTTCGTCGATAGCCCGGCGCATTGAGTTTGTGATGTCATCGGCATACATGATCACGTGGCCGTCCACGTGCCTCGCGGCGCGGCCTACAGTCTGGATCAGCGACGTGTCGGAGCGAAGGTATCCCTCCTTGTCCGCATCGAGGATGGCGACGAGGCTGACTTCCGGCAGGTCCAGGCCCTCCCTTAGAAGGTTGATGCCAACCACCACGTCGTAAACGCCTAGGCGCAGGTCCCGCAGGATCTCGCTCCGCTCCAGCGTATCGATCTCCGAGTGCAGGTAGTGGACCTTCACGCCCACCTCGCGAAGATAGTCGGACAGCTCCTCGGCCATCCTCTTCGTAAGGGTGGTAACCAGGCAGCGCTGACCCTGTTTGGTGCGCTCGCCGATCTGGTGAAGAAGATCGTCGATCTGTCCCGTCGTCGGCTTCACCTCGATCACAGGGTCGGTCAGCCCCGTCGGTCTGATTACCTGTTCCACGATCTGTTGCGAGTGTTCGTACTCGTAGGGTCCCGGCGTTGCCGAAACATACACCGCCTGGCACACGCGCTCTTCGAACTCGCCAAAGTTGAGCGGCCGGTTGTCGAGCGCGGACGGGAGCCGGAACCCATATTCGACCAGCACTTCCTTCCGCGAACGGTCGCCAAAGTACATTCCCCTGAGTTGGGGAAGCGTCATGTGTGACTCGTCGATAAACAGGAGGAAATCCTCAGGGAAGTAGTCAATCAACGTGTAGGGGGTGCTCCCGGCTTCGCGCCTGGAAAGATGCCGGGAGTAGTTCTCCACCCCTGAGCAGTACCCTGCCTCCCTCAACATCTCAAGATCGTACTTCGTGCGTGACTCCAGCCGCTGGGCCTCAAGGAGCTTGCCCTGGCTCTTGAGCATCGGAAGCTGCTCTTCGAGTTCGGCCTCTATGTCTTCTAGCGCGAGTCTCAGCTTATCTTCTGGAGTGACGAAGTGCTTCGCGGGATAGATCTCAATCTCGTCGGACTCGCCCAGCATCTCTCCGGTAACGGGGTCGAACTCGATGATGCGCGCAACCTCGTCCCAGTCGAACTGCACGCGCACTGCTATCTCTTCGTACGCCGGCAATACCTCTAGGGTGTCGCCCCGGACGCGGAACTGTCCGCGAGAAGGCTCGTAGTCGTTCCGGTCGTACTGCATATCGATCAGTTGTCGTGCAAGCCGGCGCGGCGAAAGGGGCGCGCCCTTGCGAAGCGACGCCATCATGCCAATGTACTCTTCTGGCGAACCTAGGCCGAAGATGCAAGATACGGACGCCACTATTAGGGTGTCTCGGCGGGTGAGCAGCGCCCTTGTGGCCGCGTGCCTAAGCTTGTCCAACTCGTCGTTTATGTCCGCGTCTTTCTCGATGTACGTGTCCGTGCGCGGCAGGTAGGCCTCTGGCTGGTAGTAGTCGTAGTAGCTGACGAAGTACTCCACGGCGTTGCTTGGAAAGAACTCCTTGAACTCCGTGGCTAGCTGCGCGGCCAGTGTCTTGTTGTGGGCGATAACAAGCGTTGGACGCTGCACATTCTCCACGACACACGCCATTGTGAACGTCTTGCCGCTTCCCGTGACCCCGAGTAGTGACTGATGACGCAGGCTCTCGTTGATGCCGCGCGTCAGCGCGTCGATCGCCTGTGGCTGGTCGCCCGTGGGCTTGAAGTCGGCTGCTATCTTGAACTCAGGCATCTTGAGGCTCTTGGAACATATGGCGGTGCGTGACTCCAGTGTAACGTGGGAATGGAATGAGTGGCAGCTAAGGCGAGCGTGCCGTCCACACCATATCGTCGCTCGATTCATCAAGCTCTGAGCCGTCGAATCCGCCGTAGACCTGTATGTTGTCAAACCCACACGATGCTAGAAGGTGTCGTATCTCCCACCGATACGAGTACCGTAGCGAAAACTCCCGGTAGAGCTTCCGGGCAACTACTCCAAAAGCATCCAGCTCCTCGATAATGATCCGCGCGTGAACAAGCTGGGCAAAGTTGTCATACGCGCTCTGCTGGTACAGCACTCTACGCACGCCTGACTTGGGGTCCGTAACGTCTTTGAGGTGATAGGGAACATCCTGGTCCTGCACAAGCGTGCTCGGCTCTGGCACGAACATGTCGAAGGCCAGCAAGCCGCCAGGTTCGAGATGCCTCTTGACCGCGGCTAGTGTCGAAATCTGCTCCGGCACGGTCAGCAGCGATTGGAAGCCATGGAACGGCACGATAGTAAGACTAAACCGCTGCCCCAAGTTGAAGTCACTCATGCTGGCCTCGACTAAGGTCGCCGCTGCTGGGTCACCTTCCGTGGTCGCAGCCTTGTCTTTGGCCACTTTCAGCATCGCGGGAGAGATATCAATGCCCGTGATCTCGATTCCCGCAGCAGCAATCTTAAACGTGACACGTCCCGTGCCGCAGCCTAGCTCTAGGACAGGCCCGCCCGACTCACGAGCCATCTCTACGTAGAACGGAACGTCCTTGTGGACGTCGACGTGCACCGCATCGTAAACGTCCGCCCAAGCGTCAGATTTCTCTCGCACGCTGCCTACTCGCTACCGATACGCTGGAACGCCTCTCGAACGCGGTCTTCCAGCGAGTCGGAGGTGCCGAACGACAGGTTGGTCGCCGCTTCCCTCGCCTCGAGGACGCCCAGACCTGCCGCCATCAGCGCCTCGACCACCTCCTGGTCGGAACCTGACGCGACCGAGGGAGCGGCGAACAACTCCAGCTTGCCCGCTAGCTCTAGGACAATCCTGCTGGCTGTCTTCTTGCCCACCCCGTGCACGCCTCGGAACGCTGCGACGTCGCCGCCTGCAATCGCGGCCGCGAGCGATTCCGGCCGCAGCGTCGACAGAATGCTGAGCGCCACCCTTGGCCCAACGCCGCTGATCCCGATTAACGCCTCGAAGGCCGAGCGCGACTCCTCGCTGTCGAAGCCGAACAGAGACAGATCGTCCTCTCTGACCGCAAGGTACGTAAACAGCCGCACCCTGTCGCCGGGCTTGCCGAGCGATTCCACCGTCAGGCTCGGCGCATTGATACGCAGCGTCAGCGCGCCGCCAAGCTCTATCTCAACCCAGTCGGACCCTGATGCCCGTAGCTCGCCGGACACGGATGAGATCATTCGCTCATTCCGTCATCGCCAGGCTTCGGGTATGCAGCGAGTTGATGTGGCAGATGGCTACGGCAAGAGCGTCGGACGCGTCGTCCGGTCGGGGCGGGTGGGGGAGTCCAAGCAGGATGCTCACCATCTCCTGCACCTGCTCCTTCGAGCTTCCACCATGGTCAGTTACAGCCTGCTTGACCTGCGTCGGCTGGTACGTGTGCACCGGCAGCCCCACGCTTGCCGAGGCGAGGAACGCGATCGCCTGTGCCTGGCCCACCGCAATCGCTGAACGGCTGTTGCGCGCCACGAACGGCTCCTCGATCGCGACCTCAGTCGGCCGGTTGTCGGCTATGTAGGCGACCAGCCGCTCGTACAGGGCGTGCAGCCGCTCTGGCAGCGGCGCTCGTCGCGGGGGCTGGATCGCGTCGTATCCTACCAGCGACATGTCGCCTCCCGCGACGTCAACCACGCCGACGCCCATCGTGTAGGTGCCTGGATCGATTCCTAGTATCCGTATGGCAGGTCCTCCGGTGCCTTGCCGCTACTCCTCCGTTCGGTACGCCTCCAGCAGCTCGTCGGAGAAGTCCGCGTTGGAGTAAATGCGCTGGACGTCGTCGAGGTCCTCCAGTTGGTCTAGAAGCCGCAGCACCTGGCCGGCAGTGCGGTCGTCGAGTGATATCGTGTTCGTTGGCAGCATCGATAGCTCAGACGAGCTAATTGCCGCGTCCAGACCCTCCAGCGCCCCTCGGACAGCCTCCAGCGAGCCGGGCTCGGCCCTGACCTCGAGCGTCGTTTCGTACGTGTCGAAGTCGTCGGCTCCGGCATCGATCGCCGCCAACGCGAACTCTTCGGCCTGCTCGTCGCCCGCCTCCACCATCAGCACTCCTGTCTGCGAAAACTGCCACGAGACCGAACCCTGTTCCGCCAGGCTGCTCCCCGCCTTCGAGAAGACCGCGCGCACTGCCGAAGCCGTCCGATTCCGGTTGTCCGTGAGCGTCTGAAGCATGATCGCCACACCACCGGGCCCATATCCCTCGTATGTGATCTCATGCAGTTGGGCGGCGTCGGCGCCTGTGCCTGAGCCGCGGGAGATCGCCCGCTCGATGTTCGAGGACGGCATATTGGCGTCTTTGGCGCGCTGGATCGCCATGCGAAGCCTGAAGTTCAGGTCAGGGTCCCCGCCGTCCCGCGCCGCCACGATGATTTCCTTGGCGAGCTGCGTAAAGAGTTTGCCGCGCCTCGCGTCCGTGATCTTCTTCTGGTGCTTGATCTGACTCCATTTGGAGTGGCCGGACATTCTGAAAGTACCTGTGGAAGTGCTCTTGTGAGGGTCGAGATATGCCGTGATTCTAGCACCGGCCTCCGCCGTCGGTCGAGACAGCGCTGGCCCGTCTGGCCGTCATCCGCTGGGATGCCATTCCTGTTGCTTATTGCTTTACCTATTACATGCATGTAATATAATAGGTAATTGTAATTTGAAGTGAAGAGGATTGCATCGAGGGAGGAGACAATTGAACAGGTCTGGTTTCAGCTTCTGGGACCACGTCTACAGTTTGCGGGAGCGCGGCCTGATTCCCCGAATCTGGAAGGCAGGTCACCTAAGGGAGTTCATGGAGGAGCCGGCCGGCCCCTCTTATTCCCGAAACACAATCAACGTCAATCCGTCCAACAGCAGCGTCTCAACTGATGGCAATGCAGTTGGCGATTTCGTGAAAAAAGGAGCGGCCCCAAAGGTATGGCGCGTCGCGAGAGGCGAGTACCGACTCGTCGCTGACCCTGAAGACGACGATGTGACCCAGCAGGCAGAGATACAGCGGGCGATCGCGAGGGCTGACATGCTCAGGTCTTCAAGCGAGTACCCCTATCTTTCGGAACACAAGCCGCCAACCAGTCCGGAAGGGCTCTATGCCCGCCATGAGACGTCGCTGAGCCCTCCCGGCATCTACCCATCCGTCGAGGTTGAGCTAACGCCGGAGGACCGTCGGGCAATGGCTGGCCTTGGCGCTGCGGAAAGCACCGGGTACATCGTCCGTAAGTACCTGGTCGACAGGTACGGGGACGATGTGGAGATCGAAGAGGATGTTGACGGCGCTGACCTGATCGTATCCGCGGGCGGGGAGCAGATGCGGATCGAGGTCAAAGGCACGGAATCGTCCTTCATGGACTGGGAACTGATCAAGATTTCTGACCAGAGGGCGCACTACGCCCTTACGAGCGGAGGAGCAACAATGTACCGGGTAGTCAACATATCGGGATCAAACCCGCGGATTTACATCCTGAACCACGGCCAGCACTTCACGCTGGAACCTGAGCCGACGTGGGCGGTCAGGAAGGTCACCCCTAAGGACGCACGGTACCCCTTGAGGGGCGAGCCCTACACGTTCGATCTGCCATTCGAACCTGTAGCTGAGCACGATTGGGAGGTCATGTCGTGATCGTGCTGGACACGCACGCGTGGGTCTGGTGGACGCACGATCCTGACCGGCTCACAGAATCGCAGCAGGCGGAGATAGCCCGGAACGAAGGCGACAGTATCGGCGTCAGCGCAATGTCATGCTGGGAAGTCGCCAAGCTGGCGGAGTATCGCCGCTTGGCGCTGCCCCTGGCGCTCTCCGATTGGTTTGACGCGGCGCTGACGGTATCCGGGCCTTACCCTGCTGCAGTTGACTCCCGAGGTCGCCGTCGAGTCGGTCAGCCTGCCGGGCGTCTTCCACCGCGACCCGTCCGACCAGATCATCGTCGCCACCGCCAGGGTGCACGGCTGTCCGCTGGTAACGTCCGACGCCAAAATATCCCGCTACCCACACGTCCGCACTGTAGAGTAGCGCGGACGCAGCATCGACACTCGCAGTGCGCTAACCACCGCCCACGCCGGCCTCCCGCACTTGCGGCGCGCCGATTCGCCCCTAAGCCAGACCCTCCAGCAGGTCCACGGTCATGCGTCCTGCACTCACGTCCACTTCGAGCACCACGTCTGCGATCGCCGGCACCAGCAGGTCCCGCTCGGACTCGCGCTGCACCACGTACACGTCGTTGCTGCCCGTCTCCAGGATCTCGCGCACCTTGCCCAGCCGTTCGCCCTCCGCGGTCATGACTTCCATGCCCACGATCTGGAAATGGTAATAAGTCGTATCGTCCAGCTCCGGCAGTTCAGCCGAGGGCACAGTCAGGTACGCGTCCCGCAGACGCGAGGCTGCGCTGCGGCCGTTCACGCCCCCAAGCTTGACCAGCAGCCCGGTCTTGTACGGCCTGCTGCGCTGAACGGTGACCGGAGCTTCATCCAAGAACACCACGGCGCCGGAGGCGAACCTGTCGGGATAAGTCGGTGTGAAGCTGGAGTTTGACTTCCCCGTGCCGCCCCCAGGGTCCGAGGACGCGCCCAACGACCACGTGGTCGGGCGGGACTTCGCGTTGCTTGCCGGCTTCGGGGGTCCGGCCTGGCGGGGACTCCGTGCTGGGGTCAGACGATCTCGAGGACGACACGGACGTCCTGCTTGACAGCCGCAACCCTCAGCAGCGCGCGGATCGACTGGGCCATCCGGCCGCCGCGGCCGATGATCTTACCTTTGTCCTCGGGGCAGACGTACAGCCGGTAGACGGTCCGGCCCCGCCGGTCCTCCTCTTCGATCTCCACCTCGTCCGGGTGGTTAACGATCGATTCGACAATGTACCGGATGAGGTCGGTCACGACTCATCGCTTTCTGAGTCACCCTCTTCAGTTTGGGAAGGAGCCTGCTCTGAGTCCGCCGAAGGATCAGGCTGGGGTTCCTTAGTCCAGTCGAGCATGCGCCGCACGGCGTCGGAGGGCTGGGCGCCCACGTCAAGCCACTTCTGCGCCTTCTCCCGGTCCAGCACCACCGTGGGGGGATCGGTCCTGGGGTTGTAGTGTCCGAGGTGATCGACGAACGCTCCATCCCGGGCGGCCCTCTTGTCGGCAACCACTATCCTGTAGCTCGGCTGTCCCCGAGCGCCCACCCGCCTGAGTCTGATTCTGAGCATTTCGTCGCTTTCCGTCCGCTTTGGACTGCTTTGATTTTCCTGGCAGATTCTAGCTTGCGCCCCTTCCGAGTGTCAACGAACTTACGGCATTCTCAGCTACGCCGTCCTGCTATAATCCGCCCTATTCCAGCTAGGAGGCCGTACATGCCGCTGGATAGTCTGCTCGAATTGGTAGAGACGCTGAAGCAGCGCATTGTCAAGCATAAGGCCGCGCTCAGTCAGAGCGAGGCGCTAGACAAGGTATGCCTTGATCGATCCGTTCTTAAGAGGAGCTCGGCTGGGACACCTCGAAGATCCCAGCGTTGTTGCATTCCAGAGTACCGCATACCTAACGGTATGGGCTGGCTGACTACGCTCTTTTGGTCCAGGGCAAACCTGCAATGATCATTGAATCCAAGAGAGTTAGACGAGCCCCTGCAGGGCGGGAAAGCGCTTGCATCAAGGTATTCTTTATTCCACACATTCTCAGGCTAAATACTTTCTGTTAACTGACGGTAGGAGATGGGAAGTTTACAACTTTGCGGGCATTGACCGTACTAAGCCGGAGATACGGCTAGACCTCCTTGAATATACTATCTCTGAAGTGTGCCTCAAGGCGTTGGCGCTTTGGAGGCGCAGCGCGGAAGAGGGCACGCTCCTCGCAGGGCAAACGCCGCTTCTGCCAGTTGCGACAGAGCCCATCTCCGTAGAACCTAGCGCGCAGAGCCCTGAGATAGTCCAAGTCGAGGCGTCTCGTCCGCTCGAAATTCATCGGGTATCTTCAGACAGCTACGACTGGGAATCGATTGCGAGCCTGGGCTCAGTGTCAGGTAAACAAGCCCCAGCGGCAATGCTTCTCCCGCACGGATGCACAGTTCTAATGAGCTCGTGGAAGAGCGTAATGATTGAGGCATTTCGTTGGCTTCTGTCAACAAAGAAACTGACGAACAAGGACGTTCCCCTCCAGCTGACAAAGGGCCATAGATATCTGCTTGCTGCAAGTGCGTTTCACAAGAATGGGAAACCTATGAGAAGCTATATTGAGTTACCCCCTTACTACGTGGAGACTCATTTCTCCGCAAAGGACATCTTGCGCCTCACGGTCCGCGCCATCCAACACGCGGGCCAAGACCCCGCCGAATTCAAGGTCCGCTTCTCCTGATGCCACCGGCGACCACACGACCCTAACCTCCGCCCCACCGCCATGACCCGCCTCACGCGCCTATCCCAGCGCCTCGTCCGCTCGAACGCCTTCGAGCTGGGCATCGTCGCCGTCATCCTCCTCAACGCCGCCCTCCTCGGCCTCGGCACCTCCGCCGTCCTCGAGCGCAACATCGGCAACTGGATCGAAGGCGCATTCTGGGCACTGCTCGCCATCTTCATTGCCGAGGCCGTCATAAAGATGGCCGCATCTGAGCCTCGCGCAATTGGCTACTTCAGGGACGGCTGGAACGTCTTCGACTTCCTGGTTATCGTCGCCGCCCTGATCCCGGCCCTCGGCCCATTGGCGCTGATCGCCCGGCTTGCCCGGCTGCTCCGCGTCCTGCGCCTCATCTCCACCATCAATGAGCTCCGCCTGATAGTGGCGGCTCTCGTGCGTTCCATCCCCAGCGTGGGCCATGTCCTGATGCTCATGAGCATCATCGTGTACGTGTACGCGATCATCGGCTACTACCTCTTCAATGAGCAGGACCCTCAGAACTGGGGCAACCTCGGCACCGCCCTCCTTACGCTGTTCAAGATCATCACGCTGGAGGGCTGGACGGACATGCTTGACACTGCGATGGTCTTCAATCCGCTGGCGTGGATGTACTTTCTGACCTTCGTAGTGGTGGGAACGTTCGTCGTAATCAACATGTTCATTGCCATCATCATCAACAACCTCGACGAAGAGAAGGTCGAACGGTTGAGGGAGCTCGACGAGCCCGTGTCGCGGGAAGATCTGCTGCGCGAGATCCGCGCCACGCAGGAAACGCTCGTGCGCCTCGAACGCCGGCTCGACGTCGACGGGAGCGCCGCCGGCTCGCCATCGCGATCGGAACACTCCGCTGGAGCCGGCTAACCGCGCCGGACACGCCGCTCGGCACTGACCCGGTTTGCGAAAACTCCCCGTGCTATAATTCGCCGCGTACAGCCAAGCGATTCCAACTTGCCGGGCAAGCTACGAACACTCTGAGCGCAGCCGGCCCCGCCAACTCAAGAGGTCCCAAGACATGAAGGTTGTTTTCTTAGATGACGTGGAAGGCGTTGCCCAGGGCGGCGACGTAAAGGATGTCAAGAACGGCTTCGCCCGCAACTATCTCATCCCCAAGCAGCTTGCTATCCCCGCTACCAAGAGCGCCCTTCAGCGTATCCAGCGGCTCTCCCGCGATGCCGACGTGAAGCGCGTCAAATCCCTACATGACATGCGCGACCTTGCTGGCGCCCTCGATGGCGCCCGCGTCGACGTTCCGATGCGCGCCGGAGCCAACGGCCGCCTGTACGGCTCCGTCACCAGCGCCATCGTCGCCGAAAAGCTATCGGAGCTCACCGACCGCGAAATCGACCGCCGCACCGTCGAAGTCGCCGATCCGATCCGCGAGGTAGGCCTGTTCGACATCGTCGTGAGGTTACACACCGACGTCGAAGCCGGCATTCAGGTCCTCGTCTACCCCACAGGCACAGACCCCGAGGACATGCTGAAGTCCGACGTCGAAGCCGAAGACCAGGACGAAGACGCCGCTCCAGACGCGAACGGGAAGGCTGGCGAAGACGAAGACGCGGAGTGACGCGACAGCACTTCCCCTTACTCCACTAAGTTAAGAAACCACTCCTCAAGGCTCATGCATAAGCCCTTCATTTATAACAGGAGCTAGGCTCTTCGTACGCGTCCATTCAATACATGTGCACCGCTTAGCCCGCAAGGTGTAGACGTTCGATAGTACCAATCGGTGAGTCATGCCTTCTCCTCTCATATGTATCCCTCCTAACGATGTGTTCAAGTACGACCTGCTAGGCTTGGAGCCCGCGATAGCTAGCCGTACCGAAGCACTGTTATCCCGTAGCCCTCAAGCCGTAGCTATTGATGGACGCTGGGGTGCTGGCAAGTCGACTTTCATGGCATTGTGGGCGGCCTATCTTCGCCATCAAGGCGTCAAAGTCGTCCAATTCAATGCTTGGAAGGCCTTTAATGCCGATCCATTCTGTGCCCTGACATCAGCGATCTTGAGTCAAATCGAAGTTACCGGTTCGAAGCGGACTCCTTTTCACAAGAAGCTACGTGCCTTTCTAGCGTGTAATGCTCCTAAACTTTCTCGCAGCGTCAAGCTTGTTTCTTTCCTCCAACCTGAACTTGAACCAATTCCGCAAATTGTGACTTCAGGCATTGAAGCAGCCAGTAACATTTTGACACCTGAACCCGAGGATAGATCAGATGTCAGAATCGACTCGCCAGATGAATTCGCCTCACTCTTGTCTTCTGCAGCAATGGAATGGTCAGATCGCCCGGTAGTAATCATGATTGACGAGTTAGACAGATGCAGCCCTGAATACTCAGTAGACATGCTCCAACTGCTGGAGCATGTCTTTCATACAGAGGGCGTTGTGTTTGTAGTTGCTTTGAATCAGTCAGAGTTAATTCACTCAATTGGATCATTCTATGGTGAAAAATTCGACGCAGAAGGCTACCTTGAGCGATTCTTTGACGAAATCCTTCCTCTGCCAACGTCTAATCGTCCCCAGTACATCAGGACCTCCCTCTCGCATTTTCCACCTAATGCCACATCAAGCGTCCTGTTATTCTTCGAACCGTCTAGGTTGAGCCTTCGTGAGATTGATAAGTCCATTCAAAACTTGAAATCTGCTCTTCAGATCTCTAACGAGGCGGGATTTACAACGGTTCAGTTGTGGACTGCCCGTACGATTGCCCCGGTCGAATACAGACAGTTCATATTGGGCAGAACTTCGGACAAGATGCTATCAGACGCGGTCTTTACGAAGGGCAATTGTGGACACCTTCGTGCAAGCGAACAACGAGACGGCTCCACTGCACAACTATTTGAGGCAACACTTATTGCAACCTCATGCATCTTGCCTTTAGGTTCCGCTTTGTCTCGTTATAGCACCCCTGCTACTAAATCTGATCTGTATCGGCACTACAAGTCTATCTGCGACAATGAAGAAGCAGACGACGTATCTCTTCGATACTCTAGAGGCGTATTGAAACATGCAGATGAATTCAGTATGGACCTAAGCATTTGGAGGATGGCCGTTCGTCTGCTGGATAGAGAAGGTACGCCTCACTGATGTAGCAATAGAAGGCGCATCGAGTAAGTGCATCTAAGAAGTTGCATCTTCCCTAGAAAGCGCCTACAACTCACTCAGTGCCATAGGATCTCCCTATGCACATCCAGCCTCTAGAAGACAGTCCACGGAATCAACGCGGCGGGCAGGTCTCTCACCTGCTGCTCGCACCCGGCCAGTTCGGAGCGACCAACGTCTGCATCGCCTGGGTGGAAGGCGAACCGTAAAGCTAGCAGCCCATCCATTCCCACGCCGACACCGAGCAGGTCTACGTGATCGTGGAAGGGCAGGGCGCCATGACTGTAGGCGACGAAACGTCGGAAGTCGGCACGGGCACCGCTGTCTTGGTGCCCCCCGGTGCGGACCACTCCATACGTAACATTGGCGTAGGCAAGCTCGTGTTCATCTCCGCGACATCGCCGCCATTCGAAATGCCACCCGACGACAGCCCATTCGCGTACACACCAGCCATATAGATAACTGCGGCATTGGAAGGTCAGTCAGGAGCCGCGTAGCCCTGAGCCCGACCACTTTCACCCGCCCCCAGCCACTACCGCCTCCGTGTAGCAACCACGTACAACCCCCAGGTTCCCAGCAGCAGCACCGCCGCCACAAGAAACCCACCCTGGAAGCCGATCCTGTCGGCAATGAGGAATCCAGCGAACGGCCCCAGCGCCGCCCCCAGGTCGTACCACGTCGCGTACCGGCCCATCGCCGCAGCTCTGGTTCGATCCGTCGATGTCTCGCCCATCGCAGCGTCCAGGGCCGCGCCCACTCCCACGCCTGACGCGAACAACAGCGGCATCCCGACTAAGGCGGCGACTGCGGAGTCGAACAGCGCCATCAATGCCAGCGAGCCGAACATTACAGCCATTCCATAAGCTATCGAAGCCCGTCTGCCTATGCGGTCCGACAGGTGCCCCAGCGGCACTCCAAGCCCGAGGTCGCAGGCCCATCTGAAGCCGACCATCAGGCCGGCGAGCGTAACCACGGCGAGGGGCCCGCCGAACAACTCTCCGTTCTCGTCCGCAAACTCGGCAATGTACGGGGCCACCGTGGCGATTGCCAGGCCGTTCGCCGCAAACGCCGTCGCGAACGACATCAGGCTGATGGAGAGGAGAGGAAGCCGGAGCCTGCGGCCATAGCCCGGGAGTCTCGACACGGCGAGGTCCCAGGCGTTCAGTCGCTCCAGCAGGCCCTTCACGGTTGGCCGGACGCGCTCTGGCCTGAGGTCCGGCACTCTGACGGCGACAATAACTCCCAGCAGCCCCACGCCTGCCAGGACAGTGAACGTCACCTCTTTCGACGTGAGTTGGTACAGCAGCGCCCCGGCGGTGACTGCGACAAGGCTGCCGGACCGTTGCCCTGAGTTGAAGAAGCCCATCAGCCTTCCCCGCATCTCGGACGTGCCAACTGCGAACGCCATCAGGTGCGCGGCAAGCCGCATGCAGGAGTAGGCAACGCCCCACAAGGCGCGCGCCGCCAGCAGTACCACGAGACCGCTCCCTAGTCCGTAGGCGAGAGTAGTAAGCGCGCCGAGGACAATCGAACCCACGAAAGGCCAGCGCACGCCAAACCACTGGTACAGGGTG
The DNA here is from genome assembly GCA_965237445.1 of Dehalococcoidia bacterium. Taxonomy (GTDB): domain Bacteria; phylum Chloroflexota; class Dehalococcoidia; order Lucifugimonadales. Next base: position 2,661,066 of record OZ250142.1, on the reverse strand, counting down.
GCCGCGAACGCGTTGCTGGCCAGCCGCACGAACCGGTTGATGCTGAGTGCGAGACCAATCCAGAACGACGCCGATAGCCCGTACTGGCTGCCGGCCCCGAACTCCACCGCCGCCACGGGCAGCACAACGTACATCAGCGAGTCGCCCATGATCACCGCGGCCGTTGGCGCCACGGCATACACCATCCCCGCCGGAACAATCGCTCTCATGCGCATCATCTGCGCGAGAATCTCACGCCTGCCACACCTCGTCAATGAGCGCTCTGCTTTGCATTACGCTGCGCTAGGCCGGAAGTGCCTTTCTAGCCTCCACGTCTGTTGCCTCAATCAAATATCTGACCTTCTCGTAGTTTCGTGCCATCCGCCATTAAGTTAGACACCGGACTCCGCACCCTGGAAGCCACTTCAATAACACCACTCCGTGTCCGTTCACCTCTCCTCGGCTCGTCAAGTGAACGCCCGAGTGGCCCAATCACAACGTGCTGCGCCCGCCCCAACTGTCATCCCGAGCGAAGTCGAGGGATCTAAGGCCTCCCGAATGCGCGCCGCCCCGTTAACTTCGATCAACGGCTCTTGCCTTGCAAGAACTGGCGTGCTAATATATGCGTATGAATCCAGCACTGCAACCATCTAGGCCCCTGAATGTCGCGTTGCGCGCTCAAAGTCATGGGTCCAGGCCCGGTCCTGAGCGCAGCCGAAGAAGCTCCGACCACGTGTTCCATTTGTGTTCCATTCTTCCCCGAACGTGCCCCTTTCAGGTTCCAAACGTGTTCCAAATGAGCTCCGGAATTCACCGGTGCCCAGCTACGAAATGGAACATAACGGAACATAATGGAACATACTTTTCACACCAACGCCGGAATTGCGGCTTTTCAAGTCCTGCTGGGAGCGCCGCGTCCAGCATGATCGCGCAGCATGCACTGCCCCCTGGCTAGAGATCTTTGCACGACCGCGAGGCTGCACCTATAAATTACCTCTCACTCGATGGGAGAGGGCTAGAGCCTGCCCCGAGTCCCTCGAGGGGTCAGGGTGAAAGGGGCAGGGTGTGGGGACCGTCGGCAGGTTACGCAAAAGTCTCCGGGCAGGGTGACATGAAACACCCGGCATGGCATACTTCCCCCATCGCCTCGGCGGGGTAATTTGACCCTTGGCCGGGCTCCCCGGAGGTCCGCTCGAAGAGTGTACACAGATAGACTTCTGCCCCACGATCCGGACGCCGAGGAGTCGGTCATCGGCTCCCTTCTGATCGACCCCGAGTCGCTCAACCGCGTCTCTTCGTTCCTGTTCCCGATGGACTTCTACGTCTCCAAGAACCGCTGGTGCTATGAGGGCGTTCTCTCGCTTTTCGGCCGCGACGAATCCGTAAACCAGGTAACCCTTGCCCACGAGCTTTCGCTCCAGGGCCGCCTCGAGGAAGCGGGCGGCAGCGACTACTTGGGCCACCTCGTGGCCACGGTTCCAACGTCCGTCCACATCGAGCAGTACGCCCGCATCGTGCGCCAGTGCTCGGTGATGCGCCAGCTCATCGCTGCCGCCGGGGACATCGCCAAGCTCGGCTATGAGGGCACTACCGACGTCGAGTCCACGATGGGCAGGGCCGAGGAACTGATCTTCAACGTCCGCACCGGCAGGGAGACCCGGGACTTCCACCACATCAGGGAAGTGCTGGACAAATACATGGAGGAGTCGGCGGCCGTTCACGTCGCCGGTGACCACCATCTGGCGCCCGTCTCGACCGGCTTCGACCAGATCGACCAGCTTCTCGGTGGAGGCATGCAACGCTCCGACATGCTGGTCATAGCCGCCCGCCCAAGCCTCGGGAAGAGCACGCTCGCCGTAAACATCGCGCGCAACGCTGCCATGACCGGCCAGACCGTGGGAATGTTCAGCCTGGAGATGAGCAGTGACCAGATCGCGCTGCGCCTGTTGGCCAGCGAGGCCAACGTCAACAGCTACTTCCTGCGCATCGGCCACCTCAGCGAGAGCGAATACCGTCGGGTACTTGACGCCATCGGCGCGCTCTCAGACCTGCCGATTTTCATCGACGACACGCCCATCCAGGGCATAGTCGAGATGAGAGGCAAGGCCCGGCGCCTCCAGGCCGAACGCGGTCTGGACTTGCTCATCGTGGACTACCTCCAGCTCATCGCTGGCAGCGGCAGGAGCGACAATCGCGTCCAGGAGATGGGCGAAATCTCACGGTCCATGAAGGGCATGGCCCGCGACTTGGACATCCCGGTGCTCTCGTGCTCACAGTTGAGCCGCGCCGTCGAGCAACGACCGTCGCACCGGCCCATGCTTTCAGACCTTCGCGAGAGCGGCAGCATCGAGCAGGACGCGGACGTCGTCGCCTTCATCTACCGCGAGGATGTTTACACCACGCGGGAGGAGTGGGACAGGCGCAACCCCACGCAGCAGTACCCGGAGAACATCGCGGAGCTAATCGTATCCAAGCACCGGAACGGCCCGGTTGGCGGGATTCACCTTTACTTTAAGGACAGCGTTTCCAGGTTCGAAAGCCTGGAGCAACCGGCGGCAGTGGCGCCTGCGCGATAGCATGGCCTTCGCCGGGTTTCCGAGGGGAACGCAGCACACCCCCGTACCAAGTCCGCTCTTCGGCCCGCTTCTTGAGCAGATAGAAGACCTGGAAGAACTCAGGTGTACGCTTCGGGTCATCTGGCTCCTTCACCACAAAAAGGGCCACCTAAGGCTGCTGACAGAGAGGGAGCTGAGGTCGGACCCCACCCTCGCAAGGCTGATGGGGAAGACGCCGGCAGACCGCCGGCGAGCGCTCGATCGGGCGCTCGCCGCTGCGGTTTTGCGCGGAACTTTGATCGCAGGCTCCTTGCGGAAGCAAGGCGAAAGCGTGAACGTGTACACGCTCAACACCGAAGCCCATCGACGGGCTTTCGAGACTATGAGCATCGGGCCGCCGTCCTCGCCGGCGCCAGCCGAAGGAGACATGGACGACACTTGGGCGGGCAATTCGGAGCGCCCGAACGCGTACGCCCTGTACGAGCAGAACATTGGAATGCTAACTCCTCTGGTGGCCGAACAGATCCGCACGGCAGAGGAAACTTACCCTTCTGGGTGGATTGAGGACGCCATCAGGGAGGCAGTAGACGCGAACGTCAGAAACTGGCGGTACGTTTCACGCGTATTAGAACGTTGGGAGATTCGGGGCAAGACCGATGGAAGACCTGAGAGACATCCTGCAAAAGCTAAGCGCGAGAGCTACTACTGAAGGCTTTCGCGACGAGTCAGACGACTACTCTTTAGATAGAGATACGGGCTGCGATGTTTGCGGCGGCCGGGGATGGTTCACGCCAAACGTGCCCGTGGGACACCCGGAGTTCGGGCAAACGGTCACCTGTCGCTGCCTGGAGGACCGGCTCACGGAGAGCAGGCAATCCCGCTTGGTACGCTACAGCAACCTGGGCGCGCTTACCCGCTACACGTTCGAAACCCTCGACAGAGACGGAAGGCTGGAGGGCTTTGGTGGCAAGGAAAGGTTCCGTGCCGCCCACGATATCGCTCTCGAGTTCTCATCCAGACCTGAAGGCTGGCTCGTGCTCGTCGGACCACACGGCACGGGCAAGACGCACCTTGCCGCCGCCATTTCGAATCGACTAATCCAGAACGGCTACTCGGTGTTCTTCGTCCACGTACCGGAACTGCTGGATCACCTGAGGTCGGCATACTCACCCGCCAGTGAGACTACCTACGATGAGCTGTTCGAGCAGGTCAAGGGCACGCCGATCCTGGTAATGGATGAACTGCATTCCGGGAACCCGACGCCCTGGTCCCAGGAAAAACTGAGGCAGTTGATCAACCACAGGAGCAATGCACAGCTTCCGACGATCATCACGACTGCCCTGCCGCCCGAAGAATCAGATCCGTACATACGTGTGAGGATCGAGTCGGAAGGTCAGGCGAAAGTCTTCCGGCTGGGAGCGCGAGCACATCAAGCCTCCTCCTCATACGGCAGAGTGGATCCGAGAATGCTGGAGCGGATGACGTTTGACTCGTTCCGTCCTCGCTATAGCGGCCTTTCTTCTCTGAGCGAGGATGGCCTCCTGGCTGGGTACCAGGCCGCTCGGAACTTCGCCAACTCGCCTCAGGGCTGGCTGACTCTGTGCGGCGATACCGGTTCGGGAAAGACTCATCTGACTGTAGCGATCGCCCGCGAACAACTCCTGAAGGGCAATCCGGTGATGTTCGCATCGGTCCCGGAACTGATGGACAGGCTCCGCCACGCATACGAGCCTGACAGCGGCGTCAGCTATATGCGGCTGTTGGAAGACGTAAAAAATGCTCCGATTCTCATACTCGATGATCTGGGGAGGGAGCGGCATTCGGACTGGGCGCAGGAAATGGTCTTTCAGATTCTTGTCCACCGGGACAATCTACGTCTGCCCACAGTGATTACATCCAAGGACGACTTCAGCCAGGACACCGGACCGATAAGCTCCAGGGTGAAAGATCCGGCCATCGGCTCCGTGATTCCACTCCAAGCGCCTGATTACCGCACCCGCGGGGGAAGAAGAGAGTGACCGAAGCCAGGCCTGAGCCTGCCTCAGCCCAGGCCGACACCTTCTGCACATTCTGTAGCATCGCGGCCGGCGAACTTCCGGCGCGCGTCTTCCACGAGGAAGAGGACTTCATGGTCTTCCAGAATCGGCTGACGTGGGTTCCTGTCATGCTGCTCGTAATCCCGAAGGTCCACATGAGCCAGCAAGAGTTGTGGACGGACCGGGACCGCATAGCGCGAATAGGTGAGCTGGCCGTCAGAGTGGGGGAGACTTTCTGCCCAGGCGGGTTTCGGATACTGTCCAACTTCGGCAGACAGGCGCTGCAATCGCAGCCGCACGCCCATGTGCACGTGGTAGGCGGGACTGAACTCGGCCCTTACGTCGTACCAAGGCAGTGGCTGGTTGGAGGTTGACGGCCGCACTCCATAGGCACGGAGAGTGGGTCCCCTCTCCTGCGGCAATCTCACCTTAAACTTAGGGTAGTATGAATCTGAGACAAGCTTGTCTGCGCATAGTAGAGGACAGAATGCCGAGATCGATCATGAACCCTGAAGTTGCCATCTGGCAGTGCGGCCGAAGGCTGCTGCTGCCCATGCTCGCCCTTCTGACTGCAGCCATGCTGCTGGCAGCCTGTGGGTCGGGCGTCTCCAGTGAAGAACTGGACACGACCACGTCTCAGATCCGGGACGAAGTGAAGGCGCTTGAGGAGCAGGTGTCGGCCTTAGCGGAGACGCATGGAGAGGTCAAAGACGAAGTGTCTGCTTTGACCTCCGCCCAGGGGGACGTAAAGTCTCTACAGGAACAGATGTCACTGCTAATGGCCGATCTGGTCGAGGCTGCCGGCGGAGACAATGATCGATTTGCCCGGCTGGAACAGAATCTGTCGGAACAGCAGCAGGGATTCCAGGACATCGAGTCGCGCCTGCTCGAAGAGTTTGAAGCGATTACCCAGGCGGGCGAGCTAAGCACTGCACAGGCAGAGGAGCTCTCTGAAGCATTAGCTAGGCAACAGGAAGAGTTTGAGCGGCTGGAGGAGCAAATTCAGGCCGCTCTCGCCACGCCGGAACCGGTGGAGGAAGAGGTAGAGCCTGACCTACCAGAGTCCACGGCCAATTACGAAGTGTGGGCCATGGACCAGTTCAACAACACCATCCATATCATCAACCCCCAGCTTGAACTGGTCGAGTCGGTCGACATCTCGGACGCCGGCGTTGAGCGAACGCACTGGATCGACTTCACAACCGACTACGAGTATGCATGGATCGCAAACACAGTCTCCGGCAACGTGGCAGTCGTAAGGTCCGAAGACCGGAAAGTGATTGAGACGTTCGATACCGGCCCTTCTAGCCACGCCGCCGACATCTACCCGGACGACAGCGGCGTGCTCGTATCCGTGATCGGCAGCGGTGAACTGGTTGAGATCGTCTCGGACCACGAGACCGAGACGTTCGCGATCGGCAGAACCCTCAACATAGCGGAGGACCCGGCAGTATTGGCTCGTGCCACCGAGTTCGGCTCCACGAACCCGCTGGACCCCCCGAAGGCCAAGCCGATCTCATCCGCATTCACAAGCGACGGCAAATTCGCTTACGTGACTCTAGGCCCGGACATCAAGGACGGAGGCTTAGTAATAGTGGACCTGGAGTCATTCACTGTGACCAAGGCATTCCCGCCCAATGAGGTCAAGGTGAACCTGATGAGCGTGCTCTCCGCGGACGGCAGCAAGATGTACGTCACTGGCGGCTCGAAGGACACGACTAGCTTCGTTTACGTCTTCGACACGGCGACACACGAGCTAATCTCCAAAGACTCGACGCGCGGCGCAGATGCCCATGGCCTAGCCTTGACACCCGACGGCTTGGAGCTCTGGGTCACGAACAGGTGGACCGGCAGCGTTGGAATCGTGAGCACGGAGAAGAACGAATTCAAGGACAAGATCCCCTTCGTGGGAGTTGCACCTGACCTTCTTGCGATCTCCCCGGACGGTGTCTACGCATTCATCCTTCTACGTGGCGCCGAGCCGGAGGGAACCGGCGCGATGGCGGGAGCCGGCGAGACTCCCGCGGTCGTGGTAGTTGAAATTGCTACGAGGGAGACAGTGGAAATCCTGCTTCAAGGCAAGCCCGATGAGAGCGGCAATCCGCCCAACCTGGACTACCACGGAATAGCAATCAGGGAGCTCTAACCGAGCCCCGGCGCGCTTCAGTCGCGACAACCGAGCTGAGCCCCGCCTCGGACGCCGGGCAGACTCCAAGCTCCGTGATAAGAGCGCTGACGTACTTAGCCGGTGTTACGTCGAAGGCGTAGTTCGCCGCATCGCTGCCCTTCGGAAGCAGGTCTACGGAGCAGACCTGGCCTGACCGGGTTCGGCCGGAGATGGTCGATACCTCATCTGGTGCCCGTTCCTCGATCGGGATGCCTGCAACTCCGTCCTTGACCGTCCAGTCGATAGTGGAGACTGGGGCCGCGACGTAAAACGGTACACCGCAGTCGTAGGCGGCGAGCGCCTTCAGGTACGTACCGATCTTGTTCGCCACGTCGCCTGTGGCAGTGACGCGGTCGGCGCCCACGATGCACAGGTCCACCAGCCCCCTCTGCATGAGGTGCCCTCCGGCATTGTCCACGATCACCGTGTGCGGGACTCCATGATTGCCGAGCTCCCACGCCGTAAGAGAAGCACCCTGGTTGCGGGGCCTCGTCTCGTCGACCCAGACGTGGACCGGCACGCCGGCGTCGTGCGCCTTGTAGACTGCTGCTAACGCGGTGCCCCAGTCGACAGTTGCCAGCCACCCCGCGTTGCAGTGCGTAAGGACGTTCAGCCGATCCGGACGTCCCTTGGCCTCCCACGCCTCCCGCACCAATGACTCACCGTGCTCTCCTATGGCTTCGCTGGTGGCGACGTCTTCGTCGCAGATCGCGGCCGCCTCCCGGAACGCGGCGTCCACTCGCCCGTCTGGGGGCGTGCTGCTCAGCACGCAGCGCATTCGGTCCAGCGCCCATCGCAAGTTCACTGCCGTTGGCCTTGTCTCGATCAGAGACTCGCAGGCCCTTTCCAAGGCAACATCCGAAGCGTCATCGAACATGGCAAGCCAAACGCCGTATGCGGCCATCGCGCCGATGAGCGGTGCGCCCCGCACCCGCATGGTGCGTATCGCCTCTTCCGCATCGTCCAGGGTGTTGACCGTCCGTGTCTCGAAGGCGTGCGGCAGAAGTGTCTGGTCTATGATCTCCACTCTCCGGCCATCGCCGGACGGCCAGATCGAACGATAATGCCTTCCCTTAACATTCATGGTCGAAGTGTATGAACGCCTCGCTACTCAGTCAAACCGCAGACCGATGCGGACATCCTGCCTGCTGGGAAGGGTTCCCGCTCTTGCAATCAGCCATTCCAATTCAAGCCATTGGGGCCATTTGCCTGATTTTATCGCGCTGCGCTTGTGCCCGTGCTATCATTCCTTGTTAAATTTTTCACATAGTATGTCTCTGGCCTGAGCAGAGACCGAGCCCGGCGAGGTGTGAAGCGCATGGCCATGTTCATTGATGTAGAAGTGGACCCTGTTGTCTCCACAGACCCGGCCCTAGTCAAGACGCTGATCGAAGCATGTCCCGTCGACATCTTCGCTGCCGATGAACAGGGCCGCCTCACGATAGTCGAGCAGAACCTCGACGAGTGCACCCTGTGCGATCTGTGCAAGGATGCGGCGCCTGAGGGTACGGTCAGGGTCATCAAGCTCTACGAGGACTAACAAGCGCCAGGGCTCACAACCGGGGGCCACAGGAGGTTGATATGCCGCTGCTTGAGTATGTGCCGTCGACGATGCCGGTGGTGCAGAGATCGGTGATGTATACGCCTGGCAACAATGCCCGGCTGATCGAGAAGGCAAGAACGTTCACATCCGACCTGGTTGTCCTGGACCTCGAGGACTCGGTTGCGCCAACCGAGAAGGAGAGCGCCAGGCGGTTGGTCGGCGAGTCCACGTCGGCAGTTGCTGAATCGGGCGCTGACGTGTATGCGCGGCTCAACGCCTGGGACACGGGGATGACGGACGAAGACCTGGAAGCGATCGTTGGGCCGTCGCTCAACGGTGTGGTACTGCCCAAGACAGAGTCTGCGGAGGACGTGCAGCGGCTGGATGAGAAGCTGTCGAGCCTCGAGGCGAAGGCTGGGATGGAAGCGGGCGCCGTTAGCGTGCAGCTTCTGTCTGAGACGGCAAGGGGCATACTGTGCGCCGAAGCGAGTGCCAGGTCCTGCAGCCGGGTCAACTCCATCGTTTTCGGAGCTGTCGACTACACACGGGACATGCGCATCAAGTTGACCAGCGCGGGACAATAGCCGCGCGGTCGGCAGTAGCGATAGCGGCGCGGTCTGCCGGCGTCGTTGCGATCGACCCACCATGGCCCGCCTTCACCGACACGGACGGGTTCGCGGAAGACTGCAGAATGGGAAGCGCGCTCGGGTACGAAGGCAGAATGCTGATTCACCCGAACCAGATCGAGCCCTCTCACGCGATCTACGCTCCGCTCGAGGAGGACGTGGCCAACGCGACCGAAGTTGTAGAGGCGTTCGAGAAGGCCCTTGAAGAAGGGCTTGCATCCGTTGCTATTCGCGGCAAGATGATCGACTGGGCCGTGTACAGGGCCGAGAAGGACCTGCTGGCGAAGGTCGACTTGATAGCCGCGAAGGAGCGCCAGAAGGCCGAGAGGAGGCGCACTCGCGCCGGAGTGTAATGCCGGGGGATGTCCCGGCGGTCTAATACCAGGCGGTGACAGGTGAGGTTCTTCGAGTACGAATCGAAGCAGTTGTTGCGTAGCCGCGGGCTTCCCGTGGGCGATTTCAGTCTGGCGGGCACGCCGGCTGAAGCCGTGAACGCTTGCGAGCAGATCGGGTTTCCCGTAGTCATCAAGTCGCAGGTGCTTTCGGGGGGCCGAATGAAGGCCGGCGGCGTGGAGTTTGCGGACGACGCCGGACAGGCCGAGGCCGCCGCCGCGCGCATACTCGAAGTTGAGATCGGGGGACAGCGGCCCGAGCAGGTGCTCATCGAGCGCAAATCGGAAGTGGCGGCTGAGTATTATATCGGGGTCACGTACGACGGAAGCGCCAAGCTGCCCATTGTGATCTTCAGCGACGTGGGCGGCATCGACATCGAGACCGTGGCCGAGACCCAGCCGGACCGGGTCGGCAGGCTCCACTTCTCCACGCTGACGCCGTTCCCGCCTTTCCGGGCCAAGGAGCTGGTGAGCAGCCTGGGAGCTACGGGGCGGGAGCTCGGCGCACTTACTACGATTATCCACCGGCTCGTGGACCTGTTCCTGAAGCACGAGCTGTCGCTTGCGGAGATCAACCCGCTTGCCAGGCTCTCGGACGGAAGGTTTGCAGTACTGGACGGCCACGTTGAGCTGGAGGACGAGGCGGTGCCGCTGCAGCGCGGGATGCTGACCGAGCTCGGAATTCCGGCCGAGCCGAGGCAGGGCAGGGCGCCGACCCAATTCGAGGCTCGCGGAGCAGAGATTGACACCAGCGACCACAGGGGCGTGGCGGGCAGGATCGTGGAGTTCGACGGCGACCTCGGTCTCGTGATCGGCGCCGGAGGAGGAAGCCTCTCGCTGTTCGACTCTGTCCGGAAGTGGGGAGGCAAGCCGGCCAATTACTGCGAGATCGGCGGCAACCCCAGCGTCGCCAAGGTCAGGGACCTGACCAAGCTGGTGCTCAGCAAGCCGGGCGTTAAGAAGATCGCCGTCATGATGAGCATCGTCAGCAACACGAGAGTCGACATCGTAGCTAGGGGAGTGATCAAGGGCGTTGTGGAGCTCGGCCTGGACCCCGCAGAGGCGATCGTAGCGTTTCGGATTCCTGGCGCGTGGGAAGAGGAGGGGAGGAAGATACTCCGCAAGTATGGCGTGGAGCCCTACGGGAGGTCGACGTCCTCTGGACGGCGCGGCGCGGATAGCGGTAGAGAATGCGAGCCGATAGATGTCCATCCTGATCGACGAGCACACGACCTACATCATCCAGGGCATCACCGGCAGAGAGGCGGTTGCCGCCACGCGGGAGTGCCTCCAGTACGGTTCCAAGATCGTGGGAGGCGTAACGCCGGGCCGGAAGGGCCGCAATGTGCACGGCGTGCCGGTGTACGACAGCGTCAAGGAGATAGTGAGCGAGACTCACGTGGACTGTTCGCTCATCAGCGTGCCGGTGGCGTTTGCGAAGGACGCTGCGTTCGAGGCGATCTCGAACGGCATTAGGCTGGTGGTGGTGGTCACGGAGCGGATACCAAGGGCGCAGGTCGTGCAGGTGTTGGAGCTTGCGCGTCAGCACAGGACGCGTGTGATTGGGCCGAACACGCTTGGTCTGATGTCGCCGGGCAAGTCGAAGATCGGCGGAATTGGCGGCCCGGCCGAGGACGCCAACAGGGCGTTCACTCCCGGTCCGGTGGGGATCATGTCGCGCAGCGGCGGCATGACGACCGAGATCTCGAACACGCTGACGGCAGCGGGCCTGGGGCAGAGCACGGCCGTCAGCATCGGCGGAGACCCGATCATCGGGACGACTTACGCGGAGCTGCTGCCCGAGTTCGAAGCAGACCCCGACACCGAGGCGATCGTGATTTACACCGAGCCGGGAGGGACGATGGAGGCCCAGCTCGCCAATCACGTGCGGGTCAACGGGACGCGGCTGCCGATCGTGGCGTACCTCGCGGGCCGGTTTATGGACGAGCTGCCCGGAATGAGGTTCGGCCACGCCGGCACGATCGTCGAGGGGAAGCAGGACACTTCCGCGGAGAAGATCAGGGTGCTGGCCGAGGCCGGCATACCTGTCGCGGAGGACGTCTCCGAGATTCCCGGTCTCGTCAAGAAGGCGCTAGCCTCCGGATAGACTTCAGGGCAGCCCTATCGCCGGGGGGCTAACTCCGAGCGCGAAAAAGGTCATCTGTCTCATTTCGTCTCCATTCCACTGATTTCGTAGCTGAAGTGCGCGGAAACGCGAGGCATTTCCGAGAGACTTTGAACGCCTCGTGAATCGGGATGAAAGCGGAATCGAGGCACAAAAAAGCGGGAGTGAGACGGCGCCTTGAAGCCAATGCTGTTGTCGTGCCCGGACGCGAGGCGAGCCCTGATCTTGTGGAAATGAGGCCGGCTTTTCCCTGCCGCTCTCTCTCGTAACAGACCATTTCGCAATCTCTGCGCGTTTTCGTGTTCCATTATGTTCCGTTTTGTTCCATTTCATAGCTGAGAGTGTGTCAGTTTCGGTGCACCGATGGGGCATCTTTGGAACACAAACAGTGCACATCCAGGGCAGCAATGGAACACAAATGGAACACGCAGCAGCCGGCCTTGTATCGCGCCCCGCAGGGCGGAAGTCCTCACCAAGTGTACGTGGACACAGTTCTAAAGGCCGAGTTCCCATTAATGTCCGGCTGGAGCGGCCAATAACGGACTTTTCGTAGCTGCCGAGCCGTGTTGAGTTTTCCAGAGGCGGCCAATTCCGGCCAAAAGCGGCCACCAGAGACGACTCGGCCGAGGAATCTAGGGAAGCCCTAAGGCGGCAAGGCGCTAGAGATGATATTAAGTGATCTGCGAAGTCCATGAGTAGAGGATAGCACACTTGTGCGGCCTGTCAAGTGACATAGCCTGCGCTTGCAAGGGATGCGGAAAGATTGGCTTTGTATCAGAACCTCGAACTCAGGCGCCCGCATGAGACCTAATGTGGTCCGCATCCTTCCAAATGCAATAATAGCACACTAGTCCGCACATCGCACCTTGCTGAGCCTTGCGCATCTTGACATCATTCAATTAAGGCATCATGATGTCTACATGAGGACCACATTGACTCTTGATGCCGACGTAGCAGACTTCCTGAATCAGCAGGCCCGGCTGCTGGGCAAGCCGTTCAAGCAGATAGTAAGCGAAACGCGGCGGCGGGGGAATGTCACCGGGATTGCGGGAGGCCCCGCGGCCCAAGTATAGGGTGAATCCCATCCGCGGCGGGTTTATTCCTGGCGTAGACCCACTGAAGTTGAAGGACCTGCTCGAAGAGGAGGACATTGAGCACTTCCTCAAGAAGGGCGGGATGTGATTGTTCCCGACGCCAACCTGTTGATCTACGCTGGAAGCGGTAGCTTGCTACTCCCATTGAACGAGACGAACATCCGAGTACAAGGAAACTCACATGCGAACGACACTGACACTGGACAATGACATAGGTGATTATCTGAAGGAGCAGGCCCGGATCCAGGGGTGTTCATTCAAGCAGGTGGTTAACGACACGCTGCGACGAGGGATGTCGCCCGGCATCCGCGAGGCGCCTCGGCCCAAGTACCGCGTCACACCGATCGATAGCGAGTTTGCGCCCGGCGTCGATCAAATGAGACTTAAGGACCTGCTCGAAGAGGAAGACATAGAGAACTTCCTCAAGAGGGGTGGGATGTGATCGTCCCCGACGCCAACCTGCTGATCTACGCCTTCAACGTCAGGGCTATCATGCACGAGCCTGCCCGCCGTTGGTGGGAGGGACTCGTAAACGGCGCCGAACGTGTAGGCATACCGTGGGTGGTGTCGACCGCATTCGTGAGGCTGTTGACCAACCGCAGGATGCTTGCTCGACCCGTCGCTACGGCACAGGCAGTTGACTGGGTGAGTGGTTGGTTCAATCTCCCTCACATCGTGCCGATTAATCCAGGCTCCCAACACCTGACGCCATGTGCGCAGGCTGCTGGAAGCGGTAGGACGTAGGGCGGCAAGCTGGTCATGGACGCGCACCTTGCCGCGATCGCGATCGAGTACCAGGCGGAGCTGCACTCGAACGACTCGGACTTCGCTCGGTTTCCTGGCCTGCGGTGGCGCAACCCGCTGTGAGGGGGGGCCTATCCGCAGGGTGGACTTAGGGCGGTCCCCGATGATTGGTTCTTCTATCCCTTGAACCTGCCGCAACATCATTCGCGAGCACCGAGATTGCGAGTTCAACTCGGAGTTAAAAGGGATTCACGCTGTTGATTGGCTGGATCACACATGTATTGCCATCCTTGCTAGAACTACCGTGATCACGGCCCGATCCTCGAGTATGGCCGCAAGATTTGAGGAGATGTTTAAGTGAATGATCGAGAAGATGGCTTAACCGAAGTTGCTCCACAGTCGAAGTACGCTCAGCTCTTCGCGGTCGTAGTTTCTTGGGTAGTACTGGCCTCATTGTGGTTAGCAGATACGCTAATTTGGCTTATGCTACGCACTCGGACCGATGAGCGCACAATTCGGCCGACTGAGAGAGTAACCTGGCCTAAAAGCCTAAAGCGGCAGTTGATGAGACGACAGAACAACGTCTGTGCGTATTGTGGCAAACGCCGGACTGCTCCTAGCTTCGACATCGACCACATGACGCCGGTGGTGAGGGGAGGCTCCAACGAGGCAAGCAATCTCCAAGTAATATGTCGGCCATGCAATCAGCGCAAGGGAGATCAGACCGATGCTGAGTTCAGAGCTCGATACTCTCGCCTAGTTCCTCAGAGACAATTGACGCCGCCGAGGCGGCCCATAGAACAGCGTGACTTTAGGGAAGAGACTCAGCTCACAACTGCAATGGATAGTGTTCGTCAATTCAGGCGCACCCGTTTCATTTCCAAACGGAGCAAAGTCACCTCTGGTTGCGCCATACTAGGCGTTGCAATTGCTGTCGTCATCCTGTTTTCTCTTGCGTCAGTGGACGCTGAGGGCTTTCTCCTTCTGTTGCCATCGTTGTTCTTCGGTGGAAGTGCAGGATTCGGAGTTTGGTTCAGAGCTCACACCACAGGAGCAATGATAGAAGACGAGGCGTAAGGAAATGCAATGCGAGGCCGAGTCACTCCGAGGGGTCTTGAGTTGCCAGCACAGTGAAGGGTAGCCTCCACTGTATTGCCACTGGCTCCTTGAGGAGCTGTCCGCCATTGATAGTGACAGGCTGGTTGACGGCATAGTCCCTTACGAGTAGAGTTACATAATCAACACCCATCGGGTGGCCGCCCGATCAAACGGGGCAAGCGGTGACCCGACTATTAGCACCCCAGGGACGCGTTTAGCGTCCCTGTATTTTTGGTGGGTGTGCCCAAGCGATGCTACCCGACCCACGAGCGCAACACCGCATTCGTGTGTGTGATGGTGTTCGTTGATTTCTGGAACTTTCAGCTTACTGTAAACAGCCTAGCCTCCGGGTTCAAGATCGACTGGCAGCGATTGGGGCCTGAAATCGCACGCAGGGCGTTGCTCACCGTTGACCCAGATGCCTTGATTTCCTATCAAGGCATGAATGTATATGGATCGTTTGACCCCTCCAGCAAAAAGGACGAAGGCCTTCGCCGATGGGCTGCAAATACGCTCAACAGGTTTGCAGGTGTACAGGTCACCATGATTCCCCGGCAACGCAGACTCAAGGGGCTGTTCTGCCCATCTTGCCACCAAGAGATGACACAGTGTCGGAATTGTCTTGCGGATTTGAGGGGCACTGAGGAAAAGGGTGTAGATACACGCATCGCAACCGATATGATCAAATTGGCTTGGGCCGAAAACTATGACGTGGCCGTTCTACTTTCATCGGACCGCGACTTCGTTCCCGTGGTAGAGTTCCTGAGTACTCAGGGCATGAAGACGATTCACGGAGCATTCCCGCCCCAAGGTTCAATGTTGACCCAAGCGTGTTGGGGACATGTACGATTACCCAACATACTGGAACACTTTAGGCGCTCTTGATTGCCTACCCACTGTCACATTGTTGCGCCCGCGTATCATGTCGACAGCAGTCTTCCTTTGCCGATGCAGCTTCGTCAACGGAGCCGCGACTCCCACATACTCCCGGTAGTAAGATTCGGGGCGTCGAATTGGTGGAGGCCGTTGGGGTCGCGGACGGGTCGGAGCGCAAGAAGGGGATCCCCGCTGAAGGTCACGGTTCTCTTGTTTGCGAGCTGTCGTGGGGGGACCGGGTCGCATTGGCTGAGCGCGGCGGATGGCTCGACTGCTGGGGACGTGGCGGCAACCTCGGCTAGATTTGTGCGATCGCTTCGGCTGCGCTCTCGGGAAGCTTTACCACCTGGGTGTTAAGGGATATTGGGGGCAGACTAACTCTCTCGTCCAATCATCGCAGGGACTGGCGTATGACCCGCTAGGTCTCTCCGTAGGCCTCGACTTCCATTTCGAGCTTGCGGCGCTCTTCCTCTGGGGCTATACCCATCCCGGCCTTGGCCTCGCGGACCTGCCTGTCGATCTCCTCAACGATTTCGGGGTTTGCAAGCGTGGTGGTGTCTCCCGGGTCCATGAAGTTGGAGATCGCCGCCACGACACGGCGCATGATCTTCCCCGATCGCGTCTTGGGCAGGTCGGTAGTTACCCAGACATGCGCCGGGCGGGCAATCGGCCCGATGAGCTCGTTGATTGTCTTCTTGACCTGGTCTTCAACGTCCGAGCCGTCATAGCCCGGCTGGAGAGAGACGTATAGTTCGGGCACCCGGCCTTTCAGCTCGTCGTAAGCGGGGACGGCCGCCGCCTCGCTGACCGCAGGGACGGTGAGCGCCGCCGACTCCAGTTCCTTCGTGCCCAGGCGATGGCCCGCCACGTTGATCACGTCGTCGACTCTGCCCAGGATTCGAATGTACCCGTCTTCGGACATGGTGGCGCCATCTCCGGTGACGTAAGGCCAGTCGCGCCAGTCCTTGCTATCTAGCTTCGCGAACTTCGCGTAATAGGTCTCGATGAAGCGGTCGGGGTCTCCGTAGATGGTCTGCATCATTCCCGGCCAGGGATTAGCTATGCAGATGTTGCCGGCGCTGCCCGGCGACACCGGCTGGCCGTCGTCGTTGAGCACGACCGGCTGAATGCCGAGAGGCGCCCGGGCCGCAACTGCCGGGCTTCATTCCCTGAAGGGCGGGCAGGGTTGTCCCGATGAAGCCGCCGGTCTCCGTCTGCCACCAGGTATCGACGATTACGGCCCTGCCCTTGCCGATCTTGTCGTAGTACCAGCGCCAGACTTCCGGTTCGATTGGCTCTCCAACGGTGGTCATGTGCTTGAACTGGAAGTCGTACTTCGCAGGCTCGTCGGGACCAAACTTGCGCAGCATGCGGATGGCGGTTGGCGCGGTGTGGAAGATGTTCACCCCAAGCTGCTCGGCGATTCGCCACGGGCGGCCTGCGTCGGGGAAGTTGGGCGCGCCCTCAAAGACCACGGTTGTGGCGGCAATCGAGAGCGGACCGTACACGATGTAAGAGTGACCGGTTATCCAGCCGATATCGGCCATGCACCAGTAGACGTCTTCAGGGTGAATGTCCAGGTAGTACCTGGTGGTGCCCGCCACATAGGACATGTAGCCGCCGGTGGAGTGCTGGCAGCCCTTGGGCATAGCGGTGGTGCCCGAGGTGTACATGATGAAGAGAGGCGCCTCTGAGGGCAGGGACACCGGGTCCACACGCTCACCTCGATGCTCGGCAAGCAGGTCGTCTACGAAGTAGTCGCGGCCGCCGGCCATTGGCGTTTCGGAGTTGAACTGGCCGGGGTACCGGCGCCACACGAGCACCTTGTCCACGGTATGGCCCGCCTCGGCGGCGCGCCGGACCGCGATGTCCGCCTTGCCCTTGTGGTCGATCAGCCGTCCGGCCCGCCAGTACGCGTCGGAAGTGATCAGCACACGGCTTTCAGAATCAACTATGCGGTCACCGCACGCGGCGCCTGAGAAGCCGCCGAAGACCTGGGAATGCACCACACCAAGCCGGGCGCAGGCGAGCATGGTGACCGGCAACTCCGGGACCATGGGCATGTGCAGCGTCACGCGGTCGCCAGCCTTCAGACCGGCCTCACGCAGGACCGCGGCGAACTCGTTCACCCTGACCCAGAGCTCCTGGTAGGTAACCGCCTCGTGCGGCTCGTCCTCCGGCTCCGGCACGAAGATCAACGCAGCCTTGTTGCGGTGCTCGGCTAGGTGCCGGTCGACGCAGTTGTAGGAGGCGTTAAGCCTGCCGCCGACCCACCAGTTGTAGAAGGGCGGGTTCGAGGTATCGACGGTGGTGTGCCAGTACCTGTCCCAGTCAAGCAGCTCGGCGTACTCTCGGAAGCTGTCCGGCCAGTTCCGCGGGCCGAAACGCTCGAAAGCCGCCGGGTCGGCCATGTTGGCCTGGGCTATGAAGGCCGGCGGGGGCTGTATCAGCTCCTCTTCCTGCCAGTGAATCTCGGATAGCTTCACATCGTCTGCTTGGGCAGCCATTCTGAGATCCCTTCTTGGGTCTTGAATTCGCGTACGGTCCTGGTCCGCCATTGTAAATGAATGCCTGTTCGCACCGCATGTCCCAAGCACGTTGCCTCCGGTCATCGCCGATACTGGTGCATCGCATCCAGATGATGCCGGCCCGGCCAGGTGGAACTCAAACCCCGCAACCCGGCAGTCTGGGCCAGCAGCCCATTGGCTATTGGGCATTGCATACGCCTTAAGCTCAGACACCGCAATCTGCCAGAACGGTGGACGGAGCCTGGTGAGTTTTCCGCACCTGGTCCCAAGAGTGCCGCAGCACTTCAGTCGAGTGCCAACTCTCCGGCGAGGCCGCCTAGTGTAGATGGCCCTGGGCTTCCGGCCGTCAGTACGGCGGGTACTCCAATCAGCGGGCCGGCGGAGGCTAGCGGCTCATCGGAGATACGAAGGGGATGCCATCTGAAGGTCACCGTTCTGTTGTTCGCCAGCTACCGTGAGAAGGCGAGGGCCGGGTCGCTGGAGCTGGGCTCGCCGAATGGGTCGACGGCCGGGGATGTGGCAGCGCAGGTGTCGGCAATGTACCCGGGGCTGGTGTCGGACCCGAGCGGCATCGTCGTGGCGGTGAACCGGGAGTACCGCGAGCATGGCCACGTGCTGAGCGACGGCTCACCGCACCGTGAGGCGGCGCTTCGAACTTGCGCGCAGGTGGCCGATCGTATCAAGCAAACATTGCCGATCTGGAAGAACGGATACATCTATTTGACACCTATAAGGCCTCATTGTTAGGGTACCCGTGATTGATGATTGCGTAGTCATGGACTCAAATGTTTTCGACTGTGACCTGAGTCACGCTGCGGGAGCAGGAGGTGCCATTTGGTTGTTCTAGAGTCGGCGAATTGTGGCCGTTTCTGGAGTAGCTAGTGTAGGAGGTCTACATGCACTCGTTAAAACGCATAGGATTGGTGTCTGCCTACCTGTTTGCCGTAGTGGCAATGGTTATGGCAATGGCCGCATGCAGAGGGGTGGAGGAAGAGGCGGAAGAGACAACAAGCGAGGCGACCCAGGCGGAGGAGATTTCCCAAGAAGAAGAGACCACCGAGGTGTCCACGGAAATGGAGTCTGACGTAGAGGAGGCAGTGGAGGCCGGCGTCTACGTGGCCAAGCCGGTGGTTGGAGAGATCTTCATAACTTCGGCTTCCGAGATAAACGAGGACAACATCTTCAAGGCGCGGGGGTTGTCGGTTTGGACGAATGATCCGCCAAACCGTAACAGCATTCTCAGGCTGCGAAGCGAATATCCTACTAACTGGGACCCCGACAAGCAGAGCCCGACCTGGACCGCCCGGATGGCGCTTGACTCCCTGGTGCGCTTCCGAGCTGACAACCCGATGGAGCCCTGGGACCTTAGACCGCTCCCGAGCTTGGCTACGTCGTGGGAGTTTCTTGACGACAGGACCATCGTCTTTCAACTCAGGAAGGGTGTGAAGTTCCACGACACATCCCCTGTGAACGGACGGGAGTTCGTGGCGGACGACGTGGTCTACAGCTTCGAGCGCCGCCTGCGCCCCGGTGGCAGGCACGGTGGGACGCTTGGACCGCTTGACAGCATCACGGCACATGACAACTACACTGTCGAGTTCAAGTTCAAGGAGCCCTTCTCTCCATTCATGAGCGTGATTGGACGCCCCGAGTACGCCATCCAGGCTCCGGAGGTCGAGCAGGATTTCGGCGGACTGGACGACTGGGACAGTTTGATCGGAACCGGCCCGTGGTATTTTGAGTCCTACGAGGTCGGCGGCATGGCCGTACAAGTCCGGCATGAGGACTACTGGCGTGGGCCAAACGGGGTGACCGGGGAAGACCTGCCCTACATCCAGAAGGTCTACGCGATAGAGATTGCCGACGAGCCGGCGGCAATTGCGGCGTACAGGTCCGGTCTGCTCGACGCTGGTCCTGTCTGGTCAGCAATGGGCGCCTGGGGAGCTCTCAAGGACAACATGATCCTGCTGCTCGACAAGCCTGAGCTCCTCTACAACTACCACCCCGCTGGGGGAGGCGCCTGGACCACATACTTCTACGGCGCCAGAATGACACCTGGAAGCCCCTGGGAGAACAAGAAGATCCGCTGGGGCGTGGCTCTGTTCAACGACATCAGCTTCGAAGCATGGGCACCCTGCTGCGGCGGGACGCAGCCGGCCCGCTGGGCCGCCATGGACAACCCATTGTTCGTCCCCACGGAGGAGTTGACGCCCGATGGAGCGCAGTTCTACCTCAACTTCCCGCAGAACACAATGGACCTGG
Organism: Dehalococcoidia bacterium; assembly: GCA_965237445.1. Lineage (GTDB taxonomy): Bacteria > Chloroflexota > Dehalococcoidia > Lucifugimonadales. The sequence goes on along the minus strand of OZ250142.1, from coordinate 2,641,041 downwards.
AGAAAGCCCGGCAGTACATCCGGGAGGGTAAGGAAGAGTTGGGGCTGGACCCGGAGGAGCCGATCAAGACGACTCTGACAATCCGGGTGCCTGACTCGGCGATAACGGACATAGCGGAGCGGATGGTCTCCGACCTCAGAAAAATCGGCATCGAGGCCGAGCTGGTCGGCTTAGACAGCGCTTCGTTCCTGGCTTTCCAGAATGGTCCAGACAATTCCGGTTTGATTGTGCAGTACGATTCCAACCTCTCGGAGGCTGACACCCTCTTCTACAACCGCTACCACAGCGATTCAGAGTTCAACAAGCCAGGTGTGTCGGACCCATTCCTGGATGACCTGATCATCCAGGGCCGGAGTACCCTCGATCCAACGAAGAGAGAACAGATCTACCGGGACATCCAGATACACCTGTCTGAGATGCAATACGACTGGGCCGTCCCCAACTGGACCAACGAGCAGGTGTTCCCCGAGTGGGTAAAGAACCCAGGCCCGTTCACCGCCGGCAAGTGGATTCCAGACATGTACATGGAGGCGTGGGTAGACTTCGATCACCCGTCACGGTCGTCATGGGAGTTTGAGTAGACTCTGCAAGAGGCGACGCCTGACTCATTCGTGATAGTCAGGCAGGCCATGGATGCCCCGGTCTCCCAACTGCGGCCGGGGCATCCATGGCATCCTCTGGGCACAGATGGACCAGCCATCACTGCCAGCGGTGAGTGTTAGGGGGCGTTTCCAATGTCCAGACGTCTTGGTCCCGCTCACCCACCCTCGGACGGGCAGGGCTCGGCCCCCGTATCAGGGTACGGGGCAGGCTCTGAACCCACAACGGGGCACATCCCCAAGACCCTCTGCCACTGGGAAGTATTCCCCTGTACTCCCTCTTCAGGCGAGTTTTGAGATAGTTCCTAAGCGGGGCAACCGGTGACCCAATTGTGCTTACGTCAGAGACGCTCAAAGCATCCCTGCTTCTTTGGGGGAATGGTCCGCCAGTGACGCTGTCTGACGGGAAAGCGAAGTATCGCACTCGCGTGGCTTGGAGCACATTGGACTCACTGCGCAGCGTCCGTTGATCCCGGCTTCGCGCGCGGCCGGTGGTATAATCGGCGGGCCGGGCCGATGGGAGTCAGCGGAGTAAGGGTCGGCCGCAGCGCACGAAAGGGCACACCATCTGAAGGTCAACGTTCTGTTGTTTGCAAGCTACCGGGAGAGGGCGGGGACCGGGTCGCTGGAGCTGGAGGCGCCCGATAGCTCGACGGTAGGGGACTTGGCGGCGCAGGTAGCGGCGATGTACCCGAGGCTGGCATCGGACCCCAGCAGTATCGTGGTGGCGGTGAACCGGGAGTACCGCGATCACGGACACCGGCTTAGCGACGGCGATGAGGTCGCGTTCATTCCCCCTGTGAGCGGAGGGGCCCATGATTTTACTCACTGACGAAGCGCTGGAGCCGGAACGGGTGACGGAGGCGGTGCTCACTCCGGCGAACGGCGGCGTGGTGACGTTCCTCGGTGTGACGCGCGACAACACGGGCGGCAGATCGGTGCGCTACCTGGAGTACGAAGCGTACGAACCGATGGCGGAGGCCAAGCTGGCGGAGATCGCGGCCGCGATTCGAGAGGAGTTGCCGGTGGAGGACCTCGCGATCGCGCATCGGCTGGGACGGCTGGAGATCGGCGACGTAAGTCTGATCGTGGCGGTTGGTTCGCCGCACCGGGAGGCGGCGTTCCGAGCGTGCGCGCAGGTGGTCGACCGGATCAAGCAGACGGTGCCGATCTGGAAGAAGGAGTACTTCGTCGACGGCGAGGTGTGGGTGGAGAGCCCGGAGTTCTTCGAGCGGCGCGGCGCGGGAGCGGCACCCGGGGTTTCGTGAGGCGAGGGCGCTGAGGGCCCCTTCTCTACGGACGGCACATCATCTCAGCCTTCCTCAGAAAACTGGGGCAGGGGACAGATAGCCGGTAATTTGTGAAAAATTTACCAAACGTTATCTCTTCGTTCACCGAGTTCTGCTTGTTCTACGAAAAGCGCAGGTCTGCTCCGCTCACTTTACGGAAGCAGTAAGTGTTTTCCGATATTAGTTCCTGAAATCACAAACTTCTTATTGCCTGCCTTGATATCCACTGCTATATTCGGATTAGCGTGGAGGGATCGCATAGAGGCCTAGTGCGGCCGCCTGCTAAGCGGTTAGGGGGTTTGTAGCCCTCTCATGGGTTCGAATCCCATTCCCTCCGCCACACAGAGTTCGAACAATCAGGAGGACAGCCCGCCAGTATGGACAGCTTCTATCTCTGGACCATAGGGTGCCAGATGAACAAGGCGGACTCGGAGCGTCTGGAAAGCGCGCTGGGGCAGCTTGGGCTGAGGAGCGCGCCTGAGCCGAAGTCGGCCGACGTGATCGTGCTGAACAGTTGTGTGGTGCGTCAGAGCGCCGAGGACAAGGTCGTAGGCATGCTCACGAGCCTCAAGCCGCTCAAGACGCGCCGCCCGGACAGAGTCGTTGCGCTGATGGGGTGCATGGTCGGTCCGAGGACAGACGCGCTTGAGAAGCGGTTCCCGTACGTGGACGTGTTCATGAGGCCGCAGGAGTACGCGCCGCTGGTCAATCTCCTGGGCGAGCGCATGGGAGTGGACCCGGAGGGTTGCCTGAGCCAGCTCTCCGCAAGGCCGGCGGTCGCGGCGTATATTCCCATCATCCACGGCTGCGACAAGTTCTGCTCGTTCTGCATCATCCCGTACCGCCGCGGCCGCGAGAAGAGCCGCACGATACCGGACGTGACACGCGAGTGCGAACTGCTTGCCGCGAGGGGCGTGAAAGAGGTAACGCTGCTGGGGCAAAACGTCGACTCGTACGGGCAGGACCTTGCCGGGGACGTTGATCTGGCCGACCTGCTGGCCGCAGTGAACGACGTGGATGGTCTGCGACGCGTGCGGTTCCTGACATCGCACCCGAACGACATGAGCAACCGGATCATTGACGCGGTGGCCGACCTCGACAAGGTGTGCGAGCACGTCAACCTGCCGTTCCAGGCGGGCGGCGACCGCGTGCTCGAGACCATGCGGCGAGGGTACGACAACGCGCAGTACCGCCGGATCATCGACAGGATCCGCGAGCGGATCGCCGGCGTGTCGCTTGCGACGGACCTCATCGTGGGGTTTTGCGGCGAGAGCGAGGACGACTTCCAGCAGACCGTGGACATGATCAGCGACATCCGGTTCGACAAGGTCCACTCGGCGGCGTACTCGGTGCGGGAGGGCACGATCGCGGCCCGCAAGATGGAGGACGACGTAGACCCGGACGAGAAGAAGCGTCGATTGCAGACTATCGACCACCTACAGGAAGAGATACTCACAGAGATCAACGCAAAGCTGGCCGGGAGCACGCTGGAGGTGCTGGTGGAAGGCAGGCGGAGAGGCAGGCTGTACGGCAGGAACAGGAACGACAAGCTCGTGTACTTCGAAGGAGGAGACGAGCTCGTCGGAAATATGGTGGACATCGAGATCGAAGCCACGAGCCCGTGGGCACTGCGGGGCCGCATGGCGGCCGTCGCGCAAGCAGTAAGGAGTTGACCGGCATGGTTGCGAAACTGCGAATGAGTCGAGAGCCAGTAATCCCCCTAACGGAGTTGGAGCAGTCCGCGTTCTGTACCACTGAAGAGCTCGTATCCAAGCCGCTTGAGGAAGAGTTCAAGGCCGACGTGCAGTGGCAGCGGATTCCGATCAGGTACATCAAGATGAAGCCGGACGAGCTGGACGGCAGGATCGACGCGGCGAAGGCCGCCCTTGGCCGGAGGCTGGTGACGCTGGGCCATCACTACCAGCGGGACGAGGTGATCAAGTACGCGGACCTGAGAGGAGACTCATTTAAGCTCTCGCAGTTCGCGGCCTCCCAGGAGGAGGCCGAGTACATCGTGTTCTGCGGCGTGCACTTTATGGCCGAGACGGCGGACATCCTTAGCACACCTGACCAGGCGGTGATCCTTCCTAACCTCACGGCCGGCTGCTCGATGGCGGACATGGCAGTGATAGATGACGTCCTGGACTGCTGGGACGACCTGGAGGACGTGCTGGGATCGGGCGGGATTGTGCCGATCACGTACATGAACTCGACGGCATCGATCAAGGCGCTGTGCGGACGGAACGGAGGGATCGTCTGTACGTCGAGCAATGCGCCGGCCGTGTTCGAGTGGGCGTTCGAGCGCGGCGAGCGGGTGCTGTTCCTGCCGGACCAGCACCTGGGACGCAACACGGGCGTGAAGCTGGGGATCGGCCTGGACGACATGATCGTGTGGAACCCGTTCAAGCCCTTAGGCGGGCACACGGAGGCCGCGCTGCAGAACGCGAAGGTCATCCTGTGGCAGGGGCACTGCTCCGTGCACACCAGGTTCACGGTGGCACAGATCGAAAACGCACGGTCCCAGGACCCGGACGTCAACGTTCTGGTTCACCCGGAGTGCACGATGGAGACTGTGCAGGCCGCGGACTTCAACGGCTCCACCGAGTACATCATCAAGATGATCGAGGACGCCCCGGCCGGCTCCGTGTGGGCTGTGGGCACCGAAATCAGCCTAGTGAACAGGATCGCCTCCGAGCATCCCGACAAGAAAGTGTACTGCCTGGACGCAGTCGTCTGCCCGTGCTCGACGATGTACCGGATACACCCGGCGTACCTAGCGTGGATGTTCGAGTCGCTGGCCGATGGCGAGACGGTGAACCGAATCACCGTGGAGGACGACGTGAGGCAGGAGGCGAAGGTCGCGCTCGACCGGATGCTGCGGGTGGTGTAGGGGACGAGACACCCTCACGCGATCTTCTTTCGTCGATGTGACGTTTGACTAACTATCCTGCGCTTCGAAGAAGTCCGGAGATTTCACCCTCATCCCTCGAGAGGCTCGGGACAGGCTCTCAGTCCTCTCTCATCAAGGGAGAGGAAGTTTCGCCTGGGTTTCCGCCAGGTGAAACGGAATTCAAAAGGCCGGCGCAGCAATGAATTCGAAACACGTCGAAGACCTCATTGACCTGGCCTTGGCCGAAGACCTGAGCGCCGGGGACCCGACGACTGAGTCGCTGATTGCCGCTGACAGCACGGGTGCGGCGGAGATCGTTTCACGGCAGACCGGCGTGCTGGCAGGCATCGATACGGCGCTGGCTGTTTTCTCCCGGATCGATCCGAGCCTCGAGGCGCGCGCGCTCGAAGAGGACGGCGCGACGCTCGCGCCGGGCGACTCGCTGGCAAGGGTCGAGGGCGCCGTGGCGTCGATACTGAAGGCGGAGCGGACGGCGCTCAACTTCCTGTACCGGCTGTGCGGCGTGGCGACGCTGGCGTCGGTGTACTCCCGTGCCGTGCACGGCACTGGAGCGCGAATCATCGACACGCGCAAGACGACGCCGGGTATGCGAGCGCTTGAGAAGGCCGCCGTAAGGGCGGGCGGCGCGTTCAATCACCGGCAGAACCTGGGTGACGGCGTGCTGATCAAGGACAACCACATCGCCGCCCTTGCCGCGCAGGGGATCGGCCTGCGGCAGGTGGTTGAGCTGGCAAGAGCTGGGGCGGCTCACACGCTGCGGGTGGAGGTGGAGGTGGAGAGCATCGAGCAGGCCAAAGAGGCACTCGCCGGAGGAGCCGAGATACTCCTGCTGGACAACATGGACGTGCCGACGATGACGGAGGCGGTGCGGCTGGCCCAGGGTCGCGCGATCACCGAGGCGTCGGGCGGGATAACGCTGGCGACGGTGCGGGACGTGGCGGAGACTGGCGTTGACCTGATCTCAGTGGGTGAGCTGACGCACTCAGCGCCCGGGTTCAATGTGAGCCTGGAGTTCGAGAGCTAGTAGGCAGGGCTGCTTCGATCCCTTTCGGCTCTGACAGGTGACGGGTAGGATGTTGGCAGACTGGCCGGCGCGAGGAACGACCTGAGCACATACGCCACAGCACCCTACATGCGACACGATGGCATTCGCTTCCTTGTTGCGTCCATCGCATTCGCGGCCGTCGTGCTAGCGGCATGTGGGCAGACGGGCGATGCGCCCGTGGTGGATGGTACCGTCGAGCCAGAAGCCACTCAGGCGCCCGCGCCGGTCGAAACGCCGATGGCCAGCGACTCGGACGCGAGCGTGGGCCAGGAGGCGTCAGCGGCAGAGGAGGACCCGCAGGCGTCACAGGCTGAGACTGTCGCGCCGGATGATGTTTCGGACGAAGCGACCGAGTCAGTTGAAACGCTTGCCGGCAGGATTGCCTACGTAACCCCAGACCTCAAAATTCGTACGGTCAATCCGGATGGGACCGAAGACCGTCTGCTGACGGCGGGGCAGGGCAGATACTCGTGGCCGACGTGGGCCCCGGATGGTGTGCACATCGCGTACCCGGCAGTGATCGGAGAGGGCGTAGCTGCTGACGTAAGCCTTCTCCTGGCGGCGGACGGGGCAGAGGGTGAGAGCGAACTATACAAGGGAGACCCGAAGTACGCGGGCATCCTGGTCGCCCCAAACCTGCCGCACTATCCGGTGTGGTCGCCGGACGGGGAGCGATTGGCGTTCATCACCGGCGGCGAGACGGGCCTAGAGGTCTACGTCGACGATCTCCGCGATGAGGCAGGGCCCGTGCACGTGGCGAGCCGGCCGCCGGTGTACTTCTCATGGTCCCACACATCCCGGTACCTGATCGTGCACCGCGGCGGCAACCACGTGCTGGTGGACACTGAGCCGGACATCGTTACCAGCCCACTTCCACCTTATGCGGCCGGCTACAGGGCGCCGGCGTGGTGGCCTTCCGCCGAGTTGATGACGGTCGTCGAGAGGAGCGAAGATTCCGGGATTTACGGCGTGCATCTGCGGAGCCTGTACGGCGAAACGGAGTACATCATAGGGGCATCCCCTCGAGTGGCATTCCTGTGGTCTCCGAGCGGCGAATGGCTCGCGGTTGGACGCGGCATAGACCCCAGGGTGCCGGCCTACGACGAGGTGGTGATCGTGTCGCCTGAAGGAGAGCGGCATATCACCACGATCGCAGAGCTGGTGATCGCGTTCGCGTGGTCGCCGGACGGCTCGAAGCTGGCTTACGTTACGGTCACCGACACACAGCTCGTGTGGGGCTGGAACGTACTGGACGTGGAGACTGGAAGTACCCGACGCCTGGCGGAGTTCATTGCCTCGGATGACATGCGGGTGTGGTTGCAGTTCTTCGACCAGTTTGTGTACTCCCATGGCATCTGGTCGCCTGACAGTAAGGCGATCGTGTTCACGGGCAGTGTCGCCGGGAGTGGAGTCGGTGCGTCGTTGGGCGCGCAGCAGCAGGACCAGGTCATCGTGCTAACGGTCGGCGACCTGCCGACGTTACAGGTGGTTGCCGAGGGCAGACTTGCGTTCTGGTCGCCAAAGTAGATGGCGAGACGTGCCCATTTGCCAGGCCTGTCAGCTTGACCGCGGGGCGGGCCGAGTTGACGCGCTCCCTCCGCAGCAGAAGGTACAGGTGTAAGGCGTAACCTGCGGCCTGCTAGCTCCGGCGAGGGCGGTCCGCGTCCGCAGTGTCGAGCATGATCGTGACGGGGCCATCGTTGTGGATAGTGACGTTCATGTTCGCCTGGAACCTGCCGGTCTGCACCTTTAGACCCGTCTCCCGGAACATCTCGACGGCGCGTTCGAACAGGGGACCGGCTACGCCGGGGTCAGCGGCTCCAACAAAGCTGGGCCTGCGGCCCTTGCGAGTGTCTCCGTAAAGAGTGAATTGGCTCACGAGCAGAATCTCGCCTCCGACGTCCATGGCTGAGAGGTTGAACCGGCCGTCTTCGTCGCTGAAGATACGGAGGTTCGCGGTCTTGGTGGCGATGTAGGCCGCTTCCTTCTCGGTGTCCTCGCACGAGATTCCGAGTAGCACCACAAGGCCCGGGCCAATCTGACCGAGTTTTTCTCCGTCCACTTCAACGGAGGCTGAAGAAACCCTCTGGAGAAGCGCCTTCAAGCTGCCACACTAGGGCGAAGGCGGAGGGGACCTGGCATTGCAGGCCTAAGAGTCGGAGGAGGCTGTCGCCTTCTTGGAATCGGACTTGGAGTCGCTCTTTGCCTTGGAGTCGGACTTCGAAGCAGACTTTTCGCCGTCGGAGGAGGACTTACCGTTGCCAGACGAGGAAGAGGACGAGCCCATGTTGCCGCCCTTCTTGCCGTAATCGTTTACGTAAAATCCGCTGCCTTTGAAGACAACCGCGGGGGCATGGAAAACGCGCCTGGAAACGCTGCCGCATTCGGGGCATTCATGAACCGGATCGGAATCGAAACTTTGCCGGAGCTCGAAACGGTGCGACTCGGCCTCGCAACGGTATTCGTATGTGGGCAACAGGACCTCCGTGTTGGCAGCCAAGGCAGCTTGAACCGCATTCAATCTAGCAGTCCGGCTTCGAGACTGTCAAGCTAAGTCGACTGCAATTACCTCTTGTGAGTCCAACGGCTGGCGCTTCAATCACCGCCGGCGGCGACGGCGACGGTACCGGCGCCTCGATCTGCCTGAGGACCGATAGTACCGGGCAATTCGGGGTACAAGCCAGATGAGCATTGGTAGGCCGGCCGCACACGCAAGAGTAAGGATGGCCACTTTGACGGCCCCGACACCAAGCGCGTTGACATCGAAATCGAAGGCCCACAGAAGGCCGAGAACCGCTCCTAATACAGCTCCGACGGCAACCGGACGCCGGACGAGCTTCCTTGCCCCGGCAGGACCTGAGTCCTCGTCCTGGGTGATGGTGTATGACTTCAAGAAGGGCTCAGGTTTCAGTCCCGTGATCTCAGAAAATCTCTGTGCGCCTGAGTCTCGCATTGACTTCAACGCTGCCTCGAACCTGGCAGCATCATGCCGCTCGTCAAAGGGTCCGGACCGCCAGGCGAGACTCGGGCTGGTTTCAGCAGTAGATTCGACCTCGCCGTTAGCGTGTTCACGCAGTCTGCCTCTCATTCTGGCAGTGTGGCCGACGTAGTGGCCGTTACTGGTCTCGAGGACGTAGACGAAGAACCGGCGGCCGGGTATCGCGGCGTCGCGCTCGTCCTGAGCAGCGCCCAGGTCCTCAGGCCTGTGGTACGTGGACAAGGGGCCACTTCACCCGGTCAAGACGCGCGGCTACTTTGCGGAGTTGCCAGACGCGGCATCCTGAAGGCCGTGCTTCCACGCGGTAGCGAGATCTGCAACCGCGACGTCCAGCAGGCTGTCGATAGCAAGCCTGTCTCCTCCGACGCGCCCGAGTTGCACGGTAGGCACTCCTTCATCGCGGCACAAACTAAGAAGACGCTGCTCAGCTTCGGCGCTCACCGACACGACGATGCGTGACTGGCCTTCACCAAATAGCACGGCATCCCACCGCGAGTCTAGTGAGAGCTCGCCGGTAAAGCCGATATTGCCCGCTATGCAGGACTCGGCCACGGCTATCGCCAGTCCGCCGTCGGAACAGTCGTGCGCCGACCTGGCGATGCCCTCTTCGATCAACCGGCGGCACGCCCGCTGCACCGCGACCTCCAAGTCCAGGTCGATCGAAGGCCGACCCGCGACAAGCCCATGCACTACCGCGAGGTACTCGCTCCCTCCCAGCGTGCCTGGACCGTCAGCCGTGCCGGATCTGCCGAGTAGGTACACGAGATCACCGGCCTTCCGAAAGGCAACTGTTGCGTGCCGTTCCACTTTCTCCAGCAGTCCCAGGCCGCCAATGATCGGGGTAGGGTAGATGGCGCCCTCGCTCTCGTTGTAAAGGCTGACGTTGCCGCTAATCACTGGGACGCCCAGTGCTCGGGCCGCTTCCGAGATGCCTTTTACACACTCTTCCAGCTGGAAGTAGATCTCAGCGCGCTCGGGGTTTCCGAAGTTCAGGCAGTCGGTGATCGCGACAGGTCCGGCGCCTGAGCAGGACACGTTCCTGCAGGCCTCGGCCACCGCAATCTTTCCGCCCTCGTAAGGGTCCAGATAGCAGAAACGGCCGTTTCCGTCGGTGGCGGCGGCCAGGCCTTTGCCGGTGCCCTTTAGCCGCAGCACCGCGGAGTCCCCGCCGGGCAAGACTACGGTGTTCGTCTGCACCTGGTGGTCGTACCTACGGAACACAGGTTCCTTGCTTGCTATGTTGGGTGAGGCAAGGAGGCGAGTCAGGACTTCATCAGGGCGGGAGTCGGGCATGGGAAGGGTGTGCGGGTCCCACGATTGGAGCTCCTCAATCCACGGGGGCTTCACTCCCTGCGGCCTGTATTGGGGCGGGTCAGTCAGCAGGGCAATGGGAGCCTCGCCGCACCGATCACCGTCGTCAAACACCCGCACAAGTCCATCTGCAGTCGAACGGCCGATAACGGTGGACCGCAGGCCCCACTTGTCGAACACCGCGCATACCTCGTCGATGTCTTCGGGCAGGGTCACGATGAGCATCCGCTCCTGGGACTCCGAGAGCATCACATGGTATGGCTCCATTCCCCCTTCTCGCCGGGGCACGAGCGAGACGTCGATGGTGAGGCCGGTCCCGCCCTTGGAGGCGGCCTCGATGGCAGCGCTCGTAAGCCCGGCGGCGCCGAGGTCCTGCATCCCGACCAGCTTGCCGGTAGCAGCCACTTCGAGACACGCCTCGATTAGCACCTTTTCAAGGAACGGATCGCCCACCTGCACGGTCGGGCGCATCTCCCTGTCTTCCTCGAGGTTTCGCGACGCCAGGCCGGATGCTCCGTGAATCCCGTCCTTGCCCGTCTCAGAACCCACGAGTATCAGCGCGTTGCCTGGCTCGCCGGTCGTGGCGCGCACAAGTCCATCGGTGCTCAGCAGGCCAATGCACATCGCATTGACGAGCGGGTTCCCCGAGTACGACTCGGAGAACACAACCTCCCCACCCACATTAGGCACGCCTATACAGTTTCCATACCCGGAAATGCCCGACACAACGCCGGAGAACAGAAACCGGTTCCGTGGCTCGGATAGCGGGCCGAACCTGAGCGAGTTCAGCAGGGCGATCGGTCGCGCGCCCATGGCGAAGATGTCGCGAACGATGCCGCCGACGCCGGTAGCCGCGCCCTCATACGGCTCGATGGCCGATGGGTGGTTGTGCGACTCGATCTTCATAACGAGCGCCAGCCCGTCGCCGATGTCGACAGCGCCTGCGTTCTCCTCCCCTGGGGCCACCAGCAGGCGGCGGCCGGATGAAGGGAGCATGGCCAGCAGAGGCTTCGAGTGCTTGTAGCCGCAGTGCTCGCTCCAAAGAGAGCCGAAGAGTCCCAGCTCCAGCTCGTTCGGTTCCCGGCCGAGGCGCTCAACTATAACCTCGTACTCGGCTTCGGAAAGGGCGAGGGCTTCTAGTTGTTCGGTGGTGGGGTGCATGTGCAGTTGTTACGTAATGAGATCAGACTGAGGTCATTGCCACTGAGTGGTACTGCAGTTGCTGCTCGCTACCCCGCAGCGAGGATTTCAGCATCCACAATAGCTGCGGTCGTCTGCGAGTCTGGAACAGCCTCGCCGTGTTCCAACAGGCTTTCGACGTGGAAAGCAATGGCGTCTCGAATCTCGTTCAGCACTTCCTCCTTCGTACTGCCGGTAGCAACGCATCCGGGCAAGTCTGGCACGTAGGCCGCATAGTTGCTGGGCGATTTCTCGATTACAACCGTGTATTTCATTGCGTTCACTCCTTCAACCCAGCCTGCTTCAATATGCTGTTCCATGTGCCTGCAGGCAGGTCATCGCCCGGTTTTCCAGGTATTGTAACCGTGCCTCGCTTGGCCGAATGTCGGTACTGTCTGTGGCTTCCTCTTGTCCGGACTAAGCGCCATCCTTCCCGTTCAATGAGACGAATGGCATCACGCACTTTAGGCAAAACTAGAACGCTATCGGCTCTATCAGGCCGGAAGTGCCCTCACCGCCGACTCGATCAGCGATTCGAAGATGACGCGCCCGTCCACGCCTCCGAGCAGGTCTTCAGCACAGCGTTCCGGATGGGGCATCATTCCCAGGACGTTGCCCTGTTCATTGACGATGCCCGCAATGTTGTTCAGGGAGCCGTTCGGGTTGGCGTCAGCCGAAATCTCACCCTCAGGCGTGCTGTACCGGAACAGAACGCGGCCCGAGTCTTCCAACCCGGCGAGAGTCTTCGCGTCCGCAAAGTAGTTGCCCTCGCCGTGGGAGATAGGAACGCCCAAGACCTGACCTGTCTTAGCAGCGCCGGTAAAGGGAGACGACGTGTTCTCAACGCGCAGGTCCACCCACTGGCACCTGAACTCCAGGTGAACGTTGGGGCGCAGCACGCCGGGCAGCAGGCCGGCTTCGCAAAGAATCTGGAACCCGTTGCAGATTCCCAGCACAAGGCCGCCTGCCTTGTCGAACTCCGCCACCGACTTCATAACCGGCGAGAAGCGGGCTATGGCGCCCGGCCGAAGGTAGTCCCCGTACGAGAACCCGCCGGGGAGGATGACGCAGTCGTAGGCCGTCAGGTCGGTCTCTTTGTGCCAGACGTAATCGACGGGTTGCTTCAGTACTTCTGAGAGTACGTGAAAACAGTCGACGTCGCTCCATGTTCCGGGGAACACCACGACACCGAACCTCATAGCGAAGCCAGTATCTCCTTCACGACATCGCTGACCTCGCGCCCGTTGGCGCGTCCCCGCGTCCGGCTTATCAGGGGCCCCATCACCTTGCCCATGTCGCGCGGCCCGGCGGCCCCAACGTCCTTTACAACGGTGAGGGCGATCTCCCTGATCTCATCAGACGTCATCTGCTGCGGCAGGTACTCCATGACAATCGAGAGGCCGGTCTCTTCAGCCACCACCAGGTCAGTACGTCCCGCCTCATTGAAAGCCGCAATGCTGTCGCGCCGCTCTTGCGCCAGCTTGACCAGCACCGATCTTATGCCATCGTCGTCGAGCGGTTTCTGGCTGGCGATTTCCTGGTTATGGATCTCCGACCGGAGAAAGCGCAGCACATCGCGCAGGGCAACGTTCTTGTCCCGCATAGCTTGCTTCAGGTCTTCGTCCAGACGGCCGCGTAATGACATGATCAGATCCTGGTTCGAGTATATGGAGGGCCCTTTCCTTGGTCAACACGCGTGACTTTGCAGGACCCGTTGCTAGGAGATTGGGGTAGGTGGGGTAGTTGTTGTGGTCTGAAATATTCCGGGAACGAATGGATATCCAATGAAGTCCATGTCAACATCATCTGTGATGTTGACGCTACGGGCCATCGCAACAACAACCGAATAGAGCAGATTTGCCGAGGATTCGTCTAGCCCATAGTTCTTCAGTTTCCTGAGTGATTCGATAACCTCAGGCAGCCAACAAACTGAGGGAGCATCCAAGTATGAAAGCAGCGGTTTTCTACAAGGCGCACGAGCCCGTTCCCGTGGAGGACGTTGACCTGGACGGCCCGCAAAAGGGTGAAGTCCGCGTGAAGATGGCGGGCGCAGGCGCATGCCACAGCGACTACCACTCTGTCAGCGGCCACTCAGGGGGCGGGGAGCGGGACCCCTTCGTGATGGGGCACGAAGGCGCCGGCATGGTGGCGGAAGTCGGGGAAGGCGTGGAAGACCTGTCGCTAGGAGACCACGTAATTTTCTCGCTGACCGAGCAGTGCGGCCTTTGCCGGAACTGCACGGCAGGCCGGCCCAACCTGTGTGAGGTCGACAGTTCCAGCGCGAACGAGAGCAGCTACCGGTTCAGCAAGGACGGCGTCCGGCTCCATCACTGGCTGGGCACGTTCTCCGAAGAGACGGTGGTCTCTGCGTCAGCACTCGTGAAGGTAAGGAAAGACATCCCCTTAGACAAGCTCTGCCTGTTCGGTTGCAGCGTGATGACGGGCGTTGGCGCCGTGGTGAACCGCGCCAAAGTGCCGCCCGGGTCCACGGTCGCGGTCTTCGGATGCGGAGGGGTGGGCCTTCACGCCGTGCAGGGCGCGAAGCTGGTGTCGGCATCCAAGATCATCGCCATCGACAAGATGGACTCGAGGCTCGATGCTGCGACGGTGATGGGCGCGACGCACACGATCAACCCGGACAGGGAGGACCCCGTAGGCAAGGTCATGGACCTCACTGACGGCGGCGTGGACTACGCCTTCGAGGTCGTGGGTCTGCCGGAGTTGGTCACCCAGGCCTACGACTGCACACGTCTGGGAGGCACGGCCTGCATGGTCGGCGTGCCACCGTCCGGCTCCACGATCTCGGTGTCGGCAAATGCGCTGATCATGGACCGCACGCTGATGGGTACCTTCTACGGCGCGGGACGGCCGCGCATCGACTTCCCTTGGCTGCTGGACCTGTACATGGACGGGCGGATCAAGCTAGACGAGATCATCACGAAGTACAGGCCACTGCAAGAGATCAACGAAGCGTTTGACGACATGGTGAGCGGCGCCGCCACGCGCACGGTGCTGACGTTCGACTGACGCCGGGACATACGCGGCGCGCGCCCGGATGCTCGAATCTGAAAGTTTCAAGGCCCAGAAACCCCCAGACTCCAAGGAGGCAGAAGCGATGAAAGCAGCGGTTTTCTACGAAGCACACCAGCCGATTCCGGTCGAAGAAGTGGACCTGGACGGCCCGCGGAAGGGCGAGGTCCGTGTGAAGATGGCGGGCGCGGGCGCATGCCACAGCGACTACCACGCGGTGACCGGGCACTCTGTCCGTGATGAAGTTCCATTCGTCATGGGGCACGAGGGCGCCGGCGTGATCGAGGAGGTCGGCGAGGGTGTGGAAGAGTTCGCGCAGGGAGACCACGTTATCTTCTCGCTGACGCGGCAGTGCGGGACATGCCGCAACTGCACGGCGGCCCGCCCAAACCTGTGCGAGGTCAACCGCCGTAAGGAGCCCGATGGCGGTTACCGGTTCAGCCAGGACGGAGTACCGATATCGCACGGGCTCGCGACGTTCTCGGAGGAGACGGTCGTTTCCGCGTCGTCTCTCGTGAAGGCCAGGAAGGATATCCCGGTGGACAAGCTCTGCCTGTTCGGTTGCAGTGTGATGACCGGCGTTGGCGCGGTAGTCAACCGGGCCAAGGTGGAGACGGGCTCGACCGTCGCGATCTTCGGGTGCGGCGGCGTCGGGCTACATGCGGTCCAGGGCGCGAAGCTAGCCTCTGCGTCGAAGATCATCGCCGTCGACAAGATGGACTCCAGGCTAGACATGGCCAAGGAGATGGGCGCCACTCACACGGTCAATGCGGACAGGGAGGACCCCGTCGGCAGGATCATGGACATGACGGGCGGGGGAGTGGACTATGCGTTCGAGGTCGTGGGACTGCCGGAGTTGGTTACCCAGGCCTACGACTGCACGCGTCCGGGCGGGACGGCCTGCATGGTTGGAGTGCCGCCGTCGGACTCGACCGTCTCGGTGTCGGCGAACGCGCTGTTCATGGACCGCACGCTGATGGGCACCTTCTACGGCGCCGGGCGGCCGCGCATCGACTTCCCGTGGCTGCTTGATCTGTATATGGACGGACGTATCAAGCTGGACGAGTTGATCACAAAGTACAGGCCGCTCCACGAGATCAACGAGGCGTTCGACGACATGGTGAGCGGCGCGGCGACTCGCACTGTGCTGACGTTCGACTAGAGATACTGGTAAGAGAGCAGGGCCCTGCTCTCCCAGGGCCGCTGGTTCAGTAGATTACGCGGTCGGCGACAAGCCGCTCGAACGTCTCGCGGCCGACGCCCAGCATCTCTTCGAACACGACCCCATTGTGTTCGCCAAGGAGTGGCGCGTGCCTGTGCGGCACCTCCGGCACTGCTCCGAAGCGCACCGGAAGACTGGCGACGGTCCTGGGGCCGACCTCAGGATGCTCCATTTCGACCAAGAGCCGGCGGGCCGCGAGATGCGGGTCCACGAACATATCGAAAACGTTCAATACAGGACCGGCCGGCACACCCGCCGACTGCAGGATCCTGGTAGCCTCCCACGGCTCGAGATTGTGGGTCCAACCCGCTATGAGATCGTCCAGCGCGTCCTCATTGGCCTTGCGGTCAGGCGCGGTCCTGAATCGAGGGTCTGACGCCCATCCGGGCCGGCCCACGGCATCGCAGAGCGCGAGCCACTCCTCGTCACGCGTTACGGCGACCGCGACCCACTGATCGTGACCGTCGCAGGCGTACACGTTGTGCGGCGCGTGATGTGGGTCCCGGTTGCCCATGCGGTACGGCTCGCGGCCGCCCACCGAGTACTCGAGAACAGGCTCGGGGAGCATCGTCGTCACAACCTCGGCCATGGAAAGGTCGATATGCTGGCCCCGCCCGGTCCGGCGGCGATGGTACAGGGCCGCGAGGACTGAGAACGCCATGACGGTCCCCGTCACGAAATCGGGCCAGTTCGCACCGACTGTAACCGGCGGGCCGCCCTCGTATCCGGTAACGGCGGCCATGCCCGAATAGGACTGTATGTTCGGCCCCCAGCCGGTGGAATGCCTCTCAGGACCGGTCGCTCCAAGCGTCGTGGCACTGAGCATTACAAGGTCCGGCCTGATCTTGCGGAGGCTGTCGTAGTCCAACCCCATTCTCTCCAGGACGCCCACCGTGAAGTTCTCCGAGACGACATCGGAGATTGAGACAATCTCCCTTATCAACTCGCGAGCCCTCTCCTCCCGCAGATTGAGAGTGATCCCGAGCTTGCTGTCGTTGAGTGCATTGAACGAATACGCTCGATTGACGCCCTCAATCCCGTCGGCGCCGCGATTGCCCATGGTCCGGCACCATTCGAGCCTGCCGTTGGACTCGACGCGCAGGACCTCCGCTCCCATTGCCGCGAGCCACTGCGTGCAGTGGGGCATCGCATACACCCAGCCAAAGTCGAGCACCCGGACGCCGGCCAGAGGCAGCGAGCCTTCGTAGCACGCCCCCTGCTCCGCATTTCGGGGCAACTCCGCGGGATGAGCGCCGTTTGGGGCGGTCGTCCCGGTACCGGACGCGAGCCGCCTGGCCTCTTCCAGCGCCTCCGATGTGTGCTGACCGAGCGTTGGCGCCGGACGCCTGATGCGCCAGGGAGTCTCGCTGAGGCGAGCGGGCGGGCCGGGCTGTCGCATCTTGCCGGCAACCGGATGTTCCTGGTCTACGAACACGCCCCTCGACCGGTATTGCTCGGACTCCAGGAGTTCGGCCATGGAGTGGACCGGAAACACCGGCACACCCTCGCGGCCAAGAATGTCCGCCAGCTCTTGCCGGGTGTAGCCGGTGAGCCAATTCGTGATCTTGGCTTCCACATCCTCCATGTGCTGCCTTCGGGCCTCCCGCGTAGCATACCTGGGGTCCTCGTACCAGTCTTGTGGCCCCATGGCCCGCTTGAACCCTTCCCACCAGTGAGGGGATGAGAACGTGGTGGAGACGCTGCCGTCTTTACAGGGCCAGAGGAAAGTGAAAAAGCTCTTCATCCGGCTCTCGGTGATATCGCCAATGGAGTATGCGTACAGCGCGATCTTGTCGCGGATCATACTGGCCATGGCATCCATGGCCGAAATGTCGATCAATTGGCCGCGCCCAAAAGCGTCCCTGTGGAAGAGGCCGATCATGGTCGCGGCTGCGGCGGTCCACGCCGTCTGATACTCAGCCTGGTACCCGCCCGACTTCAATGGTGTGTCGACCTCGATGTCGGTGACCGAGGAGTTGGGCGTCTCGTAGCCGACGCCTCCCATATGGAACGCGACGAGGTCGGAGCCCTTGTAATCGCTGTACGGCCCGGACCGACCAAAGTGAGTCACGCTCGTGTACACAAGCCCTGGATTCAGCGCCTCGACCCGATCCTCGTCGAGCGCCAGTTCTTGCGCCTGCGTCCGGGTAATGTCCGTCACGAAGACGTGAGCGGACTTCAGGAGCAGGTCGAGATCGCTGCGGCCGTCTGCCGTGCGAATGTCCAGGCAGACGCTGCGCTTGTTGGCGTTCAGGTACAGGAACAGGGCCGACCGCTCGGGATGCGGCTCGCCTCCGGCAAACGGACCGACCTGCCGGAACGCGTCTCCCTCCGGCGGCTCCACCTTCACCACGTCCGCGCCGAAGTCGGCAAGATGCTTCGCACACGCGGCGCCCATGCGCCCGCCGCTCAACTCCACGACTCTGATCCCTGCCAACGCGTCGCTACTCAGCGCGGATTCCTCCAGGTCAAGTCCGGCACGGGCTCCCAGTGCCTTATCATGTGCGGGGAACATTGTTCGATGGACAGCTATTACATTGTCAAGTATCACGAGTTGGCGCTCAAGGGCAGGAACCGGCCTATGTACGTCAAGCAGCTCGCCGAGAACCTGCGCTCAGCCACGAAGGGCACCGGCGTAAGGCGCGTATGGCACGGCTACTCGATGCTGGGCCTCACGCTCTCAGAAGGAGCGGACCCGGACGAGGTCGGGGCGCGAATCGGAGACTGCTTCGGTGTTGCCAGGTACTTTCTGGCTCGCCGGGTGCCACGCAACCTGGACGCCGTCGAAGAGCTTCTGGCATCGGCCGTTCCGGATCTGTCCGCTCAGACCTTTCGCGTCACTGCAAGGAGGGCGGACAAGGAGTTTCCGACTACCTCTTACGAAATGAACAACAGGTTGGGGGACTTCGTACGTTCCATCACTCCATGGCAGGTGAAGCTGAAGGGCGCGGATCTGAACATCCAGGTGGATGTGCTCCCGAAGGAGATACTTGTCTACTTCCACGAGAGCAAGGGCCACGGCGGCCTGCCGGTCGGAGTCAGCGGCAGGGCAGCGTGCCTGCTTTCAGGCGGCATCGACTCCCCGGTCGCCGCCTGGCACATGATGAAGCGCGGCTGTGTGGTCGAATTCGTCCATTTCCACAGCTACCCGCTGGTGGACACTTCATCAATAGATAAGGCCGTGGAACTCGTTGAGCATCTGACGCGGTTCCAGGGCCGGTCCACGCTGCATCTCGTGCCTTTCTCGGGGGCGCAGCGGAGGATCATAGTGACTTCGCCGCCAAGGTCGCGGGTGATTCTCTACCGGCGCCTGATGATGCGCATTGCCGAGCGAATCGCCGAACAGACGCGCGCGCTGGCCCTGGTTACGGGTGACAGCGTCGGCCAGGTCGCCTCGCAGACGCTGCAGAACCTGGCTGCGATCGAGGCCGTCGCGAGCATGCCGGTGCTCAGGCCTCTGATAGGCGCCAACAAGCAGGAGATAATCGACGCAGCCAAGGACATCGGAACGTACGAGGTGTCGATCCAGCCCGACCAGGACTGCTGCAGCCTGTTCGTGTCCAAGAGCCCGGAAACGAGAAGCTCGCCCGACCGTGCTGCCAGGCTCGAGTCAGCGTTGCCTGTGGACGATCTGGTGGAGGAGGCACTCGAAGGCGTCGAGACCAGGGAGTTTGTCTTCCCTTAGATCCCAGATGATGAACGTGGGACCCGGCAGAGCGTCTTCAACTATCCGTCCGGCTGGCTCGTGAGCGCCCTTTCAAAGTACGAGTTGAAACTCGGATTCGCCCGGCGGCCTTCAGAATTCGCCCTCAATAGGGCCGGTCAGAGCCTGCCTCGCATCGCCGGGCGCTGTTGTGGATACAAGAACGCGCCCTGCCGCTCGAACGCCAGGTCGATGTTGTGATGGCCTGTGGCGCCCGTGGGAATCGTCGCCGTTCGCTCCTCCGTCTGAATGTTGCCTTCGCCGTCAATCGCGCGAACATAGAGCTTTACGCGTCCGGCCTCCTGCGGCGAGAGCATTGTCGTCCAGATGACCCAGGTAGACTCGCCCAGCGGGGTGCTGATCCGTTCCACGGGCGTCCAGTCAGTGTCGTCGGTCCTGATCTCCACCCTGCTTATGCCACGAGTGCCCGCAAACGCGATGCCGCCTACCTCGAGCGGCGACAGGGGCACGCGGGCGCTGGGCGGCGGCGTATCTATGCGCGACATCGTCTTGACGACAGGCACGTCGGTCCAGCCCCGGCCTTGCCAGTACCCGGTAAAGTTGAAGTCCACCGGTTCGATCCTCGTGAGCCACTTCACGCTCTTGAGCCCGAAGTAGCCCGGCACAATCAGCCTGGCAGGGAACCCGTGTGATCGGGGCAGGGGCAGGCCGTTCATCTCGTACACGACGAGCACTTCATCCTGCATGAGTTTGTCGATGGAGATGCTCTCCGAATAGCCGTCCGAGGCCCAGAGGGAGACGTCCTGGGCCTCCGGCGCGATCTGCGCTTCCTCCAGGAGTGTCCTGAGGGGTACGCCCTTCCAGAACGCGCTGCTGATGAGGTCTCCTCCCACGATGTTGCTAATGCACTCCAGGGTGACGTGCCGCTCCACTGCCGGCATGGCCTGCAGCTCTGCGAACTCGAATACGCGTGGCTTGTCCACGAGTCCTTCGATCGCCAACGACCACTCCGAGAGTCTTACGTCCGGGTCGATGAAGTTCTTGGAAACGGTGTAGAACAGTTCGTTGGGTGTAACCTCCGAAGAGAGCACACCGCGTACGCGATGCGTGCTGCTGCTGGACATGTTCTCGCCCGCCTGGCTGAAGAGCCACCGCACCCCGTACACGCCCGCAACAGCTATAGCGGCCAGGATCGCCGCGCGCTTGAGGAAGGCCCGCCTGCTGCCCGGCTCCTGTGCCGCATCTGCGCGCCCGGCAGAGGCGAACATGTATCCAAGGACCGCCCCGTACACCAGAAAAGAAGCCAGCGTGGAGAACACGAACGTCACGGAGCTGCCCAGCACATTTGTGGCGAAGAAGCCGCCGCCGAACGCCGGCACCAGCGTGACCAGGCTCACAAGCCACGCTGCTATCCCAAACGCCAGCGCCCGCATGAACTCCATCACGGGCGATGCCGGCCGCAGCGTCGCCCAGCGCGCGTATCCGGCCCCCGCCAATGCGGCGGCGATCAGTTGCGCGGATGCCAGCCCCGCGAACATAAGCGGCTTTGCGGAGACTGACAGCGTCTCCAGGAACCAGTCGACCGTGCGGCCCGGCAGTGCCAGCGTGAACCAGTCGGCGGCCAGTTCGGTGATCGAGGACACGCCCCAAACGAATCTGATCGCCAGCGCGGCCAGGAGCATCAGGACGCCCGCGGCGCCCCCTGACACAAGCCCCCAACGCAGCGTGAAGCCGGGAGGCCGTGGGGCCGGTGTCTTTCTTATGGGATCCGCGGGTCGAATCATTCGCGCCTCACAACTGGTCCGGGGCACCGTAGGCTACGCTTACTCCCTATCCTAGCGCGCCCGCAATCGGCGTGGAAGAGACGAGTCGAAACACAAGGCGGCAGACGCCCGCCTTCGTACCTGCAAGGGCCGGAATGGCACCCCACTGTGATACCATAAATATCCCGCCTCTTCACTTTGAAAGGATACCCAATTGCCGGATCGCATACTCGTCTGCGTAGCGTGGCCGTACGCAAACGGTTCGCTGCACGTGGGGCAGGTTGCGGGAGCCTACCTGCCACCCGACATCTTCGCGCGTTACCAGCGGATGATGGGCAACGAGGTGCTAATGGTATCCGGCTCGGACGCCCACGGTACGCCGATCACGATCACCGCCGAGCAGCGAGGACAGCAACCGGAAGACCTTGTCACCCACTACCAGGCCGAGTTCCTGGACTGCTGGGAGAGATTCGGCGTTACCTTCGATCTGTTTACGTCCACCCACACTGAAAATCACACCGAAGTCGCCCAGGACATGTTCCTCCGGCTCTTGGAGAAAGGCTACGTGTACGAAGACACGATGCACCAGCCCTTCTGCGAGTCGGACGGCAGGTTCCTGGCGGACAGGTACGTTGGGGGCACCTGCCCAAACTGCGGGTCTTCTAACGCCCGGGGCGACCAGTGCGAAGCCTGCGGCAGGCTCCTGGACCCGGAGGACCTGCTCGACTGGCGATGTCTCCTCTGCGGCAGCGCTCCAGTGATCAGGGCAACCAAGCACATGTTTCTGAAGCTAAGCGCCTTCCAGGACCAGCTAGCCGAATGGATCCGGAAGCAAAGCGACTGGAGGCCCAACGTCCGCAACTTTACACTGGCTTCTCTGGAGGCCGGCCTTAAGGACCGCCCCATTACGCGGGACATAAGCTGGGGCGTACCGGTCCCAGTGGAGGGATACGAGGCGAAATGCATTTACGTCTGGTTCGAGGCCTGCATCGGCTACCTGTCGGCATCCGTCGAGTGGGCCAAGAGCAGGGGAGAGGAAGACGCGTGGCGGCCCTTCTGGCAGGAGGACATCCCAGGCTACTACTTCATGGGAAAGGACAACATCGCCTTTCACTCGATAATCTGGCCGGCAATGCTACTGGGGTACGGCGGCCTGAACATACCCCACAACGTGGTCGCCAGCGAGTACCTGAACATCGAGGGCTCCAAACTGTCCACCAGCCGCAACTGGGCAGTCTGGCTGCCTGACCTCCTGAAAAGGTACGATCCTGACGCTATCAGATACGTCCTGACCGCCGGAGGGCCCGAGACCAGCGACACCGACTTTAGTTGGGAAGAGTTCGTTCGCCGGAACAACGACGAGCTGGTTGCCACGTACGGCAACCTTGTGAACCGGGTGCTCACCCTCACGTACCGCAGGTTCGACGGCCGCGTGCCGGAGCCGGGCGAGCTGGACGAGGCCGACCGGCAACTGCTTGAGAACGCCGCGCAGACCCTCGAGGATGTCGGCGCAAGCCTCCAAAGCTGCCGCTTCCGAGCGGCGCTGGGGCAGGCCATGGCCCTCGCGCAGTCCGTGAACAGGTATCTCGACAGGAAGGCTCCCTGGAGCGCAGTTGACTCGGACCCACAGGACGCCGGCAGGACGCTGTGGACCTGCATCAATGTGATCAACTGCCTGAAGACCGTGCTTTACCCCATCCTGCCGTTTAGTTCCGAAGAGCTCCACACAATGCTCGGTCTCCCCGGAACGGTGCATGAACAGGGCTGGAAATGGTCTCAGGAAGACGTTGCTCCCGGGCAGCAGTTCTCCAGGCCGGAGGCCCTGTTCACCAAGCTGGACGACTCTATCATCGAAGAGGAGTCGGGACGGCTGGGCGTCCCCGTCTAGAGCCGGGAGACTGGATGATGCAGGTCGCACAGATCTATGCCCCCGTCCAGCATCGACTGGACAGGGTGGCCGGGCAGCTAAGCGGCCTGAGCGACGTCCCGCCCGAGTTCCTATCCAAGCTGATCGGCCACGTCGTCGGGAGCACTGGCAAGCGAGTCAGGCCCGCCCTTACGCTGCTGTCATCCGGCTTCCATGAGCACAGCGAGAACGTGTCCGAGAAAATGGCCGTGGCCGTGGAGCTGCTGCATCTTGCCACGCTGATTCATGACGACACCGTTGACGACTCCGACCTGCGAAGGGGAAAGGCCACGATCAGCAGCCTGTGGGGGCGGAACGTCGCAGTCCTGCTGGGCGACTACCTGTTCGCGACGTCCGCCATTCACGTGTGCGATACCAATAACGTATACGTTATCCGGCGCTTCTCGGAGACGATCACCGAGCTATCCAAAGGGGAACTGTTCGAACTAGCCTCCTCCTGCGACTGGACACAGGACCGGGACGCGTACTACGAGCGCATCTACAACAAGACGGCCTCGCTGTTCACTATCTCCTGCGAGTCCGGCGCCATCCTCAGCGGAGCATCAGAGGGGCAGGCAGTGGCGTTGAAGGGCTACGGTTACAACCTCGGAATGGCCTTCCAGATTGTGGACGACATACTCGACTTCTCCGGGTCCGCCGCGGAGATCGGCAAACCGGTCGGGAGCGATCTCGCCAACGGTGTCATGACGATACCTTCGATCATCGCCGGCGAACGCTTTCCGAACGACAACTGCGTGCGCCGCCTCTTTGAAGACATCCGCAACAAGGACGCGCTGCGCGAGGCCGTGGAGCAGGTTCAGGACCCGGCCGTCATGGCCGAGGCTGAGTCGGAGGCGGAGCGCTTCGGCTCCGAGGCCCGCCGTTGCCTCGACCAGTTGCCGGACCGCCCTGAACGGTCATCACTGCTGGGGCTGGTGGACTACGTTCTCAGCAGGCGAACCTAGAGCCGCCATAGCCACAAGTCCGGGCGCACGAATTTGCGGGATGTCCTTCCTGCCTAGGCCTCGTAGACCAGCCTGCCGTCTACGAACGTGGCAACGGCCCGCGAGTCCGGCCCGGGATAGTCGGAGTCCAAGACCACGAGGTCAGCCAGCTTCCCGGCGGCTACACATCCCAGCCGGTCGCCCATCCCGCTCACGGCCGCGGCCCAGCGCGTGTGCATCGCGAGGGCTTCCTCAGGCGTCACGCCCTCAGCAGGGGAGATCGCCTGCCCGGACTCGGCACGTCTTCGGACCGCCGCATGAAGGCCGGTGAGAGGGCCGGAAGAGGTTACGGGAGCGTCGGAGCCCGCCGCCACGAAGACACCGGCGTTCAGTAGCGACCTGACGCGGTAAAGCCCTTCCAGCGACTCCCGGTCCACCTCCCGTACATACCGCTCGCCGCTCTCGTAGATAAAGAGTGGATTCGTCACGACTGCCGCGCCGGAACTTGCCAGGAGACCCAGCACATCCTCCGGCGCCTCTGAGCAGTGCTCGATTCGGTGCGGCGCGGCCAGCAGCCCGACCTTGCGACTTGCCTCGGCAATAGCATTCGCAGCCGCCCGAACGGCCTCGGCTTCCACGGCATGAATTGCGGTCGGGAAACCAAGTCTTGCCGCGTCCTCAACCAGTCCCTCGAGTACACCGGGGTCAGGCGTAAGACTTCCCGCCGAAGCCGACAGCATTGCCTTGGCGTGCCCGATCTTCAATGCGTCGTCTCCAGTGCCGAAGCGTAGCCCCGCGTCCACGAAGCGTCCCACGTGGCGCGTCCCGGTCATCATTACGACTCGCGGCGCGAAGTCCGACCCCGCCTTCAGCCTGGAGTACGTCGCCCACGTTTCAGGTGTGTTGCCGGGGCCGGCGTCAGTCACGCACGTAACTCCGTACGAAATTAGGCGTCGCCCCGCGCGACGCACAGCGTCCGTAAACACGCTCGGTGCCAGCGGAGGCATCCGGGCGGACAGCCACTCGCTCATGTCCAGGAGCAGTCCTGTGGGCTCGCCCGTGTCCGCGTCCCTGTCTACGGTGCCTCCCGGCGGCTCCTCGGTGTCCATTCCGATGCCGATATCCCGCATCGCAGCCGAGTTCAGCACAGCCCCGTGCAGCGTCCTGTGCATAAGCCGGACCGGGTGAGAGGCCGTGGCGCGGTCCAGGTCCCAGCGGCTGGGATGGCGTCGTTCCGCAAGCTCAGCCTCGTGGTAGCCGTGCGCTCTGATCCACTCGCCGGGCGCGGTACTCGCGGCCCTTTTTCGGATTGCCGCGACCACGTCTCCAGTGGACTGCGCGGATTGCGGACGGCAGTCGACTTCCGTGAGGCTGGCAGCAAGTGAGAGCGGGTGGCAGTGGGCGTCTACGATGCCCGGCAGCACCGTCGCTCCGGCACAATCGATCACCCGCGTCCGGCCAATGGCCGGGGAGGGTGCGTTACATTCAGCGCCGACCCACGCTATGCGGTGTCCCGTGACCGCTACGGCTTCGGCGTGCGGAGTGCGCGGGTCCATCGTCAGCACCCGCGCGTTCAGCAGAAGAAAGTCGGGAGGAACCGCCGCGAGTTTGCCCGAACTGCGGTCTTGTTGAGCGCCCGCCATGCGAGCCGCTCCGATCTATCTCAGCACAGAACTGGCGGTAGCCTCGATGATGGTCACCTTCATTCTGTCCCGGTAAAGAACCTCTTCCACAAGAGGAGCAATGTCATTCTGCCAGTGTTCGCTCTGATAGACGGCAGCGTACACGCGTTCCCGCTCCTCCTCGCTGGCGAATCGGCGTATCCAGATGTAACGGTCTTCTTCGTCGCGAGCCGTAAAGCTGCCCACCACTACAATACCCTGGGAGGCTTGGAAGGGTATTATGACCTCCTCCATCAACTTCACAAGCCGGTCTCGCTGGCCTGGCTTGGCCGTGTAATCTCGAAGTTCGAAAAACATCGCTTCTCCTTTCGGCGCTTCCTTCGGTTAGGGCGCGCGTTGGCGGGTCTCGCGTAACACTCAAACTCTGCGCCGAGGGTGCCTGAGACCGCCACTCTGTATGATATACCAGGCCAAGGGGACCGGCGGTTCACAGGTACGCCGATCGCTCGAAAAGGGCGCAAAACTGACCGCAAACACAGTTACATTCGGGTGAGACGACGTGGCATTCTCCATAAAGATTCTCTACGACCTGCAACAGGTTGATACGTCCATCCAGGAGTCTTCCGAGAGGCTTTCTGAGAACCGAGCGGTGATTGCGGACGATTCCGCAGTTCCCGCGGAGGCTGAGAAAAATGCTCTCTTGGAGATCGAACTCAGAGAAGCTAAGTTGGCTCAGAGAGCATCCGAATTGGAGTTGCGGGGACTTGAGACCAAGATTGGTGAGATCAACACTAGGATGTACGGCGGGCAAGTGACAAGCGAACGTCATTTCCAGGCAATGGGGGACGAGCGATTGTTCCTCGAAGCCCAGCAGGGCGAGGAGGAAGACAAACTGCTGGAAACTTTGGTGCGGATTGACGACCTCGAAAGCGATTTTGCGAAGAGCGAACGTTCGCTTCGGGATCTCACTGAGGCTAGGTCCGTTCAACTCGAAACGCTTTCGGCGGAAAACGATGTCCTGGAATCGGAGTTGGCCGAACTGAACGGTCAGCGAAGCGCGATTGTGACCGAAGTTCCTGCGCCGGTGCTTTCCATGTACCAGGTCCTTTTAAGGAGTAGAGAGGGCAGGGCAGTGGTGCTAGTAGAGAGAGACATCTGCGAAGGGTGCCGGCTGACGCTACCAACCGGTGAGCTTTCCAGAGTGCGCTCTGAAGAGAGCGTTCACCAATGCAGCAGTTGTAGCCGCATTCTCTTCGCACCGTAGGCATACATGAGAGCAATAGGTTACTTCGTCTTAGATCAGGACTCTGAGTCTTCCACCGGCAAGTTCGAGGAGGAATTCCAGGACTATTGCCGCGCCCATCGCCACCAGGCCGGAAGGTGCTACTTCGAACAGACCAACGGCAGCGAGAGCAACGGCAACGGAAGGAACGGCCTTGAGTTCGACCGGATGCGCCAGGACATGCTCGAGTCCAAGGAGATCAGCATCGTCTTGGTCCCGGACGCGCGCCACCTTGGACCTGACCTCGAATCGGTCGCCAGGGCAATGGTTGAGTTCGAGGCAATGGGGGCCAAGGTCACGTGCATGCAGAAGGAACTCCCGGACCCTCTTCAGAACGCAATGCAGACAGTCGGCGTCAAGGGCGTTTCGCTGGACCGGAGCGCGCGAATAAGGCGAGCCATGGAAGAGCGGGCCATGCAGGGCAAGACGCTGGGTAGGCCGCTTTTCGGCTATCGAATAGGAGACGGCGGGTCGCTGGAGCCAGTCCCGGAAGAAGGGACCGTCGTGGAGCTGATATATCGGCTTTACACCAGGGATCATCTCGGGCTTAGGCTCATTGCTCAACACCTCAACGAGAGGAACATCCCCACCAGGACCGGCAAGAATTGGAACGTGGTAACCATCCGCAACATCCTCAAGAATCCAGCCTATACGGGCACATACAAGCGGTTCGGCATAACCGTGTCCGGCACACACGAGGCGATCATTCCCAGAGAGACTTTCAATGTTGCGCAAGAGCAGACACGGTCACGCCGTCCGATTGGGCGGGTGGTCAACGCTGAACCGTTCGACCTCTCGAAACTGGTCTACTGCGGTCACTGCGGCAGCAGGATGATGGGAGCCACACGAAGGCAGTCGTGGAACAGGAAAGACGGCGGCCGGATGTCCCGCGTCTACCGCTATTATCAGTGCCAGTCCAGAAACAACCAGAGCGTGTGCAAGTACCACACCTGGCGCGCCGCCCGCCTGGAGGCGGCGGTTGTTTCGCAATTGCGGTTTGCCCTGAAGGATCGGGACCAGGTAGGGACGGACACCGAGGCCCATGAGCGACTCAGGGAACGGGTGAGGGACCTGCGACAGTCGAGGCTCGAAAACGCGGAGCGAAAGCTGAACCTCGCTCAACGGCGTGCTGCGCAGGGCCAGATCGGCATGAGCGTGATCGGAGAGTACCTGAAGGACCTCGACAAGGCCCGCGCGGCCCTGGAGGCCCCGATCGAGTTCGACAAGGCCCAGGACCAGCTGGCCCGCTGGGACGAGCTTGAGCCAACGGAACGGCGCCGCTTCTTCGAGGAGAACGTTGTTCGTGTCGACGTCATCGACGACACGGTCACAGTGACCGTCTAACCCGCAACCTGCACTCCGGTCCCAGATTCGGGTAAGCGAGAAACCAGCAGGTCCTCCGGCACCCCCCCTCCCCACCCCCGAAGAAGAGCAAAGCTTCAGCTTAATCGGGCAGGACGCCCTGCCGATACTGCTGAATACTAGAGCCGCCCCGGCTCACCCACATTGGAAAATGCCATTTTCCGTGTCAGTGTTGCCTGTGACCGTCACCCGCACTCCATAGGGCAATGCTAGAATCAGACTAGCGTAAGGTGGCCGGGCGGCCGCTCCTCCGGCAACCCCGGAGGGGAGGAAAGTCCGAGCTTCACCGGGCCAGGATGCCCGCTAACGGCGGGGCGGGGCGACCCGACGGAAAGTGCCACAGAAAACTACCGCCCCGGCGCCGCCGGGGTAAGGGTGAAAAGGCGAGGTAAGAGCTCACCGTCCCGGCAGTAATGTCGGGAGCCAGGCAAACCCCATTCGAAGCAAGGCCAAACAGGGGCGACAAGAGAGGTCCGGCTCAGCCCCGGGTTCGCCGCTAGAGCGCGCCGGTAACGCCGCGCCCAGATAGATGGCCGCCGCCCGGTCGGGGCAGCGGGAAGAAGTCCGCGGCAACGCGCGTAAACCGCTGGCCCGCCAGGAACAGAACTCGGCTTACAGGCCGCCTTACGCAGTCAAACTACATACTAATGAACACAGAGAACTCTGAAGTCCTGAGCCCCGTGCTGCCGGTGATGGTGGCGGCGTTGGTCTGCGACACCACGCCGTAGACCCGTCGACGGGCAAGAAGAGCCTCATCGGCATCTTCGACCGCGTGAACGCCGCGAAGTTCCCCGTCAGCAGGCCGATCACCCTCTACTACAAGCTGACGGACGCCCAGGGCCGATACGAGTTCGAGATACGCTACTCCAGCCCGGGAGGCGAAGACCTCCTTGCAAAGGCAACAGGCAAGTTCACCTCGAAAGACCGGCTGAAGGCAATGGAGCTTGTCGTGCCGTTCCCGAAACTCCCTCTCCCGGCGCCCGGCCGCTACGAGTTCCAGTTCTGGGCAAACGGCATGTACATAGGAACCACGTCAATAGACGTAGCCGGAACGGGGACGGGGTGAGATCGGACCCTTCCTCGGTCTGCCGAGTTAGTGCTTGGGTTGCGGCAGCTTTAGTCCCACGTGTGAAGACTTGGCGCCTAGAGTGCATGCCATTCTCACATTGACCGCCCGCGCTACTCCGCTTAAAATCAAAGCTGTAGGCGCAGGAGCGTAGCTCAGCTTGGTAGAGCAACGGTCTCCAAAACCGTAGGTCGCGGGTTCGAGCCCTGCCGCTCCTGCCAGCCTCATGCCCTCAAAGTGCCTGGGTTGACTTCCTGCAGCATGACCGAAGACACCCCTCTGATCACTGGCCCGATCTATAGCTAGCGGACAGACTCGCGGGGCATCGCAGTATCGATGTTTGAGCAGCCACCACGCTCAAGACGCGACCTCAGGGCTGGTGATTAACGGCCTGTATTAGCGCCTGGATGTAACCGTATGCGTAGCTCATCGCCACTTCCTCGGGCGCCGGACCCGCGATCTCGGGAATGTGATCGGGCATTACCATGTACTTGTAGCCCACCTCTTTGTAGACGCGCATGGCTTCATACATGTCGATGTCGCCTTCATCGGGGAAGGTCTCCACAAAGTTCAGGAAACCTCCCTGAATGTTGCGGAAGTGGACATTGAAAATCTTGTTGCGACTGCCGAAGTAGCGGATGACGTCGTAGATCTCTTCGCCCGGCCTTTCCAGCATTTCGGACACGGTTCCCTGGCAGAAGTTTAACCCGTGATAGTCGCTGGGCGCGATCTCCACGAATCGTTTCATACCTTCGACGCTGCCCATCACCCTGTCGATCCCGCGATACCCCTTGGGCCTGGGCACGGCCGGATCGTGCGGATGACACGCCATTCTGACCCGGTACTCCTCGGCGACAGGTACGATTCTCTCGAGACAGTAGCTGATGCGTTCCCACGTGGTGTCTGCATCAACCACCCCTGCCTCTGTCAACGGTGCGTTTGATTCCGTCTTCCCGAAATCGAAAGAGTGGTTGCTGGAGCCGCCCCGTCCCGGAACGTTTTCCGTTCGGAAGACGCCGAGGTAGCTCATGTAATAGGTCATTCCGGGGATGCCAGCCTCAGATGCCATCCGGATGACATCGCAGATGCGGTCTATCTCCCGGTCGCGCTCCGGACTCTTGCCGAGCATTATGTTCCGGTACTCGCACCCTTCTTCGATCCCAATGTGAGTCATGTATGTCATGTCCAGGGTGAGGCCGAACGACTCGATCTTTTCCCGGTGCCTGATCAAGTCCTCGGCTGTCCACTCCGCAGACATACCCGGAGGCCGAATCAACACATGCTCAACTCCGAGTTGCGCCAAAGCCCGGTACATATCATCTGAAAGGGGCCCATACTGCGTGCCAACGTACATCTGAACGTTCCTATCCGATGTGGTTCGGGCAGTCTATGGTAGCGCCCAAACAGCCGTCAAAGGATGTTCCCCGCCCAATCATCATGAAGCCATCACCTCTTCTAATTATCGGGCCGTCTTCCTTCTCGTGGATACAGCGCGTAGAAAGGTTAGTGGTTGGATCCGTCACGGGTGTCCGTATCAAGTGAGTCCAAATGGACACATCCAACTGACAGGGGCTTTGGGAAGAGTTTCAATACATGCCTAGGGAGAGCGGATGGGGCTGAGGCGATTGCCTCTCTTCGATGCACACAGGACAGTACTGGCAGGCCCACCTACCTGGGCATGGTATGCAGAACCGTGTTCGAGATGTGGCTGGGGACTCTCTGATCCCTGGCACCGTAATGACTCCGGGTGAGTTCGAACCCCTTCGGTGGGAATAGTGGGCCTGTATTGACCGCAGGCAGAACCGTCTTAGAATTGTGGCTGGGTAGCTATTGAGGATATTGGGCTAGATACTTGACGTACGGTCGTCCGAGGTTCAGTACTTCCCAAAGCGTGAATACGCGTGGCCAGTGTTTGGATCTATCTCGCATTATCTGATCATTGGAGAGGCAAAGCGGGCCATCTGTTGATCAGGGCCGGGATCCACGCATAATCTGCGCCGGCCAATTACAGATCGGGAAACTTTAGCAAATCCCGGCCCATCAGTCGCTGCCATGCTTGCTTGCAATCCCTGGCGAATACCTCGAATCTGTCGTATTCCCATCCCTGGCCTTGAATCTCATTCCACTTGCCCATCAGAGTAGCCCAGGTTGTGCCCTCGGGTTTTTGGCCTCCGTAGAACTCAGCCAGCCTCATGTGCTTTTCGCTCATAGAGCGATACCGGGCTCCAATCAAGGAAGCTCGAATCTCCTTGTACCGGTCCGCAACCTCTTGTGGTGTAAGGATCGGATCGACTTCCATGCTTATGCGACTCGAGACAGGTTGGCTAAGCGCCATGCGAATCCCACTGCGCATGCTGGTCAACAGGGGACTTATGTCAGTCAGAACAAAGGTCGTAGCTTGAGCTTGCTGCCATTTAAATCTACGTGCCAGCGATTCACACAGCATCCTGAGTCTGTCCAATGTTCCCCCGTGCCTTACAGGGATCCATTGGACCCACTGATCATCAGGCGACGAGTAAGAGAGCAGTTCCGTCTCAACTTGAATTGCGGGGGCAGTGTTCGAGATGGTAAGTGGCGGTTCCGTAATGAGGAGCCCGTCACGTCTGACGAGTTCATAACCTTCGGGCACTGGGATTCTGAGATAGAAGGACGGTCGCCCATCCTCCTTGGCTTGAACTTCAATCCACTCAACCACCTCTCCACGTTCGAGTAGCCCTTCGGTCAGATGCTGCTGCCTAAAAGTGATCACGCCTATTTCGGTCGCCGCCTGGCGGGCAGTCAAGTCTGAAAGGATCTGGAGTCTAGTCTGCCGTGGCCCAGAATCGATGGCACTCCTTTGCGGCTGAAGCAGGCCTCCCGGGACGCGGATGAATTCAAGATACTTCTTTTCAAGATAGTCAATGTCAGCAGTTTCCTCCCATACTTCCCGCACATAGTCTTCCTCCACCAGAAGATTCCATACTTCCTCTTTGGGTCCTTGGCTAAGTCTGCGCGCGAGTGCAGCCCGGATCTCTTCGTAGGAAGTAAATATCATTTTACTGCTTACCTAACATGCCAGGAGGCTTTTGCTATGCTAGCATCCTCGAGTATTGGCTACAACTTAAGATCTGGCATAGGTATAGGAGCTTCTCTATGGCAACATTACGGAGGCTGTTTCGTTGGCTAGAGGAGCAGCCGCTCCGCGATCAGGAATCGTTGACGAAACTGGCATACAGAGGTTGGTTTCTTGGCCCACGCATGCCCGTAGCTGCTATACCTCGACTGGGGAGAGCAGTAGAGGGCATGCCAGACGAGGTCGATGAGTCTGTCGGGCAACATGTTCGGCGGTATCTCAATGACATTGAAGCGGCTCTGATCGAAACATATCCACACAGGTCGCACTTGTTTCAGGAGGCGTTCGGTGCACACCGAGGATGCCGGTATTCGCTCTCTATCGGGGCTTTCCTCGAACAGGCCGATGGCATCTTTTACGATAAGTTCGGGAGATTGCTCTTCACGGGTGGGGGTAGGGCCGCAGTGAGCGCTTTCCGTTCCGAGGTTACAGGCCGGTTCTTCCAGGCGGTTCTGTATCCTTACACGGTAGACACTCCACTATGGGTGCATACTGGTTCCCTGGCCGACACATTCGATGGCCTCAATCGGCATCAGGTTATCCACGGATTGAAAACTGACTACAACACCGAGCAGAATAGTCTGAAGGCAATTGCGCTTCTCGATAACCTTGTCTGGGTGCTGAATAGACGTAACGACGTATGCTGGATGTCGCCGCGGCCTCCAGTCGCCAGTTCTTGCGAAGAATAGGTCCGAGAGCTCAGGTCTTGGAACTGTCACCAACCCGGAGTCGAACTCAGCCCACTCAACTGACCCTGCGTTCACACGTTTCGCAAGTCCGCCATCCTCAAGCACCGCAACGCTTCGCAGTTGCTCGTGTCAGATGTGACCTCGACGGAGACGAAGCTGTTTGCCCCGCCTACTCCTTCGGGAACCACTTGCACTTCTGCCGGCAGGTCACGTAGCTGACGCCGTCCTCATCGGTGATCTCGAACTCCGAGGTCCAGAACCACGTCCGCCCGCCCAGTCCCTTGTCGACCAGCCTCATCCGCAGCACGTACGCCAGGTCGCGCGGCATCGGCCGCCGCGTCACCAGGTGGAACTCCGCGTTCATGCCCGCCCCGTGCACCGGTTGAGTCAGGCCCAGGTCCCGCTGCGGCATCGTGGCCGGGTTGAACGCCGCGAGCGGCGGCACGACCGGCCCGCCCCACGGCGAGTCGCCTCGGAACCACGGCGTCTCATCGCCCGCCGTGTCAAGCGTGCGGCGTATGTTCTCCTCCAAGAACGAGAACCGGATGTCATCGAACTCGTAGCCGATCGGTAGGCCGTGAAACACCTTGTCCGGGTCGCGGTCTCCAATCACGGCATCGCGCCACGGCTCGACGGTGCCCATACCGACGCGGCCCGCCGCCGCGACACGGCCGTCCTCGTACTCCACCCTTACGTTGAAAACATCGGCCTTGTCGGCCGGCTCCGCCACCTCGCGCACGAGCTCGTCCGGGTACACCGGCCCAACGAACTTGAGCGACATCCAGCCGCCCTCGATCCAGCCCGGCCCTAGCAGCTCCACGAGCGCCGGCATGATCGCCTGCGCCACGCCCGTGCCGCCGACAATCGCCCGCCTGAACCCGTGGCGGCTTGCCTCGTCATCGTCATGGATTGTGCCTTGAGTGTTGGGCCCCAGAATTGGGAGCACTCTCCAGGCGCCTCTGTATGTATCTGAACTTACGGTCATCGCTACGCTCCTGTCATTCGCGCTCGGCCCGCTATGCAATCACACCATCCCCTATCAGCCGTTCGATCTCGGCCCCCGGCATGTCCAGCAGGTCTCCGAACACGTAGTCGTTGTGCTCGCCCATCATGGGCGCGCGGGGGGCGGGACGCTCGTTACCCGCGAACCTCATCGGGTCGCGATCGATCACGATGTCCACATCCGGGTCGCTTGGCTGCTGGATGTGCTCGTAGTGCTCCTGCATATGCGGGTCCACGAGCAGCGTATCCTGCAGGTCCTCGACGGCCGCAGCAGCAACGCCCGCGCTCTGAAGCAGCTCCGCCAGCTCCCACTTGTCTTGCTCGCGAGTCCACTCCGTCACCAGCGCATCGACCTCGTCCTCGTTGGCCTTCCGCGCTGCAAGGTCCGCGAACCTCGCGACACCTGCAAGCTCCAGTCGGCCCATCGTGTCGCACAGCGACGCCCACTCGCCGTCGTCCCGCACGGCGATGGCGCACCACTGGTCGTCCCCGCGCGCCGGGTACACGCCGTGCGGGCAGTGGTTCGGGTCGCGGTTGGCCCGCCTGGGCGGGGGCCGACCGTTCGACGCGTACTGCATCCACTCAGGCCCCACCAGCGAGATCGCCGATGAGAGCTGCGACAGGTTCAGTTCCTGTCCTTCGCCGGTGCGGTCCCGCTCCAGCAGGGCGGCGAGGATCGTCGTCACCATGACGTGCGGCGAAGTGAAGTCAGGGTAGGCGACTCCCATCCCCGACGGCGGCCGGCCCTCGAATCCGGTGATCGCGTTGATGCCCGACGCCGCCATCACCATGTTGCCCAGCGTGCGCACGTTCGACCACGGCCCGACGTGCCCGCAGCCGGGAAGGTGGAGCAGCACGACTCCGGGGTTGATCTTCTTGAGCACTTCGTATCCCAGGCCCATCCGCTCCATCGCCCCGGCCCGGAAGTTGTTCGTCACCACGTCCGACTTCGCGATTAGCTTTTTCGCGATCTCCTTGCCTTCATCGTTCCGCAGGTTGAGCGTGACCGACAGCTTGCCGGTGTTGGCGTCGTTGAACATCGGGTCCACGCTCGGCCCAGGCTCGCCGTCCGGGCGCACGCCCCGCCGCCGCAGGCCGCGATGAGCGTTGCTCTCGATCTTGATGACCTCCGCGCCGAAGTTCGCCAGCACCCTTGTGCCGAACGGCCCGGCCAGCACCCAGCAGAAGTCAGTCACTCTGATGCCCTTCAGCGGAGCGTACACGTTCACTGGTCACCGCCCGCGTTGGGGATTGAGGTCGCTCCCATCGGGATACCAAGCTCGGCGAAGACCTCCTCCGTGTGCTCGCCCAGCAGCGGCGCCCTGGTGACACTGATCGGCTCCGGGAAGACGTCGACAGGGCTGCGGCAGAAGCCCAACGATGCCGACAGCGGATCGGCCCAGACGGTGAAGAACTGGTCCGTCACATCCAGGTGCTCGCACTCCGCGAGGTCAGGGAAATCCATGACGGGCAGCGACATCATGTCGAGCGCCCAGGCCTTCTCCATGAAGTCCTCTCGCTTGAGACGTGCTGCTAGCTGCGCCGACAGGTCGAGCATCTCAGGCAGCAGAAGGGTGCCTCTCGTCTGTATCAGGATGGCGTCCGCGACCACATCCGTCTCGATGCCTTCCTCCTCCACCCATGCCAGAAATGCGCGCACCTTGTCCGGGGAGACGTTCAGTGTGACCCAACCGCCGTCCGCGCACTCGAACACCCCGCGTGTCATGCCCGGCCGCTGTGGGATGTCGCCTCGCCAGGTGAAGTGGTTCGCATTGGACGTCTGGCAAACGGCCATCGACGCCGCCTCCTGCACGGACACGCTGATGTGCGTCCCCGCGCCCTCGGGGTCGGAACGCCGCCCGTAAAGTGCGATCATCACGCCGGAGGCCGCAGCGAAACTCGCCATCTTGAACGACTGGTCGCCGCCGGCCACGGTCGGCGGATCGTACGTCTGCCCCGCCACGAACATCAGCCCGCTGGAGGCCGCGGCCGTGAGGTCGTTCCCTTTGCGGTCCTTCCACGGGCCGTCCTGCCCGTGCGGCGTAACGGACACATGGATCAGCCCGGGATTCGACTTCGACAGCTCTTCGTACCCGAGGCCAAGCTCCGCCATCCGGCCAGGTTGCTGGGTCTCCAGGAGCACGTCCGAGCGCGTGGCCAGCAGCTTCAGCGACTCGCGCCCCGGCTCGGACTCGATATCCAATGCCACGGACCGCTTGTTGGCGTTGTGGTACAGGTGGTAGTAGCTGCGCTCGACGCCCGGCTCATCGTTCAGGAACGGCGCCAGGCTCCGGACTCGTCCTCCGTTGGGATGCTCGACGCGAATGACGTCGGCGCCGAGGTCGGCCAGAATCCGCGCGGCGAACACCGCCGGTTCATCGGCCAGGTCGAGCACTCGGGTGCCTGTCAGCGGTCTCAATCCGAAGCGTTTCTCCCACCTGGAGGTTGTGCGCCGCGCTACCTGCTAGGCGAGCTTATCCAGCTTCTGCAGCAGTTCCTCAACCTTGAACAGGTGGTCCTCTACGGCTTCCCGGGGCAACCACCCCTCATAGAAGTTGGTGTGGAGAAAGCCGGCCAGGCCGAAGGAAGTCCGCACTTCGCGGTCTCCACTCTCATCCGCCAGGCGATTCACTACACGCCATAGCTCCCGGTGCCCTTCGTGCCGCCAGCCCCTCGATTCGGCGATGCACTTCACCATCTGCGCGGCGGCGCCCCAACCTTTCTCGGACGCTTGCAGCAGATCGTCCTGCTCTAAATACGCCCTCGCCTTGGTTAGAAAGTCCCGGCTGGTCGAACTGTAGTAACTTGTCTTGGAAGTCATTGAAGCTGTTCCAAGCCGCAATCTTAACACGCGCCGTCTAGCACTCTGCGCCTGCATCGGTCTCAAACCGAAGCCGTCTCCCGTCGGGATAAATGCCCCGCGCTACGTGCTAGGCGAGTCTATCCAACCTCTGTGTGAGTTCTGCAACTTGGGCGAGGCCGTCTTCCACCATCTCCCTGGTTAGCCAGCCCTCGTAGAAGTTGACATGAAGGTCTCCGGCCAGCCTGAAAAGAGTCCTCATCTCGGGGTCCCCGTTCTCTTCTGACAGGCGTCCGACTACTTGGTACAGCTCCCGATGCCCTTCGTGCCGCCAGCCCCTCGATTCGGCGATGCACTTCACCATCTGCGCGGCGGCGCCCCAGCCTTTCTCGGACGCTTGCAGCAAATCGTCCTGCTCCAGGTACGCCTTTGCCTTGGTTAGAGAGTCCCGGCTGGTCGAACTGTAGTAGCTCGTCTTGGACGTCAATCTACCTTCTCCAGCATGGAATTCTAACACGCGGCGTTTTCCCCAGAGGGTTATCATGGACGCATGCCTCACACACCGGGAATTCTTGGACGTGACGAGTGCGGTCGAGATAGTCGACTGGTGTGAGAAATGAGCTTGCGAGGTAACCTACTATCATTTGAAATAGGTCAGCCGCGGCGACCTGGCATCTCTGGTGTTTTTTCAATTCGAAGGTAGAGTCGATGATGCCAACCGAGCGCGCTATTACTGAGGATGACATTCTCGCAAAGGCCACGGAGAAGTCCTTCGATCGCGGCGTAGCCTACTTCGATTCGGGCTTCGTGGAGTCCGTAGTCCAACGAGGAATCCGCCTGTTCGCAGAAGTGCTGGGCAGCCAGTACGACTCTTATGGCGTAAGCGTCACCCTGCAGAGTAGCGACTTCACTGCGTCGTGCACCTGCCCATACGATTGGGGCGGTTACTGCAAGCACATCGTGGCCACGCTGCTGACCTTCATAAACGATAGAGACCGGGTCATGTTACGCGTGCCTATCGAAGAAATGCTCTCAACCCTGGACGCAGGCGATCTGAAAAGCCTGGTTGTTCGAATGGTGGAATCCAATCCGCAACTGGCCGAAGTTGTAGACTCGTACTATGCCGAAGCTACGTCCAGTTAGATCGAACTCAATGGCTTTCTATAACCTCTCGGCCGCATCAGTGACGAGAAAGCACACCGCTCGCGTGAGCGTCAAGATAAGCGAGAGTCGCCGAAGTAGTCTTCCGTGAGGAGGTCACGTCCATGAGCCTGCGAGGCGCAGCCGCGATCGTCGGCATTGGCGAGATCCCGACGCGCCGGACGTACCCGGGCAGGACCACCCACTCGCTACTCACCGAGGCCTCTCGCCTCGCCATCAGCGACGCCGGCCTTCGTAAGAATGATATCGACGGCCTGGTCACCTGCGGCACCGACATCAGCCCGATGGACCTGGCTGAGTACATGGGCCTCCACGTCGCGTTCTCCGAAGGTGTCACCCAGTACGGCGCCAGCGGCACCCAGTCGATCGTCATCGCCGCCGCCGCGATCCAGTCCAGCCTCGCGAACACTGTGCTCTGCGTGATGGGCGGCGCACGTGACCCCGGCGCGCCCGGCATGGGCACCGGCTCGGCGGGCGGTCCGGCTCCGGCCAGCAAGACCACCGAGTTCGAGACGCCGTTCGGCCCGGCGGCGGGCGCAAACACCGGCTACGGCCTGATGAAGCAGCGCCACATGCACGAGTACGGCACCACCGACGAGCAGTTCGCGCGCATCGCCGTCAACCAGAGATTCAACGCTCTGACTAACGAGAACGCCGTATTCCACGGCCAGCCGATCTCCGTGGACGACGTCCTGGAGTCACGCATGGTGAACGACCCGCTGCACCTCCTGGAGTGCGTCATGCCCTGCGCTGGAGCCTCCGCCGCGATCGTGACCTCGGCCAGCCGCGCGAAGGATCTCAGGCGACGGCCAGTCTATATCCTCGGCGCGGGCGCTGGTGCCAGCGACCATGACACCATCTGGCAGGCCCCAGACATCACTACTACGCCTGTTAAGGCGGCCGCATCGAAGGCGTACGAGATGTCGGGCTATGGGCCGAAGGACCTCCACTTCGCGCAGGTGTATGACTGATACACGATTTTCGCGGCCGTGAGCCTCGAAGATGCCGGACTCTGCGAGAAGGGCGAGGTCGGCTCCTTCCTGGAGGAGACCGACACCACGCACCAGGGCGACTTTCCGGTCAACACCGACGGCGGCCAGCTATCGGGCGGCCAGCCGGTGGGCGCGGGCGGCGGCGGGTTCCGGCACGTCGTGGAGGCGGCGCGGCAGATCATGGGCGAGGCCGGAGACCGGCAGGTGGAGAAGAAGGACATCGCCCTCGTCAACGGCTGAGGGGGCACCGCGAGCGTGATTTGCACGCTCATGCTCGGCTCCGAAGAGGCGAAGTAGGTCCCGCAGAGTTACCGTTCACGCCTGACGAGACGTGTAAGGGAAGCGCCTGCCTGCCTTAGTCATACCGCCAAAGGCCGTGGTGGGGTCTAACCTTGGCGGACCGCCGTCATAGGACCTTCCGGCTCAAACTTCACCAGCGTCCACTCCGGCGTCACGTCGTCGAACACCGCCGTCACGCGCATCCCGATCCTAACTTCGTCCGGCTCGCAGCCCACGATGGTCGTCACCATCCGAGGCCCCTCGTCCAGCTCGACGATCGCGTAAGGGTAGGGGACATCGTCCCGAAACGCCGGGTCGGCAGGTTGTCGGACGATTGTGAACGAGTACACCGTACCGTTCCCGCTGACCTGTACCCACTCGATGCCGTCTGCCAGGCACTCGGGGCACTCCGAGCGTGGGTAGAAGAACATGTGCCCGCAGGCCGTGCATCGCGGCATTACGAGCCGGTGCTCCCGCGCCCCCTCCCAGAACGGCCGCGTCACCTCCGGCCCCAACGGCCTCGGCACCGGCTTACCGTAGTCGCTAGTCAAGACGCAATCTCACACACCAAACCCCCTCTCCCTCTATGGAGACCATCGCGTAACTGCCTATTCGGTGATGTGCAAGGCTCTCCGGCCCCTTCCCCAGTCTGCTGGGGAAGGCTGGGATGGGGTTCCCCGTACCACACAGGAGGTTATGCAAAGGTCTCCTCCATGGGAGAGGTTAGAGCCTGCACTGAATCCCTCTATGGGAGAGGGGTTCTTCACGTTTCCCTAACGCTTCCTTTACCCGGCCAACGAGAACATCCGCAATCCTACCACCCGCCGGATGACTCAATCCGTAGCCCCGAGCCGGCATCGATCCACGTACCGTTGCCAACTCAGTGTCGGCTGTGCACAACCGGGTCCCACCTGGCAACTAACCCAACTCAACACGGTCCAGAAAATCACCCAGCCTGCCAGCCAATTCGGGCACTTCATCGGGAAAAGCAACCCAGTACAGCTCGAACTCGATCCGCTCTGTCTCCCCACCGCTGGGATGCTCCTCGAAGTGCCGCCAGATCGATGGCGCAGCGCCCGCGTAATCGAGGTGATAGTAGTATCGCCGGTGCACCACGGCGTCATCGACTGTCGGATCGTCATAGTCGCGGGTCCCCAGATAGTTGCGGATCGTGAGGCCGCACAGGCCCGTCTCCTCCTGCGCCTCCCTCAACACAGCATCGTCCGGCGCTTCCCCCGGGTCAACCGTGCCCGCCGGCGCCTGTACTCTCGCCTCAGGGAAATCGACATGCCGGAACACGAGCAAGCGGCTGCCGCTCATAATGTACGCCACGACTTTCTCGACGACCTTCAAGTCGGTCTCGTGCATCTCAGATAGACACCGGCCAAGCTCGTTCCTGCAGAAACATCCGCCGTCATACTCGCGCAGATGAGCAGACAGGGGCGGGGGCCAATCCCCCCATTCACCTGACGAATCTGCAGGACGGTACCATATGGCTCGCGATGACCTCCGCCACAATCCGCCCCAACTCCGACTCCTCCGCGTCCTGCCGCCTATGACGGAGCGCCCATGACCGAGCGGAAGGTGAGATCGGCCGTAAAGACCACGCGCGACTCAGTCCAGACCGGCAACACTACCATCGACTTCGAGGTCCGCCGCAGCAGGCGCCGCAAGAAGGGCGCAGGCCTCAAGATTACTGACGACGGCTTGCGCGTACTCGTTCCGTGGCGCGCCACGCGCGACCAGGTGCGCCGGCTGGTCCTCGAAAGCTCCGCGTGGATTCTGAAGAACCTCGCAGAGCGCCAACAGCGCCCGCGTCTGCGATTCGTGACCGGCGAGACCCTCCCTTACGTCGGCCGCGACCTGACCCTGCACATCGATGCGAGCGGCGCCGAGACCACAGACGTACACCTCGAAGACGACCGCCTGCGCGTGTCGACGCCGGCAGATCTGCCGGAAGGGGAGCGCCACTCCGAAATCCTGCGCGCCGTCAAAGCCTGGTACTCCGAGCGCGCCGTCGAAAGGCTGGCACAGCTCGTCGACGACTGGTGGCCGCGATTGGGGCGCGGCAAGAAGTCCCGCATCATGATCGGAGACCAGCGCAGCCGGTGGGCCAGTTGCGCCGCCGACGGCACGTTCCGCTTTAGCTGGCGTGTCATGACGCTCCAACCCGATCTCATCGACTACATCGTCGTCCACGAGCTCGCCCACCTCTCCGTCCGCAACCACTCGCCCGCCTTCTGGGCCGTCGTCGCGCAGGTAATGCCCGACGCCAGGGCAAGACGCGCCCGCCTCAGAATCGCCGCCCGCACCCTGCGGTTTTAGTGCCTTAGAGTATCAGTCCCACGGTTAGCCATCGCTTTGGAAGACAGGAGAGGAGCGCAGACCATGAACACCGGTGCCGCGCGCGCCTACTAGGACAGCTCCGGTGAACGAGAATGGGCAAGGCTTGAGAATCCGGACGATGGCGCAATCGAGTTTCAAGTTACCTGCCATGCGCTCGCTACGAATCTCCCTCCTCATGCACGAGTCCTCGATGTTGGTGGTGGTCCTGGACGCTACACAATCTGGCTAGCGCAGCACGGCCACTATGTCAGTCTGGGCGGATTTGTGCATTGAACTACTTGCTATTGCGCGTTAGGGCTCCGCAACCCGATTCCATCGCCTACATTTTCCTGCAGAGGCTCGCCCATCTCAGAATCAAGGATCACTCCGCCGCATTCTGGCAGGCCATGACGCGCGTACACGGGGAAGTCAGGCACACTCGGGGATGACTGAGAAATCCAGGCCGATTGCTGCCACTCTAGCCTCGCGCCCGGAGCGTCAACCAGAGCCCGACCGTAAGATTGCAGCCAGCTCCCAACAGCCCCGCAGCTTCAAGTAAGTATCTCAGTAGCCTCAGACGGGAAATTGAATAGAAGCGCCCAATGCACAGACATCTATACTAAGGAATGACATTCCTACTTGAGGCGGTTCCGAGCATAAGTCGCCGAAAGGATTTCCTAGCGTGCAAAGCCACACTCCAGACAAAGTACAGCCTGACACATTCATTTGCCATGCAAGCGAGGATAAGGAGGCTATTGCTCGTCCACTATACGAAGCTCTGGCGGAGGCGGGGGTACATGCGTGGTTAGACGAATCTGAAATCAGGCTAGGAGAGAGTATCCGGCAGAAAATAGACGATGGGCTCGCCAGCTGTAAATCGGCTACGGTAATCGTGTCCCGGCCGTTCTTTTCAAAGCAATGGACCCAATATGAAATGGATGGGATTGTAGTAGGGAAGATGCAACGGGGGATAACGATCTTCCCCATCCAACACGGCATAACCATTGAGGAGATAGGAGGCCATAGCCCATCGCTGGCGGCACTTAACATGTGGAAGTCGTCAGATTATTCCCCCTTGGAGATTGCCAGTGAAATCGCTTCGCAACTAAAAGTCACTGCCAGATCTCTGCCCAATCCGCTAGCGACCGCAACTATTCAACACTCGGAAACAGTAGAAGAAACAAGGAGTACCAGGGAGTTTGGAACGTTTTACATAGCTCCGAAGGGCACGTTGGAACTCACTTCAGGGTTGGAACCCGTGGTAGATTCCTGGCTATCTCTCCCAAACCCCTCGGTCCTTACGGGATGGTCTCCCGTAGTGGAGGGTAACGAGGAACTCGAGTATATCTTGGAGGGAAAGATCCTACGGCTCCGGTTAAGTTGGGGGAACAGTTGGACGGGAACTGAGTATAAGGCGGCGACAGTACTTGCAGGTGAGGAGCCATTCGCGTTGACTATACGGCA
This sequence comes from Dehalococcoidia bacterium, assembly GCA_965237445.1. Taxonomy (GTDB): domain Bacteria; phylum Chloroflexota; class Dehalococcoidia; order Lucifugimonadales. The sequence goes on along the minus strand of OZ250142.1, from coordinate 2,598,024 downwards.
AGCCACCGGACGACAGATCTACCTTCCCGCCGTGACTAACAGATCGCCATCGAGCTTCCTCACAGAGCCGAGCGGCAGATCAGGCTGGATGACGTTCCTAATTCAGTGACTCCCAGTGATGGAAATTCCAGGTCAGTTCACCTTTGAAATGAGATAGTAATGACAATCTTCCCGCCACACGGCCCCATACATGAGCAGACAGAGTTTTGGTACGACCCAAACGAAAGAGCATTGCTATTTGAGGTGAACATTCGCCCCAAGATCGGTGATGCCATTGCGGCACACGACATTCGCAATGAAATTTGGCATTCAAGCAGCTTCAGGCGTGACCCCTTCCACTCTCACGACCAACCTCACGGCATCTGCTTCAAGGATGCATATCATCGTGGTGCTAATGCTGAGGCCAACGTGGCCAATACCGAGTTGGTCGTCCGTCTCTGGCACCAGGTAGAAGAGAATGAGCAACCCATAAGAACCAGATTTAGGGAACCACTCATACCGGTTCCCAAGGCTCTTGCGCTGTTTCTAGACGGCGAAGCGAACGGACATGCATCGCGAAGCTTCCCTTACGCAAGCGATTATGCTCCTGCAAAGCTACATCGCCTCTAGGGAATGCTCCCAACTTCATCCCGGATGATCCACAGAAACAGATGCTTGCGACTGTCAATGGATGAACATGGCTTGCGTAAGCCTTCAGTCTCTCAATGCAATGCGGCATCCATCAAGTTGACACTTCCCTGATATCCAATTCCACGGGCCGCCCCTTGCACCGAGCGAACGCGCGTGCTATCATAGCTGCATGAACACCAACTACGCCACACTGCCAGCGTCGTGCCGCATCGAGGCGGAGCTCAGTTTCGCCCCCGCAGCACGTACGTTTGAGGTGTCACATTTGTTTGCTTTCTGTGTGCTTTTCGGCTCATCCAGTATTCAATTCGGCTCATCTGCGTAACTCTTTCAAAACCTCGCCAGCTACGAAAAGTGACGGAATGTTACAGAATGTGACACATTACCGGCCTTTCACCCTTCGTCACATGCCTTCCGGCGAGGCCAAACCGGCTCTCAACCAGGCAATCGCCCCTGCGGTTCGCGCCGCCAGCCTTCTGCTAAACTCGCCCGAAAGACCCCGAAAAGACACTGAAGGGCTGAGGTGCCGAATGGAGCAGAGCAAGCTGGAAGTGCTCCCCGAAGAGTGGGACCGCGCATTGGCCGTCGCCGCACACCCGGACGACCTCGAGTACGGCGCGGCTAGCTCGATCGCCCGCTGGACAGACCAGGGCAAGCACGTCCACTACCTCCTCATCACGAAGGGCGAGGCCGGCATCGACAGCATGCAGCCGGAGGAGACCGCCCGCATTCGCATGGAGGAAGAGGTGAACAGCGCCAGGGTTGTCGGCGTAAGCAACGTCGAGTTCCTGGACCACGTCGATGGCGCCATCGAGTACGGCCTGCCCCTCCGCCGCGATATCGCCCGGGCGATCCGCAAGAGCAGGCCCGACGTGATCATCTCCATGAACTACCACATGTTCTGGCCCGGCACCACGACGCTCAACATGGCCGACCACCGATGGGCAGGCTTCGCGACGCTCGACGCGGCCCGCGACGCCGCAAACCGCTGGATCTTCCCGGAGCTCTTGGACGAAGGTCTCGAGCCATGGGGAGGCGTACGCATGGTCTGCATGTCCGGCTCGCCACATCCCACGCACGCCGTCGACGTTACCGGCTACATGGATAAGGGAGTAGCCTCCCTCGAAGAGCACCGCGTTTACATCAAAGGCCTCGGCCAGAGCTTTGACCCTGACATGTTCCTCCGCTGGGGCGCCTCCGAGACTGGGTACGAGATGGGCTGGGAGTACGGCGTCTCCTACGAGGTCATCAGAATCTAAAGACACCCTGGTGGTTCAACATCTTAGAATTGATGGATGAGCAAGTTGCATATGATGTGCACAACACCGTCGAAGTCCCCTCTCCCCTTTGTGGGAGAGGGTTAGGGTGAGGGGCAATGGCGCGTAGCGCCAACAAACCTGCAGGTCTTCATTTCAAAGATAACGCGCTACTAGAGTTGGACACCTTCGACGCCGAGGCGCTCGCACAGGAGTTCCGCAGCCGCGCGGACGCCTTGCCGGAGCGCAAGGTGCCGCTGGTCCGGCCCATTCGTCGCGAAATCTCCAGGAGAATTGCGAAAGCCGGACCGCCTCAGGTCTTGGAGTTGGCCAGTCTGCTCATAGACTTGGATATGCGGGGCTGGGCCTACGAGGTCGTTCACTTCCATCGGCCCACGCTCAGATCGCTGGACGCCGCTACCATCGAGTGCCTCGGCAAGGGCATCGCCGGCTGGGCTTCAGTCGACACCTTCGGCGTGCAGCTTGCCGGCCCCGCCTGGGTGAACGGCCAGATCGCCGAAGAGGACGTGCACCGCTGGGCGCAGTCTCCGGACCGCTGGTGGCGGCGCACCGCGCTCGTCGCGACCACTGGCCTGAACGTGAAGACCAGGGGCGGGCTTGGCGATGCGCACCGGACCCTCGCCGTCTGCGAGATGCTGGCCGGCGACCACGACGACATGGTCGTGAAGGCCATGTCCTGGGCCCTGCGAGAGCTGGTCCCGTGGGACCCGGACGCCGTGGCAAGCTTCCTGAAGAGAGAATGAGGGCCGCCTCGCCGCGCGAGTCAAACGGGAGGTCCGCAACAAGCTGACCACCGGCCTCAAGAACCCGCGAACGGCGGGCGCATAAGGAAGCCCGCAGGCACAGACCGAAAATTGTTCACAGGTACCAAAGGTACTGTGGTATTCTTACGCGCGAACTTCAAACATCAAAAATTGGGAGGAGCGAATGGCAAACTATCAGGATCTTGAAAATCAAATCAACGCCGGGGATGTAGTCGTCCTGGACGGCGCAATCGGCACAGAGTTGCAGGCGATGGGCGCGCCCATGAACGAGCAGGCCTGGGCGGGTGGGCCGAACTTGACGCACCCGAACACCGTGCTCCAGATGCACATCAACTATATCAACGCCGGCGCGGACGTAATCACCACGAACACGTACTCGTCCGCAAGGCACAACCTGGAGCCGCTGGGACATGGCGAACTGACCGCAGAGTTGAACATGCGGGCCGTGCACCTGGCCCAGGAGGCCATCTATCGCGCGAACGCCGGTAGGCCCATCTACATCGCAGGCGCAGTCTCGAACTTTGGCCTGCTCGCAGGTGGCGAGTACGACAGGTTGCGGAGGGCTAGGGCGAGTCATATGGGACGTGCGGGCATGCGGCGCGGCGGCTTCCTGCGGCGCGGCGTGATCACAGAGCAACAGTCGAAGGACAACCTCAAGGAGCAGTCGCACATACTCGCCGAGGCGGGCGTCGACTTCATGCTGGCCGAGTCCACCGGCAGCCTCGAACAGCGCAAGTGGGTCTCTGAGGCAGTAGCCTCCGTCGGACTCCCCATGTGGACCGGCTTCAAGGTTCACTCCTCCGAGGACGACCCGACTATCAGGATCGGCTATGCGGGTGAGGAGACCTTCGAGCAGGCGCTCGAAGAGGTCCTCCCGATGGGAGGCTCCCTGATGACCGTCTTCCACTCACCTGTGGACGACACAGACGCCGCCATTCCCATCCTCAAGAAGTACTGGGACGGCCCGATGGCCGCGTACCCTGAGTCCGGCCGAAGGGACTATGTCGCCCGCTTCAATGACGGCACTGCCAACGAGATGGACCCCCAGGGCTACCTCGAGATGTCCAAAAAGTGGGTCAGCGAGGGCGTCCAGGTCATCGGCGGCTGCTGCGGAATGGGCCTCGATTACATCAAGCCCCTCAAGGAAGGCCTGCCGGCCAAGCTCGCGGAGGCCCGCGCAGCCAAGTAACCGCTCAACCAGCGGAAGCGCACAATGCGCCGCCGGGCAACATAGAACGGTATCGGAGAAGGGCCGCCCAGTCGGGCGGCCCTTCCGCTTTCGATTCCGTATGCGGGATACTTGGTGCCTTAAGCAGGATGCGTGGTACCCTATTCGTCCCTATAAAATCAACACTAGCCGGGAGGAGTAAATGGCAGACTATCAGGATCTCGAAAATCAAGTGAACGCCGGGGATGTGATCATCCTTGACGGCGCCATAGGCACCGAATTGCAGGCGATGGGTGCCCCCATGAATGAGCAGTCCTGGGCGGGCGGGCCGAACCAGTCGCACCCGAACACCGTGCTCCAGATGCACATCAATTACATCAAGGCTGGCGCGGACGTCATCACCACGAACACGTACTCGTCCGCCAGGCACAACCTGGAGCCGCTTGGTCAAGGCGAGCTCACAGCTGAGCTGAACATGCGGGCCGTGCACCTCGCCCAGGAGGCAATCTATCGAGCAAACGTCGATAGGCCGGTTTATATCGCCGGCGCCGTCTCCAACTTCGGCCTGCTCACCGGCGGCGAGTCTGGGTACATGCGACAGCGAAGCTCTGCGATTCATCAAGGTCGTTCCGCCATGAGGCGGGGCGGCTTCCTTCGCCGTGGCTCGATCACCGTTGAGCAGTCCAAGGACAACCTCAAGGAACAGTCAGAAATCCTTGCCGAGGCGGGCGTCGACTTCATGCTGGCCGAGTCCACCGGCAGCCTTGAGCAGCGAAAGTGGGTCTCCGAGGCGGTAGCCTCCATAGGTCTCCCCATGTGGACAGGATTCAAGGTCCACTCCACAGAGGACGACCCGACCATCAGGATCGGTTACTCCGGTGAGGAGACCTTCGAGCAGGCACTCGAAGAGGTCATCCCAATGGGCGGCTCCCTAATGACCGTCTTCCACTCCGGCGTGGACGACACTGACGCCGCTATCCCCATCCTCAAGAAGTACTGGGACGGCCCGATGGCCGCCTACCCTGAGTCCGGCCGGAGGGACTACACCGCGCGCTTCAGCGACGGCACTAGCAACGAGATGGACCCGCAGGGCTACCTGGACATGTCCAGGAAGTGGGTTGGCGAAGGCGTCCAGGTCATCGGCGGTTGCTGCGGCATGGGCCTCGACTACATCGAGCCCCTAAAGGAAGGCCTGCCCGCCAAGCTCGCGGAGGCCCGCGCAGCCAAGTAACCGCTCAACCAGCGGAAGCGCACAAAGCGGCGCCGGGCAAAAGAGAACGGCAACGGTGAAGGGCCGCCCAATCGGGCGGCCCTTCCGCATTCAATGTAGACTACTCAGCACCGACCCTATTAGGGAGTCCAGAGGGAGACATCCCTCTGGCATGGGGTCTGGGAGAGGCCCCCCAGACTTAAGACCACATTAAGGCAGGCAAGTGGGGCGAACACCGCTATCCCTCACAGATCGCCGCAAAGAGGAGGACCAAGATGGCGCTAGGACTCACCAGCTACCGACCCCCAATCATGGGCGTGACTCACGTCGTGTCCGCGGGGCAGTACCTGGCGGCCGCCGCCGGCTACCGCATCCTCGAGCAGGGCGGCAATGCGGTCGACGCAGGCGTCGCCTCCGGCATAGCTATCAACGTGACCCTGCCGGAGAACACCAGCTTCGGCGGCGTGGCCCCGATCATCGTCTACATGGCCGGCATGGACGAGCCAGTTACGATCTCCGGCCTCGGCCGCTGGCCTCGCGCGGCCACTATGGATCACTTCCACGAGGAGCACGACAGCCAGATCCCGCTCGGCGTCTGCCGGAGCGTCGTCCCAGCCGCGCCCGACGCCTGGCTCACCGCGCTCGAGCTGTACGGCACGATGACCTTCGAACAGGTCGTCACCCCCGCGCTGGAGCTCGCCGAACACGGCTACCCGCTCCCCGAGAGAGTGCAGAGCGCGTTCGCAAGCCAGGCGGCCGACAAAGACGGCCCGATGTGGAACTACCCCTCGCTCAGAGAGGTGTTCATGCCGGGAGACCGGGTGATAGAGGTTGGCGAGAAGTTCGTTCAGAAGGACCTCGCCCGCACCTTCAAACGACTCATCGAAGTGGAGCAGGACAACGCCGCCTCCGGCAGGGAGCGCGCCATACGAGCGGCCCGCGACTTCTTCTACAAGGGCGAGATAGCCGAGGAAATCGCGACCTTCATGCAAGAGCAGGGCGGCATGCTGACCCTCGACGACCTGCGTGAGTTCTCCGTGAAGGTCGAGCCGGCCGTGAGCGGCCAGTTCCGCGATTACACGGTCTACACTTGCGGCCCCTGGTGTCAGGGCCCCGTCGTCGCCCAGACGCTACAGACCCTGCAGGACGACGATCTGTCGTCCATCGGCCACAACACCACAGACTACATTCACCTACTGGCCGGAGCTCTGAACACAGCGTTCTCAGACCGCGACCGCTACTACGGCGATCCCGACTTCGTCGACGTCCCGATGGACGGCCTGCTCTCGGCCGGCTACACCAGCTCCAGGCGAGCCGAGATCGACATGGCGAAGGCGTGGCAGGAGATGCCGCCGCACGGCCATCCGAAATCGCACCAGCCAGCAAAGCACAGGGTGCCAGCCCCGCACGAGGCAGCGGCAGTTGGTGGCGACCTGACGGACACGAGTTACACCTGCGTCGTCGACCGTTGGGGCAACGCGTTCTCCGCTACCCCGAGCGACGCCTCGTTCTGGTCGCCCATCGTGCCCGGCCTCGGCTTCATAGTGTCGGGGCGCGGCTCACAGACCTGGCTTGATCCCGACCATGCCTCGCGTCTCGAACCCTGGAAGCGCCCGAGGCTGACTCCAAACCCGGCAATAGCCTTCAAGGACGGCCAGCTATTCATGCCCTTCGGGTGCCCGGGCGGCGACGCCCAGCCGCAGGCCATGGTCCAGACCTTCCTGAACATCGTGGAATTCGGAATGGACCCACAGGCCGCCATCGAAGCGCCCCGGTTCACATCTTCCAACTTCCCCAACTCGTTCTGGCCTCACGCATACCTGCCGGGCAGGCTGACCGTGGAAGGCCGAATAGGGACGGATGTGCGCTCGAAACTGGCCCGCCGCGGCCATGACATTCGGGTCCTGGACGACTGGGGCGGCATGGCGATGGCCAGCATGTCCGCCATCGTAGTCGACCGCGAGAAGGGCGCGCTCATCGGCGCCGCTGACCCGCGCCGTGATACGTACGCGATAGGCCGCTAGAAGCGCTCAGCCCTAAGAAACAACCTCAGCGAGCATCAGAAGAGGAAGCCCAGAGGGTCGCTTCCCTTTGGCATAGGACATGGGGGAAGTGCCCCCAATGTGGGTGCAGTGCTTGCCCCGTACTCCGACACGGGGGCTGAGTCCTGCCTGTCCGAGGGCGGGCAGGTGGGTAGAAGGCGGCAGCTGCCTCGCGATAGTTGCTAAGCGAAGGCTGGCATTACTTCGTCCACGAACAGGCGCACGTCGTCGTGCTCGCCCAGGCTCGTGAACGTCATGATACAAAGGTCGAAGCCCAACTCTGATAGCTCCTCGAAGCGCTCGGTAACGTAGGTCGGGTCGCCCGCGATGGCTGGCGCCGGACCCTCAAGGCGGTCGCCCGCCCGTTCCTGCGCCCGGCCGTGCGAGCGGTCGATGAACAGGGTCGCGGCCACCGTCTTCCGGATGCCATCGAAGTCCGTGCCTTCACTCTCGCAGTGCTCGCGCAGGACGTCCAGCTTGTGCGCGAGGTCCGCAGCCGGACGGCACAGATCGTTCCACAAGTCGGCATACCGCGCCACGGCTCGGAGCGTGTAGCGCTCGCCCGATCCTCCGATCATCACCGGCGGCACCGGGTCTGGCTTCGGCTCGCAGTACGCGTCCACGATCTCATAGTGGCTGCCCCGGAATGAGAACGGCGTCTCGGTCCACAGTCCCTGCATGATCTGGATGCCTTCCTCCAACATCTCAACCCGCACCCTGAGGGGAGGGAAGTCGAATCCGTAACCCTCGTACTCACGGGCGCTCCATCCGGCGCCGTACCCGAGCACGAACCGCCCGGAACTAAGGTATTGCAGGCTAGACGCCATCTTCGCCATCAGCGCCGGGTTCCTCCACGAGTTGCACATTACGATCGTTCCCAGCTCAGGGCCAGGATACCGCGCCGCAATCCAGTTCAGCAGCGTCCAACACTCCATACGGAATTCGTCCTTGTAGTTGAAATGGTCCGAGACCCACAGCGAAGGGAAGTGCTGGGCGGCAAAATCAAGTGAGCGCTGCAGATCGCCCATGAACTCACGCGGCCTGATTGGCTCCAGGCCCCTGTCGCCCGGCGGCGCGCTGTACCCGAACTCCATTCGCGACATCTTCACAGCACCTCCTTAGCGTGCGGCCTTCTCGCAGTGGCTTTCGTCCCCTCTCGTCCCAGCCGGAAGTAGGCTAGGGGAGAGGCCAATAGTCCGTCACCCTTGGCGCCTCGTCTTCCCCGGGCCAGGGCGGCATCGTCGAGATCACGAACCTGAGCGGTCCGTCACCAGTGTTTCGAAACTGAAAGTGAGTACCCAACGGAATCGTCAGAGACACTCCCGGCGAGGCATCGGTCACGCACTCAAGATCGCCCTGCCTGCGCCATACCTGCCCGCGACCTTCCGTGAACAGCCAGATCTCCTCGATCGTCCTGTGCGTAACGGCAGCCGAGACTCCGCCCGGCGGCAGCGTGCACTCCGAGAGGCCCCCGCCGCGCAGTTCGTGGAGCAGTCGGATCTCCGAGCCATCCGGCGCCGACACAAACTCGTCGCCAATGCGGCTGGTCTCGAAGGGCGTGCCGCTGCTTCTCGCTTCCATACCATGCTCCGTGAACTGGGGTCCACACCAAGGCTACGGCCCGCTGACATACCGCGTCTAGGGGTCTGACGATGGCTGTGGAGACTCGCGGGTCCGGCCGAAGCGGGAGATGGGTTTCGCCCGCGTGACCCTAGTATCCGGCGCGGACGCAGCCCTCGCCTTGCACCTGTGAGTTCTGGTCGCTATGCTGCCTGTAGCCTATCGACTGGACAACGAGGTTGTCTCCACGGGCGGCTCCGAGAGTCGGCGGCGCGGATTGAGATCGTTACTGCGGCTTGGAGTGAGCACAAGAATTAGAAGTCGCTCCAGCGTGTGACCTTAGGCCAAGGAAAATCCTGACTGATCACAACCTTATCTTAGTGCTCGTCAATCCTGTACTCATGGTTACCCGGCTTAGGGTTACCGTACGGATGGCACAGTGACCAGGGGCATGTCAGAGTCCGACTTCATAAACATGGTCTAACCTCCGGTAGCGCAGGCGATGAGGACAACATATCCTGCCGGATAGAGTTCGAAGCGGCGAACTAGCGGCAATTGGCTCGCGCTAGGTGTTCGGTGAGTTCTGACGTCACCAATAGACGAATACTCGGCTGGCGGGAATGGGTGTCCTTGCCGTGCCTTGGCATTGCCGCAATCAAGGCCAAGCTCGACACAGGTGCGAAGACCTCCGCATTGCATGCTTGGGATGTCAGCCCTCGCATGGTTGACGGTCGGCAGTGGATACGCTTTCGCGTCCATTCCATGCAGCGAAAGAAGGTCACGCCCGTGCTCTGCGAGGCCCCGGTAAGCGATCGGCGTTGGGTCACGAACTCAAGCGGAACGCGCGAGCATCGGTACATAATTTCCACGAACCTTCAGATTGGGCCCAGCAGTTGGCCGATTGAACTGAGTCTCACAAACCGTGAAGGCTTGGAGTTTCCAATGATCATCGGCCGAGAGGCGATGCGGGACCGCCTGATCGTCGATCCAAGGGCCTCGTTTCGCGCAGGCAGGAATCAAAAGGGAGCTGTTAATGGTCCCTTCGAAGAATTGGATGGCTCCGAGTCTGGTGGGGTGGTCGAATGAAAATCGCAATGCTGGCGCGCAATCCCAATCTCTATAGCCATAAACGCCTCGTGGAGGCCGCGGAGGCCAAGGGTCACCGCATTGACATAGTCAACACCATCCAATGCTACGCCAACATCACATCGCAGAGACCGCAGGTGCTGTACAGGGGCGCCGCCCTCACCGGGTACGACGCAGTGATTCCGCGCATCGGTGCATCGATTACTTTCTACGGGCTCGCGGTGTTGCGCCAGTTCGAGATGATGGGAGTGTGGCCGCTTAACGCTTCAACGGCCATAGGTCGCGCCCGTGACAAACTCTGGGCGCTGCAGATCATGTCCAGCCTGGGGATCGGTTTGCCGGTTACCGGGTTCGCAAACTCGGCACGGCGAGCAGAGGACCTGATCCGTATGGTCGGTGGCCCACCAGTCGTAATTAAGCTGGTGGAGGGGACTCAGGGCATGGGAGTTGTCCTTGGCGAGACCATGTCCTCGGCAAAGAGCACATTCGAAGCCTTTAGAGGGGCGAATCTGAACATACTGGTCCAGGAGTTCGTCAAGGAAGCCGGCGGAGCAGACATTCGGGCTTTCGTTATAGGTGACCGCGTTGTATGTGCGATGAAGCGCCAGGGCGGACCGGGCGAGTTTCGTTCCAACCTTCATCGTGGAGGCACAGCGGAGAACATAAGCATCACCCCGGAGGAGCGTTCGACTGCAGTGCGTGCGTGTAAAGCATTGGGACTGAACGTAGCCGGCGTAGACATGCTTCGGTCCAGCCGCGGACCGGTGCTCATTGAAGTTAACTCAACCCCGGGGTTAGAAGGTATCGAGCGATCGACGGGCATCGACATCGCAGAGCAGATAATCGCGTTCCTGGATACGCATGCCAGTCCTTTGCCGGTTGGGACGCAGGACTAGGGACTGGCTGATGAGCGTACCCGCCGATAGGTCGTCTGAAGCCATTAAAGTAGGCGAGGTAGCGGTCGCCCCCGGGTATCGGACCCAGGTAGACCTGCCGATCGCAGATCTATCGACCCGTGTCCCAATAACGATGCCTGTGCACGTACTCAACGGCCCCCGGGATGGGCCGGTCCTGTTCGTCTCTGCTGCCATTCACGGCGATGAGATCAATGGAGTCGAAATTATACGGCGAATCATGAAGCTCGCCGCCTTGAGGCGCCTAAGAGGAGCTCTGATCGCAGTTCCAATAGTGAATGTGCCTGGCTTCTTGAACCTCAGTCGATACCTGCCTGATCGCCGAGACCTCAACCGCTCGTTCCCAGGGTCACCCAGGGGCTCCCTGGCCGCCCGCCTCGCCAACATGTTCCTCGACCACGTAATTTCAAACTCAACTCACGGCATCGATCTTCACACCGGCGCCGTACACAGGGAGAACTTTCCGCAAGTTCGCGTCAATGTGGACAATTGTGCGGCAGAGCGTATGGCGCGCGCTTTTGGCGCCCCTATTGTGTTGTACTCCGGGTTCAGGGAGGGGAGCCTGCGTGGTGCGGCAAACGAGCTGAACGTTCCTGTAATCGTTTACGAAGCCGGCGAAGCCCTCCGCTTTGACGAGACTTCAATCCGCGCCGGGGTAAGGGGTATCGTGCGGGTCATGGAAGACTTGGACATGCTGCCCGCCAGAAAGCGCGACGGTGTTTCGCACGCTCCTATGGTTCTGCGCTCCAGTCGTTGGGTGAGGGCGCCGTCCAGCGGCGTGGTTAGGTCCAAGCAGCAGATTGGTGCCCAGATCGAGATCGGACAGGTACTTGCCATTGTCTCCGATCCTTTAGGCGAGGAGGATACCGATATCAGATCGCCTATTGATGGCGTGATAGTCGGCCGCACTAACTTGCCCCTTGCGCACGAAGGCGACGCACTATTTCATATCGGCTTGACACAGGAAGTTAAGCAAGGAACCTCCCCGCGTCCCTTGGACGAGCCGTCTGAATGGAGTTGACAGCGGACCGTACTAACTTGCCCCATCTTTGAACGACTTCTAGGGATGCACCCCGACCTGAAGCTGGGCCTTACGCTGGTGGCGACTGCCGCGCTCCTGGAGGCCGCTCGTTCGGGCATCGTGGTGATGTCTGAGGCGAGATCGCTCGATCTTTCAGCGGTAGCCGTGGGCTGGTTGGCCGCGGCCGGCGGCATTGGAGGACTGGCGGTCGTCGGTGCCGCCGTCTGGGTCGACCGTCGACCTCCACGCGCCCTGATGTCGGCGGGCGGCTTCGTGGTCGCACTCGGCATTGCGGTCGTCGGCCTCTCGAACGGACTGCTCGTGGCCGCGCTCGGCATGTTCATAGTCGGCGTCGGCGGCGCGGCGGTCGGGTCCCTCGTGTTCTATGCCGTTGCGGTGAAGGGTGCCACGCGCTACAGAGGAGCGTTAATCGGTGCGCTGGGCATGGTCTTCACGATGGGCCTGGGCCCCGGCAGGTTCGGCGGTTGGCCGTTCGACTCGCATATCCACGCGTTTGCGGCCAGTGCCGCCTTGGCCCTGTTGGGCGGTGCGCTGCTCTTCCGGCTCTTGCCGCGAACGTTCAGCGGTTCCTATGAACACGGCAAGGGCTTGATGGACACGCTGTCTACGCCAAGCATCCGCAGGGCTGTAGGCTGGGGAGCCGTCGCGTTCTTAGTCGCCTCAATAGTCACAGCGGCCGTAGGAGTAATCCTGTCCTACTACATGTTGAGTCCCGGCTCCGGTGCCGATGATGTTGAGTCCCGGCTCAGGATCGTGAGCATCCTCAGCGGCGGCGGCGTGCTGCTCTGGGGCATCGCCGCTGATTTCTGCCCCTTGCGCCGGCTGTTCCTCCTCGTGGGGCTGTTGCTCCTGCCTGCAACGGTAGCTCTTTGGGCGCTCGATGGCCCGCCCGTCTCGACTCTCGGCGCCTGTGCCTTAGGCGTCGTGAGCGCTGGTCTCGTCTGCCTGCCATGGGTGCTGCTGGCGGAGTCGCTGCCCTCCAGGCACTTCGCGAGCATCGCGGTGGCTATCGTTCTCGCCGGAGGCCTGCTCGGAGGGACCTTGGGAGCATCCTCTGCAGGCATCCTGTCGTCCTTCCAAGGCTTCGACGCAGTGCTGTGGTTCGGTGCAGGAGGAGGCATTCTGGTCGCCCTTGTGGCGAGTCGCCTACCGAAGTCCCTTACGAACGAATCCCTCAGTCGGTGAGCAGGATGGCACGACGCCCCTGACGCCGACGACCAGCGAGAGACCGCTAGGCAAACGAAACTGGACCCGCCCGACAGGATAACCCGGTTGCCGCGAGCGGCCTCAGAACGGGGCAGGGACCGCCGAGCAGCCAGCCCGGCAGCTCGCGGACGTAGGAACGGCTCGGCTGCGCAGCCCGGATCCACACCGCGCCGCTGGGCAGAGCGATGCTAGACTTGGGTCGCGGTGGTGAGAAACAGCCCGACGAAAGGGCCGCTCCAATTGCTTACACGGGGAGCTTACACAGATAGTTCTGGAGGGACCGGCGGGGGCAGGGCTATAGCTATAGATTGTAGCTGGAGCGGGAGATGGGACTCGAACCCACGACCCTTTGCTTGGGAAGCAAATGCTCTACCAACTGAGCTACTCCCGCCCGGATGCCGATTCTAGCACGGCCCTGACCGCACGTGATGCGAGGCCTACCTCTCTCGTGGTACCCGGAAACCACGAAGTGCAACGTGCAATACTTCATTAGGTGCCTATCCCACAGGGCAGGGCAGGTGATAATATGACTTTAACTATCGATTGGGCCAGTAGCTCAGCTGGTTAGAGCGTCGCTCTGATAAAGCGGAGGTCCGTGGTTCGAGTCCACGCTGGCCCACCAGAAATCATCCCGCTGCCGTCTTCTGCTGCCCTAAGAATCCCCTAGGATGGGTAGCTGAAAGACTCTGATTCGTGCCCAGTCATGCCGCATGTGTACCCTGGGTTCCAACCCCGAGTGTGGTAATTTATGTGGCAGAAACTCACTCTGGAGGGCCTTGCCTTAGTACTCTCGGCAACACGGGCAAAGTCCCTCAAAGTACCTGGGCGATGCGCCGATGGCGGAGGCTTGCACCTCCACGTCAGTAAAGTAGGGCAGAAGTCCTGGGTACAGCGCATCACCATCGACGGGCGCCGACGCGACATGGGCCTAGGCGATTTCCTGTCAGTCAGTTTGGCGCAAGTCCGCAAGGAGGCGGCGTACAACCGGGCTGTTCTTGCGGATGGTCGGGATCCATTGGCCCAAAGAAAGGAACCTTCTCAACGCTATCGGGAACAACGATCATCTTGCGGCCAAACACCACCTACGCGCTGGTGGCAGGATAGCGACGGAACCGGAACCCGAATCAAGTTTGCGCCAACGACTTCGGAGTCTGACAACGAAGACACCCAAGACCCGGTTGGTCAGTTGGCAATGAAACGGGACTCCCGGACGGAGTCTTTCGAATTCTTGCCTGCGTTTCTATCCGGGTTGCCAGGATTGAGTTCGGACAGTCGAGGCCGCAGGCGGAACCGTTCACTTCATCATTGATGCGGGCTACGCTATAGACGAAAAGCAATGGGAGAGCGCGACGAAATGCAGCTAGGCAAACTGTTGAAAGAATTGAATCATAACTACCGGGGATCTGACGTCACACGACGTGTGCAACGCTTCAATGACTGGACCAGCCAGGCGGCGACGGGGGCCGATGGTGCGAGCGGCTACAGTCACACCCAAACGGCGAAGGAATACTACGATCTTTGCACCGGGTTCATGGTCTGGGCCTGGGGAGAATCCCTGCACTTCGCACCCCTCAGCCCTTGTGAGAGTCTAGAGCAATCCAAAGCCCGGCATCAGCGGTTGATGATCTCCAAGCTGGAGTTGCAACCGGATATGACGGTGATCGATGTTGGATGTGGAGTCGGCGGCCCAATGCGCCGTGTTGTACGTGAGGCTGGTGTCCGGGCTGTAGGAGTCAACGTCAACGAAATCCAGTTGGAGAGAGCGAAAAAGCTGGACGCTGAGGCAGGGCTCGACCACATGGTCGATTACAAGGCGTGCAGCTTCATGGATATGAGCACCATAGGAGACGACTCGTTCGACCGGGGTTATGCAATCGAGTCAACGTGCCATGCGCCGGACAAGCAGGGCGCATTCGCGGAGATCTTCCGCGTGCTGAAACCCGGAGCCCTCTTTTGGGGCCAGGAAATGTGTCTGACGGACAATTTCGATCCGGACGACAACTGGCACCGGACCATCAAGCAGGACCTCATGCGCGGAATTGCGTTGAACGACATCGCGACGTTCAAGGAAGTGAATCACGCGCTTGAAGAGGCGGGGTTCGAAGTCATCGAGGGGATGGACCGAGAAGCCCAAGAAGGACCATCCATACCCTGGTATCAGCCCATGGAAAGTCGCCATGGGATGTTGGGGAACGCCCTGCTCAGGCTCCCATGGGGCCGCAAAGCGTTCATCGTAGGATCAAAGCTGGCCGAAGTGGTTCGGCTGTTTCCCAAGGGATCCGCGGAGGTCGTCCGACTCTTGGATCGGACAGCAGATGCCTGTGTCGCGGGCGGTAATGCGGGTATCTTCACACCGCTGTACTGTTTTCTGGCTCGAAAGCCTCTCTAAGCCCGATAGGGGGAGTGGCTTGTCCTTCCCTCAGCCGGTAAGAGAGTCGCCCTGATAAAGCAGAGGTCCGTGGTTCAAGTCCACTCTGGCCCACCACCACCCCTCGACCAAGGGCACCTTACTCATGCCGGTTGGTACCATTGAAAGTGCACCCGCATAGACCGGGTTCATCGTAAGGGTGTCGGACGAACGGCGGTTCTATCAACGCGGCATCTGCCATCTTTTTGAGAGCCTAACTCTCGTCCGGAGGGCTTGCTCTTCGGGGCGCTGGCCTCCCGCACACGCACAACACGCGCGAACGGCAATGGCTGCGGCGCCTCGACGACCGGAAACTGCCGGGACTACTCGTATCGGAGAGCTTCAGCAGGCGCGATGTCGGCTGCCTGGCGGGCGGTAGGAAAGTGGTGAGCAGTGAGAAGAAGTACGCTGCCACAGAAATGAGGATCACCTTGAGCCACGGGATCACGAATTCCACTTCTGGTTCATCCACGCGCAGCTCATCGATGAGGCTGACGGAGGAGATCAGTCCCAATACTAGCCCAAGGCCAATGCCCAGTCCGGCGATGAAGGAAGACTCGGCAAGGAAGCTCAACTGGACCATGCCACGGGAGAAGCCGATAGCCCGCAGCACACCAATTCCGTGTCGGCGTTCTACAACGGCCCGCGCGCTAATGACGCCCAAGGCCGCAATGCCCACGAACAGACCTAGCGCCATGAAGCCGAAGAGCAGGCTAAAGAGTGCCTTCTGAGACGCTTGAGCGTCGGCAATAGTCTCCTTCACATTCAGAGTCTCGACCCCGTTCTGGAAGAAAGCCACCTCAATGGCTTCGGCCGCGCCGGTTTCGCCTGGGCTTACGTTGAGGAAGTACTGCGTCGCGTCCACCTCGCGGCCAATTGTCTCCGGGGAGTCATAGAACCCAACAGGGACCGGCCCAGCGGAAGCCAGCCTGTCCATTGCCGCTATCACCTCTAGGTCCAGCGTACTTCCGCTCTCCAGGTCCCGCACCGTGATACGTACGGGGTCCATAGAGTCATTCTCGACGTACAGGTCCTCTACGCCGTCCAGAGTGAACTGGTCTGAAGACAGTGCGAACGCGGCGTTGCTCAGGCTTGGCACAATAGTGGCATTCACTATAGCCAGCCCGGGGTTGGTCCGGACCGCCTCCCAAACCGCGGCGCTGTCTGCCTCGTCTTCCAAGGTGTAATCTGGCACGGTCAGGGCGATGCGGTACTGGTCCGATTCGAAGAAATCATCTCCAACTGCGGTTAGCGTGGTGTCCGCGTACTCGCCGGATGAGTCGGTGGCCAGCCGTGAGTCCGCCTGGTAGATCGTGTGGAAGGTTCCAACGGAAGGCACCCCATCGGTGCGCTCGACGAATGCTATGTCCTGGTCGGCTTCGAGCGCGGGGGCAAGCTCATGGAAGACGCTCTCCTGAAACCCGGCGGGGAGCGCGCGGCCCTGCCAGACCTCGGAATCCTCGTCCACCACAAGCGGCTCGTCGACGGCGCGTAGCGAAGTCGACGCGGAGTTCTTGATGCTGTGAGTTACCGAGTCTCCGACAGTGAAGGCGCTGGCGATAATGGCCGTGGCCAGCATCAACCCGCCCAGGATCAACATGCTCTGAACAGGCCTGCGCAGCACGTTGCAGAACGCCATTCGGACCAGGATGGGGTTCCGTACCCTGATGAAGAGAAGGAAGGCGACAGCGAGGCCGAAGACGACGGCCAGGACGGCCGCGATGCTGGATATGGAAGTCCCAAACTGTTCGTCTATGCCGTCGTATCCTTATCACTATGCTTGGACCTTGAGATCCTGAGGTCGGGGGACTCAGCGAGGAGACCAGCACCCGCATCAAGCAAGTCGCTGCCAAGCATCCCCACTTCTTCGAACTGGCCAGGGCTGGGACATATGACGCAGAGGCGATGAGCCAGGACCAATTTGTTGAAATCGTCGAAGATGGGCTGAGACTGTACCACTGCATGACCGACGATGAGTTGCGGGCATTACAGAGGGAGGCGGCGCACGTACTGGCGACGTTCGGAGAGTCGGCCGCCGACCACGAGCAGTAGGCAGGCGGCTTGTACGGGGCGCTGAACAGCACAGCCTCGCGCTCCGCGTCCCGCAGCTAGCTGATCTGAGTGCAGTGTATCGAGGTGCGTTCGAAGTACCCTCGTGGATTCAGCTTCGGGAACGGCGTGCTGGATAGTTCGAAGGGAGGCACGGCCACACACCTCGTGTAGTCGTGCCGCATTCTCGCAAGTCCAGACTGGTTGAAACGTCTGCCTGACCCCTTGAGCCAAAGAGTCCTCGAGGCAGAAGGCTCCCAATTGAGTGTCCCCTTAGGCCCGGCGGTCGCTTGTTCCGGGGGCCGTTGCGGGCGACGCTACCATTCGGTGCTAGTCCTCGCGACACGCGGCCTGGCTATTCGGTCGCTGCCTTCAACCTGATTGGCAGCCCCGCCGCCATGAAGTACACCTCGTCGGCATCGGCGGCCACGGCTTGGTTGACGCGGCCAAGCACGTCGGCGTAAACGCGGCCAAGCTCCGTCGCCGGCACGAGGCCGAGCCCTACCTCGTTGCTGACCACGATCCACGAACAGTCGCTGTCTAGGATGAGCTCCAGCAGTTTCTTGGCTCTCGAGATGATGACCCGGCGTGCCGATTCGGCATCCCGCTCCCGCAGCAGCGCGTTGCTGACCCAGAGCGTCAGGCAGTCGAGGAGTACGGTATCGTAGCTCCGTAGTACCGGCCCCAGCGCCTCGACCAGCTCGACCGGTTCCTCGAGCGTGTTCCAGTCAGCAGGTCGGCTGTCCCGGTGGGCTCGGATCCGCGCCTCCATCTCGCGGTCGCCCGCCTCAGCCGTGGCAACGAATAGGACCCGCTCGCCTCCGGACGCAAGCTGCTGCGCATAGCTGCTCTTGCCCGATCGCATACCTCCAAGTATCAAAGTTAGCCGCTGGCGCATCTATCGCAGCCTCAAAGTAACATCAATCGATTGCCTGCTACGTGTTGTCGCAGTAGTTGCTGGTGCCGTTAGCCTACGCACGTACTACCAGAGCGGTGCGTCGAACAGCACCGGAAGCAGGCCAAACAGGACAGTGCCCAACAACAGCACTACCACCTCGGCCACCTCATTTGCAGCACCGTACGTGTCGCCCGTCATGCCTCCCAGGAGCCGTGATGCCCACCACCCAAACGCCAGGGACACTGCGACGGCCGCTCCCAGCATCATGAGGCCGGCATACCCTAGCAGTAAGAACCCTGCCGCCGCCGCGGTCACAAGCCCGAATACGATCTGCCAGCGGCTCGTGCCCGTCTGGAACGCAGTGCCTGTCCCCTCCGCTCTCACATATCTGAACGCTTCCATTGTCGACAGCATGCCGAACCGCGACAGGCATGGGAAGGCGGCCAGCAGGCCAGCCCGCGCCCCATCAGGGACTCCCGACAGTAGAGTCCACTTCGTCAACAGCAGCGCGACGGCGCCCGTCACCGCGAAGGCCCCCACGTGTGTGTCTCGGAGAATCTCCAGCCTTCTCTTCTGTGAGAGACCGCCCAGGAGCCCATCGCAAGCGTCGAGAAATCCCTCCGTGTGTATGGCACGCGTCATGACAAGTAGCGCCACGAGTAGCAAGGCGCCAACCACCGGCAAAGGCAGGACTTGTCTTGCCCCAAAATCCAGGGCCGTCATCGCACCGCCCAGTGCCAGCCCTACAATCGGAAAATAGACGCGTGCCCGGCCCATGTTCCCTGTATAGCCGGACGCGACTGGCAGTATCGTGAGGAACCCAATGGCCAGCCTCAGGTTTCTGAGTTCGCTAAGGAGCAACATCCTCAGGCTATCTGTCCGAGACCCCGGCTTCAGTAAAAGTCGCCATTTCGGTCAGGCACGCCGCTGCCGCCTCAACCAGGCCCATCGCAAGCACGGCGCCAGTACCTTCGCCAAGCCTCATGCCAAGGTCCAGGAGTGATCTCAGTCCCAGGTGCGACAGCACGATCCTGTGACCTTGCTCCGCCGACAAATGAGAGGCGACCAGAAAATCCCTTGAGCATGGACACAGGCTCTGAGCAATTAGACCTGCGGCCCCGGACACGAACCCGTCGAGCACCACAATTCGCCGGGCCAATGCGCCACCTAGCACAACTCCGGCTAGAACCGCTATCTCCAGACCGCCCACTTTGGCGAGTACGTCTAACCCATCGTGCGGGTCTGGCCTGTTCACCTCCAGTGCCCGCTCGACGACGAGTGTCTTGTGCGCTAACTCCCGGTCGCTCCTTCCGGTTCCGCGGCCGGTCGTCTCGCCGGGCGGTCTACCGGTCAGGACTGCCGCTATTGCACTGGAAGCTGTGGTGTTTCCGATTCCCATGTCGCCGGTGCCAATCACATCGGCTCCGCCTTCGGCGGCCTCCAGCGCAATGCTGATTCCTGCCTCCACACACACCTCGGCCTCCTCCCTTGTCATCGCCGGTCCTTGCGCGATGTCCGCGGTGCCGGGCCTCGCACCGATCACGCGCAGGTCTGGATGGTCGGGTAGGGGAGTTGCGATACCCGCGTCAACTAGCATGATGTCGACGCCGCCCGTGCGTGCCATGACGTTGATCGCGGCCCCGCCGGCCAGGAAGTTCAGCACCATCTGCGCCGTGATCTCTTGAGGATAGGCGGTCACTCCTTGCGCAACGACACCGTGGTCCGCTGCCGCCACAACAAGCGATTTCCTCCGTATCGCCGGGTACTCCGTTCCAAGTATCGCGGCCACTTGAATGGACAGCTCCTCGAGACGGCCCAGGCTACCCGGCGGCTTCGTTAGTCGCGGGTGTCGAAGCTCGGCCGCCCGCTTGGCCGCAGCGTCCGCCGGACCGATTGCCGCGACCGCGTCTTGAAGTGTCACTTTCGAGACGGCATACCCCCCTGTGTCTGCTGGTACTTCAACTCTGGCTCCTGGATATGCCGCTTCAAGCGTCTCCGCAAACAAGCCGGCACAACGGTGTTACGCTCACCTGATTGGCTGGCTTCCAAACGTCCACATTCACCCGAGGTCCCTCACGGAGACCTGATTTCCTTAGTGTCGATTTCAGACGCCCACGTGCCCAACTCAGCCCTGACTGTGCTTGAAATGCCGTTTGCCTGGAACTGCTCCGCCGGTCCGATGAGGCTTATCGAAAGACCCCCTGTGGATGTATCCCTATTGACCGCCGCTTCCACTCCGAAGACCGACCGAAGCGTTCCCGGAGTCAACACCTCCTCAGGCATTCCTTGGGCCCGCACTCGCCCTTCTTTGATCACCACTAACCGGTCGCAGTAGCGCGCAGCGACGTGCAGGTCATGGAAGGCGGCCACCGCCGTCAGACCATCGTCGACCAACCGGCGCACAAGCTCCAGCACTCTGAGCTGATGCAGTACGTCCAGGTTTGCGGTTGGCTCATCCAGAAGCAGGATTCGCGGCTGCTGCGCCATGGCCCGCGCAACGAACACGCGTTGCCGCTCTCCACCCGACAGCGTGTCCAGCGTCCTGTCCGCAAACTGTTCCGTCTTTGTGAGCCGCATCGCTTCTCTTGCGATCCGGTCGTCTTCATGGCCCTCGATCTGGAACCGGCCCAGATGCGGGTATCTGCCCATCAACACCAGCTCGAGAGTGATGAATCCGTGCGTATATGGCGCGACTTGGGGAACAAGCGCGAGTCGCTCCGACACTTCCTTCGAGGTCAATGATCCAAGGGCCATCCCTTCCAACCGCACATCGCCCTGCCAGTCTCTGACAATGCCTCCCAGGGTTCTGAGTAGCGTAGTTTTCCCAGCGCCATTCGGGCCGATCAGCCCGACGAACTTCCCTCGGTCGACTTGCAGGTCTACACCGTCGAGCAGCGCCTTGCCGTCGATTTCATACGATAGGTTTCGCACGCTTAACGCGGGGGCACTGTGCCCGTTCATCTACTGGTCTCCCGTCGTGCTGAATGGGACGGAGGCTGCGTCAGGGAAATCGCTCGGCCAGAGTAACCTCGCAAGCGCCTCCGCTCCCAGGATGTTCCAATGTGAAAGGGTCGTGAAGTGTCTGCTTTCAACCACGTACACCCTCTTGTCCTTGATCGCCGGAATCTCCGCAAGCGCCTCATTGGCCAGCAGTCTCTCCATGAACTCATTGGCGCCAAAGTCCACTGGCTGGGCGATCACGATCACGTCAGGATTCATGGCAATGACTCCCTCCAGGCTGGTGGTCTGGTTGCCCTCGATCCCCGCCTCTTGCGCAGCATTAGCGCCTCCTGCCGCCTCTATCACCCCTCCCTCGGTTGAGCCTTCGCCCGCGACCCACAGCATGTCCGAGTACTCCGTAAGAGCAAGCACTCGAGGTATTGGTTCCGAGCCCTTCGTCAAGCGGACGAGGGACTCATGTCGATCTCGCACCTCCGACGCGAATTCAATGGCTCTTTGCTCTTCGCCGTAGATGTAGCCCATCAAGAGAATGGCATTGATCCGCGCTTCTGGATCGTTCTCAAGTTCCGTCTGAACAACCGGCACTCCGGCCTTCGACAGGGCCTCAACTCCCTCCACAGGGAAGTAGGGACTCGTAACGATAACGTCCGGCGATACGGCGATGATTGTTTCAGGGTCGCGAGTGACTTCCGCCACATCCTGAACTAGGGCGGCGACGTTGGAAAAGACAGCGTCCTTCGAGTAACTGCCAACTCCTACCAGTCGGTCTACCGGCACAAGAGCCAGGGTCATTTCATCGTGACCTATAGATGCGTTAATGATTCGCAAAGGCTTGTCGGGAATGCTGACAATGCCGTTCAGCCCCTCAACCTCTCTTGGCCATCCAAAGTTGCTCGGGTCGACAATTCCTTCGACCGTCTCGAAATGGACTGCTAACTGGCTTTCCGGGGACTGCGGCGCGGTTGTGGGCTCAGGCGTCGGAATTGCCGTTGGGCTGGGTGCCGGCGTCTGCGTCGCAACAGTTTCAACCACAAGTGTAGAAGGCGCCGGCGCCTCCGACGTGCACGCCAGAAGCACAGCCGCCAGCAAGACGGCTACAACGACACTGGAGATGAGGTGCCATCCAATTCTCATCATGACTCCTTCAATTGCTTCGTTTCATAGGGAATAGACTTTCCGTTTGTTCTTGATCAGCAGGAGAATGAAGAACGGTGCGCCCACGAACGCGGTGAGCACACCTACGCGAAACTCGGCTGGCTGTACTATCGTCCTGGCCACCATGTCGGCGACGAGCACGAACACTGCTCCGCCCGCGGCGCTCATTGGGATCAGCACGCGATGGTCCGGCCCGAGCGCCAGACGAAGAACGTGAGGCGTCACGAGCCCAACGAAAGCAATGATCCCGCTCACGGCAACTGCCGCTCCGGTGGCCAGAGCCGCGGCTCCCAGCAACAGCAGGCGCGCGGGGCCCACCCTCACTCCCATCGAGCGCGCCTCGTCGTCGCCCAGCATTAGCAGGTTCAGATCGCGTGACAACAGCACGACCACGGACACGGCGGCCAGGATCAACGGCGCCGATATCTGGACATGCTGCCAGGAGCGAGAGTCGAGCCCACCGGACAGCCAGAACAGGATCTCTCGAAGCCCTCCGTTTTCGGGCAGAACAATGATGACGGTGGACACCACGGCGCCAAGAAACGCGTTCACTGCGACTCCTGCAAGGAGCAGTGTTGCCATCGAGAAGCGCCCTCCAACGGCCGCTATCCCATACACAAGCACAGTAGCGGCCAACGCGCCGGTGAACGCGAAAGCAGGCAGGGCCAGGTAGAACAGACTCGATAGCCCTGAGGCTATTGCAGCAACCGCGCCAACTGCGGCGCCGGCCGAAACGCCGATAATTCCTGGGTCGGCCATGGGGTTGCGAAACAGTCCCTGCATCGTCGCGCCTGCCACTCCAAGAGCCATTCCAACGGCGGCGCCTACTACGATTCTCGGAAGTCTTATCTGCTCGATCACGAGCTGTTCCGTCCGGCCGAAGCTGCCAACATCCAGGCCGGCAAATGACAAGACGATGGACAGGATATGGCTTACTGGGATGTTTACCGGGCCCAGGCTCAGCGAAGCTAACGCTGCGGCCAAGACCAGAACTGTCATGACCCCGGACCCGATGACCAATCGAGTTGAGACCGCCGATTGCCGATAGCCGCGCAGCGCGGTTATGCCGGAAACCCTCAACAAAAGTGACCTCCGCGTATCTCCGCAGGAGGTCACAAGTTTGCTCTGCCCTGAAAAACTGCCGGGCGGCCTGGGGACCCTCTCTAGTGCGGAGAGGTCACCATCCGTTCAGGCAGGTCTCCTGGCTTGCGGGCGGATTCATTCGCCATGCTCTTCCCATCAAATACGACAGTGGGCATCGGCTCCGGATCCCGCTTACAGTGGCGCTACCGCGGCGGCTTCTCACCGCCTTCCCTATTCTCCTTGGGTGGGCACCTGAACGGGCAGTGGCTGTATGTTGGTGAATGATGTGATGGTATGTTTCGCCCGCTGGGCAGTCAAGGGGCTTTGTTCCAGCCGTCGGCCGTGCTCCATTCGGGCCTTTGCAAGACTATATCCAACGTGACGCACTCCTTGACAAGGACGAGGGCCAGATGAGAATTTGAGGGATGAAGTCTCGCGAATTGGTTCCTGCTCTTGACACCATCCACGACTTACTTCGAGGGAACGCCTGTGCTATCATGTACACGTGTATCTTGAGCCGAAACAAAGCGCTGCAGTCACAACCTGCCCGTCACAGCTTCGGACCGTGCGTTCGACTTGCCGAGATGGACTGCACAGAGCTCGAAGCCGCAACAGCGCCCCGGTGGCCGGTTTTGGCCGGTTTTGGCCGCCTGTGAAAGATATTCTGCCTTTCATCAGGTACGATTCGGTCAGTTCTGGCCGGTTTCGGCGGACATACTGTGCCTGGCCTGGTAAGAGCCCTGCGAAATTGTCGTCCGGAATCGGCACATTTAGTGCTCGAACTGCCTCAAGTTGGCTTCACTCCCGATTGACAGGCGCCAGGGGATCGTCCCGTGATTCATGCCTTCCCAGCTACGGATCGCAGTGAAGAGAGACAAAATGAGGCAAGTTTCCCTTTTGGACTGTTGGTCTCGCACTGAGGTTGACACTGCGTGGACCAGTCCGCTAACATTGCACTCCTGTGCCGGGGAGGCCCGGCTCGGTTGAGGTTCGTCCTTGACAATCGTCACGGGCGTTAGGTACTCTTGACCACCTCAACAGGCACCTTAACAACTGAATAGTGGTAAGAAACGCATCAGTTCATAAATAAATAGAGCCTTAGAGTTTGATCTTGGCTCAGGATGAACGCTGGCGGTGCGCCTAACGCATGCAAGTCGAACGGTTCCGGTTGGCTTCGGCCGGCCGGGGAAGTGGCAGACGGCTGAGTAACACGTAAGTGACCTGCCCCTAAGAGGGGGATAATCCCGAGAAATCGGGCCTAATACCGCGTAATGTCCAGTCCGGCAGTCCGGATTGGAAGGAAGGGTTCTCGCTTCGGCGGGTTCCGCTTTGGGAGGGGCTTGCGGCCTATCAGGTAGTTGGCGGGGTAACGGCCCACCAAGCCTAGGACGGGTAGCCGGTGTGAGAGCACGATCGGCCAGAGGGGGACTGAGACACGGCCCCCACTCCTACGGGAGGCAGCAGCGGGGAATATTGCGCAATGGGCGAAAGCCTGACGCAGCGACACCGCGTGGAGGAAGAATGCTTTCGAGTTGTAAACTCCTTTTCTCAGGGAAGAGATAGGACGGTACCTGAGGAATAAGCCTCGGCTAACTACGTGCCAGCAGCCGCGGTAATACGTAGGAGGCGAGCGTTATCCGGATTTACTGGGCGTAAAGGGCGAGCAGGCGGCTCGTCAGGTCTCATGTGAAATCTCCCGGCTCAACTGGGAGGGGTCGTGGGAAACCGGCGAGCTTGAGGACAGCAGAGGAAAGTGGAATTCCCGGAGTAGTGGTGGAATGCTTAGATACCGGGAGGAACACCAGTGGCGAAGGCGGCTTTCTGGGCTGATCCTGACGCTGAGGCGCGAAAGCGTGGGGAGCAAACCGGATTAGATACCCGGGTAGTCCACGCCCTAAACGATGGATACTGGGTGTAGGGGGTATCGACCCCCTCTGTGCCGAAGCTAACGCGTTAAGTATCCCGCCTGGGGAGTACGGCCGCAAGGCTAAAACTCAAAAGAATTGACGGGGACCCGCACAAGCAGCGGAGCGTGTTGTTTAATTCGATGCAAAGCGAAGAACCTTACCAGGGCTTGACATGTATCCGCTATCTCGGGAAACCGGGAGTTCCTTCGGGACGGATTCACAGATGTTGCATGGCTGTCGTCAGCTCGTGCCGTGAGGTGTTGGGTTAAGTCCCGCAACGAGCGCAACCCCTGTCGTTAGTTGCTTTTTCTAGCGAGACCGCCCTTAACAAAGGGGAGGAAGGTGGGGATG
Source organism: Dehalococcoidia bacterium (assembly GCA_965237445.1). Classification (GTDB taxonomy): domain Bacteria; phylum Chloroflexota; class Dehalococcoidia; order Lucifugimonadales. The sequence goes on along the minus strand of OZ250142.1, from coordinate 2,572,317 downwards.
ACGTCAAGTCGGCATGGCTCTTACGCCCTGGGCTACAAACACGCTACAATGGCCGATACAAAGGGTTGCGATGGAGCAATCCGGAGCTAATCCCATAAAGTCGGCCTCAGTTGGGATTGCAGGCTGCAACCCGCCTGCATGAACGTGGAGTTGCTAGTAACCGCAGGTCAGCACACTGCGGTGAATACGTTCCCGGGTCTTGTACACACCGCCCGTCAAGTCATGGAAGTCGGTAACACTTGAAGTCGCTGGGCTAACCTTCGGGAGGCAGGCGCCGAGGGTGGGATCGATGACTGGGACTAAGTCGTAACAAGGTAGCTGTACCGGAAGGTGCGGCTGGATCACCTCCTTTCTAGGGAGTAGTCCCGGCCTTAGTTGGCTGGGATTAGGTCGGTCGGTGGGCGGGAAGCCATAAGTTCGGTGTTGAGCATGACCTTCGAGCAATCGGAGGGGAGTTCCATCGGCCGGAGGCTTCTCCTTGTAGACCCACCGTTATATCGTATTCGCACAAATCATGGACAACCGCGTTTCTTGCCACTATTCAGTCGTTAAGGCCAAGGGCCGGCTTATCAAAGCCGGCCCTTCCGTGTGCTTAGCGCATCGCCAATACGGGCCCGCATGTTGTCAGTTCCAGCACAGCAGCCCAAAAGGCGCAGCGCGCAGAACACCGGCCCCGGCCGCATGCCAGGGGGCCGACAGAAGAAGTGGCGGGGACCACTACCCACCCGGACGAAAGTCCCCGAAGGCCCTTGAAGTCCGGTATCCCGTGGGGCTGTAGCTCAGCTGGGAGAGCGCCTCCCTTGCACGGAGGAGGCCGGGGGTTCGAGCCCCCCCAGCTCCACCACAAACACCCTTCCACACCCGTTCCCAGGCGGCCTCTATGATTCTCAGTAAGCACCGCAGCTGTAGCTACATTGGGTATCAGTAAGGCATCACAAGGCCTGGTTAGACATCCCTTCCGGTCTCTCTCATTCCCTTGTTATCTGGCCCTAGTATGGTAAACATTGTGGTAACAGATTAAGGGGGTTACGAGGCGTGAAGTTGTCTGCAGCAAGGGTGAAGGCGCTCACTGATCCTGGCAGGTACTCTGACGGAGGCGGCCTGCACCTGTTCATTGGCAAGTCGGGCGGCAAGAGCTGGGTGCAGCGGATAACCATCGATGGCAGGCGGCGCGATATCGGTCTGGGCGGGTGTCCGGCAGTATCGCTCTCGCGCCCGCTGATAGGGAGTGACTAGGAGGAGCTTCAGTGTATGGCCTAGGTATTGTGGGCGAAGACGATGACCGAAATAAAAGCGACCGTACTCGTAGCGTAACGGGTTGCCTGTGAGCAGAGAAGTCTATCGTAGCGAAGACAACCTGTTGGTGTTTATTAGTAGCAGAGTGAACGACGAAATGGAATCGGCCCGTACGATCGCAGTAGAGGCCATTAAGCAGGTTGAGTTTGGCCGTCCCTGGGCCTTCGAATTCACGCCTGCTAGTGCGGAGACTGCGGAAGTGTCAAGGGCGGGGCGATCTTGTGCCACGGGGCGGAGCAAAGGCGTACCACTGGGCGGTCAGTGTTCAGCATGAGTGTCACGCTGCGGTGGGCGTCAGCGGAGGATCTTAGCGGGATCGAGCGGGGAGCGGTCTAGGTGTCAGTGGGGCTGCCGGCAGACCGTAGGGCGACGCCCGTCTTGCTCTGCCTGAGGCGGTAGCTCTCTCCGTTCATCTCCAGGATGTGAACGCGGTGTGTGAGGCGGTCCAGCAGGGCGCCGGTCAGCCTCTCCGAGCCCAGGACCTCCGTCCACTCGTCGAAGGGCAGGTTGGTCGTGACCATGATGGACCCTCGCTCGTAGCGCTGGCTGAAGACCTCGAAGAGCAGCTCTGCTCCCGTCCTGGACAGCGGTACGAAGCCAAGCTCGTCGACGATGAGCAGCTTGAGCCGGGCCAGCTTCTTCTGGAGGTTGAGCAGGCGCCGCTCGTCCCTGGCCTCGATCAGCTCGTGTACCAGCGACGCGGCGGTGGTGAAGCCGACCGACAGCCCCCTCTGGCAGGCGGCCAGTCCCAGGCCGAGGGCGACATGGGTCTTGCCGGTGCCGCTGTTGCCGACTGCGATGACGTTCTCGCGCCGGTCGACGTACTCGCAGCGGGCCAGCTGCATGACCAGGTGCTTGTTCACCGACGGCATGGCGAGGAAGTCGAAGGTGTCGAGGCTCTTGGTGGCGGGGAAGCGAGCAGCCCTGATACGACGGTCCACCATGCGGTGATGGCGGTCTATGAGCTCGAGCTCGGCCAGCCTCAGCAGGTAGCCTGGATGATCGACGCCCTCGGCGGCACAGACGCCGGCAACCTTGCCGTACTCCCTCAGGAAGGTGGGCAGCTTCAGCTCCCTGAGGTGGTGCTCCAGCAGCACCGTGGCCTTCCCGCTCACCGCCCACCCGCCGGCATCAGCGCCATGTAGTCGCCTGCCGATGTCGTGGTCACGTTCACCCTTGGCAGGTGGGGGTACAGCACCAGGTCGAGTCTCTGCGGCCGTCCCTCGATCCTGCACAGCACCAGGTGCTTTACGGCGTCGAAGCTTATGGCGCCCAGCCTGAGGGCGTCACGCACAGCCTCGTGCACCTCCTGCGTTCGGAAGTTCTCCATCAGCCGCAGCACCTGCACGTACTCCCGCTTGCCGCGCCTGTCCATACGCGACTCCAGCAGCCGGCGCAGCACACCGAACTCCTCGGGCAACTCCCACCCGGCCAGGGGAGCGGCCTGGTCCAGGGCACCGATCTTGCGCTCCAGGAGCGGCAGGTAGTGCACAGGGTCGAACACGAAGTCGTCTCGTTCGTATGAGCGGGCATGCCGGGCTATCACCTCAGACCCGCAGCTGATCACCACCCTGTCCACATAGCCTCTCACCAACACCTCCCTGTGGCCGTAGGCCACGGGCACCGAGTAGTCGTTGGTCCTGTAGCGCACCAGCGACAGCGAGCTGACGCGGCTCACGTGGCTGTCGCTGGCGTCGTAGTGTGTGGCCGGTAGAGGCATAAGGGCATCGAGGTCTCGCTCCATACGCTGACCTATCGTCTCGTCGTGACCACGCAGCCGTCTGCCCAACCGTTCCAGACACCGCTCCTCCAGGAAGGCGTTGAGCGCATCGAAGCTCGGGTACGACGGCACAGGCACCAGGAAGTTGCGGCGCACATAGCCCACCAGCCCCTCCACCTTACCCTTGTCGTTGCCCTTGCCCGGACGGCCGAACCTGTCCTCGAACTTACTAGTGCGACACAAGCTCCGAGAACACGCGGGTACGCTTCCTTCGACCGTCTCCCATGATCCTGGCCACGGCCAGCTTAGTGTTGTCGTACACGATGCTCTGCGGAACACCCCCGAGGAAGGAGAACGCCGAGACGTGACCGTCGCAGAACGCCTCGGTAGTCTCCGCGGGGTACGCCTTGATGAAGCACCCGTCGCTGTGGGGAAGGTCCAAAACTAAGTAGTGGACGGTCCGCTCCACTCCTCCGATCACGGCCTTGGCCTGTCCGAAGTCGCACTGCGCGTTACCGGGAGTATGCGACAGCGGAACGTACATCTCCCGTGTCCTCAGGCGCCGCTCACGCACGTAGTCCTTGACTATCGTGTACTTGCCGGGAAACTCGTGCTCCGCTCTGAGGCGCTCGTAGATGCGCTTGGCGGTGTGACGCTGCTTCCTCGGAAGACTGCGGTCCTCCTCCAGTATCCGGTCGATCACACCACGGTACGGGTCCAGCTTGGGACGGCGCGGCGGCGATCTTCGACGATACCCGGGAGGCGCCGAGTACTTCAGCATCTTGCTCACCGTGTCCCGGTGCAGTCCGAACACCCGCGCCGCCTCCCGCGTGCTCATACCATCCACCATGCAGGCCCGGCGCACCCGCGCGTACATCTCCACCTTGTACATCCTCTGCACCTTCCATTGAGTTGCTCACAACTCTATGGAAGGCGGCGGGCGGTACGGTTTTACAGCGCCACATCTGTCAATGCTCAGCGATTAAGTCCTCGCTAACTGTCAAGCGAAAATGTCCGCATGAAGGAGCATGTGACATTGACGCAGAAAGAGCAGACAAGGCTTCAGATTCTCAACAGTTTGATGGCGGACCATATGACCTCAGAGCAGGCAGCCACGTTGATGAGAGTGAGCGCGCGCCACACCAGGCGACTACTGACGGCTTACAGCAAGGAGGGAGCAGCCGCACTCGCTCACGGCAATCGAGGTCGCAGACCGGCCAACGCTACACCGGACCCGTTGGCGACCGACGTGGTGGTCCTGGCGCGGACCCGATACGCGGGAGTCAACCACACGCATTTGAGCGAACTGCTGAGGGAGCGAGAGGGCATAGACATCGGACGTAACACGTTGCGCAAGATACTGACTGACGCCGGTGTGAACAGCCCCCGCCGTCGAAGGCCGCCGAAGCATCGTGTTCGACGGCAGCGGATGGCTCGCGAGGGGATGCTGGTACAGATAGACGGCAGCTTCCACAGATGGCTGGGAGAAGATGGCCCCCAGTTCACGTTGCTGCTGGCGGTCGACGACGCTACTGGCTGTGTCGTCAACGCCCTGTTCTGCGAGTACGAGAACACCCGCAGCTACTTACTTCTGATGCGGGATCTGATACGGAGCTACGGCATACCTCTCGCACTCTATTCAGACCGCCATGGCGTCTTCAAGCACACGCCGCCGTCAGAGACCGCCTCCGCCCCCACGCAGTTCTCTCGAGCGATGGGTGAGATCGGCGTACAGCTGATATTCGCACGGTCGCCGCAGGCCAAAGGCCGCGTGGAACGCACCGCGGGCACACTTCAGGACAGGTTGGTCACGGAGCTGAGGCTCGCAGGCTCGACCACCATCGATGACGCCAACCGCGTGCTCAACGACTTCCTTCCCCGCTTCAATGAACGTTTTCGTGTGCCGTCGCAACACGCGGACACCGCGTATCGGGTCCCTGACCCGGAGCTGTGCCTGGACACAGTCCTATGCGTGAAGTACAGGCGCCGGGTTGCACGGGACAACACTGTTAAGTACCGCTGGCGCACCCTGCAGTTGCTTCCCGATCAGGCTCGACCGAGCTTTGCCGGGTCGGCGGTGGAAGTGCTCGAAGGGCTGGACGGCCGGCTGGCAGTGCAACACGAAGGGCGTATCGTCGCCTCCCAGGAAGCGCCTCCGCGACCAGGTATCCTGCGCAGCTTCGGCAGGAGGACTGTACACACGACTGTTCCCAGCCGCTACACCAACGGTGTCAGCAGGAGGTCGGAGGACGAAGTGGAGTCAATGGGCACAATGCTCGAAGCGGACAGACTCCGCGACGATGCCGACCGCAACGGCGCTGCAAGAGTTCGCAAAACCGTAACTCCGCGATCCAGAAAGCCCACCCCACTTCAGACGGCGAGATGGAAGGCCGTGCAGAAGGCGAAGCGCAAGGGGCTGTCTATCCGTGGGATCGCCCGGGAAGTGGGCGTACACAGAGAAACCGTGAGGAAGTACATGCATGCCGAAAGCCCACCCATGGCGCGCCCGCGCAACGTCGGAAGTACCCCAGCCTGCTAGCATGGCAATCTACTCGGAGGACATTTTCCCTTGACACTTAAGCGGACATAATCGCCGAGCGTCGACACCACATCTCTACGCCGTCACCCGCCTGCACGGTCCATTATTACTCCGCCGTTTACAGGCAGCACAAATTGTGAGCGCCCGGCTCCTGCCCATAGATAGGGCGGATCTGCGGTCTGGCCCCGCTCGAACAGCCGCGCAGTCAGCATCATGAGCGCGAGCCTCTCCACCGCCGTGCGCCGGAAGGTCGGCAGGTCTTCGCCGATGTCCGGAGCAAGCTTGCGGACAAGGATGAACTGGCTTCCAGGCGACTCGGCATCGGTGAACACTTGGACGCGCGGGGCGTCGTGGCCGGGAATGTGGAAACTCGGCCTGTCGGTAGAAAGTGCGACGGCCGCGCGCTCCTGGGTGGCCTCGCCCTCGGGCGAGGGAGCGAAGTGCTGCTTTATCTTGGCCTCGATCAGCTCAGCGTCGAAGTCGCCCACTGCGACAATTGCCATCAGGTCGGGCCTGTACCAACGCTCGTAGTACTCCTTGAGGCGCTCTACCGGCGCCGTTTCTATGACTTCCGTCAGGCCGATGGTGTCCCTTTCTGCGTAACGCGAGGTGCCGAAGAGTATCGGGAACCAGTTGTCTTGAAATCGCGAGTTGAAGCCCTGATACAGGCGCCACTCTTCCAGGACAACGTCGCGCTCGAGCTCCACCTCTTCAGGAGCGAACGACAAGGCGAATGCCCAATCGCTGAGAATCTGGAATGCGGTCTCGGTGATTTCCGGATCGTCGGTTGGAATCTCGAGCCAGTACACGGTTTCATCGAAGCTTGTGTAAGCATTCAGGTCAGCCCCAAAGGAGCTGCCGATCGACTCAAGATAGTCGACGATTTCCTGCTTTTCAAAGCGGGCCGTCCCATTGAATGCCATGTGCTCCACGAAATGTGCCAGCCCACGCTGGCTCTCCTCCTCGAGGACCGATCCGGCCTTCACAACTAACGATAGTTGGGCCCTTTCGCGCGGTTCCTCGTTGTGCCTTATGTAGTAACTCAGGCCATTCGACAGTGTGCCCCGTACAACAAGTGGGTCAAAATCAATGGTGTCGAGTTCGGCAACAGGGGTAGCGGTTACGGAGGGTTCCGGCGTTGGAGTGGCCGTAACCTCCGGGATTGGCGTCGGCGAGGGTGTCGCCGTGACAACAACCGTGGGTTCTGGAGTCGGTGTAGCCGTGACTTCCGGAGTTGGCGTAGGCGTTGGGGTCGGCGTGACAGCTACCGTAGGTTCCGGCGTTGGAGTGGCCGTAACCTCAGGGGTTGCGACAGGCGTGGATGTCTGCGCGACGGTAGCTGTGGGTGCCGGGGTTGTGACGACGGCTGTCTCTTCAGGTATGGCGGGCTCTGTCGGTTCACTGGGCGCAGGTTCGCGATCGCATCCAACCAACACCCTGCGATTAGTGCAACGGAGAGGGCGGCAATTGCTACCCACGAGTTTGCTCGAGTCAATCTCATCTGTATTTCATTTCCTGGTGTTGATGATTGAGACGCGCCAACGACAGCGCCGGTGACAATTCGCCGCACTATACCTGAAGTTAGAAATCACCATGCGCTCGTGGGGTCTTACTATGTGTACCGTGCATCGGCCCCTTTTGGACTTGCCCCCTACGCTCATTCACTCCCATGCTGCACAGTCAATTACATGGCTTTGACACGCTAGGGGGAAGATCAGTCAACTTCCGCCGGTGCAAGTTACGCCCAAGACGCAACTATCAGCCAGCCTGTGTAGCCCGTCGGCGACTGGGGAATGGGACGAAATGGTGACCTGATCGACATAAGAGCGAACCCCGGCTGGGCACAATGGATGACAACTCTTCCCCCTCTCGGCAGATCGGACGTGGAGGCTCAGGTCCTGTGCTGATAACGTAGGGCTGAGGTCGGGGAGGTACGTATGCCCAAGTTCGTATTCATGCCGCCGCAGGACGATCTGACGCGCAGGTTTGCCGCGAGGCTGGCCGACACTTTACCCGAGTATGACGTGTCGGCACCGGAGAACGACGAAGAAGCCTTGGAGCAGATCAGGGACGCCGATGCAACCATGGGCTGGATACCGCCCAATGCGCTCAGAGCGGCAAGCAAGGTACGTTGGCTTCACAACCCCAACGCCGGGCCATTTGTCGGCTACTACTATCAGGAGCTCGTCGAGCATCCGCTGACCGTGACAAACCCCCGAGGCATCTACTCCGACCACATATCCCACCTCGTACTGACTTACATGCTCGCCCTTGCTCGCGGTCTACCGTCGTACTACGACGCCCAGAGAAGAAGGGTCTGGGACAAGGACGCGCCAGGGACGCCATACATGTTTTTGGGCGACTCGACGGTGTTAATCAACGGCTTGGGCGGCATCGGTCACGAGACTGCGCGGCTCTGCAACGAGCTTGGAATGCGCGTGGTCGGCGTGGACCCAAGGCCGGAGTACGAGATGCCGTACGTCGAAGTCCACGGCCCCGATGACCTCGACAGCCTTCTGCCGGTGGCCGACTTCGTAGTCACGACGGTGCCCCACACGCCTGAGACCGAGGGCATGTTCGACGCCGCACGCTTCTGTAAGATGAAGCGGACCGCGTATTTCATAAACGTCGGCAGGGGAATGGTGTGCAGGATTGACGATTTGGCCGATGCTATCGAGACTGGCGAGATCGCCGGCTGCGGCCTTGACGTCTACGAACACGAGCCGCTCCCATCGGCGCACAAGCTCTGGGGACTACCCAACGTGCTAATGACACCTCACATCGCGGTCAAGGATGCGGAAAACATCCCAGAGCGCCGGTTCCAGGTGTTGCTGGAAAACGCTCGCCGTTTCCTTGAAGGCCGCAAACTACACAACGTTGTCGATAAGGAGAAGTGGTACTGACTATGCCAAAGGCGTTGATCGACAGGCTAGCGATCTACTACGAGTCCCACGGCGAAGGCTTCCCGTTAGTCCTGTGCCACGAGTTCGCGGGAGACCATCGCTCCTGGGACCAGCAGGTAGGCTACTTCTCGAGGAGATACCGGGTAATCACCTACAACGCCCGGGGTTATCCGCCGTCCGACGTGCCGGACGATCCGGAGGCTTACAATCAGGAGCGGTCGGTGGAGGATCTGAAGGACCTCATGGACCACCTGGGTGTAGAGAGAGCGCACATCGGCGGACTATCCATGGGCGGGGCCGTCGCATTGCATTTCGGTCTCAAGTATCCAAACATGGCCCGGTCGCTCATAGTCGCCGGTGCGGGAACTGGCTCGGTCGATCCTGACAGCTTCCGGCAGACTGCGATCACGTTTGCCCGGCAGATGGAGACTCACGGGATGCAGTCAATGGCCGACTATGCGAAGGGTCCCACTCGCATTCAGCTTCTGGAGAAGGACCCGATGGGCTGGGAACTCTTCGCCAGCCAGTTCCTGTCCCACTCCAGCACCGGATCGGCCTATACGTTCCGTGGATTCCAGGCCAAGCGGGCTCCCGTGTTCGATCACGAGATGGAGCTTAGGGCTCTCGACGTTCCCACCCTCATCATGTTCGGCGACGAGGATGAGCCATGTATCGAGCCGGGGGTCTTCATGAAAAGAACCATCCCCAGGTCCGGCCTGTCCGTGTTCCCGAAGTCAGGGCACGCCATCAACCTGGAGGAACCGGACCTGTTCAACCGCACCATCGCCGACTTCCTGTCAGCCGTTGAGATCGACAGGTGGCCGGAACGGGCTGGGGGAGTGGACGCGGGTCGGCTCGCATAACCGGAAAGGTGCAGGGTCATTGAAAATCACCGACGTTACCGTTACCCAGCTACCTGCGATCGCCGCGGGCGCGCGAGACAGGCTCATCGTCCAGGTACACACCGATGAAGGGCTGACTGGGATAGCCGAAGGTGCGCGCCACGCCGGAGTGTTCCGGATGTACGTTGAAGAGCTTGTCAAGCCGTTGATTGTCGGCTTGGACCCCGTGCAGCCGCGCCAGATTTGGGAGACGCTCAGCCTCGGCACAGGAGAGACGGCGACTCGGTATCCGCCGCAGGTTGCCGGGGCCATCGACATCGCCTGCTGGGACATTACCGGCAAGGCAGCGGGGCTGCCCGTACACGCGCTGCTTGGCGGCGCTAGGCGGACCAAGATACCCCTCTACTGGAGCCGCGGGAGCGGCTGGCGCAAGACGCCCGAACAGATGCTGGAGGAGGTCCAGGAGGGGTACGAGAAGGGCTTCCGCGCCTTCAAAGTCCGCATGGACTGGCGCGACTACAGGCAGGACAGCAATCCGGCCAGGGACCTGGCCATCTTCCAGAGGTGCAGGGAGTGGCTGCCAGACGACGTACCTTTGGGCTTCGACGCAAACTGCGGCTACTCGGTGTCGACAGCCATCGAGCAGGGGCGGCGCTTCGAGGAGTTGGGCATAGCCCACTTCGAGGAACCGCTGCCGCAATACGACCTGCCGGGGCTGCGCCAGGTCGTGGATGCCCTGGACTGCGCTGTGTCGACCGGCGAACAGGAGACCTCCGCATGGCGCTTCCGAGACCTCATCGATCTTGGCAATCCTGACATCCTCCAGCCGGACATTCTGAACGTAGGTGGTTTGTCGGAGATGAAGCGGGTGTTCGAGATGGCCGTCGTGCACAACAAGGTCGTGATGCCCCACAGCCCGAACATCGGCGCAAACGCACTGGCAAGCCTGCATGCCTACAGCACTGTCACAAACGCCGTCAGGCCGCACGAGTACTCCGAGGAGTTCACCGGCCCTGTTGATAAAGTTGCCGAGATTTTCGTGGAGCCCGTCGTCCCCGAGGAAGGCGTGATCAGAATCCCGGACCGTCCCGGTCTCGGCCTGGAGCTTGACCAGAAGGCCCTGAGCAGGGCCGCAGTAGGCTAGCCCTTGGGCCACTGGGTGAAACGGCGTAGGGACCTGTAGGCAGGCCTAAGACTGGACCGCACCGGCTGGCACAACTGCTGATTACGAAGTCGCCGTCACAAGATTTTCGGGCGGCACGTCCTTAAGAGGCTCAATAGGACTTTCCACAACGAAAGATCGGAACAGTCCTCTTCAGGACTCATCCACCATGACCTCGGTATCCACGATCAGGCAATCGAGTCGAAGGCAACTGCCTTGAATGTTCGGGACAATTTAGCCCTCAGCTCAGCCGCGTCTCAGCCGCAGGCTATGGCTTGCTGTTCCGTTAGCTTCCGTCACAGGTCGTCTGCGGCAGGGTCCTATCGAGAGCGGTATATTGCGGGCGCCGGCCGCAGTCTCATAATCCGAGCACAAACCTGCGAAGGGCTGGCCGGTACACTGGGAGGAGTTCGCCACTCCAGTGGGCCTGCTCTCCGGCCGAAAACTGGCGTTATACTAAAATGCGTGTTGTAGCCTTCGGACTAGGCGCAGCTTGGCCTCCACACAGATCGGAGCTACCCGTTGCCGACGGCAATTGTTGCATGCGGTACAGTACTTTGGGGCAAATAACGGCGAGCTGAGGTCAATTGTGGAGCGAGTTGGGTCCTAAATCACCTTGTAATCGCCCTAGGCTTGGGACTAGTTTATGCTCCAACCATTGTGGATACCAAAGGGTGAGATGGATGCTCTCTAAGGTCTTCCGTTCCGTTGTCTGCTCCATACTCTCTTGCTCGGTTACTCTAAGCCTGTTCGCCTGCGGCAGCGATTCTGCACCGAGTCCTGAGACCACTCAACAGCTCCCAATCGAAACCCCAGTGACTGTGGAACCCTACGGCAGTGGCTTGGAAAGTGATTTGGGTGTTAGTTCGGATGTTGGCTCGGACGGCATAGACACTGAGACCATTGGACAGATCTTAATCGAAGGCTCAGAGATTGGAGCATTCTACGAGATTGGTTTGGGCGGATTCGATATTAGGTGGACTAATCCCGCGGATGGCAGTTACTCCCTCCTGCTTAGAACGGCAGACTCAGTCGAGTGGAACATCTTCTATGGCGGCCATGGTGAGGACTTTGCTGCGGTGCAGTACGATGAACTTAGTCTTGCGGGGACTGAGTCTCTTGTGGGTTTCTTCATACAGCACGACCAGGACGGCAGGGTCTTGCATGAGCATTCAGAGTTTTCAATTGACCTGTCCGCCGTGACGCTCGCCACTCCTGAACAGCACCAAATCAATGGCTCAGGTGTTGGGGCGTTCTACGAGGTTGATTCAGAAGGAATCGAAATAGGTTGGACGAATCCGGCCTTTGGCAATTACACCCTCAATCTAAGGACAGCAAACTCCCTTGAATGGGACATCTACCATGGCGGTCACGGGGAAGACTACGCTGCGGTGCAGTTCGATCACTTCAACCTTTCAGGGACGGAGACTCTGGTGGGCCAGTTCAACAAGTACTCAATGGACCGCAGCTTTGTAGAGGCATATGCAGAGTTCAGAATTGAACTATCCGATGTTGAGACCCCCGAGTATCTCGCGATTAGTGGTAAATCCAACTAGGCCAGGACCCGGTCTCCTTACGACTTCCCGGCATCGCCGCCTAGAATCGCATCTACGGCAACACTGATTCCTGCCGGCTCGGAGTGTCCTGCGCCACGCAGGCCAAGAAGAGACGCTGAACACACCTAAGTGAGGGCTTGGATGGTGGTGCCAATCGACCTGCACCCAATGACTAGCATGTCGAATTGCCGTTCAGACATGCTTGGGAGAACTACAGACAGCTAAGATCGCAATCTTTCGCCCTTTGGATCGTAGGGCGGGCTCAGACGTACGCTGGCTGGATAGCGCTCGGTGGCAGCCTCGATTTCATACGAGCCTGAGCGAATCCATCCTGGTGTTGCACCCTCTGCATTTTCGAGGTAGCCCATCGCCACCGAACGTCCCAACACGTGACTATAGTTCCCTGAGGTAGTGTGGCCGACGATGACCCCATCACGGTAGATTGGCTCATCGCCAAGCAGCAGGGGCTCTGGGTCTTCCAGCACGAATACTGCCAGCCGCTTCTCAATGCCAGCTTCTCTCTGACGCAGCAGAGCATCTCGCCCGATGAAATCTACTCCCTTGTCGAAGGCCACCGCAAAACTGAGGCCCGCCTCAAGGGGAGTGTCTACGTTTGCGATGTCGTGGCTCCAGCTTCGGTACGCCTTTTCTAACCGAAGCGATTCCAACGCATGATAACCCGCGTGCGTCAGACCGAACTCGTTGCCCTCCCGCACTATCGACTCGTACACGTTGCAGGCGTACTCACTTGGGATATAGAGCTCCCAGCCCAACTCACCCACATAGGTGATCCGCCAGGCCCGCACCGGCGCGTATCCGAGGTAGATCTCTTTGGAAGTCAGGAAGGGGAAAGCCTCGTTAGAAAGGTCGGCATCGGTAAGGCGGGACAGAAGGTTTCGGGATTGAGGCCCCATAACACTCAGCACCGCATAGGACGACGAGACGTCTGTGAGAGTCGCTCTCGCATCATCAGGGATGTGTCGTTTTACCCACGCGTAGTCTCGGGTTACTGACGCGGCGGATGTGACAATCAAGAATGTGTCTTCCGACACGCGGTTTACAGTTAAATCGGACACAAATCCGCCGCGCGCATTCAACATGGCGGTGTAGACAAGCTTGTCTGGTTCCACGGCAACGTCGTTTGCCATTAGCCGTTGCAAAACGGATTCGGCGTCGGCGCCCTGAAGCAGGAACTTGGCGAAGGAGGTCTGGTCGAACAGGCCAACGGCCTGCCTTACGGCCATATGCTCTCTAGCCGAGTGGGGAAACCAGTTCTGCCGCCCCCAGGAATACTCGTATGTGGGTTCTACCCCCTCCGGGGCATACCAGTTGGGCCGCTCCCATCCGGCAGCGACCCCGAAGCAGGCGCCGCGCGACGCCAGTTGCTGGTGCAGGGGGGACCGGCGGACGTCTCGAGCCGTTTCCGGCTGCCTGTGGGGCCAGTGCATCGCGTAGATCAGTCCCAGCACCTCCGAGACACGCTCCCGGAGGAAGGCAGGATTGTTGGCCCAACCCTGAAAGCGGCTGAGGTCCACCTCGGAGAGGTCCATCGTCATCTCACCCTCGGTGATCCACTCCGCCATGGCCTTGCCCGCGCCCGCGGCAGACGCCACTCCGCTGGAGTTGAACCCGGCCGCCACGAAAAAGTTCCGGACCTCGTGGGCCTCACCCATGATGTAGCGTGAATCTGGTGTAAAGCTCTCTGGGCCTACGAGCCTGAAGCGCACTCCGGTCTCCGCGGTGGCTGGTATGCGCCTCATCGCCTCTTCGATGAAGATGTTGTAGTGACTCCAATCCCGGTTGAGCATGTGGAGGGAGAAGTCGTCCGGTATGCCCTCCATCCCCCAAGGTTCCGCCTCTGGCTCAAAGCCGCCGATCAGCAGTCCTCCACCTTCGTAGGGGTATCGCCGGACGTAGATGTAACCGTCGGGGTCGCGAAGGGAGGGCATGTCCTCCGAGGCGCCCGGCACCTGTTCGGTGACAAAGTAGGCGTGGTCGGCGGCGTGGAGAGGGATGGGAACTCCGCACATCAGGCCGATTTCTCGGGCCCACATGCCGGCGCAGTTCACAACCACATCGCATGCTATGTCGCCGCGCGATGTGGAGACGCCGGACACCGCACCATTGCTGGTCAGTATGTTGGTCACGCGGGTGTTCTCAACGATCCTGACACCTCGATTCGTTGCCCCGGTGGCCAGCGCGTTCGCGGTGCTGTCCGGCACGGTCTCACCATCTTTGGGAAGGTGTACCGCTCCCACCAGCCCTTCGGTGCTCAGCAGGGGCAAAAGCCTCTTGGCTTCGTCTAGGCTGATCTCGTTCATCTCCACGCCAAAGCTCTTGGCCATGGAGATCATGTGTCGAAGCTCGTCCATGCGGCCTTGAGTTCGGGCTACGCTGATGCTCCCCGTCTGTCGAAACCCTGTGTCCAGCCCGGTCTCTTCCTTGAGATCCTCATAGAGCCGTACGCCATAGCGAGAGATATCCGTCAATGCGCGGGTATGGCGCAGTTGAGTTACAAGTCCGGCAGAATGAGCGGTTGTTCCGCTGACTATGGTGCTTCTCTCGAGTACCACCACGTCCTTCCAACCCATGTTGGCAAGGTGATAGGCGACGCTGCATCCCACGATGCCCGCGCCAATGACAACGACCTCGGCGTGTTCCGGTATCTTCTTCGTCATAACCTCGCTGCGTAAGCTAGCATCACCTATCTGGGCGGTCAATGCGCCCTCCCGGACTCTGTTGAGACCAACCTGGAGATTGGCCGATTGCCTGTCTCCCAACCGGATGTCTCCTTCCTTTTCAAGTTAGCGCCCTTCGTAGTCGTTGACCCTTGCCTTGACCCGTGATGGCGACCGGCCACTGCTCATTTCTCCACACCCTGCACTGCGCAGTGGTAGATACGGCCTGATTTCGTCGCAGAGCACTCACTCGCGATGTTGTGCCGCACTTATGTTTGATCTTCAGCGAAACCATGCGAGACAGGAGAGCGTCCAGGTTGCCGTCATTGGATCTGGGCCAGCGGGCACTGCCGCTGCACTGACGGCGGATAGTGACGGCATGAAAGTCGCCATGATTGACGAGCATCCTCTCGATATGGACTCGTTGGCACAGGATGTTC
Source organism: Dehalococcoidia bacterium (assembly GCA_965237445.1). Taxonomy (GTDB): domain Bacteria; phylum Chloroflexota; class Dehalococcoidia; order Lucifugimonadales. Next base: position 2,557,181 of record OZ250142.1, on the reverse strand, counting down.
CGCTTTTCTTCGGTTAGACTATTGTTGGTCACAGCGGCCGCTCGCCGGCTGACGCTTGATCGGATCGCAGCAAACAACTCGCTCTCGGTCACTGCCAACCAGGATGAGACAGATGAAGAGCGAGCACGGTATGACGGGACTGTGTACGATCACCTCACTTAGAAGACGTAGCCGCTTGACGCATTGCCCAGCACAGGCAAAATACAGGCAGCATGGGAAGGCACGTATGAGTCTTGACAGCGCAGACGTAGTAGTCATAGGTGGCGGGGTAATTGGGCTCTCATCAGCCTACTTCCTTGCCAAGGGCGGCATGGACGTCACTCTGGTGGACCGAGGAATTCCCGGCTGGGAGGCCTCCGGCAGGAACGGAGGATGGGCAGTGGGCTACGGCCATGAGGATGCTCGAATGCCGCTGGCCCAGAAGGCCATCGAGATCTGGAAGACTCTGGACCGTGAGCTCGAGTCACCCACCGAGTTCGTACTTGGTGGTTCTCTCACGGTCGCGCTTACTGAGACTGACTCGGTTCGCATGTCCCAACAGCTAGAAATGAAGAAGAGGTGGGGAGTAGAGGCGCACAAGCTGGACTTGGAGGACATCAGGGAGTTCCTTCCCGCATGTACGTCAAGTGCTCTGGGGGGTGTCTATGTGCCGGACAGTGGCCAGGCCAACCCTCAGTTGACAAGTCAGGCTTGGGTCTGGGGACTACGCCGCGAGGGCGGTCGAGTTCACGAGCACACAACTGCAACCGGGATCACCACCGCCGGCGGCAGGGTCACGGGCGTTGAGACGTCATCCGGGCACATCAGCGCGGACATCGTGGTGAATGCTGCCGGGCCGTACGCGCGGGTCGTGTCGCAAATGGTCGGACACACGTTGCCAATCGAGCCGGTCCGCATCGAGATACTTTGCACAGCTCCGGCGCCCCCAATGACCACCGCAACATTCGCCGGGTTGGGCCTATACTGCAGGCAAGCCGCCAAGGGCCACTTCCATTTTGGAGGAGGACGATACGAGCGGATCGATCCGGCGGGACCAGCCCATAAGCCCACGATGGCATTGATTACGCGAGGAATCGCCAAGAGGTTCGTAGACTTGATGCCCGGACTCGACCACTTGCCAGTTCTCCGGACCTGGGCAGGAATCATGGACGTTTCGCCGGACAGACTTCCATTTCTTGGCAAGCTGGACCACCCCGATGGCATGTATGTCAATGCAGGGTATGGTGGCGTGGGATTCAGCAACAGCCCGGGTGCTGGAAAGGGGCTAAGCGAGTTGGTGTTGAACGGCGAATGTTCGTTCGACGTCAGTGGACTTGGGCCAGAACGGTTCGGCGAAGATTTGGACTATGCGCCGCCGCTCGTTGGGTCCTTCCAACAAGCATACAGGGACGAACACAAGTCTCCGTGATGCCGGGAAGGAGTTTGCCTTAGTCGGGCCCACCTGGGTCTAGCCAGACAACACCCGACTACAGAGTGGCGTTGACCCACGCAGCGAACGATTAAGTTTTCTTCGGCTGAGGCAACTGCACTTTCAGTAGGCAGTCGAAGGGCGCGGCTACCAAAGGCAATCTAGTGGCGTTCGAAGCACTCCCAGGCGCGCTGGCCGCAAAAATCCCGCAGCCTGACCAAAGCTACCCGAGAGCAAAGACCAGCAGGTTGCCCCCGATGTAACAGGCCACCAGGACGATGCCTTCGGGCGTCCACACCGTTGCGAGCCTGCCCCTCGGCCTCATCTTCGCCCCCGCAATAACTACACCTGTCATAAACACGGCGACAAGGCCGGCAGCGATATGCACTGGAGATACTGCGCTCCAGACAACGCCTCCCGTATACACAATGTCGTCCATGAAAAGAATGAAGCCCATGTTGAAAACGTTGCTGCCCAACAGGTTCGTAATAGCCAGGTCCGGTGCGTTCAGCCGCAACGCCGCGAAGGTAGTAGCGAGCTCAGGAAGAGAGGTGCTCAGTGCAAGGAACTGCGTTCCTACAAAGCTCGCTTCCCAGTTCATCGCTTCAGCGACCTGGAATCCCGTCTCCGCCAGCAGCACGGCAGACGCCACCACAACGGCCGCCGAAGCCAGGTACACGGCGATGACCTTCCGAAGACTCTGGTCGGCGTAGTCCTCATGTTTCTCTTCTTCCGCCACTGCAGTTTGCCCATCGCTCTTCTCTTGTCTGTATACGAGCATCATTGTGATGAGGAAGCCCACCATAAGCGCCACGGATATGGGGCTCACATACCATGTAGAAATAACAGTGGTTGCGTTGTGGAAGTACACCGCGCCGACTGCCAGTAGGATTAGCCCCGCTCCCAGGGCTCCCACCGTGACTGAAGTGAGCCGCACAGCTGTCAGGAAAGGTCCGTTCCGCCAGTACAGGTCGGCAAGCCCGATTATCATCAGGTTGAAGAGATTGCTCCCAAACGCATCTCCAATTGCCAGATCGGGGGAGTCTACAAAGGCAATGGAGCTTACTCCGGTGCCCAACTCGGGAAGCGATGTGGCCGTCGCCAGCATCACGACACCTACGAACGAACGTCCGAGTCCCGTCTTCTCGGCCACGGCATCGGCCGAGCGTGCCATGAACTGCGCCGCGATCAGTATGGCGACGGCGATCGCACCAAACTGAAGCCATAGCAGTTCCAACGACATACGCTCTCCCATGCCTGCCAGAAAGAGAGCCTGTTGGCGCTCCAATGGCGCTTTCCATCTGAGTATCAGCGAACAATCATAGACGTGCCCGCAGCACTTTGCACTATTCATCACGATAGGCCGTGAATTCCTGTCTCCAACGCCCAATCGCACACCGACCGCAGTCGAGTCCGGTGGAGACACGTCGGTCCGCACTCACTTCCCAGGCGAGTATGCTGTTTATGTCATGTCCGGCCTCTTCATGCCCCGGCCACGGTCTGCCTGGAAATTGCCATCAGGCAGAGTCACTCCAGCTGCGCGCTGAGTAGGCAAGAGCCACCGTTCTTTGTCCAAACTCGCCTCTTTGTCCAAACTCGCTTGTGGTAGAGTCGGCCCAAATCGCTGTGTGGGGCGGTCAGGGCCCGCCTCTGACCCCGCTAAGAAGAGAGTCAGAGTGAGGATCACAACCAGTAGACTGCAAGGGATGAAGCGTCGCGGCGAGAAGATCGCCATGATGACGGCGTACGACTACACCTCGGCGCAGATAGTCGAAAGTGCCGGCGTACCCATCATTCTGGTCGGCGACAGCTTGGGACAGGTCGTTCTAGGCTACGAGACCACCCTGCCGGTAAACATGGAGGAGATGGTCCATCACGTACGGGCAGTGGTGAGAGGATCCCGCGACGCTCACATAGTTGCCGACATGCCATTCCTGAGCTACCAGGCCGATGTTGCCGAGGCGGTCCGCAACGCCGGGCGGCTACTGAAGGAAGGCGGCGCGCAGTCGGTTAAGCTTGAGGGTGGCGAGCAAGTGGCGGCCACGGTCGAGCGAATCGTCGGCGCCGGCATCCCCGTGATGGGCCACATCGGCCTCACCCCGCAGGCTGTCAACCAACTCGGCGGTTACCGCATCCAGGGCAGAACTGAGGACGCCGCCTCACAGTTGGTCAGAGATGCGGAAGCGATCGAAAGTGCTGGAGCCTACGCCCTGGTTCTGGAAGGAGTAACGACCGGAACATCCCATGCCGTCACGTCCAGGGTTGGGATCCCCACAATCGGCATAGGCGCAGGCATACACTGCGACGGCCAGGTTCAGGTCCTGCACGACATTCTCGGCCTCTACACCAACTTCGTCCCAAAGCACGCCGGCAGATACGCTGAACTGGCACGTCTCGCGACCGAGGCCCTGACGCAGTACGTAGTAGACGTACAGGCTGGCGACTTTCCAACGGAGAACGAGAGTTTCAGTTGAAGGTCGTCCGGACCATGGCGGAAATGCGGGAGGCTGCGGACTCGTCGACAAGGCCGCTGGGCCTCGTGCCCACAATGGGCGCCGTTCATGCGGGACACCTTGCCCTGATGGACAGGGCAAGGCTTGAGAATGCAACGGTTGTAACTAGCCTGTTCGTCAACCCAACTCAGTTCAACGATCAATCCGACTTCGACGGCTACGCCCGGGACTCCGAACGCGATCTGGCTAAGTTTGCGGCTTCAGGCACGGACATCGCCTTCACACCGTCGGCAGAGGATGTGTACCCGCCCGGCTTTAGCACCAGCATCTGCATGGGCGCCGTGGGGGAGCGGCTGGAGGGCGCCTCCCGGCCCGGCCACTTCGCTGGCGTGGCCACAGTCGTGTGCAAACTCCTCTCGGCCATACGTCCGGACCGTGCTTACTTCGGCCAGAAGGACGCTCAGCAGTGCGCTGTCATTCGGCGCCTCAACGCCGACCTCAACCTCGGCGCTGAGATCGCAGTCGTGCCGACCGTTCGCGACTCGGACGGCCTAGCTCTCAGTAGTCGAAACAACCGCCTCAGTGCAAGTGAACGCGAGTCCGCGCGGGTGCTCTATGGAGCTCTGCGCCTTGCTCAGAAATTGTGCGCCGAAGGTGTAACCGGCGCAGTCCAGGTCAAGGCGCAGATGCTCCGCCTGATCGATGCCCAGAACGACGTTCGCCTCGACTACGTCAGCATCGTAGATCCGGACACGTTCGAAGAGGTTGATCTCGTTGAACGGTCTGCCGTGGTCGCAATCGCCGCATTCGTGGGAAGTACCCGCCTAATCGACAACGTGGTTCTAGAGTAGCGTTAGCGGTATCGCACTGCTTTGACCGCCCGGACAGTTACGTCAGAGCGCACCCACATCCCCGAATGTCCGCCGCTCCGCCCCAAACGGTCACATTGACGCGGTCACATTGACGGCAAGCGGGTAGGGGGCGCAGCACCGTCGCTTCTCCGATCGGCCAATGTAAGTCGCCCTCTAATCCAGGCGGCCGTCACCGATGCGATCTCGCACAGCGCGTCCCTTTCCACATCTCCAGATCCGTCAGACATGCCGTAGGAGTGGTCCGCCCCTTCCACTACGTGGAGACTTGCCTTACATCCCAGGCCTTCCAGTACGGGTTGAAGCTCAGCAAGGTCAGTGAGTTCGTCGCGGCCACCGTGAACGAACACCATCGGCACAGGCACATGCTGGAGGTGGCCGATGGTGTCACTGAACAAGTCGTGCCAACGCATCGGGAAGACGTACAGGACAAGCCCCAGCACATCGGGCCATTCCTCGCGCACCATGGCCGCGGTGACAAGCTGGCTGCTCATGGAGCGTCCTCCCAGGAATAGAGGAAGGATTGGCGCAAGTCGCTTGGCGTGGCCCCTTGCCGAGCTCACCGTGGCAAGAAGGACATCGAGCGAGTCCAACATTCCGAATGCATAGTCGCCATCCATCTCTTCGTTGTATGGATAGTTGTATCGAAAAGTAGCTACACCACCGTCCCCAAGGTATTCGGCCAGCTTCACCATCAAGGGTCTGTGAATGGGTACTCCGGCTCCATGGCCCACTACCATGAGCGCCACTGGCAGCTCCGGCATGACTAGCACGGCAGACACATTAGGACCACCCGGCGTGGCCTCAAACCTGGTCTCTGTAACGCTTAAGATTGCCAAACCAATAGTTTCCTAGCCCTCTGGGCAATCGATTTCCTTCTGTCCAGCGATTTACCCTCTAACGGTCGAACAGAAACTCCACATCAAACTTCGCTACAAGCTCAATGTAACGTGAACATTGCATTGGAAGGCCCTGGCAGAACTGTCCCGCGGTTCTCAGGACCTGCCAAATTGGCAATAGTTGCCAGACCGCACAGCACAACCGTTGCAATCTTGACTGGCCCACGAACATCTGCAATTGAGCCACCAGAGGTGAATTGAATGCATACAACCGTTCCCAGAGTGATGAGCAGTCAGCATCCAGATAACGCCACACCTGCTCCCTTCGCTGATGATCGGGGCGTTGCGCTAAGGTGCGGGCCGTAGGGGAGGAGTCATGGAGTACACTTTCGAGCTGTCGAATAAAGCCCTACGCATCATTACGGCAAGCGGGGCCATTATCCTGCTATCCGTGATTGCCGCCGTGATCGTCTACCGCAGGATTGGGAAGTAAGATGCACGTCGGCCTCTTCGGTTTCGGTCGCTCGCTGGGCGGCGTAGGGGGAGTGACGCTTCCTCGGGATATAGGCTTCACCGCCTCACTCTATTCGATCGGCGTTCCCCCCGGAACTGCTGGGCTTGGGTTCGCTCTCTCAGAGCGATCTTGAGTACGTTCGCAAGTCTCCCCGAGCTTGGACACGGACCTCCGTGCAGCCTTGCGCTTTGCGAATGAACGCCGTGTGAGGGATCTCCTGGGAGATAGGTACTCAAAACTTCTTGGGCAGTTTGCCGATGAGATTGACCATGTGCACGAGGGCCTTACAAGCGCGATTTGGGCCGGCACTGACGTTGAGAACACGCGGGGTAACATCGTTCATTACATGGAGGAAGCCGCCCGCCTTCGAAGATTCCTCGGCTAACTTCCTCTGTACGAGTTCAAACTTGCAGCTTGGAGGCTTGCGCTGCGTGCCTGACTCACAGGAACATTATGCGACCATTAGGGAATGTTGCTCCTGTGTAGGGCTGAATGTGGCCACATGCCCGGTGCTGTTCTTCAGGACATTTACTCCCCGAACGCCTCGTCAAACACCCGGTCGGAAGCAGGGAACTCCAGAGATTTCACAAACCTGCATCCCTCGGCCGCGCCAAACTCCCGGTCCATTGCGGCGTCCTCCCACTCGACCGACAACGGTCCGTCATACCCGATGGCGTTGAGGGTGCGGATTATGTCTTCGAAGTCGATCCCTCCTCGGCCAGGCGTGCGGAAGTCCCAGCCGCGGCCCGGTTCGCCAAAATTGAGGTGTGAAGAGAGAATCCCGGAGTCCCCATCCAGCGTCAGTGCCGCGTCCTTGATGTGAGTGTGGTAGATACGGTCTGGGAAGGCCTGCAGGAACCTCGTCGGGCTGACCATCTGCCAGTGCAGGTGGCTCGGATCGAAGTTAAAGCCAAAGGCATCCCTGTTGTCGACCGCCTCCAGGGCACGGCGCGAAGTAACTATGTCGAACGCTATCTCAGTAGGGTGGACCTCTAGCGCGAACTTGACGCCGCACTCGTCGAACACATCGAGGATCGGGTTCCACATCTCTGCAAAGTAGGCGAACCCATCTTCGATCATTGCCGGGCTGACCGGCGGAAAGCTGTACAGCATGTGCCAGATGGATGACCCCGTGAAGCCGTTGACCACGTCTAGCCCCATGTTCCGGGCCGTCAACGCTGAGTTCTTCATCGCCTCGACCGCCCATGCCCTCTTTGCGTCCGCGTCCCCGTGGTAGCGCGCCGGCGCAAACGTGTCGGACCGGGCATCGTCATTCGGGTCGCAGACAAGCTGGCCGGCCAGATGATTGCTGATTGCGAACAGCCTGAGGCCATGCTCGGCCAGTAGCTCGATCCGTCCTTGCGCGTAGCTCCGGTCCACCGCCGCACGGTCTACGTCCAGGTGATCGCCCCAGCACGCAAGCTCCAGGCCATCGTAGCCCCACTCCCCAGCCTTGGGAGCAAGCTCCGCTAGGGGAATGTCCGCGAATTGCCCAGTGAACAACGTTACTGGCCTGGTCATCTGCAATCTCCTCCTTGTGGCTTTGCCGCTCCCTTACTGCGGAAACCGCACCCACTTCTGATCGCTCGAGCTGCTTCTTACAACCGCATCTAGAAACGCCATCCCTCGCACTCCGTCATGTACGTTGGGATAGTCGTACTCCTCCTCGTCCACGTCACCGCCGCTGATGACATCGCTCACCGCGTCGGCGAACCAGTTGTAGATGTTCGCGAACGCCTCGATGTAGCCCTCCGGATGGCCGGCCGGCAACCGGACGTTGGCAGCAGCGGCAGCGCCGACAAATGGGGTAGCGGTTCGCCTGATCTCCGTCGGCCTGTCCGGACTGTGAACGACAAGAGTGTTCGGTTCCAGCTGCCGCCATTCGATGCCGCCCGTCTCTCCATACACTCGCAGCCTCAGGCCATTCTCCTCGCCCACCGCAATCTGGCTGGCCCAGAGCAACCCGCGCGCTCCTCCTTCGAATCGCAGCAGGACGCTGCCGTCGTCGTCCAGTGCACGTCCCTCCACGAAAGTAGCCAAGTCGGCGCACATCTCCGTGATTCGGAGTCCGGTGACGTACTCAGCCAGATTCTCGCAGTGGGTCCCGATATCGCCCATGCACGACGAAGCCCCAGCTAGGTTTGGGTTGGTGCGCCACATGGCCTGCTTCACACCCTCGGACTCCAGCCTCGTGGCGAGCCAGCCCTGCGGGTACTCGACGACGATTCGCCGGACTTTGCCCAGCTCGCCGCTGCTCACAAGGTCCCTGGCTTCCTTCACCATCGGGTAGCCCGTGTAGTTGTGCGTAAGGCAAAAGAGCTTGCCGGCATTCGCAACCCTGCGTTCCAGGTCTCTCGCCTCATCCAGCGTCATTGTCATCGGCTTGTCGCAGACAACGTGGAACCCGGCGTCGAGTGCGGCAACGGCGGCAGGATAGTGGACGTTGTTGGGCGTCACGATGGCAACGAAGTCCATACGGTCGCAGTCGGGTAGGGCAGCCTCTTTGCGGAACATCTCATCGTAGTTGCCGTACACGCGGTCAGGGTGCAGGAAGAGGTCTCCGCCGCTCAGCCGGGACTTCTCCGGCGTGCTGCTGAGCGCGCCGCAGACCAGCTCGGTCCTGTTGTCCATTTGTGCCGCAATACGATGGACCGGGCCGATGAATGCGTCCCGTCCGCCGCCCACCATGCCCATCCTCAGCTTTCTGTCCATTCAGCCTCTCCCGTAGGCCTGCTGATACAGCAGACCTCACCGTGAACCCGTTACCGAATGTCTTCCAGCGGCTCGTATCGATGGATCCCCTTTGCGGTCGTGCGGTCCGGCCTGTCGTCGATGCCGTCGTCTGGTGCGGCCCACAGGACCGCGTTCTCGATCACGCGAAGGACCTCGTCCTGGTAGAAGATTGCGTACGTCTCATGCCCGGGCCGGAAGTAGAACACCTTGCCTCGCCCTCTCTTGTAGCAGCAACCGCTCCTGAACACCTCGCCCCCTGCGAACCAGCTCACGAACACCAGGGAGTCCGGCTCCGGTATGTCGAAGGGCTCCCCGTACATCTCGGCATGCGGGATCTCGAAGTAGTCCCCGATCCCCTTGGCGACGGGATGTCCCGGATTGACTACCCAGACCCGTTCCTTTTCGCCTATCTCTCGAACGTAGAGCCCGCAGCTCGTTCCCATCAGCTTCTTGAAGATCTTGGAGAAATGGCTGGAGTGCAGCGGCACAAGTCCCATCCCATCCAGCACTCTCTGGTAGACACGATCCACGATCTCGTCGCTGACCTCCCGGTGGGCCTTGTGCCCCCACCAGGTCAACACATCTGTCTCCGCGAGTACCTCTTCCGTAAGACCGTGTTCAGGCTCGTCCAGTGTCGCCACCCTCACGGAGAAACCCCGGTCGCGCAGGTGCTTCGCAATTGGCGCGTGCATGCCGTCCGGGTAGATCGCGATGACATCCGCATCTTCGCGCTCGTGTCGGTTTTCGTTCCAGATCGTAACTCTCGGTAACTCTGTCATCGCAGTTCCTGGCCTTCTTTTACAATTTCCCGTCTCATTGAGTAGCAGCCCAGCTTACGAATTCATGCGGACGGGTGCTCCATCCAGTCTTGCCGACTCCCTGATGGCATCCCAGAGCAGCGCCATTCTCAGGCCAAGCTCCGGCGGAGAAGGGTTGACGATCACGCCTTCGCGTGCCGAAAGAAACTCCTCCCACACTCCACGGGAGTCTCTCACTTCAACCGGCTCCCATCCCTGGTCCCGGCTCAGTCCTGTGAGTTGCCAGTCCGCAGGTTGTTCTCTCAGTATCTCCAGTGACTCGCCCCAGGCGCCCGTCCTCAGCGCCGCCTTGGAGCAGAACACGCGAATGTCGGATGCGCAGGACTTCGCGGTGTTGCCACAGGCATGGATTGTCACCAGCACGCCCGACTGCAACCTGCCCATTATCACTGCGTTCACTTCAACCGGCCCCCCTTGGTAGTCCAGAAGTGCCCAGACGTCGGCAAAGTCCTCGCCGGCTAGGTCGGACACCGTGTTCAGCATGTGCGCCCCGCTGTCGAACACGAATCCCCCGCCTGAGATCTCCGGCTTGATCCTCCATGAGTCTGCTGACAGTCCAACCCAGTCCTGCCAGATTACGCCGGATATGCTCTGAATCTGGCCCAACTCACCAGAGCGAAGCATTTCTCCCGCTTTACGAACATGCGGCAGCAGGCTGCCCTGAAAGGCTACGGCCAGCATGCGGCCGGTACGGTCGCGCGTTTCTATGAGCTTCCTGGCCTCCTCCGCGTTCATCACCATTGGCTTCTCGACGAGCACATCGAGACCGGCCTCGAGGCAGGCATTGGCCTGGCTGAAGTGCAGCGCATGGGGAGTGACAACATAGGCAGCGTCGAGCTGAGCCGCGTTCTGCTCGACCATACGGGCGAAGTCGGGGACGTTGACGGGCCGCGTTCGGCCAGCCTCCTCGAACAACGTAGCCATCCGTTCGAAGGCCTCCACGGACGGCTCGCATACCACGGGAATGCAGGTGTTGCGGAAATCGGCCAGTATCTCCTGGACCCTGTGGCGTGCCAGTCCACCACAGCCGATGATCGCCGCTCTTACCGGCGGATCAAAGTCCAATGACTGCTCCTCGCCTGTTTAAGCATCCCCTCTATTCGACACGCTGACTGCCCGGCAATTCGCCAGAATCAGTCAAAACGTGCTCAGTCAAAACGTGCCCTGAATACGCCGCTAGCGGCAAAGTCTATCAGTACGAGTCGAGAGGGGAAATCGCCCCGCGCAACTGCATTACGCACTGCTAGGCCATAACCACGATCTGCGCGAGTTTTTGCATCCCCTCTCACTCTCTATGGACACTGCGCCCCGATTGTCTTTGACGGGTGATACTATAGAACATCCTTCCCGTGCCATTAGGCCGCAGATGTCTCGTCAGTCAGGCCCCGGCTTGTGTGAATCCGGGTTACACCGAACGGCACGGAATGCCCGGGTTGCCGGTTTGTTAGGAGGGCGTCCCAATGCCAGGTTCTTGAGACTCTGCAACCCCTTTCCTTCAACGAACGCTAGTGCTACTATATATGCATGAACATCGAACAACACCTCAGCCAAGGACTGGCAAACTGCGCTGGAGTTGGACTCGCCGTTCCGAAGGCGCTGCAAGTTGGCCTCGGGACCTGTCACATTAGGTTGCATCCAGTCTCAGCTTGTATTCATTCTGTATTCAATTTGTGTGAGAGTCGGTTCAATATTCACAAGCGCTCCAGCTATGAAATGTGACGGAATGTTACAGAATGTGACAGTTTCTTTGCGCGATTCTTGGCCGCGTACTTACCTTCCGCTCGAATTGGTCTCCTCGCAGGCTGTTGCCACCAATCGACCGCAGGATTCACGTCACGTGCCACATTTAACGCCGCTCAGGATTGAACCAAGTCCCCCATATCGAAGTCCGTGACGGCAACACTCGATACCTAAGCCGGCCGGCCGAAGACTGTCGACTTGCGAGAGGCCTGCTGATAGAGTAAAACAGCAGAAACTACGGACAGACAGTCTCGCCTTAGTGGCAATGGACTGCCAGTAAAAACGTAATCCAGAGGGGGCATGCTTCATGCTGAGATTCGTAGAGGAAATGATTCTGCTTCTGCTCAACGACGAAGACGGAAGATTCGCTCGCGTCTCCACTTGGTCCTTCGACTACGCCATTGCCGGCGGTGTGCTGATGGATCTCGCAATGGAGAACAGGATCGACACCGACCTGAGACACCTCATCCTGATCGATCCAACTCCGGTAGGAGACCCTCTTCTCGATCCCACGCTGGATGACATATCAGAGGGAGGCGATCACGACACTCGGCACTGGGTAGAACACACGGCCCAGCGCGCCACGGAAATACGCGAAGGGGCGCTGGACCGTCTCGTCGAGCGTGGCATCCTGGAACGCCAGGATGATCGCTTCCTATGGGTCTTCAAGTCCCGGCGCTATCCCGCAATAGACGGGGAGCCGGAGAGAGAAGTGAAGCTGCGCATCATGGAAGTGCTGTTCAGCGATGAGATTCCGGACCCACGAGACGTGATGATCATCTGCCTCGCGGACGCCTGCGGCATCTTCAGTGAAATCCTGTCCCGGCGCGAGATGTACCGGGTCACCGAGCGAATCGACCAGGTGCGCAAGCTGGACCTCATCGGTCAGGCCATGGCACAGGCGATTCACGACATTGAGGTCTCGGTCGCCGCCTCCATCAAAGCGCATCAGATGTATTGACCCTTACTCGTCTGTTCCATGCACCAGCGGAACACACGAGTAAAGCGACCCATTCAAGGCCGTCGCCCATCGGGCAGTGACTTCACGCAGCTCGGCGCTTGCTCATTACTGCGTACGTCAAAGCAACACCCACCGCGAACCCTCCGAACGCAACGATCAGGTAGACCACCCACCCCGGCAGACCGCCGTCCGACACTGTCGCCCGCGGAGTAGAAGCAGGGTCGGGGACCGCAGTTAGCGTCGGAACAGGCGTTAAAGCCGTTGCGTCTGAGGTTGCCCCAACCGTCGCTGCTGGCGACGGCGTCATCGTTGACATCGCCTCGGTTTGTGGCGTAGAAGAAGCCGTTGTGGTCTCGCCTGAGCCGGCCGTGACGGCAGGCGTCGGAGTGGGCGACGCCGCTTGGGTCTGGATGGGCTCCAGGCTCGGAGTCGGCGTGGGCAGGGGAGTCATCGTCGGCACAGGAGTTGGCGTGGGCAAGGGAGTCATCGTCGGCACAGGAGTTGGCGTGGGCAAGGGAGTCATCGTCGGCACAGGAGTTGGAGTCTCGGTGGGGGTAGGGGTCGGAGTGGGTGTCGGAGGAGGCGTCTCGCTGGGAGTAGTTGGGTCTCGCGGAGTGGGTGTCGGAGGAGGCGTCTCGCTGACCAGCACCTCGAACTGACCAGCTACGATCTTTTCGACTTTATCCGCGTCCTTGAAGATTCCTGAGAACTCGTAGCTGCCTTCCTCGTCAGCCGCCATAACTGTGTACGAAAAATGGGCTTCCCCAAGCAGCGTGAACTGGACGGACTGCCCATCCACACGTACCGCTACCGGCTCCAGGCTGGAGCTCTCATAAGTGAAGCCTCGTGGGAGTTCCTCCACCACCTGGCCGATACCGCCATACCCCGAAACGCTGATCGTGATCTCCAGCTCGCCCCCTGGCAGTACCCAGGCGCTCGAGATGTACCTGACGGCACTATGAGTGGTTGCAGCAATCGGGCTGGGGCCCAGCAGCACGGCAACCGCAATAAAGAGGCAGAGCAGCGGGGCAGTCGAAAACCCTTTGCGGGCAACTCTCAATATTCTTCTCACGCAGTCAAATAGAACAAGTTCGAACGACGATATCAATTGGCAAAGTAGAAGCTGACCGCTTCGATCGCCTCTTCCTTTGTGATCAGGTTGGCGAAGTAGTCGAACACTGCAACTAGGGCCTCAGACCGGTCAAGCAACTTGTCGCCATCGGAGTCGTACCGGCTGACAACGTCTTCGTCTTCAACGTTCAGCACTGAGACTTCGACCTCCAGTCTTCCAGTGTTGTCGTTGCCATCCATGGCTTGAACGACCAGCCGATAGACATTGTCAGCATCGGAGTCCACCGGCGCTTCGAAGTTTGGTGGCACAGCAAACGAAAGAACGCCGCCCTCAATGACGAAAGCATCCCTGTCTTCTCCTGCAACCGCCCACGTAACTTCTTCGCCCTCCGGATCGGCGGCCGTGTATGAGGCGACAACATTGCCTTCACTCTCCCTATAATCGAGTGACGCAGGCCCTGACAGTACAGGCGGCTCGTCCACGTCGGTCACCGTTACAGCCACCTCCAGCGTAGCTGCGTTGTCCCCATCTGACGCTTCCACCGTCAACGTGTATACACTGTCAGCGTCCGCGTCGCCCGGGGCCTCATAGTCCGTAGTCGTCGCGAAAGACAGCACACCGTCTTCGAACTTAAACACGCCCGCATCGTCCCCGGCCAATCCCCATATCACGCTCGCTCGCTCCGGATCGGCTGCCGCGAACTCCGCCACCTTGCCCTCCGGCCCCTCCGGGTACTCCGTCATGGTCTCACCCGTAATCTCGGGTGGCTCATCGACATCAGTCACGGTCACGTCAACTTTAATGGAGTCGTCGCCGTCATTGCCGTCCGACACACTCAATCTGAGTAGGTAAGTATCTCTGGTCTCATGGTCCAACTCAGCCAAGACCTCGATCTGGCCTGACTCCTGGTCAATGGCAAAGAACTCCGCGTCCACGCCCTTGAGCGAGTACGTGAGATCGTCCCCGTCCTCATCGCTAGCCTTGACGGGCTCGCCGACTTCGGCGCCTTGAGGAGCGTTCTCTTCGATAGTTCGGGCTGTTCTCGAGTCCTCAGAGAACTCCGGATCAGCGTTCACCGGTACGATGATGAACCCACCACCCCCGCCACCACCCGTGTTCTTAGGCTCCGGAGGTGGAGGCGGGGGTGGCTTCACTCCCACCGTAGCGCTAGCCTCGTTGGACCACTCCGCCTCGCCGTCTTCGTTCACCGCGCGCAACTGATAGGTGTACGTCTTGTCAGTGGTCACCTGGTTGTCCCGGTAGGAGGTTGCCGACGTGCTGGGAGCAGGGCTGAAGTCGGCGTAGTCCTCTCCTTCCTCCTTGCGCTGCAACTCGTACCTCGTGATTGAACTGCCGTTATCCGACGGCCTTCGCCACGACAGCTCAATGTACGAACTGCCCCCGTTGGCCTTCAGGGCCTTCACTTGCTCAGGCGCCGCGTCCAACTCTATGAGCTCAGACACGCTGTTGCCCGCTGGCATTGAGTCGACTTCGTCGCTGGTCACCTCGGAAGTGATCGTGATGTCTTCGGCTGCTGACGGCTCAACCCGGAGGGTAATCTCACCCGATTCGCTGGCGGATTGCCTCATGGAGTCGATCTCGCACCTGACCAGTCTGCTTCCTGACTTCGAGCACGTGCCGGCAGGCGTAGCCGAAACGAAGGCCACGCCTGGTTCCAGCGTCACTTGGAGAACGGTCCCGGTAGACGTAGCAGGGCCGCTGTTGCTGACTGAGTAAGAGTAAGAAAGCTCATCACCTCTGGACAAGCGGGCTTGCGACGCTCGTGCGCTAAGAAACAAGTCCACCGTGGAGGATAGATCGTCTACAACGGTCACCGTCGCAGTAAGCTCTCCGCTCAACAGGTGAGGCAGTCCCGGATTGACGTATGCCAGCAATACGCTGAACTGCTCGCTCTGCTCTGCGGTTCCGTCATCAGCAACGGTCACGGTAAAGCTCTTCACCGCCCTGTATCGTCGCTGTCCGTTGACGAAAGTCACACGGAAGTCGCTGTGGTCGAAGGTAACCGTCTCGTCCAACGGCGTGTAGTCCGCCGGTTCCCTCGCAGTGCCGTTTCTTGTTGTGGCTCTCGCGTCGAATGTGAAGCCACTCTCTGGCATCTTGTCCTTAGTCGTCACGGCGACAGCCCGGAGATCGTCGGCACCCGTCACCTCGTCTGCCGTGAGAGACGTTTGCTCCCATCCGAGGACCACCGGCACGTGATCATTGTCATTTATGGCAATTGTCGCCGTGTCGGAACCACCCTGCAGGTGTGGTTCTGTGTTTGCATACTCCAATGACACATTGAAGTCCTCAGTGGGTTCGTCGTCGGTATCTTCAACAATCCTTACATTCACGTCCTTGCCCGCGATGTAAACGTACTGACCGTTGACAAGTTGACGGTCAAAGTCCCCTCGACGAAAGCGCAATGTTGTCGAAAGTCGCTGGTAGTCCTCGTTCTGTGACGCGGTTCCGTCTGTGGTCGAAACAGAAGCATCAAACGAAAACCCGCTCTCTGGCATCTTGTCCTTCATGGTCGCAGCAATGGCGCGCAAAACGAATGTCCCCGCACCCTCATCCACGTTGAACGCCGCCTGCTCCCATTCGATGGTTACGGGCACGTGATCGTCGTCGGTGATTGTTACGGCGGCGGACGCCGGTCCTCCAAGTAGGTGCGGCAATACAGGCGTCAAGTACCTCGCTGTCAGATCAAAGATCTCATCGGGTTCATCAACTGTGTCGTCCACGACTGTCACTTCAACCCGATTGACCGCCCTGTACGTCCATTGGCCGTCAACCCTTGCCCGACTGAAGTCGCCCCTGTCGAAAGTCACCGTCTCGAACAACTGCGTGTAATCATCGGGCTGTGTCGCGTCGCCGTCGGACGTTGATACCGAAACGCCCATCGAAAAGCCTTCGTCAGGAATCTTGTCCTTGGTGGTTGTGGCGATTACGCTCAGCGTCACGGTTTGAGCGCCCTCATTCACCGACAAAACAGCCTGCTGCCAGCCAATGCTAACGGGCACATGGTCGTTGTCCCTGATTGTTACTGTAGCCGAGGCCGGGCCTCCCGTGAGGTGGGGGAGGCCTGGAGTCTGGTAGGCCAGTGTTACACTGAGATCCTCGTCAGATTCATCCTCCGTGTCGTCAAGAATGACAACGTCGAAGTCTCTGGTTGCACGGTATCTCTGCTCGCCATTGACTTCCATCTGGCTGAAGTCGCCGGCAACGAAAGTGGCAGAGGAGGGCGGCGGCGTGTAGTCATCGTTCTGAGTTGCACCTAGATCGGTGGTAGTCAACGCCACATCGAAGGTGAAATCCGCCTCCGGCGGCGCATTCAGGGTTGTTGTGAAGATGGCCGTCAGCACGACGCTTCCTGCGTCTTCTTGGACGTCCAGCGTGGTGTCCTCCCACTGCAGGGTTATGGGGATATCGTCCGGCAATGGTGTTCCCGTCTCCGTCTCGGACCACTCCCCGTCGCCAGCGCGGTTAACGGCGCGCACCTGGACATCGTACTGAGTAGCGTTTGTTAGGTTCCTAACAACGTACTGCAGATCGCCGCTTCTCCATGCGTTGTCTCGCGCAGTCCAGTTGGCGTCAACAGTCTCGTCGGCGCTGGTATTGATGTACCGTACGTCATAGGCAGTTATGGTTGCTCCGCCCGTGTCCGAAGGCTCGGCCCAGACTACAGCCAGTGTCCTGTCACCGCGTGTGACGGACGAGATGCTGGGTGCCGAAGGGGCGACGGTCGTCGGCTCATCAGCCGCCGCCCTTGACCAGGGTCCGTGGCCAGAGGAGTTGTGGGCCCGGAGCTGGAACTCGTATTTAATGCCGCCTTCAAGTCCGCTGATGGTGTGGCTTCGGTTGGTCAATGTGCCGACACCCTCTTCCAACCCCCAATTGTCGTCGCTCCTGTCCGTTACATCGTCTCGTATGTAGCGAAGATCGTAGGAAGTTATAGCTGTCGACCCGGTGTCGATTGGGGCGTCCCACTCGACGATCAGTGTCCCGCCACCCGGCGTCACCGTGCCGATTTCCGGTGCGCCCGGTTTGTAGCCGTGACCGTAGACTGTGAGGCTCCAAGACCTGAGAGTGCCGGAATCGCCTCGATACTCGTCCTTCATTCGTAGCGTCCACTCGCCGGCCGCATCTTCACCCATGTGGCGAGCTGAGCCGAAACGAAACTTGGAGGTCAAGACTGCATCTATCGGAGCCGACGGTACCAATGTGGAGACTGCCCCGGACGGCGAAACCAGCTCCACGGAAAGGTCACGAAAACTGCCGTGGTTGAAATTGGTGTTGATCTCTACGAACTCAATGAACTCCACATATGGACCAAGATTTAGGCTCGTGGATACGGTGGTAGGCGTCCCCGATGACGGGGAATCTGGAATGGCCAAGTTGATGAAGGCTGACTCGGACGTTATCTCACGGAACTCAGGGGCGTTGGTCCAGCCAGCAGCCAAATCCACGGCGGCCTTGGCGTCTACCATACCGAAGCCGTACTCGTGGTTGAAGTTGTAGTGCTCCGTTGTCGAGCCGTACTGTAGCGCGCCCTGTTCCCATCCGGTGTTGTCCGCATCGTTCATGCGGGCGGAAGCCGCCAGGATGAGCTTGACGTCCCTCCATGTTAGCGAGTTGTTGGCCTCCCGGATCAGTGCGGCCACTCCCGAGACAATTGGGGCCGCCGCACTGGTGCCGCCGAATCTTCCCCAGTAGCGATGCCCGGTGTCGGTCGTCGTTATCCCTGGCTGGCCAACTCTTCCACTGCTGGATGGACCACATATCCAGAGGTTGGGCCCAGACTCCGAGTAGGTACTTCGCTTGTCGTCGTGACCGACGGCGCAGACGGCTGTCACTGCGTAGAAGTTATTCTGCTCGTCGAGGATGGAGTAATCGTCATGTTCATTCCCGTTTCCGCCCGAGAACACGTAGAAGACGCCCTTCCCATCGTAACCATTGGTTACGCCGTGCCTGACGGCTATTTCCCAAAGTTCACTAACATGCTGCGGGCGGCCGTAGTCCCTGGACCCCCAACTGTTGTTTGAAATGGCGGTGGTCGTTGCGTTGCGAGACATCGCGTCCGCTTCGTTGGCATCCGACTGTTCCGCAAGGAAGTTGTATCCGTATATCGTGGCGTCGGGCGCAACGCCGCGCACCCCCAGACCGTTGTCCTTTGCTGCTATGAGGCCTGCCACCGCGGTGCCGTGCCATTCAAAGTAGTCGTATATGTCGGTCTGGCCCGGATCGTAGTTGTGGTTCTGGGAAGTATCTACGTTATCCTTGAGATCCTCATGGTTGACTTGCATCCCATCGTCCACTATCACCACGTTGATGCCGTCGCCCGTGTAGGTGGGCCACACCTCCTCGACTCTAATGTCCTGACCGGCGCTGTTCAGAAACTGTTCGTCGTTGTTCAGGTGCCACTGGCATCCGTATAGAGGATCGTTGATTCCTGAGTTCCTGGAGATGTTGGAGCAGCGGTTTTCGAAATAGGTGTAAGTTCCTTCTCGTATTGCCCTTACCGTGTAACGGCCGGTTTCTGCGTCGTCCTTGCCCGTTACCTTCAAATAGTACGTGCCTGCGGCCAGTGTGCCCTGGAAGATGAACTTGTCGTCGAAGTGAATCGAATTAAGTGGGGCAGGCAGGTTGTTGGAATCGAGGAGTTCGCCGCTGATGCCGAGGTCCCCACTCACTCCCCCGATGATCACGTGAGTCGTCTCGTCGAGGGCAGGCTGAAGTAGTCCTCGTCGCCGCCCGGGTCGATCATTCCGCCGGCCGCGTCTCCAATGGTCAGTGCCTGGGCATCGGCGATTGTACTGCCCGGCTCGGCAATGGCCGTGGCGTACACTGAGAACGGCCCATCGGAGCGATCACGGTAGGAGCTGACATTCAGAAAGTAGGTCCCCGCCTCGAGTCTAGTCCGAATGAGAGAGTTCTTGCTTCCGCCAGGCAGATAGCCGTCGTCGTTGGATGCCACCAATACGGAGCTGCTGTTGTACAGCTCGCCGACTGTGTCAGGGAACCCGGAGGCGCGAATGGCAATTTCCGTGGATGTCGCAATCTGCATCCTGAAGGTGTCGGTGTCAGTTTCCGGGTCAATTGTGCGGCTGAGAGAACCGTTGATACTCAGGGTGGGCGATTCGCTCCATCCTATGGGGTCCGGGAATGCCCGCACCCTCAGAATGTAAGGAGTTTCGGCGGGCCCGTAGCCCGTGACCTTGACGTAGTAGGTCCCGGATTGGAGTTTGCGCCACAGGAAGAAATTGTCTGGGTTGGGCAGCACTCTCCCGTAATCATCGCTTTCTATGAACTCACCGTTACTGTCCAGCAGCTCACCTACGGTGTCGAGGTCACCCAGGGTGTAAATCCAGTAGTCGGCCGTGCTTGACACACTAAAGCTGAAGTAGTCCTCATCGTCGGAGGGATCGATGACTCCCCACACTCTTGTGGCCGCGGACACGCTGGTGGCCGTGGCACGAGCGTCGCCGTGGTCCGCGGGGGTCGCGCTTGACCAGGCGTCGCTTACGTCTTTCTCATCAATCGCACGTACTTGCACATCCTACCCGGTGCCATTGGTCAAGCCTGTGATCGCGTAAGTCAGACTGCCGTCGCCGTCCTCCCAGACGTCCTCCTCCACAGTCCAGTTGGAGTCAACCGTCTCGTCAGAGCTGGTCGCTATGTACCTAACGTCATAGGCCTTGACCCTGGATGTTATCCCGCTCGGAGCGTTCCAGGAGATCAGCAGGGCGCGATCGTCGGCTCGCACGGAGCTGATCGTAGGAGCAGGCAGCGCCGGCGTCCCAACCTCTGTTCCGGACCACGCGCCATCGCCGATGGAGTTAACGGCTCGCACCTGCACGTCATACTGGATGCCATTGTCCAGGCCGATGATGTTGTACTCGAGCGCGCCAGAGGTCCATGCGTCATCCACGACGGACCATTTGGTGTCATCCGTCTCGTCCTCGCCGGTCTTGATGTGGCGAACGTCGTAGGCGGTGATGCCCGTTTCGCCGGCAGGAGCCGTCCAGGCAACTTTGAGCTGCGTATCAGCCGGAGTGACTGAGTCGATAGTCGGAGCGGCTGGAGTAGTCTGCGCTCTTGCCTAGCCTAAGGCGAACATGAGGCAGAGCAGGGCACACCCCGCTATCGTAAGCAGTCTGGCTGGGCTGAGCATCCTGGTCATGGAATCATCGACTCAGTAGAAACCTTGGCGCTCACAGAATCAACGGGTCACGGCTATCAGGCACACTCACAGGGCAACGACTACTTCGGAACTGCGTCCCTCCCCCAGTTGGGGCTGGACACATCCACCCCTTCTAGCGCCGCCAACTCGTTGGCGAGGTCCAGGGAAGGGAAGCCCGGTTCAGTCTAAATGAAGAAACCGTTGGCAACGTAGCCCAACTCCGATACACGGTCCATCTTGATGCCGTTGCTGGAGAAGAAGGCGTTCGTTTCCGACCGGCTCCATTGGGCACTGAGCACCAGCAGCACGCCGCCCGGCAGAGTCATTAGCTCGCCTGACTCGGAGCGAAACACAGGGAGAGTGTCGCCCTTCGATTGTCTGTCCGCACTCCTGACAATGTTGGTCCCGCCTTCATCAGCCGCAACGATGTCGCGAGGCAATCCATCGGAGCCCTTCTCCACTACAATATCGGTCTGAAGATAGGCCATTAGGGTTCTGCCACCATCTTCCCACGTGTAGGTCTGGCCCTGAACGGACCCTTCCGATTCGCCGTCCCCCTTTGGCAGATCTTGGTCCGCCGTGGTGATGCCTTCGTCCTTGCCTGAGGTCTCGAGAGATTCGAGCGGCGCAAACTCAAGCCCGTCATCTTCCTCTGGTGCTGGAGTGGGCATAGTCGGGGAGTCCGCTACGTTGGATGTAGTGGCGGTGGCCTCCGTAGGAGGAGCTGCCGTGCTCGTGGGCGTGTCGGGGGCCGCTGCGGTCACATCCTGTATGGGAGCTGCCGTGCTCATGGGCGCGTCGAATGCAGTTGCGGTCACATCCTGTATGGGAGCTGCCGTGCTCGCGGGCGCGATTGGGTCCTCCATCGGCGCAGACAATTCGCATCCGCTCAGGAATGTAGCCGCGCCTGTCATAGAGACAGCGAAAGCCAACAGAACAACAAGCCTTCTCATTCCACTCACCTGTATGACGTCATACATTTGAATCCGCGCCTGCTCTTGGGTTCACTAACTTCGAAGATGATTGTAACCAGGCCTCACATCCTCTTCATGGCAACCACCGTCCGTCTTACTGGAAATTTCCGCCTGCAATGGGTTGCTGCAAGCTTCTACGTCGAGAAGCAGCATGACGTTCGTGCAAGGAACCACGATGACTAACCATAGCAAGGACGGTGTGCATCGAGTATGAACCGCTCCCTCAAAGGAGCAGGGCGCGAATGGAAGATTGCCTGTTGGGTTGCTTGCGTTCGCACCTGCGTACTCTTGACAGACATCGCCTACCAATTGTGGCTCGACGTTCCCATTCCATCTAGCTCGGCAAGCTCACGGGCGGGAAGCCGAACTCCGTCTCCACAAAGAGTCCAGGTCGGGATCCATGGGTACGCATTATGGTGCTGGTGGGGGCCACATCTCCGCCAAACCGGCTCGCCGCAGAGCACGCCGTCCGCTGACCGCAGATGAGGGCGACGATCAGTCCGCCACTGCTCCGAAATTGCCGGTCGGTTCCGCCTGCCCAACTCACTTGGGCTAGGCTAGTTGACTAGTCTCCCGCCCAGGGGTTGTAGGACCCGAAGTTCCATAGATTCCCTTCGAGGTCCAGGACGGAATAGCCTTGTCCTCCATAGTCCTCGTTCACTAAGGGCTTCACTATCTCAGCGCCGGCTTCTACCGCCTGCCCATAATGAGCATTGATCTCATTCACCACTATGTAAGAACTCTGTGTGTTCGTGCCGGCTTCGCGGGGAGTTTTCATTTGTCTGCCAAATTCGTCGTCCCTTGCCGATCCAAGCATAATCATCCCGTCACCATACGTCAGTTGAGCGTGAGCCACGGTTCCATTAGGTCCTTCCACCACCATGTGCTTTTGGAAACCAAACGCGCCGCACAGCCATTCGATAGCAGCCTGCGCGTCTTTGTAGCGCATTGTGGGAATGATGTTGGCTCCACTCATTTCTAGTCCCCCCTTGCGGCGTTCACAAATGGATTGGCTTGCCGAGCGTCCCTGTCGAAGCACCTTGCTCGCCAACTGGAGATGGATACGTCGTAGATGCAATTCAGCAACGGACGTCGGTCCAGTCTAGTTTCACTGCCAGCTTCCCTGAATGCCTGTTATCTGCATGTTCACAGAGCATCCCGCATCCTCATTCCAGCACTCGCAGAGTGCCGGGAATGTCCATCCGCCTTAACTTGCGTACCGTCAGCGCTGGCGCAAGCGCGACCACGGCAACCCCTCCCGCCAGTATGCCAGCCATCTGTAACAACTCTACCGACATGATTACCCCCATGTCGGGATAGCTTGCGGGAAACAGCACCACAATCATCCACGCCAAGAGTCCCAGACCGAGGACGATTCCGAGCGCGGTGGCGACGATTCCCAGCATTAGTCCTTCGACAGCGAGGTTCAGCACGACTCTGCCAACGGGTACTCCGTACGCGAACATTGTTGCATGGTCACGGGCCCGCTCGTCCGTGTTGATATTTGCGGTGTTGAACGCGATCAGGAGCGCCAGTCCCAACACGAACAACTCTATTATCCAGAACACCGCTGAGACTTGCTCGAACGCGTCTTGAACGGCTACCGAGGCCTCGGAGAATCCCCGCACAGTTGCCACGCCGTGAACACCGAACATCTCCCTCTTGACGTCAGCCAGACTTCCTCCATCCGCCGGTACGCCGGTGACAACGTTGGTGAAGCCCTGAAGACCTGCCAGGTCCGCATAGCGAATGTCCATATACGCGTTGAAGCGGAGTGGATGCGGGTGGATCGCGATAACTGGAACAGATGTCGCGGCTAAAGTGAAGGCGCCTAGGCCGGCTCTCATTGGGTGTGTGAGTCTGATCCTGTCACCGACGCGCGCACCTAGGTCAGCCGCAGCCTTGCGCGCCAACACGATCCCTGGTCCATTGACTGAGAGACGCCCCTCGGAGGCAGTTGGCCTCCAGAAATTGCTATCGAAGTCTATGAACTGAATGTTCAGATTGACCCCATCACGCCTCAAGACTTGCGCCACCTCTTCGGGACTCTGAATATTGAAGGCCTCCTGCTCCGGTCCGGCGGCTTCCTCCTGGGCGTGGGCAAGCGCCGCAATTGAGAGCCCTGTTTCCCCGCCCTTAAGCACTCCACTTCCGAGTGTTTCGGCCACTTCCCGTGAATCGATCGGATAGAAGGAGTCCAGTTGAATGCTTAGTCTGTTCGGTTCGCCTCGCAGGAGCTCTTCGTCGCCCACGCTTAGTGTCGCGAGGAACGAATCTCGCACACCCACTATGCTGAACAGTATTCCGATGACTGCGGTTAGGGCGAACAGGGTGAGCAAGGTCCTTCTGGGTGCCCTCAGCAAGTTTCGGAACGGCATCCGTCCAAGGCTGCTCCCCGGCAGTGGTAGGCGGCTAATGATCGGCGCAAGGCCGCCGCCTCGCGAGGCGAGATGCCCGGTCTTGATAGCCTCTACAGGCCGCACGAACGTGGCGCGTAGCACCGGCCACAACACCGCCACAACCGGTATCAGAAAGCCGACGAGAGCAACCCTTGCGAAGATGCCGGATTGGAAAGGCGTCAAGAACACCGGTAGCGCAACGAAGCTCGAAAGCACGCCCTCCATGAGGCTCGCAATCAACAGCCCCATTCCCACGCCGAACACGACCCCTAGGCCGCCGATTTGCAGGCCCACAAGGAGCGGCCGTACCGCAATCGCAAGGGGGCTCACGCCCAGCGCCATCGAAGTTCCTATCTCACGACGCTGCGACTCCACCATCCGAGCGGCGAAGTTCAGCGCTGCAAATGCGGCCCCTCCGAACAGGATTACCGCAATCACGTTATAGAACTGCTGGTCGCCCTCCGGGTCTCGTGTCAATGCCACATAAGACTGGTCATCTTCCGTACGCATCAACTCGAGATGCGCGCCGGAGTGGCGTTCCGCGATCTCCGCCAGAAGTCTCGTCTCAACATCTGCAAGATCGGTGCCCGGCTCGACAGTCAGTACAAGATCGTTGACGAGCTCCTGTTTGCCGGCCAACCCTTGAGCAGTCTCCATTGACATGAAGAGGACCAATAGGTTGGCCTGCCCGAAAAAGCTGCCTTCCTCCACTACGATGAAGTACTCAGGCGATACCGCATGGCCCACATAGCGTGCGGGCACTCCGTCGCCAAGCCGCAGTTCGCCCTGTGCAGGAAGCTCGTAGTAAACACCGAAGTTCCGCTCCATCAGCACGACCCGCTGACCCATCTCCTCGTCGGAGATTTGGCGGCCTTCGATCACTTCAACGCCGTTTACGTTCGGCCCCCCATTAGACAGGTCAACGCCTATGATCCTTCCCGGCACAAATATAGGGCCGTCGTCCGTTGAGACCTCCACCTGCGTCTCAGCGATTAGCCTCTCTTCAGCAGCTTCGACGCCCCCTATGCTACGGGCAATCTCTTCCAACGAACCCTGCGGCAGGTGTCCATCTCCAGCTAGACGGGCTCTGAGATCGTACATGTTCGTCAGATCGAGGCTTGCCTCGTTGGAAGCAATACGCCACTGAGTAACGCTGCTTAGGCCGGCGTACAACCCGGTGCCGATTGCAATCATGAGTGCAATGCCCGCCACTTGGACCCAGCGCGCCTTCGCGTCTCGCAGCGCCCAGCGCAGCCTCAGCAGCACCGAAGTGGCTCTACCAGTGGAGTTCTGACAGCGGTGCTTTGCCGCCGGACGGCGGGCCGTCACTGACGATCCTGCCGCTGCTCATCTCGACCACCCTGTCGGCGATTCGCGAGAGCTCCCGGTTATGCGTAACCACTAGCACGGCGCAATCGGCCGAGGCCTGCTCTATCAAGAGCTCCAGAATTTGAGTGCCGGTCCTGAAATCGAGCTCGCCTGTGGGCTCGTCTGCAAGCAGCACCGGATTGCGGGTTGCTAGGGCCCTGGCTATGGCAACTCGCTGCTGTTCGCCGCCCGATAGCTCGTGAGGGAAGTGGTCGGCCCGGTCATCAAGGCCGACTGACTCAAGCACCGATTGGGGAGATGTCGAACCCCGCTTTCCGGCCACGTCGATGCCAAACTCGACGTTCTCAAGCGCCGTTAGTCCAGGAAACAGGTTGAAGCTTTGGAAAATGAAGCTCACAGTCTGCCGTCTCAGCGCAAAGAGTTCGGAACGTGAGGCCGTAGTGATGTCGCGTCCGCCGACGGAGACGCTGCCAGCCGTCGGCGTGTCCAGGGCGCCAATGATGTTGAGAAGCGTGGTCTTTCCACTTCCTGATGGACCGAGGACAACTATGAACTCGCCATCAGTCACATGCAGCTCCACGTCGTCCAGCGCCCGCACCTCAACTGGACCCATCTGGTAGTGCTTGGAGACTCCGACGAGGTCAATCAAACTCTCAATCCCTTAGCATTCCGCGTCTCGGATTCTTGCCGATCTTGCCAGCTTGGTGATCGATCATCGCGCAATCCCGCCCGAATAAAAGAGCATCACTGCTGTGGTGTGCCAGTTCGATCCAGCCCGGGGGCCGGCATGCGTCGCAAAAACAGATTGCCAGCGGTCATCTGAGACGGCTCGGGACGTCCCCGTGAAGTCGGTGGCAGGCTAGGGGAGCGGATTGCCGCCCACTATCGCTCCCCAACTCGTAGGTTCTGCTCGATATGCCTGCTCACGTAAGACATCCCATACGTGAACACCCAGAAGACTAGCGCCAGGAAGATGTACAGTTCTCTGTGGCTTGCCAGGAACTCCACGTTACCTCTTATGAACGCGCGGCTGATTCCAACAACGTCCTGCAAGCTGATTATATACACCAGGCTCGTGTCCTTGAACAGCGAGATGAACTGACCCACTATTGTGGGAATGACATTGCGGATCGCCTGTGGTAGCGAGATCAGCATCATCGTCTGCCACCCGGCAAGCCCTAGAGCGCGTGAGGCTTCTGCTTGACCCGCGTGGAGTGCCTGGAGTCCGCCCCGGATATTCTCCGCCATGTAAGCCGAGCTGAACAGTGTGATCACCACTGCGGCGCTGGTAATCGGGTTCAACGGGAAGTTCTCCGGAAAGGCTAGAGGTACGATTCTCACAGACATGAAGAGCAGCGTGATCAGGGGCACGCCACGGAACACCTCGATGAACACCACGCACATGCTTTTGACCACAGGTAGTTTGCTCCGCCGGCCCAGCGCCAGGCCAATTCCTATGGGCAGGCTTCCGGCGATGCCTATCACCGCCAGTAGCAGGTTCAGCATTAGCCCACCCCATTCCGTGACTGGGACGGGTTGAAGGCCGGGCACCTGGGACACTCCGCGGAGCAACAGCAGAATCAGGAGGAACACGACAATGCATGAAACTGCAAGCCACTTGGGACTCCCCATCGGCGTGTAGCGGGCCAGTGCCCATCCGGCGAGCACTGCCGGCAGGTTGGCGGCCAGTAGCAGGCGTACGTCCATGCCCATTGTATCTAGGCCGTACGGCAGTAGCGCGAACGCCGACACCGCCACGGCCACACCGATGGCAATGCGTCTGGTGAGCCCGCCTCCCGCTATACCCCAGCCCATGCCGAAAAGGGCCGTCACCAAGAGCAGTGATACCTGCGGGCGCCACAGGCAGTTCTGGTCTGGACAGGCGGCCTCCACGTTGTATCTGCCGACGACCATCAGCCCGCCCAGAGTGGAAATGACGCCCCAGTTGGCATCGAAGATCGCCCATTTCAACCCGTACCACAGGACCGTCCCTACCAAGACCACCGAAATGGCCGTGAGCGCGCTGTTGTACCACGTACTGAACAGGTTCTCGCGAAGCCACGCCTCCACACGCACTCCGAGCATGGAAGGTGGCACTTTGTTATCGGTGCCTGGGGTCGTCGTCATGAGCTTTCATTCCAGCAGTAAGCATCCAGCTAGTTGCGAAGCCTACGGTTGTACAGGTTACCGATAAGTGAATAGGTCAGACTCAACGAAAGATATGCGAGCATGACCATAAGGAATATGGACAATGTCGGTGCCTTCTGAGTCATCGTCTCCGCAACGCTGAACAGGTCGGAGAATCCAATCGCGCTCGCTAGGCTGCTGTTCTTGGTCAGGTTGAGGTACTGGCTAATCAAGGGAGGCACAATTACTCGAAGCGCCTGAGGGAATGTAACGCTACGTAGCGTAACCGCCCACGACAGTCCCAGCGCTCGGGCCGATTCCCGCTGTCCGCGTCCCACCGACTGAATGCCCGCCCTGACTATCTCCGCGATGAACGCGGCCGTGTACATAACAAGGCCTGCCAGCAGCGCTATCATTCCTCCAGAAGCGCTCTGTCCTCCTTGGATGCGGCTGAATGCCCCTTCGGGACTGGGCACATCGATCACAAACGGCGCTACTCCTGACGCCGCTCCGATTACCACCCACGCCACGGCGCCAATGCCAACTGCGGCACCGAAGCCCAACAATACCGGGTAGGACACGGCGCCGGTCAGCGTCTCGCGGCGCAGTTGCCTCCGATACACCGCTACGCCGACAAACACGGCTGCGGCAGCAAACACCACCCAGACCAGCGCTGCTCCGGCGCCTTCGATCGTCGGCCACGGCACCCACAGGCCGGCGTTGCTGAGGAAGACGCTGTCCGCAATGACGTATCCTTCTCGGGCTCTGGGCAGCGCAAGCACCACGGTGAACCAGAAGTAGAGCTGCACCAGGAGTGGAACGTTGCGGAAGAACTCGATGAATCCCAGCGCGGCCCTGGACACGATCCAGTTGCCGGACATCCTGCCGATGCCCACAGCGATTCCCAACAGGGTCGCCAGTATCACTCCGATCACAGAGACTATCAGCGTGTTCGCGAAAGCCACCATGAACGCCTTCAGATATGTGTCTGACGTCTCGTAGGGAACGTAGAACTGCCCGATGGGCGTCAGATACTCGTTGTCGAGAAACCAGAACCCAAAAGGTATGTTCCGGTCCTGGATTGCGCCCGCCAAGTTGGCGAAGAACCAGACGACCAGTGTCACGACCAAGATTCCAGACACGATCTGCGTCGTCCATTGAATGACCTGGACGTGTCGCCAGACCGGAATACCTTGGTATGTCAGGCTATTTTGCAGCGTTGTCATCGCGACCTGCCGGGAATTGCCTTAGACGCTGAGCGATTCTAATACATGTACCTGCCCACATGCCGGTTGTAACTGAGGGAAAGGGCTTCACCTAGTGCCTTCGAATCAAGTTTGGGAATCGAAGGCAAAACGCCTTCAGGTCCGTCACTCAGTCAAAGAACGAATCGTGACGGTGCGGAAAAAGAAGAAGCGGCCGGCATTTGCCGGCCGCTTCTCAGAGACTCTCGTCCCGATTAGGCTTTACCGAAGTGGTGCCGCGTAGATCTGTCCGCCCTTCGGGCAGTCCATGCATGTCGCCTCTGCCCACAGGGCATTGCGGCCGTTCTCGCGAGGAAGATCGACCCCGCCTGGACCGAGGTTCCTGTCGTAGATCTCGCCGTAGTTGCCCACGGCACTGATTACGTCCTGCGCCACGGTCTGACTCAGGCCCATGCTCTCCTGGCCGAACGAACCCTCTAGGCCGAACAGCCGGTCAACCTTCGTGTCGCCCGTCGCCGATGTCGGCACGCTGTCGGACGTTACGCTGTAGGCCTCGGCGTAGATGAGAATACCCATCACCGTCTTCACGACATCGAACCACTGGTCGTCGCCATGAGGCACTACGGGCCCGAGAGGCTCTTCTGAGATCGTTTCGGGCAGGATCACGTGGTCCGCCCGGTTCGCCAATGCTGTCCCGAGAGCGGCGAGCTGCGACCGGTCATTCGTGAAGGCGTCGCACTGGCCCTCTTCGTAAGCCGCAAGCACCGTATCTGTGTCCTTGAAGGTCAGCACATTGATGCTCAGGTTGTTCTGGTTGGAGAAGTCCTGCAGGTTCAACTCCGTTGTGGTGCCCTGGGTTACGCAGACAGTCGCGTCCTTCAGGTGTAGTGCACTGGTCACATTCGGATTCTCAGCCTTGTTGACCATGAATCCCTGGCCGTCATAGAACATCGTCTGGGTGTAGTTACCCCATTGTGCGTCTCGTGATGTCGTCCAGGTAACCGTGCGCACGAGCATGTCGACCTCGCCCGACTGGATCGTCGGTCCGCGGTCGGCTGCCGTGATGAGCTTGATCTCAATGGCCTTCGGGTCGCCAAGGACTGCCGCTGCCAGCGCTCGGCAAAGGTCGATATCGAACCCTTCATTGTTTCCGGACTCGTCAAGATAGCCGTAGCCTGGCACGTCGTTTCGGCTGGCGCAGATGACCCTTCCACGCTCCTGGACCTGCTTGAGCCTTTCGCCTCTCTCCATCATCATTTCATCGCCGCCCCCATCCTCCGCCATCATCTCCTTAGCCATCTCCTCGGCCCTTGCCTCCACGTCCGCCTCAGTCAGTCCGCCCCCCATCTCGGCGGCCAACTCCTGGGCTCTTGCCTCCACGTCTTCCTCGCTCAGTCCTCCGCCACACGCCCCAAGAGCGACCGCTGCGGCCATTAGGACCATACCAAGCAGCAACGGGCGGATTCCCACCAATTGTGCTATTCGTACCTTGTTCTTCGAGTTTTCCAAATCAGGTTCTCCTTCGCTCGTCTCCAAAAAAGTCTGGCCGCCCGTCGCCCTTTCATCAGCCTGTCGGCCTAGAATCGGAAGCCATAAGAATTGTAGCAGCAACAATGCGCCGTGAAAACTTGTCACATTACGAATCTAACGTACCTGATCGCTCTGGCGAGGTGCCGCGCCCCATTGCCAATTGGACCGAGTCGCTCCTCGTACTGGTGAGTTATGGACGGTCTGTGCCTTGGACGCGTCGTATTACTCACGCCTCATAAATCGGTGCCCTGCTTCTCGCAGAATCAACTCCACCAATGCATTGCAGACCCCTGCCTGCCGGCGAGGCGGCAATGCACTATGCTGAATTGGGTGGCATCTCTCGACTGGCAGTCTTCCTCCTCCGGCATTGGCAATGCACTGTTCGAACCTAACCGGCTACAGTCCGGCATTCTAGGGTTGGCAACTGGGTTCATTTGAAACGAGAGACGTTACTCGCCGACCGCTGGAAGTCCCTGGGTGTCCAGAGCGGACTTGTCGAGATTGCGCGGTACAACGCTGCTTGGCCCCGTGTGTTCGAGCTTGAATTAGAGGCAATCCTCGGGGCATGTAGGCCGTGGGTTACCAATGTGCACCACATCGGAAGTACCTCAGTGCCTGGGCTCGCCGCCAAGCCGGTCCTGGACATCATGCCGCTGGTAAGTGACCCGGATGATGGCGCGGCAGCCATCTCCAGGATGATCATGTTGGGCTACCGGTACAGGGGCGAACATGGGATTCCGGGACGCTCTTACTTCAACAAGATCATCGATGAACGCACCGTTGTCCACGCCCATATGTTCCCGGCCGGCCACCCGCAGCGGAGAAGCACCTGGTCTTTCGAGATCACCTCAGGGCTCATCCAGACGCCCTGCGCGAGTACGAGTCGCTCAAGAGAACGCTTGCTTCGAAGCATCGAGACAACCGCGAGGCTTACACGAACGGGAAGGCAGAGTTCGTCGGCCGGATTATCGAGACCGCGTTGATCTCAGGCAGACGCCGGCTCCGATAGGAACGCGTGAAGCGTTAGTCGTCCGTCAGGAAGTAGGCAATCTCGTCATGCTGCGATGCGTCGAGACCGGCCTCCTCGTCCGTGTCGCGCAACCTCAGCCCCATGGTCCACTTGATTGCCAGCAAGATGACGCCCGTGGCAACGAACGACCAGCCCCAGGACGCGCCAATGCTGACGATCTGGTACAAGATCTGCTCGCCGCGGCTAACTCCCTCGGCTAGGGCGCCGTATCCGACTCCCACGAACAGCCCAGTGGCAATGGCTCCCCACGTACCTCCGACACCGTGCACTCCGAGTACGGCTAGCGAGTCGTCTATCCTGAGCTTGCTCAGAAGCTCGACCGCCCAGTAGCAGGCCACGCCCGCCACAAGGCCGATAACAACCGCAGGCATAGGGCCCACAAAACCGGCGGCAGGCGTGATAGCAACCAGGCCTCCGACCGCGCCCGACACCGCCCCGACAACGCTGGGCTTCTTGTCGACCAGCCAGGACATGCCGGTCCAGGACAGAACGCCCGCCGCCGCCGCGATGTTCGTTACAACGAAGGCGTTCACAGCGGTGGCGTCGGGTGTAAGCGCGCTCCCGGCATTGAAGCCGAACCAGCCGAACCACAGCATGCCGGCGCCGAGTACCACCATCGGCACATGGTGCGGGACCATCTCCTCTTCTTGGAAACCGATCCGCTTGCCGATCACCATCGCGGCCACGAGAGCTGCCACGCCGGACTTGATGTGGACCACGGTGCCGCCGGCGAAGTCCAACGCGCCCATGGAATGTATCCAGCCGTCCGTCCCCCACACCCAGTGTGCTAGGGGCGCGTACACCACCGTCACCCAGATCACGACGAAGACGAGGAAGGAATGGAATTTCATCCGCTCGGCAAACCCGCCTATGACCACAGCGGGAGTGATCATCGCGAACATCCCTTGGAAGATCATGAAAGCCTGGTGCGAAATGGTATCCGAGTATGGGCCGGGCTCCGAAGCACTGACGCCGGACAGCGCGAACCATTCCAGGTTGCCGATAAAGCCGCCGACAGACGGGCCGAACGCCAGACTGTAACCCCAGAGCACCCACAAGACTCCGACAATTCCCATGGTTACGACGACCTGCATGAGAGTGCCAGTCACGTTCTTTTTCCGCACTAGCCCACCGTAAAAGAAGGCCAAGCCGGGGATCATCAGGAGCACCAGTGCTGAGCAGATAAGCACCCAGGCGGTGTCGGCAGTGTTGATCATTTCACTTGCTCATAGCTGAGATTTGAAACGTTGTGATTCTACCCGACGCGCGCTTACAAAACAGGTAAGCACTGCTTACAAGACAGGTAAGCGCTCCGGAACACTCGGGCGTCCGATGTGATGGCCAATAGTGAGATGCCGGCCCGTTTGCCCGTTTGCCCGTTTGATCAATTGGCAAGCAGCTTCTAACACCAATGGCATCTTCGAGAGCATCGTGTACTTGGGGGCCTGGCACGAGTGAATTGAATGCCCTCTCCGGCCAAAGGCCCGCTTTGACCGCTACTATGCAAAGCGGCATTCACCCGACCTTGGACAGGACGTAGCCGCCATCCAAGTTAGCTTATGCGCTCGGGACCTCCCAAGCCGGGAAGTTTCGCTCCGAGTTAAGGATGTTGGTCGTCAAGCGGCCAAACGAGCACACCGAAGCGAAACCATGAACCAACACCGGGCGAGCATGTCTGGTCAACAGCCGGCGAGACCTTGAAAAGAAACCGGAGCCATCTAGCTGACGGCAATCCTCAGCCGCTTGTTGATCCGCCCTTTGCTCTGATGGCCAACCACCCTGATATGGCCAACCTCGTTAGTGTTGGCGACGTGAGTGCCGCCGTCCGCCTGCACGTCAAGTCCCTCGATATCGACGATGCGGACTTGCGTGATCGACTTGGGCAGCAGGTTGATCTTGGTCCTGATCAGATCAGGAATCTTGAATGCCTCTTCGCGTGGAAGCGTGCGTACGTGGACCGGCCTGGACGCCGCTACCTCGGCATTGATGCGCTCCTGCACATCCGCGGCGAAGTCGGCAGACATGCTCTCAAGCTCGAAGTCCATGCGTGCGGTTAGCGGCTTCATGTCGCCGCCCGTAACTTGTGCGCCGTAGTCACGCCAGACCACGCCGCAGAGTATGTGGAGCGCAGTGTGTGTACGCATCAGTTCGTACCGGCGGCCCCAGTCGATCTCGCCACTCACGGTAGTACCGTCAGGCGGAGGGTCGGCGTCCAGTCTATGCACCAGTCTGCCTTCAACTCTGCTTACCTTTGTTACCCGCCATTCACGCCCGCCGCTCATCAGGGTTCCTGTATCTGCCGGCTGACCGCCCCCTCCGGGATAGAATGCGGTGCTGTCCAGCACCACGCCGGAGCCGGTTGCCTCAACAACGACTGCCTCGAACTCGCGGAGATAGCTGTCCTCATAGCAAAGAATGTCTGTCATCTGGCTCCCTCCCAACAACTATGGCCTAGACTCACCGTACCCATTCAATCTTCTCAAAACGTCCATTGATAGGCCAAGAGCGCCAATAGAGTCTTCCTTTGCCTTTCGGCAGTAGACTCGGGCATTGACCGTCAATCTGATGGCAGATTAATGCCCCGCCCGCATTTGAAAATTCTGAAACTTGTATTAGACTCTGTGCCAATTTCCAGGTGAAGAGGCCGAAAGAGGCCATCTCCTTG
Organism: Dehalococcoidia bacterium; assembly: GCA_965237445.1. GTDB lineage: Bacteria > Chloroflexota > Dehalococcoidia > Lucifugimonadales. The sequence goes on along the minus strand of OZ250142.1, from coordinate 2,523,332 downwards.
AGCGATTTGGAGCTCTTCAACCTTCAACAGGATGCTCTCTAGCGGGACACGCTTTGGCAGCTTGACGCGGCACGACGATGAACTTTCGACATGGACCCTACCTTTGATCACGAAGAGCGGCTTCGACAGCGGAGTTGCTGGTGACGATCCAGTGAACTCTAGCTCGGAAGTGGAGAGCGAAGTGCTGGAGGCTCTGGCGACTGCCCAGAGTGCAAACGACGGCTACAAGCGCACGTTCGATGTTGTCCTCATCATAGTAGGGCACCTTATCTTGTTCCCGGTTCTGGTCCTGCTGTGGACGTTCGTTCCCCTTGCGATTTGGCTGGAAGACCGCGGCCCAGTGTTCTATCGCCAACTCCGAATGGGCAAAGGTGGGCGCGAGTTTACTGTCGTTAAGTTCCGCACGATGATTCGAGATGCGGAGAGAAGCACCGGCCCCGTTCTGACCTTCTCAGGCGATAGACGGATTACCCGCGTAGGGAGTGCCCTCAGATTCCTGTATCTGGACGAAGTCCCACAGGTTGTGAACATCCTGAAGGGTGAGATGAGCCTGGTCGGCCCTAGGCCGGAAAGGCCGGTGCTCATGAGTCGAATCATGACTGGCCTGCCGGAATTCTACCTGAGGTTGAGGGCCCGGCCCGGCCTCACTGGTCTGGCCCAGATCAGAGGCAGCTACAATCCGCCGCCGGTCAACAAGCTGAGATACGACAATCTCTACATCGAGCAGATGAGTCCGCTGCTCGACCTCAAGCTCATAGGACTCACGCTTGTCTTGGTGTTCCTCTTGAGGCCGATCAGGCAGTTCGTCAGAGTACTGCGCCGGCGCTGACAGGGGAAGGGAACGGTCCCGGCCGCCAGATGGTCTGGTGCATCGGCTGGAGACCATTGTGTAATTGGCGCATCGGCGGCTGGGGGAAGCTCTCGGACCCCTTCCCCAGTCTGCTGGGGAAGGCTCGGATGGTGATTCTCCCCAGAGCACAAAGGTTACGCAGAGCTCTACTAGCCCGGCAGAGACAACTCCGGCAATGCCTCAGCGTAGCTCTGTGCGGGCGCGCCCGCTCGAGGCGCGCCTGCGGTGTATATCTCGTTTGCGAATGCCGCTATCGAGGGATCGGCCGCGTGAGCAACAGACTCGTCCTTTCCCTCATAGTCAATTAGCCAAAGCAAATGCCTCATCGCGTTGATCCTGGCCCGCATCTTGTCATCGCTCTTGATGATCGTCCACGGAGCAAGATCACTGTGGGTGAGAAAGAACATCGCCTCCTTGGCCTCGGTGTACTCCTCCCATTTGTCCTTGGACATCAAGTCTATTGGGCTGACCTTCCACTGCTTGAGCGGGTCTTTGGCGCGCTTTTTGAATCTCCTTAGCTGCTCCCTCCGGCTAACCGAGAAATAGAGCTTAACAAGGCGGATTCCGCTTTCCACGATCATCCGCTCCAGCACGGGCGCTTGCCGCATGAATCGGTTGTATTCTGCATCCGTGGAGAACCCCATCACGCGCTCCACGCCTGATCGGTTGTACCAGGAGCGGTCGAAAAGGACGATCTCGCCGGACGTGGGCAAGTGGGAAACATAGCGTTGGAAGTACCATTGGCCCAACTCGACGTCTGACGGCTTGTCCAACGCTACTACGCGTGCACCTCTTGGGTTCCAGTGCTCCATGAACCGGCGGATAGTACCGCCCTTACCGGCAGCATCCCGGCCCTCGAAGAGAATTACAACGCGCTCTCCAGAATCCCTGATCCAGTTCTGCAGTTTGATGAGCTCAATCTGCAGGGGGATTTTGTGATCGTAGTACTCCTCGTACCCCATCCTCTCCCCGTAGGGATAGATGTTCTCCCGGAAATAGCGAATGCGGTCATAGGGCGTGATGAGGAGTGGGTCGTCCAGAGGTTCGGCGTCTAAAATTCGACGCCTCTTCTTTAGAACCTCATGTTCATCGCCATACACGTACTGGTAGTGGTGACGGACACGATTCTTCGTTGGGAGTTTCTTCTTGTTCATCAGTGCACCCCCGCCGCCATTCATGCGATAGTGAATGGTGGTAGCGTACTATACGGAGAGCACAGCTTTAGATCAACTGACGACTCGTTCATCGCAGGGTCGTACGGTCCTCCTGTGCTAGACTACCCTGCGCCACAGCCTTGAAATGCCACAGCCTTGAAATGATGGAATAACCCTTCATTCCCATTCAGAAGGCCATGCGACTATGAGTTCACAAGTCCTCAGATCTGAAACCTCTTAGCCAGGCTCTCTACGAGTCAACACCGTTTGCGCAGTGATTACTCTCGCTGCGATCGACATCGGTTCCAACGCTTTGCGATTGGCCGTCGGTCACTTTCACAAAGGCGACATTCGCATAGTCCACACTGACCGCAATCCAGTCCGCTTGGGAGAGGATGTTTTTACTACGGGGGAGCTCTCCCGCAGGACAATCAAGCGGACCGTCGCAGCCGTAAAGGAGTTTTCGGAGGCCACTAGACTCCACGGCGTTGAACATACAGCCGCCGTTGCCACGAGTGCTGTTCGGGAAGCCGCAAACGGTCGCGCCCTGACGGATCGCCTGCGGGAAGATACTGGTATAGCCGTGCGGGTAATCGACGGAGTCGAAGAGGCTAGGCTAGTTCACCTCGCTGTCTCTCGGAAGCTCAACCTCGCCGGGCGCGATGCCATGCTTGTGGACATCGGAGGCGGCAGCGTGGAGGTAGCCCTGGCAAGCGGAGGCCTTCTTGTAGACAGCAGGAGCCACAAGCTGGGTTCAGTTCGCATGCTCAAGGTGATGTCCGATCCTTCGCAAGGGTCGGAAGCCTTCAACTGCTTGGTACGGCAGGTAGCAGACGAGACGCGCAATTGGGTAATCTCTACGCTGGGCCACAATTTGCTGGGCTCCATCATTGGGACTGGCGGGAACGTGGAAGCAATCGGAGACCTCAGCGGCAGACGGTCGGGTAGGAATGCCGTCTCGTACGCTAGCGCAGGTGACATCGAGCGGACGCGCGCAGCCCTCGTCGCACTTGGCTTCGAGGGCAGACGCAGGGATCTGGGACTGCGGCCGGATCGGGCTGACGTGATTTACCCTGCCACGGTCGTACTCCAGGCGCTGATGAACTCAGCGTGGGCCGACAGCCTCACGATACCTAGGGTAGGTCTTCGAGAAGGCCTCCTTGCTGATATGTCTATGCGGCTGGCCCGGGCCAGGCCGGCGCCAGCACTCGTAGCCGCCGCGGGCGTCGCTTTAGCAGGCCGCTGAAAAACGGGGTGTGCAGAGGGGCAGAGCCCGTTTGCCGGGAGTCTGATGGTGTCCCTCAGATACAAATCTCCTCCCCTTCCTGTCAAGAAGTGGGTCTGAAGCATGGTCGGGAAAGATTCTTCCGTAGCCTGTTAGAGGAGGGTGCGTAACATGGACCTGTACATTCTCAGGCACGGAGTAGCTGAAGATAGGGACGTACGCAAGTATCCATATGACTTCGACCGTCCGCTCACGAAGAAGGGCATCCGCAGGCTGGTTCGGCAGGCCAGGGCATGGAACCGGATGGAGCTCAGATTGGATGTGATTGTGAGCAGCCCTCTGGTTCGCGCGGCGCAGACCGCGGAGGTTATGCAGCGCGAGCTGAAGCAACCGTGCGTCCTGGAATTCTCGGACCATTTGGCCTCGGGTGGAGACCAGGCGCTCCTCATGGACTACCTGGCCGAGGAACATTCCACGGCCGACGGGGTGATGCTGGTAGGACACGAACCTGACCTAAGTACCTTGGCGTCAGTGCTAGTGGCAGGCTCGCCGTTTCCGGTTATTAGGCTAAAGAAGGGCGCCCTGTGCAAACTTAGTCTGACGGTAACGCGGTACGACCGGTGCGGGTGGATCGAGTGGGCGCTAGAACCCAAGCAAATGGCTCGGTTCGCAAAGCACTGACGCCCAATCTCTCTCAACCGTACACTCATTGCTCGGAGTTTCCTGGCTGAGGCAACAGCGGGCCTGCCTGCAACGCTTACCGGAGCCTCTGCCTTTCGACACCCTCGGTCGAGGGACTTGGCGCGAACGGATTTGCATCTCATGGAGTGGCTCCTGTTCGTACGCGATGAACCCTTCGAACCCTAGCGGCCGCCATACATTCAAGTGTCTGCATCTCGCCGCCACACCCCGGACGGCAGATCTCCACGGGTGGGGCGTCCCACTCCAAACATCAACCCGAAGCAACTAAATGCCTCTAGAACACTTGCACGACCCGCACAGTCGTGCTATTATCGCCACATGCACTTTCAAAACAATGCTACACCACTTGACGAACTCCTCCATGGAGTGCACCAAGTTACAGAAAATATGTGTCACATTTGGTTGCGTTCAGTCTTAGTTTGTATTCATTCCGTAAACAATTTGTGTGATTTTTGGTGCAATTTCCCACATGCTCCAGCTATGAAAAGTGACGGAATGTTACAGAATGTGACACATTTCCGACTTCTCCGCTCCGCCATTTCTGCTCAGGGCCCTTCAAAAATAGGCGACCGGCTCTGTTCGCTGATGGCGTGCTGACCTGCAGAGGACATCAACCGATTACCTGCACGTCGGCTGGCACATAGCCGCATCCGGCATGCTTCGACGAACATAAACGGACCCGGGCGGCAACGGTCCCGCATCGCATGAGTCAGGACGGATCCACAGTGACGCTGGCGTGCCCGGCCACGGTTCCTTACACTTGGCCTGATAGATTGCGGCAGATGCCGCGCTAGCCAGGAGGAGGTTCGCTGTGAGCAAGTTCCGAGGTGTGTTTCCGGCCCACATTACGCCATTAACAAGCGACGGCAAACTGAACGAGTCCGCATTCCGCGAAGTGATGGAGTTCAACATCCGCTCCGGAGTTCACGGATTCTGGATCGCCGGTGGCACTGGCGAAAGCGTGTACCTGAACGACGAAGAGAACATGCGAATTGCAGAGATTTCCGCAGACCAGAATCGCGGCAGAGTGCAGTGCATAATGCATGTGGGAGCCGCCAACACGGCGAGGGCAGCCGCGCTGGCCGAGCACGCCGCCAGGGCGGGAGTTGAGGCGATCTGCTGTGTGCCGCCATTCTTTTACTCCCCGGGCGATGAGGCGGTGGTAGAGCACTACAGGGTTGTCGGCAGCGCGACCGATCTGCCGCTGTTCGTCTACAACCTTCCATCATCCACTGGCGTAGACATCTCCGTGGATTTGATGAAGCGAGTACAGGACTCCGTCCCTCAGCTTAGCGGCCTGAAGCACTCCTCTCCCCATTTCTCCAGGGTCCGTGACTTCGCGGACATGGGCCTCGACTGCTTCATAGGCTCCGCATATCTGCTGCTGCCAGGAATGACTATCGGGGCCTGCGGCATGATCGACGGCCCTCCCAACGCCGCCCCGGAGCTTTGGGTCGATGTTTGGAACGCGTACGAGTCCGGCGATTACGGTCGCGCCCAGGAGGCCCAGCGCACAGCCAGCAGATTTGCATCGCTGACTTCCGCGTACCCGTTCCCCGCTGGCTACAAGACGGTCCTGAGCAGACGTCTGGGCATCGAATGCGGCGATGGCAGGCCCCCAAATCTGCCGCTGTCTCCATTCCAGAAGGCCGAGCTCTTGGCCGGCGCCGAAGCGATGGGCATCGGAAGGATTGGCGTCGGTGTTGAGGCCGCTGGCAATGACTAGCCCAATCGGCCCTGCAGTGAAGCTGATGGAGGGTGTGTCTTGTATCCACTAGACTTGAGCGGCAGCACAGCCTTCATCTTTGGCGTGGCAAATCACCGCAGCATCGCGTGGGCGATCGCGAGAATCCTTCACGAAGCCGGCGCTAGGCTCGCTATCGGCTACCAGAACGAGCGTGTCCGGGCGACCGTTGCCAAGCTGGTTGAAGACTGGAACGACACGCTGATGGTCGAATGCGACGTCTCAGACGATGACGCTCTGGCAGGGGCATTCGAGCGCGTCAAGGGCGAGTTCGGCCTGCTGGACATCGTCGTCCACAGCGTGGCATTCGCCCAACGCGAAGACTTGGGAGGCAGGTTCATTGATCAGGGCAGGGACGGCTTCCGTACAGCCCTGGACATCAGCGCGTACTCTCTCGTCCCCATAGCGCGCCACGCTTCGGAGATGATGGTCGAAGGTGGGGCCATCATTACCCTCACGTTCCAGGCGTCCCAGTCGGTGTTCCCCGGATATAACATCATGGGCACGGCGAAGGCCGCCCTGGAGAACGAGGTCCGCCAGCTCGCATGGGACCTCGGCAAGACCGGCATCCGCATTAATGCCTTATCGGCCGGGCCGGTGGATACGCTTTCCTCGCGCGTAATCAGCGGCTACCGCGACATGAAGCGCATGCACTCCGAGCGTTCCCCAATGGGCCGGAACATCACCGTGGATGAAGTGGCAAAGACGGCGCTCTATCTTTGCAGCGATCTCTCGAGCGGCGTCACGGGAGAGATCGTCCACGTCGACACCGGCTACAACATCATGGGCATCTAAGCTAGCCCGGTTCGCGATACCATCCGCCAACTTGGCAGGCACAGTGAGGGCCAATGATTCGTCAGATTTACCTCGAAGTTGAAGAAAACGGGAACTGCGAGTACATGCCCCTTCAACTCTTTGAGGGGCACGCAGAGCCTGTCCCCATTGAACGTGTTCGGATGCAGGACTTCGTGCATGCCGAAGCGGTCTACGAAGTAACCGGCTGGGATAGTGGCGGTGACCTTGACGGTTCTGGTGAGCCCGTGCCGGCAATATACATCCCCGTATCCGACTCCGGGCAGGGCAGGGCTTACTTGGTCTACGGAGGCGATTTCGGCATCCGCTTCCGGCCTTCCGACTCGGCAGTCGAGTGGTCGCTTGAGGACCCGGACCAATGGGGCGAACCCTACGTGGTCCTGACCGACGCTAACGACCTGTTGCTGGACGCTTAGCTACCCACCACCCTTGGCAGCAGCTTCCACATACTCCACGGCGATCTTCGCACCCACCGTCCCGATGTTGACATAACCGACCGAGATTTCGCCCACTTGCGTGAACAGGTTGTACCCATCCCACCTGTTCAAGCCAAAATCCTCCTCCATCCACAGGATCAGGTCGGCGCAAGCTCGCCGCACGGACTGCTCCATGGGAAGACCCGTCTCGATCGCCATGAGCTCTCGCTCCGTACGCAACCGCGGCCTCTCGATGGCTTTGCCCCGAATCAGGTCCACAGTAATTGTCACCACTGCCGCCATCTCCAGGGCCGTGCCGCAAAGCTCCCCGTGACCTTGCGCCGCGTGAACGTCGCCGAGGTGGAGTAGGGCGCCCGGCACGTACACCGGCAGGAAAATCGTGCTGCCGCACGTGACCTCCCGCACGTCGATGTTGCCCCCATGAGGTCCGGCCGGCACGGTCGTTGGGACGCCCATCTCAGGAGCCGTCCCAATCGTGCCAATCATCGGCGCGTAGGGGATCCCGACTTCGCTGCTCCACCAGACCTTGCCGTCGCTGACAGGACAGATGCGCGTCCCGTGCGGAACGTCCGTGCCAAGCCATTCTCCCATCCCTCCGGGAGAACCGACCCGCGTGGCCGCTTGCCCGCGAAGGGGCTCGATATCATCTATCCGGACGGACAGAGTGTCGCCCGGCTCAGCTCCGTTAACTAGGATGGGCCCCGTCTGTGGGTTGCTGTACGGCACGGTCTTCCTGTCCCGGCGATCGCTCTCAGTTCGGACCTGCCCGGAGAACGCGTCCTCAGTCTCCACCACCAGCGTCTCTCCAGGATCGATGCTGGTCCTCGGTGGGTTATGGCGGCTGATCTCGTAGTAGAGTGGGCCCAGTTCAATTCTCTTCAACGCGTTCTCCTTTGATGCAATCCACCTTGTTTGACCAGTCAAAGGTCTCCTGGTACGGCCATTTGCAGTGCAGACGATTCCGCATTCCAGATCCTCACACACAGCCAGTTGGCTGCTCCCAAGTCAACCCGCCTGCCGGGCCCTAGGGCTCTCTCGCCAGAGCTACCCCGAAAACAGTGGAAGCGCCTGAAGACTTGAGGGCCTCAGCGCAAGAGGAAATCGTGCTCCCAGTCGTAACAACGTCGTCTATCAGTAGCACGCTGGACCCTGTCAGCCTGCCATCGCAACTGAACGCCCCGTCGAGATTGCTCCTTCTCTCCTCGTCGTTCCGCATGGAAACCTGAGGTTCCGTATCCCGCAATTTGCGAAGTACCTTTGAATCAACGGGAAGCCCCAGTTTCTTGGCAACGCCCGCAGCCAGGTGCCGGGATTGATTGTATCCCCTCTGCCTCTCGCGCTTTCGGTGAATCGGCACGGGAATGACCACATCTGCATCGATGCGGCTCTCACGTACAGTGGCAGCCATGAGCCGGCCGAGCTCAGGTGCGGCCGCCCTGAGATTCCGGTACTTCAGATCGTGGACCGCGACTCTCACGGCCCCATCCATCAGGTACCGAGCGATGATCCTGTCATATGCAGGCCGGTACACCGCGCACGTCTCGCACAGCCCAACCGGACCTGGCGTGGCGCAGGACCTGCAGCGGTCGCCGCGTAGCCTCGGCAGCGACGGCTCGCAGGAAGAGCACACATACGGCCCTTCCCGGTCGCAGTTCACGCACCGCATGGGCATCACAATTTCCACCGCTGAGGACGCCATTCGGGACACGAGCTTGACAATCCCGTTCTTCCTCAAACTCTTCTCGCCCTGTCCTTGAGTTCCAAACTAAGTGGGTAGGCGCTGTTGGCGAGGCAACGCAATTCGCTCATACTGCCTCCAAGCGCCTCTGGTTGACAGACTCCGATTGCCAATAACATACTATCTTGGCGGCAGAGTTCAAAGACCGGACGCTCCTGCGTCTGCTTGCAATCCATGCGGAGTCCGGTTCCCCCAGGAGGTACCGCTTCAATGGCCTCGTTGAGGAAAGGCGACATCGTGTCCCGCGTGGCGACCAAGCTCGGAGGATCGCATGCCGAAGGAGAGGATGCACTCAATTCAGTGCTTGAGTGCATTAGCGACGCTCTTGCGGCAGGCGACCGGGTGGTACTCACGGGATTCGGCTCGTTTGACGTCCGGGAGATCAAATCGAGGAAGGTGCGGCCGATCGGAGGTGGTGCGTCCGGGGACTTGGTCACGGTGCCGGCCCACAAGCGAGTGGGCTTCAGATCTGGGACGGGACTCAATAGGACAGCGCAGGGCTGACGCTCCGTTCCATTTCTTAAGTTTTAGAGGCCATGGATAGACCGTAGGTTCGGGGCCATCTATGTCCAGATGCGGGGTTGAATGGGAGAAAACGGCGACGAGTCAGTCCAGCTGAACTCAGAGGGGTCGCGTTCTCCAAGTCCCGAATCTAAAGCCTCAAGCTCTAAGTCGCCTTCTGGTACTCCGAGAAGTGCTTTTTCGGCCAGAATGCAAGCTGCACGCCGGCGGCGCGGTTCCCACGTAACGAGAGACCTCACCAAGGGCAGCGTCCCGGGAAACCTTTGGTATCTGTCTTGGCCACAGGTATCGGAGGGCGCTCTCACCGTAGTCGATCAGGTCGCGGACCTGCTTTGGGCGGGAAGGCTCGGCTATCAGGCCATCGCTGGCCTGGGCGTGGCGCAGATCATAATCATGGTCGCCATGACCGCCCGCATGGGCTTGGAGTCGGGTATGCGCGCCATGATCTCCAGGGCCATCGGCGCTCGGCAAGTCCGCTACGCCAATCACGTGCTCCAGCAGTCGCTGATTCTTCAGACGGCAATGGCAGTGGTGATGATCGCCTTCGGCTTCCTTCTTACCGAACCCATCCTCAATGTACTTGGCTTGAGCCAGGAAGTGACGGACCAGGCATCCGGCTACATGAAAGTTCAGTTCGTAGCGATGTCCATGATGGGATACCAGCGTACGATGGGAGCTTCGCTTCAGGCCGCCGGCGATAGCATCACTCAACTTAAGGCCATAGGCGTTACGAGAATTCTCCACCTCGGCCTCAGCCCTTTACTTGCATTCGGCATCTGGGTGTTCCCGGACCTTGGTTTGACCGGAATGGCTGTGGCCAACCTCGCAGCCCAGGTAGTCGGGTCCACAATCGTTGCCTACGTTCTGATCAGTGGCAGGTCCCGCCTCCGGCTTTCGTTCCGCAATGCCAAGCCCGATCTGCCGCTGATTTGGCGCCTCGTGAAGATAGGAGCGCCGGCCTCAGTCACCAACGTGCAACGTGGGCTGTCCCAGCTCGCGATGGTGGGGATCATCGCGCCCTTTGGAGATGGCGCGCTTGCGGCGTTTGCCATGACCAGGCGTGCCGAGAACGTGGTGAACCACGGAAGTCGGGGCTTTGGCAGGGCAGCAGGAGCCCTGGCCGGACAGAACCTGGGAGCGGGGCAGAAGACGCAAGCCTTCAGGTCCGTCCTGTGGGCCCTTGGTTACAGCGGCGCCTCCAGCGCGGTGATTGCCTTGTGCTTTATCTTGGTGCCCGAACCGGTTACAGGCTTCTTTAGCAAAGACCCTGAGTTTGTGAGCACCGCGGCAACGTGGCTCAGGATTCTCGCCATTGGCTACATCACCATGAGCTGCGTGCAAGTGTTCACCCAGGCGTTCAACACAACAGGCAACACCGTAGCGCCGATGGTCATAACTTTCGGCACCATGTGGACACTCGAAGTTCCGCTTGGGTTCGCGCTTTCCCGCATGGCCTCTCTAGGTCAGTTCGGCGTTCCCTGGGCAACAGTTGCCGCAAGCGCAACTCGGTTCGTCATGTTCGCGTACTACATGAAGCGTGGACGCTGGCTCAGGACAGGAATGATCTGACCGCCTCAATGTACGTACCCTCGCAGCTCTGAACTGCCCACCCTTTCAGCAAGGGTGCCCGCACATCTTGTGCTAGTCTGAATGGGCTCATGTACGCGGCAATTCTTGTAGGGCTGGGCGTTCTGTCCTTGGACCAGGTAACGAAACACTTGGTCAGTTCCAACATGTCATTCGGGGAATCTATTCCGGCCGAGGGCTGGGTCAGAATCACCTATGTCGTGAACACAGGCGCCGCGTTCGGACTCCTCCAGGACCATACGCTCCTGCTTACGGTGCTCTCGGTTTTCGCCATAGGTTTCCTCGTCTACTTCTACCGCGCTCACTCGCAGCTCCATCCAATGTTTAGGTTGGCCCTGGGGCTGCAGTTGGGAGGGGCATTCGGAAACCTCATTGACAGGGTCTACCTCGGCTCCGTTGTTGACTTCATCGACGTCGGCCCATGGCCAATCTTTAACGTGGCCGACTCTGCGGTCGTTACGGGTGTTGCGCTGCTGGCCTTTCTCGTATTCCGCCACGCGTCAGAGCCGCAGGCTCCAGTTCCCGAGTCCGAGGATAGCGGAAGTGTGTCCGGATCAGATCCCAACTGAACAACTGCAAGCCGATCGAGACGGCGAGAGGCTTGATCTTTTCCTTGCGCGTGCCGTCTCAGACCTTTCGAGAACTCGCGCTCAGGGTCTGATAGCCAGTGGCGGGGTCACTGTAAACGACCGGCCAGCAAGAGCTTCCACTCGACTGGTCGTCGGACAGATGGTTCGATTCGCCCTCACTGAACGACACCCGCAGACCATCTCAGCACAGTCTATCGAACTGGAAATCATTCATGATGATGACGACCTCGTAGTGGTGAACAAGCCAGCCGGGCTAACCGTGCATCCGGGTCCGGGGCATCCTGACTGGACGCTCGCGAACGCACTCCTGTCTATGTGCCCCGGGATTGCCAGTGTAGGGGACAGAAATCGGCCCGGCATAGTACACAGGCTGGACAAAGACACATCCGGGCTAATCGTCATCGCCAAGAACGAAAGCACACACGCACACCTTTCTGGTCAGTTCAAGGGCAGGGAGGTTGAAAAAGGTTATTTGGCGCTCGTAGAAGGGGTGCCTGACCTCGCGGAAGCGGTCATTGACGCACCTATTGGAAGAGATCCGCAACACCGAAAACGTATGACGGTTCTGGAGGGTGGGAGGAACTCGGTCACCGAGTACCGCGTTCGCGAGCGCTTGGGCCCGTTCTCGTTGATGGATGTGAAGCCAAGAACCGGGAGGACTCACCAGATTCGAGTTCACTTGGCATCGATCGGGCACCCGCTGGTTGGAGACAAGGCTTACGGTAGGCTATCCGAAAGCCTGAACCGCCACTTCCTCCACGCCAACTCTTTGGCCTTCCTCGCGCCTTCCAGCGGCGAGTGGCTAGAGTTTGAGTCAGGCCTGCCGCAAGACCTCCGAAGGTTTCTGGATGCGTTGCGAAGAAGTCACGCCGAAGCAGGTTAGTTGGAAGACGGTTCCAGACCTGCACAGTTTCCGCAGCGAACGTAGAACTCTATCCGGTGGCCCAGTATCTCGCCATCGATGTCCGAGCCTATGTTGCGAAGTAGTCGCTCGATAGTGGAGTCGCGAAACTCGGTTACCGCTCCACACTGCACACACACAATGTGGTGATGGTGTTCCGCCCTCGCAAGGCTGTAGACGGGAGCTCCGTCCAGCGTTGCGAGCTTACAGAGGACCCCACTTTCCAACAGGATCTTGATAGTACGGTACACCGTCGCTCTGCCTACGCCCGGAACTTCCCCGCAGATCTGCTCGACTGTAAAACCCTCGGACTTCGATTCAAGCGCGGCAATCACACTTCGGCGCGGCATCGTGATTCGATAGCCTTGGTCCTCGAGAGCCTCGACTGGGTTGGGTAGGGCGGTTACCACTGGAGCCTCCCTAGCTTTTAGTTTGCCGCAGCTTAAGCAGTTTCATCGTAATCACTTGGGTTATACAGGGCAAACGTCTGCCTATTCGCTCACCTGGCGCCGGCTAGGGCCTTACTTGCCGCCGAGACGCCAACGCCAACGCCTACTTCGTAGCCTTGTCGTGGTAGCGCCTCTTCTAGAGCCGAGAGAAGCGCCAACACATACTCGGCCTTGCTGGACTCGCCCATCAGTCCAACCCGCCAGACTTTCCCAGCGAAGTCTCCCAGCCCTCGTCCGATTTCTATGCCGTACTCACGTAATAGAACTGTTCTCGGTTCAGCCTCGTCCACCCCTTCTGGGATCCACATCGGGGTAATCTGCGGCAGCCTGTTATCCATGGGCGGAACGACTTCGATCCCCAGTGCCTCTAGTCCGGCCCATAGGGCCTCCGCGTTCTGGCGGTGCCGGGCAAACCGTTCCTCCAGTCCCTCTTCAAGTACCATGCGCAGCCCTTCCCGCAAGCCAACTATGTTGCTCACTGGTGCAGTGTGGTGGTACACCCGGTCTCCACCCCAGTAGTTCGCAAGCAGTTGCAGGTCCAGGTACCAGTTGACCGGCTTGGTCTTACGGTTTAACACCGCATCGAAGGCTCTCGGACTGACGGTCACTGGGGCCATGCCGGGCGGGCATCCGAGACACTTCTGGCTGGCGGAGTAGCAGAAGTCGATGTTCCAGCGGTCCACGGTGACTTCGATTCCGCCCAAAGAGGTAACGGCATCCACCATGAACAGGGCGTCATGCTTGTGGGCGAGAGCGGACAGGCCCTCCAGGGGCTGACGTATTCCGGTCGACGTCTCCGCGTGAATCGCGGTGACCAGCTTGACGTTGGTGTGTTTCTTGAGCTCTTCTTCTAGCATCTCCTCGGGAAAGGGCTTGCCCCAGTCCGCTCTCAGCGGGACAGGATTCGCGCCAATCCTCTCAGCCATATCTACCATGCGCTCGCAGAAGTACCCGTAGACGCACATCACCACGGTGTCTCCCGGCTCAAGAAGGTTGGCCAGACCCGCCTCCATTCCCGCCGTTCCCGTGGCCGAAAGCGGGAACGTATGCTCGTTGTCGGTCTGAAACACTCTCTTAAGTAGCTCAGAGACCTCGTCCATTATCAGAACAAAGTCTGGGTCCAGGTAGCCGATCATGGGCGCCATCATCGCCTGCAACACTCGTGGACTGGCATTGCTTGGCCCCGGCCCCAGCAAAATGCGGTCGGGGACTAGTGGCATCTGGGATTCGGGCAAACCTGAACGGCTCATCAAAGTCTCCTGGTCACTTTGTTACCTCGCCCACGATTCTACCCCAGAGAGTCTCGGAGCGTCAGATTCATCTCACCTGTACATAACTCTCATTGGTGCCTGCTCAAGACGCCGCAAGCCCCCCTCTTTTGTCCCGCCTCGACCCGAGTGGAGAGCTTTGCATGACCGTAAATTCGGCCGAAAGAGAATCCAACCGTTGGGCCGTAGCGAAAAGGAACGGGTTCTCAACCGACAAGACCAGGGCAATGTGGAGTTCTCCACGACTGCCAGGGAACGATCCATCAACTAGCAGTTACGGAACTTCCAAGATGGCTAAAGCCTGTCAGCAGCCACAATACGGGTGTCAGGTAGTTGCCGGTCATTGCTGTCGGCTACTTCGGAGTCCGGGCACGCCCCGACAGGAAAGTCCTGCGCCTGCCGTGTATCCGCCTGGCAAGGCAATCGTTCTGTCCAAAGTTTCCCATTCATACTTGTTTACCCTCAAACGTGGCTTGGCTGTCATGTTCGTTGAGAGCATTCTATCGCTTGCTGAGGCCGTACAGTTGTGCTATTATTGGCACATGTACAAGACGCGACACACCTCCACTGTAAGGCAGAATCTCGCAGACATTCTCGGCCATGTCCTGATGGCCGCTTCTGACCGCTTTTGGCCGCTTGTAGCGATCTTGAGTACTCGTTTCAGCTACGAAATGACCGAATCTGGCCACTCAAGGCGGACAGTGCCCGGGTCCCCATGTCGCCGATCGTTTCATCGCTCCCGTCATCTTAGGGTCCCGCGTTTGCTTTATGGCTCTGAAGCCCCGCACCCGTGTTCCATTTGTGTTCCATTCCTGCCCTGGAACTGTTCCGTTCGTGTACCAATGATGTTCCGATTGCGCTCCACAAATCACCGGCTCCCAGCTACGAAATGGAACAAAACGGAACAAAATGGAACACGAAAACGAGAAAACGCCTTTACTGGCACGAAAAATCTATCTCGGCGATTGCCTTGGACCGCTCAGACCCCGGACTCTGGACCTGTCTACTCGCTCTCGACGGTCATGCTGCCTGCCGGTGACGGCTCTGCGACAAGCCCTTGGATCCATGGCTCTACAATATCCAGCTTCAGTGCGCCAACGTACCGCTGTCTGACAACGCCGTCCTTCCCGATGAACATTGTCACCGGCAGTCCGACCACGCCATAGTCAATTGAGGCAATGCCGTCGGTATCGACCACGTTGAGATACGGTACGTTGAACTCAGTCAAAAATGCGAAAGCGTCGTCGTACCCGTCCTGGCTGTTAATCCCGACCAGGACTAGCCCTTGCCCGTGCCATCGATTCCAGAGCTCCTTCAGTGCGGGCGCCTCGTCGCGGCAGGGAAGGCACCACGAGGCCCAAAAATTGAGCACAATGGGCGAACCCAAGTGGTCCGAGAGAGCGAAACTGCTTCCGTCAAACGCCTCCAGGCGAATTTCGGGCGCCGGCTTTCCCATGCGGGTCTCGCCGCTCCTTCCAGTTACCGGCTCCTTGTCTAACATGGCCCATGCGAGAAGCCCCACGACGCCGCCCGCAAATGCTAGCACTGCCAACAGCGCAATCCAGCGCACTTTCAACAATCGTCCTCAGTTGTCAGCGGAAGAGCCTTCAACCACGATCCGAATCCCAAAACACCTTCCGTTCGTATACTCACTATTGGTAGATCTTTGCGTGTATTGTATCCTTCAACTTGAGAAGGTTCAGAGGAGAACGTCTTGATTGGTAGCTATAGAATCAGCCGCCTTGCTGCGATAGCGCTTGTAACTCTCTTCGCAACTTTTGCGGTCTTCGCGGCCGCTTGTGGATCGAGCGAGAGCGACACCGACACATCCGCATCCGGCCAGGAGCCTGCGGCATCTGAGTTGGAGAGTTCCGAAACTCAGGACGACTCTAGCGCAGATTCCGAGACCATGACCTCGCAGGACGAAACAGACGATGACGGCGACTCCATGGCTTCAGAACATGACATGGACGATGACGTCGACTCCATTACCTCGCAGGACGACGTGGAAGACGACTCCATGGCTTCAGAACTTGACATGGACGATGACGTCGACTCCATTACCTCGCAGGACGACGTGGAAGACGACTCCATGGCTTCAGAACTTGACATGGACGATGACGTCGACTCCATGGCTTCAGAGCATGACATGGACGATGGCAGCGATTCCATAACCTCGCAGGACGACATGGACGACGACTCCTCCATGGCTTCAGAACATGACATGGACGATGACGACTCCTCCATGACCTCGCAGGACGATATGGACGACGACTCCATGGCTTCAGAACATGACATGGGCGACGACGTCGACTCCATGACCTCGCAGGACGACACGGACGATGACGCTGCCGTTGATGAGCCGGCCGTGATGGTCGGAACCCGCGTCGGCGAAATGCCGCCCGATTACTACATTCAGGACCTGCAACACGAAAAGATCACGTCCCAGGACCAGCTTGCCTCCGGCAGGCCGGTCTTCTACTACTTCTTCACCACGTGGTGACCGGTCTGTTCCTCTGAGTTACAGGGGCTAAGCACGATCTACCCGCAGTACTCGGACAAGGTGGACATCTACGCTCTCAGCATAGACGCCACTGCAACGGATTCGGAGATAATCTCGTATGGGCAAGCGCGCGGGCTCACGGTCCCAATGGGCTTTCCTGGCGGTAGGATGGTTGCCGACTTCAACATCAAGCGCCAGGCGTCCGCGGTGGCTCTGAAGCCGGACGGCACGGTGCTATATTCGGGAAGCTCCGGCGGCATATCGACGTACGAGAGCTTGATAAAGGAACTTGCGAATCTGGCTGACGCGGCCCTGAACTGAACGGAGACGTATCAGTTGAACGTACTTAACTCTTACTCAAAAGGGTTGGCGATCTTGGCCCTGTTACTAGTTGTGGCCGGGCTATTGATGGCCGCCTGCGGCTCGTCGAAATCTGATGCCGGCTCAGCCGCGCAGAACATTGATGAAGTGGACAGCTCTGAGACAATCGGAACAACAGAAGCAAGTACGGATGTGGATGACTCTAACGCCGCTATGGTCGAGCCTAGTGTTGAAGAAGGCTCGGATGTCGGCCAGAGAGTGCCCGCGTTCTACATCAGGGACGCATCAGCGGCAAAGATCACTTCCGAGGAACTCTTCTCCAAAGGTCGGCCTTCGTTCTTCTACTTCTTCACCACATGGTGACCGAAGTGCCGCTCCGAGTTGCGGAGCCTCACTGACATATACCCCAAGTACGCCGATCATGTCGACTTGTACGCGGTCAGTCTGGACAGGGAATCGACTCCCGATGAGGTACTGGACTTCGGAGAAGGTCTGGGATTGACTTTCCCCATCGTCTTCTCTGGCGTCGACATGGTTCCCAATTTCAACGTGAAGCAACAGGCCACAAAAGTAGTTCTGGATGAGCAAGGCATAGTGGTGTACCGGGGCGATATGGGCGTCGGCAACGCTCAAGAGTACGAATCGATTTTGGCCGAACTGGCTGAATCTACCAAGGCCGCCAACTAGACTATCCCGTTCGTTCCGCACACAAACCAGACGCCACTGGTCCGCCTTCCGACTTGAGGCTCGCATGTCCACTTTGAGGCAGCGTTGCATCGTTCCCCTTTTGAAGGCAGAGGCAAATGGAGAGCATGCAAGTTTGCGTTGTAGCACCTATTCCCCCGTGGTAACCTCGGCGGGCTTCTTCAGTTGCACTGCACCGCAGGGGTTCCAATCTTGACAAAGCAGCTAACGTCCAGGCGGGTCGGGACCTTCACGGAGTCACTCATTCGCGACATGACTCGCGTGAACAACCGCCACGACGCGATCAACTTAGCCCAGGGGTTCCCTGAGTTTGATCCTCCAGAAGACCTAATCAGGGAGGCACACAGGGCGCTGGACGGCAAGTACCACCAGTACGCCGTAACCTGGGGCACAGACTCCATTCGAGAAGCAATCGCGGACAAGTTCGCCAGCTTCAACGGCGTCGAGGTGGATCCTGCCCTCCACGTTACTGTGTGCTGCGGGGCCACGGAGTCGATGATCGCCGCCATGATGGCGGTAGTTAACCCGGGCGATGAAGTCGTTGTGTTTGAGCCGTTTTACGAGAATTACGGTCCGGATACAATCCTGTCAGGCGGCCAACCTGTCTACGTGCAACTGCACACGGAAGGGGACAGGGTCTGGTTCGACGAGGAAGAACTGAGGGCCGCATTCAATCCAAGGACTAAGGCGATTGTCGTAAACACGCCCCAGAATCCGACGGGCAAGGTCTTCTCCATGGAAGAGCTGCAACTCATCGCCGACCTATGCATTGAGCACGATGCAGTCGCTCTGACCGATGAGCCTTACGAGCACATAATCTATGACGATACGGTCCACCATAGTATCGCTGCACTGCCGGGCATGTCCGACAGAACGGTCACAGTGAACAGCATCTCCAAGACCTATAGCGCCACGGGCTGGCGCATCGGCTGGGCAGTTACGTCGAATGACGACATAGCCATAGGCATCCGCCGAGTGCACGACTTCCTGTCAATTGGCGCCGCTCACCCACTCCAGGAAGCTGCGGCGACCGCACTGAGATACGAACCCGAGTATTACAGTGAACTGGCGCGCGGCTACCAGCGGAGGCGGGATCTTATCCTGCCGATGTTACGGAACGCTGGATTCGATTTTGCAACGCCAATGGGCGCATACTACGTCATGTGCAGGTACCCTGACTGCGGGTACGATGACGACCTTGAGTTCTCGTACTTCATGTGCCGCGAAATCGGAGTTACCCCAGTTCCGGGTAGGGCCTTCTACCACCGCGAAGAGCAGGCGAAGCCGTTTATTCGCTTCGCCTTCGCCAAGAACGAAAGCACTCTGGAGCAGGTCGGGGAACGGCTTAGCCGCCTCAACGAGTTCCGGCGCTAGGAGCTTCTAACCGCTGAGACTGTCGATTAGTCCTCTCGCGTAGTCGAAACTGCGCTTATCCTGGTGGAGTTGGTCTCCCCAAAGGGCTCCCTCCACTGCCATGTAACCGTCGTACCCGGCGTCAAGCATGGCAGCGACCGAGAACCGGTAGTCGATTTCGCCGTCGGGCAGCGCGGCCTTTATGAATTCCGTGCGTTCGCCCTTCAATATGGGAACCCTGATCAAGTTTTTGCAGTGCCAGTAGCCTGCCCGTGGAGCCAGAGCCACAATCGCGTCCTCGGTAGTCTCCTCGGGAACATCGTATGCCCAAATGATGTTCCCCAGGTCGGGGTTCGCCAGCACGGCAGGGCTGTCGACCAGGTCCAGCAGGTGGAGCATCGACCAACTGTTGTCAGCCAGCGAAAGGTGGTGCAACTCGATCGCCAGGATCATACCGTGCTTTACAGCTTCATTGGCCACGTCTCGAAGGTGGCGTGCGGTCCGCTCGAAATCGTCATGAGTCGCATCTCGGCTTGATCCTTGGGAGACTGGCTCGCCAGTGCTTGAGCCAGGCGCGCCTGGATGCCTGAGCCCACTGGCAACCACGATGTTGAGAATCTCGGTACCAATACTTCCTGACAACTCAACGGCCCTCAACAGTGCAGCACGTCTGCTTTCCTCCGTGCGAGGGTTGGTGAAGCCAGCTCCAATTCGGACGGCTCGCCCCAGGCCCCTTCTATCCAGCTCTGCTCGCAGTCCATTCGCTGCGGCTGTGTCTCCATCTAGGCTCTCTAGGTCAGGCATCCCCAACTCTATCGCATCGAACCCGATCTCCTGCACATCATCGAGCCATGCAGAACGAGCCCGCTCATCAGGCATACCGGCAAATCTGAGCCCTATCCACGGGTAATATGAACTCTTCCTGAACGCGTACGCCATCTTCATTTGATCTCTCCCCTTATAGATTGAACGATTCCTTAGCCAGTCCAGCTATGTGATCAGCGATCGCAAGAGACGATGTTGCTCCTGGCGAAGGCGCGCTGATGACGTGAATAGCGTTCCTGGACGATGCGATGCTGAAGTCCTGTAGAAGAGATCCGTCCCGTGACACGACCTGTGCTCTGACGCCGGCACCGCGCTCTCCAAGGTCGTCCATCGTGATCTCCGGCACCAAAACTTGCAGCGAGCGCAGAAACTGGCCCTTGACCAAGGACCTGTACTGCTCCTCAAGTCCCGTCTTCCAGTTTCCGAGAGCCATACGCCAGAACCCACTGAATCTCAGCGTCTCTAGCAAGTCGCCCAAGTTAATAGACGTACGACTATACCCTTCCCTGGCGAATGCCATGACGGCATTCGGCCCTGCCTCGACTGACCCATCAACCCTCTTTGTGAAATGCACGCCCAAGAAAGGTAGCTTTGGATCAGGCACAGGATAGATTAGCCCGTTCACAAGGTGCGCGCGCTCTGGGCGGATTGTGAAATATTCGCCTCGGAATGGAACGATTCGCACGTCTAACTTCGCGCCCATCATGAGCGCCACCCGGTCGGCTTGGAGTCCAGCGCAATTGATCACATACCTCGCAGAGTAATCGCCCTGGCTTGTTTCTAGCGTTCGGAGGTCTCCGCGCTGTGCCACCGACATGACTTCAGCGCCAAGCACGATTTCCCCACCGGAATGCCTAAACTCGTGGGCATAGGCTTCACATACCTGTACAAAGTCGATGATTCCGGTTCCAGGTGAGTGGATGGCCTTGACTCCCGCGGCGTGCGACTCCAACTTTGACAGTTCATCCCGGCCCACAATTCTTAGGCCGACAGCTCCGTTTATCGTTCCGCGGCGATAGAGTTCCTCAAGACCAGGAATCTCGTGTTCCTTCGTGGCAACGATGACCTTGCCGCACATGTCATAGCTGACACCATGATCGTCACAAAACTTTCGAAGCAGCGCGCCCCCTGTCGAGCAGAAATTAGCCTTGCTTGAACCTGGAGCATAGTAGATGCCCGCATGGATAACGCCGCTGTTGTGACCGGTCTGGTGCTGGCCAAGCAGGTCTTCCTTCTCCAAGATCACGAGCCTTGACCCGAGGTTCATCCTCGCCATTCTCATGGCTGTGGCAAGGCCGATTACACCGCCACCAACAACGGCTATGTCGAAGTTTTGAGTAGGCAAGTGGATGTACCGGTTGCCCTCGAGACCGCTCCTCCGGAGCAACGCTGCGCCGATTGTAGCACCGCCACGGGCTTGAACGACTTCCGCTCTCGCAATAGACTACCCAATTGATCCCACATGAGCTTGATCTCAGGGCTGAACACCGATTTAGCCCTGTAGCAGGAGGAGGAACCCATTGTCGAGTACCAAGCAGTTCAGCTATGAGAGCCTGTTTTCGGATGGGCTGCCTGCCGGACGCAGCAGGCAAGTAGGCGTGAGAGCAAAGTACGACTTCGCCGTAGCCTATCCGGACCCGGAGACAATTCCTGGCGACGAACTGGTGGAGTCGCTTGCGGCGGCAATGCGCGAAGAGGCTGGAAGCCTAGCTCTATACCCAAATGCTCAGGGATACCCGCCGCTCCGCGAGTATGTTTCGGAAAAGCTGGCCTCAGATCGTGGCATTGCTGCGAATCCTGACAACGTGTACCTCGGCGAGGGGTCAAGCCAGGTCATCTATCTGCTGTGCCGCGCCCTACTCAACCCGGGTGACATCGTGCTGGCTGACGAGTTCTTCTACTCTGGCACACTAAACATGTTCCGCGGAATGGGTGCGGAAGTTCGCGGAGTTCCCTGCGATGATGACGGCATGAGCGCGGACGCGCTTGATGAAGCAATTGTGGTGGCAGTCGACGAAGGCAGAAGACCAAAGTTCATCTACCTGATACCCACATTCCAGAATCCCCAAGGCTGGACGATGAGCTTGGAGAGGCGCAAGGCCATTCTTGAAGTGACCGGGCGCCACGGTATTGTCGTCTTCGAGGACGACTGCTATGTGGACCTGAGATTCGAGGGCGAAAACGTCCACTCGATACGGTCGCTTGACGATAGTGGGCGCGTACTCTACGTGGGGTCGTTCTCCAAGATAATTGCGCCCGGCGTTCGCATGGGCTACATGGTGGCCCCTGACGAGATGTTGGACCGCATTCCGCCGATCAAGGCAGGAGGCGGCATAAACGAGATGGCGGCGATGACAATCCACAGGTTTGCGAAGAGCACATTGTCCAACCATCTAGACCACATGCTTGACGTCCAGCGGACCAAGCGCGATGCGATGCTCGCGGCACTTGGAGAGAGCTTTGGATCTTCGGCCACCTGGAACAGGCCGGAAGGCGGTCTTTACCTCTGGCTAAAGATGCCGGGTGGCACTGACATTGAAGATTGCCGAGAAGCGGCGGCTGAGGCTGGAGTGCTGTACCAGAGCGGCGTCATCTTCTCGCCGACAGGTGAAGGTCGGAACTATGCGCGCTTGTGCTTCGGCTACAACTCGACGTCAGAGATTCACGAAGGTATTGGCAAAATGGCGGATGTGTTCGACGCACAAGGCGTACTCTAGCGCGGGACTGAGAACCCTGATCTAGGAGAGTGCGAGGTAGCGCACACTAGGAACATTGCATGCCAAGCTAGGAAAGCTGGAGGGATCGTTCGGTCGGGAAGCGACAGAGTCCGTGTCCCGATCAACAGGCTCTATTGCCTTCCAAACCTCTTGTAGAGCAACCTCTGCCCAACCTGTGCTTTTAGAGGATCCCTTGTCGAGTCCATCCATTGCGCCTCGAGCTCCAATCTTCGGGCCGCAGATGGCTCTTCGAGCAGCTTCTGTTTCAATTGCGTGGGCGCCTGAATCACGGCAGCCAGATAGTAGGAAAGGTCGCCTAACCCATCAGGCAAGGTCACATCCCGGGTCCAGCCAGCCCTCATGCCAAGCGAGAGACGCACATGTTGGGATGCCGCCTCCCTGATGTTGAGAATGCGCTCCGGCGGCAATGGAGGGTCATCTTCCAGGTCGGGCAGCGTTTCAATCTGCGCTTCCATGTACGGCTTCATTTGTGTAACTCTTGAAATCTCGAACCGCTCCATGCCATAAACCGAAACAAAGATGCGTCCCTCTCTCACCGGGCTCACTTGAACGATCCGTGCAACTGTACCTGTGTTGTACGTCGTTGCTGGACCTCCCACTTCAAGCCCGCGTTTGATCAGCACGACTCCAAATTTGGAGTCGGCATTCAGGCAATGCTCAAGCATCAACCGATACCGCTCTTCGAAGATCTGGAGCGGCAGCGTTCCCTTCGGAAACAAGACAGTCTGGAGAGGAAACAGAGGGAGAGATCTGGCAGTCATCACAAGAACTCGCTTCATTCGAGTATATCCAGAGGTTGGAGATCGGACAAGTTCAGGCGGTGACGGAGTCTGGTCCGGCCTTCGTACTTCCCCCCTGCGACGCAGTAACGACACAGTACCAGAGAGCGGACCACAGTTGCTCGAAGCATGATCACAGCTTTGCTTTAGCTTGCATTTCTTGACACTCTCAACTGCGGATTGCTAGTATCCGCGCAATGTCAAGTAGGCCCAAGGCAAGGCATCCAGAGCATCTATCCGGGCCTTCCCGCGTTCAAAGGGCCGGAGCTTAGGAACGGCTATTGGAAAAGGTCCGATGTCTCCGCTGCCGCGAATGCGGCACGGAGTATGCTGCGGAGCCGGTAAATGTGTGTGACTTCTGCTTCGGACCTGTCGAAGTGGAGTACGACTACGACGCCATTAGCCGTGTAATATCCCGAGACCGGATACGGCAAGGTCCCCCCACAATGTGGCGATATGGCGACCTGCTGCCGGTCGAAACAGAGCATCCGGTGGACCTAGGTACCGGGTTTACTCCATTGTTGCACGCCAAGAATCTCGGCCGTGCTCTTGGTCTGGACAATCTTTACGTCAAGAACGACAGCGTTAATCCCTCGTTCTCGTTCAAGGACCGCGTCGTCTCGGTGGCATCGACAAAAGCGCTCGAGTTTGAGTTCGACACATTGGCCTGTGCTTCAACTGGCAACCTGATGGGCGCAGTTGGCGCTCACGGAGCCAAGGCCGGTATGAAGACCGTAGTCTTCTTTCCTGCTGACCTGGAGCAAGGGAAGATTCTTGGCGCTGCCGTTTACGGCGCCCGCATGATCGCAGTCGAGGGCAACTACGACCAGGTGAACCGCCTTTGCAGCGAAGTGGCGGACAACAACCGCTGGGCCTTCGTCAATATCAACATGCGTCCGTACTACGCTGAGGGCAGCAAGACGCTGGGATACGAGGTGGCGGAACAGCTTGGATGGAAGGCTCCTGACCATTGCGTTGTGCCGGCGGCCTCGGGGGCGATGTTTACAAAGATCTGGCGAGGCCTGAACGAGTTTTCCGACCTCGGCCTAATTGATGAAGTTCCGACCCGGATGCACATTGCCCAGGCAGAAGGGTGCTCGCCGATCGTGAAGGCTTGGGAGGACGACGACACGCACGTTCGGCCCGTAAAGCCGAGCACAATTGCGAAATCGCTCGCAATCGGGAATCCCGCGGACGGGATCTACGCTCTGCGGACGGTGAAAGCGTCCAACGGCTCGGGAGTGATCTGCAGGGAAGAGCAGGTGGCGGAAGGAATAACGCTGCTGGCGGAGACTGAAGGGATATTCACTGAAACGGCCGGAGGCGTGGTTATATCCGGCCTCAAGAATCTTGTGAACAGCGGGCGAATCGGGCATGATGAACTCACGGTAGCCTACATCACCGGAAACGGCCTGAAGACGCAAGAGGTGATGGCGGGCACTGTGGTAATCACGACTACAGCGCCTGACTACGATTCGTTCAAACGCAACTACAACGGCGCAGTCCAGTAGCGGGCTGCAGTTTCCGTGCCTATGCTAGGAGGTCGATTCCCAGATGAGTGTTAACGTGCGCATACCGACACCCCTGCGACGAATGACGGGGGGAGCAGACAAAGTCAATGTGGAAGGCTCCAACATCTCGGAAGTTATCGCTTCTCTGGACGCAGAGTACCCTGGCATCAGTCAGCGTCTATGCGACGAGCAGGGCGCGATTCGCTCGTTCGTCAACTTGTATGTAAACGGCGAGGACGTACGATTCCTTAGCGGTTTAGACACGGACACCAAGGACGGGGACGAGATAAGCATTGTCCCGGCCGTGGCAGGAGGCTAGGGGACTGGCCTGCTTGTAGACGCCGAACATCGCGTCTACCTAGGTTCAAGATATCCCACGATCCAAAGCTACGCAGGCGACGAAGGCTCAGTCGCAGTCTAGCTATACCGCCAGTCTGGCCTCGCTAGGTTGGTGCGGCAATCCAACCACAACGACTACGTGTTTCTGCCGCTCACTGTCAGCGTTCTGGTTTCGGTGCAACGACTGGCCATAATCGGAGGGGCCCTCTAACGCCCAGGCTTGCGCACGAGCGGTGATGTTCGCTTTCTCAACTAGACCCAATCCCGCTGCTGGCGCGGGGTTCGCTTTTTGACCAGCCAGATTGATCTTCAGGTCCCACGGCGGTCCATGGATGCGGTCCACTTTCGTTTCTGCTCCACGCGGGTGTTCTCATCCGTGGGCCTGAAGCGGCGAAGGAAGCCGAGGCGGTACTCACTAAACTCGCCGCGAAGTATGGCAGTGCGCATCTCCTCAGCCAGCCGCACTACGAAACGCAGGTTGTGGACTGAGGCCAGCCGGTAAGCCAGCAGTTCCTTCGCCCTGAACAGATGATGCAGGTAGGCAGCCGAGTAGTTCGCACAGGTAAAGCAGTCGCAGTCAGCTTGCAGGGGCTGATCCAGCTTCCTGAAGCGCGCTCCCAGCACGTTCACACGTCCCTCCGGTGTGAAGAGCGCGCCGCTTCGGGCGACGCGAGTGGGCAGCACGCAGTCGAAAATGTCGACGCCTGCGGTTACGCACTCGACGAGGTCCTCCGGTGATCCAACGCCCATGAGATATCTTGGTCTATCGGGGGGAAGCATAGCAGCGGTATGGGCCATCATATGGTACATCTGTGCTTTGCTCTCACCAACGCTGAGGCCGCCAATGGCGTAGCCAGGGAAGTCCAACGCTACGAGGTCTCTTACCGACGTCTCCCTGAGGTCCCCGAACAGCCCCCCTTGCACGATGCCGAATAGCTGCTGCCCACCCCCGGAGTAGGCATCCCTGCTCCTCACAGCCCAGCGTGTCGTCCTGGCGAGGGCGGTCTCCGCAGTTTCACGGTCGTTGTCCGCCGGAACGCAGACGTCCAAAGGCATGATCACGTCCGCTCCAAGCCTCTCCTGGAAGCGGACCGCCGATTCAGGAGTAAGGAGATGGCTGCTGCCGTCCAGGTGGGACTTGAAGGCGATACCTTCCTCGGAGATGCTGCGGAGGCGCTCGAGACTGAAGCCCTGAAATCCGCCGCTGTCCGTGAGTATCGGTCCGTTCCATGACATGAAGGAGTGAAGGCCGCCCAGCTCTTCGACAATATCTATGCCGGGGCGCAGGTAGAGATGGTAGGCGTTGGACAGCACGATCCGGGCGCCCAACGATTGCAGGTCCTGCGAGTCAACGGCTTTGACGGAGCCCTGTGTAGCCACGGGCATGAAGGCAGGAGTAGGGAACGACCCGTGAGGGGTGCGGAGCTTGCCGGCCCTCGCGTTACCATCGGTTGCCTGAAGCTCGAAGCGGTCCTGGCTCAAAGAAACGCCTCCACGATAAGCCTGACGCCGAGTACAGCGAGCAGCAGCACAAGCAAGCGCACAATCCAGTGGCCGCGCAGGCGAGTACCAACGTGCGCCCCAACCTGGCCTCCAACTAGCATGCCGGCGCCAATTCCCAGGAAAGCAGGGTACCACTCAACGTGTCCCAGCGAGGCGTGGGCCATCATCCCGGCGGTGGAGTAGACGGTTAGAGCGCATACCGAGGTTACCGCAGCCACCTTTGCCGGGAAGCCGAAGAAGGAGATTAGCAGCGGTGTTCTGAGGAAGCCGGCCCCCACACCGAAGAAGCTGGACACGAAGCCAAGCGCGAAATTGACAATCATCGCCAGCGTCTCGCTGAAACCATATCGGAACTCCTCACCAGACTTCGACTTGACGTGCCTTTCGCGTCGGCGCAGCCACGTGAGGGCAGAGCTAGCCGACCCAGACATCAAGGGCGTGGTCTCAGGAGCTTTTCGTCCAAGCAAGGAATGGACTGCGAGGGCCACAAGGAGTATTCCGAATGCCAGCATGAACCCTTCACCGGGAACCCGTTTCAACGCGAACGGAGCAAGTACGGAGCCGGGGAGGGCGGCCGCGGCGAACAAGATCGCGCTCCGGCGATCGACTAGTCCTGACCTAAGGTAAACAATTGAACCCGAAAGGCCGTTTACGGCGACCAATGCGAGGGAGGTCCCGGCCGCAATGTGCGGTTCGTACCCGAAGACGGTGAGGAGAACCGGAACTATGATGAAGCCTCCGCCGGCCCCGACCATTACGCCATAAGACCCGGCTCCAAAGCCGAGGGCGACTAACCAAACCCAGTTCACGGTCCCTCTCTAAAGGGGGCAGATGCCTCAGAGCCGTTGCCCGAACGCCGTCCCAAACCTTCGACATCGCTCAGAATTGGCCCAAGCGGGGAATGTGTCCCAATCTCTTCGCCAGATTGGAGACCTTTGGATGTCTTACAGCTTGAGGCGGCCGAGGAAGGTGGAAGCGACACCCACCAACCCACTGAACAGCCGCTCTGGACACCGGCCTTCACCGATGACGGTTACGTAGAGGTTTCCAGATGTAGAAATTATCCGGCCTCTCCTCGATGCAGGGTCTTGAGAGAAGCTCTTTGAGGGTTGCCTGCCTGCAACTAAGTAAGAAGGCGGGCCACGGCGTCCTGGACGAGTTCCGAGGGTACGTCGTTGCGGGTGACGGCGTTCCCGATGCCATCGAGCAGCACCCACCGGATCGACGCGCCTTCCGTCTTCTTGTCCATCCGCATGGCGTTGTGGAGCGCATCGACGTCGATCGGGCCGCAGGTCAGTGGAAGGCCGAAGTCCTGGAGGACGCGGCGCTGGCGTTCGACGGCCTCGGCGGAGAGCATGCCCATTTGCAAGCCGATGTCTGCGGCGCCCATCATTCCGATGCTTACGGCCTCGCCGTGGCGGAACTCCGAGTAGCCGGTTGCTGCCTCAATCGCATGTCCTATGGTGTGGCCGTAGTTGAGCAACGTTCGGATGCCGAGCGCTTCCTTCTCGTCCTGAGAGACTACGCCTGCCTTCACGGCGATGCTCCGGCGAATGGCGTCGGTTGCCGTCTCCCGGTCCAAGGCTCTGATCTCGGTGGCGCGTTCTTCGAAGGTCGCAAGGAGGGGCTCATCGAGGATCAGGCCATGCTTGATGGCCTCAGCCCAGCCGGAAACCAGTTCCCGCTCGGGAAGGGTGCTGAGGGTCGCTACATCGGCCAGCACGAACTTTGGCTGATGGAAAGCGCCTACGAGGTTCTTGCCTTCCGGGAGGTCCACGGCGGTCTTGCCGCCTATTGAGGAGTCCATCATAGCGAGCATGCTGGTGGGAACCTGCGCGAACGGCATTCCTCTGAGGTATGTTGCGGCAGCGAAGCCGGCCACGTCCCCGACCACACCGCCACCGACGGCCAGCACAAGGTCGCCCCGAGTGGCGCGCCGCCCGGCCAGCCAGTTGTAGATGACGCTCACAGTTTGCAATGCCTTCGACGACTCTCCGCTCGGGAGTTGAAGCAGGTGAGCGGGGATACCAGCGGCTTCGAGGGAGGCCTGGGCGGCCCGGCCATGAGTGAATGCGCCAGAGTCTGTAACGACGTAGGCCGCGGAAGGGGAGACGAGTTCGACTGCTCGCTCGCCGAGGCCGGCGATGTTGCCCCAGCCCACCCAAACGGGATAGTCGCCGGAGGCGACGCGAACGACTGAGGAGGCGTCCGGGAACCGGGAGGTAGAAGAGGACACGCGCTCCCAGAACCTGACGACTTCTTCCACGACTTCAGGTATGTCCAGGCAATCGGTCTGGACTATCCAGTCTGCCGCCGCGTACGCGGGCTGGCGTCGGGCTTTCAGATCGCGAATGCGGGCCTGAGGATCGGCACCGGCCAGCATCGGCCTGACCTCGGCCTCACCCGGGGAGGACGCCTGGTCAAGCAAGCGGCTGTGCAGGACTTCCGGCGAGGCCTCCAGGCAAACGACAACGCCCGACTCGCGCATCAGCGCGCGGTTGCGCTCGTCGACTGCAACGCCACCACCGGTGGACACAACCTGTCGATCATGCTCGCAGAACTCAGCCAGTGTCTTGCGCTCGAGATCGCGGAAGCGGGCCTCTCCCTCATCCCTAAACAGGACTTCGATGGGCATGCCCTGGGAACGAACAATCTCTGCATCCATGTCGACAAAGGCCCAGCCCAGGCGCTGGGCGACTGCGCGCCCGGCCGCAGACTTGCCAGAGCCGGAGAAGCCGGTCAGGAAGATGTTGTGCTTAGGAGTGGAGCTCATGCGCCTGCAATTGTAACCGAGGTGGGGCCGGTCAGGGCCCGCACCGCTATGAATGTGAGCATACTGAAAGCTGCCCGCGGGACGGCACCAGGACCGTATCCAACCTGCCGGTATGTGAGGTGCTTCACGTACCGGCACTGGGGGAGGATCAGGCGGATACCGGCAGTCAATGTCCGGCCTATTCGGCCAAAAGCAGCCATTTCATACCTGATATGCGGCATTCAAGGTCTCCAAAAGCGGCCAAAAGCGGCCAAAAGCGGCCACGGTGTGCCCTGCGAGCAGGGATTCAACAAGCTCTCACAGCTATGCAAAGTTGCTCCGCGTTTGATCCCTGAGTTCAATGGCGTCTTCAACATGAGAGACTTTTTGTTCGAGTCTCTCACCGTAGTGGGCAGACTGGCCCATTTTTATGAGGCTCTGAGCGACTCGTATCCGAACGTTTACTTCGCTGTCGTGCAGGGCGTCGTAGAGTACTGCCACAGCGTCGTGCGAAACGATCCCGAGTTCTGAGGCGGCGAGCTTCATTGCCTCTTCGCCTGCCTCCTGGAGTCTTCCGCGAAATCGATAATCCTGGAGCCACCTTCTGAGTGTGCGCGGGGAGACACCGGCATGCTTGGCCCTATCCGTGTATGTGCCTGGCGTAAGAAGCTTGGGAATGGCATTCCGTTGTTTGAGCGTTAGGCCATCATCTTCTTGCTTGTCGGGGTCTTTCATCTGGCGTTGACTCCTTGTCTGCGTCATAGTGCATCATTTGTTCTGGCACAGACTCTAAGATAGTGTATATGTTCTAGCCTGTCAATATACAAAGTGGAATACAGAAGTTCATCGGCCAGTGGGAGATTGCATTCACGCGCGGGACTAGGGGCAGGGTCTCAATTGGCATATGGGGGAATGAAAAGGACGTTGCACTCGCAACTCGTCGACTCGCTTGGGCGCAGACAACTTCGCCCTTATCCCTCGAGAGACCCGGGGCAGGCTCTCAATCCTATCCCATCAAGGGAGAGGAGTCGTTTTGCGTTACTTGCTATGTGCCGTGGGGAACCTCATCCTGACCCCTGGATGTGTTCGGGGCTGTCTCCGAAATTCATCGTGGAGCGCGGCAGCGCTTCCCTAGAACATGTCTAATGCATGGTACGTGTGACCTGATCCCAGTCTCTTAGCCAGAGGTACTGGCCCTACCTGGAGTTGGGCTAGTACCTCTGGCGATATCGAGCGTTTGGGCCTTCGAGGATTGCGCTCTGGGCGACGGTGAGGTCTTCGTAGTCATTGGGGTCAAGGTAGTGGGCCGACCAGGAGAGTGGGTGAGGGCTGTACTTGAAGAAGATGGTACGTCGCTCGTCGGCGCCCGTCCAAGGCAGGGTTCCGTGGGTGAGCGCCTCGGTGAACAGAATGGCGGTTCCAGCGGGGCCGGTCACGCGCTCGACTAAAGAACCCGGCTCCTCCATCTCCTTCCACTCATCCGGGAACGGGTAGTTGCTCTTGTGCGAGCCGGGCACGCAGCCGAAGCCGCCGTCTTCGGGGCCCACATCCTTCAAGTTGTAGGCGACCACCGACAGACCGTTGTGCATCGTCCCGTCCTGGAACCGGAAGTAGTGCGTGGGGTTGAAGGGGACCGCGCCGCCGTGGAGCCGCGTGCCTATCGGCCCTTTGCCCGCCCTGATCACGTCGAGATAGACGTGGTCGAGCCGGAACTGATCGCCGAGCAGCTCTGACAAGTAGGGCGTCACGGCGGGATTGTCTATGAGGTCGCGATAGTCCCTCGACCAGTCGAACAGGGGCACGAACCTGTGGGTGCGCATGTCCGGCGGGCACTCGGCCGCGATGCGTTCGTCTAGCACACTGTTGAGCCTGGCGATCTGCTCCGGGGTCAACGCCTCCGCCACTGCGAGGTAGCCCTGGAGATCGAATAGGTAGCGCTCGTGGTCGTTCATAGGTTTTCTCCTGATAGCGGGGCGAACCGTCCAGTTGCAGCGAATCTTGCGCGGAGTGTTACGTAGTATTACGCCTTTAACCGCCTGCGTCCTTGTTCGGGATGACTATGGCACAGGGCATTTGTACGATGGGGTTAAGCCGCGCTTCAATGAGGTGACTGCGTCCCACCCCGACGGCCGCAGGGGGAGGGAAAACTCATCCTCTTCAGAATGTTCCGCCCTCAACCGACGTGATTGTAAGAACCAGCCGGGGGCTATGAACTATAGCGACTATTTCTTCTTCGGGAGCTTGCCACCGGGAGGTCTGCTGGAGGGCCAAGGGCTGGCAGGGATCTTCTTGGGTCCAGTTCCCTTGATCTCCAAGAAGTTTGGCTTCTGCTCAGGTCGCGTCTCTCTTTTCCGTTTGGAAGGCATTACGATCTCCCTTAGTGGACGCCCCAACTGACTCTGGTGCAAGGTCATAGGCAGTTACTGCTTGCCACCCTTCTGCAGTTTGAGCCAGACGACGGTAGCTTGCATTGTAGAAGTAAGTGTACAACAGAACTGATCTGACATCTCGAGAGACTATGAACTCGACGGTCTCAGGATGGGACTCCCCAGGCTCAATCATTAGTTTGGCGTCTTCGAAGTCGCGTTGGTATTCATACAGAGTAGGCCAGGGCAGATCATCTCTCGTCTTGTCCTCAAAGGCCTGTAAGTAGTAGTTCTCGACATCCTCGTCGAATGTAGGCGAAAGCTGTTGGACCGCGAATTGCCCTCTCTTGATTTCTATGTGCACTTTGGAACTGTTTCGCAGTTTTGCGGTTACCGTGATGTGAACGTAGCTTTCCCCGATGCGCCGATGCGATACCACATGGGTTATCGTCAGGTGCGGCTCAAAGGCTCTGAACATCCGCGCCTTGGTAATTGCAAAGAAACCACCAGCGCAGATTGCGCTCGTAGTGCCAATAGCTTGAACAGCGATAGCTGAGTCCCGAAACGAGACATCGGTTGTCCAGGTAATCCCTAGGACTGCCCCTGCGAAGAACAGGGCAATGCCCAATACCACCACAAACGGTTGAAGAATGTACTTGCTATCCATTGCAGCCTCAGTCCGAGACAATCATTGCGTAGCCTGACTCTACTGTCTAGCCCACTTCTACGGATTCGAGATGTTGCCCTTGCCCGTCCTAGCTCCGCCGCTTTGATGTCCTGGAGGGGAGAGCGAAGGCGTGCCACTAGACGAAGGGGGTGATAGCGCAGATCGACTATGCGATTACGTCGGATGGCCTATTGGACGAGGCTCGAAACCAGTCTTCTGTTACTGGCGGGCGCCCTTTGGTCTTCGTGTCAGGTCGTCCGAGAGAGACTGCAGGTCATAGCCTTCCTTGCGGACGCGGAGGTCTATGTAGAGTAGGGTGCTGCCGATGTAATAGACCGGGCTCAGCAATGCTCCGACCACTCCGCTGAGAATCGAGTATGCCAGGGGGCCGAGGTTGAACAGCAGGCCAATGATGATGGAAACCAGGGTTACGATCGCTATTATCGAAATCACGGTGAGCAGGAAGACCAAGCCGATCCCGAACACCCTCCACCAGTTGCCGCGCACCAACTCCCGACTGCGTCCAAAGGCACTGAATACGTCCCTGTTCTCGATCACGACGGCGTGGGTAGCGAACGACCAAATCACGAGCAGGAAGAAGAACAGGGGGATGCCTATGATGATTAGCATCAGGATGGCGGAGCCAGCAAGGGCCAGCGTAGCGAGGACGACCACTGCCAGCACGGGGAGCAACACGTTTAAGGCGCGGCCGTAACAGTCAAGGACGTCCGTGCTCCGGCCTGTCATCGCCCGGCCCACGCACGAGATTCCTGCGGCGGTGGCGGCAACAGCAAGCAGGAAGGACGCCAAGCCCAAGGCGAGGGCAGCACCGGAGTCCGGGACGACGTTCACCATGTTGGGGACTTGAGGGACGAGCGCGATGATAAACAGCGGCACGGCGGCGCGCCTGTAAAGGGCGAAGGTGGCCTCAATGAGCTGGCCGAGACTGCGCAGCGGTATGTCTCCGGCTCCGGGGGCGCTTTCAGCGAGGCTGGGCTCGTAGGGATGGGGGTCGTGGTCGCGCATGTCTATGCCGCAGCCGCCGCAGAAACGAGCGCCGACCGGATTCTCTATGCCGCATTGGGGACAGTGCATTGTTGGGCTTGCCTCAATTGGGAGGTCAAGCTTTGGGGCCTACGCTGGCCAAAGACTTGTGTGGAGCTATCAGGCTACCGTCACTGCTAGCGGTGTTTCAAGTACGGGTGAGGGATCTTTGCGTGTGCTCTATCCAGCGGCCGAGGGCGGGGCCCCCTCGAGGGACTCGGGGCAGGCTCTTCGGCAAGCCCCTTCGGCAATCTCAGAACGGGTCAGACCTTCTCTCATCGAAGAGAGCTGCCATAACCTATGTGCGCTGGAGAGAATCCCCATCCCAGCCTTCCCCGGCAGACTGTGGAAGGGGCCGGAGAGCTTCTCCCATCGGCCGAGGCGGAATCATGCAAGGGTCTCCATCAAGGGAGAGGGGACTTTTCGCTTCTGTACCCAGTTTCGCATAGCCTTGAAGGTATCGCAGGTAAGATTCGGGTTCAGAGTGTCGCGTCAGGGCTGGGAAAGTTACCATGCCCGCAGAGCGGCCGTAGACTAGATGGCGGCTGCCAGGAACACGTGCTGGCCGGTGTCAACGGGAATCTGACGAACGGTGTCTATCGAAACGAACTCAGATCCCAGCACGTGCTCATCCTCTTGCATAAGCTCTGGGCAGTACTCGTTTGGGCTGGACGCGTACACGACCTGGAGGAAGTCAGGATAGAGATGTGGCCAGCTCTCAGGAGCAGCACGGGTATGAGCGAAGTGCAGGACCCCAATGGGGCGGACGGCTGACAGGCTCCAGCCGGTCTCTTCAAGTACCTCCCGTCGCAGTGCGCCTTCGGGGGTCTCACCAGGCTCTAACCTGCCACCGGGCGTGATATGCGTTCCGACTGGGTCTTGAACCACCAACACCTGGCCGCCTTTGACCAATATGGCACGGGCGGACGACACGAACTGCCGAGGAGGCGTTGCGTCGGTAAGGTAGCAAGATAGGCGGAGAGGAGCCCTATGCCAAGTCTTCATTTCCTCTGCGAATGGAGTTAGTGGGGCCAGGAACGCCTCAAGACGGCTATCCATGTGTTGATGGGCCTTTCATCGGCCCGCCAGACCGCGCTTGCTTACGACGCCTCACGCAGCGATGCCATGGCCCCATGAGCGGCGGCGAACATAGCATCAAGGGGGGCAGGCACGCCGGTCCATAGCTCAAAGGCGGCAGCGCCCTGGTGGACAAGCATGGAGAGACCGCCGATACTCACAGCGTCGGCTTCGACAGCGTCGGAGAGCAGGGGAGTCACGGCAGGGTTGTACACCATGTCGAAAACGACCGTCCCTTTCCGAAGGAGGCGACGAGGGACCGGAGTGTCCCCAGGGGAAGCCCCTCCAGCCATGCCGACCGACGTGCAATTAACGATCAGGTCGGCCCTTGCGGCGGCCTCCTCAAAGTCTTCACCACCGTGCTCGACGGCGCAGGCGTTGGTAGCCGGCCCGGCGTCCGAGGCGAGTGTAGCGGCCCTGGACGCGGTGCGATTAGCGATCGCGATGCTTCCAACGCGCTCGGCGGCCAAGCCGAAGACCGCGGCCCGCGCGGCTCCACCGGCGCCGAGCACGAGCACGCTAATGCCTTCGAGGTCCTTCCCGATTTCTTGTTTGAGCGAAGTTACGAGGCCGTAAGCATCCGTGTTGTGACCGGTTAGCCGGCCTTCGGTGTTCACAATGGTGTTGATGGCGCCTATGGACCGGGCGAGCGGTTCGACTTCGTCCACGAACTCCAAGGCGACAATCTTGTGGGGGACTGTGACGTTAGCGCCGAGGCAACGGCCGCGACGCATGGCTTCAACCCTGTAAGGGAGCATGACCGAAGGCGTGTTCCATCTACGGTAGCGCACCTCCATGCCGAGCGCGTCGAAGGCAGCCTGGTGCATGGGAGGAGAGACGGAGTGGCCTAGTGAGTGGCCGATGATTCCAGCTAAGTTTGTCATGAATTGGACGGGCCTTACCGGAAGTTTCGAACTAAACTGCCGCTTCTCGCATGAAGAGGTTCTTCACTTCCAGAGGCGTAGGCAAGGACTTGCGAGCCCGCAGCCGCCCCATACTAACGTTCTCCAGAAGACTGGGGAAGGGACCGGTGCGATTCGGCGGCGAGCGCATCCAGGTAAGTCTGCAGGATGACAGCGGCGGCGGCTGAGTCGACAGCGCCTTTGTCGCGGGAGCGGGCCCGTCTGCCAGCGGACCTGAGCAGGCGTTCGGCCTCCTGAGTCGAGAAGCGTTCGTCCACGGCAACTACGGGTAACTCCGTGCGTGATTCCAGAACCCGCACGAAGTCCTTCACCTTGGCAGCCTGGTGGGCAGCCTCACCTGAGAGCGTTAGCGGAAAGCCGACGACGATCCCAGAGACTTCATGCTCGCGCGCTAGGTCCAGGACTGCGGCAACCGCATCGCGAACGCGTTTGCGGTCGATGGCGAGCAACGGCGTTGCGGTGATGCCGAGCGGATCGCTGAGAGCGGCGCCGATCCTTCGGTCGCCTACGTCCAGGGAAAGCAGCCTCACGAGGAGGTGAGGGCGTCCCGGACGAGATTGGGGACTAGGGCGAGCGCGTCATCAAGCTTATCGGCGCAGCGCCCACCGGCCTGTGCGACGTCCGGCCGGCCTCCGCCTCCGCCCTGTACCTCTTTGGCGGCGCTTCTGACGATGGTGGCTGCGTCCAAGCCAGACGGAAGCAGATCCTTGGTCACCATAGCGATGAGCGACGGGCGGTCGTTGACCACCGCACCCAGCACCACGACACCGCTGCCAAGTTTGTCACGAAGCCAGTCGCTCATATCGCGCAGGGCTTCGACGGTCTCGACCTGGACATTGACAGCGAGGACCGACACCCCTTCAACCTCAACCCTAGCGTCCAGCAGGCTCTCAGCGGACTGCAGTGACATCCTGCGCCTCAATTCGTCTCGCTCGCGACGCAGGGCGGCGTTCTCGTCCAGCAGAGTCTGGAGCCTGTCTTCCAAATCAACGGCACCAGTCTGCAACGTGCCGGCGAGGCTAATGACTTGCCTGTGCCTGTCTGAGAAGGCGCGCTCGGCAGCACGACCGCTGACTGCCTCGATGCGGCGAATGCCGGCGCCGATGCTGGACTCGCTGAGGAAGAACAGCGAGCCGACCTCGCCGGTGCGGCCCACGTGAGTGCCGCCGCATACCTCGAAGCTGAACGTGTCGCCGTTGGCGATCTCTATCAGCCTGACCTTCTCTTCGTACTTGTCACCGAAGAAGGCGAGCGCTCCTCGTTCGATCGCGCGAGTGTAGCTGTCCTCGTCCTTGAGCACCTTGGCGTTCTGCCTGATCTTCTCGTTCACGAGGAACTGGGCATCCCGCACTTCCTCATCCGTCATGGCCTGCACATGCGTGAAGTCGAAGCGCAGGCGGTCGGGCGCGATGAGCGAGCCGGCCTGTCTTACGTGCGGGCCGAGGACCTGACGCAGGGCGGCGTGGAGCAAGTGCGTGGCGGTGTGGTTTCGCGCGGTGTCCTCGCGGCATACCGGGTCGACGTACGCGTCCACGTTGTCTCCCAGCGACACTGTGCCCCTTGAAACGGTCCCGAAGTGGACGATCAGGCGGGCCATTACGTTCTGAGTGTCTTCGATGTCTATGCGACCCTGGGTGCCATCGAGAGTACCCGAATCGCCAACCTGGCCGCCGCCTTCCGGGTAGAAGGGAGTGCTCATAAGAACGACCTCGACGCTCTGTCCTTCGGTGACGCTGTCGACGGCCTCGCCAGCGGCGATGAGGCCGACGACGACGGAAGAGCCGGTCAGAGCTGAGTAGCCGACGAAGGGAGTGTCGGTTACACCGAGGCTCTCGTAGACACGAATCTTGGCCTGATCGCCGCCGAACTTCGCTGCGGCACGGCCCCGCTCGCGCTGGCGGGCCATCTCCACCTCGAAGCCTTCGAGGTCCACTTCGACACCGTTCTCGTGGGCGATTTCCGCGGTCATTTCCACGGGGAAGCCGTATGTGTCCCATAGACGGAAGACTTCCGAACCGGTGAGCAGATTGGACCCCTTCATGGCGTCTTCCAACATGCCGAGCCCTGTCTGGTAAGCCTGCTGGAAGCGCTCCTCCTCAAGTTGCAGCACCGTCAGGATGAAGGCGTGGTTGGCGCGCAGCTCCGGGTAAACGTCACCCATCTGCTCGATCACGACCTGGGCGATCTCGCCGAGGAACGGCCTCTCGAGGCCGAGGCGGCGCGCGTGCCGGATGGCCCTGCGGATGACCCTGCGCACGACGTAGCCGCGGCCCTCGTTGCCTGGCACGACGCCGTCCGCAACGAGGAAGGCGGCGCCGCGCGCGTGGTCCGCGAGGACGCGGAGGG
Source organism: Dehalococcoidia bacterium (assembly GCA_965237445.1). Classification (GTDB taxonomy): domain Bacteria; phylum Chloroflexota; class Dehalococcoidia; order Lucifugimonadales. Next base: position 2,485,600 of record OZ250142.1, on the reverse strand, counting down.
CGTAGTCTGTCTCGTACTCGGACCCGTGCCGCATACCGGTGACTTCTTCGACCTTTTCCACTATGGGGGTGAAGAGATCGGTCTCAAAAATGGTGTCAACGCCCTGAAGAATGGCGGCGGCCCGCTCAAAGCCCATGCCGGTGTCGACACCGGGGGCGGGCAGGGGGGTGCGGGTGCCGTCGAGGCGCTGCTCGTACTGCATGAACACGAGATTCCATATCTCGACGAAACGCTCGCACGTCTCGTCGTGCGGACCGAAGGTGTTCGTGCAGTTGGGCGCACATTCAGGCTCGCCGCATCTTCGCGGGGACTGAGTGTCGTAATGGATCTCCGAGTTTGGACCGCAGGCGCCCTCGTCTCCGGCCGGCCCCCACCAGTTTTCGGAGTCGTCGAACCGGTAGATGCGGCTTTCGGGTATTCCTCGATCCATCCACAGCCCGATGCTCTCCTCGTCGATGTGGTTGACGGTGATCGAGCAACGTTCCTTTTCCAGACCCATGTGGTCCAGCACGAACTCGAGGGCGTAATCCATCGCTTTGCCCTTGAAATAGTCGCCAAAGCTGAAGTTGCCGAGCATCTCGAAGAGCGTCAGGTGGGTTGCATCGCCGACCTCGTCGATGTCATCCGTGCGGAAGCTCTTCTGCGACGTGGCCATGCGCTTGTTGGGCGGCACGGACTGGCCTGCAAAGTACGGCTTGAACTGGACCATGCCCGCTGTTGTGAGCAGGAGCGTGGGGTCCCCAACGGGAATCAGGGAAGAGCTGGCAGCCCTGGAGTGATCCTTGCTTTCAAAGAAACTCAGGAAGGCTTCTCTTAGCTCAGGGCCGTTCATTGTTCAGTTACCTCAAGTTAGCTTTGTACTCTAATGATACCGTCACCAATGCCCACTGGATATGGACTGGAGGCACGGAATCGCGGTTTGTCTTTTCATGTGTGTTGGGGGACACTGCGGGCAGACGGGACCGGCACATTGAACACTGGGAGGTCAAAATGGTCAGCGAAAGGGCGCGAGAGCTTCACTTCTCATCCATAGTCGTCGATACGCACTCAGACAGCTTCGGCCGAGCGGTAGACGATGGGGAAGACCTGGGCCAGGACACCGGCCGGGGGCACATGGACATACCACGGATGCAGGAGGGGGGCATCGACGGCCAGTTCTTCGCGGGGTGGCTGAACCCTCACCAGTACGAACTGAACTTCGGGATACAGCGGCTGCTCCAGTACTTCGACGCGATGCACACGACGTTCAAGGCCCACGCGGACCGGATTACGCAGGCGCGAACGGCGGCCGACGTGAGGGACGCGAAGGCGCAGGGCAAGATCGCCGGCATCCCGTGCATCGAGGGCGGCCACGCGATACAGGACGACCTAGCGGCGCTACGCATGTTCCACGAGCTTGGCGTGCGATACATGACGCTGACGTGGAACAACACCAACAACTGGGCGGACGGCATCCTCGACGAGCCGCGTCACGACGGGCTGAACGACCTCGGGCGGGAAATTGTATGCGAGATGAACCGGCTGGGGATCATAGTCGACATCTCGCACGTGTCGGTAAAGACGTTCTGGGACGCAATGGAGGTCACGAGTAAGCCGGTGATGGCGTCGCACTCGTCGGCCCTCGCCATCTGCAAGCACCCGCGAAACATGAACGACGACCAACTGAGGGCGGTGGCCGCGAATAACGGCGTTGTGTCGGTGAACTTCGCGCCGGCGTTCGTGTCGGAGTCGCACCGGCTGGCCGCGGAGGAGTTGGGTGGGCGCCACAAGGAAGATGTAGCAGAGCTCGAGGTCGGCTGGAGCGGGAGCGACGAGGAACTGCAGCGAAAGCTCAGCGACCTTCGGAGGCAGCATCGAGAGCGACTAGGTTCGGAGTTGGAGCCGCCACACTACACCGAGGTCATAGACCACATCGACCACATGGTCAACGTGATGGGCGCCGACCACGTGGGACTGGGATCGGACTACGACGGAATTCCTTCGGCGCCTAGAGGTCTGGACGACTGCTCAATGATGCCCTGGATAACGGACGAACTGCTGAAACGAGGCTACGGGCCGGACGACGTGAGAAAGATTCTAGGGGAGAATGTGCTGAGGGTAATGGAAGAGGTGACGGGAGCCTGACACAGTATGGAAGGCGCTCCCTTCATGTGGGAGCACCTTCCGCAGCGCCGCTAATGTGTCGTGTAGGGCGGGCGGTGAGGGATGCCTGTCCGGCCTCGCGCTCCTGTCCCGCTGGGGTTAAAGAGACTGGTGACCTAGGAGGCCTTACCAATCCTGAAGACGGTGGACTTGCAGACGGAGCACGTGCCCCTAGTGGCAGGTCGGCCATTCTTTAGAGTGACAGCCTCTGCGTTCTCTACTTCCCTGTGATCACGACACTTAAGGCAGTATGCCTGCATTGTGCGCCTCCAAACATGTTTATAGTGTGAACTAGGCGGGCCTATTATAGGCATGACTTGTGCTTCCGACAACCCTGTTCAGCTTGGGAGTGTAGCAGTTCGTTCTCGTACGCTATGTCGAGTGCCGGAAAGATTCGTCTTCCATAGCGATGACCTTCCGAAGTCTTCTCCAGTGACGCTCTTCACCGCTGAATTTGGCAGCAAGGAAGTTGGCGACCAACTCCTTGGCAACTTCAATTCCCACGATACGGGCCCCAAGGCACAGCACGTTCATGTCGTCGTGCTCCACGCCCTGATGCGCCGAGTACGAGTCGTGGCAGACGGCGGCACGTATCCCCGGCTTCTTGTTGGCAGCAACGCTCGCGCCGACGCCACTGCCACAGACCATGATGCCCCTCTCGGAATCTCCAGCGGCCACTCTTTCCGCCAAGGCGAACGCGAAGTCGGGAAAGTCATCCGCGGGGTCGTGCTGGCGCGCGCCCACATCGAAGACCTCGTGGCCCTGCTCTCTCAATTGATCGGCCAACTGCTCTTTGAGGTGGTAGCCAGCGTGGTCGGCGCCTACGGCAATTCGCAAAAACGTCCCTTCGCGCAAGTCTTGGAATCAACGGCTTCCGCAAGTTTATGAACGCGCACTGCGGCGCGTCAACCTGAGCCGCTAATATAGAATGCGTCGCCGTACGCCAGCCGCAGTTAGGATGGTACAGGGACATCGATGCTTCGCGTGACGAGCAGGTCGTGGATGGGGAAGGCCCGGCTCAGAGGCTTCCTAATGGAGCTCTCCGAGAGCGCGGACGGATTCAGGAGCGATTACCTGCCGAGCGGCTGCGGATCGCGAATGCAGACAACCGCGCCAGGGTCCGACGCCCTTCCGTTGACAGACATAGCCGAGGCAACCGGGCATGCGAGCACGGGACTCGCGGTGTTCCGTTCGGCAGACCGAGCAGCGGTCGTCGTGCCGCCATTCCCGCTGCGTTCGGTGCTGCGTTCGGACGGCTTCGAGCCAGGGCCGTTGCTGGGCATGCTAGACACGGAGTATTTCGTCGGGATAGTGTTGCTTCGGTTAGGCAGGTACGCGGTAGGGGTGCTTCAAGGAGACAAACTCATCGCGTCAAAATCGGGGTCCCGGTACGTAAAGAACCGTCATCGGAAGGGCGGGTCATCGGCCGGGCGGTTCGCGCGGAGCCGCGAACGGCTTGTACGGGAACTGTACGACAAGTGCTGCGAGGTGACGAGATCGGTGTTTGCCGCTCACGAAGGCTCTATCGGCCACGTCCTGCTAGGAGGGGAGAGGCACACCTTGAACGGGTTCCGGAAAAGATGCGGATATGTCGCCGATTTCGGAGAAGCGCTGCTAGAGCGAGTGTTGGAGGTGGACCGGCCCGGACAACGGGCGCTCGAGGGTATCGGCGGCCAAGTTTGGAGGAGCAGAATCGTGACGCTGGAACGGCAAACGTTTCCGATGGACAAAGGACAGGACTGAAACCAATATGTACGACCTGATCTTCAAGAACGGCAGTGTTTATGACGGGACCGGAAGTCCGCCGTACTCCGCAGACGTAGCTGTTGCGGGGGACGAGATCGTGGCCATAGGACGGCTTGAAGGCGAATCGGTGAAGACCATCGACGCGACTGGGCTGGCGGTTACTCCGGGATTCATAGACCTGCACACGCACAGCGATGCGTCTTTCCTGCACGATCCAACAGCACAGAGCAAGGTCCGGCAAGGCGTGACGCTAGAACTTGCGGGCAACTGCGGGAGCAGCTTCTGCGCGCCGGTGATCGGTAAGGCCCGCGAGCAGCTCGAGGCGCGGTTGGGCAGAGGACCCGAGGCGCAAAGATTAGGTTGGACCTCGTTCGGCGAGTACCTGGACGCCGTTGAGGCCGCACGTCCGCCGCTCAACCTGGCATGCCAGGTGGGGCACGGCACGATCAGGGCGTGCATCGTCGGTCTCGACGCGAGAGCGCCATCGCCCGATGAGCAGGACAGGATGCAAGAGCTGGTGGTGGAGTGCCTGGACGCCGGGGCGATGGGGTTCTCGACCGGACTGTTCTACGACCCCGGAAACTACGCGCGGCTGGAAGAGGTGATCGAAATCTGCCGCGCAGTGTCGGAACGGGACAAGATCTACTCCACACACATCCGCGACGAAGGCGCCCACTCGGTGGGACTCTTCGTGGCGCTGAACGAAGCGATAGAGGTCAGTAGGAGAACGGGGGTGCGGCTGGAAATTTCGCACGTGAAGTGTGTTGGACCGACCGTGTTCGGCAGGGCGGCAGATGTGCTGGAGCTCATGGAGTCCGCGGTGTATGAGGGCCTGGACGTTGCCGGAGACCAGTACCCGTATACCGCCGCCAGTACGAGGCTGACAGGAGCAATCTTTCCGCGCTGGGCACTGGCCGGTGGACGAGCAGAGGCAATGGAGCGGCTAGCCGACGCCAAGACACGGTCCCAAGTTAAGGACGGGATCAACTACAACTACGAATGGAACCGAAGCCCCGAAGGCGTTGTGATTTCCCGGCTGGCCGAAGACACAAGATTCGAGGGCATGACGATGACCGCCATCGCGGAGGAATTTGGCTGCGACCCAGCCGAGGCGGCCGTACGACTCTACGAGATGGGCGAGGCCATGGTGGTCATCCACGCGATGCGCGAGGACGACGTCCTGGAGATCGCGCAGCACCCGCTCATATCGGTGGGATCGGACGGAAGTTCGCTGTCAACCGAGGGAGTGTTGTCGGCCGGAGTGCCGCATCCAAGGAGCTACGGTACGTTCCCGCGGTTCATCGCCGAGTTCGTGAGGCGACACGATGTGGTCTCATTTGCCGAGGCGATAAGGAAGATGACGACGCTTCCAGCCTCCCGTATGGGGCTGACAAGGCGAGGCCGGATAGCGCCAGGCTTCGCGGCCGACATAGTGGCACTCGATCCGGTCACGGTGGCAGACACGGCGACGTTCGAGTCGCCGCACAGCTATGCGGTGGGAGTGCCGCACGTGGCGGTCAACGGAGCGATGGTGATCGAAGACGGTGAGTACACACGAGCGGCCCCAGGCAAGGTCATCAGGGACTTCGACGACTAGGCAGGGGCAGAGCGCGGCCCTGCACCCATAAAGAGGGCCGGCGGATGGTTACTTCCACTGAGGGCAATCCTCTCAGGCTCGCCAAGATCGAGGCTCGCAGACAATCTTGAGGAATGGTCGTGGCAATGGCATCTAGCGGCTGGATAGTACGGAGGTAAGTCGGAATGGCAACGCGATCGGCGGACCTGGTTGTGGTGGGCGGGGGAGTGATGGGAACGAGCATTCTCTACAACCTCGCCGCGAAGGGGGTCACGAACACGGTCCTGCTGGAGCAGTCAACATTGGCCTCCGGCTCGACGAGCAGGTCACAGGCGATTCTCAGGACGCATTATTCGAACGAAGTCACGACCCGCATGGCTTGGGAGAGCCTGAAGCAGTTCAGGGACTTTGAGGAGATTACAGGTACGCCTTCGGGCTATGTGAACACGGGATACTTCATTGCGGTATCGGAGTCTGAGCGAGAGGCGCTACGACAGAACGTAGAGATGCAGCAGGCCGTGGGCGTGGATACCACGATATTGGGTCCAGAGGATGTGCCGCGCATCTCGACGTTGCTGGCGGCAGAAGAGGGTGAGGTGTTCGCGTACGAGCCCGAGTCCGGCTACGCCGACCCGTACTCTGTCACGAACGGCTTCGCGGGCCGGGCACGCGAGCTCGGCGCAACGGTGCGGACCGACGCCCGCGTAACGGGCATCGACATCGAGGGAGGGCGCGTGTCGGCCGTGCGGGCGGGAGAGGATCGCATTGAGACGAACACGGCGGTGGTGGCCGCCGGGCCGTGGTCGAGGAAGCTGCTGGCCGGCATCGGCGTGAACATGCCACTGAGCATGGTGCGGCACCAGGTGGTGATGATCCGCAGGCCGGACAGCATCGGACAGCATCCGATCCTGGGAGACGTGGTCAACGACATGTCGCCGAGACCGGACGTTGGAAACATCACGATGGTCGGGGTAGGGGAGGACGAGCACGATGGCAGCCCGGAAGACTTCGACCAGGGCGTGGACATGGCGAAGGTGGAGCAGACGATGGTCCGCCTTGCCAAGCGCATTCCCGGCATGGAGGATGGGCTGTTTCGCGGCGGATGGTCGGGACTGTTCACGGTCACGCCGGACTGGCACCCGGTGCTGGACGCGGTGGAAGGGATCGACGGCCTGTACTGCGCAGTTGGGTTCAGCGGCCACGGGTTCAAGCTGTCGCCGATGGTGGGGCAGCTTATGGCAGAGCTTATCGTCGACGGCCGCGCGTCGACGATCGATATCTCGATGCTGAACCTCGGACGTTTTGCGACGGGTGAATTGCTGGAGTCGCGTTACACGATGCAGGTGCTGGCGTAGGGGCAGAGAAGACTAGGCCCCAAAATTGAGATGCGCGGCAGGCCCTGCGTCCAAATGGAGAGATGTGCTCCGTGCGACTCTGTGGCTGGACAGGCAGGACCTAAACGGAAATAGGGAGGCATTGAAGTCGGATGCCGAAGCATGACTACGTGTTCGTCGACGAGTCTGGTGATGCTGCATTCAAGCTCGATACACAATCAGGAAAGTTACTCAGCAGCACTTACTACGTCGCCGCCGCCCTGCACCTAGCTGACGACACGTTTCGTGACTTAAACTGACACGTGGCGTCCTTCAGATACTACTCAGGCCTGCATAGAGAGCTGAAGATTCCTGCGCGGAAGATGGAGTTCACAAGGCTACTTGATCCGATCCGTGCGCTGTCCGAGGGAGGCAAGAACATCTAGGCCTCCGTAGTGTACCTCGACAAACTACGATACACGGGTACCTACCTCAAGCCTGGCGGAAGGAGGCCGGCGAGCCCTGTCAGGTTCAGAAACTACATCCTCCGCCGACTGCTCGAGCATCACTTTCTTCAATTCCCATTGACATCGAACCAGTACGAGCTTCTTGACCGGATAGACCTGACTCGAGAAGATACGGAAAATCTGCGACAGTACATTACTGGCAACCTGAACATGCCAACGCCCGCACACGTAACCCATGCCTCGTCTATCTACGTGGAGGGGCTGCAAGTTGTTCACCACATTGCGAACGGCTACAAGGACGTGATGTTAACTGGTAGTGAACTCGCTGAACTATCGTTTGTCAGTGCGCGAGATTTGACTTTGAATCAGTCTGTAAGCGCTAAGAAATGAAGTGGCCAAGTCGGGTCTCCTTGTTTCGAGAGACCTGCCTGGCCACCTGTTAGCGAAATGTACATGCAGTTTTCCACATGGGCCTGACGGTGTCAATCCCCGCTAGAGTCATGCAGCTCACTTAGTGGGTGTCTAAAAAGGTTGTCTTAATCCTCTTGGGGGTATGGACGGGAGGGTCATTGAGTCATGAATCATGACACGCAGAGCATATCCCAGCGCCCTGAGCAACCGGGAATTGCAGCTGTTGGAATCGCTGCTTCCACCTCCCAAGCCTGGAGGGCGGCCACTGAAGTACTCGCGGCGGGAGGTGGTCAACACTATCCGCTATGTACTGCGGACCGGGTGCGTGTGGCGGATGCTCTCCCACGATCTGCCTCCATGGCGGACCACGTTCCACTACTTTCGCACCTGGCGACATGATGGGACTTGGGAGCGTGTTCATGGGGCTGTGCGTGACCGGATGCGTGTCGCCGAAGGCGGGTATGTGCTCGGCCAAGCACTGCGCAACTAACCCGCCGCCGCCGTCTGATCCCCACCAACTCCCTTCCCTTCTGCGAACGCGCGTGCTATTATGGACGCATGAACTCTGCACGACACATCGACCGGGCCGCTGCGAGCCTCCTCGCACAGCGCGGCTCCCTGCCCGAAAACTCCCTCGTAGCTATGGGGAGACTGTCACATTTTTACTCAAAATGGCTCGATCTGTATACAAACCGTATTCAATTCGTCTTAAGTTCGTAACTTTTCCCACACGCTCCCAGCTATGAAATGTTACGAAATGTGACAGAATGTGACACTTTCCGAGCTTTATTGCCTTAGAGCTTGTGCTGAGCGCAGCCGAAGGAGCCTGCCCCGAGTCCCTCGAGGGGATGGGGGTGAGTCCCCGGTGTCACAGCGGCGTTTTCCACAGGAGCGCCTCTTACCTTGGCCACCTGCTGAGGTGAGAGGTAGCATCTTAGACACCCTCTTAGCGATACGGCCAAAGGAAGAGCATACCAATGGGGAGTCTCTTACGCGAGTAGCAGGCCGGACGAAGTAGAGTGTAGGCCATGTTGCCTGAGTTTCTGCCGGCCTTCGGTCTTGTAGCGATCATCATGGTGGTCACCGCGCTGGTGTCGGGCGCGGTGGAGCGGTCTCCTCTGTCCTTTCCCATTCTGTTCCTGGGGCTGGGACTCCTGCTGGGCGAGAGCGGATTTGGGCTACTGGAGATGGGGCCGCACGATCCCATCCTGGAGGTGGTTGCCGCACTGACGCTTTCTTTGGTCCTCTTTCTGGACGCGCTCAACCTGCAAGTGGAAGAGCTGGGACGGCGCTGGCTGATTCCAGCGCTAATTCTGGGACCGGGCACGGCGGTAATCATTACGTTGGGGGCGCTACCGCTGGCGTTGATGCTGGGGTTCGGTTGGCTTATCGCATTCATAGGCGGGGCGATACTGGCTTCGACCGACCCGGTGGTACTCCGCGAGCTGGTGCGCGACTCCAGAGTCCCGCGCTCGGTCCGGCAGGTGCTCAAGATCGAGGCGGGAACAAACGACATCATCGTGCTCCCGGTGATTCTGGTGCTGATAGCCGTTGCACAAGTGCAGGGTAAGGACATGGCAGGGTGGGCCGGATTCCTTGCTCAGCTTCTGCTGCTGGGACCGGCAATAGGGTTTGCCATCGGGGGCCTCGGTTCGTGGCTGATGAACCGGGTTGACGCTCGAATGAACATCCGTCGGGAGCACCAGTCGTTCTACGGCATCGGGTTGGTTCTCGCGGCTTTCGGCGCGGCAACCGCGGCCGGAGGCGACGGTTTCCTGGCCGCCTTCGCCGCAGGGCTGGCCGTAGTGCTGCTGAACCAGCGCCTTTGCGACTGCTTCATGGAGTACGGCGAGGTGACGTCCGAGATGGCGATGCTGCTGGCGTTCGTCCTCTTCGGAGCGGTGCTGTCCGGCATTCTGGACACGGTCAACATCCCGCTGGCCGTTGCACTGGCAGCGATCGTGATCTTCGGACTTCGGCCGCCGGTGCTGGGGCTGCTGCTTGCGCGGACCAAACTGAGCCTAGAGGCGAAGGGGATGATCGCGTGGTTCGGGCCTCGAGGACTCAACTCCTTACTGCTGGCGTTGCTTGCCGTGCAGGCGGGCATACCGGGCGCCGAAGAGCTGCTTGCCACGGTTGGGGTTGTGGTGATCGCGTCCGTTGCCATCCACGGCGCGAGTACTACCCCGCTGGGAGCCTGGTACGGGCGGAAGGCAGCGCGCGTCACATTGGCCGAAGAGCGGGAGGGCACCGCGGACGGCCTCTTTGTGAAGGATGATAGCGTGGTACGGATGGTTACGCCGGAAGAATTGCACGAGATGGCAGCCGGCCCCACTCCGCCAGTCATCCTAGACGTGCGGTCACGGTCCAGCTACGAGGCGTCGCAGGCCCAGATTCCAGGCGCCGTAAGGGTGCTGCCGGACGAGGTCTCAGAGTGGGCAGCGGCCAAGTCAAGAGGGGAGACGCTGATCATCGCCTACTGCGCCTGACCGGGCGACTCCACGAGCGCCCGTGCGGCGCAGCAGCTACAGGCGATGGGGCACAAGTCGGCGGCCTTGAATGGCGGCTTCGACGGCTGGGCGTCGCAGTTCCCGGTGGGCAACGCGACGGGGCAGGGCGCGGCGCCCGGGTCTTAGTGCCCAACAAGCTCTGCGGTTGGGAGACGTATGCAGCCGGTCCAATCCGGGAACCCTTACATGGTGAATTGTGTGAGGAGCGAATCCCCATCCCGGCCTTCCCCAGCAGACTGGGGAAGGGGTAGGAGAATTTTCCGCGCCAGCCAAACACAAGGTTACGCACCCGTTTTCGTATTGGCCGGAAATTTGCCAGCGGGGCCGCTAGTCCGTGACCTCCACGATCATCTCAATCTCGACGGGTATGTTGCCTGGAAGGCCGGCCATGCCTACGGCGGAGCGCGCGTGGCGGCCACGGTCGCCGAATACGTTGACGAGCAGATCGGAGCAGCCGTTTGCCACGGCGGGCTGCTGATCGAAGTCCAGAGTGGAGTTAACCATGGATAACAGTTTGATCACGCGTTTCACCCTCTCGAGGTCTCCGAGCTCGCTCTTGAGGCGGGCAATCAGGTTGATCCCAACCAGACGGGCGGCATCGTAGCCCTGCTCGATGCTGAGGTCGGCGCCCAGCTTGCCCGTCGGCGCAGGGCCGTCGGCGGGCTTGGCGGGGCCGACGCCGGAGAGGTACAACAGGTTCCCGGTCCTGACGGCGGGGACGTAGTTTGCGATCGGCGCTGGGGACTCGGGTAGCTCAATTCCCAACTCTTTTAGCTTGGCTTCGGCAGACATCAACTCCTCCTAGATGTTTAAGTGCTCTTACTCCTACGGTCGGTTAGGGCAAGATTTGATCCAACCCGTACACTACTAGCCCTGACACTATCGGCCCCACGACGAGTACGGCGACCGGAAACCAGTTTTCCTTCAACCACACTTTCCAAGGATACTTCAGCCGCTCCAAGTAATCTTCACCGTCTGATGTGACAAACCCTCTGTAGATGAGGCCCATCTCCTGCAGCCGATCAAACGCAGTCGTCGCTTGACGGAGAGGCTCATAATCACCGAAGGCCATTCTTCCGGTATCTTTGATCGTCTCAAGGACAAAGATTTCTGCTTGGCGTAAAGGCGGAATTATCTCTTTACGATCACTCATAGGTTACTTCGTTGATCGAGAGTGGCGACGCGGGTGACCGTGTACATTCTTGACAGAGAGAACCTCCAGGAACGCCTTGATAGACGGGTTCCCGGCCTGGGCCATGCCCGGACATCAACTCCTCCTAGATGTTTAAGTTCAGTTGGTATGCGGGCGCGGTCAGGCGAACGCGAGAACGCGAGCGGGGTTGTCTACAATGATGGCGCGGATGGCCTCTTCGGTCATGCCACGCTGCCGCATCCTTGGAACGATGTTTTCGATTATGTGACCGTAGCCGTGGCCACCGTAGGCGTTGAGGCGATGCTTGGAGAACATGTCGTGGCCCACGACGATCCTGTCCTGGTAGCCCTCGGCGATCAGGCGCTCGATGTAGTCGAGCCGCTGGGCATCGCTTGGCATGTCGATGTCGGAAAGGGGGTAGTAGGAACACTCTACGCCGAAGAGGTCGTACTCGAGGTATGAGCCCCTGGCCGCGAACTCAAGAAGTGTCTCCTGGTCCGTGTAAGTGCGGTCGAGATGGCTCATAATTGCCCTGCTAATGTCCGCGCCGGCCTCCGCAAGAATGTCCAGGATCTCAAAGGGGGCACGCGGACTGCGGCCGGGGTGAATCAGCAGAGGTGCGCCGGTCACTCTCTGTGCCGCGGCGGCGGCGCGGAGCACCTTGCGCTCGTTGGCGGTGAGAGGCCAGGTGCAGCCGATTTCTCCAATGATCCCGGCCTTTACCTTCGTGCCGTCGACGCCATCGGTTATGTCGCCGATCATCCGGGCTGTAAGCTGCTCCTCTTCCATGTGGTCCATATCGGACGAGTGCGTGGCCGCGACGTAGTAGCCTGCGCCCATGATCACGTGGATTCCGGCGGCCGTGGCAACCCTGGCTAGACCGAGCGGGTCACGGCCGATGCCAATTGTTGTGGCTTCGACGATCGTGCGGCCTCCGACGCGCCGGTACAGTTCGACCTCGCGAATGGCGGTCTCTTCGTCGGTCAGGAGCAGGTTGTCCCTGTTCCTGTTCCAGTGATACCGCACCCAGCCGAGATTCTGGAGACTGACCGGCTCGTAGGCGCGGCCCAGGTCGGAGGCAGCGGTTGGGGGATCGAACGTGGTCCTGAAGTCGATGAGCAGGTGCTCATGCGTCATCGTGGGACCGAGCTCGTGAGCCGGGACGGGCCCGAGCACGGTCTGCGCCATGCCTTGCATACGGTTAACGTTCACTCGAAGAGGACTAGCGGGCCGCTGCGCCCTTGAGTACGCGGACAGGATCGCCGGCGTTGACCGTGCCGCTCTCCAATACGGTAGCGAGCATTCCGCGCTTGCGCTCGAGCTCGCCCCGTAGGCCCTGGCGAATCTCGTCCATACGCTCACAGGGCTCGCAGTCGCCGGTGATCTCGAGGACGGCTTCGCTGCCAAGAGCGAGGCGGTCTCCGGTGGCAAGCTCCTGGAGTGCTATACCCTCGGTGGTGATGTTCTCCCTAACCTCGCCGGGGGCAAGGTCGAATGCGGTCAGCATCTCCTGCGCCATGAGCAGCACCTGCCGGTGGGCGCGGGCCTGGCCGCGCGTGGCGTGCCGGTCTCCCTCGATGCCGTAGCCGGCGACTATCTCGACGTCGCCGACCTCTTCCATCGGCTCACGATGCCCGAGGCACAGTCGAAGCGAGGAGACCCTACCTGACTCTGCTGTTGCCATGTTCTTAGACTCCAAGTGTTGGTGCGCCTAAGTTACACATGAACAGCCCGGACTTCAACAGGCAGGCAGGGCATGGCCCTCCACCTATAAAGGGGGAGCCGTTTGCCGATTGGATGTGAGGCACGCGTTGAGGAAGTTGAAGCGTCTGCAATGCTAGAGATCTCGTCCTATCAGACCGGAGACGGCTGTGCTATGGACAAGGGCGTGCATTGGGCGTACACGGAAGGTTAGCAACTGTCTTGAGTGTCAAGAGATTCTGGCAGGCTGAGTGTGTTTGGTCGGATCCCAGGGTGTCTGGTCTCTCATGATGACGTTGAGGATGGTAAGTAGCTTTCGTATGGAGGCTGTCAGGGCGACCTTCTTTGGTTTGCCTGCCTCGCACAGACGTGTGTAGAAGGTTTTGATCACCGGATTGAAACGAGTAGCCACGAGGGTCGCCATGTACAAAGCCGACCGGACATGTCCTCGTCCACCCCATACCGACCGTCTGCCTCGGAAGGTGCCGCTGTCTCGATTATGTGGTGCAACGCCCACGAGAGATGCGATCTGTCTGCGATTGAGTTGGCCGAGTTCAGGAAGATGTACCAACAGCATGGTGGAGGCCACAGGTCCAATGCCCGGCACGCTACGCAGCAGGTTGACTTTGGGCCGCCACATTGGGCTGGACTTGATCAGGCTGTCCAGATGCTCATCTAGGTCATCCAACTCACTGTTCAGCCAGGTGATGTGTTGTCTGATTCCGGGCTTGACGGCCATCGGCGCCTTCGACAGGCGGTGGCGCTCAGCTGTGATCATCCCGACGACCTGGCGGCGCCTGGCAACCAAGCCTCGCAACTTCCTCTCGGCTTCTCCTGGCAGTTTGCGTACAGGCGGCTTGACGGCCTCTGCGAAGCGAGCCAGCATCAGTGCATCGATCGTGTCGGTCTTGGCCAGCCTCCCCGTAGCACGTGCGAACTCACGGACCTGCCGCGGGTTGACGACCGATACAGGCAGTCCCGCATCGAACAACTCGGCCGCAACCCTGGTCTCATACCCTCCGGTAGCTTCCAGTACTATGCGCGTAGGACGAAGCGCCTCAACACGCTGTTTCAATGAGGCGATCCCTTCTGAATCGTTTGCTACCTTCCACAGCTCACCGGTTGGTAAGACCCCAACTACAAACTCAGAGCTTGACACATCCACACCGATGTAAACTTCGCCTGATTCCATTCACCCCTCCTTTGGACTAAGATCGATGTACTCCCGGGCCCAACCTTGCACATCCGGACTCTCGGGTCCGACCAACTGTACGGGCTCTTGGGGGAGCTTAGGGGCGTGACGATCATGCTAACCTGCGGTCTCTTGCGACCAAGGATGGACCGATCTGCCACGCCCCTCCAAGATACAAGGATGGGGTGGATAGACTGAGGGCACGCTCGAACCTGAAGGAGGCACGCGATGGGCGAAGCACCAAACACCGTGAAGGCGGCGCACGAGATGGCGGAGGCGGCGAAGGCCTGGCTTAGTACTCTCAACACCTCCCAGCGATCCAGAGCGACTTTCCCGTTCGTGACGCCGGAGCGACTCAACTGGTACTTCACGCCGGTGGAACGGCAGGGTCTCTCCAGGGGCGAGATGGACGGCGCGGCGCTCGAGGCGGCTGACGCCTTGATGTCGTCCGGGCTGAACCCGGAGGCTTTCGAGCGCGCCAAGCAGATCATAGACCACGAGTTGATACTTGGCGAGGTGGAGGCAATGGCCGGCGCGTCGAGCTTCAGGCGGCTGCCGGAGCTTTACTTTCACAGCATCTTCGGCGAGCCGGGCGACGGGACGTGGGGGTGGAGGGTGGAAGGACACCACCTGTCACTGCATTTCACTATAGTCGACGGGAAGGTGGCAGGGTCCACGCCCTGTTTCCTTGGAGCCAACCCGGCGCAGGTGCGTCACGGGCACCACAAAGGTCTGAGGATAATGCGCCAGGAGGAGGACCTTGCACGGGACCTGTACGTGTCGCTCGGCGACGACCTGCGGTCTATTGCGACGATCTACCCGGTGGCTCCGTCCGAGATGGTGATGCGGAACAGCAAGCGCGTGGAGTTGGGCCGGCCGGCGGGAGTGGCCGCAGGCGCGCTGCCAGCGGACTCTCGCGACAGGCTGATGTCGCTGGTCAGGACTTACGTCGACCGGCATGAGGGCAGTTTGGCAGAGCGCTCAATGAGGGAGATCGAGGCAGCAGGGATAGAGGACATCCACTTCGGATGGGCGGGCGGCGACAGGCCGCGCGAGCCGCACTACTACCGCATTCACGGGCCGCGCTTCTTTGTGGAGTACGACAACACTCAGGACTACGCCAACCACGTGCACTCAGTGTGGCGGGACATCGACAGCGATTTCGCGTACGACGCGCTGGGGGCGCACTATGAGGCCGCGCACTAGGCAGGGGCAGGGCGCGTGGACCTGCACCCATAAAGGGCGAGTCGGCGGATGGCCTGCAAACGTCAAATGGCGCCGTGCCTGCGGATTTAGGGAGAGGGCAGGTTTGAAACCTGCCTCTACGCTGGGCCGGCGTTCAAAGGCAGACATTCCCGCGGGAATTAGACGTTCGCCGTTCCCTGGGGGAGCACTAGGCATGCGCCTAGCATTGTCTCTCTACTCTCACAGGCGGCGTGGGAGAATTGCAGGGAAGCCTCCGGCGGCAGGCGAGAGGTGCTAGCCTCCGGTGTCCGGTGCCGGCTCGATCGTAAAGATGTAGCCCTCGCGGGGACGCAGCAGGGCATCAACGGTGCGACCGTCCAACAGGTAGACGTCGTCTGACCCCTGGCGCTTCACGTAGTAGACATCATCTGACACCCTCAGGAACAGCATGTTTACGCCGCCCAGTTGCGATCCGGGCGCCGTGGCGACGGTAAGCTGCGCGTGGGGCGAACCGAAGTCGACGGTGCCCGCTTGATCGTCCTCCACGAAACCCTGCGCCACGATGAACTCTACGAGCTGAAGCATCGTCTCCACCTGGAGGGGGTTGGCCGTGAACTGCTGTCCTTCCGCTTCAACGACCCACCCGGGGCCGGCACGCCTCAAAACGAAGGCGTCGTCCGGGTACGTGAATGTCAGCGAGTCCAATTCCTCGCGCGGAAGCTGCGCGATTATGGGGTCCCTCCACGAGTACGGTGAGGGGTCAAAAATCTGAGAAAAGCCGCACGGTACGCCGTACACATCATCGCCGCGCGGACGGCGCACGTAGCAGAGCCGCGCCTCCTCAGACCACACGGTGCTGAAGATCAACTCTTCTTGCAAGGCATCACCGAGGTAGAAGCCGACACGCACGCCCTGGGACTCGTCCACGCCCATGCGCTCATGGTTGGCGGGATTCCGGGCGATTAGCTGAGCGCCATCGACGAGGAGTACCGTGTTCCAGAATACGGCGAGTCGGCGGTCGAACGCGGGCTCGGTGCGTCCAGTAACCAGCAGCCACTCGTTGTTCTGTCTGCGAATTGTCGTCTGCTCGGAGCCGCCTTCGAGTGTAACCTCGTCGACGACATCCGGTGTGATCGGCAAGAGGCCCTCGAACGACAACTCGTCAGAGCCGGCCGTGAAAAACCGCCCAACCAGTCCGGCGATCGCAATGGTCACCAGAACGACGAACACCAGCGCTACTTGCCTACCTTGCACTTCGGTACACCCTCCGTGTGGCGCGGCGGCGCATGAAGTAACGGAAGAGCCCCAGCAGGGCGAAGAAGACAGGAATGCCTACGATGTTGCCGTACTGTACGAGCAACTGGTGAGTTTGAGAGTCGAACAGAAGCTGGCGCGATGTTATGAGCTTTGACCTGATCTCGGCGAGCGCATCTTCCTGCGCCAGCCAGTCCACCAGGTTGGAGAAGAGAAGAAGGTTTCCTGGACCGTCCGGCTGGCTCAGAACCGTGTCGGATATCCAGTCCGCATCGCCCACAACGACAAGCCGGAACGAGGCGCCATTGTCCGAGGCAGGCGCCGGGCCAGTGACAGCTACGCCGGTGAGCTGCTCTCTCCACTCGGTTTGCGGCACGTCAGGGAAGATGTCCGGGCTCACGTTGAACATCGCATCACCTTCGGCCAACTCAAGGCGCGCGGCCGATCCCCTTGTTTCGAGCAGGGGTATTACTTCAACCGGGCCAACCTCCGAGCGCGTACTGCCGACGGAGCTTGCCCAAGCGAGTACGACGGTCTCCGCATTTCCGGCAATCTTGTGGTCGATGACCGGGACGCGCATCCAGTAAGGGTAGGGAAGCGCGGAGCCGGGGAAGTTGGAGTAAGACCGGAAGTCGAGCAACAGGTCCGTGTCCACGAACACGCCGTAACGTCTCATGAACGACGCCATGCTGGCCGTGTTTTCCACGCCCAGGAGGGCCCCGCTCTGAGGGTCCGGGAAGATTACGATCGGGTCCAGCAGGAAGGCAGCCCTGCCTCCGCCGTCGATGTATTCCCTGATCTCCTGCAGGTGCTGCGGCGGCATGGGCGATATGGGCCTCGGCACGACCAGCACGTCGAGGCCGGAGAGATCCAGCTCGCGTCCTTCCTCAGCCTCGACCTGCAACACGTCGTAGTTGACCTGCAGGGCGTTGGCTATGGACTCCAAGTGGACTTCCAGAGTCATCTCGTCGTGGCCGGAGAGGAAGCCGACGGACTTGCGTTGCCTAGACAGCATCTGATTGGTGAGCGAGGCAACGCGGTACTCGAGCCCGTCGACCTGCTCGATGAAGGGCAGAATCTTCTTTCTGTCAGCGTAGGTCATGGCAAGACCGAGGTAGATGTTCTGGAGCTGCAGTTCGCTACGGCTCCGTACTTCGGACTGCACCTGAGGCACACCCAGCAACTGGGCCTCCAGGCTGGCCTCATCGTCCTGTTCTTCAGGCTTGGGGTAGCGCTTGACGACTAAGACGTTCTCGGATGTAGCCGCGAGTTCGTCCAGGAAGTCGTTCACATCCCTTGCGACCAGAGCGTACTGCGGAGGCAGTTCCTGGGACTCGAAGAGCTTGATCGTTAAAACATCGTCCAGTTCGCCGACGATCTGCTCCATGCCATCGCTGAGCGTGTACAGCTTGTCTTCTGTCAGGTCCAAGCGTCCGCCGATCGAGCTTCCAAACCAGCCGACGAGCAGGCTAAGCACGACCATACCCGCAACGCCAAACTGCAGGAGCACAAAGCGGGGAGAACGCCGGCTCAGCGATCTTGCACGCAGCATCAGGTATGCGGCGCTGAGGAAGGTGAAGATGAGGGCCAGGAAGTAGACCACGTCGCGCAGGTCCAGCACGCCGCGGGCCATGCTGCTGAAGTGGGTCACGGGGCTGAGGTCCTGGAACAACACCGCAACGTTCAGCGGGAGGGCTGCGCGCACCAGATCGAGGCCGGCCAGCATGAGGATAAAGTTGAGGGCGAGAGCGGCCATGAACGAAACGATCTGGTTTCTGGTAAGGCTCGAGGTGAACAGACCGATCGCTATGAGTGATGCCGTAAGAAAGATGCTGCCGATGTACTGGGCGATTATCGCGCCTTCGTCGAGATCGCCGGCGGTCTGAAGGGTGAGCGGGATTATGATTGTGGCGGCGATGGCGGCGCCAACGAAGACCAAGCCGGCCGTGAACTTCGCCAACAACACAGTCCAGCCTCTGACGGGCTGGGTCATCAGAAACTCGAGCGTGCCGTCACGGTGCTCTTCAGCCAGCAGGCGCATGGTTGCGGCCGGGACGAAGATCGCAAGCAGCCAGGGCAGGGAAGGGCTGAATTCTACGGCGAACAGCGGCCTCAGCGAGGCCTCGTCGTTCAGGAACGCCGCGTTAAAGAACAGGTACGACAGAAGAACCACGAAGATGATTACCAGGATGTACCCGGTGGGCTGATCGAAGTAACCCTTAAGATCCTTCTTTACGAGCGCAAGGAACGGCCGCATGGTGTGCTTACCGTGCCTCCCGCTCAGCCTCTTCAGTAAGGACGTGGAACACGTCTTCCAGCGTAGAGGCCTCTTCGTGAAGCTCCCAAAGAGTCCAGCCTTCCTTCTTGGCTACGTTGAATACCTGGGGCCTTAAGTCGGCGTCGCCAGACACTGTCAGCTCGTATCGCTTCCGGTTTTCGATAGGATCCAAACGCCGAATGCTGCCGAGTCCGTCGAGCACGTTGAGCTTGGACTCGATCTGGTTGCCCTCGGCCTCGACAAACAGGCGACGCATGCCACGCGCCCGCGTCAAGAGCTCCTGCACGGAGTCGTCAGCCACGAGCCTCCCGCGATTAATCAGCAGGATTCGTTCGCAAGTGGCCTCTACCTCCTGCATCACGTGAGTGCTCAGCAGGACAGTGTGTTCCTCTCCCAGAGACTTTATGAGCTCACGTATCGTGACGCGCTGATTAGGATCAAGCCCTTCGGTGGGTTCGTCCAGTATCAAGACCTCCGGCTGGTGGAGGATGGCCTGCGCGAGCCCCACACGCTGGTGGTATCCCTTTGAAAGCTCGTGTATCGGCCGGTAGTAGACCTCGTTAATACCGGTCTCATCGATGGTCTTTTCCAGATTACGTTTGTAGTCGGCCTTCGGAATTCCGCGAAGATCGGCCACGAAGGACAGGTACTCGTTCACGAGCATGTCTTCGTAGAGGGGATTGCTCTCGGGCAGGTACCCGATCAACTCCCTAGTTGCGGTCTCGTCGTCCTGCGTGTCGACGCCATCCACGAAAATGCTGCCGCCTTCCGGCGAGTAGAACGATGTTATGAGGCGCATGGTGGTGGTCTTGCCTGACCCGTTTGGACCGAGGAAACCGACCACCTCGCCCTTCTTGATATCAAAGGTGACGCGATCAACAGCAACGGTGTCGCCGAACACCTTGGTGGCGCCCTGAACCGAGATAGCGTAGTCCCCGTTTACGAGTTCCGCGTCTTCTGCCATTTGTCTAAATTCCTGCCGGGATTGAGCCGTACCGTTCGCATTTTACCGGACATGGGCCTGCGCTTCGCCATGTGATACGTGCGAAACGCCCGGTGGGGATTTCAGGTTGAATCTCAACGTGAGGGTAACCTCCTGGTCGTTTTCGCAATGAGACACTGCGTCCCATTCCGAAGACATCCGGCAAAGTTGTCGAGGCCAAGCGGGACTTCTAGAAAGACTTATTCTGCGGGCCCGTTGTGCTTGGCGAGCGCACGGACGACTGAATCCGGGTTCATGGGAAGGTCGCGCATCCGAATACCGACAGCATCGTGGATCGCGTTAGCTATGGCGGCCATAGGAGTGACTAACGACGATTCTCCAACCCCGCGCACACCGAACGGATGGCCTGGATTCGGCACCTCCACGATCACAGTATCGATCATTGGCACGTCGAGACTTGTCGGCATGCGGTAGTCGAGCAGGGAAGTGTTGGCCATGCGGCCGTCGTCTCCGTAAAAGTACTCTTCGTTCAGCGCCCAGCCGATGCCCTGAACGCTGCCGCCCTGCATCTGCCCTTCGACGTAGCTGGGATGGACGGCCTTGCCCGCGTCCTGGAAGGCAGTGTACCTCGTCACCTGAACCTTGCCCGTCTCTGAGTCCACCTCAACATCCACGAGGTTGGCCATGTACGAGCCGCCGACACCCCTCGGATACACGTTGGCACGACCGACAATCGGACCGCCGGTGCCGTTGAGAAGGGCGGCGATCTCCTTAAAAGTGTAGCTGAGCTCAGGGTCCGCCTTGTGCCGGAGAACGCCGTCGACGTACTCGACGTTGGACGCGTCCGTCTCCCAGATGAACGCAGCTCGCCTTATGAGTTGGGCCTTGACGTCTTCGGCCGCATCATGAGCGGCCCATCCGGTCTTAAACGCAACGCCGCTGCCGCCGGTGTTCGAGGTGTAGCCGATTGCCTCGGTGTCACCGACGGTAGGATGGACGTCCTCGACAGGGATACCGAGCACTTCAGCCAGCATCTGGGCGACGGCCGTGCGTGAGCCGCCGATGTCCATAGAGCCCTCCGTCAGGGCCACGCAGCCGTCCGGGGCAACGTTCGCAATTGCACATGACGGGCCGGTGTTGTTTCTCCAGAAACCGAATGCGACGCCGCGGCCCGTATTGCCATCAGCCAGTGGCGCACAGAAGTGTGGATGAGCCCGCACTGCGTCAATGATCTCCTCCATGCCTATCGGGCCGTTAACGACGCCGTCCGCGCGCCTGGTACCCTCACTGGCGGCGTTCAGGGCACGCATCTCAACCGGGTCCAAATGTAGCCGCTCGCAGATCTCGTCAACGACCGTTTCAACTGCGAACGCGCCAATGGGAGCTCCGGGGGCCCTGTAGGCCGTGGTCTTCGGCTTGTTGGTGACCACGTCGTAGCCGTCCAAACGGAGGTTTTCGATGTTGTATGGCGACAGCATGCAGGCCGCTGCGCCACCGACAGGCGATCCCGGGAAGGCGCCGCCTTCGAGCGCAAGCATGGCCTGCGCGGCGATGATCCGGCCGTCGTTCTTCACGCCAATCTTCATGTTCACGTAGCTGCCGGATGTGGGGCCCGTGGCGGTGAGGACCTCTTCTCGGGTCATCGCCAGCTTTACCGGCCTGCCGGACTTCTTCGAGAGCACTGCGGCGATTGGCTCAAGCCTGCACGAGAGCTTTCCGCCGAAGCCTCCGCCGATCTCCATTGGTATTACCTTGACCCTTGACTCGGAGAGGCCGAGCACCTTGGCCGTACTGTCCCTTACGCCGAACTGTCCCTGGCTGCTGCACCAGACCGTGACCTGGCCGTCGCCACGCCACATGACGGTGGCGCTCTGAGGTTCAATGTACCCTTGGTGTACGGTCTTCGTCCTGAACTCACGCTCAACGACTACGTCCGACCGCGAGAAGCCTTCTACCACGTCGCCAAGGATGTATTGATCGTGACTGGCGACGTTTGTGTTCGCCCTGTAGCTCTCTCCGTCAAGGCCGGAGGTTGCCAGACGCTCGTGAAGTATCGGCGCGCCCGGCTCCATTGCCGCCTCGACATCGACAACAGGAGGCAACACTTCGTACTCGACGTCGATCAGGGCAAGAGCTTCCTCGGCCAAGTGCGGGCTGTCGGCGGCGACGGCGACCACAGGGTGGCCAGCATAGAGCGCCTTGTCCGCAGCTAGTATGTTGTCGCGCATGTAGCGAAGGCTGGTGAATATCTCTTCACCAATGTCGGAGAGCTTGTCCGCCACTTCCGCAAGATCCCTGCCGGTGGCGATTGCCCTAACACTGGGGTGGGCCTCGGCTGCCGAAAGGTCTATGCGCTTGATGGCGGCATGGGCGTGCGGGCTGCGGAGGACCTTCCCGTGCAGCATGCCTGGAAGGTGAATGTCAGCGCCATATCGGGCGGCCCCGGTGACCTTTTCGACACCGTCGTGCCGAACGGGGCGGGTGCCCACGACTTTGTATTCCTTCTTGGAAAGAACCACGTTCGAACTCATGTGCAGGCCCTCCGATGTTCAAGTCGGTTGGGCCCGGGCTGCGAGCGCACTCACTCGTGATACCACGAGAGGCGCTCGCAGGTGTTAAGCCCGGACCCGACACGCATTTGCGTTTAAGTCTGGACCCGCAATCTCTCCGCCGGCCAAGGTGGTCTTAGCTATGCGAACAGCTTTGGGGACCGGGACGGATGTTACCATGCCGACTTTCCCCGATGGTAGGATAGACTCGACAGACAGGGCGAGCATCAACCGGAATCGAGCGGAGCAGACCGGCATGGGAAACACCTTTGGGCGCGCTTTCCGCGTGACTACGTGGGGCGAGTCGCACGGAGACGCGGTGGGCGTAACTGTCGATGGCTGCCCACCCGGGCTGCCGCTCTCGGTCGAGGCCATCCAGGCGGAGCTGAACCGCAGGCGGCCCGGCCAGAGTGATATCTCCACACAGCGCCGAGAGGCCGACGAGGCAACAGTACTGTCCGGGGTGTTCGAGGGCGTGACGCTTGGAACTCCGATCTCTATCGGCGTGTGGAACCGGGACGCGAGGGGCAAAGACTACGATTACATGCGGCACCTCTACAGGCCGTCGCATGCTGACTACACGTACCAGGCAAAGTACGGGATACGGAACTGGAAAGGGGGCGGTCGGGCCTCAGCCAGAGAGACCGTAGGCCGCGTGGCCGCAGGAGCCATCGGCAAGCTCTTCCTAGCCTCCGAGTACGGGGTGGAGATCGTTGGGTACGTCAAGAGGGTGCAGAGTCTGAAGGCGGACGTGGACCCTGAGACGGTGAGGCCTGAGGACGTGGAGTCCAACGCGGCGCGGTGCCCGGACCAGGACATCGCCGTCCAAATGATCGAACGCATCAAGGAGGCCCGGAAGGCGGGAGACTCTCTCGGAGGGGTGGTGGAGGCCGTGGCACGAGGCGTGCCACCCGGACTTGGCGAGCCTGTCTTCGACAAACTGGACGCCGACCTCGCGAAGGCGATGTTATCCCTCCCAGCCTGCAAGGGTTTCGAAGTTGGGTCGGGCTTCGCCGGCACAAAGAGCACAGGTTCGAAGCACAACGACCCGTTCTACAGCGAGGGCGGCCGGATTCGCACGAGAACCAACAACTCCGGCGGGATACAGGGCGGCATCTCCAACGGAGAGAATATCGTCGTCCGAGCGGCATTCAAGCCGACTGCGACTATCGCGAGCGCACAGGACACGGTGGACGAGGACGGCGCGCCGGCAACAATGCGGGGCAGGGGACGGCACGATCCGTGCGTGCTTCCACGAGCGGTGCCGATCGTGGAAGCGATGCTGGCAATCGTGTTGACGGATCACGCACTGCGCCAACGCGGGCAGCGCGGCTTCCCTAACTAGGGCGCCGGCTCGGGCAATGCCGCTTCCGGCAAATTCGGGCATGGCCTGATTACGGAAGGCTAGATAGTGGCCGCGGAGCCCCCGTCGATGTGGATCGAGCTTCCTGTAATGTAGCTGGCGGCTTCAGAAGCGAGGAACGCGATCACATTCGCAGCCTCTTCAGCCTCGCCAACGCGGCCCACGGGGATGGTCTTGCCTCTGCGCGCGTACCACTCGTCGCGCGTCAGGTCTGGCTCGTTCTCGCGGTCCTTCATCCACTGTTTATCGATCTGGCCGCTTTTGATCAACCCGATGCAGACCGTGTTAACGAGAATCTGGTCCGGGGCGTAGTCCTTGGACATGACCTTTGTGAGTGCTATGCCCGCAGCCCTGCTGACGGACGTAGGTACCGAACTGCCGGGAGGCGCCTTTCCGGCAACGGCTGTGACGTTGACGATGCGGCCGCCGCCCTGCCTGCGCATGTGGGGAATCGCAAGGCGGGAGCACCTGATTGCCCCAAACAGCTTCAGGTCCAAGTCATACTGCCACTCTTCGTCAGAGACATCGCCAAAGTAGCTGGCGGCGGAGGAGCCCGCGTTATTCACCAGGATGTCCAGCCTGCCGTGCGCGTCGACAACCCGGTCAAAAAGGCACTCGAGCTGTGCGGGGTCAGTAACGTCCGTTGATATCCCGGTGACATTGCCGCCGGAGACCTCGCGAGCCTCGGCGGCTGCGGCCTCAAGCACGTCCTCGCGCCGAGCGCATATCACTACTGCAGCGCCTTCCTCCGCAAGCTTAATCGCTGAAGCCTTGCCTATGCCCTCGCTACCACCTGTTATCACCGCTACTTTGCCTTGCAGGCCAAGGTCCATCTGCCCTCTCCTTTCGGAACTGTCATGGTTGTTGCCGGGTAGTGTAAATCATCGGCCCTGTGGAGGTCTCTTCAAGGCACAGCTTGCCTGGGTCTTTTCATTATCGTTACCGGCCTTCGCCGGCACAGGTTCTGAGCCAAGTAACGTCTTGGCTATGTCATTCTGAACGAAGCGGAGCGTAGTTAAGCATCTGCCGGCCGGGAGATTCTCGACTCCGGTTTACTCCGCACAGCATGACAATGAAAAGACCCAGGCGCATCCATATGGTCCCTTGCCCTCTGAGAACTACTGTGCTAATATAAGCGCATGAACATCGTCACACGCCTCTTGTCGGCCACGCGGCCTTGGAGCCTGTATTTCGGCTCGCACGGAATCGGTCGCACGGACCGTGTTCCGTTTGTGTTCCACTCTTGCACCGTCCAGGTACCATTCATGCCCTGTTCGTGTTCCATTTCGGCCCCGATTACTCCACCGTACCAGCTACGAAATGGAACAAAACGGAACATAATGGAACATATTTTTCGGCAGCGGCTTGTTTGCCATGGCGTGATAGCTGTGGACGCGCACCTTGCGGGAAATGCCTCTGGAGGAAGAGGGACTTCTACTGAGCTTCAGCGAGCCTGTACGATTCTTCGAGAAGATCGGTGATGTATCGTACCTTTACAGGCACACCATAGCGTTGCGCACCGAACTCAAGCTGCATGGCACAGCCCGGGTTGGCCGTCGCCAGTACGTCCGCGCCAGTTGCCGCGACTGTTCGCATCTTGCGCTCCAGCAACCGCAGCGAGAACTCGCGCTGTGTGATCGTGTACGTGCCGCCGGCGCCGCAGCAACGCGAAGCGTGCTCCATCTCGACTCGCCGGACTCCGGGAATGGCGTCCAACAAGTCCCTGGGTTGGCGTGTAATTCCCTGTGCATGGGACAGGTGGCAAGAGTCCTGGTAAGTCACTTTGCTATTGAGGTTGCCCGCTGGAGGCGCGATGGGCAGGGCGGCAAGGAACTCATGTACGTCCTTGACCATGGAGTCGAACCGGGTTGCCCGCTCACCGTAATCAGGATCTTCTCGCAGCAGGTCGCCGTACTCCTTCATGCGAACGCCGCATCCGGCCGAGGCCACGACGATTGTGTCCACTCCGGCGCGGAAAAACGCCTCGATGTTACTGCGGGCCAGCCGGCGAGCCTGTTCCAAATCGCCCACGTGGCTGTGAATCGCACCGCAGCACACCTGGCCGTTCGGAATGACCACTTCACAGCCATTTCTCGATAGCACGGAGACGACGGATTCCATCTGAGGGCCGTGCACCAGCGGCATCACGCATCCCGAAAGCAAGCCTACTCGTGCCCGCTCCTTACCACGGGCCGGAATCACCTGACCGTGTGCCCCGAACCCGTGCGCCGAAATATCAGGCAACGAGTCGTGAAGATCGCCAAGCGCACGCGGGAACGGCTTCAGCAGCCGCAGCTTGCGAACAGCGCCGTGCAGGCCGGACTTTCGATAGAGGCGAGCGCCTGCTACGACCATCGAGAGCCTGCGTTGGTGCGGCAGCACGTGATTGAGTGCGGCAGCCGATACGAGCCGTGAGACCCATGAAGACGAACGCTGTCGAGCCGTCTCCGCCATCGTGGCCTCGATCATCCGGCCGTAAGGAACGCCGGAAGGGCAGGCTGCCTCACAGGCCCTGCACTGAATGCAGAGCTCCCAGTGCTGTATCACGCTATCTGTGATCCCGATCCGGCCAGAACGGACCGCCTTCATCAGGGCAATCCTGCCCCTGGGAGATTCGGTCTCCAGTCCTGTCTCAACATAAGTGGGGCATGCCTGCAGGCAGAAGCCGCAGTGCACGCACTTGTAGAGGTCCTCTTCAGCAGGACCCAATTGTTCCGCGAATGTCGGAAGGGGGGTTGCCACTATATGCCGCCCACGAAACGGCCAGGGTTGAAGATGCGGGCAGGATCGAACTGCTCCTTCAACTTTCGCATGGTGGCCAGTGCCGGCCCAGGGTCGCCCCAAACGTCGATGTCTGAACTCAGTTCTACGGGGCATCGTTCGATAACCAAGCGTCCGCCGAGACCTTCAACAGTGCCGCGGGCCTCTAGGAGGGCGGACACAGGCGGTGACTCGGCTTCGCCGAACCAAGCCGCGCTTACTGTGCCGTGCGCCGGATGTCCGACGAGCGCCGGTTGGCCATCCTCTCCGCACTTTGCAAGCGCTTCAAGGGCGGTGGCGCCTTCCGTTGGCATTGTCATAGCCCGAAGCAGTAGGCCGGGTCTAGTACGGTCACTCCAGCCAAAGTCACGCAGGCCGTTCCAAAGGGGCGACGCTTCGGCGCGGTCGATTGCTTCGAGCACAGTACCGTCCGACTGTTCAATCAAAGATCGACATTCGCGTACCTGGCGTTCCACGGTCAAGTTCCTGCCACCCAATCGAACAGCCAGAAGGGCCGCGTGCGAGCCTGCTAGCATATCGAATAGCTTGCCGGCCTGAGCGTCAAAGACGGTCAACGCGAGAGGGACGACGCGGCTCCTGAACACCGCGAGTCCGGCTTGCCAAGCCGTAATTGCCGAGGGGAAGCCCGACAACAATGTGGACTCAGTGCGGGGCAGAGGAGTCAACTTCAGCGAGGCCTCCACAATCATGCCGAGCGTTCCCAAGGCTCCAACGTGCATCCGGACAAGGTCATAGCCGGAGACGTTCTTGACCACCTGGCCGCCGCTCTTGGTGAGCATGCCGTCTGCCTGAACCACAGACAATCCGATGACGCAGTCACGCACGTTACCGTACTGCCACTTGGCAGGCCCTGAGAATCCGACTGCAAGCGTTCCGCCGAGCGTGGCGCGATCCGGGAGGGGCGGGTCTACGGCCAAGTACTGGCCATGCTCCGCAAAAACACCCTGGAGGCCAGCAATCATTGTACCGGCCTCCGCCGCCGCAGTCAGATCGTCCGGCGTGTGCCTAACGAGCCGGTCCAACCGTCTGGATGAGAGCATCAAGTCTATAGAGTCGGGGCGATTGCCGATGTCCAGTCGTGTCCCGCCGCCAACTGGGACGACCGACGAGACATGAGTTGCCGCCTCGGCGATTGCGGATCGGACGCCTTCGACTGACTCCGGCTCCGCGACGGCGCCAGGTGCAACGCCACCGATCGAATACGAGCGGCTAGAGCGGGAATCCGAAGTCATGGAAGCTGCGGAAGTCAAGTTCGGCATTGCCGTCTACACGTAGGCGCCCGGGCCCGCATGGGCGACGAGGGCAGAGTGCTCGATACCCGTATATTCCGACCCCTTGGGGAACACCTTGCCGGGGTTGAAGAGGTCGCCGGCTCCAAAGGCGGGTTTCAACCGAGACATCGCCTCCATGTCTTCTTCGGTGAACATGAGTGGCATGAACTCCTGCTTTTCCAGCCCAATGCCATGTTCTCCGGACAGTACGCCGCCGAGCGTCACGCACAGCTCCAAGATTTCGCCGCCGGCTTTGACGGCGCGGGCTGTGTGGTCCTCGTCCCTAATATCAAAGAGTATGCATGGATGTAGATTGCCGTCGCCCGCGTGAAGCACGTTGGCGATGGGCAGGCCGGCCCGCTCTGAGATCTCATCGATGCCCTTCATCGCTTCCAACAGGCGCGTACGGGGTATGGTGCCATCCAGCAGGTAGTAGTTGGGCGCAAGCCGGCCTAAGGCGCCGATGGCCCCTTTACGACCTGCCCAGAGACGAGCCCTTTCACCTTCGTCCGTCGCCGTTCTGAATTCCATCGGCCCGTGCATGCGACAGATTTCTTCCACATCGCGCGACTCTTCGTCGACGGTCTCATGCAGGCCGTCTACCTCAACCAGTAGTACCGCCTCGGCGTCGGCCGGATAGCCGGCATTGACGGCAGGCTCCACGGCACGGATGCACAGGGCGTCCATCATCTCCACGGCCGCAGGAACGATGCCGGCGGCGATGATTCCTGAAACAGAGGCTGAGGCCTGCTCCATCTTTGAGTAGACGGCGAGAAGCGTCCGCACAGCTTCAGGCTTCCTGAGGAGCCTGACCACTATATTGGTCACGACGGCCAGGGTTCCCTCCGAGCCGATAACGACTCCGCGAAGGTCGTACCCAGTGGTCTCGCGAGAACCGGAGCCAATCCATTCAACTAAGCCGTCTGCTCTCACAATCTGCAGCGCCAGCACGTGGTTCGTGGTAACGCCGTAAGCGAGGCAGTGCGGGCCGCCGGAGTTCTCCGCGATGTTGCCCCCGATTGTGCACACATGCTGGCTGGAAGGATCGGGCGCGTAGTAGAGGCCGTGTACCGCCGCCGCATTGGAGAGTTCGAGGTTGACTACGCCTGGTTCCACAGTAGCCAGCATATTCTCGGTGTCAATTTCGAGGATTCTATTGAGGCGAGCAAGTCCCAACGAAATAGAGTTCGGTCCCGCTATTGCCCCGCCGCTGAACCCGGTGCCCGCTCCGCGCGGCACAATCGGAACACCATGCGCGCTGGCGATGCAGACGACTTCCGCTACCTGTTCGGTGCTTGCGGGCAGTACGACGGCCAGCGGAACGGAGGTATCGATCGACGCATCGTACTCATACACGATCAGGTCTTCGGGGCGGTGTACCACGTACTCCGGCCCCACGACGGACTTGAGCTCTTCGATCAGCTGCGCTGACAGGGCTTCGGCCTCCGTGCTTTGGTAGCTGCCATGATAAGCAAGCCAAGCGAAGGGAACAAATCGAGGGACTGGGAGCAGACGTACAGGATGGCGGCTATTCGACCAACGAAGAAGTTCTGCTTGTTGCCGGACCGGACGCCGCAGGCAAGACCACGTTTGAGTCTGAGTTCCCGGTAAACGAATCGGGCTACCCGACATTCGTGAACGCCGATTTGATAACGGCCGAGCTTAACACGCTACTGCCAGAGCCGGCCGGATGATGCTGGAAATGATCGAAGGGTGGGCCGCCAGGGGAGAGAGCTTCGCCTGCGAAACGACTCTGAGCGGCAGAGATTACGCTTGAAAGATTCCGCGCTGGAAGGCTCAGGGTTACTTTGTGCGTCTGTACTTACTTCGTTTGCCGAGTCGCGAGGTAGCTGCGGCCCACGTCCGAAACCACGTCATCGAAAGAGGCCACAATATTCCTGGGGGTACGCTCCGCCGGCGACTCGACAGAGGCTGGTGCAATTTTCGGAACACATACAAGGGTCTAGTTGACCAGTGGAACCTCCTATCAGTCACAGGGATCTCACCTATGCTCATGGAGCAAGGTTTCAATCATGTCTGCTGATTCCAAGGCCGCAGGCAAGCAGACTCTGATAGGGTCGAGCGGGACGCGATCGCGGCTTTAGCTGCTTAGCGGCGGGCAGCGATCAAGGCACGACGGCGATCAAGGCACGGCGGCGAGCTTTTGCGGTTACTGGCTCGGTCCCGACATGGCGTGACGGCAAGACAGTCTACGACACCGAAGTCCAGGAGCCAGCGGCCAGACGCAGGCAGACTACACGGCGCGGGCGGCCAAGTAGCCGCCCGCTGCGGCGCCAAGGCCGAGCGCGAGTTGCAATCCAACGTTAGCTACTGCCATTGACGTGTGGCCGTCGCGCAGCAGTATCAGCGTTTGATATCCGAAAGCGGAGAACGTGGTGAACCCGCCCAAGACGCCAGCAAACAGGAAGTTCCTCGCGTCCTCAGAGAGTAGTTCCCGCGATTCGGAAAGTCCTGCCAGTACGCCGATTGTGAGGCAGCCGGCCACGTTAACGAATAGCGTCCCGAACGGGAGCACGGAGTCGCCTGACAGCTTTTGAATCCACTCTCCGGCACCGTAGCGTAAAACCGATCCAACGAAGCCTCCGAGACCTACGAGAAGCAGGGTGGTGAGCGCGCTGAGGGTCATCTAGGAGCTCACGGTTGCTGAATGACGAAAGAGTGGTCGATGCTGTAACAACAACGGCCGGATATGGCCGAATCCAAGTCGATCAGCTTGTAAGCAGGTTGGCAAGCGCCTGTGGCTCTGTGACCGGCAACTGGCAGACGTAGTTGCGACACACGTACGCAGTGGGGCGGCCTTCAATGGCTTCGCGTGATTCGAGCAGCGGCGATTCGACGGCTTCGGCGGCACTCGACGCGCCGATCATGACCCGGTTCGGGAGGTAATGCCGGAAGACCTCCGCCGCCAAGGCATCCGCGGCAGGCTCGCCACGCCTTCCCAAGATCGCAATCTCGCGAGGCTCGGACAGGTACAGGTCGAGTGCGCAAAGCCACTGACCGGCTCCGAGAGGCGCCATCAGCATGAGCTCGCGGACGGATCTAAGCGCGGCTGCGCCTATTCGTTCCATGTCCCTGTCGCCGGTGACAATGGCAAGACGCAAGAGGACGTCGGCGGCCATGCTCCCGCCGGAGGGCACAGCGTTGTCGGAGACGTCCCTTGGGCGCACGATCAGCTTCTCGTGGTCCCGACTGGTGTCGTACATCCTGCCGTCGTTGTCATCCCAGAACAGATCGATCATCGTGCGTCCAAGCTGGACCGCCTCTTCCAGCCACCTAGACTCGAACGTTACTTCGTGCAGGGCTAGCAGGCTATCGATCAGGAAAGCGTAGTCTTCCAGGTACGCGTTGAGCCTGGCATCGCCGTCTTTAAATGAGCGCCGCAGCCGCCCGTCCTCCAGCATCCGCGTCAGCATAAAATCAGCGTTCTTGGCGGCTACGTCGGCATATATCGGCTGTTCCAGCACCGAGGCGGCTTCGGCAAAAGCCCGGAGCATCAGACCGTTCCAGGCTGTGAGGACTTTGTCATCGCGTTCGGGCTTGACCCGGCGCTCTCTGTGCTCCAGGAGCCTCAGCCGGGATCTTTCGAGCAGCTCGTCGAACTCTCGCTCAGTCAGAGCGGATTCCTCGAGAGCGGCCGAATGCTCGCCTTTTACGAACAGGATGGACTTCCCTTCGAAGTTCCCCTGATTCGTCACACTGTAGTGGAGATTGACCAGGTCTCCATCCTCTTCGCCCAGTACTGCTTTGACCTCATCCGGCCGCCATACGAAGAATTTGCCCTCAACGCCCTCGCTGTCAGCGTCCTGGGCCGAGAAGAAGCCGCCTTCGCTGCCCGTCATCTCTCGCATCACGTACTCGAGCGTTTGCTCCACGACCTTCCTGTAGAGCGGTTTGCGCGTGACCTGATAAGCGTGAAGGTACAGCTTTACCAGGAGTGCGTTGTCGTAAAGCATCTTTTCGAAGTGGGGGGCCAGCCAGACAGCGTCCGTAGAGTACCTGTGGAACCCACCGCCAAGCTGGTCGTAGATACCTCCGTGCGCCATCTTATCCAGGGTTAACTCGACCATTTCCAGCGAGTCGGGCGAACCTGTACGAACGTGGTGTCTGAGCAGGAATTCGTAGACCATTGGTTGGGGAAACTTGGGCTGCGAGCCGGTGCCACCGTTTACATGATCGAAATCAGCGCTTATGGCTGAGTAGGCGCGGTGAAGCAAGTCGGCTGTCAATGGCTCGACGCCTCGCCCAGCGAACTGGTACCTCTCGATCTGTTCGATGAGCCTTGCAGTAGTGATGTCGACATCAGTGCGGCGTTCCCTGTAGTACCTGCCGACGGCTTCGAGCACCCTGGGAAAGCCGGGCATGGGGCCGCGGTCCCTGGGCGGGAAGTAGGTGCCGCCGTAGAACGGCTTTCCGTCCGGCGTCAGGAACACGGTCATGGGCCATCCGCCCTGGCCTGTCATCGCCTGCACGGCGGTCATATAGATGGCGTCCACATCCGGGCGCTCTTCGCGGTCAACCTTCACGCAGACGAAGTTCTCATTCATGGTGCGCGCGATCTCGAAGTGCTCGAAGGACTCCCGTTCCATGACGTGACACCAGTGGCAGGCGGAGTATCCAACGCTGAGGAGAACCGGTTTGTCCTTGGAGCGCGCTTCATCGAACGCCTCATCACCCCACGGATGCCAGTCCACGGGATTGTAGGCGTGCTGAAGCAGGTAAGGGCTGGTCTCGTCAATGAGCCGGTTGGGCATCTTTAGGGCAGACCGGCTTACAGGCCTGTCATCTCCAGAGTAGTGACACGACCTGTGAGCAAATCTGCGACGCGGATAGAGTGGTTGTTCGTGTCCGCAATGTACAGGCTCCCATTCGCCGCGCTCAGCCCCGCGGGCTCGTGAAAGCTGGCCTCGGAACGGCCGCCGTCGCTGTCGCCAGTCTCACCGCTGCCGATGAATGACTCTACTCGGCGGGAGTGTGGATAGACCTTTTTGATCTTATTGTTGTAGGTGTCAGTAATCAGGAGCACGTCTTCCCACATGCATATGCCGATGGGATGCTGCAGACGCACAGCGTCGCCTACGCCGTCCAGATCTCCAAACTGGAAGAGATCGACACCGACGATGGTCTTCACCCGTCCGTTTGGATCCAGGTCCGCCGATCGGATGGCGCTGGTCTCGCTGTCGGTGAAGTAGAGCAGGTCACCGTCTGTGACAATGCCGCTGGGCTGCGCCAACTGAGCGTACTTCAAAGGACCGTCGTCGATGTTTTCCCGGCCGTTGCCGGCGTGAGGGCGCACCTCGCAGGTGGCCCTGTCCATCTTCCATAGCTGATGGAAACCAGCCATGGCAATGTGCAGATTGGACCCGTGCAGTTCCAAGTCCCAAGGCGAGGCCAGGCTTGTCTCGAGCCCCGGCCCGCCTGAATGAAAGCGGGTGGCCTGCTGCCCGGTACCAGCGGCGGTTCCCACTGTTTGCTCTGCCAAGTTTACTACTCGAACCGCGTGGTTCTTCGTGTCGGCCACAAATAGCGTATCGCCATCGACTGCAAGGCCCTGCGGATCGTGGAAAGTAGCTGAGTTAAAGCCGCCGTCCGACATTCCGGCCTCGCCTGAGCCAACTATGCCGGTTACACAGCCGTCCAGAGTCGACACTACCACGCGGTTGTGGTTGGAATCGGCCACGAACAGCCTGCCGGATGGCCCGTCCGCGAGCACTTTTCCGGGAAACGAGAGGGGACGACCCGTCTCTTTCTTCTTCTCAAGTGTTAAGGGGATGGTGCGGCGGTCGATAAGGCCCGTCGAGTCGAACTGCGAGACCATCTCGCCCAGGACGCGATCCATGGCGTCGTACGGGATCTCACCCTCGTGGCGGCCGATGATCTTTCCTTGCGGATCAATGAACATGAATGTGGGCCACGCACGGGCGGCGTACTGCTGCCATATCTGGAAGTCGGCGTCGTTCACGACCGGATGCTCAAGGTCGTAGCGGAGAATTGCCTGGCGCACATTCTCCGTAGCCTTTTCAGCCATGAACTTGGCGGAGTGCACTCCTATGACGAAGAGTTCCCCGCTGTACTTCTGCTCCAGCTTCCGCAACTGCGGAAGTGCGTGCATGCAGTTGATTCAGCAGTAAGTCCAGAAGTCCAGGAGAACGATTTTGCCCCGCAACTCCTGCAATGTGATTGGCCTGTCGCTGTTGAGCCACTCCAGGTTGCCCGGGAACTCAGGTGCGTTTGTTGTGCCCACATAGCTTTTCTGTGACATAGATGCCTCCAGCGTTCATTCCATCCTAACTGGCGTGGCCGGAAGGGGAAAGGCCAAAGCTCAACGTGCCAAAGAGCATGGGCAGGGGACAGTAGGGGTTTTCGTAATGTCAGCCTGAATGTGGCGGAAGAATAGAGGTAACCCTGTAGGCCTATTCTTGGGCAAGCACATCCCTGACAGATTCCAGGCCATCTCGCAGCCTGCGTCCTCTCGGCCTGCGACTCATAGGCCTGATCTCAGGCATTGGCCGCACTCGCAGCGAAGCGAAGACTGGGCCATTGGCGGATATGGCTTCGCCTACATGCAACGCAAAGTCTTCCAAGTCGTCGAAGTCATACGCGAAGTTGTATCCGGCCGCTTTGGCCATGCCCGCAAACCCAATGCCACCGTGATTGGGAATGGGCTGCCCTCCGGTCCCCGCGTAAATCCCGTTCTCTACCACGAAGTGGTAATAGTTGGGCGGCGACTTCCCGGCAATGGTAGCCAAGCCGCCGAGATTCATTAGAAGGCTGCCGTCGCCGTCCAGAACGATGACTTTTCGTTCGGGGCGGGCGAGGGCGATGCCGAGGCCCAGCGATGAACCCTTGCCCATACACCCCGCAAACGGAATATCCAAATGCGGGCTGCCGCTGGTCTCTTCCCATGCATGCCTGCTCTCCTGGCAGGCGATCACTATGGCGTCGCCACGGTGTCGTTCGATCAGTTCGAGCGCGCTCTCAAGTTCCATCATCGGACGGGCGGCCGACTAGGTACCGAGCGCCTTCCGCAAGTCCGAGATTGCGACTGAGGTAGGCCGCTGTCCGGTAGGTCTCACGCGGCGGCCAATTGGCTCGTTCTGAACCTCAGGCACCGCCTTGATGGTGACAAAGACGGGGCCGTCCTCAGCGAGTATGTCACCAATCCTCAACGCAAAATCTTCCAGATCGTCGAACTCGTATGCGGAAGCGTAACCGGCGCCCCTGGCCATCTCGGAGAAGGAGACTTTGTCCTTGCCCGGGATCGGCTGTCCGCCAGTGACTGCGTACACGCCGTTCTCCATGACGAAGTGGTACAGGTTGCTCGGGGCCTTGCCGGCGATGGTGGCCAGCGTTCCGAGGTTCATCTCCAGGCTGCCGTCTCCGTCCAGAACGATGATCTTCCTATCCGGCTGGGCCAATGCAAGGCCCAGCGCGACGGAGGAAGTCTTGCCCATGGCACCGCCCAAAGGGAAGTCCAGCGCTTCCGTGTCGCTAGCGGCCGTCCAGGTACGTGTGGCGGTCATGGTGCTCATCACCACCGCATTTCCCCGGTGTGTGGATAGGACCTCCATCAGATCGCTGTTCCTGATCATGTGTACCTTCCTTGGAGTCTCTTGGGACTTGGCGTATTTTGGGCCTGTGGCAAGCGGCTCAGGCCTACTGCCGCGAGATTTCTTCTCTCACCTGGTCCAGGTCCGGCCTGTTGAACCCGTGGTACTCGTCTCCCACGAGCACGGCTACCGGACGGTTCTGCGCCCTGGCCTCATCGAACGCGATCGTGAACCTGTCGGCGTCCGCATCGTCCTCGACGAGGTAGTAGTTGATGCCGAATGCGTGCAGGAAGGGCTCGGTGAACCGTGCCGCCGAGTCGGGCGTGTTGCCGTGGCGCGTCCAGCCCCTGTACCCGATGACCATCACCACGGGCAGATTGACGTCCAGCCCAAGTCCCCGTATCGAGTCGCCGGACTCAAACATGCCGGTGTTTTGCAGCAGGCACACAGGGTGCTTGCCTCCAACGATCAG
Organism: Dehalococcoidia bacterium; assembly: GCA_965237445.1. Taxonomy (GTDB): domain Bacteria; phylum Chloroflexota; class Dehalococcoidia; order Lucifugimonadales. The sequence goes on along the minus strand of OZ250142.1, from coordinate 2,449,725 downwards.
CCCGGCCGCAATTGCCATAGTCTCGGCCTCGCGGGCTACGGGGATAACGTCGATAGCGGGGTCGTTCTCCATGGCGATGAACAGGTGGTTGGTCTCGCTGTCCGGGAGATAGACGACGTGCGTGACGCCGTTCTTCTTGAACTGTTCCAGAACCGTCATCGGGTTGAGGAGAGCGGGCTGCGTGGTCATGTCGTTTCCTCCGCGTGTCTGCTGGACTGAAAGGCTCTGCCGCAGGGTATCGAAGCAGAAACGATGCTGCGGCTCGAAGGCGATGCGTCAAGGCGAGCCTGCCGAAGCCTCAATATCTGCTGATTATAGGCTTGTAGAGAGGCTGCTTCAACCTGAAGGGCTCTTGGTACAATCCTCGCCAGAATGACGAAACCGACGCCTGACCCATCCGGCATGTCTCTGGGCATCGAGCAGCTGCGCGGCTTCTTCGGCTGGAGAATCGTAGGCGTCTCCATGTTCCTGCTCACTTTAATGTCCGTGACGACATTCATGGGGGTCGGGACGTACCTTGTGGCACTAGAGACGAGGTTCGGTTGGAGCCGCACGGCCCTGTCGGGAGCTTTTTCCCTGGCTAGAGTGCAGGGAGCCATTATCGGCCCTATGGAAGGGTTCCTTGTGGACCGTTTCGGAAACCGCACTATGATCATGATCGGATTCACCACGATGGCCGTGGGCTTCCTGCTGGCTGCGCGAGTAACGGAGCTATGGCACTTCTACGCGGCGTTCTTTCTCGTCACGATCGGCTCGAGTCTCGGGGGATGGCTCGCGGTCATCTCGATGGTCAACAACTGGTTCGTCCGACACCGGAGCAAGGCCATGGCCACCGCCATGATGGGAGTCCACTTCGGCGGGTTGCTGGTGCCTGTTCTCGCGCTTGGTATCCAGTCCCACGGCTTCAGCATAGCGATGACCGGCATAGGCGCAGCACTGTTGCTGACTGTGATTCCGGTGTTCAAGTCACTCAGCAACCGGCCGGAGGACCGAGGAGAGCGTCCGGACGGCCCGGACTTCGGAAGGGAACGGAGTTCGACCAAAGGGGATGCGGACGGCGAAGTCGACTTTACTCCCAGGCAAGCGCTCAGAACGCGGGCCTTCTGGATCCTGACTGTGGTCCACCTCTCCTCGACGGCTTCAATCGTGAGCCTGTCCCTGCACCTTTCGCCGAAGCTAGTTGACCTGGGAATGAGCCTGACAGGAGCAGCCACCATCGTCATGTGGTCCACAGTGTTCGCCATGCCAGCGCAGATGGCAGCGGGGTTTCTGGCCGACAGGCTGCCGAAGCCGCCCATGCTGTCTGTGCTCCTGCTTATCCAGGCGGCATCGCTCGTGATTCTTGCCAAGGCGGACACGGTCGCGCTCGCGTACCCGTACGCGATTCTGTACGGCATTGCCATCGGAGGGCGGATCCCGCTATTGACGACGATACGGGGCGATTACTTCGGCAGGCGATCGTTCGCGACGATTATGGGGCTTTCCCAGATGCCCACCAACCTTGCGATGATCGTCGCCCCCATTCTCACAGGCTACGCTTACGACGTGCAGGGAAGCTACCTGGTCCCGTTCATGGCCTTCGCGGGACTCAGCGCGGGCGGTGCACTGCTGGTCACAACTGTACGGCGTCCCAAGCCGCCGGAGCCAAGACCGGCCGCAAGGGTCGCCCGCACAGGCAAGGGTCGGCTACCATAATCGCTACGCACTCATTCCCGCCTGGCCCGTGTGCCTGGCTGCGAGGTCACACAGAGGAGTCACCTTGAAACTCGGTTACTTTACGATGCCTCTGCATCCTCCCGGGCACAACTTCACCGAGACTATTCACAGCGACCTGGAACAGATCGTCCTGCTGGACAAGCTCGGCTACGACGAGGCGTGGATCGGCGAGCACCTGACCTTCGAGTGGGAGAACATACCGGCTCCCGATCTGTTCATCGCCCAAGCGCTGGCAATGACCGAGAACATCATCCTGGGCACCGGCGTGTCGTGCATGCCCAACCACAATCCGTTCATGCTCGCCCATAGGATCGCGCAACTGGACCACATGGCCAAAGGGCGCTTCTACTGGGGCGTCGGATCCAGTTCGACGCCCGGAGACCAGGAGCTCTTCGACTTCGACCCGAACAAGGTCGACCAGCGGGCCCTGACCAGGGAAGCGGTGGACCTGATAATCGAGCTCTGGAAAGACCCAAAGCCTGGACTTTACGAGCACCCGCGATGGAGGGGCACCATCCCGGAGCCAGTCGAGGAGATCGGCCTGAGGTGGCACCTGGGGCCGTACCAGAAACCGCATCCACCCATTGGTGTAGCGGGCGTATCGCCCAATTCGGACACGCTGCTTCTGGCCGGCGCGCGCGGCTGGATGCCCATGAGCGTGAACTTCATCCCCATAAGCACTGTGAAGGGGCACTGGGACTCGGTGGAGAAGGGAGCCAAGGCCGCGGGGAGGCAAGCGGACCGGTCGTTATGGCGCATCGCACGGGAGGTGTACGTGGCGGAGACGACGGAGCAGGCCCGACAGGACGCGCTGGAAGGCGTGCTGGCGCGAGATTACATGCAGTACTGGATGAACCTGATGAAATTCAGCAACCGCAGGCCGATCTTCAAGGTAGACCCGAGCATGCCCGACTCCGAGCTCACTCCAGAGTACTTCATGGAGAACATCTGGATCGTTGGCAGTCCTGAAGAGGTTGCGGCGCAAGTTCGCAGTGCCTACGAGGAGGTCGGCGGGTTCGGCGTGCTGCTGGCCATGGGGCACGAGTGGAAGCCAAAGGACAAGTGGGAACGGTCGATGAAGCTGTTGGCCGAAGAGGTCATGCCACTTCTGGACGACCTGGGATGAAGCTCCTGCTCCAATCCGCCGGAATGAGCCTGAGAAGCATCACCGCAGACCTTTGAGGAGTTGCATCTGAAGTTCCTGACAAGGTCCACCAGCCCGGTCCGCCCAAGAACGGCCGACGGTGTAGAGACTGTACCGCCCGCTGTGCGGCGCAACACGTTGCTCATTGGGCTTGGGCTTGCGCTCCAGAGTCCTTCAGTCCAGATGGCCATCACATTGAGCGCCCTGATGGTGACCAAGATCATCGGGAGCATCAGACTTGCGGGCTTAGGGGGCACTTTGCTAGCACTGACGCAAGTGCTGGTGTCGTACCAAATTGGCAAGCTCAACGACACGTACGGCCGCAAGTTCGGGATGATCGCATCGGCGGTCCTGGGCCTCGGCGGCGGGTTACTGCTTGGCGTCTCGCTGTTTGCCGACTCCTTCGCCATTTACATCGTGGGTATCGTGGTGCTTGGGGTCGGAATGGGGGCAGGCCGGCAGATCAGGGTAGCGGCGGCGGACATGTACCCGCCCGCCAGAAGAGGGGAAGGCCTGGGCTTCGTGCTCACCGGCACGGTGGCCGGGGCGTTCATTGCTCCGGTGGTGGTCAGCGGAGGCGAGTGGCTGTCGACCAACATAGACGTAGACCCGATAGCTGTGTCCTGGTTCATTCTGCCGATATCCCTGGTACCTGCGCTGGCTTGCTTCTTACTGGTGAGGCCGGACCCGAAGCAGATAGCCATGGAGATTTCGACGTACTGGCCCGGTCACTCGCAGGAGGCGAGGCCCCCAGGAACCAGCGTGGGCCTGCTGTCGTTTCTGGCGCAGCGACCCAAGCAGGTGGCGTACCTCTGCTTCGCGTCTGCCCAGTCGAGCATGAGCATGATGATGATCATGACTCCGCTAGTGCTTTCGGACAGCGGTTACTCGCTCCGGGCAATAGCACTGGCCGTTGCGCTACACGTCGTGGGTATGTTCGCGTTCTCGATATTCTTCGGCCGGGCGGCGGACAGGGTTGGGCGAAAGCCGATGCTGATCCTAGGCCTCTTTATCGCGGCAGGCGGCGCCGCGCTAGTTCCCGTGACGCCGGTGTACGCGATCATCACATTCGGTCTTTTCCTCGTCGGCGTCGGATGGTCCTCGATAAACGTGGCGGCCACCGCAATCCTGGCAGACACAACAGCACCTGATGAGCGAGGTCGTGCCATCGGGGCCAACGACACCCTTGGCAACGGCTTTTCCATGGGTGTGCCGCTCTTGGCGGGCATTATCGCGGATGTCTTCGGCCTGACCGGCGTCGGCATCGCGGGAGCAGCGCTCGCGCTCTTGCCGTTCCTGTTGATCGGCAGGCTTCACGAGACCTCACCGGGCCGGTACGCAGACCGGGAGAGCGCCGCCACAGTCAAATGACCGCCGGCGTGCGGTTCGGATGGCTTGGGAGGACGGGCTTCGTCCTAGTCATGCTCGTCTCGATGTTGTACCTGCAGTCCGACTCCCTGTTCCTCACGCCGGGCAAGGCGAATGTGGCGCCGTACCTGTTTTCATTCATCAACTACGAGATCTCGAACCTGCCCGACAAATGGACCCACTGGCTCTTCGAGCTGCGCCCTGGGCACAGGCCGCCCAGGGAAGAGAGATTGGCCATGCTCGACGAGTACCTGCTGACGGTGCGTAGGTTCCACAAAGAAGAGGCGAGGGTCGAGGGACTGCTGGAAGCCCGTGGCGCAATTGCGGACGCGAGCGCCAGCAAGGTCTCGCCGATCTCGACGGAGTACCTGGAAGAACTCAAGGAGACCAGAAACAGACTCCGTCCAGAGGCTGAAGAGGCGCTGGAGGCTGAGATTAGCGCCGTACTTCATGAGCTGGGTTTCGGGCTGCCGCTTGGGCTGATATGGCCTCCCGTGGACATACGGCTCGACAGCACGCCCACGTTGCTGGTCACCTCGGCCAGAGACGAAATCCGCCTTCTGGGGACTGTCGGGCTGGAGACGGGGCTGCAGCCGTTCGAGCGCGATCAACTGGAGCGCGAGATAGAGGAGGAGCATGGGGTCTCCGCCCTGATCATCAACCTCGGGGGCATCGGGACCTATCCGGCCCTTGTTCGAGACCGCAACACGCTTCGTACCGTGGCCAGAGTCGCTGTCCACGAGTGGTTTCACAATCACTGGTTCTTTCGTCCGCTTGGCTGGAACTACAACGACTCGCCAGACATGACGACGCTTAACGAGACGGCCGCCGATCTTGCAGGCCGCGAGATCGGGGACATGGTGTTCGAGAGAATGGGCGGCGACCTTGACGAGTCGTCCTTCAGCTACCAGTCCGGCGAAGTTGCAAATCCGCAGATCACGACGTTCCTGCGGGAGACACGGCTCCGCACAGACGAGCTGCTAGCGGAGGGCAAAGTGGAAGAGGCCGAGCAGTACATGAAGGACCGCTGGTGGAGGCTGCGGCTCGGAGGATACGGCCTCCGGAAGCTGAACCAAGCGTTCTTCGCGTTCTTCAGCCAGTACGCGGAGAGCGCGGGCTCGGTCAGCCCGATTGGCGGCGAGATGCGCGAGCTGCGCGAGCTTCTGCCTGACGTGGGAACGTTCGCGAGGACCATATCGGGGGTGTACAGCTACGAGGATTTTCTTGAGGTGCTGGAGACTCACAGGCAAGACGGGGGATAGGGCAAGGATCGGGCCGGACCGGTTGCCCGCTGGGCCCGATCTTGCGCGCCCGGCGGCATGGAGGCACCCTATACGGCCTGCGTGACCTCGGGGCGGTTGTTGGCGACGGAGTTGACGAGGGTGGAGACCTCGTAAGCATTCATCGCGTCGTCGGGAGCCGGAGTGAGAACATCTGTGATGGCGGCGGGATCATCCACAGAGGGGTCAAGCCAGAATTGCTCCGCCTCTTTGGGCAGGATTACCGGCATGCGTTCGTGGATGGGCTCCAGTACGTCGTTGGCGATGGTTGTGATGATTGCGCAAGTCGGGACGCGGTTGCCTTCCGGGTCCTTCCACACAGACCAGATTCCGGCGAAGGCGAACGGCTCGCCGGAACGCATGACCACGCGCATTGGCCTCTTCTCTTTGCCGTTGCGCTGCCACTCGTAGAAGCCGTCCGCGAGAACAAGGCACCGGCGGCGCCTCAGCGAGTCGCGGAACGAGGGCTTCTCGGCGACCGTCTCCGCCCTTGCGTTGATCATGCGGCTTCCGATTTTGTGGTCCTTGGCCCAGTGCGGTATGAGTCCCCAGCGCATGTAGCCTGCGCGTCGCGCTTCGCCGCCTACGACGGTCAGGACGTCGTGGGTGGGAGCGACGTTGTACGACGACTCGAACTCCAGCCAGTCGCCTTCGAATTCAAAGCGCCGGGCGAGCTCTCCCAGGTCCGCTATGAGGCTGTATCTGCCGCACATCTCGGCTCAATGATGGACTAGTGCTGAGCGGTTGCGCAATGCCCGTGCGACGGGGCGTTGGGCCTTGCGTGTAAGTGAGGAAATTCGGGCCCCGACAGGTAGCCGATAAGCGTGGATGGGCGTTTCTCCGAAAAATGTGTTCCGTTTTGTTCCGTTATGTTCCGTTTCGTAGCTGGAAGCGGTTGGTTTCGGAACTGTTTCGGAACACGAATGGAACCTGAATGGAACCTTATCGGGGCCGTAATGGAACACGAATGGAACACGGTTCCGGCGCGGCCTGTGAGGGGTAGGGCAGGGGATGGCTGCCGGTAAGCGGTGGCTGTGTTGTTCATGCATTAAGGGTAGCACAGCAGTTCGCGGCACGCAAGCGCCGATGCTCTGTGGGCCGCCAGTTCCAAGCGTGGATGCTCAGGCTTGTCGCTTGGGGGGAGAACCCCATCCCTACCTTCCCCAGCAGACTGGGGAAGGAGCCTACCGAAGGGCTTGTTCTGTGTAGACGCCTGTTGTGGTTCGACAGGCTCACCACGAACGGGTTGGCTACTTTCTAGATTATACAGGCAGTCATCTGGGTTGGGGTCAGTGCCAGTCGTGGGAGGGTGGCTTTGTTGGTCATGTGTGGCGGGGCGGCCCAATCCCAACCCCTCGAGGGACTCGGGGCAGGCTCTTACCCAGCAGACTGGGAAAGGGGCCTATCGAAGGGCTTGTTCTGAGTTGATGCCTGTTGTGGTTCGACAGGCTCACCACGAACGGTTTCATTGGCCTCTTTACGTATGGGCTGGCTAGACGTGCGGGGGAAGGCGGGTCTGAGACCCGCCACTACGGGGCGCGGGTCAGTGCCGGTCGTGGGAAGGGCGGCTTTGTTGGTCGTGCGTGGCGTGGCGGCCCCATGTATGACCGGGCACATGGGTAACAGTTAGACCGGGGACATAGGTAACACTTTTATGGGGATCCTGTCGAAGGGCTTGTTCTGAATTGATGCCTGTTGTGGTTCGACAGGCTCATCGCGAACGGGTTCATCGGTCTCTTTACGGTCGGGCGAGGTCTAACCACTCAGCCTCGGCGGGCGTGATCTGTACGGTGAGCGCCTCGAATGACGACGCGGTCTCGCGCATGGTGGCGGGGCCTATGACTGGGTACACGGGGAACGGCTGAGCGAGCGCATAGGCCAGGGCTATGGCGGTTGGCTCGACACGCTTCTCGTTCGCAAGGGTGCGGGCCCGATTCCGGCGTTCGTTGTTGTCGTTGTTATGCCAGGAGGCTGGGGACTGGCCTTGGCCTTCGGCAGCGAAGTAGCCCTGGGCCTGGCTCGACCACGAGAGCAGCGGGACCTGCCGGGCCTCCAGCCACGTTCGGGACTCGGGGGCCGAAGCGGTCAAGCATCCCGGCCACGGCGGCTCATGCATTCGCGCGAGGCTGAAGTTGTTGCTCAGCACTGCAAAGCCGGGCCGGCCGTGCTTTTGCGCGTACTCGTTGGCTTCGTCGAAGCGGTCGACGGTCCAGTTCGAAGCGCCGAATGCCCTTATCCGGCCGGCGGCGGCGTGCTCGCTCAGAACGTCGATGAACTCGCCGACAGGGATCTCAGGGTTGTCGCGGTGTAGCAGGTAGATGTCAACGTGGTCGGTGCCCAGATTGTCGAGGCTCTGCGTTAGCTGACTCGTAACGGCGTCCGGGTAGCAGTGGGGTGTGTGGCCGCCCTTGGTGACGACGACGGCCTGATCACGCACTCTCCTGTTGCGCAGCCAATGGCCAAGTGTCGTCTCCGACCGGCCTGCTCCGTACACATATGCGGTGTCGAAGCAGTTCCCGCCCAACTCGAAGAAGTCGTCGAACATGACCGAGGCGTGGCGCAGGTCTTCCAGGGCCACGGTACCCATCGCGATTCTCGACACGGGCTTATCGACGCCGTCAATGCCGCCGTATGTCATGCGGGCGTCGGAGCGACAGACGAGCGGCCGGCCGTGGACCGGCGTTGTCATACTTGAGGGCTGCTCGGCGTCGTACTTCATGCCGATGGCGTCACGCCAGCGGTCCAGCGCCCTGGCGTTGGCGAGCGAGTCCTCCCACGTCATTCCCGGGAAGCCGGCCTGGCGACGGCCGACGTTTTCGGCAACGTGGTCGGCCTCGATTGCGTACAGCCACCTGTCGGTTGAGACGACGATCCGTTCAGGGGCCTGCCCCCCGCGGTGGACCTCGATGTGGCTCGTTCCGCCCTCGATCCCGCTGCAGAACCAAGGTTCCGGTACAACCAATCGTCCCGCGGAGCCATAGATGCGGACCTCGATGTCCATTGCCAGGCGCACGCCGCAGGCGACCTCCGCCACGATATCACCATCGAACTTCAGCGTTGCCGCTGTATACTCGTCTATCCGGGTTTCGGGCCCAACGTGCCCGACGGCATGCAGCTCGCGGGGCTCCGCAACCTCGACGCCGAGCGCAACGGCGGCCACGAGGCGGCTCATGGACACAGCGTAGCAGCCGACGTCCAGGATGCCGCCGCCGCCGAGGGCATTGGAGTAGTGGTAGTCCCTCCCCTCAGAGTCGTACTGGCCTGCGAAACCGAAGGTCGCCCGCACGAGCTTCACGTCGCCGATGATGCCGCTCCTCAGCAGCTCCACCAACTTCTCCGTCTGAGGGTGGCACCGGTACATGAACGCCTCCATGAGGAAGACGTCGTTGCGCCGGGCCGCCTCCACAACGGCCATTGTGTCCGCCTCGTTCAGGGTCATGGGCTTCTCGCAGAGAATGTGCTTGCCGGCCTCGGCGGACTTGATCGCCCACTCAGCATGCATCGGATGGGGCGTCGAGATGTAGACGGCGTCGACGCCTGCATCGTTCACCAACGCATCGTATGAGGTGTGCCGACGCTCGACGGCGTGGGCTTCGCCGAAGCGCTCGGCGTTGGCCGCCGTTCGGCTGGCGACGGCCACGAGGTTGCCGCTGTCCGTGTGTTCAAGGGCGCGCGCGAATTCGGCGGCTATCCTGCCGGTGCCGATGATGCCCCATCTGAGTGGGCTGTCCATGTCAGTCTCCTGGAGTATTGCGGTGCATGCCTTGCGGCGGCGGGCCGATTGTACGCTTTCCTTGCGGTTGGGATTCGACGGGATTGGGGCGAACGGGTGGGGACAGTAGGCTTGTGCTCTGGTGAATGTGGAGGGGTTCGGCATGGGCCTAGCCGGTTGGCAGGAGGATGTCCCACATCCCCTATGGATTCCCGCCGACCCCAGGTTTCCGCTGACGCGGAAATGCGGGAATGACGGTGTGGATGAGGGCGGCGTTGGGGGGTTAGACGGTCTCGAACTGCAGTGCTGAGAGATTCAAGTCTGAGTAGCGCTTGGTGAGGTGGAGCATTTCCACGCCCACTACTTCGTTTGATTCGTTGTAGTCGAGCATTACACTTGGCGATACCTCTTCTGACTCTACGATGGGAGAGTCATCCAAGCGTAGGTATAGGGCGTCCGCTTCCTTGTCTACGGTTAGCCTCATAGCTCACCTCTCATGCTTCTATCAAAGAATACGCTCACCACGGGCCTGGGCACAACGTGCGTGGTTACTGCAACGCGGTGGGGTTCAGTATGCGGGTCAGTGCCAGTCGTGGGAGGGTGGCATGATCGCTTGTGAGTGGCGAGGGAACCCCATCCTAGCCTTCCCCAGCAGACTGGGGAAGGGATCGGAAAGGCTCTTTCCCAGCGGACCGAGGAGGGGGCCTATCGAAAGGGTTGTTCTGTGTAGACGCCTGTTGTGGTTCGATAGAGTTCTCGTTAGCTTGCCGAACGGCTCACGACGAACGGGTTGGAGCCCGTCTACCCTGATCGGTCGCTATGGTGCGGGTCAGTGCCAGTCGTGGGAGGGGGGCATGGCTACGTCTGTGCGTATGGCGCGGAGGTCTGTGGCTATGATGTTCGTGGTGCCGTCCCACCTCGAGACGCGGCCGGTGACCTCAATCACCTGGCTTCCGAGCTCCCTGCGGCGCCTGGCGAAGAGGTCTCGCCAGACGATGACCTGGACATCACCCGTCTCGTCCTCGATGGTCACGAACACGGTGCCGTCCCGTCCGCGCGGGTGCTGCCGCGCCACGGGCCAACCAGCCACGGTGACCCGTTCTTCGTCGCCCAGGCCCTCGACGGCGGCCGCCGGGAGCACGTTGGAGGCCAGGCCGGGCCTGACGTACTCCATCAGATGGCCCCTGGGATAGATGCTCATCACGCGGTACTCGCCAATCATCTTGTCGTACCCGGTGAAGTCGTCCAGCCGGGGCACGCTGTCATCCATAGAGGCGGGCAGGGCGATCTGGCCGTTTCGAGAGGGGCGCGGGTGCAGTCCGGCCTCCCACAGAGCTTCCCTGCGGTTCGACGTGATTCGATCGAACGCTCCGGCCATCACCAGCGACAGCACGGCCTGCGGCCTCAGGCCCGTCCGACGCACGAGGTCCCCCGCGGTGACATAGGGGCCGTAGCTTTCCCGCTCCCTGACGATGAGCCTGGCCGACTTCTTGCCAACGTCCTTGATGAACTGGAGACCCAGCCGCACCGAGCCGTTCTCAGGAACGCATATCTCCCGGCTGACGTTCACGCACGGGTTCAGGAAGGGCACCCCGAAGCGCCGCGCGTCCTGCTTGAGGGTCTCAACCGGGTAGAAGCCCATGGGCTGGTTGTTGATGAGCCCGACGAAGAACTCAAGCGGGTGGTATCGCTTGAGCCACGCGGCCTGATACGCGGTGACGCCGAACGCGTGGGAGTGCGATTCGGGGAACATGTACTGTCCGTTGATTTTTTCAAATATCTTCTGTGCCGTCTCTTTCGCAACACCATTACGGCGAGCGCCCTCCATGAACCTCTGGCGGTGCGCGACGATCAGGTGACCGTTGTTGGGCCTGGCGAAGGTCCTGCGCACCTCATCGGCCTCGGCCGCGGTCATGCCGGCCACGTCCATCACGAGCTGCACGACCTGCTCCTGCCACACGATGATGCCGTAGCCACGCTCCAGGGCGCGCCTCTCGAGCGGGTGGTCGTACTCCCACTCCGCGCCGTGCCTGTAACGCTCCACGAACTGGGAGACGGCGCTGCCCTGGACGCCCACGCCGGGCCGGATCAGCGCGACCTGGTAGGCGAGGTCGAGGAGGTTGCGCGACTTCAGGCGCTGCGCCATCTTGAGCTGCGCAGGGGACTGCAGCAGGAAGACTCCCTTGGAGAGGCCCGCGTTTATCATGTCGTACACGTTCGAGTCCTCAGGATCGACCCTGCTCAGATCTGGCCGCTTCCCATCGCGCTCCTCTATGAGATCGAGCGCCTCGTCGATCTGGTCGAGCACGGGCAGGGAGAGGATGTCGATCTTGGCGAAGCCGGCATCGGCCACGTTGTCCTTGTTCCAGTCCATGATGAACCGCCCGTCGATCGCTCCCGCCCTCGTCGGGACCAACTCGGGGACCGGGGAGCTGCTCAGGACCATGCCGCCGACGTGCTGTCCCAGCGCCTTGGGGGCGTCCATGAGCTGCGGGGCGAGATCGAGCAGGTCGCGCCATCCCGGCGCGTCCACCCTGTCGCTGAAGTCCGGGAGCTGCGCCATCTCGTTCCGGAGGTCTGCCGCCTCATGGGAGTGCAGCCGCTTGGAGAGCAGGGAGAGGTGCTCCTGGGGCAGCCCCAGGGCTTTGCCGAGGTCCTGGATGATGCCCTTCACCTTGTAAGTGGTGACCGCGCCCGCGAGGACGGCGTACTCAGGCCCGAAGTGACTGTGTACGCGCTCGATCAGTTCGTCTCTCAGGCCCCTGGGGAAGTCGAGGTCGATGTCCGGGAGCACGTCCATGTCCTCCGAGATGAACCGCTCGAGGGTGAGCTCCCACTGCAATGGATCTACGTGGCTGATGCCTATGAGGTACCCGACCAGCAGCGCGACGGAAGAGCCGCGCCCTCTGCCCGGCGGCCTCTCCTCCATCGGAGTTTCCGGGCCGACTATGCCGCGCTCCCTCATGATCTGCTGTGCGAGCAGCGCGATCTCCCTGTAGAGCAGCAGAAATCCCGCCAGATCGTGGGCCTCGATCAGCGTGAACTCCTCCTGGAGCCGGGCTTCGACCTGCTCAGACACCGAGCCGTAGCGCCGCGCGGCGGCTTCGTAGCAGAGGCGGCGCAGGTAGCTCTCAGGGGTGTACCCGTCCGGCACGGCAGGGTCGGGCAGAGAGTAGCCGAGATCGGTGACGAGGTTGAACTCGCATAGCTCGGCGAGTCCCAGCGTATTGGAAACGGCCTGCGGGCAATCCTCGAACAGTTTTTGCATCTGCGCCGGGGACTTCAGGTGCAGATGATCGTTGGGCAGCAGGTGCGGCAGGGCCCGGTCTATGGTGGTGTTGAGCCTCGCGGCGGCGAGGGCGTGCTGGAGCCTGTAGCGGCCCGGATGATGGTAGTGGACATCGTTGGTGGCGGCCACCGGGACGCCCGCATCGCGCGCGAGTGCCGCCAGTGCGCGGTTGCGGTCGGTGTCGCCCTGCAGGAAGTTCTGGTGGAGTTCGACGTACACCGAGCCGGTCCCGTACCAGTCGACGTACCTGCGCAGGAGGTCGCGCGCCACGATACGCCGGCCGTCGATCGCCAGCCGGGAGAGCCGGCCGTACCGTCCACCGGTCAGCAGGACCACGCCCTCCGAGTGGCGGGGCAGGTGCGCGGGGTCCAGCCTTGGGTCCCTGCGGTCAGCCGCGTTGGCGAGCGTGAACAGCCGGCTGATGTTGGAGTACCCGGCCCGTGTCTTCGCAAGAAGCGTGAGCCTCGAACCGTCGGTCAGGGTCAGCTCGCCGCCGGTGATCGGCCGGATGCCGAGGCTGTTCGCGAGCCGCGCGAACTCCAGCGCGCCGCACAGGTTCGTGTCTGTCAGGGCCAGCGAAGGATAACCGTACTCCCTGGCCTGTGCCAGCAACTCGTGCGTGTGGGAGGCGCCTGCGCCGAAGGAGTAGAAGCTCCTGGCGTGAAGCTCGACGTAGCCACCGGCCATCAGGCGCTCTGCCTGTACCAGCGGTCGTCCACGATGTCGCGGAACAGGGTGATCTTCCCGCCGTCGTCAGAGTCGACCCGGTAGTACTCGCGGGCCACCGGCTCGTGGAGCCACCAAAGGTCGAAAGTCCACCGGTCGTCTATGCGCGACACCTGCCTCCAGCGGCCCCTGATGCGCACCGACTCCGGCTCGCGCCCGGCCCCCTCGCGTACCTCCGCGGGCTTCGGGGTGTGGAGAGCCCCGACAGCGCCGCCTCCCGAAGGGTCGACGGGAACCCGCAGGGCGCGCATCTCGGGCGCGGGATGCCAGGGCGCGACCTCGGTGATCCTGTGGAGAGCGGGGCCGCCGCCCATCAGAGGCTGCAGCTTCCGGTCCACCTCCACCAGCTTCCGACGCCTGTCGTCGTGAACGTCCTCCAGCAACCCCATCTGCGTTCCCGACTCGCCGGCGAGGCCCGACAGGGTGAGGGTCACCTCCTCCACCGGTATGTGGGGAGGGTCCGATTCCAGCCGGCTTCGGACCCCGGCGGACGCCCTCTCCCACGTGCCCGCGGGCTCCTTGAAGCTGACGGACGCTCCCAAGCCGGCCAGCCGGGAGCCTCGCACCGCAGAGATGCCGACGCTGCACATTTGTTTCGCATCTCGGGCTGGGAGTACGCCCTCCTCAGCAGAATGTCCATCATGACGAACAGGGCCTCCAGAGAGGAGGAATGGAACGGCAGCGAGGCGTGTTCGATGACGGACTCCCTGAACGGCATGGCGACGACAGGGCTGACATCGGCGCCGGTGCAGAGCTCCCAGGCCCGCCTGCCCTCAGGCCCGAAACGGTCCGTGATCATGCGCTCGCCCATGGCGGCGACGTCGCCCATGGTGTGCAGCCCGAGGCGGCGCAACTCCATCTTCACGGCCAGAGGCACGGGGAGAAGGTCCACGGGATGCGGGGCAAGGAAACGGCCTACATCGTCCGGCACTCTGCTGGCTCCGTGCGCCTCGGATGCCAGGGCGGCGACGAACGCCGGGAACTTCGCGTCAGCCACGCCGATGCGGGGCGTCAGGTACGAGGGCACGGCATTCAGAAGGGCTGAGACGGTTCCGGCCTCGCCCCGGTACAGATCCTCGAGGCCGTCCATGCGCACGTACGCGGCGCCCAGGCCGGCATCCTCGACCCGGTCGCTCACTCTCTGCAGCGATCTGAGTACCTGCGTGAAGACCCGCCGGTAGCGCGGCTCGTCCGTCTCCAGCACGACGATGCCCGGGCAGCGGGCCGCTGCCTCCTCGAGCGTCATCCCTGTTACGACGCCGAGGGCCGCCTGCCCACAGTCCACGACGACGGGCGCCGCCTGCGCCGCGCCGCGGTCGACTATGACGACGGGCCTGTCCTTCAGCCCGAGACGCCGCTTAGCCTCGATCTTTGCTCTGAGGTGCGTTATCAGAACGCAGGCCACCCTCATACGTCCTCCTCCAGTAGTATGGGTTGCCGAATAACTGGACAAATGATCTTAACGAACCGGCGTTCTGGAAGTCAACGGCTGCGGGGGAGGGGCGTTGTTCTGAGTCGGCGCCCGTTGTGGTCCGACAGGCCCCTTCGACAAGCTCAGGGCGAACGGGTTGACTGGACTCGCGGGGGAAGGCGGGTCTGAGACCCGCCACTACAGGGTGCGGCGGCGGTGGGAGTGCCCTTCGACGGCGTCAGGGCAGGTCTCGATCTTCTTCCATCAAGGAGACCTTTGCGAAACTCCCTCTGTAGAACGGCGAACCCCATCCCAACCTTCCCCAGCAGACTGGGGAAGGGGCCGGAGAGCCTGCCCATCACCGAACAGGCAGTTGCGCCGAGATTGCGAAACCGGGTCTGAGACCCGCCACTACAGGGTGCGGCGGCGGTGGGATTGCCCTTCGACGGCGTCAGGGCGGCGCGTCAGAGCGAACGGATCACCGGGCTGCTTGCATAATGAAAGCGTTATGGTGGAGATGAGTGTGAGAGGGCGATAAGTACAACGGTCAGTCTCGAGTTAACGGGACTGATCACCCGACTATGGGCGGTGGTCTGCGACTACTTTGCCGTTTTTGAGGACTAGCAGGAGGTTGCCGAGGTTCTCTATGTCTTCTAGGGGATTGGCTTCGATGGCTATCCAGGTCGGCTATCTTGCCAGGTTCCACGGTACCGAGATCGGTTTCTACGCCGCATAGGGCGGCGCCGTTGCGGGTGGCGGCTAGCAGCGTCTGCCACGGCGTCGCGCCGGACTTGACCCATAGCCCTATCTCCAGCAGGGCGGACTCGCGTAGCGGGTAGACGTCTGCTTCGGTCAACGTTGTCACCGGACCTTCCAAGGGTTGAAGACCTCAACACCAAGACCCTCGAAGTCCCGGGAATTGCGTGTAACTATGGCCACTTCGTTGGCCATTGCGGTTCCCGCGATAAGAGCGTCGCCTAGCTCCAACTCCCCACCACTTCGATGCGCTCGTGCCTGGAATGCAGCGGCCCACTCAGCTTCCCGCCTCCCAATGGGAGATATGCGATCTCCAAAGTCCACCAAGATCTGGGTCAACCATTCTCTCAATCCGTCGCGACGCCGGCCTTCCGGGAGGAGCTGTATGCCCAGCTCGAGCTCTTCGACGACGATGACCGACAGCCACAGATCATCGTGGGCGTTCAGAAAGTCTATGACGGCTGGGTTCTGTTCTTCCTTGGTCAACTCCGAAACCACGTTGGTATCCAAAAGATACCCGCTCATTCGGACGCATCGTCGATGAACGGGATCTTACGGCGACTTCCCCGGTTGCCTGGTAGTTCGAGATTCGTACCGCGCGGTGTGTTTTCAACGAGCCACTGCCCCAAAGGCTTGCGGGGCTGCGTCTTCTCCGACCAGACCGAGGCAGGTACCACGACGAACGACCTCCTGGTACCGATCCGCTGCGGTCCCTGCTCCTCGGCCAGCCGAAGGACTTCCGACAGCTTCGCCTTCGCCTCAGCGACGGTCCAGACGCGGCCAATTGTCGATTCCGACACAGTACACCTCCCTAGCTGCCTAATATAGTCCAGAATAGACCATGAAGACGTATCTCGCAAGACAGGGCTCAATGCACATTGCAACGCATGGTGGCGCCGTGCGCAAAGCCCCAGTCGAGGGTGGCTAAACAGTCGAGAGCAGCCTGTTCGCCATCCGCTTCGTTGAGGGCGGTCATAGGGATTCTTGCGGAGGAGTACCATTAGCCCACTTCAACGTCGAACGTCGCAGGTTCACCAACTCGGCTGTGGGAGTGCCCTTCGACGGCGTCAGGGCAGGTCTCAATCTTCTTCCATCAAGGAGACCTTTGCGAAACTCCCTCTGTAGAACGGCGAACCCCATCCCAACCTTCCCCAGCAGACTGGGGAAGGGGCCGGAGAGCCTGCCCATCACCGAACAGGCAGTTGCGCCGAGATTGCGAAACCGGGTCTGAGACCCGCCACTACAGGGTGCGGCGGCGGTAGGATTGCCCTTCGACGGCGTCAGAGCGGCGCGTCAGAGCGAACGGATCACCGGGCTGCTTGCATAAAGCAAGCGTTGTTACGCTTTGTACGAGTGCAGGCTGCGCTCAGTCTCGAGTTGACAGGACTGATCTAGCTGCTATGGGCGGTGGTCTGCGACTACTTTGCCGTTTTTGAGGACCAGCAGGAGGTTGCCGAGGTTCTCTATGTCTTCGAGAGGGTTGCCGTTCACGACTATCAGGTCGGCTACCTTGCCGGGCTCCACCGTGCCGAGGTCGGCCTCCACGCCGCACAGGGCGGCGCCGTTCCGGGTGGCGGCCAGCAGCGTCTGCCACGGCGTCGCGCCGGACTTGACCCAAAGGCCCATTTCCAGCAGGGCGGACTCGCGCAACGGGTAGACATCGGACCCCAGGGCCATCTTCACGCCGGAGCGCAGGGCGGTCTGGAACCAGCCCCGATGGGTCTCGACAGCGGCCTCGGCGCGCGCCACGAGGTCGGGCGCCATCGCCTTCTGCTCGATCCAGCGCCTCTCGCGCTCGGAGCCGGCCTGGGAGGACGTCAGGTGAGTGATGCCGAGAGTGGGGACGTACCAGCAGTCCTTCTCGAGGAACAGATCGATGCACTCGTCGTCCATGATGTACCCGTGCTCCACGGTGTGCGCGCCCAGCCTGATGGCCGCTTTAACGGCGTCCGGATTTGTGGCGTGGGCCATCACGTCGAAGCCGCGCTGGTTGCACACGGCAAAGGTAGCCGCCAGCTCCTCCTCCAGAAGGAACTCATGGATGTGGAGGTCCCAAGGCGGCCCCATGACGCCGCCGGAGAGGTTCAGCTTGATGTGGTCCACGCCGTTCTTGATCTGCTCCCGAACGGCGTTCACGAACCCGTACGGGCCGTCGCACTCGCGGGCGTGGCCTGAGGTCAGGAAGTGCCCGCCGGTGGTGGTGAGGAAGTTTCCGCAGGCGAAAACACGGGGCCCGTCCAACTCACCGGAGTCGAAGGCCTCGCGCCAGGCAACGTCCATGAAGTGGCCCGCGCCGCCGCATCGGACTCCTACCACGCCCCCTTCCTTCAACCCGCGCGACAGATTCTGCCCGAACCGGGCCGTCTGCTGGGCTACGGTCAGGTTGGAGCCACCGACATGGGCAGGGTGGATGTGGACGTCCCACAGGCCGGGGAGCAAGTATGCGCCGTTCAGGTCGATGACGTGGACGTTGCTGCCAGCGGGAGAGCGGCCTCCGTCCGTGATCTCGGCGATGCGGCCGTTTTCGATGACCACACTTGCTTCCGGGACGGGGTTGGGATCGACGCAGTCGATCAGCGTTGCGTTTGTCAGCACGAGGGACATCGTTGCCTCCAAGACCTCTACTTTAGACGAGGGACCAGTCTCTCAAATCCTGCGACGAAGGGCAGGGTACCACTCAGGGACGGCAGCACTTTTCTCGAGACCGGACCACAGGCCTCAAGACCAGACCACAGGATTGAAGGAGAGTTCGAGCGGACCGGAGAAGCACATGCATCCTGCCTTATCACTCGAGCATGGCCCTATGGAAGCGGTACCAGTCGCTGTCGAAGACGGTGTTGGGATCGTAACGGTCCTTGAGCTCCACAAACCTGCGGAACCCGGGGTACGCGGATTCAATCTGGTCCTTCCTGGCCCAGCGATGGTACGTCAGGTAGTAGCAGCCTCCCAGTGCCAGAGCGCAGTCTATGAGCGCCTGGAAGCGCCCCCTGGACCTGTCCAACTCGCTCGGAGAGTGCTCCACGAGCAGGTTGAAGATGATGCAGGCGTAGTCTTCTCTGGCCCAAGGCAGGGCAGTCTCGTTCTCCGGCTCGATGAGCCGCACCGTGCCGTACACCACGTTCGCGCCAGTTGACATAAGCTGTTTCTTTGCCGACTCCATGAACTCCACGAAGCTCCGCCGGGGCACGTACAGCTCGGTGAGCACGAGGGACGCGAACGTGTCCCAGCCCATCCTGCGGTAGAGCACGTCTCCGGCCTCCGGGAGGTAAGGGCTGAACTGGCTGTAGTCGGACCAGTAGACCTGGCCATCGGTGCGCAGGTAGTGGCCCGCGTACTCGGTGTAGGCCCGAGCCTTGTCCGTATGCGCGAGTACGTACAACCCCAGCCAGTCTTCCGCTGACAGGCCGATCTGGTCGGGGGCCGGCTCAGCGTCACGTTCCGCCGGCGCGTACGTGGACACGATTCCCTTGGCCATGAAGTCCGGGGAGGCCTCGTCTGTCATGTACTGGAAATCGCCGAACTCGGCGCCTTCCCGGGTGCGCTGCTCCAAAGTGGGTACGACATCGTCCAGAGCAACCTCATTTACACGTCTAACCAGCTTTGTCCGACGCCGAAGCCTAAGATTCACTGAGTCCATGAACCCAAGCATGCCGTAGCCACCGATCGCGAGGCTGAACAGCTCAGGGTTCTCGTCCCGGCTGCACAGAAGACGGTCGCCAGAGGCTGTCGTAAGGTAGAAGGACTCGATGTCGTCGACGATGGGCCGGCGCCCGAGCACTCTGCCGTGAATGTTCGAGGAAACGGCTCCGCCAAGAGACAGATCGTCCGCACCGGTCTGCTTCTGAATGATCGACAGGGGGCTGCCGGAATCTCTCTGGCTTTCCAGGAGCCACCGCACGAGGTCGGGCCACCGCACGCCAGCCTGCGTCCAAACCGTGCCTGATTCAGCATCCAGCGGCCCGATCCGCCGGAGGCTCGACGAATTGATCGAGATGCCATCCTCGGCGAACTGCTGGCCGCCCATCGAGTGCAGCGCGCCGGCGGGGCATAGCGGGACGCCCCGTTGGGTCGATGCCCTGACTGCCGCGGCGACCTCGGCCGGACCGGCAGGGCGCAGCACCTCGAGCATCTCGGTGGCGTTGAGCCGCGACTGGACGTCGTTCAGCAGCGTCACGCCGCCTCCGATCGCCTACGCGCGGCGTCCTCGGCAGCGGCCGTCCGCTCTCCCGCCGCGACGTCCACCCACCGCAGCACCACCGCGCCGGCCGCGATAATCACGCAGATCGAGACCACGGCCAACCTCGTATCGAACGCCGTGGAAACGAACACGTACAGCATCGGTCCGAACACGGCCGAAGCCCTGGTCATGAAGCCGAAGAAGGAGAAGAACTCGCCGCTGCGAGTTTCCGGGGTAATCTTGGCGAACAGGCTTCTCGCGAGCGCCTGGCTGCCTCCAAGCACGAGGCCCAAGAATGCGCCCAGTATGAGCCACTGCAACCCTGCGCTCAGGCCCAGGGGCTTCCATAGCGCGTTCCGCACGGCCATGGGCCACCAGTCGATGGGGCCGCTACCTAGCGCAGACGGATGCCCGGGTCCGACCGCCGTCTCGCCGTCCAGAGCGCCGCCGCTGATGGAAATGGCGTAATCGGAGAGTTCGGAGCTTCCGACGGCCGCCAGCAGCCGCCTAGTGCGGTCAGGCGATAGATCTTCGCCCTCTTCCAGGTCGTAGCCCTCCTGCTTCCACATCTCTTCCGAGTGCGAATCATCAAGCTCAGGCACGGCCTCGGCCCTGTAAGTGCCCGATTCTGACGTGTAAGAAAGCTGATAGTCGAAGTCGCCGCGCTCTTCCGGCACGAGCCCCACGACCGTCGCGCCGAACACAACGATCACCACCCATCCCACAAGGGCCGAGGTGAGAGCGGTCTTCGTGTTGGTCTTGCGCGCGAGCCAGGCGAAGGCGAAGGCGCCGCCGGCGGCAACGAACTGGATTATCAGAATGGTCGCCATGTTGAATGCCAGGGGAATGCCGACGGTGTCGGCCGCGAAGGCCCCGGCTATGGCAATAACCGTTTGCACGCCGTCGTTGAACAGGAGGTATGCGCCCAGATAGACGACGACCACCCTGAATCTGCCGATGCTCCTGAACGTCTCGCGCAGCTCGGTCAGGGCCAATGCCAGCGCTCTCAAGGGCGTCAGACCGTGTACCGGCGTGTGGGCCGGAGGCTCCGGCACCACTCTGAGCGTCCAGATCGCCCAGCCGAACCACCAAAAGCCGATCGAGGCAATAGAGGCGCGGGTCACGAGGTCCGAGTAGCCGGTGTCCTGGAACGCGAAGTTCAGCGCGAGGTGAACGAGCAGCAGCAGGCCGCCGCCCACGTAGCCAAAAGCGAAGCCCCGGCTGCTGATGTCGTCCAGCAGGTTGCGGGGCGCGACGTGAGGTAGCAGGGAGTTGTAGAAGACGAAACTTCCTGCGGCGCCAACGTTCGCCAGTATGAATGCGCCCAAGAGCCACGCCCACGGTTGCCCGCTGTACGCGGAAAAGAACGCGAGCGCCGTGAACAGCGAGCCGGCAGCCGCGTATATGGCCATCAGCGTCTTCTTTAGCGCCGCGCGATCGGCGATGACGCCCAGGATGGGGCTGGACAGCGCCACGATCGCCGTGGACACGGCGACGCCCATGCTCCAAACAGCACTGCCTGAGAATGTCAGCCCGGCGAAGGACGCGCTCTCGCCCAAAGCATCTTTAAACAAAAAGACGAAGTAGATGGGCATGATCGCAGCAACGCCGCTGGTGGAGAAGGCGGACTGGGCCCAGTCGTACATGCACCAGGCCCTGATGATCCGGCGTCGACTGGCTGGCAGGTCCCTGATCTCAGGCTGGGTCGTGGCGCGCTACCTCTCGTTCCGGGCGATCGAGTCGCGCCGGGATGCCGGGGATTATATCGCGGTAGAGTAGGGGGCTGAGGATGGTAAGGTTGTCTCGGTCCACTCCATTGCTGCCCAAGAATGGCATCCACGTGGACCAGTATGCGAACCCCCGGGAATGGGCGGCCTTGACGGATTCATGAGAGTCTGATGGAGGATGCTCTTGGAGCGACTCTTCTGCCTCATCGACCCACTCCGCATAGCGTTCCCTCCAGTGCTCGACTCGCGTTCGCATCATTTCGATCCCATCGACGTATATGCGTCCGCCAAGCTCACTCCACTCCGCCAAAAGCGGCGGCTGGGCGTTGTAGAGGTGGATTCGCCAGTCCTCACTGTAGTCGACATGAGGCCAACTGGCGCTGAACAGCATTCCAATCGCCTCTAGATGATCACGCACGTTAGGAGTGGGTCCGAAAACGGGCGCGGTCTGCGATGAGGATGAATCGCGATTGGATTCCTCATCCGAGGCCAAACTTACGGTCAGCAGGGCGCCTGTCGCTCCGCCAACTGCAGCAGCCAAGACGACGATGGCTACGACTTGCCACAAGCCTCTAAAGGGTCCCAACACAGCGATCGACTCCTAAATCTATGCATCGGTGAATTCTCGCCAGGGTAGGGGGAGACACCGATATGGTGGTCACTGAACTTGTCAGAGAAGGAGCCCGGCCCACTAATACAACAACTGGAGAAAGAACGCTGGCGTCCCCGGCAGGATTCGAACCCGCGACCCGCTGCTTAGAAGGCAGCCGCTCTATCCAACTGAGCTACGGGGACACCTCGTCAGAGTCTAGCAACGCCGCCGAAGGCCGGTCAATAAACCTTGCGGTGACGGCGTGGGCGTTGCTGCGAGCAGGCACTCTATCGCGTGGCATCGGCGGCCCATCGAGCGCGGTCCCGTCTCGGAGACCTTTGCGTAACTAGCCGAGTCCCCCTCACCCTAACCCTCTCCCACGTTGGGGAGAGGGGATTTTGTGGAGTAGTGCAAAGGTCTCCGTCTCGGGTGTTGCTTGAAGGAGGCCTCGATTCCAGGACGTTCGAAGCAGGGACAGGGCAGAGGGCGGTTCGAATTTCGCTCTCAGGGTGCCTGGCGGGTGGCCACACGGTGGATGGTGAAGGAGCCGCCCTTGAGCCTTCGAATCCCGGTAATGCTCACGCCGTCCATTTCAGCCGACGTCGTGAACCGGCGCTGCACCCACGCGCCCAACGGCCGGCTTACGAGCACGGAGACAGCGATGCCAGCCGCCAGGGCGGGAACGCGCCTGCGCTTGCGGTTTGACCTGCCGCTGAGGAGGGCGGAGATCGTCCCTGCTACGAGTGCGCCGATCGCGAGGTTCGTGCCGCAGTAGGGTGACACGGCGAGATCGCGGGCGCCCTGGACCATCGCGCCCAACGCGCTCTCGGCCGCGCTGCGCAACTGCTCGGTGGTTACCCGGCCGTATATGTAGAAGCCGTTCGCGGTGGAGTAGCCGCCGAGCGGGGTAGGCACCCCATCGCCCAAGAGGGCGGCGATGGTCGCATGCTCCAGCCCGTGGTTCACCCGCACCCGCTTGACGATTCCGCCAATGAATTCCATCCGATACTCCCATAGCTGTCGTACTTGACGCCGGCCAGAATGCGCTTACAAAGACCGCACCACATGTAATGTGACGTCGGCCGCCATTAGAGCGCTCTCCGCAGTTCCATTATGTTAACAACTGGACGAGGCTCCTGGACAAAGGATTTCAAGAGGTCGGGCATAGTCTGGGCCTTTGTCAATACATGGTGGCGGTCTCGTCCAACAGCGTCCTACAGAACGTCTTCGCGCACTGAGGGCTTGCCTGGGTTGCCAGCCTTGCTCTCGAATCGCCCGCCGGCACAGTATCGTGGCCGTTTCGTAGCTAGAGAATATTTCCTTAAACGGCAACTGGACGTTTGCTTAACTCTTTTCAGCTATCCACGTGCCTGTGAGAACGTCTGAAATAGCTCAAGACCGCAGTGAAAAGCCCAGAAATGTCTTGGAAAAGGTATGAAAACGGATTGACCAGTGTAATGTGACCCGTTTAGGATTCGGCCATCGATACTTTGTTAGGAGGCAAAGTCAACATGATGAACCGGAAAACAAAGAAGATGGCGGCCGTAGAGGACAAGTTCGGGCAGGCACTTGAGAGCATGTTGCCCGAGATGGTCACGGAACGCGGTCTGACAGCAACCGCTGACTATCTCGGCGTATCCAAGGCCACTCTTGGATACTGGCTACTGAAGCTGGGCATCAACGTGCGCAGGGTCGCACTGGCCCCCGGCGAGGTCCTGGAGATTCACAGGGTCAGCAACTGAGCCCATCCGGCGCAACCGCCGGAACATCAGAGCAAACGCAGAACGGCACGGGTCTTTGAGGACCCGTGCCGTTTTGCTTCTATTTCCTGTAGTGTCTTCGAGGAATGCGCAGCAGGGTACAGACTGTCAGCCTTCTCGCTGCCTCCTGCCCAGCGCATCGCGGGCCTCGCGCTCACGCTCCCTGTCGATGATCGCCCGTCGCTTGTCGTACCTCTTGAGGCCCTTTGCCAGCCCCAGCTCCACCTTCGCACGGCCAGCCTTGAGATAGAGGCGCAAGGGGACGATCGTCAGTCCCTTGGCCGAGACGCTCCTGGCGAGATGCCGGATCTGACGCTTGTGGAGCAGCAGCTTGCGCGGACGTTTCGGTTCGTGGTTATCCTTGGCGGCCGACGACGAGTAACGCGCGATATGCACGTTCTCGAGCCACAGCTCTCCGTCGCGAGGCGCAGCATACCCATCCGATAGATTGGCGCGGCCCTCGCGAATGGCCTTGATCTCGGTGCCTTCCAGAGCCAGGCCGGCCTCGTAGGCCTCCAGGACTACGTAGTCGCGCCTGGCCTTGCGGTTTACCGTTACGGTCTTGGTCTTGACCAACGTGCTGCTACTTGACGGCCGCGGAAGGGGAGCCTTCCTGGATCATCTCCGCCAACACCTCGAACGCCTTCTCCAACTGCTTGACGTCGGCGTCGCGAGGATCCACCGCCAGCACCTGAATGTCCGGGGTTACGCCCTTGTCGTGTAGCGACCGGCCCGTCGGTGTGAACCACTTGCCGTACGTAATGTACAGGCCGCCGCCGTTGTTGAGGGGACGGAACACGTTTACGGCCGCCTTACCGTAAGTGGTGGCGCCGATGATCGTGGCACGCTCATAGTCCTGGAGCGCTCCGGCCAGTACCTCGCTGGCACTGGCGCTGAACTCGTTTACGAGCAGGACCATAGGAATGTTCACTGAAGGGACGTCCGTGGCCATCCAGTCCTTGCGCCGGCCGTGTCCGTCCACTTCGTAGACCACCGTGCCGTCGCCATCCAGGAACACGCTGGCAACATTCACCGTTGAAGAAAGCAATCCGCCAACGTTGTTGCGAACGTCCAGGATCAGGCCCTTCGCTCCGGCGTCCCTCTGCTCATCGATCATCTCAAAGAGCTGCTGAGCGGTATCTGGGAAGAACTGCACCAGCCTGATGTGAGCGATCTCAGCGCCCGGCTCGCTTCTGAGGACGACGCTCACAAGCGGGATAACGCCCCTGATCACCTCGATCTCAACCGGTTCCGTTTCCGTCAGGTGCTTGACCAGCAGAATTACAGGGCTGTCTTTCGGCCCTCGAATCAGGGCTACGGCCTCCAGTAGGCTCAGGCCCTCGATGCTAACGCCGTTCACGGCCAGCACGACGTCTCCGGGCTTGAGGCCCGCCTTCTCGGCCGGGCTGCCCGGCATGGGCGCCCTGATCATCAGGAAGCCGTCCCGCCGCATCTCCACCTCGGCGCCGATGCCCTGGAACTCTCCCAGATAGTCTTCGTTCTCGATGCTGAACATCTCCGGGCTGATGTAGGAAGTGTGCGGGTCGTCAAGGGCCGCCAGCATTCCCCGAATAGCGGCTTCAGACAGCTTCTCCGGGTCCAATGACGAACGATCGACGTAGTCCTGCGTCAGGTATGCCCATACCTCCCATACGGTGCTCAGCTCGGGAGGAACCTCGGAAGGGGCCTTGAGCGGCTGCTCAGGCTCTGTGATCTCGGGAATCACCATTGGATCGTAGATCGAAGTCGAGCCGGCGGCGGGCGAGCCTTCATCTTCTGAGCCGCACGCCGCGATCGGAAGAACAGTCACCGCTGCGACAGCAGCTATGAGAACAGCCAAGCGCAGCGGCACTGGAGTTACCGATTTGATGTATTTCAGCATTCCTGTTTCCTTTATGTACCTAAGGCCCATTCTATATGACGCTGACGCAGCTTGACCGAGCGGCGTCTACTGTGGGGGGCGTGTGCCAGGCTCCGAGCAAAAGGTTCGTCCTTGAACAAGCCAGCTCCGGGCGAGCCCTATGTTCGGCAGTGCCTTTCGTGGAGCTGAGGCAAATGAGAGCCTCCTCTTGTCTATGACTACGATTGAAGGCCCCAGATCGGCTTTCCTGAGTGCAATAGGCCCGGGACACGGCAGGAGCCCTTTGGCAGGTCGCGCGGCCCAGAGACCCTGTGTGTGGGATTGGGTGAAAAGCGATCTCCGGAGCCCACTGTGCATGAAATGAAAGGCCCATCTATTCCAGAATCCCTGAAAACAAACCTGCAAAGATTTGAAAGGCGTGAAAAGAGTAATTGAAATGGCTTTTGAAAAACATTATCATTTCACAGCCTGGTACATTCAGGCATGCCTGAACAAGGAGGAACCCCATAGATGGCCAATTGGCAAGATTCGAACGCCGGTGCTCCCAGGCCCGCCAAGCGTACGCGGCTCGTGAGGCCGTACCCGGTAAACACGCTCAAGGACGCATTGGAGGTGGCGAAGGCCATCCGGAAGGCGACTTCAGGGTATCCGGTAGACCGCGGCCAGCTTGCGCAAGCGCTGGGGACGACCGTGTCCAGCAGCGCCTTTACGACCCGGTTGAACTCGTCCGCCAAGTACGGACTGACCGAGGGTGCATACAACGATCCCGTGATCGGTCTTACGCCCACTGGTGAAGCGATAACAGCTCCTCAGGCGGCGGAAGAGAGGTACAACGCACTCGTCGGTGCCGCCTTGAAGCCGGTCCTGTTCAGGCGCTTCTATGAGATGTTCAACGGACGGCAAGTTCCCGCGGACGAGTACGCCAGGAACCTCATTCAGAGGGAGTTGAAGGTCCATCCGGAACTTGCCGGCGAGTGCCTAGACATCATCACCGCCAATGGCATCTTTGTGAACATTCTCAAGACGGAAGGCGACGGCGCCAGAATGGTAAACCTCGGGAGCCGCGACCCGAATGGAGCGCCGAGCGCCGAGCTGGTTGAGGCTCCTCCAGCGCCAAGTGAGAAGGCCAGTTCCGAACCGAATCAACCCGGTCAGACTCTAACCGAGCAGTCACGGATCGAGGGCAGGATCTTCGTCGGCCACGCAGGGCCCAGCAAGGCGCTGGACACCGTTCGCAGCACCTTGACCGCCTTCAACATCCGATTCGTAGACTCTGACGCCTCCTCAGGAGGCGGTCTCCCTGTGCCAACGGAAGTCGCTCTGGAGATGCGGAACTGCACGGCAGGGATCCTGATTTTCGACGGGGCAAACTCCGAGGCCAGCTCGCTCGGCTACCAGCTCGGCGGAGCCTCCGTGCTCTTCGGAGAAAAGGTAGTGGTGCTCGAGGAGGCGACCAATCCAGACGCTGAGCCAGTGGACCGTGGGCTGAACAGGGTACCGTTCGACCCGGGCTGGCCGGAGAAGCTCGGCCTGGACCTGCTCAAGGCGCTCGCGGCCGCGCGTGTAATCAGCGTGACCGCGTGAACTGGACAGCCCGGAAGACCGGCCGGAAGACTGGACACTCTGGGGGCGAGATTTCGGCACGAACCAACATATCGCATGGAAGCCATGGCCACTCAGCCCGATGTGTCGACATGTTATGTCAAGTACAGGACTGGACAGCAACGTAATGGTACTCTGACTTCACATAACATCTATAGTGCGAACCTATAGAATCGCGCCCTGCCGGCACTGTAGACGGCTCTTCAACGCAGAAAACGCCTGCCCTCTAGTTGATTCTTGCGAGGCGGCTGAAATTGGCCCTGTCACAGAAGGCCCTCAGAGGCGCGTTTTGAGCGTTACCCTACTTCGGGTACGTATTGGGACAAAACAAGGCCTCTATGGATCGCTCCACCGCGCACAGCACGATCGGCGGCCCGTTCATGAGGCGCTTAGCGGCTAAAGGGTCTCTGCCGCGGCCGTGACTGGCTCGTCCGCGAGCGAATCGAGCAGTTCCTCGATCACCTGCTTGAGTCTTTCGACTCCGGCTCCAGTAACCGCCGAGGTGTACACGATTCGCTCCGCGGCCATCGGCGGTACTATCCCCCGGTCTTCAGCTGAGCGGTTAAGTCCGGACGCACTGACGCTCAGGTCCGGTCCTGCGGGAAGATAAGGCTCGCCGTCCGCCGTGCCGGGCGCGGGCCCGTTCTCCAGCATGTCGATCTTGTTCGCGACGACGATTCTCGGCCTGCCGGCGACATCGAGCTCGTCAAGCATTCGAGTAACGACCACCGCCTGTTCCCTCGCATTGGGATGCGTGGCGTCCAGCACGTGAAGGACCAGCGCCGCCTCTGAAATCTCCTCCAGAGTGGCCCTGAAAGCGGCCACGAGCGCCGTTGGAAGCTTCTGAATGAATCCAACAGTGTCTGTTAGCAGTACCGCCCGTCCGGAGGCCAATCTGAGCCTCCTGGTGACCGGGTCCAACGTGGAGAAGAGCCGGTCCTCAGCCAGAACGCCGGCCTTCGTCATGGCGTTGAGCAGCGTGCTCTTGCCAGCATTGGTGTACCCAACAAGCGATACCACGGGCACGCCGCTATCGCGACGCTGAGAGCGGTACAGCTCACGATGGCGCCGAACGTCTTCCAGGTTTCGCTTGAGAGTCTTGATGCGGTTGCGTACCAGACGCCGGTCCGTCTCGATCTGAGTCTCGCCGGGGCCGCGCGTTCCAATGCCGCCGCCCAGGCGCTCCAGATGCGACCACTGCCCCGCCAGCCGAGGCAACAGGTACTCATGCTGCGCGAGCTCCACCTGCAGGCGGCCCTCACGCGTCTGGGCGCGGTTCGCGAAAACATCCAGGATCAGGGCAGTCCTGTCAATGACCTTGGCGCCTCCAAGCGCGTTTTCGAGGTTACGCTGCTGCGTGGGAGTGAGTTCGTCGTCGCAGATCACCGTATCGAAGACGTCCGCTTTGCAGAGTGCCCGAAGCTCATCGAGCTTGCCCTTGCCCACGTAGTAAGGCGTCTGCCTGGGAATGCGCTGCGGCATTGTGTCGACTACTTCAGCGCCTGCTCCAGTGGCAAGGTCCCCCAGTTCGGCCAGAGAGTCATCGAGCCGCCACCCGCCGGAACGCCTCTTGCCCTTGACCTGGATGCCCAGGAGGAGCGCCCTCTCTACGGGCCGTGCTGTGGCACGGAGCTTTTTCGAGATGGGATTCCTCAGCTGGAGCCTTCGCCGGCCGGAGACGGAATCTCCCAGCCCGCGATCTGGTTGAGCCCCTCTTCGAGCGACTCGTCGTCGATCGTCAGCGAGAGCCTGATGTAGCCCTCGCCGCTTGGGCCGAAGCCGTTGCCTGGAGTAACTACTACGTTCCTCTCCTCGAGCAGGAGCTCCGTAAACCCGGCCGACGTGTGTCCTTCAGGTACTCGCGCCCAGACGTAAAGGCCCGCCTTTGGAGGGTCAAGGCGCAGCCCAATGCTCTCAAGGACCTCCACGGCGCGGTCGCGCCTTCGCTCGTACACGAGATTCCTGTCGTCTATCCAGTTCTCAGGCCCCTCCAAGGCGGCGATCCCCATTTCCTGGATCGCTCCCGGAACGCCGGAGTCGAGATTTGACTTAACCACCAGCAGCGCGGAGACAAGATCGGAGTTTCCAACGGCCATGCCGAGCCGCCAGCCGGTCATGTTGTACGTCTTGGACAGTGAGTGGAACTCCATGCCAACATCCATAGCGCCGGGAGTCTCCAGGAAACTGATCGGCCGAAAGCCATCGAAAGTCACGTCCGAGTAGCAAGCGTCGTGTAGCACCATAACGTCATGGGCCCTGGCGAACTCGACAACGCTCTCGAAGTACGACGCGTCCGCAACGGCGCCCGTCGGGTTGTTCGGGTAGCACAGCCACATCGTCTTGGCGGCTTTGGCAACGTCCGTTGGTATGTCGGCGAGGTCAGGCAGCCAGCCGTTCTCCTCAAGGAGCGGCATCCAATGGCACTCGCCGCCCGCGAACCACGTGCCAACCGAGTACACGGGATAGCCCGGGTCCGGTACTAGGACCACGTCTCCCGGGTCCACATACGCAAGCGCCGCGTGTCCGATCCCTTCCTTGGCCCCTATCAGCGAAATGATCTCCGAATCCGGGTCCAGTGCGATGCCGAACCTGCGGTGGTACCAGCGTGCCACGGCCTGTCGAAACGACGGTAGGCCGTCCGACTCCGGGTATCTGTGGTAGCCCGGGACCGAGGCTTTATCGCGTAGTGCTGCGATTGACTCCGCCGGTGTCGGAAGGTCCGGATCGCCTATGCCGAAGCTCACGACATCGATGCCTTGCTGTTTCTTCGCCGCGATCTTTCTGCTGATCTCGAAGAACAGGTATGGCGGCACCTTCTCGAGCCGCTTGGAGAGATTCATGTCTGGGACCCCTTCATCCGCAATGCCATTCGCCATCGAACACCCTTGAGACAGGGCCTTCCATCACGACCGGGCCTTCACCCGGCCATTCGATTGTCAGGTCTCCACCCGGCAGTTCGACGATCGACCTGTCTTCTGTGTACCCGTGCATCCGGGCGGCCACGGCCACGGCGCATGCTCCGGTACCGCAGGCCATGGTAAGTCCGGAGCCGCGCTCCCAAACTCGAGTGCGAAGGCGTCCGGCTCCAAGATCATTCACGATTTCGAAGTTCACGCGCTGAGGAAACATCGGGTGATGCTCCACCAATGGGCCCAACTCGTCCAGGCGCACGTCATCCACGGGTTCGTCTATGAACGCGACTGCGTGGGGATTACCCATGCTTACGCACGTAATCTTGAATTCGCGGCCATCAACGGTGATTGGAAAGTCGATCACGGAATCGCCAGCGTCCGCTATGACCGGTATCTCGTGCGGAGCCAGTCTCGGCAGGCCCATAGAGACCCGCGCTCGGGAAAACTCCCCGTCATGCCAGAGAGGCGTAACTTCCAGGTTGCCAGCGGCCGTCTCAACGACCATGGGGGATTTCTCTGGAGACACGGCGTCGTGTTCCACGGCGAACCGGGCCAGGCAGCGAATGCCGTTGCCGCACATCTCGCCCTCGGAGCCGTCCGCGTTGAACATGCGCATTCGGAAGTCAGCGGAATCGGACTGCAGGAGCAGAATCAGGCCGTCGGAGCCAATGCCCGTGTGCCGGTCGCTGATCGCGACGGACACCGCCGGCCATTCGGCGTTCTTGCTGCGGGCGTCGACATAAACGTAATCGTTGCCGGCGCCGTGCATTTTCGTGAATCTCAAGCCTGCTTACGCTCCTCAGTCGCAAATGCGCAATTCGTACTTGGGAAGTCTATCACAACGCACTTTCAAGCCATGCGCCAGTCCCAGTTTCCGCCGCTTCAATTCCTTGCTGCGAAGTTGGCAACCAAGCGATCCGGGCGTCGTCCTTGCGGAACCACGCGTGCTGGCTGCGGGCGAACCTGTGCGTACGGAACTTGGCCCGTTCAACCGCCTCCTCGAGCGCCAGCTTGCCCTCAAGGCACAGACCAAGCTCGCGGTACCCCACGCCAGACATGGCCGAGTTGTCCAGGCCGTATCCGCGATGCATCAGCGCGGCGACCTCGTCCAGCCAGCCCTCACCGATCATCCTGTCGACCCTAGTATCGATACGCCGGTAAAGCTCCTCGCGCTCCAACGCAAGGCCAATGATCTTCATCCGGTACGGCGGCTCCACCTTGCGGGGACCACCGCGCGTTCCGAGCGCGTGGTGCACTTCGAGAGCTCGAATTACGCGGCGGACGTTTGCGGGTTGAATCTCGGAGGCCCTGCGAGCGTCAAGTGTCTGTAGCTCGAAGTGAAGTGCCTGGGCGCCTTCGCTCACTGCCCGCTGTTCCAGTTCGCTGCGGAGTGCCAGATCCGGCATCGCTTCCGGTACCTGCCAACCTTCGAGCAGGGCCCAGACGTACTGCGCTGTGCCGCCCGCGAGAATCGGCAGTCTGCCGCGCTCCTGTATGCCCGGACCGCGCGCCTGGCCTCGCGGAGAAACTGAACGAGGCTGAAAGTTACGTCCGGCGTTACGACGTCGATGAGGTGATGAGGTACCAGCAGCCGGTGAGCCGCCGATGGCTTTGCCGTACCGATGTCCATGTACAGGTACACCTGCCGGCTGTCTGCGCTTACGATCTCGCCGTCGAACTTTTGGGCAAGCCGAATCGCAAGATCGCTCTTACCGGACGCTGTTGGGCCGACGACAGCGAGAAGAGGGGGATTCATCGAGTGGCTGGCTGGGACGCGGCCCCCTAGGCCTCAGAAGCCTGGCGCGAGATCGCCGCGAACAAATCGGCCTGGAGGCTGGCACCGCCTACGAGCGCTCCGTTCACGTCGGCCTCTGCGAAGTAGCCGGCAGCGTTGTCCGGGGACACGCTGCCGCCGTACAGCAGGGGCACCCGGCCCGCCGCGGTGGCGCCGAAGGTCTCGGAGAGCACGGCGCGTATGCTGGACATCACATGCTGAGCGTCCGCCGGCGTTGCGGCCACCCCAGTGCCGATCGCCCAAATCGGCTCATACGCGACCAGCAGGTCCTCGATTGATTCGATCGACGCCAGCCCTTCACTTACCTGGTTCGCCACTACAGATTCTGCGCGGCCCTGTTCGCGTTGCTCCAGGCTCTCGCCGACGCAGACAATCGGCTTCAGCCCCGATGCCAACGCCGCAATCGTCTTGCGATTGACCGTCTCGTCCGTCTCGCCGAACAACTGCCTACGCTCGGAGTGGCCCACGATTACGTACTCGCAGACGCCCACCAGCATCGAAACCGAGACCTCACCGGTGAAGGCGCCGCTGTCTTCGTAGTGCGCGTTCTGGGCTCCAACTCTGATTGTTGAGCCTTCCAGTTCTTCGGCCACGGCAGCAAGCGATATGAACGGCGGACAGACCACGTGGGTCACGTTGTCTTTTTCGTCCAACTGCCCATTCAGTGAGACGGCCAGCTCGCGGGCTTCCGGCACGGTCTTGTTCATTTTCCAGTTTCCGGCAACTACGAAACCGGGCATTTTCGGACTCCTGACTATGTGCTCGATCGGCTGTCAAATAACCAAACGTTAACCAAAAAACTGTACCTGAATAGGCCGTACTGTAGCTGGCCTACGGCCCGAACTTGGCCAGCTTACCGGCATGAGCCAGGACCAGGAACATCAGGTTGACAGCCTCGATCCGGCCCAGTGCGCCATGGTCGCACGCTTCTTCGGAGAAGGCTTCGACATCGCGCTCGGGCGTGTGTGGAGATCGAATCATCAGCGGTACCGGATGCCAGCTATGCCCGCCCAGCACTGCCGGGGTGGAGTGGTCGCCGCAGACCACGAAAACGTCGGGCTCCAACCCGAGAATGCGGGGAATCCGGCGGTCCAGAGCCTCGAGTGAAGCGACCTTGGCACTGAAGTCGCCATCCTCTCCCGCGGTATCAGCGGGCTTGTAGTGGAGGAAGAAGAAATCGAACTCGTCGTAGTGTGCCTCCAGGACACCCAACTGCTCATCGAAGGTGCTCCCCGAATCCAGTACCGTCATGCCGATCAGCTCGGCAAGCCCCCGGTACATGGGGTAAGCAGCAACAACCGCCGGGCGCAGAGCGTATCCATCGGCCATGCTCGGCAGTGCTGGCAGGCCGGAGAAGCCTCTTAGCGCAACCATGTTGGCAGAGGTCTGACTCGCAAGCTGATCACGCGCCCAGTCGACGAACCCGTTGACCAGTTCGGCGGTCTTGACGGCTTCCTGAGCCAGCGGCCGCGCGATCTGCGGCGCCGCGCCGTCGACAAGCGGGTCGGTGTCCGTCACACGCTCGTCGAGGCCGGGGCCGCGCAGTGCGAGGACGAATCGATGGTCGCGCACCGGATAGACCGCGACCTCGGCTCCGGGGAGGTCGATCGCGTCCAGCCGCCGGAGCAACGGCTCGCTCTCGGACGTCGGCAGCCGACCCGCGCGGCGGTCGGTTATCGTTCCGTCCTCAGCGACTGTGCACAGGTTGCCTCGCGCGGCTACGTCGCCTTCGCTGAGTTGGACTCCGCTGCCCAACGCCTCGAGTACTCCCCTGCCCATGAGGTACTTCACGGGATCGTAGCCGAACAGCGACGTGTGACCCGGTCCGCTGCCGGGCGTGATTCCGGGCAGCACTGGAGTCGTAAGGCCACAACTGCTCTGCTGGGCGAGGACGTCAAGGTTCGGAATGCCGGCGGACTCCAACTCCGACTTGCCGGTTGCGGGGTCCCGGAGACCGCCCAGCCCGTCGACGACCAGCATGACAATCT
Source organism: Dehalococcoidia bacterium (assembly GCA_965237445.1). Lineage (GTDB taxonomy): Bacteria > Chloroflexota > Dehalococcoidia > Lucifugimonadales. The sequence continues at coordinate 2,415,909 of OZ250142.1, read as the reverse complement.
TGGAGTCGGTCTGGCGGCAGATATCCCCGAGATACGGGAAGTCAATCATCCGAGCTTAATCCAGCCGCCTCAAAGAGAACTGCAAGCTTTTCGCATACACCGAATGTCGCCACCTAACCGGCTGTTCATTCTGCGTCCATCAACGCCGCCACGCCCGGCAGGTTCCTGCCCTCAAGAAACTCGAGGCAGGCGCCGCCGCCCGTGGACACATGCGTCATGCGACCGGTCAATCCAAGCTCGTCCACGGCATGCGCCGTCGAGCCGCCGCCAACGATGGTGTCGGCGTATTCCAGCGACGCAACAGACTCGCCGACCAGGGCTGTGCCCGTGGCGAATTCCTGGAACTCGAACACTCCCATAGGACCGTTCCAAAGGACCGCTCCGGAGCCGCTGAGAGCTTCCGCGAAATCGGACGCAGTGTCCGGGCCGATGTCCATAATTCGCCACCCGTCGGGAACCGCGGCCGCTCCCGCCGTCCTGCGGGCCGCGTCCGCGGCGAACCGGTCCGCTAGCACGAAGTCGGACGGCAGCCGGCAGTCAATTCCGAGCGATGCCGCGCGCTCCAGCACGGAACCGGCCGCCTCGACCATTTCATCTTCGACCAGTGAGTCTCCGACGGAGTGGCCCAACGCCCGCATGAATGTCGCCGCCATCCCGCCTCCGATAACCAGTCTGTTCGCCTGGGGAAGCAGCCGCTGGAGGATGCCGATCTTGTCCGAAACCTTCGCTCCACCGAGGATAATCGTGAACGGGTGTCTGGGCGCTTCAATAAGCCTGCCCAACGTCTCAATTTCGGTCTCCATCAGGAGGCCGGCAACTGCCGGAATATGGGCCGTCACTCCCACCGTAGAGGCGTGCGCGCGGTGCGCAGCACCGAACGCATCGTTGACAAAGACATCTCCATTGCTAGCTAATTTAAACGCGAACGAACAATCGTTGTTTTCCTCCCCTAAATCGAACCTCAGGTTTGGAAGCATCACAATCGCCCCACTGCCTTTTGAGCTGTCGGAGGCATCCGAACCGGTACTTTTATAGCATTCTGCTTGCAGGACAGTTTTGCCCATCATTTCGCTCAATCGCGTCGATATTGTGTCGAGTTTTGCCTCTTCAACGACGCGCCCATTGGGCCTCCCGAGGTGCGAGCACAGCACGAGCTTGCAGTCCCGTTCGAGCAGGTAATCTAGGGTCGGAATTGTTGCCCGAATTCGACGGTCATCCGCCACTTCCCTAGTGCCCGGCTTGAACGGAAGATTGAAGTCCACACGGACCAGCACCGGACGGCCCTCCAGGTCGATGTCGCGCACTGTTCGCTTGTGCAGCATCACCTCTGGACCAGCTCTGTGACATGGTCGTGGACGGCGCCGAAACCGGGTACCGACGCGGCAGACTCCTCGGCGATTTGCGCGAGATCTCTAAGTTCTCCCTCGACGTAACTGTCGCAGAAATCGAACGCGCCGAGCGGCTCCAGGATGTCCCTAAGCGCCTCGACGTCCTTCGGGTCCAGAACCCTCTTGAAGTAGATGTCGCCGATACGCCTCTTGCCGCGAATGTCCGCGCGTTCCATGGCGTACGCAACCGGCAGCAGCTTCTTCTTGTTCAGTACTTCGTGGCTGGGCCCTCCCGCATCGGCGGAGAGGTCCTTCAGATCCGCGGTGACCTGGATCAATGCCCCTGCCCTGCGGCCGTAGTCCCCTAGCCTATCGACCGTTTCGCGGTCCGCTCCCGCCAGGAGCGCGCCGAGCTTGAGGGCCCCCGCGTAAAGCGCGCCGGTCTTATCGGCGACCATAGACAGGTAGCTCTCCACGCTGATGTTAATTTTTTCCTGCGCTTCCAGGTCAGCGTAGCGCCCCTCGCAGAGCGTCAACGCCGCCTGGTCAAGAATCCTGAGCCCTTCGAACGTAGTCGCCTGCGTCGACTCCGTGCTCGATCAGCCGGAACATTGCGAGCCTGCCCAAGCCGTGCATGCCGTCTCCGGCGTTGATCGCCTGGGCCGGTCCCCAGACCCACCAAACGGCGTCGCGGCCGTCCCGCGTGGGGATCCCGCCCTGGACGTCATCGTGGATCTCGGTGAAACCTTGCACCAGCTCGACTGCGGCGGCCGCCGGCAGGGCCACGTCGGGTCCACCGCAGGCCTCGCAAGCGAGTAGGCACAGCACGCCCCGGCTCCTACGGCCAAGCGTTGCGGGACCGCCTTCGTCCAGCGCCAGTTGATGGAGCATCATGTCGTACAGCGGCATGGTGCGCGCCGAGAGGATGTCCTTTAGCTCGCCTTCTATCTTCGAGACGAGATTTGCGACTGAGTCAGTGTTCATGAGCTGCCTGGATTCGCGTCCTGTTAGTCTTCGGACGCAGCCTTGAGCGGCGATCGAATAGCCACTCCAAGATACTCTGCAAGCGCCTCGGCCGGGATGGCACCTTCACGAAGGACTTCCAGCCTCTCGCCGGTCACGTCCAGAATCGTGGAGGAATGACCACCCTGGACATCGCCTTCGACGATGTAGTCCAGCGAGTCCCCGAACTCTCGCCTCAGGTCGGCGACGCTGTTCAGCGGCGGCTGGCCAGTCGCGTTCGCGCTTGTGCCGGTAATCGGCCGTCCCAGAATGCGCGACACCTCCCGCGGCGCCGGATGGTCCGGCACACGTACGGCCACGGTGTTCCGCCCTGCCGTCACCACGCTCGGAATGGAGTCCGCCCTCTGAACCACCAGCGTCAATGCTCCCGGCCAGTATCTCTGGGCAAGCCCTGAGACCACGTCCGGGACATCGAGCGCCACATCGTCCAAAACCTCGGCCGAGGAAATCAGAATGGGTAACGCCATGCCCTCGGGACGGCCCTTCATCAGGAACACGCGCTTCACGGCAGACTCGTTGAACGCGTCCACCGAAAGGGCGTACTGCGTATCGGTAGGCAACGCCACGACGCCTCCGTCACGCAGACAGTCAACTGCGCGGTCAATCTCGGGGTACAAGGTGCTCCAAGCGGTGCGCGGATGGCAGGGTGCCGGTTCAGCTAGAAGGGCTCTGAACCAACGCCGAAGCGCCGGTAGAGAACCCGATCCTCGCCGGGCTGGCGACGCCGATCTTGGACCGGATTTGAGTGTGTGCCGCCACTTCCTGCCTTCCTTGCCGGGAGTGTAACACAGGTGCTAATCTTGCCCTCCTCTTGCAGATGTCAGACGCATCCGTACAGCCTCCAGCACCCGTGGCCAGACCGGCCGAGACACCCGGGAGACCGAAAGGCGGAAAAGACTGTCCGTCGGCCCCACCGGAGTGGTCAAGCCAGGAAGCCGTGGTCGTCATTGACTTCGGTTCCCAGTACAGCAGGCTAATTGCGCGCCGTGTCAGAGAAAGCAATGTTTACTGCGAAATATTGCGGCATAACACGCCCTGGGACGAGGTCAGCCATCTCAACGTAAAGGGCATTATTCTCTCCGGAGGCCCCGCGAGCGTCTACGATCCGGGTGCGCCGATGGCGCCGGACTGGGTGTTTAGCGGTGGACTCCCCGTTCTGGGAATCTGTTACGGACTTCAGCTCATCGCCCACCAGCTTGGAGGCCGTGTGGCGCCGGGCGGCAAGCGCGAGTACGGACATGCCGACCTGCACCGCACGTCGGATGACTCGCCACTCTTTCGCGGCATGTCTTCTTCGATCCCGGTCTGGATGAGCCACGGAGACAGAATCACCGAAACGCCGCCCGGATTCGAGACCCTCGCCGTCACGGACAACTCCCCTATCGCGGCGATAGGAAATGAGCGGGGCACCTTCGGGATCCAGTTCCATCCGGAGGTTGCTCACACGCCTGCCGGCAAAGAGATTCTGCGGAACTTCCTGTACGAGGTCTGCGGCTGCGAAGGAGACTGGACTCCAGACCACTTCATATCCCAGGCGGTCAGATTAATTCGCGAGCAGGTCGGCGACGGCAAGGTGATCTGCGCGCTGTCTGGCGGCGTGGATTCGGCTGTGGCAGCCACGCTGGTCCATCGCGCCGTGGGCGACCAGCTCACCTGCATCTTCGTAGACAACGGCCTTATGCGGCGCGAGGAGCCTGAACGCGTGGTTGACATGTGCGGCAGGCACATCAGGGCAAGCATCGAGCATCTGGACGCAGCCGAGGACTTCCTTGGCGCCCTGCGCGGGATTACGGACCCCGAGCAGAAACGCGTGACCATAGGCGAGACGTTTATCGAGCTATTCGAGCAGCGGGCGGTGAACATTGGCAAGGTCGACTTTCTCGCTCAGGGCACCCTGTACCCTGACGTCATCGAAAGCAAGACGGCCGAGGGCGACGTTTCAGACAAGATCAAGACCCATCACAACGTGGGCGGCCTGCCGGAGAACATGAGGCTTGAGCTAGTGGAACCACTCCGGTACCTGTTCAAGGACGAGGTGCGCGAGGTAGGGCTTGAGCTCGGCCTGCCCGAGGAGGTCGTGCACCGCCAGCCCTTCCCTGGTCCGGGCCTCGCAATTCGCATCATCGGCGAGGTGACTCGGGAGAAGCTGGACGTTCTGCGGGCAGCCGACTGGGTGGTCATGGACGAGGTGAAGGGCAACGAACTCTACAGAGACCTATGGCAGAGCTTTGCGGTGCTCACAGACACCCAGTCTGTGGGCGTTGCCGGAGACAAGCGCACATACGGCTACGTGATCGCGGTAAGGGCCGTGACGAGCGACGACGCCATGACGGCCGATTGGGCGCGCCTGCCCTACGACGTTCTGGCACGCATGTCTAACAGGATCGTCAACGAGGTCCCGCTCGTGAACCGGGTTGTCTACGACATCACCAGCAAACCGCCCGGGACCATCGAGTGGGAGTGACCGGCCGGCCAGTAGAGGCCTCCCGTTGAAGGTTCTGCTCGTCGGAAACGGCGCCAGAGAGCACGCATTGGCGTGGAAGCTTGCTGCAAGCACATTGCTTTCAGAGCTACTTATCGCCCCTGGCAACGCAGGTACAGCGCGTCTGGGGCGAAACATCCCCATTGCAGCCACAGACGTCGAAGGTCTCTTGGACTTCGCTGCGCGCCACGGCGTCGAATTCACCGTCGTCGGTCCAGAAGCGCCTCTGGCGGACGGCATCGTTGACAGATTTCAGAGCTGCGGCCTACCAATCTTCGGGCCCACGAAGGCTGCCGCGCGAATCGAGAGCAGCAAGGCCTTCGCGAAAAAACTGATGCTGGATAACGGCGTACCCACAGGCTCTGCCCTTGTCTTCGACAGTTACGAGGATGCGGCGCGATACGCGGAGGACCTTCCCCCGCCAATAGTGATCAAGGCGGACGGACTTGCCGCGGGAAAGGGAGTGGTCGTCGCGGACAGCCAGGATGGCGCGGTCTCCGCGCTGCGGTCCATGATGGTTGAGGGGGAGTTCGGCGAATCCGGCGAGACGGTGCTCGTGGAACAGTTCCTGGAGGGGCCTGAGTTCAGTGTCTTCGCCTTCACGGACGGACGGACCATCTCCCCGCTCGTGGCAGCCGTGGACTACAAGCGCGCCGGCGAAGGCGATGCAGGTCCAAACACCGGTGGCATGGGCGCATACAGCCCTCCCGCCCCTGAGCTATGGAACGATGAGATCGAGCGGACCGTTCGTGCCTACATCATCGAGCCCGTACTGGACTCGCTCGCAGCACTGGGATGCCCTTACACGGGAGCGCTGTATGCGGGGCTGATACGCACCGAAGATGGTTTGAAGGTAATCGAGTTCAACTGCCGCCTGGGAGACCCTGAGGCGCAGGTGATACTGCCCAGAATCGAGTCGGACCTTCTCGAACTGATGCTGGCCGCGACTGAGGGCCGCCTGGAAGACGCTCCCCTGCTCGTCGGCGATCGCTCCTGCGTCGGCGTGGTCGCGGCGTCAGGAGGCTATCCCGGAGCATACGACACCGGCGTCCCCATTGAGGGCCTGGATAATGTGCCAGATGATGCAACCGTTTTTCACGCCGGCACTAAGGCAGGTCCTGGCGGGGAGACTGTGACGGACGGCGGACGAGTCTTGACTGTGTGCGGGACGGGAGAGAGCCGCGCGGTGGCCCGTCTGCAGGCCTACTTGGCCCTAAGCGCCATATCTTTCGAAGGGTCAGTCCACCGGACCGACATCGCGCAGCAGGCCCAATACTAAGCGACAGTGTCGACTTTACGGTTAAGTATTTTGAAATTAGCTATCTCTGCGTGTGGGCCCAACGGATTGGGACTCCTACCAACACGGCTCCTGACAGCAGACTTTGCGTTTAAGTTAATAGGCCTCCAGGTACAACTCCACACCGTCATAGCTGGCAATGAGTGATCTCGAAATCAAAAGAACTAGCGACCTGCAGGACCTGGTCGCCGCCTTCGAGACCAATTCATTGGTCAGTCCCCGTTCTGGCGCTCCCTCCGTAGTCGACCTTTCGGCGGCTGTTTTTGCCTGGGCAGGTACTCCAGAACCTTATTTAAACGCCAAGTCCCAGGCTATTGGTACTCATTTCGCCGATGCGGCCCACCTGGTGTTCTTCGTCGCAGACGGGCTTGGGATGTGCTTCATCAACAGGACGAGTCCCGCATCCGTACTCAGGCAGCACCTGGTAGCGGAACTGCAGACGGTCTTCCCTTCAACGACCCCGGCCGTGATGACCTCCCTCGCGACGGCCGCATGGCCGAACACACACGGAATCGTTGGCTGGGACGTGTACCTCGATGAAATCGACGCCGTAGCGACGATCATCAGGTTCCAGAGGCGCCGGGATGGCGAACCTTTAGACCGACTCGGCGTAAGCGAGCACCAAGCGTATCCCCTGCCCTCGCTCTGCGGCTCAATTGAGGGCGGTCTGGTCTCAGTTACACCAAAGCACCTTGCCGGCACCACGTTCTCGGACTACTGGACAGGTCGCAATGCAAGGTTCATAGGGTATGAGAGTCTCGCCGAGGGCGTGGAAGAAGTCCTGACAGTCAGCAACTCCGGGGGCTTGCGCAGAGTTACGTGCCTGTACACGGACGTCGTTGACTCCGCAGCTCACGGCTTCGGCGTGGACGCGCCCGAAACGCTTGCCGCGTTGGAACAGATTGAGCAATCCGTCGAGCGGCTGGCCTCCGGCCTACCGTCTAGTGCGCGCGTCGTCCTGACGGCCGATCATGGCCTACTCGACGGTCCCATCCACGAGATTTTTCCTGCTGACCCTGTCGTCGGGCACCTGCGCCACGAGCCATGGGGCGACAATCGCCAGATGCACTTCGCGGTGCATCATGAGCGAGTTGACCTGTTCGAAGCGGAGTTCCGGCAGCGTTACGGCCACGTCGCATTCCTGCTTACGGTCGAGGAAGTGGAGGCGCTGGAACTCCTTGGTCCCGGCAGCATTCAAACAGCCACAAGGAAGCGGCTCGGGACGCACATTGCTATTTCCAGAGGGGCAGATGCCCTTTCGTACAAGGCCGTTGACGATTCGGCAAGCTCGATCGGAATTCACTCAGGCCTCACGCCGGACGAAATGCTAGTACCATTAATCATCGTCTGAGTTCGAAGACGTAACATCGCGAGGTATTGCCAATGCCGCTAGTTGGAATCATAGTTGGGAGCAAGTCCGATACGCCGCTCTTAGAAGCCACTTCCGAGATCCTGGACCAGTACGGCATAGAGCACGAACTAGTCGTCGCTTCGGCGCACAGGACGCCGGAAAAGGTGACCGAGTTTGCGCAGACCGCGCGGGACCGGGGCATCGAGGTAATCATCGCTGCCGCGGGAGGCGCTGCTGCCCTTCCTGGCGCGGTTGCCGCCTGGACCACCCTGCCAGTGATCGGCGTTCCCGTGCCTTCCAGCGACCTCAAGGGGATCGACTCCCTGTACTCCATAGCGCAGATGCCCCCTGGCGTTCCCGTGGCCTGCGTGGCCGTGGGCGGTTGGGGAGCGCGGAACGCCGCGCATCTTGCCGCGCAGATTCTGTCGATAAAGCACGATCGCATCCGAGGAGCCTGCGAGGCCTATCGCGAAGGCCTGCGGAGCGGCTGAGCTTGCGCCCACTCAGGTCTCCCCTGCACTTCTGCATCCGGAGTTCCGCGATTTGATCGAACGCTACTCTCGTCCCCGCATGAAGGCCGTCTGGTCTGAAGAGAACAAGTACGACAAGTGGCTCCAGGTTGAGCTTGCGGTCTGTGAGGCCTGGGCGGACAAGGGCGTCATTCCCTCGCAGGACATGGAGAAGCTGCGAAGCGCCTCCCACAACTACGAGAGGCTCACGCAGATCCTCGAGGTCCACCGGCACGAGATGACCGCGTTTCTCCAGTCGATCACCGAGTTCATCGGCCCTGAAGGCCGCTGGCTGCACCTGGGCCTCACCACCAGCGACATCTGGGACACAGCCACGAGCCTCCAGGTACTCGACGCCATCGCCCTTATTGACGAAGAGATCGACGCGCTAATCGACGCGATCGGCGAGAAGGCACTGGTGCACAAGCACACGCTAATGATGGGAAGGACTCACGGAGTCCACGCAGAGCCCATCACATTCGGCCTCAAGCTTGCCGTCTGGTACGACGAGATGCGCCGGAACAAGACCCGCCTTCAACAGGCGCGGGACGTCATGGCATATGGCAAGATCTCCGGGCCCGTCGGCACTCACGCGACCGTGTCGCCTGATATCGAGGCACAAGTCTGCCGCCGGCTCGGACTGAAGGCTGCCCCTGCCTCGAACCAGATCCTGCAGAGAGACCGACACGCCCAGTACCTGACAACTCTCGCGCTGATTGCGGCCTCTCTCGAGAAGTTCGCCACGGAGATTCGTGGCCTTCAGCGAACTGAGGTCCGGGAGGTGGCCGAAAGCTTTCCAGAGGGCCAGCCCGGCTCATCATCCATGCCCCACAAGCGCAATCCTGAGCTCTCAGAGCGCGTTTGCGGCCTGGCGCGTCTCCTTCGAGGCCACGCCGTAACCGCCCTTGAAAACGTGGCGCTATGGCACGAACGCGACATTAGCCACTCCTCCGCCGAACGGCTCATCCTGCCGGACGCCTCTCTGGCACTCGACTACATCCTGGACCTGTTCGCCGGCGTGATGCGCAATCTGCGCGTCAATCCCGAGCGGATGATGTCCAACCTCGAGTCCACCCACGGCGTCGTTTTCTCACAGAGAGTCCTGTTGGCCCTCATCGAAAAGGGCCTGGCCAGGGAGGATGCCTACCAAATAGTGCACAGCCGGGCTATAGAGAGCTGGGAGCAAGGATCGGACTTCCGTGACTTGATGCGTTCGGACACAAATGTGTCCTCCCTGCTCTCAGCCGAAGAACTCGAAGATCTTTTCCAGTACGACCACTTCGTTCGCTACGTGGACGAGACGATCGATCGAGTCCAAATTAAGATAACTTAAACGTAAAGTCAGGAGAATCTATAGTATGGAAGCTATTCACGATACGCATCTGCCCGGCCTTGAGCGGCTGTACAGAGGCAAGGTAAGGGATACCTACGGTCTGCCTGACGGCGAACTGTTGATGATAGCCACGGACCGCATCTCAGCCTTCGACATCGTGCTCCCCACGGCGATCCCGGACAAGGGCGCAGTGCTTTGCCAGATCTCCTCCCACTGGTTCGGTGAGACTGCCCACATCGTGCCAAACCACATGGTGGCGCTGGCGGAGGCCGGAGGGCCCAACGAATTGCCGGCGGAGATTGCGCGACGTGCCATGGTGGTACGGGCGGCGGAGCGGATCGATGTGGAGTGCATTGTCAGGGGATATATCACCGGTTCGGCTTGGGCGGAGTACCGTCGTGAGGGAACCGTCAGCGGAATGGCGATGCCGTCGGGGCTCAAGAACGGAGACCGCTTCCCGGAACCCCTCTTCACACCTACCACAAAGGCTGAGGTGGGCCACGACGAGAACATCTCAATCGAGGAAGTTCAGAACATGGTCGGCGAAGACACCGCGCGCCGACTGGAGGAAATCTCCATCGCCGTGTACTCGTTCGCTAGAGATCGCGCATTCGAGTCCGGGATAGTGATCGCGGACACCAAGATGGAGTTCGGGTTCATTGACGGCGAGTTGAGCCTAATAGACGAGCTGCTCACCCCAGACTCCAGCCGGTTCTGGGACGCCAAAGGCTACGAGCCCGGCAAGTCGCTGCCCAACTTCGACAAGCAGTTCGTCAGAGACTGGCTGGACGAACAGGACTGGGACCACGAACCCCCTGCCCCCGAACTCCCTGATGACGTTGTATCCAGGACCAGGGAACGATACCTGGAAGCGTACAATCGTCTGACTGGCGCACAACTAGCCTGAAGCGGGAATGCAGCCCCATTGCGAGCGTTCCATCCCATGCCTGCAATCGTGTATGGCGGCGACCTGGAATTGGAAAACTATCCCTGCACTGCCCACGCAATTATCGGATAAACTGGAGTAGCCCGATTCGGGCCGATGAAATCACTGGGGAAACACAAGACTGGATGACTAGTAAAGTTACACGTAAAGAGAGACGCGGAGATGACCGTAGAGAAGGCAGGCTCTCGCCGAATCAGGCAAGGGCTGCGAGACGCGCTCGCAAACAGTTGAGGAGGCGGATGGTGAGGACTGGAGTGTTTGTTGTCGTTACGCTAGTTGCCTTGCTCTTCATTGTGAGCCTGATTGCTCCCAACGTCCTGTCTGTCCTGCCGGCGCGCGGCATACCTGAGGACGGTTACTGGCAGAGTGTCGAGAACCAGGGCAGGACCCACATCGCTCCCGGAGAGGAGCACCCGGCCTACAACTCCGTGCCAGCTACATCAGGCTGGCACTACAACGTCCCGTACGCACCGGCGCCATGGCGCGCGTTCACCGAGCCACTACCCGATGAGATTCTCGTGCACAACCTTGAACACGGCGGAATCGGAATGCACTACGACTGCCCCGACGGCTGCCCGGAACTGGTGGGCCAGCTTGCGGAGATCAGGGATGAAGCGAGACGAGTGGTCTTATCCCCATATCCCGGAACGGAAACCACGATCACACTGACCGCCTGGGACTACATCGATAAGTTCGACGAATTCGACGAGGAGCGAATCCGGTCCTTCATCGGAGCCCACCTCGACTCAGGACGCGCGCCGGAATCGGGCGTCCGCTAGCGTTCATGTTCCTAGCCACGGTGGTGGTGACGCTCAAGCCCATGGTCAACGATCCGCAGGGAGCCACCATTGGAAACAGCCTGCGTGACCTTGGATTCGACACGCTGGGTTCCGTCCGAGCCGGGAAGTACTTCGAGCTCCGGGTCACTGAGACCGACGAACGCCTGGCAAAGGAAAGAGTCGCAGAAATGTGTGACCAACTCCTAGCCAATCCCATCATCGAGGACTTCAGCTTCCAACTAGAACCTGCCTAGCGGAAGGAAGTCCACTCAATCCCCGTAGGCGCAACCCTTGTAGATCCCCTCCTACTCGCACGCATTCGGACTCACCTCACAACAAACCCCAACCACTATTTCCCCAGCCCTTTCGTGTCGAGCCATTCGAACCACAACGGCAACTCTCTAATGTAACCACGCACTTACCCCGCTCTAGAAGCGACCCTTCAAGTTCCCATCTCCTTCAAACTCACGCCCGCATGCGGCCGTCCTAGCGACTCCAATCTCCCTTCCTCGGCAGGCACCAAGACCAACCTTTCGTCTCAGAGAACCCCAGTGCCAACATTGATAAATGGACCTCACGCAAAACACCAAACACGCTCTACCGCGGCGCCCGAAACGCTCAAATGATGGCCACCCCCATGCAAAAGAACTGTCGCAAGCGTTTTGCTTTCCGCTCAATCTGTGTGCCGACAGCTATAAACTCGACTCACTTTGGGGAACGCCGGCCGGCGCCTCTCAGGGAGGAGCCGTGACGGAATATCACGAAGTGTTGCAATAGCCAAAGGACCTGGATAAGGCGGCGCGGATCGCATGTCCCGCCTGGGGACTATCCGAAGAGGACATGGCCGCTCTTGTCCGGTTTTGGCCGGCTTGGGAGAAAATCGGCCAGTGTCCAAACTGGGCCGAGCCGTGATCCTTCCCAGCCGGCCCTGCCCGCGCAGGCCAGAACTCGGGGCGCCTCTGTTATCCGGTGACGGTCCCCTTGGTGCTGGGAATCGCTCCCTCCAACCGAGGGTCGATCGTCACCGCAGTTCGCACTGCCCGAGCCAGCGCCTTGAAGATGCACTCTGCCTTGTGATGGTTGTTCGTTCCGGCAAGGAGTCTCACGTGAAGGTTGAACCCCCCTTCCCTTGCAAGGCTCTCGAGGAAGTGCCGCACCAGATCGCCAGGAAGGTCCCCCATGTCAGAGTCGCCGATCTCGGCCTCGATGACCGAGTACCCCCTGCCGCTGAAGTCAACGACCACCAAGGCCAGCGCCTCGTCAAGAGGCACGTAGGCGTGGGCCATCCGGGTGACGGCCCGGCCCTCCCCCACTGCCATGCGAAACGCGCGGCCCAGCGCAATGCCGCAGTCCTCTACAAGGTGGTGCCACCCCACGTGAGTATCGCCTTCTGCAGTGAGCTTCAGATCGATAAGCCCGTGGCGGGAGAGCTGCGCGAGCATGTGCTCCAACATACCGTTTCCGGTGCTGATATCGTACCGGCCCTGCCCGTCCAGGTTCAGCTCAACGTGGATCTGTGTCTCGCCCGTCTCGCGGCTGCACGTTCCGATTCTGGGGTCCAATTCAGCTCCCCTTCGCGTTTAAATTAGTCTTCGGCAGGTTCGAGTTGGGCGCAAATGCGGCCTACTCACGGCTGGACGACAGGCCACTTACAGCACGTTCCGGAGCGCCGATATGAATGCGTCCGTCTCCTGCGGCGTCCCCACCGCGACCCGGAAGAAGTCCCTCAATCGCTCGGAATCGAAGCTGCGTACAAAGACGCCCTTCCCTGCCATCCCGTCAACGGTAGAGTCTTTCCTGCCCGGCGCGAGTTCACAAAGAATGAAGTTGCCTTCAGAAGGCCACGGCTTTACACCGGGCGTCTCCTCCAGCAGCCTCATCATCCTCGTCCGTTCGGCCACCACCTTGCCTACGTTTTCGAGCAGCCACTCCTTGTCCTCGAGAGAGGCCAGAAGCGCCGCCTCTGCAGCCGCATTCACGCTGTACGGCGGCTTTATGTCCATGATGTGCCGCACAAGGTCCGGGGTCATTATCCCGTAGCCTATTCGCAGACCTGCGAGGCCTGCCCACTTGCTCATCGTCCTCAGCACCACCAGGTTTTCGTGCTCCTCCACCAGTTCGGCCGCAGACTTTCCGCAAAACTCGTAGTACGCCTCGTCCACCACCACGATGAGACCGGTCTCCAGCAGACGCAGCACCTGCCCATCGGTCGCCAGATTGCCCGTCGGGTTGTTGGGAGATGTCAGGAAGATGATCTTCGTCCGATCATCCACGGCTTCACGGACGGCCCGTTCGTCCACGTCGTACAGCTCGTCACGCGGCGCCATGACTATCTCCGCACCTGCGACGCGGGCGCAAAAGGCGTACATCGCAAACGTTGGGTCGCAGTCCAGAATCTTGTCGCCGGGTGAGATGAAAAGCCTAAACAGGAGGTCTATCAGCTCGTCCGCCCCCGCCCCCGCAACGATGTACTCGGGGCCTATGCCGTTATGCTCTGCCAGAGCGTCCCTTATCTTTCTCTGTTGGGGGTCGGGATAGATGTGAAGGGGCAGATCGGCAAGTACTGCCGAGGCCCGCGGCGATGCTCCGTATGGATTCTCGTTGCCGTTCAGCTTCACGATTCGATCAACCGGAATTCCAGCCCTCTCGGCCAGAACTTCGGGCGGATCTACCGGACTGTATGTCCTGATGCTACCGAGGTGCGGACGGATCAGATCGCCCAAAGTTGGTTTGCTCAATTCACGTCTCCCGGAATTAGTCTGCCGATTCCACAAGGGACGCTTCGATCTCGAGTCTGATCTCAGCGGCCTCGGCGTGCCCTGTCAGCCCTTCCGCCCTGCCCAACACCGCGGCCGCTTTAGCCAGAGTCCCTTCCCTATCGTCCTTAACTGCTATGACGGGGCTTACCTTCAGAAACGTTCCCACATTGATGCCTGACGAAAACCTGGCTGTCCCTCCAACAGGCATCGCGTGGGATGGCCCAGCCACATAGTCGCCCAACACCTCGTGCGACCCCTCACCCAGGAACACTGCGCCGGCATTCTTGACGCAGGGCACCCACCTGCGCGGATCGCGAACCATGAGCGAGAGATGCTCCGGAGCAAAGTCGTTGGCCAACTCGATAGCAGTAGCAAGATCATCCACAACTACCGCTAGACCTCTGTCCTGCAAAGCCGCCAGCGCTATTTCCTTCCTCTCCAGTCGAGCAGCACGGTCCAAGGCTTCACGTATTGCCGCGCTTGCAACCCCATCGGAAGTAGAAATCAGAATGGGCAATGCCATGGGATCGTGTTCCGCCTGAGCCACCAGGTCGGCAGCGCATAGTGTTGGATTGGCAGTCTCGTCTGCGACGATCAGCGTCTCCGTAGGCCCGAACAGCCCATCCACCCCCACATCACCGAACACTGTCTTCTTTGCCAGGGTCACAAAGATGTTGCCCGGGCCACAGACGAGGTCTACCTTGGGCACCGTCTCGGTGCCGTAAGCCATAGCCGCGACGGCCTGGGCGCCTCCAATCGCAAACACACGGTCCACTCCCGCAACACTGCATGCGGCCAGCACCGCTGGATGAGGGCTCCCCTTCTGCCCTGGAGGCGTGCATACGATGATTTCTTCTACGCCTGCGACGTGTGCGGGGACCGCGCTCATCAAAACAGTGGAGGCCAACGGCGCGGTGCCGCCAGGCACGTACAGGCCAACCGATCCCACCGGATTGAACACCTGCCCGTACCCCTCATCCTCGTCGATCCATGCTTGGGGCATGGACTTCGAGTGGAATCTCCGGATGCGGTCCGACGCGAACCGCATCGCTTCCATGAGCTCGGAAGGCGCTTCGTTAACCGCTCTTTCCAGTTCGTCATACGGCACTTCGAATGACTCGATCGTCTTGCCGTCGAGGAGATACGTCAGTTCACGGACCGCTTCGTCCCCGGCACCGCGCACCTTCTTTACGATCCTGTCAACTACTTGCGCCGGCGAGAGCGGCTCTCCGAAGGCCTTAGTAATGCTTGCGGACAGACTACTCGGAGCTTTGTCCAGGCCCAGGCCTCGGTTCTGCAGCAACTGCTCCTTCGCATGGACGGCGTCCCGGATCAGGCGCATTGCATGTACCCTGCCACGGTTGCAGTTACGCGCCCGGTCGCGATCTCCTTAAAGCGGTCGACGTGCTTCCTTGGCACCCGGCGGTAGAGTTCACTCATTCCTTCAGGCAGAGAGTTCAGGAAGTTCTCAGCCACCGCGTAAGCGGGGTGCGACTCGTCCCAGCGCGCAATTCGTCCGGCCATGAAGCGGAGTCTATCCATGGACACGGGTCGCCGGACGCGGTCAATTACCCAATCGCACCATTCGTTAAGTGCATCGTCTCGCAAGAATGTGACTTCGATCCCGGTGCGCGCCGAGTCGATGGCTTGCAGCATTTCGAAGGCGATCGACCGAGATTCGCGGTCCAGTTCAATCTGAAGCGCGCGATCCATTACCTGGCCAGTGACGTTGTCTCCGAAAACCTCTGTATTGCCGAAATAGCGCCTAAACATCTCCGTAATCCACGTCTCGTCCAAGACGAGGTGTGAGACGTAGCCCGCCAGAAATGCCTGCGTTTGCTCTTCAAGTCTCGACAGGTCGAACAGGTCGGGATACGCCGCCGCCATTCCACTAATCCCAGCTCCCACCTCCTCGAAATCCAGGCCCGCGAAGTGGTACACGTCACGCGCTTCCCTGGTGATTACCCGAATGTCAGGGGCCGTGGACCCGAAAGCCACATACCCAACATTTCGATTAAGCACAGGGTGGTCCAACTGCCTGACCGCCCTGCATGCAAAATCAATGTGCACTGCAGTGTTAGGCATCGGCCGCTCCGGACCCGGGGCCTACTTGAGCAACTGCCCTGGCTTGGCCCGTCAGCATGCACTGCGCCCTACTCTCGGCGTGAAACACGTAGTCGGGCTGAATCACCGTAATACCCGCACCACCGGCTTCTCGGATGAGCTTTACTGCAGAGGTCAAGCGGTCCTTTCTCACCGCCAGCGTGACCGCGAAGAGTTGCTCATCTCTGGCTGAATACACTTTCGAGATGGTTGGCCCTCCAATGCCGGAAGTGTCCGAGTGGCGCAGAACACGCTTCGCCACCGCTTCCGGAGATACCCCTCTGAGATTGGCAGTGACGGAATAGTATTCGGCCGAATTCAGGCGGCCCTCTATACGCTCGACCAGTGTTAAGGCATTGTCCATCTTCTGCTGATCGCCGCGCGCCGAGTTAACGTTGACGACAAGGCAGGCGTGGGATGCGAATATCTCGCCCCGACGGATTGTCTTCAGCCGGTTCTCCCGCAGGGTCGTCCCTGTCTCTGTAATGTCGGCAATGATGTCCGCTGACCCTGCGCCAGGCATCACTTCGATTGCACCGCTGGGCTGCACAAGTTGAAAGTGGCTGACCCCGTTCTCCAACAGAAAGGATGACACGAGCCGCGGATACTTAGTCCCTACCCGCAAGTCACCTACACTCTCCCGGATCTCTATAGATACGTCCGCGAGGTCGGCAATGGAGGCAACGTCGATCCACGAGTCCGGGATTCCAAGCACAAGTGAACAGTGCCCAAATCCGAGGTCGGGGAAAACAAGCTTACTGCCATTGACGTCCCTACCCGACTCGCGAAACCTGTCGAGCCCAACGATGCCAGCGTCCGCAAGGCCTGCTTCTAACCCGGACGGTATGTCGGCTGCGCGCTGGAACAGGACTGTTGCGCCTGGAAGAGCCCTCATGCTTGCGGTGTAACGTCGAGAACTTGCCCGGGTAACTCCCAGTCCGCACGCATCCAAGAAGGCAAGCGCTGGCCTGTGGAGCGGGCCGTCAGAAGGCAGGGCAATACTAAGCGCCATGTGCAGCTCTCGCTTCTTGCCTGACGGCGTCGACAACTCTGTCAAGATCGTAGGAGAATCCGATTGCAGGGGTTGGGTGCTCACCGCCGAGAGCCCTTACCAAGCCATCGTACCGGCCTCCACCTCCAAACTCACCCAATACGTTCTGCGGGCCCAGCTCAAAGACCACGCCAGTGTAGTAGGCGATGCCACGTGCCAGACCGAGATTGAGTCTGAGGCTGCCCTCGTCGACACCGCGCTCGAGGAGGTTATCTACGAGGCCCTTCAGATCGTTCAGAGGACGATTCACTGAACCATTGATTCCAAGTACGCGGCTGGCACCGGCAAACACTTCCTCCGGGGGGCCGCTCAGTCGAACCAGGGCTGCGACCAACTCCAGGGCGGCCGCCAGCTCTGCCGGATCGTTAGCCTCGCTGGCCTTGCGGGTCAGACGGGCAGCGATCTGTTCGGATGTTCTTCTACCCGTGGGGCCAAACACAAGCTCACCGGCCAGGCCCTGCACAATGCTCCCCGCCTGTTCCCTGCCCGCGCGGCGATTGAAGACCCGCTCCCCTGGTCTTGCCGCTGTTGATTTAACCAGATCGGACTCCTCCGCTCTGGCAACCAGGTCAGCCACTCCAATGCGGCCGCTTGCCAACTCCTTCACACTCCCAGCAACAAACGCACGGGCGGACTCAGACAGTTCGAACCCGTTTAACAAACTTAACAGGAGGCCCACGCTCCCGATCCACAACTCTATGTTCGAGAGGCCGAGTCTCTTAAGACCATGCCACGCCAACCAAATGACTTCTGCGTCTGACGCCAGCCCGCACCCACCTATGTACTCAGCACCAAGCTGAATACGCTGGTGACGGACAGGGAACTGCGCTGGGTCATATCTGAAGACTGGCCCATGGTACTGGTATCTGGTTGGAACGCCTTGAGCATCTTCCAGAGATAGGTGATGGCGAATGACCGCGGAGGTAAACTCTGGCCGCAAGCAAACTGCTTGCCCGCCGGGATCGGTGAAGGCGTACAACTGGCTCACCAACTCGCCACCTGACTTTCGGACGAAAAGGTTCGCGTCCTCGACTATCGGCGTAGACACCGAGTCGTATCCATTCTCTTCCAGGTATGCCCGCAGGCTAGCCGCGACGCTGTCCATTGTCCGGGCAGACTCACCCGCAAGGTCAGGCATCCCCGGCAACCGCTGTACTCGTTGCCTTTTCAAGTCGCTCTCCTACACGTCAATAATTCTACTTGGACACCTGACACGTTGTCAGTTTATCCCGCATCCAGCCTCGCCCGCCGCAGGCTGCTGCCGTAACCTCCGATCTCGGCTTGACCGGCACTTTTAGGTAGAACATAATCAGACGGCAACTGCCCATTCTTACCGAGAGGATTTCCAGCTACCCGTGTACAGCAAAGAGTTGCTAAAAGGAAGCACCGATACCCTGTTGCTCTCGCTTCTATCTCGAGAGCACATGTACGGTTATCGTCTTGCTAAGGAGATGGAAGGCCGAAGCGGCGGATACTTTCGGTTCAAGGAAGGTACTCTGTACCCCGCTCTGCACCGTCTTGAGCGGGACGGCCTGGTCAAGGGCATGTGGGAACTCTCTTCTTCGAGGCAACGGCGCCGTTATTACTACATAACTGAAGAGGGCCGGGCCAAGCTTAGGTCCATGCTTGAAGAGTGGCAGGACTTCTCACACGCCGTAAACCTCGTCGCTCTGCCTGGCAACGCCTAGTCACCAGTCCATACATTTGATCATGCAGCGCACCAGCGCGTCATACCTAAGCGAGATTCGCAGGCAACTACACTTGGAGCCCGCGAAGGAAGACGAGATTCTGGAAGAGATCCAGACTCACATAGAAGACCGCGCTGCCGAACTCCAAGAGGCCGGTAACAGCCCCGACAAGGCTTTCGCAAGAGCGCTTGACGAGTTTGGAGCCACGCAGTCAATCGGTCAGCAGCTGTACGCAGTCCATCACCAGGCGCCGTGGCAACAAACAGCTCTGGCCGCCCTGCCCCACTTCCTGCTAGCCATCATGTTCGGTCTGAGTCTATGGACTAGCCCAGCATGGGTAGTCCTGCTGTTGGTCGCAGCGACGGTCATCAGCGTGTTCGGATGGAGAATGGGACGCCCCACATGGACTTACCCATGGCTGGGCTACTGTCTGGTAGTGCCGTTGATCTCCTGGGGCCTAGCGATTAGCGCAGTTGCCTATGGTGCGTGGAGCATTGTGACCTCAGGTTCGCTCCCGCTGAGTTTTCCCTTGTACGGCGTGTCACTTGCCTATATCGCATTCTCAATGTGGGCGGTCGTGAAGATAGTCTCGCGACTCGTGAGGCGAGACTGGCTAATGGGTTCCCTTACCGTACTTCCATTCCCTTTTCTCGCTTACTGGTTCTTCTATTTCTACAACAGGGTCGACCTTCAGGAAGCGACGGGAGCAATTCAAGGTGTAGATGCGAGTGCCGCCGCAGTCTTTCTCATCCTCGCCGGCGCCACTGTGGTCTTCTTCCGGATTGGGAGGCGGCTGCTCAAGGTCGCTGTACTGCTGATCACCGCGCCGTCTATCGTTGTCCTTGCCTGGCTTAGCTACCAAGGGGGGCCAGGGGTATTCGTGGTCTTCTTGTTCTCAGCAGTTTCGCTCGCCATGCTACTGAGCCCTGCGCTTCTGTATCGGAAACGTGCGCGCCGCATCACTCTTGACGCGAATCAATCGGTCGACGTGATCGGGTAACGATCCCAGATCGGCGCAAATGGGCCGAACGAAAAGAACCGCACTCGTGGTCGACAGCGCAGCCTGTCTACCCGAAGAACTGGCTGACAGACCCTACGTGCATGTGGTCCCAATGAGGCTTATCTTCAGTGACCGGGACTACGTGGACGGCCGAGATCTGACGACCACTGAGTTCTACAGACTTCTTCGAGAGTCTGAGCTCCCACCCACCACCTCTGCACCATCGCCCGACTCCTTCCTGACGGCCTTTCATGAGGCGGCAAGAGGGGCGGACTCAATCATGTGCCTTACCGTTTCGTCCAGTTTCGGCGGATCGTACAACGCAGCCCAAGCAGCCGTAGTTGAAGCAAGAAAGGATCTACCCGGTGTGCCGGTAAAACTCGCCGACTCCGGATCGGCAGCAGGAGGCGAGGCTCTCGTCGCGACGGCGGCAATTCGTGCAATCGAGGAGGGCGGCTCGCTAGAGTACGTTGCAGCCGAGATTGAAGCGGTGGCTTCAAAGGTGATGCTGTACGCATTTGTCGACACGCTCTTCTACTTGTGGAAAGGGGGCAGAGTGCCTCGAATTGCCCACGCAGGCGCTTCTCTGCTTCAGGTCAAACCCCTGCTGGAAATGTCCTCTGGGGAGATAAGGACCATTGGCAGACCTCGCACGCGCCGGCGAGCTACGCGACGGCTCATCGAGGCCACCGCGGCTCGAGCTGCCGGAGACGGAGCGGTCCACGCCTCTGTGATACACGCGGATGCCGAGGACGATGCAATTGAACTACTGGCGGAGCTGCGCCTTCAACTGAACTGCGTGGAGTCCTTCGTAAGTGAGTTTTCGCCTGTGATGGGCGCTCACACTGGTCCCGGGCTGCTTGGCGTAGCGTCCTGGGTCGAGTAGCTACAGCCCTGCCAACACCCGATCAGCCGCGTCCAGCGTCGCGGTAACGTCTTCAGCTGAGTGTGCCGACGACATGAACCAGCCGCCGTCGCTCCTAAACCGGATACCGTTCTCCAGCATTCCTCTTCGGAATCGCCGGTACTTGTCATGGTCCGGGAGCCTGACTTGATCCCTGTAATCCGTAATCTCGTCAGCTTGCGTAAAGGCCAGACCAAACATTGGGCCCGGTCCCTGGACGAGCAGCCGCTGCTCGTGCCTGCGGCCTAGAGACTCCAAGCCGTCCATAAGCGAACGACCGATGGATTGCATGTCGCGCAGCACCGCACCTTCATTTTCAGCGAGTCTTGTCAGGGCGGCCTTCGCGGCTGCCATTGACATCACGTTGCTGTTGCCAGTTCCTCCGTGGCGGACAGTGCCATCTCCAATTGGCGCCATCAATTCTTCGCGACCGGCCACCATTCCTATGGGATAGCCGGCTGCCAGGGCCTTGGCGAACGTTGCCAGGTCCGGAGTTACGCCCAAGACCTCCTGTGCGCCACCACTTGCCACGCGGAAACCTGTAATCACTTCGTCGAAGATCAAGACAATGCCCTGCTCGTCGCACAGACGGCGCATCTCCTGGATGTACCCTGCCCTCGGAAACACACATTGGCAATTGCACATTATTGGCTCGGTGATTATTGCGGCAATCTCATCACCTTGTTTCCTAACAATATCGTGCAGGACGTCAGCGTCATTCCATGGGAGCATGATTACATCGTGCTGCGCCCCGGGCGCCAGGCCGTCGGACTGCGCGGCAGGTGGCAGGCTTCCTTCGAAGCCGACCTGCGACACCTCCGGCGCCGCAGCAAAGGCCACACTATCCATCCAGCCGTGGTACATGCCCTCAAACATGATGATCTTGGGACGTCCCGTGAACGCCCGCGCTGCCCGCAGGGCAAGTTGGACAGCTTCGGTGCCCGAGCCTGCGAAGCGGACTCTCTCAGCGCACGGCACCATGGACTGAACCAACTCGGAGACCTCAATCTCCAGCTCGTGTTGGGCGCCAAGCATCTGCGCCTTCCCACTTGCTTCCGCCACCGCTTCAAGGATGAAGTCCGGGGAGTGCCCGAAGATCAATGGACCGAACCCCAACAGATAATCGATGTATTCGTTGCCATCGACATCGAACAACTTCGAACCCTCACCCCGGTCGAAGAAGAGCGGGAATGGATTGTCGTCCGCTCGGGCCAGGCTACTAATGCCGCCAGCCAACGATCGCTTTGACCTTTCCCACAGCTCCCTGCTTTTTGTCCACTTCATTTTGCTCTTCTTCCTTGACGAAGATTGCGCCCGACCAGAATTTCGTCGCTGAGCGTGCTTACCGGCAGCGGCCTGGAATGGCCTAACTTCGCGTTTAATGTAGCTGTCTGTACTGACGAGCTCAGCTACGAATCTCGTGCCGGAACCCTTGGATCAAGGCCGGGTCAGCCGAGTTCCAAGAAGTCTCCAACAGCTTCAACGAACGCTTCAGGGCAATCAAGAGGCACGTTGTGGCCAGCCCCAGAAACATCCACCGCCGAGACCATTGGATTGGCAGCCTTCATTCGGGCGACGACATCGTCTGGAACCAAGCCACTCTCCTCCCCTCTCACGACGAGCAGCGGGCATGTGACTGATTCCAATGCCTCCCAGTACCTGCGAATCATGACAGGATTCGTTGGATCGTCGAACCCGGCTCTGAGCATTGCCGGATCCGGCCGCCACACCCACTTGCCATCTTCGCGTTGGCGCAGAGAGTTGCTGACATCGGTTAGCAGCAGGTCGTCCGGAGGTCTCGGATTGCGCCGCCTCGCGAATGCGAAAGCCTGCTCAATGCTCTCGAAGCTGTTGGGTGTTGGCTCCTGCGCGTCCCCGGCCCGCCTCTCAGAACGCGGGCTCACTTCAGGTGCTATGTCAACCAGCACTACGCTATCGACCATCTCGGGATGCTCGGAAGCGTAAAGGAGCGCATGCCACCCGCCCATCGACAGACCAACCAGAGTCACTCGCTCCAGTCCGAGAACTTGGATGAGGCCTTCGAGGTCCCTGACGAACGCATCTCTGGCGTATCCATCGGATGCCCAGCCACTTTGGCCGTGACCACGCTGGTCTACACCGACTACTCGATACCTGCGCCGTGCGGCGACCGCGAACCGGTCCCAGATTCGCGAGTGACTCGAGTATCCGTGCATGCACAGGAGTGTAGGCAGGCCTTCCTGACCCCAGTCCACACAGTGAAGCCTGATCGTACCGACCTGAACGTGAAGAGACTGTGGTTCTGTCAAGCGACTCTGTCCTCCCCTATCCATCTCTCACAGGTCGAGGAAGAGAGAGACTGCTTCGATGAACTCGACCGGCTTGTCTACTATCACGTTGTGGCTGGCACCGGCCAGATCGACGGCGTGGCAGCGAGGGTGGCTATTTGTCATTCGCTCAATGGTCTCGTCGCTCACGAGGTCGCTCTCCGCACCGCGCACGAGAAGGACTGGGCACTTGATCGCGGCAAACGCGTCCCAGGCCGCTTCCGGTTCTCTGGCCCACCTGCGAGGCCGTGCCGGGTTGAACACTTCCGGATCGGCTTTCCACGTCAGGCCACCATCGTCCAAGGGCTTCAGCCTCCCTGCAAGGTCGTCACGCAAGCCCGGGCCGATCGCCCACATGTAGTCACTTCGCGCCCACTCCACTGCCTGGTCCAGACTGCCGAACCTGCTCGGATAGCCCTCCGACGTGGACATTCGCGCAATCGCGGCCGGACTGGCCTGAGGAGCAATGTCCACGAGGACCAGGCGCTCGACGCGATCTGGATGCATGGCGGCGAATGTCATGCTGACCAGTCCTCCGAGCGAAAGCCCGACAAGGGTGGCCGTCGATTCGCCCAAGTGGTCGAGAAAGCCATCGAGGTCCGCCGCATACAGCGCCGGCTCGTAGCCGGCCTGTGCCCAGTCGCTGTCGCCGTGGCCGCGCTGGTCGAGTCCAGTGACGTGGTACGCCTCTCTTGCCCGTCTGCCGAAGAAGTCCCATGTTCCGGCCTGTCCGGTGTTGCCGTGCAAACAGACCAAGGGCGGGTTGCCGGACGCACCCCAATCCAAGTAGTGCAGATTAAGACCATTAGCTTCGGCGAAATGGGACTCAGCATCAGGAGTTTTCAGTTTAACGCCTCCTTGTGGCTAGTAAGGGAAGACAGGGCCTCTATAACAGACAGCCCGTGCAATATTAGCGCAGGCGCTTCTTCAGTGGGGACGCACGAAACGATCCCGACATTAGGAGGCGGGCCGACTTTCATCGGTCCATATCGGGTGCGAGCTTCCAGCCAAATGACCAGTGCGGAATGGCCGGCGCCGAAAAAAATGCCCCATTATGTTCCGTTTTGTTCCGTTTCCTAGCTGGGAGGAGGGAGATTTGGGGGCACGAATGGGGCACGAATGGAGCACAAACGGTACCTGAACAGGGCATAGATGGAACACGGTCACGGTCCGGGTGACCGTTCCCGGTCCGCGCGAGAGGCGAGCTCCGGCCACGCGATGTGGGCATAAAGCGATCGATTAAGGCCATGCACCCATATTAGCACTCCAGTTCGCAACAGGCAAGTGCGAGTCCCGGTTCAGATGGTTCGAGCCGGCGGCAGTCTTCTCTTCAGGATCTTGAAGATCGATGAGTCGAATGCGGCCCGATGCTTCGCCCTTCAGAAGATGGGGAGAGCTGTTTGGCAAGCCGATTCGCGGTCAGCCCAATCGCACAAACTAGATCAGCACTTCACTGCGGCCGTGCGCCCATGGGTCTAGCCGATCCTGCGTAGCGGCCAAAGGCACGGGGTTCCAATAGCGATTCCCTAAAATCACAAACGAAGCGCAACGATGGGAGTATTCGATGCGAGCGCTAACTGTCGCTAGGCCGTTCCGTTCGACTAGCTGTGCGGTTGAGGGCCTCGTCTGCTAGACTGCCGCTCCATGGACTTCACACCCACGCAGCTTGAGTTCCTATCTCAGCCCAACATCTGCGTAATCGCAACAGCGGACGCTTCCGGAAGGCCGCACGCTGTGCCCGTTTGGTTCTTGTATGAGCAGGGCACGGTGTACGTGATGATGGGCAAGGGATCCAAGAAGCACCGCAATCTGATTGAGAATCCCCATGTTTCTCTGGCGTTCGACCGCCGCTCGCCAACCTACTACGCTCTGATGGTCAACGGCCCGGTCGAGCTAGAGGACGATGCCTCGCATGACGACATTCTTCGCATTGCAGTCAAGTATCTCGGCGCAGAGGAAGGCAAGGCATACGCAGACTCAATGGACCCATCCGACACAGTCCTGGTCAAGCTCAAGACGGGCCGAGTCATTGAGCACATGGCCGACTAGGCCGGCAACTACCGTTCCGGTCGCTGTGAGGGAGCAAAGATGAGTACCAATCCTACCGTCCCTGAAGACAAGTGGGTGAACGTGAACGGCCTCAACATCCACTATCTGGACTGGGGAGGCGACCGCACCAAGAAGCCTCTCTTCCTTTTGCATGGTATTGGCGGCAACGCTCACGCCTTCGATCAGTTTGCTCCGCACTGGGAGGAGACGCATCACGTGATTGCCGTAGACGAGAGAGGCTGCGGCGACAGCGACTGGACTAAAGAGGGCTACTCGGCGCAATCGTTCGCCGCAGACGTTGGCGCGATGGCGTTGAAGCTGGGCCTGTACCCGTTTGACTATTACGGCCACTCGCAAGGGTCGCGCATCGGAATGGCGGTTGGCGCAAACTACGGCCACCTTGTGGACCACCTCGTCCTTGGAGACCACGGTCCACTACCCGACATGTCAGAAGAAGGCCGCGCAAATGCCCGTGCGAGGCTAAGCAGAAGCTCGACGCCCCGCCCGAGAGGGTTCTTTTCGGCTGAGCAGGCATTCGAGTGGCACCGTGAGCAGGACCAAGATTCTTCCGACAACCAGATATGGCTCACGGTAAAGCACAGCTTCCGCCGAAACTGGGACGGCATTCTCGTTCATAAGACCGATCCGGAAATGTACTGGCTGAACGGGCGCACCGCACTCAAAGAGGGCCCCTTCCTTTGGGATTGCGTCGCCAAGATTTCGTGCAAGACACTGGTGCTCCGGGGAGAGACCACTTTCGTGCTCGATCGTCCACAGGCCGAGAAGATGGCCGCGACGATCCCCGATGGAAAAGGCGCTTTCAGGGAAGTCCCTAATGCCGGCCACGGGCTGCACTCAGAGAACATGGAAGGCACGGTTGAGATAGTCCGAGAGTTTTTCTCGACTTAACCGAAGTCCGAGGTGAAGCTGCCATGAACCGGGAGCATCCCCCGCTTGCGGCAACGCTGCAGATCAGGGTTGGCAAGTTGAGTGCAGGCGCCGCATGGTACCAACAGCTTCTGGGCAGACCAGCCGATTTCACGCCCAGTTCACAGCTTCACGAGTGGGAGCTGTTTGCTAGTTCCTGGATCCAGGTATCGGAGGGTCAGACGGCAGAAAACGCGGGGCGCTTCAGACTCGACGTGGCAGACGTCGCAGGGGCCCGCAGGGCCGTCATCAACGACCTGGGCACGAGCGTCTCGGAGATTGTCACGTTGCCGGATGTAGTGGCTTACTGCGATTTCGAGGACCCGTGGGGCAATCGCCTAGGGCTGTTCCAAGACCTGTCTCTGCACTCGGAGTGGGCTCCAGCGGACGGCGCTGAGTAGCGCCATCGTAGCTAGCTCGAACTAAGTTAAACGACAAGTCGACTCACTGGCAGGTCTGGGCGGGTGGTGCCGACCAGCCTCTGATGTATAATCGCCCTGCCCTAACATCCCCTCTGGAGGCCACTTGGATATGCCAGACAATCAGTACGACGCCATAGTAATCGGGGCCGGACACAACGGACTTGTCACGTCCGCCTACCTGGCGAAGGACGGCCTCAAAGTCCTCGTCCTGGAGCGCCTTGACAAGATCGGCGGCGCAGTGACGACCGACGAGTTCGCGCCTGGGTTCCAGGGGCCGATGTGCTCGTACGTCTGCCACGTGCTCCAAGGCAAGGTCATCGACGACCTGAACCTAAGAGAGCACGGCTTCGAAATTGCTCGGCCGACGAGAGTCGGAGGAGCGTCGCGGGGCATGCACCCCTTCCCTGACGGTACCTACCTCGGAGGTCCGGAGGTCCGGGACAACCTCGACGCGGCTAACCAGCTTCGAAAGTTATCGGAGAACGACGCCAGGCGATACTTCGATTGGATCGATTTCTGGGAGCAGGCATCCGGCATCTTCCAGCCGTTCTTCCTGACGGAGCCACCCAGCCTTGCTGAGGTTGTCCAGAGCGTCAAGGGTACCCGGCAGGAAGAGATACTCGAGAAGCTGCTCACCTGGAGTTACCTGGACCTGATCGAGGAACACTTCGAGCACCCAAACGTACAGGCCAACTTCATGGGCAGTCCTGAGATGGACCCGGCGGACGCGGGCAGCATACTCGGGCAGGCCGTTCACCGGGTCGGCCAGTTCGGCCGACCGGAGGACAGAGGCATTCCGCGGATGAGCATGGGCAACATCTCCGGGGCGATGGCCGCCTCGGCTGAGAGCCTGGGAGTGGAGATCAGGACACGCGCCCCGGTGGAGAGCGTCATCGTTGAGAACGGAGAAGCCCAGGGCGTGAGGCTCGCGGACGGCGAGGAGATTCGAAGCTTCATTGTGGTCAGCAACGCCGACCCAAAGCGCACGTTCTCGACGCTGTTCGAGCCTGACGAGCTCCAGACGTCCACGCTGAAGCGGTTGAAGAGCTGGAAGACAAAGGCGAACTGCGTGAAGTTCCTCGCGGCGATGAAGGAGTTGCCGGACCTTTCCGGGTACCTAGGCGACGGATACGACAGGAACGCCATTACATCGATTCGCATGATGCCCTCAATCGAGTACCACAGGCAGAGCTGGGCGGACTGCGAAGCTGGCAGGCCGACATCGGCGCCGATCATGCACATACAGCTCACGTCGGTTGCGGAACCGAACCTCGTTCGCCACGGCGAGGGGCACGTGATGTCCAACTGGGTGCTCTACTACCCCGGCGAGCCGGTTGACGGCAACTGGGCAGACCTCCGCAACCAGATCGGCGAGCAGATAGTCGACGTGATCGACAGCTACTGCCCGAACTTCCGGGACAGCCTGATCGAGTGGTCGGTCCAGACCCCCGAAGATATCCAAACCCGAGTGGGCATGACGAACGGCAACATCCGCCACCTGGACGAGATTCCAAGCCAGATGCTCTCCCAGCGGCAGCCGTACCGCACTGAGGTCAGGAACTTCTACATGTGCGGCGCGGGGACGCATCCGATGGGCGAGGTCAGCGGCGCGCCGGGGCACAACGCCGCTCATGCAGTGCTGCGAGACCTGGAGCGGATCGCGCACTAGGCAGGGCACCCAGCACGAGGTGGTTGAGGGAGCGAAGGCTCCGGCCTGTTTGGATGCTGGGTCAACAAGGACGCGAAGGCAGAGTTGAAGACGGATTCGAGAGGCGCTCTCTAGTCAAACGAGGTGTGAGCATGGCTGACAACCAGTACGACGCAATCGTGATCGGCGCGGGCCACAACGGAATGGTGGCGGCGGGGTACCTTGCCCGGGATGGGCTGAAGGTGCTGGTGGTCGAGAGGCTGGACAAGATTGGCGGGGCGGTCACCACGGACGAGTTCGCTCCCGGCTACCTGGGTCCGATGTGCTCGTACGTCTGCCACGCGCTCCAGGGCCGGGTCATAGACGACCTGAAGCTGCGCGAGCATGGATTCGAGATTATTCCTGGGTCAGGATCGGTGGGTTGGACATCGTTCGGTATTCACCCCTTCCCTGACGGCACGTACATCGGCGGGCCGGAAGTTAAAAGTCCGCTGGACCAGGCCAACCAGCTTCGCCAGTTCTCCGAGAACGACGCGCGGCGATTTTTCGACTGGGTCGACTTCTGGGAGCGGTCGGTCTCGGTCTTCGCGCCGTACTTCCTGACGGAGCCCCCTACCCTCTCGGACGTAATGCACAGCGTGAGGGGTACGCGCAACGAGGAGGTCCTGGAGAAAATCATAACGTGGAGCCTGCTCGACCTGATCGAGGACCACTTCGAGCACCCGAACGTCCAGGCAAACTTCCTGCGCTCCCCGGAGATGGACCCGGCTTCGCCGGGCAGCATGATGTCGACGGCGATACTGGGCATTGGCCGGCAGGGCCGGCCGGAGGACCGGGGGATTCCGCGCATGAGCATGGGCACGATCGCCGACTCGATGGCGTCGTCCATACGCAGCATGGGCGTGGAGATCAGGACCGGGTCGCCGGTGGACAAGGTGCTGGTGGAGGACGGCGAGGCGCGCGGGGTCAGGCTCGCGAACGGCGAGGAGATCCGCAGCTTCATGGTGGTCTCCAACGCCGATCCCAAGCGGACTTTCAACACGCTGTTCGACGAGGGGCAGATTCGCGAGGCCACAATGCAGCAGGTCAACCGGTGGAAGACGCAGGCGGGCTGCGTCAAGTTCCTGGCCGCGATCAAGGAGCTTCCGGACTTCTCCGGCTATCTTGGCGAAGGCTACGACACGTCGCAGGTCAGCCACATCTCGATCAGCCCGTCGGTGGAGTACCACAGGCAGAGCTGGATGGACTGCCAGTCCGGGAAGCCTTCGTCCAGCCCAGTAATGAGCATCCAGCTTACCAGCGTGATCGAGCCGAACCTGGTTCGCAGGGGCGACGGGCACGTACTATCGAACTGGGTACTGTACTATCCGGGCACGCCGAACGAGGGGTCATACGTCCGAGATGCGGGACGAGATCGGCGAGCAGATCATCGACGGCATCACCGAGTACGCTCCGAACTTCCGGGACAGCCTGATCGAGTGGTCGGTGCAGACGCCGGAGGATATCCAGACAAGGGTTGGGATGACGGACGGCAACATCCGACACCTGGACATGATCCCGAGCCAGCTACTGTCGCAGCGGCAGCCGTACCGCACCGAGGTGCGCAACTTCTACATGTGCGGCGCGGGTACGCATCCGCTGGGCGAGGTCACCGGGGCTCCGGGCCACAACGCTGCTCACGCTATCCTGCGCGACCTGGAGCGGATCGCGTTCTAGGCAGGCAGGCAGGGTGTCCCCTGCACCCATAAGGGGGGATCTGCCGATTCACCCTCACCCTACCCTCTCCCATCAAGGGAGAGGGGCTGTGGAGTTACGCATCATTGCGTTTCCGACGCGCCGAGCAGGTTTCTTTGGCTGCGCTCGGGGCGGGATATGCTTTCTCGCTGCGGGGATGGCGTTGGGCTGCGCAGTGGCCGGCGGCGATTGTGATGGGTGCTTGGGGCACTTTTCAAGCGGGAGGCGGCTCCCCTAGTTTCCTGCCTCCGCGGGTATTGCGATTATGCAAAGGTCTTCATCAGCACTGAGGAGCTTCCCAAAGCTTGCGAAAGTGTCACATTCTGTAACATTCCGTCACTTTTCGTAGCTGGGGCCTTGGGCCGTGATTCCAAAATGAATACAAAATGTTTACAGAATGAGTAAGAAAGTAAACTGGATGCAACAAAAAGTGACAGTCCCTGAAGCAACCCTCCGAGTGCACCGATAGCGGATCGAGGCGCCGAGCGGCACAATTATCCAGTGGGTTGTGGACGTGGTCTTTGCGTTTCATGAAAGTATATTAGCACAGCAGTTCGCCAAGCGCAAGAACGATTAGGGCAAGAGCAGGATGCATCCTTTTCGGGGATGCTGTGGCATAGAATCGGGGCATAGAATTGGGGCATAGAATCGGCTGACCCGGTCAAGATGAAGAACGGCAGCCCATCGACGGGGGTATTGGCCTGATTGCCACTCTTCCGTATAGGCGGTTGTTCAAGTACGACAGGAGTATTCCTCATGAGCGAAGCACAAGGCGTGTCTAAGGGCGATCTGGAAGCTCTGATGAGGCGCGCGGGCCTCGATCTCTCGCCCGATGAGGTTGAGTCTCTGAGGCCCTTGTATGAGTACTACGCCTCCCAGGCGGCGAAGATGCACGAACTCGACCTAGATGACGGCGACCTGGCGGTGATGTTCTCACCGGAGGAGGCTTCCGGGTGAATTGCAGTTCATCCCAGGCCCCTGCCCCTATCACGCTCTCCCCTTCGGGGGACTCGGGGCAAGCTTCTTCGGCAGGCGCAGGACGGAGTCTAGCCCTCTCCCATCAAGGAGGGGCTTTGCGTGACTTGCGGTTCTTCCCTTCGCCCCACCCTTTTCACCCTCACCCCCTCGACAGACTCGGGGCAGGCTCTAGCCCTCTCCCAAGATGGGAGAGGGGATACGAGCCGTCGAACCATGGTGATGCGGCAGTTTCGCTAAGTAGACCTAAGTTTGAGGGAGCAGGATTTTGACGCAGCACCAAGACTCGCTTCACTACCTGACTATTCACGAGGCCAGCGGGCTTCTGCGGGAGGGCAAGCTGTCCCCTGTCGAGCTGACGCAGGCGTTCCTGGACCGTATTGAGAAGCTGGACGGTACGCTTCAGGCATACATCACTGTCCTCGGTGAAA
Source organism: Dehalococcoidia bacterium (assembly GCA_965237445.1). GTDB lineage: Bacteria > Chloroflexota > Dehalococcoidia > Lucifugimonadales. The sequence goes on along the minus strand of OZ250142.1, from coordinate 2,384,864 downwards.
GCGCGATGTCGGAGGCGCAGACCGCTGAGGAGGAGATACGGCGGGGAGACTACAGGGGGCCTCTGCACGGCATCCCCATAGCCCTGAAGGACCTCTACGACACGGCGGGCGTCCGCACTACCGCCGCCTCCAAGGTCATGGCGGACAGGGTGCCATCGCGTGACGCGACCACGACGGCCCGACTCAGGGAGGCCGGAGCCATCCTTCTCGGAAAGCTCACGCTGCACGAGTTTGCGCTGGGCGGGCCGGACCCCTCCACGGGCTTTCCGCTGGCCCGCAATCCATGGAACCTGGAGCACATTCCAGGCGGGTCCAGCAGCGGCTCTGGGACCGCGATAGCTGCGGGGCTGTGCATGGGGACCCTCGGCTCGTGCACGGGGGGTTCCATACGAGGGCCGGCTTCCCACTGCGGCATCGTTGGCCTTAAGGCGACCTACGGGCGCGTCAGCCGGTACGGCGTCGTGCCCCTAAGCTGGACACTGGACCACTGCGGGCCATTGACGTGGAACGTGGAGGACACGGCCCACATGCTGCAGGCGATCGCCGGGCACGATCCCAAGGACCCGACCAGCAGCCGCGCGCCGGTGCCAGACTACAGCCGATCGCTCATTGAGGACATCGAGGGGATGCGCATCGGCGTACCCCGGAGCTTCTTCTTCAGGGACGATCCGCTGATCAGCGCCGAGGTGCGGTCCACCGTCGATAGCGCGCTGGAGGAGCTCAAGGCGCTTGGCGCCAAGGTGGAGGAGATCTCCATTCCCATGCTTGAGTACGCCGGGTCGGCCCAACCTGCGATTATGTTGAGCGAAGCCTTCGCCTATCACCAGGGAAACCTTCGCAGCCAGCCAGAAAATTTCGGCGATATGTGCCGTGCAAGGTTCCGGGTGGGAGGGCTCTTCTCCGGCGGCGACTACGTACAGGCCCAGCGCGTCAGGAATGTACTGACGAGGGAGTTCAACGAGGCGCTGACCCGGTACGACCTGATAGCTTCGCCGACCATGTCGAAGCCGGCCGGCCGGTTCGAGGAGATGGACACGTGGTCCACCTCCAGGACGTTGAGCTTCACCGGTCCGTACAACCTGACGGGCATGCCGGCAATCTCGGCGCCCTGCGGTTTCACTAAGGGCGGGCTGCCAATCGGACTGCAACTGGCTGGGCGGCCCTTCGACGAGCCGACGGTCATACGGGCCGCATACGCATACCAGCAGCGCGTCAGGCTGTTCGAGAGGCGGCCGCCCGAGTCTTCCTGAGGAGGCGGCGAGTGCCAAGGTCCTTCCTGACGCGAATCGGCCCTACGGGGGACGGGGCGTCAGGTCTGCCCGCAAAGAGATCGGATCAAGCCTGCCGAGGGAGGGTTTGAAACCCTCCCCTACACCTTCTTCCGATGGTGATGGGGTTGACTGGTTGAAACCATGAGGTGGGCCGCAATGGTAGGGAACAGACTGCGGGGCTGGCCTGCCCCCACACCACCCCTTTCGCCCTCACCTCAATCCTCTCCTATCAAGGGAGAGGAGGGTTTGGTCCGCGCTTAGCAATGTCTTGCAAAGGTCTCCATCTAGGGAGAGGGGGTTGTTGTTCGCGAGCCGATGGCCTCTGCCTTTAGTGGAAGCTGCAAAGCATAGCCACCTACCCCTTTATCTCTTTCCCAGGGAGTCTGGGCGCGGGCGGCCACTGCCCAACTTCCCCGAAATCGCCTTGAGGATGCCCCCAAGTACGGCGAGGCCAAGTCCGCCGCCCATCATCGCCATCGACATCACGCCTTTCACCTTCACTTCTGGCCTCTCCCATCAAGGAGGCCTTTGCGTAACTAACTGGCCTGCCCCCACCCCACCCCTTTCACCCTCACCTCAATCCTCTCCCATCAAGGGAGAGGAGGATTTGGGGTACAGACCGGGGAGATAGGTTACACCTGAACCGGGCACATGGGTAACACATTGTGGGATTGTGGGAACCATTCCACGAGGAGGCAAATGTGTTGCCCTGGAGACAAGCGAGTTCTGAATCTGAGCGATTGGGTCTGATCGAGCGTTACGCCTTGGGAGAGGAGAGCGTGGCCGAGCTGAGCCGTCAGTTCGGCATCAGCCGCAAGACCGCCTACAAGATGATCGGCCGCCACAAGGCTGAGGGTGAAGCGGGACTGCTGGACCGCAGCAGAGCGCCGCATCACCACCCCAACGCGACGCCCCCGGAGTTGGTCGATCGGATCATCGAGATGAAGCGAGGGCATCCGTTGTGGGGGCCCAAGAAGGTAGTCGGCAGGCTGCGGCTCATAGAGTCTGAGAAGTCGTGGCCGTCGCCCAGTACGGCGGGGGTCATACTGGACCGTGCCGGACTGGTGAAGCGTCGGCGGCGCAGGCGGCGCAGCGCGCCGTGGGGCGAGCCCTTCTCAGGCGCCAGGAGGCCAAATGACGTGTGGTCGATCGACTTCAAGGGGTGGTTCCGCACCGCAGACGGGACGCGGATCGACCCTCTGACCGTTCAGGACGCGGCATCGAGGTATCTGCTGGTGTGTGACGGACTTGAGCGGCCCAATGGGCTTGAGGCCAGGCGCGTACTGGAGCGTGCCTTCCGGGAGTACGGCCTGCCCAGGGCCATCCGCACGGATAACGGCGTGCCGTTCGCCAGCGTGGGGCTTGGCAGCCTCTCGCCGCTGTCGGTGTGGTGGGTCAAGCTGGGTATCATCCCTGAGCGCATCGAACCCGGACACCCTGAGCAGAACGGTCGCCTTGAGCGGTTGCACCGGACGCTCAAGGCCGAGACGGCCACGCCTCCGCAGGTCAGCCGAAGGCGGCAGCGTCGTGCCTTCGACCGCTTCAGGCACAGCTACAACAACGAGAGGCCGCACGAGACGCTCGGGCAGATGCCTCCGGCCAGTCTGTACACGCCGTCGCCGCGAACCCCACCCATCGCGTGTCAGTTCGCCGGAGTACGGAGGGGAGGTCACCGTGCGCAGGGTCCGCAGCAACGGACAGATCAAGTGGAAGGGAGGCCTGCTGTACCTGAGCGAGTCGCTCACAGGCGAACCGGTGGGCCTTGTGCAGCAGGACGAGCGGACCTGGTCGATACGGTTCGGGCCGCTCATCATCGGAATGCTGGACGACGTGAGCGGCCGGGTCGACAGGACCCCTACAAAAGTGTTACCTATGTCCCCGGTCTAAATGTTACCCATGTGCCCGGTCGTACATGGCCTCTCCCATCAAGGGAGAGGAGGGTTTGGTCTGCGCTTAGCAAGGTTTTGCAATGGTCACCATCAAGGGAGAGGAGGTTGTTGTTCGCGACCCGATGGCCTCTGCCTTTAGTGGAAGCTGCAAAGCATAGCCACCCACCCCGTTATCCCATTCCCAGGGAGTCTGGGCGCGGGCGGCCCCTCCCCTACTTCCCCGATACCGCCTTCAGGATGCCTCCGAGTACGGCGAGACCAAGTCCGCCGCCCATCATCGCCATCGAGGCCAGGCCGACGGTACCGGCGAGATCCTTTGTGGACATGGCGCCTGCGGTGTCGCCTGTAATGCCGGTGCCGATGCTGACGGCTGTGCCGACGCATGAGAAGCCGCAAGCGCCGAAGCCGAGCAGAACGACGGCGATTCCTATCCACATGACAATACTGCCCCATGTCTTGAGGGGGGCCCGCTTTGCACTGCGGGACTTGTGGGTTGCGGGGGTCATTCGGCGGCGAGGCTCTCCAACACGATGACGGTTGCGCCGTGCTCTGTGGTGGAGAGGACGCTGACGAGATTCGCGTCCGCGGTTACCAATTTCGCGCCGATCCGGTTTGCCAAGGCAAGGTAGGTGCAAGCATAAGCTGGACGATCCAACGCTATTGCAAGACGGGCAGCGTCGGCGGAAATGTCATCGTCGTCTGCCCAACTGACCGGCAACTCGGGTATGGCGGCAGCAAGAGCCCCCGCCTGCCTAGGTTCGATTTCGCCCACTCGAAATTTCCGCCAGAGCGCGTTGCCGACCTCCGAGGCCATGAGCCTGGGGGCAAACAACTCATGACTGCCATCCAGCAAGCGGTCGGCGGTGTCCGACTGGTCTTCCGCGACAAGCCACTTAACGGCGACGCTGGCGTCAACGACGAAACGCATTACGCAGGACCATGCCCAGTTTCCCGGTCTCGACGAACCAGGAACTGCGAAGCTGTCTGACGCCGGTCACCGGTCTGTCTACGCAGGTCCGCAGCGACTTCTCTGAAGGACCTGAGCTTGCTTAGTGTGTCGTCGTCCACAGCGCGTTCGAGTATGTTGCGGGCCTCGGCCTCCAGCGAGCGGTTGTTCTCGGCGGCGCGGGCCTTGAGCCTGGTGACGACGTCCTCATCCATGCGCCTGATGTGTACGGTAGCCATAGTTCAAGTCCTACTTGTTGCTAGCAATATGCTAACACACACTTTCGTGGGAATGGATACCTAATGGGCCTGTGGGCGGCAAGGATGTTTTCCATGGGCGCCCATCGCCGGGATGGTGAACTGTGTGGTGGGTTAGCGTATGTGAGAGCGGTTCGCGAATAGCCCCTACAGGGGACGGGGCGCCGGGTGTGCCCAGCACGGCGGCCAGTCCTTGTATCAACAAGGGAGTCGTTGCATGGCTGCTCGGCTCCCGCCTCAACCCTTCTCACCCTCACCCCCTCGAGGGACTCGGGGCAGGCTCTACGCCCTCCCTTGAGAGGGTAATTTGATGCGCGGATGGCAGAGATTAGCCAAGTCCACCATCGAGGGAGAGAGGAAGTGCGCCTTCCAACGGAGGATCCGAGGCCCTTGATTTCCGCATGTGCGTGAGTGATAGAGGTGCAGGAGTATGCACTGCGCGGGAGCAAATGCGACCCCAGGTTTGATCGCATGCCGAGGGAGGGTTTGAAACCCTCCCCTACACCTTCTACTAATGGTGACCAGGGGCGCGTTGCCTGAATAGTGATAGAGGTGTGGGTGAATGCACTGCCGGGGGGGGGAGGACGACCCCGTGCTTGATCGCATGCCGAGGGAGGGTTTGAAACCCTCCCCTACAACTTCCACGAACGGTGACCGGGGGCGCGTTGCCTGAATAGTGATAGAGGTGTGGGTGAATGCACTGCGCGGGAGAGAAGACGACCCCGTACTTGATCGCATGCCGAGGGAAGGTTTGAAACCCTCCCCTACACATTCCACTAACGGTGACCGGGGGCGCGTTGCCTGAAACCGGGAGGTGGGCGGCTGGCGTAGAATCGGCTGTAGGACCTTCCTCAAGGCGGTGGAATGGCGCATCCGTGGGCGAACGTATTCATCCTGATCGTGGGCGGGATTTCGCTGGCTAGCGGCTTCCTGGGACTGCTGGGAGGCTCTCCGGAGTGGGCCCCTACCCTACACGTGCACCGCATCTCAGGGTACGCGCTTGTGGCGCTGCTGCTCTGGAAGGGGCGAAACATCATCACACCGCTGATGAGCGTGCGACGGTGGCGACGAAGCCCGGCACTGCATCTCGGAGGGCTTGCGCTGCTGTCGCTACTGCTGACCCCGCTTTCGCTGGGACTGGTCTGGAGCTTCGGCGGGTTCTTCGCGTATCTCGGGTTCAGCGGTCTAAGCTGGCACATATACCTGTCGCTGCTGCTTGCGCCGTTCGTGGTATGGCACGCACAGCGACACTCGTGGACGCTGCGCACGCGGTTCTGGGTCGACCGGCGTTCATTTCTCCGGCTGGCAGGTCTTGGCCTTGCCGGGTTTGCCCTGTGGCAGGGCGGCAAGCTGGCGTCCGGCGTCTTCGAGCTACCGGGGTCGGAAAGGCGGTTCACGGGGTCGTACGAGCGAGGGAGCTTTGCAGGGAACCGCTTCCCGACGACATCCTGGCTAAACGACAACCCCTCGGCGGTCGACAAGGAGGCTTGGAGGTTGAAGGTCACGGGGCAGGTAGACCGTGAGCTGAATATTTCCTTAGACGACATGACGCGGGATACAAGACCTGTCACGGCCACGCTGGACTGCACCGGAGGATGGCATTCGACGCAGGAGTGGGAAGGAGTGCCGCTTCGCGACGTACTGGAGTGGGCCGGTGCGGACCCAGAGGCTCGCAGCGTGGCGGTACGGTCCGTTACAGGCTACTGGCGCAGGTTCTCGATGGATGAGGCTCGCGGGTACCTGCTGGCAACGCACGTCGGCGGCGAGGCACTGTGGCACGGGCACGGAGCGCCGGTGCGGCTGGTGGCGCCGGGCAAGCGGGGATTCGAGTGGGTCAAGTGGGTGGTTTCCCTAAGAGTGGAAGATTCGTGGTCTTGGTGGCAGCCGCCGCTGCCGCTGACGTGAGGTGGAGGCGAGCGACGTGGCACGGGCGGGTCTGAGACCCGTCCCTACGGCCCAGTTCGCAGCTACGGGTTGCCGGAGGCTGCCTTTACTTTGACGCTAAGCTAGCCAGGCGCTCTCTACTGGGGATTTCTGCTTCTTCTCGCCGATGTTCTCTTCGGTTGTCACGAGCGGGGTTGGTGGCTGCTGTGTCCCTTACCCTCAAGGATGATGTTGCGGTCGCGCGGCTTCTGGGTTGCGTGTTGAGACCGGTGTGACGGGTGGAAGTACCTCAGACGTCTCCTGCCATGGGCAACGCTCGTCAATTGCGACGGTCTAAGATTCCTCGGCTTCGCTCGGAATGACAACTGAGGGGCACGGGATGACAGAGGCACCGAACAACACTTTTGGGGTTAGGACAGCAGCAAGAGCGTGTCTGAGACCCGCCCCTACGGCCATAATCACAGCTAGTGGAAGCGTGTGAGATTAATTTTACTTTGACGCCAGGGTAACTAGGAATTCTCGTGTTGAGACCGGTGTGACGGGGGAAGGGTTGGGATGGTGGCCGTAAGTGGGTTTGTTAAGGCGTTGGAGGCCGCTGCACTATCGGTAAGGGCTTATGCGCTGGCAATGCCCGCGCCAGGCGAAGTTCTTAGATCCCTCGGCTTCGCTCGGGATGACATTGTGGTGGGGCGATAGGTCATCACCGAGGGCGAGTCTGAAGGCCATCCGTGTTGCGGAGTAAGCGACGTGCATCGCAACGCTCGTACATTGCGACGGTCTAAGATTCCTCGGCTTCGCTCGGAATGACAACTGCGGGGCGCGGGATTACAGAGGCACCGAACAGCACTTTTGGGGTTAGGACATCTGCAGCAAGGGCGGGTCTGAGACCCGCCCCTGCGGCCATAATCACCGTCTTACCGCATCCCGCTCATAGCCGCCGGTCGATTCACACCCTCTGCTAGTGGAAGCCTGTGAGATTAACTTTACTTTGACGCTAGGGTAGCTAGGAATTCTCTACGGGGAACTCCTGCTCCATCTCGCCGATGGACTCGTCGAGGATGTCGATAATGTCATCGATGATCTCTTTGGTGATAACGAGAGGTGGAGCGAAGGAGACGGAGTCCCCTGCCCTGACCGCGAGGCCGCGGTCGCGCAGCTTCCCGGTGAACTTCTCGGAGTACTCGCCCCTTGGGCCGCCTCCGTAGCGTTCCTTGGTCCTGCGGTTCTTGACCATCTCCAAGTTCAGGAGCAGGCCCATCCCGCCACCAACGAAGCCGACACTCGGGTGATTCTCCTGCAGCGTGGCCATGCAGCGGTCGTAGAAGTAGCGGCCCATCTCGTCGGCGTTCTGAACGATGTTGTCGCGTTCGATGATCTCCACGTTCTTGAGCGAGGCCGCCATGACAGCCGGATGACCGCCGAAGGTCACGCCGTGGTGGAACGCGCCGTCACTTCCCTGTGCGTTGTCGAACGCTTCAGTGACCTTCTTGGCGGCCATTACGCCTCCAACCGGAAGCTCGCCGCTTGACAGGCCCTTCGCCATGGTCATGATGTCCGGCTGTACGCCGAACCTCTGCATGCCGAACCACGTGCCCAGCCGGCCGAAGCCGCAGACGATCTCGTCGGCGATGAACAGCATGCCGTTCTCGTCGCAGATCTCACGTATCTCCGGGAAGTACTCGTCAGGAGGTATCTGCGAGCCCTTGTTGACTGGGGTCGCGATAAAGGCAGCGACCGACTCTGCGCCCTCGGCATTGACCGCATTACGGAGCGCCCTGGGGCTCTGCGCACAGCAGTTGTCGCGGGTCCTGCCCTCGTAGCCCCACGGGCACTCGAAGCAGTAAGGCGGGTCCACAGAGGGTCCCAAGTGGAACATGTTGGAGAACATCGCATTGCCGCGAGTTCCGGCGGTACCTGCGGACATGGCTCCCGTGCTGGAGCCGTGGTACTGGCCTCTTCGCCAAATGATCTTGGACTTCATTGGGTTGCCGGTGATGTGCTGGTACTGCCGGGCCATCTTCTGCGCGATCTCGACGGCTTCCGAGCCGCCGCCGCAGAAGAATGTGCGGTGCATATCGCCGGGGGCGTGTTCTGCAATCTTTTCGGCCAGAAGGATGCCGGGGATGCTGCTGTACGAGCCGGAGTTGGCGTATGCGAGCGTGGTCATCTGGTTCGCCACGGCCTCGGCGACTTCCGGATGATTGTGCCCGATGTTCTTGAGCAGAAGGCCGCCGAAGCCGTCGATGTACCGGTTGCCTTCGATGTCCCAGATGTAGCAGCCGTCGCCACGGACCATGATATTGTAGCCGTCTTCGGCAACGAGATCGGCCATCTGGTGATTCTGAGTCCAGAAGTGATCGAGGCCCTTCTTCACCAGGCTGTCGATCTCTTCCCTGGAGTAGTCCTGCTTGATCCACCACGCGGACTTATCGGTGGGAGTTACCATGTTCACGCTCCTTAGTTGCTGGGAGGTCTGCACCACTTGCCCGGCGAGGTAGTCACTGCCGGGATTACGCGCAATCTAGCATAGCTACAGAGGCAAGTAAACTAACGTACGAGCCCGGTCCGGACCGGTTGCCGGTTTGGGATGTTGGGGGCCAGATGTTGGTCGAATCACGGTGATTGAGCTGGTCACGTAGCTACGATTCAGGCTATGTTAAACGATAAGAAGGACATGAAAGACTCCTGCAAGGAGTCTTTAGGGGGGCGCTCGAGGATGGGTACTGTCACAGTTAGGATTGCGCCTGCCCCGCCTTACGACCACAACCTGACGGCCGCCCACATCACGTTCAACAGCGCGCGGTACGGGGCGGACGTATACGAGGACGAGCACTACTTGCGCGTGCTGGAGATGGACGGGCGACTGGTGCTGGTTGACGTTGCCTGGAACGGCGACGTCGAAGCACCGAAGCTATCGGTGGAGGCCTACGGAGCCGGCATCGGCGAAGCGGACGCGCCGGCGATCAAGCGACTGGTTGGCTGGCTGCTGGGCGCTCACCAAGACCTGGAACCGTTCTACCGGCTCGCGCTGGCCGACGACCGGCTAGCACCATTGGTGCGGCGCTTCCACGGGCTGCACGTGCCGCAGGCCGCGTCGGTGTTCGAGGCGATCATCATGGCGATCCTGGGCCAGCAGGTGAGCAGCGCCGTCGCGCGAGTGATGCGGAACGCGCTGGTGGAGGCGTATGGGGCGAGGATGGCGCATCGCTGCCAGAGTTACCGGGCGTTCCCAAGTCCTGAACGGCTGGCCGGAGCGAGCATCGAGGAACTGCGACGGCTCAAGCTTAGCGGAAGAAAGGCGGAGTACGTGCTCGACATCGCCGAGGGTGCAGCGTCCGGCGAGCTGGACCTGGAGGCGCTACACTCCCGCGCCGACGCGGAGATCGTGGAAGAGCTGTGCCGAATTCGAGGGGTCGGGCCGTGGACGGCGCACTGGCTGCTGATCCGAGCGTTCGACCGCGCGGATGGGTTTCCTCACGGCGACCTGGCGCTGCAGCGGCACGTGACGGAGGTGCTGCAGGATGGGACGGAGGCCGACGCGGGCTACAGGATGACGGGCGAAGAGGCGCTGGAGGCGTCGCGGCGATGGGCACCGTACCGGAGCTACGTGACGACGTACCTGTTCGCGGCAGGCAGGGCATAGCCCTGCACCCATAAAGGGGGAAGCCAATTGATTTCCACCAACAAGCCTTGCTCCTAGGCGGGGCACGCTGGGGTGCAGGGCGTGGCCCTGCACCCATAAAGGGGGAAGTCAGTTGAATTCCACCAACAAGCCTTGCTCCTAGGCGGGGCACGCTGGGGTGCAGGGCGTGGCCCTGCACCCATAAAGGGGGAAGCCAATTGATTTCCACCAACAAGCCTTGCTCCTAGGCGGGGCACGCTGGGGTGCAGGGCGTGGCCCTGCACCCAAAAAGGGGACGGTTCGTAGGGATGCTCTGCGTCCATGTAAATGTCTGCGCGACCAGGAACCATGCAAACGGCCGCCTTCCCCCACTTGGCTTGCCTCCATGTGGAAGGCTCTAGTGCAGAAAAACCCGTATTGCGTATGTCCCGGGAGGGCGGGTCTGAGACCCGCCTCTACTATCGAGGTTATCTGAGCCTCAGTGGGAACGTGCAAGACGTGCCCAAACAGCTACGAACCGTTGGGGCGCGGGTTTATGAGCAGCGTTTCGACGGTTGCCGATTCTACTGCTTCTCGCGTCCAGGGAATTGGGACTCCCCTGCCCTCAAGCCAGAACGGCAGCAAATCCGCGTAGTGCGGAGAGAGAGGGTTGCCGGACTGGCCACCGGGCAACGAGAAGGGCGGCAGGGCGTGGCCCTGCACCCATAAAGGGGGAAGTCAGTTGATTTCCACCAACAAGCCTTGCTCCTAGGCGGGGCACGCTGGGGGGCAGGGGCAGGGCTTGGCCCTGCACCCATAAAGGGGGAAGTCAGTTGAATTCCCCCAACAAGCCTTGTTCCCTGGCGGGGCACGCTGGGCGGAAAGTTTCGAGGGGCAGGGGCAGGGCTTGGCCCTGCACCCATAAAGGGGGAAGCCAATTGTTTTCCCCCAACAAGCCTTGTTCCCTGGCGGGGCACGCTGGGCGGAAAGTTTCGAGGGGCAGGGGCAAGGCTTGGCCCTGCACCCATAAAGGGGGAAGCCAGTTGATTTCCACCAACAAGCCTTGCTCCTAGGCGGGGCACGCTGGGGTGCAGGGCGTGGCCCTGCACCCATAAAGGGGGGAGCCAATTGATTTCCACCAACAAGCCTTGTTCCTAGGCGGGGCACGCTGGGGGGCAGGGCGCGGCCCTGCACCCATAAAGGGGGAAGCCAATTGATTTCCCCCAACAAGCCTTGTTCCTAGGCGGGGCACGCTGGGGGAAAGTTTCGAAGGGCAGGCTAACCTCACACCACCAAACCGCATCAGGTGCGAGACCTGTGGTTCAGGTGACTTAGTCGAAGCCTCAGTGGGAACGTTCAAGACGTGCCCAAACAGCTACGAACCGTTGGGGCGTGGGTTTATGAGCAGCGTTTCGACGGTTGCCGACTCGACGGATTTCGGGGTCCAGGGAATTGGGACTCCCCTGCCCTCAAGCCAGAACGGCAGCAGATCCGCGTAGTGCGGAGAGAGAGGGTTGCCGGACTGGCCACCGGGCAACGAGAAGAGCGACCGGTCCCAGTCGCCGACGTCGAGGACCATGCGCAGTGACGGGACGGCGCCAGGGCCGGCCAGCGGATCATCGCCGACGGTGCCGGCCTGCGCGATCGTGTTGACGTCGCCAGGACACTCGAAGGGCCCGAGGTTGAAGATGCCATCCAGAAAGGGCTTCCGGCCCAGCGGGTGTGCCAGCGTGACCTTCCGTGCCCTGCCCCACTGCCATAGGCCGGTGTGTTCGCCGAGGCGCCGAATGGCGGTGGCGTACGAGGAGCGAAGGACGTCGTCAATCTCCGCCTGCCAACCGTTCTGAAACCAGCCTTCCGGGCGCTCTCTGAGAAGGCGGGATACCCGGCCGACCTGCCTCGCGGCGAAGAACGAGCTCCCGCTGGCCGGTTGAAGGCTTCGGCCGAGCAGCCATGGCGCGGAGCGAGGCGCCCTAGCCCTCGCTATCCGGCCGGACATCTCGGCAAGGAAGATGTGGAACAGAGTTGCGGGGATGGAGTCGGCGGACATGCGCCCGTCCCATCCATCCAGCAACTTGCGGGCGGCACTTGACCCAGCGCTACCGGGGTCTCCGTCCAGAATCGTGTCCCGCAACTCGGCCCAAGGCATGGACTTTACGTCCATCTGGAGGGACGCCGACGCGGGGATGTCCCAGTCGGAGCGCTCTTCCAGCGCTTCGGTGATCCTGCCAAGACGGTAGCCATCGATCCAGTCGATGCCGAGGAACGGCCCCTCGCCATGCGGTTGGGGCTGCGTGTTGGCCGCAGCAAGGTAACCGCAAGCTGGGTTAAGGGCGTACGGCATCTCTTCGAACGGAACGCCCTCCTCCTCCCATCCGGTCCGGGAGTCCCAGCCTGCCGCGGGCACAGTCCCGAAGCCGTTGCGGCGTCGAGGAACCTGCCCCACCAACTGGAAGCCGACGTTGCCCTGGGTGTCGGCACAGACGATATCGAGCGGAAGGATGGGCCATTCCGCGAATGGAGCGCGGAACTCTTCGACAGTCTTTGCCCGCAACGTTCCGAGGAAACCGCCTATCGGCAAGGGGTCCAGCCAGACCGCACGCACGGAGATCGCGCCGAGCTCGCCATTGAAGGCAGGGCTGATCACCGGGCCCCGTGGTGTTAGCAGGACCTCCTCTTCGACGGCGTCTGCTCTCTTGACCCGGATCGTCTCGCTGCGGGTCTCGCACGGGACGTATTTGCCATCCTGAAGAACTGTGCGGCCATCGGGGCCCAGGCGTTCCAGGAACAGGTCCGTGTTGTCTGTCAGGCCGGCGGTCACGCCCCAGGCGCAGTGCCCGTTGTGTCCCACGACTATCGCCGGGGTGCCGGGGAGCGCCGCGCCGGCAAGGGCCCAGTCCGGAGACTGCATGCGGGCGAGGTACCAGTGAGGGGGAAGCGCAGGCGCGAGATGGGGATCGTTGGCGAGTATGGGGCGCCCCGACCGGGTCTTGCCGCCAGACACTGCCCAGCCGTTGGAGCCGCCACCCGTCCCTATCGTCTCCCGGAACAGCGACAGGTCTTCTGCGAGGCGCTCGGCGGCCTTGCCTGCGACGGCGGTGGGCGGGACGGCGACGCGATGCCACTCGGGGTAAGCGGGGTCAAGGTCACGGAGCGCGCCGGGGCCGTCCAGGTTCAATACCATCAGCCTCGCGAGTTCGGAGTCCCAGTTGGACGGCATAGTGAACGATTGGAGCTTCAGGATAGCGACGATGTCGATGGCCGTGAAATCCCGAGAGCCCGGCGCGGAGCAGCGCCATTTCGTGGGGGCGGACAGGCAGGCCAAGGTCACAGCCGGCGTTGATGCCAGCAGCGAAGGCGGTGAGTATCGAGGCCACAAGGGGCGACAACACCTCGAACTGCTCCTCGGCGGCGTGGCGCAGGCCGGCGCGGCGGAAGAGACGGTCCAGTCGCAGCGTGCCCGGGCCGAAGAGCTCCGATAGCGTTCCTGAGGCCGCACGCTTGGAGAGCTCGATCTGCACAGCCCTGTCCTGGCCCTGGCAGAAGCCGAAGCCGAAGAAGACGTCGAGTTCGTCGTCAGCCTCAATCATCGGGATGCCGTAGGTGTCGCGGCGTATCGTGACCTGCCCTCTGGGGCCGTCAACATGCATCTCGCCTTGCGTGAAGGGAAGCCGGGAGCCAAGCAGCAACCGGAAGAGGGATCGAGCAGACTGCACCCCTGCACTCCTGAGGTGCGATGTCAATGCGCTGCCAAGAGTCAACGACGCGTCACCTCGGCCCCGAAACCAAATGGCGTGCGGAGCTCAGGCAGACGGTGGGCTGGCAAGGGAACATAACAGCGGTTCGCCGATTGCGCGTTAATGCCATGGGAAGGAATGAAGATCACAAGACCTGAATCGTCACCATGGGCCGCGGACATAGTTTGGTCACGCAATGGACATATATGATAGGCGGAAATCCGGCAGAGAGTTGGTGCGATGCGAATTACTGAAGTGAAGACAACGCCGCTAGCGATCCCGTTCAGGCAAGCCTACCACTGGAGCCACGGAACGTCCGGTGGGACGACCACGATTCTCATAGAGGTGCGCACGGACGATGGCGCCGTGGGATACGGAGAGTGCCTGGCGTGGACATCGGCGGACGCGATGCAGGCCATGATAGGACAGGCGGCGAAGGCGTTCGAGGGCCAGCAGCCACACGACATGCAGGCGCTGATCGCGAAGTCGGCGAGACGGCATGCCCTGTTCCTTACCCCGCGCTTCGCCAACCAGATGTTTGTGGGGCTAGAGATGGCGCTGTGGGACCTGGTCGGCAAAGCCGCAGGCCAGCCGGTGCATAAGCTCATGGGCGGCGCGGTGCATGAGAGCATTGGGTACTTCGCGTTCCTGCAGGGAGGTACGCCTCAGGAGCTCGCGGACGACGCCCGGAGGCATGTGGAAGACGGGGCGCAGGTGATCTACGTCAAGATCGGGTACAGCGAAGCGTACGACATAGAGGCCATAGCACAGGTCCGAGACGCCATCGGGGACCGGCGGTTGCGCATCGACCCGAACGAAGCGTGGGACGTGCAAACGGCGATTCGCATGATCCGGAAGCTGGAGCGCTTCGACCCGGAGTTCATCGAGCAACCGGTGACCAGTCACAGCATAGACGCACTGGCGCAGGTGAAGGAGTCGGTGGGGGTGCCTATCGCCGCCGACCAGTCGGTGTACACGCTGTCGGACGTGTACGAGGTGTGTCGGCGGAGGGCGGCGGACGTTATCGTGCTCGGACTGCACGAGGCGGGCGGGCTGACCGGACTGCGGAAGTCGGCGGCGATCGCGGAGGCGGCGGGCATCAACCTGTGCCTGCACGGCCTGCGGGAGACGGGAATCACCACATGCGCGGCGAACCAGGCGGCCGCGACGTTCCCTAACCTGGATGACGGCAACCAGATTATGCCGCAACTGCTGAAGCACGACATAATCTCGGCGCCGGACCTGACGCTTACCGACGGCCGGCTTGGGGTTGTCGACGGCCTGGGACTAGGATTCGAGCTCGACTGGGACAATGTGGAAGCGGCGCACGAGCACTTTCTCGAGAGCGGGGCGTACGTGGAGGCATAGAGGCCTCGCGCTTTCAGCCCGTCCGTGGAGACGAGGTCTGACGTGCTTGCCGGCCGCGCACTACAGGAACTACACCGGGTCTTTTGTGTTTCACTTTGGTCCCATTCGTAGCTGAAAGCGGCCGATTGGTGGGGTTAGTCTAGAATGATCATGGTACTTGATCAAAGCCGTCTCGGTGTGCTGACGGACACGGGTGGAACGGTGTGACATCACCCTCACCCTGCCCTCTCCCATCGAGGGAGAGGGTGATCCAGGCCACTGTGAGTTCAGTTGACTTCAGGGTGCGCGCTCCACGATGTGAAGGGCTCATCGGAAGCCGCGAGAGTGACTTCGACCGACTGCCCGGGGGCAAGATCGATCGGAGTCGTGGGGCCTAGTTCGATGCCGTTCGATAGATGGACTTCGACGCGGACGCGATTCAGAGTGGCCTCCGTGGTGTTCTCGACGGTGCCAGTGAAGGCATTGGCGTTCCCGTCGTAGGAGAGGACCAAGCGGGCGCCAGCCCGGACCTCGTCGAAGGTGTCGTCTAGCGCAAACTGAGTTCCGGACTCTTCGCCCTCTTCACCGGACTCCGAGCCGCCTTCGTGCTCGTTTGACTCTTCGCCCTCGCCAGTTTGCTCGCCCGCTGACTCCGAGCCGCCGTCGTGTTCACCGGTCTCTTCTTCTCCTCTTTCGGGTTCCGAACTGTTCTGACAGCCGACAAGGCCAAGCATCAAGACGAGGCCGAGTACCGCTATCAGGCCAACCAACGTTTTTGGCATCTCGCTTACTTCCTCCAGTTAGTTTTCATTTAGGTTCGAGGCGGCAGTGTGACCGCAACTTGTCAAGAAAACATCAAGATGCGTGTGGCCGATCGATTGGGAGGGCCTGGCTAATAATGGTCCAATCACACTGACTACTCGCGGGGTGGAGTGTACCTAGAGGGCTGATGGCTGGTTATCTATCGCGCCCGGACAGACAAGTCCCTTCCCCTGGATTCCGGATCAAGTCCGGAATGACGGCATAGGTGTGCGCAGGCCTTGCTTCCGGACTCCGGACCATGCCCGCAATTACAGTGTGTGCGGGCATGATCGTTAAGGCAATCACGCGAACGGGCGCAGCCTATCGTTGGGGACTAGGCCGGGGCGCCGACTCCTTGCGGCGCGGCTTTGAAGGCGGCGGCCTGAGCTATGGTGTGCTCGGGGCCTGTCGCACAGCAGCCGCCGATGATCTGGACACCCTGTTCCAGCCATTCAGCGGTGGTCTCGCCGAGCACTGATGGAGGACAGTGATCCGGGCGCAGGATGTCCCCCTGCATCCCACCCCGCCCGCCAAGTGGCGCCATGGGGTTGTAGCCAGCGTTTGGATATGCGCCGAGTACGCCATCGTAGGCGTCCTTCAGGATTTCGAGGCCTTCACTGATCTCGGCTGGGCGAGTGCACATGAGCAGTATGCCGTCGACGCCGCGACCCTCCAACCCAGCCACCAAGTCGCGAAGCGACTCGCCGTACTGCATCACGCCGCCGGGCCGGATGTGGCGGACGCCCAGGAACACGGGCACGCCAAGCTCGGCGCAGGCGTCTACGGCCTCGATGCAGTCATCCTTGAACCCAATGTACTCCGGCAAGAGGAAGTCCACGCCTAGGTCGACCAGGATCTTTGCCGGACCGGCGAACTCCTGCCGGTATGCCTCGCGGCCCATCACGGCGACGTCAGACCTGGGTTCACCAGACAGGTGGTCGTGAACGTACGGGGGGGCGATTCCTCCCGATACGTAAGCTTCCGGGTTCATCGCATCCCGTGCCGCTAGTGCGTTTTCGCCGCCGGCGCGAACGTAGTCCTGCCATGAGTACGGGAGGTCCAGCGGGGTCAGCCTACTCGGCGTGGTCCAGAAGTTGTTGCTGATCAGGATCTCAGCTCCGCACCGGAGGTAGTCCTGGTGGACCTCGCGGACGACGTCAGCGTACTCAATGTTGGCGGTTGCCGACCAGCCCCTGAGTTCGGTCTCCACAGTGGTCTGGACCAGCACGTCAGCGCCCCTGCGCTGTATTTCCGAGCCCGTGCCGCCGTCCATTAGCAACGGCTCACCTGTGGCCAGCCTGTCCATGATGTTCTGTTTCGGCATTTGCTTGTACCTCCGTGATTGTTGCTGCGGCTAAACGTTTGATTGCGCCTGCCGCGTACCCTATGTGAAGCGTGCGCCCCCTACTCTACCCCGTCGAGACTCCGTGGCACAACGCAAGACGATTGCACCGGCGGGCATGCAAGAGAATCTGCGGCCCTTGCATTCGAATCGACGGAATCATGGTAGGCTCACGCACTCTCCTATTAGCAGGCTGCGGAAGAAGTCTTCCAGACCTTTTTTCAAGCCCCTTCCTATCCAGGAAGGGGGAGAGATTTATATTTGAGGGACACCCTCAGACTCCCGGCAAAGGGGCTCCGCCCCTCTGCACACCCCGTTCTTCAGCAGCCTGTTAGAGAAGCGTCTGCGTAAGCTCAACTACGCCTCATCCCAACCTTCTTCCTCAGAGGAAACCTTCGCATGACCAACTTGTGAGAGGCGGAGAATCCCATCCCAATCTTCCCCAGCAGACTGGAGAAGGGGCCAGAAAGCGTTCACTTTAGGCGAGATGACAGTTGCCCATAGGTCTCCACACAGGGGGGCTTTCTCGCCTCTTGCGACGAGTTTTGGGCACTATTCGACGTTTTGGACTCGTCGGTTACGCTCATCGGTGTAGGACGCCGGAGGCCGTAGACGGGTCTGAAACCCGCCGCTACGGTGAGGATTGGCGGAACGACCGCGTCAAATGATACCGGCGGCGCTCAGATCGTCCAGTTCGCTATCCGGCAAGCCGAGTATGCCGCCGTAGACCTCGCGGTTGTGCATGCCAAGCGTGGGCGCGCCCGGCGGCTGCGGCAGCGGCTGGCCATCGAATAGCACGGGGAAGCCGGTGGCGGCGGCGTCCACGGGCGCATCCAACCCTGCGTGCAGCATATCGAACAGGGTACCGCGTTCCCGGAAGTGCGGGTCCTGCAACGCCTCCGGTGCGGTCCTGACGGGCGCACACGGCACGCCGTGCTCTACCAGCTTCTTCAAGACCTCCGTGCGAGTGAGAGGGCCGACGCTCTCCTGAATGACGCTCCGCGTGACCTCGATGTTGGCGTTGCGTGAGTCGAAGCTTTCGAACCTGGGATCGTCATGCCAGTCGGCGCGATCGAGCGCGGCCACCAAGCGCCGCCACTGCTCGTCACTGGCGACTGTGATGATGACGTCGCCGTCGCTTGCGTGGAAGAGGCCGGTCGGTCCGGCACGGGTGTTGTTGCCCATGCGCAGAGTCAAGCCTTTCGCGATGTCTTCTTCCAGGTTCTCAACTGCCATCAGCGCCATGACGGCGTCCATCATTGAAACGTCGAGATAACTTCCCCGGCCCGTCTCTTCGCCTTGCTTTAGCGCGCTCATGATCGCGAGCGCAGCGTACAGCGGCGCGACGAGGTCGCCAAGGTAGAAGCCGACGCGCGTAGGAGGGCCGTCCGGGTGGCCGTTGATGTCCATAAGACCGCTCATACCCTGTACCTGCGGATCGTGGGCGGGCATGCGGGAGTAGGCACTGGACTGGCCGTAGCCGGAAATGGAGCAGTAGATGATCGATGGGTTGGCCTCGGAGACATGTTCGAAGCCCAGCCCCATACGGGACATCGAGCCTGGAGCGAGGTTTTCGATAAACACCTGGGAGTTACGTGCCAGATCTAGCAGGAGTTCCCTACCCCGCTCGCTCTTCAGGTCTAGCGTGATGCTCTTTACGCCCTGGTTCCGCTTCAGGAAGCGGGTGGAGATGTCTTGAGGAGTGTGGCGTTCCTCAGAAAGGCCTCCAGCACCTACGAAGGGCCCGGCGCTCCTTGTAGCGTCGCCTGAGCCGGGACGCTCAATCTTGATGACCTCAGCGCCGAGGCGGGCGAGGGTCATACCAAGGAAGGGGCCGGCCAGGAAGCCGGTAACGGCGATAACTCGCATTTCAGATAGAGGTTGCATGGGTCTTACTTTTCTATTACAGCGACCTGGTTTTGCATTCCAAGAGTTGGCAGCCCGTCAGACACTTCAACCCTTCCGTGTTGGAGATCGCAGCTTAACCGTTTCGTGCGTGGCGAGAGAACCGCCTCCCCGGCCCTTCCCCAGCAGACTGGGGGAAAGGGCCAGAGAGTCCTCTCCGTTGGGTGAAGTGACGGTTAGGCAATGATGTGGCCGTCCAAGGCTACCAGCCAGTGGGAGTGTCCCATGCGCTGGGATCGCTTGACCCACCACACCGACAGCGGCGAGAGGCTCAGAGCGCTGACTTCGCCCAATGGCTTGCGAGTAGTCGGGCCGAACCTGCCGCGCGGATATCCGAGCGGCATGCAGTAGACGACCTGGGCATCATTAGGGATGCCAAACAGGTCGTGCACTCTTTCTTCGACGGTGGCATGCAGCGTGGTAATTGAGCTGCCGATGCCCAGGGAGCGAGCGGCGAGCAGCAGGTTCTGGGCCGCGGGAACCACTGAATTGGCCGCACCGGGTCCGCGAGCCGTGGCACAAACAAGAACTATGACCGGCGAGTTGCCTATCTCGTCGGCGAAGCGCGCGGCGGAGCGGCGAACTTGAGTGTCAGGCAGGTCCTCCGGGCCCATAATGCCTTCGTCGCGCCTCTTCGCCCACCACGCTTCCCTATACAGCTCGCCGAGTCTGCCTCTCAGGGCGGCATCGCGGATGACAAGGAACCGCCATGGCTGTTCGTTGCCGCCGTTGGGCGCCCTAATCGTCGCTTCGAGGACTGCCCGCAGGTCTTCTTCCGGGATCGGGTCCGGCTTCTGGCGTCGTATTGCCCTCAGGGTGAAGATGGCCTCGCCCAGGGGCATGTTCAGGCGGTCAGCAGTGTTGGTATCCAAGGGTGTTCCTCTTTCTCCTGGTCAGAAGGCCTTCGCAACGTTGTCAATGGTGCTCTCGGTTTCTAGCCTATCGAGAAGACTGAGAAAGGGCCGGCAACTCTGGCAGCCGGACGGTGACAAGCACCCGACGGTCACCGCCCTCGTGTTGCCGCTCCGGGTGCTTCATTGTACACTCGCCGCAGCTTCCCCCAAGGGGTCCCTCGCATGGCACTTCCCCAGCACGTCAAGTACCTGATCATAGGCGCTGGAGTCCACGGACTGAGTACGGCGTACCACCTGGCCTTGAAACTGAAGGCGCAGGGCAAGGGCGACGGCAGGGACATCCTCGTCGTGGACAAGACCGGGGTCGCTGCGGGGGCATCAGGCATCGCGTGCGGGGTGATCCGAAACAACTACTTCCAGCCTGCGATGAGGGAGCTCATGGCTCACAGCGTGGCCGTCTGGGAGAGCGACCCGCAGGCGTACAGCTACCACGCCGTTGGGTACATGCAGATCAGCCCTGAGGTGATGCACGAGGACGTTGCGCAGATCCACGGGGAGCAGCAGGCCATCGGATACACCTCCACGTTTATCGAGGGGGCGGAAGACTCCCTTCTCTACATGAAGGGGCTTTTCGACGACTGGCAGGCCAAGGGGATAACTTCCGTCCTGCACGAGAAGAAGGGCGGCTACGCGAACAACGTCCGATCCATGCAGGGACTGGCCGGCAAGGCGCAGCAAGAGGGCGTGACTATCGAAGGAGGCGTGCGCGTGACCGGGTTCCGGTACAACGGCAGCAGCGTATCGGCAGTCGAGACGGACCGGGGCACGGTAGCCGTAGAGCAGGTCGTCGTGGGAGTCGGCCCCTGGGTGCCGCAGATCTGGGAGATGCTGGACCTGCCCTCCGAAGTATCGATAAAGGGAGCAGACGGAACGATGCACGAAGGCGTCCCTATGTGGACATATCTGTGCCTGCAGGAAGGAACGCTCGCGGTTGACCCTAGCACGTTCGTGACAAATGACGGTGAGATGCCACCGGTGGTCCACGTGGACACGGACGCTCCGCTGTACTCTGACAAGGACGGCTCACTGATCTCCGATGAGCTTTGGGGCATCTACTACAAGCCGGACTTCAACTTCAACGGTGTCCAGGGTGGATCGGCGCCGTACAGCGTGGACAAGGCTCCGCCCGAGGTCGCGGTGGACCCCTACGGGCCTGAATCGAAGGAGTTCATCGTGGGCGAGGATTTCGAAGACATGTGGTCTTCTGCCCTAGCATTCTGCCACAAGCGGTTCGAAGGCAAGCACGGCCTGTACCGCAAGGAGCCCTCCGGCGGGCTCGGCGCGTTCACGCCAGACAGCTTCCCTGTGATCGACACGTACAGACAGAACGTGCGGATAGTCGCGGACTCCAACCACGGCTACAAGATGATCGGCGTAGGCGCGCTGATCGCCGAGGAGTTGACGGGCGGCTCGTCGGCTTTGCTGGAGCCGTTCCGCTTCTCGCGCTACGCGGAGGGCAAGCTACACCCGGTCTCCTCCAGCCCGTTCCCCTGGAGCTGACGAGCGGCGGCCCACAGCGCCCGACCAGACAACGGAGGAAGACATGTCGACGGACCTGGAAGCCTATGTAGAGCAGGACGGCAGGGCCGACCTCGTAAGCGAGGTCCGGCGAAAGATCGCCGAACTTGGCGTCCAGTACATCTACTACCAGTTCGTATCGGTAACAGGCCGGATCATGGGCAAGGGCATCCCGGCCGACCACTGGGAGCGGACCGCGGAGCGAGGCTTCCAGCTTGTGTACGGCTCGACGGCGAACCTGTTCACGGACAGGTACAACAACTACATCGGCTACGGCCCTGAATCCTGGGAGCTTGTCGGCATCCCGGATCCGGACACCTTCGTGCAGCTTCCGTGGGACAAGCGGTGCGCCCGCGTGTTCTGTGTGCTGTTCAGAAACCGGGAGGAGCCCGAAAACCCCGGGGCATTTCTGACCTCGGACTGCCGGGGGAACCTTATTCGCCACCAGCAGGAGTTCCGCGAGAAGCATAACGGGATGCACATGCGGCACGGCACCGAGCCGGAGATGATGTGGCTCAAGCAGGATGAGAAGGGCAACCCGGACGGCGGATACAGCAAGCCGTTCTGCTACCACATCAACCAGTTCGAGTCGCTGAGGGACATATTCCTGGACGCGATCCAGTGGTCCAGGGAGATGGGCCTGGACATGATCCAGGGAGACCATGAGGACGCGCCAGGCCAACTAGAGTTGAACTTCACCTTCGACGATGCGGTGCGCACGGCGGACCGTTTGACCACGTACCGTCAGATCTGCGCGGCGGTAGCGCGCAAGCACGGAGTTCTCGCGTGCTTCATGCCGAAGCCGTTCATGGGAGTTTCTGCCAACGGCTGCCATCACAACGTCTCGATATGGACGGGTGGGAGCGAGGGCGTACTGCCGTTGGGCAACGATCCCCTACCCGGCATGGATGGTGTGTTCACATACCTGAGCGATGGCGAGAACCACTTCTTGCCGGTGGAGGGAGAACTGCTCACCACACCGGGTCCAATAGGCCTGCAGAGCATCGGGGGCATTCGCGAGCACCTGCCCGCGCTGACAGCCATTGGCTGCCCGACGGTGAACTCGTACCGAAGGCTGTGGGACACCGGGTTCTGGGCGCCGGTCTACGCCGACTGGGGCTACCAAAACCGTACGACTGCGCTTCGGGTTTCGGCACCCGGCCGGTTCGAGTATCGGGCCGTTGACTCCTCCGTGAACCCATACCTGATGGCATCGGCGATCCTGAAGGCGTTCGACGACGGCATCAGTCGCGACCTCGACCCGGGTCAGCCGGAACAGCGGAACATCTACGAGGCGATGGAGGCGGGCAAGGAGGTGTCCAAGCTGCCGATGTCACTCGGTGAGTCGCTGAAGGCTCTTAGCGAGGACGAGGTGATCAAGAGCGCACTGCCCGGTGAGATGTACAACGTGTTCAGGCACTACAAGACGGACGAGTGGGAAAAGTTCCTGTCCACGGTCACAGACTGGGACATGGACATGTACCTGGACGTGCTGCCTTAGAGGGGCAGTTGCACTTTCTTGCCTCTGCAACCGAGAGGCGCCCAAAGCCTCTTTCGCCGGGCGAATGGGACGGTTACGATGAAAAGACAGGTAGGCAGGAAGCTAGATTAAACACACAATTGACCCACACCTGATTCCCCTCTTACCGAACGGAAGAGGTTCTGACGCAGGGTCCTGAGGCAGGGAGGCAAGTAACGATATGTGCGGAATCGCCGGAGTGATCCACAGGGGCGCGGCTGCGCCCGTGGGGCTGGAGCTAACGAAGATGCTGCAGTCGCTCAAGCATCGAGGGCCAGACTCCACCGGATATGCGGTGTACGGCTCCCCTCCCCAAGAGACTGCCTACGTGATCCGGTTCAACACGATTGAGCCTGAGAGGATCAGCAAAGGAAGAAGTCGCACGCGAGAGTTGATGGGGGAGCGCAAGGAGGAGTTCGACCGGCGACTGCTGTCCATGGGCGGGACGATTACCGAGGAGGAGAGCCCCCGCGACTACTCCAACCGGTACGTGGTCAACTACGACGGAGATCTGAGGGAGCTCGCAGAGTACCTGGAGGAGATCGAGGGAGTGGAAATACTTTCCATCGGGCGGTCGCTGGAACTCGTGAAGGACCTAGGCGACGCTGAGGAGGTCTCCGCCAACTACGGGCTGAACAACTACATGGGAACCCACGCGATAGGCCACGTCCGGATGGCGACCGAGTCGGACGTCGACATACGATCGGCGCACCCGTTCTGGGCGTACCCGTTCAGCGACGTTTCGGTGGTGCACAACGGGCAGCTTACCAACTATTGGATGATGCGGCGGGCCCTGGAGCGAAAGGGGCACCGCTTCATGTCCGACTGCGATTCCGAGGTTATCGCCGTGTTCCTGGCGGACAGGATGCACGACGGCGTGAGCCTGGAGGACGCTATGAGGGAGTCCGTGCAAGCGATGGACGGCGTGTTCACGTACCTGGTGGCCACGCGGGACGAGCTTGGCATGGCCAAGGACACGATGGCTGCCAAGCCGATGGTGCTGTACGAGAGCCCGGAGCTTATCGTGCTGGCGTCGGAAGAGGTGGCGATCCGCAGCATCTTCCCTGAGGAGATCGACACGTTCGACCCGTACGAGGGCGAGGTGATGGTATGGCAGACGTGACGCAGCGTGGCGCCCTGCTCCACGAGGAGCAGCTCGCGGGACGCACGCAGCAGGTCTTCTTCAGCCCCGAAGCAGAGGAGAACTATCTGTACCACGGCTCGTTCGAAGTGGACTACGAGAAGCGGGCCGAGTTCGACGCGACCGGGGTGGCGCCGCCTGCGATAAACGCGCGCATAAGGGAACTGTTGGAAGACGGACATGGGACAATCACCGTGAGGAATCCCGGAGCGATGCACGGGCTTGGCGTTGGCATTCTGAATCGACTGAGCCTGAACTTCGAAGGCAGCCTGGGCTACTTCGGCCTTGGTTGCATCGACGGCCCCAACGTGAGGGTGAGCGGACGCGTGGGCTGGTCCTGCGGGGAGAACATGATGGCCGGGACCGTTCTGATCGAGAAGAACTCCGGCTCGTGCTTCGGGGCCGCGATTCGCGGGGGCGACCTAGTCTGCAAGGGCAACACGGGTGCTCGTGCGGGAATCGATCAGAAGGGCGGCACGGTCATCATTGGCGGCCAAGCAGGGGCGTTCACCGGGTTCATGATGCAGCGCGGCAGGATCATTATCCTAGGAGACGCTGGCGTCAACCTGGGCGACTCGATGTACGACGGCACGATCTACGTTGGCGGCGAGGTCAAAGGGCTTGGCACCGACGCGGTCCCCGCAGAGTTATCGGATCTGGACGTGGAGTGGCTCAACAGGAAACTGACCATGTACGGGCTGGATGCCCCGCGGGGCGTCGAGAACCTTACGAAGATCGTGTCCGGCAAGGAGCTGTGGAACTACGACAGCCTGGAGCCGCACGAGCGCAAGATGGTGCTCTAGGGCATCATCCAGCTTTGAGAAGCAAGCTAAATTAAACCTCTAGAGAGATTGGCCGGCAGATGACAACACCTCAAGACGAGATCAAAAGCAACGGCGCCTGGCAGAAGATCAGCCGCAATCCTCACCAGATGGGCACGAACTTCATGTTCCCGCCAGATGTGATCGATGACATCCACATCAAGGCGGAGCTCGGCAGGTACCGGATGCGTGGGATGGCGCTGTTCAAGCACATTCCAACGTGGGACGACCTGGTGTTCCTGCCCGGGACGCTGACGAGGTTTGTCATCGAAGGCTACCGTGAGAAGTGCCTGACGCAGACCGTGATCGGGCCGAGGGCGAAGCGGCCGATGGTGCTGGACATCCCGATATACATTACGGGCATGAGCTTCGGGGCGCTATCGTACGAGGCGAAGACGGCGCTGGCGCGCGGGGCGACGATGGCCGGCTCGGCGACGTGCTCCGGCGAGGGCGGCATGATCCCCGACGAGCGGCGGTACTCGGAGAAGTGGCTGTACCAGTGCATCCAGTCGCGGTACGGCTTCAACCCGCATCACGCCCAGCTCGCCGACGCGATCGAGATCTTCATCGGCCAGGGTCACAAGGTCGGGCTCGGAGGCCACCTGATGGGCCAAAAGGTCACCGACCAGGTGGCGGAGATGCGCTCGCTGCCTGCCGGTATCGACCAGCGCTCCCCTGCCCGACACCCCGACTTCATGGGGCCGGACGACCTCGCGCTCAAGATCAACGAGCTGCGGGAACTGACGGACGGCGTGCCGATCCAGCTCAAGCTGGGCGCGGCGAGGGTGTACGACGACGTGCGGATGGCCGCCAAGACCGGCCCCGACAGCATTTACCTGGACGGCATGGAAGGCTCGACAGGCGCCGGGCCACACATCGCGGCGGAGGAGACGGGCGTTCCTGGGATCGCGGCGATCCGGGAGGCGCGCCGCGCACTGGATGACGTGGACATGACCGACGAGATCTCGCTGGTGTACGCGGGCGGGATCCGAAACGGCGCGGACGTCGCGAAGGCGCTTGCGCTGGGGGCGGACGCGGTGTCGATCGGCACGGCGGCGCTCATCGCGCTTAACTGCAACAAGGACATCGCGGAGGCCGACTTCATGCGGGAGATCGGCGTCGAGGCGGGCAGCTGCTACCACTGCCACACGGGACGCTGCCCGGTGGGCGTGGCAACGCAGGACCCCGAGCTTCGGAAGCGGCTCAATCCGGACGACGCATCGGTGCGCGTGTACAACCTGCTTCACACGTTGACGATGGAGTGCCAGATGCTGGCGAGAGCGTGCGGCAAGACGAACGTGCACTCGCTTGAGCCGGAGGACCTGGCGGCGCTCACGATGGAGGCGTCGGCCATGTGCAAAGTGCCGCTGGCGGGCACCGACTACACCGTGGGTGTACCGGAGCGCCGATATGAGTAACGACAACAGCGGCCTCGACGATAACCGCGGACTGCATGTTGGGTACCGCTACGACGTGAATCTGCTGCCCGACTACTCGAAGATCACTCCGTTCCTTCAACACTTCATGGAAATGATGAGATGGCAGGACCTCAACTGGCTCGAGGATGTCCACATGGGGTACGAGGAGGACAGGCCGGCTGTGTTCGACCGCAACATCAACGGCTGGGTCACTGTGCCGGAGGACATCGATCTGCCGGACAGCCAGCAGGACCGCGACATGATCGCGCGGGAGCTGCTGATCAAGTTCCAGATGTCGCCGCGACACCCGATGGTGACGCTGCGGTCACACTACGGCAAGCCTAAGACGTAGGCGCTCAGGCCAAGCCGACTACGCCACCCCACCGCTCCGCAGTCTGCCAGTCACGCAGGCGCACCGAGGAGTTTCACGTACTTTGCCACCATGCCGTCATGACATCATGGCCGGTTCGCAAGGCGGGAGGCTAGCAACATGCGAAGAACCCAGGTACAGCTCGACGAGTACATCTACAAGCTGGCACGACAGAAGGCGTACGAAGACGGGGTCTCGCTGTCGGCCGTAGTCCGAGAGGCGCTGGAACTGTACGTTACCGGCCTACAGCGGCAACCTTTAACCCTAGAAGACTTGGGATTCGTGGGGATTGGAAGCTCGGACGACGACGACTTGAGTCCAGTTTCAGAGAACCATGATGAGGCGCTTGCCCGAGCTCTCGAAGAGGAAATGGCCGAGAAGCGCCCACACGTTGAAGGACGTTGATCTTCCTGGACTCGTCAGGCTCATACGCCATCGCTGATGCCGAGGACCCTAATCACCGGCGCGCCTCGCAAGGCCTGCAGGCCGCCCTCGCCAGACGCGAACCCATACTGACGCAAACTATATTGTGTCGGAGTGCGCGACGCTCTTTCAACGAAGGCTCGGACTAAAGGCAGCCCTGGCATACCTCAAGGGAACACAACATCTGCTCGTCCACTGGGTTACACGGGGCGAGCACGATCAGGCCGTTGAGCTCCTAGAGCTGCGAGGCCGCCGGGGCCTTAGCCTCGTGGACTGCGTGAGTTTCGTTGTGATGAGGGAACTAGGCGTCAGCACAGCACTGGCTTACGACTCGGACTTCGAGCGCGAAGGATTTTCGGTGGCATAGGAGGCGGAGTGCCCTACTCGTCCGCTTCTTCCTCAAGCGAGTTCTGCAACTGGGAGGCGTCGACCATAGCCTGGGCGTACTCTAGTCGACAGTCCTTATCCTTGCAGAAAAACACTCGGAGCTCGTCCAACATCAGATCATGTTTGGCGGCACTTGCGAGCCTAACGATGGAGTTGCCGGCCCACAGCATTGTACCCCCAACGGCGACAGGCACGGCCAATGGGCCAAGTGGGACGACCGCCAGCACGCCGGCAGTGATCGCGCCAACGCTGGCACTCGTGGCTGTGCTCTTGGCAGAATCCCCTACCGCTTGCCTGGCGCTCTTTCTACCACGCTTCCAGTGCATTAAGTTCTCAGGCCCTGAGACGATTCCTTCCAAAACAGCAGCAACATATCTCCACGCAATCCACTCCTGAACGCCGTCTTCGCACGTACTGACAATTTCCGCAGGCGTAGGACTGATTTAGCCGCCTTAAGCTCAGAACTACTCATGTTTCTGGCGCCGCGGGCATGGTTAAGGCTGCTCTCTTCCAAGATCGCGTTGTGGGGAGCCTTCGCCAGATCAGGTCGATTATGCACAGACTTGATGTGGCTGACATCCAATCCTTTCCTGTACATCAAGACCGCATCCTCACCCATGTTGCGGATGAATCTAGGAATGGTGCGATGGTAATGTCTCTGGGCAATCTTGGGTGAGCGCATCCCGCGCCGTCCCCCTAACCCACCGCGCATAAACTTTCGTTGAGTCGCATAACTGAGACTATCCCAACCACCAGCAGATGATTTTGCACTGTCAGCTAACGCTGCCTTAAACCCTGACGAAGGCCTGGCTTCTGTCGTCTCCCATGCTTCGGCCTCATCCTCTGCATCGTAGTTGTCAGGCCAAGTGTAGAACGCTTGCATGTACGTTCTCATGCCTTCGGGTATGTCGAAGTTACATTGACCACAGTGCAAATTGCCCGGTGCTCTTTCCTCGCGTGCGTACCAGTGGCTAAGCCACCGCACGTAACACGAAGCTTCTTTGCCCTTTGACTCGCACTCCGAGCAATTGATGCAGAAGTTCTTGAATCGCCTACGACGCGTGCCTTCCGGCAACGCCGAGGGTAACTGCGACAAGCAATTCGTATCGGCCGGAATCCTATGGTGGCATTCCGAACAATGCATCTTCTCTTCAGCAGTTGCCTTCCACATCTTGACTTCTCCTTCTCCAGAGTACCTAGTTTCAATCCCGGTTTGCGGACTGGAAGAACTTGATTCCGATGGCCACCATCCCGATTAGGAGTCGGCAGACTCGGTGCCGAGGAGCGTGCGGAGGCGCTCGCGGGCCTGGCGGATGATCTCGGCCTGCTCTGCCACTTCGTTGAAGAGGTCCGCCCTCGCCTTGATGCCTTCATTGATCAGAAGCGCGGCGGCCTCCGAGCGGCTCTTCGTGACCTGGCAGTCGACGAGCTCGTCGATCCGTTGGAGGCTTTCCTTGTTCAGCCGGACCATGACGACGGAGTCGCGGGTCTTGCGAACGGTCTTCAGGCTGTCCTTGACAGTGCCGGCTACGCTCGCGGCCACTTCCCTACCCGTCCCGATTGTGGAGCGGAGAGCGTGGTCGACTTCTCCGAGACCTTCTAGCGCATCGGTGAAACGATGTGCCTTATCTTCCGAGGCCTCACTATTACAAGGCTCAGCGGCCTTATCTTTCGGCGGCGTGCCATGTTGACGTTTCTCAGCACTGTCATTATCCGCCTCGCTGACCATAAGTCATGTCCTTTCCCTACAGCAGACTTACATGTAAGGGTAAGACATAGACAGGCGAAGGGCAAGTAACTATCAGTCGGCCACTTGCTGCATTGGGCTCAGGACGATTCGGGCGGATGGAGGTCCGCCCAGGGGCGCGCGGCCTCGAGCTGGGAGCAGAGGCGGAACAGGGTGGCCTCGTCGCCGTAGCGGGCTGCGAAGTGGACGCCGATGGGAAGACCGGCCTCGTTCCAGTGTAGCGGGACTGAGGCGGCGGGCTGGCCGGTGATGTTGCAAAGCTGCGTGTAGGGGCCGCCAAACTCGTCGTTGACCTCGTTGGGGCGCAGCGGATTGGAGGCGGTCTGCTCAAACGAGCCGAGCGGCAGCGGGGGCTCGGAAAGCGTCGGGGCGATCCAGGCGTCGTACGGCTCCTGGAAACGGCCAATTTGGCGGCCAAGGGCCTGCATGGCGTCCATGGCATCCATGAGGGCCGCAGCCGTGAACCCCCTGCCCTGCTCTGCGAGCGCGAGTGTGTACGGCTCGAAGTGGTCAGCTGTAGGCGTCAAACCTGTCTGTCTCGACCAGCCGTCGACGATCTGGGCGGTAAGGCCAGCCCACATCACCTCGCTGAACTCGTGGAACAGGTGGTCCCTGTCGATGAAGTCCGGGACCGCTTCCTCAACGTCGTGGCCGAGATTCTCGCAGAGACGCGCGGCGCTGCGGACGGCCTCGACGCAATCGGGCGCGAGGCTGTAGCCGTCCGGCGCGGTGACGCTGAACGCGATACGCAGCCTGCCGGGGTCCGATCCTGCCTCCTGCAGGAACGGCCTCTCAGAATCCGCCGGCGGAAACGGGTCGCCTGTGGCGCGCCCAGCGGTGGCGTCCAATACAGCGGCGCTGTCGCTCACCGACCGGGTGAGTACGTGGTTGTTCGCTATGCCACCGAGCAGTTCCCCACCGTCGGGCGCCGACGTAATCCTGCCGCGGGTAGGCTTGAGGCCGAACACGCCGCAGGCCGAGGCAGGGTACCTGATCGAGCCACCGCCATCGTTGCCGTGCGCGATGGGGACCATGCCGACGGCTACGGCCGCGCCCGAGCCCCCGCTGGAGCCGGCCGTTGTCCTGTCTCTGTCCCAGGGGTTGCGGGCCGGGCCGAACAGCAGCGGCTCGGTCGTGTTCATCAGGCCCATCTCGCAGGTGTTCGTCTTGCCGGCGACGACGAGGCCGGACCTCAGATAGCGGTCGACGAGCTCGCTGTTGCGGCTGGGGACGTAGTCGCGCATTGCGGCGCAGCCGTTCGTCATCACGACCCCCGCATACGGGCATGCCAAATCCTTCAGAAGGAACGGGACGCCTCCGAGCGGGCCTTCGGCTCCCGGCCGGTTGGGCGCGTCCTCGGTGGCGGCACGGGCTTCGTCGTACATTTTCGTGACTACGGCGTTGAGGGGCGGGTTCAGCCGCTCGATACGCTCTACTGCTGCCTCGAGCACTTCGGCGCGAGACACTTGGCCCGACCGGATGAGGTCCGCTTGTGCCAGGCCGTCCACGAATCGGAGATCTTCGGCGAGTGTTGTCATAGCTTCCTTGTCTTTTCTGCTTTATCTATAGATGTACGAGGCCATCTAAATGAAGTCTTAAGGGACCGCATCTGATGGGAACGAACGTCAGTCTCTCTTCATACACCCGAGCAGGGCTTTGGACGGTCTGCGGTGCACCACCTGACACAGTTCTTTCACCCTCACCCTACCCTCTCCCATCTAGGGAGAGGGGTTTAGGAAGGCTCAGTTCCCCTCGTAGGGTGCAGATTGGACTTTAGAAGCGCTATTGGCTGGGTTAGGTGCCGAGTACGCCCGCTTCCCAACTCCGGCGCTCACGCCAGTCGGCCCTGGTTCTGGAGAAGCGGCCGACGTTGAGGCCGCTGATGTCCACCGGCGTCTCAGCGTGGACCACTAGATCGCGAATCACCTTGCCAGTGGCCGGCGACAGGCCGAAGCCGTGACCGGAAGTGGTCACGACCAGGAAGTTGGACGGGTCCGGCAGGGTGTCGATGATCGGGTACAGGTCCGGAGTCTGTTCGACGACGCCGGCCCAGCTTCGGATCACCGGTGTCCCGGCGGCGACCGGGAACAACTCGGCGACGCGGCGGGCTATGTTGCGGACGAGCGGCGTGTTGGGCTTGGCGGGCGACTCGAGGCCGACGTCGGTCCACTCGTGGGGGCCTCCACCGTAAGCCAAGTTGCCGCGCATCGTCTGGCGGCCGTACAGGCCGTTGCCGGCTATCAGGCCCTTCCACATCGGTTCGAGTGGCGCGGTGACGATGATCTCCACACGCGCCGGCGACACAGGAACGAACGCGCCGACCTTCTCGGCCAGCAGTCCGGTCTGGGGGCCCGCGGCGCATACAACGAAGTCGGTTGGGATGCGGCCCCGGTCGGTGAGCACGGCGGTCACCTTGCCCCCGGCGGTCTCGAAGTCCTGGACGGCGGTATTCTGGTGCAGCCTGCCGCCGACGTCCAGGAAAGCCCAGGCGTAGGCTTGGACGGTGCGCTGCGGGTTTGCGTTGCCGGCATCCCGCGAGTAGTTGGCGCCCCGCACCTCCTGGGAGGCCATAGGCAGCAGTTCGCGGACGCCGTCGCCGTCGAGGACTTCGGAGTCGATGCCCAGATCGGCGTAGGCCTGCCTGGACTCGTGAGCACCATCGAACTCCTCGTCGGTCATTGCGATGTTGAGACGGCCGGGCGTCCACTCGGTCGGATAGCCGAGGTCGTCCGACAGGGCGGGCCAAAGTTTCAGGGATTCGGCGGCCAAGGGTATGACGGGGGCCTCCCCGCCCCTGTGCGACGTGCTCCCGCCGTTGCGGCCCGATGCCTCCCAGCCAACGACACCCTTGTCTACGACGATCGTGTCGACGCCGGAGCGTGCGAGCCACCATCCTGCACTGAGTCCGGACACGCCGCCGCCGATGATTACGACTTCCGCGCCGTCAAGTTCCATCCGGGTTCTCCCAAGGTGTTGCTGTGGAGTAGTTTACTCCAGGGGCAAGGGGCCTGCAGGCCGAGATGCGAGCGATGACCCGCGACCTTCCAGGCAAGACAGAAGGCCCGCCCGCCACTGGTTGGCGCGCGGATCAAGCTCATACGCCCTCAGGGCAATGTTGACACGTCCACAACTGTGACTCGCTCGTATGTCCGCTCAAAAAGGCCAGAAGCGGTCAATTCGTAGCTGTATTTCAAGTTTGGATTTTTCACAGGCGGACAAAAGCGGCCAAAACCGGCCACCGGCTGCAGCCACGGCTTCGTGACGGCATTCGCACCTTGCGAAACATCGATGTGTAGTTGACGCCGTTCCCGGTGTGAATGTTGCCAGTATAGCACGGTCGTGCGTGCCTGGCAATTTGTGCTGCGGGTGCAGTGTTGCCTGCCCTACCCTACTCTCCACGAGAGGAGACAGTTCGGAAGGGCCGGTCAGTCAGGAAGATCGCAGAGCCATGAATGCATGGTCTGGAAGAGCTGTTCCTCGCGTCCTGAGTAGCCGTGGTTGGCCCCAGGAATCTCGGTCACCTGTACGTGCGGGTAGCCGGCGGCTGCGAGGCTGCGACGGGCCGCGCCGCACACAGGTAGCTCCTCCGCCCCACCAATGGCACACTCCTCGCCGCCAAAAATGAAGTGCGTGGGGCAGCCGGTGTTCGCCGCGTGCACTGTCACGCTGTACCGGTTGTCCTGATTGAAGCAGTCTACGTAGGAACGCGCGCTCCACGTCGACCCCCATGGAACGCCGGGGCGAAGCAGCACGTCGGTACGGCCCTCCGCGAGGTCTTGCTCGGACTCCCGAAACGGCCCCGAGAAGTCCTTCCCGTGCAGCGCGATTACCCCTTCGTGGTTGTACTCGCCGGGCGACACAGGGATGACTGCAACTACGTTGTCGAACTTCTCCTTCGCCTGAGCGTAAGTGGCCCTCACCGCCCCGCCGCTGTGCCCTCCAATGGCTATGCGGCGGTGTCCTCGCTCTCGCAGCAACTCCAGCCACGCACCGAAGTCGGCCCGTGAGTCGTCGACGGACTCGAAGGCATAACCGGCAAGTGGGCCTCCTTTGACGCCGTTGGCGACGTGGTCGTGCCCCCGGCGGTTGCCCGTCATGAATGCGATGCCCCGTTCCGCCATGCGCTGGCCAAGCCATAGGTACAGGCTGCTGTAGAAGTGGCCGGAATCTCCGTGGAAGTACAGCAAGGCGTCCACTGAACTCGGCCGGTCCGCTGTGGCCGGGGCGAAGTAAGCGCCAGCCAGCGGAATGCCCTCGGGTGTCGTGACTTCGACCAGGTCAGCAAGCATCTATGCCTCCTCTTACATCAGATGACAATCAAGGCTTGGCTTGGAATGTGCGAGAACCGGTTCGCTTGAACGAAGTAAGGCTAACATCATGAGGAGGCCGGTACTCCGGGTTCGCGGCATGTCCTCGTTTTCTCAAATTCATGACTGCGATGACCAGACGACGGACTTATCTGGGCCTCTCCGGGACTTTTCTCAAAGAACGAGCCCCAGGGATTGTGCATGCCTAAGCCGACTCGCCAGCCTGCGGGGCTTCGCGGCTCTCTAAAACGCTGAGTTTCTCGTCTTCACTGCCGGAAGCGTGCTGCGGGATGTCGTTTTCTACGGCCTGCGGCACTGTCTCGTCTACATCGTTGCGAGCACGGAACCAGAGCACCAGTGAGCAAACGAACAGGAAGGCCGCGCCGCCTCCAGCCATCGTGATTATCCAGGGGGAAGTGTGTCGGAAGTACGCTCGGCCTGCCCAGCAATGACGCCGCAAAGACGATGACGAGGGCCAGATTCACGGCGCCCTTGACAGTTCTTCACCCCGAACACATCATCGCAGTTAGTTTTGGGAAAGTGAAAGAGGAGAGGAGGACCAGTGGATGAATAGATCTCGGTACACGCCGGAGCAGACAGCTTTCGCCCTGCGCCAGGCGGAAAACGGCACGCCGGTGGTAGAGATCTGCCGAAAGATGGGTATTGCGGTGCAGACTTTCCATCGCTGTAAAAGAGGTACGTCGGCATGGGGGTGGCGGAGGTGAGACGGCTGAACGTCCTCGAGGAAGAGAACCGCAAGCTCAAGCAGCTGGTGGCTGACCTGAGCCTCGACAAACAGATGCTGCAGGACGTGCTACGAAAAAAACCTAGGGCCTGCTCAGATGAGGGACTACGCCAGTTATCTTCGAGTGGCTGACGGGTCGAGCTAGCGCTTGGCGTGCTTTGTGCTCACGTTTGGACGGTCCACCTGCAGGTACGAAAGCGTGGCTGCTGAGCAGTTTGCCCCCGCCATTCTCCTCGGCCCACTTGGGCGTCTCTGGACGAGGCGGCTTCAGGCCGGCGATCCGCAATAGTGCGAATACCCTGACAGTCAAATCGACGACCACGAGCCTGAGGAATTGCTCTATGGCCAGACCACTATTCTCAATAGACCCAGACCGGCTCTAAATCGTAGCAAGCAAGTTATCCCACTGCAGCGCAGCACGAGTCACTGCCTCGCCGATGACTGCCACCATGGAGATATCGTACTGACGGAAGAGTTGTGGAACCGGCACTACTCCACGGGCAATGAGGACCTTGCCGAGTTGCTCAATTACACTGACACGGTACCGGTACGCACCCACTTCTGGGAGCGGGCCAGCCAGGAGACGCGCGACCACGCCGACTCGATCGCCCAAGGATTCGCAGAGCCCGGTGCGAACGTCGGGGACATCGAGCTGCCCACCGACTTCGACGAGATACTGTGGGCGCACCGGATACTCTTGACGACGGAGGGCACAGACGCGCACCGGGACTGGTTCGACGGACGAGAAGACGACTACTCGCCCAACGTGCGGGGCGCGATCGAGGACGGGCTGAAGGCAAGCGCAGTGGACTTCCTGATGGCCAAGGAGGTCCAGACGACGGTTAGTCGAGATGTTAGCGATGCGATGGGGCCTTTCAATGTGGTGATGACTCCGCCGGCCGCGCCGCGCGACCTCAGCACCACAGACGACCCGATGTCCCAGTCGCCGTTCACGTTCGGCGGGTTCCCGACGATTTCGCTGCCGCCGGGGTTCGACAGCGGCTCGATGCCGCTGGGGGTCCAGCTTGGCACGCCGCACTGGGAGGAGTCGAGGCTGCTGTCAGTCGCGGCGTGATGTGAGAGAGTACTCAGCAGCTAGGGGGAAGACGGTAAGGAAGTAAAAGGACCTATGAACCAAGTTGAGGACGTTGTAATAGTCGGCGGAGGAGCTTCGGGCTGCGCGGTGAGTTACTACCTTGCAAAGGCCGGAGTGAAGTCCACCACAATAGAGCGGGATGCCCTCGCCGCGAACGCCTCTGGGTACTCCGCGGGCGGGCTCAACCCTCTGGAGGGCGCGGGCATCCCCGGACCGCTCGGTCCACTGGCCATCGAGTCCTACCGGATGCACGCCGAGATACGTCCCGAACTGGCCGAGCTTTCGGGCGTGGACTTCGGGTACAAGATCATCTCGTCTGTCCGCGTCGCTTTCGACGATTCCGAATTGGCCGATATGCAAACGACCCACGACATATTCGAGTCGGCTGACGACGATTTCAGCGCCGAGTGGCTCGACGCCTCCCAACTCAGAGAGCTTGAGCCTCGCATCTCCGGCGACGCACTCGGCGCACTCGACACTCGCGGCAACGCGATCCTCAGCAGCTATCGTTACACCCTCGCGCTCGCCAAGACTGCCGAGACGATGGGCGCGAGAGTGGTATCGGGATGCGTTACCGGAGTCAGGACGAGCGGCGGACGTGTGACCGCGGTCTTGACTGACTCCGGTGAGATCTCATGCGACGCGGTCGTGTTCGCCACTGGCCCGTGGTCCGGCCAGGTCGAAGAGTGGCTCGGCGTCCCCGTTCCCATCGAACCGTTCAAGGGAGAGATACTCAGGATGAAACTGGGCGGCCCGCCGCTGGACAGAGACTTCCACAGCGTTGATGTGGATCTCAACCATCGCGAGGACGGGCAAACGTGGGTCGGCGCGTCTGACGAGCGAAAGAGCTTCGACAGGAACCCGTCCGCACAGGCGCGGGCCATCAGTTTGTCCCGCGCAGCAAGCCTCATGCCCGACATAAGAGACGCCGAACTCGTGCTCCATACCGCCTGCCTCAGGCCGCGATCCCCGGACTGGATGCCCATAGTCGGCAATGTCCCCGGATGGGACAACGCGTACCTTTCGACCGGGGCGGGCAAGAAAGGCATACTGTTGAGTCCCGGCATGGGAAAGGCCGTCGCCGACCTCATGACGAGCGGCGCGACCGATGTACCGATAGAGGGATTTCAGGCGGAAAGATTCACCGCCGTCACAAGTTCTATTGAGAAGAAGGAGTAGGCAGAGGGCATGGACACCCCCACCTTTCTGAGAAAGTTTCCTCGTTTAGCAACACTCAATGACGGGCAGCCGGCCACCATCCGACCCCTTCGCCCTAACGGCGACTCTGCGTTGCATCAGTTCTTTGTCAAGGTGCCCGAAGAAGACAGGTTCTACCCAACAAAACTACATCGACGTGGTACTAGATATGCATACGGGCACCATCGAAGCAATGAGGGGATGCGGACGTTGTTTTCCAAGAAGAAACCGTAACGGACATCTATAACACTAGGGTATTCAGACTGTTCAGCAAGCCTCTTCCATGCATTGTCGAGGCTGGTGCTTCACAGGGGAGATCGCCGGTCAACGGGCAGAGTAGACTTTGCCAGAGCGGGCCGTTGCCTGGATTTTCGGGCTTAAGATCGCCAGCGTGCCCAGTTGCACGCACGACGTGAAGGCAGTGGCACGTGGAGCGGAATCGGAATTCTACCGTAACCGTAGCTTTCGCTGGGTTTGGAGACACCGGATGAGAGGGCAGTTATGACTAGCGACGATCTAGCGGGCTATAGACTCGGCGCTGACATCGGCGGCACATTCACCGATCTCGTCGTTACAGGACCCAATGGCCAGTACTGGACCAAGAAAGTGCCGTCGACCCAGGACGATCTGTCTCTTGGCATCATCGAGGGCCTAGGACAGCTAATGTCAGAACAGCAGGAAACGGTCGAGTCCATCAAAGAAATCGTCCACGGCACGACCGTCGCCACAAACTCCGTTCTCCAGGATACTGGCGCGAAGACGGCACTGATAACAACCAATGGCTTCAGAGATGTACTTGAACTGCGGCGGATGCGCGTGCCCTCATTGTACAGCCTGCTCTACGCTCCGCCGCGACCGCTGGTTGAGCGCCGCCTGCGGATGGAAGTGAAAGAGCGCATTGGAGCGGACGGTGAAGTGTTGGTCCCTCTTGACATGGCCTCCCTCCACGAGGCGATAACCGTAATTCGCGAGGAGGACGCCGAAGCTGTGGCGGTTTGTCTGCTGCATTCGTACCGCTATCCCAATCATGAGCGGGCCGTTGGCGCGGTGCTGCGTCGAATGCTGCCTGGAGTGTTTGTGTCCCTGTCGGTGGACGTGCTGCCCGAAGTCCGCGAGTACGAGCGCACGAGCACCACGGTGGTAAATGCATACCTCGGCCCACTAGTGAGGTCATACATCGATTCGCTCGTTCGGCGGGCAAAGGGAGCCCGTTTAGACGCGCCCGTGAGGATCATGCAGTCGAACGGGGGCATCATGTCTGCCCGACGGGCCGCGGAGACGCCAGTGTATGTGCTCGAGTCCGGTCCTGCCGCCGGGGTTGTTGCCTCGGGCAATCTCAGCAGGCGTCTCGGCCTCAAAAACGTCATCACCTTCGATATGGGAGGAACTACGGCCAAGGCGGCGCTCATCGAGAAAGGCTCGCCCTCTTACACAACCGACTACGAGATCGGAGCGGGAATATCCCTTTCGAGCAAGCTAGTGACAGGCGGAGGGCATGCCGTAAAGGTACCGGTCATTGATCTAGCCGAGGTGGGCGCGGGCGGCGGCAGCATCGTGCGTGTGGACCCCGGCGGCGCACTCAGAGTGGGACCAAAGAGCGCCGGATCGTACCCTGGCCCGGCGTGCTACGACACCGGGGGCACGGAGCCGACGGTCACCGACGCAAACCTTATTTTGGGCTACATAAACCCTTCATTCTTGGCCGGTGGCCAGGTGGAACTGTCTCCTTCGCTGTCCGAATCAAGCGTGCATGAGACCGTCGCCGTGCCACTCGGCCTGTCGCTGCTCAATGCGGCACACGGTGTTCACGCGGTTGCCAACGTAAATATGATCCGGGCCATCCGAGCCGTCTCGACGTACCGCGGCCGTGACCCAAGGGACTTTACACTCCTGGCCTATGGGGGCAGCGGGCCCATTCACGCCGTCGACATGGCACGCTCGCTCGGCATCGGGACGGTGGTCGTCCCATCGTCGCCGGGGCTGTTCTCCGCAGTGGGCCTCCTTCAGGCGCGGCCGGAACAGCATTTCGTTCGGACATACTTCACGAAAGCGGGAGACGCCGATCTTGCAGGGATCAACCGCGTGTTCGATGAATTCGTGGATCACTCGACTGTTTCAATGGGAGAGGAAGGTTATGCCGCCACCGACATCGAATGGGTAAAGTCAGTGGACCTCCGTTACACGGGCCAGGCCCACGAGCTTACGATTCTCATGTCTGCGAAGGTGATGGACGAAGCGGCGCTTAGCGGACTCATCTCCGCGTTCCACCACGAGCACGACCGGACTTATGGTCATAAGGCAGAGGACGAGCCCACCGAGATTGTTAACCTGCGCCTTACGGCAAAGTGTCGATTGCACGGCTCGACGCCAACTCACGCCGCACACGGACATCCGGTCATCACTTCGCACCGACGTGACGTCTACTTCGGACCTCTTGTCGGTACGATCCGAACCGATGTAGTTGACCGCCCTGCCCTGTCAGACATGCCGACCGCAGGGCCTATCATCGTAGAGGAGTACGACGCTACTACCGTCGTTCCGCCCGGTTGTTCCGCCCGCCTTGACGATTTGAACAACATCATTATCGACGTGGCGCCTGTCAAACTGTCATTGAGCCTGACATAATCGTGCTGGGCGAGTTGGCGACTTGCCGACACCGAATTCTCCGGCGCGTTCTAGTGGGTCTCGTATTCCTTCCACGGGTCATTGGGAGCGACGGAGGAGTTCAGGCCTGACAGAGGGCATCGGCCGATGCACCGCAAGGTCTACAGGCCGAATCGGCCTCACTGACCGGGGCAGACTGGTCGAATCGGTAGAACATGGCAACATCACCTGTCAATTCGTCTTCACTGGAAGTCGGGTGACCGGATATCGTGCGGGTTGCGTACTGAGAAATCCACAGAGGTCAATGAACATTGTCTATGCTGCCAAGAGACATCGAGCCTGTCACGTTTGAAGTAATCAGAAATTCCCTCGATACCATTGCCGACCAGATGGCCCTCACAGTTCTGCGTACTGCTTACTCCGGCATCGTCAAAGATGCGATGGACTTTTCCACGGGATTCGCCGACCGCAACGGTGAGACGGTGGCCATGGGATTGACAATCGCTCTTCACCTCGGATCGTTCCCTAGCGCAGTCCGGTCAATCCTGCGCAAGTTCGATAAGCGTATCTACCCCGGAGATATATACATCCTGAACGATCCGTACACATCCGGCGGCACACATCTGCCGGACGTTTACATCATCAAGCCCGTCTTCGCGGAGGATGAGTTGCAGGGGTTCTCCTGCACGGTAGCGCACCAGGCCGACATCGGCGGGATAGTGCCCGGAAGTAACTCCACGAACTCGCACGAGATATACCAGGAGGGGCTGCGAATTCCGACAACGAAGCTCTACGAACGAGGCGTGCCCAACGAGACGATGTTTGAGCTGCTCGCCACAAACGTCCGCGTTCCAAACAAGGTGCTCGGCGACGTGCGCGCGGAGATCGCGTCTGCGACGCTCGGCGAGCGGCAGTTTCTCGAAGTTGTGGGACGCTACGGAGCGGCCGAAGTGCGACGCTACATGGATGCCCTGCTCGAATACTCTGAGCTAAGAGTCCGTCAAGAGATCGAGGACATTCCGGACGGCGTCTACGAATTCACGCACTTCATCGATGGCGACAACATCGAGACTGGAGATGTCGTCATTAACCTCAAGATGGTCATCGATGGTGACGGCATAGAGGTCGATTTCACCGGCTCCTCGCCGCAGGTCAAGGCAGGCATCAATTCGCCGTTCCCGTTCACGCAGTCGTCCGTCTGGGGCGGGATTCGCCAGATTATGGACCCCGAGATTCCCAACTCATCCGGCTCCCATCATCCCATCAGAGTGACGGCCCCGGAGGCCACGGTGGTCAATCCCGTGCTTCCCGCTCCGTGCGGAGCGCGAGGCATCGTCGGCTACCGCATCATGGAGACCGTTTGGGGAGCGTTGTCCAAGGCAGTACCCGACCGGGTGCCCGCCGACGGCGAGGGAGGAAACACAATCATCAGTATCGGCGGGTATGACTCTGAACACAGCCCATTTGCCTTCGTTGACTTGTTTGCGGGGAGCCGCGGTGGCAGGCCGAACGGGGACGGCCCAACCGGAACACCGCACCCGGGCGGAAACAGCGCGAACACGCCCATTGAAATCGCGGAAGTTGAGACGCCCGTGCGTATCGAACGGTACGGAATCCTGCCGGACTCCGCCGGGCCGGGGAAGTACCGCGGCGCCCCTGCCATTGTGCGCGACGTTCGCTTGCTCGAAGATGAAGCCGTCCTACAAGTGCGCTCGGATAAACGGCGGAACCGAGCATTCGGACTGCACGGTGGTAAGCGCGGATCTTCGTCTTGGAACATCATAAATCCGAACCGGAGCAACGAGCAGGTCGTAACTCCTATGGGAGTCGGAAGGATGAAGCGCGGAGACGTCATACACCACGTCATGGCGAGCGGCGGAGGATGGGGCGACCCGCTTGATCGGGACCCTGAACTGGTGCTTCAGGACATTCGGAACGGCATTTACACAGTGGGCTACGTGCGCCGGGAGTTCGGCGTAGTGATCGACCCGGCAACACTCGAAGTTGACCAAGCTGCCACGACATCCCTTCGCGCCGGTTGAACTGGTCTGCACCCCAAGGCCAGCATTCCACTTGGACCAGCTTTGGGGGGGAGGCCAAGACGACGTGACGGCACATGGTGAGTCGATTGTCGTGACATCTCGGAGTGAGCGGTCTCCTGAGCTCAGTACGGCTTTGGGCAGGTCAGGTGTCTATGTTACTGAGATGGTAGCCGAAGAGATGTCCTTGGAGCAGTACTTCCTCGACGTCACAGAGGACGATCAGCAGGCTTGATGGCTGTCGACCGCAGTTCGGATATGGTTGCGGACAGATTACAGCTGCGTACGGTATTAGGACTAGCTATGCAGTTGTACTTACGCGCCTTTCCGGGACCACACTTAGTACCACATGGGCAAGGTGATGGCCTAGAATCACCATAAGCCTCTAGTGACCTGATCAGCTGGTCGTCCCCGTGTGATTCGAATGGCCTTCCCTCCAAGGAAATCTCTCTGTTGCCATTGATGGTATACTTGGTCTGACTCCAAAGGTCGGTTGCAATT
Source organism: Dehalococcoidia bacterium (assembly GCA_965237445.1). Lineage (GTDB taxonomy): Bacteria > Chloroflexota > Dehalococcoidia > Lucifugimonadales. Next base: position 2,343,137 of record OZ250142.1, on the reverse strand, counting down.
TCGTGCCGCTTTCTGCGGTTCCCGTAACACACAGTTCGCATGCGACGCTTGCCCCTGCTCAGGAGAATCCAACTAAAGGAGCGCCACATGAATATCTATGTGGGCAATCTATCATTCGAGACGACCGAACAATCCCTTGAAGCTACATTCACCCAACACGGACAAGTATCTTCGGCAAGAATAATCACTGACCGTGAGACGGGCCGTTCAAGGGGATTTGGCTTCGTTGAAATGGGAGACAAAACCCAGGGTGAAGCCGCTATCAATGCCCTGAACGGGAAGGACCTCAACGGTCGAGCACTGACCGTGAATGAGGCTCGGCCGAGAGAGGATAATCGAGGTGGCGGCGGCCGGCCTTCAAGGCCACGCTGGTAACGGCGGCACCGGCACACTGGCAGTAAATCGTCCCGAACTGGTTCCAAGGGGTGCTGCGCTGCTTAGGGACTAAGCAAAGGGACACATCTTGCCGGCAAGATGTGTCCCGCCTGACGCTTGGGCGCGCCGAGATACTGTAATCAATCCGGGTCAAGGTGAGTGGAGCCTCAGCCTAAGGCTGAGATATGGGAAAGCTACCGGATTTCAGGGATAGCGCCTCTCAACTTTCGTTCTCACCCCGCACGTCCTTACGGAGAAGGCCAAGCGCGCCATGCGAGACTTGGTAGTGGTCACTAGCCCTTGAGCAGCTAGTATCCGCACCGCCTCCGTAGTCATCCAACGAGCTTAGCACGTTGCCAATTGCTGACTTTGGAGCGTGTTGTGGTGAAGCATTCCCACCGCTCTTGCACAGCGCATCTATTGTGTAGACCACGACCAGCGGAAAGTTTGCTGCAAAGCCTAGAACGAAAAGTCAGCTTCGGTGTTCAACTACTCAGGTGGATTCAGTTCCAAGTCTGTGCAAACTCCAGCAAGCTGCGCACGAGTCATGCGGATGCTGCGCGCATCAACCGCAGACTCGAGACTTCGATCTGTGGCCATTGCGTTTATGCGTTAATTTTTTCGCATAGATTGCAACACCACCGCCCAAGGCGACTATGCTCCCACGGCTGCCGTTTTCCAATAGTTGAAAGTCCGTTGCTAGCCTCTGTACTCGATTGCGGCGCCGTAGACCCAATTTCCGCGTTCAATAGCCCAAGCTGAATCTCTGCTTCCTGCCATCATCTGGACTGCTGTCGCTAGATGTTCGTTTGCGGAGGGGTACTGAGGCTAATGCACCGGCGTCGCCTTCGGTTAGGCTAACCCGGCAAAGGCAGCCGTAGCAGTTGTAAGATGACTCCCGCGCGTCGCGACAGTTCCTTCGAAGTGGAGCCCTACGCCAGCGCCGCATTCGATGAAGGGCCAAAGCTGACAACGTGCCCAAAAGTTCGAGGGTTGCCCTCAGTGAAGCGAAGGCTGTCCGGTACTTAGAGGCCGCCCCGCTCGAACGGCGCCCGTTCATCGTCCAACGCCGCGGATCCAGCCCTATTATCATGGGGCAGTGAGAGTTCCAAGTAGACCGCATCCTTCTCGCCGAACAGCGGGCGTTCGGCATCCACGGTCTGCTTGTCCACCTCGATCTGAGACCTGGCGAACGCCTCTCTTTCGGCTTCCGCCGCCGACCGTGCGAAATCGCCCTCACGGGCATGTGCGCCTGAACAATGTTCTCCGTTCCCCATGTCCACACTCATCCTTCTCTAAGCCTTGCCCTGATCCATCTCCGTGGGCCTGCACTCCATGAACAGGACGCGAGGACTTTCGTGGGGCTCCATCGAGTCGACAGAGTATGTCGCCGGCGTCTAGCCCTCAAGCCATGTATCCAGCACCGCAGCGACCTCTGCCCTGTCCTCTGCCAACACGAGCAGGCGGGCGGTCTCATAACCGGTCTCGATCTCCACGTTCCACGACCCCGACGGCGATGCATCTTCGTGCATCCCTTCGAGCCGGTCGAGGGCGTCCTCGAGCAGCACGCGCACGAGGAGCGACTTGCTGCCCACCTCGAAGCGCGCTGACGCGCTCACCAGGCGGTCGTTAAGATCGTCCCCTATCCAGAAGTTGGTCTGCCGGAGTTTAGGGCGGCGTTGCCGCTCCTGGGAGCTTCTCAACGAGTGCGCGCATTCCGTGCCTCCTGTTCGAGGGCCTTCCTCTCCGCCTGCCGGGCACGGCGCGCCATGTCCCTCAGCATATGGTCGAGACTTTGCTGTATTTCCGGGTCGGACACAACGACCACTCGCGGCCGGTCATCCATGCTGAGCCGGACCCTGTACTCCACCCGGTAACGCGGCGGCAGCCTGTGTTCTGGCGGCCTGTAGTTTCCCAATCACATCTCCCTGCGGTGTTTGACTCAAGCATGGCAAAATACAACCCTACCGGCCAACCCTACTATTCTTGTAGATAGGTCCACTCTTCATACGACTCGACCCGGCCGCCTCCACCGCCTCACACTGATGCTCCAATAGCACTCCGGAGCGTCTATCCGTAGCTAGGTCCTGACTCGCACTCGACTCGCCCATCGAGTGATCGGCGCAAGTACGGCCTATGCACAAGCTGCATCCGATCCGCCAATCGACGCCAGGGGCACGTCAATGACACAGCCTACGACCGGTCCACAGGTCCGGGAGTTCGACTTTGGGTGAATCTCGATGCAACCACGTCCGGCAGCCTGCGGGATTCCCTCCGTCCATCGAGGCAAGATATCGTCGTCGATACGCACTGCAGGCAGGCTCGGACCTCGCAGCTCCACGGGAGCGGGGACGCCGTCAATCCGGAGCCGGACCAGGGGGTGTGAGCGCTGACCTCGGTCGGGTCAGGGTCTATCGCACGCCGGACTCGCGCTCGGAGGGAGTCGATCACACTTCGACTCCGGCAGCATGCCAGCCCGCCTCTCACTCCGATTCCCCGGCTCGCCTCCCACCTACGACCACCCTTACGACATCTCGCCTGAGTCTCCGATCGCCGCCCGGGGGTCGCGCCTCGCGCGATCGTCGTACACCGTCTTCCCACGGTCCTCCGGCCAGGGGGAGCCCTCTTTCCCCCTTCTCTTATATAAGTGTCTGCTTTCTAGCTTCCGTATTGCTATTAGCCCTATACCTTGCTAAGCGGATATTATAGAACGGCTTACCAAATATGCTAGCAAACTAGTGTGACTACACTAACCGCCGTTGCTATAGCGGATAAGGAGAGTGTTATGGCACGACGACCTATGCGGCTCATTCAGGAACCGATCTCAGCCTTCGACGCCAATCTGCCGCCTGATTCGCTGCTTCCCGTCCTGCTTGCCTCCGACGATCACAGCCGGCGCCTGCTCCGGCGACTCTTCTCGCTGATCGGCTATCGCTCCAAGCGCGCAGCATCACTGCTCGTCTCCAACGGTTCAAACACTGAGCTGTGGTACCGCTGGCTGTCGCCGACATCCTCGAGACTGCCGCAGAGCCGCTTCTGGCTCCGAATCCTCGAACACCTCCACTGGCGGCGCGATCACGGCTTTTCGTTCCGCAACATCATCGGCTTCCACGATAACGGCGACTTCAAGACAATCTATCGAATGCCCTATCCGGAAGCTCCGGAATGCGTCCACAACTGGGGCGGCCATCCCGCTCCGGGACCGTTGCTGTTCCGGTGGATCGCCGGAGAAAAACGGTTCGCATCGCACGAGATGCCCTACCGGGTTTCGGACATGGAGAGGCGTCCGTGTGACGTGTACAAGCCTTCGCGCCTGGAGTGGCTGCGCATCGGAGAGTTTGCCCTCTGGAAGGTGTACGGATACCGTGTCCAGGACATCTACGGGGTGGACTGGAGCGTTCGCGAGGTCATGTGGGAGCATGGCCGCGAGCCCCGCTCAAGGCGGCTTCTAGGAGTCGGCGCCGGTCTCCAGCTTCCCGTAAATCCCTGCGACCTGCTTACGAACGATATCGACTTCCGCATCTGACGGCGCACCCGAAGCCAACAAGGGCAGTGGAGTCGTAACGCAGTTGGGTGGTCATTTGGCTTCCATGGCCAATATAAGACCACACGGCGCAAGGGCTCGTCGACTCAACTCGAGCCCGTATCGAAATAAGCACATCGCCCGGTTCGGCCAACTGGGAACGAGCGTAAAGTCACTTGACCGCTACTGGGTATGTAGTCCCAAAATCCCTCTTTCCTTGAAGAAATGGTAGTCCTAAACCGTCGGTGTTGTAGGTTGTGCCTCCCGCCCTTCATCACGCCGTCGTTCATCTTCTTCTCTGGTTTGTGTAAAAACCTGAACTTTTGCGTGCCCCTCGGTCAAACTTTATAGGTCTTCCCCCTCGGTTTTCATCTGTTTAGCAATTTCCCTTAGGTGGTTCGGCTCAAAGAGCATACCTCTGAATTGAGAGAAGTCCACGATGTGGGTATCAGTTCTCGGCTTGCCATATGAACTCTTGTACTGTGTCCGAAAGATCCAGGGAGCTTTCACAGCGCGTTCATACTCCTCAGGGGATACCGTCCCTAAGGGGAATCTGTACCCCTGATTAGGTTCCAAAAAGTCTATGCCGTCTCTAATGACGGGTAGCTTGTTTATCTCAGGTGGGGAATGGTGTATCCAACTATTGCGAAAATAGCTTGGGTCCCCTTCAAATTCGAAGCGCACGTCCTTGAGTCCGCCCAACTCATCGCCAAACAGCTCGTATGCCTTACCAGGCCGCCCTGCTGGTTGAAGGAGCGTACTGGAAGTCGCTCATCTCCATGCTGACGCTGCCAGCTACGTGGTCGCGGATGGCCTTCAAGCAGCATACCTGCTCCAGAGTGAAGGCGCGGTCGGCGGCCTCCTGCATACCCAGGCAGCCTCGGAAGCGCTCGAGCACCCCGTCGGCGGAGGGAGCAAGCTCGTCAACGCCGCCTATGGCATAGTGCACCACGAGCACGATCTCGGCCAGGGTTCGCTGGCCTGAGCCGCGGACCCTGTGCTTGCCCAGGTGCCGGTAGGCTTCCCAAAGCCGCTCTATGGTCCAGGAACGCGGCGGCGATTTCAGGGCGTCGGCTAGGGCCTAAACAAACAATCTCGTGTAACCAAGACCCGTTGAAGCTTGGCAAGATGCCTGATAGGAGTGTTCCTCCAAGCTGCGGGTGACCTTTCCCATCGACCCTACAACCGACTCAGTACTAGAAATCCAGTACGTTCACCACCGCTTCCACAAAGCTGAATTGACCTGTCACCGAGTGTTAGGTTGACGCAATCGCTGAACGTCGACACCGTATAGCCTGCTATGGAAGCGTTTTAGTCGGTATCGAAAGTGCTACGTAAAGTGCTAACAGTTTCGTTCGAAACCAGCCATCGTAGCTAAACAGGTCATTTGTAGGCGCGCCTGGCAGGATTCGAACCCGCAACCCTCGGTTCCGAAGACCGATGCTCTATCCGTTGAGCTACAGGCGCGCGATTGTCACTCCCAATTATCGCATGTGGTCTGGTGGCTGGGCAGTCCAATGCGGCACTACTACGCCAGGAAGATTGAGAGGGGAAACTGTGAGGAGTGGGGTGAGTGAAGGGATTCGAACCCTCGATCTCCAGGGCCACAACCTGGCGCCTTAGACCCCTTGGCCACACTCACCACAGGACAATTCGATTTTAGCACCCGCCAGAAAAGAGGGTCAACGAGTCAGGCAGGGCGTGGCCCTGCACCCATAGAGGGACGAACCTACGTGGCGGCGTAATGGCGACCGCGCATACACGAAAGCTTGCCCAAAGGGAGCCTCAGGCAGCAACTCTTACGCCGCGCTTGATGATAAAGCGCGTACAAATTGGTACAGTTAGCGCACATTGTACTATGAAAGCATTAGGAGCGAGAGTTTCGAGTGGAGTACGGAAAAGGACCGACTACTCCGTGAGGCTAGAGGCGTCTCGTTCGAAGTTATCGTCTCCGCCATAGAACGAGGCGGGCTGTTAGACATCCTGGAGCATCCTAACCAGGTACGTTACCCAGGGCAGCTGATATACGTTGTAGACATGGGCGGCTACGTCTACCTGGTCCCATTCGTGATTCAGACGGACGGCACACGCTTTCTGAAGACTATAATCCCTAGCAGGAAGGCTACGAGGAGTTATTCGAGGAGGCAGCAGCAATGAAGGATGTCATGACCGGCGAAGAGAGGGAGATTCTCGAGAGATTTGAACTGGGCGAGCTTGTTTCATCCCCTAGCGCGGAAGTCGAAGCGCAGGTTGCACGACGGGCGGCCAGGAACACGTTCAACAAGACTCGCCGTGTGAACCTTCGCATGACCGAGAGAGACTTCGCCCTCGCCCATGCCCGCGCTCGAGAAGAAGGAATGCCATACCAGACGCTTCTTTCAAGCGTCATCCACAAGTACCTTTCCGGACGGTTGGCGGAGAGTAGATAGCGCGTCCATAGCGCGGGCGGCCGCTGCTATAATCGCGGGCACTCATACGAACGGAGAGCACGATGGCCGAGCGAAACGTGTCCGAACGCGAACGAGAGTTGCTGAGGAAGGCCCACGAGTACATGCCGGGAGGTACAAACGGCAACGTGCCGGCCGGGATGATCATCAGGAACGGCAGAGGCAGCCGAATCTGGGACGTCAGCGGCAACGAGTACATTGATTACTTGCTCGGTTCCGGTCCGATGATCGTCGGCCACGCCCACCCCGAGGTGGACGACGCTGTTCGCAACCAACTCGGCAACGGGAGCACGTTCTTCGGCGTCAACGAGCTGATGGTGCTTCTAGCAGAGCAGATTGCGAACGCCGTTCCGTGCGCGGACAAGGTACGGTTCTGCAGCACCGGCACTGAAGCCACGATGTATGCCATGCGGGCGGCCAGGGCGTTCCGGGGCCGCGACAAGATCCTGAAGTTCGAGGGCGGCTTTCACGGCATGAACGATTACTCACTGATGAGCCTCTCGCCGTCCGGCCTTCTGGACTTTCCGAAAGCCGAGCCGAGCTCAGCGGGCATCCCAAAGTCGGTGCAGAACGAGGTGCTGATCGCGCCGTTCAACGACATCGAGACTACGGGTGCCATCATCGAGGAGCATCACGATGACCTTGGCGGCGTGATCGTGGAGCCTTTGCAGAGGCTGTTCCCACCGAAGGCCGGATTCCTGGAGAGCCTGCGGGAGATAACCGCGCAGTACGAAATTCCGCTGATCTTCGATGAAGTGGTCACGGGTTTCAGGCTTTCCTACGGCGGAGCGCAGGAGTACTACGGCGTAACGCCGGACCTGTGCTCACTTGGCAAGGCGGTGGCCGGCGGGTACCCGCTGACGGCGGTAGTGGGCCGGGACGAGATCATGGCCCACTTCGACCAGACCGCCACGCCAAAGGAGGACTCCCTGCCCCAGGTCGGTACTCTCAACGGCAACCCGATTTCGGCGGCGGCCGGCCTAGCGACACTGAACATACTCAGGCGCGAAGGTACGTACGAACGGACTGAAGCCAGGGGCAGAGCGCTGAAGGACGGCCTGCAAGAGCGGCTGGACCTCGCGGAGATTCCTGCCAAGGTCACTGGCGAGCCGGTGCTGTTCGATGTGTTTTTCACGGACGAAGAGGTGGAAAACTACCGCGATTCGCTAAAGGTGGACGGAGCGAGGCTCAACGAGTTCAATGGACTGCTTCGAGAGCAGGGTATCTTCAAGGGCGGTAGCAAGTACTACCTGTCGACGGCCCACGACGACGACGACGTGCAAGCCACATTGTCGGCGTTCGACGCCGCGATAGAACAACTAGGCAGGTAACTCGCCTAGCCCACCACCGCGATTCCACGTAGAAACGACCGTATGTAATAGGGGCGAGCGCCGTCCTTAGCTGCCTGCGGCGTGCCGATTCCTGCCGTTCTCGCTGAAGACTCGGCGAAAAAGGGGTACAAAAACGCCTTGCGGCAACGCGCGGGCGCAAACTAGTGTCTATCCTGCGGGGCGTAGAAGACAGTTTTTCTAGACAGGTCCCGGAATTTCACTGGGGCCCTGCCCACTAAGCCACTTTGGACTCTCTCACGCAGAGTCCGACCACAGGCGCTACCTCTTTTCGAAGGGTCTTTGACATGAAGCTTGGGAACATTTCCGTTGACGTTGTTAGCGACGGCACTTATCTGATGGACGGAGGCGCGGTATTCGGACAGATACCGAAGTCAGAATGGGAGCAGTACTCAAAGCCTGACCGCCGAAACAGGATTCGGCTATCGATGAACTGCCTCGTCATCCAGACTCCAACGTCGAACATTCTCATTGACGTTGGCGCGGGATCCAAACGGGCGGACAAGCTCAAGGACAGGTTCTTGCTCAAAGGCAACAAGCTCCTGAAGAACCTGAAGTCCATTAATCTGACTGCAAGGGACATAGACCTAGTAGTGCTTACGCACCTGCACTTCGATCATGCGGGCGGCTGCACGAAGCTGGACAGGATGGGGACTGCGGTGCCCGTGTTCCCGAAAGCCGAGTACATGGTGCAACGCGAGTGCTGGGAAGCTGCGACTAACCCCAACGAACGTGAGTTGGACGCGCTATACGAAGATGACTTCCTCCCGCTGGAGGAGAAGGGCATGGTCACGTTGCTGGACGGCGAGACCGAGATCGCGCCCGGCATCGTTGTGCGCGTGGCTGGCGGTCACATGCGCGGCAATCAGATGGTGTTCATCGAGTCCAGCGCCGAGAGAATCGCATACGCGGGCGACATAATCCCGACGCCACACCACCTGGACCTCACGTACATCGCGGCCACCGACCAGGACCCGAACGATACGCTTGTGAAGAAGCGTGATCTGATCAGGAAGGCCATCGACTACGGCTGGATCCTGGTCTTCGGCCACGGGCTTGAGTGCCACGCCGGGTACCTGGAGCAGACCAACGGCAGGGCCAAGCTGCGGCCAGTGGCGCTCTAGACAAGAGTCTGGCCCCATTCTCAGGTATGGAATAAGGCAGACAGAGCTAACTTAGTCGCGACTTGTCTCCGCGCGGACCAGGCCGTTCTCCAATCGGACCAACCTGGCGTCGGTGACCTTGTTCGTCAGGTCGCGATCGCAGGAAGCAATCACGCGAACGTAGTTGTCTGTGAGACCGATGTATTCGCCATTGCCTGCCGCACTCTCGCGCCTGCCCTCCCACAAGACCGGCTTCGTCGAACCAAGCATGCCCCGCCTGAAGGCTGCGGAGGAGGTCTCCGCCATTCGGAGCAGCCTAGATACTCGTTCGGCCTTGGCGCGCGCGTCCAGATGGTCCTTGAAGTGGGCGGCGCTCGTACCGGGGCGTGTTGAGTACGGGAACACGTGCATGGACGCGAACCGCATCTGCTCGCAGAAGTCGTATGTCGCCTCGAAGTCCTCTTCCGTCTCTCCGGGAAATCCAGCGATGACGTCGGCCGTGATGGAGCACCCTGGAACTCGCAACCGAAGCTGGTCGACCGCCTCCGCATACCGTTCCGGCGTGTACTTGCGGCGCATGCGCTTGAGCACGGCTGTGCTGGCGCTCTGAAGGGGCATATGGAAGTGCGGGCACAGGCGCGAATCAGTCCATAGGTCCAGCAGTCGCTCGTCAATCTCCTGCGGCTGGAGCGATGAAACGCGGAGACGCGGCACAGCGGTCTCAGTCAGAACGCGCTCGATCAGGCCAGCGAGGTTTTCGCCTGTAAGATCGAACCCGTAACTGCCCAACTGCGTACCCGTGAGTACGATCTCCTTGTAGCCCAGGCTGAGGTAGCGGCGAACCTGGGCCACCACCTCGGCGGGAGGCACGCTCCGCTCCCTGCCACGCACCTTGGGAACGATGCAGTAGGCGCACACCTGGTTGCACCCGTGTTGGATCTTGACCATGCCCCTCACGCGAAGAACCCGGGGGTTGTAGCCGTCCGGCTCGGCGCCGACGGCGCACGGCACTGGCGTGTCCCCGCGCCACTCAAGGACGCGCCGCACCAGCTCCGGCTTGTCGCTGTTGCCAACGACAATGTCCACCTGGTCAAGCCCCGCGAGCACGTCCGGCGCCCGCTCGACGTAACAGCCGGCCGCCACCACGACTGCGTCCGGGTTCCGGCGCCGGGCGGCCCGAAGGGACTGCCGCGCCTTGCGATCTGCCACGTGGGTGACCGTGCATGTGTTTACCACATACACATCTGCGGGCTCGTCCGTACTCACTACGCGGAAGCCGGACTCCACGAACTCCCATGCGATCTGCGTGGAGTCGGCCTGGTTTAGCTTGCAGCCGTGCGTCTCGATGGCAACGCGGGGCACGTCACCTGCGAGGGCCGTTTTCGAAGCTCCGATCATGGGAAGGATTCTAGCAGGGCAAGGGCCCGGAAGCGGTCGAACCGCCTTATGGTATCCTTGTCGCCGCTTGAAGGCGTGACCGGTCGGCGAACAGTTTCGACCGGCGATTTCTATGTCTGCCTTCCGGCCGTCCTGGAGCCTGGAGTCCAAGAGCAATGAATCGCGTAGTCGTGACGGGAATAGGCATGGTCAGTCCCCTGGGGTTGGACCGAGAGTCCACATGGGAGGGACTGGTCGAAGGCAGATCCGGCGTGGACCAAATCACGTCGTTCGACACCTGCGGCTACACGACTACGATCGCGGCGGAGGTCAAAGACTTCGAACCCGAGTCGCTGCTGGGCCGGAAGGAAGCGAGGCGGATGGACCGGTTCGTGCAGTTGGCCGTGGTAGCGGCATTGGAGGCGCAGTCTCACGCTGGGCTCAGCATCAACGGGAACAACTCGCACAGGGTGTCCTCAATGGTGGCGAGCGGAATCGGAGGACTCATAACACTGTCCAACCAGCTAGGCGTCCTGCAGAAGTCCGGACCCGGCCGGATCAGCCCGTTCTTCGTTCCAATGATGTTGCCGGACATGGCATCCGGCCAAGTTTCGATGGTACTAGGGGCCAAGGGGCCTAACTTCTCCACAGTCTCGGCCTGTTCCAGCGCCGCAGACTCGATTGGCGTGGCATTCCAGTTCATTCGCCGAGGCGACGTGGACGCCGCCGTTACCGGAGGCGCTGAAGCAGCGATATGCCCGATAGGGGTGGCCGGGTTCAATGCATGCCGCGCGCTGTCGAAACGAAATGACGACCCGCAGAGAGCATCCCGGCCGTTCGACGCGGACCGCGACGGGTTCGTGATGGGCGAAGGCGCGGCAGTCCTGGTTCTGGAGTCACTGCAACACGCCGAAGAGCGGGGCGTCACGCCGATTGCCGAGATGGTGGGCTACGGCTCCACCGCCGACGCCCATCACCTCACGCAGCCAGCGCCAGAAGGCGAGGGCGGCGCGAGGGCAATGAAGATGGCGCTCAAAGATGCCGGGCTCAATCCTGACGACATCGACTACATCAACGCACACGGGACCTCTACGCCCCTTAACGATGAGTTCGAGACCATGGCCATAAAGTCGGTGTTCGAAGAGGAGGCATATAGCACACCCGTGTCATCCACGAAGTCTATGACCGGGCACCTTCTCGGCGCGAGCGGCGGGATCGAGGCGGCGGTTAGCGTGCTTTCGATAGCGGACGGTGTAATGCCGCCTACTATCAACCTGGAGAACCCGGACCCGGCTTGCGACCTCGATTACGTGCCTCACACGGCGCGGCATTGCGAGGTCCGCACAGTAATGAGCAACTCATTCGGCTTCGGCGGCCACAACGCATCACTAGTCTTCCAGGAGTTCAAAGGCTGATTTGGCCTCGGCGAACACGCCCTACGCTTCCCCGACTCAGCCCTCGAAAACATGGCGCATTGCTCCTGCCCCACCGGCGTCCATTTCTGACCGGCTAAACCTTCCCCCCCTACACGCACGCCTCCTTTACAACCGCGGGGTCCGTACGCCGGAAGATGCCCGGGCCTTTCTCGAGATCGGTCCGGACATGGAGCATGACCCCAGCCTGATGCCGGGCATGGGCGAAGCCGTGCGGCGGCTTGAGGCGGCCATTCTGTCCGGCGAGTCGATCGGCGTGTACGGCGATTTCGACGTTGATGGCATCAGCGGCACCGCGGTACTCACGCTTGGACTCCGGGAGCTGGGCGGCCGGGTGATGCCCTACATCCCGGACCGAGAGGCCGACGGCCACGGCCTGAACCCGGATGCGGTCCGCAGACTCGCCGCGGCGGGCGTGACAGTGTGCGTCACCGTGGACTGCGGCGTTACGGACCGAGAAGAGGTCGCACTCGCTACCCAGCTTGGCATCGACACCATCGTTACTGACCACCATTCGCCCGACGACTCGTTGCCCGAGGCTCGCGCCGTGGTGCACGCGGGGCTTCCCGGCTCGAAGTACCCGTTCAAGGGCCTGACCGGCACCGGGATGGCGTACAAGCTCGTCTCCGCCTTGTTCAAAAGCAGAGGACGACGCCAGCCGAAGCATCTGCTGGAACTGGTGGCTCTTGGCACTGTCGCGGACGTGGGACCGATGGAGGGCGAGAACCGCTACTTTGTGAGCCGGGGACTCAGGCAACTGAACAGGTCCAGCAACGTTGGACTGAGGGCGCTAATGGAGTCTGCGCAGGCGTCACCGGGGACGCTAGATGAGGTTGACCTTTCGTTCTCATTGATTCCGAGACTGAACGCTCCCGGTAGGATCGGTACGCCTGAGACCAGCCTAAACCTCCTTACGTCAGACAATCCCAGTGAGGCATATCAACTTGCCGATGAACTGGAGCATCTGAACCAGGAGCGCAGGGCCCTGACGGACCAAGCGATGTCGCAGGCCGAGGTCCAGACCCGGTTCCCGGAAGGTACTCCACCCTTGATCTTCGTGAGTCACGGCGAGTGGAAACCTGGCATTCTGGGACCGATGGCCGGTCAGTTGTGCGAGGAGCACGTGCGCCCCGCGGTGGCTGTTTCAGTGGGGAGCGAGTTAAGCCGGGCGAGCGCCCGCAGCATACCCGAACTGAGCATTGTGGACGCGTTGCGTTCATGCGAAGACCTTCTGGTCCGCTACGGAGGACACCCGCTAGCGGCGGGGTTTACGGCCCGAACCGACGACCTGCCGGAGATCGAGAGCAGGCTGCTCCACTACGCCGCGAGCCGGATAGACCCATCCGCGCTGACGCCCACAATTGACATCGATTGCGAGTTGTCGCTCACCGCCGCCGCCGAAAGCACGGTCCAGTTCATCGAATCGCTGGCGCCGTTCGGCCTGGGCAACCCAAGACCGACCTTCCTCTCCCGAAGCGTCAGTGTGGCGGAAGCGCGGCGCGTCGGAAGCGACGGTCGTCACCTGAAGCTGTCGCTGTTCGAGGGCGGAGCGCTGCACGACGCGATTGCGTTTCGCATGGGAGACAGGCTCCAGGAGGCGTACAGGAGGATCGACGTGGTGTACACGCCGACGATAGACGAGTGGCGGGGCCGTAGAAGAGTCCAGTTAACCGTCAAAGACTTCGCCGGGAGCGTGCGCAGCTAGAACTGCGCCCGATGGGGTACCGGCGTAGCGCCTATGGTCAGCGGTGACGGCGCCTCCGCTCCGCCCTCGAGCCACGCTCGGTAGCGGGAAGCGGCTCCAGTTCAATTCGCTCAGTGAAACGTGCCCGAACCGCTATCAAGAGACCCGTGATCAAGAGGACGCCCAAGGCAACCCACTGCGCCTCTGACAGCCCGGCCGCCCAGACCTTCTCCTCCCTCAGATACATGGTCAGGAAGCGGATGAGCGAGTACAGGAAAAGAAAGACCGCGAACAGCATGCCGTCCGGCCGCAACCGCCCTCTGAGTTTCCAAATGACCCAGAGCGCGCCAAGTGAGAGCAGCATCTCATACACAATGGAAGGTTGCGCCGCCTGGCTAAAGCCGCTGGCGCAGTTCCGGGCGATCGTATCGGGGGCCGTCCAGACGAAGCCCAAAAAGAAGTCGGTGGCCTTGGAACAGTGTTCGCCATTGACGATGTCGCCCAACCTGCCCACTGCCAAGACCAGGATCAGGGCCGGCGCAGTGATGTCGGCAATCTTGCCGATCGGATAAGCCGGCTCGTACGGAGTGCGCTGGTCCTCCGGGAGTTCTGCCTGATCTTTCGTCCAGCGGCGCTTGCGCAACCGCTCGAGCACCAGCGCCGCCGCCACGCCGCCAACAAACCCGCCGAGCACGCCACCCCAAACGGCGATGCCCGGCTGCCAGAATGCCAGAGCCTCCCACGGCGTGTTGCTGTACAGGTCCCACCTGTCAACGACATGGAAAAACCTGGCGCCAACGACCCCTCCGACAATTGCCCACACGGCAATGGAATAGACGGAGTCGGGATCTATCCTGATTAGCCTTGCCCAACGTCCCACAAGAAAGACGGCAGTCGCAACGGCTGCGAAGGCGAACATACCGTGCCAACTGAGAATCACGGCGCCCGTGAACAAGTTGGGACTAACGTCGATTTCGATCATTCGTCACTTCCGGATTTCTTATGGAACAGGAATCCGCAGCAGTATAACGCGCCGCGCCGGTGTCGGGAGAGTGCGAGAGCCGCTCGACTGCACCCACGACGGGCTCGAAACGCGGCAGAAAATGAACAGAATCCGCCAATCATGGCGCAGCTTGGCCCCACTACCCTTGAATCTCACATGGATTCGAGAAAGAGGTGGCCCAAATGCTATGGACGCATGTGGAAAGTTTTCTGGACTTCATGGCAGTGGAGCGAGGGGTCTCCACACACACTCTCTCCGCATACGGCAACGACCTGCGTCAGCTGACCGAGCACCTGGAGGAAAGTAGCAAAGCCACGGTCTGGAGAGACGTCGACGAGCGGTGCCTGATGGACTATGCAATGAAACTCCACGAACTTGGCTACTCCGACGCTACGAAGGCTCGCAAACTCGCGGCCTCTAAGTCGATGTTCTCGTTCTTCCTGGAAGACGGAGTTGTCGAAAAGAACCCTACAGAGAACCTGGCTGCGCCCCGAACCGGCCGCGCATTGCCCAAGACGATTGACATGGAAGACGTGGACCGGCTGCTGGACGAAGTGTCGGCCGGAGACTCCGTGGACTCGCTGCGTGACCACGCAATGGTTGAGTTGATGTACGCAACCGGGATGCGGGTCAGCGAATTGGTGCAACTCGACAAGGAGGACCTGGACCTGGAACAGGGCTTTGTCAGGGTCTTTGGCAAGGGCGCAAAGGAGCGGCTGGTCCCTGTGCACGGTGCGGCAATCGATGCGCTAAGCGTGTACCTGGAGGATGCAAGGCCACAACTGAACGACGCAGAGAACGAACAGGCTGTGTTTTTGAACCGCAAGGGAAAGCGCCTCACCCGGCAAGGGTTCTGGCTGATCCTCAAGAAGCACGCTCAGCAGGCCGGCATCAATGGCGCCCTGACGCCGCACACCCTTCGGCACAGCTTTGCGACTCACCTGCTGCACGGCGGGGCCCCTCTGCGGCATGTTCAAGAACTGCTGGGGCATGCTAGCATTACAACGACGCAGGTCTACACGCACCTCACTACAGAACATGTAAGGAACGAGTACGACCGGGCGCATCCTCGAGCTTGACCGACGGCCGCAGGGCCATGACGAAGCAGATTCCCCTGTTGTCGCACGGCAACTCCGGCCAGGCAGAAGGCAGGTGTTGAAATGCCCAGCAAGTCCCGAAGGGCCGCCTCCAGGCAGGCCAGACTAAACCGCAGGAAGAGGCGCACAAAAGTTCGCGGCCGGCCGGTCGCTCCCGAATCCGAGTCCACTGCAACTACGGCCCCGATAGCGGAGACGAGCCAAGTCTCGACCCCTGCGCGCCGGCCCGCTCGGACGGCATCCGCTCCGGTCGCGCAGGCGGCTGAGACGCCTTCCCCCGTCAGGCGAAGGAGATCGCGTCAGGCCGCCGCCGGGCCGGAGCCGGCCTACAAGCACCTTGGCTCAGAGTTGAGGCGGATAGGCGTTCTCTTAACAATGCTGGTGGCGGTGCTGGTCGTCCTCTCGTTCGTCCTGCGGTGACGACGCCTGCCGCTCGCAGCAAGCCGACTCCACAGGAGGGCAAGCAGCGAACTGCGCGGAGGGGCCGCACCGACTTCTCTGAACGCCTGAAAGCCGCGCCCGGAAGACCCGGCGTGTACACGATGCGGGGCAAGGACGGCGGAGTCCTGTACGTCGGGAAGGCCGCAAACCTCCGCAACCGGCTGCGCTCCTACTTCCAGAATCCCCTGGGGCTCGAGCCAAAGATACGCCGGATGGTCGAGAGGGTCGCTGACTTCGAGTTTGTGATCACGGACACCGAGTCCGAGGCGCTAATTCTTGAAAACACGCTGATCAAGCGTCATCAGCCTCCGTTCAATGCCCGGCTTAAGGATGACAAGACCTACCCCTACATCAAGATAGATGTATCGGAAGACTTTCCGCAGGTCTACTTCACGCGCCGGATCCACCAGGACGGGTCCAGGTACTTCGGCCCATTTGCCAGCGCCAGTAGCGTGAGGCGCACGCTTGCCCTGCTGAAGCGCCTGTTCCCCTACCGGTCATGCACCAAAGCGATTACGGGCACGGACCCAAGGCCGTGCCTCGAGTACCACATCAAGCGGTGTCTGGCCCCGTGCACCGGTGAAATCGACAAAGAGGGGTACCAGGAGATCATCGAGCAGGTGCTTCTGTTCCTGGAAGGCCGGACCAGCCAGGTGGTACGCGGGCTCAGCAGTAACATGAAAGCCGCAGCCAACGAGCTTAACTTCGAGAGGGCCGCGGCGCTTCGCGACCAGCTTCACGCCGTGGAGAAGGTGCTCGAAGGCCAGAAGGTCTTCCAACTCACGTCCGAGACGACCGACGTTATCGCACTGTCCCCGGCGTACGGCGAGACGTGGGTAGAGGTGTTCTTCATCAGGCAGGGGAAGCTGATCGGACGCGACCACTTCATCATGTCAGGGACCGACGATGAGGACCCTGCCAAATTGGTGACGGCATTCGTGAAGCAGTTCTACGACGCCAACCCGTACGTTCCAAGACTGATCCTGGTACAGCACGCTATCGAGGGTGTGGAGTCGATCGAGGCCTGGCTACGCGAGAAGCGCGGCGGACGCGTAGAGATTCGCGTACCGCAACGAGGCGAGAAGCGAAAGATGCTTGAGATGGTGGCGCAGAACGCCGCCGAGGGCGTCGAGCAGCTCAAGATCAAGCAGGCAGAGGGTGCGAATCCCGACTCAGCAATGGAGGAAGTACAGGAAGCGCTGGGGCTTCCGAGGCTGCCCCGCCGAATAGAATGCTACGACATCTCCAACATACAGGGCAGCAACCCGGTCGGATCAATGGTCGTGTTCCAGGACGGCAAGTCGAGCAACTCGAACTACAGGCGGTTCAAGATCAAGAGCGTTGACGGAGTCGACGACTACGCAATGATGGCCGAGATGCTGACCCGCAGGTTCAAGCGCCTCGCCGCGGAGGGCAAGGACGGCGTCCTCGAAGACGGGGAATCTGCAACCACGCAGGCCTGGCGCCGTGTACCGGACCTGGTCCTGATCGACGGCGGGAAGGGCCACCTTGGCACGGCGGTACAGGTCATGCTCGACCTGGGCATCGACTACATCCCGCTTGCCAGCATCGCCAAGGAGAACGAGGAGATCTTCGTACCGCACATGCCGGAGCCTGTCATCCTTCCGCGAACGTCACAGGGCCTGTTCCTCATGCAACGCGTGCGAGATGAGGCGCACAGGTTCGCCGTAACGTTCCACAGGGAGCGGCGCTCCAAGCGGACCGTCCAGTCGTCGCTGGACCTTGTGCCCGGGATCGGCCCCAAGCGCCGCCGGATGCTGCTGCGCAGGTTCGGTTCGGTGAAGGCGATACAGGATGCCGCCCTGGAGGACATCGCCGCCGTCCCCGGCCTGACGATGAAGACAGCCCGGCGCATCAAGGATTACCTGTAGGGGCGGGTTTTCCTGGATGGGGATGCTCCACTTCGGAAGCGGTCAGCCACCCATCAATTGATCTCTAGATATGCCCAAGTCTCTCAAGATCGCGCTAATGGTTCCAGGACGGAGGTCACGGGAGCCGTGATCCGGAATCGTTGTCCAACTGCCAGTACTCTCATTGATCCAGATGTTGTGACTGCCCTTGGCGCGCCGAAGAAGTCTGCAACCACAACGCCGCGCTCCACGCGCCTGCTCTTTGCAGGTCACACAGCAACCACAAGTTCCTGATCTCCGGCGGTCTTCGGAACATCTGATGCTGGAAGCACGTCGCCGCACTCGACATACGCGTCCACGAAAGCCTGCGCGACATCCTGAAGTATAGAGAGCGTCTCGTCCGGCGTGTCACCCCATGCTCTACAGCCTGGAAGCGCCGGAACTTCAGCCATGAACTTGTCCGGTTCAGTAGATTCCGACGGCTGGTATAGGACCGCGGTCAACTTCAACTCGGTCCTCTTTTGCGCATTCTTCACTAGGTCACCTTTCGAAAAGAATGGGCGGGCTCCCCTGCCCCTCTACTCGTCGCTGTCTCCGTCCGAGTTTCCCACCATGTTCAAGAAAGGGCGCAGCAGGTTGGTGAATTCCATCGGGAAGATGAACTTCGTCGACTCGCTGGCTCCTAGCTGCTTCAGGGTGTCGAAGTACTGGAGGCTCAGCGTGTTCCCTCCGACGCTCTGTGCCACGGCGTTGATCTTATCGAGGGCAATGCTGAAGCCGTCGGCGCGCAGGACGGCCGCTTGCTGGTCTCCCTCCGCCTTTAGTATCTCGGCCTGGCGGTCTCCCTCAGCCCTGAGGATTTCGGACTGCTTCTGGCCTTCGGCGACCGTGATATCCGCCTGGCGGGTGCCCTCCGCCTCGGTGACGGCCGCACGTCTGACGCGCTCGGCAGACATCTGCCGGTTCATGGCTTCCTGTATGTCCCGCGGGGGTTCGATCTCTCGAATCTCAACTTGAGTGACTTTAATTCCCCACCGCTCGGTAACTTCGTCCAGCTTCATCCTCAGCGACTCGTTAATTCGCTCACGCTGAGAGAGGACATCGTCCAGGCTCAGGTCCCCAATGACCGCGCGCAACGTGGTCGTCGCTATGCCGACTACGGCTGCACGGTAGTTCACCACTTCGAGGACAGACCTCTGGGCGTACTGCTCTATAACCCTCAGATAGATGAGGAAGTCGATGTCGATGGGCGCGTTGTCCCTGGTGATGTTGGTCTGGCGGGGGATGTCTATGACGTCCTCTCGAAGGTCGATCGTGTTGGTAGCGTGGAACGGCCACAGCAGCAACTGCAGTCCAGGCTGTCTCATTCCGTGGTATCGGCCCAGCCAGAAGATGGCCAGCCGCTCGTACTGGGATACTATGCGCACATACGGGATCATTTGGCTATCTCCTTTGCCATTGCTTCGGCGAACAGACGAACGTTGGCTTCATGCTACCTTTCTACGGACTTGGGCGAAAGGCTTGATGGGAACGGCCACGGCGAAGTGATTGTTACCATGCTCGCTCACGCTAGCTCTTCCGGCGCCCGCTCAACCCTGACGGTCAGTCCTTCCATGTCCAGCACGATTACATGTTCACCAGCGCGAATCACCTCGCCACCGGCCGAGGCGGCGCTCCACGTTTCGCCCGCCACCTGCACGGTGCCCTCCGACCCAATGTCGGTGGCGGCGACTCCCATCGCTCCGATGACATGCTGATAATGAGAAGAGTACCTCGGGGCCCTCTTCGCGCTGAGTGCAAACCAGACAAGGAGCCCTACCATGCCGAGCACCACGGCGCTCACAATCCCCAACACCCAGGGGCTTACCCGGATCTCGTATC
Organism: Dehalococcoidia bacterium; assembly: GCA_965237445.1. Classification (GTDB taxonomy): domain Bacteria; phylum Chloroflexota; class Dehalococcoidia; order Lucifugimonadales. The sequence goes on along the minus strand of OZ250142.1, from coordinate 2,323,553 downwards.
CGGCCAGGTCGGGCGCTGTTGGATCTCCGAAAAGCAGAATGCCGCCGGTTACCAACGCGATGGCCCCCAAGACGCTGAGTATCCCAAGGCCGGAGACTTGCAACTCTCCATAGAAAAGCAGCATCGCCGCCACGATCAGGCCGACTCCTAGCCAGTTGACCGGCAGGCTTCCAATCGCGACAAACGTGAGGACGAGGCAGACCACACCTACGGTCCCAGGAACGATGGTGCCGGGGTTGAACAGCTCGGCTACAATCCCAAGGCCGCCGATGGCGAACAGTATGAAAACTATGTTCGGATCGGCGATGAGACCCAGGAACCTTTCGAGAAGGGTCCGCTCGATCTTTGTCACTCCGAGTCCGTCAGTCCGAAGCGTCACAGGGCCAGCGGCCGTTTCGATAGCCCGTCCATCAATTTTCTCGAGAAGCTCGTCCATGTCCTCAGCCACAACGTCTATGACGTTCAGATCCAACGCTTCCGTCGCGGAGTACGATCGGGCATTGACGACCGTCTCCTCCAGAGCCTCGACGTTTCTGCCACGGTCCTGGGCTATGCTGCGGAGGGTGGCCGCCGCAATTTCCATGGCCTTCTTCTGCGCGGTGTCCGGCAGGTCTTCTCCAGTGGAATCAATCGGGCTGGCAGCGCCGATGGAAGTGCCTGGAGCCATGGCGGCCACGTGCGCGGCTGCCACGATGAACGTGCCGGCGGAAGCCGCCGTCGCGCCGCCCGGGGAGACGAAGGAAACCACTGGAACGGCCGATTCAGACAGCGCCTCGACCATCTCGATAGTGGCGTCGAAAGTGCCTCCGGGAGTGTTCACTCGCACGACCAGCGCTTCTGCTCCGTCTTCCTGAGCCCTCTCAATCGCTCGAGACAGGTAGCCGGCTGAGACGGAATCAATAGGGCTGTCCAATTCAGCCAAAGCCACATGGACTCCCTGGGCGTTGGCGGAGTTCCCGGAAGGCATGAAGTACAGGCCCAGTCCGGCCAGGACAAACAGAACAGTCCAGAAGCAAAGCCTCACGGCCTTACCCGGCGGGGCCGATAAGTGCGTCATACTGAATTGCGCCTCTAAGAGGGTGTCTAAAGAGCTACCTCTCACCTCAGCAGGTGGCCAAGGTAAGAGGCGTTCCTGTGGATAACGCCGCTGTGACACCGGGGACTCACCCCCATCCCCTCGAGGGACTCGGGGCAGGCTCCTTCGGCTGCGCTCAGGGCAAGCTCTAGCCTTCCCCAGCAGACTGGGAAAGGGACTTTTTGGGGCACCCTCCAAGGCAATAAAGCTCGGAAAGTGTCACATTCTGTAACATTTCGTAACTTTTCATAGCTGGGAGCGAGTGGGAAAAGTTTCGGAATTAAGACGGATTGAATACGGTCTGTATACAGATCGAGCCATTTTGAGTAAAAATGTGACAGTCTCCCCATAGCTACGAGGGAGTTTTCGGGCAGGGAGCCGCGCTGTGCGAGGAGGCTCGCAGCGGCCCGGTCGATGTGTCCAGCAGAGTTCATGCGTCCATAATAGCACGCGCGTTCGCAGAAGGGAAGGGAGTGGGTGGGGATCAGACGGCGGCGGCGGGTTAGTTGCGCAGTGCCTGGCCGAGCACATACCCGCCTTGGGGGACACGCATCCGGTCACGCACAGCTCTGTGAACACGCTCCCAGGTCCCATCACGTCGCCAGGCGCGGAAGTAGTGGAACGTGGTCCGCCATGGAGGCAGATCGTGGGGGAGCATCCGCCACGCGCACCCGGTCCGCAGTACATAGCGGATAGCGTTGACCACCTCCCGCCGCGAGTACTTCAGTGGCCGCCCTCCAGGCTTGGGAGGTGGAAGCAGCGATTCCAACAGCTGCCATTCCCGGTCGCTCAGGTCGCTGGGATATGCTCTGCGTGTCATGATTCATAACTCTATGACCCTCCCGTCCATACCCCCAAGAGGATTAAGACAACCTTCTTAGACACCCTCTGAACGAAGTATATCAGCCGAGCCACACTCACTAACGCGGCCGACTCATGTAGCGAAAGTGCTGGCCTCGAGGGGCGCATTTAAAGAAGACCGGCCCCGCATCCGTCAGGATGGGGGCCGGGATTGCCGGTTCATACTCAGACCCGCAGGGCGAACGGCAGGCCCAGGCAGTTAGCTTCTAGTCATTAGGAGTCCATCGACATGCCCATGCCGCTGCTGAAATCGTACTCCAACTCGCCTTCCAGTTCGCCCAGGCTATGCAGCACCCACTGGTTGAAGTTATACGGGCCACCCTCCTGTGGTACGAAGTTGCCCTTGTCGAAGTGCCTCGAGTGCAGTCCTTGCTGCTGCCATTCGCAGTTGCGCGCGTCCTGCCGGTTGGTAAGGTCCCAGAGCTCAACCATGAAATCAAGGTCAAAGTCCTCTTGATCCAGGGCCTCCGGCTCGAACAGCCAGTCGTAGATCATCCGCACGCTTTCCGGGCCCGTCGGCAGCATTTGGTGGGTGTTTATGTAGTCGGGATGCACGTTCATAAAGAAGTTGGGCCTCACCACTCCGGTGGTATACAGTCGCCCCTTCTCCTCTTCCTCCAGGTGCTTGAACGCCGGAACCATCGACGAGCCGTCCATGGTCAGGCTCACCGCACCGTCCTTGTATCTCGACTTGATCTCCCTGATGGGAATCCCGTTGTCATCCATCCTCCACTGGAAGGCGCCACCCTCCCAGAACGCTTCCACGATCGTGCACAGTTCCGGGTGGACAGTTGGGCAGTGGAAACACTCGGCGAAGTTCTCGAACAGGAGCTTCCAGTTGGCATTTATGTCCAGCACGATGCGCTTGCCAATTTTCAGGTCTTCCATGCGGTAGTTGGTAAACCTGCTGGGAATGTTGCCAAGCGCATGCTCAAGGGGCTCGGCCTTCTCTCCTGCCATGTTTATGAAAATGTAGCCGCCCCATGTGCCAACGGCGACATCGTAGAGGGAGTAGTCGTTCATGTTGAAGTCCGACGATTCCAACTGGTGCGGCGTGGCGATCAGGTTCCCCTCCAGGGAGTAGGTCCACGCGTGGTACGGGCATACGATCGACCCGCCCTCGAAGCGGCCCTTGTCCTCCGTGCAGAGGATCGACCCGCGGTGCCGGCAGGTGTTGTGGAACGCACGCACGTTGCCCTTGAGGTCCCGGGAAACGACCAAGTTCTGCTCGCCAACGCTCTTGACTACGTAGTCCCTCGGATTTGGAATCTCCTCTTCCCGTCCCACGTTGATCCACATGTTGTACCAGAACACTTCCAGCTCGCGCTTGTAGTGCTCCGGGTCGTACATGTAACTCGCAGGGATGCCCCGCTCGATACCCTGTAGCCTTCGCCTTCGCCGAACCTGAGCTTGCATGACGCCCTCCTCATGTACTGTTTGGCCTGATGGCCCCATCGCCTTCGGGTAGTTTGCGGTGAAACTAGCACCGAAGCCAATGAGTGTCAAGGTGCGTCCTATACAAGGTAAGGACACTCAGCGAAAATCCGGGTACAAAACGAGATCCAACTTTACCTAGGACTTGCGTGTCGTCGTACTCGGCGACACGCGTCCGGCATGTAAAATGAAGTGAGTTTGCGCCGGAGTGGCGGCGCGGCATTGAGGGGTGCGTGCGAACAGTTCTGACGGTATACGAGCGAACCGGTTGGCCTACCGCCGCAACGCTGATCACAATCTTGACATTGGCGCTCACCGCTATCGCGTTCGTTGCGTGTAATGGAGGCTGGGAAAGTAAAGCCGAAGGAAACGGCCGGGTCACGAAGTACATGAGCCGTACCGCCGGCCCATACGAGGTCTCCTTGGGCACGGCCCCACCCGATCCGAGGGTCGGCCCACTTCACCTAACCGTAAAACTCGCGGAGGCAGGCTCCGAGGAAGCTATCACCGAAGCAGAGGTAATGGTCTCTGGCAAAGGGCCCGGGTCCTCCAATGCGGAGATCGGGCCCCTGCCCGCCCGGTCCGTGCCTTCTGCTCCCGAAGACTACGACCTGGACGTGGAGGTTGACAGAGAAGGGACGTGGACCTTCGTGGTGGAGGTGGACGCTCCGCCTGGCGAGGCAACAGCCGAGTTCCTGCTTGACGTCACCAGGACTAGCGCATGGCCTGGCCTTCTGGCACTCGCCCTAGCACTCGTTCTCCTGATGATCGTAGGGCTCAGCATGCGCCGGTACTTCGCCGCCCGTCGAGCCCAGGGACGGCCGAGGCGATGATACGCAGGCTGGCAAAGCCGTCTGCTGCGGCTCTTGTAGCCGGTGCGCTCGTGTGGAGTGCAGCACCGGCGTTCGCGCATGGGATTGGAGGCCGTTACTCTCTGCCGGTCCCGCTGAACTACTTCCTGATCGGTTCCGCGGCCGTCGTCGCGATGTCCTTCGTGATGATAGGAATCTTTGTACAGGAAAGGTCGTCAGGAGCTTCGAGGTACTGGCGGACCGACCTGCTCTCGGTGCGCCTCCTCGGCCCCATACTGGCAAGCAAAGCGACGACCGCGGTCATACAAGTAGCCTCGATCTTCATCTTTGGCCTTGTCCTGGCTACGTCGCTCTTTGGCGAGAACCTGGTCTTCTCGAACTTCACGCCAACATTCGTCTGGATCATCTGGTGGACGGGGATGGTGTTTGCTTCCGCTTTTCTGGGCGACATCTGGGCGGCAATCAATCCCTGGAACATCGCGTTCAAATGGGCCGAGAAGCTGCTGGGAATTGGCGGCTTCCCTCTGTTCCGGTGTCCGCCGTGGCTGGACGTCTGGCCGGCACTGGTCCTCTTCTGGCTTTTTGCATGGATTGAGAACAACTATGCGAGGGCAGGCGAGCCGCGTATGCTCGCCACCCTGATACTCGTGTACTCGCTGATCACCTGGGGAGGGATGCTGCTGTTCGGGCGCCACGAGTGGCTCCGCAGAGGCGAGGCCTTCACAAGGCTGTTCGGCTACTTCGCCAGGTTTGCGCCCACAGAGGTACGCACGCTCGATGTTGAGCCGTGTGGGACATGCGACGGTGATTGCAGAGAGACTCCGGATGACTGCGTTAACTGCCACGAGTGCTATGAACTGGCGCTGCCCGAGAACCGCCAAATCAATTTGAGGCCCCCCGCGGCGGGCCTTGCCCGTAATGGCGCCGTCAGCCTCGGCGAGTTGGCCTTCGTCGTCTTGCTACTCTCCACGGTCACTTTCGACGGATTCACCGCCACGGGGGCATGGAGCGACTTCCGGGGCGCCGTGCAGCCCCGTCTGTCGTTCCTTGGAGATGCCGCGCCGGAGGCGGTCGGTACCTTCGGCCTATTGATGTTCCCCATTGCATTCTTTGTCGTCTACTACTGCTTTTGTTGGGCAATGGGCCGCCTATGCGGAGAAGCGATGAGGGCACTGGAAGTCTGCAAGATGTTCCTGTACTCGCTGATTCCGATTGCGCTGGCCTACCACGTAGCCCACTTCCTGGTCCTGCTGCTTATTCAGGGCCAGACGATACTGCCCCTGGCTTCCGACCCTTTCGGCTGGGGCTGGGACCTGTTTGGCCTGGCCGATTACACGATTTATCCGCTGCTAACGACCAAGTTCGAGTGGTTTCTCTCGATAATATCCATAGTTGTGGGACACATCATTGCCGTGTACCTCGCGCATGTTGTGGCTCTCCGCCGGTTCGCTTCGCACACCGGCGCGCTGCGCAGCCAGTATCCAATGCTGCTGCTCATGCTCCTGTACACCGCGACCAGTCTTTGGATCGTCGCCCAGCCGATTGTGGAGACCTAGAGGCGCCGGCGGCGCCCCCTCCTTTCAGCCCGCACCGCGCACTGGTGAAGTGTGCTCCTCCAGCGCCTGGAGAACGGCATCGGCTCTGTAGAGCCGATTGCGCTTAGCTTCCCCGACCTGCCGAACGATGCCGGCTTTTTCAAGTCGCTCTATTGCCCGCTGCGCCGTCGTGAAGGCCACGCTTAGCCTTGCAGCAACGCCTCCAATGGTCCAATAGGGATTCTCAGCGAAGAGATCAATCACTCTTTCCGGTAGTCTGGATCGGCTTCCAACCAGTCTGCGCTTCCAGCCAACAATTAGATCGTCCATGCGCTGAATGCGGTTTACCGAGTCCTCCGCCTGTATGGCAACTCCTTTTAAGAAGTAGAGTAGCCACCCTTCCCACTCTCCCCTCAGCGTTACGCTGAGAAGCCGCGCGTAGTACTCGTCCCGGGTAGCTTCAAAATACGCGCTGAGGTAGAGCAACGGCGAAGGTACGAGCCCTCTCGTGATGAACAGCAGCGTGGTGATCAGACGCCCGACCCTGCCGTTCCCGTCCAGAAACGGGTGTATGGCCTCGAACTGTGCGTGGACGAGCGCCGCATGGGCCAAGGGCGGTAGAGCACCGTCGTAGAGATATCGCTCCCAGGCATCGAGGCAGCCCATCAACTCCGACGGAGGAGGAGGAACGTAGGTAGCCTCGTCCACATGTGCTTCCTGGCGGCCCGATCCAGTTCTGGCTACGTCTGAACTCCCCCGGCGCTGCCCACTCCCCGTGGGCGCCCTGCATAAGGCGCCCGTGAATCTCGCGCACCAAGCGAAGGGATACCGGCAACGTCTCCAGCCGCTCCAAGCCGTACTCAAGGGCGGCTACGTAGTTCCCGACCTCGCGCACATCGGCCGGGCTCTGGTCCATCGAACCTCGCGCCTCGGCAGCCATCAACTCGCTGAGGGTGGTCTGAGTTCCCTCGATTCGACTGGACAGAACAGCCTCTCTTCTGGCGAATGGTCGGATCAGCAGACGGGGATTGGACAGACGGCGCCCTTCGCCTGCGAGAACGCCTATGGCCCGGTCCGCGGAAGAAAGTCCAAGAATCAGCTCTCCATCCCATGCAATAGGCGGCGGAAGCGGGCCCGGCACAAAGGCACGGTAGCCGCCCGGGCCGTTCACTACCTGGCCGAGTGGCCGCAGTTTGCGATTGATTGCGGATGACATGCTGTCATTTATTTGCGACATTGAAACTTGCCGGAGCCATTATTAGCGTTCCCTTAATTCTACGAAAACAAAAACGCCTAGGCAAACGTCTTGTTTTCCGAGATGAAAACAACTGAGAACGCTATTAGCGTTATAGTGCTTTAACGCAAACAACGATCAGGCCCCATTAGCGAAGTCGAAAGCCAGGGGCTAGCGCGCCTCACTCCTCCCGGTCCGCCCTCAGGCGGCAACCTCCTCCCGCAATTCTCGAACCTCGGATCGTGAGTTCTTCCATAGCCTCCGACTCTCCCCTGGGCCTCCGGTTGCTCGAGCGGATAAACGAGGACGCAAGGTTGGCCGTCAGGGCGCCAAACAGACCGACGCCACCAACGATCAGGAACGTGGCAACAACCCTTCCAGCCGCCGTAACAGGTGTAACGTCGCCGTATCCAACTGTGGTGACGGTGACAAGCGCCCACCAGAGTGCGTCGGTGTAGCTCTGTATCTTCCCTTCCCCGCCAATCTCCACAGCAGCTACGATCGTCGATCCGATAAGGACCAGCCCTACTGCGTAGACGCCCAGGTAGTCGATATTTGCGAGCCGCCTGGAATGTCGAATGGCCCTGGAGCCGAACAGCACCAGTCTGAAGATGCGCAGCGGCCTGAACGGCGGAACTATAACAACTATGATCTCAAGCCAGTTGCCAAGTAAGAATCCGATCCTGTCCTGCGCAATTGCGAACTTAACTACGATCTCAACCACGAAGATGACCCAGATCACCGCATCCAGCGCGAAGAACAACGTCTCCTCGGTGGATGACATCTCCCACAACAGCGGCCCAAGAAGCAGGGGGACCATGCAGAAGGAGAGCAGAAGCAGGGGCAGCTCCGTCAGATGTTCGACGCGCGCCAGGCGGTCGTCTGCGTCCGAGAGCCCGTCACTTCCATTGCCACGAGTCTGAGTCAACACTGCTCACACCCCAAATCGTTGGCTCGGAGCGAGTCAAGAATTCAGAATCCCCACAATCTGACTCCATGAGTGTACACGGGGCCCGAGGAGCAGGTGTGCACGTGTGTAGCTTTAGGACGTGCTCCCAATCGCTTCATGTTCACCTCGATGCCTCGCAGGCAGCACTCCAGTCAGTTGAAGGCCCTCCGTTCCAAGGTTTACCATTCAGGTACGCAGGAATGCGCCCACATGGGTTCGAACACAGGAGCAAACATGGTCTCATCTACGGCGAAGACACCCTGGCTCAACCAGAAGATCGAGAGAAGCATTCCGAGCTACTACTACTTCGATCCCGATCACTACAGGCGCGAGTTGGAGGTCTTCTGGTACAAACGCTGGCTCATGATCTGCCGCTCCGAGGACATCCCTGCCCCACGGGACTACCGGGTGTTTACGGTCGGCGAGCAGAACGTAGTCATTACCCGCGACCTCAAGGGTGAACTGAGGGCGTTCCACAACACATGCCGGCATCGCGGCTCAATTCTTTGCACGTCCGACGAGGGCAGGTTCGAGGGTGGCTCGATAGTGTGCCCTTACCACGCCTGGACTTATTCCCTCGAAGGAGGCCTGATCGCCACGCCGCACCAGCTAGAGTCGGCGGACTTCGACATGTCCGACTACTCCCTGTACGAGGTCGCGATCGGCGAATGGGGCGGCTTCGTCTTCATCAACCTGGCCGGCCGCGATGCCGACCCACTGGAGAAGGCTCTCGGCAACATCCCAAAGTCACACCGGAACTACCACGTTGACAGGCTGCGAGTCGGGCACCGTGAAGTCATCGACATCGAGGCTAACTGGAAACTGCTGTTCGAGAACTTCGCGGAGTGCTTCCACTGCCCCCAGGTCCATCCTGAACTATGCTCCGTGGTGCCGATCTACGCTCGCGGCCTGCAGGAAGGCGAAGACGCCGTGGAGTGGGAGGAATCGGGCGGCGAGAGCTTGTCGCTGCTGCTTCAGCTCACCGAAGGCGCCGTCACGTTCACAATGGACGGCACGACCGGCGGCAGGCCGATGTTTCCGGACACCACCAAAGATGAGCGCTCAGACCCGTACCGGGGCGGCATAGTAAGGCCGAACCTGTTCATCAACACGCACCCCGACTACATCCACACCCACCGGATGCTTCCCACAGGCCCGACCAGCGTCCAGATGACCTACGAGTGGTTCTTCGAGCCGGAGACCATGGCTAGAGACGACTTTGACGTGAAGCAGGCCTACGAACTGTGGGACATCACCAACAGGCAGGATGCACGCAACTGCGAATGGCAGCAGGCCGGGCTCTTTTCGAACCGGCACCAGAATTCAGTGTTCGTCCCCCAGGAACGTGGCCCGTTCAGGTTCAATCAGTGGGTGCTGCGAGAACTGGGAGAACCCGAGAACTAGCCTTCATTGGTTATCCGCATACGATGTGTCGGCAGGCACTGTCGCAGGTCTCCCCTCCTTCAAGAGGGCAACTCGCTGCTCTTGACTGACCGCGTTACTCCGGGCTTGCCGCTGGCCCAGACGTGAAGCCTACGGATTCGCACAAGTCCCCGCTCAAGAGCGCCGGAGCGAGCAGGGCGGCTGTCGTGTCCTGGATTACTTTCGACATCGTCACGACGGTGTTCCATCTGGGTGTATCGGGCCTGTTCTTCCCCCTCTGGGCACGGGACGAGTTGGGCGGGGACGACGCGGCCATTGGCAACACGATTGCGGTGGCCATGGCGCTGATGCTGTTTGCCGCCCCAACCGCGGGCGCCCTGTCGGACCAGTCGCAGAGGCGCATCCCGTTCGTCCTGGCCGGGACGGTGGCCTGCGTTGGCGCAACATTGCTGCTTGGGTTCACCAGCAGCCTGGCGGTGGCTCTCATGCTGTTCGGCGCCGGAATGATCGCCGCCAACATGATAGACATCTTTTACGGGGCGTTGCTGCCCAACGTGACCACCCTGAAATCGCAGGGACGAGTCAGCGGCATCGCCATCGGCCTCGGCTACATTGGAGCGATCCTCGTTGTCCTGCTCGGCCTCACCTGGGTCGAAGACCGCGGTTACGAGTTCGGCTTCAAGGTGATAGCTGGACTCATGGCGCTGGCGTCCCTTCCCCTGTTCTTGTTTCTGCGAGAGAAGTCACGAACTATCGAGGGTACTTCCAACCGCGCGAGAGACGCATTCCGGGAACTTCTGGGAACCCTCCGGGGCATCGGACGGTTCCCGGACTTTCCCCGCTTCCTCCTTGCGCGGTTCTGGTATAGCTGGGGCGTCAATACGGCGTCACTGTTCGCGGTGCTCTACGCCACCGACACGGTGGGACTGTCCGTTACCGCAACCCAGTTGATCCTCGTACTTGGGATCATTGCGGCCATACCCAGCGGCCCAGTGTGGGGCTACCTGGTTGACCGGATCGGACCGAACAAGACCATGACTTTCGTGTTGACAGGTTGGATGATTGCCATAGGAGGATCGGCCGCGATTCCGAGCTTCGGCCTACCGTCGAGCCTTTGGTGGGCCGTGGGAGTGCTCAGCGGCGTCCTGGTGGCAGGTGTGTGGGCCACGGACCGCCCATTCATGATCCGGCTCTCCCCGCCTTCCCACCTTGGTCAGCTAATGGGACTGGCCAACACAACGGGACGGCTGTCGGGCATCGCCGGCCCGTTCATGTGGGGGTACATCGCCGTCACGCTCGGAATGGGGCAAGTCGCCTCCGTGGTTAGCCTCGCTGTGTGCATCGCGCTCTCTCTGCTACTATTGCGGGGCATCAGAGACTACCAGCGAACGGATGATGACATCAGGCGCGATCCTGAGCCTGAGAACCACAGGTGAAGCCGCCTGGGAGTAACTCACCAAGCCTGATACACGGCCAGTCCGGAGGTAGCCTGCGCGTCGGTGCCGGGTGAACGCATGATCCCGAACTCAAGGAGAGGCCAAGCAACATGAAGCGAGTTCTCATTACGGGCATGAGCGGCCTCATTGGCGGGCTGCTACGACAGCACCTTGAAGATGCGGGAGGCTATAGCCTGCGAGCGCTGAACCGGCGTCCCGTCGAAGGGGTCGAGGTCCACCAGGCGGACATCGCTGACCTCGATGCCATCCAGCCGGCGTTCGAGGGCATAGACGTGGTGGTGCACCTGGCAGCCAGCCTCGACCAGCACGACTGGGACAGCCAGCTATCGGCGAACCTGATCGGCGTGTACAACGTGTACGAGGCGTCGAGAAGGGCGGGCGTGGGTCGCGTGGTCTTCGCAAGCAGCGGCAACACGATACGGGGCTTCGATCGCGTTGAGCCGTACAAGGCGATCTCGGAGGGCCGTTACGAGGATGTGCCCGAGCAGATTCCGCTAATTACCCACGAGCAGGTCCGCCCGCAGTCGATTTACGGCGCCACCAAGGTCTGGGGGGAAGCGATCGGCCGCGTGTTCTCTGACGACTATGAGATGTCCATCATCTGCGTGCGCATTGGGCTGGTGACTCCGGAAAACCGACCGGCCGATCCCAGGGCCGTGTCCGTGTACCTGAGCCACCGGGACATCGCTGAGATGCTGCACCGTTGCATCGAAGCGCCCTCGGATCTCATGTTTGGGATATTCTTCGCGACGTCGAACAACCGTTGGGGCTACCGTGACCTCAACAACTCTCGCGATGTGCTGGGCTTCGTACCTCAGGACAGCGCCGAGGAGATGATGACCTAGCGGCTGATTCGGCCCCGCCAGCACGTCCCCAAGACAAGAGCGGAAGTCGGCCAGCAACCACAGCAGAGCGCACTGCCCGGGGCAGTTCTAGGAGTATCCAGGATGCAGAAGAACCATCGTGTGAGAACGTTGACCGACGTTAAAACACCGATGCGGGATGGCGTAGACCTGTCCTCAGACATATACCTGCCCGATGCCCACGGCAAGTTTCCCACGGTCCTGATCAGGACGCCGTACGACAACGCGCAGGAACGTACGGTCGAGAAGGCGAGACGCCTCGCCTCCAACGGCTACGCGTGCGTCGCGCAGGACGTCCGGGGCCGATGGGACTCGGACGGCAGATGGTACGCGTTGGTCAATGAAGGCAAGGACGGCTACGACACCCAGGAGTGGATCGGCCAGCAGGAGTGGAGCGACGGCAAGATTGGTATGTCCGGGTCATCGTACCTCGGACACGTCCAGTGGCAGAGCGCCCAGTACGCAAGCGAGTACCTGACCTGCATCGCTCCCCGCGTGATCCAGTGCGACTTCTATCACTCCCTCTACTACGGGGGAGCCTTCAACCTGCATCTGCTCATCACCTGGGGAATGAGCACGAGCGGACGAACGCGCCAGACGATCTCATACGAGAACTGGACAGAGGCCTTTCGCATACTTCCGCTGATCGATATGGACGAAATTTCCGGATACGACATCGATTTCTGGAAGGACTGGGTCAGGCATCCTACAGACGACGAGTACTGGGACCAGACCAACGTGGAACGCAGGTTCGATAACTTCCAGGTCCCCGCCCTCGTGATGGGCGGATGGTATGACGTGTTCAGCAACCAGACGTTCCGCAACTACACCGGCCTTGTAAACGGCGAGGGCGCGCCGGTGACCAAGCAGAGCCGTCTCATTGTGGGCGCATGGCCGCACGGTCTCAGCACGTCCAGAAAGACCGGAGACATCGACTTCGGCGCAGGGTCTATGTTCGATCTCGAGATGTACGAAATGAAGTGGTTCGATTACTGGTTGAGGGGCAGGCAGAACGGCGTGCTTGACGATCCGCCGATCAAGCTCTTCGTAATGGGCATAAACCAGTGGCGGGACGAGTCGGAGTGGCCGCTGGCCAGGACGGACTGGCAGCGCTGGAACCTCCACTCCGCAGGCGGAGCCAACACCGTGCGCGGAGACGGCGCGCTGTCAACGGACGCGCCTGAAGACGAGCCGGACGACCACTTCGTGTACGACCCGCGCTTCCCCGTGCCCACTCTGGGCGGAAACACCTGCTGCTCGCCGGATATCGTCCCGTGGGGTCCGTACGATCAGCGGCCCATCGAGATGCGCAGCGACGTGCTCTGCTACACCAGTGCGCCGCTCGAAGAGGACATGGAAGTAACCGGGCCGATCAGCGTGATCCTCCACGCGACCACCGACGGCCGCGACACGGACTGGACGGCCAAACTGGTTGACGTCTCGCCGAGCGGATACGCGATGAACCTGTGCGACGGCATCCGCAGGGCGCGGTACCGGGAGAGCATGACCGAGCCGACGCTGCTGGAGCCGAATCGCGCTTATGAGTACGAGATCGAGTTGACGCCCACTTCCAACGTCTTCAAGAAGGGTCACATGGTCCGGGTGGAAATATCATCTTCCAACTTCCCGCACTTTGACAGAAACCCGAACACGGGCAATGCCTTTGGACTGGACGCGGAGATGCGGACGGCCAACCAGACCGTGCACCACTCACGCATGCACCCGTCGCACATACTACTGCCGGTCATTCCCAGCGAGTAGCTGAATTCCCGCACCCAGCGAGTAGCTGAATTCCCACAAAGGAGGCATTTCAAGTGAGACGACCTTCCGTAGCGCCTCTGGAGAAGATTTCTCTTCAGAGCCTGCTCAGCGAAACGGCCGCGAAGTTTGGCGACAAAGTTGCCGTCATTGACGGCGAGCGGTCTTTCTCGTTCAACCAATTGGACGAGTACAGCAACAGGCTGGCTTCCGGACTGGCCTCGATCGGGGCCGCCAAGGGCGATAGGGTAGGTGTGCTGGCCCCGAACTGCGTCGAGTTCGTAATTGCGTTCTACGGCATCGTCAAGGCCGGAGCCGTAGTATCCACCCTGAATTCGGGCTACAGGGAGCGTGAGATCGCGCACCAGCTCAACGACTCCGGCGCCGAGATTCTGATAGTCCACGAGTCCCTGCTGGGAACGCTGGAAAAGGCGCGCGCCGACGCCCCGCGGCTGTCACGGACGATCGTCATCGGCGCTGACACCAACGGCCCTGACTCTTTCTGGGGCCTTGTGAATGGCGCTTCCTCTACTCCCCCGGATGTGGACATAGACCCCGAAACAGACCTGGCCGCCCTGCCCTACTCCAGCGGCACGACAGGGATCTCCAAGGGCGTGATGCTGACCCATTTCAACCTGACCTCGAACGTCCAGCAGATGGTCAAGCGCAAAGAGGCCGCCACGCCGACGGAGGAAGACGTAATCCTGGTTCACTTGCCGCTGTTCCACATTTACGGCATGAACATTCTGATGAACGCCTCCCTCGCGGTCGGGGCCACGCAGGTGATGATGGGCAGGTTCGACATGGAGGAGTTCCTGGCGTTGCTGTCCCGGCACCGGGTTACGATCCTCTACACCGTGCCCCCGGTCATGCTGGGTCTTACGCAGTATCCGGCCGCGAAGGACTACGACCTGTCCGCTCTGAGATTCGGCTTCTGCGGCGCCGCCCCGCTATCCGGCGAGCTCCAGCAGCGCGTATCGAGCATTTTGGGATTCCCCGTGCTCCAGGGGTACGGCCTGACGGAAACGTCGCCTTACTGCAACTCCGACTACCTGGAGCCCCATCTGACCAAGCCCGGCTCGATTGGACCCGCCGGACCGGACATGGAAGAGAAGGTCGTGGATGTGGAGACCGGCACGGTCGAGTTGGAGCCGAACGAGATCGGCGAGCTGCTGGTCAGGGGCCCTCAGGTAATGAAAGGCTACTTCAACAACCCGGAGGCGACGGCCGAGACGATCACCGAGGACGGGTGGCTTCACACCGGCGACATAGTGAAGATGGATGAAGACGGGTACGTCTGGGTGTTGGACCGCAAGAAAGAGCTCATCAAGTACAAGGGCTTCCAGGTTCCGCCGGCCGAGCTCGAGGGACTACTGCTCGAGCACCCCGCAGTGGCCGACGCCGCCGTTGTACCCAAGCCGGACGAGGAAGCCGGCGAGGTGCCGAAGGCGTTCGTCGTGATGAAGCCGGGGGCAGATGCCAGCGGCGAAGACATCATGTCGTTCGTTGCCGGCAGGGTCGCCACCTTCAAGCGTGTCCGCGAGGTTCAGTTCGTGGATGCGATCCCCAAGAACCCTTCGGGCAAGATTCTTCGACGTGTTCTCCGAGAGCAGGAGCAGGACTAGAGGGCCGGAGTCGCTCCGCTACCACTTTCGCGAGTCCGGCGCCGGCAGCCACTCGCCGCCGCTGACTATCGACTGCTGGCTGACCAGCCCCGGGACCGTCATGTCCATCGCCTCGTGGATCCCGATGTTAGGCGCCCGCTTGCCAAGCGCCGCGTCGACGAACTCCAGCACCTCGAAGTAGTCGCCGCCGTCGTGGCCTGCCGACCGGGCGGCCTCCCCTGCCTTCCGCCACTGCTCAGGCAGATACTTCTCTTCCAGCTCTTCGAGGCTCTGCCATTGGTCCGGTTCCGCGCGCTCAGATCGCAGCCATATCCTGTCCGGCTCCCCCGGCGCGCGGGCCGACTCGTAGCAACCGTCAGTGCCTTGAAGCTGGTAATTCGTCATAGCGTGGGGCCTGTCCGACAACATGTCCACCCTGATCTTGACGAGCCCGCCGCTTGCCATCTTGCACAGCATCACGTTGCTGTCTTGGTGGTACTCGTTGCCGCGCGGGTTCACGTGGTGATGGCCGCTCCCGGCGCAACATACAGACACGACGCGGTCCCCACTCATCCACTGCAGTATCGGACCCAGACTGTGCGTACCGTACGTAACGCCGTCTATGCCGGTCTGCCACACACGCCGCCAGGGAGTTCGTTCATTCAGCCCCTTCAGTTCGTGTAGGTATTCGCCCTCCGCATAGTAGAGCTCGCCGAACAGCCCTTTGTCCGCTATCTCCCGGACCATCATGTTCGGTTTTGTGTACGCATAGTTCTCCGCCATCATGTAGACAGCGTCGGACGCTTCGCACGCCGTCACGAGCTGCCGGCACTCTTCGATGCTTACGCCGGCCGGGACCTCGCTCAGCACGTGGAGGCCACGCTCGAGCGCCGCGATTGACTGCTCGACGTGGTGCTGCATGGGCGTGGCGATAACAACCGCGTCGATGTCCGAAGCTGACAGCATCTCGCCGTAGTCGACGTACTGCTCCGCCGCCCCGAGGGCCGCCGCGGCTTGCGGAAGGCCTGCCGTGTCGATGTCACACACCGCGTGGACTCGCACTGTTCCGACCGCGTCGCATGCCGTCTTGAAGCCCGATCCCCGGCCGGACGCGCCAACGATACCCAGGTTGATCTGTTCCACCGTTCGCATCAGGTTTGTTTCACGCCTCCCGCATCGCGTAACATCACGTTGCCCGCACATGAGGCATCACGGGCTGGTCCGGCCCACCTGGGGTCTATTTACGGAGGTCAGCAACGCATGATATACGACCACATAATCGTCGGCGCAGGCTCCGCAGGTTCCGTGCTCGCAATGCGCCTGTCGGAAGACCCCGGTCGGTCTGTGATGCTGATCGAGGCGGGCTTGGATTTCCCGGACGTCGAGGACCTGCCGGTCGAAGTCCGGTATGCCTACGGTAGCAACGCCTCCATATGGGAGAGCCAGCACCTCTGGAACTACGTCGCCCGGGCAACGGACGAGGCCCCGCCCATGGTGGTGCCTCGCGGCAAAATCACTGGCGGGTCCAGCGCGGTCAACGGTGCCCAGTACTTGCGGGGATTGCCGGACGACTTCGACCGCTGGGCCGAAATGGGCAATGACAAGTGGACTTTCGACCAGATGCTCCCCTACTTCAACAAGTCCGAGTCCGACCGCGACTACTCTTCGGCGGAGCACCACGGCGGAGGCGGGCCTGTAAGTGTGGGCAGGTACGACTCGGATGTCTGGGGGCCGCAGGAGCACGCCTTCTACCAGGCTTGCAGAGACGCGGGCTTCACGGACTGCCCGGACCACAACGACCCCGGATCAACTGGCGTAGGCCCGCTTACCTTCAACATTGTGGACCGCCAGCGAGTGAGTACCTCGATGTCGTACCTCAACCTGGCCCGGCACCGGCTTGGCCTGACGATCAGACCCAACTGCCTCGTGCATGGCGTCCTCTTCGATGGGAATCGGGCCACCGGCGTGCTCGTTTTGAGCCAGGGCGAGTTCTACACGCTTCGGGCGCACGAGGTGATTCTGTGCGCCGGGGCCGTCGGATCGCCGCAACTACTTGCGCTGTCCGGTGTCGGCCCGGCGGACCAGCTTACAGACCTGGGAATACCTGTTGTGCAGGACGTTCCCGGCGTTGGCAGTAACCTGCGCGACCATCCGGACGTTCACGCCGGCTGGCGCACGAAGCCCGGCTTCCCGCTCGACACGCGCTCTACACCCGCCGGAGCGGTTACGCTGCGGTACACGGCCGGCGGCTCGCCATTCCGAAACGACATGATCATGTACATGAACAACTTCGTGTCGGAAAAGCCGGACCGGGGCATGGACGAGAAGTGGCCGGTGGGCGTCGGTATCTGCCTTTGCTTGAACCTGGCCGTCAGCGTCGGGGAGTTGAGGCTGGTATCCACCGACCCGCGAAGGCAGCCCCACCTAGACTACAACCTGCTGGACGATCCGTTTGACGTGCAGCGGTGCCGGGAGGGTATCAGGCTCGCCGCCGACCTGTTTAACCACTCTGCGTTCGATGACATCGTCGAGGCGCGCATGGAGCCGTCCGACGATGTGCTCGCTTCCGACGAAGCGATGAACGATTGGCTGATGCGAGAGGTTGTGACCGCTCACCACATATCGTGCACGTGCAAGATGGGCCCGTCGACCGATCCCATGGCCGTTGTGGACCAACATGGCAAGGTGCACGGCCTGGAGGGGATCAGGGTCGTGGACGCCTCGATCATGCCTGACTGCCCCCGCGCGAACCTGAACGCGAACGTCATGGCAATGGGGGAGCGCGTTGCCGACTTCATCAAGCAAGGCGACTGACCCAGCCGGGCGCGGCGGGCAATCGAACTGCGTTAGACGCATATCAGGAGGCACGGAATGAATGGACAAGTATGCATAGTGACCGGAGCCGGCAGCGGCATCGGCGAGGCGACGGCGGTTCGTCTGGCCGGCTTGGGCGCGGTCCCCGTGCTCGTCGGCCGCACCAGGTCGAAGCTGGATACCGTGCGCGACCGCATCGAGGCCGCTGGATCTGCCGCGACCGTCATGGCGGCGGACGTTACGAATACAGAAGACATCAAGCGTATCGTCGATGACACACTGCGGGAGTACAACCGGATTGACGTCCTTATCAACAACGCCGGCTTCAGCAGCCGGAACAGGACCACCCTCACACTGACTCCGGAAGAGGCCGACGCTGTGTTTCGCGTCAACGTGATCGGTCCGTTGTTCCTTACACAGGCCGTGCTGCCCACGATGGTCAAAGCCGGATCGGGGACTATAGTGAACGTGTCCTCGGTGGCCGGCAAACGGGCCAGCCTGCTCTCGGGGCCGATTTACGGCCCGGCCAAAGCCGCCATCCTGAACTACACCGAGTACCTAAACCAGGAGCTTGCGAACACGGGAGTTCGCGCCTGCTCGGTGTCGCCTGGCGAGGTCGACACTCCCATCATGGAGCTACGCCCGGTGGTGCCCTCCGCGGATGCCCGCGCGACGATGCTGGCCTCGGACGATGTGGCTGACGCAATTGTCCTCGCCGTGGCCGCCCCGGCGCGCAGCCTTGTTGCTGACATCGTCGTCATGCCTAGCCATCGTAGAGACTTCTCCGGCGAAATAACGCCGGCGTTCTCATACTCGTAGACCGGCCGCTGCCGAGCACAGGCTCGCCTCTCATCTAGGACCGGCTGGTGCTCGAAGGTCAAACATCGATCATCGGGCTGGGCTCCCGTAAGGCTCAACAGGTCCTCGATGAGATCGCCCCGCGCCACAAGCTGATATCGATAACACCGGCTCAGGCTGCCTTCACGAACGCCGTTCATATTATCGAGGCCGGATCTCCCCGGGGCCGCACGCTGCGATTCGTAGTCAAACGCTTGACCGACGACCCCGACCCCCAGCGAGCAACCGCCGAGTTCCACGGCCTGCAGATCGCCCGCATACACGGCATTCCTGCCCCTGAGCCCGTTCTTCTCGACGTCACCGGCGAGTTGCTGGATATCCCTGGAATCGTCACCACGTTGGTTGAAGGCCGGCAGATCGCAGGTCCTTTGGATCCGCGTAGCTGGGCCGAAGACCTCGCCCGCCTCCTCCTGCGGGTACACGACGTCAGACCGGATGCCGAAGATCGTGAGCACATCTATAGCGGCACGGACATGGGGCTGTTCTTTCTTTCAGGCAACTGGCCTGCCATAAAGACCGGGCACCGGCTATCGGAGACCATCTTCAGCACAGTCCGGGAGCTTCGGTCCGGGATTCCCGCTGCTCCACCGGTGTTCCTTCACATGGACTACTGGCCGGGGAACGTCCTGTGGCTCGATGGCCGCGTGTCGGCGCTCCTCGACTGGGATGCGGCATCATACGGCGATCCTGCTCTGGACGTTGGCTACTTCAGAATGAACATGTACCTGAGAGGCATCAAGGAGGCCGCGGACCCCTTCCTGCACTACTACGAGGCCGAATCAGGCCCGGTACGCAACCTCGGCTTCTGGGAGGTGGCGTGCGCGGCGCGCGCCCTACCCGACCCGGCGGCCTGGATTCCCGCCTCTCGCGAAATGGGCGACCTCAGCGCCACCGACGACAGAGCAGGGACCGACTACTATGAGTTCGTGTCGGACGCAATACGCCGCGCCCACGAGGGCCGCTGACGCCCATCAAAGTCGCGAGCGCCGGATCTCGCTGACAGTCGAGGGCTAAACGCCTCTCGAAAGATGCCCGGCGTCGTTGACCGACAGCACCGCCCAGCCGCCGCTGTCGAACGCCAGCCTTGTAACGGAGCAGTTAGCGGGCTCGCAGTTCGAGAGGAACCGCTCGTCCGTGCCCAGCACATAATGAAGGATGCTGTTGATCGTGTCCCCGTGAGTCGACACACCGATGGTCAGCTCCACCAGCTTGCCAGTCAGTTCCACGTTGTAAAGCAGCTCGTCCTCCAGCCATGCCGATATCCGCCTCCGCGCCATCCGGTGGGACTCCCCTCCCACCGGAACAAAGTCTGAGCTCTTCACGGTCATGTAGGCGAGCGCCTCGTCGGTCAGGGCTTCCTTGCTACCCATCCCGCGCCAGGACGGCGTCTCCCTCTCGACGAGTGCCGGGACAGGCGTTACAGGCACGCTCGTCTGCCCCATCGCCTCCAGCGCCAATTCGGCCGATTGGATTGCGCGTGGAAAAGTGGAGCTGTACATCCGGTCAAAGCACACGCCCTCTGCTCGCAACCGGCGGCCCAGCGCCTTCGATTGTCGGACGCCCGTCTCCGTCAGGGGCGAGTCGCGGTCGGTGGCGCCCATCCACCCAAGCTCTGCGTTGGACTTGGACTCGCCATGCCGGAACACGAACAGTTCGCAGTGAAATTCCCGATGAATCATACCGTGCGCCGTGTTGCCCTATTGCAGACTAGCAGGCTGCTGAAAAACGGGGTGTGCAGAGGGGCAGAGCCCCTTTGCCGGGAGTCTGAGGGTGTCCCTCAGATACATATCTCCTCCCCTTCCTGTCAAGAAGTGGGTCTGAAGCATGGTCGGGAAAGATTCTTCCGCAGCCTGCTAGGGCTGAGAGGAACTCAGGGGGCCCACCTCACCTCTGAAGACCGCCACATCGTCGATGTATGCCTCGACTTCCCGCGGTCCGCTCAGTGCAAGGAAGTGCGAGACGTTGTCCAGAGGCACGCCGAACGAAGTCACGAGCGGCGAGACGCCATAGTCCGTCCCGTCAAGCCAGTACTGCGCGCTCCCGTACGCGAGGTCGGCAACGACATGTAACTCGTACCACTTCTCTGCTTCGGCCAACCCGAGGTCCATGCCGCCGCAGGTAAGACGGCCGCTGACCCAGACCCCGCAAGCGGAGGCGTGAGGAACGTTGCCGTCTACCATCTTCCACCCCAAACCGATCATGATCGAGGGCGAAGGGCTGGTCTCGTCTACGGCAGTTACCATGAACTTCGCTGTGTAAGACACTTGCTGCAATCCCACGGGGATTTTCTTGGCAGTCTGAGAGGATTTGCCCAGTTCGTATGACTTTGTGCCGCCCGCGCTGGACTGCGAACTGATCGCGTTCAGCGTCCTGCTCTTCCACCGCTGCCAGCCGCCCTCTCGTGGGAAGGTGCCGGCGGAGTACCGCTCGAAGTCGTCCGCCCAAATCGCTTCCACATCCCCAATGAACGAGGGCGGAGGAGGTTCGGGCGTCGCCTCAACTACCGCCTCGTGCGTCGGCGCCGGCGCCGGCTCGTCGCCGTTACATGCCGACACGGCTATCGCCAGAGTCGTCAGTAGCGCCGCGAGCATAGTGAACGACAGCGCTCCGAAAGCAGTGCCGGAGCTTTCCCCTCGTAACAATATTCCTGGTATCAATGTAAACATGGCCTCTGAAGCTTTGGTAGTTTGTCATGAACTTATACGAGTCGTGCCCCGCGATTAGATGGGGCTTGCCTGGCGCATCGGGCAATCCTAACCTCCCGCCCTCATATAGGGGAAGGCATAGAGTTGCGAAGTGCGTCGTGAATCCAACAGTTGACGGCCCAAGCCCTCGCGTTCAAACTATACGCATCGCGGAAATGAGCGTAGGAATTCAGTCTGCCCGATCTCGGAGAATTTTACTACAACTTGGGCGCCATTCCGAGCTTGCCAGACCTCAATGGAGAAGATGCAGAAATGAGTGAGAATGTGTTGTTTCCGGTCACGGTTGTTGGCAGTTGGCCCCGTACGAACGAGCTGAAGGACGCCCTTCGCCGCCAGCAGGAAGGCGAGATCGAACCGGATGAGTTCGAGCGCATCGCGGACGAGGCGGTGGAGCAGGTCGTCAGGTACCAGGAAGACGCGGGCGTAGACATCGTTTCCGACGGTGAACAACGGCGCGACAACTTCTACTCCTTCATCGTGGAGAAGCTCGACGGGCTGAGCCTGATGAAGGTGTCCGAGCTCATGGACTACGTGAAGGACCGGGCCAGCTTCGAAGAGATCCTGCGGGCCCAGGACGTTCCGGCGTTCGCGATTAAGAGCCCGATCGCTCTGGACAAACTCGGAGCGAGGGACGGTCTCTCGCTGGACGAGGTCGAATCGCTGAAGAAGTTCACGTCCAGGCCAATCAAGGTGCCGCTGCCTGGGCCCTACCAGATGACGCGCTCCTGCTGGTTCGACGGCCTAACCGAAAAAGCATACGGAAGCCAGGAAGAGCTGGCCGTTGACGTGGTGCAGATTCTGAAGGACGAGATCAAGGCGCTGAAGGCAGTCGGCATTAAGTACATTCAGTTAGACGAACCGATCCTCTCCCAGGTGGTCTACGGTGAGGAAAGCTCGGACACGTTCATGTGCGCCGCGCTCAGCGCCCGCCGCGACCCCAGCGTGGAGTTGGACTTTGCGGTCCGCCTGATGAACGAGGTGGTGGAAGATGCGGACGGAGTGAACATCGGCGTGCACGTCTGCAGGGGCAACTGGAGCCGCAAGGAAGAGGTTTTGCTGGAGGGCAACTACGGCCCGATGCTGCCCCACCTGATGGAAATGAACATCAATCAGCTTGTATTGGAGTACGCGACTCCCAGGGCCGGCGCTTTGGAGGTCTTTAAAGAGTATCCAAGCGAGATGGAGATCGGCCTCGGCGTCGTGAACCCGCGCACCGAGGAGATTGAATCTACCGAGTACATCGTAGACAGGGTTAAAGACGCACTACAGTACTTCGAACCCGAAAAGATCTACCTGAATCCGGACTGTGGGTTCGGAACATTTGCCGAGCGGGCCGTCAACGACGCTGAGACGTCCTTCCTCAAGCTGAAGGCGATCTCGGACGCCGCGGAGGTCCTGCGCAAAGAGTACGCATAGCATAGAAGCAACCGGCAACTAAGAAGGAGACAAAGCTGTGACAGAAGAAGCAACCTTGAACGGATTGCATCCCAACAAGATCAAGGAAATCACCGAGTCGTTCCGCAACCCGGACGTACTTGCGGCCGTGAGCGGCCCGTGGCGCGCCCGCATCCAGTGGCAGGACGGCTTCCGCGTAAAGGCGCACATGCGCACCCACACCGTCGAGATGGACGAGCCGGCGGACCTGGACGCAACAGACATTGCGGCCAGCGCGCACGAGCAGATCCTGGCGGCCGTGGGCTCCTGCATGTCCGTGGGGTTCATCCTCAACGCCACGAAGCGGGGAGTAAAGGTCCACGACCTCGAGGTCGCGGTCGAGGGCAACTTCGAGAACATCGCCATCTGGGCAGGCGTTAGTGATACCGGCAGCTCCGCCTACGGCGACATTACCGCAAAGGCCTATGTGCGGGCGGATGCCGATGAGGACACGCTGAAAGAGATCTGGAAGCTCGCCGTCGATGGCTCACCGGTGACGCAGACTGTCGTCCGGAACACCAACCTGTCGACCGAAATCGAAGCGCTTTAGCCTGATAGCCGCATCAGCGGCGCCTCCACACCCAGAATTGGTAACGTTCGTTAGCACGGATTGGGTTTCGCGGCACCTCGCGGACCCGTCCGTGCTGCTTGTCGATCCTCGTACGAGGATGAAACACCTCGCCGG
This sequence comes from Dehalococcoidia bacterium, assembly GCA_965237445.1. Classification (GTDB taxonomy): domain Bacteria; phylum Chloroflexota; class Dehalococcoidia; order Lucifugimonadales. The sequence continues at coordinate 2,300,092 of OZ250142.1, read as the reverse complement.
CCATCCGCAGGGCGCGATCAGCTTCCCCATGTCGGAGCTGTTCGACGATGTCGGTGCTCTGCGTCCCGAGGCCGACCTCGCGGCCCGTCTTGGCGCGGCGGGCGTGGACAGCAGCAAGACACTTGTCCTGTACGACTCGCCCGACGGCCAGAAGGTGTCGATGGTCTCTTGGGCCCTCACCTACCTCGGCGCCAGAGACGTTCGCGTAATGTCCGAGTTCTACGAGCACTGGGTCGAGGAAGGCCGTCCCGTGTTCTACCGGCAACACCACCCTGAGCCGGCCGTCTTCGAATACGCGCCCCAGCCCGACGTTCGAGCAGTCGCGGAAGATGTGCAGTCAGACCCCTCTTGGAGGCGCCTCGACGTAAGGTCGCCCGAAGAGTTCGAGGGAACGTCCGATGCCGACGAGGTCCCCGGCCACATCCCGCACGCAGTCCATCTGGACTGGCGTAGCCTCCCGGGCAAGGACGGCCAACTGCTGGCGTCCGAGGCTGAACTGAAACAGCAACTGGAAGGCCTTGGCATCGGGCCGGACGATCCCGTCGTGTCATACTGCAGGTCGGGCCCTCGCGCGAGCCTTGCGTGGCTGGCGCTTACCCGCGCCGGGCGCACCGTCCGCCTGTACGACGGCTCTTACCGGGACTGGACCGAGCAGGGCCTACCGGTAGAGACGGGCTGAGCGAGGGTGCAGGGGCTTTCGATCCGTTCCATGCGACGGCATGTCTTCTATCGCATTAAGTCCTAGCGCGATAGTCGCTGTGGAAGCTGCATGGCGTCCATAGGACGAGACTAATGGACGCGGTTCAACTACAACACATTTGGACTCCCGCTGCTGCGCTTGCAGGGTTCCAGATTGCTGCGGTTACATGGCGGATCAAGCGAGAGATCGAAATGGAAGCTAGGGACGAGTTGACTTGGATAACGGTCTCCGACTGTATCATGGTCCTGTCCTTCCTTCTGGTGGTTGTAGGAGTGTTCTTGGTTCCCATAGCACATAGCGATTTTGAGCAACTCGCCGCTGGCATGTTTGCCACGGCGTTTGTGCTATTCGCGACAACGCCGTTTGTATTGTTCGGCCACTACAACCTGTACCCACTCGGGAATCGAGAAAGGCCACGGACTTGGATGACTAAGCAGGAGATGGTGGTTCTCGTCATTGCTGGGCCAGTTGTAACCGCTTCTCTCATTTGGATATGGACGTAGATTCTCTCTTGCATATTGGAATGAATGCTAACGCTAGTTACTTGTAAGGACGATGTAGGATGTCCTTGCGTAACCCCGGTACCAACCCAAGACATGATCAGCCTGCTGTTGACAAGAGGCCAGATCTCGGCATATGGGCCGTTGTCGGTGCAATCATACTCTTGATAGTGATGGGTGTTTGTATCAGCCAGCTGAATTCATCAGAGGAAGCCCTACTCAACTTACATGGCAAGGAAATTGGGGTCGCAGCGGAGGACGGTGAGCGCTGGTTACTGTTGAGCCTCGATTGGCCTCGTTACGACAAGGCGATTAACATCTTGGAGTCCGCGCCGAACCTTAGAGATCTCAAGGTGTACCCTACGACTGCCGACGTAACCGTATCCAACGCCACCTATGACAAGATCAAAGCCCTGTTCCCAACTCCGAAGCTAGAGGAAGAGGCGCGGATAGAAGAACGGCTATCACTAACGCAAGAGTATGTTGAACACGCAAAGACAATCGATGCCATTGAGGAACAATTCGACACTATCTTTGAGGATGCCCTTCTGGACCAGCAAGAGTTACAGAACCTATGTTGGGCACTACCCACACGGATGATGCAAGTAAGGGCTGCCCAAGAGTTTATCGGGAGATACATTGCAGCCTTCGCTGACGAGTATGCCGAGATAGGGAGTAACGCGGAGCAACTAGACGAACGTGTAGCTAGGATGAAGCTTTTCCTTGAGGCAGCGGAGGAAGACTGTGAGTAGCAACCGTCTAAGCCAGCGGATAGGTGAAGGTTAAGAGGGGCTGTCTCTGCGGTCGGCACTGAGCCTGCCGGATGTGAACTCTCTGTCATCCCATAAGATGTAACACCAGCCTAGCCTCTGTCACCAATACTCCCGTCCCCGCTATCCCCATCAACACAATCAAGAGGCAATGCAGATCATCTATGCGGCGATTCAAGCCGCTGATGTCGCCCCTCAACTCGCCAACCTGTGCGTCCAGCGTTGTCATAAGCGCAGTTCCTTGCCGATCTTCACAACTCCATCGTACCGTGAACCTGCGAGAACCGCCCAACTCTCCTTGTTGCCGCCCCTACTCCCCGAAGAACCGCCGCCGGGCGTCCTCATCGCTCGGTGCCTCAGGCCCCTCGCCCATGTGGTCCGGCCTGAACCGCTCCTCACGAGGCCTGGATAGGGCCCTCACTCGCCGGGCGTCTGCCTCGGGGCCGACCTCCAGGTACATCTCAACCAGCCAGTTGGTTATCCGGTGGATGGAGCCATAGTAGCGCGTGTGTTCTTCGGCATAGGCGTCCCCTGCCTCGGTCCAGTTGCTCGTTTCCAGTAGCTTGTCACGCAGCACGCGGACGCCGCGGAACACCAGCGACTGGCCGTTACCCCATGTCGGGTCGTTCGAAGACGCTGCGTCGCCGACCAGGACGACGTTGTCCCTATGGGGATGGTCTACCCACGTGTCAGCCGTGTCGTACATCGCCAGCGGCCCTATCTTCTCAGAGCCCTCGTACCACTCGGGCGGCGCTCCCACATCGAGCGTAGACTGCGTAAACTCGGGGAATCGCCTGTCTCCGCTCAGCACCCTCGGCCGCTCATTCCGCCTGAAAGCGTAGTACAACCTGTATCTGTCCTCTGGCAGCGGGAACACCAGGAACCCGTGGCCGTTTTCGGGGTCACCCAACTCGTGGACCGCTCCCGGATCGCACTTCAGGCCGGACACCAGCACACCCGCCAGCGCCGTCATCGGCGGATCGCGCTTCACGTCGAAGCCCGCCCACTTGCGGCCGCTCGACGATCTGCCGTCGGCCAGCGCGATCAGGCGCGCGCCAATCGGCTCCACCCTGCCCTGCCAGCGCACTTCGGCCGTCGGAGTCTCGCCCGGCGTGACCGACAGGGCCAGCGCCCGGCGGCGCACCTCCGCTCCAGAGTGGACCGCCGCCTGCAGCAGCACCTCCTGAAGCTCCGGATGATGGACCGTGATCTCGCCGCAGCCTGAGGGAGAGGTCGCGAAAAAATCTCTGGGCCGCGCCCTGCCATTGTGATAGCTGGTCCAGTAGCGGAGTTCTTGGCCGCACGTACCCATAACAAGGTCGTGCAGCCCAAGCCGCTTCAGGTCGGCGACGCCCCAGGGGTGTATCCCTTCGCCGCGCACTCGGTCCTTGAAGCGGGCCTCCCTTTCGAGCACGAGGACTCTTGCACCCTCGTCCGCCATGACCTTGGCCAGAGAGGCGCCCGCGATTCCGCCGCCGACAACCAACAGGTCATACGTCAATGGCCGGGTTTCCTATCGTAAGGCGAAGTCCCGCGACAGCGTTGAGAGACCGGTGGCTTCCATTACGACGCTGCGGTCTCCTGCGAATCATCGGCCTTCTCTTTCCCAATGAGCGAATCGAGAATGGTTGGCCCCGTGCGCTGCGGCCCCTCGATGCCCAGCTTATCCCTCATGACCGGATACGAATCCAGGGGTGGAATGTACTCCAACTTGCGGATTGGTGGCTTGCGCTCCAGCGCCGCCTCCACGTAAGGCTCCAGCTCGGCCGCCTTCTGCACCGCCTTCTTCTCCTCCCGGTCCTTGAATTCGGGCATTATCTGGTCGGAGAACATTTCCAGGGACTCGCAAATGTGCTCGTGCAGGTTCTTGCCGCCCTGCTGAATGAAGACCACCTGGTCAACGCCAGCGTCCTCGAACTTGGAAATCGTATTGCGAATCTGTGCCGGGTTGCCTATGCAGCCCACGGGCTCCCGATCCTTTGGGCCATTCTCCAGGTAGTCCTGCCAGAGGTCGAAACCGCCCGGGACGTGCGTCCCGTGAATGTAGTAGTGGCTTAGTCCGTATCCGAAGAACTGGAACCCGTCGATGCCCCGGCTCACGGCTGTGTCGCTGTCTTCATGGCACATGAACCCCGTGACGATGGCGATGTTCGGGTTCACGGCCTGCCCTATCGGCTCGCACTCGTTCTTTAGCGCCGTATAGTAGTCGTCGACCCAGTACCGCGCCTCCTCCTCGTCTATGAACGCGAACGTAAGCGCGCCAATGCCTAGCCTCCCGGCCAGCCTGATCGTATCGCGGTTCGAGCACGCCACCCAAATCGGCGGGTGCGGCTTCTGCACCGGCTTGGGCACCACGTCACGGTGAGGCATCGAAAAGAACTCGCCCTCGTAGCCCGGATACGGACTTGTGCACATCATCTTGGCCGTCTCACGCACGGTCTCGATCCACATGTCCCGCTTCTGATCAGGGTTCACGCCGAACCCTTCCAGCTCGCTGCGTGAGTTCGATTCGCCCGTGCCCCAGTCCACGCGCCCGTTGCTCACGATGTCCAGCGTGGAAATACGCTCGGCCACGCGCGCCGGGTGGTTGTACCCGGGAGGCATGAGCACGATCCCGTGCCCAAGCCGGATGTACTTCGTGCGCTGGCTGCAGGCTGCCAGGAAGACCTCCGGCGCCGAGGAGTGTGAGTACTCTTCGAGGAAGTGGTGTTCCACCTCCCACGCATAGTCGATGCCCAACCGGTCGGCGAGCTCGACCTGGTCCAAGGCCTCGTGCAGGAGCCTGTGTTCGCTGTCCTCTTCCCAGGGGCGCGGAAGCTGGTGCTCGTAGAAAATCCCGAACTTCATGTTTGAGAATGCCTTTCTCTTGCGCGACTGTGCGCCGGAATTGCCCGATTCTAACACTGTCGCAGTTCACCCTAGGAACGGCATGCTCGAATTCGCATATGATGGGGCCGCAATCTGGGACCCGCCCTGCCGGGTCCCCGCACACTCAGCATCACTGGAGGAAACAGATGTCATACGGATTCATTCTCTACGAGCAGGACGGCCCTGTGGTGAAGATCACTCTAAACCGTCCGGAGGTGCTCAACGCCCTGAACGAACCGCTTGTGCTGGAGCTTCGGGACGCGCTCGACAGCGCTGACAGAAACCCGGAGATCAGGGCCGTTGTGCTGGCAGGCGCCGGACGGTCCTTCTGCGCAGGCTACGACATGAAGAGAGAGGGCGGCGGACCGTCCCTGACTCCGGAGACCACGGAAATCGACGACTATCTGCGCCACTGGTGGCAGAGCGACCTGGACCACACTGACAACCTGATGCACATCTGGAAGCTGGGAGTTCCAGTCATAGCCATGGTCCACGGCTACTGCATGGGCGGCGGTTTCTGGTACAGCCTGGCCTGCGACATCACCATCGCGTCCGACGACGCCGTGTTCGGACAGCCTGAGGTGAGGCACGTGTCCAACACGACGTTCCTGCTGGCCGCGCTAACCAACTGGAAGCACGCGCACCAGTGGGCGCTCACCGGCGACCACATGGACGCCCAGGAAGCGCAGCGTATCGGCATCATCAACAGGGTCGTCCCAAGGGACAATCTGGAAGAGGAAACGATGCGCCTGGCGCATCGCATCGCCAAGGTACCGGAGGCGTCCGTGCGCGTGAACAAGGCCGTTACGTGGATGGGCCTGGACGCGATGGGCCTGTCAACCGCCATGAAGGTCAACTCCGCCCTGTCTTCGATCGCGCACTCCTCCTACGGCGAGGTCCGGCGAAAGCTGTACGACGCCCAGGCCGCCGGAGGCTTGCGCGGCTTCCTGGAGGCCAGGGACGGCCCATTCCAGCCTGAGCCGCAGGGACCGCGCTCAAAACCTCGGCAGTCCTCCGACGGCACTTAATCTAACTCGCGTCTCTCCGTCCTCAGCGTAGAGGCGCGTTGCCATAACATCGCCGGAGCCAACGGCAACGTTTGGTCACGCACATACGGTCGTGGCTAGGCACGCAAGATGGAGAGCAATGTATCGCGGCGGGACATTGGGCCTGGGTGCGGAAACGTCGGCGGCGCCCTCTAACGGCGCAGCCCCTTAGAAGCTCCCCTTAGGATCGAGTCCCAGGAAGAACTGCCCTGCCGCCTCGTAGTGGTCCATTCTGCCCTGGATCTGCTGCGAGATAACATGCACGTCCTGGAACCTGCGCTGGACCGGGTTACGCTCGAAGATCGCCTGCGACCCGAACAGGTTGTAGACAGTATCGACGACCTGCACGGCCATACGTATGCCGTGCGTGCCTGCAAGCCGCAGCCGAATGCGCTGCTCCAGCGTTGGTGCGCCGTCTTCGCATGTGCCGCGCCACGCCCCAGCGGCGCTCTGCCGCAGGAACGCGCGCGCCGACCTCCAGGTCGCTTCCGCCTGGCCGATCTGTCGCCATGTAGCGGGGTCGTCCCTGAGAAGACTCCTGCCCTGTATGGTCTTGTTCCCGGCCATCTCGATAATCGCGTCGAGGCTCGACCTCGCGATCCCTAGCGCCACCGTGGAGAAGCCTGACGCGAACATCAGCACCATCGGCATCGCGTACAACGGTCCCGGCTCGCGAGGCTTATCGTCGGCCAAGAACGTTCGTGCGTGTGGCACATGTGCGTCCCGTATCTCGAAGCCGAAGCTGCCCGTGCCCCGTAGACCGTTGACCTGCCAGTTGTCAACGAGTTCCGCCTCCGACTTCGGCAGCACCATAGTGCGCGCCTCTTCGCCTCTCCCGTCTGCAGTGCCGTCACTGACTTGAGTCAGCGCCGCGACCCACGTCGCGTGACGCGCGCCGCTGCTGAAGTTCCAGCGCCCGGACAGCCGGTACCCGTCCCCTTCGCGCACTACGTTCGTCCACTGAGGCGGCCCGTTCGAGACCACGGCGCGAGGGTCGCTCCATATCTCCTGGGCGAGTTCGGGCGGCATGACGGACGATCTGGTGGAGAACACATTGTTCTGGTTGATGCACCATGCCACGCTGCCGTCCACCTTGGCGAACGCCTCCACGACATCGAGGAAGTCCAGGTAGTCGATCTCCGCGCCGCCCACCGAGCACGGAATCAACAGCCGGAACAGCCCGCGGTCCTTTAGCTCATTCGCCAGTTCCGTAGGAATCTCGCGGTCACGCTCCGCCTGCTCGGCGAATGCCGCCACCTGGGGCAGCACCTCCCGCACTGACTCCAGGTGAGACCCTTTGCCGGCTCTCGCATGGCCCTGGCGTTTCGTAGCCGTCAACAGGCCTCCGGTAATGTCACATAAGTGGGCGCTGATTCGCAGCCAGCCCACATCCTAACCGTAGCCGCCAGGCGGTGGAAGGGAGTGGCCCACTCCCCTGGCGACGTGCCGGGTACTCTTGTGAAGCCATCCGCAAGGTTCCGGACAATTGACAACACCTCATTGCCTGCATCGATTGCATCAGGCTCCGTCAGACTTGGACAATCGGCCCGCCCAGCTTGCTGGCCTCATCGCTGAATGCGGCAACGTGAGTCTGCGTCAAGTCGGTGAGTCTGAGAAGCATATCGTCCGCCTGAGCTGACAGCTCTTCGAAATGCTCGTACGCCTGCTGGGTTGGCGCGGCGTCTGCGCTCGCCACTACCCCCGCAAGCGTCGCTACCTTCGCATTCAGCTTCGGTGGCAGGTACAGTACCTCCTGCGATGTCCGGGCGCCCTTCTGCACCAGCTCGTCCTCGATCGCCGAGAGCGACTCTTTGACCATGACCGCATTCTCAAGTGCTGTCCCGACGCCTTGCCTGCCCTCGGCCCACTTTACCCAGCCCTCGATCTGGACAAGAGCCTCTCGTGCCTGATTGACCGCATGATTGGTGTCCGAGAGCACGTCACGAATCCTGATCAGCAGCTCAAACTGCTCGCGAAGCTCCTCCAACGGCGTCGGCACGCGCGGGTCCTGAAGTACTTCAAACGGCTGGACATAGCTCTCGCCATTCACTGAAAGCCGTATCTGGTAACTGCCGGGGAGAGCCAGGGGCCCGGCGAGCATACCCTCGGTCGTCAGGTCGCCCGGCACATTTCGGGCGCTCGGGTATCGCATATCCCAAACGAATCGGTTGGTCCCCTTCTCGGCGATCAGCTTCTCGCTCCCAGGAACGCCACTGGCAGTGGAGAAGCTTTGAACAACTCGATCTTCTCCGTCGAGGAATTCCAGCCGCACATCACCATCGGGACGGTTCCCAAGGTAGTAGTTCACAACCACGCCATTGGCGACATCTTTACCCGCATTCAGAAAGACCCGGACTGACTCGCCGCCTGGCTGCTGTACCTCGTAGTAGGTTGCGGAGCCCCCGCCGCCGGAGTAATAGTTCTTCCCTGCTCCATAAGTGCTGGCACGGCCCGCCGATGAAGGAGTCCCCAAGACCCGGTGTGCTGCGCGAGGCATGAACAGGTGTGCCGTCGAATCACTGTCCAGCTCTTGCGACTGGTGCAGAAACGTAAGGTCGTCCAGAATCCACAGCGAACGACCGTGGGTCGCTGCCACCAGGTCACTGTCTTTGACCAGGAGATCGTGAATCGGGGCCACCGGCAGGTTGAGTTGCCACGGTTGCCACGATTCGCCGTCATCAAGCGACACGAAGACTCCCTTCTCAGTTCCCAGGTACAGGAGGCCGCGCCTCGCAGGGTCCTCTCGAATCACCCTCGTGAACTCGTCTCGGGGAATGCCCCGGGCAATCTCGTGCCATGTCCTGCCGTAATCGCGCGTTCGATACAGATAGGGGCGGTTGTCGTCGAGCTTGTATCTGAAAGCCGCCACATACGCCGCGGCCGGTTCGTGCGGCGAGACCTCGATGCAGTTCACGGTAGCCCACTCCGGCATCCCCGCCGGGGTGACGTCCTGCCATGTCGCGCCGTCGTCCTGCGAGACGTGGACCAGCCCATCATCCGAGCCGGCCCACAGCGTGCCCGCCTCATGCGGCGACTCCACGAACGAGAATATCGTGCAGAAATGCTCGCAGGTAATAGTCTCCTTGGTAATCGGACCGCCCGCTGGACCCATCTTGCTTTCGTCGGCACGCGTGAGATCGGGACTGATCGCCTCCCAGCTCGCGCCCTCGTCCGTGGAGCGAAATATGCGTTCCCCTGCCGCATAAAGAACGTCCGGGTTGTGTGGCGACAATGCTACGGGGTATGTCCATTGGTACCGGTGCCTCTGGTCCTTGACGCCGAGGGCGCCGTAGAACTCCGGCCACGTGCCGATTGCGCGCTCCTGTCCGGTTCGATGATCGTATCGGAAGAGCATCCCGCCGTTGGCGCTCGTACCGAGAGCGGAGCTGCCAAGGTACACGACGTTCGGATCGTCTGGTCTGACCACGATATAGCCGTTCTCGGATGTTCCGGACTCGAAAGTGTCTTCATTGGTAATCGCGCCTTTGAAGGTCCGGCTGGGGATGCTGATGGCCTTGCCCTTGTCCTGCTGCGTGGCGTACACGCGGTACGGGAACCGGCTGTCCGTGGCTGCGTGGTACATCTGGCCAATCGGCTGGTTGGAGATCACCGGCCACGTGGCGCCTCCATTGAATGACACGTAGCCGCCTCCGTCTCCGGCCAGGGCGACCCGGTCCGAGTTCATCGGGTCTACCCAGAGATCGTGCAAGTCAGCATGAGGCGTGGGCATGAGCGCGAACGTGCGGCCGCCATCCCTTGACCTCCACAATCGCTCGTTCATTACGTAGACCGTCTCGCTGTCGATCGGGTCGGCCACTACGTGCGTGAAGTACCAGGGACGCACGAGCAGGTTCTGATCGTCCGAAACCCTCTCCCAGTTCTCACCGCCGTCGTCAGACCGCAGTAGCGCCCCGTCGTGAGCCTCGACCAGCGCAAAGACACGTCCCGGCCTTGCGCCTGAAGCCGAAACGCCGATCCGTCCTTTCTCGCCGTCGGACATGCCCAGCTTGGCCGTCAACTCCGTCCACGAATCGCCCCCGTCCACCGACTTGAACAGCCCTGTGCCCGGGCCGCCGCTGACTATGTCCCAGGGGCTGCGCCTGACATCCCAGATGGACGCGTATAGCACGCTGGGATCGTTCGGGTCCATCGACAGGTCGATGGCGCCGGAGTCCTCATCCCGAAACAGCACCCGCTCCCAAGTCTCACCGCCGTCTACTGTTCGATAGACTCCTCGTTCGGGATTTGGGCCGAATATGTGGCCAAGGGCGGCTACGTAGACAACATTCGGGTCCTCCGGATGTACTCTTACTTTCGCGATGTGCCGGGTGTCCGTCAGCCCAAGGTGTGACCACGTCCTGCCGTCGTCGTTCGACCTGTAGACGCCGTCGCCGTGAGTCGCAACGCTCCTGATGCACGTCTCGCCCATCCCAACGTACACAACATTGGGCGAGGACTCCGAAATGCCGATTGCCCCCACCGATGCCGTTTCGACGAAGCCGTCTGTGACGTTCTCCCAGTACATGCCGCCGTCTTCGGTCTTCCACACTCCGCCGGCACAGGCGCCGAAGTAAGCCACAAGGGGTTCCGTAGGATGCCCAACGGCCGTCGTTGCGCGGCCCCCTCGAAACGGCCCAATGCACCGCCACTCATGGGTCTGAAGCAAACTATCGTCTAACGCTCTCATTCAATCCTCCTATCGCCGTATCGCCTGCTAGGAGACCATTGCGAAACTAGCCCAATCCCCTTCACCCTAACCCTCTCCCACGCTGGAGGCCTTTGCATAACTTTCCATTTGGTGATGGACAAGACTCTCCGGCCCCTTCCCCAGTCTGCTGGGGAAGGCTGGGATGGGGTTCCCCTTTCCGCTTCATGGAGTTACGCAAAGGTCGCCTGATAGAGAGTAAGGCATCGGCTGCCGAAAGTCTGAACATTTGCGAACGCTCGAACTCCCCACCGCCAACAGAGCAACGAATCGGTGGCCGGAACAACCCCCGGAACAACCCCCGGAACAACCCCCCGGAACAACCCAGAGATGACCTGTTCGGAGTAGCGGGGAACCAGTCCGTTCGTGCTTGATCAGCCGGACCGCAAATGGCATCGACGAATGAGTGCCCTTCCACAACGGAGGCGCCCATCATCTCCACACACGTTTCCTGTGCAATGGAGGTTCTGAACGGCAGTTCCAGGCCGGATCAGTCCTTGTCGGTAACGTACTGTTGTGCTATTATCGATGCATGTACTATATGAACTATGCCAGCCCAACAAAGTTCAACACATGCTTGCCCTTTAAGTCCAGACTCTGCCATGAGCTAGACTTGGTGGCCCCGCCCACGTGGCCGCTTCTGGCCGGTTTCGACCGCTTCTGGAGAAACTTCATCAGACTGTTAGCTACGAAACGGCCGTTCTTGGCCGCTCAGGCAGGACACGATCAAACTAAGCATGCTGCGGACCGTGATTCCGCACATCGGCGGCGGCGTCCGCTCTCTGGACCCGGGCTCCGTCCTCGCCCTCGCCGATTTGACTCCGCCGCGTGTTCCATCTGTGTTCCATTTGTGTCGACGCTCGGCGATTATGTCCGCTTAAGTGTCAAGGGAAAATGTCCTCCGAGTAGATTGCCATGCTAGCAGGCTGGGGTACTTCCGACGTTGCGCGGGCGCGCCATGGGTGGGCTTTCGGCATGCATGTACTTCCTCACGGTTTCTCTGTGTACGCCCACTTCCCGGGCGATCCCACGGATAGACAGCCCCTTGCGCTTCGCCTTCTGCACGGCCTTCCATCTCGCCGTCTGAAGCGGGGTGGGCTTTCTGGATCGCGGAGTTACGGTTTTGCGAACTCTTGCAGCGCCGTTGCGGTCGGCATCGTCGCGGAGTCTGTCCGCTTCGAGCATTGTGCCCATTGACTCCACTTCGTCCTCCGACCTCCTGCTGACACCGTTGGTGTAGCGGCTGGGAACAGTCGTGTGTACAGTCCTCCTGCCGAAGCTGCGCAGGATACCTGGTCGCGGAGGCGCTTCCTGGGAGGCGACGATACGCCCTTCGTGTTGCACTGCCAGCCGGCCGTCCAGCCCTTCGAGCACTTCCACCGCCGACCCGGCAAAGCTCGGTCGAGCCTGATCGGGAAGCAACTGCAGGGTGCGCCAGCGGTACTTAACAGTGTTGTCCCGTGCAACCCGGCGCCTGTACTTCACGCATAGGACTGTGTCCAGGCACAGCTCCGGGTCAGGGACCCGATACGCGGTGTCCGCGTGTTGCGACGGCACACGAAAACGTTCATTGAAGCGGGGAAGGAAGTCGTTGAGCACGCGGTTGGCGTCATCGATGGTGGTCGAGCCTGCGAGCCTCAGCTCCGTGACCAACCTGTCCTGAAGTGTGCCCGCGGTGCGTTCCACGCGGCCTTTGGCCTGCGGCGACCGTGCGAATATCAGCTGTACGCCGATCTCACCCATCGCTCGAGAGAACTGCGTGGGGGCGGAGGCGGTCTCTGACGGCGGCGTGTGCTTGAAGACGCCATGGCGGTCTGAATAGAGTGCGAGAGGTATGCCGTAGCTCCGTATCAGATCCCGCATCAGAAGTAAGTAGCTGCGGGTGTTCTCGTACTCGCAGAACAGGGCGTTGACGACACAGCCAGTAGCGTCGTCGACCGCCAGCAGCAACGTGAACTGGGGGCCATCTTCTCCCAGCCATCTGTGGAAGCTGCCGTCTATCTGTACCAGCATCCCCTCGCGAGCCATCCGCTGCCGTCGAACACGATGCTTCGGCGGCCTTCGACGGCGGGGGCTGTTCACACCGGCGTCAGTCAGTATCTTGCGCAACGTGTTACGTCCGATGTCTATGCCCTCTCGCTCCCTCAGCAGTTCGCTCAAATGCGTGTGGTTGACTCCCGCGTATCGGGTCCGCGCCAGGACCACCACGTCGGTCGCCAACGGGTCCGGTGTAGCGTTGGCCGGTCTGCGACCTCGATTGCCGTGAGCGAGTGCGGCTGCTCCCTCCTTGCTGTAAGCCGTCAGTAGTCGCCTGGTGTGGCGCGCGCTCACTCTCATCAACGTGGCTGCCTGCTCTGAGGTCATATGGTCCGCCATCAAACTGTTGAGAATCTGAAGCCTTGTCTGCTCTTTCTGCGTGCTCTTTCTGCGTCAATGTCACATGCTCCTTCATGCGGACATTTTCGCTTGACAGTTAGCGAGGACTTAATCGCTGAGCATTGACACCATTTGGGCACCGAAAGTGCTCCACTTAGGTTCCAAAAGTGTTCCAAAGGAGCCCCGCAATTAACCCCAATCCAGCTACGAAATGGAACAAAACGGAACATAATGGAACACTATTTTTCGGCATCGGAGCATTTCAGCTACGAAGAGACCACTCTCGTCCGGTCTGGACGCACAATTTCGCGCCATGCGATCACCGCGCAACTCTACACGACCGCCACTTCCCTCTTACTTAGCTCCAGTGCCTGCCCCGTACCCGATACGGGCGCCGCGCCCTCGTGGCGGGCCCCCTTTCGCAAGACAGCGCCCGGGCAGGGTCTCAGGCTCACCTCAACATCGTTTCAAAGCGCCCCAGGGCAGCTTCAACATCAAGGCAAAGGCGCTTCAGACCCGCCCGCAAAACAGAGGGTTTCAGCTACGAAATTGGTGAAACAAGACAAAATGAGACTGTTTTCCTTTTTTTTCAAGAAAGTTGCCGAAGCCCTCGTCGGCCTGCACTTAAGACTCTCCCCGCCGCAGCACGCGGCCTGGCCGGGCGCCCGTATGCACCCCGTCCTCGATCACCGGCACCCCGTTCACGAGCATGTGCGGGATTCCCACCGGGAACTGGTGCGGGTCTTCGAACGTGGCCCTGTCCATCACCACCTCCGGATCGAAGACGACAAGGTCGGCCGCCATACCCTCCCGAACAATCCCCCGGTCCCGCAGTCCGAGGCGCTGCGCCGGGAAGCCTGTCATCTTGTGCACGGCAGTCTCCAGCGTCATGGCTCCCTGCTCGCGAACGTATCGCCCCAACGCGCGGGGATACGTGCCGTAGAACCTCGGGTGTGGCTTCGCGTCGGCGTAAAGCCCGTCCGGGGAGATCGCCCTGCCGTCCGAACCGAACATGGCAATCGGCTGCGTCATGAAATATCTGACGTCGCTCTCCGCCCTGTTGTGGATGACCACGGCCACGACCCCGTCTTCCTCCAGGTTCAGCCTGACCACTGCCTCCTCGGGCTCCACGCCCCAGGCCTCCGCGATCTCCTCCACGTTCAGGCCGATCAGCCACCTGTTCCTTCCACCCTCGACGTAAGCCACATGCCACGTATCCCACAGCGGCCGCAGTCCGCCTGCCGCGCGCCTCAGGTCGGAGACCACTCGCGGGCTCGTAGCCGGGTCGCGAAGCCTCGCCATGTAGTCTTGATGCCCGCCCTCCTGCGCCCAGAGCGGGATGATCTCGTTGAGCGTCGAGCCGGCGGCCGTGTACGGATAGACGTCGTAGGTGATATCCAGCCCCCGATCCCTGGCTTCGTTCAGGAGGTGCAGCATCTTGGGGCCCTCGCCGTAGTAGCGGCCGTCTGTGATCGAGATGTGAGAGAACTGGACCGGAACGCCCGCTCTCTCCCCAATCTCCACCGCCTCCTCGATCATCGAAATGTGCTTGCCGGCCCCTGTCCGGGCGTGAGTCGCGTAGAAGGCGCAGTCGTACTGACGGAGCACCTTGCACAGCTCCACCAGCTCGTCAGTCGACGCGTAGGCCGACGGCGCGAAAGACAGCCCGGTGGAGAGCGCGAAGGCCCCCTGCTCAAGCGATTCCGCGAGCAGCCGCTTCATCGCCTGCATCATGTCGGCCGGCACTGGGCCGTCGGCTGTCGCCCCCGCCGCGACCCGCAGCGCCGAGTGCCCGACCTGCGGCGCGACGTTCAGGCTGACGCCGTTCGATTCCATGTCTGATGCCCAGTCGTCCAGCGTGCGCCAGGTCCATTCCCTCTCCGAGATCAGTATCTCTCCGAACTGGTCGCGAAGCGCTGACGGTTCGCCCTGCCCCGTCGGGAAGGGTGAGAAGCTGCAGTTGCCCGTTACCTCTGTGGTCACTCCCTGGTGCGCCTTGCTCTCGCCGCCGGGAGAGTCGAACAACGACAGGTCGGAGTGGGAGTGCATGTCGATGAAGCCGGGCGCCACCACGAGGCCCGCGGCGTCGATCTCCGACTCGGCCTCGGCGCCCTCCAGAACAGCAACCGCCGCGATCCTGCCACCGGAGATCCCAACGTCAGCCCGGACCCCCGCCGCGCCAGTCCCGTCCACGACCGTGCCGCCCCGAATCAAGATG
This sequence comes from Dehalococcoidia bacterium, assembly GCA_965237445.1. Lineage (GTDB taxonomy): Bacteria > Chloroflexota > Dehalococcoidia > Lucifugimonadales. The sequence continues at coordinate 2,284,909 of OZ250142.1, read as the reverse complement.
TCAAACGCCATGCAACCATATCCTCCGAGTGCTGGCCCCATCCTAACTCTACCCTGCGAACGCGGAAAGCCACACTCAGTACGCAAACCCAGCCTGGCTCGCAGCATTGAAAGGCAGGTCGCCTCCGGTTACATTAGGCCAATCCCGAACGCGGCCCGAAGCCAACCGCTCATTTCAGTGGAGTTGCTTTGGCGTCCCGGAAGGAGCACCTGAGAATATGGCCTTCACCTCTGCCGACGTTGAACGCGTTCGCACTGCAGTCGCTCGCGCCGTAGAAGAGCACCGCCTTCCAGGCATCTCGGTGGGCATCGTCTCCGGCCGCGACCTCGTGTGGGCCGAAGGATTCGGGTACGCTGACATCGAGTCTGGCAGGCCCCAGGACCCCACCCTCCGGCAGCGCATAGGCTCGATTTCAAAGACCATGACCGCGCTGTGCGTCATGGCCCTGGTCGACGAAGGCCGCCTCTCACTCGAAGACCGCGTCACTTCGCTCCTGCCGGACGTGCCCATTCACGGCCACGGAGACAGCCTCACGGTATGGCACATGCTCACCCACTCAGGTGGCACCGGCGAAGCTCCGACGATGGCAGACTACCGGGACCCGTACACGACGGCTCTCTGGTCGGACAAGCCGGGCGGATTCACCTTCCCCGGCTCGTACCCAAATGGCATCCTGGTCGAAGCCGAGCCGGGAACCAAGTGGGCTTACTCAAACCACGCCTATGGCCTCTTGGGTGAGATAGTCGCCCGCATCGAGGGGGACCCAATCGAGGAAGTGCTGCGCAGACGCATCTTCGAACCTCTGGGCATGTCGAACACCGACTGCCTCGACGAACAGCATCCTGACCTGACTACCGGCTACCACCGCGCACCCGACCACGACGCGCTCGACACTGCTGATCTCCTGGGCAACGACGTCCAACCCGAGGAGACGGTGGACGGCATCAACATTCGCGGCCAATGGCTTTACGTCGGCCCTAGGGCAGCCGGCGCCGTTCAGTCGACGGTGCAGGACATGGCGAAGTACGCCGCCGCCCTTCTCGACCGGTCCGCCGGCATAGTGAAGCCGGAGACCTTCGATAACATGGCGTCGCCACACTGGAGCCCGGACGCTCGCCTCGCCGACGTGGGGCTGTGCTTCATGCGCCAATCGAGATTCGGCAGGTCCACGTACGGTCACGGCGGCGGGATCGCAGGCGGCTGGAACACCCACCTCACCGTGGTCCCCGAGGAAGACCTTGCGGTCCTGACCCACCTCAACATGACCTTCGACGGCTTCGGCGATGTCGAAGGAGCCATTCTGCGGGCGGTGCTGAATGCAGCGCCTCTCGATCTGACGGGCAGGAGCACGAACGCCTCGATACTGGATGCGGCGCCCGGAGTGTACGGCCCCGCGCCGGGACACCTCACGAACTTCAGGATCACACGGGGCATAGGCCGGGTTCAGATCGCCCGGCAGGACGACAGCCTTGAACTGCGCTCCCGGCGAGGCTCCTGGCGAAACGGCGTGCGAATGGTCCAGTACTTCGAAGACGACCCCACTTACTTCATACTGGACACTGGCGAAATCGAGCCGCCTCGAGTAGTCCTTCGCCGCGGCGAGGACGGCCGGGTGGACGAGGTCCTGTTCGACCGCATGACCCACATGCACCGCGACAGCTCACTCTCACACTGGGCATAAGAATTGGAGGCGAGTATCCGAGAATGACGAATTCAGCAGAACTACAGTCACGCCTGGACGCCGGTGAAGTCCTTGTCTTGGACGGTGCTATGGGAAGCGAGCTTGAACGCCTTGGCGCGCCTATGGACTACGACATCTGGTGCGGGGCCGCGCTTGGCAGCCACCCGGAGTTGGTCAAGCAGGTGCACCGGGACTACATCGAGGCCGGCGCGGACATCGTCACGACCAACACTTACGCATCTGCACGTCACGCAATGGAGCGTGCCGGCCTGGGCGACAAGGTACAGGAATGGAACGCGCTGGCCGCCCGTCTCGCAATGGAGGCGCGCGACGAGTACGCCGGCTCTCGCTCAGTGTATGTAGCAGGAGCGGTCTCTAACTTCGGAAACTGGCAGCAGCCAGGCGCAGACCGTTTGAGGGAAAACTACGGCGAGCTGGCGGGTATTCTTGTGGATGGCGGGGTCGACGCGCTACTGCTGGAATTGCTGGCGGCCGACGTGGACGAGGCCCTGCCCGCTGTGGAAGCCACCGCAGGTCTTGGGTTGCCGGTATGGGTAGGGCTGAGCTCCGCAATCGACCGGGACAGCAGCGATGTGATGCTGGGCATCGAGGAAAGCCAGGAACACAGCGAAAACTCCGCAGGATTCGAACCGCTTGACGGCGCCGTTCGCAAGATCATGTCCGCGGGAGGATCGGCCCTGCTGGTCATGCACTCGGACCTCAAGACGACAAGTCCCGCGTTCAGCGTTTGCAAGGACAACTACGAAGGTACGCTCGGAGCGTATGCCAACGCCGGATACTGGCAGAGGCCAAGCTGGACATTCGTCGACCAGGTCTCGCCAGCTGAGTACGCGGACGAGGCGATGAGTTGGGTAGGCATGGGTGCGCAGATCGTGGGCGGCTGCTGCGGCATTGGCCCGGACCACATCAGGGCCATCCGCGACCGGGTGCCCGAAGCCGTTGCATGAAAGTTCTCACTATCCCGAGCCGCTAAGGAGTCAACAATGACCGCTTACACTGAACTCCAGTCTCGCCTGGACGCCGGCGACGTGCTGGTCCTGGACGGGGCAATGGGCACCGAGTTGGAACTCCTCGGCGCGCCCGTGGACAAGAGTGTCTGGTGCGCCCCGGCGCTCGGTAGCCATCCCGAACTTGTCCGCCAAGCCCACGAGACCTACATCGACGCCGGCGCAGACGTGATAACCACGTACACTTACACGTCTGGCCGCCTCGCCCTGGAGAACGCCGGATACGGAGACAAGGTTCGTGAGTGGAACGCCCGGGCCGCGCAGGTTGCCGTCCAAGCGCGCGACAACCGGTCCGGTGATCGGTCGGTCTACGTGGCAGGTTCGATTTCGAACTACGGCAACTGGGGCGCAGTCTGCGAGGCGGAGCTGAGGGCCAACTTCGTTGAAGTGTCAGGAGTCTTGGCAGAAAACGGCGCCGACTTGATCGTCGTAGAGATGACAGGCTCTAAGGTGGAACAGTCCTTGCTGGCCATCGAAGCGGTTGCAGAGCATGGACTTTCCGTTTGGCTCTCGATCAGCTGCGCTATCGACCGCCAGAGCGGCGAAGTCATGCTCGGCATCGAGGAGAGCCAGAAACACAGTCCAAGGGCCACGTTCCACGGGCCCTTGGCCGAGGCAGTCAGCAAGTTTCAAGACGCAGGCATCTCTGCACTGCTGGTCATGCACTCCGACCTGAAAGCGGCGGGTCCGGCCGTGAAGGTCATGAGAGAGAGCCACCACGGGCCCGTGGGAGCCTACGCCAACGCGGGCCGATGGGAGCCGCCGAACTGGGTCTTCGTCGACCAGGTCACGCCGGATGCGTACCTCGCCGAAGCAAGAGATTGGGTAGCATCCGGTGCTCAGATCGTAGGTGGTTGCTGCGGAATAGGCCCCGAACACATCCGTGCTGTCAGCAATGGGCTCTCCGCCCGGGTCGCATAACAGAATAGTCATTCCAGAGAGGGAGGCGACTATGAAAGTCTACTCGGAAATCGAAGACCGGCTCAACCAAGGCGGAACCGTGCTTCTCGACGGAGCGATCGGCTCGGAGCTGCAGGAGATGGGCGCGCCCATGGGCGGCGGCTTCTGGTGCGGCCGCACCGTGGAAAACAGCCCGGACGTGATCCGTCAACTGCACCTGGACTACATTGAGATCGGGGCAGACATTATCACCACAAACACCTTCGATACCGTGCCCCTCAAGATCTGGAACGATGGACTTGGGGAGAAGGCTCGAGAATGGAACCTGACCGCGGCGCGACTGGCCGTAGAGGCTCGCGACCAGGCACCTACGGACCGTCCCGTGGTCGTAGCAGGCGCGCTAGGTCCCAACTCGCAGGGCGATCCGGATCAGATCAGGGAGAGCTTCAAGGCTCAATCGCAGTACCTGGCCGAGGGCGGCGTCGACATGCTGCTCGTTGAGATGATCGGAAACCGCAGGGGACCGCGAGTGATCGCCTGTGAGGAGGCGTTGGCCACGGGGCTGCCGACCTGGGTGGCCTTCAGCACGCGCCTCATTGAAGACGGCCGGGTCCTGCTCGGCCACCCGCTCCATGCGACCGACCCGCGGCGAGGAGAGGGCGACCCAGCGGACGACCCGACCTTTGCCGACTCGATCGAAGACGTGAAGTCGCTTGGCTGCGGCGCGGCGCTCGTGTTCCACTCCGAAGTCGATCATACGGGCGCGGCGCTTGACATCCTCCGGGACGCCTGGGACGGGCCCGTGGGTGTGTATCCGCACAGGGGCGACTTCAAGATGCCTGAGTGGCAGTTCGAGAACCGCATATCCCCTGAGGAGTTCGTAGACGCCACTTCAGCATGGCTTGGACAAGGCGCCCAGATCGTGGGCGGCTGCTGCGGCATCGGCCGCGAGCACATCCGGCAACTGAAGCAGCGGCTGGAGGAGCTAGATTCCAGCTAACCTGCGCTAGCCTGCCTGCGTCGGCAGGTGGGAGTAGTTGTCCAGCCACCAGCGGGCGATTTCGATGCGTCGCGCGAACCATACGCCGGGATGGCCTTTCGCATACTCGATGAACTCCTCGACGGGCGTGGCGCGTGCCGGACGGCCAACCGTGCGAAGGTGCAGGCCCACGGACATCATCTTCGGATGGGTCTCCCCTTCTTCGTACAGACAGTCGAACGCCTCCTTGAGGCGCAGGAAGAAGTCCCGAGGTTCGGAGTACCCGGGAGCGCGGCCGAACCGTCCGTCGTTCAGCTCCAAGCTGTAGGGAATCACAAGCACACGCTTGCCCAGCACATCGATGAAGTAAGGCAGGTCGTCCGCCATAGAGTCGCACTCGTATAGAAACCCTCCGTGCTCCACGAGCAACTCTCGTGTTGAGTCACTGGGATTTCTGGAGAACCAGCCCAGGCACGGCTTACCGGTGATGTCTTCGATCACATTTGCCGCGCGGCGAATGTGTTCCCGCTCCACGTCACGCGACAACTCGTAGTGCGGTATCCAGCGGTAGCCGTGGCTGATGATCTCGTGCCCCGCTTCGACGATGGCACGCGCGGCGTCACGGTTCAGCTCCAGTGCCATAGCGCATCCGAACACCGTGATCTTGACGTCGTGCCTGTCAAAGATGTTCATCAGGCGCCAGAAACCACGCCTGGTGCCGTAGTCGAACGCGGACTCGTTGCGGACGTCCCTGCGTCTACCCCTTACTGTGAAGCCGTCGCCGGACGCCTCGGGAAACTCGTCGCCGTTTAGGAGCGTCTTCTCGGACCCTTCCTCAAAGTTCACCACGACAGATATTGCGATGCGGGCACCATTCGGCCATTCGATCTTCGGGTAATCCCGTCCGTAGCCGACGAAGTCTCTCTTGACTGCGTACATTCCGGCCCCCTACCCAAGCTCCGAGTAGTGACGAAGCCACCACGTCGCTATGTCCGCGCGCCGGGCGAACCACACGCCTTCGAACCCCCGTGCGTACTCGAGGAACTTACCAAGTTGAGGCGCCCGCGACGGCCTTCCGCTGATTCGAGGGTGCAGGCCCACGGACATCATCTGCGGATTCTCGGCGCCTTCGACATATAGCCGGTCGAAGGACGCCTTCATGACGTTGAAGAAGTGGTCCGGCTGGGTGAACCCCGCGAACGTGGGCAGCGTCCAGAACTTCGCGTCGGTCACCTCAAGCGTGTATGGCACTGCAAGGAGTCTGCGGTCGCCGTCGATGTCAAAGTACGGGAGGTCGTCACCGTATGCGTCTGAGTGATAGATGAAGCCGCCCTCATCCAGCAGGAGGCGCAGCGTGCGATCGCTCGGGGCGCGGGAGAGCCAACCAACCGGCCGCTGCCCGGTGGCTGATTCCACCGATTCGACGCACCGGCGTATCTGATCGGCCTCCTCGTCCTCGGCAAGATCGCACGATTCAACATGTCGGTAGCCATGACCAGCCACCTCGTGTCCGCTCGCGGCTATCTCGGCGGCTGCTTGCGGATTGCGCTCCAGTGCCTGGCCGCAGCAGAAGAACGTCGCCTTGACGTCGTACTTGTGCAGCGTGTCTATGATTCGCCAGATCCCCCGCCTCGAGCCATACTCCCAGAACGATTCGACGAAGTAGTCCCTGCGGCCGGGCTCACCGAAGATGCCCTCGGTTGCGGGCTCTGGGTCGGGGTCCCCCTCCAGCGGAGTTCTTTCAGCGCCCTCCTGAAACTGAACGGCAATGGAGACCGCGATACGGGCGCCGGCCGGCCACTCGATCTTCGGGTAGTCCCTGCCGTATCCGGTGAGATCGCGAACGGATGAAGCTCCGAACGTGCTCATCATCCTGCCCTTGGTGAGCGCTCTATGATTGCGATGTAGAGACCATCTCCGTGGTCAACGTAGCGAGACACTGCCCAGCCGGTCCCGCGCAATAGGTCCTCCATCTCGTTCTTGGACACGAGCAGGTAATCGAACCAGGGTGTTTTGAACGCCCCGTAGCGCACGCGCAACCGCAGCTGGCCAGCCATCCGGCCCCGGCTGCGGTTGAGTCTATGGTACGCAAAGTGATCTGGGTTCTCGGTAGCGTAAGGATCCAGGCTCTCGGCAATGATGCGTCCATTCTCTGGGGTGATCGACTTGAAACGGCGCAAGAGCCAGCGAGCCCGCCGAAAGCCGCCGAAGAGGCCGAAGTTGTTTCCGAGCATGAGGATCGTGTCGAACGTGCCAAGTTCAGTGCCGATCATCGTAACGGACATAACGATGGCGTTCTTGAGTCCTCGCTCACGGCACACTTCGATGGCCGACGGCGAAATGTCGATTCCCACCACGTCATGTCCGCGCTCCTGCAAGTAGAGCGAATGCCGGGCCGCGCCGCATCCGATGTCCAGCACGCGCCCCCGTGCAAGGCCGATTGCCTCGCGCTGATGAGGCGTCCAGTCTTGGTAAGGCGCGAAGTACGCGGGCGGACCTGCCGAGTAGCCGATCCAACCGTCGTCCCGCTCGACTATCTCGTAACCACCTTTCCCACGCCAATGGTCAAGGATCGCTGCTCCGTAGGCATCTTCAAGCTGGGTGAGCACGGCTTACTCCCCGGCTCTAGGCTACTGACAGCCCGAACTCAGAAGCGGCGTCTTCAATCCAAAGGGCCAAATAGCCTGCGAAGCTTCTGCGAATGATTACGTCGTAGGTCGGCGAGTCGTCAATCTGCAGCAGAGTGGCCGCGGCGTGCGCAATGTTGGTCTGCGCGCATTGACCTGGCCCGAAGGCGCGCGGGTGGAGGTCCAGCGTGCAACCCTTCGCGAGCACGTCGCGGACACGCGGACCTGACAGCCTGAACACCGTCTGGCCGCCAGAAATGTCAGTCACGGCGCCGTGAATTCCAGTCAACGAGCGGCGAAGTCTGTCGCACAGTCTAGATTCGTCTCCAGTTGGCGTAATGATCAGCCACTCGTCCGGACCCAGCCAAATGGCTGCCTTGTCCTCCCGATAGACGAATGTGTTTGCGGCCGCCGGAACATCGAAGCCAAGCGCCGAACGGATACTGGCGGCGAACAGGGCATCGCTCTTCTCCCCTCTCAAGTTCACGTGGCCCATTAGCTCCCTCTCTTCGAGGCGAAGTCCCGCATCGGCCTGATCTATACTCTCCCCGAAGCGGTAGCCCGCGAGTGGAGACTCCATGCGTGCACTGTCGCTAGACATTCTGCCTCTCCGCATTGCGGTCGTAGAAGACTGGGCTGGATATCTTTGCCGGCACCGCGTCTCCTGGGCCTGTCGAGACGAACACGGTCTCCCCTTCCCGCTGATGCCCTTCCCTTACCACGCCAAGCGCGATCGAACGTTCAAGGACTGCGCTCCAATAGCTTGACGTAACGTGTCCTATCATCGGGACCGGAAGTTTGGATGTGTCGCTGTCATCCAGGACCTGCCCGCCCTCAGACAGAACGTGGCCCGGGTCTTCGGTCAACAGTCCGACGAACTGCTTGCGGTCCGTCCGCACGATTTCCGAACGGGAAAGCGATCGACGTCCGATGAAGTCCTTGCGCTTAGACACGAGTCGATCCAGGCCCATATCCTGCGGAGTCATAGACCCATCCGTGTCCTGCCCAACTATGATGAAGCCCTTTTCGGCCCTCAGTACGTGCATGGCCTCTGTCCCGTACGGCGTAATCCCAAACTGCTTCCCGGCCTCCATGGCGGCTTCCCACACCATCCGGCCGTAGTTGGCGTTGACGTTGATCTCATACGACAGCTCACCGGCAAACGCGATCCGGAACACCCGTGCATGCACGCCCAGGCAGGCGCCTTCTCGTACCGACATGAACGAAAACCCATCGTTCGAGAAGTCGATGCCGGTGCAGACCGACTCAGCAACCTCCCGACTCTTGGGGCCGTTCAATGAGATCGTCGCCCAGTGATCTGTGGACGAAGTCAGGTACACATTCAGTTCAGGCCACTCAGTCTGAAGCCATCGCTCGAGATGGGCGAACACTGCGGCGGCACCGCTCGTAGTCGTGTGCATGAGGAAGCGGTCCTCGGCGAGGCGGCCGGTCACGCCATCGTCCATTATGTTGCCGTCCTCGCCCAGCATCAGTCCGTACCGGCACTTCCCTATCCTGAGGCTTTTCCACGGGTTCGTGCACATGCGATTGAGGAACTCGGCCGCATCGGAGCCTTCGATCTCGATCTTACCGAGCGTAGATGCATCGAGGATCCCAACGCCACTACGGACCGCCAGGCACTCCCTGTTCACTGCCTCGTGCTTGCCTTCGCCAGCCTTCGGGTAGTACCAGGGCCTCTTCCACTGGCCCACGTTTTCGAACTCGGCGCCTGCTTCAACGTGCCAGCCGTGAATCGCAGTTGTTCGCACTGGGTCGAAGAGGTCACCCGACTCGCTACCGGCAACCGCTCCGTACGCCACGCCCGAAAAGAGGGGCCTGAACGTGGTCACGCCCACTTCGGACATTTCCTTGCCAAGGCACTCTCCAAGTATGCCTATGCCGTTCACGTTGCCCAGCTTGCCCTGGTCGGTCCCCATGCCGAGCGTGGTGTACCGTTTGACGTGCTCGATGGACTCGTATCCCTCGCTGGCGGCGACCACGATGTCGGCGGCGGTAACATCGGTCTGGAAGTCAACGAACCGCTTTGAGCCGCGCGTAACCGGCTTGCATGTCGGCACGAGCCACATGGGCATGGCCGGCTCCTCAGACGCTTCCTCCACTTCGGGGGCCGCCCCGGTCGGCGCACCCTGCCCGAATCCCGCGCCTGCGGCGGCAGCAGCGCCAGCCTGCGCCCCCTGCGTGAGGCAATCGGCCGTGCGGAAGTCGCCCGCAGCCGAACCCACGGACACACCATCCAGCATGGGCTCGCCTGGTACGAAGCAGGCTCGCTCGCTGTCATAGACAACCGGAGCGCCGCTCTGGGAATGAAGGTGGACAGACGGAGACCATCCGCCGGAGACGGCGACAAGGTCGCAGTCGAGCGTCCTTTCGCGGCCTGTAACTCCATTGGCGTCCTTGTTGAGCCGAGCAATCTTCACGCCGCGCACACGATCACCGCTCATAGTGTTCACGACGGCGTGCCCCGATGCGACGTAGATCCCCATGTGCTGGACGAGTTCCGGGAGCTCGCCGATTGGCCGCGGCCGCGTGTCTACGATCGCGGTCACATCGGCCCCGACCGATCGGAGGTCCAGCGCCGTTCTGTAGGCGCTGTCGTTGTTGGTGAAGACCACACACCTGGTACCGGGGAGCACCGCGTAGCGGTTGATGTACGCGGAAGCCGCCGAAGCCAGCATGATCCCCGGCCTGTCGTTGTTCGGGAACACCAGAGGCCGTTCTATCGCGCCCGTTGCCAGTACGACGCGCTTGGCACGGATTCTCCAAAGCCTGTTCCTGGGCCCATCGATCTCTCCGGCCCTAGAGTGATCGGTCCTGCGCTCCAGCACGGTGACAAAGTTGCCGTGATAGTAGCCCAGCGCCGTGCTGCGGGTCAGCACCTGGACTTCTTCCATCGCTGATAGGCGGTCCGCAACGGACGCTGCCCACCTCTGGCCAGAGCCGCCAGATATCTGAACGCGGTCCGAGAGGAGCTGGCCGCCAAGACGGCTGTCCTGCTCAACCAGGATGACCCGCGCTCCTGTTCCTCCTGCCTCAAGGGCCGCGGCTAGGCCTGCGGGGCCACTGCCCACAACCAGTACATCGCAGTGAGCGTTCAACTTGTCGTACGTGTCCGGGTCAGGCGACTCGGGGGCCAAGCCCAGACCGGCCGTCTCCCGGATTCGGTGCTCGTACGTCTTCCACATGAACCTGGGGCCCATCAGGGTCTTGTAGTAGAAGCCGGGCGGCAGGAAAGAGGAAAGTTTGTCAAATGCGCCCCGCCAGTCGGCGCGCAGCGAGGCAGACGCGTTCACGCTCCCAGTTACGAGGCCGTCGTATACTTCCTGCTGGGTGGCGGGCACATTAGGCGTGGTGCGGGCGCCAGTGCCAACCTGCAGGAGCGCGTTCGGCTCCTCCGGGCCGGCCGTCATGACTCCCCTTCTGCGGTGATACTTGAAGCTGCGCGCTACCGTGCCAACGCCGTTGGCCAACAGCGCGGAAGCGACCGTATCCCCCTGGAATCCCTCATAGGGCCGCCCGTTGAAGGAGAAAGTGAGGGGGCGTGTGCGGTCGATAAGGCCGCCGGTCTCCAGCCTGTTGGGCTGCGTCAACTGCTATCCTCGGGCGGTCTCTCACCCATGCCGTAGATCGCTTCGAAGCTGTAGGTTCCGGTGTGCCTCACGGCATTGAACCACCTTCGGCATCCGGCAGAGTGGTTCCACTGCTCCATGTGCCGCCCAAGCGGATTCTTGCGGTAATAGAGGTAGTCCGCCCACTCACCGTCGGTCATAGCGTTAGGAACAGGCGGCCTTATGACGTGGCTTTCGCCGCCGTAGGTGAACTCGGACTCGTCTCTTGGGCCGCAGTTCGGGCATTCGATGAGCAGCATTCCTCGGGCTCCCTAGTGCGCCACGCCGGCCGCGCCGTGCTCGTCGATCAGCTTGCCCGTCGTGAACCGTTCGAGGGCGAACGGCTCGTTAAGCTTGTGGGGGCGATCGTTGGCGATGGTGTACGCGAACACCCAGCCTGAGCCGGGAGTGGCCTTGTAGCCGCCGGTGCCCCAGCCGCAGTTGAAGAATAGCCCTTCGACCGGCACCCTGCCGATGATCGGGCAGGCGTCCGGGCAGGTGTCGACAATTCCACCCCAAACGCGGAGCATCCGTACGCGGCTGAAGATGGGGAAAAGCTCCACGAGCGCGGCAGATGCGTGTTCGACGACCGAGAAGCTGCCGCGCTGGCCGTACCCGGTGTACGAGTCGATACCGGCTCCCGCGAGCAGTTCGCCCCTGTCCGTCTGGCTCACGTAGGCATGAACGGCATTGGACATGATCACCGCGTTCAGGATTGGCTTCACGGGCTCGGTGACCCACGCCTGAAGCGGGTGACTCTCGATAGGCAGCCTGAGGCCTGCCATGTTTGCGAGAACGCCGGAGTTGCCCGCGGTGACCACGCCTATCTTCTTGGCGCCTATGAAGCCCCTCGTGGTCTCCACACCAGTTACGCCGTCGCTGCTTCGACGTATGCCCGTGACCTCGCAGTTCTGGATGATGTCCACGCCCATGGCGTCCGCAGCCCTGGCGAAGCCCCAAGCCAGTGCGTCGTGCCGGGCGGTGCCGCCCCTGCGCTGGATGGAGGCCCCAAGTATCGGATACCGGGAGTCGGGCGATGTGTTGATGATGGGTACCAGGCTCTTGATCTCGTCAGGGCCAATCAGCTCGGCGTCGATCCCGTTCAGGCGGTTCGAGTTGACGCGCCGGGCGATGTCGCGCATTTCCTGCAGGCTGTGGCCGAGGCTGAGGACGCCACGCTGGCTGAACATCATGTTGAAGTTGAGGTCCTGGGTCAGGCCCTCCCACAGCTTGAGGGAGTGCTCATAGAGCCACGCCGCCTCGTCCCATAGATAGTTGGAGCGCACGACTTCGGTGTTTCGTCCGGTGTTTCCGCCGCCGACGTAGCCCTTCTCGACAACGGCCACGTTGGTGATGCCATGGTTCCTGGCCAGGTAGTACGCGGTGGCAAGGCCGTGCCCGCCGCCGCCAACTATGACGATATCGTACTCAGGCCGGGGGTCGGGGCTTCGCCAGGCGCGCTGCCAGTTTTCGTGGAAGGAGACGGCGTTCCTGGCTATTGTGAGGAGAGAGTACTTCTGCAAGCCTGTGAACTCTAGAAACCTGTTTCCGTCCGAATCTCGCGCGCCAAGAACGATCGGCTGGCAAGAGTATGGGATGGAGCGCCGCGCAGTGTCAAGCTAGGCATGGCTCCGGCGTTACCCGACGGCAGCTTCACATCGGCGCCGAAGGGGAAAGAGACGACTCTGTGCGGGCAGCTTGCAATCGGGATAGAATAGAGATTGACTGCCAAACCCGAAGGAACCCCAGACGATGCAAGAGAAACAGACAGTCCAGCTTGGCCGGGCGGAGCACGTACCCGGCAGACCGTTCTCGGACCCGGAACACAGCGAGGTGGACCTCGGCTACCTTCGAAAGATGCTGGACCGGCTGCGGCACCACCTGGACAAGCCCGAGGGACTGCCGGATGACCAGCGCCCGGTGATACTCGAGGAAGAGGAGGAGCTGGGCTACTACCACCGCACCGTGATCTCCCTGCCGGACAGGCTTCGCTCCGGCGAGGGCCTGACCGTGGTGGGGTTCTTCGGTGTCCGCCAGCTCAACGAAGTCGAGGAAGAGGTCACGGCGGTGGACGACGCGCTGGTCGACGATCTGCCGAGCCATACCTACGTTGCCGCGTACTGCAGCATGATGCTTGGCGAGGGCCCTCACCAGGGCAACCTGATACTCATGACAGAGGAGTCCGGCATCGAGCGCTGGAAAGACGGCGAGCGGCACACGTACGCCGCCCAGGTGCTCGCGCCGAAGGCGTACTCCGCGGCCCGCGCGTACAACGGCCGGATCACGGCCGGCTGGCAGTCCGGGGCCGACATGGTGCTGGACAGGGCCAAGTACTACGACTTTGCCGAGGACCCGTGGTGGCGCGCCATCCGGGAAGGGGCCGTCGAGTAGGCATCCGGCCCAATCAAGCGCCATTACTAGAAACAACTCTACGAGGGAGAACCGATGGACTGCCCCGTTTGCGGTGAGAACCATACTTCCAGGCCGATTCTGTGCCTGCAGGCCGCGTCGTTAAGCCACGTTGGCACTTGCGGAATCAGCACCGAGCACTACGCCGAGGACTGCCTGCTCAAGCTGCTGAACGAGTACGTGGACTCGAAGCCGGAGTGGCAAAAGAAGCGCAACCGAAGGGCTTCATAGACTTCTCCGCTTCGTAGCCGCTGCGGCCGCTTGAGACGACTCTACCCGTGGACTTCGGTGACGCTGTCTGGGTGTGTAAGCGCGATGTGCGCGAAGTCCGAATCATCGGTGGCCCCGTGCCAGTGCTTCTCACCGGCGGGGATGAAGGCCGTGTCCCCTTCCTCGACATCGAACGTCTCAGACTCCGTCCCGACTCGCCCTCTACCCTTCGTCACATAGAGGACCTGATCGCTGGTGTGCGTGTGGAGCTTGTTCCTCGCGCCTGCGGCAAATTCGACGATGAAGAAGTCGAAGTATGAGCTGTCGTCGCCACCGATCAAGGGGCGGCGCGTAACCTTCCCGCCCACGAAGATGGGCCTGTCGGTGGCGTCGAGCGCGGCTACTTCCGACTCTCGAACAATTTTCATGGTCTCTCCTCAAGGGTGGCGGCCAAACTGTGCCTGCCATGGTCTAGCCGCACTATTCTAGCTGGTAGCCCCGCCCCTGGATTCCCGCCCATCCGGCTGGCCCTCTCGACAAACTCGGGACGGGGCCAGGGCAGGCTCATCGCGGGAATGTCAGCGGTGCAGGAGACTTTATTGAATTGAGGCCTCTTGAGAGCAGGCTCAGGTCTATGCCAGGGCGATCTTGCCCAATGGGTTGCGTACTCCTGTTCGTGGTTGCTATTTTGAGAGGCGAGAACCGGGTAAAGTGTAACATTCTGTAACATTTCGTCACATTTCATAGCTGGAGGACTTCGGGGAATGTGTCCAATTTGAGATGGTTTGAATACAGAATGAATACAAACCGATATGAAATGCAACCAAATGTGACAGTGTTTTTGGGAGAATGGCGGCAAGCTCGGTCCGGTTCCCTGGGTGGTGCTGGCAAGCGTTTAGATCGCGCATGGAGCCATCTTAGCACAGTCGTTCGCTAGCTTCAAGTAGCGGCTTGAAGTTTTGTTAGCGGACATAAGGGCGTCCGAACTACTCGAAGTGTTCGCCACTGTAAGCGGCTCCAGGGGATGTGGAGGCGACGGGCGGATTCGAACCGCCGAATAGGGGTTTTGCAGACCCCCGCCTTAGACCACTTGGCTACGTCGCCCCTGAAAGTGTGTGGTGCCGAGGATGAGACTCGAACTCATACAGCCTTAGCGGCCACAGCGCCCTCAACGCTGCGTGTCTACCAATTCCACCACCTCGGCGCCAGCGCGCGGGTCACTGAGACCGAACAGCGCCGAACAATTATACCTACAGCGCAAAACGGCTGTCCATGGGAGGCGCCACGAGGAGCATTCAATACTATCTGCGCACCGTGCATTCTAGGGGTTTTCACCCTCACCTCCTCGAGGGACTCGGGGCAGGCTCCTTCGACTGCGCTCAGGACGCGGTCTAGCCCTCTCCCATCAAGAGACCTTTGCACAGCCTCTGCGCGTTGGGGAGAATCCCCATCCCAGCCCTTCGACTTCGCTCAGGGCAGGCTCTTCCCCAGCAGACTGGGGAAGGGGTCGGAAACCTCACCAACCGCCCACGCGGAAGTTTTGCAGAGGTCTCCATCAAGGGAGAGGGGATTTCTCAATAGGCATAACGACTCTTGGACACCCTCCCCGTACTAGCCAGGAAAGCTGCGATCCGCCGATTACGTTGATCGACTGCCGGGGACCCATGGTCGGAAACCCAAGCTACATACCGGAAGCCGAGTCCTTTTCGATCACTCCGACGTACTGTGCTCCCTGAGGCTCGATGAACTCGCGAACTACCCAGCCGGCGCCGGCTACGATCTCGCGCATCTCGTCCCTCGAAACGAACAGCCAGTCGAACCACGGGTCCTTGAGATTTCGGAAACGTTCGCGGTGGCGGTACTGCCCGCTCATCCTCCCTCGCTGTCGATTCAAATCCTGGTAAGCCAAGTCGATTGGATCGTCGGTAGCGTATGGGTCGGTGGATTCGGCGAGGACCCGGCCGCCGGCCGTTGTCATCTTGTGGAAGCGGCGCAGGAGCCAACGGGCCCGCCTCGGATTGCCAAACAGCCCGAAGTTGTTGCCCATCATAACTATGCAGTCGAAGACTCCGAGCCCTCTTGCGCTGGCCTGCGTTACCGACAGCACTCTAGCGTCCCTAACTCCCCTTTCTCTGCAAACCTGGATGGCAAGTGGAGAGCGGTCTATCCCGACAACATCCACTCCATTTTCTTGCAGATGACCCGTCACACGGCCGGCGCCGCAGCCGACATCGAGGGTTCTCCCACCGATGTACTCCATCGACTTCTGTAGGTGCGGGGCCCATTGATCGAATGGCTCGAAGTACCAACGTGGATGATCATAGACCCGAAGGAAGCCGTCATCACGCTCGCCGACCTCACGGTAGTTGTCCGCTATAAGGCCGCGATGCTGGTCGTAGAGTTGATGTCCGAAGGCGTCCATGCCTCCTGTCAATCCTCCCAATGCGATCTTATCTTCACTCTCGATCCGGGCATTGGACGACTCGAGAGCCAGTGCACTGCCCTGGTCTTTGTCATGGCCGAATCGGCCTCGATATCGGACCGTGGAGCTGTCCATTGCACGCTAGGAAAGCTGCGAGCCGCCGTTTACGTTGATCGACTGGCCGGTGATGTTGCGGGCGTACTGGGAGGCTAGAAAGGCGGCGAGGTTGCCGATGTCTTCCGGCGTCTGCTCCCTGCCGAGAGGTGTGGTTCGCGCAACCATGGACTCGAACTGTTCCCTCGGAGTCCGGGCAGCAGCGTCTTCGAACAGGGACACCTGGCGCGTGGCGAGCACGTTCCACATGGGCGTCCAGAGCAGGCCGGGGCAGATAGCGTTCACGTTGATGTTGTAAGGCGCAAGCTCCAGCGCCGCCGCCTGCGTGATGCTGATGCAGGCTGCTTTAGAAGCCGAATAGGCTGATAGGCCGGGATTGCCACGACGTCCGGCCACGGACGAGATGTTGATGATCTTGCCGAAGCGCCTCTCCTTCATGCCCGGCGAGACGGCCTGGGTAACGCGGTCCACACCCTTGACATTCACTTCGTAGACGATGTCCCAGTCGGCCTCGTTCTCTCCCAGGCGGCCCGTCCAGCCCGGCGCGGAGACAACGCCCGCATTGTTGACAAGCACATCGATCTGCCCAAAGCGGCTGACTACATCCCGGACCGCGACATCGACCGACTGCTGGTCCGTAACGTCCATCTCGACAGCGAACGAACGGCGCCCGAGTTCCGAGACCTCAGCAGTTGTGGACCCGGCGATGCCGGCGTCGATATCGGCGACGGCTACGTCCGCGCCGTTGCGTGCAAGCGCGAGCACGATGCCGCGTCCGATTCCCCGGCCGCCACCGGTAACCACCGCGATCAGGCCAGTCATGTTCATTGCTTCCTCCAGGAGTGTCTCGAGTCGAAACAGTACTCAGAGCAACCTTCCGAGGACTTATTTGAGTCTGGTAGTCACATGATAGGGCGTCACACGAGGTACTTCTGCGACAACGCAGCGTAGCGCGCGCCGTCACGCTCTGCCGGATTGAACCGGCCTCGCCATCGAGTTGCGAACGACTGCGCGTTCGGGGCCGTAATCTGCCGGAGGGACCGCTCGATTAGGGCTGAGAGCGATATCCTACGAGACCGAGCGTACTCCTCGGCCGCCGCGGCTAAATCGGCATCAACCGCGACAGTTAGTTCTCTCTTTTCTGCCATCCTCCGCCCTCCCCGACGTGCATTTGCTATGTTCCAGTCTACTAATGAGACAGCATGCGTCCAAGTCCCGAATCCGACCGCAACCCGGTAATCGCACTTCGTCCGAGCCGGCTCTGGTGGTAGTTTCCAGTTCCCCTCCGGCCCCCTTGGTTTCTGCCCTTTCGGCCGGCCACTTCGACAAGCTCAGGACGCTGTCAGGGCCAACTCAGCGTGGGAACGACGACCTATTACGTGCGAGTCAACTCAAGCTCAATTGGCCAGGGAATTGCCGATAGGAGGCGAGATCATTTAGCCGAACGGTCTCTCAATCCGAGTAGCCGAACTCCGTCCGCCAGTCGATATACTGCTTGAGGCCCGATGCGATGTCGAACTGCGGCTGGAAGCCGAGGTCCTGCTCAATGCGGGAGGCGTCCGTCACGCCATAGGAGCTTGCTCGCGACTCAAATCCGCCGCCCTCGAACCGGACTCCGGGGACGGCTTCGCGCAACGCATCCATCAGTTCTTCGCTCGTGCAGGACTGGCCGGAGGCGAGATTGTAGACCTCATGGCTGGGCGCGGGATGATCGAGCGCCAGTGCGATTCCCGCCGCCAGGTCGAGCGCGTGCGTGAACGACCACACAGCGGACGCCGGCGCCTGAAGAGGCTCGCCGCGAATCGCCATGCCGGTCATCTGGCACAGCATGCTCATTACAGCGCGGTGGCCAGTGGGACGTTCCATCGGCCCGTACGGACCACCGAGGCGGACGCTGACGGCCGAGAACCCGTGCAGATGCGCGTATCTTCTCGTCAAGAGTTCGCTGGCGTACTTGGAAACGCTGTAAATGGACCGCGGGGGCACCAACTCGGAGGTCTCCTTCAGGACGACGCCCGGGCCCCTCAAGGCCTCGTAGACTCCGCCGGAGCTGACGTACACGAAGCGCGTGCAGTTCACGGCGGCCGCAAGCTCCAGCAGGTTCACGGTGCCCGCCAGGTTGATATCGAAGATCCGGGCCGTCTCCTGACGCTCGACCTCTTCCAGCACCACGGTGTACACGGCGGCGTGGGCGATCTTCTCGATGCCATGGCCGCCGACAAGGTCGAGCACAGCCTGCCTGTCCGTGATATCTCCCTGGAGCCAGGTCACCTCATCGAAGCGGGCGCCGAGGTAGCGGCGGACGAGCGGGTCCGGCGGCGCAATGTCCAGCGAGATGACCTGGTGGCCCTTTTCGACAAGTACCTTGACCAGGTTGGAGCCGATGAAACCTGTGCCGCCGGTTACGAGGGTAGCCATGTTTGTGCTCCGTGTTTGTGCAACAGATGCAGACCTTCGAGTGAATTCCTCACAGACTTAAGACCAGTCTCAGTCCGGCGTCAATGATGGTCATAAGCTGCGCTGACAACGTGCTGACCTGTCCGGTGAGGAAGGACTTGTCCAGAGTCAATACTTGGGACACGTTGACGACGGAGTCCCTCGGCAAGCCAGACTCTTGCTTGTCCAGAAGGACGTTGCCGGGGGCTTCGGCCAGCCGCAGATTCGAGGTGATTGCGGCGACTACTGCGGTCCTGATACGGCTTTCGTTAAACGCGTCGCTTTGAACAACGACCACTGGACGCCGATTGCCTGGCCCAGAGCCCTGTGGGGCGGGAAGCGAAGCCCACCACACTTCGCCACGGTGCACTACCAGTCTTCTTCCGGCAAGGAAGCATACTGCATTTGAGAAAGGGCATCGTCCATAACAGGCGATTTATCTCCGTAGACGGTGTCGAGCGCCTCTCGTACAGCATCGTTCCTGTGCGACTCTATGTAGTCCTCCACGGCGCGGCGGAAGAATTCGCTTCTCGACATGCCCAAGCGTTTGGCCATAGACTCGGCCGCATGAAAAACTGGGTTCGGAATGGAGACTGCTGTTTTCACAACGGGAGTATAACTCCGGTTATACTCAGTGGCAAGCAGCCACCTTTACGGGCAGCTGCCCGATTGACCGGCCGCAGCGGGCGCAAATACAATCGTTCCCGCTCCACGAAGCTGGCGGAGGCACGGCAGACCACCGCGCGACGGCATTGACTCTGATTCCGCTGAAGAGGGCCACATGAACCTGGACAACGCCGAGGTAGTCATAGTCGGAGGCGGAGTTTCCGGGCTGAGCTCCGGTTGGTGGCTCTCAAGGGCAGGCGTGGACGTTGTTGTCGTGGATAAGGGTGTGATCGGCTACGAGGCTTCGAGCCGAAACGGCGGCCAGATGGGCCACCGGGGCAAGGAAAGGGCCGACGGACTCGCCAAGGCCGAGGTCGAGCTGTGGCCGCAGCTTGACGACCTCCTGGGATACCCAACGGAGTGGAAGCCCGGCCTGGTGCGCATCGCGCTGCTCGAGTACGAGATGGCGGAGATGGAGCAACACGTCGAAGCCCAGCGGTCGCTGGGGGCCGAAGCGCACATCGTGGACCTGGAAACTATCCGCGAGTGGATTCCAACGGTCAGCGAACGGGCGCTGGGCGGCCTGTTCGCCCCCAGCGGCGGTCACGCCAATCCACAACGGACGGTGCAGGCGTACGCCTGGGCGATGCAGGACCACGGTGGGCGAATACTGCAGAACTGCACCGTCACCGGGTTCAAGGTCGAGGGCGAAAGGATCACGGAGGTGGAGACGGACCGGGGCACGATCGGTTGCGACTTCGTGGTCAGCGCGGCCGGCCCGCAGACGGGGCACATTGCGGAGATGGCCGGCGTGTGGGTGCCCGTCGCGCCCGGACGCGTCGAGATACTCGTCACGGCGCCGATCGAGCCGATGTGGGACGGGTTCGTGTTTGGGAACGGCCTGTACGGTCGCCAGACGCGCAGGGGCAACCTGGCATACGGCGGCGGCAACCAGGAGTGGATCGACGTGGAGCTGGCAACGCCGGAGAAACCGAACACGCCCCTGATCAGAAACGTGGGGAGGCGTCTTGCCGAACTGATGCCCGCGGTGGAGCACGTGCCGGTCATCAGGACCTGGGCCGGCGTGGTGGAGCAGACGCCGGACTACTCACCGATAATCGACATTGCCGACCATCCGACCAACTTCCTGGTATGCACGCTCTCGGCCGACGGCTTCGGGCTCTCCCCTGCCACGGGGAAGGCAGTCAGCGAACTGGTGCTGCACGGCGAGTCGACCATTCCGACCGATCACATGAACCTGGGCCGATTCGCGGATGTGCCCCGCACGTGGCGGGAGGACCGGGGCTGGACTCCGGCCCAGGACCGGACGTAGATGGAGAACGCACAGGTGACCGTACTAGATCACGGGGAGGTCGTCGTCATTGGCGCGGGCGTCAGCGGCCTCAGTACAGCATGGCGACTTGCACGAGCGGGCGTCGATGTGGTCGTTGTGGAGAAGAGCCTCGTCGGCTGGGAGGCCTCCGGCCGCAACGGAGGCGCGTTCTCTTCAGCTTCGACCGCCTCCAAGACCAAGGCCGCGATGGCGCGGCGTAACCTGGAGCTGTGGAAGACCCTCGACGAGGATCTCGGCTATCCCACGGAGTACTCCCGGGGGACGGCAATCGCCGCGATGGACGAGCGTGACCTCGAGATTTTCAAGGCCAACCGCAGGCTGGACAATGAACGCGGCATTGCGTCCGAGATACTGGACGTGCAACAGGCCCGCGAGATGGCACCGCTCCTGTCCGAGGAGGTAGCCGGGATGTGGTTTGTCCGCGACGGGGGGCACGCCAACCCGCAGCGCACCGTGCAGGCGTTTGCCTGGGCGCTGCAGGACCTGGGCGGGCGGATCCATCAGAACACGACCGTCACCGGAATCGAGGTGCGCGGCGACAGGGCCACGGCGGTGCTCACGGAGCGCGGGGAGATCGGCGCGGACTTCGTGGTTTGCGCCGCGGGGCCGCAGACGAGCCACATCTGCGAGATGGTCGGGGCCTGGCTGCCCACGGCGCCTGGACGCGTCGAGATCATAGTCACCGAGCCAACGCCACTGATGCCAATGGGCAAGGTGAGCGGGAACGGACTGTACGGGCGGCAGACGCGGCGCGGCAACCTCGCGTACGGCGGCGGCAACCAGGAGTGGATCGACGTGGGCCTCGCGTCGCCCGAGAAGCCGAACACGCCGACGATACGAAACATCTCCAAGAGGCTAAACCAGCTATATCCGATCGCGGCCAACCTGCGCGTCATCAGGAGCTGGGGCGGCGTGGTGGAGCAGACGCCGGACGGGGTGGGCGTTATAGACACGCTGGACCACCCCGTTAACTTCGCGGTGATCTCGCTCTCTGGAGACGGTTTCGGCATCTCGCCGGCCACGGGGTTGACGGCAAGCGAACTCATCCTGCACGGCGAGTCACCGTACCTCTTCGAGGACTTCAACGCGAAGCGGTTTGCGTCGGTGCCCCGTGACTGGCGGGAGCGCCAAGGCTGGGCGCCTGCGCCGGAGCGACACTAGGCCGGGCCATCGGCCGGTCTGTACTCGAACGCCCCGCGTACCTGTACGCCCAGACGATCGAGAGGGCGGCCAGCGTCTGCCATTCGACGGCTAGCAGCCACGCCTGCCGCCGGCCTTCAAGCCCAGCTAAGTGGAGTTGGGCGCTCTAGCGAGCATGCCTCTTGCCATGCCAGTCAGGAGGATCGCGCCGGCCACCACCAGCCAGATTACAAATGCCGGCCCTGAGATTCTGTGCAGCAGTTCTGCGCTATCGAGCCAGATGAAGACCATCGCCACGCCGAGCAAGGCGGTTAAGGGAGACGCGAGACGCCATACGCCGCTCACTTTTAGCAGCGGGCGCGAGGCTGCCACCATCGCGAGTCCAACCGCCGAAAACCCTAACTTTCCGAACACCCACCGCAGCAATTCGATCGTCTCCAGTGCCGCTCCGGGTTCGACGGGCGAGCCGCCGGTCGCCGGGGCCATCGCCGTCAGCAGGACGGAGCATACGCCTGATAACAGAGTACAGACGCCCGAGAGCACGAACAGACGGAGCACAAGCGCTAAAGAACGCCATTCCGGCGCCGTAGGCCTTTTCCACAGCAGGAATGCGGCGGCGGCGAGAGCTATGCCGGATACGATGCGCGCGAGCCACGCGACACTGTAAGCCAACCGGTTCTCCGCAATGGCGGTGAGCGATTCGCTAAGTGTGGGCTGGTCAGCATCAGCAGCGACCCGGGCTGCCACGGCAATCAACGTGGCCGCGGCGGCGAAGATCACCAAGAGGCCTGCTTTTCGAAGGCTGGCGCTCAGAGTCCGATCTGTGGAGTCTTGGTTGCTACTCAAGATGCATTTCTCGCCTAACTAAATGCGGAGTCACGTAAATGTGAGGTTATCAATTGAACTACGGTTGCCGCAATTGTCCCGGGCCGGAGGAGGATGTTGACCCTTCACCTAATTCTACAATACAGATCGCACGTGCTAGGGCGATGCTTGCTTCTGTAACAGGGACAAGACTTTCCGCCACAGCATTCCGTACGGGGAAGCGCAGGCCATCGAGGAGGCGGCCAGCGTCAGCCACACGGCGGTGAGCAGCCATGTCTGCAACGTCCAGACACGGTAGTCGGGAAAGAGCCACGCTACTCCTCGGAAGGGCAGGAAGCGCATCTCGAACGGGTCCACTGCGATCGTTATCTCGCCGGCGTGGCCGGCCCATGCCAACCCAGCGGTGATCACTGCCCCGTAGACCGCCAGCGCCGCGATGACCGCCCTGCCCTTTGCCGGCGCCGACACCGCGACTAAAGTCACGGGGACCACCAGCAAGGGGACCACAGTCACAAGCATCCGCCCGGGAAACCACCAGCCCATCATGGTGATCACCACGAATGAGGCGATCAGGACCTGAGCGACGATCAAGGCGAGGACGAGGCGTTGCGGGCGGCTCCCACGCGCCAGCAGCACGAGGCCGGGAACCACGAGGAGAAGCAGAGGCACCCAATGGCCGACGCCAAATCGCCGGTCAACGAAGAGGCCCCACAGCCGGTAGAAGCGGTCGCCGAAGCCGACATGCTCGCCGAAAAGCTCTACCGTGGTCTGCCCCGCGTAGACGACGTTAACCGAGTACGGAGTCAGGCCGCCGAACGTTTCCAAGTGGAACCACGCGTACAGGGCGGCGGATGCGACGCCAATTGCCAGAAGGGCGACGCGGCCCCGCGTATCGGCGCGGAGCAGGAAGTAGCCGGCGACGAGAACGACCAGCGGCGCGTACTTGACGCCCAGCCAGCATGTAGCCGACAGGAAGGCGGCGGTCCATAAGCCCTCAGAAAGGCCAGGCCTGCCTCTCCCTGTTACCGCAAGCAGGCTGAGAAGAAGGGTGAGAGCGGCGGGAAACTCGGGGTAGATTTCAGTGGAGTGGATGAAGGCCACGGCGCCGATGCCCACTCCCAGCGCGGCAAGCCCGCTCGCGGCGCGCTGCCCGGTCAGCCGGTCGGAAAGCACGAAGCCAAGCGTCATGGCCCCGGCCGCGATCAGCATGAGCTGTACCTGTACGCCTGGAAGTCCTCCAGCGGCGTACCCGGGGACCAACAACACGGAGAGCCCCGGGTTGTGAGGGCTCAGCAAGCGACCGTCGAATGACGGTACGGACTGACGCCAAAGGCCGTTTGGGTGGTCGAAGAATGCTTCATAGGACTTGTCCCGGTACTGGTTGTGGAGGTCGAGGTCCCGATCGGCAAGCAGGCTTTCCGTTGTCAGGAGGTAGAATGGCTCGTCTCCCGTAATGGAAGCGCCCCGGGTGGCCCTGATGCCGATGGATGAGACGTATACGGCTGTAAGTGCAAGGAAGAGGGCTACCGCCCAGAACAGCAGCCCCCTGTCCGGGCCAGTCTCAATGGATGAGGCCAACATCCCGCAGTAGCGCTTGAGTGCCTCGCAGATCGCTCAGGTTGCCCAGGTCAACGTCGGGCGAGTTCAGCGTCCCTAACGGAGGCAGATCGCCCTCCGGTTCCACTCCCGCTACCAACGGATACTCCTTGGTCTCAGAAGAGAAGTACTCCTGGGCCGAAGCCGACAGCAGGTAGTCGACGAACTTTCTGGCGGCACCTTCGCTGTCGGACGACTTCAAGATGCCTGCTCCCGCCACGAGGACCAGCGCGCCGGGGTCTCCACCTCCGAGGAAGTGGTTGCGAGCGCCAAATCCCTCGCCCTCCTCTTCCAGGAACCTCTCAAGGTAATAGTGATTCACGAAACCCACGTCTATTTCGCCCCTGGCGGCTGCGGCGACGGTCGAGATGTTGTTCGGGTAAGCCCGCGCGTCGTTGGCCTTTATGGCCTCCAGCCATCGGCGAGCCTCCTCTTCACCCTTCTGGAGGCGCAGTGCAGTTACGAATGCTTGGAAAGACCCGTTGAGGGGCGCCCATCCGATTCTTCCCTTCCACTCAGGACCGACAAAGTCCAGGATCGAGTCCGGCAAATCGCGATCGGGATCGATAGCAGATGTATTGTAAACGACCGTACGAACGCGCCCGGATGTGCCCACCCACTCTCCTGTTGGAGACCGGAACTTGCGGTCTACCTTCTCGAGCAAGTCGTCCGGCAGGGAATCCAATAGGCCAGCCTGCGCCAGCGCCCCAAGCGAGCCGGGGTCCTGCAGGAAGACCACGTCCGCCGGGGAGTTGTCGCCCTCCTCAAGTATGGTGGCCGCGATCTCAGAGCTGCTAGCGTACTTCACGCGAATGGGAGTACCCGTGTCCTCGGCGAAGGACTCCAACAGGGGTTGTACAAGACTCTGGGTCCGGCCGGAATAGACGGTGAGGCTGTCGTCCCCCTGGCCGCAGCCAGGGAGGACGACAGCAGAAGCGAAGGCCAACAGAGTGGCGGCCGCTGGCCTTAAGAAGTGGGAAGTAAGCAATTTGAGCGGCTTCATGCTTGGGGTACCTTTTTGCTAGTTTGCCTGTTCCGGGGATGTAACCTGGACTTCTGCGGAAATGCCCAGTGCTTCCAACACCGCGGCTTCGTTCAACGCAGCGTACACAGTCTCCACCGAATCGGTAGATACCGGACCTGCGGGGTCGTGTGCGAAGAAGGCTTCAATGGTGTCGGCGGCCGATGCCGAGGCGGACCGCACAGCCGGATGTATCGGCTGGAAGAAAGCCCACCCTTCAGCGATGTGTTCTGACCTCGGGCCCAATTCTTCGTCCGTGGAGGAGCGCTTCGCGTAACGCAGCGTTGCCAGGTAGAAGATGCTGTTGAGACCGATGCGGACCTCTGCCGCAGCGGCGTCGAAGGCCGAGAGATCGCCGCTGCGCGATGCGGCCAGAACTTTCGCTAACGCCTGCTCCAGCGGGACTGCGACCTTGCCTTCGAGGCCAAAGTTCCCTTCCCGGCTGCGAGCTGTGGACGAGATACTGTACGGATAACTGCCTTCACCGTCTGGCGTCCCAACGTAGAATGCCCAAGCCTCATCCACGTTGTGCGGGGCGCCGGACGCATCGTCAGTGTTACCCGCCTCTACCTTCGCGCGAGCCGCGGTCACCTCCTGCAGGACCTTACCGTAGATGATGGCCTGAAGCGCCTTGTTGACCAACTGCCGCCGTGTCGGATCGTCCAAGCTTCTGCCCTGCCATTCCCCGGTCAGTCCAACGCGAACGTTGGCGTCCAGGTCCGCGCCGCCCGGGAACTCGGCCAGGACCGAGTCGCTGGTGGCGTAGCCCGCAAGGGATCTGAACGAGCCGTCGCTCTTGGAGGAGTTTGCGCCGTTCTCGTAGATCGCGGTGATCGCCGCCCAGTCCACGGCCTCGTCCGTCTTGGCCGCCTGCAGGAGCGTGGCGATGTCGCGCATATCCAGCGACAGTGCCGCGTGGGGCGTCACGTTGCTGACGGGGGCGTAATGCTCAGACGGGCCGGTGATGTCCATGCCGGTATCAGTGCCCGTCATCGACCCGGTACCGCTGACAGATCCGGTTCCTGTACCTGTGCCACTAGCTGATGCGCTCACGGAGCCGGTACCGCTGACTGACCCGGTTCCTGTACCTGTGCCACTAACTGATGCACTCACGGAGCCGGTACCGCTGACTGAAACACTCACCGAGCCCGACTCATCTATGACCTCAACGGCGGGGCGGTCCTCGCCGCCGCATGCCGTTGCCAGCAGCAGAAGGACAACCGCGACAACCGACATCGCCGCCGCCTTCCGATTCATGCCTATCCTTTCCTTGAATTCTCGCATTGGGGAGTTTCTCCTCGCTCTATTGATTGTGCCTATTGGTGATTGCGAATTGGGCGACTGGGTCAGCGCGCTTAGATTCATGGACTCAGCATCTCCTTCAGCATTGCCGTTGGCACGCGCCATAGGTACTCGGGGCCGACGAATGATGTGCCATTGGCGCGGACCTGATAGTCGATGGGGACCTCAGCCAATCGCATACCCTTTCTGAGCAGGTCCAGCGTCAGAACCTGGGCATAGTTGTAGTCGTGAATGATCTCGGCGCACTCCAGAGCACGCCGTGAAAAGGCCCTGAGTCCGGTCTGGCCGTCCGAGATTACGCGACCTGACGCGAGGCACAGCAGCGCGGTGAAGGCTAGATTTCCCAGCAGCCTGATAAGCCGCTGGCCGTTGCGAGAGCCCAGGTAACGCGACCCAAGCACGTAATCGGCTGAGCCGTCTTCGATGGGCGCGAGCACGTCGGGAATCTGGGCCGGCGGGTACTCCCCATCGGCGTCGATGTAGACCGCCGCGCGGGCGTTCATCTCGGTGGCGACACGCAGGCCTGTGCGTAGGGCTGCGCCCAAGCCACGGTTGCGCTCATGGGTAACCACGGTGTCGGCCCCTGACCTGCGAGCGGTCTCCGCTGAGCCATCCGCGGAGCCGTCGTCGACCACAATTACATGCATGTCCGGAACCTTGTGGCGCGGCATCGCCGCCAACGTCTTGGGCAGGCTCGCCGCCTCGTTGAAGGCCGGCATGATTACTGCCACGGGACCGGACTGCTCCCGATCGTCCGCCACGCCAAGCACCTGTCCCACCGACCGCGCCGGGGGCTGCACGCCCAGGAAGAAGGCCATAGTCGGGGCCACATCCATCACGGATCGCTGGGCTTCGTCGCGCCGCCCTCGCATTGACGGATCAATGCCATGGCCCCACAAGATGCACGGGACGTGAATCTCGGATGGCGACATGTGCCCGTGGCCGCCGATGCCGATGCCCTGGCCATGGTCGGCGGTTATCAGAACGGTGGCTTCTTCCAGGTATCCGACATCGGCGCACCAGCCGAGGAACTCCTCTACGATCCGGTCGGTCTCTTCAATCTTGGCGAGGTACTCCGCGTTGTAGCTGCCACGGGCGTGACCGGTCTGGTCTACGCTGAGGAGCTGAAGTACCAACAGGTCAGGGTTATCGCGCTCTATCACTGCGCGGGCTCGCGCGACAAGCGCATGGTCGATCTCATCGTTGTGAGTGACCGCCGTCACCGTCTCGACGTCCCGCTCCCCAAATGCGTCAATAAGGTGCGCAATCCCCACCAGCTTGCCGTTCTGGCCTGAGTCACGCAGCGAATCGAAGATGGACTCGCACTTGATGCCCAGGTCAGGGACGAAATTGCTCCGCATCCCGTGCACCTTCGGAGGCGCGCCGGTCAACATCGAGCTGAAGCCGGTCACCGTTCGGGCCGGATAGACCGTGGCGGAGTTCGTGTAATCGATGCCTTCACGCCTGAGCCGGTCGATGAAAGGCGTGTTGGCCTCGATCAGCCGGTCGGCCCGGCAACCGTCTATGACGATCGCTATGAAGCGCCGGGACCTGCGTTCGCCTTCGGCCGGGCGCTTTCGAGTTGGAACAAGGGAGAGGGCCGGCGGCCAGGTAAAGAACCACTGGTGCAGAAGTAGCGCGGTCACTCCTATACCAAGCACGAAGACCTCGAAGGCGGCGATGGTCCCGATGTCAGGCCGCTCCACCAGCATCAGAAAGCCAAGGGTCAGCAATGCGACCTTCGGTACCTGCTCCAAGAAGTTGCCGCTGGTCGGGTCGGGGTTCTCCAGGACCAGGCGCCAGAATCGCGTGAAGTTCAGCCAGGACGTACCGATGCGCAGGTGGTAGTAAACCGTACCCCACAGGACTATCGTGAAGGTCAGATACAGGCCGACGCCCAATAGCAGGACCGGGATGTCGATGAAGCGAAACAGCAATAGGAAAAGGGCCAAAAAGGCCCAAAGCGCCGTACGAAGCCGCAAGGGAAAGTCGAAGCGGTAGAACACCACGAGCAACGGCGCCAGCGCCGCCATCGCGATTGCCGCCTTCAACCAGTAGCTGCCGTCTGCGAGATGGGGCAGGCTCATGAGCGAGATCACAGCGAAGACGAACACCGGGGTAAAGGGCTTCCCTTCGTTGACGACGTTCCAGGCACGCGCCGCGACGATCTCGAACCGGGTTGCGCGCTTGTCACCGGCAGCGCTCCCGCGCAGGGCATTCAGAGGATTGGGAATGACAAGGTATTCCCTGGCGACCCAGAGGGCGAACACAGGGGCAACCAGGAATGAGTACGCAAACTTCAGTCCATGAGTCAAGACGGCAAGCGCCAGAGCTTCGTCAAGGGGCACGCCCAGCGCGACGAGGGCCCCGGTCATACTCGCCTCGTACACCCCGATGCCACCGGGTGTGACACGGAAGACCTGGAAGAGGACCGTGAAGGCCGTGACCGCGATAGCACCGGCGAGCGAAATTTCTACCCCGAGAGCCTCCGCCGCGACCATAAGCACAACCGCCTCGAGCAGCCAGCTTGGGACGGTCCACAACGCGGCCCCGGCCAGTTGAAGACTCGTCATCTCTTTCAAATGAGTCTGGAGTACCTCCACTGCAGCCCGGCCCGGCAACCGTCCCAGTCTCGAGATGGGCAGTCCGGAGCGCAAGATGAAGAGGGCACCCAAGGCGGCCACAAGGAACGCGCCGGGAAGCGCGAGGCCTTGCAGCCACTGCCCTCTGCCGCCAGGAACTGCCATAAGGACCCCTGCGCCCGCCGCGATAGAGACAAGCACCGCAAAGTCCAGGAGACGTGCAACGGCGGTCGTCGCGGCGGCTTCGGCACCAGGTACGCCGCGCCGCATCGCCATCAGCGGCCGCGCTGCCTCCCCTATGCCAAACGGCAGCACATGGTTGGCCAGCAGCGTGGTCTGCAGGACGGCAAATAGGGAGAAGGTCCCGGCGCGGTGCCTCAACAACACCCGCCACGCGATGGCCCTCAACCAGAACGCGGCAGAAAATGCCGCGACAAACGCAGCCACCAGTTCCGGATGGCTGCCGAGTCCAGTGGCCGCTGACCAAAGCTCCGCCCGGTCGATCACGAGGCCAACTGCAACTAGCGCACATGCCGAAAGCAGGAGCCCCAGGCTGATTTTGACGGGCAACCTCATTTGCCAAGCCCGCGTTCCTGCGCTTACATTATGCTTAGTGTTCTGGTATGGCGATATCAACGGACTGTGCGCTGTTCCCCTTACTTCATGCGAGAGTCTGCATTACTCTCATGGTCATGTCTAGCCTTACTATTTTACTAAATGCGTCCGGCAGTCTGACACGCGTCTTATCGGAATGTCAACCCCAGTCCGCACTTTCTTTGGGAGTGTCAGAGCATCGACGGGACTATAGGGAAGCGACTAAACGCACGAATTCTGGGTCGATGGCAGGTGGCCGCATGCCGGCAATGGTCGTAACTCTGCCCAGGAAAGCGCGTGATGGTTAAGGGAGACTCGTCGGACGCCGAGTGCGCTTGGGGAGATCGAAGCCAAACGACTTCGAAGTTTGCCATTCGACTAGTGAGTAAGCAGGCCGCGGGCGGGCGGGCGGGCGCAAACGTGCGCAAGCCGTCCTACAAGTCGATTTGCGTACCTGCTCCATTCGCCCTGGCCGCGTCCAGGACGAGCCTAGCCGCGACCGCGTCTTGCACGGCAACGCCCACGGACTTGTACAGCGTGACCTGGCCCGGCGAGGTCCTGCCGGCCTTCTCTCTTGCATGCACTTCGCCAATTTCAGCGTGCACATGTTCCTCTGTGATAAGGCCCGCCGCAATAGGCGCTAACAGATCGTTCGAGCCGGCAGGAGGCGGCGCGAGCGTTGACCCGCGCGACTCGATCACTACGAGGGAGTTACAGACCGTGTCATCGTCCAGCTCTCGGCCTGCCGGATTGAGCCCCACCGAGTTGATATGCGTGCCTGGGTCGACGTACTGCCAGTGGACTACGGGCCGATCGGAGTGAGTTGTCGCACACAGGATGTCTGCCCCGGCAGCAGCCTCACGAAAGGACGGCGCCGCTCTCACAGGAATGTTGAGAGTGTCCGCCAACTCTCTTGCGAGACTCGTAGCCTTGGCCGGGTCCCGTGAGACAATCCGTATCTCTTCTACACCGCATGACCGCGTCAATACCTCGGCATGGGACTTCGCCTGCACGCCTGAGCCCACGATCGCGAGCACTCGCGATTCGGGACGGGCCATGAGGCGAGTAGCGAGCGCGGAACCGGCAGCGGTACGGATTGCGGTAATGTGCGTTCCGTCCATCACCGCCAGCGGTTCGCCGGTGTCCGGGTCAAAGACCGCGATGAGTGCGATGTGGCTTGGCAATCCGACCTCATCGTTGCCGGGAAACACGGTCACGAGCTTGGCGGACAGCGTGCCGGAAGCGCCGGTCCACACCGGCATCACTCCCAGAAAGGCCTCCTTCTCAGGAATCATCGCACCGGCCCGCGGAGGCATGGACACTGTGCCGCGGCTCAGTTCTTCCATTGCCGGTCCCAGCGCTTCAACCAGCAATTCAGGGTCGAGCAACGCCTCGACTTCCCGGCGGCTAAGGAACAGCATGCGAATCGCCTTTCTGGAAATGTCTATAGTGCCCTCGCTCGAGTCTCGCGGGAACGGCTTCACGTAGCGGAGGCCTTCCACCGAGCCGGATTCTAGGAAGAGACTTGCTACCCAGTCAATGGCGCTTCGTGCGGCAGGCCACATATAATCGCGTCAGTTCTACTGGACGTCTGCGTTACGGAGGTCTTGCTTTGGCTAACAATGCGGACGTGATCATCATCGGCGCTGGAATTGCCGGTACGAGCACCGCTTACCACCTGGCGGAACTCGGCGTAACCGACGTCCTGCTGGTGGAAAGGGATAGCGTGGCCGCGGGCGCTACCGGGCGCTCCGGCGCCGAAGTGTTCGTACACGGCGCATCGCCTGAGAAAACGCAGGTCGTCTGGCAAAGCCTGCAGATATACCAGAACTGGCCGGACGCAGTCGGCGGGGATGCCGGCTTCAGACAGACCGGCACGCTGTCGTTGATGGGCCCCGAGCACAGGGAGGGGGCCGCGGCTTCGGTGGCGGCGTCAACGAAGGCGGGCATACCCCTCCAGCTCATAACACCGGAAGACATCAAGATCATGCAGCCTTTCCTGAAGGTCGACGACCTTGGAGGCGCCGTCTACAGCCAGGACGCCGGTCACGGCGACGGCTACAGCGCCGCGAACGCATTTACCGCAGCGGCGCGGGAAATGGGCGTACGGACCGCGCTCAACACGCGTGTCACGGAGGTCATTGTTGAGCATGGGCGCGCCGTGGGCGTGAAAACGGAGGACGGCAGCGAACTCCGAGCTTCAACCGTAGTTCTTGCCGCGGGCGCCTGGTCCGCTCCGCTGGCATCCACCGCCGGTGTGGACCTGGAAGTCACCCCGTACCGGGTGTGCGCGGGCCTACTCGAGAGGCCCCCTGACATTAAAGAACACATGTCAATGACTGACCGGACGATCGGCACGTACTGGCGCATGGAGGGCCCGGACTTGACACTGTTCGGCGTGCGGAACAAGGAAATCATGAGGCCGCACGATCCGGACACCATAGTGGAATCGATAGATGAGAACACGATGCGAATGTGGTCGCAGCGCATCACGCATCGGATCCCTACGATGGCAGAAGCTACCTGGCGGATGATCTGGAGCGCGCCCGACGGCTACTCGCCCGACCACTACCCGATACTAGGCGCCTTGCCCGGCGTCGATGGCCTGTTCGCGGCCTGCGGCTTCAGCGGGTCGGGCTTCATGCTCGGTCCCGCATCGGGGAAGTGTCTGGCAGAGCTGATTGTGCACGGCGAGGCCAGGACGGCGGACGTATCGTATATGCGGCCGGACCGCTTTGCAGAAGGCGATCCTCGCGAGCAAGAAGTGCTCCGTCACTGGCCTTACGATCCGGCCGTGGACGAGCGTTTTCCGTAATCAGGACTGCGGACGCGGACCTGCAGGACCAGTAGGACCCCAAGGGCGCACACCCGGCCAGGCGGCTATCATTCCCCACTCCAGCACGCCCGCTGACGTTCGAACCGGCCCCCCAGACACCTCCGATGTAATCGTCGTCGAGCACCTCACGAAGCGCTACGGCGAACTCACGGCAGTAGACGACGTATCGTTTGCCGCCCGGCGCGGCGAAATCCTGGGTATCGTTGGGACCGAACGGGGCCGGAAAGACCACGACGCTGGAGTGCATCGAGGGCCTTCGCCGTCCAACCTCCGGCAGGATCCGTGTTCTCGACAGGGAGGCAGGAAGCGCCGAGGTCAAGGAACTTGTCGGAGTGCAGTTGCAGGCCAACTCGTACTTCGATCACCTCACCCTTTCGGAAACTCTGGAGCTGTTCGGCCGGTTCTACAAGCGCTGCCTCTCCCCTGCCCAACTGCTATCGCGCGTCAATCTTGAAGGGAGAGAACACACAACCGTTCGTAAGCTTTCGGGCGGGCAGCAGCAGAGGTTCTCGCTTGCCGCCACCCTGGTTAACGACCCTGAGGTAGTGATACTCGACGAGCCTTCTACAGGCCTTGATCCTCAGGCCAGGAGAGATCTCTGGGACCTGGTCAGGGCTATCAACACGGACGGCCGTACGATTCTTCTCACCACTCATTACATGGAGGAGGCAGAGCAACTCTGCGACCGCGTGGCGATCATGGACCGCGGGCGCATCGTGGCGCTGGACTCGCCCCGTGAGCTGGTCAGGTCCTTGCCAGAGTCACATGAAGTCAGGTTCAGGCTGCCAGACGGTGCCGCCGTCGGAGGCCTCGAGGACCTGCCGGCCGTCACTTCAGCAACCGTGGTTGACGGCGAGCGCGTCTCACTGCGGTCGACAGACGCCTCTGAGACGCTTCGAGGCTTGATCGACTGGGCGCGCCGGCAGGCAATCGAACTGGCAGGCTTGGAGGTCACTTCCGCAACGCTCGAAGACGTTTTTCTATCCCTGACGGGGAAGGAGTTCGAGTAGGACCCTATGCTCGTCTACCACTTTACAGTCGCGAACCTCAAGATAATCATCCGGGACCGTCAGACGCTGTTCTGGGCGCTCGCCTTCCCGCTTCTCCTCATGCTGACGATGGGACTGATGATGAGCGTCACGGCGCCAGTGGCCAAGGTTGGCGTGGTCGACAAGGCTGGTGACACGCTTTCGTCCCGGCTGGTGGCAGAACTCCGAGGAATAGAGTCTCTGGAAGTTTCCGAAGTGCCGGACGAGGACATTGGAAGGCGTGAAGTCGCAGATGGAGAAGTCGATTTCATGCTGGTCATCCCCCGCGCTCTTGCCGGATCCGCAGCGGACGGAGCCTCTGTAAGGCTGCTGCTAGTCCAAGGAGCTGCCGGCGTCTACAGCTTCAACCAGCCGGGCGTTACAGACATTATCGGCAGGGTGGTCGAACAGGAGAACCTGCGCATCGCCGGAGCCAGAAGCCGGCTGGTGCTAGAGACCGAGGCTACACAAACGAAGAGCACGGACTTCCTGGACTTTCTGGTTCCCGGCATGGCCGTGTGGGGCATCATGAGCTACTCGGTGTTTGGCATCGCGACTTCCCTGGCCATGTACCGCGACAGGAAGGTGCTTCGCAGGATGCAGGCCACGCCGTTGAAGGTGCGGACCTTCTTCATAGGCCAGGTGCTTGCCAGTCTCATGGTGGCCGTTGTACAGGGCGCGCTAATTCTGTTGGCTGGCAAGCTGGCCTTTGGGGTGAACGTCGAGGGCAACCTGCTGTACCTGCTGCTGATCGTGTTGCTAGGGAACCTGGTCTTCCTGAACATCGGCTTCGTCATCGGGTCTATCTCCAGGACGCCACAGGCTGCAAGCGGCATTGGCAACGCCGTGGTGCTCCCTCTGGCCTTCTTCTCGGGAGCCTTCTTTCCGACGGGCAACCTGCCGCAGGTCGTGAAGACCGTCGTCGGGTACATGCCGCTCGCCCCTGTCGTCGACGCGGTCAGAGGCGTGACCATCGAGGCGGGAACGCCTGCGGACTTCTCCACTGAACTGGCCCTGATCGGCGTGTGGATAGCCATCACGGCCGCGCTGGCCGTCAGGCTGTTCAGGTTTGAGTAGGCGGGAGCCCTACCCTTTCAGTGTTTGACAGCGAATCCGTCGAAGGCCCAGGACCGTGAGGACTCCAGCAGACATCGCGGAGTGTTGCAGCTCCGAATCCGAGTCTCGTAGGATTCCGAGGCTGCCGTTAAGCGAGTGGCGAAGTACAGGGTGTTCAGGCGACGCTGTTCGAAAGCCTGATTGCACAATCAAGGCCTGCCGTGGGCGGCGGAGGCGGCTTTCCGTCGTTCCTGTAGAGTAGTATCGCCTCTTCCACTATGTCGCATAGCTCGTCGAACACCGCCCGCTCGTCGGGGCCATGGCACCCACCGTAAGCGAGACCAGGCGCACTCCCTACGTAGCATCCGTCCTTGCTAGACTACTCGACGAACTTGACGTACTTTGCGCTGTCCTTCACGTTCAGGCCTTGGAAGGAGGTAGCCCTCTGCGGACCCTAACTCTGTTTGATGTTACTACTATGAGGACGCCGTCTTGCATCGAACCTGCATGCTGTCGGATCAGATCCCCTATGGCGGCTACCATGTCGCACACCTTCACCCCAACGAATCGAATGATGCAGTCGACGGACGAAGACCAACTCGCCAAAGTCCTTATCCAGAGTGATGAGAACTCGCCGCTCTCGAATTGCCAGTGTGAGCAACGCTTCATCTGACACGCCGGGCGTCTTCTCTACAGCCGATAAGGTGTCATGGCCCAAGTCAGCCAGCGTCGCGGACATGCTATTGGATGCGGCACATTCATCAAGCAGGAACCTCAACAGACCTATCGGACCGGCAATCGTTCATGAACATTCTCACCGGCCAAGGATCTGTGCGCGAAAAGGAGGCACGCCTGGATATCCTCGGGCTCGAGCATCGGGTACTCCTCCAGGATGGTCTGTGCTTCTTCCCCAGCAGCAAGCATTCCCAGGACGTGCTCAACCGCGATTCGCATATCGCGAATTATGGGTTTCCCGCCAAACACATCGGAGCGTACGGTAATTCGGTTTAGTAGCTCAGCGTCAGTTGCCACTGCTGCTCTCCAAAGGCGCCGCTTCCAGATTCTTTCCGGTCAACACAGTTGTCTGGAACAATCATACCCCATACTGCCCCAGCTTCCGGCACAGCGCCCTTGAGTTACACTTTGGCCACCCTGACTCCGTAGTGTCTGGCCGTGAAGTACCTACCGATCGAATATAAGCTGTTCTTGGTAGCGCTTCTTGCGTTCCTGTTCCTGACGGGCATTTATGCGATAGCGGACGGGGCGTCGGGACAGTTGGACGTGACATCCGGGACCGGCAACGCCCTGGCTTCATCCGGGTCAATTGCGGGAGCGTCCACAGGCGACCTGGATTGGTACCAGGATGCGGCAATCTTCGTCTGCCCTCTTCACTAGGTGGAATGGCGTCTCCGAACCTTCCTAAAAGACCCTCTAAACTGGGACTTGTTAACGGCAACCCTTAAGGTATAATCCTTCCTGAAACGAGCAGTCCGTTTGAGGTAGGAGAACGCATCGGTCATGGAGGAGTCTTGACATGACTACCAGCAGCAACGGAAACAGCAAGTCTTTAGTTGTCATCCAGCTTTCAGGGGGTAACGACGCCCTGAACACAATCGTCCCATTCGAGGAGGGTGTCTACTATGACAACCGTCCTTCGGTGCGTTACGAGCCCGAGGAGGTCCTCCCCCTGGAGAACGGGTACGGGCTGAACCCGAACATGGCTCCTATCAAGGAGTTGTGGGACGAAGGCAATGTAGCCATCGTCAATGGCATCGGGTACGAGAACCCCAATCGTTCGCACTTCCGCTCGATGGACATCTGGCACACTGCAGAGCCCGACAAGATTGGGCACGAGGGCTGGCTCGGCCGGGTGATCAGGGACCTAGACCCGAATGGCGACAACGTGCTCACAGGAATCAACTTCGGTCGCGGCTTGCCGCGTTCGCTGGCCTGCCCCGGCGTTCAGGTGGCGTCCGTCGGCGACCTGGAGACGTACGGCCTATTCCCCGACATCAAGGACGAGTGGCTTCGCAAGTACGCGCTCGAGGCCTTCTCGATGATGTACGGCGCGCCTGGCAAGGACAACGTGATGGATTTCCTTGGCCAGACAGGCACTGGCGCTCTTGCGGGCGCCGACATACTGAGGACCGCCCCTGAGCAGTACCAGTCGAATGTCGAGTACGCCTCCGGCGACTTCTCTCAGAAGATGAGGAGCATCGCGCAGGTCCTGACCGCAGACCTTGGCACCAGGATCTTCTACACAGACCAGGGAAGCTATGACACGCACGCCGGCGAGATGATCGTCCATTCCCAGCTTGTAGGCGAGCTTTCGGCCGGCATCCAGTGCTTCATGGACGACCTCAAGGAACATGGCAAAGAGGACGACGCCGTTGTTTTGGTCTTCACTGAGTTCGGGCGCAGGATCAAGGATAACGGCTCCGGCACCGACCACGGCGCAGGCGGAATGGCGATGCTCATCGGCAACTCCGTCAACGGCGGTATGTACGGCGAGTATCCGTCTCTCAAGGAAGAGGACCAGATCGAGGGCGATATGAAGTCGAACAATGACTTCCGCTCCACGTACTCCACCATCCTGGAGCAGTGGCTCGACCTGGAGGCCAAGCCCATCGTCAACGGCAACTTCGAACAGTTCGACATGATTAGGAGGTAGTTCACATGGTCATCGCTGAACGGTCCACCGACATTTCACTTATGGCGCACCTCATGCGCCGCGCCGGTTTTGGCGCGTCGCGCGAAGAGTTGGAGCGCCGGGCGCAGGTTGGCTACGAGGCGACAGTGGATGAGTTGCTCAGTCCCCGCCAGGCCAACCACATGGCTGAAGACATAATCCACCGGTATCACGTGGACGTACTGGAGTCTCGGTTCCCTGACTCCGCCGCGGCCTACTGGATGTACAGGCTGGCGACATCGGACTGCCCCATGGAGGAGAAGATTGCACTGTTCTGGCACGGCATCTTCGCCACTGGCTACGCCAAGCTGAACCAGGCCCGCTCCGTGCTGAACCAGATCGACATGTTTCGCAGGCTGGGCCTCGGCCGCTTCGATGACCTGCTGTCCGAACTGGCCAGGGATCCGGCAATGATCATCTGGCTCGACAACCAGGACAACCACAACGGGTCCATCAACGAGAACTGGGGACGCGAGCTCCTGGAACTCTTCTCGATGGGAATCGGCAACTACTCCGAGGACGACATCAAGGACGCGTCAAGGGCCTTCACCGGCTGGACGCTGGGGAATGCCGAATACATGGCGATCCGCTCCCAGAAGGACTCTATCTGGCCGTACAGCCGCATCTCGTGGCACTTCGGCTACCGCGATTGGGACCACGACGACGGCGAGAAGACGTTCCTTGGGGAGACGGGCAACTTCAACGGCGACGATATCGTCGAAATCATCTGCAAGCAGCCTGCCACGGCGCAGTTCATCGCGCGCCATATCTACGACTTCTTCGTCGCGGACGAGGCGCCGGTCCCGCAATGGCCATACACGCCGCCAAGGGACCCCGAGGCCGTTGAGTACCTTTCGAACGTTTACTTCGAAAGCGACCACAACATCGGCGAAATGATGAGAGCATGCTTTAACTCCGACTTTTTTAAAGATGCGCAGTTCGAGCGCGTAAAGTGCCCGGCAGAGCTCGTTGTCGGAACCCTGAGGCAGAGCGGAGCCATCACACGCCCGTCCGACTTGGCTTTGGAAGCCGCCAAGGTGGCAGGCTTCATGGGCCAGGCGCTGCTCGCGCCTCCCTCCGTGGAGGGCTGGCACGAGGGCGTGGAGTGGATCAACAGCGGCTCCATTGTGGAGCGCGTGAACTTCGCCTCCAAGCACATGAGCAACATTGAGAACCCTGGTGTGAGAGCGATCATCGAGAGACTTGACTCAATGAACGGCGGGCACTTCTCCCCCGAAGGGCTGGTGGACGCCTGCCTTGACATAGTGGGCCCGCTGGAAGTCGAAGACTCCACAAGGGACAGCCTCGCGCAGGCCGTGGGCCGAGAGGGAGACATTTCGCTCCGCGACCGCACGCCCGGCGACGATACTGAGGTGCGCGTGGGCCAGCTTCTCGGCCTGATCGCGGCAACGCGCGAGTTCCAGCTTACGTAGCGCGGGGGTGAGCAGATGACTACCCAAGTCCGGAGCGCGCGAGCTACGCTCGAGTACTCCCGCGTGGGCGTCGTAAACCTGGAAGAGGACCACCTGTACGAATTCGATTACTACGGCGACAACGAAGGCGAGTTCCGGCTCGGCACCGGCATCGCGATCGACGCTTCCGAGCGTATCTGCGTGGCCGGGGAGAGATAGATCGCGTGGTCATCGCCGAGCGGTCCACAGACATCTCTCTTATGGCGCACCTCATGCGCCGTGCCGGATTCGGCGCGTCGAGAGACGAGTTGGAGCGCCGGTTGCAGGTTGGCTACGAGGCGACCGTGGATGAGTTGCTCAGTCCGCGGCAGGCCAACTACATGCCTGAAGACATAATCCTCCGGTACCACGCTAACGTCCTGGAGTCCCGGGTCCTGGATCCCGCCGCGGCCAAGTGGATGTACAGGCTGGCAACATCGGACTGGCCGATGGAGGAGAAGATCGCTCTCTTCTGGCACGGCATCTTCGCCACCGGCTTCACCAAGCTCAACCAGACCCTCTCCATCCTGGTCCAGATAGACATGTTCCGCAGGCTGGGCCTCGGCCGCTTCGACGACCTCCTGCTCGAGTTGGCCAGGGACCCGGCAATGATCATCTGGCTTGACAACCAGTACAACCACAACGGGGCCATCAACGAGAACTGGGGACGTGAACTGCTGGAACTCTTCTCGATGGGAATCGGCAACTTCTCCGAGGACGACATCAAGGAGGCCTCGCGAGCATTCACAGGCTGGACGCTGGGGAACGCCGAGTACATGGCGTTGCGCATGGAGAAGGACTCCATCTGGCCGTACAGCTGCATTTCGTGGCATTTCGACTACCGCGAGTGGGACCACGACGACGGCGAGAAGACGTTCCTGGGCGAGACGGGCAACTTCAACGGCGACGATATCGTCGAAATCATCTGCAAGCAGCCTGCCACGGCGCAGTTCATCGCGCGCCATATCTACGACTTCTTCGTCGCGGACGAGGCGCCCGTCCCGCAGTGGCCGTACACACCGCCGCGCGACCCCGTGGCGGTTGAGTACCTCGCGAACGTCTACTTCGAGAGTGACCACGACATCGGCGAGATGCTCAGAGCTTGCTTCAACTCCGATTTCTTCAAGGAGGCTCAGTTGGAGCGGGTGAAGTGCCCCGCCGAGCTGGTTGTAGGGACTCTAAGGCAGAGCGGAGCGATCACACGCCCGTCCGACTTGGCTTTGGAAGCCGCCAGGGCGGCAAACTTCATGGGCCAGGCGCTCCTCGCGCCTCCCTCCGTGGAGGGCTGGCACGAGGGCGTGGAGTGGATCAACAGCGGCTCCATCGTGGAGCGCGTGAACTTCGCCTCGAAGCACATGAGCAACGTGGAGAACCCCGGCGTGCAGGCCATCATAGACAGGCTGGCCTCCATGAACGGCGGGCACTTCTCCCCCGAAGGGCTTGTGGACGCCTGCCTTGACATCGTGGGCCCTCTGGAGGTCGAAGACTCTACCAGGGACAGCCTCGCCCAGGCCGTGGGCCGAGAAGGGGACATTTCGCTGCGTGACCGCACGCCCGGCGACGACACTGAGGTCCGTGTCGGCCAGCTACTCGGCCTGATTGCGACAACCCGTGAGTACCAGTTTACGTAGCGTGGAGGTGAGCAGATGACTACGCAGGTCCGGAGCGCGCGAGCTACGCTCGAGTACGTCAAGACGATTGGCATCGTCAATAACGCCGCCAAAGGGCGCGGTTTCGCCAACCCGTTCGATGTTACCTTCGGTTCTGGCGGGCGGATCTTCGTGTTGAATCGCGGGATGCCCGCGTTCTCCCGCGTGGGCGTCGTCAACCTGGAAGAAGGCTACCTTTACGAGTTCGGCGACCACGGCGACGACGAAGGCGAGTTCCGGCTCGGCACGGGCATCACGATCGATGCCTCCGAGCGCATTTACGTCGCCGAGGAGCAGAACCACCGCGTGAACGTGTTCCAGGACGACGGGAAATTCGTTGGCCGCTGGGGCAGCCCGGGCTCAGGAGACGGCGAGTTCGACGGCCCCGCCGGAATAGCGGTGGACGCGGACGGCAACCTGCTCGTCGTGGACCAGAACAACCACCGCGTCCAGAAGTTCACCAACGGCGGCGCCTACCTGGGCCAATGGGGTGGCTTCGGCTCAGGCGACGGCCAACTCAACATGCCCTGGGGCATCTGGGTCGACAGCAACAACGACGTATGGGTGGCAGACTGGCGCAACGACCGCGTGCAGAAGTTCGACGCTGACGGCGCGCACCTGGCGTCCTACGGCGAATCGGGCGAAGGCGACGGCCAGTTCAGCCGGCCCTCAGGCGTCTGCGTGGACCGCGAGGGTTACATCTATGTGGCCGACTGGGGCAACCAGCGCCTGAAGTTGCTGGACCCGGACGGAGCTCCCCTGGTGAACGAAAAGGGCCAGGCAACGCTCTCCCAGTGGGCCGAGGAGTACCTCGATGCAAACCCCGAGGAGCGTGTGGCGCGCGACCAGTCCAACCTGTGGCCGGAGCTCCCCGAGCATCTGCGCACACCGCTGCTAGTGTCCACTCAAACGGAACCATACTTCTGGGGGCCGTCCGCACTGAAGCTGGACGCCGAGGAACGCCTGTACGTCGTGGAAGCACCCAGGCACCGGATCCAAGTTTACAAGAGGTCGGACGCCTAGTCCGACAGAAACAAGGCTACCCCCTATGACTACCGCACCTGGAGCCGGAGCGCTAAACCGGCAAGGGCACAGGATCATACCGCGCGAGCCGGACCAGCCCGAAGGCAAGGCTCCCTACTACTACGCACAACAGCAGGCCGGCGCAGTGTTCGGCCGCCGGATGGGGTGGGAGCAGCCCGTCCACTACGGCGACGCTGTGGCCGAGCACCACATCGTACGGAATGCCTGCGGGCTGATCGACTCCAACTCGCAGACGGAGATTTACGTCGAAGGACCGGAAGCGCTGGAGGCCATGCAGAGGCTCTGGACGGCCGACATGGACGTACCTATCGGCAGGGGCGTCTTCTCCTGCCTATGCGACGAGAATGGCGGAGTCCGCGACGACGGCATAATCTGGCGGACTGGCAAAGACCAATGGCTTGCGGTTTCCACCACTGCCGGCAGGCATCGAACGGTCAAATGGGTGAAGGACCACCTACGAGAGTGGGGTCTTGCCGCGGTTTCAACAGACATGACCGACGCCATGGCCTACATGGAGATACAGGGGCCGAAATCGCGCGAGGTTGTCGAGACCCTCACAGACGCCGACGTCTCCAATGAAACCCTACCCTTCCTGTGGTGCACCCAAGCCAAGATCGCAGGCGTCGAGGGCCTACTCGGCCGCGCCGGGTTCACGGGCGAGTTGGGCTACGAGTTCTACGTGCCCAGCCAGTACGGCGAATGGGTATGGAACAAGACGGTCGAGGCGATGGAGCCGTTCGGCGGCAAACCATGCGGGATCGACGCGCTGGTGAGTTGCGCGCTGGAGAAGGGTCTCACGGTGGTGGGCCTGGACTACAACGCCGAGACCTCTCCTCTCGAGGCCGGAGTAGCCTTCACGGTGGATCTGGATAAGGCTTCCGACTTCAATGGCAAGGACGCGCTCATTGCACTGAAGGAGAATGGGCTCCGCAGGAGGGTGCTCGGCTTCCAAGTGCATGACAACGAGACGATCGCCGAACGCGGGGCGCCGATCCAGATCGACGGCAAGGAAGTCGGCAAGGTGCGCGTGGGACGGCGGGCGCTGACGCTGGGCTTCAGCATCGGACGCTGCGAGGTCCCGCCGGAAACCAAGATCGGCACTCCCATCACGATCATGAACGAGTCCGGCCCGATCGAAGCCACAACTCACAGCCGCTACTTCTACGATCGCAAGCACGAACGCGTGAGAGGCTAGCCCCCGTACTCCGGGTCGCCTTCCGGCTGTAAATCGGCACCGCCTACGCATCAACTCGTCGAGCATGGAAACCCGCCAACGAGTTGATACGGTAGGCTGGGCGGCTCTCCATCGGGTCAGCAGATTCAATTCAGGGTTCGCCCTGCTCGCGGCCGCCCTTCTCGCGGTCCTGGCACTCACAGCCTGCCCCGGCAACGAAGGCTCCTCTGCCGAAGCGCAGCAAACACCACAGGCCGTTAGCACGTCCGTGCGGTGCGTCTACGAACCGGGCACACAATGCCCGGGCGTCCAGCTGCTCGGCTATGACATCAGCAACGAGGACCTGACAAACTCCAACCTGAGAAGCGCGAGCCTAATCGCCACCACGATGAGTGGGACTATTCTCCGAGGCGCAGACCTCAGCTTCGCTGGCATTTCGCGGGCCAAGCTGCAGGGCGCAGATTTTTCGGGCGCGACGCTGGTCAGGGCAAGTTTTCACAAGTCCGACTTGACGGGCGCCGATCTGACCGGCGCCAATCTCACCGACGCCGTACTCGATTCGGCGAACCTCACAAGAGTCAAGCTAGTAGACGCCGATCTCTCCGGTGCAAACTTGTTTAGAGCGATCCTCAAGGACACGGTCCTTACGAACGCGGTCTTCTCGGGCGCAAACCTGTTCAGCGCCGACCTGACCGGTGCGGTAGACGCCAACGTCGAGGCGGCCCGCCTCTGCGACACCACCATGCCGGATGGCTCAGTCGAGGACCGTGACTGCTGACGCCGGCGGTCTGCAGGTCGGAAGCTGCGGATCGGAGGAGAAGCATAAGACGTCCGCAGGCATCAAGGACGATGACGCGCGGCGTGACGTTTGCGGGAGGCAGGGGCTTAGGCCTTCTCCTCCTTTCTTGTCCCCATTCATTCCCCCTTCTGTCTCATTCAAGCGTCGCATTCGCCGACTCTTATGTCTACTTGTTTGGGGTACGGAGCCGACCACGTTTCAATCAAGGGCCAGCACTCACAGCACCTTC
Organism: Dehalococcoidia bacterium; assembly: GCA_965237445.1. GTDB lineage: Bacteria > Chloroflexota > Dehalococcoidia > Lucifugimonadales. Next base: position 2,241,502 of record OZ250142.1, on the reverse strand, counting down.
GGTCTCATTGAACCGCCGCATTTGGCGACTATTATGTCTACTGCGTCGGAGTTTGAAACCGAGCACATTTCAATCAAGTAACCAAAGTCACGTTCGGTCTCGTTGAACCGCCGCATCTGGCAACTCTTATGTCTACTACTTCAAAGTATGGAAGCGAGAAAACTCCGTCGCGATGGCCCGCGCCACACTCTCACGATTGCCCGAGCGGCTCAGCGTGGACAACCGGGCGGCGACCCTGACCCGGCATGGCTGTGATGCCGTGGGACTTGTTCGAGTCGATCGTCGAGGCTATGGAAATCATCGGCGATCCCGAGACTATGGCTGCGCTGGCGCGAGGGAGTTCAGGATGTCCTGGAACGCCACTAGGTCCCACTGGAGCAAGTCAGAACTGAACCGGAAAAGTGGCTACCCGGCAAGTAGCCTCAGTTCTTCCGTCCTCGGCGCAAGGCGGTCGCCCAAGGCCGTTCGGCCGGCAACTCTGGCCGACACACGGCCTTCGATAACTCGCAGTCCAACTGCGGCCAATCCCAATCCGGTAGCAGCCGCCAAAGCATCGTATGCCGCAGACTTCCCAACCCGTCTGGCTCCCCTTTGAATCGCCTCGGCGATGGTGGACCGGCCCGCCAACACGTTTCTTCCTTCAATCACGCCGGTCACGAGTGCCGACACTATGGGAAGAGAGTCCAGTGCGGCCTCTAAGCTTGAGTCCAAGAAGTCTTCGATAGGACCCTCGCGGAGTTCTTCCAACTGGGCCTGTGCGTCCTGCGTCAACTTCTGGTCAGTGATGTCAATGCCCAGAATCTCATCGGGCGAGTCATCGATTTCCGAGGGTGCTGCCACTCGGATATCCGGGTACTTGTCCAAGGCTTTCCTAATGTAGGACATGGACTCTGACGCCTTGAGTTGTATCTCCTCAGCAATCGACCCGTCTCCATTCACGATTTGCAGGTCCCATCCCTCTTGGGTAGGTGAATCGGCGAGCTTCGCAACTTGCCCTGGCTCAAGCTGTAGTTCGCCAAGACGTTGTTCGTCGTTGAGGCGGTCGCGCACGAGCACTTCGAAGTATTTTCCTTTGGCACCGTTGAGGTAGTGCTGGACAGATTCCTCGGGTTGGCCTCTCAGTGACTCTATGTTGACTCTTGAATACTGGAGCTCGAACGCTTCTAAGAATTGCAGATTTGCAACAGGTTCAAGGCCGAGACCGGTCACGCTGTTGAGCGAAATGTCGGAGGCTAACGCAGCTACCTCCAGGACTTCACGCTCGCTGCGAAGTCGGTATTGCTGCGCTATATCAAGGAGTGCTACGTGATTCTCAGGCGGATACGCATCTGCAAGCCTATTGAGTTCCTCGCCATCCATCAGAGCGCTCCAAGTACGAGAGAGACGATTCCTACCACCAGCGCTGCCAGCGACACTGCTCCCAGTACTGTGATTCGCTGGGACGCCTCCCTGCGGTTGCGACCTATCAGTTCCGCCTGTTTAGGTTGTACGCTCTCAACGCCAACTGTGCGCTCGGTCAAGTCAGCCACGTCACGCCGTACGTTAGCAACTGTTTGGCTCAACTCCCCATACCGCTCATTCAGGGCGATTTGGTCTCGTCGCGCCTCATCGATCCTTTGGCTCAATTCCTCAAACTGCTCACTCAGAGCGGCCTGATCTCTGTGCAAACCAACCACAACAGTCGTAGCCGCAGCCGTGAATTCGTCGAATCGGCGAATGTCCGCGCCAGTCACTACATCCGTCGTGCGGAGAGCGGCATCTTTGGCAGACCTAGCGACGCCCGCTGCCCTGCTCAGAATTCCCGGTCCCGTTACTTCTCGGGTTTCCTCTTCGACCGCGTCGTGCTCGCGCATTTTCTAAGACCTCCTTGGAGATGGTCGCGTTTCAACGTTCTGGGAACCACAGTGCGTGGTCTGGAAAACTGTATTTGCTGGGCAGGAAGGCCACCTGCCAATGCAAGGACGTGTTCTCGCTTCACACTAGATTATGGGCGGGTCCCCTGCCGCACACGTGAATCTCCGGGACCATCTCCAAGCTAGTTCCCTAGTGCAGCGCTGCTGAGGAAGCGGCCCCCTTCTCGTTCACGAGGCTGCCGTCATGGAACCGGGTGATGGAGAAAGGCTCGATCAACTTCGGCGGTTTGCCAGTCATCACGTACTCTGCCGTCGTCTTGCCGCCTATTGGGCCGGCCTTGAACCCGTAAGTGCCCCAGCCCACGTTCAGCACCAGCCCATCCAGGCCCGGCACAGGCCCCATGATGGGCGCGTAGTCCGGCGTCATATCGCACAGCCCCGTCCACTGGCGCAGGACGTTGACGCTCTTCAGCGAGGGCAGCAACTCCAGCGTGTGAGATATCAGGTTTTCCAGCCGTGGATACGTGGACCTGTACGAGTACGACGGGTAGTGATCCACTGCCCCGCCGATCACGAGTTCGCCGCGGTCCGTCTGGTAAATGTACACGTGCAGGTTCGCCGAAGAGATGCCGGTGTGAAGGAACGGCTTGAGCGGTTCCGTCACCAGCGCCTGTAGCTGGTGCGTGACAATCGGCAACTGGAAGTCGATCAGCCGCATGAGCTCAGACGACATTGCGGCCGTGCAATTCACTACCGTCCCGGCCTCGATGTCACCGCGCGTCGTCTGCACGCCGGTAACCCTGCCGCCCGAGGTTAGGAAGCCCGTAACCTCTGTGAAAGGGTGCACCTGCCCGCCCAGCCGGTCCACGCCTCGTGCGTAACCCCAGATCACGGCGTCGTGGCGAATGACGCCGCCCGGAGGGTGGTACAGCCCCGCCATTATCGGCAGCGGGCCGCCCTCCCCCATGTCGAGCACCGGTACCATTTCCTTTATCTTGGAGGGGCCGATGATCCGGCTGTCCACGCCCATGGCCGAGTTGAAGTCGGCCCGGATTCGCAGCGCGTAGATCGACGACTCGTTGTGCGCCAGCTCGATCCGCCCGAACTGGCTGAACAGCAGGTTAAAGTCGAGGTCCTGCGACAGCCCCTCGTAGAGCTTCAGGCTCTCGTGAAAGAAGTCGATGCCCTCGGGCGTAACGTACGTAGCCCTGATAATCGCCGTGGACCGTGCGCTGGCCCCTCCGCCGATGTACCCCTTCTCGATGACGGCAACGTCTTTAACGCCCGCCTTGCACAGATAGTATGCCGTTGCAAGGCCGTGAACGCCCGCGCCGACGATGACGACATCGTATCGCTTCTTGAGGTCGCGCCGTCTCCAGGTGTGGTCGGGGTTGAGCAGCCTTCGGATTGCCAGCATGGTCCTACCCTACCTTCAACGCTGACTCAACGGCGTCCAGACCTACGGGTCCGACGCCATCCGCCCTACCTGCAGCCACCAGCGCATCCCACAGGTGTTCGGAATGGTCCCGGGTCACATATAGCTCGTAGCAAGGCGCGCCGTCAGCGTCCGTCCTGACCACTAGCACGTGCGTGCCTGCTGCCCTGCCCTGCGCGCATGTGTCGGCCGGGAACACGCGGGGGTCGATATCGAACTCCACGACCTTGGATAGCACTCTGTGGCTTTGGGGCCCCAGCACACGCAGGCCGGCACGCGCGGAAGTCACGTCAGTAACGTGAGCGCAGCCTGCCAGCGCCTCCTCTACTCGCTCTCTGGTGCGATCGATCCCGTCCGGCGCAGCGAGCACGATCGCCTCGTCGGCGGTGAGCGCCGCGACCCTTGCCGTCGTATCGGCTCCTTCTTCCAACGAACGTACCGAGCCAGGTACTAGTGACTCGGCTCCTGGCAGCGTCCGCAGTCCGGACAGAAGATCGTGGCCCTGAGCAACCAGCTTGCCAATATGGCTCACGTCGCAGATCCCGCCCGCGCTCGCCAGCGCATCCCGTTCTTCTTCAACCGAACCGTACGAGGCTGGCATCTCCCAGCTGGAGACAAGCCTGAATCGAGCGCCCAAAGAGCGGTGCGCGTGGTCCAGCGGAGTACGCCTGACCAGCCCCGCCCACCGCATCCGCCATCTTAGGACCTCACCCTTTCGCCGGATGGGTCGTAGACGGCCGAGTTTGTAACGCGCGCCTCACCCGTCGTCTCGCGATCGATCCAGACACGAAAGCGCGATCCGTCCTCGGAGAGCTCGATCGGAACCCAGGCGAGTCCAAAGGCCGCGCCGCCGTACGGGTCGGCCCTGCAGCTTGTGACCTTGCCGACCGGGTATCCATCACGCATCACCGGCACACCGTCCTTCGGAACATGAGAGTCCGCCATCACGAAACCGACCAGCTTATTGCGCAGTCCGCGCTCCTGGATGATTCTGAGACCTTCCCGGCCGATGAAGTCTTCGCGGTCCATCTTCACCGCCCAGGCGGCGTCCGCCTCGAACGGGTTGGACATTGCGTCGGTGTCCTGGCCCGGAATGAAGTGCTTCTTCTGAAGCCTCAGCACCCGCTGCGCCTCCACGCCAAACGAGGCTATTCCTAACGCCGCTCCCGCATCGAGTACGGCGTCCCAAACATGTACCGCGTGCTCGGCCGGGACATGCACCTCCCAGCCTGTCTCTCCAACGAAGCCGATGCGGAGCAGCCGCGCCGGGACTCCTGCTACTGTGGCCTCTGCCGCGCGCATGTACCTGAACACATCTGACCCTAGATCGCAGTCCGTGATCTGAGTGAGAGTCTCCCTCGCCTTCGGTCCCGCGACGTTGAACGCCGCTGTCCCCGGCGTCACATTGACAACGTGCACGCAGTCCTTCGAGCCTGCCGTCCACTGCTGGAACCACTCCTCCACCAGGTCCACGTTTCCCGATCCAGTGGTTACGTAGTAGCGGTCGTCTTCAAGTCGCGTTACTGTGCCATCGTCCAGGATGACGCCGCTGTCGCTGAGTATCATCCCGTACCGTATTCTCCCGGTTCGCAGGTTGGACATCCGGTTCGAGTACATGCGGTCGAGGAACGCCGGAACGTCGGAGCCGTACACGTTCAGCTTGCCGAGCGTGCTCACGTCGATGATGCCTACGCACTCGCGCACCGCCCTGACCTCCTGGTCCGGGTTGCCGTATGACGCAGGTCGCAGCCACTCGCCTACCACGGTCATGTCCCCGCCCAGCTCGATGTGCCGGTGATGCAGTGGCGTGCGGCGGAACGGCGTGTGCACTTTGCCGGCGAGCGCGCCCATCGGGACAGGCTGCACCGGCGGGCGCAGCGTCGTCCTGCCAGCTTCGTCCGGGGAGCGGCCCATGGCATCTGCGAGGATCTCAGACACCGCCCTCCCGCACATCTTCCCCTGGCAGGGGCCCATCGTTGCTGTGCTGTACCTCTTCAGGGACTGCACGTCCTGGAAGCCCTCCGCGATGGCCAACCTGAGGTCTCCCACTGTTACGTCTTCGCACGGGCAGACAAAGCTCTTCCCGGTGGAAGCAGTGTCGAAAGCGTACTCGCCGCTCCCGCTGGGCCGCCTGCCGATTTCTGGCGGCTCAGTTGACGACTGCACTTCGCGGCTTGAGACGGCCTCAGCGACGTTGGTTCCGATGCGCCTGCCGTGCTCGAGCGACTCAGCGGAATCCGCTGCCCCAGCCACACTTCCAGCGGCATAGACATAACTCCCGGATGCATCCGGGACCAAACCCCCGTCTGAGACGATGTGCGGCAATTCAATGCCAGCCTGCGTGAGCAGCGCCCGTTGCGCGTCGGCGCCCGTGGAGAGCGCGACGAAATCGCACTCCACACGCACTTCCTCGCCAGCGCGTTCTCCGGAACGACGGCGGAGCGTCACGGACTTCACCGACTTGCCACCACGCACCTCGACAACCGCAAACGAAGGCAATAGCCGGACACCCATGTCTGTGAGGTCAGCCGCCTCTTGATCCAGGCTTGCACTCGCCCTCGTACCCGCATAAGCGACCATACCGGCACGCGTGTCCACGAATGCTGCGATGGGAACGCCGGCGTCCAAGAGCTCCCTTGCAGCGCGAAGCCCATGCGGGCCATCCGCGACGACAATACCCCTGTTGCCCGGCTTCACGCCATACCGGTTGGCGAGACGAAGTGCGGCGGTGCCGAGCATTACGCCGGGTACGTCGTTGTTGCGGAACGGCAATGGCGTCTCTTGCGTACCCGTGGCCACTATTACGTGGTCGGCCCGTAGCTTGATGAGTTCGTTTCCCCGGTGAATCGCAAGAAAGTTGCCCTCGTACAGCCCGATCGCGCTCGCTCCAGTCAGGACCGTTACGTTGGACGCCCCGCTCAGTTGCCCTTCCAGTTCGGTAGCCAGCACATAGCCCGGTACGCCGGCGAACTCTCCTTCGTCCGTCACGGGCCCGGCTAGGTCACGCAGGCGGCCGCCGAGCGACTGCTGGTCGTCGACGATGACCACCCTAGCCCCGGACTCTGACGCGGCCAGAGCGGCCGAACAGCCGGACGGCCCTCCGCCCACCACGGCAACCTCCGCGTACATGTTCACGTGCTCGTAATCGATGTCCCGGCCCGCGTCGGCGTTTACCTCTCCCAGCCCTGCAACCCTTCGAATCACCGGCTCCGCAAGATGCCAGAGGAACTTGGGTCTGATCAGAGACTTGTAGTAGAAGCCGACGGGCATCAGACGGTCCATGCGGTCGAGCACAGAGAGCGCGTCCAACTCCAGCGAAGGCCACGCGTTCTGAGACCGCACGACTGCCCCTTCCGGCGCGGGCATCGTGCAGACACGCACGTTCGGAACGCCGTCCACCGTCATGAGGCAGTTCGCGCATCGCCCGGAACTACAAAGCAGTCCCCTGGGCCGGTGGTACTTGAAGCTGCGGCTGAGCAGCCTCACTCCCCCCGCGTGCAACGCGGAGGCTATCGTGTCTCCCTCGAAGGCGGAGACGCGCCTTCCATTAAAGGTGAACGAAACCCTTCGATTCCTGTCCAGCGCTTGCGAGTCGTGAGGAGGAAGTCGGAGATCAGCCATGCTAGGGCACGACTTGTCCGGGTGGCGGCATGGTAGCCATGGTTTTACGTGGCCTCCTGGGGCGCATCGTCAGGCCAGAACGCACGGACGACACCGTTGGTAACCGTGTTCCTGTCCGCAAGGAACCATCGGCGGCAGCCGAACTTGTGGTACCACCACTCGCGATGTACTCCCGCCGTGTTACTTCTATAGAAAAAGTAGTCCACCCATTCGTCCTCTGGCGCGCCGGGCTGCGGGCGCGTCAGCACCTCGCCGCCGCACCTGAAGTCGTAGGCACTCCTGGGGCCGCAGTTTGGGCAAGGGATCAGGAACGACAGGGCCGGGTTCCTAAAACAGCGTGAGGTACTTCTGGATTTCCCACGGTGTAACCTGTGCGTGGAAGTCGCGCCACTCCTGCTCCTTGACCTCTACGAACTCGTCGTAGATCGGGCCGAGCGCCGACTGTACGACCTCGTCCTTTTCGAGCTCCTGCAACGCCTCGAACAGGCTCTGGGGCAGCAGCTCAACCCCGCTTGCGGCAATCTCCTCCAGGCTCCGTGAGTACATGTTGCCAAGATTGGGCTCGCCCGGGTCGGTCCGGTTCTCGACGCCGTCCATACCTGCCGCTACGTACACCGCGAACGCCAGGTACGGGTTGCAGGCCGCCGAGATCGTCCGGTCCTCCAGGTGCCCCGGGCCGGCCGTGCGGATCATCTGCGTCCGGTTGTTGTCGCCGTACGATACAAACGCAGGCGTCCAGAGATTGCCAGAGCGTGAACCCGTCAATGCTGCGCGACCCACCTGCAATCGCTTGTAGCAATTCACAGTCGGCGAGGACACGGCGCAAATTGCCCGTGCGTGCGCCTTGATACCGCCGATAAAGTGGTACGCCATCTCCGACAGACCCAGCCCGCGTCCGTCAAACTCGTCCAGGAAGACATTCTCGCCGCTGTCGGCGTCCGCCAGGTGGTAGTGCACATGGCCGCCGCTTCCCGTTCGGTCGGCGAACGGCTTCGCCATGTGGGTCGCAATGGCCCCGTGTCTCCGGGCGACCGCGCTGGACATCATCTTGAAGAACGTGCAGCGGTCCGCGGTCGTGAGCGCGTCGTCGTAGTGAAAGTTGATCTCGTACTGGCCGTTTGCGTCCTCATGGTCAGACTGGTAGTTATCCCAGCCCAGACCGTTGAGACCGTCAGCCATCTCCTTCAGATAGGCCATCACGCCTGAGATGCCCTTGTAGTCGTAGCAGGCCTTGTCCAGCGTGTCTACGCCGTCCGGGTCCCAGATCGAGATACCGCCGTCCTCCTCTTTCACAACAAGAAAGTGTTCGGGCTCGAAGCCTACGTTGAAGACGTACCCGCTTTCTCTGACCTCGGACAGAACGCGCTTCATGTTCTGTCGGGGACAGTACGGATGAACTTCGCCGTCTACAAACAGGTCGCTTGCGAACCTGGCCGTTTCCGAGTCCCAGGGCAGCGGCGTGTACGTCGCAACGTCCACCCGTGCCGCCATGTCGTGATCGTGCGGCCCCTGCCCCATCCCGTACAGCGATCCTCCGGCGAACCCCGCGCCGTCGTCCACAACGTCGTCGAAGTGCCCCACGGGAACGAGCTTCACCTTCGCCGCGCCGTGTATGTCAACGAACTGTGTGAGGATGAAGCGGACGCCGTCCTGCTCCATCCGTTGGCGTACGTCGTCACGCGTTGTCATTGTCAGTCCGCACCTCCCGCACCAAGGATCCGGAGCCTTCCTGGGCGGCCTAAACGTTAGCCGGGCCCATGGGAAGTGTCAACGGCGCCTCAGCCAACCTGCGCCGTCGCCGTCTTCCTAATCGAACGTGATCACGCTCCGCGCCACGTGGCCTTCGTTCATGTCTTCGAACGCGCTGTTGATGTCCTCCAGCCCGATGCGCTGAGTGACCATCTCATCCAGCTTGAGCCTGCCCTGCCTGTAGAACTCCACGTACCGGGGCATGTCCACGCGAAACCTGTTGGACCCCATGTTGCTGCCTTGGACCCGCCTCTCGTTGAGGAGAGATGGGCCGTCGATCTCAATCTTCACGCCTTCCGGGATCATGCCGATAATCGTGGCAGTGCCGCCCGCCCGGAGCATCTCGTAGCACTGCTCAGAGGTTTCCTTCTTCCCAATTGCCTCGAACGAATAATCGACGCCGTCCCCTGTCAGGCTCATGATTCGCTCCACCACATCTCCGCTCGACGCGTCGACCACGTCCGTCGCTCCCAGTTCCTGGGCCAGTCCCAACTTCGTCTCGACGGCGTCCACGGCGATTATGCGAAGCGCACCTGCCAACACCGCGCCCTGAATTGCGCTCAGTCCAACGCCGCCGCAACCGACGACGGCCACCGTGCTGCCGGGCCGCACCTGCGCGGTATTTAGCGCTGCCCCCAGGCCGGTGGTAGCGCCGCAGCCTATCAGCGCCAGTTGCTCGAATGGCACGTCTTCACGAATCTTTACGGCCGCGTTCTCGCTGATCAACATCTGCTCCGCGTATGAGGACAGATTCAGGAACTGTCGTATCTCGGTGTCGCCCTGCCGGAGACGAGGCCCGTCGGATCGCTGGCGCGACGTGTCGCCCTCCAGGCAAATTGCCATGCGGCCTTCGAGGCAACGCTCGCAGGTACCGCAGAACACGGACAGGCACGTAATCACATGGTCGCCGGGCTTGACGTAAGTTACCTGGTCGCCGACGGCCTCCACAGTGCCGGCCGCCTCATGGCCAAGCACGATCGGCGTCTTAGTAGTGTACTTCCCTTCGACATAATGCAGGTCACTGCGACACACGCCGGAGGCGCCCGTCCTTACGACGATCTCACGAGGACGCGGCTCGTCGATCTCTACTTCCTCCACCTCCAGCGGCACACCCACTCCACGGAACACGGCAGCTTTCATGCTATACCTCCTGCTTCTCTGTCCACGATAAGTTCTCGACGCCCTGAAACGCGCCTACCTCGCTCCCATCACACCTGCACTGGGCATGAACCACTCGAACCTGGCGGCGTCCCTGTTCTCGCCCAGCGTTGCCTGTACCATACCTTCGCTCTCCAGCGCGGCCGACACGATACTCTTGTTGAACTCCCAAACGTACTCCGACGACATATACTCGTCCACAGGCATCCAGAAGCATTCGTCGATCTCGTCATCCTGCTTCTGGATGTCTCTGTTCAGCGGCGTCAGCCTGCACACGAAGTAGATGTCGGACTTGCCGAACCTGTAGCCGTGCCACTGCCTGAAGCAGACCATCGACTCGAACCTGGTCCTGATCCCCGTCTCCTCCTCCACCTCCCGAACGATGCCGTCTGACACGTGCTCGCCGGCCCGCAGCGCCCCGCCCGGCAGCTTGTAGAAGGGCTTGCTTCGCCTGCGGCTGTGGTACAGCTCGGACACCACGAGCAGCTCCCGGTCCTCGTTGACCGCCACGCCGCCAACGCCTATGTAGTGCGAAGCGTGCGGCGGAATGTACGTCCCTTCCACCAGGGGCAGCGTGAGCGTTACGTAAGACTCCTCCGCGTGGTGGTAGCTGAAGCCGGCCCTGATGGCCGGGGGCACCAGGGACGCCTTTTCGATCGGAATCTCCAGCCAGACCGCCTTGTACCCCTTGTCCGACCAGGCGGCCAGCGAGTTCGCCAACTGCTCTTCGAACGCTTCAGCAGACTCTGGGAGGAACTCGGATTGCGTGACCACACCGGCGAAGTCGTTGACCGTATGCCGGATAGTGTCCATAAAGGTATGCGTAGGGAAATCCCGACCGCAGTTTATAGGCACCCCGAACGGGGCGCAACAAACGAGCGCTAGGCGCGAAGTGTGGTTGCCTTACGCTCCGTCTACGGTGAAGTAGTTCACGCTGATCGTCGCACGCTCCTCGGCGCCCGGGAATCTGCGGTGAAAGCGCTCGTGCGCCGTCAGTCCCGCTTCCTGCGCGGCTGAGAGGAACACCTTCAGCGGCGTTGTAAACTGATCGGACAGCCCGTGCGACAGGATGTAGTTCGTCAGCGTTCGGCCCACTTCTATTCGAATAGGATCGTGGAGGTCCAGGATGACCATCCCGTGCCTGCCGACGATCTGCGCCCAGGCCCTGAAGTGCTCGACCAAGCTTTGTTGGAGCATATTGTTGGGCACCACTGCTCCCCGCCAGGCGTAGGCGCCCTGGAGGTCCGCAGTTCGCGCCTCGGCCGCAGCCACGTCTTCCGGTGGCGTGTATGGCCGGTTGTGCACCAGGAATGAGCTTCCGTGCAGCAGGGCTCTCGAATCGATCCCGCGATCTGCCAGGATCTGCCTGAAGCCTGCCGGGTCGTTGACGTCACCAAACACGGCCAGGTGTGGAATGTTCGCGCCGTCCAGCTTCGCCCGTGTGATCTCCAGTGCCGCCGGATTGTAGTCAGCCCCCACAAGCACCAGATCGTATCGCCGGTCGTCCGGGTTCTCGCGAATGAGTCTGCCCCGCTCCGTCGAGTCCATCACAAGGTGGTAGACATGCTCGAGCCACGTGCCGTCTCCGCATCCCATATCCGCGAACCCAAGCGGCTGGTCTTCGAACGGCAAGTTGAACCTGTCGACAATTACCTGGTCGATGGCCCCGAAGTAAGCGCCGTGAGCGCCGCCGCTGCCCTTTACGTTCATGGCGCGGTCAACGTGCAACTCCGGGTCTCCCGGCGACCCCTGCCTCAGGACCTCCGGATCGCCGAACAGCAGTTCATCGATCGCAGCGTACGTCAGCATGTAGGACGTGGGCACGCCGTAAGACCATCCGCGCTTCGCCGCGTACTGGCCCTTATCGGTCAGCGCCACCCGGTTGCCGGATAACGTAATCCAGCCCTTGCGCTCCAGCAGCTTGAACGCCGCCGTCAGGCCTCCGCTTCTGCCCTCAAGAAGGGCAACGTCAACGAAGTCCTCCGCGCCATTGAGCTGGTCCAGCACTCCATCGCGGCCGTCTGGAGTACGGTCCTTGAGACCAATCACGGTCGGGCCCAGCAGGTTCCCGTCCAGGTGCGCGAGGATCTGCTGCCTCACGATGTTGGCTTCTTCGCCGTCAGCATCAGGCAGGTCCCACTCCCTCTCGCTCGCATCCACAAGAGACTCGTAGGTGCTCCTGGCTTCATCCGAACGGGCCGCTTCCCTGAGCAAGTCGCGCAGACCCGCCGCGGCTGGGATGAACGCCTTTAGAGAGGCCAGGCAGTCTGCGTCTCGCAAAAGCTCGACAGCGATGCCTCCCGAATGAGTGAGCTTGAAGCGGGTATCCTCCGCGTTCAGCGCCGGTTCGCGTTCGAGCCAGCCCTGGCTCGAAAGGGCGCGCATGACAACATTCAGGTAACCCGGGTTTGCCCCGAACCGTTCCACGATCTCGCCAAGGCTGGCATGTTCCTGCCCGGCTTCGGACATCTCAGCAAAGAAATCGAACACACCATGGTCAAGCAGAGCCCTCAATACGGACATGAGGCCGATACCGTCCGTGTGAGTGGTCAACTCGCCCATGAACATTCTGGGTACAGAGACCACTTCGGACGCTGGCTTCGTGCGCTTCACGTCGGACTCGCCCGATGTCGCGCCCGCTCCGGTTATAGCCATAGTGGTTGTGGCTTTAGGTTCCACAGGCTCTCCTAGTTTGAGGTATGTGGCTAGCGTCCGTGCAAAGAGCGGAGCATTTCTTGGCGGAGCGCCCAGCCGACTCCCAGATAGGCCTGAAAGTCCCCTCTTTTTCCCGGTTGTGAATTATCGCACATGTGATGGTAACTAACCAAGAGGCGCTTGGGCAACGTTAATTCGTACCAACTGTTTGCGACTTCGAGGTCGCTCTTTCGAGTAGTCTAACGAACACCTCGCTGGCGGCCTTCGCAAACTCCGTGTCCGCTATGTTGTGTGGAAGCTCATGCAGTTCGATACCCGCGTTCAGATTCGTCTTGATCGCGTCGAAGCACTCGCGGTCCGCTTCCGGGTCCCAGAAGACCTCTCCAAGACTGTCCAGCATCGACACGCCCTTCAGCGGGACCATCACGGCAACCGGCCCTATGGCGGCGTTTGCGGCGGCCGCGATCATCTCGCCCACGGCCCGGTTCTCGCGAGGCCCCGACCTCACCAGCGGCGTATCCGGGTTCCAGTGATAGATCGGGCGGCCGCTCAGGCGGTCTGGAATCGAATCGTTGGGCCGGAAGCCGATCATATCGACGCACCCCGGCGCCAGCAGCGTCGGCACGCCCGCAAGAGGCCCAGCGGTACAGCGGTCCGGCCCCGCGGCAAATGGCCCTCCGACCACCTCCTGCGCCAGCTCCACGGTCGTCAAGTCGAGGCAGCCCGCGGCCAGACCGTCCGAGACCAGCCCCTCCAACGTCCTGCCGCCTACACCGGTGGTATGAAAGATCAGCATCTCGTAGCCCCTGGCCTCCAGGACTCCGCGCACGTGCTCCACGCAGGCCGTAGTGTTGCCGTTCATGGACGCCACGATCACCGGCCTGTCGTCCACGCCGTCTTGGTCTCCGGCCGCATCCACCATGGCCGAGACCGCAGCCGCCGCCTGCGCGTACACCGCTCGGCTGATCCGATTGATTCCGGCCACGTCCACGATCGACGGCATAAACACGATGTCCTTGATGCCCGCGAAAGAACTCACGTCCCCGCCCGCCACGGTCGACACCATGACCTTGGGCACGCCAAACGGAAGCGTCCTCATGCCGGCAGTCGCGATCGACGTGCCGCCGGAGCCGCCCATGCCGAGCACCCCGTGCAGGCGGTCTTCCGCGTGCAGACGGCGCGCCACGGCCTCGACACCACTTGCCATGACGCGCATCGCCTCGTCCTTGCGGTCGCCGAGCGCCAGTTCATGCAGGTCTCCGCCTCCGGCCGCCGCCACTTCGGCTGCCGAGACGTCTGGAGCGAAAGCGGGCCTCCCTAATGTTCCGAAGTCGACAACAAAGACGCGCAGGCCTCGCTCCTCGATGAGGCGCTTCACGAATGCGAACTCCTCGCCCTTCGTATCGAGTGTTCCCACCAGCACAACCGTCTTGGTCAAGCGGCTACATCCTTGAGTGGTGAATGTCTTGTAACCCTGGCTAACCTGCGGTCTTCCCGCCGTCGATCGACAGCGTCGTGCCGGTCACGAACGATGCCTCGTCCGAGCACAACCAGAGGACCGCTCCCGCCATCTCTTCGGGCAGTCCGAGCCTGCCCATCACCATACGTTCCCTGTTCTTCTCTTCGAACTCGTCGAGGTTGCCCACGCCCCCCTCTAGCATCGGTGTTCTCGTCCCTCCCGGACAGATGGCGTTGACCCGAATTCCATGGCGCGCCGTCTCCAATGCTGCCGCCTTCGTGAGACCGACGACACCGTGCTTGGCTCCGATGTACGCCGCAAAAGGCATAGCGCCCCGAAGCCCTTCAGACGACGAGTTGTTCACTATCGCGCCTCCGCCGTGCTCCAGCATGTACGCGATCTCATACTTCAGGCACAGGAACACGCCCTTGAGGTTCACGTCCACCATCAGGTCGAACCACTCCTCCGGGTACTCGTGAATGAAGCCTAAGTGCCCGCCCACGCCGGCGTTGTTGAACGCGCAATGGAGTCCGCCGAAAGCCTCTACCGCTCCATCCACCATCGCCTTGACGTCCGCCGCCTTGGACACATCCGTCTTGATGAACAGCGCCTCGCCGCCTGCCTGCCGGAGCTCGCTAGCCACCTGTTCGCCGGCCGGCGCATTCACGTCCGCCACCACGACCGACGCACCTGCCTGAGCGAAGGCCTGCGCGGCCGCCTTGCCCATCCCGGACCCGGCGCCGGTAACCACAGCAACTTTCCCATCAAATGTCCTGGTCATTTCGCATTCACCTCGCGCATCCTAGTCGAACTCTGGAACCGGACTGTTCATCTCAAGCAGCGTCATCGTAAAGAAGTACCCCAATGATGGAAACAAGAGACCCACCCCATTCGTCGGCCGGGCACTGATCGTAGCCCATGGCCTCGCCCGAGACGCTGCTCCTACCGGAACGTTCCAGGTAACGCAGCATCATGTAGATCGGAGGCAACCCGCACAGTTTTCTCGAGTCCTGCTCTCTTCTGGACAGCTCGAAGAACGCATCCGCGTCGGACTCCAGAATCGTCTCGATTGAAGCGTCGTCGTTGCGCTGGAGCGCGTCCCTGCCCGCCCCGTCGACCGGCGCCGGGTCGCCAAACGCCGGACCCACGTGCGCGAGGTCGCCCGCCGCCACCGCCAGCGTCCGGCGGCCTGCCGTTGCCTCCGCCAGGTAGTCCAGCGCGTCGTTCAGGCGCTCGTCCACCGCGGGATCGCCGTCGCCGTTGACGAAGCCGTGGAACGAGCCGCACAGCACCGGCACCATCGGACACTCCCGCCCGTTCATATAGTGATGCATCCACACGGATGCCAGCTCTATGGAGTGCTCGCCTAGGTGGTGTATCTCCTCCCCGTACGCCGCATCTTGCCCCAGCGTCTGAGCCAACCCATCGACGATCCGAACGTCCGTAGGCAGTCTGCCGAGCGGAGTCGCGTAAGTCTGACGGGTCAGCGTAAGTGTCCCCTGCCCGCCCGAGTGGTCAGTCCCGAACATGAGCACAAGGTCCACGTCGTCCAGGTCCGGTTGCGCCCTCATCCAGAGCTTGGCGTACGTGGGGCCTCCGCGCACGTAGTCGATATGCGGACTCACGATGCCCACGAGCCGGCCCACGCCGGCGGCGGCCGGCTCATCGCCCTCCGCATTAGTCTCGTACCCTGCGATGCTCTCCGCCAGTCCCTCACGGTCGGGCGGGTACACGGGTCCCGCATGACTGGGCCTTCGATGCGGCAGGCTCCTGTACTCGTCCACCGCTCGCGATACGGCTTCCGCGTATGCGCCGTTCTCGATGAGCAGCGCCCTGTCGAGGCTCCCGAGCACCTCGTCCATTTCGGACGGCGACAGATCGATCCCCGCCCGCAGCGACATTGCCGCGCGCAGGTCGGAGGCGTCCCTCGTCCCGTCCGCCAGCGCTAGAAGCGGCGTCAGCTCTCGCGGTATGAGAACCCCATCTTTAGCAAGCGCATGCGGCGGCTCCAGGTACAGGTATTGACGTCCTTGGTGAGAGACCCACTTGTGCTGCGTGAGCCGGACAACGGGACGCAAAGGCGCGGAGTTATGAGATGAGCCGTCTTCTACCAACAGTACCGCCGGGGTTCAGATGTGCGTAAAGAACTGGAGCGGAAGATGGGATTCGAACCCACGACCCTCACCTTGGCAAGGTGATGCTCTACCACTGAGCTACTTCCGCTCATTGCCATCCGTGCAGGTGAGTGGCGGTTGCTGTAAAACAATGCCTGGCGGCGTGCCGAGGGCCAGAATCGAACTGGCGACACCAGCATTTTCAGTGCTGTGCTCTACCGACTGAGCTACCTCGGCGTGAATCAAATACTAGCCCTGCCGCATACCACTGTCAACCGGAAACCTGGCGTGGCACGGCGTTCCTTGATCAAGCGCTAACCGCTGTTGGCTTCACGAGGCGATGATGCCCGCATGTCCTTCTCGATGCGTAGCTGGAGCTTCGCCGTTGATGATGTCGCGCGGAAATCATAGTAGCCCCGATCTATGCCTTGCTAGACTGGAGTTGCCCGGAGGTTCGCGATGGCAACTCCCAAACGAAGCGTCGCACGAAGGGCTGCGGCATCCTTCAGCCCCTACGCTCTCCACGCCGTCGGCATTGCGGCGCTCATTCTGATTACCGCCGGACTGGGTGTCGTCAACCCGGTCCTCGTTCGGTCCGTGTTCGACGACGGCCTGTTCCCACAGAGCGGCGGTCCCGACATCGACCTGCTCTGGAAGCTCGGCGGCATTATGGCCGGCGTCACGGCCCTTACCGGCGGTCTCGGCATCGTCCAGACCTGGGCCACCAACATCGTCGGCCAGCGCGTCATGCGTGACCTGCGAGACCGTCTGTACATCCACCTGCAACGCCTCTCGCTTGGCTTCTTCACAGGCACCCGTACCGGCGAGATTCAGTCCAGGATCGCAAACGATGTCGGCGGCATTCAGAACGTAGTTACCAACACACTCTCCAGTGTCATGTCCAACGTGGTCATCGTCATAAGTACGCTTGTCGCCATGACGGTGCTCTCGTGGCAGTTGGCCGTCGTGTCGGTCGTCACCGTGCCCTTCTTCTTCCTGCTATCTGCGTTCGTCGGAGAGCGCAGACGCAGAGTAACGGCGGAGGCCCAGAAGGCCGCCGCTGAGGTCACCGCCATTACGCACGAGACCCTGTCCATATCCGGGATAGTGCTAGCCAAGCTATTCGGCCGGCAGAATCAGGAAATCGAGCGCTTCCACAACGAAAATGAGCGCATGGCGTCGCTCGCCATCAAGCGCCAGATGACAGGTCAGTCATTCTTCGCCTTAATGCAGATATTCTTCTCCCTGTCACCTATCGCGATCTACCTCATCGCCGGCTACATGCTTACAGGGCAGTTCGCGCTCACGGTCACGTCCGGCACCATAGTGGCGTTCACGACGCTCCAATCGAGACTGTACTGGCCAATCGGCTCGCTGATGCGTGTATCGGTTGAACTGCGCTCGTCACTCGCCCTGTTCGAGAGGATCTTCGGTTATCTGGATATCGAACCGGACATCAAAGACAGTCCCGGCGCCGCATCGATCAATCCCCGCGGCGTCGCGGGCCGCGTGAGCTTCGAGTCGGTAAGAATGTCCTACATGCCCGAGCACCGAAACGGGTCTGGGACTGGTGCGGATGGCTCACGCGCCGCAGCGCTGAACGGCGTAAGCCTGGAGATTCATCCCGGCCAGACCGCGGCGTTCGTAGGTCCCAGCGGCGCTGGCAAGACGACGATCTCATACCTCATACCACGCCTGTACGACCCTACCGAGGGCGTGGTCAGGATCGACGGCATGGACGTGCGAGACATCCGCCTGGAGTCGCTGGCCGCGATCATCGGATACGTAACGCAGGAGAGCTACATGTTCCACGCCAGCGTCAGGAGCAATCTCCTGTACGCAAGGCCCGGCGCGTCCCAGGAAGAGATAGAAGCCGCCGCAAGGGCCGCCTTCATACACGACCGGATCATGGACATGCCGGATCGATACGACACGGTGGTTGGAGAGCGCGGACACAGACTCTCAGGAGGCGAACGCCAGCGGCTATCCGTTGCCCGGGTCATCCTCCACGATCCCCGCATCCTCATCCTGGACGAGGCGACCTCCGCTCTGGACACCGTCAGCGAACGCCAGATGCAGTCCGCGCTTGGCCCGCTTATGCGGGACAGGACTACCATCGCGATTGCCCACAGGCTTTCGACCATCCTTTCAGCCGACGTCATTTTCGTCGTAGACCGGGGAAGGATCGTCGAGTTCGGAGACCACGAGGCCCTGCTCGATAGAAGCGGCCTCTACGCCACCCTGTTCCACGAGCAGTTCGACAGTGGACGCATCGAGTCACGCTGCAAAGACGGCATCATCTTCGCAGACGGCGCCGTCATCCCTCACGAAGAGATTCTGGCCGCCACCAAGCGATGACTCGACCAATCTTGAAGACGCCTTTGCATCGTTCAGATACTCACCTTGGCAGGGTTAAGCATGACGGCTACTCAGCAGAAATCTACAACCCGTAGAAGTCCTTCCGATCTGAGCATGATGATGGCAAGACGGTTCATTGGTGCTTTAAAGGGAACAGGAAGAGGGGCCTGCGTAATGCTGAGAGTCACACGGATCAAAGTCAATTGATACTACACAGTGTGGCATTCTAGGTTCAGTAGAACTGGTCAAAATGAACACCTAAGTCCGACTACCCAGCCGGATAAACTCTATATGCAAAATCATGTATTTGGGCCGACCTCGTAGCCGAACTGTTTCATGCGGTGCTTGCCGAGGCAATGGGAGACGTTTCTTCAGTTTTGCATGTCATGGATGTCAAGGTGTAGGGAAAGTGTCTGTCCTGCTAGGCACGGATGGGCTAGCTGTTCAGTGCCTGGTTTGCGGAGGTTCGGGTAGAACATTCTTCAGCGCTTGCCATCGTTGCCAAGGTTGTGGGTGGATAGGCCGGCTAAAACCCTAGCTAACGCTCCAGACGCCACGCCCACCAGATTGCTGACAACAGATCAAGCATCGATGGTCTCAAGCACTAAGCATACTTGAACACTCTCATTGAAACAGTCCGGGTAGCCTCAGCCCCGCCATGAACGGTCAGTCGGACTTGCTCTACCGTTTCGCGACTGATGGCGTGCTCGCCGCACCGGATGAACACAACTGCCGGGATGCCGCTCACCAGGAAGCAGTGACCGTCAACTCGGAACACCTCGTCGATCAACTCACGACGGCTTTCGTTGGAATGGCACACTGGGCACGTGTACATGATCACCTTCTCTTGGAGTAGTCGATCGAATCGATCGGGTTCGGCTCCTATATTGTCACGATCCTCAATTGCTCGGTGACCGCAAGGGAAACTTGGAAATAAAGAGGTCTCCACGCGTACTTAAAACCCAGTAGCCGGAATGGAGTTACATCCCGCCAGGGCGCAGTGGATGCTGCCATCGAAGTCCTGGGAATCGGCCGAAGTCGGAGTCGGTCGACACCATAGTACAGCCGTGCTCCACAGCGATAGCTGCGTGCTGAGCGTCAGCGACCAGTTTCCCGGCGGCTCCCGACTCGTGGCACAACCTTTCGAATATCTCCAGATGGTCGGGACCAGGACCAACGATGCGCGCTCCCGGTCGTTCCACGAGCGAGGTCACGAATGCGAATGACCGCTCCAGGGTGGATGGAGGATCGAAGATTCGCGCGTTGGTCACAACGCGGACGAAGCCGGACAGTACAAGGACAGATAGGGCGAACGGTTCGCGCCCTGTCGCCAAACGTATAATCCAATTCGCGTACCTGGCGTGATCGAGGCTCGAGTCCTCGACGTGCGCATAGATCAGGACATTTACATCGGGAAGAAGCATCTCGAATCAGCGACGCCCATGCTTGGACAGGTCCTCGTCATCTTGTGTGTCGAGAGCCCTTGGACGGTCGAGATCCACTCCAGCGCGTGGATGAACGCCGCTCACGGTCACCAACCGAAACGGCGGCGCCTCTGATGGCTCACGGCGCTTCAGCGCATCATCCAGAGTTTTGGAGATAAAGGCGCTAACGCTGATGCCGCGGGATTCGGCTGCTCGGCGCACTTGCTTGGCGAGCTGGTCGTCAAGAGAGATTGTAGTTCTCATGATGCCTCAACATAACATAGACTCATCACTGCATAACATTGTTGCACATTGATCAATCACAGACGCCTTCTAAACGAATCCTGGCGGGCACGATAACACCATTAGTGCGGCTATCTCAGACTCCACAGTGCCTCTCACGCTTGTTCCAGATCCCGCCTCGTCAGACGTTGGCCTCCGCCACATCCTCGCCCTCCCCTTACCCCGCCTCTAGCAACTCCACGTTCTCTACAGACGCCGCGATCTCGCCGGCCGCCACACGCCGCGTGAGCCTCATCACCGCCTCGTTCAGAGGAGTAGGCATGCCAAGCTCCCTGCCCTTCCCCACCACGTGGCCGTTCAGATAATCGATCTCGATCATGCGCCCCTTGGCGATGTCCTGCGCCAGCGAAGGCCGCCCCCCTCCGATCTGCCCCACGCCGGCCAAAAGCCCGGTCTCCACCTCCTCCATCGCCGCACCGTCAGACATCGCTTCCATGAACAGCCGCGCATGCACACCGTTTAGCGGCTCGACCGCCACGCCGTGGGCGTCGGCCACCCGGACCACCTCGGCAGCGATGCGAATCGTCAGTCGCCGCACTTCCGGCGCCAGCCGCAACTCGGCCGACGACAGGCCCGTGAATCCCGCAACCGAGTTCGCCATGCAGTTCACGCCAAGCTTCGCCCAACGCTCGCCCCAAAGATTCGTCGTCGTCTTCGTCGTGCCGATCACCGAGAGCAACTCCTTGAGTTCGAGCAGCCTCGGCGTCACGAGCCCGCTCGGCTCCCCCACGGCGTACGCAGGCCGTGTTGCGGGGCTGGTGCGCCGTGCGTGCCCCGGCTCGTTCATCGCCGCTCCCATTGTGATCACGAGGCCCACCACCCTCGTCCAACCGATCACTCCCGCGATCCGCTCCTCGTTGATCGAGTTCTGGGCCGACACCACGTACCCGCCCGGCGCCAGGTATGGCTCGATCAGCTTCACCGACCACTCAGTATCGAACGACTTCACGGCGAGGAACACGATGTCGTACTGCGCGCCGTCCCCGGACACCTCACCCAAGTGCAGCGCGCGCGGCCGTACTGTGAACTCCTCCTCCACGGCCGTCACGGTCAGACCGTCGGCCCGCACCGTCTCCACGTTCAACGGCCACTGGTCTATCAACGTGACGTCGTGACCCGCACGAGTCAGGTACCCGCCGATAGTGCCGCCGATGGCGCCTGCGCCCAGCACAGCGATCTTTCGGTCTGTGCTCATTCCAGCACCTCGCAGTTTTCTATGTTTTCTTCGGGTATCCACCGGCAGGCGGGCCCCAGATGATCACGAACTTGAGAGGCTCCGTGCCCGTGTTACGGACTCCGTGCTCTACGCCGGGCGGGGCCATCATCGCGTCCCCTGCCTCCACCGGGATCACCTCATCGTCCGCCCACACAATGCCGGCGCCTTCCAGGAAGTAGTAGATCTCCTCCAGCGAACCGTCGCCTTCGTGTGTGTGGCTGCCCTCGCTCACGTCCGGCGCGAGCTCCCAGACCTGCACGCGCATAGGTAGCTGGCTTACGTCCGTAAAGAAGCCGCGTACCTTGATCGTCCCGTCCCCATCATGGATGTGGGGCGCGAGCCTTATCCCCTCCGAGTCCTTCTCCTTGTAATACTTTGCGTGGTACACAGCATCGCTAGTAGTCATTTGTAGCCCCTCCTGTCTCACTTCACAGCTAACTTATCACAGCCTCGCTCACTACGGACCAAGGCCCCGACGCCGCCCGAAGACCCTTACACAACCCCTGACGTACTCAACGACCCTTCCTCTCCCTTGATGGGCTGATAGGGGTAGGTACTTGACTATCGGTCCGCTCGCCTCGATGAGAGAAAACCACCCCGACGCTGTCATTCTGAACGAAGCGAAGCGGAGTGAAGAATCTAATATCGCTGCCTGCAAGACAACGTCGTCCGTAGGCGAGAGCCCTGGATTCCTCGCTGCGCTCGGAGTATCAGCGTTCTGAGTCTGGCCTTCTTTCATTGCGCTGGAAGGAGTTGACGGCGCGCCCAGGGCGTCCGGAGCCATGCTATGGGGTTGGCCTGATCATAGCTACGATTCTGTTTTACCTACCCTTGTAAGCCCTTGATGGGAGAGGATTGAGAGCCTGCCCTGGGTCCCACGAAGGGGTGAAAGGGGCGGGGTGGGGATGTTTGACGTCTCGTCTAAAGATCTGATCAGTGAAAACGAAGTTCCCTTCGATCCTCGAATGGAAGCTCTACAGCAAAGGTTGAGCAACAGTTTCGACCTCCGAAGAGACCAAGCCATGACTTCTTGCGAGGAAATGAACCCCATGCTCCCGCCATCAACGCCCATCACAACCGACTCTCTTACATTAGCCTTATGAGCCCAGAGCCACGCCTTTATGGGTCCAGGGCTATGCCCTGGTAGGTCCAGGGCTGGGCCCTGGTGGTGTTAGAATGTGTTGCTAGACATCACAACGCTTGGAGGCAAGCAATGGCAAAGCCGAAAGTCCTGGTAGCCAGGAACATCTTCCCGGAATGGATCGACGCCATCTTCGAGGAGTGCGAGGGCGAGGTCTGGGAAGACGAACTTCCTCCTCCCCGGGACGTCCTCTTGGAGAAGGTACAGGGCCTCGACGGCCTGCTGTGCCTCCTGACCGAGGCGGTCAATGGCGAGCTTATGGACGCCGCAGGACCGCAGCTCAAGGTCATAAGCCAGATCGCAGTCGGCTTTGACAACATCGACGTGCCGGAGGCCACCCGCCGCGGCATCCCCGTCGGCAACACGCCCGAGGTACTCACCGAGACCACGGCCGACGCCACGTGGGCGCTCATGTTGGCCGCGGCCCGCAGGATTGTTGAGTCCAACCGCGCCGTGCACAGTGGCAATTGGAGGACTTGGCATCCCCTGCACTACTTGGGCCAGGACATTTACGGCGCAACTCTGGGAATCATCGGCCTCGGCCGCATCGGCTTGGCTGTGGCCCGCAGGGCCTCAGGCTTCGGCATGCGCGTGCTGTACAACGATGTCTACCGCCGCGAGGACATGGAGGCGGAGATGGGCGTCGAGTTCGTGGATATGGACACGCTTCTCGCCGAGTCCGACTACGTCTCGCTCCATATGAATCTCACTCCCGAGAACCACCACTTCATGAACGACGAAGCGTTCGACAAGATGAAGTCGACCGCCATTATCGTCAATGCCGCTCGCGGTCCTGCAATCGACCCCCGCGCGCTGTACAGGGCACTGAAAGAGGGCAAGATCGGCGCAGCGGCGCTCGACGTCACTGATCCGGAGCCAATGCCTTTGGATGACCCGCTCCTCACGCTCGACAACTGCGTCGTGGTCCCGCACATCGCCAGCGCAAGCGTGAACACGCGCCGCGAGATGTCGCGCATCTCCGCGCAGAACCTGTTGCGCGGCGTGAAGGGAGAACGCCTTCTGACCTGCGTCAACCCCGAAGTCTACGGCGACTAGTCGCCCAGACACGGGGACGTGCCTACACATGGGCTGGCCCTTCTCGGACCTCTCGAAATTCTCAGTCGACCCATTTGGTGGGCAATGAGGTCAAGGGTCCATAACTTGCATTCTGCGAACGCGTGTGCTATTATAGGCGCATGAACACCTCAGTACAACACAACCAGGTCCTGCGCTCAGGTCTAGCGACGTCCCTCGTGGGCGCCCTTCCACCGCAGAGCTCCATGAGGGCATTCGACTCCATTGAGTCCAGCCCTTGCATTGGATTCGGCCCCCTTTCGGGACTGTCACATTTTTATGCTTTCTGTGTGAAATTCGTACCATCCAGTATTGCTTTTTGCTCAATTTGGCACGATTTCTCAACACCGCTCAGATACGAAAAGTGACAGAATGTTACGGAATGTGACACTTCGAAGGCCTTAAAGTAGCCTACGCCGGTATAACGGACCTAAAGAATCTCCCTGCCGCCAACATGACCATGCAATCACCTCGGCTAATTCCGAACCTCTCGCAGGAACCCGCGACCCATGTCGGCTAGCACCGTCCGCACTCGGTACGCGCCAAGCCCCACCGGTGAGCCGCACGTCGGCAACATTCGCACTGCCCTGTTCGCATGGCTAACGGCGCGAGCCAACAACGGCTCGTTCGTGCTCCGCATCGAGGACACAGACCAACGCCGTAAGGTGGAAGGCGCAGTCGAAATGCAGATGGAGGCCCTGCGTTGGCTCGGCGTCGACTGGGATGAGGGCCCGGACATCGGTGGCGCCTACGGTCCGTACACCCAGTCTCAGCGGCTCGAGCATTACCGGCAGGCCGCTGACCAGCTGGTCGAGAGTGGTCGCGCTTACAACTGCTACTGCTCTCCGGAGCGTCTCTCTGAGATGCGAGAATCACAGCGCCAACGCGAACGCACGGGCTACGACCGCCGCTGCCGCGACCGGGCTCCGTCGCCGGCCGGGTCCGTCACTCCGGTAGTCCGCTTCAAGATGCCCGTCGATGGAGAGACCGTCGTGCAGGACATCGTACGGGGCCACGTCACCTTCAGAAACGATCTCCTGGACGACTATGTCGTTCTGAAGTCAGACGGCTTCCCCACCTACCACCTCGCCCATCTCGTGGACGACCACCTCATGGAGATGAGCCACGTAATCCGTGCGGAAGAGTGGCTCCCCAGTCTTCCGCTACACATCCGCATCTATGAGGCGTTTGGCTGGGAACCTCCCCAATTCGCGCATGTGCCGAACATTCTCGCTCCCGACAAGTCGAAGCTCAGCAAACGGCACGGCGCCACGTCCACGCTCAGCTACAGGGAACAGGGCTACGTGCCGGATGCCATGCTCAACTTCCTGGCACTGTTGGGCTGGTCCCTGGACGATAGGACGGACCTGATCCCCAGGGAGGACCTCAAGCGGCAATTCTCACTGGAACGCGTCTCCAGGTCGCCGGCTGTTTTCCAGACAGACAAGCTGGACTGGATGAACGGCCAGTACATCAAGAACATGGAACGTCCAGGACTGGTGCGCGCCCTGCTGGAGTTCTGGCGCATGCACCCTCCCAGCGAGATCGAGGGGCTGCCGGAAGTCGGTCTCCTGACGCAGATAGCGCCCCTCATTTCCGAGCGCCTGAAGTCCCTTCGCGACGCCGCGCCGCTGACCGCATTCTTCTTCAGCGACGAAGCGGTCTACGAAGCTTCCGAACTTGTCCAGAAGGGCATGGACACAGAGTCAACAAAGGCAGCGCTGAACGCATCATTTACGGCGCTTGACTCGCTGCAGGAGTTCGACTCCCCGTCGATCGAGCACACGCTCAGAGCCCTTGCGGATGAGCTTGGCCTGAAGGTACGACAGCTTCTCGGGGTCCTTCGGGTCGCGGTCACAGGCCAGCGCGTAGCTCCGCCGCTGTTCGAGACAATCGAGATCCTGGGCCGCCACCGCACGCTTTCCGCCATCCGAGCCGCCGCCGGAAGCCTCTAACCGGGAGCCGGACCCAAACTCCGCAGGATGTTAAATCCGAAACGCTCGGCCGCACGCACTCTTAGAGGGTGTCTAAAACGTCCCTTCCCCAGTCTGCTGGGGAAGGCTAGGATGGGGGTGAATCCCCGGTGTCACAGTGGCGTTTTCCACAGGAACGCCTCTTACCTTAGCCACCTGCTGAGGTGAGAGGTGGTTTTTAGACACCCTCTTAGCGATTCAGCCCCTTACAGAAAGAGTTCGACGTGCGCTACGCCTCTGAAGTTTCCCGCGTCTTTCGTAGGCGGTCGAGGAGTTCTTGCACATACTTGGGGTAACGTTCCTTCGAGTCGGAACTGCTCGCCCCATTCGTCCTTGATGTGCCCATTGCCTCTTTCCGCCACTCGTTCGGGAAGGAAGCAAGTTTAAAGTTGACCGCCGGACGGGAATCGTCAATTTTCAACAGTTCAACAACCACGCCGAAAAACTGGGTGTCGTCTCCGGTCCGTTGATTGAGCCAGTCCAGCGCTTGCCGGTGTTCCTCGTTGAAGTTCTTCACCACCCAGACCACAACGCTCGCATCGTATCCTGATGCATATGTGAGCAGCTTCCCAAGGTTTTCGTGGTTGGTGGACTCGAACTGTGTCTCTATGACCACCATTTGGTTGCTTGTCGCGTCCTGAGCCAGGATATCGAGGGAATTGCCCTTTACGGGCAGATCGTGGCCGCGCACCACCAACTGCATTCCCAGGACATCGCCAAGCCGGGAGATGTCCTCTACTAGCCAAGGTGTAAAGTCAGCCTCATGGTTCGGCCAGAGTTCCTTCAAATCGACCTGCTCTATCGATCCCAGCGTTCCCAGCGATCCTTGTTCCGTCATAGTCACTCCTTTGTCGCTTCGAGTCTGCCGCCCGGCTGAAACGGGCGCAAATCTCGAGTAAATCGCTAATGTCCCAGCCTGGCAAGAGTCGTACTTTTGCCACGCTGCCAATCGATACTATCAAGCGTTTAATATTTCGATAACTACCTTTTGTGCTCTTATTTGTTCAAAATCAAAAGCCTGACCCGACACGCCTGCGGACACTTCACATTGATCGATTTCATGACTCAAGAGAAGCATCGGTATCGACCACAGCACGCAAGGCGTTTCGTGAGGAAATCGAATTGCAGGACGCCAGTCCTGAGTTAGGGAAGCCCTTCTTCGTACAATCTCAGGAGGCTACATCGCCGCTGCAGTGCACTTACTTGATCTGCTGTATCCCCGGGCCGCAAATCGTGAATACCCTATAGGTCAAAACTCCAAGCAAGGGGGCCGGTACGAGAAAACCCTTCCGACAAAGCTACCAGTTACCAGATCATTCGCAGTTCCCGCGATCGACAAACGCGAGACACCCCTGCACTTCGATCACACAGGCGAATCAACGCACAAGTTCCCGCATTCGGTTGCCTGCCTATTCTCAACTACCGTGCAGGTAATAGGCAGACGTCGCATCAGGAAACTGAAATCGTCAGCATGCGGCCGTAGTTCGCCGTAGGTGCGGCTCTTCAAAACTGGCCGCAAAAGCCCGGCAGCGGCAACGCCGCGAAGAAGCTGTTGCCTCCGGTAGCTCTACCTCTGAGGCCCGCTTCCGGTGGCCGAAAGGGCCGAGGGCAGGTCCGTGTGGATTTGAATCACCCTGTCGAAACCGATCAATTCAAACACTTCGTGAATGTAAGGTTTCAAGCTGCAGATCCGCAGGCTGCGATCCCTTTTGTTCAGGCTCCGCGACAGCCGAAACAACACTCGCAGACCGGCGCTACTCAGGTACGTCACGTCCGATGCCTCAATCACAACGTCTGTGTTTGTCATGGCCACTGCGCTCGTTACCTCAGCCTCGAACGTGCTGGCGCTGAGCATGTTAAGACGGCCCTGCGCTCTAAGTAGAAGTACGGGGCCGTTTGACTCGATGACTTCAACCATCGACATGTGGGTTCCTCGAAGTGGGGGGCGTCCAAATATGGCAATTCAAGGTTATGTCAATAATGTCGCTGGCGCAACGGCTGTTCCTGATATAAAAGGCCCTCATCGCATGTCGCCCAGCTATTGAAGCTGCGTTCCATTCAATTCGGAAGCCTCAGCACTCCGCTCGGCTATGCCTGACATCCCCTAAAGCGCGGTCAACCATTATTCACCGTCGGCACGCAACCGCGCTCCCTTTGTCATCGAAAGCTGCATCCTCCTGCAGGACTTGCCAAGCCTCGCTGCACCCTATTGGCCCAGTCACATCTTGAATGCCAAGGTCCCGCCTGTGTTGGTATCATCGAGCGGCCACCGCAACCTCACAGTTCTCAAGGGGCGTCGAACGGCGGCCTACCGAGCAACTCCGGATGGAGGCAAAGGAGCCCGCAATGAACGAATATCTCCGACAGCAGGTTGACTGGCCCCAGGCTTTCCCCCCGGAAGAATACGAGGCGCGCATTGACAGTGTGCGCAAGTCTCTTGTTAAAGACGGCTTGGACGCCATCTACGTGACTATACCTGCAGACATCACCTATCTGACCGGATTCGACATTGTCTGGAACCACCTTCGGAGTCTGATAGGGGTTCTGGTGTCGGCAGGCTCAGAGAGGCCCCTGTTTTTCGATGGACCCAGTCACAGGAACACGGTCTCTGCGGTGCCGGAAATCAGGGACGTCGTCTGGATGCCTGGACCTTCTGTTGAGAGCAATGTTCAGGCAATTGCCGACGCCATAGTCGGCCGCGGTCTGGCCCGCGGCAAAAAGATTGCACTGCAGCCATGGAGCTACTCGCCGCATGCGTCAGTCATCGAGCAACTCGCGGACAGCCTTCGGGCAGCGGGTGCCGAGATCGCTGACGGCTCTATGCTCGTTGAGCAAATACGCCTCGTAAAGTCGCCGCGAGAGGTTGAGATCGTTTACAAGGCCGCCGGAATGGCGGACAGGGCCATGACGGCGGTCATGAGCGTTATCAGGCCGGGCGTCATGGAGACAGAGATCGAGGCCGCTGCGATGAACTCCCTCATGCGGGAGGGCGGTGGCTATCCCGGGATCAGGTCCATGATCGGGTCCGGGCCCAGATCGGGCGTGCACCACACCGCACCCACTCACCGGAAGTTAAAGCAGGGAGACTTGATGTTCGTGGACTTCAGCGCCGTCTATTTTCGGTACCACGTAAACATCAATCGGACATTTTCTTTAGGAGGACCTGACCCACGTTGGGCTGACATCATGGACAAGTCCGCCGCCTCCGTGGACGCGGTCGTGGACGCAGTCAAACCGGGGGATCCGCTGAGCAAAGTCCAACAGGTCGCCGACGATTACATTGATGGGGTGGGGTTACGCGAGCACGTCTGGTTCATTGGGGGCTACTCGACTGGCATATCCCCACCACCGGACTGGTGCGGCAACCACTGGCTGACCCCCAGGGAAGGCGTTGGAGACAGGATTCTCGAGCCCGGTATGCTCTTCAACTACGAGAACCAGTTCGATGTTGACGGATGGCCCGGCGGCACCGGAGCCCGCTACATTGATAGCTTCTTGGTAAAGGAAGACGGGCTGGAAGTTCTGTCCAAGTTGCCGCGAAACATCATCGTAGTATAGGAAGCACCGGCTCTCGCCTGTAACGCGTCTGATTCGCCACTCCGCCGGCAGCACCATTGTGTCTGATTGCCAATCGGTTGCCTTGCGAACTCCCTATCGATGTAAATTGCGCCGACCTCCCACCTTGAGCGGACGCGCCGTCCCCGTCGAGAGAACTTCTCCTCCCCTGAAGCAACGTCTGTGCTCCAAAGGCCAGTGAAGCTCACGGTCATCGTTCCTGCCTTCAACGAAGAAGCCTATCTCCCATCCACCCTGGCTTCTATACGCGCCGCGGCAGCCCATCTGCGCGCACACGC
The DNA here is from genome assembly GCA_965237445.1 of Dehalococcoidia bacterium. Lineage (GTDB taxonomy): Bacteria > Chloroflexota > Dehalococcoidia > Lucifugimonadales. The sequence goes on along the minus strand of OZ250142.1, from coordinate 2,212,115 downwards.
TCGCGTAGAAGTGGAAACGATAGTTGTAGACAATCACAGCACGGATTTGACCGTCGATGTCGCTCGGGCCGAAGGAGCAACCGTCGTCCATGAGCCCGTCCAGAACATTGGGCGAGCGCGCAACACCGGCGCGCGCCACGCTTCGGGGGACCTGCTCGTGTTCGTCGATGCAGACGTCTACATGCCGCACACCCTCCTCACCGCCATAAACGAAACCATGAACGACCCCGGGTGCGTCGGCGGCGCCGTTGAAGTTGATTATCAGCCGCGGCGTCGTTCGATCAGGCTTTACCTCCTCGCATGGCGTGCCCTGGGAAGCCTTACGGGAATGGCACAAGGCGCCGCTCAGTTCTGCAGCAAGTCGGTCTTCGAGCAGGTCGGCGGATACGACGAAGAAGTATGGATAGGCGAGGACGTAGACTTTTTTTGGAACTTGAGGAAACACGCCAAAGAAACGCGTCGCGTGGTCCGCCTAATTCGAGAACCGCGAGTATTGCCGTCCTGCCGACGTTTCGACAAGTGGCCCATCTGGAAGACACTCGTCTGGACCAATCCCCTCTTCATCGCACTGTTTCGCCACCGGAAATCGGCATGGAAAGGCTGGTACTCCAATGCCGTACGGTAGCTAATGCCGCACTTGTCCACGCTGAACTTTCCAATCATGTCGCGGCCCGACAGCGTCCGAGCCAAGTGGGGCAGCTCACAACGAGAAGGCTAGCCTCGGTCCCACCCCTCATCAGATCCTCTAACTTCCTTCCTGCTTCCTCCGGCTCGAAAGAGCCAGTTCGTAGCCGTCTGGGTCAGCCACTACGATAACCCGCGTATCTCAAGGTCAGCTTACCGGTCCTTCAACTATTTCCACGTCATTCTCCGCAAAGTTGGCTGCGAGTTCGTCTACTGTGTGCGGCTCGGCTAGGAAAGAAAAGATAACTCCAACGCCCTTGGTCTGCGCCCTCTCACCCACCATTCTCGGTAACACGGAGCAGGTCCGCGAGTTTCCCCCAGCGAACATGGGACACTACCGTTCTTCCCAGTCAGAAAACAGACCAATCCAAACCCCACCGGTATCGTGTACTACCGCACAGAAGCGTCTACATCTCGGACGGAAAGTACTGGAAACATCGGCATGAGGTAAATCTCCGGATATCGGACGTAGCCGCACTCCGGCTCCTCTTCCCGTATCGGACCAGTGGGACAGAATAGAGGATGATTTGCTGTGTAAACTACTTGAATTACCTGTGAAGCAGCAATGGAAACTCTCTCGTGTTAAATGTCACAATTGCAGTCTGTCAGAACCCACGCCAGCCTTCGCGATCTGTGGATTGCCAACTGAAAGAAGCACCGGCTTGGCGTCGGTCCAATTGGCTCCGGCGTTCACTGAAGCTTCCTGTGGCCTTTTGGGCGACTTACCGGCCATTGCGTGCACTCCAACTCCCGCTATGCGTACGAAATTGATTTGGAAGAAAAAAGGTGGCTAGACTTGGTAGACCACGTTGAACGATGGACAGAATTGTCTTCGAGCCGTGGCGGTGTTTCCTGAGAGGGCGCCGAGGCCCTTGGCTCGCCCGTCGTAGGCCGGTTAGACGGAGGAACGCAAGTCAACGTCGTGGGTATAGCAGTGACACTCAAAGTGCTGGCTAGCCCCGCGGCCCCGAGCTGCAGGCCGTGGTTTGCGTGGCCGTGGGCGAAGTTCGGACACCCCGTTAACGTCGTGCACCGAAGACCGTACCATCTCAGTCCCTTTGGGATTAATCTAGCGCTCCAGCAGCAACATGAAACGCTTGGTATTGGGTTGCACTCACAGGTAGCATCCGGCTCGGCGCCCTATCCATTGCGGATGACGTAAGGGTTCTCTCAAGCGCGGCCGATTGGCAACCCTCCAACGCATTCGCAAGCATTCGGCATCAGTACGCTCAACCGCAAGCAAGATGCCTTTTGAAAGAACGCTCAGTAGCCCATTCAACGTGCATCTACGGTAAAGATGTCTGAATGCTTTGGCTGCTGGCCGCCCATGCGCCTTCAGCTCATCGTCGTCAGTCGCTGCTAAGTCGGTAGATGGATACAATCAGTCTGCCACCCACAGCAAAGAGCATGTACACGAAGGCCCACGTCGCGTGCCAGATGTATCCAAGGTTTAACCGATCCAGCGCCTCTTCTCGGGTAAGACCCAGCGCGACAAAATCGATCTCCCAGGAACGCAGCAAGTTATGGTCCGGCAGTACGCTCGGCAAGTTAGGCGACAGGTACACGGCAAGAATCGTAACTACTCCCAAAGTAGTGGAGATCATTGCCAAAACCGTTGTTGTTGAGAGAAGGAACAGCCGGTCGCGCTTGCTCGGTTCGAAGGCAGGGTCACGGAGAACCAACAATGCTGTAAAGACCGCACCCAACACTGGCAGCAGGACCGCCAACTGTATCGATACCGCAATGTTGGTGGTGATAGCAACGATGGCGTAAACGGAAATCACGGGCGGCAGCACAACGGAAGCCGCTCGCCGGAGGGCGCTGCTCTCACCGATGACGCCAGTGTATTGCCACTTCCATAGCAACTGAAACATCAGCCCTGCCGCAGACGCAATCACCAGGTTCAAGAGAAGCGCCAGCAAGTAAGGCGCTTGGGTGCCGGCAAGATTCCCAATGGTGTGGAAATTGTAGTGATCCATGCGTATCGAGGCGAACTGCAGCAGGGGCGTCGTCAAAAGGAAGAAAACGGAGACCCAGAAGAACTCCCTGAGGCCGGCGCCACGGTCCGGCAGCAATAGCCCCTGCGCCAACACTATCCCTATTGCGAAGGCGACATACGCCGTGGGCATCCATGCGTTGCTCCAGCCGTAAAATGACAACGCATACCCGCCAAGTATGAACATCCCGAGCGGCAGTACCCTAAGAAACCCAAAACGGGCCGCGGACCCAAGAATCGACGAAGCGGCATTGGCCATGGAAGCTGCAACGTCGAATGGAGACACCGGGTCAGGCGAAGCTCTTTCTACAACGGCCGCACCGCTGTCACTCCCGTTGATTTGAGCCAACGCCGTTCGAAAGTCAAGTGCAAGTCCCGCTAGCAGTATGAGACCGGCTACCTCAATCCGAGACAAGTTGAGCGCTTCGCCGAAGACCTTCAGCCGCTGGAGAGTGGGGCGAGTACCACCCGATTCCCATCGCGAGACGGTAGCGTGGCTGTAGCGCTCCGCGTAGTCACTGTCCACCGATCCCATCCGCTCCAACAGGGCTTCCTGCGTCAGCCCTCGGCGGCGGCCTGCCGCGGAAAAGGTCTCGCGATAGGACCTCATTAGTTGGCCCACCTGGGCCGCTCTTTCACGCTGTGTTTCTCGCTGGACCATGAATAAGTATGCAATGTACTGATATGGTGTGTCAACAAGAACGTTCTGCGCTGACTCGTCATGGCCCACAGTTTACGTGCTTGTATCACGCGCCTTTGAGCCTGGAGCACTTCGAAGATGAGACCATCAAATGCTGGTCCTACTTCGTGGAAGACAGGATTGAGTTCCGCAAGATGATCGGCCACGTCAAAGTGCCCAAGGCCGCTTTCCGGGAGGTTTAGGCCTTTATAGCCTTGCGCTCACACGAAGGAACGGACATCTTGAGGCTGTAGAGGCATAGCTCATCTTCAACGCGTATGCCGAAACTGTGGCCGTGAGAGCTTACGCTGAGACGGAGCGCCGCCCGAGCACGATAAGAACGTGCGTCCAGCCTATTCCTACTCCAAACCCACGCGGTTCACAGCGGGGGGAAGCGGATGCCGCAGAGGTCGACCTTTTCGGGGCACTATGAATTCGGCAGAACTCTGGTGGGCCATCTAAGACTGATTCGCGAACTTTGCGCTGGGAGGTCTTGTTGTAAGGGAAGGGTGAGTCTGCCCAGGGCGGCAGCTACACCGTCATGGCCCGCCCCGCCCTTTGGAAGGGGAAGCTGACCAAGGTGACCCTCGTACCCGTCCCGGACAGCTACGCCGCCGTTCTCTCCCCCAGAGGACCGCCCCCGACGCGGCTGGGCGCGGATATCGGCTGGCGACGGTTGCTCTCTGAAAGTAGTATGAAGTACGGTTGTCCTGCAGAGTCAAGTACGCCAGTACGACCCAGGAAGGAAGGGAAGCTATGGTGAACATGCTGACGGCGATGGCGGCCCTTACCGCCATCGGCTTGCTGCTCGCACTTGACCCTGGCGGGGTCATCGCCGAAAGCGGCTTCCCCGACTTTCGGGATAAGGACTGGAAGCATCTGGCGGTCTGGGGCTTTCGCACGATTGGCGTAGTCGCAGCGCAGCTACTCATTATTGTGTTGTGGCTGTGGCCCAAATACAGCGACCCGCAGGCAACGGAGACGCAACGGCGCCCATGGTACTCGGGGAGCCCGCAGCCCGGTTCACTGCCGGCGACGGCGGTTTCAGCCCTGGAAGGCCGAATGATATGGAACCCAACGCTGCTGGCCTCCATCATCGAGATGTGCCAGCGCGGCACGTTGCGAATCGAAGCCGTAGGCACAAAGGTCGGCTTCCTATACCGGCTGTCGCGGCAGGGCCCGCACAGTATGACTGGGAACGAACGATATGCAACAGCCTGCCGTCGCGCCCCACAACAGTTGATTCGCTGCATGAAGGGATAAAGAAGCGCGAAGATGCCATCGGCGACCAAATAGGAGATTACCTGCAGAACCGCGGCCTCTTCCATGACAACCCGGTACGGGTCAGGAGGGAGAAGTTCGGGGATGGTGCCGAATGGGACATGTTGGCCGGAGCTTTGATGGGCGTTGGCAGCGGGCTTTGGGCGGCTCTATGGCTGACCCAGTGGTGGGCGAACGCCCTGATCGGCGGGTTCACAGGCTTCATATATATGACGATGATGCCGCCGCTCACACCGACGGGCATACTGCCGCCGACGCAGGCGGGAGCATATGAGATTGGACAGTGGCTTGGCTTGAAAGAGTCCCTGACCGGACCTGCCCCGGCCGGTGCGCGGGAGCGACCCGATTCCATGCTGGCCTATGCCGTCGGGTTGGATAGAGCCCAGCCGTGGCTCGACGTTTCGGTCTCGGCTCCATCGTGGTTTGACTCCGATAAAGAATCCTCTCTGCGGGGTGTCAACCTGGACGCGGCCTATCACGGGTTCATGCACGCGCTGGAGTGGGGCCTGACCGGACGGTCGGGCGATGCGGCGAAAGCGGCTGCGCAGCTAGGGTATGAACTAGAACTCGAGCTGCTCGAAATGGAGTCGCCGGATACCGAGATGGCTGCGCCCCGCAGTACCACCGACGAAACTGAAGAGATTGCGCGTGAACTAGAGTCTCAGAGCAGTCCTCCGGCAGCCACTGAGGGATTGAGGTCGGCCGCGTATCAAGCGTACAGGGGGGAGAGCGCGGTTGAGGAGCCGAAGGGCGGCGGGCGGTTCCGCGGGTGCCTCATATGGGTGGTAAGCCTGCTGGGCGCAGGGTCGCTGGTACTGGTCGTCCTGTTCAGCCTCGACGTGGTCTCGCCGCGCGTCAAGCCGTGTCCATTGGACTCTCCCGGCATTCCGCCGCCCGGGCCGCTTTCAGTGGCCGGCGACCTGTACCGCGATGAGTGCGTGAGGGTCAGCGGCACTCTGGTACACAAGGACATCGACACGCTGCTGCTCGAGATTGATCGAGGGGAGTACGTGCAACAGGTGAGCGTCCGCGTACCGACAGGGCTCTTCGAGGGAATCTCCCTCGGCGACCAGGTGGCATTGGGCGGACGGCTCAAGATGGGGGAGCATGGGACATACGAGGTCCAGTTCGTACCAGATACTGGATCTGACCGCGGGTGGTGGCGGAACCTACGGGAGAACCTCGAAGGGTTGTTTTAGGTGGCTGTGGGTGCGATAGGCATTTGTGATGGATTCCCCACGACTTCCGTCAAGGAGATCATCCCATCAAATGAGGAAGGGTATGAAGCAGGACAATCCCAGACTTGGTGAGCACCTGGGCTTCGACCTAAACGAAGTTGTTGGCTCTCCCGAGGGCAGGTTCCGATCCTGGACCAGATCCTCCTGGGAGATCAGCGTATGAAATTCTCACGGAGTATTGGATTCAGTCCCATTGGACCTAAGATGTGTGGCCAAGGGATGGTTCCAACGCCCAAGCCGGGTCTCAGTCGTATGCCACGGCTGAAGAGTTCGGCTCCCCACAGTTCTCAGACATAAGCTGGTGGGCTCGGCAGGGTTCGAACCTACGACCAATCGGTTATGAGCCGACCGCTCTACCACTGAGCTACGAGCCCTAGGACAATTCCAGCGTAGGTCAGCACCTACCGCCTGTCAAGCACACGTAAGCCCATGGGCCGCCACCAATGCCGGGCCTTCACTCTAACGCTCGCACCGACCACTGACTGTGCCCGGAACACTAACGCTAATCGCGCGATCATGTCGGCGTGGCTCGACAAATCATCCACTAACCTCCGCGTCGCCTGCTAAAATTCCATATTCGGCAATTCAAGCCGTCATAGTCGCCGGCAGATCTGCCGCAGCGTCCCCACATTGACAAAGGATCCTGAAACCGCTTGTTACGCAACACCACGCGCACATGGAAGTACGCCGGAAACCCATGGGGAGAACGGCTTGGATGGTTGCTCGTTGTTGTCGCTCTTGCCGTCGTAGGGGTCGTTTCCGTAGACGCATACGACCGATGCACACCCGGCGATATCCCTGACGGACATGTATACGCCGTTGACTCGGTCACAGGCGAAGAGATCTGGTTCCAAAAGATTCAAGGGGGCGTGATTGCCACCCCGACTGTCGGGTTGGGCGGTGTGTACGTCGGCACTTTCCACTCCAAGCTGTACGCGCTCAACGAGCTAACTGGCGAAATCCAGTGGGAGTTCGAGACCGGCGCCCAGATCAGCGGCTCACCGACGCTGGCCGATGGCTCGATCTTGTTCGCCAACTGGACCGGAACCGTTTACTCGGTGAATGCCATCACCGGAAAGGAAAATTGGCGCTTCCAGACCGAGAGCCGCGAGGTCATCAACTCTTCCCCGGCTATCCTAAACGGGACTGTCTACGTCGGAAGCAATGACTTCAATGTCTACGCCGTCGACCTCTACACCGGCGAGGAAGTTTGGCGATTTGAGACCGGCTCCCTCATCCTAGGCTCGACGGAAGTCTACGGCGACACTTTGTACTTCGGCAGTTCGGACACCCGTCTCTACGCGCTCGATGCCGCTGACGCCTCGCAGCTCTGGACCGCCGACACACGGAATCGCATCAAGAACACCCCTACGATAGGATGGGACGCCGTCTACTTCAGCACCGACGACCGCATTATGTTCGCGGTCGACAGGGCAAACGGCGAGGAACTATGGCGCAAGTCGAACGCCGACAAGGTGTCGTCACCGGCTGCCATTGCGGGCGAGTTAGTTATCTACGGTACGCAGGACGGATTAGTAACCGCGCTCGACGCATCCACTGGAGAGGTAGCGTGGCTGCACCACGCAAGGGACAAGGTAGTCGGCAGGCCCCTCTTCCACGACGGCCGCCTGTACATCGGAACCAACGACAAGGAAGTGCACGCCCTCGACGTATCGACTGGCAAACTGTTGATGAAGTTCGAGGCCATCGGCGCCGTGCGGGGTGGCATCGCCGTCTCGGGAGATCGCATCTACTTCGGCACTTACGACGGTTTCATAGCGCCGAACAAGTAGCGGGCTATCCACGCAACCGAGGCTTAGATCGTCAGCGAGTAGTCCGCCATGTCGCTCTCTTCAAACCGCGAGTAGCGCAGCTTACGGATGTCGAGTGAGGTCTCGCCGTCCAGTATCAGCTCCGACAGGGTGAACCCGGCCCCCGGCCCTAGCGCAAAGCCGTGGCCGCTGAATCCCGTGCCGATGTAGAAGCCGCGGAGCCCCGGCGCCTCTCCGATTATCGGCACAGCATCGGGCGTTGCGTCGATTCGGCCCGCCCACGTGCGCAGCACCCCCACGTCGGCTAGTGACGGCACCAGTCGCTTGAGGTTTCGCATCGTGGATTCTACTGTTTGCCGGTTCGGCTCCGGCTCCACTCCCACGGTGTGCGCGAACGGACGGCGGCTTGCGCCGGACCACGGCATCGCCCTCAGCACGTCCCGCGCCAGCGCCGATCCGATCCTCACCCGAAAGCTTCTACGGGCCCGGATGAAGTTCGGCAGGAACCAACGCAGCTGCCGGAACGATTCAAGGTCCACGTCGTAGTCTCCCCTGCCTCCGCCCGCCACATACAGCGTGCCATCCCTCTTCTGCCGAAACGCTACGCCGTCGCCCCAGACAACCGTGTGTGTGAACACCGGCGCCGGGGTTGTGCACGCCACGGTAGCGCGGACCGCTCTCTGGGGCAGCCGCAGCCCGACCATCCTCGCCACCTTGCTGGACCATGCCCCGGCGGCGCACACCACGGCCGGCGTCCTTACCGGGCCCTTCTCGGTGGTCACCTCCTTGACCGCACCGTCGCGGACCTCGATGCCCTCCACCGCGCAGCCTGTGACCATGGTCGCACCCGATGCGGCAGCCGCCTTGGCAACCGCCCGTGTAGCTTTCCGCGGCTCCGCCTGCCCGTCCGACGGCGTGTACACTCCTCCCAGGAACGGCCCGTCCAACTGCGGAATCAGGTCCTTGACCTCGTCACGCGAAAGAAGTGACGACTCCAGTCCCAGCTCCCGCGTCGTGTCGACCCAAGCCTGCTGCCTCGTCAGTTCATCGTCGCCGTAGGCCAATCGGAGCGAGCCTTCCTGGATGCGTTCGATGTCTGCGCCCAACTCCTCGGCAAGCTCGTTCCACTTGGCGCGCGCAAGCATCGCCAGCGCAATCTCGCGGGGATTGCGTCCCTGCTGCCTGGTCCAACCCCAGTTGCGCCCGGACTGTTCGTCCGCAATCTCGCCCTTTTCCACGAGCACCACGGACGTGCCGCGCCCCGCAAGGTAGTAAGCCGTCGATGCCCCAACTATGCCTCCGCCGATGATGACGACGTCAGCTTCGCCCGGCAGGGTCGATGAGAAGGTCACTGGGCCTCCAGCGGAAATCGATCTGGCAGACGCCACCCGCCGAGCGCCGATTCCAGGACCGAAGCCAGCGCCAGGCACACGTCCTCCCGCCACGGCCGCCCCACCACCTGCGCACCGATCGGCAGGCCGGAGCTCGATGTCCCGACGCGGACCACCGCTCCAGGCCAGCCCGTTGTGTTGTACACGCTCGTGTAGCTGAACGCTCCCTTAGTCTGCCCTTCCGTCCAGGTGCCGTGGGGGATGGCCTCCACCGCGGATGGAGGGCAAAGGATCGCGTCGTAGCCTTCCATGAATGCCAGCATTTCGGACCGGAACTCGTCTAGCTTCTCCAGTCTCGCCGTGTACTCCGCTGCCGGGACCACCTTCTCCGAGGCGCTGGCAATCCAGGCGCTAAGCCAAGGGTGTGGCTCCTCTGTACCCGCCGACTCGAGCATTCGCTTGAGCCAGGCCAGGCCGTCGGCGTCCATCACACCAAGGTCCGAGTCCGACTCCAGCGCTTCAGGCTTGTCCTCCACCACGGTCACGCCGGCGTCCCGCAGGGCATCGGCCGCAGCGCATGCCGCCTCAATGATGTCTACGGTCGGGGCCATCACACCATTGTCTGGATGAAACGCCACCCTCAGTGAGGTTACGTCCACGTCGGCGGGGTCCCTCAGCGGGACCGGCATGATCGCCGGGTCTTCCCAGTCCGGGCCCGCGACTATGGGCAGGACCAGTGTCAGGTCGCTCACGTACCTTGCCATCGGTCCTATCTGCGTCAGCGAGTCCGACGCCCCCATCCCGTACGGGACGGCGTGGCCGGTCCTCGGCACCCGGCCGGATGTGGGCTTGATCCCGGCGATACCGGAGAAGTGCGACGGCTGCCGGATGCTCCCGCCCGTATCGCTGCCCAGGTCGAGCGGGGATCCGGCCGCGGCCACTATCGCCGCGGCTCCCCCGCTGCTACCGCCAGGTGTTCGACTTGTGTCGTGCGGGTTGTTCGTCTTGCCGTACACGAGGTTGTCCGTCTCGAACGCCATAGTGAACTCGGGCGTGTTCGTCTTGCCCAGCACGATCGCGCCGGCCTGCCGCAGCCTCGCGGCCACCGTCGCGTCACGGTCCGGGACGTGCCCTGCCCGTCCCTTCGTTCCATAGGTCGTGACAATTCCCTCGGTGTCGATAGAGTCCTTCAGCGTCACGGGCACGCCGTGCAGCGCGCCGGTCCGCTCTTCCCTGGCGACTGCCTCGTCCGCTTGCGCAGCCTCCTCCATCGCTCGATCCGCCGCAAGCGCCACCACAGCGTTCAACGCCGGGTTCACCTGCTCTATCCGCTTCAGGTGGGCCGAAACGACCTCAGCGGACGATACGTCGCCATCGCGAATCGCCTCCGCGATTCTGCTCACAGACCAGGAGCAAATCTCGCTCATAACACACGCTCCTCAGGTTTCCGCCGCGTCTCGCGGTCACTCGAACAGACAGCCGCTCCGCCGCGAATCAGACGGTACCAGACTTGCGTATACTGGTTCCAGCACGGCTGTCTGAGCCGGCAACCCAGAGCAGACCGTAGCCGGCAGGACACATCTCAAGGAGGGTGACCTTCCACCGATGATCGAGTGGCTGCTGATCAGGCACGCCGAGACCGGGTGGAACGCGTCACGCCGCATCCAGGGCCACTCCGACGTGCCGCTGAACGATGCGGGCAGGAAGCAGGCCCGCAAGCTCGCAAGTCGTCTGTCCGACGTGGAGCTCGCCGCCGTCTACTCGAGCGACTCATCTCGAGCCCTCGACACCGCTGGCGCGTTCGCCTCTGATCGCGGACTGGACATCACCGTCCGCTTGGAACTAAGGGAAAAGTCGTACGGCGTATGGGAGGGCAAGACCGGCCCGGAGATAGAGGCGTCCCACCCGGACGAGTTCGCAATCTGGCAGAACGCCAGAGACCCCTCCTTCAAGGTGCCGGGCGGCGAGTCCGATCTGGACGTCAGAGCGCGAGTCCAGCTCTTGGTGGAAGACCTGCGATCAAGTCACGGTGACGGCGACAGGATCGCCCTCGTGGGCCACGGCGGCTCTCTGAGGGCGCTCGCCTCCGAGGTACTCGGCATCCCGCCGTCGACCGGCACCATGCTGTGGCTTGCCAACGCCAGCATCTCGACGCTGCGAGTCCACGACCGCTTCACCGCGCTTCATAGCTGGAACGATGCCTCCCACTGGCAGGACCCGTCCGCCGGCTAAGCCCGTTCCCTACCGCGCGGCTTGCCAAGCATTGAGCCGCCTAGTACCTTGAGGCGCAGCCGGCCGGCACTCTCCGGCAGTCCAATCAGGAGCGACATATGTCCGAAAACTTCGATGATCTGAACCGAATCGCACTGGACCATTTCTGGCCGCACGCCCAGCAGGTGGCCGACTTCGAGAAGCCGGATGGCCTTCACGTCATCGCCGACGGCAAGGGCGTCTGGGTCACCGACGTACAAGGCCGCGAGTACGTCGACGTCCTCTCCGGCATGTGGCTGGTCAACATCGGCTACGGCCGCACCGAGGTCGCCGACGCGGTCTACGAGCAGATGCAGCACGTCACCTACGCGCCGGAGAACACCACCACGGAGCCGACGTTGAGGCTCGCGGAAAGGGTCGCCGGCCTGGCACCCGACAAGGAGTCCCGCGTCTTCTTTTCGAGCGGCGGCTCAGAGGCCGTGGAGACGGCGCTGAAGATGGCCCGCAACTACCACAAGCTGCGGGGAAACGGCGGCAAGTACAAGGTCATCAGCCGCCGGGGCTCTTACCACGGCGCGACCATAGCGGCCGCCAGCCTCGGACAGGGCGGCTATGTCGAAAAGTCGTTCGGGCCCCTGCTGCCCGGCAACGTTCACGTCACCCAGCCCTACCATTACCGCAGCCCTGTCTGCGACGGGAGCCCGGACTGCAACCTGCAGTGCACCCTGGAGGCCGCCCGGGACATCGAGAGGGCCATCCAGCACGAGGGGCCGGACTCCGTTGCCGCCGTTGTCGCCGAACCGGTCTCGGCAGCTCATGTGCAGGTCCCGCACCCCGACTACTGGTCGACCGTTCGAAAGATCTGCGACGACAACGACGTCCTGCTGATTGCGGACGAGGTGATAACCGGCTTCGGCAGGACCGGCAAGATGTTCGCCTCGGAGCACTGGGACCTCAAGCCGGACATCATGACCGTGGCCAAGGGCCTGTCCAGCGGCTACGCCCCCATCGGGGCCACGATCGCCAGCAAGGCGGTGTCGGACACGTTCATCGGTGAGCGCGAGAAGGCGTTCGGCCACCTCCTCACCTTCGGCGGCAACCCCGTTTCCGCCGCGGCGGCGATGGCGAACCTGGACATCATGATCGGCGAAAACATGGTCGATAACTCCGCCGAGATGGGGAGCTACCTGCATGAACAGCTACAGGTGCTCTACGAGCATCCGATCGTCGGCGACATCAACGGCGGCCTGGGCCTGTTCTTCGGAATCGAGCTGGTCAAGGACCGCGACACCAAGGAAAAGTTCGGCAAGGACGATGACATCGGCTCCAAGCTCACCCCGCTGCTTCTGGAGCGCCAGCTACTGACCCGCCAGAGGGGTGACCACGTCTGGCTGGCCCCACCGCTCTGCGTCACCCGCGAAGAGGTCGACTTCATAGTCCGGCAGCTCAACGACGCCATCGGCGAGGTATCCAGCAAGCTGGACTAATCTCCGACCCTCCACAAGATCCCAATGGGGCGGTCTTCGGGCCGCCCCTTTCTGCGACCGAGGCCTCCCCGTGCTCTTCGTAGCGGCGGGTATGAAACCCGCCTCAGTTCCTGCTCGAGGATAGGATCAGATGGCGAAAACACCGCGAAAGTGTCACATTCCGTAACATTTCGTCACTTTTCGTAGCTGGAGCGTCTGGAGAAAACTAAACAATTTGAGATGATTTGAATACTGTGAGATACGAAAATCACACTGGATGCGCAAAAATGTGACAGTCCAAAAGCAGCCTGACGGCCGTTCCGCGGGCGCCCCGACCGTGGGAGAGCCACGCGCGCCGGCGCTCGATTGCGGTGTACTGAGATACTCATGCAAGTATATTAGCACGCTAGTTCGCTTAAGGCAAGGAGACTTCTAAGCAAGTATCTCAGTAACAAACTAACCCAATGCAACCACGGACTGCGTGTCCGCCTCTAGCACCCTCCAAAAGGATGATGAGTTCTGCGCTTTAGCCTTCGGCTGGAAGTCTCCTAGTCATGCAATCCAACAATTGGCTCTGATACCTCGGCAATTTGGTGGTTTTCGACTTGGTGTTTGATCACCATCCAGGAAACCCCAAATTGCTCTGCTAACTCCTCAATCTCCTCAGCATCAACTACCGACTGCTTGACTCGCTCTTTCAATGCCAACGAAGGCGCCAAGAATTCCGCCGCAAATGACCGGTTGCGCTGTTGGCGCTCAGAATGCGACCTTGTAAGCAATGCTCTGGATTGAGAAGACGTAAGTACCTCCGCCAGTGCACGACAAAAACTAAATCTCAGGCCTTTTTCATTGGTTTTCCGAAAAGCAAAAGACGCGCTCTCATCTGCGTTGACAGCGGCGATACCGTCGATCAGATGCGTGACGCTGAGCGCCTGCGCAGGCTGGATTGCTCCGCGCACTCGATCTTCATCTTCACCTAGCGCTTCTGCCAACATTCCTATTGTAGCCAGTGGCTGGCCGTCCAAGCCCAATTCTTGCCTAAGATGGCGTGCCCATTCGTAGCCCACGTGCCACGGAGGTTCATTCATAGCCTCGCGGCTAGAGGCGGCCGACATGGCCCTGAGGCCGTGGAGAGGCAGGGCGTTCTCCTGCTTAACGCTTTTGATTGCCGACACGATTGCCTGTGCCTGGCTGATGAGGTCTGCTGCATTCACCGCCTGCACGGCTTCATCAATCAGTTCGCCTAGCTCGTCTGCCAGCAGGAAGATATCGTCGCGTTTCGAGTCATTCAAATCATACGGGTCCCAACCCAGCCCTGCGGCGGTCTCACAGAACTTCAACTCCTCTTCATCAACTTCCGTAGCCTGAATGGCTGCCCACTCTTCATGCAGTAGGGTGTCTTCGATGCCGCAAGCCGTCAACCTCCGAACGACTGCATCTATCAATTGGCCACAGGCATAGAGAAACTCTAACTTGTCGACAGACGCTCGTCCCTGGTCGAGAAACTCCACCTTGGCCCACTGAGGCTCGTAGCGCTTCCAGATTAATGCTGTCTTGGCTCCCGATGGGGTCACTTCCAAGTTCGGAAACGCATAACCTTCCCTGCCTGTGTTCAGGCAGTGCCTGCGGTGAAATTCTCGGTCGTTCTGCCTTTCGGGATTCTGGAACTCATTCGCTAGGAACCACCAATTCTCAGCAAACCATTCAGCAAGCGGATATAGCGGGACGTACACAGAATCGCGTACGGTCTTCGCTCGATTGTCCAGAACTCGCGTGATGACTGAATCTCCTACAACAATCTTCAGAGATGCCCACGTTTCGGCCAGTTCGGGTCCTCTCACTCCTTCCGAGCCCACCCAATCGAACTCGAATCTCAACTCAGGCATACAGTTCCTCTATGCCGCGCGGCCACTCATTTTCTCCGATTGGATAACCCTTGTATGAGCCGTCACCGCGATTGACAAGCCGAGCTTCGAAGACCGTGCCATCTTGTTTGTGCCACACATACCGAGGATATGCGCCGTCCCGAGTTGCGCTAACAGCGCCTCGTCGGATTGCTGAGCGAAGCCATTCGCTGACCATGTCCACGTCTCTAATCTCTCGCGGACAACAAGAAGCGTCAGCTCGCAGGCGAGGCAATCCGGCGAAACTGGGGAAGTCCTTGTGTTCTGGACTTCCCACATATCTCACTTGACTGGCCAAGACATCCAAATCCGTGCTTGGCGGAACGTGTATCTCACGCCTCCGCGGCCGCCTTCGTCTTGGAGCGCGCATAATGCGTCGTCCTCAGAGGGAGGGATGCGGGCCGCCCCGGCCTTAAGACGACCGCTCCCGCCGCATCCTTGCCTTGAACTCGTCCGTCGGCGGGTAGTAAGTTCCGGGAGGTACGCCTTCCTTCTGCACCAGTTCCAGCACGTACTTCTCGGCGGCCTCGTGCTCCTCGGCCCACTCGATGACCGGCACGGCCATGTGCTTGGGCACCACCACCACGCCATCGTCGTCGCCTATTATCAGGTCTCCCGGGCGCACAAGCGTGCCGCCGCACTGGATGTCCACGTTCGCCGCATACTCCGTCATCACGCCGCGCGCCGCCTTCGGCGTCCGGCCGCCCGCGTAGATCACGAATCCGTAGCCCAGGATGGGGTCCAGATCCCTGATGTAGCCGTCCGTGATGAAACCGTCCGCGTTGACCATCTTGAGCTGGATCGACTTTACGTCGCCGATGTTCGCCGCCGGCTTGCCCATCGCGTCGACCACCAGCGTGTACCCCGGGCCGCACGAGCCCATCGCCACGTACTCGGGCGAGTCCGGGTTGTTCGGCTCTACCATTCCCGGCTCTCCCCCTCGTACTTCGGCCACCAGGTCCGGCCTAATCGGAAGATATCGCAGCGTCCGGGCTCGCGAAACCAGCTTTTGACCGGGCGTGAAGGGCTTCACGCCCTCGATAATGCAGTTCTCGTACCCCATTCTGGACAGCGCCGAGTACACTGTGGCCGCCACCATGTGCTTGTAGCGTTCCAGTATTTCGTCCGAGACCTCATTATTGTCCAAAGTGCTCTTCTCCTGAGTTGATGCTCCGCCTTACGCGAACCTCCCGGAAATGGTATCACAGGAGGAGCAGCCAGCCAGATTTAGGAAGGGACGAATCAACACTCCGCTACTTATCATTTGCAACCAACGAACAACCGTGCCATGCTTGTGGGCACCGGGTTGATCGTCGGCTCAATTCGCGCCCGGAGTCCCTGAACCGATGTCCATCAACGCACATCCA
Source organism: Dehalococcoidia bacterium (assembly GCA_965237445.1). Lineage (GTDB taxonomy): Bacteria > Chloroflexota > Dehalococcoidia > Lucifugimonadales. The sequence continues at coordinate 2,196,186 of OZ250142.1, read as the reverse complement.
TGGCTGTCCAAATCGAGGTTTCTGGCTGGCCTGCAGTGCTTGAAACGCCTTTACCTGGAGAGCTACCACCGCGACCTGGCGGATGAGGTGGCGCCCAGCCAGCAAGCCATCTTTGACTCGGGGACCGCTGTTGGAGAGCTCGCGCGGCAGCGATTCCCGGGCGGCAGGCTTGTTCGGGAACCATATTACGAGCAGCGCCAGGCGGAAAGAACCACCCGCAGGTTACTGGCGGACACGTCAATCCCGGCACTGTATGAGCCTGCGTTCTCCTTCGAAGGTATCCGGACCAGAGTGGACATTCTCAGGCGGACTGACGGAGGCAACTTTGACCTGATCGAGGTGAAGTCAACGACGAGACGGAAGGATGTTCATATCCCAGACATTGCGGTCCAGACGTACGCGGTGGAGAGATGCGGTATCACAATCAGGCGCGCGTACCTGATGCATATCAACCGAAACTACGTCTATCTGGGAGGTGACCACTCCCTCCAGGCGTTGTTCAAACTGGAGGACGTAACTGAGCTGGCAAGGGAGTATATCGAGGACGCTGTGCCAGTTGAGCTTGCGCGAATGCGCCAGATGCTGAATACGGACGAGACGCCGGACATTACCACGGGTCGGCACTGCTCTACCCCATACGTCTGCCCGTTTTTCGGGCATTGCCATCAAGGCGAGCCGGAGCATCCCATAAGGCTACTGCCCAATCTCAGGCGGCCGCTCGAAGAACGGTTCAGGGACGCGGGCATTACCGACATTAGCAGCATCCCTCCCAGGCTTTTCAGGGCTGTCCGCATTGCAGCGCCGCGTGCAGGCAAGCGTTGTTACAGGGGAAACTTACGTGAGCACAGAGTTAGGGACCAAGTTGGCGGAAATAGGCGCTCCGGCAAGTTTCTTGGACTTCGAGACTCTCAGCCCGGCAGTTCCTATCTTCCCGGGCACGCGCCCCTATCAGGCCATTCCCTTTCAGTGGTCGCTGCACGTGCGCGCCTCCGACGGCAGTCTGGTCCACAAGTATTTCCTGGACGACGGTGTTGGAGATCCCAGGAAGCGCTTCATGGAGAGCCTGCTAGAGTCGGTGCCTCCGGTAGGCCCGGTTGTGACTTACTCGAGTTACGAAGACACCGTCCTTAAGCGCCTGGCAGAGGAGATGGCGCCTTATCGGAGCCGTCTCTTGGAACTCAGGGGACGATAGTAGACCTGCTGCCAATAGTCAGAAGCAGCTACTACCATGCCAACTTCCGCGGCAGCTTCTCCATCAAGTCGGTTGCATCGGCACTGGTCCCTGCCCTGGACTACAAAGACCTGGAGATTCGGGACGGGACCTCTGCGGCCGCCCAGTATGAGCAACTCGTCCGCGAGAAGGTCGACGAGCCCGAAGCGGCGCAAATCAGAGAGGCACTGCTAGCCTATTGCAGTCGTGACACTGAGGCAATGGTGCACGTCTATGAGGCACTGTTGACGGAAGTGAGCACATAGACGGCCTCGGTGTTCAATCCGCCTGGGAAACCTGACGAAGGCCAAAATTGGGCGCCAACCTTAGCGTGGATCTACCTTTGCCTGGAGTGATCCAAGCTCCCGCAATTGGCTGATGACTCCATTGCGATAGTTGGCGCGACACTAAGTCGGGCTCCAACACTTCACCTACCGCTGCAGGATACTTTGCTTACTACGCTCTCCACAGCAAGCAGGGGCTGTTACCGCGATGGTGTACTACTTTGCGAGCAAGAAGAAATCGCCTCTAATGGCGTCCATAAGGTTCATAGGGAGATCCCACAGGATGCAAATGGCTTGACGTATGTTTTGAATCAAGCCTCATCTCGGCTCTTTCCCTTCCTGCGAACTTCAGCAGTTATTGAAGCACGTAAATCCTACGGGCAAGTCAATGGATGCCACACCTGCTCGAGGAATTCTTATACAAGCTTGATTCTTCCCGCCGAAACACGGCCTGAAGGACATTTCTAAAGTCCCCAATGCTTTGCACGGGGGCCTACGATCAACGACGATCCGTTGGAGAACCAACAGTATCCTAGGGCGCTGATCCAAGTGATATGTCGGCTCCATCCCACAGGACAAAGAACCCTTGGTTCTTCACCTCGAACATCGAACGTACAATTCCAGACAGAATCTCAAGCGGTTTACGTAAGAATGGCACGTTGCCTCCAGTCCAAATTGGCGAACAGCCCATGGTCGGGTGTGCAGAGTCGGTCAAAGCAGCGCCTCCATAGCTTCAGTACCGAGCACCTGCCGTACACCGGCAAACCCAACGACGCTTAAGTGCGGCGAACGGTCATTAAGGCGAGGACTAGCAGCCCGATCGCGAATCCGCCCAGAGCGGCTAGCTCCCGGCCGATACCTCCCAGGGACTCCCCGTGGAGCATGACTGCCTTCAGGCCGTCCACCGCATATGTGAGCGGCAGGGCCTTGCCCGCGGCCTGGAAGTAGCCCGGTAGCTGTTCCGTCGGCAGGACGGCGCCCGACAGGAAAATCTGCGGCAACAGTATTACAGGGATGAACTGCACAACCTGGAACTCGTTCCGGGCAAATGTAGAGATGAAGATCCCGAGGCTGACCGCAACCAGTGTGACGATGAAGAGGAGCACGAAGATCTGCCATAGAGATCCTTCGTAGTCGATCCGCAGGGCGAAGATGGTGTAGAACAGGATGACGACGGACTGTATCCCCGCGAACAGCAGGAATCCCAGCAGGTAGCCGGCCAGGATGTCCGCGCCGCCAACCGGCGTGGTCAGCAGCCTTTCGAGCGTTCCCTGGGCTCTCTCCCGCAGGAAGCTCACGCCCGTAAGGATAAAGACGAAGAAGAGGACGAACACGCCGATCAGGCCAGGAGCTACGCGATTCAGGATGTCCCGCTGGTCCGCGAAGGAGAACCCAACCAACGACATCACAATGATTGGCGCGACTATTATCAATGCTAGGGATCGATGGTCACGTGTGATCTGGTTAACGATCCTCGAGGCTATGGCCAGGGTCCGGTCGATAGTCACGACAATTCACCCTGCCTGACAAAATGCAGAAAGGCGTCCTCCAGCGTAGCCTCGTCCCGGCCCGCCGCCTCCCGCAACTCATCTGGAGTCCCCAGGGCGACGATGCGTCCCTCCTGGATAAAGGCTAAACGGTGGCAGTGCGCGGCATCGTCCATCGTATGGCTCGAAATGATCAGAGTCGTGCCGGAGGACGCCATCTCGCGGAAGTTCTCCCAGAACGAGGCCCGGAGCTCCGGGTCGAGTCCCACAGTCGGCTCGTCTAGAACCAGGAGGTCGGGCTCGTGTACGAGCGCAATGGCGAGGCTGACTCGCTGGCGCATGCCGCCGCTCAGGCGCGTCAGCGGGTCGTTTTGGCGTTCGGTCAGTTCCACCCACTCCAAGGCCCTGGCGACTGCTTCGCGCCGCTCCTTAGACTTGGAGAGTCCATACATCCGTGCGAAGAAGCTAACGTTCTGGCGGGCCGATAGTTCTTGATAGAGGGCGCTCTGCTGCGGCATGTATCCGATGCGGCCGTTGACGCGAGAAGAAGGCGGTTCGCCGAACACACGGATCGAGCCGGAGGACGGCATCTGAAGGCCGATGAGTAGTCGCATCAGCGTCGTCTTGCCGGCGCCATTGGCGCCGAGGATACCGAAGATCTCCGACCGGTCCACCGCGAGAGTGAGTCCATTGAGGACGTTGCGACGGCCGTAGCTGAACTCGACATCATCAACTTCGAAGACTAGTGCCATTGCCGGCAACCTGCACGGAATTCAGGGAGCAAGGGTACCGGAGCAAGAGTGCGGGAAGTCATGCTGATACTCACCCTTGAACTAGGCTGGTGCAGGAGCGTATCACACCTGTTACGCCTCGAACGTCGATGGCCAACTGCGTGAGGATTCGCACTGACTACAAACTGCGGCGCGTGCCGAGGAACACTATGGCACCGAGCTCCCGGCACTCGGCTCTCCCCCTCGTACCTCGGCCACCAGGTCCGGCCTGATTGGAAGGTACCGCAGCGTGCGTGCCCCCGACACAAGCTTTTTGGCCGAGCGTAAAGGGCTTCATGCCCTCGATAATGCAATTCTCGTACCCCATCCTGGACAGCGATGTGTACTCCGTGGCCGCCACCATGTGCTTGTAGCGTTCCATTACTTCGTCCGAGACTTCATTGTTGTCATTGTCCAAAGCGCTCCACACCTGTGTTGATGCTCCGCATTAGGCGAACCTCCCGGAAATGGCATCATAGGAGGGTTCGGGGCCTTGTCTCTGATAGCTGTAAGGCCAGTGCCAACCCTTCGATTCCATGTCTTGTTGCACTCCGAGAACACACGTACTAAGATTGCACATCATGGCAATTCTGAGCCACTCTGACCGATTCGAATATGCACCTCGTTTGGAGACGATAAATGCCACGTCAGACTGAGCCTAGCGTCAACAACGCCCTCGGCGCGTTGCTTCAGCCAATGGCGCGAGCGTGGAGAGTCCGATCAGAGAATGTTCGCGCAATCGTTGACCAACCCGGTCTCCAGCCCGACATCATACTAACCGAGCCTGGTCGCGCACCTGTGATCGTTGAAGCGGAGTACGAGCCCGCACGAACGGTGGAAGCCGAGGCTAAGTCCCGTCTCGGCCTGGAAGTCGTTGATGGCCGGCGTAGTGTCGAGGCGGTCGTGGCGCTCAAGTACCCAGACGCTATCGCGGGCGCTGACGACTTGGCATCCGCACTGTCGGGCGCACGCCTCTCGTACTGTGTGTTCAATGACGAGGCCCCCGGCATCAGCCGATTTCCGGAGTCGGGATGGCTTGAGGGCTCCGTAGAGGACCTCGCCGACCTGCTAAGGCTTGTGTCCGTGCCCGAAAAGGCGGTCGACGCAGCCGCTGATGCGCTGCAGCAGGGGATTGACAGGGTTGCGGCGATACTTGACGAGATGGACACCACAAGACCAGCCGTCAATACTGGAATTGCCCGCCTGCTCGGAATGACCAACGTTCCTCAGACACGTCGTATGGCTTGCGCCATTATCGCCAACGCCATGGTATTCCACGAACGCATCGCCGGGACTCAACACGCAACGAACATCAGGCCACTAAATCTCGTTTGCGGGCGCGACGTCCCGAATCCGCAAATGGAAACACTCGCCGAATGGTCTGACATCCTCGACATCAACTACTTCCCCATCTTCTCAATCGGCAGAGACATCCTCAGACAACTGCCTGCAGGGCACGCAGCAAGGATGCTGCGCACGCTGGAGCTCACGGTTGGAGAAGTGAGCGCGACCGGAATCGAAAACGCCCACCACCTCACCGGCCGCATCTTCCAGAAGCTCATCGCCGACCGAAAGTATCTGGCCACCTTCTACACCCTGCCCGCCTCAGCGGCGCTGCTGGCCAGGCTTGCTGTCGCCAAGATGGACGGCATTGACTGGTCGGACGCGAATGCGATCGGCAGGTTGCGCATCGGTGACTTTGCCTGCGGGACTGGCGCGTTGCTCTCGGCTGTATACGAGCAGGTCGCCGCCCGCCACGAGCGCGCCGGCGGCGACCCGGAGAAGCTACATCCCGCCATGATGGAGAGTGTCCTTTTCGGCTGTGATGTCATGCCGTCGGCAATTCATATCACAGGTTCAACACTATCCGGCGCTTACCCTGACGTCGAATTCAGGAGTTCGCGGCTCTATACGCTCCCATACGGTAGGCAAGAGGACGGCAGCGTAAAGATCGGCTCCCTTGAGCTTCTGCAGTCATCATCTGCGATGACTCTGTTCAACACCAGCGACCCAGCCAAGCGAACGGGACGGATCGGTGAAGAGACTGCCGCCTACGTCATCGCGGATATCCCGGATGAAGGCTTCGACTTGATCATCATGAATCCACCGTTTACGAGCAACACCAAGCACAGGGATTCGGCCTCGGGCGTGCTGACCGCCGCGTTCGCCGCGTTCGACGCCTCTCCTGAAGACCAATCAGCCATGGCGAGTCAAATGAAGCGCATGTCCAAGGACACCTGCTACCACGGTCACGCTGGCCTTGCATCGGCATTCATCGCACTTGCTGACAAGAAGCTGCGCGCCAACGGAGTTCTTGCTCTCGTGTTGCCTTTCACGGCGATCAACGGGGCCTCCTGGTCCGGATTCAGGGAGTTGATGGCGACCGAATACACTGATATGACCGTACTCAGCATCGCCGCCAACGGAAAAGATATGTCGTTCTCTTCGGATACCGGGATAGCGGAATGCCTGGTTATTGCCCGAAAGACGCCGCAGATTGAAGAGTCCAACCGTCGAGCGAGTTTCGTTTCGCTGCGGCGCAGACCCGCCGGTTTCGTAGAGGCGTCGGAGTTTGCCAGATTGATCCTAGCTGACACGTCAAAGCGCCGCCTCGAAGACGGACCATACGGAGGCATTCCCCTCTACTGCGGTGATACGCCGGCTGGCGAACTATTGGACGCGCCTACTAGCGACTACGAGGAGGGATGGGGTACAGCGCGTATTTTAGACTCTTCAGTAGCCCAAGCTGCGCATTCGCTGTCCAACGGCAAGCTATGGTTGCCTGCCGAACCCAAAGCTCGAGAAGTATCGATGGCACACCTGGATCACATAGGACGAAGGGGGCTGGATTCCCAAATGTTCATCAGCCCGGCCCACAAAGGACCGTTCACCAAGGGTCCAGCCAGTTCAACCGCTACTTATCCGTCCATCTGGAACCACAACGCCAAGAATGAGAAAAATATCGTCTGCAAGCCTGATTCACAGCTACATGTACGGCCAGGAATGGAGAAACGAGCCCACCAAATCTGGTCTACAGCTAGCCGGGCACACCTAAGCCGGGGCTTTCGTTTCAACTCTCAATCCTTGACAGTAGCGTTCACTGCACAAGCGAGCATCGGCGGCAGGGCTTGGCCAAACGTAAAATTCTCAGATACGCGCTTCGACCTTCCAATCGCCCTCTGGTGTAACTCAACGCTTGGTCTGCTGTCCTATTGGTGGCACTCCAGTAGACAGCAAGGCGGTCGCGGTGACATGACCATCCGCTCCGCCGAATCGCTGCCCGTGTTGGACTTCCGTACTCTCAGCGACGAGCAACTTGAGACCGCCCAGAAGATGTTCGAAGACTTCCGCGACTTGGAGCTTCAACCCGCGTACCTCGCTGACGCCGACCCCAATCGAGCCCGTTTGGACCGTCGCGTGGTGTGTGACCTCCTCGAGTTCGACGAGGACACTTACAGAGCTGTCAGACGCCTCGCAGCCAAGTGGTGCGCTGAGCCCTCCGTCCACGGCGGCAAGAAGCGACCAAAAGGCGCGTCCCTGGTCATCTAGCTCACGCCAGGATCCGGCTTTCTCCCCTTGCCTAGCGCGTACATCTGTGCTAAGCTTGAGCCATGCATCTTGAAACACATCGAGAGTCCCTGAATGCCGGTGCCTTCGCATCGGTCCAGTACCGCGCCCTTACCGTGTTCCATTCGTGTTCCATTCTGGCCCCGGAAAGGTTCCGTTTAGGTTCCAAAGATGTTCCATTGATGCACCGAAGTCTCCCCCGTCCCAGCTACGAAATGGAACAAAACGGAACATAATGGAACACATTTTTCGCCGGAGCCGGATTTGAGGGCCCTCGACTGCGCTCCTACCCTGCCGCCTGCCAGGCCGCGCCGGCGATGACGGCCGCGCCAACGAGCAGGACGAACGCGCCGAAGTTGACGCGCTCGGCTACGGCGACCAGCGCCCTGATCGTCGCCAGCCCCGCGCAGAAGGCGACGGCGGCCGCGACCGCGGACTCGGCGGTGAGAGCCACGTCGCCGCGCAGTGCAACGAGCAGCGCCGCGCCCAGGCTCGCGGGCACGCTCATCAGGAAGCTCGCGACCAGCGCCTCCCGCCTGTCGAGCCCTCGCCACAGTAGCGAGGCCACGGTTAGTCCCGACCGGCTAAGTCCCGGAATGACCGACAGGCCCTGAGCCAAGCCGGCCAGGAGGCTGTCGCGCAAGCCCAGGTCCTCACGGTTGCGCTCCCCGGCGGACGGCCGCCGTAGCTGCAGGAAGCCGGTGAGGAGCAAGGCCGCGCCAACGAAGATCATCGTCGCGGCACCGGCTTGCTCCGACAGTTCGTCCAGGAACAGGACAAGCGGCAGTCCCGCCACCGCGCTGGCGGCCGTCGCCAGTACCAGGAAGGCGGTCAGGCCCTGGGGGCCTCGTCCGGCGCGCAATCTGGACGCTACGACCGCCGGCCGGGTGAAGAGCTCACGCAGGACACCTGCGACCTCGGACCTGAATGCCAGAAGCACGGACGGCACGGTCCCGACGTGCAGCCAGAGCGAGTAGCTGACCGCGTCGTCCGCATCGCCGCCGAAGACGAGCGTGTACACCGCGGCCACGATGCCCTGCGAGCTGACGGGCAGCCACTCCAGGACCCCCTGGAGCAGCCCCAGGACTACGGCCTGCTGCACGGAGTCGTCTCGGCACAGGGGCTGGTGTTCTTACTCATCGAGTTTGCGTTCCGGGACTGGCCCCGGAGGCAGGGCTGGCTTTGGATCGTCGCTCGCGATTCTATACGAACGCCTCAGAGCGTCGCCGGCATCAGCGGCGCTCGATACCTTCTCGCCTGTCCCCTGGACGGGTAGGATACGTGACCTTGTGATCAGAGGACTGCGAAGCCGGAAAATCTATCCAGGTTGGTGGGGCGCGGCAGCGGTGTTCATGGCGACGGGTGTCTGCACCGGCTCCGGAGTGTACGGCTTCGGCGTCTTCATCGAACCGCTGGAAGACACGTTCGGCTGGAGCCGGGCGCAGATCAGCGCCTCGCTCTCGTTTGCCGCGGTCGGCAACATGCTGGGGCCATTCCTCGGCGGGATCGGCGACCGGCACGGCATCAAACCAGTGATGGCAACGTCGCTCGCGATGATCGCCGCCGGGTTCGCGCTCAGGCCGCTGATGACCGACCTGTGGCAGTGGTACGCGCTCAGCTTCATGCAGTACGCGGGGTTCGCCGGCGCCGCCTCTCCGATTACAGGCAAGCTGATCGCCGTCTGGTTCCACCGCAGAAGGGGCCGGGTGATAGGCATCACGGGGATGGGCAACAACTTCGGCGGGCTGATTATGCCGCCAATGCTCGGCGCTCTGCTGCCGCTCGTGTCATGGGAGGGCGCGTACGTTGTGCTGGCCGGGATAACCGCCGGCATCGCGGTCTTCGTGGTGCTAGTCATCCGCGATTTTCCAACGCGCGAAGAGCTAGGCGACGAGCTCGTGGACACTCCGGCGGGAGCAAAGCATGTGCTGACCGGCGTTACCCTGGGCGAGGCGCTTGCAAGCCCGAGGCTCTACGCCCTCGCGCTGGCGGTTGTGCTGGGGACGTTCGTGTACGCGTCGATCATGCCGCACATAATCACGCACCAGACGGACAACGGCGCTTCCCTCCGAGTGGCCTCGATCGTCCTTGCGGTCTTCGCCGTCTCCGGCATGGTCGGCAAGTTCGCCGTGGGGTATGCGGCCGAGCGAGTCTCCTCGCGGCTCGCGCTGATGGTCGACTTCGCCGGCATGTCCGGCTTCCTGGTCGCCATGACGGTGTTCTCGGACCCGCGGGCGGTCTGGGTCGTGGTACCAGTGTTCGGGTTCTTCACAGGAGCGTTCGGCTCCCTGTTTCAGCTTGTGGTGCTGGACACGTTCGGCGTACGTCACTTCGGCACCATCATGGGGGTGATCACGCTGGCGATGGTCGTCTCGTTCGGAGGAGGGCCGCTGCTGGTAGGCCTGACCTACGACGCCACAGGCAGTTACACGATGGCCTTCTCGATTGTCGCCGCCATGTTCGCTGCCGGCGCCGTGCTGGTGGGCGCGGCCGGGGCCCTGCCCGCCCCCGCCGCGCATCGGAGCTCAGCGTAGTCTTGCCCGCCCGAGGCCCGTTCCTGTACCCTTTCGCCCATCTGAACCCCAATTTAGAGGTGACTAAAACGATGTCCATCCTTTCCTTCGTCAAGAGCCTGTCGCCTGTCCGGACCGCCCACGCTCACTGCGATATCCCCTGCGGCATCTACGATCCCATCGCCGCGAAGATCGCCGCCCAGACCGTCAAGAAGATGGTCCTGCGCATCGAGGCGCTGGCCGACTCCAGCGACGTCGCCGGAGCCAACTCGCTAAGCCGGTATATCACCGTGAAAGAAGAGCACGCCGAGCTGTGCAAGCGCGAGCTGACCATCCTCTGGGCAGACTACGCGTGGCCGAACACCGACGCGAACGAGATAGCCGCCAAGTTCAATGCAGCCCTCAAGCTGGCCGGCCAGTGCAAGCAGGGCGTAAGCATGGAGAACGCCGACAATCTCGTGGACTCGGTGGACGACATCGCCACCGCGTTCTGGGCCACCAAGGGCGTGGAGTACAGCGATCCGCTGGCGGAGGCCCGTTTCGGGGCGTAGCCCGGGTCCTAGGACTCGCGGTCCCTACTTCGCAGGGCCGCCGATAGCGCGACTGCCACCAGCAGAAGTACGCAGCCGGCGAGCATGACATCGCCGAACGCGCGGGCTATCGAGTCCGCAGTTGCCTGCGCGGCCGAGATGAAGCCGTAATCGTACGTCGCCAGGTAGGCGCGCTCCCGGATCGCGAACACCGCGCCCGCCAGAGCGACTCCCCCCGCGAACGCGGCGTGACGCGCGGTGGCCACTGACGCAGATGCCGTGCCAAGCCTCTCGACTGGCACCGATCCCATGATTACGCTGGTGTCGGCCGGCTCGAATATCGCCGAGCCCGCACCTGCCAGCAGCAGGCTGCCGAGGATCGCGATGTCGGGAGAATCGGTCCCCAGCCGGCTAAGCCACAAGAGCCCCAACAGGGTCACCGAGTTGCCGATCACGAGTGGGAGCTTTGCGCCAACCCTGTCTGAGAGCCGCCCTGAAACAGGGCCCACTACCATCCGCATGACGTAGAACGAGGCTATGAACCCTCCCATCTTGGTGGAGGAGAATCCCATGGCGCTGATCAGGAAGAACGGCGCTACCAGCATCACCCCGCCGTGCGATAAGTAGTGCGCTACCGACACGGCCAGGCCCAAGGTGTACCCGCGAATCCTGAACAGCCCGAAGTCCAGGATCGGCCTCACGGACCGCCTCTGCGACCAGACCAGCATCGCCATGGTTATAACCGCCGCGGCGGACAGCCCGATAATCGGCGTGGAGCCGAACCCCAGGCGGCCACCCTGGTTGATCACCAGCAACGACGCGGCCATAGCGGCGAACAGGACCACGGCGCCGATGAAATCCATCTGGTAGTCGCCAGCGGACACGGCGTCTCTGGGCAGCAGCCACAGGGACATCACCACGCCGAGCAGGCCCACCGGCGCGCGGACGTAGTAGAGGGCGCGCCAGTCCAGTATGTCCAGCAGCGCACCGCCGACGAACGGCCCCGATGTCAGGCCCAGGCCGACCACCGCGATCGAGACGCCGATGGCCTTGCCCCGCTCGTTCGATGGGAACACCAAGGTGATGATCGCGTACGTGTTGGCGAGGATCATGGCGGTGCCGATGGCCTGCACAACGCGCGCACCGATCAGGAACCAGATCGTGGGCGAGACGGCGCACAGAAGCGCCCCGATGGTGAAGACGACGAAGCCCATGGCGAACACGTGGCGGCGGCCGGCCATGTCGCCGATCCAGCCGAGGGTCAACAGCAGGCCGACGTCCGTGACCCAGTACGCCACGTTTACCCACAGCACCGTGGACGCGTTGCTATCGAAAGCCTCTACCAGCGCGGGGTAAGAAACGTTGACTATGCCGCTGTCGATCGTCGTCATCAGCGTGCCGATCGACACGACGGTCAACACGAGCCACTTGCTCGGCGAACGCAGCGACGCGCGGGGTACGCCCGGCCCTGGTGCCGTGCGCTCGGTGCTCAAGGCGACTTGGAACTCAACGCGAGAGGATGAATGCGATCAGTCCGCCTGGAGGCCGACCGAATCTCCCTTGTACTCCTCCCGCGGCGGGCTGAATATGTCGAGCGCCTGAGCCGGTCCGTCAACCGGGACCACGTTGTGTGGGACACCGCCCGGTATCACGTAAGCATCGCCCTGCCGGAGGCGCCTCGTCTCACCGCCGATCGTGAAGTCGACGGCGCCCTGCATTATCAGTCCGGCCTGTTCGTGGGGGTGCGTATGCTCCGGCACTTCTCCGTCAGGGGAGATGTCCACGAGGCTCAGCATCACCTTTTCGCCCCAGATGGTGCGCAGGTGGATGCCCGGTACGAGCTCCTTGCGGTCCAACTCGTCCATGCTGTAGAAGTACGGCACTCTTACCTCCCTATCGGTCATTGCATCGTCAGCGTTAGGTTGGGGATGTCTGTCCTCACCCGGAGGAGCAGCTAGTGCGGTCTCCTGGCCACCACCAAGGTGCTGGCGCCATGTGCGTGCTCTTCGTGCCCAGCATCTTCGTGAGACTCGCTCTGTTCGTGACCGTTGTCATCGTCCAGATCAGGCATGTGGGACATATGAGCGCCGTCGTCTTCGATCAGCGAGGCCTGAACGATCTCCAGTCCCGGAAGCTCGGCCTCTACCTCCTCAACTGTTGTCAGTGATTCGAGGTCATCCTCGTCCCATCCCGAAGGCGGCGCGGTATTGTCGTGCCCCACGAAGAGTAGCGCCCCTCCCGGCGCCAGCAACTCCGAGGAGTTGGACAGCATCCCCGCGCGCTGCTCAGGGGGCAACTGTATGTAGAAGGACAAAACGAGATCGTAGGGACCGCCGGAACGAAATGTGGTTGCGTCCGCGACAATGAAATCCACGTCCACGCCGCGTGCCGCCGCCAGTTCGTCCGCCTTCTTGATGGCAACGTCCGAGTAGTCGACGGCAGTTACCTGCCAGCCATGCTCGGCAAGCCAGAGGGCGTTCCCTCCGACCCCGCACCCGAATTCCAAGGCGCGGCCGGGCGTTATCTCGCCCGCGATTTCCTCCAGTGCTTTGTCGTGCTGGGCACTGGCGTGGTCGGCCTCCGCCCAGATCTCGTTCCAAGACTCAACGGCCTCCTGGCTCATCACACTCTCCCCGAGGGTGCTTGGGCCGCAGCCCTGTTGTGTGCTGGCGTAAGGCACGACGTGATGAACGCGTTGGCGGGCGTTTCTATTCCCACTTCCTTGCCCACCCTCGCCGCTGCGCCGTTAATCACGCCAATCTCCATGCGATTGCCCGACTCGAGGTCGGTGCGCATGGATGACCAGCCACCGTCGTCGGATCCGCCGAATTCGTCAAGAATGCCTTCCACGAGGTCGGACGGCAGGTTAACGCCTTTGGCGATGCCTACGGCCTCGGCCTCTCGCATGACCTGCTCGGTCATGGCGCGCGTCTCCGGCGCGTCCATGATCTCGCTCATAGTGGCCCGCGTGATGCACATCATGCCGCTTAGACCGCAGATGTAAACGAACTTGCTCCAGATGATCCGGTCAGGGTCCTCCGATAGCGTCACCGGAATTCCCGCAGCCTTCAACGTCTCCAGAACGCGTCTTGCCTTCGGCGTCACGCCTCCTCCTGAGACTCCGAAGACGATTGTGGACTCCGGGCCCGTTTCGATCGCCTCACCGGGGCCGGTCTTGCGAGCGTCCACGTAGGAGGCACCAAGCAGGATGCCGTCTTCGCCGAAAGCGGCGGAGAGGGCGTCTCCGCTGCCAATGCCGTTCTGCAAAGTGAGGATGGAGGTGTCAGGCCCCACGGCCGGGCGGATAAGGTCTATGGCGACATCGTTGTCGTAGCCCTTGACGCAAAAGATAATGAGGTCAGCGGGCTCAGCGCCATCCAACGTTTCCGTGGCCTTCGCCTTAACCGTGAACTCGCCAGACGCTCGGCTTCGAACGTGCAGGCCGCGCTCCCGGATGGCCTCGAGGTGCTCGCCGCGGGCCACGAACGTCACATCCTCGCCGGCCTTCGCCAGCATGCCGCCGTAGTAGCCACCGACGCCGCCGGCCCCCATGATGGTGATCTTCACTTTATCGCCTCCAGGTATGGATGTGGAACTCAGGACTTGAGCTCAATCAGCAGGTTCTTGTAGCGGGTCTCCGAGTGGTTGTGCACGCGGTGGGTCCTGTGTTCGCCGTGGAAGCGCCAGTCGCCCACGGCCGCGGAGCCGTCCTCTCGTGAGCCGTCGTCGAATTCGACCTCCAGGCCGCCGCCTTCCAACACCACGGTCACGTAGTCGTTCTCGTGGAAGTGCCAGTCGCTGCTTTCACCGGGGTCGACTATCAGGTTCCAGACCCGGACCGCTTCGTTCTCGAACAGCACAACGCTTGCTATCTCACCGAGGGGTCCATCTACAACTGACATAGCCTATGCCTCCTTATCGCCGGGCCTGTGCCTACCCATACGTGCGGTCTAGTCGAATCCCAGACCTCTGTCCTTCATGCTCACAAACGTGCCCATGCCGATCACTATGTGGTCCAGGAGCTTGATGTCCATGGTGTCCCCGCCTTCCTTGATTCGGCGCGTGATCGCGATGTCTTCGCCGCTCGGCGCGGGGTCTCCCGATGGGTGATTGTGCACTATGATTATGGATGGGCAGTTCTCTCGTATCGCGGGCCTCAGCACCTCAGACACCCGGACGAGAGATGAGTCCACTGTACCCTTGTAGACCTCGATTACGCTCAATACTTCGTTCTTGGTGTTCAGTAGCAGGACCTTGAGGCTTTCCTGGTCCAGGAATGCCATCTCCGTACCCAGCAGGTTGTAGACGTCCAATGGAGAGCCGATTCTCACGCGGCTGTCCTTGCGCAGCGCGAGAGCGCGCTTGCCTAGCTCCAACGCCGATAGAATCGTGCAGGCCTTGGCGTCGCCGACGCTATCGAACTCGCACAGTTCCGCGTGGGAAGCGCCGGCGAGCCCGCTCAATCCGCCGCCGCTGGCGACCATGTTCTCGGCGACTTTCAGCACGCTCTGGCCCTTGCGTCCGGTGCTCAGCAGAATTGCCAACAGCTCTACCTCGCTGAGCACAGAAGGGCCTACCTCGCGGAGACGCTCCCTGGGACGCACGGAAAGAGGCAGGTCCCGAATTCGCGGGGAATATGCAGCCGTTTCGTTGTCGGACAAATCGAGATACTCCGACCCTTGGCAATCTACACTCTTGAGGGCCAAAGAATAGTTTAACCCCCGCTCGTTCGATTCGGCCAGAGAACACGCATGGAAGATGCTTGCCGCGCGATTCGGGGGTTGCCTCCCGGTTTGGGGCAAACTTACAATTCCGTTGCACTACCTCATAATCCAGACCTCCAGGAGACCTTCATGATCAACCGTGACCGGCTCGTGCGCACATTCTGCGACCTCGCCAGAATCGACTCCGTTTCAAGCGAAGAAGAGGAGATCGCAGTCCATCTGATAGAGCGGTTGGAAGGGCTGGGCCTCAACGTCTTCAGGGATGACTACGGCAACGTCTTAGCCAACGACGGCCGGGAAGCCCCGCTCCTACTGTCGGCGCACATGGACACCGTGGAACCGGGTCGCGGTGTAAAGCCTTCCATCGACGGGGACCGCATAGCGTCTGACGGGACGACAATCATCGGCGGCGACTGTAAGGCAGGGCTCGCAGCGATACTGGAGGCGCTGGAATCGGTCAAGGAAGACGACCGAGAGCATCGCGCGATAGAGGTAGTGTTCACGCGTGAGGAGGAGATCGGCCTCGTCGGAGCACGCAACCTGGACTTCTCCGCAATCAAGGCTCAGGAAGCCATCATCTTCGACGGCGAAGGGCCCTGCAGCCGCATCACGTCGGCGAGCCCAACCTATGTAGGCTTCGATATAGAGATCACCGGACGCGCGGCACACGCCGGCGTCGAACCTGAGAAGGGTCTATCTGCGATTCGCATGGCGGCCGAGATACTGACACGCCTGCCGCAGGGCCGGCTGGATGACGAGACCACGTTCAACGTGGGGACCATCGAAGGCGGGACGGTTAGAAACGCAGTGCCGGAGAACGCCGTTATCCGCGGCGAGTTCCGTTCAAGGAACATCGAGACGCTGGACGGAGTCCGCCTTCAGATACAGGAAGCGCTGGACGGCGTACGGGAGGCCTTCCCGGAGGGAGTCATCGACGACCACATCCACACCGAGTTTGAGACGTACACACTCACGGACGACGACCCCGCGACGGTGTTGGCAAAGGACGCGCTCGGGAAGCTGGGCCTGGTCCCCACCATGCAGCCGTCCGGAGGCGGAACGGATGGTAACGTGTTCCGCCTCCGGGGAATTAGCTCGGTTGTGGTCGGCATGGCGGACACGGGAATGCACACGGTCCGCGAGTACGTAACGATTCCCGACCTGGTGGACTGCGCCCACCTGTGTGAGACGCTGCTGACGGAGTGAGGTTGCGGCGCAGTTGCCGGCGCCGCGTGGAGCGCTATGCCACCTCGACGGTGGCGCCGGCCTCCTCCAACTTCTCCTTGGCCTCGTTCGCCTCGTCCTGGGGAACCTCTTCCTTGATCGTCGTGGGAGCGCTCTCGACGAGCTCCTTGGCTTCCTTCAGCCCGAGAGGCGTGATCGCGCGGACAGCCTTGATCACGTTGATCTTGTTGGCGCCGATCTCCTTGAGGGTGACCGTGAACTCGGTCTGCTCTTCCTCGGCCGCGTCCGCCGCGCCGTTCGCGCCGGGAGCCAGGGGCATCGCGGCCATCGCAACCGGCGCAGCCGCGCTAACACCGAACGTGTCTTCGAGCTCCTTGACTAGCTCTGCCAGGTCCATGACATTCATTTCCTTGATGGCGGTCATGATGTCGTCCTTAGTCATCGTCATCTCTGCTTCCTCCTAGATTTCCGTTCCAAAAGCTTCGTTCCTACGGTCGTTCGGTCGAACAAGTCGTTTCGCCAATAGGTGGGATTACGCCTCCTGTGCCTGGGTCCGCTGGTCTGCGAGGCCCTGCAGTGCCCGCGCGAACCCGCCGACGGGCCCATTGAGTACGCCAGCCAGGCCCTGAATCGGTGCGTTTAGCTGGCCCATGAGTTGAGCGATGAGCACATCCTTGGGTGGCAGGGTGGCCAGAATTCTAACCTGCTCAGCGGAAAGGACACGCTCCTCGTAGGCCGCCTTCTTGACGGCCAGGGGGCTGCGGTTTGCCCTGATGTACCCGTCGAGCACCTTGGCCGGCTCGGACGCATCGCCATAGCCGAGCACAATTCCGGTGGGGCCCTCGAGAATTTCCTTCACCCACGGGGTTCCCGCGGCGTCTGCCGCAAGATGCGCCAGCGTGTTCTTGATCACCCGGTACTCAATGCCACTCTCGCGAAGAGTGCGGCGAAGGTCCGTCATCTCACTCACGCCCATACCTGTCGGGTCGGTGGCGATAACGATAGTGGCGTTCTGCAGCCAGTTCTTGATTCTCTCTACGCTCTGAATCTTCTTCTCAGTTGGCATGTTTTTTCCCCAAGAAAAACCCCGAGCCGCAGACTCGGGGGCTGAAATGACAGGGTGGCTGCTGCGCCTGGCAGCGCCGGCCTAGGCAGGCTGGAGGTTTAATCCGTCAGAATGGAGCCTGCTGTCTGCGGCTTGAAGCTATTCTGTTTGCTGTATCGTCTCTTACGCGGCCTCTGTTAGCTGGAGTCTTTTTGTTTTGCCAGTGGCTCTATTCTACCTTGAGCGCAGTGGCGGCGGTCACATCCATCTGTATGCTCGGACCCATAGTGGATGTCAGGAAAGCCGAGCGAATGAACTGCCCCTTCACCCCGCTCGGACGTGCCCTCACTATGTTGTCCATGAGCATGGTCATGTTATCCAGGAGCTGCTCTTCTTCGAAGCTGGCGCGTCCTATGGGAACGTGGATAAGGGCCGTACGATCCAGCCGATACTCAACGCGCCCCCTCTTCGCTTCCTCAATGGCCCGTGGCACGTCCTCAGCCGATACTACAGTGCCAGTCCGCGGGTTCGGCATGAGGCCGCGGCGCCCCAGCACCCGTCCAAGCCGTCCTATCTTACCCATCATATCGGGCGTTGCCACGGAGACATCGAAGTCCGTCCAGCCACCCTCTATTCTCTTGACCACCTCGTCGTCGCCAATGAAGTCGGCGCCGGCGTCCCTTGCAATGGCGACGGTCTCGCCCTGCACGAAGGCCATAACACGCACCTGCTTGCCTACGCCGTGAGGCAACACCGTAACGCCTCGCACCAACTGGTCCGCGTGACGCGGGTCGCAACCTGTACGCAGATGCAGTTCCACGGTCTCATCGAAGTTAGCCGTTGCGGTTTCCTTGGCCAGCGCGACCGCCTCTTCGGGCAGGTACTCCCTTTCCTCAGTGACGAGGCCTCGCGCGTTCCCGTATCTCTTGCCATGTTTTGGCACTTGTGCAGGCCTCCTCTAGGTGTTCGCGTCGATCTGGATGCCCATGCTCCGGGCCGTGCCCTCAATTATGCGCACAGCTCCTTCAACATCGGCAGCGTTTAAGTCTCGTAGCTTCTGTTCCGCAATTGTCCGTACGGTGGAACGAGGCACCGTGGCAATCTTTTCCATCCTGGGATTGCCGCTCCCCTTCTCCACTCCCGCCGCCTTTCGAAGTAAGTCGGACGCGGGTGGAGTCTTAATCTCGAAGCTGAAGGAACGGTCCTGAAAGACCGTCAGTGAAACAGGGACGATGTTTCCCGCCTGCGGGGCGGTGCGCTCGTTGTACTCCTTGACGAACTGCATGATGTTTACGCCATGCTGTCCGAGCGCAGGGCCGACAGGCGGTGCAGGCGTTGCCTTGCCCGCCTCGATCTGCAGTTTTATGACCGTCATTACTTTCTTGGCCAACTGTTATGCCTCTGCTTACTATGGAAGTTTCGAAATTAGCTGGGTCGCGCCCTACACGCGCTCTATCTGAAGGAAGTCCAATTCTACGGGAGTCTCCCTGCCGAAGAACGAAACGAGCACGCGAACCTTGGACCGTTCCGGGAACACGTCGTCGACGCCACCCATAAAGTCCACGAAAGGCCCGTCGGTGATCCTGACCGTCTCTCCCTTGGCGAAGCCCACACGAACCCTGGGCTCTTCCGACTTAATCTGGTTGAAAATGTTGTCAACCTCTCTCTGGTCCAGAGGAACAGGCTTCGGGCGGCGCTCCGTCTCGTCCTCTGTGGTGACGAATCCGGTCACGCCTGGCGTATCCCGGACAACGTGCCAACTCTCCTCATCCATGACCATTTTAATGAGGATGTAACCTGGAAAGATCTGTCGCGATCTCGGCTTTCTCTGCCCGCCCTTTATCTCAACTTCCTCTTCAGTGGGGACGACAACGTCGAAGATCTTGTGCTTCATGTCCATCGTCGTGACACGCTGATCGAGATTCTGCTTCACGCGCATCTCATGCCCTGCGTATGCGTGGATGATGTACCACTCGGCTACCGGCTCTTCCGTACGTTTGGCTGATGGCATCTGAATTAGTTCCCCAAGATCACGTCGAACAACCGGGCGAATCCCATGTCGATGAGGCCCAAGAACAGACCTATCGTTGCCGAGACCGCAATGACCATAAGGGTAAGCCTCATAGCCTCTTCACGGTTCGGCCAGGTGACGCGCCTCAGCTCTCCGACAACTTCTGAAACGAAGCGGGTGCTGAACCCCCGCCTTACTTCAGCCGCAGCCGAGCGAGTGCTGGGCCCGGTATTGCCTCTTGCGCTACGCGCCATAATCGCTACCGCACCTCTCTATGCACCGTGTGCACACGGCACCTTGGGCAGTACTTGCGAGCCTCGATTCGCTGAGGGTCGTTGCGACGGTTCTTTTCGGTCTCGTAAGTTCGCTCTCTGCAGTCCGGGCATGCGAGCGTTATGAGAGTTCGAACAGCGGAACGCTTTGCCATCCGTTAAATTCCTCGTTCACGGCACAGCCCGCCTTGCGCAGGCTGTGCGACATTCTCAGTGTTGTATTCTCTACTAGGTGATGATCTGCGTGATCACGCCGGACCCTACGGTCCGCCCGCCCTCGCGGACGGCGAATCTCAACTGCTCGTCCATGGCAACGGGTGTGATCAGCTTCACAGTCATCTCGATATTGTCGCCCGGCATAACCATCTCCACACCATCCGGCAATCTGATCTCGCCGGTGACGTCCGTGGTGCGGATGTAGAACTGGGGCTTGTACCCGTCGAAGAACGGCGTATGCCGGCCGCCCTCACGGCGGCTGAGCACGTACACCTGCGCCTTCGCCTCAGTGTGCGGGGTAATGCTGCCCGGGGCGGCCAGCACCTGTCCGCGCTCAACGCCTTCACGGTCGACGCCCCTCAGGAGGACACCGACGGCGTCTCCGGGCTCACCCTCGTCCAGGGTCTTGTGGAACATCTCCACGCCCGTAACGGTGGTGGTTGTGGTGTCTTTGATGCCGACGATCTCGATCTGCTGGCCGACTCCGATGATACCGCGCTCGACACGGCCGGTTACGACGGTGCCGCGTCCCTTGATGCCGAACACGTCCTCAATGGGCATAAGGAACGCCTGATCCCTGGGCCGGTCGGGTATAGGAATGTAGTCGTCAACAGCCTGCATGAGCTCCCTGATGCCCTCGGAAGCCGGTCCGTCTTCATCTTCCTCCAGGGCCTGCAGAGCGCTCACCCGGACGACGGGGATGTCGTCTCCAGGGAACCCGTACTCGGAGAGGATCTCCCGAAGCTCCAGCTCGACGAGCTCAAGCAGTTCCTCGTCGTCCATGGCGTCGACCTTATTGAGGGCGACCACCATCGCCGGCACTTCCACCTGACGCGCGAGCAGAATGTGTTCCCGCGTCTGGGGCATGGGGCCATCCGGTGCGCTCACCACGAGGATCGCGCCGTCCATCTGGGCTGCGCCGGTGATCATGTTCTTGATGTAGTCGGCGTGGCCCGGGCAGTCGACGTGCGCATAGTGGCGCGTCGCAGACTCGTACTCGACGTGCTGGATTGCGATCGTAACGCCGCGCGCCTTCTCTTCCGGCGCGTTGTCGATGCTATCGAACGGGCGATAGTCAGCCAGCCCTGCCCTGCTCAGAACCTGGGTTATGGCCGCCGTCAAGGTAGTCTTACCGTGATCGACGTGCCCGATGGTCCCAACGTTCACGTGTGGCTTTGTCCTGTCAAACTTCTGCTTTGCCAACTAACTTTCCTCCAGTTTTGGGAGCCCACAAGCAGACTCGAACTGCTGACCTCGTTCTTACCAAGAACGCGCTCTGCCTACTGAGCTATGTGGGCTTACTTTATCTGATTTTGCTTTGCTGGTGGAGGGGGCAGGATTCGAACCTGCGTAGCCCGTCAGGACGCCAGATTTACAGTCTGGTGGTTTTAACCACTCACCCACCCCTCCGGGTTTCCGTACCTAAGTTTAGCAAACCGGTTTTGACTGTCCAAACGGTCTGCCAGGCCGATCCGCAAAAGCCCCAGAGGGGATTCGAACCCGCTAACCTGCCGATTACAAATCGGCTGCGCTGCCAATTGCGCCACTGGGGCCCAGTTGCCCCACGGATTGCGCCGCCGCTACTCCCCGGCGGTCCGCATCTTACAAAAAGCAGGCTAGCCGCCAGACGGCCCGGCCACTAGCCATACCGACCAAATATTTTACGTGCGGTACCAATGCGCCGTCAATAGCGCGATTGGCATCCAGCCATGGGACCAACCAGAACACTAAGGCACCGCCGGACATGCAGCCGTGGCTGTTCAGCACGACATCTTCCTCACCTTCTGCACACCAGCAAGCACTTAGATGTGAGTGACTGTAGCTGCAACTCGCACATTGTACGTGAATGGCTTGAGCGCAGTACCAGCGGAAAAGTTGCGCGTGGACGGGCCGGCGAAAAAGGAGTTCTGTCTCATTCACCCTAGTTTCGTAGTTGAGACAGCCGGATACCGGAGACAGTTGCAAAGCGCCCATAAGATTAAGATACGGAGGGAGCAGTTACCGGGCGTCCCAAAGACTGTTTGCAGCAAGAATGAAACAGTGTTCGAGGCGCGTCCCGTCGGGCGATGCCGGATCTCGGAGTGCGCTATGGTTGTGCTTGCTATTCATACACAGACGCCAGCACGTGCGTTCGCAAGACGTAAGCAATCATGAATCAGATTCGTCGACCGTTGAAAGGCCCCGGCCAGATCGGCTATCATGTCGGTTAAATAGCAAATAACCGTTTCGGCATTCCTTTTAAATCAGTCCAGTGAGGCTGGCAAGGGCAGGTAGCCGACGCGGCATCGCAGCGGCGAAAGTCGCGCGGGGAAGCGCAAAGCCCCTTGCCGGTCGAGGTAAGGGGTATTTTTTTGGGCGGCGAGTCACATTACAGCGAGAATGGCATGGCTGCCGACAGAGTCATCCTCAACACGGAGGACATGAGACGCTCCCTGGTGCGGATCTCCCATGAAGTTGTAGAGCGCAACAGCGGCGTCGAAGGCCTCGTTCTCGTCGGCATGCACACTCGCGGGGTACCGCTGGCCGAGCGCATCTCGGGCATGATCGGCGAATTCGAGCGGAAACGCCCTCCCGTGGGCTCCCTGGACATCGGCCTGTATCGGGACGACATCGCGTCCGGCGCCAGCCGACTCGTCAAGCCCACCGACATCCCCATGGACATTGACGGAAAGCGGATCGTTCTAGTCGACGATGTGCTGTACACGGGAAGGACGATCCGGGCAGCAATGGACGCGCTCATGGATTTCGGACGGCCCAACGAGATTCGGCTGGCCGTGCTGGTGGATCGCGGGCATCGCGAGCTGCCCATCCGGCCGGACTACGTAGGCAAGAACATCCCCACCCGCGCGGACGAAGAGGTAGCCGTGCACGTGCAGGAGATGGACGGCTTCGACCGCGTCGACCTCGTCACAAGGAGCGTCCAGTGAAACATGCCGCTGTTGTGGTTGCGCCCTCCACGACCGACATCGCCCGCATTCATCAGAAGACCCGCAGGCACGTCCTGGACCTCGACGACTTCACCCGGAAAGAGATCGAGGAGGTCCTGGACAATGCCGAGGCTATGTCGGAGGTGCTGAACAGGGACATCAAGAAAGTGCCGACGCTTCGCGGCAAGACCGTTCTCACGCTGTTCGTGGAGGCGAGCACGCGCACACGGGTCTCCTTCGAGCAGGCGGGCAAGATACTCAGCGCGGACGTGATCAACCTTTCGGGGAACGGTACCAGCATGGAGAAGGGCGAGTCGCTGTACAACACGGCGCTGACACTGCAGGCCATGAAGGCCGACGTCATCGTGATTCGCCACCCTCACGCCGGGGCGCCATACCTGCTAGCCCGTCATCTCGATGCGGCGGTCGTCAACGCCGGCGACGGCGCCCATGCGCACCCTACGCAGGCGCTGCTGGACCTGTACACGATTCGGAGACGCTTCGGGCGCATCGAAGGGTTGAAGGTCGTAATCGTGGGAGATATCAACTACAGCCGCGTGGCGAGGTCGAACATGTGGGGTCTCACGAAGATGGGCGCAGAAGTGGTGCTATGCGCCCCGCCAACTCTGCTGCCGGTCGACCTAACTTCACATCCGCTGCTGTCCGAAGATCACCCATTCGCCTCGATTACGGTTGAGACGGACCTTGAGCGCGCCCTGGACGGCGCGGACGTTGTGATGACCCTGCGGCTGCAGAGGGAGCGGCAACAGGCCGGTCACCTGCCTAGCCTGCGCGAGTACTCCCAGAGGTATGGGATCAACACCAGGCGACTGGAATCGGCCCGGCCCGGCGCGTTGGTCATGCACCCTGGACCGATGAACGAGGGGGTCGAGATAGACCCTGAGGTGGCGCACGGCGTTAGCTCGCTCATCGAGGAGCAGGTTACCAACGGAGTTTCCGTGAGGATGGCCGTGCTCACCGCCCTTGCCGTGCCGAGGCGGCGCTCGGAGGATGGGTCATGAGGGCGGAGCCAGCCACACGCGTCACCCCCGTGCTCATACAAGGCGGCAGGGTAATCGATCCCGAACAGGGCATCGACGGCCCGGCCGACGTGCTGCTGGAAGGCGGCACTGTGAGCGCCGTGGGCAGCAATCTGGCCGTAGTCGAAGGAGCTAAGGTGCTGGACGCGAGCGGCCGGATAGTCTGCCCGGGCTTCGTGGACGTGCACTGCCACCTGCGGGAACCCGGCTTCGAATACAAGGAGACCATCGCGACCGGTACGCTGGCCGCCGCGCGGGGCGGGTTCACGACCGTCTGTGCCATGCCGAACACTAACCCCCCGCTGGACTCACGGGCGGCGATCGAGTTCGTTCTGGACCGGGCCGCGAAGGAGGGAGCGGTGCGGGTGCTTCCTATCGGCTGCATCACGGCAGGTGGCAAGGGAGCCGAACTCGCGGAAATGGCCGAGCTGGCGGAAGCGGGCGCCATTGGATTTAGCGACGACGGCATGCCGGTATCCGATTCGAACCTCATGCGGCAGGCGCTCAGCTACAGCTCCGGGCTAGACCTGCCGATCATCAACCACTGTGAGGTGCATGAGCTCTCCAAGGGAGGCTCCATCAACGAAGGTTGGGTGTCCAATCGGCTCGGCATCAAGGGCGTGCCGGGATCGGCCGAGGACGTAATGGTGGCCAGGGACATCGCGCTCGCCGAGCTGACCGGGGGCAGGCTGCACGTCGCTCATGTGAGCACTATGCAGTCGCTGGAGCATGTGGCGAGGGCGAAAGAACGCGGTCTCAGCGTGACGTGCGAGGTCACGCCGCACCACCTCACACTGACCGACGAGGCGGTAATGGGCATGACGGCCGAAAGCTCACGTTACGCGCCGTTGACCCGGCAGGCGTACGACCCTAACGCGAAGGTCAACCCGCCTTTGCGGGGCCCAAGCGTCGTGGAGGCGCTGATCGAGGGCCTCAAGGAAGGTACGATCGACTTCATCGCCACCGACCACGCTCCTCACAACGCGATCGATAAGATGACCACAGTGGACGAGGCAGCGTTCGGCATCAGCGTGCTGGAAACGGCGCTTGGCTCGCTCATGTCGCTCGTGCACTCAGGCGACGTGGGTCTGCCGCTCCTGGTCGAGAAGCTCACCAGCGCGCCTGCGCGGTTCCTGGGCCATGATCTCGGCACGTTGCGCCCGGGCGCGCCAGCCGACGTGGTCATTTTCGACCCCGACCTGGAGTGGACCGTCGACACGGCGGAGTTCGCGTCCAAAGGCAAGAACACGCCCCTAGAGGGCACCGCGCTGAAGGGGCGCGTCGTGGCGACGGTGTTCGGGGGCGAGGTTGTGTATGCGGGCGTGGAGAGCATGGGAGATTAACTTGGAAGCGATCAAGCTGTGGCAGATTGACGACGACGCGGTTACGGCACTGCAGGTCTCCAACCGAATGGAGTCCGAAGAGGTGCTCGAGAACATTCTCGTCAAGAACGCTGGACTGCTGCTCGAGGGTCTTACGCTCGTGGGTCGACAAACACCAACCGAAGGAGGGCCGCTCGACCTGCTAGGCGTGGACGGAGACGGAAAGCTGTGTGTGTTTGAACTTAAGCGCGGCACACTGGCTCGGGACGCGGTGGCCCAGATCATCGACTACGCCTCTAATCTTGACGGGATGGACATTCCTAGCTTGGCGACACACATTGAGGAGAATGCGGGACATCTAGGAATCGACAAGATAGAGAACTTCGAAGGCTGGTACGTTGGGAGGCACGAGACGCTGGAATCGCTGAAACCCCTACGCCTTTTCCTGGTCGGGCTGGGCGTCGATGATAGAACGGAACGCATGGTGAGGTTCCTTGCAAACAACACCGGCATGGACATCTCGCTGCTGACGTTCCATGGCTTCGACTCCAACGGCAAGACTCTCCTTGCCAAGCAGGTGGAAGTGGAAGGATCAGCTGACGTGATTCCCCGCCCAGCAAGAACATGGCTGAACGCGGCAGAGACGAGAGAGAGATTGAAAAGACGTATAGAAGGGTCTGGTGTATCTGAGTTGTTCGCCGCCATAAGAGATATGTTCGGAGAGGCTTGGAAAACCTCTAGAGAATATATCCAACCGGGCGCTATAGCATTCTATCTGATGGAAGATACTGAATCAGGAAGACGCCCTCGATCGTACGGGCGAATTGTGCCTGATCCTGGGAAAGTACGGATAGTTTTCTATGGGAGGACAGTCAATCTCCGCCGAAAGGAATTCGCCTCGATCAAGGAAGTGCTCCAATACGAGTCATATCGAGGACCCAGTGACACCGAAGGCGTGTACGAAGAATTGATATTCCCATTAGACGTAGAGGACTGGGAGACCCACAAAGATATGCTGACTTCAGTCACGCGATCTGTGTACGAGGCTTGGGAGGAAAAAGGCAGGGCGAACGTTGATGCATAGCACTGAGGGATGACCTGGCGAGAGGTCGCCCACTTCGGAGAAGGGAGAACGCCAATGCTCGAACTAGACCGAATAACTTTCGATCCCACCGTGATGCGTGGTCGAGCGTGTATTCGCGGAACGCGTGTCACAGTCTCCCTAGTTCTCAATTTGGTCGCCAGCGGAATGACGACGGACGAAATTCTTGAAGCGTATCCGTATCTTGAATTGGATGATATTCGGCAGTCGCTTCGGTACGCGTCTTGGCTGGCCGACGAAAGCGTTCATCGAATTGAGCCCGTCTCACCTTGAGGTTTTTGGCAGACATGGGTGTTTCTCCGAGGACAGTCGAATTCCTGACCGAGCTAGGACACGACGCGACTCACTTGTCCGCCCTAGGACTCGAAGAGTTGGAGGATTCCGAAGTCCTGCAAATGGCACGAGTTGAAGGTAGAGTCCTATTGGCACATGACTTGGACTTTGGCGAACTCCTAGCCGCAAGCGGGGACCGATTCCCCAGTGTGATTATCTTCAGGTTGAGGAACATGAGGCCAGATTCAGTGAATCTCTATCTTCGGATGGCCTTGGACAACTTCCACGACAATCTTGAAACTGGGAGCATCATCAGCGTTTCTGAGCGCAGCATACGCGCACGATCATTCCCGGCACAGAGAAGCGAATAGAGTTGCATGACTGAAACCGCATACCTGGTGCTGGAAGATGGCTCCGTCTATAGGGGCCGGGCGTTTGGCGCCGATGGCGAAGTGCACGGAGAGGTGGTCTTTAACACTTCAATGACCGGCTACCAGGAGATGTTGACGGACCCTTCGTACGCCGGGCAGATCGTCATGCCTACGTACCCGCTGATCGGCAACTACGGTATTAACGACGACGATCACGAATCGTCCCGAATCCAAGTGTCAGGCTTCGTGGTCCGCGAGCACTCGAGGCGTCCGAGCCACAACACGTCCCGCATGACGCTTCACGAGTACCTGGCCGCGGCGGGCATCCCTGGACTGTCGGACGTCGACACGCGCGCGATCACGCGCCGGCTCCGCAGCCGGGGCGTGATGATGGGCATAATCACTCGCGAGGGGTCGCCGGAGTTCGCGCTAAGCCGCCTGCGCAGGCTGCCGGACTACGGGGACCAGGACTTTGTGTCCCGCGTTAGCACCAAGGAGGCGTACAACTGGAACTCGGAGGCGTTGGCCACGCCGGACGCAAGCAAGCGGCGAATCCTGGTGCTGGACATGGGCGTGAAGTACAACATCATGCGCATACTTGCCGGCAAAGGCTGTGATGTGGCCGCGATGCCGGCGTCAGCATCGGCCGAAGACATCCTGGCGCGGCATCCCGACGGCGTGGTGCTATCGCCGGGCCCCGGCGACCCGGAGCTACTGGACTACTTAGTTGCTACGGCCAGGGCGCTACTGGGACGCGTTCCTATTCTGGGCATCTGCCTGGGCCACCAGGTGCTGGGCAGAGCGCTGGGCGCGGACACGTTCAAGCTGAAGTTCGGGCACAGGGGCGGCAACCACCCTGTGCGAGATGTAGAAAGCGGCCGCGTGTACATCACAGCCCAGAACCACGGCTACGCCGTCGATCCGGACGGCCTGCCAGCGGAGGCTGCCGTGAGCCATGTCAGCCTCAATGACGGCACGGTGGAAGGCATCACTCATACCAGGCTGCCGGCCATGAGCATCCAGTACCACTCAGAGGCGTCGCCGGGCCCCCTCGACAACGGCTACATCTTCGACCGGTTCATGGATTTGGTGGGCGCGCGCAAGGCCTGTATGTGATCCAAATCCCCGACTCAATTTGGGACGAGCAGCGCGTTGAATTGCTTCTTGAGTAAAGGCCATGCGCCTCTTTGGTGAGACGAGACTGTCATCTCATGCCTCGGCATATCCTAAGGTGGGGTCCTAGAATGATGGCTCTGCTTTATCTCATCAAAGTGATACGATATAATGATGCGCACTACTGATGCCATCAAGAGGCGTCGCAAGCTTATGCGCACTACACTGGACATAGACCCCAAGCTGCTGGATAGGGTTGTCGAGGCGACTGGCGAACCTAGTAAAACCAAGGCCGTAAACAAGGCATTGCAGGAATATGTTCGCCGTACCAGCATCAATGAGCTCCGTGAGATGCCCGGAAAGTACGTCATAGAAGACACGCGCGAAGAGCAGCGCGAGGCGGAACGGCGCCGGCAGTCATTCCTAGACGGCGTGAGGAACGGCTAGTTTGGTGATGCGACTGAGTGACGAACCAAGGGAGATGCGGAGATGCGTACGACGATAAACATCGACGGTGAGTTACTCGACTCCGTGGTCAAGGCGACGGGCGAGAATACGAAGAGCAAGGCAGTGAATGCGGCCCTGAGAGAGTACATTAGGCGCAAGCACATCCAGGAGTGGATGGACTCTTGGGGCAAGATTGTAGTCGACGACTACAGTGACAATGATCTGGAGTTGGAGGAGCAGAAGCGTGCCTATCTCATATCTCTGAGGGATGGCACACCCCAATGATCCTGATCGAATCATCTGTCTTGATGCAGGTCCAGAGGCTGCCAAACTCATTGGAAGCTGTTGAACTAGGCATGCTGATGTCATCCGGCGATGCGGCCCTAACAGGGCCGGTAATCATGGAGTATCTGAGGGGAGCCAGATCACAGCAAGAGCTCGAATTCCTTGCGGAGCGCGTAGTCTCAATAAACTACCTTGAGGTGGACCAACAATCCTGGGTGATTGCGGGAAGATTGAGTAACCAGCTTCTGCGCGCAGGTACCAGGATGTCAAGTATGGATGTCACCATTGCCGCCGTAGCAATCCGACATGACACCCCGCTTTACACCTTGGATGGAGGATTCCGAAGGATTGCTGAACTTAACCTGTATCAACCATCAACGCACTGACCGATACATACGCAAAGGCCTATGGCGATGAATCAACTTGAGCGCGACGAACGCATTAATGAAGGGCGAAACTTGCTGGACAGGTTCCTGTCTGTACCCCCAATACCATTTGAAGGAATGACCAGCCAATCGATACCTGATCGATACCTGATAGAGGGGGACTGTATGCTATTTGTAATCTCAGCACTGGAGAATTCCTCTATGCTGGCAAGAGTGCCAATCTCCGCTGTCGCATTTGGAACGATCACAGAAGTGGGGGCGCGTCGGCAGACCTCGAGCAAAAAATCGTGAACAACCGCAGCCTTCCTTTCGTTCAAGGCACCCCCTAAGGCTCGGGAATGGATGGAAGATCATTGCCGAGTCTATCTAATGACTGAGGAACAGATCGGCCTCTGCCTCAAATGGGCAGAGAACTTTGTGATTAGCGTGCTTCGTCCCACATACAACAAACAGTGACTGGCAAGCCCTCCAAGGTTCTGGTCATCGGCTCCGGGCCGATTGTTATCGGGCAGGCGGCCGAGTTCGATTACGCCGGCACGCAGGCTTGCAAGTCGCTCAGGGAAGAGGGCGTCACCACGGTGCTCGTCAATTCCAACCCGGCCACGATCATGACGGACGAAGGGATTGCCGACGTCGTTTACATCGAGCCTCTGAGCGTGGCTGTAATCGAGCGCGTCATAAGGGCTGAGAAGCCCGACGGCCTGCTGCCCACTCTTGGAGGCCAGACCGGACTCAACCTTGCAGTGGATCTCGCTGACGCCGGCGTGCTGGACAAATATGGCATTCGCCTACTGGGAACGCCGCTAGACACGATCAGGCAGGCCGAAGACCGTGACCTGTTTCGGCAACTGTTGCTGGACATAGGCGAACCGGTGCCGCCGAGCGCGACCGTGAACACCATGGAAGCTGCAAGGGAGACGCTTGAGTGGCTGGGACTTCCCGCAGTGATACGGCCCGCATACACGCTAGGGGGAACCGGCGGGGGCATCGCGGCCACGGAGGAGGAGTTCGAAACGATCGTCTCGGGAGGGCTGGCTGCCAGCCCGATCAGTCAGGTGCTGATTGAGAAGTCGCTCGTTGGGTGGAAGGAGCTGGAGTACGAGGTGATGCGGGACGGCGCGGACAACTGCATCACGGTCTGCAACATGGAGAACATCGACCCGATGGGTACCCATACGGGAGATAGCATCGTGGTGGCGCCCAGCCAGACGCTGTCCGACAAGGAGTATCAGATGCTCAGGTCGGCCAGCTTGCGGATCATACGTGCACTGAAGATTGAGGGCGGCTGCAACATTCAGTTCGCCCTGGAGCCCAACCACATCGTGGGCGATACACTGCCAGGCGGCAAGGCCGACAGTCCCTACTACGTGATCGAGGTCAACCCCAGGGTAAGCCGTAGCTCGGCCCTTGCGAGCAAAGCCACCGGCTACCCGATTGCGCGCGTGGCAGCGAAGATCGCCGTGGGCAGGCGGCTCGACGACATTCCGAACGCGGTCACGGAGAAGACGGTGGCCTCTTTCGAGCCTGCGCTCGATTACTGCGTGGTCAAGATTCCACGATGGCCGTTCGACAAGTTCCCCAACGGGGACCGATCGCTGGGCACGCAGATGAAGGCAACGGGCGAAGTCATGGCCATAGGGCGTACGTTCGAGTCTGCGCTACAGAAAGCCGTTCGCTCGCTCGAGATCCCGAACAGGTCGATTCTGTGGGAGGAGCCGTCCTGGTCCAACGGCGACTCGCCCTCGAGCCTGCCGCTGGAAGCCCACGACGAGCGGCTTTGGGCGGTGCTCTCCGGACTCCGGCGGGGCGCAATTCCGGAGGAGCTGTCGCGCCTGACCGGCATAGACCCCTGGTTCACGCACGCGTTCAAGAACATTACCGACATGGAGCAGCGACTCATCTCCGGCACACTTGACGAGGGGCTCCTGTTGGAAGCCAAGCGCCTTGGGTTCTCCGACGAAAAGGTGGCACTTCTCACCGACCGCACGAAGGAGGAGGTGCGAAAGCTGCGCGGCCGGTGGGACATCCGGCCTGTGTACAAGATGGTGGACACGTGCGCGGCGGAGTTCGAGGCGCAGACACCGTACTACTACAGCACTTACGAGGAGGAGAACGAAGCAGAGGCGATGGAGGGCCGCAAGTTTGTGGTTATTGGCAGCGGGCCAATCAGGATCGGCCAGGGCATCGAGTTCGACTACAGTTCTGTGCACGCGGCCTGGGCGCTCAGAGACGAAGGCTTGGGGAGCGTTGTGATTAACTCCAACCCCGAGACGGTGTCGACCGACTTCGACACGAGCGACCGGCTCTACTTCGAACCGTTGGATGAAGAGAGCGTGCGCGACGTGCTCGAGAACGAGGCAGTCTCGCAGATGCAGGGTGACCTCGAGGTCCCGTCCACCATAGTGCAGTTCGGCGGGCAGACCGCGATCAACCTATCGCAGTCACTGGACTCCGCCGGCCTGCCTATCCTGGGCTCGTCAGCCCGTACGATTGACATGGCTTCGGACAGGCATCTCTTCGAGGAGTTCCTGGCGCGAGTTGGCATACCAAACCCGCCCGGCGCAGCAGTTTCAAATCTGGAGCAGGCCCTCAACGTGGCCCAGGAAGTCGGCTATCCGATCCTGGTCCGGCCAAGCTATGTGCTGGGAGGACGGGCAATGGAGATCGTGCAGAACGCCACCGAACTAGTGAAGTACATGTCAATTGCGTTCGAGGCCGGCGGGGGCCGCAGGGTGCTGATCGACAAGTACTTCGAAGGCCGCGAGGTGGAAGTCGATGCCGTCTGCGACGGTGAAACCGTGCTCATTCCGGGCATCATGGAGCATGTGGAGCGCGCGGGCGTCCACAGCGGAGACTCGATGGCGATCTACCCTGGTCTCACGCTGACAACAGAAGAGGTTGACACGATCGTCGACTACACAACACGGATTGGCCTTGGGCTCGAGGTACAGGGCCTGATGAACATCCAATTCGTACTCGTGGGGGGAGAAACGTACCGCAGCCCCAACGACGGGCGATCCAGGGCGGGAGGACAGCCGGCCAGCGTCTACATCATCGAGGTGAACCCCCGTGCCAGCAGGACAATTCCCTTCATTTCCAAACTCACTGGCGTACCCATGGTCAGGCTCGCGATCAACGCGATGCTCGGCCGAAGCCTGCGTGACCAGGGATACGAGGGCGGTCTGTGGAAGCGCCAGAAACTGGTCGGAGTAAAGGCCCCCGTCTTCTCCATGTCCAAGCTTACGGGAGTAGATACCTACCTTGGCCCAGAGATGAAGTCGACCGGCGAGACGATGGGAGTGGACTACGAGTTTGGCCCAGCAGTCGCGAAGGCACTGATGGCTGCGGACATGATGCTGCCAGAAAGGGGCTCCGCGCTGCTAAGCATTTCTGACCGCGACAAGGCAGGCTCAGTCCCCCTCATCAGAGGTCTCGCGGAAGCCGGATACAGCCTCTATGCCACTGAGGGTACGGCCGCAATGATCGAGGGCCTTGGAATCCCGATCGTGTCAGTACCCAAGAAGCTGAACGAGGGACACCCCAACGTGTTAGACATCATCATGGACGGAACGATCACCGCCGTGGTAAACACGGTGACCGGCGACCGCGAGACGTTACAGGACGGCTTTCACATCCGCCGGGCGGCCGTCGAGCGCCGTATCCCCTGCTTCACGTCGCCGGACACGGCACGAGCGGCTGTGGAGGCACTGAATGACGCCGCGACCAGTTACAACGTGAAGCCGATGGCCGATTACCTGGCCGGAAGGTAGCCGATCTGCGGTGCGGGCACCTCTCGACAGTGCTGACGGACCGCGTCCCGCCCTTCGCAGCGGCGAAGTGAAGACCCTCCCCGACTACCTACGTCCCGAACTGGACATCGCGTTCGTCGGTATCAACCCTGGGATGCGCTCGGCGGAGGCTGGGCGGTACTTCGCTTCCCCGCGCAACCGCTTCTGGCCGGCGCTCAACCGCTCCGGTCTACTAAGAGAAGAGCTGTCACCGGAGACTGATGAACGTGTACTGGATTTTGGAATTGGGCTGACGGACCTGGTCAAGCGCCCAACCAGCGGTGTCTCCGACCTCAGTGCTTCGGACTTTCGCGAGGCAGTGCCGCTATTGAGAGGCAAGATCGAACGATTTAGGCCAACGATTGTCTGTTTCCTCAGCGTGCTAGCGTGCAGGAACTATGCCAAGTACGCCCACGCACAGCGCACGAATGTGAAATTGGGGCTCCAGAGCTGGCAGATAGGCGATTCCCGCGTCTTCCTGACACCAAGCCCTAGCCCTGCAAACGCCGTCTACTCCCTGGACGACATTACAGGCTGGTTCATTCGCGCCAAACAGCTCTCAGATGACCTCAAGAAAGCGCGGGGCTAACGTTGAGAGCATTCGTGGCGCTTGAGATCCCGGAGGAGGCCGCGCGATACATCGCCCAAAAGCTGTCCGTGCTGTACGACGCCGAGTTACCGGGCCTGCGGCCCGTTCACGGGGCCGGACTGCACGTGACGATGAAGTTTCTGGGCAACATACCGTCCAGAGCAAAATCCAAAGCTGTTTCGTCTCTCGCCACCGCGGCGCAAGGCTTCTCACCCGTTCGACTGCATACCGTCGGCGGCGGCGTGTACCCGGGCAGGAAGAGGCCGCGCGTGCTATGGGTGGGACTGGGTGGCGAAGTTGAAACGCTTCGGCAACTGAGTGAAGCCATAGAGAGATCGATGAAGCAGGCGGGCTTTCCAGAGGACACGCGAACTCTCTTCAGACCTCATGTAACCGTCGGGCGGTTCCAGCGCAATACTCCGCTCTCGACAGTGCAGGTGGCGCTAGGTCACGTTGGTAGCATAGCTCCTGAGAATGAGGGGCATTTTGGCGTCCACGGTCTGAGTCTGATGAGCAGCACATTAACCCCTGGCGGCGCCCAGTACGACCGGCTAGCAGTCGTCTCTCTACCTGAAGGGGGATGTTCTCCCTCTTAGATGCGGCTTGTTGCTCAAGTTTTGCCGGTGTTATACTCCGACCTCTATTTCAGGGAGGTGGACATAGCGGTGGCAATGAACGACAACGGTGCTTTCCCAGACTGCAAAGCTTGCGCGGATGGAAGCTTGCTCCCCCTCTCTGACTTCGGCAGTCAGGGAGCCCCCATACACTACAAGGCCTGGGTGTGCAGCAACCCGGACTGCGGATTCAATCTCAAGATCCGCAACGGCGACGTCTACATAAACGAGCCGATTTCAAGCGGACAGATGCACACGCCTCGAATGAGGAGTTGAGCCACGCAGCCACTTTTGCTGCGTCGTCTCAAAAGGGCGCCGGCCAATCTCGGTCAAGCCCGTTCTACCGAACAGGTCATCTCAACTCTTGAGGCAGCAGGTGTGAAGCCTCGCCCAATGGCGCCTGCGCTATAATTTCCCCAACTGTCGTTGCCGAGTCTGAGGATGTGTTACTCGGCTGACTACAATCTTGCGGCGTTCAGCGGCTATGACAATTATGCAGGCCGTCATCGAGAGACTCCAATCCCGGCGAATTCATCGCGCAATCGGCGCGGCGATGATTGCAATTGGGCTCGTCATGCTGCTGGGTGTGGCCGGATACTATGCCTACGCGCATTACGCCCGGTCCAACTTCGACGACCTCAGCTTCACAGTTGAGCCCATCACAGCAGCCGCCGCATCCGTTGATACGTTCCCGACGGTCGAAACGGCTCAAAAGGCTGACTTGGCGGCGCAGGTCGACACAAGTGAGGAATCCAATAACCTTGCCGCGGTCCCGGCGTTCACCACGGTTGTAATACCTCAAACTGCTTCCAGCGGGTCTTCGGACTCTTTGCGAGACGCCGTCGAAGTGCCACCGTCAACTGGCATCACAGACATAGCAACCGCATCATCTGGCAGCGCCGAAGATTTATCATCGTCAACAGACAATACCCAGCCGGCGCCCATATCGACGGGTACCAGCGAGTCGGCGACGGAGTTAGCGAGCGACCCGGGGCGCGCTACCGAATCTACCGGAATCACTAACGAGCCAATTGACGGCCAAACGAGCGCAGGCTCCTACAACGGCTCCTTCCTGATGGACAGTTTCGCAATGTCCTATCCCGGCGTTGACATTCACCCGAAATACTGGGATGACCCCCTTTGGGCAGGTAGTGACCGGCTGGAGATAATCCTGCTGCCGCAGGGGTTTGTCGCCGTTTCCTACACGCCGGACGATGACGAGTGGCTCAGCGGGGCACCGGCAAGCCGAATGGTAATTGCCTCCATTGGTGTGGACGCGATCGTTGACGACCTCAGGATCATCGATCTTGGCGACAGCCAGGCTTACGAGACTCCCAAGAACATCGTGGGGCACATTCCCAGCACCGCAAATCCGGGCGAGTACAGCAACGGATGGTACTTCGGTCACCTCCAGAGCCCGATCAGGGGCGAGGGCAACGTGTTCCGGTCCCTGCCGAAGCTGAGCAAGTTGATTGGCGACGGCGACCCACTTTTCGTAGCGCTGTACAGCTCAGACGGTGCGTTCCTGTATCAAGTGGTCAAGGGAGAAGTGGTCCACCCCGCCGAGTTGGAACTGACCGAGTCCTCCGACGCCGAGATAACACTGGTTACCTGCTACCCGCCTCTGGTCTACGATCACCGTTACGTGGTAACCGCCAAGCTGGTTGGAGTGCGCAACTAGCGCAGTTGCAAACCTAGGCTTCGCTTGGCGCATTCGGCTGCGCCCTCATCCCTGGTTATGGCCGATCACGCTTTCCGCCAACTCCATGAAGTTTGTAGCAGGTGTCGACAGCGTCTTGCCCTGAAGAGTTACCACGCCTCCCTGGTCCACTGGAAGTAAGGCGGCCAGGCTGGAGATTCCCAGGACACGCTCGTCATCGGGCTCAATGGCAAGCCTCGGACCTACTGACACTCCCATGTTCATGGCCACGTACCGCTTGATCATGTCGAAGTTTTCCAACTCAACGATGACATCGTACTTGATGTTCCTGCGCCTGAAAGCGTGTTCGAGCAACGCCCTCGTGTGAGATTGGCGGCCCCTGAGTATCAGCGGGTAGCGGCTGAGCTGCTCAAGCGACGTTATGGGTCCCCCCAACAGTGGATGACCCAGCGGCGCAATGAGCACCCGTTCGTATGGGAAGAGGCCGCGGAACTCCAGCGCGGCAGCGTACACTGGCCTTGCGAGGAATCCCATATCCGCCTCGCCTTCCTCCACAAGCGCCAGCACGTCGCTACGGAGGGCTGACCGCATCCTCAGGTGGACATCGGGGAACCTGGTCCGGAACTCCCTTACAACGCGCAGCAGGGTGTGGGGAATGATGTCGTGCGTGGCGGCGATTACGACCGGCCCTTCTTCCTCGGCCATGGCCGTTCTTGAAGCAAGTGCGTCTATCCCCTCTACAAGCGGCGTGGCAAGTTGCGAGAGGGTGGCGCCCGCAAGTGTAAGCTGGATTGGGCGCTTCATACGGTCGAAGAGCCTGGTGTTGAGCTCCGTCTCCAACTTTTTGATGTGGGTTGTCGCTGTCGGCTGCCCAATGTTCAGGTTGTCTGCCGCCTTGGAGATGCTCCGGAGCTTGGCCGCAGTGCAGAAGGTTCTCAACTCTCTAAGTTCCATCGATACTTCCCTTGAGCACAATATCAATGAGCCGAATGTAAACATCATACTGCATGACTTCACGCGATATTATTGCACGTCTGACAATTACAGATAGACCCCTGCTTGTGGGGAATCAACGTTTGAAACACAGAAACACAGAGAGGACTGGTGAGATGCTTAACACTCTTTTGAACCGGCGAACGGCCAGATTGGGCTCGGACTTCGAATACTATCTAAGGAGCCTGGAACGCAGGTGCACGTACGGCATGCCGACGTTTCAGGAAGCCCGGCGAGACTATCAGGCCGCGATTCGGTCGAGACAACCGTTCGTCAAGTAGACTCTCGACGCAGGGACTGAGTAGCCGAACAGGCTACCGGCTCACGCTCAAACAGCGGCGCCGCAGTCCCGCTTCGTTTCAAGGACGCCCTGCAAAGGCGGGGCGTCCTCCCTGTGCCTCCAAAAGTGCTAGTCTCGCTCAGACTGGAGGTGGGACAATCAAGCACACCTATCGGAGGAGAGTCCTGCGGTGAGATTCCTCAGCCGGGAAAGCCAAGCCAGAACCAGAGAAGCCGCGCGGAAAACGCGGCGAGCATGGTTCGGGCGAGTCACCTCCATGTTCCGGGGCCAGCCCTTAGACGAAGAACTCTGGGAGAGCCTGGAGGAAGCGCTGATATCTTCGGACATAGGCGTATCCACTGCGATGGAACTGCTGGAGCGAGTCCGGGAAGATGCCCGCAGCGCCTCGCTGGACAGCGCCGACGGCGTGATCGAACTGCTGAAGCAACAGATCGCCGACACCCTGCAGGCGTCCAGTGACGGACAAGCCCTGGACCTGGACGAAACTCCCGCCGTTGTCCTGATTGTCGGCGTGAACGGCGCGGGGAAGACCACGAGCATCGCGAAGCTGGCGAACGCACACCTGGGCGCAGGCCGGTCGGTAATTCTGGGGGCGGCTGACACATTTCGCGCTGCCGGCATCGAACAGCTCCAGGAGTGGGGCACTCGGCTGGGAATAGACGTCATCGCCCATCGGAGCGGCGGAGACCCCGGAGCCGTGGCGTTCGACACAATTCAGGCAGCGAGGGCACGCAATGCGGACGTTGCCATCATCGACACAGCGGGCAGGCTCCAGAACAAGACTAACCTGATGCAGGAGCTACGCAAGGTACATCGCATATCCGAACAGCAAGCTATGGGCTGTGCGTTTCACGTGCTACTTGCCCTCGACGCCACGACAGGGCAAAACGGGCTGATCCAGGCTCGCTCTTTCACGGAAGCAGTGCGGTGCGACGGCGTGTTCCTGGCTAAGCTCGACGGCTCGTCCAAGGGCGGCATCGTGGTGGCCATCGCAAGTGAGCTCGGGCTGCCGGTGCTCTACGTCGGTACGGGCGAATCGCCGGAAGACATCGCGGCGTTCGAACCGAGGGAGTTCGCGGACGCCCTGTTCGAGGAGGACCAGGCCTAGGCTTTCGGCCAGTCCTCCACGCGAATCAGGTTGCCGATCTCGCTGACTACGCTGAGGCTGCCAATGGCCTTGACGGCGCGCTGGACGGCGTCCTCGTTGGCCATGTGGGTCATGAGGACAAGCTCGGCCTGGCCGGCCGCCTCGTCAGCACCTTTCTGGATCACCGAATCGATGCTGATGCGCAAATCGCCCAATATCCTGGTGATTTGCGCAAGCACGCCGGACTGGTCGGTGACGGTCATCCTTATGCAGTACCGCGTTTCCAGCTCAGAGACAGGTAGTACCCGGAGAACGGCCGAGGCCGGAGCTGGCATCGGAGCTGTGCCCCCTGCCATGCTGCGAACGATGTCGACCACGTCGCCCATTACAGCGCTCGCCGTGGGCAATGAGCCTGCCCCACGTCCGTGGAACGTTACGAGGCCCGCGAGGTCGGTCTCCATCTCAACTGCGTTGTACACGCCGGACACATTGGCCATCAACTCATCCTGCGGGACCATCGTGGGATGGACCCTGGCGTGCACGCCGCCGTTCGTGCGGCTCGCAAGTGCCAGGAGCTTGATCGAGTATCCCAACTCTCCGGCGTACTGGAAGTCGCGCGCGCGCAGCTTGGTTATCCCTTCGTGGTAGACATCGCTGTCGCGAACGGCCGTACGGAACGCCAGGCTGGAAAGGATGGCCAGCTTGTAGGCGGCGTCCACGCCTTCGACGTCGTCGGCAGGATCAGCCTCCGCGTATCCCAGCTCTTGCGCCTCTTCCAGCGCAGCATCAAAGTCCAGGCCGTCGCTCGCCATTCTCGTCAGAATGTAGTTGGTCGTACCGTTGATAATGGCGCGGATCGTTCGGACGTTGTTCGCTGCCAGGTCCCGCACCAGCGGCGAGATGATCGGCGTACCTCCGCCGACGCTGGCCTCGAACAGCACGCGTACGCCCCGCTCGGACGCAGCAGCCAGAATCTCGGGGCCGCTGCTGGCCATGACTTCCTTGTTGGCGGTAACGACATGCTTACCGGAGGCGATAGCCCGGAGTATGTACTCGCGGGCTGGGACCCGGCCCCCCATGACCTCCACGACCACGACAATGGCCGCATCGTCCAGTACGTCGCCAGGGTTCGTGGTGAGAACTTCAGGCTGCACCGCGACGTCCCTTGTCTTGGAAGCGTCGCGCACCAGAGCGCGCTTTAGACGGATTTCCCTGCCTGCCAGGGACGCTAAATGGCCTAGCTTCTCTTCGAGGACATGAGCTACTCCACCGCCGACCACGCCGAGCCCGAGAAGGCCTATCTGGACTGCTGGAGGAGAGCTCAATGCCTAACTTTGGACCGTTACTTCGAGCGTGGGCGTAATCAACTTAGTGCCCACCTCAGGCGGCGCGGAGAACCCGAGTTGAAGTAGCACCCAATCGTAGATAGTGCTGTTCAGGGCCGAGAAGACATCGAACTCTTCCCTTCGCTCGTTGACCCATCTGGTTAGCGCCTTCGATTTGAGTTCGTTCCAATGTTCGTCGGACAGGTCTCTTGCCTCTTCCTTGTCCGCAATCATGAAGTAGAAGAAGACCTTGGGGTTGTCGAAGTCAGGCTGGCGTGCACTCAGTTGGCCGACTTCCAGGTTGAACAGGACTTCATCGTAGTCTTCGAGAATGCCTCTCGGGACCCATCCCAGTTCGCCATTCTTCCGGACTGTGTCACGATCGTCACGCGAAAACTCCCTGACGACTTCTCTGAATGCGGCGATGTAGTCGTCTGGAGTCGTCGCCTGCTCCGTGGCGAACTCGTACTTCTCCTCCATGATGTCGAATTCTTGGCCTTCCAGCATCACCGCCCGGTACACCCTGACCTGCTCCGCGACCCTCGGGACCGATTCGCTCATGAACTGAACGAGCCTCTCTCGGGTCATCGAACGCCTGATAGTGTCGCGATGCTCATCCTCACTCAGTTGAATGGCGTTCAGATAGCCGCTGTACAACTCCTTGAACTCACGCTCTGCCTGTTCTGGGTCGGAACTCGGCCGCCTCAGGACCAGCTCTCTAATGTGCTGGTCCAACTCCACTTCTGAGATGGTAACGCCGAATCTTGGAGCGGACTGGATCAGGATCTCATTCTGGACCAGGTTCTGGAGTACGTTGAAAACCTCTGTGGCCGTCTCCATTTTAATTCCAAGGTACTCGGCGCCCCTCTGCTGGACCCGCACGAGCTTAACTAGGTCCCCGCGAGTGTAAACAACGTCATTGACCTTGACCATGACCTCACGGGGAGGGAGAACGAAATAGAATACGTACGCACCAATGAGAATGCCTGCCATGACCAGCACGAAGACGCCGGCCACGGCCGCGATCAGCTTGGCCCTTCTCCCGCGTCCGGCCTCATCTACGGACTCTCTTCTTGGGTCTTCCCCAGAGGAACTGCGGCGGCGGATTCTTCTTTGTGCTGCCACTGCTCAACTCCGCGAAGTCGACACGCCCCAGATGCTGCGGCCGTGCCGGTCCCCCGTCTATCCAGGGAACCTTTGGCTCAGAGCCCCCGTGCGGCTGAACGGAATCAGAGCGATGTGCCGTGCTCTCTTGATCGCTGTCGCCAGCGCACGTTGGTGCTTGGCGCAGGTGCCTGTCTTCCTGCGCCCTTCTATCTTGAACATGTCGGAGACGTACCTTCGCAGGGGGCCCATGTCCTTGTAATCGATCGTTGTGACGTGATCGACGCAGAACGAGCACACCCTTCTTCGCGAGAAAAACCGCCCGCGGCCCCTGCGTGGTCCTCCTCGTGGTCCGGACCGCGAGTCCCTGTATGGCGCGCCCTGTGGGGGACCACCGGGACGCGGAGCACCCGGCGACGCTGTGTGCTGCGGTGCGGTCTGCCGCGGAGGCGCGGCTGCGGGCTGTGCAGCGGCCTCCGCTGGCTGGGCCGCCGGTTCGGAAACGGGCGGCGCTGCCTCCTCGGTGCTTGTTGTCTCGGTGTTCTCCGTTGTCATTTGTCCTTCCGTATCTTAAAGCGAATGAGGCCATCTCGCCTCGAGACGCTCCTGTCTAATTCAACGTAACCGTGGGCTGATCGGATTCCTCAGGCCCTACCAAGGTAGGTCGTCTTCCCCGGGGCCAGGCGGCGCCTCAGTGTCGTCCCTCGCGTCCGACTGTGAGCCCAAGAACTGAATCTCAAACGCCCTGATCTCGTTCGTAAACCTCGGCTGCCCGTCCTGTCCGGTCCAGGTCCGGCTACTAAGCCTTCCCTCTACGTACACCTGCCTGCCCTTGGCCAGATACTGGTTGGCATTCTCCGCTAATCGATCCCATGCGTTGACTCTGAACCACTCCGTCTCTTCGCGCCTCTCCCCGCCTGCCGTTGAATAATTCCTGTTCACGGCAACACTAAAGGACGTAACCGCCGCTCCGCTTGGCGTGTAGCGCATCTCCGGGTCGGTTCCCAGATTGCCAATGATCATGATCTTATTCAGTCCAGCCATTTGAGCGTGTCCTTTGGTTGGGTGTCGGAGTAACGTGCAGCCGGCGGCGCGTCAGACCTTTACCACGAGGTGGCGAATGACGCCCTGATCCGCGGTGAGCGTCCGCTCGACCTGCAGGGCCGTTTCCGGCCTGGCCGTGAAGCGCGACAGGAGGTAGCTGCCCTCCTGGAACTTCTGAATAGGGTATGCGAGCCTGCGAAGCCCCCACGTCTCGTGATGCGTCATCTCTCCGCCGCCGCCCTGGACGAGGCCATCCACCCGTTCCTGGGCAGCGCTGACATCATCTTCGCTGGCCTCCGGACTCACAATCATTACCAACTCGTAGTTTCTGGAACGCTCTGACACCAAACCCTGTACCTCAGACTCTCAGATAAACTGCCAGATTATAGCACGGCCCCGCTTCCCGCGAGGCTGGAGGAGCGTGGCTCAACGTCTTCGGGCCGAACGAACAATCCCGAACTCTCGAACCGGCCAGACGATGTAAGTCAGGCT
Source organism: Dehalococcoidia bacterium (assembly GCA_965237445.1). GTDB lineage: Bacteria > Chloroflexota > Dehalococcoidia > Lucifugimonadales. The sequence continues at coordinate 2,154,109 of OZ250142.1, read as the reverse complement.
TGCCGCGGAGACCCAACTCGCGGCGCGCCTTTGGCTTGCCTGGCTAGATAGCGCCTTCCTCGCGTGCCTGCATGAGCGATGCCTCGTACGCCTCAACCGTCCGGTCCACATCATCGTCCGTGTGCGCGGCGGAGAGAATCATCATGGAAGGCCCGCTCCACAAGCCCTCGTTGATCAGGGCCTGTTGCACTAGCGAAACAGAATCCGAGTCCAACCCCATTCTTCCAGCGCCCACGATCTCGCAGAACTCGCGGTCGCACTCGTGGTCCACGCCGAGCCTGACGTGGACTATGGAAGACACTCCGTAAGCGCAGCCGGGCGCCTCTATCTTGGTGAACATATCGTTGAGGCCATCCCTCAGCCGCTGCGCCTGGGCATCGGCGCGCTCGTTGATCGGCTCGTCGGCGACGATCTGGAGCGCCGCTACACCCGCTGCTGCCGAAAGCGGATTGGCGTTGAACGTTCCGGGGTGGGCGATCTTGCCGGGCCCGATCATGTCTATGATCTCCGCCCTACCCGCGATTGCGCCGCCCGGAAGTCCGCCCGCGAGTATCTTAGCCACGGCGGACATATCCGGCGTGACGCCGTAGCGGTCCTGCATTCCCCCCTTGGCCCACCGGAAACCGCTTACTACCTCGTCGAAGAACAGCAGTACACCCTTCTGATGAGTCAGCTCCCGAAGACCTTCGATGAAAGAAGGCCTTATGACCACATCGCCCTGGAAGATGACGGCCGCGATGTCGTTGTCGGAGTCCAGCGTTCTCTCAACTTCGGAGAGATCGTATGGAAGGACTACCATAGTGTCCCGCACCACATCCGGGATTCCATTTTGCGGGTTGTCTCCCGGGGCTCCAACGAAGGCCCCGTCAGACCACCCGTGGAAGGCGCCATCGAATTTCATGATTTTCTGCTTGCCCGTGAACGCCCTAGCCATTCGCATACCCATCATGATGGCCTCTGTGCCCGAACTCTGGAATCGTAGCTTTTCCGCGCACGGCACCAGCTGCTTCACCAGAGATCCCCAGCACATCTCCAGTCCCGTGGACGCGCTCAGGTGGGTACCCTTCTCCATCTGTTCCTGTACGGCCTTGACGACAGCCGGGTTCGCCTGTCCGAGGATCATCGAGCCGTGCCCCGTGCGGTAGTCGATGTACTCGTTGCCGTCCACGTCCCACTTCCTGCACCCAAGGCCCCGGTCCATGTAAACGCGGAAGGGGTCGAGCCTTCGCCCATCGTGTGTGACGCCGTCCGGGAAGAGCTCCTCGGAATTCGAGGACAACTCCGCGGAGGTGGGATGGAGTTCATAGAATCTCTCTGTAATCGTGGGCATGGCTGCTCCTGTCCTGACACCTTGAAGGCTTCCGGGATTATAGTTGAGGCCCGTCGAGTATGTCAGGTTTGGCCGGACCTGACAGCTAGGTATTCTTGACTGGCAATTCCGGGTGTGTTTAACATCACGGTCGTTTATGAGGCAAGGTGAGTGAGCTGCCGGCTAGAGTCTGAACGTTCCTCGCAGCGGCGTAGCGCGTAGCTGTGGCCGCAGGCAGCCGAACAACTAGGGTTCTCTATGTACATCGTACGACTGGTGCTCTTCTGCGCCGACGTTTTTAATGACTACCTCCATAAGAACTGCCCGTACGTGGCGGGTGCGATCGCCCTGTACACGCTGTTTTCCCTGTTTCCCCTGATCCTGGCGATCATCTCGATCGCCGGTTTCTTCCTGGGAGACGAGATTGACAGGGCGGAGTTGGCCATGGACATAGCTGAGGTCCTCCCAGTCTCCAATGAGCTGGTCAGCGACACCATCGAAGGCATAGTGCGCACGAGAACGATCACCAGTGTGTTCAGCATACTGGGCCTGCTCTGGGCGGCCACCGCCGCCTTTGCCGCTATACGCAAGGGCATCAACAACGCGTGGGGCATCACCAGACCACGGCCGTTTCTCAAGGAGCGCGTAATCGACCTGTCCCTGGTGTGCGGGGCAGGCGTACTGGTAATGATGTTCCTGTTCACCGGACCGGTGTTCAGTGCGGCCAGAGATGTGATCGGGACTTTGGCGCCCGACTTTGAGTTTGCTGGCGACTACATCTGGGGGCTGACAGCGTCGCTCACTATGCCGGTGTTCTCGTTCTTCACTTTCCTGGTGCTCTACAGGTATCTTCCGAATACGCGGCTCGTGATGAGGCAGGTCTGGCCCTGCGCGCTGGTGGCTTCGATCTGCTTCGATGTGGTCACGTGGGGATTCGTCTGGTACATAAGCCAGGTCGCGGTGTACAACGCCGTTTACGGGTCGATCGGCGCGGTTCTCGTTTTGTTGACCTGGGTATACGTGTCGGCTATTATCATGCTGTTCGGAGCCCTAGTCACGTCCCGGTATGCGGCAGCGGCTCGGAATGACAAGAGCGGGAACCCGTTCGGTGTTGTCTGGAACGGCCTCTCGCGAGTTAGGCTTCGGGTTGTTGCGGAACCTTCGTTGGCGGGATAGGGGTAGAAGTCTTACCGTAGCCCTTACCATTGCCCTGGCGGCACTCTTTTGGGTTGCGTGCGGGAGCGACGGTGAAGACGCGGAGGTCAACGCCGCGCCTGAGTTTCTGCCCACGATCGTCGCGGCAGAACCGGAGCCCACATCCACGCCTTCACCAACGCCGGTGCTTCCGTATTCGCTCGCTGCTCTTCCGTCGATATCGGATCTCGTGGAGTCAATCAGGCCATCCGTCGTTTCCATCTCCGTCGAGTCGGTGGAGCAGGGCTTCTTCTTTAGCTATCTCAACGAGGGCGGAGCCACCGGCATAGTCGTGCGTCCCGACGGCTACATCGTGACCAACCTGCACGTGATAGATAACGCACGAGACGTCAAGGTCCACGTTCCGAATGTCGATTCGTTCGACGCCACCGTGGTGGGGATAGACAGGTTGACGGACCTTGCGGTCCTCAAGATCGACGCTCAGGACCTCCCGGCCGTGAAGTTTGCCGATTCGCGGCGCCTGCGTGTAGGGGACTGGGTGATGGCAGTCGGAAACGCGCTCGCGCTGCCGGGCGGACCTTCCGTGACGGTGGGCATTGTCAGCGCCAAGGGCCGCTCCATAAAGACGCAGCACCAGAACGAGTTGTTCGATCTCATCCAGACAGACGCGGCGATCAATGAGGGCAACAGCGGCGGCCCGCTGGTCAACATGGACGGCGAGGTCGTGGGCATTAACACGGTCATGCTCCAGGAAGCCCAGGCCATCGGCTTTGCCGTCAGCGCCCTTCAGGCCCAGCCGATCATCGAGAAGCTCATAGAAAACGGCCGCGTTGTCAGGCCCCTGATCGGATTCAACAGCGTGGACGTTACGCCGGCAATTGCCAGCGATCTGAATCTCCCGGTTGACGAGGGAATAGTTGTCACCAATCTGCTTGTCGACGGACCGGCGGCTTCGGCAGGCATCGACGTGGGAGACGTCGTTACCAAGCTGGACGACATTCCCACACCAACCAACGCCAGGTTCCTTATGCTCCTATGGTCATACGAGCCCGGCGATCAGGTATCGATCGAGTATTACAGGGGCGAAGAAGGCGAGATTGCCACCGTATCGCTGGAGGAACGCCAGGTACGCTAATCAGGTCCTGACAACACCCAGGACCGCTTCCTCGCCATCGATTGTGTGAGTCTCCTCGTAGCAGTTCCCTGAGGGCAGGCCCTCCACAAGCCGTTCCGACAACGTCTCTCCTCGTACGTACTCCCCGTGCTTCTCCATCACGTCGCATAGGGCGCCGGAGCCCCGGTAGTACGTAACTATGCGGTCCGCGATGTCGAACCCTGCGGACCGTCGCATATTCTGAATCCGGTGCACCACTTCGCGGGCAAGGCCCTCAGCAGCAAGCTCCACGGTGACTTCAGTTTCAACCGCCACCATGTACCCGGCCTCACTGGACACCGAGTAGCCGGGCCTGTCGGACGTCTCCACCAGAAGTTCCTCCGGCTCCAGCGCGTACTCGCCTGCCTGCACTGTCCTTCCCTCACTCACGGCGGCATAGACCTCGGCCGCGTCTAGCCCGCCAATTGCCGTTGTGATGTCCCGCACTTCTCTGCCGTACTTGGGGCCTAGCATCGACAGGTTAGGCCGGACCTCATAGGAGAGCATCTCGCTCTCGTCTCCGGCCGTGGCCAGTTCTTTGACGTTGATCTCGTCCCGAATCTGTACGGCTATGCCATGGAGCATGTCGGACTCGCGCTGGTCCCTCACCTTCACAACAGCGCGCGACAACGGTTGTCGGACCTTGAGCGATGCCTGGCTTCTGGCTGCCCTGCCAAGGCTCGAGAGGCGCATCGCCAGCCTTGTGGCATCGGCAAGCCGCTCGTCAATCCTGGAAGAGTCCTCAGCAGGATACGACTCCAGGTGAACGCTTTCCTCTCCGTTCCCGGTTGAACGGACAAGGTTCTGGTACATCTCCTCGGCAAGGAACGGGATTATCGGCGCTAGCAGCTTGGTGAGAGTGACGAGGCATTCGTACAGCGTATGGTAGGCGGACAACTTGTCGGAGTCTGCGGTGCCGTTCGAACCGCCGACCACACCCGCCTTCCAGAAGCGTCTCCGGCTTCGCCGGACGTACCAGTTGGAAAGGCGCTCAACGAAGTCCTCCGCTGCGCGTGCCGCACTCTCAGGCTCGAGGTCGTCAAGCGAAGCGCGCACGTCTTGGGTCAGCGCATTGAGTTCCGAGATGATCCACCTGTCCAACTCAGGCCTCTTGGCGAACGGCGGGAGCCCGGCTGTCGACTCCGGCGAGAACTGGTCAATGTTCGCGTACGTGACAAAGAACGAGTAAACGTTCCAGAGCGGGATAATGAACTTGCGCCTGACGTCGTCAGCGATGCCGTAACCGAAGTTCAGGTTGGCCGCCGGGTTCTGCCGCGCGTACATCCATCGCATCGTGTCCACGCCCATGCGGTCGGCCGCCTCCTCGAACATGATGGAGTTGCCCTTGCTCTTGTGCATCTCCTCGCCGTTCTCGTCGCGCATGATCGCGTAGCTGAAAATCGAGCGGCACGGCTCTCTGTCTTCGAGCACTGTGCTCATGGTGAGCAGCGAGTAGAACCAGTTCCGGAACTGGCCCGGAAAGCTCTCCGATATCCAGTCCGCGGGGTACCAGTCGGCCCAGTATTCCTTGTCGTGCCGGTAGCCAAGCGTTGAGAAGGTCACAATGCCGGCATCGAGCCAGGGGTTCCCTACGTCCTTGATCCGAGGCACTGACGCCCCGCACTGACGGCACTCGATGCGTACGGCGTCGATCCAGGGACGATGGGGAGAGTGGCCCTCGAACGAGTCCCAACCCTCCACGGCTCGCTCCTTGAGTTCGTTCTCGCTGCCGATCACCTCGAAGTGGCCACAGTCGCACTTGTAGATCGGTAGCGCCAGGCCCCAGTAGCGCTTCTTGGAGATCATCCAGTCGCTCATGTTCCTGAGCCAGTCGAGTTCCCGCTCCATGCCGAACCCGGGGACCCACTTGATGCGGCGCGTTACGTCAGAGATCCGGTCGCGCAGCCCGTCCATCGAAATGAACCACTCGTCGACCAGCCTGAAGACCAGCTCAGAGCCGCACCGCCAGCAGAACGGGTACCGGTGAGAGTACTCCTCCAGGTGGTACAGGGTCCCCTTCTCTCTGAGGTCCGCGTAGATGGGATCGTTGACCTCGTAAACGTTCATTCCGGTCAGCCATCCGAAGCCGTCCATGAAGTCACCGTGCTCGTCCAGGGGGGCCAGCGCGGGAAGCCCGAGGTCGTTCCCCAGGGCGAAGTCCTCTTGGCCGGAACCTGGTGCAACGTGAACGAATCCCGTGCCCTCAGTCTCTGTAACCTCGTCCCACTCCACCACCCTGTGCACGGAGCCATCCTGCACAGGCAACTCATCGAACGGGCCCCGGTAGCGCAGTCCGACTAGCTCTTTGCCGGGCATCTCCTCCAGGATAGTGTGCTCTCCGCGAATGACCGATTTGCACGCCTTGGCCACGTACAGGACTTCGTCCCCTGCCTGCACCTTCAGGTACCGCAGGTCCGGGTGTACGGCCGCGGCCATGTTTCCGGGCAGCGTCCACGGAGTCGTCGTCCAGATCAGTATCGACTCGTTTTCCCGGTCGAGCAGCGGAAGCCGCACAAAGAGACCGGGATGGACCACCTCCTGGTAGCCTTCAGTGACGATCTCGTGCTGCGACAGCCCCGTACCGCACCTTGGGCACCACGGCATGACATCGGTGCCCTCGTAGATCAAGCCCTCCTCGTGACACCTCTTGAGAAAGTGCCAGATCGTGTAGTTGTTCTCGTCGGACATCGTGTGGTACGAGTTGTCCCAGTCCATCCAGTAGCCGAGACGCACGGACTGGTCCGTCTGCACTTTGGAGAACCGGCGCACTCTCTCCTTGCACAACTCCACAAACTTGTCGATGCCGAACGCCTCGATGTCGCGCTTGGAACCGAAGTTAAGCTCCTTCTCAACCTCTACCTCGATCCAGAGGCCCTGCCCGTCGAACCCGTTCTGGTAGCGCTGCCTGTAGCCCAGCATCGTCTTGTACCGCTGGAACAGGTCCTTGTAGGAGCGGCCCCAGGCGTGGTGCACGCCCATGGGGTTGTTGGCCGTAATCGGGCCGTCTATGAAGGAGAACCTCCTGTCGGACGATTCGTTGCGCTGCATGTAGCGCTGCACGATGTCGTTATCCTCCCACCACTGGAGCGTCTTCTTTTCCTGCTCCGGGAAGTCCACCTTCGAGTTGACCGGTCTAAACATGACTATGACCTCACACGTGTTCCGCTACTTTGAAGCAACTGTCTCGGCGGTGCTCGCGCCGACTACTAAACATCGCTCACGCCGGCAGTTTCAGGCGAGGCAACAACCCAAAGACCATGGGCTGCGGGAGATGGCTCCTCCAGCCTGACCTCAGCCCCCATGCCGTACGAGACCCTGTGGGTCCAGCCGGCTTCTCCCAGCATTTCTATGACCTCATGCAGGCTGTAAACTCTCAGCCTGAACTCAACCGTATTTTGGAGTTCCAGGTTGCCATTGTGCCGTCGGAAGAACTCCCACCTGTTTGCAATGGAAGACGTGACCATGTCCAGCCGGCGGTGTTCCCAAATGACCACGCCTCCAGCCTCCTGGGAACCCTCCGGCATGAGACCGTTCATAAAACGGTCCCGATTGGCGGCGTTCACGATCAGCACCGCATGAGCTGTAGACAAGTCGCGCAACTGCCGGAACATGCGGACGTCCTCGTCTCGCCCGTAGTAGCCGTGCGATGTGAACATGTTGATCGTGGCATCGAATGGCCCAAAGCTCGCGAGCCGCTCCCCTACACTGCGAGCATCTCCAACGACGAACTCCACGTCGGCGCCTGCCTCGTCCGCAAGCTCTCGCGCACGCTCGATGAACACTGGCGAGATGTCGACCCCAGTCACGCGATACCCCAGCTTCGCCAGTTCGATCGAATGCCGGCCTACGCCGCACGCTAGGTCCAATACTCGCCCGCCGGCTGGCACGCCACCATCGCGGAACAGCCCGTCGAGAATCTCGACTTCCTGGACCGCACGCTCACGCCGGACCTCCAGGAACGGCATGTAGAGTTCAGCGTGTTCAACGAACATGCTGTGCGTCCAGTGCGACTTCCCACTCTGCTCAGTCATTGGCCTCACGAGCCTTTACAGTTCTTGCCCAAGAGGGTGTCTAAAAAGCTACCTCTCACCTCAGCAGGTGGCCAAGGTAAGAGGCGTTCCTGTGGATAACGCCGCTGTGACACTGGGGACTCACCCCCATCCCCTCGAGGGACTCGGGGCAGGCTCCTTCGGCTGCGCTCAGGGCACCCTCTAAGGCAATAAAGCTCGGAAAGTGTCACATTCTGTAACATTTCGTAACTTTTCATAGCTGGGAGCGTGTGGGAAAAGTTACGGACTTAAGACGGATTGAATACGGTTTGTATACAGATCGAGCCATTTTGAGTAAAAATGTGACAGTCTCCCCATAGCTACGAGGGAGTTTTCGGGCAGGGAGCCGCGCTGTGCGAGGAGGCTCGCAGCGGCCCGGTCGATGTGTCCAGCAGAGTTCATGCGTCCATAATAGCACGCGCGTTCGCAGAAGGGAAGGGAGTGGGTGGGGATCAGACGGCGGCGGCGGGTTAGTTGCCCAGTGCTTGGCCGAGCACATGCCCGCCTTCGGCGACACGCATCCGGTCACGCACAGCCCCATGAACACGCTCGCAGGTCCCATCACGTCGCCAGGTACGGAAGTAGTGGAACGTGGTCCGCCATGGAGGCAGATCGTGGGGGAGCATCAGCCACGCGCACCCGGTGCGCAGTACATAGCGGATAGCGTTGACCACCTCCCGCCGCGAGTACTTCGGTGGCCGCCCTCCAGGCTTGGGAGGTGGAAGCAGCCATTCCCGGTCGCTCAGGGCGCTGGGATATGCTCTGCGTGTCATGATTCATGACTCTATGACCCTCCCGTCCATACCCCCAAGGGGACTAAGACAACCTTCATAGACACCCTCTTAGGCAGCCCGTCTCCCACAAAGAAAAACTCCCGCCCCTTGCTAGGGACGGGAGCCTGATACGAAATCTCCACGATCAGGTCTGCCGCGGTACCACCCTAGTTCCCCAGAAGCTCCGCCTGTAACGGCATGCGAAGCCTTCGGGACACTCGTTGCTGGCGCTCACCAGGAACGCCGCGCCCGGTTAACGTCGGGCGAGACCGACGCGCCCTACTCGCGCCAAGCCGCACTGGGCGGCGCTTTCGGATGGCCGAGGCTCATTTGACCTCAGCCTGCGCGCAACTCGGGAGTGATGCGCTCAGGGCCGTGCCGCATCCCCTTTCACCGGTGTGGGACTCGCTATCCGGCCGGAACCCAGGCGCCTATCTCCGTCTTCGCTTTGATTTAAGCCTATGGTTGGCCGCACCGCCTGTCAAGGAAGCGCCCGGTCACGGAAGCGTCATGAAAGGCCATCGCTTCCTCCTCAACGCTTCGAGGCACCGGCGTCGCGCCCGGCTGTATCCGCTGGGAACTGAAGTCTCAATGCCCGGTCATAGCTAGGCCCGCGGCGGTTACGGTAAACTGGCCATCGTATTAAATTCGCTTCCGCGCAATCGTCCTCGGGCGCGGAAGTGCATCGAAAGGCGCAGATGCGGCACCTTACCGCGACAGAACAGTTCGACAGGTCATGGATCGAAGACACCCTCTTCCCCACGTGCGACGCCTACCGGGCTAGCAAATCGCACGATAATGCGCTCCGGGGAAGGGCAGTCTACTGCCTGTTCTACGAGCCGAGCTTCGTTACACGTACCTCATTTGAGAGGGCGGCCGGAATGCTCGGCGCGGAGGCGCTGCACACGGAAGACGCGTCCCAGTTCTTTCCCGTGACCACCGCCAACTACATAGACAACGTGATCGCCATGCTGGCCAGCCTGCACATTGACCTTGTTGCGCTCCGCAGCAGCGATCCCGGAGTGATAGAGACGGCGGCCGCAGCCGACGCGATCCCCGTGATCAACGCCGGCAGCGCCGTGGACCACCCGACGCAGGCGCTGACGGACCTCTACACGCTCCACCGCGAGATCGGCAGGCTCGACGGCCTGCGGGTGGCCGCGGTAGGCAGGCTCGAGCACCGCAACGTGAACGCCCTGCTCGTAGCGCTGTCTCTGTTCGACGACGTCAGCGTCGACCTGCTGCCCTTCAGCGGGCGCATCGATCCTGCCGTGGAGTCGTACTGCCGCGAGCACGGCCTCGCGCTGACGCTGCTGGACAACGCCGAGGCGCTGTCGGAGGCCGACGCAGTCTATCTGAACGGTCCCCGAACCGTAGCGCACGCCCAGTTGCTGAAGTCCAGGAACGCATTCAACCTCCGCATAGACTCGGAATTCATGTCCAGCCTGAAGCCGGACTGCCCGGTCCTCGACCCCATGCAGCGTAGCGGCGACTTCGACGTTTCCGTCGACGACGACAGGCTGGCCTTCTACCGGCAGGCCGAGAACTCCTTGTACGTAAGGATGGCGGTCCTCACGCAGATGCTGGAACAGCCCTCCGGGTAGCAGGTACACGGATTGAGTCAGGCGACCGCCCGGGCAAGCAAGCTCCCTAGAATCAGACACCTAGCCTCGTTCCGTCACCGCGACTACCGGGCAACCTGGATCGCGTACATGATCTCCGGTTGCGCGCTCTGGACGATGATCGTGGCCAACTCCTGGCTCGTGCTGGAAAAGTCCGGCTCATCAGGCTGGGTCGGCATCATCACCTTCGCCTCGATGCTCCCGTACCTGGTTGTTTCCCCTGTCGGCGGCCTCCTGGCGGACACGTTCGACCGCCGTTCCCTCGCCCAGATCACGTTTTTCGCATCGACCGTCGTGGGCCTGGTGCTTGCCGCGCTTGCCGTCACTGGCGCGATACAGCTCTGGCACGTTACCGTTCTCGTTTTCCTGAGCGGCTGCCTGCGCACTGTCCAGGAGCCAACGATCGCGGCCTTGGTCCCGAACCAGGTCCCGCGTGAAGACCTGCTCAACGCCATCACGCTCAGTTCGGCCACTCGGCACGGCGCGCGCTTTCTCGGACTGCTCGTGGCCGCTCCTTTGCTGGCTGTCGACTTCCTGGGCGTTGGCGGTGTGCTGGTTTTGAGCGCGGCCTTCAACCTGGTCGGGGCTTTCATGATGTCAAGAGTCCGCACGGTGTCCAGAGGCCAGCGCCGCCCTGGAGACAACATGCTGCGCAGCATGATTGAGGGCCTTTCATACATATACACCCACAAGATGATCGCGCTGTTCATACTGATCACGGTGTTCCACTGCGCTCTCACCATGTCCTTCGAGGCGGTCTTCCCGATCTTCACACGCGACGAACTGGGTGCCGTCGACGGCTCGGCGCTCGGATACCTGGTCATGGGATTCGGCATAGGGGCGCTGGCAGGCACGGTCATCATCGCCGGAGTACGAACCGATCGCGCAAAGGGGCAGCTGCTGCTCCTCACCGGACTCCTCGGCGGCCTGACTCCACTGCTTTTGGCGGTCTCGTTCAACGTCCCGATGGCGGCGGCGGCGGCCGCTACCATGGGGGCAACTCAGGCCACATGGATGGCCCTCGCCAATACGTACATCCAGACACTGGCGCCGGACAGGCTTCGGGGCAGGATCTCCAGCCTGTACTTTCTTCACGCTGGGGGCGTAATGGCCTTCGGCAACCTCGGATTCGGGTTCATGGCCGACACATTCTCTGCGCCTCCGATACTGGCCGTGACGGGTATGCTCTTCGTAGTCTTTGTGCTGGTCTCGGGAGCCGGCCAAGAAGGCCTGCGGAAGGTCTACCGCACAGGCGAAGTCGCCGCGACGGCATGACATGGACACCACCTCCCCGGCCAATCAACCCCTTCCGACCCCAGGCGCCTCCGTTCGCAAGGCCTTAATACCCGCTGCCGGCCTCGGCACGCGGTTCCGCCCGGTCACCAGGGCGGTACCCAAACCACTGCTGCCCGTCCTCGACACGCCGGCGCTGCATTACGTTGTCCGCGAGGCGTTCGAGTCCGGCATAGAGCAGGTCGCCTTGATCGTCGCCCCTGGACAGGAGGCGATCGCCCGGTACTTTGAGGACGGTCCCGATGAGGCCAGGGTATCCACGGTGCTCCAATACCGTCAGCGCGGTACGGGTCACGCTGTCTTGCAGGCGCGAGAGTTCGTTGGTGAAGAGCCATTCGCGGTGCTTCTTCCGGACGACCTCTTCTGGGGGTCCAGGCCTGCACTCTCCTACCTGATCGATGTGTTCGAACGGTTCGGAGAAAGCGTCATCGTCGTCGAAGAGGTCGCCGACGAGCGCGTCCCTTCGCTCGGAATCATCGACCCCGTGCCGCTGGAGGAAGGTCTGTTCGAAGTAAGGTCGATGGTTGAGAAGCCCCGGATTGAGAACGCTCCATCAAACCTGGCGTCTATCGGACGCTACGTGCTCACCTCGGACACCTTCGACATTCTCAAAGGCCTCCCGCCGGGAGCAAACGACGAGATCCAGCTAACCGACGCCATCGCTGCGCAGTTGGGGCCCCATCGCGTATACGCAACGCTGGTGCCCGGCGTTCACATCGACGCAGGCACCCCCATAGGCCTCCTCCGAGCATCCGTACACGAGGCCCTCCGCCGCCAAGACACGTCCGCAGCAGTGAGGGAGCTACTGCAAGAGGAACTGGGCCGCCCAAATTGATGGCATCCCGCCAGACTAGGGATGCCAGGTACCAACGCCCCTTTATGGGTCCAGGGCGCGCCCTGGTGGGTGCAGGTCTAGCCCTGGTAGCCCTGTCCAGAAGCCCTCGGCGTCCTTTATCGACTCCAGCTTTGCCTTGACGGCCTGCAGGAATGCTCCTGCCTCAGCCCCGTCCATGATCCGGTGATCGAACGTCAGCCCCACGTTCATCATTGACCTGATCGCGATCGCGTCGCCCACGATTACCGGCCGCTTGACGATCGCCTCCGTCGCCAGTATCGCGGCCTGAGGCGGATTGACCAGCGGGCGCGAGGCCACCGACCCGAGCGCGCCCGTGTTGTTCACCGTAAACGTGCCGCCGCGAACGTCCGGCAGCTCCAGCTTACCCGCCCGCGCTCGCTCGATCAGCGAATCGAGTATCTTGGCTATCGCGGCGACGCCTAGCTTGTCGGCCCCGTGAACCACCGGCACCATGAGTCCTTCCGGCGTGGCGACGGCGATGCCAATGTTGGTCTCGCTGTGCAAGACGATTCCGTCGTCTTTCCACGACGAGTTCAGCAGAGGATGCTCCCTCAGACAGGAGGCCGCAGCGGCCACGAAGAACGGCAGAAACGTGAGACCGGCGCCGGTCCTCTCGAGAAACTCCTGCTTCAGGCTCTCCCGCACTTCGACGAGCCCAGAAACATCGGCCTCCACCATCGACCATGCCTGCGGGATCTCCGTAGCGCTCCGGACCATGTTCGCCGCGATCATCCGGCGGATCGGCGTAACGGCCACGTGATCGGCCTCATCCCCAGGCCGCGCTTTGCCCGACGCCGCCGCTGAAGACGCGCCCTCCTCCACTACGCTGCGAACGTCCTGTAGCGTGACCCTGCCGCCCATGCCGGTCCCGGTTACACGCGATAGGTCCACGCCATGCTCATTGGCGAGCCGCCGCACCGCGGGAGAGTACCGCTGCCTGGACTGTGCAGGAGCGTCCGGAGTCATCGGGACGCCGCCGGAACCGGTCGGCCCAACCGGCGCGGCGTCTTGGATATAAGTCCCCAGCGTGTCGATGCGCTGCGGCTCTGACGGAGCGGCCAGGGCGGTGCCTGAGGACAGAGGCGCGTCTTCGCAGTCCGGGTCCATCTCGGCTATGGCGGAGCCCATCGGGACCACGTCCCCTTCCTGCGCCAGAATCTTCGTCAACACGCCTGACTCAGGGGACGGGAACTCCATGTTCACCTTGTCGGTGACCACCTCGACCAGCGGGTCGTACTTCTCCACCCGGTCGCCGATCGACTTCAGCCACCTGCCGATCATGCCCTCGGTAACGGATTCTCCGACCTGCGGCAGTTCGATCTTCACTGGGTCACTTCACCATCAACATGAGTCGTTCGCACTGAGCCTGTCGAAGGACAAATCCCTGACCGTCACAACTATGAGCACATGTCATTAGTAGGCTGCCAGGCGGCGGGCAGCTTCGGCGATCTGCTCCGGACTTACCAGGAACATTCGCTCCAGCGGCGGACTGAACGGCATCGCTGGGACGTCCGGGCCGGCCAGCCTGACAACCGGGCCGTCCAGGTACTCGAACGCCTCCTCTGCGATCACCGCCGCCACTTCCGCGCCGACGCCCAGGAACTTGTTGTCCTCGTAAACCACCATCGCCTTGCCCGTGCGTCGGACTGACTTCAGCACGGTCTCGGTGTCCATCGGCCTCACTGTCTGCAGGTCTATCAGCTCGGCGGAAATGCCTTCGTCTGCCAGCGTGCGCGCGGCCTGGGCGCAGTGATGCACCATCAGTCCGTACGTGATCATCGTAAGGTCGTTGCCTGCCAGCTTGACATCGGCTCTGCCGAGCGGGATTGTGTACTCGTCGGACGGCACCTCACCCTTTACGAGCCGGTACGTCCGCTTGTGCTCCAGGAATACGACGGGATCGTCGTCTCTTATAGCGCTCTTCAGCAGACCCTTCGCGTCGTACGGTGTTCCCGGCATGACCACCTTGAGCCCCGGCGCCTGAGCGAAAGCCGCCTCAACGCTCTGGGAGTGGTAGAGGCCGCCCCGGATTCCGCCTCCGTACGGCGCCCTCAGCACCAGCGGCACGCTTACGTTCCCGTTGGTCCCGTACCGTGCGCGCGACGCTTCACCCACGATCTGGTTCATGGTGGGCCAGATGAAGTCGGCGAACTCGATCTCCGCTATCGGCCTCATCCCGCACATCGCCGCTCCCACGGCGATGCCGGCGATAGAGGACTCGGCAATCGGCGTGTCGATCACCCTCTCCTCGCCGAACTCATCCAGGAAGCCGTCGGTTGCCAGGAACACGCCGCCCCTGCGGCCGATGTCTTCGCCCAGCACGAACACGTCATCGTCGCGCCGCATCTCCTCGAGCATCGCGTCGCGTATGGCTTCCAAAACGTTCCGCTCCGCTATGGCGCACCTCGCTCCGGGGCGTAGACGTGGCTCCCGAATGTGTCTGTCGATGGATACGGCGCCGACTCCACGAAATCGGTCGCGTCGTTCACCTGCCGCATGGCGTCGCGCCTCATCTCTTCGTCCTGTGCTCCGCTCAGGATGCCGGCCGCCGACAGGCGGTCGCGCAGCAGGGTCAGCGGATCGTGGAGCCGCGCCAGGCTTAGCTCCTCTTCACTTCTGTACCTGGTGTCGTCATCGTCGCTCGTGTGCGGCAGGTAACGCTCCACACGTGCCTCGATAACCGTCGCGCCCAGTCCCGCTCTCGCGCGCTCCGCCGCCTCCGAGGTCACGCTGTAGACGGCGGCCGGGTCGGTGCCTTCAACCTGTTCGTATGCCAGCCCGTACCCCTTTACTCGCGACGAGAGATCGCTGACGGCCATCTGAAGCGAGATGGGTACCGAGATCGCGTACTTGTTGTTCTCGTAGAAGAAGATCATCGGCAGCCTGTGAATGCCCGCGAAGTTCATCGATTCGTGGCAGTCGCCCGTACTCGTCGCGCCGTCTCCGAAGTACACGATCGTGACAGCGCCATCGCCCTTGATCTTGGAGACGAGCGCAGAGCCCGCAGCCTGCGGTATCTGCGTGCCCACCACGTTCGACAGGTTGAAGAGGTTCGATCTGGCGTCGTAGCCCTGCGATGGGAATTGTCTCCCGCCGCTGAGGGGCTCGCCCTCTTTTCCCATGTAGCCGAGCATGATCTCAGTCGGCGTGAGTCCGAGGTAAAGCTGCACCGCCAGGTCGCGATAGTAGATGAAGAACCGGTCTATCCCCCGGCGCAGCGCGCTGGCGCTGCCCAACTGCGCCGCCTCGTGGCCTTGTGCCGAGGCGACTATTGCTGCCTTGCCCTGCCGGTTCAGCATCCAGATGCGCTCGTCCAGCGTGCGGCAGAGCACCATGTCGCGGTACAGGTCCAGGAGTTGGTTTTGAGTCGGCGCGAATCTGCCCGAGCTTGGGCCGGTCTGTACGGTCGTAATGCCGCCGTCCTCAGAATCTGTCACAACGCGCAACTCCGAGCGAAACACCTGGGATCCAGGCCGATATCCGGGCCCGTTTCGAGGCGAAAGCGCATGAGCGGCCTAGCCGTTCGACGCAGTACCGGTCCCGGTGCCGATTGAAGCGGGGCTCATGCTCTCGTCCAGTATCTCCAGCAGGTCACGCGCCTGCTTGTCGTCCTCCACGCCCTTGGATGAAATGCCCTCGGTCATCATCTGCAGACAGAACGGGCAGGACACCCCGACCGTATCGGCTCCCGTGTTCAGGAAGTGGTCGGTGCGGATATGGTTTACCTTCGGGCTTTCCTCCAGCATCCACATCCTGCCGCCGCCCGCGCCGCAGCAGAATGCACGCTCGCGGTGCCGCGGCGCCATCTCCACCAACTCGAGGCCTGGAATCGCGCCGGCGATCTTCCTCGGCTCGTCGTAGATGCCGTTGTGCCGCCCGATGTAGCAGGAGTCGTGGTACGCCATAACCGTGTCCACCCGCCCTACTGGCTTGATCTTGCCTTCATCGATCAGCCCCGAAACGAACTGGGTGTAGTGCAGCACCTCGTAGTCGCCGCCGAACTGCGGGTACTCGTTCTTCATCGAGTTGAAGCAGTGCGGGCAGATCGTGACGATCTTTTTCACGTTGTACCTGTCGAGTGTTTCGATGTTCTGCTCGGCCATAATCTGGAACAGGTACTCGTTTCCCAGCCGCCTTGCGGGGTCTCCGGTACAAGTCTCCTCCGCCCCCAGCACCGCGAAGTCCACCCCCGCCCGTTTGAGCACCGACGCCATCGACCTCGCAACCTTCTGGCTCCGCTCGTCCATCGCCGCCGTGCAGCCTACCCAGAACAGCACCTCCGCCTCCGGGTGCTCAGCTAGTGTGCGGAGGTCCATCCCGTCGTACCAGTCGGTTCGCGTGTACTGCGTCCCGCGCCACGGGTGGCCGCGCTGTTCCATGTTCATCAGCGCTTCCATCGCGGTGTCCGGGATGTTGGCCTGCTCCAGCACCAGGTTCCTGCGCATGTCCACGATGCTGTCGATATGGTCGATAAACACGGGACAGGCCTGGACGCACGCCATGCACGTCGTGCAGGACCACACCGCCTCCGGATCGACGTACGAGAACACGTCCTTCTCCGGCGCGGGTGGTTCCTCTCCGTTCTTCTTCGCCGCAAGAAGCGCCGGGGCGCGGTCCGTAGAGTAGGTGCGCAGGTCCTGGATGATCTTGCGCGGCGACAGTACCTTCCCGCTAGCGTGGGCCGGGCACTGGTCCTGGCACCGGCCGCAGTTGGTGCAAGAGTCGAAGTCGATTAGCTGTTTCCAAGTGAAGTCCGTCACGTCGCTTGCGCCAAATCGCTCCAGTGACATGAAGTCGCCCATCGGGCGCAGCGTTCCGTGGCCGCGTGCGGGACGCAGGAACGCGTTCAATGGCGCGAAGAAAATGTGGCTAATCTTCGTGAAGTTGATGGCCATGTACGCGAACACAGCCGCGGTTCCTGCCGCATGTACCCAGTAGACCACTTGGTACGTGATTCTCATCGCGTCTTCGGAAGCGCCCCGGAACATCAAGGAGAACACGAACCCGCCGGGCGCAGCCCATACTGGCCCGTCCAGCGTGCCATTGAGCCGCGTGCCCTCGATCCGTATGCCTTCCACGATGAAGCCGGTTAGCACCAGGCTCATCAGGAACGCGAGGAATACGTGGTCCTCTACGAACGTGTTCAGCCGGGACGGCCGCATGAAGTAGCGCCGGATGATCGCCATCGACACGCCGATGAAGGCGAAAATGCCCCCGAACACGTCCCAGACAAAGTCCTCCTGCACCCGGAACCGTGCGGTCGGGAAGTCAAAGTCGAAGGGGTTCAGCTTGTGGAACTGGAACTCCAGCATGCCGATCGAGGTAGCTGCGAACAGGAACAGAAAGCCCCAGAAAATGAAAAAGTGCATGAGCCCCGGATACAGTTCGCGCTTGATGAAGCGCCTGTGCCCGAAGATATCCATCCCGGCCAGCCTCAACGACCGCTTGGCGCGCTCTCCCCACGGGCCGAGGTCCGTGTACTCCTTACCCAGGCGCCAGATTCGGGCGCGCTGCCAGATGGCCCATCCGAAGGCCACCGGAGTGACTATAAGCAGTGTGTACACCAGCATTCCCCAGAGCGGGTAGCCGATGTTCCAGAACTCTTCCCTACCTGGCATCTTCTAGTGTCCTCTCACGCCCGTCGGAGTCGAAGAATTTCCAGCTTTGCGAAGCGTCGCAATTGTAGTTTCGGTGACTAGGGTGGTCAAGCGCGCCGGACGGGTGCATATGTGGCATTTGGAACTGCTGCTGCCGTAACATTAGCTGATTCGCGCATTGCGCCCTGATGAACTGAGAGCATTGCCAGTCAACCCAATACAGATATCAGACACCACGTTCCGGGACGCGCACCAGAGCCTGCTCGCAACGCGGCTCCGCACCGAGGACATGGCCCCCATTGCCGCCCTGATGGACAGCATCGGCTTCTATTCGATGGAGGTCTGGGGCGGCGCCACCTTCGACGCGACCACGCGCTTCCTGGGAGAAGACCCGTGGGAGCGGCTCCGTACCTTCAGGCGGCTAATGCCGAACACAAGGCTTTCCATGCTGCTGAGAGGACAGGCGCTCGTCGGCTACCGGCCTTATGCAGACGACGTCGTGGACGCGTTTGTGGAGCGGTCAGCGGCAAACGGCATCGACATCTTCCGGGTGTTCGACAGCCTCAACGACGAGTACAACCTCGAGAGGGCCGCTGCCGCCGTAAAGACCTCCGGCAAGCACCTCCAGATGACCATCTGTTACTCGGTTACCGATGAGGGACGCCTGGGCGGCCCCATTTACAACATGGACTACTATCTGGAGAAGGCCCGCCGCTTCGCGGACTTTGGCGCGGAAAGCCTCTGCATCAAGGATATGGCCGGACTCCTCGCGCCCTACGACGCCCGGGATTTGGTCCAGGCCCTCAAGGGCGTGCTGGATGTGCCCGTACAGTTGCACACGCATTACACCAGCGGCATGGCCGCCATGTCCGTCCTGATGGCGATAGACGCAGGCATAGATATCGTCGACACATGCCTGGCTCCGCTGGCTCTCCGGACGTCGCAGCCTGCCATCGAGCCGCTGATCGCTTCGCTGGCCGGCAGGCCCAGGGACCCGGGCCTTGACCTGGACAAGATCGCCGAAGCTGGCGCGCACCTGGAGAAGGTCCTGCCCAGGTACGCCGACCACCTGCGCAATACCCGCGCCGCTGTGATCGACACTAACGTGCTCAGCCATCAGATACCCGGCGGCATGGCCAGCAACCTTTCCTCTCAGTTGCGCGAGGCAAACGCCCTGGACCGTCTGGACGAAGTACTTGCCGAGATTCCGGAGACACGCAAGGACCTGGGGTACCCGCCCCTTGTGACTCCCATGAGCCAGATGATCGGCACGCAGTCGGTCAGCAACGTGGTAATGGGCCGGTACAAGTTGGTCTCAGACCAGGTGAAGGACTACGTTCGAGGCATGTACGGACGCCCGCCAAGCCCCGTCGATCCTGTGACAGCCGAAATCGTACTCAAGAACAACGGCAAAGATCGGATCGAGGGGCGCCCCGCTGACCATCTCGATCCCGAGCTTCAGGCCGCAAGAGACGCCGTCGCAGAGTTGTCGACGGACATCGACGACGCCCTGATCTATGCGCTGTACCCCACCACAGGCATGCGCTTCCTGAAGATCAAGCACGGAAAAGAACCCATGCCGGAAGACATGAAGCCGCCGGCTCCGGTCGAAAAGAAAGACGGCGCCGAAACTGGCGCCAAGGCCGCGTCCGAACAGCCGGAAAAGAGTCCGGCGGCGCGGCGCTTCAACGTCTTCGTCGGCGAGCGCATGTACGAGGTGGAGGTCGACCCCGTGGGCGGAGCTGTCCCGGTGATTACAGCTTCCGGATCGGCGCCCAGGCCCGTCTCCGCCCCCACGCAGGCTAGTGACAGGCAACAACCCGCGAGGGAGAGAGCAGCAGCACGGCGCAGACCTCCGCCTCCGCGCAGGGCCGCTGCCCCTCGAGCCGCCTCAGCCGCGCCCGCCTCAGCCGCGTCCCAATTTGCGTCAGGCGGAGACGACACTCAACTTATCGCGCCAATGCCCGGCATCGTGCTGCGCCACATAGCGAAGATCGGCCAGCAGGTCAACGAAGGCGATCCCGTTCTGATACTTGAAGCCATGAAGATGGAGAATGCCCTGCCCTCCCCAGCAAGCGGCGTGTTGAAGGACTTTACTACCCAGGTGGGAGAAAACGTGGCAACCAACGACGTACTTGCGGTCATCTCGGCCGGCTAGAAAGGTCCGCTAACAGCAAGGATGAACTCAAGCCAAACATCAGAGATAGTCGAAGCCGCGCGCGCCCACTTCGGAGAAATCGTCGAACAGCAGTTGGCAAGGGTGGACCGGCTCAAGCAGGACACTGGAGTAACTGATTACTCGAAGCTCCGTCCCCTAAAAATAGGAATCATCGGTGGCGATGGCATCGGTCCTGCCATCGCGCATGAGAGCCGGACAGTGCTCGAACGCCTCCTGCACAACGATGTCGAGGACGGCGCCGTCCGCTTTCACGACATCGAGGGTCTCACCATCGAAAACCGCGCCGCCGTTATGCAGTCCATCCCCGACGACGTTATGGCCCAAATCAAGGACTGCCACGTGACTCTCAAGGGACCAACGCACACCCCTGAGCAGGGCGACGGCTGGCCGAACCTGGAGAGCGCCAACGTCGTCATGCGCAAGGAGCTGGACCTGTTCGCAAACATCAGGCCGGTGCGCATACCCCAGGAAGGTATCGACTGGACCATCTTCCGTGAGAACACCGAGGACATGTACGCCGTCGGCAGCCAGGGCATTCATGTCACGCCTGACCTCGCGATCGACTTCCGCGTAATCACTACGCCCGGATCGGAGAGGATAATCGACGCCGCGTTTGCGCACGCTCGCCGTACCGGAGGCAAGAAGGTCACGGTCATCACCAAGGCGAACATCGTGAAGGCCACGGACGGCAAATTCCTGGACGTGGCGCGGGAGATCGCGGCCGGCTACCCGGAAATCGAGTGGGACTCCTGGTACATAGACATCATGACAGCCAAACTTCTGGACACCGCACGTCGAAACGAGTTCCAGGTCATGGTCGCGCCCAACATGTATGGGGACATCATCACCGACGAGGCCGCCCAGATCCAGGGCGGAGTCGGCACCGCCGGCAGCGCCAACGCCGGCCAACGATACGCCATGTTCGAGGCCATCCACGGCAGCGCGCCGCGAATGGTCGCGGAAGGCCGCGCCCAGTACGCCGATCCAAGCTCCTTGCTCAGAGCGGGCGGCATGATGCTCGAACACATCGGCTTCGAGGCCCTCGGCTCCAGGCTGCACAAGGCGCTCGACCTGTGCGGCCAGTACGAGCGTAAAGTCATAATCACCGGCCGCGACACCGGCGCCACATCGAGCGAGTTTGGCGAGTACGTGCTCTCAACCGTAGACGACCCACAAATGGAAGACCGCTGGGCCGAGATCACCGCACAGGCATCCGCCTAGCAGGCCGCCCGCGCCTCAGCAGGGAGCGCGGACGCCGCCGAGAACAACAACGTCGTCTTCGGCCTGATCTTCCTCAACTACATCTCCGACGCCCTCGAGGAAGCCTGCGCGCAATTCGGGACCAAGAGCGACCAGGGCGCGGACCCCTAGGACCCGGACAGCGTAAACGCCAGCCGACAAGATGGCGCGTCTCACCGCCTAACAGCGCGAGCAGCAGGCCGAGGCGCAGCGCCTCCATGCAGCCTCCGATTCGAATCTGTCGCGACTGGGACTTGGCACCAATGACGTTTGACGTCAAACGTCAATTCAGCTACGCTTTCATTGGATGATACTCAGCTACAGTGATAGGCGTACAGAACGCTTTGCCGCTGGAGAGTTCATAGCCGCATTCCAGGGGTTCGAGAAGCAGGCAGCCAAGCGGCTGGCCATCCTGAATGCAGCGCCATCGCTGGACACCTTGAGGATACTGCCGAGCAATCGACTGGAAGTCCTGAAGGGGGATAGAGGAGGTCAGTTTTCCATCCGCATCAACCGCCAATGGCGTATCTGCTTCGCCTGGCCTGCTGGTCCGGGTCCGGTAGGCGTCGAGATTGTTGACTACCACTAGTGAAGAGGAGGAACGTTGGCATGTTTAGGCGCGTTGTGCATCCTGGTGAGGTTCTCAAGGACGAGCTGGCCGAGTATTGTGTGACTCCTTCTGAATTCGCTCGACAGATAAGCGTGCCGCCAAACCGGGTAAGTCAGATCATCGCCGGCAAGCGCTCTGTGACCGGCGATACCGCGCTGCGGTTCGGACACTGGTTCGGCGTTGAGCCCCAATTCTGGCTGAACCTCCAGACCCAGTTCGACCTCGCAGTCGCCGAGGACAAAACAGGCTCAGCCATTCGAGACTTGCCCACGGCCGCCGCGCGAACGGGGACCTAGGCGTATGCGCTCGACATTTCCAGATCGAACTATCAGCCCGACCGACCCCATGTACAAGAGGGCGGCCCAATACGTTTTCGTCCTGAAGCCTCCACTGCGCGGCATTTCTCCAGAAGAGTTTCTCCGAGTTGCGCAAGACCTGAAATCTGGAGTTGCAGTCACGTCGCTTATCGATAATAACTCCGTTCCTCATTCATCACTTGCCGGCAAGGAATTGACCCTCCAATTCCTGAAGGATGAAGTCACTGCCATTGTGTCCAGAAATCCAGTCGAGTGGATTCGGGGATGTGATGGCATCTCCGTCATGCATCATCCCGAAATGCGGGGGAAGTTGGTCTCCATTCTGTCCAAGCAGCCCGAATCGGCTGAAATTCCAGGTGAGAAGCTGCTAAGCGTTACCCACGGACTTGAAGCATTTGCCTTCAAAGTAAGACTCCAAGAGGTCAGCCTCATGCCTACTGACGGAATGTTAATCGGTCTGGACAACCCTACGGACCCTGCTGCCGGATTTTTCGTTCCAAGTAATCGCCGGGCGCCGCTCACTCTGACCAACATTTACGAAAGCAAGCAGAAAATGGAATACTTCGCCATGACATCATTCTGCGAACACTTGATTTCGATTTCCAATGCCACACAAAGTGACCTGAAACCGCGATACGAGCCTCTCGGGCAGGCTTTCCCCGACTTTGAGCTCTTGGTTCGTGAACAGGAGTGGGCCGTTGAAGTCACACGCATTGAGACCGGCATGATTTCATATCTCCGGGTTTCCAAGACCGTTGAACAGATGGCTTTTGAAAGAGTTGTTCAGAGACAGGTAACTGACTCCGGGATAATCGAGGCTTTGATGAAGGCGTTGGACGACAAGACGAGCAGGCGTATGAAATGTTCCCGCTATTCTCGCGCCTGCCTCCTATTGGTAGATATCGTGGATTCCATAGATGCTAAGTCTTCCGCTACTTGGGATGGCATCGATTTGTCCGCATTTGACGCGGTGGCTTTAGTCAAGATGGATGGTAGTGTGACTTTCATCACGGGGATGCACTCCTTTAAGTCTGCGTCATAGATCGCCAAATTTCAGGTCGGCTACCAAACCAGTCGAAATCTCGGACAAAGCAGGAAGGCCCGCCACCGAGCGAATTTAGTATTGGCTGGTGGCGTCCGGGCCACCGAAGTGAGCGACGATACAATATAGTCTATTGTGGACTATATCTTCCATAAGAGAGGGTTACCCTATGCAGAAGTCCGAGCCCGGCCGTGTTTGGACCGTCGCCGAGGCGAAGGCCAAGCTGTCGGAAGCCCTGCGCCTTGCCGAGGCTGAAGGGCCACAGCGCATCGGCAGGCGGAAGCCCTTCGTGGTTGTGCCGGAGCGTCTCTGGGAAGAGATGAATCCTGTGCACAAGCCCTTGGGCCAGTGGCTGATCGATACATCCCGCGCGGGACCAACCTCGAGATGCCAGACCGAAGCTCGAATCATAAGATTCCGTTCATAGACGACGAAGACCAGTGACGGGGTTCCTCTTGGATACCAACATGATCTCAGAGCTGACCAGAGACGCTCCAGACCCACAGGTCCTCACGTTTCTTCTGTCTGAACACGAAGACTTATGGTTGCCAGCCATCCTCATACCTGAGATGGAGTACGGCCTGCGGCAACTCCCGCAGGGCCAGCGTTGAAGCCGATTGGTGGAGATGCAATAGACCATCTTGAGCGCGTATGAGGTCCGAATACCGCCATTGGACAGAATGGGGGCAGAGTGGGCCGCTGAGTTTAGGGAGCAGACCCGTCACTCGGGGCGCACAATCGACATGGGTGATGCACTCATCGCCGGAACAGCCAATGCCCATGACCTGGCCGTCGCCACTCGCAGCATCGCCAATTTCGAGTTCCTCGACATCGATCTAGTCAATCCGTGGGACTCCCCATGACCACCCACCGGCCTGCCGCCTGGGCTTACGAGCCGGGGCCGAGCAGCGACGAGGCGTAAGGCAGACTTCGGAGACAGGCTCCGTCCCGCATGCAACGACCCGCCACCCGCAAAAATCCTGTCCTGAGCGCAGCCGGGAGATTAGGATGTGTGCCGGTGCGGTAATGCCGGAGGTATCGCCCGCCCGGGCGATGGCATGGACCGCAGCGAATAGGAAGGCAACATGAGAGCCAAAGTAACCGTGGTCGGAGCTGGCAACGTCGGCGCCACCACCGCACAGCGCATCTACGACGGCGGCACCGCCGACGTGGTTCTGGTAGACATCGTCGAGGGCCTCCCGCAGGGCAAGGCGCTCGACATGCTGCAGTCCGGTCCAGTGCAGGGCACGGACGCGTCGGTGATCGGGACAAACGGCTACGAGGAGACAGCCGGTTCCGACATCGTCGTCGTCACCTCCGGCATCGCCAGGCGCCCGGGGATGAGCCGGGACGATCTGCTGCTCACGAACATGCGAATCGTGTCCTCCGTCGTCACCGAAGCAACCGCTCTGTCCCCAAACTGCGTCCTGCTTGTCGTCACCAACCCGCTCGACGCCATGGTCCAACGTGCCTTCGAGGTCAGCGGCTTCCCAAAGAACCGCGTCGTGGGCATGGCCGGAATACTCGATACCGCCCGCTTCCGCACGTTCCTGGCCCAGGAGGCAGGCGTCTCCGTCGAATCGGTCTCCGCCTTCGTGCTCGGCGGCCACGGCGACACCATGGTGCCCCTGGTCGGCAGCACCACCATCGCCGGCCAGCCCGTCGAAAGCGTGCTCCCGAAGGACCGCATCGATGAAATCGTCCAGCGCACCAGGGACGGCGGCGCAGAGATCGTCGGCCTGCTCAAGTCCGGCAGCGCATACTACGCCCCGTCGGCCTCCATAGCCCAGATGGTGGACGCTATTCTGCTCGATAGGAAGGCTGTCCTGCCCTGCGCGGCGTACTTGGAAGGCGAGTACGGCATTGACGGCCTCTTCGCTGGAGTCCCCGTCAAGCTTGGCGCGGAAGGCGTTGAGGAAATCGTCGAGTTCGCCCTCACCGAGCATGAGGCCGCAGAACTGCGTCGCTCCGCCGACGCCGTACAGGAACTGGTCGACGTGATGAGATCGGCATGACCGCCAACCACCTAAACCGAGGCTTAGCCAGATGACTTACGACACCCAGACTGAGCAGAAGACGCGACCGGACACGGCCGGCACAGAGATCCCCGCCCCTCCGGACTTCCCCATCGAGTGGGAGAACGAGGAGGACCGCGCGAAACTCTGGCAGTGGAGCGGTGATCACGCACCCCTCCCCTCCTCCACGATGTCGAACTCACTCTCCGACGCATCCGTCTCGGAGGGCATGGAGCGCGTCGCCGAGGAGTTTGGCCAGAAACGGAGCGGCGGTAGAAACAGAATCGAAGTAAACGGCTACTCGTACTACGCCGTGGAACCGCCCGCCGAATCCAAAGACGAAGCCAAGGAAGATAACGGCGCCGAAGAAGCTCGCGACGAGGCAATGGAAGAGCGCATGGCCGCCGTCAGGCGGCGCTGGGACGATGAGTGGCTCCCCTTACTGAAGCGAGACCTCCGCCGCATGGTGGAAACAGACCTGCAATCTCCCTCGGAACATGACCTCCTCCAAGTACTCGATGACTTCCTCGTCATGTCGAACGAGCACTGGTACATCCACTTCCTCGTGGTCTATCCCGTCCATGCCGCCGCCAACCGGCTCATCGCCGCTTACCGCGAACTCATGGGCGGCGATGAAGGCGAGGCCATGAGCCTGCTGCAGGGGCTGGACAACATGAGCATGGTCGTTGGCCGCGCCCTGCGTGAGCTTGCAGGCACCGCCAGCGCCGAGACGCGAGTAGCCGAAGCGTTCGAGGCCGGCCGGTCACCCGCCCACGTCCTTGAGATGCTGGAGACGCTGCCGGAGGCGCGCGGCTTCCTCGACGCCCTCGATGCCTTCCTACGCGAGCACGGTTACCGTCCAGCCAGCTTCGACTCGATCAACCCCTCCTGGATCGAAGACCCCTCGTTCGTCATTCTCACCGTGAAGGGCTACATGGCCGGTCCCCCGAGGGACCTCGACGCCGAGCGCGAGGAGCTTGCCCGCGAGGCCGAGAAGTGCCTCGAGCGCGTCCTGGAGAAGATGGGCAACGACGAAGATCGGCGCGAAGAGTTCCTGCGGTGGTACGAAGAAGCCCGCGGGTCTTGGATACTCAAGGAAGACCACTCGTACTACATCGACCAGGCCAGCTCCGCGTGCTTGCGGTTTGTCGTCGCCGAGATGGGACAGCGCCTTCACTGCCGCGGCCACCTTGACGATCCGGTCGATGTCTTCTACATGACGCTGCCCGAAGCCCGCGAGGCCCTTGTCTCGTCCGCCCCGGCGCCGCTGCAAGACCTCGTCGCGCCGCGAAAGCAAGAGCGCGAGCACTTCATGCGCGTCCTCCCGCCCAGGTACATCGGCACCATGCCCTCCGGCGGCCTCGAAGATGAGCATGACGCCGGCCCCGCGTCGGAAGACGCCGAAGGCCTGCGCGGCGCGGCCGGCTCCCCCGGCTCGTACACCGGCCCTGCCCGAATCGTACGCGGCGCACACCAGTTCGACACCGTGCGCCCCGGCGACGTGCTCGTCTGCACCAGCACCAGTCCGACGTGGACTCCCTTGTTCGGCGCCGTCGGTGCGCTCATCTCGGAGACCGGGGGCGCACTCTCCCACACCGCAATCGTCGCGCGAGAGTACGGCATCCCGGCAGCGGTCATGGTGCAGAGAGCCACCGAGCGCATCAAGGACGGCCAGCTCGTCACCGTAATCGGCGACTCAGGAGCCGTCCTGCTCCACTAGCCGTCCGGCCTAGCCTCGGTGATAGCGCTAGTGCAATGTCGCCAGGATGCCCTTCAATGCATCACCGAATTCGCGCTTCTGCCAACGCCTGATTTGCGGATTCATGAGTTCGACTTGCAGATCGCAAGGATTCACAGCAAGGCGTTTCAGACTGGCCCGGGGCCAAAGCAGGCTGACATTCATGCCTACCTCATCGCCCAGCTTACTGCGCCACGTTCTCAGAATCTGAAAGCGCGCCCTTGCCCTCATTCGGTCCTGTAGAAGCCCTGTATCTCGGGTTCTGCTACGTTTTGTCAGGGTCACTGGAGAAGCGTCCAGCCCTTCATTTATTGCGCGTTTCAGGTGTCTGCTGGCAGGCGATCGACCAAGTCGACCCAACCCTGCGACCTTAGTCAGGTCCACACCTGGATCTGACGATATCTCGATTAAAGCCGGGTTACTCATCACTTTGAAAGGTGGTACATCTCTGTTCTTTGCCATCCGTTCGCGAAACTCGAAGAGCGACCTTAAGATCGCTAACCCTCTTCCATCTAATTTCGTACTGCCTTTTACTGATAGAAAGGGAAACGGTTCATCGGGAGGTCTGTATCTCACATTCTCAAGCAATGTGAGTTCCTCCCTGACCCATTCGAGTCTGCCTAGCTTCTCTAGATGCGCAAGTTGAACATCGCGAGCCTGAAGAAGATAGAGCACATCATCAGCCGCGTATTGAATGGCCTCAGCATTCAGCGGGCGTTTTGCCCAGTCTGACCTTTGAAGTTTTACCTTCTTCTCTAACTTCACGCCTGTGTACTCCTCCAACACAGACTGCAGCCCAACACTTGAGGAGCCAATGAAAGCTGCGGCAATGCTTGTATCGAAAACATTGTGAACAACAACCCTCCATTCTCTGTTGAAACTCCTGAGGTCGTTATCAGCCGCATGGAAGACCTTCTCCAAGGACGGATTTTGGAGAAGATCACTGAGAAGTCCAAGGTCCTGGATCGCAATTGGATCAATTAAGAACGCAGTGCCTTCTACAGCCAACTGTATTAAGCAGATACGCTCACGATAACTGAAGAAGCCATTCAACTCGACGTCTATAGCAACTCGTGGGCGCCTGGAAACTTCATCAATGACTGTTGCGAGGCGTTCTTTAGTCTCGACTAATTCAATTCGTCCCATTTGTGCCGCCGTCTAGACATCCACACATTCACATTCGCCAATGGCCCTTACGTAGCTGAGCAAAGCTGGCGGAAATCTCCGGTCCCTTCCCCAGTCTGCTGGACAAGGCTAGTGCCTGCCCCTCCATGACCGCGGGGAAACTGTTACCTATGTCCCCGGTCTGAACCATCCGGTTCCCTCTCCCCTACGTGGAGACCATTGCACAACTGCATGTTCGGTGATAGGCAATGCTCTCCGGCCCCTTCCCCAGTCTGCTGGACAAGGCTGGGATGGGGTTCCCCGTTCCGCTTCATGGAGTTTCGCAAATGTCTCCCTACGTGGGAGAGGGCTAGAGCCTGCCCAGAGTCCCTCGAGGTGAGGCGTTCCGCGTAGCAGCTTTCGCCCTGACCCCGTACGTACCCCCTAAGGCGAAACCGCCAGCGAAGACAGCAGCTTGCGCGTCGACACGATGTGCCGGCTCAGCCGCATCGCCTCCGGCTCGATCCCCAGCGCCAACCCCAGCATCTGCGGCAGGTGCAGGATCGGCAGGTCGATCTGCTTCTTGCGCATCGACGCAGCCGTCGGCTGGTACCCGTCCAGGTTCAGGTGGCACAGCGGGCACGGCGTCACCATCGCGTCCGCGCCCAGGTCCTTAGCGTCCAGCGTGTGGTTCGCCACCATCTTCATCGCGTTGTTCTGGTTGATCGTCAGGATCGGGAACCCGCAGCACAGCGTCTTCCCCGGGAAGTCCACGACCTCCGCGCCCACGGCCTCGATCACCCGCTCCAGCGAGTCCTGCCGCTCCGGGTGCATCTCGAAGTCCAGCGCGTCCGACGGCCGAACGATGTAGCACCCGTAGAACGGGGCGAACTTGAACCCCGACAGCGGCCTCACCACCATCGACTTCAGCTCGTCTATCCCCACGTCCTCGAACAGCACCCACAGCAGGTGCCGCGGGTCAGCCGTCCCCTTGTACTCCAGCCCCTCCTCCGCAAGGTCGCGGTTGATCTCCGCTAGGTATTCCGGGTCACTCTTGAGCCGTTTGTTCGCCTGCGACATCACCCCCTGGCATGTGCTGCATATGGTCATGATCGGCAGCCCGGCCCGCTCCGCCAGCGCGAAATTGCGCGCGTTCAGCGCGTCGCCCAGCTTCTGGTTCCGCTCCTGCAGCACGCCCGCGCCCGTGCACGACGCCGACTTCAGAACCTCGTGGTCCAGGTCGATGCCGAGCCTGCGGCACGTTTCCAGCGTCGCCGCGAAAAGTTCGGGGCACGCCCCGCGCGCTACGCAGCCCGGATACAACGCGTACTTCACATCTATGCTCCGTGTCTCTCGAATAGCCGCCTGACGTGGTCCACGCCCGGTATGCTCTTGTGTACTAGCGGCGGGACCTTGCCCGCCCTCAGCGCCCGCAGCGCCGTTGGCGCCATCTGGAGCAGCTTCGGCACGTTGAACATCCCGAACGTGTTCACCGTCAGACGAAGTTCGTCCAGCCAGCCGCTGTGCCGCACCGAGTCCGTGAACGCCGTCACGTGCCTCGCGCCGTACCCGCCCGGCACGCCGCTCTCCATCGACGCCTCGCGCAGCAGCATGATCCTTCCCATCGGGTCCACGTCCTTCGGGCACACCTCCACGCACTGCATGCATCTCGTGCAGTCCCACACGCCGCCGTCCCCGTTCAGCTTAGAAAGCCGCGCTCTGTCCGCGTCGTCCCTCGGATCGCCCACGAAGCGGTACGCCTTCGCCAGCGCCGCCGGCCCCAGGAAGTTCTCGTCCACCTCCAGCACCGTGCAGTCCGACACGCACGCGCCGCACATGATGCACGCCATCACGCCGGCCAGCCTTAGCATGTCCTCGTTCGGGACCTCGTACTCCTGCCCCGGTGGTGGCGCAGACTCCGGTCGCAGGTAGGGATCGACGTCCCTGATCTTGTCCCAGAACAGCTCGAAATCCGTGATCAGGTCCTTGATCACCGGCATGTTCCCCGCCGGCTCAATCACGATCTCGCCGCCGTTCCGGCCGGCCTCCGACGCCTTCGTGTTGCACGCGAGCCCCGCCTGCCCGTTGATGCGCATCGCGCACGAGCCGCAGATCGCGCTCCGGCACGAGCACCGCAGCGCCAGCGTCCCGTCAATCTCTTCACGCACCTTGATCAGGCAGTCCAGCACCGAGTAGAACTCCGGCACGTCCATCTCGTACCGGCTGAAGTCCTCCCCCGGCGCCCCCGCATCCGGATCGAACCGCCTAACCTTTAACTTTACGTCCATCTAGTCCTCTGGTTCCTTCCCCAGTCTGCTGGGGAAGGCTAGGATGGGGTTCCCTCCCAAGTGCCCGCCTGCCAGGCCTGTAATCTCCGTTCGCCCTAAGCCTGTAGACGAGCCCCCTCCGCCAACAACATCCTTCCAACAAACCCTCCTCTCCCTCGATGGGAGAGGACTGAGGTGAGGGTGACCCCACCCTCACCCAAAACTCCCCACTTACCGAATTCCAGCGTCCATACCCCCTTTATGGGTGCAGGGCCATGCCCTGCCTGCCTAGTATGTTCGCGCCACCGGTTCCCAGTCCGTGATCGTCACCGGCTCGTAGTCCAGCGACGGCCCCTCCGGCCCCTTGCGCACCACCACATGCTTGAGCCAGTTCTCGTCGTCCCGGTCCGGCATGTCCGTCCGCGTGTGCGCTCCTCGGCTCTCCTCCCGTTCCAGCGCGCTATGCGCGATCGTCTCCGCGCAGTCCAGCATGAACCCCTGCTCTAGCGTGAAGATCAGCCCTGTGTTGAACGTCTTGCCCTTGTCCGGCACGTACACGTTCGCGAATCTCTCCCGCAGCGTCGCCATCTCATGGATAGCCTCCGAGATGCCATCGTGGTCCCTGAACACTGCCAGGTTCCGGTTCATCGCCGCGCCCATGTCCGCCCGGACCGACCCGAACAGCTCGCCCGGCTCCCGCTCCAGCAGCGCCGCGATCTCCCTGACGTCCGCCTGCGCGTCGCCGTCAGCGAGCGACAGGTGCCCCTTGCCTCGCGCCCTCTCCGCCGCATGGACGCCCGACCGCCGGCCGAACACGAGCGTGTCCAGCAGCGAATTCGCCCCCAGCCGGTTGCCGCCGTGCACGCTGACGCACGCCGCCTCGCCCGCCGCGTACAGCCCGGGCAGCGCCGTCTCGCCGTCCACGTTCGTCTTCACGCCGCCCATCTGGTAGTGCATCCCCGGCTGAATCGGGATCGGGCTCTTCTTGAGGTCCACGTTCGCGAAATCCATCCCGATTTGGTGGATCTGCGACAGCCTCTCGTCGATGAGCCGCTCCCCCAGGTGCTGGCAGTCCAGCAGCACGCAGCCGTCGACGCCCCTGCCCTCGTTGATCTCCGTCTGCTCCGCTCGCGACACCACGTCCCTCGACGCCAGCTCTATCATGTTGGGAGCGTACGTCTTCATGAACCGGTCGCCGTTCGCGTTGAGCAGGTGCGCGCCCTCGCCGCGCGCCGCCTCGCTGATAAGCACCCCCGTGCCCTGCAGCGTCGTCGGGTGGTACTGCACCATCTCCATGTCCATCAGTTCCGCGCCCGCCCGGTACGCCAGCGACATGCCGTCGCCAGTGCAGATCAGCGCGTTTGTGCTTGGCTCGAACACGCGCCCCAGCCCACCTGCTGCGATGATGACCGCCTTCGACCGCACCACGTGCACGTCGCCTGTCCGCATCTCCATCAGCACCGCGCCGCCGCACTCGCCGTCCCGCACGATCAGCGACAGTGCGAACCACTCCTCGTACACGCGCACGCCCGCCTTGATCAGTTGCTCGTATAGGACGTGAAGGAGCGCCTGTCCAGTGAAGTCCGCAACGAAGAACGTCCGCGCCTTGCCCTGGCCCCCGAACGCCCTCGTGCCCAGCCGGCCCTCGTCGTCGCGATTGAAGATCACGCCCATGTTCTCCATCGACACGACCTCATCCCCCGCCTCCCGGCACATGATCTCCACCGCGTCCTGGTCCGCCAGGTAGTCGCTGCCCTTGATCGTGTCGAAGGCGTGGTCGCGCCAGTCATCGCCCCGATGCGTCAGCGCTGCGTTGATGCCGCCCTGCGCCGCGTTCGAGTGGCTGCGTACCGGGTGCACCTTCGTGACAACGGCCACGTCCGCGCCGTTCTGCTGCGCCGCCAGCGCCGCGCGCATCCCCGCAAGACCCGCCCCGATAATCAGTACATCATGCTCGAACAAAAGCCAAAAACCTTCGTCGTGGAGTCCCCAAAGTCAAGGCAACGAATATAGCAAAGCACCCACGCCCCCACAACCAGTCCAACACCTCCCGTTCTTGCGCCTGCCTTCCGTCATTCCGACGCCACCACCTGTCAGTCCAAGCGCCCACCGCCTGTCAGTCCAAGCGCCCACCGCCTGTCATTTCGAGCGCTCCACCCTGTCATTTCGAGCGAAGCCGAGAAATCTAAAACCTCACGCCACGCACCACGACCCTATAACCGAAACCTCGCCTCCTTCATACCGTCCCCACCATCGTCCCGCCAGCCACCTCGACCCAATCGCCCAAGAAGGCTCCCGCGCTCCGTAACTTCCCCCACCACCTGTCATTCCGCCTGCAAAAAATTGTCATTTCGAGCGCTCCGCTCTGTCATTTCGAGCGAAGCCGAGAAATCTAAAATCTCACGCCACGCACCACGACCCTATAACCGAAACCTCGCCTCCTTCATACCGTCCCCACCATCGTCCCGCCACGCACCAAGCCCCAATCGCCCAAGAAAGCTTCCGCGCTCCATAACTTCACCCACCACCTGTCATTCCGCCTGCAAACAACTGTCATTTCGAGCGCCCACCGCCTGTCATTTCGAGCGCTCCACCCTGTCATTTCGAGCGAAGCCGAGAAATCCAAAACCTCCCGCCACGCAAAACAACCTGAAACCGAACACTCAATGCTCTTGTCATGCCGCCCGCGCACACGCGCGAAGCCCCTAACCCCACTCCAGCGACAGGTCCTTCCACTCCGGATTCATCGACTCCACCAATGCCAACTTCTTCTCCCGCCTCCACCGCTTGATCTGCTTCTCCCGCGCAATTGCGGACCAAACATCCGAAGTCACCTCATAGTAAGCCAGCCACTTGAGGTTGTACCTACTCGCAAAGCCCGGCACCAGCTTGTTCCTGTGCGCGTACATCCTTCCCTCCAGGTCGCCCGTCACTCCAACGTAAAGCCGTCTAGTGCTGTTAGTCAGAACGTACACGTAGTACTGGCGGTCAAGGCTCGCGGCCATGCGCTCTAGGTTCTTCGACCATGCCCGGAACAGCAAGGGAAAATGAAGTTCAGCGCCAAAAGACCCGCAGACCTTTTTCCCGCCGCCCTCCAGGTACTGGCAACCTCGCGAAAGCCCTCTATAATCGCATCCCAGAACAGCAACGCTTGGACGCAGGCTTGGTGCAAATGTCAAAGCCCTCCCGCCCCACTATCCCGTCCGCAGATACTGGCAGCGTCCCGTTCCGCTGCCTCTCCGTAGACCTTGAAATGGACAAAGACGAGCGCATCCGCGCCTTCGCCGGCGTTCGCCCGGACACCGGTCAAACCCTCGTCTTCCCATCGCAGGGCGGCCTTGAAGCGTCTTTGTCGCGTTTGGACATCCTTGCCGATGGTGTGGACTTCCTCATTGGCCACAACATCATCGAGTTCGACCTGCCCCACCTGCGGGCCGCCAACCCAGGTTTGGCGCTCTTGAGGCTCCCCGTCGTAGACACGCTTCGCCTCAATCCTCTCGCCTACCCGCGCAACCCGTACCACCACCTCGTCAAGCATTACCAGGACGGCCGGCTAAACCGCGGACGCCTCAACGACCCCGAGTTGGACGCCAGGCTCACACTGGAAGTCTTCGGTAACCAGTTGAAGGAGCTGCGGGACGCGCCTGACAACCTGCTTACAGCTTGGCACTGGCTGACAACGGCCGAAAAGGGCGCCGGCAATGACATGGTCTTCCGGCACGTGCGCAACGTGCTCCGTCCGTCCGATACCGAAGCGCGTGACGCCATCGACGCGCAGCTTGCTGGCAAGGCCTGCAGGACCCATGCGCGCCAGGTTGCTGGAGAAGCCGCAAAGAACGGCTGGCCGCTGGCATTCGCTCTCGCCTGGCTCTCGGTTTCGGGCGATAACTCGGTCATGCCGCCATGGGTGCGTCACCAGTTCCCAGACGCCGGCCGGCTCGTGCGCTTGTTACGCGATACTCCATGCACCGATGCCGGCTGCGACTGGTGCCGGGAGCGCCACAACGCCCGCAAGGAGCTCGCCCGCTGGTTCCGGTTCCCGGACTTCCGCCAAGAACCCGTCGATGAGGCAGGTCGTCCCATGCAGCAGTCCATCACCAAGGCTGCGATGGGGAAGGAGCACGTGCTGGGAATCATGCCGACAGGCTCCGGCAAGTCCCTCTGCTACCAGGTGCCCGCCCTGTCGCTATACGACAAGACCGGCGCCCTGACGGTCGTGATCTCGCCGCTCGTCGCTCTCATGGCCGACCAGGTCGACGGCCTCCAGAAGCGGGGCATCGACTCCTGCGTCACCGTAAACGGGCTGCTGTCGATGCCTGAGCGAGCCGACGCCCTCGACAAGGTTCGCCTTGGAGACGCCGCCATCCTGATCATTTCGCCGGAGCAACTCCGCAGTATCTCGGTTCGCCGCGTGCTGGACCAGCGTGAGATCGGCGCCTGGGTTCTGGACGAGGCACATTGCCTCTCGAGATGGGGCCACGACTTCCGACCCGACTACCGTTACATTGGGCGTTTCATCCGCGAGCGGTCCAGGGAAGGCCCCGTGCCTCCGGTGCTGTGCCTGACCGCCACGGCCAAGCCTGATGTGAAAGCGGATATCGTCGCCTACTTCCAACAGGAACTGGAAATGCGGCTAAGAGTCTTCGATGGCGGCGCCCAGCGAACTAACCTGGAATTCGTGGTCGTCCCGACAACCCCCGGAGAGAAGTTCGCCCACGTTCACCAGATTATCGAGGCAGACATGCCGGAGGACGAGGACGGAGGCGCAATCGTCTACTGCGCCACACGCCGCCATACGCGGGAACTTGCCGAATTTCTGCAGGAGAAAGGCCTGAAGGCAGATTTCTTCCACGGCGATCTGCCGCCGGAGACCAAGAAGAACGTTCAGGAGAGCTTCATCAACGGCGATTTGCGGGTCATCGTCGCCACCAACGCCTTTGGCATGGGCATCGACAAGCCGGACGTGCGCCTCGTTGTCCACGCTGACATCCCCGGCTCCCTTGAGAACTACATGCAGGAAGCCGGGCGTGCCGGGCGCGACCAGCAGCAGGCGCGCTGCGTCCTCTTCTACACACAGGAAGACGTCGAGCGTCAGTTCAGCCTTTCCGCCTACTCACGCCTCACGAGGCAAGAAATTCAGGCCGTCCTGAAGGCGCTCCGTAATCTCGACCGTCGCAAGCGTTCTGAGGGCGAGGTAATCGCCACCTCTGGCGAAATTCTCGGCGAGGATGATGACCACGAATTCCTGCGTGATTCCACTACGGACGACACCCGGGTACGTACCGCCGTGTCCTGGCTCGAAGACGCCGTGCTGCTGACGCGGGAGGAGAACCGCGTCAACATCTTCCCATCGTCTCTGCGCGTAAATTCGGCCAATGAGGCCCGTGAGAGGCTGAACAGAGTCCGCATCGACGACAGGCACCGTCGCCGGTTGATCACCATCGTCGCAAACCTGATCGATGCGAAGGCCGACGAGGGCATATCCACAGACGAACTCATGAACGCGACTGGTCTCGATTCAGACGGTGTGCGCGGCGCCCTTTACGACCTTGAGCGGTTTGGCATCGCCAGCAATGACACCGTCTTGACGGCCTATGTCCACGTTGGCGTGCGGAACCACTCTCAGCAGCGCTACACACAGGCAACCGCACTGGAGCATGACCTCATCCGCCTCTTGCGCGAGACCGACCCTGACTTGGACAAGGGCGACACCTCACAGCTTCACCTTCGTCTTGCTACCCAACGCCTCAAGGAAAAAGGGCATGACTACGCCCTCCCCGAACGGCTGGCGCGGATCACCAGGAGCATCGCCGCCGATGGGCGTGGCGGGAGCAGTGGCGGAAGCCTCGCCGTGCGAAGGCGCGATACCGAGACGATGTACGTAACTCTTCGGCGCGAGTGGAACACTCTGGAGAGAATCGCCGAGCAGCGCCGTACGGCTGCGGGCCATCTCCTGAAACACCTGGTCGGCCAGTTGCCGTCAGGTATCAGAGGTACCGACCTGCTGGCGGAGACAACACTGGGGAACCTCCAACAGGCCGTCTCGTCCGACATGACTCTGACAAGCGAAGTCAACGAACCACGGAAACTGATGGACCGCGCCCTTCTCTGGCTGCACGAGCAGGAGGTGATTCGGCTCAACAGGGGCCTCGCAGTGTTCCGGCCCGCCATGACCATTCGCCTCAAGCCTGAAAGGCGGCGTTTCGTTCAGTCAGACTTCGAGCCCTTGAAAATCCACTACGACGAACAGGTTCTGCAGGTCCACATAATCGCCGAATACGCTCTCAGGGGACTCGAAGCCATTGCAGATGCACTGCAGCTTACTTTGGACTACTTCGCCTTTCCGCGAGACAGCTTCCTCAACCGTTGGTTGGCCGGCCGTGCGGGGCTGACCTCCCGCCAGACTACGCCGGATTCGTGGCAGACCATCGTCGAGAGCCTGAACAATCCCATCCAACGCCGGATTGTCGCGGACGACCGTGAGCAGACCAACGTCCTCGTGCTCGCGGGCCCCGGCTCCGGCAAGACTAGAGTCCTTGTTCATCGAATCGCGTACCTGGTTCGCGCGAAACGAGAGAATCCACGCGGCATCATAGCCCTCGCCTACAACCGGCACGCCGCCGTCGAGATCCGTCGCCGTCTTGCCGAGCTAATCGGCGACGACGCCCGAGGCGTGATCGTACTCACGTGCCACGCTCTCGCGATGCGGCTTGTCGGCGCCAGCTTCACAGGACGTGCAAATCGAGTGGACGATCTCGATTTCCAGGACATTCTTCGACAGGCAACGGCACTGCTGCGCGGCGATGACGTGCCTCCCAACGAAGCCGATGAGCACAGAGCCCGGCTCCTTCGCGGCTTCCGCTGGATACTCCTTGACGAGTACCAGGACGTTGGCCCTGATGAGTACGACCTAATTTCCGCTCTGGCCGGTAGGACCATTCCGGACGAAGACGAAAAGCTCACGATCTTCGCAGTCGGAGACGACGATCAGAACATTTACTCATTCAGAGGCTCTTCAGTCGAGTACATACGCCGCTTTGAGCAGGACTACGGGCCAAGGCCGGCCTTTCTTACGGACAACTACCGCTCCACCCGGCACATCATCGATGCCGCCAATGAAGTCATAGCGCCAGCTCGCCAACGAATGAAGTCTGGGCATCCAATCCACATTAACCGGGAGAGAGAGAAAGACCCAAAGGGAGGCACGCGGGCTGAGCGGGACACCGTCGCCCGAGGCTGTGTTCAGGTTCTGCCGGTAGGCGACGATCCTATTTCACAGGCTCAGGCCGCCGTCGCCGAGTTGAAACGCCTCTCCTACTTCGATACTGAATGGCACTGGTCGAAATGCGCGGTAATCGCGCGTCAGTGGAGCTACTTGGACCCCATACGCAGCCTCTGCGAGATCGAGGGCATCCCGGTTCAGATGGCAAACGAAGAACTCTCCAGCGTCTGGCGACTGCGGGAGACTCAAGCGCTCGTGCAATGGCTACGTTCGGGAGACTCCCGCCTGATCGCCAGCGGAGACGTGAACCACTGGCTGAACGATCAGCCTTTTGGCCCTTGGAACGAGTTGTTGAAAGAGGCTATAGCCGACTTCGAACTTGAATCGGGCGGCTCTGAAACGCCCGCAGCTCACTTCATCGAATGGCTAGCCGAGTGGTGCCGAGACGCGCGCCGCCAGCAGCGCGGCCTATTGCTACTGACAGCACACCGCGCCAAGGGCCTGGAGTTCGACCACGTTGTCCTCCTGGACGGAGGCTGGGATCGTATAGGCCGAAACGAAGATCCGGACGCCTCGCGCCGGCTCTACTACGTCGCCATGACCCGCGCTCGTCAGACCCTTACCCTTGCTCGCCTCTCAAGGCCGCACCCCTTCCAGGACCCCCTGCATAACCGCCCATATGTCCTGCAGCGAGAGACGCCTATTGGCCTCCCGCCCGCCGCTCCCGAGCTGGCCCGGCGCTACCGCAGGCTCAGCCTGCGGGACGTCTTCCTCAGCTTCGCCGGATACAGACGGCAGGGACATCCCGTGCACCGAGCCATATCCAACCTGTCCCCCGGAGACAGCCTCCAGGTGCACGAGGCACCAGACCGCTGGAAACTGTTGGACCGCAACGGCACCCAAGTAGGAACCCTCGCCGCCAGCTACGAGCCTCCCGCCGACATGCGCTGCGCCTACGCCACCGTCCTGGCCATAGCCACCTGGGACCGCGACAGTTCCGAGCCCGATTTCCAAGACCGCCTCCAATGCGACAACTGGGAAGTCGTCATCCCAGAACTCATCTTCGAACCCCGTTAGCCATGACCACCACCTGTCATTTCCAGCACTCACTTCTGTCATTTCGACCACCACATGTCATTTCGAGCGAGCGCAGCGAGCCGAGAAATCTAAAGCCTACCGCCCTACATCACGCCCCAATTGCCCAAGAAAACTCCCGCCCTCTGTCACTTCTCCCTCCCACCGTCGTTTCAAGCACTCACCCCTTGTCATTTCGACCACCACCTGTCATTTCGAGCGAAGCCGAGAAATCTAAAGCCTCCCGCAAGCAAAGCCGTATCGCCAACTCAACCAACTCTCCTTGCCCAGCCCGTACACCTGTGCTATCCTGGATACATGCAAACCACGCGCCACAAAAGCCTCATTGGTTCACCTCTCGCGGGCGCCCTCCGCCACGCGCACGCACGCGCACGTGGCGGGTTTCGGCCGCTATTGGCCGCCCACAGAGATTTCGAACACCAGCGTCAGCTACGAGATGACCGC
The DNA here is from genome assembly GCA_965237445.1 of Dehalococcoidia bacterium. GTDB lineage: Bacteria > Chloroflexota > Dehalococcoidia > Lucifugimonadales. The sequence continues at coordinate 2,115,030 of OZ250142.1, read as the reverse complement.
TTCCGGTCGCATGCTGCGGCTGCAGACATACGTTTCAGACTCGCTTCAAACTCAACCGAATCCGTATCACTCAGGTATCACAAACACTCCCAGACCGCCTCGCAGATTCCCATCCTCAGCTATTGGATGAGACACCATGAGACAAGGGCCCGGAAAAACCGCCAGGCACCGCTCATCCACCCCTGCGAGTCGCCTCCCGCAATGCTCCTTCTGTATAATCGACGCGTCCCCACACACCCCACAGGAGGTCCGGTCCCATGCAGCCACTAAAGGAACGATTAGACAACGGCGAGATGATCATCCTGGACGGTGCCATCGGCACCGAGTTGCAGCGCATGGGCGTCCCCATGCACCAGAAGGCCTGGTGCGGCATCGCCCTTAGGGACTTCGCCGAAACCGTCACCCAGCTTCACCAGGACTACATCCGCGCCGGCGCCGACGTTATCTCCGTTAACACCTTCTCCTCCGCGCGTTACGTCCTCGAAGGCACAGACATGGAGGCCCAGTCCCGCGAGCTGAACGCCAAGGCCGTCCGGCTCGCCCTTGAGGCTAGGGACAGCATGGCCCCCGATCACGACGTTCACGTCGCCGGGATCCTTTCCAAGTTCGGCCTCCCCGACGGTTACACAGACAAGCAGTTGCTCGACGTATATAACGAGCAGGCCGAGATACAGGCCGAAGCCGGCGTGGACCTCATCATCCTCGAGTTCCTGAGCGACAAGCTTGAGCCGATTGTCGCAGCCGCAGAGGCCGCCGCAAACACCGGCCTCCCCCACTGGGTCGCCGTCAGCACCGCCGTAGGCGTCGACGGCAGCACCGTTTGGATCGGCGGCCGTGGTTACCACTCCAGGCCAAAAGCTCGCGACAGTGGCGTCAAGCTCGCCGACGCCATCGGCCCAGCCATGTCGTTCGGCGGCGACGCGCTGCTCATCCTCCACTCCGAGGTCGAGGACACCGGCCCCGCGCTCGCAATCTGCCGCGACCACTGGGACGGCCCCCTCGGCGCCTACCCCCACTCCGGCGACTGGACCACACCGAACTGGATTTTTGTCAACATGATCTCGCCCGAAGGCTACCTCGCCGAGTCCAACAAGTGGATCGACGAGTTCGGCCTCCAGATCGTCGGAGGCTGCTGTGGCATAGGCATCCAGCACGTCGAACTGCTCAAGTCCGGCCTAACCGTCCCCGCCTAGCCCAGACCGGCTGCTCGAGAAAGCGCACTTCCTTTACCCCTCTCCTTTGATGGAGGCCATGGCTCAACTCCACAGAATCCCCTCTCCCCAACGTGGGAGAGGGTAAGGGTGAGGGGGCTTGGCTAGTAACGCAAGACTCTCCGGCCCCTTCCCCAGTCTGCTGGGGAAGGCTGGGGCCGAAGGTGGGATGGGGTTCCCCGTACCACACAGGAGGTTACGCAAAGGTCTCCTTGATGGGAGAGGGCAGGGTGAGTGTGATGCCGGGCGGCGAAAAGGAATCGGCCCCAATGAGCACAGCGGGCCCCCTAGATGAGAGATCACTTCCTCCGCCCCTCTCCCTTGAAGGAGACCTTTGCCCAATGGAAGTTTCCGTAGCTGACAGGGACCCTCTGGCCCCTTCTCCCCCTGTGGGAGAAGGTTGGGATGAGGGGGAAATAGGGCTCAAAGACCACTCCCAAATGAGAGATCTTTCAGACCCCTTCCCCAGTCTGCTGGGGAAGGTTGGGATGGGGCTCCCCCTAGACCGTGACCCCCTCCATCACAGGGTTGTAACAGGCCACCCAGTGGCCCCCCTCCAACTCCTCCAACGGAGGTCGAGGCGAAGTCCGGCAGGCCGTGCTCGCCTTCGGGCACCTCGACAGGAACGGGCACTGGTCCGGCGGGTCCACCATACTCGGCGGCGCCCCCGGCATCGGCGTGAGCGAAGCCCCGAGCATGTCCACTCTCGGCAGCGCGCGGAACAGGCCGTGCGTGTACGGATGATGCGGCTTGTCGAAGAGGTCCGCCGTCGACGCGAACTCCACAATCATCCCGCCGTACATCACCGCCACCTGCTCCGCCATTTGCGCGATCACTCCCAGGTCATGTGTGATCAGCAGCATTCCGGAAAGTTGCTCCCTCGTCAGCCGCTTGAGCCGGAGAAGGATCTCCGCCTGCAATGTCACGTCGAGGTTCGAAGTCGGTTCGTCCGCGATGAGCACCCGAGGCTCCAGCGCAATCGCCGTCGCCATCACGATCCGCTGTGCCATCCCCCCGCTGATCTGGAACGGGTACTGCTCCATGATGAGCGGCGGGTCTGCAATCCCCATCTGCGACAGTAGCTCCCGCGTCCGTTCGTCTGCCTCGTCCTTGGTGATGTGAAGATGCGCGAACATGACCTCCTGCACCTGTTCACGGATGCGCATCGTCGGGTTCAGCGCCGTCTGCGCGTCCTGGAACACCAACGATATCTCTCGCCCTCGGATCATCCGGAGCTCCCGGTCCCTCAACCCGATCAGCTCCCGGCCCTGGTATCGGATGCTGCCTTCCACGATTCGACCGGGATGCTGGATCAGCCCAACTATCGAGAGCGCCGTAGCCGTCTTCCCCGACCCGCTCTCGCCTACCACCCCGAGGATCGTGTCCGGCCTCAATTCCAGCGACACGCCGTTGACGGCCTTGACCACCCCCTCCCTCGTGAAGAAGTAGGTATGCAGGTCGTCCACCTCAAGCAGTGGCTCGTTCTCTGCCACGCGGTCGGCTTCCTGTATCGGTTCTTCGCTCATGCCGGCGCCCGCCTTCCGTTCAGCGTTACCGGACTGCACCTTCCCGCCCTTAGCTCCTCCACAAGGTCGTCGAGGCCGCCAATGCGCCGGCCGAACTCAGTCGCGTACGTGCCCACATCCTTCGGATCGTGCGCATCGCTCGCCCCCGACCGCGGCAGTCCGGACCGTTGCGCTAGTTCGAGAGAGAAGCAGTTCTGCGCCTCGTTCCCGCGGCCGTTGAGCACGTCCAGACCGTCCACCATCCTCATCGCCGCGTTCTGCATTGCCCGCCCGATCATGTCCTCGTAAGCCCCGTCCACCTTCACCATATCCTCGAAGTGCGCCCGCCGGTACGGGTGGGCCAGGATCACCGCCGCGCCTGCCCTGTCGGCAAGATCCCGGACGAAACTCGTCCGATGCATACCGAACCTGTACTCATAAAGGCCGTACACCAGCAGATGGCCCTCTTCCGTGGTAATTTCGCAGCCGGGAAACACGGGGAAGCTATGAGAGCGCGAGAGCCGGGTCACCTCCTCGGCGCTCCAGAATCTGTCGTGCTCGGTGATGCACACGCCGTCCAGTCCCGCCTCCTTCGCAGCCACGATAAGGTCGTCTGGAGTGAGGTCGCTATCGTCCGATAGGTGAGTAGTGTGGGTATGGATATCTATGATCAAGGACGACGCCGCGGCCGCATGGCTGGACTCAGTTTGACACCGCCTCTTCAGGCAAGTCAAGCCGCTTTAACACGTACACCGCCTCCGTGGGATACGCAAGCTCCTCCACATCCACGCTCAGATCCGAGGCTACCTCCTCCATGAACTTCCCGTAGCTTCGTCGCATCCCCTTCTCACGCCCTCCCAGCGACTTCGTCGGGAACGAAACGACCATGTACGGCGACCGTATCTGCCGCAACAGCCGGACCACGCTCCCCGGCTCCTGCCGCTCTAGGCATGGCGCCGTCTTCAGCAGCAGCGTAACGTCCGGACGATCAACCGGCGGCGACGCCAGAACATCCCGGCTCTCAGCGCCGCCGCCATACCCCAGCGCCTTGATCAGCCTACCCACGGCCGCCACCACTCCGCCATCTATGTCGCTGGCCGCATAACGAGTGCTAACCGGCAGCCCCATCCACGGCAGGAAGAACGGATTCAGGCCGCACGCTAGGTCCGCAACAGAACTCGGCATGCCCGTGAACCTGAACACATCCCGGTACAACCCTTGAGCGATGGCAACCCGCTCAGCCGTAGAGGCGTGCATGCCAAGCACGTCCGCGCAGGACATCCGTATCGCCTCCTCAGACGCACCGCGCTCAACGCATTCGAGAGCCCGGTTGAGCCGCGACCGGTTGAACCCGCTGAAGTAAGCTCCGTGAATCTGGTGCAGCTTCCGCCTCGCCGCCTTCAATGCCGCGCTCGACTTCGGGTGCCGCTCAACGGCCCACGCGACCGCTCTGCGTAGCGTGTCCTCAGACACCCCGCCATACTTCCGGGATTGCCGCAGCCGGCCCAGCAACTCTCCGCCGACGTCTCGCTCCGGCATCGATTAACGACCCCTGTCGGATTCCCGGCCAAGCCGGCCCAGCAGGCCGGTAAGCCGAGCATAAAATCGCAGGTTGTGAATGGTTGCCAACCGCAGGGCGAGATGGTCCCCCACTCTGAACAGGTGGTGCAGGAACGCCCTGCTGTATCGCTGGCAGCAATGGCAGTCGCACCCCTCCTCGATCGGGGAGTGATCCCTGACGTGGCGCCGGTCTCCTATGTAGACCTTCTCAAAGAAGTCCCGGCCCTCCAGTTTCGATCCCTCAGCGCCCTTCCGGAACGCATATAGCCGCTTGTGCCGGGCGTCGCGTGTGGGCAGCACGCAGTCGAACAGATCGTACCCAAGCCTGTAAGCCGCAACAAGGTTCTCCGGACTGCCAATCCCAAGCGCGTGAAGCGGCGCGCCCGCAGGTGCCATCTCCGCTACTTGCCCCACCATGTCCACAAGCTCACCGGAGCCATCCGTCGGCCACCCGCCGAATCCGTACCCGTCGAAGCCCAGCGGCTGCAGCTTCTCCACGCACTCCTTACGCAGGTCGGCTGAGGCTCCGCCCTGTATCACCGCAAACAGCAACGGACCGGTGCGTGCCGGCTTTGCGGTGTCGGTTAAGCGCGACATCTCCATCTTGAATCGGCCAGCCCACTCCACCGTGTTGGAGACGCTTTGCCGCTGCTCCTCAGCCGGAGCCTCCGGGTGCGTGCAGTGGTCGAGGCAAAACGCTATGTCTGCTCCGAGCCTGTGCTGGATCCTCGCGCAGCGTTCTGGCGTGAGCATGCGGCTGCTTTGGCCAGGGTCGAAGCGATAGGAGAAGCCTTTCCTCGTTACCGTCGCGAGCCCTGACGCATCATGTAGCAGCGAGTACACCTGAAAGCCCCCGGAGTCAGACGCCACCGGCCCGTTCCAACCACTAAACTTGTGTATCCCTCCTGCCTCCGAAATCACCGAGGCCCCAGGATTGGAAGAAAGATGCAGGGCGTTCACCATGAGCCCAGGGATTCCGGTGTTCGCCACGTCGGCGGCATCCAAGGACCTGACGACCCCACGCGTCGCGTCCGGCAGGAAAGTTGGGAGAGGCAACACCCCATGCGCCGTCTCTAGACGGCGCAGATGCAACTTCCCCACGTTAGGTCCCGGTACAAGAACATTGGGAGCCCATCTTCTCAGAACGGAGCAGCCCGCGGGACTCTGCAATCTCAGTTTAGTCCATTGCACTCAATGCTCTTGAGGCGCCTCAAACACTTAATATTGCGCGCCACTAGTATATTAGCTATTATGAGATACATATTCCTTGACATGTATCGCATCAACAAGGTCTCGGGAGACACCCGGCATGATAATGAACCCAGAACAGTTCACAGAACACGCAAGGGAGATCATAGGCGCTTCACAGGAACTCGTCAGGCGCTACAAGCACTCACAGTGGGATGTGGAGCACGTACTAATGGCTCTGCTTGAGTTGGAGGAAGGCGTTCCAGTCGAAATTCTCAAGGACATCGGCGCTCCAATCGAGCAGATGCGCTCCCGGCTTCGCTCCGGACTGGAGACGGCGCCCAATTTGGCTGAGGGGCCCACTCAGATCTTCGTAACGCCGCGCGCCGCCGGGATGCTACGGCGAGCGGAAGCCGAAGCGCAGCGGCTGAACGACGAATTCATCGGGACTGAGCACCTCCTGATCGCCATCGCACAGGAGGACAAGGGTGAAGCAGCGAGGCTGCTGGCCGAGTATCGAGTGGGTCTTGAGCAAGTCTACCAAGCCCTTCAGCGCATACGGGGAGCGCATCGTGTAACAGATGCTCGGGCCGAGTCACGTTACCGCTCGCTTGAGAAGTACAGCATCGATCTCACTCAACTTGCCGCTGGCGGCAAGCTAGATCCGGTAGTCGGTCGGGATACCGAGATCGCCCGCACAGTTCAGACGCTGATTCGCCGGACGAAGAACAACGCGGTCCTGATCGGGAAGGCCGGCGTTGGCAAGACCGCTATCGCAGAAGGCCTTGCCCAGCGCATCGCGTCGGGCGACGTGCCGGTCGAGCTGCGGGACCGACGTGTGCTCGCGCTCGACATCGGGGCCATGGTGGCCGGAAGCAAGTTCCGCGGCGAGTTCGAAGAGCGCCTCAAGGCGGTAATGGATGAGATCAAAGACTCCAGCGGAGAGATCGTGTTGTTCATTGACGAGATCCACACCGTAGTGGGCGCAGGCGCGGCGGAAGGAGCGATTGACGCAAGCAACATGATGAAGCCCGCGCTGGCAAAGGGCGAGCTGCAATGCGTTGGAGCCACCACTGAAGCTGAGTACAGAAAGTACATCGAAAAGGATGCCGCCCTCGAGCGTCGCTTCCAGCCCGTCCTGGTGGAGGAGCCGGATGATGATGACGCTTTGCTGATGCTGCGCGCGCTCAGGCCGAAGTACGAAGCACACCACAAAGTACAGGTCGAGGACTCTGCGCTTGAAGCGGCTGTGAAGCTCAGCCGCAGATACATCTCGGACCGCCATCTGCCGGACAAGGCCGTGGACCTCATCGACGAGTCGGCCAGCAAGAAGCGGATCGACTCGCAGCGCCTCCCGGCGTCACTGAAGGACATGGAGGCATCCCTCCAGCGCCTCGAGAACGAAGAAGAGGCTGCTGCGCAACGAGCAGACTATCAGCACGCTGCCGAACTGCGATCGGACAGATTGCGCTCGCAGCAGGAGTACGACCGGCAGAAGGCTGAAGCTTTGAAGGACGCCGGGACGGACATGACCGTGAATGCCGAAGACATCGGCTGGCTCGTCGCAGCGTGGACTGGGATACCTGTGGACAGGCTCCTCGAGTCGGAAGCGGACCGCCTGCTTCACATGGAAGAGCGCCTGCACGAGCGCGTGATCGGCCAGGACAACGCAATCAGGGCTGTTTCTGACGCCGTTCGGCGCGCCCGGGCAGGCCTCAAAGACCCCGCAAGGCCCATTGGCACCTTCATTTTCCTAGGGCCCACAGGGGTTGGGAAGACGGAACTGGCGCGGTCACTGGCCCACTACCTGTTCGACGACGAGCAGAACATGGTTCGGGTGGATATGTCCGAGTTCATGGAAAAGCACGCCGTATCCAGGCTTATCGGTGCCCCCCCGGGCTATGTGGGATTTGAGGAAGGCGGTCAACTTACTGAAGCGGTCCGTCGCAGGCCATTCAGAGTGGTGCTATTCGACGAGATCGAAAAAGCACACCCGGATGTGTTCAACATCCTTCTCCAGGTATTGGAGGATGGCCGGCTGACTGACGGCCACGGACGCACCGTGGACTTTCGAAACACCGTCATTATCATGACGAGCAACGTGGGTACCGGCGAACAGGGTCGAACCTTTGGATTCTTGTCAGGCAACGGAGCCGATCGCCAGTCCAGTGTGCGGTCCGAGGGAGAGGAAGCCTTGAAGCAGGTCTTTAGGCCGGAGTTCCTGAACAGATTGGATGAGATCATCGTCTTTGATCCGCTCACTCAGGAACAAATCAGACAACTGGTTGACCTGATCCTGAATGAGGTGAACCTCAGGCTGCAAGCGCACCGGATTTCCTTCGAACTTACCCAGGCTGCCAAGGACTGGCTCGCCGAGAAGGGCTACGATCCTGAGTTCGGTGCTAGGCCATTGAGACGGGCCATCGAGAGACACTTGGAGAACCCTCTGGCGCGCATGATCCTCGCCGGAGACTCTCCTGAAAGTGCGCACATCCTGGTCGACGCCGTTGAGGACGGCCTGTCCTTCAATTGCGAGCCTGCTTCAGTAGCCGCGCTCTTGCAAGACTGGCCCTGAACCCCTCCACAATAGGGCCCAAAAAAACCTTGAGGTCAACGCGAGGGGAGCAAATCTCTAGACGTGCTGGTCTACTAGAATCGGATTCCCATCCGGATCGGTTGCCATGAAGCTGGCCGGACCCCTGCCATCTTCATCCGCTTCGACTGCGAGACTCACACCCTGTGCCTTCAGTAGCCTCTGCACTTCGCGTATATCGGTAAAGGCGGATAGCGGTCGACCCTGTGAGTCCCAGCCCGGGTTGAATGTAATTGTGTTGCGTTCGAACATCCCCTGGAAGAGACCGATCGTGCAGGCGCCATTCCTGAGAATCAGCCAGTTCTGGGAAGCATCTCCTCCAACCGCCTCGAACCCAAACTTCTCATAGAAGGCCTTGGAGGCATGTATGTCCTTCACGGTGAGGCTGACTGAGAACGCACCTAGTTCCATCGTTTTCACCTCTCATTTCTGTCACCAAACTATACGTCTAGCGGCGAATCAGCCATTGCAACACATTGGCTGCGCACATTGTTCGATACTGCTTAGCGCAGCTTGAATCTCGGGCGAGACCGGAGGAGTCACCCGCCCGTAGGTAAAACATGCGAAGGGCAAATGCCGCCAATTCGTTCGCCTTGGATGCCTTCGACGAAAGCCGCCGCCGAACGGAGCACCATTTCGCTTGACGCGCCCAAGCGTATGACAGTAGCTTTGCCTATGGCCCCGATCAGTTCAACGATTCACCTCACACGGAACACCTTGGGTCTGCGTTCTGCCACGGAGCATGCTCGTCAGATTCGGCCCCGGCCTGGCTGAGCGCATGTACGCACCCGACGACCCTGCCAAGCACAGCGACGCCCAACCTGTTGGCGCTTGCGAAGTCCGCAGAGGCACGCTCTCCCGTCTTGTATGCAACTTCGCCGGTTCAGAACCAAGGCGCAGCATCCTCATCATTGCTGCAGTCGCGCTATTGGTGCTCGCAGTTTGGTTGGGAAGGAGTTGGTGGGCGAACGTAGAATGGAGGGATCTCGGCTACCCTGGCGTGTTCCTGTTGAGTTTCTTGGGCAGCTTCTCAATGGTCTTGCCGGTCCCGGGTCTGATCTCACTCTGCGCATCCGGCGGATTCCTCAACCCGTACGTCGCCGGTTTGTTTGCGGGAGTCGGTGAGGCGATCGGAGAGCTCTCCGGTTACGCCGTCGGATACGGGGGCAAGGCGGTTGTCGAAAAGCACGCCTTCTATCAGCGCGTACAAGTCTGGATGGAACGCCGGGGCACCCTCGTAATCTTCCTTGTATCCGTGATCCCTAACCCGGTTGTTGACGTGGTTGGAATAGCAGCCGGGGCAACACGCTACCCACTCTTTCGCTTCCTCGGAGTGGTCCTGGTGGGAAAGATTCTTAAGGGTGTGGCCGTTGCATACGCATGCCATGCGGGATTCCAGTTGCTACCTTGGCTGGACTAGGGACATGTCGCCGGGAGCACACGGAGTTGCAGGCTTGAGGGAAGGAGAAGGCGTGGATTGAGCACCTGCTTGCCCTGCAGTACACCGGCGAGCGACACCCACGTCGCGTTACTACGCGGCGTGAACGTGGGCGGCAGAAACAAACTGCCTATGAAGGATCTTGCTTCGATGTTCCGGGCGGTGGGATGCGGCAACGTGCGGACTTACATTCAGAGCGGCAACGTCGTGTTCCAAGCCGATCCCAATCTGGCGTCCCGGGTGCCCAGTCTCGTTGCCGAATCTATCATGAACAGGTTCGGTTACTCGATTCCGGTGATTGGCCGCACAGCCGCAGATCTGCTGAACGTAGTTCGAGCCAACCCCTTCTCTGAGGCTGGCGCAGCCGCCAACGAGCTTCACGTCGTCTTTCTTCCTGTCGCGCCCTCCCTCGCTCAGGCGACCACCCTTGACCCGGAGCGCTCTCCCGGCGACAGGTTTTTGGTAGTTGGCCGCGAGATCTTCCTTCACTGCCCGCGCGGGTTGTCGCGCACCAAACTTACGAATGCTTGGTTCGACTCAAGGCTCCAGACCACCAGCACAATGCGCAACTGGAGGACCGTGCACAAGCTGCTGAAACTTTCCGCCGCTTGAAGCAGGTGGTCCCTGGTCACGCACGACCACTATCGGAGCCGCGTGGCCCTGCCACAGCGGATGATGGGAACTAAGGCTACTCTTGAGGAACGTCGTCTCTTAACCAGGGCGTGTAGGTGACCCCGACAAGCAGACCTTCGGGAGACAGAAGCCGCGCTGTGGTCTGGCCCCACTCCTCCACTCTGACGTCCTGAAGGATTTCCAGGCCCCTTTCGCGAAGCTCTCGAATTGCCTCTGCAACGTCATCGACATCGAGTTCGATCGTTGCCTGCGGCCGAGGGACGTCCTCAGGCCACTCTTCCGTGCCAAAAATACTTCGAGCAGCGTCCTGGAGCGTCCACAGGCCAAAGTGTTTCAGGCCCGGCAGTTCCACTTCCGTATAGCTTCGCTCCGGGTCGGGAACCAACAGCGGGAGCTTGAGCCTCTCGCCCCAGAAATTTCTTCCTTCCTCGGCAGAGTTGACAATCGGCGAAAACCCGGCCACGAATCTAACTTTCATATTCTCTCCTCAGGCGCTGCCTGCCAATTGCGAACAGGATCCGTCCTCTGAAGTGCATCGGCGAAGCCAGGGCCACTGTCTATGATTCCCTGGAACGTAAACACCAGCGCATGCGCGGCAGAAGATCACTCGGCTCGCATGTCCGGAGGCAGCAAGTTTGGTATCCCATCTTCGATCGGGTACGCCTCGTCGCAGGATGCACACGTCAATGTGCCGGCCAGAATCTCCTCGTCATCTGTCTCCGTGACTTCGAGAGCCAACTCTCCTTTGCATAAGGGACAGGCAAGGATATCCATCAGTTGCTTTCTCATTGCCGGCGCAACTCCTCTTTAGCTGTAAGTTCCAAATCGGACGCTCTCGTCAGACAGGCCGCCTCCGGCTGGCGAAGAAAACGCCGGCGCACACTGTCACTTCACGAGAGCCGACTCATACAGCACTTTCAACAGGTCGGATACCAGCAGGACTAGTACCCCAAGAATGACTATCATACTGTGTCGATTCGACAGTCGGCCAAACAGAGAAGGCGCGGCTACGTGTTCGCTTGAGCCTGTCTGCCGGTGCCGCCTTCGTCTGAGAGACAGGGCCAAATAGAACATCCAGAGAGTCAACAGTATTTTCAGTCCAAGGGTCACCACAAATGGCACGCCGACTATGCCTCCAGTAAGCCGTTCGAACGAGAGGATAGCCCCTGTAGCGACAAGTACGATGATGCAAACGTCCACCAGCCCTCGAAACTCGGCCGCCACTGCGGCATTCCATCCCTTGGCGGCGCCGGCTGAGTTACGTGTCGCAGGCATCAGAACAAGTAGATAGAAGATGCTTCCACCGACCCACGCTGCGGCGCAGACTAGGTGGAGCCATCTGACAATCAGCAGGAAAACATCGCCGGCGGTCACTTATGTATGGAGTCCCGGCAGATTGCGGCTAGTTGAGCACCAACTGGATCAACTCTTCGAGCTTCTCTTCATTGAGCGGGCCGGCCCAGGTCTCAACAATCTCGTGGTTCTCGTTCAGAAAGAACGTTGATGGATAGTGAAGAACTTCGTACGACCGGACGATTTCTCCCTCCACCGTGTCCGGACCAATGGTGAAGGTCAACTCGAAGTCCTCGACAAAGTCCTGACCGTCTTGCACAGTGTCCAATCCCAACGTCTGCACGGCAACGAAGTGCAGTCCAGACTCTCGGTACTTCCTGGAGGCCTGCTCGAAGTGAGGCATCTCGAGCCTGCAGGGCGGGCATGACGGGTACCAGAAGTTGACCACTGCCGGTTGCCCCTTGCTCGCGGCCAAGTGGAAGACCTCTCCTTCGCCGTGATTCTCGTTCTGAAACAGCGTGATCTCGAAGTCCGGGGCAGCGTCAGGCCCCTCTGAGCCGCACGCCGCGAAGATGAACAGGGTGGCAGCAAGCGCAAGAATCAACGGTACCACCCGCGAACGTGTGGATAGCTCTCGATCGTTGATCTCGGGCAAGTAGCTCCCCATTGAGTTCCCAGTACTCGCGTACACTACGCCTCTCCGCCTAATCTCATTAGAGATTACGACACCGCCATCTCCACGGATGCGGAGTCTGCATCGTTCGGCCGCTCGTCTGGTATCGGCAGGTCATGCGCCAACCTGAAGACGCCGGGAAAGCTGCTCGGGAAGGCCATCGATGGCCACCCTCGTTTGCGCCATCGTATCTCTTTCGCGAATCGTCACCTGTCCGTCCTCCAGGGAGTCGAAGTCAACGGTCACGCAAAGAGGGGTGCCTACCTCGTCCTGCCTGCGGTACCTGCGCCCAATGCTTTGAGAGTCATCGTACTGCACATAACCATTTATGGCTCCTGATGCGCGTATGTGGTCGAACACACTCCGTGCCGTCGGCACCAGCCGCTCGTTGCGGCTCAGGGGCAGAACTGCCACCTTTACGGGCGCCAGGGTGTGATGAAGCTTGAGCAAGACCCGCTTGTCAGTCTTTCCAGACGCTGTCTGTGTCTCCTCCACTGAATATGCATCTACGAGAAACGTCAACAGCGCGCGATCAACTCCAAAGGATGGCTCAACCACATACGGAGCAATATGGGCCCCCGAATCGTCGTCAAAGTACGTAAGGCCGGTCCCGCTTGCATCCGAGTGAGCGTTAAGGTCGAAGTCTGTTCGGCTGGCAGTCCCCTGCACTTCGCCCCAACCCCAGGGAAAGTTGTACTCGATGTCGGACGTCGCTTTCGAGTAATGGGAGAGTTCGTCAGCATCGTGTGGACGTACTCTGAGCCGATCAGGCTTTACACCTAGCTCCTTGTACCAATTCAAGGACTTGCCGACCCATGTCTCGTACCATTCGTCCTCGGACCCGGGCCTCACGAAGTACTCGATCTCCATCATCTCGAACTCTCTCGTTCGGAAGATGAAGTTGCCGGTGGTTATCTCGTTCCTGAACGCCTTGCCGATCTGGGCGATTCCGAAGGGCAGCTTCTTCCTCGATGAGTTAAGCACGTTCGTAAAGTTGACGAAGATGCCTTGGGCGGTCTCCGGCCTCATGTACGCAGTGCTCGCATCGTCCTCGACGGGTCCGATGGACGTTCTGAACATGAGGTTGAACAGGCGAGCGTCGGTGAGTTGGCCGCCGCAGCCTGGACAAGCAGACCCCTCCAACTGATCTAGCCTCCAACGTTGGTGGCAGTCCCTGCACTCCACGAGCGGGTCAGAAAAACTGTCGACGTGGCCGCTGGCTTGCCAGACCTTGGGGTGCATCAGAATCGCCGAGTCCAGCCCGACGATGTCGTCTCGTCCAAGAACGAATGTCCGCCACCATGCGTCCTTAACGTTTCTCTTCAGCTCGACTCCCAAGGGGCCGTAGTCCCACGTACTCGCCAGGCCGCCGTAAATCTCGCTGCTCTGAAAGACAAAGCCTCTCCTTTTGCAAAGAGATGTCAGAGTGTTTAGGTCAAGGTCGGAGACTGGGTCGGTCACGTTTTCGTCTAGACTCCTGGAAACGCGGTGGGCCTCACCACGATGTCGGCAAACTCAAGCTAGCAATCGCCTCGCCGATTGTCAAAACGGAGGCGAGCCGCCGTGGCACGGCACCATGTTGAACAGTTGATGCCTGCTCGTACTAGAGGAACAGAGGCGAGAACACTAGGGCCACAATTGACATCAGCTTGATCAAGATGTTCAGCGAAGGGCCGGACGTGTCCTTGAAAGGATCGCCCACCGTGTCTCCGACGACAGCCGCAGCGTGTTCGTCTGAGCCTTTGCCGCCAAGGTGCCCGGCTTCAATGTACTTCTTGGCGTTGTCCCAGGCGCCGCCCGCGTTGGCCATCATCACGGCGAGCAGAAAGCCCGTGGCAATGGAGCCGATCAGCAGACCACCTAATGCCTCCGGCCCAAGTATGAATCCTATGGCAATCGGAGCCACCACCGCTATCAAGCCCGGCAACACCATCTCCCGCATCGCCCCTCGCGTGCTGATGTCCACGGCCCGCGCATAGTCAGCCTGCGCCTTGCCCTCCAACAGGCCTTCGATCTCTCGGAACTGCCTCCGGACCTCCTGCACCATCGCGTTTGCGGCCCGGCCGACGGCCTGCATCGTGAGAGCGCCGAATAGGAACGGCATCATGCTCCCCACGATCAGCCCCATCAGTACGTTCGTATCCGACAGGTTGAACACGTCGATCTCCGTCACGCTTGCGTAGGCGGCCAGCAGGGCGAGAGCCGTCAGCACCGCGGAGCCTATAGCGAATCCCTTGCCGGTTGCCGCCGTGGTATTGCCCAGCGAGTCCAGAGCGTCCGTCCGCTCCCGCACCTCGGGCGGCAGCCCGGCCTGCTCCGCGATGCCGCCAGCGTTGTCGGCAACCGGGCCGTACGCGTCCGTGGCTAGCGTGATCCCCAACGTGGACAGCATTCCAACGGCCGCGAGCGCCACCCCGTATGTGCCGGCCAGTTCGTTGCCGAGCCACATCGCGATCACCACTACGATCCCCGGAATGAGCGTGCTGATCATCCCCAAGCCAAGCCCGCCAATGATCACAGTGGCCGGGCCGGTCTCCGCCTGCTTGGCGAGGTCCCGCGTGAACTTGAACTCGTAAGAGGTGTACACCTCGGACGATGTGCCGATAATCTGGCCCGCCACCAGTCCAACCACGATAACCCAGAACAGGTTGAAGGGCAGGCCCATCTGTGAGATGGCGATGCCGATTCCCACAAGCACCAGCCCCCCGGCCGCGAATATGCCAATGCGCAATGCCCACAGCAGCCTGCCCATATCCGCGCTTTCGCCCGTCCTCACAAGGAACGTGCCGAGTATCGAAGCAAAAATCCCCGTGGCCGCTACCAGGATCGGCAGAAGTACGAGATTGTGGTCGAAGGGAAGGTCCGCGTTCTCGACTAAGCCGAGTGCGGTTACGCCAACAGCCGCGAGCGCAATCGCGGCAATGATGGATCCCACGTAAGACTCGAACAGGTCCGCACCCATCCCGGCTACGTCGCCCACGTTGTCGCCCACATTGTCAGCAATTGTGGCCGGGTTCCGTGGATCGTCCTCCGGTATGCCTGCCTCGATCTTTCCGACGAGGTCCGCGCCTACGTCCGCCGCCTTCGTGAAAATGCCGCCGCCTACCCTGGCGAACAACGCTATCGACGAGGCTCCGAAGCCAAATCCTGCAACTATGTTGATGTCCTTGATGAACCAGTACGCTAGCGTAATGCCCAGCAGGCCCAGTCCAACGACCGAGATCCCCATCACGGTGCCACTGCTGAAAGATACCCTCAGGGCGGCGTTTAAGCCGGTCATCGCCTTGACGGTCGTTCTCGTGTTTGCCCTTACGGCGATGTACATTCCTATAAACCCGGCCAGGGCCGAGCCTATCGCGCCGCCAAGGTACGCAAATGCCGTCGAAGGCACGCTCCTGGACGGTCCATCGATCTTGTCCAGTACGTCCCAGTCGATGAACACCGCCAGGATGACCCAGACTACGACGACGAAAATCGCCAGCAACGTGTACTCGCGGCGGAGAAACGCCATCGCGCCTTCCCTGATGGCTTCCCCAATCGCCTGTATCGCCTCGCTTCCCTCGTCTTCGCGCACGATTCTCACGGCGAGTAAGAAGGCAAATGCCAGCGCCGTGGCGCCGGCTGCTATTGCGATGTAAAACACTGCCACGGCCTGTCTCCCATTCACAACAAAGCCTTCCCCAATGCAAGGGAAGACTTATCTCTAGGTTCGAGTTAAGACGGCTTTGAAAGCTAGCACAGCACTAGGAGACCGTCAAGAATCTCCCCGGTCACCCACGTCCATCGCCGCTAGCCGCGCCTCCAACCGGCGCTGGCGCAGGGCCATCGTCAGGTCGCCGCGCGTTCGCTCCAGCACGCCCCGCACCATGTCCGTGCGCCGTCGTAGGCCACCGGTGACCGCGTCCGGAAAGTCCATCGAGACGAGGTGAGTATAGACCTCGTCCATTACGTCCAGAAGCTCTTCGCAACGGCTGAAATCGTCGCGCCGCAGCCCATCCAGGATGTACCTGCGGATCTCCCCGGTCGTGTCCGCGAGTCCGTTGAGATACGGCCTCGACTCGACGCCCAGGTCGCCGGGGCTGGGCAATGACGCACCTCGGACTAATGCGAGAGTGGCGTGTGCCTCTACGTACTCCTGCAGGGCATCTTCAACGAAGCCACCGTAGAAAACTTTCGGGTGAATGTCGCGAACAGCGTCTAGCCGCCTGACCAGAACGCCGACCTCGGTTGCCAACTCCTCCGCCCGTTCCAACTCCCCGCGATGAGACGCCCTGATCGAGTTGGCCGAACCCCGGATGATCTCCCTTGACAGGCGAAGTGCTTCTTCTCGCGCTTCGTGGTGCTTGGAAAACTCGCTCTGGGCTAGGGCGGCATAGGAACGCAGGGCCTCTACTGCCCCTTCATCTCGCTTCTGGTCCGCCAACCTACTTTGCTCCCGTCGCCGCAACCAGGGACGTCAACTCCCGCGCTGCCTGCGCTGGGTCCTCTGCCATTGTGATCGCGGAAACCACGCAAACGCAGTCCGCGCCGGCCCTGACCACGGCCTCCACGTTGCCGGCATTGATCCCGCCGATTGCGACCACCGGGACTTCCACCATCGACTTGACTCGCTCCACCGTCTCTGGACCAACGGGCGCCCTGCTCGACTTGCCCATCGTACTCGTGGCATACACGGCGCCCACAGCTACGTAGTCCGCTCCCTCGGCCTCGGAAGAGACCGCCTCTTCCACGCCGTTGTTCGATTTGCCTACGATCTGCGTTGGCGCCAGCACCCTCCGAGCCTCCTGTATGGGCAGGTCGGTCTGGCCTATGTGGAGTCCATGTGCCTCGCTCGCAAGAGCCAGGTCCGCGTGATCGTTTGCTATGAATAGCGCGTCGTGCTTGTCGCAGAGGTCCTTGATCTTGCGGGAAGCCTCCAGCATCTGTGCCTTGTCGCCGCTCTTGTCGCGTAGTTGAAGCACCCGGACACCCCCTCGGAGAGCGGCTTCTGCCACCTCCGCCACGGGCCGACCGTTGGTGGCCTCCGGATCGACGATCACGTATACCCCCGTTATACGGGCAGCTAGAGTCGACCGAAGCGTACCGGCAACCTGCCGCTCGACGCGGGCCAGCACCGCCTCCGCCTGCTCCTTCCACCCGGAGTCCAAGACCGGCCCATCGGTCGACACCACAGCGCCCGCCGCCTCGATCGAAATGCGGGCGTGAGCAACCGCGGCCAACGCGGTTTGAGGCGGGTCTTTCGTCATGTGCCGGTACGCAAGCCTGCGTTCCTGCTGTGCCGATCGCTCGAGCTCTCCAGCTTCTGAAAACGGCAGCGCCTCCCGTAGCATCTTAATGTCCGAGTACAGGCCCAGTGGCGCGGTCACAAACGCCTCCAGGAGCCGAATGTCCTCCACTAGCGAGTGAATCAGGGCCGCAATGAACGGAGGGTGTGACATGGAGTCCTTTCGGGGTCTGTACGCCCTGCTGACGCCGGTCTCAGGGCGTAGAAATGCGGGCGGCATTGTACCACGGCGGTCGTAAATTCCCCCTCAAGGCAGGTCCGATGCCGGATCCTCAACCGCGTTGACGATCACCTCCACTCTGGGAGATCTGCCCCGGCCACTGAACTCCACCAGCACGACGTCGATCCGCCAGTCGGAGGCTGCCAGTCCTTGCTCCTGTAGGTACCCCTGCGCCGTCTCCGACAGCTTGCGGCGTTTGGCGGATGTAATCGACTCTTCCGGTGCCCCAAATCCTCGCGCACGGCGGGACCGGACCTCCACGAACACAAGCATGCTGTCGTGGCGCGCTACCACATCGATCTCGCCACTGCGAAGCCGGTAGTTCGTCTCAAGGATCTCGTATCCCCTCGACTCCAGGTGGCGCCGGGCAACGGCCTCGCCCCTTCTGCCGGTGTCCTGCCGGTTCACGCCCCCGCGGCCTCGCTCTGGATGAGTGCCCTCACTGGCGAGAATGACCGCCGATGTATAGAACACGGGCCAAGACGGCGTAGAGCTTCGATGTGCGCGACCGTAGGGTAGCCCTTGTTGGAAGAAAAGCCGTAGCCAGGGAACATCATATCCGCCCTGGCCATCAATCGATCTCGATAGACCTTCGCCAGGATCGACGCTGCGGCAATCGAGAAACAGATCGAGTCCCCCTTGATAATCGACTTCTGGGGCGTCTGTTCGTCCGGCAGGCCGATTGCGTCTATTAGAAGATAGTCTGGACTGACAGATAGCTGGTCGATCGCGCGCATCATGGCAAGACGGGTGGCCTGGGCAATCCCGACGTCATCCACTTCTTCGTGGCCGGCGGTGCCCACTGCCGAGGCTACTGCGGTTGCGCGTATCTGAGGAAGCACGGCCTCCCTGGCCTTAGCGGTCATCTGCTTGCTGTCCCGCACCCGATCAGCCCAGTTGCCAGTGGGAAGGGCTGCAAACACCGCCGCTCCCGCCATCACTGGACCCGCGAGCGGCCCGCGCCCTGCTTCATCGATGCCCGCGACATAGCGGAACCCCATGCGGTGGAGCGCTGACTCTTCTTCGAAATGCGGCCTGAGGCCCATGGTCTACGCCTCGGGTTTCTCTTCATGTCGGTACGCAGGTCCGGCAGAGGTGCACGTGCGCAAATCCTTCGGGGCTGCCAGTCTATCATTCTGCCTGCTGCCCTCTCGTTAAATCTTTGTGCGCCCCTCCCGATACGTTAGAATTGAAGTGTCGGACTAAGCATCAAGTGCAGGAGGAACAGGCACTATGGATAACATCAAGATGAACATCTGGATCGACTTTGGCTGACCGTGGGTGTATCAGGCAGCCGTGTGGCTGTCACGGGTCCAGGAAGCTTACGGTGACAACCTGGATATCACTTGGAGACATTTCTCGCTAGAGCAGAACGCCTACACATTGGGCCAGGGCTCTGAGGGCAATGGTGACTGGAAGGTCTGGGAGCAGGATGACCTGACTGCCGGCCGCAGCATCGTCTCGCAGATCGCGAGCGTAGCCGCACGCAGGCAGGGTGCGCGAGAGCAGGACAGGTTCAACCTGGAGCTCCTGACAGCGAGGCACGGCGGCGAAGACCGGCTGCCTCTAAACCAGAAGGAGGCCATGGTCGGCATCGCTGAGAAGACTGGCCTGGACGTGGACCGGTTCAAGCAGGACATGGACGATCCCGAGTTGGTCGCAACAGTTGGTCACGATCACGAGGAGGCCGTGTCCCACGGAATCTTCGGAACGCCTACCTTCTTGTTCGAGAACGAAAACGTCGCCTTCCTGAAGACTTTCACGCCGCCCGAAGAGGACTCAGTGGAGACGTTTGAGCATTTCATGGCACTTGCCTCGACCAAGTCTTACATCGGCGAGCTCAAGCGGCCGCAGCCGCCCTGGCCGAAGGGCTCCGAGAACTAGAGGGCGCAGCCAAACACAACAACTGCGTCCGTCAAGGTGAAGCTGAAGTTGACGAGAGACAATGGCTGACGAAAAGGCGATTCTCTACACGCACCCCGAATGCACCATCTGCGTGTCGGTCAAGATGGAGCTGGAAGAAAAGGGCACCGAGTACGACGAGATCGATCTCGCCATCAACCCGGAGAAGTGGGCTGACCTCGAAGCGGCTACCGACGGCGAGCGGATCACTCCGGTTCTCGTTGAAGGCGCCAAGGTCACAATCGGCTACCGCGGGATCGGGTGCACGTTCTACTAGGAAACAGTCACAACAACCCAGGGAGATCACAGTTGAGCAAGACGATAGCCGTAACCGACGACACCTTTGAAGAACAGGTCATTCAGTCGGGCAACCCCGTGGTCGTGGACTTCTGGGCCGAATGGTGCGGCCCCTGCAAGGCGATCGCGCCGGTTGTCGACGAGCTAGCCGAGGAGTACGACGGCAGAGTCACGTTCGCAAAAGTGGACGTGGACTCCAACCCCGCCACGCCTCAGAAGTTCGGCATTCGGGGCATCCCCGCGCTGCTGATCTTCAAGGACGGCGATAAGGTCGGCCAACTCGTCGGCGCGGCCCCCAAGGCCAAGCTGGTCCAGAGCATCGAAGCCGCAATGGCGGGATAGCCCGGCACTCCGCCCGGCGCGCCTAAGCGTCGCACATTGTTAGAACTTGAAGTAGCCCGCCGTCTGGCGGGCTACTTGTCTAGTCCCCTTAACATGCCGCGAATGTAAGCCACGTGGCCCACGTGCTCGGCTATCTCAACCATGAGATGGCTCAGCGCGTTGCCGATCTTGACCACACGCCAGCCGGCGTCCCGGGTCTCGTCCAGCACCTCTGGCGTAGTCGTCTCTAGGTAGTCCAGCGTCCCCTGCCGCACCGAGTCCGCGTACTCCTGCAATAGAACCGGATCGTACGTGGGCAAGTCTCGAACTTCCTCCGCTGTCATGCCGTAGCCATCGCCTTCGATCGGGATGCCTAGCCTCTCGCCCCATCCTTCACGCGTCCAGATCGTCGCGCCCTGCCCAATAATGCTGTTGATCTCGTCGTCCTCCGCCTTTGCCGCATGCCAGACGATGAAGTCTACGTGATTGGACTCCGCGGAAGGTAGATGCCGCCGCTCCTCCTGTGTCAGGCCGTCTAGAGCCCTGGCCAGGTCCTCGGAAGACTCGTCCAGCGCCATACGGATGATGTCTTTGAAGTCCACGGCGTCCCTTTCACTGACTACTAGCCACTAGAAATCGGCAACTGCGCCCTACTTGTCTTGACCCCTTAACATGCCCCGTATGTAAGCTACGTGGCCCACGTGCTCGGCTATCTCCACCAACAGGTGGCTCAGCGCGTTGCCGATCTTGATCACGCGCCAGCCGCCATCGCGTGTCTCGTCCAGGACCGCTGGCGTAGTTGTCTCCAGGTAATCTAGCGTCCCCTGCCGCACCGACTCGGCGTACTCCTGTAGCAGGACCGGATCGTACGTGGGCAAGTCCCGGGCCTCGTCTGCCGTCATGCCGTAGCCATTGCCCTCGATCCGAATGCCGAGCCTCTCGCTCCAGCCGTCACGCGCCCAGATCGTCTCTCCCTGCCCGATGATGCCGTTGATCCAGTCGTCCTCAGCCCTTGCCGCGTGCCAAACGATGAAGTCCGCGTGGTTGGACTCCGGTGAAGGCAGATGCCGCCGCTCCACCGAAGTCAGGCCGTCCAGTGCCCTGGCGAGGTCCTCAGAAGATTCTTCCAGCGTCATCCGGATGATCTCTTTGAAGTCCACGGTCCTCCCCCATGAGCAAATGCCGTCTACATCCCTCCCGGGACTGGCGAGAGATCGCTGGAGTGATCAGCCTTCCCGCAAGACTTGGTGGAGCCCGGCTGGGACAGGTCGCCCTGCCGGCGAGATCCTGGCTACTTGTTGATGCCCCGCTGCATGCCTCGAATGTAGGCTATGTGGCCCACATGCTGGTTATGCTCCACCAGTATGCGGGTGAGAGCGAATCCAACTGAGAACGGGTTCCAGGCTGGTACTGGGGTTTCTCTGGGCTTCGAAAGTTCTTCGACTGACGCTGAATCAATGTACGCTAGGGTGCTCTGTCGGACCTCATTCGCATACTCGTCCATTAGATCATAGTCGTACACAGGCAGGTCTCGGGCCTGCTCGATCGTAAACCCAAACCCAAGCTCGTTATGGTCGATACCTAGTTTCTCGGCCCAGCCGCCTTCCTGCCAGATGGCCGGCTTGCCCTGCGCAAACATTTGTATCCACATGTCCTCGACCCTGGCTAAGTGCCATACAAGGAAGTCGATGTGATTCGATTCAGGTCCCGGCTGGTGCCGCCGCTCCTCTGCCGTTAGGCCGTTCATCGCGATCGCTTTATCACGGGCAGTCTCTTCCAAGCCCCAGCGTAATAGCTCTCTGTGAAACATGCAGTCTCCTCGATCGATCCCCAAACTTGGCGGGGTATTCTCGTCTACTTGTCCAGCCCGCGCAACATGCCGCGGATGTACGCTATCTGACCCACGTGCTGGCTCTCCTCCACCAACAGATGGCTGAGAGCGCTACCGATGCAGTACGGCTCCCGCCATCCCCTGTCGCGCGGTCGTCCAATCTCCTCAGACGTCGACTGCTCAAGAAATGCCAGCGTCGTCTCACGGACAGCCTCCGCGTACTCGTTCAAGAGCTCAGGATCGAAGGCTCGGGAAGGTCGCGTACCTGGTTGGCATCGAAGCCAAAGCCGCCCCCTTCTTCGGGCAACCCTAATCTATCGCCCCATCCCCCATCCTCCCAGACCGTTCGGACCTGTCGCGCATACGAATTGATCCACCCGTCCTCCACTCTCGCTATGTGCCACACCAGAAAGTCGATGTGGTTAGAGTCCGGCGTGGGCTGATAGCGTCTCTCCTCCGAGGTAAGCCCCTCCAGCGCGCGGCCCATGTCCTCCGAGTACTCCGCCAGGGCCATGCGGATGATGTCTTTGTAGTCCAAGGCAACCCTCTCGTCAGTTGACCGCCGCGGGTGTCGGCCCCACCTCGATGTACCCGCCCCCCAGCACTTCGTCGCCCTGGTAGAAGACTACTGCCTGGCCCGGCGTGATCGCCTTTTGGGGCGAGTGGAATGCCACCTCCGCCCAGTCGCCTTGCGGCAGGACCGTGGCCGACGCCGCTCCCGATCTGTATCGGATCTTGGCTTCCACTTCCATCGGCCGGTTCGGCTTGTCCCCGCCAACATAGTTGACCCGTGAGGCCCAGAGTTCGCTCCGCATTAGCTCGCTCTCCGGTCCAACGGTAACGCGATGCGTGACAGAGTCGATGCCGGTCACATACATCGGCGCTCCCGAGTTGCCGTTCAGTCCCAGCCCCCGCCGCTGGCCTACCGTGAAGAACTGCACGCCCTTGTGCTCTCCCAACACATTCCCGTCTCGGTCCACGATCTCTCCAGGGACCATCCTGCTGCGGTCCTTCACGAACTTTCGGTAGTTGTCATCTGGAATAAAGCAGATCTCCTGGCTATCCGGCTTGTCAGCCACAGGAAGCCCCGCCTCCGCCGCAAATTCCCGTACTTCCGCCTTGCCGTGCTCGCCGATTGGCAAGAGAAGCCTGGCAAGCTCCTCCTGCGTCAATGTGAAGAGCACGTAAGACTGGTCTTTGGACACGTCCCGCCCGGTTAGCAGCCTTGCGGTGCCGCCCTCGCGCCTGATTCGGGCGTAGTGTCCGGTCGCGATGTAGTCGGCGTCCAAAAACACTGCGCGTCGCAGCAGGAAGTCGAACTTGATTCTGTCGTTGCACGCCAGGCATGGGTGCGGCGTCCTGCCCCGTTCATACTCTCGGACGAAATAGTCGACTACGTACTGCTGGAACTCCCGCTCGAAGTTCTGCACGTAGTGCGGCACTCCGATCAAGTCGCAAACGCGCCGGGCGTCATCCACGTCTCGCACCGAGCAACAGCGCCGATTGAGGCGTGGATTATCCTCCTGCTCCTCGGACCATAACCTCATCGTGACACCGACAACATCGTAGCCCTCGCGCTTCAACAACAGCGCCGCTACCGAGGAGTCTACACCCCCGCTCATGGCCACTATTACCTTCGGTCTGCTCATAGGCTTAGGCTAGCACAGCGAAAGCGGGACTCTCAATGAAGCGCAGACCCTTACGACTCTCAGCGAGCTTAGCGAGCACTTGCAGTGTTGAACTTTTCAAACCCTGAACGGGCGTCCCTTCGGAAAGTTCAAGGCTAATGACAAGTTTGTGAGAAGTTGGACGATCGCAAATCCCCGCAACGAAGCTGCCTGGCGTTGACCTCTGGAGAACACCGTACTTATAATCCGATCTAATGACGGAGACGGAAAAACTGCAGCCCTCAGATTACGCTCGACTTGCCGTAGACATCGCGTCCGACGGCCTCGCCACGGACATCGTCATGCTGGACATCGGCAGTGTCAGCGACTTCGCCGACTACTTCGTGATCCTGACCGGAGCCTCTAGGCGCCAGATCAGGGCGCTCGCAGAAGAAGTGGAGCATGGGCTGGAGCGCAGGGGGGCCGTCCTGCACCATCGGGAAGGGACGCACGAGAGTGGCTGGAGGCTGCTGGACTTTGGAGACGTAATCATCCACCTGTTCGGCCCAGAGGAACGAGACTTCTACGGAATGGAACAGTTGTGGACCCGCGGCACCGAGGTCGTCAGGATTCAGTAATCCAACGCTCGTTGTCGCGGCTGTACTCCACTAACTCGTTCGGAGAGAAGAACAGTCCCACTTCTCTGTCGGCAGACTGCAGCGAGTCGGAGCCGTGCACAAGGTTGCGCCCAAGGTCCATTCCGAAATCGGCCCTGATCGTCCCTGGTACCGCCTTCGCCGGGTCGGTAGCTCCTATCGTGTCTCGGGCTACCTGCACTGCGTCCTTGCCTTCCCAGACCATGGCAACTATTGGCGACGACGTCACAAACTGCACGAGTCCCTCGTAGAACGGCTTGCCCTCATGCTCGGTGTAGTGCCTTCTCGCGAGCACCTCAGACACGCGCATCAACTTCATGCCCGCAAGCTTCAGCCCTCTTCTTTCAAAGCGCGTGACGATTGACCCAATCAGACCGCGTTGCACGGCGTCCGGCTTTAGAAACACCAGGGTTCTTTCCATTTTCGTCCCTCTGCCTGTCGGTTCCTGTCCTAGCCTTGGCCTCGTCAGGGGCCCCTATGATATCCAACGCCGGTGGGCAACCTCGAACTGCGAGCCGCGGATGTAGATCGGCTGAAGCATGTCGGCGTCATCTACGTCAGCTTGGATTAGGCGCTCGTTCGCCAGAATCGCCAACGCACCGGGATGTCGAGTTGGCAGCGTGGCCGGCGCTACGGCCACGCGTTCTCCTAGATTCTCACGGACCCATTCTCGGCGTGTGCCGACAGCCTCTCCGCATAGCAGCGTACCTTCGGGGATGGCGTCCGATAGCTCTTCCAGCGTCATCACCTCATAGCCCTCCACTGCCGCCTCGCTCGGCGCGCCCTCCGATCTGCCCACGTACAGCATATCCCTGCCCGCGTCTATGACAGCCCAAGCCGAGCGTCCGAGGCAGCGGTACGGGTGTAGTTCCAGCTCTAGGGTGCCAATCGAGACCAGCGGCAGTTCCATGGTAATCGCCAGGGCCTTCGCCGTGCTTAGACCAATCCTGAGGGCACTGAATCCGCCCGGGCCCTTGGCAGCGAACACCGCACTCAGGTCTTCCACCTTGACGCCGCGGGAGTCCAGCAACCGCTCGACTGCCGGAATCAGCTCCACAGAGTGATTCTGCGCAGAAAGCCAGGCCGTTTGCGCCATGACTTCGCCGTCGACCGACAGCCCTACGGCCGCATACCTCGTCGAAGTGTCGATCAACAGTTGCATTGTCTGCCCTGGGCCGCCGCGCCGCTCGCGGCCGTGGCCAACTCGCGCATCAGGCCGCCGTACGTTTGGCACGAACCGCTGAACACGAGCCGGCGGCGCGACTCGCAAAGGCTGTCGATACTCACCTCCAACGCGTCCACTGGCAGCCACTCGCGAAAACGGTCCGCCCATTCGACCACGCACACACCGCCGGCCTCCATGTACTCGTCCACACCCAAGTCCAGGAGCTCGGCCCCTGACTCCAGGCGGTACAGATCGAAGTGGTAGAGCCGCAGCCTCCCCTCATACTCGGCCGTCAGTACGAAAGTCGGGCTGCGAGCATACCCGGTCACGCCGAGCCCTCTGAGGATCCCTTGAGTCAGGCACGTCTTTCCCGCGCCCAGATCTCCCACTAGCAAGTACACGTGTCCGGGAAGGGCGTTTTTGGCCATGATCGCTCCGACCTCTCGTGTCTCCTGCGGCGAGTCGGTCACGATCTCCAGCGTCAGACGGTCTTCGGAGGATGAGGTTTGGTCTGTCAGCGGTAGTCTGCCTGTAAGTGATGGGCCCGTTAGTGATGGGATCGAAGCAAATGTATTATAGGTTCAGATTTCGGCCGCACTCAATAAGGAGCCCAATGAGAGTCCTGATTGTCGCGGACGTCCACTCGAACCTCGAGGCCTTCACCAGCGTGATCGACGACGCGGCACGGCGCGGCGGCTTCTCGCAGATCTGGTCTTTGGGCGACCTCATCGGATACGGCCCAGACCCGGTGGAGTGCCTGAGACTGCTCGGAGTTCACGAGCACGTCGCTGTCGCTGGCAATCACGACCTCGCGGCGGCCGGCCGCCTGAGCCTGGAAGCCTTCAACGAGTACGCCGCCGAGGCGAACCGTTGGACCGCTGGGCAGCTCAATCAGGAACAGTCTGAGGCCATTGCTGACCTGCCGTTGAAGTCGGAGCAGGGCGAATTCACGCTGGTGCATGGAAGCCCGCGCGACCCTCTATGGGAGTACGTCGTCTCACAGGCATCTGCCGCCGTCAGCTTTCTGCACTTTGATACGAACTGCTGCCTTCTGGGCCACTCACATGTCCCATTCCTGTGCGTGCCCGTGGAAAACTCCACCGCCTTTATCGCCTTTCCGGAAGACTCCCCCGTGTCCCTGGGCGGCCAAAGGATGCTGATCAACCCCGGCTCCGTGGGCCAGCCGAGGGATGGTGATCCCAGGGCAAGCTACGCTATCTACGACTCCGATGAGGGCACTATCTACCACCATCGGACCGAGTACGACGTAGCTGCGACTCAGCGGAAGATGGCGGAAGCCGGACTGCCGCAGTACCTGATCGACCGCCTCCCCCAGGGTCGCTAGGCTGCGACTTCCGTGACGCGCGGTCCTGTAGAACGCCACTCGCGCGGAGCCAACGAACGGGGTTGGTTCCGGCACACGTCCTCTCGACCGGCTAAAGTAGAAGCATGAACGCTGATCTAACGGCCATTGTGCTCGCGGGCGGCCTGAGTCGCCGGCTCGGCAGGAACAAGGCGCTCGAACCCGTCGGCGGCGAGGTGCTTGTCAACCGCGTTCTGAGGCGTGTCGGCGAGGTGGCTGACGAGACCCTGCTGGTCGTCGCCAATCTCGATCAGGCCGACGCGCTTCCATTGCCGCCCAGCACAAGCATCGTGACCGACGCGTACCCGGACAGCGGCTCCCTTGGGGGGATCTACACTGGCCTGCGTGCCGCCTCCTCCGGATGGGGGCTAGTCGTTGCCTGCGACATGCCGTTTCTCAACGTGGCGCTCCTGCAGCGCATGATCGAGTTGCGCCCCGGCTTCGACGTGATAGTCCCGGAACTGGACGGAAGGCCCGAACCCACCCACGCTCTCTATGCCAAAGCATGCCTCGACAATATCCGGCCGAGGCTCGAGGCCGGTCAGTTCAAGATCGCGGGCTTCTTCGAGGACGTGCGCGTCAGGACCGTCTCACAGGTCGAAGTCGTCGAGTACGATCCGGACCGTCTGAGCTTCTTCAACGTGAACACCCAGGCTGACCTCGAACGCGCCGAAGCACTGGCGCGAGA
This sequence comes from Dehalococcoidia bacterium, assembly GCA_965237445.1. Taxonomy (GTDB): domain Bacteria; phylum Chloroflexota; class Dehalococcoidia; order Lucifugimonadales. The sequence continues at coordinate 2,087,602 of OZ250142.1, read as the reverse complement.
GTAGCGAGCTGCGCTGAAATCCGTGGTCCTCCCACCACTCGGCCGCGCCCATAGAGGCTTGAATTAAGTGAATGACGGAGGCGGTTCTGAGAGTCCTCACGTGCGGATCACCGTGGAGTTGTTCGGCTCGGCCCGACTTGCATCGGGAAGGCGCACCCTAGCCGTTACCGTCTGCCAACGGACTCGCCGCTCCGACGTGGCCGGAGCCTTGGCCCTCGCATGCCCGGAGCTGCTCGGAGTAGCGGTCCGCGAAGACGGCTCAGACCTCGCAGCGAGCTACACATTCAACCTCAACGGCCACCAGTTTGTCGCAGACGATCCGGTCACGCTTGCCGATGGCGACTCCCTCCTGCTCTTCTCCAGTCTTTCGGGGGGTTAGCATCCCGGGTTAGGTACAATACTGGCACGACCGCTCATACTTTGAGGCAAACGTGTACGGTTACAATGGAAAACTACTAGTCGTAGACCTGTCCGAGTCTTCCAGCAGATGGGAGTCTCTGGACTCGGAGGTCTTGCGAAACTTCATAGGCGGGGCCGGACTTGCGGCCTACCTACTGTATGAGTTCTGCCCGCCGGGAACCGATCCTCTCGGCCCGGAAAATCCCCTCATCTTCGCGACAAGCCCTCTGGTCGGTAGTAGGCTCACAACGTCCAGTAAGTTCGCCGTCGCCGCAAAGTCACCACTCACGGGCTTAATCGGCGACTCGCTATCGTCGAGCTTCCTCGCTCCGGAACTGAAGAAGACCGGCTGTGATGCGCTCGTCATCGTCGGCCGAGCCCCAGGCCCTACGCTGCTGGTAATAGACCAAGCTGGGGTCCGCTTCGAAGACGCCTCCGGCCTCGCAGGCCTCGGCACATCGGATACGGAGGCTGCCGTCAAGGAAATGCTCGGCTCCAAGATTCGCGTAGCCTGCATCGGCCCGGCCGGAGAGAACCTCGTCCGGTTCGCCAGCATCAGCAACGATGGCGGCCGCCAGGCGGGACGCACTGGAACTGGTGCCGTGATGGGTTCCAAGAACCTCAAGGCAATCGCGATCAAGGGCACTGCCTCCGTTCCCGTCCGCTCCCCGGACTCGCTTCGCCGCATAGGCGCGGATCTTGCTCGGCGCAGTCTCGGCGATGCCACCGAGAAGTACCGCAACATGGGCACGGTCGCCAACATGCTCGTCTTCAACCGCTTGGGGGCTCTGCCCACGCGCAACTTCAGCTCGGCCTCGTTCGAAGGAGCTGAGGGCGTAAGCGGCGAGGAGTTGCGCCTGCGGCACCACGTCCGCAACGCCCACTGCGCCAACTGCACCATCGGCTGTGAGCAAATCGTCGTCACGAACGACGGCGGCAAGCAGTCTCAGGGCCGCATGGAGTATGAGAGCAGCTTCGCACTCGGCCCGCTCGTCGGCGTATCCGACGCCAATGCCGTAATCCGCGCCGCCCATTTCTGCGACGATGCCGGCATTGACACCATTAGCTCGGGCGTGACGCTAGCTTGGGCAATGGAATGCTTCGAGAAAGGCATCCTGACAACCGCAGACACTGGGGGCTTGGACCTCCGGTTCGGCAGCACTGACGCTCTCGCTGCTGGCCTGCAGCTCATCGCGGAGCGTCGCGGCATCGGTGACCTGCTCGCTGAAGGCGTTCGGAGGGCGTCCGGCGCCGTTGGCTGCGGATCCGAAGATTGGGCTATGCACGTCAAGGGCCTTGAGATGCCCGGCTACGAGCCAAGATCGCTCAAGACCATGGCGCTGGGCCTGGCCGTCAGCACAAGGGGCGCATGCCACAACCGGTCGTCCGCATACGAGGCCGACTTCTCGGCCCGCGTCGACAGGCTCGCCGTGGACGAGCGGCGAGGCAAGATAACTGCGGACGGAGAGGACTTCTCCGCGGTGCTGGACTCCCTTATCTGGTGCAAGTTCCTGAGGAAGGCGTTCGACGATCTCTACGAAGAGTCCGCTGAGATTTACGGCCACGTGACCGGTTGGCAGACATCGGCTACCGATCTTAAGGAAGCGGGAGAGCGTATCAACAACCTCCGAAAGCTGTTCAACATCCGCGAGGGCTGGACGCGGGAAGACGACAGCCTTCCTCCTCGCGCGCTTTCCGAGGCCCTGTCAGACGCACCGGTCAAGGGCGTACGCCTGACGCAACAGGAGCTTGACAGCATGATAGAAGGCTATTACAGGGCCCGCGGATGGACCGCAGACGGCCTCATCCCCGAAGCAAAGCTCAAGGGTCTCGGCCTGTCCAACCTGTCCCGTACGTCTCAATCCCTGGTCTCCTGAGGCCCTTTCACGGAAGGAACACACAGTCGTTTCGTGAAGGAGATTATGACTGCGTGACGACTACTATCGGGTTTTGCGAGTCCTTGAGTTGGTTCAGGACATGCTCGTCCTCCCCAGAACCCCTCATCGAGATCAGTCTGGTCGCCCCTCTACGGATGCAGGTCCAAGCCATGCCCGCCATTTCTTGAACAATCACTACCATCCACCCTCGTCATTCCCGCGCAGGCGGGAATCCAGAAATGGGTCCAGCAAATGACATGGCCTCCTCAGAACCCTTGACCAAGATCTGTCTGGCCGCCCCCTTTGTGGGTGCAGGGCTAAGCCCTGCCCTGCCATTTCTTGAACAATCACATGCGTTGCTATAGGGTTTGCAGTAACTTGGGCCTACCGAAATCTGCCCGCCCACTTGCGCTTAGAGTATTCATTGATCACTGACCAGAGGACCCTTCGCAGAGCAATACGGGATCGCTTCCCTCGTGAGAACGGACAGCTTCTACCCGCGCTCCACTTCCTCCACGAACAGTTCGGCCATCTGCCCGACTGGGGCATGGAGGTCGTAGGCTGGCATCTTGGTATTCCGGTCAGCGAAGTCTATGGGGCTGCCACCAGCTACTCCGAACTGCGTATCGACAAGCCAGGCGCCCACGTCCTGCGCGTCTGCACCGGCCTACCGTGCTGGCAGCAGGGCGGCCGTGAGATCGCGACCACCGTGTCCGAAGACCTCGGTCTTCCGGCCGGTCAGACCACTCCAGACGGCGCCGTCACCTTCGAAGAGGTCGAGTGCGGCTTCCTGTGCGGCGTTGCGCCTGCCGTCGAGTTCGACCACCGCTGGCACGGTCGCGCAACAGTCGAGTCGGTCCGCGCCCTGATTGCGGGAGCGAGGTCTTGAGCAACGAAGCGTCGCACGCGTACCGGCGCCTCACACAAGCCGCAGGTGAGCGCCTCGACGCTCGCGCCAGCAAGACAAGAATCGTGGTTCAGGTCGGCCACTGCTCGCAGGCGGTTGGTGCGGGAGACGTAGCAATGGCTCTCGATGCCGCCCTCCCGGAGAACGCATTCTTGGTTACCACGGGTTGCGACGGCGCTTGCTTCGCCGCTCCACAGGTTCTTGTAACCCCGGCAGACGGCGAAACAATGCGGCACTGCCGCGTCACCCCGGACCACGTCGGCTCCATCCTCGAGGGCGTAGCTTCCGGCAACCATGCACCGGTCAACCCCGAAATCGGCAACCAGGTCGAGGAGTTCTTAGCCCCTCAGCACCGCACAACAACCGCCAGCATGGGCGACATCGACGCCGTCAACATGGACGAGTACATCGCCCAGGGCGGATTCGAAGGTCTCGCCAGCGCTCTTTCGACCACTCCGGAAGACGTGATCGAGACGGTGTCCGACTCCGGCCTGCGCGGCAGGGGTGGCGCTTACTTCCCCGCCGCGATCAAGTGGCGCGGCGCGAGGTCTAATCCCGGAAGGCCCAAGTACCTCGTCGTCAACTGCGAGGAGGGCGAGCCGGGAATCTTCAAGGACAGGCATCTGATGGAAGGTGTCCCCTTCCAACTCTTGGAGGGCTCCCTGATTGCGGCTTACGCCGCCGGACTAGATCAGGTCTACCTCTACATAAACGCCGAGGCGAACCTCTCCGCACTACGCGTCCAAAACGCTATAGACAAGGCCCGCTCCTTGGGGTTCGTCGGCGAAGATGTCCTCGGCACCGGATGGACCGTCGAGGTAGAGGTCCGACGCGGCGCAGGCGGCTACGTGTGCGGCGATGAGACGACCATGCTTAACACCATGGAGGGCAAGCGCCGCGAGCCACGCATGAAGGACCCGCTGCCGGTAGTCGCCGGCCTGTGGGCGCGGCCCACCGTCATCAACAACGCCGAGACCATCGCCTCCACGCCGTACATCCTGACCGCCGGCAGCGAAGCCTACTCCGCCGTCGGCTCCGGCGACGCCCGGGGAACGAAGCTGATCAGCCTCAGCGGTTCGGTCCAGCGGCCCGGCATGGCAGAGGTCCCGATGGGCACCACCCTGCGCGAGTTGATTCACGGCGTCGGCGGCGGCCCCGGACCCGGCCGCACGATAACCACGCTCGCCGTCGGAGGGCCCTCCAGCGGCGTCATGTCGCCCGACATGATCGACACGCCCATCATGCCGGGCTCCATGCACGAATCCGGAGTCATGCTGGGTGCAGGCGGCGTCGTCCCCCTCGACGAACGGCTGGAGGTTCTGGACGTGGTCCGAGACCTCGCCGCCTATAACGCCGACGAGTCATGCGGCAAGTGCACGCCCTGCCGTGAGGGCACTCCCCTGCAGGTAGCCGCGCTTGACCGCGTGATATCCGGTAGCGGCTCAGGCGAGGACATCGAAGAGTTGAAGCACCTGGCAAACGTCATCAACGCCGCTTCACTCTGCAACCTGGGCCAGCTTGCGGGCAATCCCGTGCTTAGCGCCCTACACTTTTTTGGAGACGCCTTTGAGAACAGAGTGGAATCGAGAGGTAGCTGAATGGCTGTGAAACTTTCCATCAATGGCAGGGAGGTGGAGGTAGACGAGGGCTCGTACGTACTGGACGCGGTTAACGCTTCCGGCGTGTACATCTCCCAGCTCTGCAAAGACCCGGACATGAAGGCGATTGCCGCCTGCCGCACGTGCCTCGTGCAGATAGACGGAGTGCGTGGCTTCCCCGCTTCGTGCTCTGTGCCGGCCGCCGACGGAATGCAGGTTCGCACCGATGCCACGGAGACCGTGGACCTTCGTCGCGGCGTGCTCGAACTCACGATGGCTATGCTCGAACCCAACGGCAAGCGCGAGTACAAAGAACTCACCATCGCGGCCGAGCGCCACGGCCTCCAGGCCCCGCGCTGGAACGGCCGTGATCGGCAGCCAATCGACACTAGCAACCCTGTCTTCAACATCGCCATGTCGGACTGCATCATGTGCGGACGCTGCGCCCAGGCGTGCCAGGACGGCCACCAGTTCATCGGCGCCATAGACGTTCTCGGTGTCGGCGCTGGCGCTCGCATCGGCACCTTTATGGACAAGCCGCTTCTGGAGTCCGTCTGCACCACCTGCGGCCAGTGCCTGTCGGTCTGCCCCACCGGCGCGATCGAACTTAAGGTGCCCGTGCCCAATCCCGTGAAGACCGTCAGCACCGTCTGCCCCTACTGTGGCGTGGGCTGCGGCATCAAGGCCGAGGTCGACGAAAACGACCGCATCCTCCGCATGCTTGACGATCCCGACAACCAGTCGAGCCTAGGCATGCTCTGCGTTAAAGGCCGGTTCGGCTACACGTTTGTGCACCACAAGGACAGGCTGACCACGCCGCTCGTTCGCCGGAACGGCGAGCTAACCCCCGCGACCTGGGAAGAGGCGATGGACGTCATCGCCGAGCGTCTGCCCGCGTACCGGGGCGACTCGTTCGCAACCTTCTGCTCCGCCAAGTGCACCAACGAAGACGGCTACGTCCAGCAGAAGTTCGCCCGGCTCGTCATGGGTTCCAACCACATTGACCACTGCACGCGCCTCTGCCACGCGCCGTCGGTCGAGGCCATGCTCACCTCGCTCGGCAGCGGCGCCACCAGCAACTCGTACGTCGATTACGAGGAGGCCGGCTGCCTGGTCATTATCGGCTCCGACGCCAACTCCAACCATCCGGTCGCCGCATCTCGGATGCGCCGCGCCGTCGTCGAGCGAGGCGCGAAGCTCATCGTCATCAACCCGCGCCGCATCGACATGTGCGACTTCGCAGACCTGTGGCTTCGCCCCCGCCCCGGCACCGACGTCGCTCTCCTCAACGGCATTGCGAAGGTCATCCTCGACGAGGGCCTATTGGACCAAGAGTTCGTTGAGAACAGGACCGAGGGCTTCGATGAGTGGCTCTCGGTAATCGAAAAGTACGAACTGGACTACGTCTCCGGTATCACCGGCGTTCCCGCGGAGGACATCGCGGAGGCGGCGCGGATGTACGCCCGGCCCCCCTTCAGCGGCTCCTGCCTCATCTGGGGCATGGGCATAACGCAGCACACCATGGGCACGGCCAACGCGCACGGCCTGCTGAACCTGTCCTTCCTTTCTGGCCAGCTTGGCAAGCCCGGCAACGGCGTCTCCCCGTTGCGCGGCCAGAACAACGTTCAGGGCTGTGGCGATGCCGGGTGTCTGCCCAACAGCTTCCCCGGCTATCAGTTGCTCGCCGCGAACTTAGAAAAATTCCGGAGAGCCTGGGCCGGACCGCTGCCGGAGGAAGACGGCCTCGTAGCCACAGAAATCGTCGAATCCATGCTCGACGGCCGGATCAAGGCCGCTTGGGTTACCGGCGAGAACCCGCTCCTGAGCGAGCCGGACCTCCACCACGCCGAGAAGGCGTTCGCCAAGCTAGAGTTCCTCGTCGTCCAGGACATCTTTATGCACGAGACCGCTGAGGTGGCCGACGTCGTACTTCCTGCGGCCAGCTTCGCCGAGAAGGACGGCACCTTCACCAACAGCGAGCGTCGTGTACAGAGGGTGCGCAAGGCTGTCGACGCGCCGGGAGTGAGCAGGCCTGACTGGCAGATCATCTGTGACGCCGCCCGTCGCCTGAGCAGCGAACTCGGCCTCGGCGTGGAAGACCAGTTTGCTTTCGCCCATCCCTCAGAGATCTGGGACGAGATGGCGAGCCTCACCCCACTCCTCGCAGGCATCGACTACGACAGACTGGACTCTGGCGGGATCCAGTGGCCCTGCCCCGACTCGGAACACCCCGGCACGAGGTACCTGTACGAGACCGACTTCCCCCGCGGCGACCGCGCGAAGTTCGTCGCCTTCGACCAGGGCCCTGCCGCCGACGAGCTCCCCTCTGAACGGTTCCCGCTAATCCTCAACACCGGCCGCATCCTCTACCACTGGCACGGTGGCACGATCACCCGTCGCGCGGACAGGCTTATGGCCCGCGCGCCGGAGCTCCAGGTCGCCATGAGCCCGGACGACGGCTCGAAGTACGGCGTCGCCGACGGCGAGTGGATTCGCGTGCGCTCCCGCCGCGGCGACCTCGAAGGCCGCGTACTCTACACCGACAAGCAGCGCGCCGGCGAAATATTCGTCCCCTTCGTGAAGCTCCGTGACCACGCCGCCAACTTCCTCACCAACGCGGCGCTCGATCCCAACTCAAAGATCCCCGAATACAAAGTATGCGCCGTCCGCATCATGAAGCCCGAGCGAGAACGAGTGGTCTGACAGGAGACGGCTGACCAGAGTCGCCATCCTAAGATTGAGGTCACAATCCAGGGGCGAGGCGAACGATTCCAATGGACAACGGCACGGCGGGTGCTCGAACAATAAAGGCGTCGGAGTTCAAGGCCAAGTGCCTCAAGCTCATAGACGAGGTAGCTGAGACCGGCGAAGAGATCGTGATTACAAAGCGCGGTCGGCCTGTATCGAAACTGGCCCCCTACCATGAGAAGTTGTGTGCCCCCATCGGGCGCTACCGGGACATCATTCGGATTCACGGCGACATCGTCTCTCCCATAGATGTGGAATGCGAAGCTGAGTCCGACCCTGACCGGGTCCTGAATCCTTGATACTGCTTGATACACAAGTCCTCGTTTGGCTGGCAGTTGATGACCGAAGGCTTGGTGCGCAGACACGTGACGTGATAGACATCGCCTGGAGTGAGAGTCAAGCCGCCGTATCAGCCATCTCCTTCTGGGAACTAGCCATGCTGCACGAGAAGCGTAGGCTCACCCTCCTTCGATACATAGTTTCGTGGCGACAGGACCTCCTTCGGGACGGTCTCATTGAGGTTGCGGTTGACGGTGAAATCGGCATACGAGCAGCGCATTCGGCGGACTTCCACGCTGACCCGGCGGACCGCATCATTGTTGCAACCGCCTTGGAAGGCCACCAACTACTTACGGCAGACCAGAAGGTACTTGACTGGCCAGGGCAGGTGAGCAGGCTGGACGCTCGAGAGTAATCATCCGCATCACCTAGCACGGCAAAAGAGCCCGCCCCCGTCGCGGATTGACCGTATAGCCGCGAACCGGCGGTCCAACCGCTCACCGCGCCAGCATGCCGTAGGGGTGGGTCTCAGACCCACCCTGCCAGCCCAGTCGCCTGTTTAGCTCGCCCTTACTCCTCGAGAGATTATCCGGAGGGCCATCCCTTACCCACCAGGTCAGTCCCGCCAACCAAAATCGTTTACCCTCAGTCCATCCCCGCCTAACATGAACTTAGCATCGAGCCGGTGCGCGCGTCAGCCAATGAGCGCGCCAAGTGCCGAGGCCAGCCCACCCCCCATGTGAATTTGGGCTCGTCGTCAAACTCAACTTCAGGAGGATAGCCATGGCTCTACAGCTAGACCACACAATCGTACCCGCCTACGACAAGGAGAAGTCCGCGAAGTTCATCGCTCGCCTCTTCGGCCTTGAGTACAACGGGCCCTGGGGCCACTTCGCCCCCGTCAAGGTCAACGACATTCTGACGCTCGACTTTGACAACTCAGATAGCCCGCGCTCCAACCACTACGCTTTCCTCGCTTCGGACCAAGAATTCGATGAGGTCCTTCAGCGCGTCAAGGAAGACGGCGTGACGTTCGGGAGCGGTCCCCGGTCAAGGACGGACGGCAAGATCAACCACGAGCACAACGGGCGCGGCTTCTACTTCGAATGCGAAGACGGGCATGTGTGGGAGGTCATCACTCACACATACATCACCGATTGAGCCTCACGCCTTCGAGCAGCAGACTCGCCACGCTGCACCACTCCTGACGCCGCGTGGCGACAGAGCTACCGTCCTGCTGTTCCTGCACCCCAGGTCCCTAGGTGATTGTAGGGGCGTGAAACCCGCCCTATCCCACAGCAAGCTCCGCTTGCGCCATTTGATAGGCTAGGGCTGTCGCATACATAACATCCCGGAGCCCTTTGCTATTCTTCCCTTTCGCCCCTTCTCCCCTACATGGGAGTAAGCTGGTATGAGGGGAAAACAGACGGCTTTGCAAAGGGCCTGCACCTCAGGAGCAGTCACAATTGAAAGTACTGGTTTCAGGGTCAAACGGGCTGATCGGCTCCTCCCTCGTAAGGACTCTCGAGGGCAGCGGCCACGATGTGCACAGGCTGCTCCGGCCACAGTCTCCGAAGGCGCCGAACGGCATCATGTGGAACCCGATCGCGGGCACTCTCGACCCGCAAGACCTCGAAGGCTTCGATGCCGTCGTCCACCTCGCTGGCGAGAACATCGCAAATCGCCGGTGGTCTGAGGAACAGATGGCCCGCATCAGAGACAGCCGCGTCGGCAGCACCGCGCTGCTCGCCCAGACGCTCGCCGGCCTCGACTCGCCGCCCTCCGTGTTCGTATGCGCGTCCGCAGGCGGCTACTACGGCGACCGTGGCGGCGAATTGCTGGACGAAGACGCGCCTCCGGGCGAAGGCTTTATGGCCGTGAACACGAAAGCCTGGGAAGACGCCGCAGCTCCCGCGGCAGGCGCGAAAACAAGGGTCGTGAACCTGCGAATCGGAGTCGTGCTGACCGCCGCCGGTGGGATGTTGTCCAGGGTAGTGCCGATATTCAGGCTCGGCCTCGGCGGAAGGCTGGGTTCCGGACGACAGTACATGAGCTGGCTAACCCGGTCCGACGTCATCGACGCCGCCATATGGACACTGGAGCACGACGACCTTTCCGGCCCGGTAAACGTCAGCTCTCCCAACCCGGTCACTAACGGCGAGTTCACTCGCGCGCTCGGCAGGGCGGTCAGGCGTCCCGCGATTCTCTTCGTCCCCACGTTCGTCCTCAGAATCATGCAGGGCGACCTGTCTCAAGTCGTGACATCGAGCGCCAAGATTGACTCCTCCCGCCTAACGGCCAGCGGGTTCCAGTTCAACCACCCAGAAATCGACGGCGCTCTAACGTGGGCCCTAACCGACACCACCCGCTAGCATCAGCCCGAACAGCTAGTGCAGGAAATCCGACTCTACACAACGCAGGGTAAATCCTGACTACATCCCGTTCACACTGCCCCCACCGCCTCATGTCGTTCCGAGCGAAGCCGAGGAATCTAAGATCTCCCTGCCTGCATTAACGCTGGACCTCGGCACCATCGCAATGAGAAGCACGCCAACGACAATGGCGGCGCCAAAGCCATGTGTAGGAGCGGTTCGCGAACCGCCCTTCCCCCGCCACTTTGCCGAAGGAGCCTGTCGAAGAACTCCCAAATCCGTTCGCGCTGCCCGCCCTCCGCACTCTCTTGCCATTTCGAGCGAGCAAAGCGAGCCGAGAAATCTAAGACGCCCGTCACCTCAACAACACTAGTACTCGCTAGCCCCGTCCGCCTCGGCGACTCGTTGGGGCAGGCCTCGTGCCTGCACTCCGCCTAAGATGCACGGGCGATCCGAACCTGCCGAAGACCCCACAATCCGTTCGCCGAAGGAGCCCGTCGAAGAGCTCCGCCCAATCCCCCGCCTGCAGCCACCAACCTCCGTCTAGGGTCCTCCCCTCACTCCCCCCACACCTGCCGGTACACCCGCAGCCAGTTGTCCCCCAGGAACTTCCGCACGTGCTCCTCCGGCCACTCTCGCTCCTCCAGTGCAGCCACAACGTTCGGCAGCTCGCTCACGTTCTCGAACCCCTGCACGTAGCGGCGCGGACCATCGTCCATCGTCACCGGATCGAACAGCGCCTTGTCCCTCATCTCCCGCCCGTTCGGATTCCCGAGGCGGCTAGTAAAGTCCGGTCCCAGGCCGATATGGTCCGGTCCCACCAGGTCCCTCACATGCTCGACGTGCGCGATGAAGTCGTCCACAGTACCCCACCGGCTTTCCGGCATGTGCGCCATCCCCTTGCCTCGGACCAGGAAGTCGTTGATCGCCGGTGTGCCGATCACCCCGCCCGTCTTTGCGATAGCCTCGATCGTCCGATCGCTCAGGTTGCGGGAGCTATCCGCCAGGGCTCTCGCCGCCCCATGGCTACAGATAATGGGCACTCCCGAAGACATCTCCAACGCATCGAAGGAGGCCTGGTCGCCCGTATGGCCGCCAACGTCCAGGACTATCCTTAGGCGGTGAATCTCCTCGACCAGCGCTCGCCCGGCCCGGCTCAGCCCCAAGTGGCCGTCCGTCGCGCCTCCACCGAACACGTTCGCAATCTGGTACGCGATGCCGCACACGCGCAGCCCTAGCTCGTAATACGCCCTGAGCTCTGTCCTGCTCGGCTCGCCCCACCAGTCGTTCGGACCATCCCGACCGCTGCTAACCGCGTTCGCGTCCTGCCACCCCAACAGCAGCCCAATCTTGCCGTCCGACGACGCCTCACGCATCTCAGCAACCGACCTGACCACCGAAATCTCGTCAGAATGGCCGTCCACAAAGTTGTGGATATCAGCGAACGCCCGCAACCCCCGATCGACAGTCTTGTGCACAACATCGACGCCCCCTCTCCTGACGAGGCCCAGGTACTCCTCGTTAAGATCGGAAACATCCAGCCCACTAACAACCAATGAAAAGTTTTGAGCCATCATGTCTCCACTGAATCTGATTGCGCGCCAACAAACTATCGCACAGCACTGGCACACATTGGGAGCAGAACTGTAGACCCACTACCGCCCTCACCGTGTCGAAGGGCTGCACTGTCGCCGTTCACCCTGACACTTTCGAAGAGCTCCGTCTCCGCACTCCGCAGAGGCGGTTCGCGAACCGACCTATGCCATCGCCCGCTCCACCGAGCCTCATCTGTCATTCCGAGCCCCAACTGTCATTCCGAGCGAAGCCGAGGAATCTAATACCCTTCTACCTAAATCAATGCTGGACCTCGGCAACTCCGTCAGGCCCCTCGGCCTGCCTACACATTACAAGTCTATCCTTCAAACCCACGCCGGTCGTCGCCCAGACCCTGCCCGCAGTATGTCGAAGGATTCTACCAAGAGACCCCACAAACTCCGTTCACCCTGACCCTGTCGAAGAGCTTGCCCCGAGTCCCTCGAGGAGGTCCCCCTCCTGACGCATCACCTCGCAGGGGCGGTTCGGGCCTTGCGCGCCCGCCTCTCACCACGACACCACGTACCCCCTACTCCCACACCTCCAGCATCAGGTCGCTTGGCTTGCCCCCATTGATCACGCCAACGTCCACCGAGCACGCCGTCACGATCACCAGCAGGTCGGCCATCGCGCGCAAAACCACGTAGTCCCCTGCCTTCGCGGGCGACTCCCGCGCCTCCTTGCGGCCATCCAGGTCCACGACAGGCGTGTTCTGGAACAGGTTGTGCGGGTCCGGCAGACCCTCAGGCTCGAACCCGATCCGGGCCAGCGTCGACATCAGGTTCCCACGGCAGCTCGGATGGTCCTCGAAGCCCAGGTCCTTGTAGAAGTAGTAGTCGCACGCAGGCGCCAGCAGGTCATGCACCCCCACCGTGTCCTCCTCCAGGAGCAGCAGCGGGTTGCGCTTGTTGCTGTAGAACGGCTCGCCCAGCACCGGATAGATCGACCGCAGCTTCCCCATCGTGTTCCCCGGCGACAGGTACTCGTCCCGCGAGTCCAGCACAAACGCGAACAGGTCCCCAACCTGTTTCCCCTGCACAGCGATCACCTTCACCCGCTGCCCGCTCCGCACCTCTACCCCACCCCCACTCATCGCCGGAACATGCACCTTCTCCACCAACCTACTCTCACTTGACATTAGCCCCTCCATACAGGCCATGGATTTGGAATGGCGCGATTTCGCATGCGCCCTTCCAGCCTCGCTGAAATCTCAGGGTGCCATTCTAAGGCCCACTGCGACCGGCTGGTCTCTCAACTTCCTGGCATCCTGTAGCGGCGGGTTTGAAACCCGCCCTGCCTCCGAGGCCCACCCCGTAACGGAGACGAAGTACACCGGCAACCACAATCACGAGTCCCACATTGGCCGACGATCCCGCCCCTGCGATGGAATCCGTCTACGCACAAGATCAGACGTCTCTATCTGCCCAGGTCCGGCGGTGAAGGCCTGTTGACTTCCATGCAACCTTATCTCCTTGTCACTTTCTTGTCGTACACTTGATAGGGTTCTGCTGGCCAGTAATGGGAGAGACAATCGACTGAATGCCTGAAATGCTGAACTCCCCCCAATTCGACTTGGATGACGGAACAGGCCTAAGGGTGGCTCGCGCCCGGTTCGAGTCAGAAGCCAAGTTTCGGTGGTCGCTGTTCGACGGATACGACCGCATACGCATCCTCACATACTCGGCGGGCGTCAGCGCAATCGTCCGGCTCCTCGATAAGCACAGCTTCAGCGATTTCGAGTGTGTGTTCGGTTGCGAAAGCACGCTGCGAACACTTAAGGACATCATGGCCTTCCAACAGGTGGCCATCGGCGACACTAGGGCAGCCATCAAGAATCTGTCCGATGGTCGCCACAGCTTCATTCTCTCCCGCGTCAGGCAAGGTCAGGCGCGATTCCGAGTGCTGCGCAAGCAAATCGCACATGCCAAGCTGTACCTGCTTGAGAATACGAACGTCGGAAGCACGCGTGCCATTATCGGCTCGGCCAATCTGTCGGAGACGGCATTCGGTGGACGCCAGTCTGAGACACTCGTGTGCTTTGACGATGATGAGTCCGCCTGGGAACACTATCTCGCCATGTATGAGTCCATCAGGGATCGCGCATCAGATGAGATTCCGTTGCCCCCGGAGCGCATCGAGAAGGCCGAAATAGTCCTCCAGGAAGTGCCGGTCCTGGACGCCTCGGACCACTCAACTCTCGTCATCGACACCACGGAATCGGACCCGCAGCCAAATGGCGCCGTTCACATCAACGTACCCGTCCAGATAGAGCGCATCGAGAAGATGAAGGCGGCCATTCCCCCCGTGGTGGCCAACCTCATCCCGCCTCCGCGTAACGGAACGCAGCAGGTCACGCGCGAGCTCAGGCAGCGTATCGTCAGGGAAATCAGCCGCATCCGCAATGTGCACACCGAAGAGGAGGCGGACCACCGCGAACTATCCATCGACAGGGACACCAGGAACGTCACGCTGTTCGGCGAGCCGTACTCCCTCAAACCCGACCTTGAAGCCGCGAAAAGGGACGCCAGCCTTCTGGTCCAGTTCTTCAGCAACTACGAGGGCACATTCGAGGGCGGGATGGGCGTCGAAAGGCTCCAGCGCGATTACTTCATCCTCTGGTCGTGGCTCTACTTCTCTCCGCTCATGTGCGACATGCGAACGCTGGCTGGGCACCAGGGCGATATCTTCCGGTTCCCATCCTTCGCCATTCTGTACGGCAAGCCGTCATGCGGAAAGTCCAGCCTCGTCGACACGCTCATTACCTCCATGTTCGGCAGGGCCCACAACATCGACAAGAGAGAGTTCACGAAGGCCCGGCTCAGAGACGTCCAGCACGCCTACAAGCGCTTCCCCGCCGTCTTTGATGACATCGGCAGGCCCGCATTGCGCAATCACGGCGAGGACATCATCAAGGACGAGTTGCCTCCCTTGGTCGCCGAGTACCCCTGCTTCGTGCTCTCAATGAACCAGGAGCTCAAGGCCTTTACGGACCAGATAGTCAAGCGCAGCCTGATGATCTACACGACCACCGCGCTGCCGTCGTACAAGGAAAGCCTGCGCCACGAACTGCACTTGAAAATTAAGCATGTGCAGCGGGACCTCTCGACCAATCTGTACCGTGAATACCTGAAGCGAGTCCTCTCGCGCCTGGATGACATGTCCCTGCTGGAGGACTGGCTTGAGTTCTCCTCCACAGTCCTATCGGAACTCATCTCGGAACTGTTGGAAGACGACCCGCCAAAATGGTGCGCGCCCATTGGATGGAACGACTACGCGGATAAGAGGCACGAAAGAGTCAAGACCCAGCTTGAGCACCTCTTGCGGCCCACCACAAAGATGAAGAAGGAGGGCGGTCAGCCCACCGGATGGATACTCGAAGACGACAAGGTGATCGTCATAGAACAGACTGACACGTTCGGAAGGCGGGAGTTCGACTGGGAAAACGTCCCATCTACACTGATTGACGACAATGCTAGTGTCGGAGGCAGGACCGTGTTGAATCGCCCGGAACTGGAGGAGTTCTTAGGAAGCAACTTGAAAAGGCAAACGAATGGCCTATTTGGCAGATTGAATCCGTTCTGATCCTGCCTATCGCTCCCCAGCACGGCCCTCCGCTGACCGCCGCTTGCGCGATAGCCTCAGAAGACGCTCAGTCCCCGCAAGGCCCCTCCGCCATCGCCCGCTCCATGTCCTCCGGCGTGACCGATTGTCCGCCATGCCGCAGCACACCGAAGAGTTTGCCAATAGGGCGGACGGGCAAGACTCGCACTTCCCCGTTCTGTACAAGGTACCGCACCCGGCCTCCTGCCCGCACGCATCGACCCTTGCAGGCTCACACCAGTCGCCACCACTAGGTTCAAGGCCACTCCTAACGCCTCCGCATGCTGACGTGGTCCGCCACTCCTTTGCCCGCGTTGTCGAACAACAAATGCGCATCGCGTCGAACAAAGCCAGGCGCACTCCTTCTTTGACCGCTAACTCCAAGTTCACAAGCTAGAAGTTGGCAGGCAATCGGATCTCTGCAGTCACAATAGGTAGATGATGGGTGTATGGGAATACATACTGACTTCCCAGTTACCGCTTAACAAATATACTGGCAGTTTGTAAAGCATCTGTATAGTGTACTAATGGAGCTACGATCAATTTCACATGCTATTATCTCAGGCACTCCCCGCTTTCACCGCTACATAAGACTTATTGCTTACTCTTGCACGCTACGCCTTGCCGCTCGGTACTACCCAAGTCCGCTGGTAGCATAGTAAGCCCTACTTAGATGGCACCGCGCCTTCCACCGTTTCACCTGCCCATATGCATGGCCCCTTGCAACTTCCCATTCCCCACCACCAACAGGTCCACCGCCACACCTATCGCTTCCATGTGCTGCCATGATCCTCGCCAGCGACGCACACCAATGATTACGCATCGCGCGGAGTCACGACACGGTCCTAGTCGCCTCTGCGATCGCCCGCTCCCTGCACTCGAGCGAGAAAATGCACGGCCAGCGTGATGTTGTAGGAAACAAAGCATGCCAATGGGCGTGTGGGCCAAATGCGGACTTCTCAGTTCTCAATGACATGCCGCAACCAGACCTTGGCTTGCGCAGAAAGGGTTTAATGTACAACCCTGAGTCAAGTCAGCCCGCTAACATTACACGGACTATCCTCATTGGACCCCCAAGTCCACGCCTCGCTTACTCTAAGGCCCAGCACCTTACTTGACGGTCGCCCACAAGGCCTTTTGTAAATCTGTAAGCACCTATTAGCACATGCCGCGCATTCCATAGCGTCCACCTGCCTTTATCCATAGCCCCTTCCAGCAACCCTTCCTCGCCACCACCAGATCCACGGCAACTCCAATCGCCTGCCATTGCTGACTTAGTCCGTCAGGGTCTTACCGGCGAAGTCGAACGCCGCAACGCGGTCCGCAGCTAGTGCCTGACGAGAACCGTCCCTTGCATACGCGCAAGCATTCGGTCGAACGTATGCAACGGCGCCGCACCGCACCGGTCCGCCGCTGAAAGGACCATGAGGTCCGAAAAACCCACGGCGCCCTCACGGTAGCTGGATGCCGCACGGGCCACATCGTCCGCGGCCTCGATAACGAGGCTGTCCGTGGCGATCAGTTCGATTAGGACGCCCGCAATCTGGGCGCGTGGTAGCCCGTAGGTCCCCTCCAACACCCGGACGACATCGACGAGAACCTCACGACAGACGAAGCCCGCAACTTCGGGCGTCAATCCCTCCAGCAGCGCCCTCGCCGCCTCAGCCTGCGCAGCGTCGTCCCCCACGAGATAGCGGACGAGCACACTGGTGTCGAGCGCGATCACGACTCGCACCTTTCTTCTGCGATGGTGTCTACCTTGTCCTCCATCTCCACGGTCGACGCAGGACCGTCGTGCCGCAGTATGCCAAACAGCCTGCTGATGGGGCGTACGGCCATGATCCGGACTTCTCCGTTCTGGATGAGGTACCGCACCCGGTCCCCGGCACTCACGGAAAGTGCTTCACGCACAGCCTTGGGCAATGTCGTCTGTCCTTTGGAAGAGATGCCTGATTCGATCATTCAGATCCTATTCCTTTACATAAACCCCAGCGCCTTACTGTTTATCGTATTGCAAGGCCTTTGGCACAATAACAAGCCTGTTCTCAATCCAGCAAGGTCTTCGCTTGTGTGTCTCGGCCTAATTTCTCCCTTTATGCCCTGTAACAATCTAGCCACGCATCTGCAGTCTAGCTTACCCACATAGACACAAAGTCGTGCAAACAGCCTTCATGGCTTTCCTACCGTAGCTTACCCTCCGCCGCCAGGTCCACCGCCACGCCGATCGCCTCCAGCATGCTTAGGTGGTCCGCCACGCCCTTGCCCGCGATGTCGAACGCCGTCCCGTGGTCCACCGACGTGCGGATAAACGGCAGCCCCAGGTTCACGCTCACGCTCCTCGCCCAGTCGTGCACCTTGATCGCCACGTGCCCCTGGTCGTGGTACATCGCCAGCACCACGTCGTACCGGCCGTCGATGGCCTGGTTGAACACCGTGTCCGCCGGCACCGGCCCCGTAACGTCCGCGCCCTGCGACCGCGCCGCCTCCACCGCCGGCGTTATCTCCCGCGCCTCCTCGTCGCCGATCAGCCCGCCGTCGCTCGCGTGCGGGTTCAGCGCCGCCACTCCGATCCTCGGCGCCGGGAAGCCCCACGCCTTGAAGTGCTCGTGCGTCAGCATCGTCTTGGCGAGCACGTTATCCGTCGTCACGTAGTCGCACGCTCGCCGCAGCGACCGGTGCGTCGTCAGGTGCACCACGCGCAGCCGGCCCGCCATAAGCATCGTCGCCACGTTCGACGCGCCCGTCTGGCTCTGAAAGATCTCCATGTGCCCAACGTCCTCGTACCCCGCTAGTCGCGCCGCCTCTTTGTTGATAGGCGCTGTCGCGATCGCCGCGATCTCCCCGTCCTTCGCCAGTTCCCCAGCTTTCAGCACCCACTCCACCGACGCCCGGCCCGCCTCCGTCGATATCTGACCAGTTTCGACTTCCCCGTAAGCTAAGTTCTCGAGGTCCAGCACATCGATCGCCTCCGCATCCCCCGCGGCATCGCCAGCCTCCGCGATGCCCCTCACCGCCGTCCCGCCGCCGATGACCCGCACAGCCGCCTCCATAGCCGCCGTGTTACCGATAACGAACGGCCGGCAACTGTCGTGCACGCCCCCTTCCGCCAGCGCCTTGGCGATCACCTCCGCTCCGATACCAGCCGGATCGCCCATCGTGATCCCCACCAGTGGCTTGCCTGCCATCTCTGTTTCCTCCGTGATTCACTCTCTCGGACGTAGGCTCATCCCTATCCGGCGCCATCCTAGCCGTCCTCCTGCCCAGGGGAAAGACGACTCCACCCGTTACACTACACCTTGAGCCCATCACAGGGTACGTCCTGGAACTGGTCGATAAGCGCCCGTAAAGTACTCCATCCCACGGGCGGGCCTTGTGCCTGCCCTCCCCAACCCCGTTCTCCCAGAGCCCGGTGAAAGGCCAGGGTCCCTCATTCTCCCGACTCGATCGACCCTGCGGCACCCCCCTACCATAGAATCTCATGCGATATCGCTAATGACAGGCTCAACAACTCCCTAATCATGCTCAGCCCTCTCTGCAGGACAACCGTGCTCTCCTTCCAGATGGAAGTGTACTATTCTTGCCCGATACCGAACGGCGTTCCGTCTGGTCTGATCTCTTTGTGGGTCCAGGGCCATGCCCTGGTGTCCGTCTTTGGCCGGTTGGGCCGGACATGTATACGTAAGAGGCCCGTGAAATCGATTTCCGTTCGCCCAAACTCAGTCCTGACTCAATCCTGGGTGACATCGAAGGTGCATGCCAAGAGCACGTCCTCAGCCGGCGACCGTAAAGGGGTGCAGCCCTGCACCTTCCCGGGATAAAATCCTTAACGAACATGACCACCCTCGGACAGATGCCCAAGCCGGACGCAGAGCAGTATCGGGATCAGCGCAAGATCGTCTTCGTCCCCATGCTCCTGATGCCCGGAGACCTCCCGGAAGAGGCTCGCCACCTTGTGGAGCGGTTCTGGTCTGAGGTCCGCGACAACGTCTCGTCGCTTGAGCGCTCCCTCGGTTCCGTCGCCTGCGTTTTCCACGAGGCCCTGCACGTCGGCGGAGACGAAGGCCTGCAGCACATCCAACCCATCAACGCCCACGGCATGACCTTCATCGAAGCCCTGGTCAGGTCGAACGCCCGGCTGGAGCTCACCGAAGACATCGAACTGCTCCAGCAGTCATCCGACTGGCAGCGCTGCATGAGCGTCGGCCTGATGAGCGAGAAGGTCGGAGACGCTGCCATGACCGGCTTCCAGGACGCCACCACGCAGCGCTACGAGTTCATCGCGTCCAGGATCGACGACGCGCTGAAGCCGGCCGAGCTCGGCATCATGTTCCTGCGTCAGGACCACCGGGTCCAGTTCCCGCAGGACGTCCAGGTCTTTTACGTCTCGCCGCCCGCCCTGAACGACATCAACCGCTGGATCGAGGACCAGATGCGCAGGATGGCACAGGAAGCCGCCGATCGGGCCCAGGAATCGTCCTCCGACGGACCCACCGAGGACACTTCTGAAACCTCCGAAGAAGACCAGACATAGCCGCTCTCGCCCATATCCTTTGCCCAGTCTGCTAGGGAAGAGCCAACTGCCTCTAGAGCGCAGCCGAAGGGCTAGGATGGGGGCCTCTCCCCCTTGTGGGAGAAGGTTAGCCACAAGAGATTCTGGCAGGCACGCCAAGGCAGTCCGGGTTTGCGAAGGATGCCTTTGCACAAGACGCAAATCTCCACTTTGAGGCGACTCTCTGGTCCCTTCTCCCTTTGTGGAGACAGATAGGTCTTTGCACAACTGCCTATCGGCGCCTTCGGGCGGTGGCGCTCATGGGACGACCTGGCGGCGCCTGGCAACCAAGCCTCGCAACTTCCTCCGGCCTCCTTCGTACCCAGGCCTCTGCTGTGCATCGGAAGGTGCTGGGATGGGTCCCGTTCGGCCGCAACCCTGGTCTCACCCTCCGGTACACAGCGAAAAGCGCCTTGTTTCACGCCCTTCTGAAATCCACAGCTCCACCCCATTGAGCTTGCGACTATTCCATTCACCCCTCCTTTGGTCCCTTCACATCCGGACTCTCGGGTCCGACCAACTGTACGGGCTCTTGGGGGAGCTTAGGGGCGTGACGATCATGCTAACCTGCGGTCTCTTGCGACCAAGGATGGACCGATCTGCCACGCCCCTCCAAGATACAAGGATGAGGGGTGAATTACCCTAGGCATCACTTCCTACGAAGACAGTGCTTCAGAGTGAGAGAGTAGCAAGGACTACGGCTCAGGCTCTACCTAGCCGCCGCCTGCCACGGTCGCCATCACCTCGCCCGTCAGCCCGGTATCGTAGCCGCCCATAGCGTCCAGCTCCCGTCGAAACTCCGAGCTTCGCAGGATATCCAGCAGCGGCTCCATGAACGCCGCCTCGTAGATCTCGGCGGGTACCACAAGGTCGTACTGCTCCTCGAGCAGTGGCACGAAGTCCACACCTAGCGCCCTCGCCGCCGACAGTATGCCAAGCCCGACGTCCGCCCTGCCGCCCGCAACGGCGGCCGCCACTGCGAGGTGCGTGTACTCCTCCCGGTCGTACCCGGCAAGAGCCTCCGCCTCGATGCCCAGCTTCCCCAGCATGTAGTCCAGCAGCATGCGCGTTCCCGATCCTCGTTGCCGGTTGATGAACTTCAAGCCACCCCCGGCGAGGTCCTCGAGCCGGCCCACCCCCTTCGGATTGCCCCGCGGCACGATGAGCCCCTGAACGCGCTTCGCCAGGTTCACCACAACAACGTCGCGCCCCTTCACGTACCGCCGCACGTACGAGAGGTTGTACTCGCCCGTCGCCTCGTCGAGTAGATGGACACCTGCCGCGTGCGCCTCATCCCTGCGCAGCGCCAGCAGCCCGCCAAGGCTCCCAACATTCGACGACGAAACGTTCACCCCTGTTTGCTGCCGGCTGACCATGTCCGCCAGCAGGTCCAGTGCTGGGTCGTGGCTGCCGATCACCACGATCGTGCGCTCCACGTCCCGCAGCGGCCTCAGCAGGTCGACGGTGACCTCGTCGCCGGACGCGATGCCCTCAGTGAAGCGCGGTATCGTGACAATCCCATCGGCCCGCACGAGCGAAGTGATCACGCCCGCCCCTCGCTGCACCGGCGTAGCGACGATCCTCTCCCCAACGCGCCCCAGCCTAACCCGCAGCAGCTCGTCCTCCCCCATCGGCGAAGCTACGTTCCGCGTCAGCACTGCCTGCGTCTGCGCCCTCGGCGGCGACTCCAGGCCCAGCCCGGCCTCGATCAACGGCTTCACGAAAAGCTCGGTTGTCAGCACGGCGGAGACCGGGTACCCCGGGATGCCGAGCGCCGGCTTGCACTCCACCACGCCAAGCACCACCGGATGGCCGGGTCTCAGCGCCACGCCGTGCACCAGCAGCTCGCCCAGGTCCCGGACCACGTCAGCCGTGAAGTCCTCCGAGCCCGCCGACGATCCGGCGTTCACTACCACGATGTCATGCTCGCGGGTTGCGTTCCTGACCGCCGCAGCGATGGCCTCCTTGTCGTCCGGCACCGGCGCAAGCCGCGCGGCCTCGCCCCCCCACTCGCGCACCATGCCCGCGATCACAAGTCCGTTGAACTCCACGATGTCCCCGGGCTCCAGTTCCGCGCCCGGCTGAACAAGCTCTGTTCCCGTCGGAATGATGGCCACGGTCGGCCTCTTGCGCACGGCCACGGAGGTTACGCCAGCCGCCGCGCACGCGCCCAGGTCGATCGGCCGCACCCGATGCCCCTCGGGCAGCACCAGCTCCGTCGCCACGATGTCCTCCCCCAGCGGCCGCACGTGCTGGTACGGCGGCGCGGGCGCTAGGATCTCGATGGTTGACTCGTCAACCTCGTGCACCACCTCCACCATGATCACGGCGTCGAATCCGGCCGGCATAGGGTCGCCCGTGTCCACCCATACGGCCTGCCGTTCCACCCCAAGCCTGAGCGGCGATGTCTCCGTGGCGCCTGCCGTCTCCCGTGACCGCACGGCGACGCCGTCCATGGCCGCCGAGTCGTAGTGCGGTGAAGACGCCTCCGCCCACACAGCCCTCGCCGTGACCCGGCCGAGCGCCTCCTCCAGCGTCACCTCTTCCGAGGCTGTGCGCCCCAGCGCCCCGCAGGCGTCCAGTGCCTCGTGAAACTTGCCGATCGCCTCGTCCACCGGAATGTCGCTCAGGAAGTAACGGCGGCCGTGCCTGCGCGAGCCGGACTTTCGGTCAGTCATCGACTGCTCCGAGAGATTGGCCGGCTCTTGAAGGGCCGCAGAACGGCGCGAAGGTTTTCTGTAGCAACAAGGAAGTTCCTCAGTACAGCGATACGGAGACCCGCTCGCCCGCGTACAGCCCGCCCAAATCAGCCGGTACCGTCACCGAGCCGTCCGCCCTCGTAAGCGTGTAGATGAGGTTCGACTTCCCGAACAGCGGCTCCGCCACCTGTTCGCCATCTTCTTCCTTGATTCGCACCTGCACATGGTCCTCCCGCCCGGTAACGGAAGGCACATCCCGTGTGAGCACCGCGTACGCCGTCGGCCTTGCGGGCGGACTTTCGCATCCGCATAGTCGGTAGATCGTCGGCCTAACCAGCATCTCGAACACCGTCATCGCCGACACCGGATTGCCGGGCAGTCCGAACGCGGGCTTGCCGTCTGTCGCCGCAAGTATCGTGGGCTTGCCGGGCTTGTGCGAGATGCCATGCGCCAGCACGCCCGGCTCCCCAAGTCCGTCCAGCACCTGCGCCGTGAGGTCGCGGCTGCTCACCGAGCTCCCCGCCGAGAACACGATCGCGTCCGCTGTCTCCTTCGCATTGTGGGCGGCCTCGGTCTGCGCGGCTAGGTCGTCCGGGATCAGGTCCAGCGGCGCCGGCACGCCCCCGGCACGACTGACGAGCGCCCCTATGGTGTAGGTGTTGATATCACGGATCTGCCCCGGCCCCGGAGTATCGCTGGGGTCAACCAGTTCATCTCCCGTAGAGACGATGGCCACAATCGGCCTCATGGCAACCTCGACCTCCGTGACGCCTAACGCCAGCAGGCTTCCTACGTCCTGCGGTCGAAGCACCCTGCCCTGCTCGATCGCCACTTCTCCGGCGCGAATGTCCTCCCCCGGCTGTATCACGTTTTCCCCCGGGGCCACCGGCCGCAGCACCTCGATCGTGTTGCCGTCCACGCGTTCCGTGTGCTCGATCATCAGGACAGCGTCCGCGCCGTGGGCAAGTAGGCCGCCGGTGTAGGCTCCCGCCGCCTCGCCGGTTCTAAGCCGCACTGCCGGAGCCGCGCCCATCGGCACCTCGCCTACCACCTCGAGATAGGCCGGCATCGTTTCGGTCGCGCCGAAAGTGTCGGCGGAGCGCACCGAGTACCCGTCCATCGACGACCTCGCATGCGGCGGCAGGTCTTCTCCCGACGACACCGCGCGAAACAGGACCCGCCCAAGACCGGCGCTCGTCGGGACCGTCTCCGAGCCTACGCGATGCGTCACGTGCCGCAATAGGAGGTCCAGCGCCTCTCGTGGCGGACGGACATTGAAGAATCGGGACATTTCAGGAATCGCCCGCTGTTCTCATTCGATACTGCTATGGTCCGTGTGCGCCCACACGTTCCCGAGTCCGAATTAGTCTCAGGTTCTCTCTCGCCACGACCGCGGACCGGCCACGCCGCTGCCGCGATACATCCTCCAGGAAGCGTTCCGCCATGCCGGGCTTCTTTCCGGAACGGGAGGTACGGCCCTTTCCTGTTCGAGGTAGGCCTGAATTGCCGCCATCACCGCGGCCACCTCCTCCTCGGGCAGATCAGCCGGACGTTCGGATCCGGAGGCCGTCACAACGGGATCGACCCGTGTTTCTTCGGCGGAAGGTTGTCGCGCTTGTTCGCCAGCATGCGCAACGCGCTCGCGATCTTTGGCCTCGTCTCGGAAGGCGTGATCACGTCGTCGATCAGTCCGCGCGATGCCGCGACGTACGGGTTCATCAGCCGGTCCTCGTACTCGGCGATTAGCTCCTCCCTCAGTGCCGCTGGCGTCTCCGACTCCCTGAGCTTGGATCGGTGGATGATATTCACAGCACCCTCGGCCCCCATCACGGCCACCTGCGCTGTCGGCCACGCGAAGTTGATATCGCCGAGCAGCGTCTTGCTGCTCATCACGATGTACGCCCCGCCGTACGCCTTCCGCGTTATCACGCTCACCTTCGGCACCGTCGCCTCTGCGTATGCGTAGATCAGCTTCGCGCCGTGCCGGATGATGCCTCCGTGCTCCTGCGAAATTCCCGGCAAGAACCCGGGCACGTCAACGAACGTCACTAGTGGGATGTTGAACGCGTCGCAGAAGCGAACGAAGCGCGCCGCCTTGACCGACGCGTCTATGTCCAGCACGCCCGCCATCACCATCGGCTGCTGGGCGATGATTCCGGTGGTCCGCCCTTCGATTCGCGCGAAGCCCACGATCACGTTCCGCGCAAACATCTCGTGGACCGGCATGAAGTTCCCGTCGTCGACTACCGACCCGATTACGTCGAGCATGTCGTACGGCCGGTTCGGGTTGTCCGGCACAACGGAGTTGAGCGCGTCGTCGGTCCGGTCCGGCCGGTCCGACGCAGGCAGCGTGGGCGGATCGTCAACGTTGTTCTGTGGCAGAAACTCCAACAAACGCCTTATCTGGGATATGCACTCGTCCTCGTTGTCAGGGGCAAAGTGTGCCACGCCGCTCCGGCTTGCGTGGCTGACCGCTCCGCCCAGGTCTTCGTGCGAGACGTCCTCACCGGTGACGGCCCTGATCACGTCCGGCCCCGTGATGTACATCTGTCCGACCCCGGCTGCCATGAACACAAAGTCCGTCAGCGCCGGAGAGTACGTCGCGCCGCCTGCCGCCGGCCCCAATATGGCCGATATCTGGGGTATGACTCCCGACGCTCTCGTGTTCCTCAGAAAAATGTCGCCGTAGCCCGCCAGGCTGCCGACTCCTTCCTGGATGCGCGCGCCGCCGGAATCGATCAGACCTACCACCGGCGCTCCCGTGCTCAGCGCCATGTCCATCGCCTTGCATATCTTCTGCGCCACCACCTCAGAGAGCGATCCGCCAAGCACCGTGAAATCCTGCGAGTACGCGAACACCGTGCGGCCGTTCACCCGGCCGAAACCGGTTACCACAGCGTCCCCAAGTGGACGGGTCGCGTCCAGCCCGAAGTCGGTCGACCTGTGCCGTGCGAACGGGTCCAGCTCCTCGAATGAGCCTGCGTCGAACAGCAGGTCGATGCGTTCCCGCGCCGTGTACTTGCCCTTGTCGTGCTGGGCTTGTATGCGCCGGGCGCCGCCGCCCTGTCGGCTCTGCTCACGCATCTCGCGGAGGCGGTCCAACTGCTCATCAGTGCTTCTGCGAGTGACCAAAGTTTGTACAGCCCCTCCAGTCGTGGAATAATCCGGCTCAACTTCAAGGATAACATCAGAGGCCTCAAGCAGCGTAAAGTGTGGACCCCCACGCAACCAAACAGGGGTTGATGAATTGCTAATGGGGAGTCCAGAGGGGCAAGCCCCTTTGGAAAGGGGGTCTGGGAGCCCTGCTCCCAGTGATAAAAGGGCCGGTGAACGGGAACTAACGCTCCCGACCTTAAAGGATATTGCTGGTCAGAAACCTTCAAATGAAGACTGAACACCTGCAGCGCCACCCCTTACTCCCACCCCTCACCATCGGCAACCGGCACTTTGCGTGGGGAGAGCGCACGTACGTCATGGGCGTCCTGAACATTACCCCCGACTCCTTTTCAGGCGACGGCGTCGACCGCGATACCGGAGCAGCGCTGGAACAGGCTCTGCGCTTCCAGCAATGGGGCGCCGACATCGTCGACGTGGGAGCGGAGTCCACTCGACCAGCCTCCGTCTATGCGGGCGCGGAGCCGACACCCGAAGACGTCGAGTTGGAGCGCCTCCTCCCCGTCCTGCGCGGCATCTGCCCTGCCCTGGACATCCCCGTGAGCGTCGACACTTACAAGGCGGGTGTGGCGCGCGCGGCGATTAGCGAAGGAGCCGCCATGATCAACGATGTCTGGGGCCTAACGCGCGACCCGGGCATGCCGGGCATTATAGAAACAGCCGCGTCAACCGGCGCTCCCGTGGTCATCATGCACAACCGTGAACGCGGAGCGTACGGCCCTGACGTCGTGACAGACGTCGCATCCGAGCTTCGCGAGGCCGTCGACGCCGGCATCGGTGGAGGCATAGAGGGCAACAAGATCATCGTGGATCCAGGCTTCGGTTTCGGCGGCAAGTCCCCCGCTCAGAACCTGGAACTCCTGAGGAGGCTCTCCGAGATTCGTGATCTGGGAAGGCCAGTGCTCGTCGGCACCTCCCGCAAGTCCACAATTGGACGCGTGCTGGACCTGCCGGTTGATGAGCGCCTCGAGGGTACGGCCGCGACCGTCGCGCTCGCCATCGCCAACGGCGCCGACATAGTGCGCGTGCACGACGTTAAGGAGATGGTGCGCGTCGCCAGGATGAGCGACGCTATCGTCAGGGGCTGGAGCCCCACGCCGTGAACCACGAAGCGTACCTGAGCCTCGGCACAAACCTCGGGGACAGGCACTCCAACATACGAAGGGGTCTAGAGGGTCTCGCCGCACTTGGCTCCCACCTGCTGTCCTCGTCCCTCTATGAGACTGCGCCCGCCGGATTCTCGTCCCAGCCTGCCTTTCTGAACGCAGTCTGCCGCATCTGGACTGGGCTCGACCCCTTCCAACTTCTGCAGGAAGCAAACCGCATCGCCGAAGACGTCGGCCACGGACGCGCCTTTCCCAACGCTCCTAGGCTCCTCGACATCGACCTGCTCATGCACGGCCGCCAGATATTAGACACGCCACTTCTAACGGTTCCCCACCCGCGCATGACCAAGCGCGCCTTCGTCATGACGCCCCTAGCCGAGATAGCACCCGGCCTCGTCCACCCCATACTGCGCGAGAACGCCTTCACCCTCGCCGCCCGCCTCCCAGACCGCGCCTCCATAGTCCGCATCGGCCCTACGCCGGCGCTAGCCTCTTGAGCATCTAGTGTTTGGGTGGGCCTCGGCGAAGTCTAGTCATACTCACCCATTCCCCAACAGACCACAGTCGCTGAACGACTGCGGACAGTGTAGACCTTCGCATAACTGCCTAATCTGTGATGGGCAAAGCTCTCCGGCCCCTTCCCCAGTATGCTGGGGAAGGTTGGGATGGGGGTTCTCCCCACACACGCAGGAGGTTATGCAAGAGTCCCCAACGTGGGAGTGGGTTAGAGCCTGCCCCAAGTCCCTCGAAGGGCGAGGCTGAAATGGCTCCCAAGCACATTGTAGGGGCGGGTTTGAGAGCCTGTTTCGCAATCTCGGCGCAACTGCCTCCTCTCCCTTGATGGGAGAGGATTGAGGTGAGGGTGATCCCGTAAAGCACACGACTTCGTCGCATATCCTCAGACCATCTACGATTCTCACCGAGCGTTTCACCGTAACAATGGGGAGATCTGACTTATGAAACAGGCTCTTGAAACCCGCCCTCCCTCGCCCGCCGGCAACGACACGTCACCGCCAACTAGGCCACCACCCTTTTGTCATTTCGAGCGAAGCCGCGAAATCTAAGACGCCCCGCCTGAGACCGACCCCGCGCCCTTGCAGCCACCTTCACCAATATACAAGGGGCGGGCTTCAAACCCGCCCTCCCCCCAACGTGGAGTCCTCTGCACAACTACATATTCGGCGATGGAGTTAAGCAACCGAAATCATCGCATAGCCCCAGTTTATCTACGATTCCCATCGAGCATTTCACCGTCACAATGGAAAGGGCAGGCTTCTGATACAGGCACAAACTAACGACAGCCTCTTTACACGCACACACACAGCCGTTCTTCCGATACGACACGGTTGCTCCCAAGGCAGCCAGTATTCAGGACCTGCTCACGTCGAATCCATATGGGAACTTCATCCGAACATCTGCTTGACTAACCCGTACGCCTGTACTATTCTGGGTGCATGGTCACGACACACCGAGGCGATCATACCGCAGCACCGCACTTCGTCAGGCGCCATCTGACATCCCCCTTCTTCCCATTCAAATTGATGGGAGTAGCCGGACTGAGCGTGCCCGCGCACCCAGCCTCGTTGTCGTGCCCAGGCGCTCGGAGTCAGCTTCACGCGCCCAATGAGAACGCTTCAGTACAGGCTCACAAATCTAGGAGGTTCCAGCTATGAATCAAGACGACTTAAGACTGAACGGTACAAACGGATTCCATGATGAGTCCTTCCAGGCATCCTCACAGCATCTCCACGAGCCGCCCGCCGGGGTCGACGAGCTGGGGATTCAGAGATTAACTCACAAGGCATTCGAAGTTTTGTGCGAGGGGCTGCAGTCGGACGATGTGTCACTTAGGCTGGACGCGGCAGAGGCCATCCTCGAACACGCCCAGGCCGTGAGGCTCTGCCGTTTGGAGCAACGCATCGCTGCGCTCGCCCGGGCCGTAGGCTGAGCCAGAATCTTCGCCATCGCCAGATTGCCCATTGACAGACTCGTACTTATGTCCTATTCTTGATATATGAATCACGGAAAACTGCTCGCAGCCTTGGCCATCCTCCATCGTTCTCCATTGCCGGCCCACCCCATAATAGACGTGTTCCGTTTGTGTTCCATTTCGGCCCTGGACTTGTTCCGTTTAGGTTCCAAACGTGTTCCGTTCGAGTGCCGCAAATCAATCATCTCCAGCTAGGAAACGGAACATAATGGAACAAAACGGAACACAAAAACCGGAAAGTAGCCTCGCGCAGCCTGAACGCGAGCCCAAGCATCCCCTTCTGGGGTACGGCATCCGGGGCCTCTCGCAGCAGCTCTCGCAGAGGCAACTCTCAGCCCTGCCTCACCTGCTAAGGCCCGGCACGCTTAGGGCAAAGGCCAAGACAATCGGCGTAGGTCGTACCACTCTCTACAGATGGCTCGAGGACGAAAACTTCAGAGTCGCACTTCAGGTACTCCGCGAGGCCACGCTCCATGTCGCCCAGTCCGAACTCCAGGCCATGTCTTACGAGGCGGCCGAGGTTCTCTACAGGACACTCCACTCGGAAGACCCCGATCTCAGTTATCGTGCCGCCAGGACCGTCCTCGACCAGGCCAACGAGGCCCACTACAGCCAGCGCATGGAAGAGCGCGTCGATGCCGTCCGGGAAGCCTCCGACCTCAGCAAGCACACAGCGCCGCCCTGGTGATTCGTTCGCACGCCTCTCTCAGGTCCCTCGAAAGGCGGTATGTCAAAGAACGTGCCCAGATCGCCGTCAACCGCTACGCGTACTGCCTGGTCACAAACTGGGACGCCTTCATGGCCGCTGAAATGGACGCCGTCGCCATTTTGCGCAAGATGCGCGTTGACCCGAACAGCTTGCACACGTGGCCAAAGACCATGAGGTACATCAATAAGTGCATCTCAGAAGGCCGCCCACCCGATTTCCGCGCCTTGATCACAATGCTCGCGCCCTGGACCGTGAACTGGAAGTGAGCCGCGCTCTTCCTGGTCCGGCCGAACGGCGCGTGGCGCCTTGTCGGCCCGATAGCGCGTGGCGCCTTGTCGGCCCGATGGCGCGTGGCCCCTTGTCGGCCATGATCTCCCCCCAAGTCCTGTAACTGCGCGCGTCAGGGCGCGATTTATGTAGTACGCTTAACGCCAAATAAGATTAGCGGCACATGGCCATGATCGAAACACTCAGAAGGACTCCACTTTACGAGACGCACGTCGCCTCGGGAGGACGAATGGTTCCGTTTGCTGGCTGGGAGATGCCCGTCCAGTACGGCAGCATCCTCGCTGAGGCTAGGGCTGTGCGGACCGCCTCCGGGCTCTTCGATGTCTCTCACATGGGCCGCCTTGCGTTAACCGGCCCTGACGCGGCCTCCCTGCTCGATCGTGTACTCAGCTCGCCCGTATCCAAACTCCACCCAGGCAGGGCGCGATACGTTCTCATATGCAATGAGGACGGCGGCATTATCGACGACGCAATCGTTTACCGCCTTGGCGACGAGCGCTTCATGCTCGTTCCCAATGCTGGGAACGCCGCCGCGGTTGAGGCTTGGGTGCGCGGTTGGAAGAAGCGCTCGGACCAGGTGCAGATCGAAGTCCTTACAGAAGCGCTCGCCATGATCGCGCACCAGGGCCCCGAGGCCCAGCTGCTGCTGTCGCGCCTCACTGGCTTTGACCTTTCCTCCCTCCGGCTCTTCCGTGCCGTTGAAACGGATGTCGCGGGCAGGCATTGCATCGTTGCCCGCACCGGCTACACGGGGGAAGACGGCTTTGAGCTGATGGTTCCGGCGGACGATGCGCCGCGCATTTGGAATACGCTGGTCGAATCCGGCGCCGCGCCATGCGGGCTCGGCGCCAGGGACGTGCTCCGCCTTGAGGCCGGCTTGCCCTTGCATGGCAACGACATCGATGCTGACGTCAATCCGTTCGAAGCTGGCCTGGACCGCTTCGTGGACTTCGCCCGTGAAGACTATGTGGCAAGGGAAGCCCTCGCCCGAGCCCAGGAAGCAGGACCCGGGCGAATGCTGGTGGGTTTCGAGATGATTGGGCGTGGGATCCCCCGCACCGGCTACGCCATTACCTCTCGCGGCGAACGCATCGGTTCCGTGACTAGCGGCAGCTTCTCCCCCACGTTTGACAGGGGCTTGGGCATGGGCTATGTCCTGGATGGTTTCTGGGAACCGGGCACACGGCTGTACGTTGACATCCGGGGCCGTCAGGTGGAGGCCGAAGTGGCGCAGCTTCCATTCTACGCTGAGCGGCAGGTGCCAGTCCTGGCTCCGATCGGCCAAATGCGAGAAGGCGAAAACGCGATTCCTCAACCTTCCGGAGTCGACCATTGAATCCTCCCGAACTAAAATACACCAAGGAGCACGAGTGGGTCCGGGTCGAGTCCGGTGGCTTGTGCACCGTCGGCATTACCGCCTTCGCGGTGGAGAGTCTCGGAGACATTGTCTTCCTTGAGTTACCAGGCGTTGACGATGCCTTGGCTCAGAACGAGCAGTTCGGCGAGGTTGAGTCGGTTAAGGCCGTCTCAGAACTCTACGCTCCTGTTACAGGCACGGTCGCCGAGGTCAACCAGGCATTAGTCGACTCGCCGGAAGTCGTTAACGACTCGCCTTACGGCGACGGATGGCTTCTTAAGGTCAAGTTGGCCGACGCGTCCGAGGTGGACAATCTTATGACCGCGGACCAGTATGAAGAACTCCTCGCCTCTGACATTTCGTGAGCGCCGCGCCGTCGGTCCAATCGGAAGTAAGTGAATGGTGATGGAAGGCGGCCGCTTCACCTCCCCATACACACCGAACACAGACGATGATCGGCGCCAGATGCTTGACGCCATCGGTGTAAGCTCATTCAGTGAGCTGGTCGCGGACGTTCCAGCCGAGCACCAGAACCCCCATTACGATCTTCCTCCCCCTGCTTCCGAGCTTGAATTGAGGCGCGAGATCGGCGCAATGGCCGCACAAAACGTGGTGCCGGGCGACTACGCCTGCTTCCTGGGAGCGGGCTCTTACAGGCACTTCATTCCCGCCATCGTCCGCTCAGTGTCCTCTCGAAGCGAGTTCATGACCTCCTACACGCCGTACCAGCCTGAGGTATCCCAGGGGACCCTGCAGGCCCACTACGAGTTCCAGTCGCTGATATGTCAGCTAACGGGCATGGACGTCGCCAACGCTGGAATGTACGACGTCGCCACCTCTATGGCCGAAGCCGCGCTGATGGCGGCTAGGGTCACAGGCCGGGGCCGCGTCACCGTACTCGACTCCGTCTCACCGGCTTACCGCCAGGTACTGAAGACATTCGTCCACTCACAGGACATCGCTATAGTCTCCTGTTCGTCAGGCTCCGTTCAGGTCGGCGAAGAGACCGCCTGTCTGCTCGTCCAGCAGCCCAACTTCCTCGGATACCTCGAAGACCTCGAGGCGCTGGCCGGCGCAGCCCACTCTGCGGGCGCACTCCTGGTCGTGGTGGTCGATCTGACGTCACTGGGTATGTTCAAGCCGCCAAGTGAATACGATGCCGACATAGTGGTGGCCGAAGGACAGACGATAGGCGTAGCCCCTACCTTTGGCGGTCCCTACGTTGGCATATTCGCCTGCAAACAGCAGTACGTCCGGCAGATGCCGGGCCGTGTGGTCGGAAGGACGGTCGACACCCTCGGCCGCGAAGGCTACGTACTCACGCTCCAGACTAGGGAGCAGCACATCAGACGCGAGAGGGCAACGTCAAACATCTGCACGGCAGTGGGTCTCATAGCGCTGATGACCACGCTCTACATGGCATCCCTCGGAAAGCAGGGCCTTCGCCGCGTAGCCGAGCTCTGCTACCACAAGGCGCACTATGCCGCGTCTCTAATTGAGAAGATTCCGGGTTACTCGCTCCCGATGGGTAGCACGTTCTTCAGGGAGTTCGTCGTTGAATGTCCCTTGCCCGTTGCCGAGATCAACGAGTTCCTGCTTGACCGCAAGATTATCGGCGGACTGGATATCAGAGAACAGGTGCCGAACGGGATGCTGGTCTGCTGTACCGAGATGAACACTAGGGAAGAGATTGAGGCATTCGCCGGGGCACTGGCAGAGGCGGCAATGCATTGATTCCCACCACTAGTAACGACTTGGACAGTCTGAATCGGCGGCTTCTAATGGACCGCAGCGTACCTGGAAGGGTCGGATTCACCCTGCCGCCCCTCGATGTCCCGGAACAGGAAGCGCCGCCCGCGTCAGAGCTCAGGGACGAGCTGCCAATGCCTGAGGTCAGTGAGGGCGAAATCGTTCGCTACTTTTCCCAGATCAGCCACACCAACTTCTCCATCGATCACAATTTCTACCCGCTTGGGAGCTGTACGATGAAGTACAACCCCAAGCTGGATGACGAGATGGCTTCCCTTCCGGGCATGTCCGAAATACACCCGCGCCAGCCGGAGTCCAGCGTGCAGGGAGCCCTGAAACTGATGCACCAGCTACAGGGCTATCTCGCGGAGATGACCGGCATGGCGGGCGCTTCGCTGGCGCCCATGGCTGGCGCTGAGGGCGAGCTTGCCGGAATGCTAATGACAAGGTCTTTCCACCTTGCCAACGGGGAAACTGGCCGCAGGAAGGTCCTGATCCCGGACAGCGCACACGGCACAAATCCCGCCTCGGCGGCCATGGCCGGATTCGAGGTCGTGCCTATCCCCTCCGATGATATGGGCAACACCGACTTGGAGGCCCTCAGGGGAGCTGTTGGGGACGATCTCGCCGCATTCATGCTCACCCAGCCAAGCACACTGGGGTTGTTCGACACCAACATCCTGGAGGTAATGCAGCTTGTACGCGGCGCGGGCGGCATCGTCTATGGCGACGGAGCCAACCTCAACGCGCTAATCGGTCTGGTCAAGCTCGGCGAGCTGGGCTTCGACGTAGTCCACTCTAACCTTCACAAGACGTTTACTCAGCCGCACGGAGGTGGGGGCCCTGGTGCGGGGCCGGTCATGGTTGGTGAGCGTCTCAGGCCTTTCCTACCCACTCCCGTGGTGGAATTGCGGAAGAACTCAGATGGGTCGAGTACCTATTCCCTTGAGGCCCCTCCCAAGACTATCGGCAGGATGGGCGCATTCCACGGCAACTTCGGCGCTTTGGTTCGAGCATACTCTTACATCCGGACACTTGGCGACGAAGGCATTGGAAACGTCAGTCGCGACGCCATCATCAACGCCAACTACATCCTGTCGAAGCTGAGAGGATATTACGACCTGCCCTTCGACCGCCACTGCATGCACGAGGTCGTGTTCTCCGCCCGCAACCTGAAGCGCTCCTACGACGTGTCCGCCTTGGATGTGGCCAAGCGCTTGATCGACTACGGTGTGCATCCTCCGACGATGTACTTTCCGCTCATCGTCGAGGAGGCGCTCATGGTCGAGCCCACAGAAACGGAAAGCAAGGAGACGCTCGACTACTTCATCGACGTGATGAAAACGATCGCCACGGAGGCCTCGGAGGCCCCTGACCTTCTCCACGAAGCTCCACACGACACACCCAACACTCGCCTCGACGAAGCGCATGCGGCCCGCCACCCCGACCTGCGCTGGAGCCCGTGAGTAGGGTCCTCTAACGCCTACTCGCGCTAGATCACGCACCCTATACTCCACCCGGCGATCCGGGATGTCCTGCCCTCGCACTTGGTCCCTTTGCGCTTAAGGCGTTCAACTCCAGTCCTGGGGTCACGAATGTGCCGTCTTCTGGACCGCTTCGATCATTGCCTGGATGTAGCCGTTCGCGAATGCCCGGCCGCGGTGGCCCCACTCTGTGTCCTGGAAGGTCTGGGGGACGTGGTCGTCGATAAAGAAGCCGTCGAAGCCGACTTCATGGTATTTGGTCATTGCCTTGTGCATATCCACGTAGCCGGTGTTGATGAACTCCTCGTGGAACTTCGGCGTCTGCCCCGAAACATTGCGGAAGTGGACGTAGAGGATCTTCCGCCGTTCGCCGAAGTACCGGATCATCTCGTAGATGTCCTCCCCTTCCATCTGTGAGAAGGTGCCTTGGCAGAACTCGATTGCATTCGAGTCGGACGGGTACATCTCGATGAGCCTCTTGTACGAATCAAAGCTGCGGAGTAGTTGCGGAACACCACCGAGCACCGGGACCGGCGGGTCGCAAGGGTGTATGCCGAGGCGTATGCCTTCCTCCTCGGCGATGGGCGTGATGGCCCTGATCCAGTACTCTAGGTTCTCCCACATCTCCTCTTCGGTGTACTCACGGCCGTGGGTGAGTGGCATCCCACGGGCCTTATCGTAGTCAAAGGCCGTGGCGATGGTCCCGCAGCGGATCTGGGCCGGCGTCGTTCTCCACACCGACGACGGCATCCAGTGGTAGCCGAAAATTGGAATGCCGGCGCGGGCGATGTTGCGCACGGTGGCGATCATGTTCTCGATCTGCTCGTCACGTCTGGGGCCGCCGAGCATGATGTGATCGTAGAACCACACGGGCACGTTCTCGAGAGCGGACAGGGAGAGACCGTACTGCTCGACGTTGAGGCGCAGCTTGACGAGGTCGTGCAGGTGCCACCGTCCATCGACACCGGGCAGGTTGGCGGTGTCCAGCAGCACATCGGTCGCGCCGAATTGGGCACAGAAACGGAGAAACCCCTCGGTAGGCTGGTTGTACGACCCGAATCCTGCGCGCACGGCGGGCCTCCTTGCACTGCTGGTCGTGGCGGATTATAGGTTGGGGCCATGGCCTGGGCAATCGCGCCCTCGAAGGGCTGGAGCCCGAACACGTTCCGCACAGGGCCGAGGAGGAGAAGGATCGCTCCTGGGCAGGACCCGTACCTCCGCTAGAACGGGTAAGGTCGCCCCGTTGCCCGGCATTTGCCTCGGCAGTAGCATTGGACAATCTCAACCATAAAGGAATCATGGCCATGACCTGGAAGAAGACCGCCGGAAGCCCGTTCGAAACGTACAAGCACGACGCAGTGGCGACAAACGGGATGGTGGCCACAAATCATCCCCTTGGGTCGTCAGCGGGTCTGGAAATGCTCGCGTTGGGCGGGAACGCGATGGACGCCGCCGTGGCGTCCGCGTTCGCGTTGAGCGTTGTGGAGCCCATGATGATCGGCATCTTCGGAGCCGGGTTCATCAACTTCTACAACGCCTCGAACGACGAGTTCGTGAACATCGATAACTACGCTGTCGCGCCTCTTGCGGCCACCCCGGACATGTACGAGACGGTCTCAGATACTTGGCCGGACTACATGGAGACTGCTGGCCGCGCAAACCTTGTCGGTTACCGTGCAGTCGGAGTGCCCGGGGCCTTGAAGGGCTGGTGTTATGCCGAGGAGCACTTTGGCAGGCTGGGTCTGGACACAGTGATCCAGCCGGCAATTCGATTCGCCAAGCGCGGCTTTCCGGCCAGCCAGTACCTGGTGGACATCATCCACCAGAGCCGGGAAGACCTGGCGATGTTCCCCGCCAGTGCGGATGTATTCCTTCCAGGCGGCTCGCCGCCGTCTGTGGGCGATCTTGTCGTCAGGGAGGACTATGGAAACACGCTGGAGTCAGTCGCTAGGCACGGACCGGCCGTGCTCTACACGGGCAGCATTGGCGAGATGGTGGCTGAAGACATGGCCGCGAACGGCGGGATCATCACTTCCGACGACTTTCGCGACTATCGAATACACCTGCGTGAGCCCGTAAGGGGCAACTATCGAGGGTACGAGATAGTTTCAATGGCGCCGACCAGCTCAGGCGGAACGGCAATCGTTGAAATGCTAAACATCCTGGAAGGGTTCGATCTAGAGAGTGCGGGATTTGGCACTGCAAAGGGCGTACATCTGCTGGCGGAATCCATGAAGATCGCGTTCGCCGACAGGTTTGAGTACCTGGGCGATCCCGCCCTCGTCGAGGTGCCGGTGGCCGCGTTGACGTCCAGGGAATACGCGGATTCGCGTCGGCAGGAGATCGACACCTCCTCGGCGCGCAGCTACAACTTTGGCAATCCCTCGGCTTACGCGGGAGAGTGCGCTGACACTACCCATCTGACGGTCGCTGACGGCGACGGCAACGTGGTGTCGACCACACAGACCATCCACGCTGCCTTCGGCTCCAAGGTGACGACGCCTGGCACTGGCATGCTACTGAACAACAACATGAACGTATTCGACCCACACCCGGGCAACGCAAACTCCATCGCGCCTGGCAAGAGAATGGTCAGCAGCATGGCGCCAACCATAGTCATGAAGGACGGCAAGCCTTTCATGGCGCTTGGCACGCCGGGAGGAACTCGAATCTTCCCATCGGTGCTTCAGGCCATCGTTAACGTCATCGACCACGGCATGTCACTACAAGAGGCGGTAGAAGCCCCGCGCGTTTGGACCCAGGGTCAGTTGCTGGAGGTCGAGGGAGGCATCGCGCCGCCCGTCCGCAAAGGACTGCAGTCGATGGGGCACAAAGTGCAGGAGGTCCCTAGAGTGGCCGGAGGTATGAACGGCGTCATGTTCGACCACGAGCGTGGCGTGATTCACGGCGCGGCCTGCTGGCGCGCCGACGGTACTCCAGCGGGGTTTAGCGGAGGCCCGGCCAGGCCCACATCCGGGAACGCGCTATACCGGCTATAGACCCAACTGCTGGCTCCGCGGCGTCGACAGCATCACCCCTTTCTTCGTATTCGAATCGCCGGTTACTGTCCCTAGCCCCTCGCAAGGGATGGACACGCTGCATCGTTCGCAGGCCGCGAAACCGCAGCCTTAAGGCGTCGTTCACCTGGTTGGGAAATCAGTTCCGCGATTGTCGAAGCTCAGCGATTATGTCCGCCTAAGTGTCAAGGGAAAATGTCATCGCGGTAGATTGCCATGCTAGCGGATTACGGTACTTCCGACGTTGCGTGAGAGCGCGACATGGGTGGGCTTTCAGCATGCATGTACTTCCTCACGGTGTCTCTGTGTATGCTCAGTTCCCGGGCGATCCCACAGATGGACAGCCCCTTGCGTTTCGCCTTCTGGACCGCCTTCCATCTCGCCGTCTGAAGTGGGGTGGGCTTTCTGGATCGCGGAGTCGCAGTCCTGCGAACTCTTGCGGCGCCGTTGCGGCCAGCATCGTCGCGGAGTCTGTCCGCTTCGATCATTGTGCCCATTGACTCCACTTCGTCCTCCGGCCTTCTGATGACACCGTTGGTGTAGCGGCTGGGAACGGCCGTGTGTACACTCCTCGTGTCGAAGCTGCGCAGGATACTGGGACGGGGCGGCGCTTCCTGGGAGGCGACGATACACCCTTCGTGTTGCACTGACAGTCGTCCGTCCAGCCCTTCGAGCACATCCGCCACAGATCCGGCATAGCTCGGGCGACCCCTGTCGGGAAGCAACTGCAGGGTGCGCCAGCGGTACTTCACAGTGTTGTCCCTGCCAACCCTGCGTCTGTACTTCAGGCATAGGACTGTGTCCAGGCACAGCTCCGGGTCAGGGACCCGATACGCGGTGTCCGTGCGCTCAGACGGCACACGAAAACGTTCATTGAAACGGGGAAGGAAGTCGTTGAGCACGCGGTTGGCGTCATCGATGGTGGTCGCACCTGCGAGTCTCAGCTCCGTGACCAACCTGTCCTGGAGCGTGCCCGCGGTGCGTTCCACGCGGCCTTTGGCCTGTGGAGATCGTGCGAATATCAGCTGTACGCCGATCTCACCCATCGCGCGCGAGAACTGGGTGGGAGCGGCGGCGGTCTCTGACGGCGGCGTGTGCTTGAAGACGCCATGGCGGTCTGAATAGAGTGCGAGCGGTATGCCGTAGCTCCGTATCAGATCCCGCATCAGCAGTAAGTAGCTGCGGGTGTTCTCCTGCTCGCAGAACAGGGCGTTGACGACACAGCCCGTAGCGTCGTCGACCGCCAGCAGCAACGTGAACTGGGGGCCATCTTCTCCCAGCCATCTGTGGTAGCTGCCGTCGATCTGTATCAGCATTCCCTCGCGAGCCATCCGCTGCCGTCGAACACGATGCTTCGGCGGCCTGCGAAGGCGAGGGCTGCTCACACCGGCGTCAGTCAGTATCTTGCGCAACGTGTTACGACCGATGTCTATGCCCTCTCGCTCCCTCAGCAGCTCGCTCAGGTGCGTGTGGTTGACTCCCGCGTATCGGGTCCGCGCCAGGACCACCACGTCGGTCGCCAACGGGTCCGGTGTAGCGTTGGCCGGTCTGCGACCTCGATTGCCGTGAGCGAGTGCGGCTGCTCCCTCCTTGCTGTAAGCCGTCAGTAGTCGCCTGGTGTGGCGCGCGCTCACTCTCATCAACGTGGCTGCCTGCTCTGAGGTCATATGGTCCGCCATCAAACTGTTGAGAATCTGAAGCCTTGTCTGCTCTTTCTGCGTCAATGTCACATGCTCCTTCATGCGGACATTTTCGCTTGACAGTTAGCGAGGACATAATCGCTGAGTAATAACAAGTGGCGCTTGAAAACTGGCCCACCCGCCGCCTTTCATCGTGTTGGCTGTAACACGATGAAAGGTGTAGAGGATGTACAAGGTGGAGTTGTACGCGCGGGTGCGCCGGGCCTGCATGGTGGATGGGATGAGCACGCGGGAGGCTGCCCGGGTGTTCGGGCTGCACCGGGACACGGTGCGCAAGATGCTGAAGCACTCGGTGCCTCCCGGGTACCGTCGGCAGTCACCTCCACGCCGACCGAAGCTGGACCCGTACCACGGTGTGATCGACCGGATCCTGGAAGAGGACCGGAGCCTCCCGAAGAAGCAGCGTCACACGGCGAAGCGGATCTACGAGCGACTGAGAGCCGAGCACGATTTTGACGGCAAGTACACGATAGTCAAGGAGTACGTGCGTGAGCGTCGCCGCCGGACGCGTGAGATGTACGTGCCGCTGTCCCACCCTCCTGGTCACGCCCAGTGCGACTTCGGGCAGGCGAAGGCGATCATCGGCGGAGTGGAGCAGACCGTCCACTACTTCGTCCTGGACCTTCCCCACAGCGACGCATGCTTCATCAAAGCCTACCCCGCGGAGACGACGGAGGCGTTCTGTGACGGCCACGTCTTGGCCTTTTCGTTCCTGGGCGGCGTGCCGCGGAGCATCGTGTACGACAACACGAGGCTGGCAGTGGCGAAGATCCTGGGAGACGGTCGGCGCAGGCGTACCCGTGTCTTCTCGGAGCTCGTGTCGCACTACCTGTTCGAGGACCGGTACGGCCGTCCCGGCAGGGGTAACGACAATGGCAAGGTGGAGGGGCTGGTGGGCTACTCGCGTCGCAACTTCCTGGTACCTGTGCCGTCGTTTCCGAGCTTCGATGCGCTCAACGCCCACCTGAAGGAGAGGTGCCTGGAGCGTCTGGAGAGACGGCTGCGTGGGCATAGGGAGACGATAGGCCGGCAGATGGAGCGTGACCTTAAGGCCCTGCTGTCGCATCCAGATGCTCCGTACGACGCCAGCGACAAACACGTGAGCCGCGTCAGCTCCCTGTCGCTGGTGAGGTACCGTACCACCGACTACTCGGTGCCAGTGGCCTACGGACACAGGGAGGTGGTGGTGCGAGGCTATGTGGGCGAGGTGGTGATCAGCTGCGGGGCAGAGATCAGCTGCGGGGCAGAGGTGATAGCCTGGCATCGGCGCTCATACGAACGCGGCGACTTCGTCTTCGACCCCATCCACTACCAGCCGCTGTTTGAGCGCAACACGGGAGCCCTGGACCAGGCCGCTCCGCTGGCCGGGTGGGAGTTGCCGGAGGAGTTCGGTGTGCTGAGGAGGCTGCTGGAGTCCCGAATGGGCAGGCGCGGCAAGCGGGAGTTCGTGCAGGTGCTGCGGTTGATGGAGAGCTTCCGGGCAGAGGAGGTGCACGAGGGCGTGCGCGATGCCCTCAAGCTCGGCGCCGTAAGCTTCGACGCCGTCAAGCACCTGGTGCTGTGCAGGATCGAGGGACGACCTCAGAGACTCGACCTAGAACTGTACCCCTATCTGCCGAAGGTCACCGTGACGACGACACGCGCCAGGGACTACATGGCGCTCGTGGCCTTCTCGTTCATGAGCGAGAGGTCGACGGTGCTGTTGGGACACCACCTCAAGGAGCTGAAGCTGCCGGCCTTCCTCAGAGAGTACGGCAAGGTGGCCGTCCTCTGCGCCGCCGAGGGCGCCGACCATCAGGGCTACCTGCTGAGGCTCTCAGAGCTAAAGCTCATAGACCGCCATCACGGCATGGTGGACCGCAGGATCAAGGCTGCACGCTTCCCTGCAGTCAAGAGCCTCGATACCTTCGACTTCCTGGCTATGCCGCCGGTGAACAAGCACCTTGTCATCCAGCTTGCGCGATGCGAGTACGTCGACCGGCGGGAGAACGTGATCGCCGTCGGCAACAGCGGCACCGGCAAGACTCATGTGGCCCTCGTCCTGGGCCTCGCCGCCTGCCAGAGGGGGCTGCCGGTAGGCTTCACCACCGCACCCTCCCTGGTCCACGAACTGATCGAGGCCAGGGAGGAGCGGCGACTGCTCAACATCCGGAAGAGGCTGGCCCGGCTCAAGCTGCTCATCATCAATGAGCTGGGCTTCGTACCTCTCTCGAAGACCGGAGCGGAGCTCCTCTTCGAGGTCTTCAGCCAGTGCTACGAGAGAGGGTCTATCCTGGTCACCACCAACCTGCCCTTCGACGAGTCGACGGAGGTCTTCGGCTCCGAGAGGCTCACCGGCGCCCTACTGGACCGCCTCACTCACCGCGGTCACTTCCTCGAGATGAACGGCGAAAGCTACCGCCTCAGGCAGAGCAAGACAGGCGCCGCCCTCCGATCCGCAGGCGATCCCCCTGACGCCTAGATCCCACCGCACTCACTCCCACTAACGGCTCCTGCTGAAACCCGTCGCAGGGTGGCATTTTCGCTGGCCAGTTATGGGGACAGAATCGCTGGGCACCTACGCCCGAGTGGTACACTTTTGCTCCGCCGCGTGTGTTACTGCTCAGCGATTAAGTCCTCGCTAACTGTCAAGCGAAAATGTCCGCATGAAGGAGCATGTGACATTGACGCAGAAAGAGCAGACAAGGCTTCAGATTCTCAACAGTTTGATGGCGGACCATATGACCTCAGAGCAGGCAGCGACATTGTTGGGAGTGAGCGCGCGCCACACCAGGCGACTACTGACGGCTTACAGCAAGGAGGGAGCAGCCGCACTCGCTCACGGCAATCGAGGTCGCAGACCGGCCAACGCTACACCGGACCCGTTGGCGACCGACGTGGTGGTCCTGGCGCGGACCCGATACGCGGGAGTCAACCACACGCACCTGAGCGAACTGCTGAGGGAGCGAGAGGGCATAGACATCGGACGTAACACGTTGCGCAAGATACTGACTGACGCCGGTGTGAACAGCCCCCGCCGTCGAAGGCCGCCGAAGCATCGTGTTCGACGGCAGCGGATGGCCCGCGAGGGGATGCTGGTACAGATAGACGGCAGCTTCCACAGATGGCTGGGAGAAGATGGCCCCCAGTTCACGTTGCTGCTGGCGGTCGACGACGCTACTGGCTGTGTCGTCAACGCCCTGTTCTGCGAGTACGAGAACACCCGCAGCTACTTACTTCTGATGCGGGATCTGATACGGAGCTACGGCATACCTCTCGCACTCTATTCAGACCGCCATGGCGTCTTCAAGCACACGCCGCCGTCAGAGACCGCCTCCGCCCCCACGCAGTTCTCTCGAGCGATGGGTGAGATCGGCGTACAGCTGATATTCGCACGGTCGCCGCAGGCCAAAGGCCGCGTGGAACGCACCGCGGGCACACTTCAGGACAGGTTGGTCACGGAGCTGAGGCTCGCAGGCGCGACCACCATCGATGACGCCAACCGCGTGCTCAACGACTTCCTTCCCCGCTTCAATGAACGTTTTCGTGTGCCGTCGCAACACGCGGACACCGCGTATCGGGTCCCTGACCCGGAGCTGTGCCTGGACACAGTCCTATGCCTGAAGTACAGGCGCCGGGTTGCACGGGACAACACTGTTAAGTACCGCTGGCGCACCCTGCAGTTGCTTCCCGATCAGGCTCGACCGAGCTTTGCCGGGTCGGCGGTGGAAGTGCTCGAAGGGCTGGACGGCCGGCTGGCAGTGCAACACGAAGGGCGTATCGTCGCCTCCCAGGAAGCGCCTCCGCGACCAGGTATCCTGCGCAGCTTCGGCACGAGGACTGTACACACGACTGTTCCCAGCCGCTACACCAACGGTGTCAGCAGGAGGCCGGAGGACGATGTGGAGTCAATGGGCACAATGCTCGAAGCGGACAGACTCCGCGACGATGCCGACCGCAACGGCGCCGCAAGAGTTCGCAAAACCGTAACTCCGCGATCCAGAAAGCCCACCCCGCTTCAGACGGCGAGATGGAAGGCCGTGCAGAAGGCGAAGCGCAAGGGGCTGTCCATCCGTGGGATCGCCCGGGAAGTGGGCATACACAGAGAAACCGTGAGGAAGTACATGCATGCCGAAAGCCCACCCATGGCGCGCCCGCGCAACGTCGGAAGTACCGTAATCCTGCTAGCATGGCAATCTACTCGGAGGACATTTTCCCTTGACACTTAAGCGGACATAATCGCCGAGCGTCGACACCACATCTCTACGCCATCACCCGCCTGCACGGTCCATTATTACTCCGCCGTTTACATGCGCTGTGGCACCTGGAGTCGGTCGACCACCAAACCATAGAGGACCTCCGGGCAAAGGAGCGCAAGCCGGTCGAGCGGGCGGAGGTGCTGGAAGATGGACGATAGACGAGATTTCTCTCCGACCTTGGGATCGTAGATATCACGGTGTCCAATTTCTCCGACATAAGTCGGTATCGCATGGGTTGAGGGGCAACGGGGGATGACGGCTCCGCTGTTTCGACGTCTGGCGGGAGCTTCCGTTCGGCCGGCCTCGTGCCAAGGAGAGGTAGCCGATCGGCGGGGACCCTATCCCGACTGCCTGGAAGAAACGCATCGAGCTCCAGTCCTCGGTCGACAGCGAAAGGAGGCTAGCATGAACCCCATGTACAGGAGCCTGATGCAGGACGACGAAGAGCATCGGCAAGGACCGCACCCGCGCATCGGTGAAGGAGAAGCACAGGAGCAATCGGCTCCCGCGATGCACGAGCTAAGCATGGGGACGGATCGACCGGCTGTTACCCAGGGTGTTGACGAGGTGGTGGAGGTGCCGGTTATCTTCCGTCGCTCAGGTATGGGAAGCCGTCGCCCAGCCAGCCGCCCCTCGATACGCCCCCGCAGGATGTGAAGCACCACCGGCGCTCCGTCCTTGGCAGCCTAGTCGTTTTGGATTTCTTCCGGCACAGCAATCTCGACTCCCAGAGCGCCGTCGGTTGCTACTTCCCTGTATGTGAGGCACTGGCCAACATTGGCGTCCGGGTTGCTGTGCAACTCCCATGTGTACCCGGCCAAAGCATAGGTCTCGGGATCAAGTACGAGAGCCAAGTCCAAAGAGTCCTTTCCTGTCCAGTCCCACATGTTGACATAGGACTCGTCCAGCGTAACCCGGAGGCGCAGGTGTCCGTTGACTGTTTCGTCGACGATTATGTCCTCGGAAGAACCATCCGTTAGGAGGCTGCGAATTGCTCGATGGAGCTTGCCGTTCCACAGCCACCACGAAGTGGCATCTACGATGACTTCCCTGCCGACCTTATCCCAAGTTCCCTGCGGTGATAGTTGCCAGTGGGTCCACTCCTGGTCTCTTCGGGAATAGGCGACGTAGAACTGGTCCCGGTGGGTATCCAGGTACAGAAGGGCTGGCTCGTCCTTGAACAGTCTGAAGTCCCCGATCGACATCTGTATCGGACCTCGCGTGATACCGAATGTTGGGTTGCATGCTCTATCTATCCAGCCACCACTCAGACTGAAGCTCGCAGACCCAGCCTCTTCCAATGCCTCATAAGCCCGCCAGACCAGTTCAAGCGGATCGGCGGGTGTGCCGTCTGAATTGACCTGTGGGTAGTCCAAGAGTTCGTCAGTGAGTACGATCACCTTCCGAGCGTCCCCCATGGACATTCCAGGTTTCACTAGCGGGTGTGAGTTGAGTTCGATCAGTTGTGCATCCCGGAGACTCCACTTGTTGAGCGACGATCCTCCCATGATGCTCAGAGGGCGTGTGCTGTGGCCCATCGGAACAAGAGCGTGA
This sequence comes from Dehalococcoidia bacterium, assembly GCA_965237445.1. Taxonomy (GTDB): domain Bacteria; phylum Chloroflexota; class Dehalococcoidia; order Lucifugimonadales. The sequence goes on along the minus strand of OZ250142.1, from coordinate 2,042,615 downwards.
AGTGTCTCGTGTATTGTTACCGACCTGATCGCATCGCTCGCCAGCCTTAACTCGAGCTCATCGGAGAACCAAATTACGATGTACCCTGACGTGGCCTCACCGCCGTTCACGTTCGCGCTTGCGAAGCCCCAATATTGAACCAAGGCGGGGTCGTGATCAAATCCGAGAGCGGGAGCCTCAGAACGGGGTACACCCACAAACGCCTTGAAGTCCGCTTCGGTCTCCGAATCGACCCATTCGAACTCCAGGCCCACCAGCGGAGCCAACTTATCTAGAACCGATTCAAGTATCGCAATGTAGTCCGGATGTCCCGTTGCCCAAACCTTGACGGGGACGTCATTCAGCCATTTCTCGACGGTCTTCGTGCTCCACCCGCCGCAACCGTCAAAAAGCTCCCCGTCGACCTCTACGCGTTCCAACAGTCGGTCCACGTAGCACTCCCAGACGTCACGGTCGACTCCGACGATGCGTTCAGGCACTTCTACGTTCAGGATCAGCGAATCGTCCAATCCGTAGTCGAACGCCACAGTAGTCGACCCCATCGGAAGACGCAGGATGAAGTGTGTGGAATTCGGCCCGAACCCATCATGCAACAGCAGGCTCAAGCTATCACGGCAATCCTGAGGAGCCCTGCAGACGGCGGTGATATCTTGTTGATCGCCAGCCTGGAGTGTGCCCTGGTTCACTAAGGTCGCAGTAATCTCCACATCGGCCGTGCCATCCGACCAGTAACCAACAACAGTTGACTGGGCAAACAGAACCAGCATTGACGTCTGTTCAGGTGTGGCTGTGGGCGTGTGTGTCGGAGCCATGGTGGGCGTAGTAGGTGTAGGTGTGGGTGTAGGCGCCTGTGTCGGAGCCATGGTGGGCGTAGGTGTGGCTGTGGGCGTGTGTGTCGGAGCCATGGTGGGCGTAGGTGTGGCGGAGCCATGGTGGGCGTAGGTGTAGGTGTGGCTGTGGGCGTGTGTGTCGGAGCCATGGTGGGCGTAGGTGTAGGCGTGGGTGTAGGCGCCTGTGTCGGAGCCATGGTGGGCGTAGGTGTAGGTGTGGCTGTGGGCGTGTGTGTCGGAGCCATGGTGGGCGTAGGCACCGACGTGACTCCGGGCTGTGCTGTTACGGTGGGGGTGGGAACGGCCCTGGCCGACGTTGTGGGGCTTGGCGCATCGGAACACCCGGTCAGCAGTATGGCAAGGAGTATCGCACCCGCTCCTAGCAAACCTAGGGCAATGGACTTTGACATTATTACTCTCCTGGGTGCAGGATTCAGCGCCACGTTCGCGTCTACAGTAGCCTTCCGCATGACGCGCCTTAAGGTTTGTTTGTACCTATTGCGTGTCGATGGCCAGCATAAATGTCACTGGTGCTATCCGCGAGGTTAGCAGATGGCTCCTATCGGACACGATCTGGGTACAAGGGTGGATTCTCGGCCTCCATGTATTTCTTCGCCGTGTCCCGGTGGATGCCTACTTCCCGGGCGACAGCTCGAATCGACAGCCCCCTGCGCTTCGCCTTCTGCACAGCCTTCCACCTCGCCGTCTGAAGTGGCGTGGGCTTCCTGCGTTGCATGGCAGGTGACTTGCGGACTCTGACAGTGCCGTAGTCGACGACCGTGCCGCCAGCATCGGAGGCGTCCATCTCCGCGTCGAGTGCTGCCAGGGCCACATCCCAGCGCCTGCCCAGACCGTTGAGACCGCCATGTATGGGTGGCCCGTGTGAGGAAGAGCCGTTGAAGCTTCTGAGCATGCCGGGACGGGGCGGCGGCGCCTGGCTGGGGACGATCTCTCCCTGGTAACGCACAGCCAGCCGGCCGTCCAAGCCTTCCAGCACCTCCACCACAGCTCCCGCATAGCTGCGCCGCTCCGTCCCTGGCAGCAGTTGAAGCGTTCTCCACCTGTACTTAACAGTGTTGTCCCTGGCCACCTTGCGGCTGTGTCTGAAGCAGAGGACAGTGTCGAGGCACACCCCCGATCCCAGCGGGCGGTAGGCAGCCTCAGGGTGCTGTGCCGGTACTCTGAAGCGAGCGTTGAAGCGGTCGAGGAACTCCTTCAGCACGACGTTGGCCTCCTCGATGGTGGTTGCACCCGAGAGCCGAAGCTCAGTCACCAACCTGTCCTGGAACGTCCCCGCAGTGCGCTCCACTCTACCCTTCGCCTGCGGTGACAGGGCGAAGACCATCTGTATGCCAAGCTCGTCCATAGCACGACTGAACTGTGTGGGTGCACGGGGTAGTCCTGACCCGGGCACGTTCTTGAAGACGGAGTGCCGGTCGGTGTACAGGGCAATGGGTATGCCGCAGCGCTGGATCAGACCCCTCATCAGCAGGAAGTAGTCGCGAGTGTTCTCCTGCTCGCAGAACAGGGCGTTGACCACGATGCCAGTGGCGGCGTCGTCGGCCAGCAGCAGCGCGAAGGGAGGACCATCGTCTCCAAGCCACCGGTGGTGGCTGCCGTCCACCTGTATCAGCATGCCCTCGCGGGGCATCCTCTGCCGGCGTACACGGTGCCGAGGCGGCCGGCGGCGGCGCGGGCTCTTCAGACCGGCGCCCGCCAGTATGCGCCTCAGCGTGGTCCGAGCGATGTCTATGTCCTCGCGCTCCCTGAGCAACTCGCCCAGGTGGGTGTGGTTGGTTTCCGGGTAGCGGTATTGAGCAAGCCGAAGCACCTCGGCTCTTGTCGCCTCAGGCGTCGCGTTGGTCGCTCGCAGTCCACGGTTGCCGTGAGCGAGGCGGCTGCTCCCTCCTCCCTGTAAGCCGCCAGGATGCGCCTGGTGTGGCGTGTGCTCATTCCCATCAACGTGGCCCCCTGCTCCAGAGTCATGTGCTCTGCCAGTAAGCTGTTGAGGACCTGAAGTCTTGCCTGCTCCTTCTGCGTCAATGTTAATGTCTCCATAATCGGACATTTTCGCTGGCCAGTTAGAGAGGACAGAAGCGCTGAACATCAACGGCCGCTACCCACGTGGCCCAAGTTTCATGCCGCGTTGACGCCAGAATCGAAAGCCTGTTAGTGTACCAAGGAGCAGACTGGCCCGGCGTGAGATCTCACCTGAGAGGGAGGAATATGTCATGAAAAAATGGGCATTATCGATCGGAGCGGTGTTTGTCTTATCGCTACTCACCGCGGCCTGTGGGGAAACAAAGGTCGTAGAGGTGCCGGGAGAGACGATCACGGTCACCGAGATCGTAGAGGTGCCGGGAGAGACGATCACGGTCACCGAGATCGTAGAGGTGCCGGGAGAGACGATCACGGTCACCGAAGTCGTAGAGGTGCCGGGAGAGACGATCACGGTCACCGAGATCGTAGAGGTGCCGGGAGAGACGATCACGGTCACCGAAGTCGTAGAGGTACCCGGCGCGACGACTGTGGTGACCGAGACGATCACCACGGTCGTGGAGGTACCGGTCCAGTTCGTCAAGTTTAACGAATCGCCGCTGCTAGCCCAGAGGGTGCAGGGCGGTCTGTTGCCGCCTGTGGAAGAGAGATTACCCGAAGAGCCAATGGTGATACCCGTTGTCGAGGAAATAGGTCGCTATGGCGGGACACTGCGCAGGGGGCATCTGGGATATTCGGACCGCTTTGGTTGGGCGCGATACAACAGATCTGGTTTGGTGCGCTGGGCCTATGACGGCACCACCATGATCCCGACTCTGGCGAAGGGATGGGAGACTTCCAAAGACGGTAAGGAGTGGACCTTCTTCCTTCGCAACGGAACCAGGTGGTCCGACGGAGACGCGTTCGACGCCGCCGACTTCGAATTCTACTGGAACGACATGATCCTCAACGACGATCTTACTCCCACTAGGCCTTCAAACTTCACAACCGGGGGGCAGTTGGCCGAGTTCGAGGTTGTGAACGAACACACGATCAAGTGGACGTTCGCGGAACCCAACTTCGTCTTGCTCGAAATATTGGGTAAGGCGGACAGAACGGACGCCACCGGTCAGCACACATTCGCTCCGTCCCACTACATGAAACAGTTCCACATCAAGTACAACGCTGACGCCGATCAGCAAGCAAAGGACGCCGGATTCGAGAACTGGGTGCAGTACTACAACAATCGGTTCAATGTATACCTGAACCCGGAAAGGCCGAGCACTCAGGCTTGGATCGCTACGTCGGGCAACTGGTCTGGGGACGTAACAGCAGTGCGTAACCCGTACTACTACGCCGTGGACCCCGAAGGAAACCAGCTCCCTTACATAGACAGGATAGAGCACATCTTTGTCGAGAACAGCGAGATCGTCAACTTGAAGGCCATCGCCGGGGATTTCGACTTCCAGGGCCGACATACCAACCTGCAGAACTACCCATTGTTCAAGGTGAGCGAGGAGACGGGCGACTACAGGACCTTAGTCTGGCCTAACGTAGGCGGTAATGAGTTCATCCTCATCATCAACCCGACAGTTGAAGGGAACGACCAGGAGGCCCTTCGCGCAGTGCTGGGAAATATCGAGTTTCGCCGGGCTCTTTCCATGGCGATAAATCGGGACGAAATCAACGACGCCCTGTTTTTCAGCTTGGGGCAACCGCGAAACTGGGTCCCGGGACCAGACCACCCCATGTACCCTGGTGACGAATACGCCTTTAAGTACATGTACGACGACGAAGCAGCCGTAGCCCTTCTGGACAAGATCGTACCCGATGTCGGCGACGACGGATTCCGTACCTGGAATGGGCAGCCTTTCCAGATTGTCATGACAATGACAACGGCCTTTACGCAGACGGTCGATGTGGGAGAGATGATGGCCGAGGATTGGAGAGCCGTCGGCATTAACGCCAAAGTGGACTCGGTGACGCGTTCGCTGTTCTCAGAGCGCGTCGCCGCTAACCGGGCGCAGAGCTGGATGTTCTACGACTCCGCGTTGTTCCCCTTCAGCATGTACAACCCGTTCAGCCCAGGCAACGTCAGCTATCAGGGCGTCCTGTACACGAGGTGGGTGAACAGCGGTGGAGCGGAAGGGCTGGAACCCCCGGACGATCTGAAGGAACTTATTGACATCATAGACGGCGGAAAGTCGCTACCTTACGAAGAGCGAATGGAGTTAGGGCGGAAGCTATTCCGCATATACACCGACGGGATGTACTCAATAGGCATCAACGGGTTGGCCCCCTCGAACCAGGCGATCTTCATTGTCAAGGACAATCTGCGGAACGTGCCCGAAGTACTGTACAACGACTGGACAATCAGGACACCCGGCAACGCCTTCCCAGAGCAGTTTTTCTTCAAGCAGAGATAGTAAGACCCCTTTAGACACGCGAGCGCATGAGGGCTGGGCGGTCTTCCGATTTGTGAAGGCCGCCCAGCCTTCCTGAGAAGCTAGGCTTGCTCGCCGAGAGTCTGTTGGCCTAAGGCAGATTCATTGCTTCGATTCATATTGCGGCGTCTCCTCGTCCTATTTCCACTGCTGTTCCTCATGTCAGTAGCGGCTTTCGCTATCATCCAGGCGCCGCCGGGCGATTTCCTGTCTGACTATGTTGCCGTGCTGAAGTCACAGGGAACCTTCGTGAGCGAAGGCGAGTTGGAGGCACTCAGGAGCCAATACGGAATTGACCAGCCAATCACAGTCCAGTACCTGAAATGGATCTGGGGGTTCGTACGCTGGGACCTCGGTGTGTCGCTGGACTTTCGGGTGCCAGTCACAGATCTTTTGAACGACCGTCTCGCCATGACGCTAATGCTTGGGATCTTCACGATCCTGTTCACATGGACGCTGGCCGTCCCCATCGGCATTATTTCTGCCGTCAAGCAGTACTCCCCTATCGATTATTTCTTTGCGTTCCTCTCGTATCTGGGAGTAGGCACGCCGAATTTCCTGCTGGCGCTAGTACTGATGTGGTTTGTCTTCAGCTGGTTCGGGTTAGGGATCACAGGCCTTTTCTCTCAGGAGTACAACAACGCGCCTTGGAGCGTGGGGAAGTTCATAGACCTACTCAAGCATATCTGGGTACCGATGTTGATCCTGGGTACCGACGGCACTGCTCGGTTCACTCGGATCATACGCGCCAACCTACTGGACGAGCTCACCAAGCCCTACGTTGTCACGGCCAGGAGCAAGGGTGTTTCCGAATGGAAGCTGATTCTGAAGTACCCTGTTCGATTGGCCCTCAATCCTTTTATCAGCACCGCAGGCTGGGCCCTGCCTCAGCTCTTCTCCGGAAGCCTCATCGTCGCGACCGTGTTGAGCCTCCCCACCATAGGACCTCTGCTGCTGAGGGCACTCATTAGTCAAGACATGTATATGGCAGGGGACATCATCTTGATCCTGACCGGTCTAACCATAATCGGAACCTTGGTCTCCGACATCATCCTGGCGTGGATGGACCCGCGTATACGGATGGAGGCCTAACGAATGACTGCCGGCGGTCACACCATAGAGATGCCTGCGGCCGATGAGCGCATATATGTGGCCTCCCAGTGGAAGCTGGTCTGGTGGCGCTTTCGAAGGCATCGCCTCGGCATGGTCGGCACCGCGATAATTCTGGTTCTTTACCTGGTGGCCCTCGTCCCGGGGTTTCTAGCGATCCATGATCCTATTCAGAGCAATTCCAAGCGACTCTTTCTTCCGCCGCAGCGTATCCACTTTTTCGACAACTGGAAGCCTCTGCCGTACGTCTATGGAATTCAGGGAACACGCGACCCGGTGACCCTCAAAATGAATTGGGAGGCCGATACCTCCAAGAAGTACCGTATCAGGTACTTCGTACACGGCCACGAGTACAAGCTGCTTGGACTCATCACCACTGACATTCACTTCTTGGGACTCGACGCCGACGAAGCGATGTTTCCCCTTCATCCGCTAGGAACGGACAGAATGGGAAGAGACATGTGGTCCAGGCTCATGTATGGCACCAGGATTTCGATGTCCATCGGTCTGGCCGGTGTGATGATCAGCTTGTTCCTCGGAGTCCTGTTAGGGGGTCTTTCGGGACTTCGAGGCGGCCTGACCGACGGGATTATTCAGCGGTTCGTCGAATTCCTAAGGTCCATGCCCACCATCCCGATATGGATGGCGCTTTCGGCCTCGGTACCCCAGACGTGGTCAGTAGTAAAGGTCTACTTTGCCATAACCATAATCCTTTCACTCCTCGGCTGGACGACGCTGGCGAGGGAGGTCCGGGGTCGATTCCTAGCACTTCGAGACGAGGACTTCGTCATCGCAGCCCGACTTTACGGCGCCGGGCAGCTAAGGCTCATTTTCCGCCACATGGTCCCGTCGTTCATCAGCCACATCATCGCCGCAACCACCCTGGCCGTTCCCGCGATGATCATCGCTGAGACTTCCCTCAGCTTCCTCGGGTTGGGCATGCGGCAGCCCGCCATCAGTTGGGGTGTCCTCTTGAGGGAGGCCCAGAACCTCCAGTCGGTTGCTCTCGCTCCATGGCTTCTTATTCCAGGTGCTTTGGTCATCGTCTCCATCCTTAGCTTCAATTTCATGGGAGACGGCCTCCGCGACGCAGCCGATCCCTACGCCGGACGTTAACCCCATGGCCAACCTCAACAGCACTCCTCTGCTGTCTGTCCGTAACCTCACCACACACTTCCCCCTCGACGAGGGAAACGTCGTCGCCGTCGCCGGCGTCAGTTTCGATATCCACCCAGGAAAAACCCTCGGCTTCGTCGGAGAAAGCGGTTGCGGCAAGAGCGTCACCGCACGTTCCATCCTTCGCATCCTCGATCGACCAGGACGCATAGTCGACGGCCAGATCCTCCTGCGACGACCCGTCCCACAAGGACTCAACGGCGATGATCAGATCGTCGATCTCGCCTCCTTAGATGCCAACGGGCGCGAGATGCGGAACATACGAGGCCGTGAGATCGCACTCATTTTTCAGGAGCCCATGACCTCCCTCAGCCCCGTCCATACCGTCGGAAACCAGATCATTGAAGCTCTAATGATCCACCGAAAGGTCGACAAGAAGCAGGCCAGAGACGTCACCATCAATCTGCTGCGACAGGTCGGTATCCCTCTCCCCGAAGAGCGCGTCGACTCCTACTCTTTCGAGCTCAGCGGCGGCCTGCGCCAGAGGGCCATGATTGCAATGGCACTGTCATGCAGCCCAAGCCTGCTCATCGCCGACGAGCCCACCACTGCCGTCGACGTGACCACCCAGGCTCAAATTCTCGAACTCATGGGGCAACTCCAAGATCAGTACGGCATGGCCATCATGCTCATCACTCACAACCTGGGCGTTGTCGCCGAGATGTCCGATGACGTTGCGGTAATGTACCTCGGACAGATCGTAGAGAGCGGGCCCGTGGACGACATCTTCCACTCCCCTAAACATCCCTACACCCAGGCTCTGCTACAGTCCATACCTCACATAACTTCGGCCACCCGACAACGGCTCTCCACCATCACCGGCTCTGTTCCCCATCCCTACGCGCGACCACAAGGCTGTCCATTCCACCCTCGGTGCCCTTCTTTTATTAAGGGTACCTGTGATACCCAAATACCCAGACTGATGCCGATTCACGATGGCCAAAACGTCAGCTGTTTCCTCTACCACGACGGAGAGTGATGTCAGACGAAACCCACCCCAGAGCAGATCAACCACTCCTCGAGGTCAAGAACCTTCGAAAGCTCTTCCCCATTCACAGGGGTCTGCTCAGACGCGTCTCAGGACACGTCCGCGCAGTGGACGACATCAGCTTCTACATCGACCCGGGCGAGACTCTCGGACTCGTCGGCGAAAGCGGATGCGGTAAGACCACCGCGGCTCGTTGCATTGTTCGAGCTATCCAGCCCACCTCCGGGCAAGTTCTGTTCCGCGAGGAACACGGAGAGGTCCTAGACCTCGCGGCTCAGAAAGAGGCCGCACTCCGACACGTCCGCAGTCAGATTCAACTCGTGTTTCAGGACCCGTTCTCTTCTCTTAATCCACGTATGACCCTCTTGGAGATCATCAGTGAGCCCATGGCGATCAACGGAATCGGAACCAGGAGGGAGCGCGAAGACAGGGTCGAAGAGCTCTTGCGCCTGGTCGGGCTAAGACCTGAGTTCATGAGACGGTTTCCACACGCTTTCAGCGGAGGACAGAGACAGCGCATTGGCGTGGCACGAGCCCTTGCACTGAGCCCCAAGCTAATAGTCGCCGACGAGCCCGTGTCTGCTTTGGACGTCTCGGTGCAAGCCCAGGTCCTGAACTTGTTGCTAGACCTTCAGGACGAACTCGATCTGACCTACCTGTTCGTCTCCCATGACTTGAGTGTAGTTAAGCACGTCAGCGATCGCGTTGCGGTCATGTATGTCGGCAAGCTCGTAGAGACAGCTCCCACTCAGGAGCTGTTCAGGTCCCCCAAACACCCCTACACTGCCGCCCTACTTTCCGCCGTACCCGAGGCTGATCCCCGCGTGCGGTCCAACAGGACCGTGCTGCAGGGCGAGGTCGCCAACCCCGCCAATCCGCCGACCGGTTGCTACTTCCACCCACGCTGTCCCCACGCTCAAGATAGGTGCCGCACCGAGACGCCAACTCTGGAAGAGATCTCTCCCGGCCGTTTCATTAGCTGTCATCGCTCCAAGGAATTGGACCTCAAGGGCGTCGATGAGATGGGCGTAGACTAGGATTCATCCTGGGTATCCCGCTGTGTGAGTCTTAACAACCACGTAATCCCGACTACAAGTTGAAGTAGTGTTAGCCTTCCCCAAGTCCGCTAGCCTGGCCAGAGTTTCCGCCGGACCCCAGAGCACAGTGCAGACGGCGCTCGTTCCGAACGCAAATGCCACCGCCCAAGGTTCATTGATTGAGATCTTGCTCCTGGCGGACGCGTTGGCCTTATCAATGGCCACCTGCCAATCCCCAAGATAGCCCCACCAGAAGTGAACTAGATATAGCTATGATCGTGTATCGAATCGAAAGGGCCGCCACATCCGCCAAGTGCAAAGCTAAATGACTACCGCTTATACGACTCAACAGCAGGTCAGCATCGACCGACGCTGTCGGCAACAGAAGCCCAGTCAAAAGCGGCAGGACGATCCTAAACGCAATGCCAAGTCCCAACCAAATAGGCAGACCACGCGGTGGAAACGCTCTTTCGCCGTCAAGGAAGGCCAACGGCCAAGCCAGTAGCCCGCCGCCAAGGGTCCCCTCAAGAGCATAAACGGTGGACTCTGCGGGTGGCAGCCGAGGTTCGGAGAAAGGCTCTACTCGGATGAGGATAGACACAAGGACAGCAGCAGCACCCAGCGAAGCCGCGTAAATGGCAACCGCATTCGAGAAAGTTTGCTCGCTGCCACCGACCGCTGTAGACGGGCCCGCGGACTGTCAGTCTTGGTAAGATCATTCCGACGAACAACATAAAATGGATTTCAATGTCGGCGAAACCACAATCACGGTCATTCGGAAACACGGGTTCGCATTCTCAGAATGGGGGCTTTCAATGGTGTAACATACCTGCAACGGGCAGAAGATAAGCGTGGCAAGTGTTGCCGCCGGGACGAGAGCATGTCTTGCTCACCGAGACCCATGATCCGGCCCGTCACTTTGTCCTCACAGTGAGGTAGTTTCAGAAGTTAACCGTTCCTGAGAGCGCCGGGTTGTGGATACAGATGACGCTCGAGTCTCGCTTGGAGGCGGACCTTCGGGCTGTGTAAAACGTGAGCGGTGCTTCAGGGGATAAAGAGACGATATGTCCTTCCTCTCCGGTCAGCTTCTGAAGAATGAAGAAACGACGGTAATGCCCCTTTTGCCACATCAACTGATGTCATGCGCGGTGCTGTGAGTCTAATAGGAGGACGAGAATGGTAAGACCGGACGTTATGACCAGATTGGCTAGTGGTGAACGGCTGTTGATGGACGGTGCGATGGGATCCGAGCTCCACCGGCGCGGTGTCGAGGTTGCCAAAGGCAGCGATTCCGGCGGTCCCGGCCCATGGTCGGCGAATGCCAATATCGACGCACCAGACAAAGTACGGCAGGTCCACGAGGACTACCTCCGGGAGGGTGCTGACATTAACCTGTCAAACAACTTCTGGACGAGCCGTCCCAGGCTGGCCGCAGTCGGTCAGGAAGACAACTGGGAGGCTATCACACGCACCGCGGCTGAGATCGCCGTGCAGGCCCGGGACGCGGTCAACCCAAGCGCATACGTTGCAGGAGCAATCGCGCCCCCAGGCTCTGGAGACCCAGACCGGGAGTACAGAGAGTTCGTCGATCAGTCCCGTATACTGGCCGAAGCAGGCGTTGACGTCATGCTGCCCGAGTACTGTTTGTCCGTACAAGACTGCGTCACCGCGGTGGACGCATGCGGGACGACCGGCCTACCCGTATGGCTCGGATTTGCGCCCAAAATGGAAGGCGGGAAGATGTGGGGCGGGGAAACGGTGGAAGAGCTTGTGGCCGCCCTCGAAGGTCGTAATGTGGACGTGATGTTCGCCATGTGCGCACCCCCAGAGCATGTCTCGGACGCTCTGCGACAGCTACGACCCATATGGGATGGACCTATCGGGGGGTATTCCACTATCAACTACGGACACGCGACTCATTTCGGACCCTGGACCACATATGATACCGACAGAGATTACGACATCGAACAATACGTGGATTTTGCTCGGGAGTGGCTAGATATCGGAGCACAGATAGTCGGCGGATGCTGTGCCACCGATCCAGAGTACATCGCGGCACTGAGGCCGATAGTCAAGGGAAGTTGACGCTGTTAGGTCCCAACGTTAGGACGGGTATGGTGAAGGGTGGGTGCTTATTGTTGAACATTGGGGTGTGACCGAATCCGTAGGGGCTCGTTCATTGGTCGGGACAAAGAACGCTGCTTGCCGCCACCGGAGTAACAGATGGACGTAGATCATGCCGACGTGGTCATCGTGGGTGGGGGCGTGTCAGGGCTCAGCTCGGCCTGGTGGCTTTCCAAGGCCAGTGTGGATGTCATCGTGCTGGAGAAGGGCATAGTTGGATGGGAGGCCTCTGGACGAAATGGAGGAACATTTCAGCGTCCTCGCGTTGCTCCGGTAGTCGGTTTGGTGTCAGCAGCCGAAAAGCATTGGGTGACCGTGATGCAGGACGACCTTGGCTACCCTACCGAGTTTTGTTCGGGCTCGCTTAAGGTCGCTCTTAACGAAGATGACTTCGACTTGATGAAGTCAACACTACCCGAGGAGTGGGAGAATGGGGCGACGGCTGAGGTAGTGGACTCGAAGACAGTATGGGAGATGATGCCGATCGTATCCAGGGAGGCCGTGGGCGGGGTCTACAAGGCGGCCGGAGGACAGTTCAACCCTCAGCGCGCAACGCAGGGATATGCCTGGGCAGCCCAGGACCACGGCACACGGATCTACCAGAACACGACGGCGGTAGACTTTAGAGTGACCGGCGACAAGGTGAAGGCGGTTGTAACAGACAAGGGCGAGTTTTCCACAGACTTCGTGGTCTGCGCCGCCGGACCGCAGATAGGCATTCTGTCTGAGAAGGTGGGTGTCCACGTACCCCTTGCCACGGCGAAGGAAGAACTGATCGTTACGGCCCCCGTTGAGCCCATGTGGACGGGCGCCGTCTACCGGCAGCACCTCTATGGGAGGCAGACGATGCGCGGCAACCTCGCATACGGTGTAGGCCCGCGAGAAGGCGTGGAAGTCGACGGGATGCGGAGCCCGGAAACCGCCAACACGCCATGGATCATGAACGCCGCAGGGCTACTGGGAGAGCTTTACCCATCTCTGAATGCCGTGCCGGTGATTCGAAGTTGGGCCGGTGCCGCCGAGCGCACCCCTGACGGCCTCCCGGTAATCGAGGTCATGGAGAACCCGTCAAACTTCCTGGTCCTCACGGTATCCGCCGGTGGATTTGGAATATCGCCCGCGGTCGGCCAGGCAGTCAGTGAGCTCGTCCTTCATGCAGAGTCCTCAATAGACATCGACGGCCTCAAACTGGGACGTTTCGCCGGGATCTCGCGAGACTGGCGAGGAGAGGGCCTGTTTCAGTGGATGGAAGCGGGCGTGTGAAAACGCCGTGAGAAGCCGGTGGGTCAGGGTAGGCGACCACAGGAGAAGCGGCAGTCTAGGAGCCTTGGTTAATTGACCAAGGGCTAGCCTGGGCCGGCTCAGGGCTGACAAGCAACTTATTGACCTTGATCAGTCCCGCTTCTGCGAAGTCCGCGTGATTTGCGCAGGACACGCTAATAGTGACTGCCCTGCCGTAACCTCAACGTCAATGGTGGTGCCGGCGGCAATCCGCTCAGCAAAGTGACCTGTCCCCCAAGAACTGGTCCAAGTCTAGCAGGCTGCGGAAGAATGGCATGTGACGGTTCGACGCAGTCGGGTGAGTGAGCATTGACGGCGTTTTGTGAGACTGAAGGCGGATATGGGGGCGCTGTCAGCCGATTCAGGAGTGGTCCGCAGGGGCTTGGAGGCCCCTTCAGGCCGTTTTAGGCGCACTACGCCCTGGGAGGGCACACGGACTGAACGGCCGGGGCTCCTGACAGGACACCAGGTGCGCCATCCGGACCAGATTGTAGGCCGCAGCCACGAAGTACCCCGCCAGTCCCGTGCGCTCCACACCACGATATCGAGTGCGGCGAATCCCTCCACCGTCTTCATCCACCCGAACATCTCTCTACCCGCTTGCGAATCTTCTGGCTCACTCCATAGCCTGTATGCTGTGTTGTCCGACCATCTATCGCCGAGTGAGCTCGCTGAGCCACATGCGGCGTCAGTCCCCGATCACGCATGTCCTTCACACACTGCCGAGTGTCGTAGCCCCTGTCACCTGCCAGCGTCCTGGGACGGAAGCCTCGCTGCCGCGCATCGTCATGCCTGGGAAGCAATAGCAACGAAATGCTGCGGTATTCGTGGGAGGTGGATCTCAGAACCGGTTGAAGGCAAGATCGACCGATTCGGCTCTGTTCGAGTCCTCGTTAGTGGGCCGAGGCATACCGAACTGCCAATCCTTTTGTGGGAGGTCCTGATAGAGGGTTAGAGATTGGTTCTGCTAAGTGATGATGCTCCTCCACATCGGAGACAGTCTAGACCTTATAACCTGCGCCTTCGGTTGGCGAAATAGGATGTCAATGACGTGCTGAGCAGATAGAAGTGACGTCTATGACGTCAAGCAATGGAGCTTATCGTGGCTATACGTGACCTCCTTGTCATTAAGTCTTTCTTGGGACGGACCTACGCCTTTTCGTTGGGTGCCTGCCCTCGCCAAACCAACTGCTTGCCGGTTTCAGTGTCAAGAACGTCTACGAGTTTGGGTGGATTGTCCGGGTCTGCCCGAGCCTGATCAATTTGGGTTTGGGTCAACCCTTTCGCTGCCTGCAGGCCGTCATTAGAGAACCTGACGCCTGAAAGGTTCGACTCGGAAATGTTCGCATCAGTCAGGTCGGCGTCCAGAAACTTCGCGCCGGTTAAGTCTGCCCTATCGAGCCGCGCTTTAGACAAGTCTGCCTTCAGGAAGTTCACACCGGTCAAGTCTGCGCCATCAAGCCACGCGCTGGCTACGTTGGAACCCTGAAGATTCGACTGGCTCGCCCGAGATTAGCATCCGACAAGTTCACGTTATGGAGACTCAGCCTGACCATCTCGGCGTCTTGGAGCATTGCGCCCGACAGGTTCGCGGACAAGAGGTGTACTCCCGTGAAGTCGACTTCATAGAACTGGGCCATTGACAAGTTTGCGTTAGAAAAGTTCGCACCAGTCAGATCCGTATTCGCAAAGTTGACGTTGGACAGGTTCGAGTTTTGGAACATGGCTTTTGACAGATCCGCGTTTAGAATCTGCGCTCCGCTAAGATTGGCCTCACGAAAATCCCATCTAACATCCGCCCTTCGCCCAATGACTCTTGGCGTCTCCTCTCGAGATCCAATTGCGTCTAGGACAGACTCAACGTCCTGGCGAATTCCCAGTACAGCCCCTTGCCAAAATGACGAATTGCCCGGTTCGAGGTTCTGGTCCCTGGTGGGTAGCCGAATGAAAGCGCAGAACAAGCGTATGACTTGGACATGATATTGCCCCGGACGCTGCGTAGCGAGGCGTTGAAGCACGAAAATTCCGGCCAACCTGACTGAAAGGACTTCGTTGCCAAGCATCTCTGCAGCCTTCTGGTAACGCTCATTCAGCAGACCTTGTTGCGCCGTTACTGCCTGTCGATCTGCCACGATGCCGCGCCATGCTGCCAGCGGCAATGCGACCAGACCTGCCAGGACCAGGGCGACGTTCCTATCGTCGTGCTGCCGGATTGTCCATTGCTCAACCACCCCCAGAACATCACCAGAAGCGCAAACGCCACGACAGTTACGGCAATTGAGCCTCCGGCCAAGAAAGCCAAGAACACGTGACGGTGGCTACGAAAGCCTCGTCCCATCGGTGGCTGCTCCTTTCATAATGCACTTGCGACGCCTCAAGACACGGCCCATCCTTCCGACAAGACCTCCGCCTGCTCCAGCACCGTGTGCGTTGCACTCTCCTGCTTGTCCGGTGGGTAACCGTGTGCGCGCAGGATGCGCCGGACCAGGCGTCGCAGGTTAGCGCGCACGTTCTCGCGCAGCGTCCAGTCTATTGTGACGTTCCGGCGCACCGTGTCCACCAGCTCTCGCGCGATTATGCGCAACGTCTCGTCGCCCAGCACCTGCACCGCGCTATCGTTAGTCTCCAGCGCGTCGTAGAATGCCAGCTCATCGTCGGATAGCCCCAGCCTTACGCCGCGAGCGTTCGCCTCCCGCATTTCCCGCGCTAGTTCGATCAACTCCTCGATCACCTGCGCCGCCTCTATAGCCCGATTTTGGTAGCGACGCAGCGTCTGCTCCAACATCTCGACGAATGAACGCGCCTGAACAACGTTCTTCCGACGCCGCGTCGACACCTCGCCCTTCAGCAGCTTCTGCAGCAGTTCCACTGCCAGGTTGCGGTGCGACATCCCGCGCACCTCGGCCAGAAACTCGTCGGAGAGCACCGAAATGTCCGGCTTGTCCAGCCCGGCTGCGGCAAAAATATCCATCACGCCCTCGGACGCCACCGCGCGTGAGATGATTTGCCGCACCGCCAGGTCCAGCTCCTCCTCCGGCCGCGCCTCGGTTTCTGCTCGCTTGGACAGCGCCGTCCGCACCGCTTGGAAGAACCCCACGTCGTCGCGGATGCGCAGCGCGTCCGCGTGCGGCACCGTCAGCGCAAACGCCTGCGACAGCTCCCGCACCGCGTGCAGGCAGCGCTCCTTGCCGTCCTCTTGCGACAGCACATGCTCTTGGGCGGCCGGCAGCAAGCTCAGGCGCTCCCGCGGCGTTCCCGACGTCCACTTCGTCCAGGCGAACCCGTGGAACAGCGCGCAGCACACTTCGTGTTTCTCCTGCATCACCGCCACCGCTTCGTCCTGGTCCAGCGCCGTCTGCCCCTTGCCGCCGCTCTCCGTGTACGTGGCGAGCGCCCGCTTCAGGTCCTGGGCCAGCCGAGGTAGTCGACGACCAAGCCGCCGGGCTTGTCCTTGAATACGCGGTTGATGCGGGCGATGGCCTGCATCAGCCCGTGTCCGCGCATCGGCTTGTCCACGTACATCGTGTGCAGGCTCGGCGCGTCGAACCCCGTCATTCACATGTCCCGCACCAGCACCACCTGAAGCGAGTCGTCCGGGTCTCGGAATCGCTGCGCCAGCGCCTCCCGACGCGCCTTGTTGCGTATGTGCAGTTGCCACTCCAGCGGGTCCGCCGCCGAGCCGGTCATCACCACCTTCATCGCTCCCTTGCCGTCATCGTCGTCGTGCAAGTCGAGCCTAAGCCGCGCCAGCTCGCCGTACAGGTCGACGCAGATACGACGGCTCATGCACACCACCATCGCCTTGCCGTCCAGCGCATCCAGGCGCCGCTCGAAGTGACCGACGATGTCCTCAGCGATCTGTTTCACACGCTTCTCCGCTCCCACCACCGCCTCAAGCTGCGCCCACCTTGTCTTAAGCTGCTCCGTGCGCTCAACCTCCTCGCCCTCGGTCGCCTCCTCGAACTCCGGGTCGATCTTGGGCCGCTCATCCTCGTCCAGTGTCAGCTTGGCCAAGCGGCTCTCGCAGTAGATCGGCACCGTCGCCCCATCATCCACGGATCGTTGTATGTCGTAGATGCTAATGTGATCGCCGAACACCGCCCGCGTGTTGGCGTCCTGCAGCTCGATCGGCGTACCTGTGAACCCGACGAACGAGGCGTTGGGAAGCGCGTCCCGCATGTGACGTGCGAAGCCGTCGACAAAGTCGTACTGGCTCCGGTGCGCCTCGTCAGCGATCACTACGATGTTGCGCCGCTCCGAAAGAGCCTGTCCTAAGCCTGTCGAAGGGCCCAACTCCTCCGTGAAGAACTTCTGGATAGTCGTGAAGACCACGTCGGCCGCGTTCACCGAGAGCTTGCTCCGCAGATCGGCCCGGCTCTCCGCCTGTGCCGGCGGCTGCCGCAGGAGGTCTTCGCACCGCGAGAACGTCCCGAATAGCTGGTCGGGTTCTCCATCACCAGTTCGCGGACGATCGCCCCGGTGTAGAACGCCATCGTCAGGCTCTTGCCGGACCCCTGCGTATGCCACACCACGCCGATGCGACGGTCCCCGGGCTCCCCGCCAGGCTTTCTGCCTGCCTCGTAGTGCCCTTCATCCTCGTCGGCCACTCGCTGGCGGTCCAGCCTCGCGGCTCGTAGCGTCTCCTCCACCGCCACGCGCACTGCGTGGAACTGGTGATAGCCCGCCATCTTCTTGACCAGCGCCCCGCTGCCATCGTCATCGAACACGATGTAGTTACGGACGAGTCTCAGGAGCCGGCGTCTGTCGAAAACGCCCTCCAGCATCACCTGGAGTTCGGTCATGTGAGGGTCCGCCAGAGTCTCCCCGCTAACTGTGCGCCACGGATTGAACCACTCCCTGCCCGACGTCAGTGTGCCGATTCTCGCCTCGTTCCCGTCCGACACCACCAGCGCCTCGTTCATCGAGAACAGCGTGGGGAGCTCCGACCTGTATGTCTGGAGTTGCTGCCACGCAGTCCAGATCGTCGCATCCTCGTCGGCGGGATTCTTGAGCTCGATCAGCCCCAGCGGCAGACCGTTCACGAACAGCACCACGTCCGGCCTGTGGGTGTTGCTGTTCTCCGAAACCGTGAACTGGTTCACCGCGAACCAGTGGTTCCGATCGGGCCTCACGAAGTCCAGCAGGCTGACCAGGTCGCCGCGGGCCCTGCCCTCACCCTCCCGGTACTCGACCTCCGCGCCGTTGACGAGCATCCGGTGGAAAGCGCGGTTACGGGCCTCGAGCGTCGAGCCCTCGGGGCGCGATAGCTTGCGGTACGCGTCGTCGAGCGCGTCGCCGGGCAGGCCGGGGTTCAGCGACGCAAGAGCGTCCCGAAGTCTGCGCTCCAGCACGACATCGCCGTAGTCCCCGCGCTCCGCCCCAGCTGAGTACGGCGCGATCTCCGGCCCGTGCGCGACGCTCCATCCCAAACCCGCCAGCCAGTCGAGTGCCGCCTGCTCGACGTCAGCCTCGGTGAGGGTTGGCATAGGTCACTCTCTGATTCGAATGCGTGCTTCTTCTACAATCCAATGCTGACCCTTGGGGGATGACTTGCCCAGCGTCTCAGACAACGTCGCGCCGGTCTCCAATGGCCTCTCTCGCGCCTGGCCGGGCAGCCAAATGCTTACGTGTTCAGCTACGAAAGTCGGCCTGCCCTGATTGCGCTATCACCATGCGAACCACTACGAGATTAAGTCCAGGAAGTAGAGGAAGACACCCTTGCCATTAGACTCCTTGTATACAGCTCTCAAAATCAGGGATTCCGATAGCCGCTTTCAAGGACGCTTAGGCTGATGCACCGCCGTCGAATCACCCTCGATGTCAATGGCCGACGGCACTAGCTGGAGGTGGACCACCGCTGGACTTTGCTGCGGACGCTGCGCGAGGAGCTCGATCTGACGGGAGCTAAGCGCGGCTGCGACCGTGGCGAGTGTGGCGCTTGCACCGTACTGTTGGACGGCAAGCCGGTCTACTCCTGCCAACTGCTCGCGCTGCAGGTGGGGCCCCGCGCCGTAACCACCGTCGAGAGTCTGGGCAACCTGGAGCGACTGCACCCCCTGCAGACGGCTTTCCTGAACAACGATGGCGGCCAGTGCGGCTTCTGCACCCCGGGATTCCTGATGAGCGCGAAGGCCCTGCTCGACGCCAACCCCGCGCCTACTGAGGAACAGGTCCGCCTCGCCCTATCCGGCAACATCTGCCGCTGCAACGCCTACGGCCGCATCATAGCGTCTGTCCGGGAGGCAGCGCGGCTGCTCTCGAAGGCGTAGCCGCACATGTCCCCCGCAAACGTCGGCGTCTCCATGCCACGGCGCGACCTGCCTGAGAAGCTCACCGGACAAGCGAAATTCACTGCCGATATCCGGTTGCCTGGGATGCTGCATGGCAAGATTCTGCGCAGCCCGCACCCTCACGCGCGCATCCTAGCGGTCGATGCCTACGTGGCAGCCAGGCTTCCCGGCGTGTACACAGTCTTGACGCCGTTCGACGTGCCGGACGGCCGCGTAGCGCCTGACGTGCCCATCCTGGACACCAAAGTGAGGTACGTCGGCGACGAGGTGGCCGCGGTTGCCGCCGTAGACGAGGAAACGGCGCAGGAAGCGTTGCGGCTGGTCGATGTAAGCTACGAGCCTCTGCCGTTCGTCACCGATCCCGTCGAGGCGATGCAATCAGGCGCGCCCGAGGTGCACGACGGCGGCAACCTCGTGGGCAGCAAGTCGCTTACGCTCGAGCGTGGCAACGTGGATGAGGGGCTTGCCCAGGCCGACCGCGTCTTCGAGGACGAGTTCGCCACCCAGGCACACTCAAGCGCGTCACTGGAACCGAGGGTCGCGATCGCCGCGTGGGACGGCGCGCGCCTCACAGTCTGGAAGTCGACCCGCGGCATACACGCCGACCGTCTGTGCCTCTCCCTTTCGCTGGGCATCCCCAGGCAGGACGTGCGGGTTATAGCCCCCCACATGGGTGCGGGGTACGGGAACAAGGACGAGACCCGGCTGGCGGCGATCACTGCCATTCTGGCTCGCCTTTCGGGAAAGCCGGTAAAGATCGAACTCACGCGAGAGGAGGAGTTCGTGGCGGGTCCCCATCGCCACGCCACCATCACAAGGCTCAGAGTGGGCGTCAGGCAGGCCCAATCAGGTCTTGGCCCAGTCATGAGGTGGGGCCTAAGGTAACGGAAGGACAACTGAGTCTCAGGTTGCCCTTCCGTTGATTAACGTCCGTGTCTAGGGGCGTTCTGCGCCTAGTCCTCCCAGTCCCAACTCGTTCGGGTCGAGTGGTCGTGATCCGCCCATGCTGTCAGGTACATGTACTGTTCCCAGTGCCCTGCAATGAATGGCCCGGGATTCTTCACCCACTCCGGGAACACGTTCTCGTTGGTCCAGTTCGGAACGGCCCAGTCGTACTGCTGTTCAGCCATGATAATCTGGATGTCCCGGTAGATCTTTTGCCTCTCGAACGGGTCGAGGGTACGCCGGCCCTCTAGGATAAGTTCATCCAGCACGGGGTCCGAGACACCGGGCAAGTTGAGATCGGAGCCGCTGTAGTAGCGGTTATAGAATAGCGAGTCGGCCTCCGCAGTCCCGGAGGAATCGTACATAACCACCATCCCGGTGAAATTGCCTGAGCGAACGGACTGGAACTGGGCTCGGTCGTTGGCAACGATCTCTGCCTCGATGCCGATCTTGGCTAGGTCTGCCACCATGCGGGTCGCTATGTCCAGGATAGCCGTGTCCGGCTGCGAGATTGTCATCGTAGTCTTGATCGGCTCATCAGGGTCCAGGCCCAACTCGATCTTCCCCTCGCGGATGTACTGACGGGCCTTGTCGAGGTCCATGGTGTTACCCGGGAAGTTCACATAGAACTGCTGGCCGTCCGGGGTCAGTTCCTCCGTGGGGACAAACCAGGGATTGTCCATGGCGGCCCAACGGGTTGGCTGTGCGCCGCCACAGCAGGGCGCCCACGCCTCGAAGCTGATGTCGTTGTACAGCGCCACGCCCCAACGGATCTTCTTGTTCTCCCACGGGCTGCCCGGGGCCATCCTGGCGCCGTAGTAGTAGGTAGTCCAGGCGCCTCCCCCCGCCGGGTGGTAGTTGTACAGCAACTCAGGCTTGTCTAGGAACGTGACCATTTGGTCCTTCAGCGCGCCCCAAGCGCCCCATATCTGCCATGCGGGTCCCGCGTCGAGCAGGCCGCCCCTGTACGCCGCCACCGCCGCCGCTTCGTCCGGGATAAGTACGCCGAAAATCTTCTCGACGTAGGGTAGGTCTTCCCCGGTCACCCCGTTCGGGCCCCGCCAGTAGTTATCATTGCGTACATGGGAAGTCAGGATACCGACCTCGTATTCCTCCACCGTCCACGGGCCGGTTAAGATCGCAGCCTCCCAGTCGTCGAGTCCTCCGAACTCCTCCTCGGGCTCCGGTGGCTGGATCAGGTAGGTAGCCTTTCCTATTACGGTCATGAATGGAGCGAAGGGCTCCGAAAACTTGAACTCGACCGTGCGGTTGTCCAGCGCCGTGATGCTGGTAAGCGGTCCGAGAGCTCCGGCGTTGAGGCCTCCCGGGCGAAGGCGGCGTTCGAAGCTGTAGGCCACGTCGTCGGCCACCAGCTCCCGCCCGTTTACAGGGGGTTTGTCAGCAAAATGCACGCCCTCCCTGAGATTGAAGACTATGGTCCTGTCGTCGGGGAACTCCCACGATTCGGCCAGGCTTGGGAGCGCCCTCAGGTCCCACGGCTCCATCGGATTGTCACCACGGAAGCCCACCAGCGTATCGGCCATAAGCCTCATGGGAGGGACCGGAAAGCTTCTCTTGTCGGAGTCCCAGGAGACATAATCATTGCCCCGTAGTCTCAGGATGCTGTTCCTGTTCGGAGTGTCGTCCGTCCAGACAGACAGGCCGCGGGCCTTGAAGATATTGTCCTCGGTTATCTCGGATGCCGAGGTTATGAAGATCTCTCCCACCACAGGCGCGGCAACGTAGGCGCCGGCCTCCACTTCCTCCTCTTCCATCATCTCCTCAGCCATCTCCTCTTCTTCAACAACCTCCTCCTCCATCACCTCCTCAGTCATCGCCTCTTCTTCAGCGACCTCGGTAGTCGTCTCTTCCGTGCTGGCCGCCGTCTCTTCCGCCTCGTCCTCCTCCGCAGCGCCGCACGCGGCCACTGCGAAAACCAGTGCGCCTACTGCAAGCAGGCAGGCGAACACCAAACCGATGCGTCTTATCAAGTACATGTGCTCCTCCTACCTCAAATACCGGGACTTTTCACGAACCCCCGAACAATCCAATCAGCGCCTCCTCGTCCCATTGCATGACTCACACTGCCTGCCGGACAAGAAAGCACGACCAGTCGCCGGAACCGTAGATAAGTCAGGCCGTTGCTGTCAAGTTAGTGATGTCATTCACAACACATGGCGGGAACCGTCAGTGTCCTGACGTATCATGCGCAAAGCGCCACGGCTTGCACACCCTCCAGCGACGTTCTGGTCTGGACCACTCCGTCGCGCCAACCATTCAGACCTCAAGGTCCGAATTCCGAAACATGGACCTTCCCTAAGGCAAAAGCCTCATCTCGTGCCTCTTCGGTGAGGTGCAGCAGACGCCGGACCTGAGTCACATGAGCCCTGGCGACGCCGATCTGTCAGGCAAGCCCCCGCCCTGGCGCAAGCAGTCGGCGCGACCGCTACGCCTCAGATACGCAACGTGGGTACTGTTGGCGGCAACCTGTGCCAGAGGCCGCGCTGCTGGTACTACCGCAGCACGCTGTTCGACTGCCTGAAGAAGGGCGGCGCGTCCTGCTTCGCGGTCGACGGAAGTAGCAAGTACCACGCCATCCTGGGCGGAGCCGACTGCTACATCGTCCACCCGTCGGACCTTGCCCCCGTCCTCCTCGCGCTCGGCGCCAGCGCGTCCATAACCGGCCCGCACGGATCGAGGACTCTGCCGCTGGAGGAGTTCTTCGTAGGGCCCGAGCAAAACATCCGGGCGGAAACCGCGCTGGAAATAGGAGAGATTCTTACGAGCGTTTTCGTCCCTACGCCTGCTCCGGGCCAAATCAGTGTTTATCTGAAGGCAAGGAAGCGCCAGCCTCAGGAATTCGCGCTCGCCAGCGTGGCCGCCAGCCTCCAGGTGGGGGCAGGCGTCGTCGAGCGTGCCTCCATTGTGCTCGGCGGAGTGGCCCCGACGCCCTGGGGCGCTTCCCAATCGGAGGAGGCGCTTCGGGGCGTGTCCATCGCCGACGTAGACCCTGAGTCGGTCGGGAATTATGCCGTCCAAGGTGCTCAACCCCTCCGGGACAACCGGTTCAAGGTGAGACTCGCCGCCTCTCTCGTCGCCCGCGCGATAAGCTCGCTCCTCGGCCTCGACGGTGCGCGGTGAGCCCCGAGCAATGCGAGTGGCACCCGCATGAACAGTCACTGCCACCCCTCGACTGGTAACCCGCAAGAGAGTGTAGAATCCGCCCTTCTAGAGTTGAAAACGCATCATTCGGAGGCGCCGTTAGATGAGAGATTCAGAATCATCGGACCAGTCTGGAGTGACCGGCGAAACCCTCTTCACGGCGGAGTTCGACCCCGCTATAGCCCAGCACGGAACAATCTACGTAACCCTGATCTTGATAGTAACCTTAGTAGGAATTCTCTTCATTCCAATATGGTTGCCGTTAAGTCGCTGGTATTTTCGTGAATACATGAAGCGTGTGTCCGCTCGGCTGACTTCGCAGGCCGTTGAAATCACCAAGGGAGTCTTCTTTCGTTCCGAGGCAACTATTCCCCTGGACAGGATCACCGATGTACGCCTGCACGATGGCCCCCTGATGAGGTACTGCAAACTGCGGGGACTTCGAATCGAGACAGCGGGCCAGTCCGGCCCGGAGGCTAGCTCGGAAGGCAACCTCGTGGGCATAGTGGCAGCCGAAGAGATGCGCAATGCAATCCTGAGGCAGCGCCAATTGGTAATCGACATCGGCGCTTCTCCAGAACCAGCCGCACCTGCGTCAGGAGGCTCCGACGTGCTAGTCGAAATTCGGGACATTCTGGCCCGCATAGAATCCAGGTTGAATTCGGGCTGACCTCAGTCGCCTCTCATGTGACTGCCGGTCAAGCCTGGCGTGGCGGTCCTAGGCGGATGCGTTCAAGCACTGCTTGATCATCCTCACCCCAGTCCCATAAGCATTCGAGCCACCAGGTTGCCCCTGCGGCCTCGTACTCAGCAACCTCGTTCGCGTCGAGTGCAGGTACTGCTCCGCCTGCGACTACGTCGAACGGATTCCTGACCCTTGGCCGGTCCTTCGAATGCTCCGCCGCCGCTCGAACCTCGACAGGATTGGGCTGGCCACTTTTGCCCTGTAGGACCACGCCATCCCATTTCAACGCTCGTCTCATGGATCTTTCGCGAGGCCATAAGCCAACTACCCAGACGGGTACTCGTGGCTGCTGTAGCGGTTTCGGAAGCATGGTCATGCCGTCCACTCCAAAATGCTGCCCCTTGAATCGCAATGGAATGCCTTTCCAGAGACCGTCAACAACCTCGAGGCATTCGTCCAACATCTGCGCTCTGACCCGCAGGTCCATTTGTTCTCCAACGCTGTTGAACCCCGAATCGTCATCGGCCGCTCCTAGTCCCACGGCTAGAATCAGCCTCCCGCCGGACAGGTGATCGATGCTAAGTGCCTCCCGCGCGAGCTTCCACGGACGTCGACGCGTGGCCGCGGCGACGATTGGCCCGATTCGGACACGTCTCGTAGTCATTGCCATCGCGGCAAGCATCACCCACGGATCGTGCCATGGTCCTGCGGGCACATCCGGCGTTTCGATGGAAATCGCGTCGGGCACGAACACTCCATCCCAACCGCATGACTCCGCCTCGGTAGCCGCCGTAGCTGCCGTCCGTGGGTTTCCTCCTGGCAAAATGAATCCGTACTTGATTGCCTGCACCTCCCGCGTTGGCCTTGCGGTCTGAAGGTAAGCTCTTACTTCTCTCCCTGACCTACAATGCTATACTCGCCGCCCCCAAAGTGAGGAGACCCAACTTGCCCAGAGTCCACATTCTCGGAGCTGGAACGCCAACGCCAACACCGTACCGCTTTGGCTCCTCGTACGTCGTCGAAATGGGCGGCGATCAGATCATGCTGGATTGTGGTCCCGCGTCCACACACAAGCTTGTGAAGGCTGGCCTCTGGCCCACGAACATCGACTACCTGTTCTTCACCCACCACCACTTCGATCACGATGCCGATTATCCGTGTTTCCTCCTCTGCCGCTGGGATCAGAGCATCGGAAGAGAAAACAGGCTTCAGGTGTTCGGCCCGCCGCCCACGGTCAATCTGACGGAGGGTCTGATCGGCGAAGATGGTGTTTTCGCGCACGACTGGAAGGCCCGCGTCAACCATCCCGCCAGTCAGCGGGTCCACGTCAACCGTGGAGGCACCCTGCCGAGAAGGCCGCCTGACGTGTACGCCGAAGACATAGCGCCCGGGTACGTCCACTCGGGACCTGATTGGGAGATGTCCACCTCGTGGGCGGACCACGTCCAGCCGTACTTAGACTCCGTGGCATACAGGCTCGATGGGCCCGGAGGCAGCATCG
Organism: Dehalococcoidia bacterium; assembly: GCA_965237445.1. Taxonomy (GTDB): domain Bacteria; phylum Chloroflexota; class Dehalococcoidia; order Lucifugimonadales. The sequence continues at coordinate 2,017,065 of OZ250142.1, read as the reverse complement.
TCTTTACGGGCGACACCGCGCCCTGCGACTCCGTCATTGATCTGGCCAAGGACGCGGACATGATGCTCTGCATGTGCTGGGACGATCAGGAGACCATGGACCGGAACGGCGAGGCGCCGCACCAATGCGGGACCACGGGAGCGGCGGAAATGGCGCAGGCTGCCGGGGTCAAGAAGCTGGTGCTCGTCCACATAGGCCCCAATCTGTCTTCACACGGCATGATGGAGAAAGGCATAGGTGACGTCAAACGCCTTTACGATGGTGAGTTGGTCTTCTCCGACGAGTTGATGAGCCTGGACGTCTGAGGTAGCGGTCTCCTCTTCAGCCTGACGGCTCCGACCTGTCCCAGCCTTCCAGCACCCAGTAGCCGGTCCGGGGGATCGTCGCGACAGCAGCCAGTCCCTGCGCGCGCTTCAGGCGCTGAACGTTGTAGAGATGCGTGATCTCTTCGAAGTACATGTGCCTGAAGGTCGCCTCGAGCGAAATGTCGATCTCCTTGTTTGTGGCGTCTACCAGCGTGACCCCAATCGGATGAGCTTTCCTCATCAGGTCCCATTGACCTGATAGGGCAGTTCTGATCGAACGGCTCCGCGTCCAACCTGCGGTCTTGGCGGCCAGCACCCCGCGCGCCAACTCGATCGCCTCTTGTAGCTTGTCCATCACAACAGCCGTCTCGAAGTACCGGGTCTCGTCCATTCGGCGGTCGAACGCGGACTGGGCAAGCCCCTGCACGTCTTTGATGCCATGCCCTCCTTCAGGGAACAGATCGTCGACCCAGCGGATAAGGAGCCAGCGGTAGATCAGAGATGCCATGTGGCTGATCTGCCGCCGGATACTCCATCTGCTCCATCCCCACCGGTCTGAGTCGAAGTCCATCTGCGCGTCCGTAAGGCCGGCCATTTCGCTCCCGATCAGTTCGAACAGGCCGTCATACTCCGGAAACATCTCTGATCCGATCGTGGCGTCTGGCACCAATGAGTGTGTCGTCATGTCGGCTCCTTCGAGTGAATCAGGGAGGCTGTCAACTCTCGCCGCAAACGTCTGCTTGCCTTGCTCCCTGCTCTGCGATTGTACTCCGGCTGCCGGCCTATACGGCCTATTGCCTTACCGGCGGTAGCGCTCTCTGACTGGGTTCCAAAATTCCCTGGCCTAGCCCCTTTATCCGCACCGCCCGAGGCGTATAATGACCTTCGTCGGCGGGCCACATTCGGGCCTTCCGATCACTGCCCCGCAACTGCACGGAAGGGAGCCTGCGCCGCAAGGATTGTTCACTCACCTGCATAACCACACCGAGTTCAGCCTCTTGGACGGCTTGAGCCGAATTCGGCCATTGGTAGCTAAAGCCGCTGGCTTGGGAATGGACAGCCTTGCGATTACGGACCACGGAGCCCTTTACGGTGCGATCGACTTCTACCGTGCGGCCGTCGATTCAGGCATCAAGCCCATCATTGGCTGCGAGATATACGTGGCTCGTGACCACCTCGCAAGCCGAAACCCAGACGAACGGCGACCCCATCACCTGACCGTCCTCGCCAGGAACGCTACTGGCTATCGAAACCTCGTAAAGTTGGTCACGAGGGCGCATTTGGATGGCTTCTATCAGAAGCCTAGGGTTGATCGTGATCTCCTGGAGCGCCATAACGAGGGTCTCACGGTACTCTCGGGGTGCCCGAGCGGCGAGCTACCCCGTCTCATCACCGAAGGCAGGTATGACGACGCCAAAGCCACGGCCGCATGGCACAAAGATGTGTTTGGGGACTACTACCTTGAGTTGATGCGCCACGATAGTGTGCCGGATCTTCCCGAGATCAATCGCGGGCTGTTGCGGCTCCATGAGGAGACCGGCATTCCTCTAGTTGCAACAAACGACACCCACTATGTGGAGCGCGAGGACGCGCCGCTGCAGGACGTCCTGATCTGCATTCACACAAACACGAATGTCAACGACAACGGCCGCATGAGAATGGAGGACGACTCTTACTTCCTCAAGAGTTCTCAGGAAATGGCCGCGCTGTTTGAGGACGTCCCCCAGGCTGTGAGCAATACGCGGCTCATCGCCGAGTCCTGCGATCTGAAGCTTGACTTTGACGTGCTCAGGCTTCCCAGGTACGAGACGCCGAACGGCATGAGTGCCGACGAGTATCTGGACGGTTTATGCCGCGAAGGCTTCGAGCGCCGCATCCAAAACCCGACAAGGGAGGACCGCGAGAGACTCGACTACGAGTTGGAGGTAGTCCGTCAGACACGGTTCGCCGACTACTTCCTTGTGGTATGGGACATCGCCAGATTTGTGAGACAGAAAGACATCCTGCTGGCATTGCGTGGCAGCGCGGCTGCAAGCCTTGTCCTTTACTGTCTGGATGTCACCGATGTGAACCCCATGACGTATGACCTGGTCTTCGAGCGTTTCCTGAACGTGGAGCGCAAGGAGATGCCGGACATCGACATGGACTTCCAGGACGACCGGCGCGAGGAAGTCATCAACTACGTTGTCCAAAAGTACGGCCGCGAGCACGTCGCGCAGATCATTACGTTTGGCACGCTCGGCGCAAGGGCCGCGATTAGAGATACGGGCCGGGCCCTGGCGGTGCCGTACGCGGACGTGGACAGAGTGGCAAGGCTGGTGCCGTTCAGGCTTAACGTCACGATCGACGACGCATTGAACGAGAGCCCTGAGATGTCCGAGGTGTACAGGGCTGACGAGAATGTGAGCAAGCTGATCGACACCGCCCGCAAGCTGGAGGGACTGACCCGTCACTCGAGCACACACGCGGCCGGAGTTGTGATCTCCCAGGAGCCGCTGGACGAGGTTGTGCCGCTCCAACGTCCTGTAAAGGGGTCCGACGAAGGCGTGACGATGACGCAGTATTCCATGGGTCCGATCGCGGACCTGGGGCTGCTAAAAATCGATTTCCTGGGCCTCGCCAATCTCACTATTCTGGACAGGGTCCGTAAGCTCATCGCCGGCGCAAACGGCGCAGACATGGACCTGAACGACATTTCGCTGGACGATCCCAAGGCTTTCGCCATGCTCTCACGTGGCGAAACTTCAGGGATCTTTCAGCTTGAAGGGCAAGGCATGACAAGGTACATCCAAGGCCTTAAGCCCTCCTCCTTGGGCGATGTCGCGGCGATGATCGCCCTCTATCGTCCCGGCCCAATGGAGCACATAAACACGTTCATAGAGGCCAAGTTCGGACGTGCCAAGCCAGCGTATCTGCACGAGGGCCTGCGGGAGATTCTGGAGGAGACTTACGGCGTTATCGTCTACCAGGATCAGGTGCTTCAGATCGCTCGGAAGTTTGCAGGCTACAGCTTGGGAGAGGCGGACATCGTTCGCAAGGCCATGGGGAAGAAGGTTCCTGCGATCATGGCGCAGGAGAAGGAGAAGTTCGTAAGTGGGGCGCTGGCGCAGGGCTACACCCAGGATCTGGCAGAGAGGCTCTTCGAGCTTATCGAGCCTTTCGCTGGATACGCCTTCAACAAGGCACACAGCGTAAGCTACGGGCTGATTTCCTATTGGACGGCGTACTTCAAGGCCAACCATCCAGCCGAGTACATGGTCTCGCTCCTCAACGCTTACGCCAGGCACACGGAAAAGCTGGCGGCCTCGGTGGAGGAGGCGCAACGCCTTGAGGTGCCCGTCATGGGACCCGACGTCAATAGGAGCGGCACGGAGTTCGTCATAGAGGCGCAGGAGAACGGCGCCAAGGCAATCAGGTTCGGTCTCGCGGCCATCAAGGGCATTGGAGCCGCCGCCGTTCAACCGCTGATCGACGGCCGTACCGAAAATGGCCATTACGAATCGATCGAGCAGATGTGCCGAAACGCGGACTTGGGCGGCTTGACCCGCAAGACGCTCGAAACCCTTGTACGGGCGGGCGCGCTGGACTGCTTCGGCAGTCGCGCTGGCTTGCTTGAGGTCGTGGACAGGACGATCTCGCTTGCGCAGAGTGAAGCGGCTCTACGTGGCTCGGATCAGGCCACAATGTTCGAGGCGCTTGGGCAATCTACGGAGGCGCCCTTGGCTAGAGTCGACGTCCCAATGAGACAGGCTGCCTCGGGTGAGGTCCACGCATGGGAGCTGGATCTACTCGGCGTGGCTCTCTCGTCTGGGAGGGCGCTTGCGTCGGTCATGGCCAATGGCGACAAGTCGGCTGTGGTTGCAAGAGCCGATCTAACGCCGGAACTGCAGGGTAGGGAGGTGACCGTAGTTGGCCAGTTGTCGGCAGTCAGCCACCGGTTAACAAAGACGCAGCGCCCCTACGTGATCGCCACCCTGAACCTGTTGGATGGCTCGGTTGAGGTCTTCGTCTGGGAGAACGTACTTCAGGAGACGCAGGGCCTGTGGGAGACCGGGAAGCTTGTAAGCGCCGTCGCGTCTGTTCGAATGCGCGACGATGAAGTGCGGCTGAGCTGCGTGTCCGCGCACGAGTACGTTGTACCGGGTGACGACCCCGGACCTGACGTACCATTCGAGGCCAACGCCGCCGGGCCCGCTATGGAAAACGGCGCCCTGTACTCGTGTGAAGCGCAGTCATCTCCGGACGCTGTGGCTGAGACTTCCAGCGGGCCTGTGAACGGGCCTTTAGATGGCAAGGCGTACGCTACTCAGCGGCGGCTCAGACTGCTCATTCGCGAAAGTGACCAGGCGGTCTACGATCTGCGGATGCTGTCCGAGATCAAGAGAGTCTTGCTTGACTACGAAGGCGGCGATCAGGTGGAGTTGGAGATCGCCTCTGGAAATCGAGTGGTCTCTATGCGATGGGATGACATGGGTGTCCTAATTTCAGAGGACTTGGAGCGCACCCTGGGAGAGGTCCTGGGCGCTGCAGGCGAAATCGTAGTCGAGGAGCCCTCCGCGTCCTGACGCTGGACTGGGTTACGTCTCCGCGCTGTAGACGCGAAGGGGACAGTGCCTCAGCCTCGTGAAGTTGCCGCGTTAGACTCGATTGTCAGCAGTCGGCTTTTGAGGTCCAGCCTCGACTTCCCTCGGCCAAACCCTCCCAGGCCTCCGTCGCTTGCAACAACGCGGTGACAGGGCACCACGATAGGCAATCTGTTTCGCGCCATAGCTTGCCCTGCTGCCCGCGCTGCCGCAGGACTTCCGGCTGCTGCCGCAAGCCAGCCGTACGTACGTGTGCTGCCGCACGGAATTGTACGGCAGGCTGCCCAGGCCGACTGAAAGAACGGCCTTGCGTCCTTAAGGTCAAGTTCCAGGTCCGTGAACGTGACTGGCTCGCCTGAGAACTGCCGCTCGATTCGAGTCTTGAGTTCCTCGAAGAAAGATGGCGATTGAACGGCCTTGTCCAGCTCGTGACCGAGCTCCTCCACGCAGGCCGCGGGATCGGCCTGAGGGAGCGTTGTACGCTTGAGGCCTCGGTCACCGCCAATCACTCCCATCCAACCTAGTTCTGTCTCGAAGATGTCATAGTTCAGCTTCATCTGACCCTGTTCTCCCGGATGGGCACTATTCTCCTGAGAGACTTCCTGAACAGTCCTCGTCGAATCGTTCGCCAGGAGTCGTTCAACTCCAGTTTTTCCTCTTCAGTGGTCTCGCTTCGGCCGTACGTGATTGCGCTGTATCCGGCGCTCACTGCGGCGGCTGCGGATGCTACCTGGGGCACGCGGCCGCCGAGCACAAGCGCGTAATCGGTTGCGGTCTGACCGGCACGGCGTCCAATGCCCGCAAGCGAGCCCAGCCTGTTCATCTTGGCATACGCTTGCTCGGCTGGGTTGAGTTTGCCAAGACCAAACATCCAGACGGTCCGGGCGAAAAGAGCGAGGACCCCTAGGCCTCCAACCACCGACGCAAGGATGACCAGGTTATTCAGGTTAAAGGTTCTGCCCATGAGCGATCTCTGCCGGAACTCGCCGCCGGGGAAAAGTAGGTCAGGCTCTAGGCCCAGCGCGGTCGGGTCAGGACGCGCGAGCCGATCTAGAGGCAGCGCCCCTTCGTCGGACGCTACTGCTGCGCTCGGCAACTGCCTGGTGTGAACGTCCCAATTGGGCGTCGGCTCGAAGTCAATCCAGCCGTACTCGGGGAAGTAGACTTGCACCCAAACGTGACTGTCTCGATCGGCTACTCGCTTTGTGCCCGAGAGCAGTGCCACGCCCGGCGAATATCCACCAGCCAACCTCGCCGGCACGCCGATGGACCGCAGCATCACGGCCATGGCAGAAGCGTAGTGGTCGCTGTACCCTGACTGTGTCTCGAACAGGAAGTGGTCGACAGCGTCTTGGTCGGGAGGCGGCGCTTCCACGCCTTGTGAAAAGGTGAAGATTGGGCTGCGCAGGTAATCTTGGATGCCCAACACCTTGTCGTATGGAGTGGGCGCATTTGCGGTAACGTCGGCAGCCAGCTCGCCTACTCGATCTGGCAGGTCCACTGGCAGGCTTACGTAGTGGTCCCGAATGAAACCGCTGTACTCGGTCTCCGCGTTACGAAGGTCCCGGCCGTCCGCCAGGGACACGGAGGAGACCATCGAGTAGTTGTCTCCCCTGTCGAGCCGCTCAGCGAAACGCCAGGACACGACCTCCTGGGTCACCGGAGCCTTCCGTTCCAGGATGACACTTTCGACGACGATTGGCTCCTCGGATAGCTCGCTGGTCTGGATCTCTACATCCAGCAACACAAGGTCCAGCAACACGAGGTCTTGCGGGAGCAGCCTCGAGATGTATGACTCTACAAACTCCTGCTCGGGTAGTGGGTTGAGCTCGTCACGCAGCGTAACCGCGACGCCCCGGACGTCCTCTGGTAGTGCGGGGTCTACTACCGGTGCCAGGAGGTTAAGTTCGAATCGCTTGGGCTGAAGTGTGTGAAGCACCATTGGTTCGCTAATCCACTGCAACTCGCCACCTGCCATGGCGCTCTTCGTCTCGAAGTTCAACATCACTGTCTGATTCACATCGAGGCGCTTCGCCGTCTCTTGCGGTGCCGGCATGAGCGTGTCTGGCGTTGTGTACAGGGGTTCCGTACGGCCGCTCTTCCAACCTTTGGACGTGTACTCGCTGTAAGTGCGAGTCGTCCAGTAGGAGGGATACCCTGAGTCTGCCCAGATCGCCGTGTCTCCGTCGAATGAGATCTCTCCTTTGAAGGGCATGGTACTTCCGAAGTATCGACCGTATGCGTTCTTGCGGGACGGGACAATCCCGAACAGGCGGGAAAACTCCTCCTCTAGGAACTCGACCGGGGAGCGTCCGGCTCGCCACGTGTCCACCAGAAAGTCCGAAATGTACACCCTGGCCGGGATCAAGGCTGCCGCGAGGAGCACTACAATGCTGATTGCTGATGCAGCGAAGAGCGCAGTCCAACTGTCAGAGTGCTTAAAGCTTGTGCCGGTCTTTTGCCAGTCAGCCTGTCTCTGGATGCTGGACATTCGCACTATCAGCAGCATCGCGAGGAGAGTGAACAGGAAGAATCGGGAAGTATACTTGATGTCTAGTGGCAGGTAGCTCAGCGTGGTAAGAATTGTCACGCCCACAATCAGCACCCCGACCCACACATTGCTTCGCCTGTAGATGAACCATGAGCCTAGGTAGCCCAGCAGCCAGGCGATGCCGAGAATACCCATAGACATCGGCAATACGTCCGTGCTGATGCCTTCTCCGGATGCGACCTGATACCAGGTGCTCAACCGCTCGCCCAGAGAGCCTAGCCTTTCGTACGCGCTCCCTCCTATGACCTGGCTCCCGTTCCAGACCACGACCACAGCTCCGACCGCTATCCCGATCGGGTGCAACAATGCCGCGTGCCGTCTTATCTTGGCCAGCCCAAGCCCGCACAGTGCGGACAGGATGAGCGTCCCCCTCAGTCCGGGCAGTTCCACCCAGCGCGCATCGGTTACAAGTGATGCCGTGACAAGCAGTGTGAGAATAAAGAGGCCAAGAGTGACCCATCCTTGCGCAGGAGTCCACCTCACGATCCATTTCCAGGCCGACTCCAGCGGCGCTCGAACGTCGCCGGCCGCCCCGCCACGGGCCGTCATGCTCGCGTTCATCGCGCCTGTCCCACGTGCTCGGCATTCTCCCTCGACGCAAGTGTCGACGCCGAGTACGCGTTGCTGAGCGAAGTGGGCATGTGGTCCCCTTTGCGAACGAGGTACGTAACGACACCCTCGAGTTCCAGGGCTTCCAGCACGGGGTCCGTATCGAAGTAACCGCCAAAGCTGCGGCTATCCACATAGATCACGGCCACCCGCACCCTGCGCTTCGACAACTCGCGCAGGGCGATTACCCATTCGGTCAGGTGTGAAGACGTTACGACTACTAGCGATGTGAAGTGGCTCCAGAGGCCTTCGTCTCTTGCCAGCGCCTCAGAGAGCGGCACTTCTCCCTCCGCTTGGCACATCGCCAGCATGTCCATAAGACGGTCCATTTGGCCCTGCCCAGTCTCCGCCGACAGGTTGTAGCTGCGGTCTCCGTGCGCGATCAGGCCCACGGGCAGCTCTGAGTCAAGGTACTTCTGGGCCACCGAGGCTGCGGCCGTCACCGCATACTCGTCCGTACTCTCTTCTAGTTCGCCGGCCTGCACGTCTCTTTGGAGATCGAGCACGACCCACACGTCACTGGCCCTGCCCAGGTCGAACTCCTTGGACATCAGCCTGCCAAGCCGCGCCGTGCTGTTCCAGTGGATTTTGCTCAGGCTGTCTCCGAAGGCGTAGTCTCTCACCGAAGACGCATGAGGCGTCAGATCGTGAGTCCGCCTCTGCAGCGAGTGCTCACCGGTAAGGTCCGCAGGCGGCAGCACGAACGTCGGCAGCCTGAAGACTCGCGGATAAACGGTCAGTGGAGCGGTATTGCCTGACTCTCGCTTCCTTTGGAACAGGCCGAATGGGTCCGAGTTGGCTACTTCCACGGGTCCAAGCGTGTACATGCCTCTCTTTCGAGCGGGAGCCTGCACCAGCCATGACCTGAAACCGCCTCCGGGCACACCGACAGCCGCGCCGCCCTCGAAGCCGGGCATGTCTGTCAGGTCCCTCACCTCCAAGATGCCCTTCGGAAGGTTGCCCGAGTTTCGGACCGTGATCCTCTCCTCAACCGTGTCTCCAACCCGCGCTCTGCGTGTTCGCCTGTCTACAGTCACAGTCAGGTCCCGCAGGGTCATCCAGTTCAGCCAGAAGCTGAACAGCACCGCCAAAGCCAGGATGTACACAAGCCTCTGGAAGAGGTCGAATCCCGTGGCGGACGCCGTTATGAGGCAGACCGCTCCTAAGCACGCCACTAGGTAGAAGCGCTTTGTGACTAGGCGGCGCAGCCTTCCAACAATTTCACGCACGCAGCCAGCCTCTGCCTCCTGCCCCCGGTACCGGGACTTCGTTCACGATCTCTTCCACCAAATCGGAACCCTCGAGGCCCCGCATCCTCGCGGACGCGGAAACGATGATCCTGTGCCCGATCATCGGTATCGCCAGTTCCTTGACGTCATCCGGCAGCGCGTAATCGCGCCCTCTGATCAATGCCATTCCCTGCGCACCGCGGACCAGCGCAAGCGTGCCCCTGGGAGAGCTTCCAAGGGCTATGTCCGCGTGCTCCCTCGTCCGGTTGATGATGGAGATCACGTATCTCTTGATCAGGTCGTCAACGTAAATTTCCCGTGCGACCTTCTGGAGTTCGGAGATCTCTTCCGGACAAGCCACCGCCTCGAGTGACTCTATTGGATGACTGAGTTGCTGCTGGTCGACGATTGACAGTTCCTCGTCCTCGTTCGGGTAGCCAAGCGTGATCCTCAGCAGGAACCTGTCGAGCTGGGCTTCCGGCAGAGGAAACGTGCCCTCGTACTCGATGGGGTTCTGCGTTGCCATCACCATGAATGGATGGGGCACCGGATGTGTCACGCCCTCAACGGTAACCTGGAGCTCCTCCATGGCCTCCAGCAGGGACGACTGCGTCTTGGGCGTAGCGCGGTTAATCTCGTCGGTGAGCACGAACTGGGCCAGGATTGGCCCCTCCTTGAACTCGAAGTCGCCCGTCTTCTGGTTGTAGATCGAGACGCCCGTTACGTCCGACGGAAGTAGGTCGGGCGTGAACTGGATGCGCTTGAACGAACTGCCTGCCGACCTGGCAATGCTCCGCGCCAGCATGGTCTTCCCAACCCCTGGCACGTCTTCCACAAGAGCATGGCCTCGGGCTATCAGTGTGATGACGGCCAGCTCGATCGCGCCGTCTTTCCCTACGATTACCTCTTTGCAGTTCTCAAGGATTCGGTGGGCCGTTTCCCTGGCCCGGGTCAGTTCCTGCGGCTCTTGCAAGTGGACCTCCTGTACGGCCGCCGCGCCGATGCTACTGCCACTGAACCACCCCGGCGCCGGAACGTCGTCGCGGCTGTGTCGCCGCCCCGAGGTAATCGCTTTAAGAAAAACACCCGATCAACTCGGGCGCCGTTGGCGGACTTATGTGGACTGTGCTGGTGACTGTCTGGCTCGCTGACGTATTTTAGGTTAGCGGCATGTGTAAGTCCAATTGAGTGCCTGCTCTGAATGCGTCCCGCCTGCGCGAGCCTTGGCCTGCCGGTAAAATGCTCATTGGTAGTGGGCCGCTGAGAGTGCGTCGTGCAATGTGCGCCTTGGCCCCTTGGGAGTTTGGAGAACTGCATTGAAGATAACGGTTGTAGGTCTCGGTTACGTTGGTGCCGTTGCGGCCTCAGGGCTTGCGGCTGCGGGCCACGAAGTGCTTGGCGTAGACATAGATCGCCGCAGGCTGGAGTCCCTGCGTGCCGGCAGTGCCCCAATGTACGAGCCCGGCCTCGACCAGCGCCTCTCGTCCGGCGTCCGAGCGGGCAACCTGCGGTTTCTCCACCGTGACGATGTGGATGAGCCGTTGGGAGAAGTCGCCGTCATCGCCACCGGCACTCCTCCGTCCGCGACAGGCGGCGCCGACCTTGGGCAGGTAAGGGCTGCTGTTGATTGGCTATGCTCGAAGCCTTCGAGTGGGCTCGTTGTGGTCATGAAGAGCACGGTGCCTCCTGGCACCGGACGCAAGCTGATGGAGGGGGGTCTGCGGGAGCAGGGGATACTCTACGCGTCGAACCCCGAGTTCCTGCGCGAGGGCCGCGCGCTAGCCGACTGGGACTCGCCGGACCGCATAGTCATCGGTATAGAGCAGGGTGATGACCGTGCTGTGGATATCGTCGAGCAAATGCACGCGGGAATAGACGCGCCACGCATGATCACGGACGTAACGAGCGCCGAGATGGTCAAGTACGCTAGCAACGCCTTTCTGGCAACCCGGATCTCCTTCATCAACGAGATCGCTCAGCTTTGCGAACGGGTTGGCGCGTCGATAGACGATGTCAGCCTTGGTATGGCAATGGATGAGCGCACCGGCGCGCGCATCCACGCAGGCGTCGGCTACGGCGGGTCCTGCTTCCCGAAGGACGTGCGGGCCCTCGATTACCTCGCGCTCACGTGCGGTCTGAACCTCGACCTGCTCCGGTCAGTCATCAACGTCAACAATCGCCAGCAGATACTGCCTCTCCAGGCGATCCGTGACCGGTTCAACGGCGCTCTGGCCGGGCTTCCCGTGTGCGTCCTCGGCTTGGCGTTCAAGCCGGAGACGGACGACGTTCGAGGCGCGCCATCAATTGCGCTTATCAACGCTCTGGTCGAGGAGGGCGTCGCTGTAACCGCGTACGATCCACAGGCTAACGAGTCTGCTCGCTCAATGCTGCCGCCCGAAGTTCGCATCGCTGACTCCCCGGAAGACGCCGCCGGCGGCGCGCGGGCCGCGGTGCTGATGACCGAATGGCCGCAGTTCGTAGATGCCGGCTGGGCCCGCCTCGCCTCCAACATGCAGCCCCCCCGGTTCCTGTTCGACGGGAGAAACGCCCTCGATGCCTGCGCGATGCGTGGACTGGGGTTCGAGTACGTGGGAGTAGGGAGGGCCGCACTTAACGCAGAGTATGGCTCGCTAGACCGCTGATCTGATACTCATACAAACTCCCTTCGAGCGGTGAGGCGGGGCAAATCGTTATTGCCTGGCTCCATCTAGGGCTCGCAGGCATGCAGGCCCATAGTGCCAGGCCACTGGGTAACGTCCCGGAATCCCTTGGGCGGTGCATTGCCCGAGACCGTCCTTCGAGCCTCGCGACAGCGAAATCATGGCCAAGTGCCTACGTTTGACTTAGCCTGAAGATCATGCAGGCGCTTAGTAAAATACTCTCGATGGAGTCTTTGCAACCTGTCCTTGCGGAGACAATCGCAACGGGTCTCTTCGTGTTTGTGGGCGCAGGCTCAGTGATCGCAAGTGGCATAGTTTCCGATGGTGGCACCGGCTCCGCCCGGCTTGTAGCAATTGCGATGGGTCATGGCGTCGCCATAACGCTTCTGGTCTTCGCGACTGCACGAATCTCTGGTGGCCACTTGAACCCGGCTGTCACGTTCGCGGCTGTCTTGACCGGCAAGATGGGTCCCGTCAAAGGGGCCATGTATGTCGTTGGCCAGTTGGTGGGAGCAGTCATCGCGGCTTTGTTGCTCTTATACGTTGTTCCGGACGCGGCGCAAGGCAACTTGGGCTCGCACGGGCTTGGCCCTGACGTGACCGTGGGCATGGGTTTCACCTTGGAGCTCGTGATGACATTCATGCTCGTGTTCGTTGTGTTTGCCACTGCAATGCGAAGTAGTTCCGCCGGCGCTCTCGCCCCAATTCCAATTGGCCTTGCCGTTTTGGTCATTCACTTGGTCGCGGTTCCGCTTACAGGTGCAGGAGTGAATCCGGCCCGAAGTTTTGGGCCGGCTGTTGCGGCAGGATTCTGGACCGACCACTGGATCTACTGGATTGCCCCGCTCGCTGGCGGCGGGCTCGCTGCGTTGGTCCATGAGTTGCTCTTCACGTCCGGTTCTTCCAGGGAAAGTGTTGATGCGAAAGCCAGCGGGAGTCACTGAAGGACTAGGTCGAATCTCATGATGTTGAGTTCAAACTTAGTAGTTTGAACTTTACCTGAGCAACGGCAGCCCTGTTAGCCATGGCCATTGGAAGTCACGTGCTGTTAAGTTCGTTGGCCCTCAGTTCTTGGAGATGTGAAGTTAGCCTCGTTCCCGCATTCTGACTCTGGGCACGGCGCCTCCGATTCACTTCACGGTTATGACGAAGGGTGAAGTTCGGCGCTGTCATTAACCCGTCGCACGTGCCTAGGAGTAGGGCCTTGACGTAGATGAGGTTAACTGTGGCTGGAATCGCAAGGGGGTGTTGCTGGACAAGCCTGTGCAAACTGCCCATGCGTTTGGCAGCCTGTAAGAAGGAGCAGGCAATAGTTCATGGAATTCGATGCCAACGGCCACCTGAACGCAACAGACCGCTCAGTCGCATATCTGGAACGCGACGATTCGCCCGCAAGCGCTGTGTCCATCTCACGCAGCTTCCAGACCACCGTCGAGGATCTGTGGGACGCTGTCACTAGCGCCGACCGCATCCCCCGTTGGTTCCTGCCGGTAACCGGCAAACTCGCACTTGGCGGCCGCTACCAGTTGGAAGGAAACGCCGGAGGCACGATCACCGTGTGCGAGCCACTTTCAAGCTTCGCGCTCACATGGGAGTACGGCGACGATGTTAGCTGGGTGGAAGTGCGAGTCTTGGACGAAGGAGCTGGCCGGTCGCGTCTTACTCTCACGCACACCGCGCACCTGTCGGAGCACTGGGACACTTACGGGCCGGGGGCAGTCGGCCTCGGCGTCGGCTGGGATCTGGGCCTCTTGGGTCTCGCACTCCATCTGGCCCACCCTGACGAGCCAATGCCTGCCGAAGCCTCCTTTGCCACTTCACCCGACGGCAAGGCGTTCATCACTGGCAGCAGCGAGTTTGGGGCCAGGCCGCCGTCACCGCCGGCATCGACCCAGACACCGCCGCAGCGGCAGTAAGCCGCACAACCGCCTTCTACACCGGCGAACCCGCCTAGGTCTCCGATTGGCAGAAGCGACAAGCTGGCAATTCAACTCCATGGGTAATGTTCTGCTGGGCTGCTTTGCTTTGGCGTAATCTTGTCTAGGAAGTTCTCTCCTCTGGCCGAATCGCCACTCTCTCGGCCACGTCCTACGCGCGGGATTCTTGGACTAGTATCGAAAGATCGTATCGTCTTTCTTGACCAGCATTTGCAATTATCGACAGACTAATTCCAATTCGTTTTGACTGCGCCGTGAATTCGTCGTTCCCGTGAAGACGGGAACCCATTCCCCGCCGCTCTGGATTCCCGCCCCCGCGGGAATGACGGTGTGCCTGTGCGGGCATCCCTATTTCATTCCGTGATGTACAGTATGTGGCCTGATTACACCTAATTGGTATAAGAAGCGAGGGGAAAAATGCTAGGAGCCAGCAAGCGAGGGGCTACAAGTCCCTTGGCATTCATTCCTATTCGTGGTGTTCGTGTTCACTGTCACGGCACTGACTGCCTGTGGTCAATCTACATCATCCGAGGATCCAACCCGCCCTGCAGGAAGCTCGCCTGTATCAGCTGTAGCGCTAGCACCCACGTCCACACCGACACCAGTGCCCACGCCGATAGCGGAACCCACGTCGACACCGGTGCCCACGCCGACGGCGGAACCCGCGTCCCCACCGACACAGGTGCCCACGCCGACGGCGGAACCCACGTCCCCACCGACACCGGTGCCCACGCCGACGGCGGAACCCACGTCCCCACCGACACCGGTGCCCACGCCGACGGCGGAACCCACGTCCCCACCGACACCGGTGCCCACGCCGACGGCGGAACCCATGTCCACACCGGCACCGGTGCCCACGCCGCCGGTAGAACCTACGCCCACTCCTACACCAGAGCCAACGCCTGCGGCTACAGTAGACATGTCACCTGCAGAAGTGTACGCGCTAGTCTCCGCATCAGTGCCATTCATTGAAACGGGGGCGACTACCGGAAGCGGGGTTCTGATAGAAGGTGGTTACGTTGTCACCAACTATCATGTGGTATGGCCCTATGAATCGGTCTGGGTTGTCTTCCCGGATGGAACAGAGTTGGAGAATGTGCCAGTGGTGGGATGGGACCCAATGGCTGATTTGGCGGTGTTGGGGCCAGTTGACGTATCGCCCCTGCCGCTAATGTTGAAGGACGGAGAGGACGCAGCCCTTGGTACAGAGTTGCTATTAGTTGGCTACCCTGCCGAGGTAGACCTTTTTCCGCAGCCAACGATCACTCGAGGAATCTTATCTCGCCTTCGAGAGTGGGAGCGTCTTGGGATGACCTATTTCCAGACCGACGCCGCCATCGCGGGCGGGCAGAGTGGCGGAGCGTTGGTTAACTCAAGGGGCGAGGTAGTAGGCATCTCCACATTTTCTTTCAGCGAGGCGGGCTTCGGGTTGGCCGCATCATCGGCCGACATCATGCCCATCGTGGAACACCTTATCCAAGGCGAGCTCACATCTGAGCTAGGCGACCGTAGGCTGCCGGTCGGTCGTGGCAGCTTTGAAGTTGACATTAATTTACGGAACTACTGGGACACGCGCGCATTTGCCTTGTACGCAACAGCCGGGACCTTACTTGAGGTTGAGATAGAAGGATCAGGCGATGGATCGTTCCGTGTGTCAGATGCTTTTGGCTCTTTGCTAGAAGTTAATGATGGTTACACGGGCATTGAGTACGGGGCAGTTGAGCTGTTGACCGACGGTGTTCACTTCTTACAAGTCGAGATGGCATCAGGAGACTCATCCCGCTTTGACTTATCCAGTAGCGTGAGACTCAAGCCGATCATTGATCCTGACGACGGTCGGACCATCGCAGTGGGCGAGACTGTCGCCGGAAACCTCGACCACTTCTCTGACTGGGATTGGTATTCAATTCGCCTGAATCAAGATGAAACTGTAAGAATTTCCACCGATTCCATCAATGTAGATTCGTTGATTTACGTTGACTTTCCTAATTCCCGTGACAACCAGTTCGTGTTTGACGATGACTCCGGAGGAGGGCTGTATGGCACGAACTCTGAACTCGTCTATCGCGCTCCCAACACTGGAGAGTTCTTCATCGCTGTTACTTCGTCTATGCAATATGGCTTCGGAGGCTACTACCTTTCCGTAGAACGGGCGAGGCAAGGTACCGAAACTGTCGTTGTGCCACCTGGGCCTCAACTGGTAGATAGCCCCCTCGGGACGATGATGGTATTTGAGGACCCACTGGGTTATTTCTCAATTCAGGCACCGGAGTCTTGGGTAGAATTGGAATTAGATGAGACAGAGGGTCAAATCTTATACACCTTAGATCCTGAGTCGAACATTGAATTCATTGTGGTTGAGGAAGATGTTCTTGCGTTAGGTATAGGAGAATTAACCCTTGATGAGTATGCGGATGTAATTGAGACTGCGGTGCTCATCCCTGCCGGCGCCGAGGACATTACTCGGGAATCAGTGCAAACACAACTAGGAGTCTCAGGTATCAAACTTGAAATGTCTTTTTTCGGCTATCGAGTGCTTCGATTCATCCACATTACTGAAGACAACATAGCCATCAACGTCACTTATGCGATTCCGGTAGACTTCTTTGACCTGAGAAAAGATCTAGCGGAGTATTCGTTCAATAGCTTGAGTGTACATTAACCTCGTCGTGTCTTCTGTGACCTAGTCGATTGCCTATTATAAGTGCGACATGGACTCTGCTCTTGGACTCTTACGCCCGCCCCTCATCCCGCGCCTTCAGAATCTCCGCCGCCGAAATGCGCCTTCCCATTGCCTGCTTCCCGGCGCGCACTTCCCGTAGCCACGCGTCCACGGTAGGGCGCGAGACCATGCGCTCCAACTCGCAACGAACATACTCCTCCAGCGTCTGCCGCCTAAGCGCTGCACGTGTCGCAAGTTCGTCACGCACTTCTTCGGGGACATCGTCGATCGTTATCTGAACAGGCATAGCTAACCCATCGTAGCGTAGGGACAACCACGCGATCCATCGCTAGGCACTCCTTCGAACTCCCCCCTCACCCTCCAACCCCAGCCGCCTCGTACAACCCATCCGCCATCGCGGTGATCTCGTCGCACATAGTAAGCCGCTCCCGCCACTCCGCCGGGATCGCCTGCACCCCGTAGTGCGCCCCCGCGATCTGGCCGTAGATCGCGCCCGTTGTGTCGGCGTCGTCGCCCAGGTTGACGGCCAGCAGCGCACCCTCCCGGAAGTCGCGCGACTTGTGGAACGCCCACAGCGCGGCTTCCAGCGATTCGACCACATAGCCGGTGCCCCTGATCTGCGGAGGCTCGCGGTGCTTGAACGACCCTTCCGCAACTTCGGCCACCTGACCGGTCAACGGACTGCTCTTCCACATGCCCTCGGCCGGGCAGTAACTCGGCGAGAGAAGTTCCTCTTTGTCTGCCCCGTGCAGCGCTCCAACAAGCAGTCCTCCAAAGTACCGGCACGCGTCCACCGCTTCATCGGCGCCGTGCGTTGTCCGCGAGTTGTCGCCGCTCCGCTCGATTGCCTCGGCCGCGTCGCCGGAGAAGTACATCGGCACCGGTGCAAGCCGCATGAGCGATCCGTTCCCGGCCTCGTGCGGATCGGGCAGCCCGGCGTATGGCTCGCCGGACACCACGAACCGCGTCAGGGCCGCATCCGTGGTGTTCCCTATGTCGAAGCAGGACCCGGTCGACGACATGTACCCGTCGTCGCGCCAGCGCACGTACCGCCGCATCTGGTCCAAAGCATCGAACGCCTCGCGTTCTAGAAGACTGGCCCCAAGACAAAGCGCCATCGACGTGTCGTCCGTCCACTGCCCGGCCTCTAGGCCAAGCAGGCCCCCGCCGACCATGTCGTCGATCGGCTCGAACGTGCCGGGTGGTTGGAACTCTAACGCCGTGCCCAGCGCATCCCCTGCCGCCAGCCCTAGCAGGCAGCCTCGGAAACGGTCGCGCATCGGAATCTCAGCCAACGATTGCTCCTCTCCTACAAAGACGCCGAGGGCTCAAGTTTCCTGGCCCTCGAGTCAATCACCGGTCATCCGGACGTCGTTGGCTCCTCGGCATCTGGTATCTCTGGCGCTTGGATGTCCACGGTCTTCCCATAGTCGGTTAGCGTCACCACGATGTCGGATGTTTGCCTCACCGTCTCTCTGACGAGTTGGTCGGAAAACGTCGGTACCGCAAACGACGCCTCTGAATGAAGCACGGCCCTGCGAACAAGAAAAACATCGGCGCCGATCCAGTACTCGACCTGCCTGTTTACTAGGTCGGTTGCGGAGGAAACGTTTGGCAGTCGCACCGCTGCCGCTACGCCCTTGAGATGGAACACAGCCTCTCCGTTCAGCTCCTCTTTGCCCACGAGGTCGAAGTGAGCCTCCGTCTCCGGGCCGAATCGCATATCGAACAACCCCAACGTGAGCACGCTTACCGTGGGTGCCTTTGACTCCGGCTCCCACGGGCCCTCTACGAAGCTCGTTACTCGAGTCCAGGAACCGGTACCCACCGTAATCGTCTCCGTTTCGAGGCTGAAACCCTCGGCGTCTACTACGGTCTTGTATCGGCTGCGGTCCGGCGCTTGGAAATCGCCAACTGACCGCGAGGAAAACTGCTCCTGCGAGTCCGAGTACTCGATCGTCGCCTCCACCTCTACTACGCTGCGGCCAGTGCTGACCGAGGCCATCGCGGCATCTGTTCGCCGCAGCAGCTCTCCAAGTTCGGTGACTGCGGAAGATTCGGCATCTGGTGTGGGCTCGGCCGTTAGCTGATCGCTTACGATTGGCTCGGCTTCGGCCGCTGGGAGGGTCGTCTGCGCAGACGAGTCGGCGCATGCCAGAAGCGACGCTGCCGCTGCCAGCCATGTCAGGAAACTACAAAGACCGGTCCGTACTGTCGTCCCGCTCATCTGGACTCTCTGCGCGGCGCCTCGCTCCAAGTGCGGACGTACTCCTGCTGTTCCCAGGTCTCGGGCGAGTCAGGGTGAAAGAAGCGCTTCAACTCCGGCATTCCCTGCCACCATTCAGCGATCTGTCGGAGGGCGTCGTTGCCTTTGGATCCATGCCGCACCAGCCAGCATCCAACGACAGTTCCCGTGCGTCCCACGCCTCCCCAGCAGTGGACGTACACAGTCTTACTTTGGTCCAGGGCATCGTCGATGGCGTCGAGTACTCCGGCCATTTGGTCCGTGCTGCGAGGAACACTGCCATCGACTATCGGATGCCGTTCCCATTCGACGGCTAGGCCAAGCCCTGCGGCCTCGTCTCTAGCAATTGCGGCATATGGTTCGAGCCGGTCCTGCGGGGTCGTCAGGTCTATGAAATGGTCGATGCCCGCTTGAAGCAATTGCCTCAGCTTCACTCTGGCATCCGAGGAATGCGGTGCCCCGGGGTACTCTCCCGCCGCGAGCCTGCCCGGTGCGACCCAGTAGCTGCTGGCAATTGGGCGGTCTCCGTCACTCTCTGTGCACATTTCTGCGTGTCTCCTTCGCCGGTACTTCTTTTGCAAATTGTCTTGGACAAGGGTGACGAGCTATCTGAGCGCCCGGCGATGCTCAAGGGATAACAGTCCATACTGGCAATCTCCAATCTCACTGCTCGCTGGTTCCCGATGAGTTGGACAAGCGCCTCTTCCCTTCTGCGAACTCATGTGCTATTATGTGTGCATGAACCCTGAACATAACCTTGATCGGCCCCTGGCCCTCCGCGTCGCAGGTTGCGGTTCTCCTTCTGAAACAACACTCCCAGCTATGAGGGCACTGTCACTTTTTTGCGCAATTTCGCTCATCTTGTATTCAAACCGTATTCAATCCGGCTCAAAACTTGTTACTTTTCCCAAAGCTCTCAGCTACGGAAAGTTACAGAATGTGACGGAATGTTACAGTTTTTGCGAAACTTCCACTCACCACACCCCTTAGCAGGCTGCTGAAATTCGGGGTGTGCAGAGGGGCGGAGCCCCTCGCCGGGAGTCTAAGGGTGTCCCTCAGATATAATTTTCTCCTCCTGCCTGGCCAGGGATGGGGCTGGGGGAATTCAAGAAGAGCTTTTCCGCAGCCTGTTAGATCAGATACGTTTACACAGGCTCGCGAGATTCCCCGGGAATCATGTGGACGTTCGCTTCTGTGTTGGTCTGAGGCGTCGGCCCTGAGGATGTTGAAGGCGTGCCATTCAGACAGAACGATTTCGGAGGATACCGGTGGCCACTAGAGTAGCGATTATCGGAGCGGGCAGTGTTGGGTTCACCCGCAAGCTTTTTAGAGACATTCTTGCCGTGCCGGAGCTGCGCGATACTCACTTCGCTCTTACCGACATCTCTGAGCGCAACCTGGACCTGATCGCCCAGCTATGCCTCAAGGATCTCCGCGCCAACGCGCTGCCCGCCACCGTGTCGATTACCACGGACCGGCGCGAAGCGTTCGCAGACGCCGACTACGTAATCAACTGCACGAGGATCGGCGGGCTGGAGGGATTCGCTCTGGACGTCGAGATTCCGCTGAAGTACGGCGTGGACCAGTGCGTCGGCGACACGATCTGCCCGGGTGGGATCATGTACGCGCAGCGGAACATACCGCAGGTACTCGCCTTCTGCAGGGACGCGGCGGAACTGGCAAGGCCGGGCGCGCTCTTTCTCAACTACTCGAACCCGATGGCCATGAACACGTGGGCGGCCCTGGACCACGGGTTCAACGTTGTTGGCCTGTGCCACGGCGTCCAGAACACGACGCGCCAGATTGCCGAAGTGCTCGGCGTGGAGAGCCCCGGCGACCTTTACGTCTCTGCAGCCGGCATTAACCACCAGACATGGTTCATCGAGGTCCTGCACAAGGGCAGGCCCGTCACCGCAGACGAGCTGCTGGCGGCCTACGAGCGGCACCCCGAACATTCGAAGTCCGAGAAAGTGCGCATCGATGTTCTTCGTCGATTTGGGCACTACAGCACCGAGTCGAACGGGCACCTGTCCGAGTATCTCCCTTGGTACCGGAAGCGGCCCGGCGAAATCGCGGACTGGATCGACCTGTCCCGCTGGACGCACGGCGAGACCGGAGGCTACCTCAGGGTGTGCAGCGAAAGACGCGACTGGTTCGAGACCGACTTCCCTGTCTGGCTGGAGGCCGAAGACCCGCTCATCATCCCAGAGACGCGTAGCAGCGAGCACGCTAGCTACATCATCGAGGCGATGGAGACCGGACGAACCTATCGGGGCCACTTCAACGTTCGGAACGATGGAGCCATCTCAAACCTGCCCGGCGACTGCGTCGTGGAGGTCCCCGGCTACGTCGACAGTGGCGGCATCCGCATCCCCAGGGTGGGCGAGCTGCCCATGGCCTGCGCCGCGACCTGCAGCGCCTCGATCCACGCCCAGCGTATGGGCAAGGAGGCCGCCCTGCATGGAGACGTGACGCTCCTCAAGCAGGCAATGCTCCACGATCCCCTGACCGCGGCGGTCTGCAGCCCCGATGAGGTGTGGCAGATGGCCGACGAAATGCTCGTCGCACAGGCCCACTGGTTGCCTCAGTACGCTAACGAGGTGCCTGAGGCGAAGGCTCGCCTGGAAAATGCCGCTCCTAGACACGCTCGGAACGGCGAGGGCGCGGCCCGTCTCACGACGCGCACGGTCGAGGAATTGCGGACAGCCGGCGGTTCAGAGCACAGCGGTTTGCGTTTGCGCCCCTGATCCGGGCTCACCCGTAGATTCCTCAGCCGGTGCAGATTTCCGGACCGATCTCCGCGTTGGCTCCAGTGTCCCGTCGCCAAGATTACCTTGAGCCGTAGACGAGGTTGGGCAGCCAGAGGGCAATCTGGGGGAAGGCAAGCACAAGACCGGTGACGGCAGCCATGCAGGCCATGAATGGCAACACGCCTATCCACACGTCTTTGATGGTGCTCTCCTTCACCATTTCGTTGGCTATCTCAGCCTGCTCGCGGTCCACGTCTTGGCGGACCCCGTGCATCACGTACAGGTTTATGCCTTCGGGAGGGCTAATCAGAGCGGCCTCCACGAGCAACACTACGATGATGCCGAACCAGATCAGGTCCACGCCCGCCTGGTCTAGCGCAGGCAGCAGCACCGGTATGGTCGTGACCATCATGGCAAAGCTCTCCATGAAAGTGCCCAACAGCAAGTAGAACACCACCAGCGCCAGCACGAGCTGCCAATCGTTCAGGTCCAGACCGGACATGAGCTCGGCGATCTGCTGAGATATGCCCAGCCTTGCAAACGTAAAGCTTAGCGTGAGAGCGGCCAGCAGAATCAGGAAGATCATCCCGGTCGTGCGGACCGTGGATATCAGCGAGTCCTAGATGATCAGGAAGTTCCGCCTGCCCACTTCCCTGACCATTTCGACGGAGGGCATCTGAGCGGCGCGCAGCGTCTCTTGAGTGCTTTTGGTGAAGAGGTGAATCATGCCAGTTCGCCTGAACAGCCCACCCAACATGGGGGTGAGAATCTCGTCTGAGTTCAGCAGGAGCGCAAGGACGAATGCGCCCGCCACGCCGAAGGCCGACGCCTCGGTTGGCGTGGCAATGCCTGCGTAGATGACGCCTAGCACCACTGCGATCAACGCCACTACCGGCAATAGGTTGACGGTGCTAAGCAGCCTTAGACGCCAGCCGTCTCAGCTCGTAAAGCTGTCGCCCTGCTCCTGGGGGGCCATGCCTCGCCAGACCATCGCCAGCACTCCGATCATCACCATGAAGGACAGCGCAAGTAGGAGGCCGGGCACGAACCCTGCCATGTAGAGCCGCCCAATAGACTCGTCGACTATTACGCCGTAGATGATCAGGCTGATGCTAGGAGGGATCAGGATACCCAGCGTGCCGCCGGCGGCCAGCGAGCCCATCACCATGCGCTCTGAATAGCCCCTGCGCCGGAACGACGGCAGCGACGCTCGGCTGATCGTGGCCGACGTCGCGACGCTCGACCCCGAGCAAGCGGCGAAGATGGCGCAGGACACCACGTTTGTGTGTATCAGCCCGCCGGGCAGGAACCATATCCAGCGGGAGATGACGGCATACATCCGCTCACCGATGCCGGAGCGGTTCATCAACTCGCCCATCAGCACGAACAGCGGCACAGCCACCAGAATGTCGTTCGTGTTCACCGACCAGGCCTGGCTGGACATGACGATCCACAGTGGCGAGTCGGTGAAGAAGTACATCAGAATCAGGGAAAGGCACCCCTGCGAGGGCTGCGGCAACATACATGCCAGCCATGAAGAAGGCGCTCATCAGCCCGAACCCGACCCCTATCGCCATTGGAGGGCTCCCGGGGTAGGTCGGAAAGTCATGGGCTACGCCGCCCCATCCGAAGATTCGGCGGCTTCGCAGGCTATGCCCTCACCGCCCATTGCTGCGTGCAGGCGTGGCAGCCACCTTTCGGCGAGCGTCGCGAGCATCATCTGCGCGGCCGTGACGACGAGCAGGGTGAAGCCCACGGCCACTACAGCCTTCGGGATGAACAGCGGGACCAGCGGAGAGGCGGTCGCGACGACGCCTCGCTGGTAGTCGTCGATAACGTTCCCCCACATCTTCCAGGCTATAACGCATCCAAAGAACTCCACGGCGAAGAGCGCCAGCCAGTCTGCAATTGCCCGAACTGCGGGCCTCATGTATGGCAGAAGCATGTCGATTCGTACCTGTGCGCCGGAACGGAGCGAGTAGGCGAGCGCCCACGTTGCAGCCATTGCCAGCACATAGCCGCTGATGGAGTCTGTGCCCGCGACATAGGCCCAGCCCAGCTTCTGCGCTATGACCTGGTAAGTGATGAAGAACGCTAGGAGGAGCAGTCCAAGTCCGCTGGCGTACCCCAGAACGTAGTACAGTCGGTCTGCCGTCCGCGTCACAGTTCGGAAGGCCAGCAACAGCCTTAGGGCCGGGGTCGTTCGTCCTGTGTAAGTCGGCGGGTCTGCGGCTTGCACTCGACGACCACCAACTCAGGAGATGTACGTTGCAGCAGCGTCCAACTCAGGCGGGCCTCTACGAAGGCCCGCAGTCGTAGCGGGGCGATCCTCTCGCTTCATGCGAAACAGCGTCGGCATTACTGCGCCCTCGGCCCCTTGGTGATTGGGACCTCCTTGATGGAACCGTCGTCGTTGATCCAAAGCCCGTTGTAAGGACTTACCTTTTCATTGTAAGCCGCTACTATCTCCTCGCCCTTGCCCGGAAACCCAATGCGTTGCAGCCAGCCGGGTAGCACGTACTCGGGCACTACAACGGTCTGTATGTGGCTGAGGATATCTTCAGAGAACGGTACCGCTTCCAGTCCAAGGGCCTGATTTATCTGCGGCGCGACGAGGTTCTGGAATGGTGCGAGCCTAAGCGCTTCCAGTTCGGTCTTGGCCCCTTCCTCCACGATGATCTGCTGAAGGTCGGCAGGTATCTTGTCCCACACGTCCTTGTTAATAACGTTGTTGGTGTACCCAAAAACGATCAACGGTCCGTTCATATAATCCGTCACTTCATACAGTCGGTCCGATATTGCTAGGAAGCCGGTGGTTGCCGCCGCATCGACGAAACCGCGCTCCAGGCGAGTGTAGATCTCCGCCGGACCCAGGAACACGGGTTCAGCCCCCATGCCGGTCAGGAAGTCCGACAAGGAAGAGGAATGGGAGCGAATCTTCAGGCCCTTGAAGTCCTCCAGGGTCAGAACGGCCTTTTTTGCTAAAGAACCATTGGTCTGACCCGGCGAACCAGTTGCGGTTCAGGACGTGGCTGCCGCCAGTTGCATCGAGCATGATGCGGACAATATCCGGCGCAAGATCGGTCAGCACTAGATAGGAGGACTACCAGTCCTGACCGTACCTCAAAGGGACTGCACCTCCAGAGCGGGCAGTACTCCCGCAATGTAGCCTGTGAAGATGTTCACCATGTCCAGGGTGCCATTGCCCACCTGTTCCAGAGTCTCCGGCTCTGACAATCCCAGTTCGACAAACGAGACGACGGAGAGCTTGACTTGGCCGTTCGTTCGCTCCGCCAGATTGGGGGCCCACTAGGCTTGAATCAGCACACAAGTCGGCAGATTGCGGTCTATGCAAGTATGCTGGATATCGATGCTCTCGCCAGAAGAGGTCAGCTCTGTGGGGTTGGTCAGGTTGGCCTTCTCGATCAGGCCTTGGTAGTAGTCGCTTGTGTAGATAAACGTATGGCCCGGAATTCCCATTGGCGCGACGCAAATCAGCGAGGCCGTGGCCCCCTGGAGGTACTGCTCTTCGGACGCCTCGAACATCAGACCCTCGTGCGGGGGCAGACCGACCAGCTGCATGGGGTCGCCAACGAATGTGGCCCCCGGTCCGCCAGCGTGCTCAGCAGCGTACTGGGCAAGGTTGTCCGCCTCATTAGGGATGGCCTGCGTTGCTTCAGGTGAAGGAGTTGCTGCCTCAGGTGTGGCCGGTTGTTCAGTGGGAGTAACCTCAGCAACCGTGGTTGGCACTGCTGTAGGGGTTGGATCAGGCGTTGTGACGACTGCCAAAGGCTCATCCTCGTCGCCGCCGTATACCGCAATCCCCAGCACCAACAACAGGGAAGTTATGATTACCAATGTGTAGGGAAGACAAGGACTTCTCATTTGTGAGTCTCCTGCTCGTCTCGACACATAGGTACAGTCTTATGATCTAGACGCATTCTAGATATCGGGCCTGTGCCGGTCAATTTGATGCCCGATCTAGACCTTTAATGCGGACCCAGCGGCAAGGGTGGCAATGCTCTGCAGGTCACAGTAGTTGGGTCCGGGAGAGACGTTACCGGGTCGTTGACACTCGATTCCAACGGTGACTACAATTCCGAGGTTGTACCCTCGTGGGGCTGTAGCTCATCTGGGAGAGCGTCGCGTTCGCAATGCGAAGGTAGGGGGTTCGAGTCCCCCCAGCTCCACCACCACACTCTTTTCCCATCCGTTCCTAGCCCGTGCCTTCAAGTCTCAACAAGCTTCTATTTATAGCTGGATTGGGTATCATCAACGACTGAATTAGCCGTCTCAAACCTCCCACCCAGTCCCCCCGCATCCCTGGTTATCCCGCAACAACTGTGGTAAGTTTTGTGGGAAGGCTTTCTTACGGAGGGATGTGCCTGTGAAGCTATCTGCGACAAGGGTAAAGGCTGTCAGGGACCCCGGACGCTACTCGGACGGCGCGGGCCTGCACCTCTACATCAGCAAGACGGGCGGCAAGAGTTGGGTCCAGAGGATAACCGTCGGCGGTCGAAGGCGCGACATCGGTCTGGGCGGGTATCCGACCGTGTCGCTGGCGCAGGCGAGGAAGCGCGCCTCCGACAACCGCGAGGCGATCGGCAACGGGAGAGACCCCGTGGCCGATAAACGGAGGCCCGCCAAGCCCACGTTCGGCGAGGCCGCCCGTGCGGTCCATGAAGCCAACAAGCCGCGCTGGCGCAACGGAAGCCACATCCGAGCTTGGATTCAGACCCTGGAGCGGCACGCATTCCCCAAGATCGGCGACAAGCAGATCGACGCGATAACCCGCGCCGACGTGCTGGGCGTGCTGACGCCCATATGGTCGACACGGCCCGAGACAGCTCGGCGTGTTCGGCAGAGGATGCGAACGATCTTCAGATGGGCGATGGCGAACGAGCTGATCGAGGTCAACCCTGCGGGGGAAGCCATAGACGGAGCCCTGCCGTCCATGCCGAAGGTCAAGGCACACCTCCGGGCGCTTCCGTACGCTGAGGTGAGTGCGGCACTCAACACCGTAGTCGAGTCGCAGACATCGCCAGCTTCGAAGCACTGTCTGAAGTTTCTGGTGTTTACGGCGGCGCGGTCCGGAGAGGCCAGAGGGGCGACATGGGCCGAGATCGATCTTGGCGACGCTGCGTGGACGATACCCGGCTCGCGCATGAAGGCAGGCGTCGAGCACCGGGTACCCCTGAGCGATCAGGCCCTTGAAGTGTTGACGCTGGCTCAAGAGCTTGAAGACGGGTCCGGGCTCTGCTTCCCATCTTCTCTGCGCCCCGGCAGGATACTGAGCGACATGACGCTTACGAAGGTCCTTCGAGTGAACGGCCTTTCTGACCGGGCGACGGTGCACGGATTCAGGACGTCGTTCAAGACATGGACGATGGAACGGACGAACACGTCCTGGGAGGTCGGAGAGGCGGCGTTGGCGCACCAGCTTGGCGGCAGCGTCGAGCAGGCCTACGCGAGGTCCGATCTGTTCGACCGGCGCAGGGTGCTGATGCAGCAGTGGGCGGACTATCTGACCTGCTGACCTCGAGAAGAGACTCAACTGGGGGGTTCACCATCTGCCACGGGCCGCGACTCTATCCACGTATTGACATCACTCGCCTTCCATCTGACTGCGGTAGTACCAACCCTGACGGGCCTCGGAAAGTCTCCGTGCTGAATCTTCCGGTATATCGACGACCGGCTCAATCCAGTGAGTATCTCGACCTCATGTCGACGTAGCAGTTTGTCCTTCATGGTCCACCTCCCAGAGTGTCTGGAGACGCATCAACGTCCCAGCACAAGAAGCGTAGACCGGCTCGCAGACCCAGAGGTGGTAAAAAAGTAATTGGGCCTGAAATTGCCTCACCGGGGATTGCCATTTTGTGTGAGACAACGGCCTCTTTCGTCCGGCCTGCTGCGAACACCGGATCATGAACTCGCGCACGCACACTGGTGTGGCGGGGCGCCGTGGATCGCGGCCTCTTGCCGACGAGAGCAGGGGACCGTGTGTGAGGGCTGTTCTACCTTTGCTCAGGCCTCGGGATCATATTCAAGCTCTGAGCGCTCGGGGACGGCCTCCAGGTGTCTTCGCAGCATGGACACAAGGGAGTTGCGCACTTTCCAAATGCCTTTCACGGACTCTTCGGAGAGACCCAGCACATCGGCCACGATTCTACAGCCGGAAACCGGGTTGCCGTAGGGCGGCACTCCGACCTCGCGAAGGATCTTCAATGTGAAGATTACCTGGTAGTCGCGCTCAAGGTGAGCCGGGTTGACCGGGCGATAGGCCGGGAGGTCCGCTAAGGGCGGACGGCTCCTGAGCCCCTCGTAACATTCCATACTCCACATTTTGAGCGAGAAGGGCGGGCTCTCCCCACAGCGAATGATGATCCCTTCAATGCGATTTAGGGCATCGAAGAAGGCGCGACTGGTCTCAGACTTCTCGATGTATTTCTCCAGCGCACGGGCCTGACTCTGCTCAGGAAGGGACAGCCAGTCTTGTGCCAGAGCTACCGCGACGTCCCTGGACTCTCTTTCAGAGTCCAGCCCGCCCTTGCCCTGAACCTCGGCTAGTAGATGCGTCGCAACCTTGATGCCCTCCGAACGGTCGGGTCGACGTCTGCTATCGTCAGAGCCCCTTCCCGCCTTCCGCCGGTCGGCCCGCCGGTAGAGGTCCTCTAAGAGGCAGCGTGCGGGAAAGTCCGGCCACCACCCTCTCATCTCTGCTCTTACGAGGTTCAGTTCGGCCTCGTCCTCAGCTTCCCTATCCCCCAGCTCCTTGGCCCGTTCAAGGCGATCAAGCGCATCCTGCATGCTGGGACCGCCGGCGCCGGCGCCCTTTGGATCTCGGGCGAGTTCTCCTATGACCTGCACGCGCGTATCCGTAAGCCGATGCAAGTAGGCAGCTAACTTGGTGATACCCGTCGCCGTCAATCTCATTTGCCAGCTCCTCAATCCAACTTGGCACTCACGTCTTCCATCGCGCAAACGTCACGTTTGGACGGCCCTTCTCCAGTCAGCAATCTCCACGTAGGTGCGCCGTCGTCGTCGCTGGTAGATCGGAGCCCACTCGTTGAGACGGGAAACGGCGTCCGCCCTGTCAAGACGCCCCGCAGGGCTGCCAAGCTGCAGAAGCCCTAATTCAATAGTAGCACCGTGCAGGCGCGACGAGAGCCTCGCGTGCCGCGGTGCCTGAGCGGGAAGAAAGACGACAGAACGCCCGCAGAGCCACGCAAATCCGTCTGACCGCAGTCCAGCATCTCAACGGCCTCGGGATGGCCTCATAGAAGCTCCTGGACCCGCTGCAGGGCGTTCACGTGCCTGTGGCTAACCCGTGAACTTCGGGCAGAGGAGCAGCGACAAGCCAAGCCGGGAGCTGGCCCTGGTCAGGACTTCGATCATTGCCTGGCAGCTTAGGGATACTTCTCACCGGCGGATGAGGATTGCCCGGTCGCGCTCGTCAACACAGACTGTGCGGCTCGACGTGGGCGGTGCATGCTCTGCCGAACAGCCGCGGAGTCTACGTGCGAGGTCAACGACGCATTGGTTTCCCAAGTAGTCTCAAGAGGTGTTTTTCGAGCTGTTTATCTTGTATATAAAAATATATTCGTGGCGTTCCAGTTTTTTACACCCGAGTTTTTTGACTCAAAATTGTGAACTTCAGTCGCTTCGTCATCCAAATTGATCGTCGGTCATCAGTTCGGATCCGATCCCAGTTGACATCATAGGAAAGTGGGTCTGATGGCAGTTTTTGACCCCAACATCACAGGCAGTGCATGGTCGTGCGCGCCGTGCGGTCTTTCAGGTTGTCGTCGACTTTTATCCGCTGCGGAGACAGCGACCCGTAAAGTGGCGGTCCCGGTGCTGGAAGTTGAAGTTGATGTTGGCCTCTTTCGCAATTTTTCATAGAAGCTTCGGGGAAGTCGTCTATCGCTACCGTTCTTGGATGTGGTTTCGGGCACGTGAGCCCGCCGGTGGTCGAGCGCTGCGATCGTAGTCGCGGCCTCGGGGACGGCGACAATGTTCCTGCCTAGTGCCGAGAACATTTTATACACCTTAGTCGAGTCCACCTTGGTGGGCCTATTTTGACGATAGACAGAACCGTCTTCGAATTGTGGCTGGGGACTTTGTAATCCTTAGCAACGCAATCCCTCCAGGGAGTTCGAGCTCCTTCGGGTGGCCCGGCTCGAACACTCCCTCCAGCATCACCTGGAGTTCGGTCAGCCCCGCTGGAAGGTGGCGTCCAGGTCCAAGTTGAGCTTTTCTTTTTGGCTTCCTCCGCCGAACCTCTGTCGAGTTTTCCTAGTTCACCTCATCTCCCCATGGCCTTCCCAAAGACTATCCTGGGCCATCACTCCCTTGGCATTCGATGAGAGTCATTGCCCACCACCACGTCGTCCAGCAGGCCGTTCTGACCTGCCCATATCACGAGTTCCTGCTTGTTTTTGACTCCCAGTTTTTCCTGTATGCGGTAGAGCGTGTTCCGGACGGTAACCGTTCGGAAGGTTGACTACCCACGAATAGCGTAGCGTTCCGTTGCTATTGCTTCCACGGTATGACCATGAAACGGTAGGGAACTGGAAGTAGAGTTGGCACTTATGTGCGGTTTGTCCATGCACTCATGGAGGCACGACAACGGGTGTTCACAGGGCAGAGACCTGGAATCTTCCTCCACGGTACCGCCTGGAGTTCAGGGTCTGGCGCAACGTCGACGACCGTCCCCGCGCGGTCGTCGATTCACACCCGGAGATACTGCCGAGCCAGGACCGCATGCTGAGAGACATAGTTCTCCGGAAGCGTGACGCAGTGAGGAGACGAAGGAAACGAGAGGAACGGATTGTTAGAAGTCGTTAAGGGACTTCAACAGGGGCGTGGAGGTCCCAGGCTGCGGCAGACCAACTTCTGGATTGGCGACAACCTGAACTAGTGGCAGGCCAAAGCAGCCGTCTGCTTCCTGGCCCGGAGCAAGTCCCATCTCGTGCGGGATCTGCTGGATTACGCCCTTGATCACCTCGAGGCAGTGGCCGGCCGGTACCAGTAGAGAGGGATCTGGTCAATGAGTCCCGCTCCAGTGAACGGAAGCGCCGCACGGTGCGATTGCCTGATGTTGAGGTGGAGTTAGGGCCTGCCCTGGATGAATCGTTCCCGGGGAAGTCAGATAGGCGAGTTCGATGCGTAACTGTTCTCGGCTGGGGCTGCGACTCGATGCCCATCCATGGCATTTGCCTGGCGGTCTTTCATTTCCACTTCTCTCGAAGGTATCGTGACGTTGGAACGAGAGGCCAACGCCGACTGGGCCGTGCTGGACGATTGTGATCTTGAGCTGACACCGGGACCAGTGCGGGAGCGTGAAATTACAGCCTGACCGTTGGCGATAGCTCGGCTCTCGTGCCGGAGCCCATACTCACCGGAGCCGATGTCCGACTCCCGCTTGGCATTCGTCGATTAGACTGCGTACGTGGGGGTATTACCGTGCAACCCTGACGGTGCGGGCATTGCGACTATGGCGTCTTCCTCCAGCATGTCGTGGAGCGGCCTGGTTGGTGGCCATCATGGACGTACACCACTATGGCCGCGCATGACGCGTCGAGCGGGCCTGGTGAATTGAGGCGCAGGGGACTCGGTCGGGCAGTGTAGAGCGACCAAGCAGCACAGGCTCCAACCTGGAGGTTCGAGTCTCCGGTCATCACCGGTTTCATACCTGAAAACCTTATAATAAAAAGAATATTCTTGGGCGTTCAATTTTTTTGTGGGTTGGTTTTTTTTGTTCGAATGGCTGAAATCTTGGTGTCTCCGAAACCTAACAACGGAAGAACGCCAGAATCTCGCCGGCGGCAGTTAGCGTTAGGGCAAATCGACATTGAGGGCGATCTGAGGCCTCACTTGCGATTGCAACGGTACCCTCTGCCTTCCTTGCCGTATTGAATTTCGCCGACTCTTGATCGGAGCAGTAACGGAGTTAATCCCGGCAGCCAAGTCGGATCCCGTCCCGGTCCAATGTAGCGTCAACGTTGCCGTTGTCGCGAGTGACCTTGGTTGTCATTCCATGTCCGAATTTGTCTTACGCGCTCGTCGGTTTTGTGTTCGATCCGTCCGTTGAGCCGCAGCTAGTCTAGCGACAGATGTAGCTTCACCTGGAGAACTTACCTGAGCTGTGTTGCATGCTGTTCAGCGGAATAGGTCTCATCGGCTCGAGACCAGCATAGCTCGAAGACCTCTCGGTCATAGTGTGGAGGGCGTCGTCATCCTTGTGACCTGCCCCCAAGCTCTTTACCACTCGCCCGAAGGGCTGTCCAGCGCTTGAACCTGTCCCCAATTCAATGGCAGCATCGCGGCGACGCGCCTGGCGCTTCGTCTGTCGCGGTTCCTGTGCGGGAAGTTGGACGACACAATGCCCACTGAGACCCGCAATCCAGCCAGCCAGCCCAAAGACCATAACGGTCTCGGAACGGCCCCATTGAGACTTCTGGGCCAGTTGCGTTAATGGGCTTGGGTCATCCCATAAAGTCTTCCGGGGGACGCGGCTGGGCTCCTCTATGCCGCGAGCCGGCCGGATACTGGAACGTGGTCATCGCTTGGCGGCGAAGAGATTGTTCACCCCGGCGGCTGATAACTTCCTGCCTGTGTCGGTCAACAGAGCTTGATGGGCTCAACATGGGTGCCGAGCGTTAGGTTCGACCAAGGCTTGGGCCCAGTGGTAGCTGGACGACAGACCGGTGCCTTATGTTGCTTCAATGGGACTCTATGTGCCTCAAAAGTCCTTAATAAAAAAATATATTCTTGGGCGCTGCTTTTTTTTGTTGGTGGGGATTTTTGTTCCAATACGTGAATTCAAGGCGATTTGACATCCAATCAACACTTGGAGGTCAGATCAACTCCGATCGCCGGCGACGTCAGTGCGATTACGGCCTGATGGTAGTGTTGACCTGCCCCCAAGCCTTGCACCCCTCGCTATTTTAGTCCAACGAGGCAGTTGATCCTGCTGTTGCGAGGAACATGTAAAACCTATCTGATACTTTGCGCCTCGACTCCGAGAGGGTTGGTCTTGACCCCAAAATCTGGTCCACTCGAGATGATGCTCCTATAGACTTCAAGCTGCTAGTGGAATTGTCTCCACCCGGTTGCGGAGGGCCGAGAATACCTCTCGGGCGACATAGCGTTTGAGGCATCGGATGATCTCAGTCTTGGACAGTCCCTCTCCTGTGCGCCGGTCCTTGTATGCGATGGTACGGCTATCGTAGCGAAGCCTGACCAGGACGATGCGGTACAGAGCTGCGATCGCCTGGCGATCGCCTCCCCTGTTTAGCCGGTGCCGATTGGTCTTACCTGAGGAGGCGGGTATTGGACTTACACCGCACAGAGAGGCGAAAGCTGCCTCGGAGTGGAGGCGTTCAGGATTACTTCCGGCAACGACCAGGAGGGTCGCCGCCGTGTCGGCTCCTATGCCGAACATGCTGACCAGGGCTGGTGCTGCCGACCGGGTGAGTCGTTCGAGCTCGGCCTCTAGATCGCGGACCTCCTTGCCGAGCTGATGGTAGCTACAGGCGAGCGAACGGAGAGCATACTTGGCCACAGCGATAGGACAGTCCAGACGGCCGGGACGGAAGCTCTTGCAGCGCGCTACGAGGGCAGTGGTAGAGAGACCATCGAGTGTTTCGCGAAGCTCAGCAGGAGCCGTGACAACGATGGCCTTCACCTGGTTGATGGCCTGGGTGCGTGCCTTGACAGCTGAGTCCTTTGTATTCTTCAGCATGCGGATCATCTCGACTTCGCCTTCACCTGACTTGGGAGTCGCGTCGGCCACTCCGGCAAGGACCGCACGCGCTGCCGACTCAGCATCGGTGGGGTCGCTCTTCCCCTTCCGACGTCGAACTGAGCGGTCAGGTCGGTTGACCTCCACGACGGCATAGCCTCGTCCACTCATGAACCGGGCTAATCCGGCGCCATAGGAACCCGTGCCTTCGATCCCGAATGCGTTGATCTCTCCCAGGCACCGGGCCTATTGCTCGAGATCCCCGTAACCGCGGGTAGTCGCCGGCAGACGCCGCTCGCCAAGACGGATACCCTGCTGGTCTATGGCCACTGCCACATGTTCGTCCTGATGTGTGTCGACCCCGATCACCACTTGGACACCGCTACTTACCCCGTGGCTAACGACTCCGATCATTGACACCTCCTCAACGATGGTGCGCAAGCTGGGTGAGCGGACAAAACTGCGATGGGATTCTGGCCAGGCTCCTATGAGGTCACTGCTCCCACAGCTGTTGACGTTGTGTGGGCCATCTCGAGGTCGAGTCGACAGATCACTCCGAGGGCATTTGAGCCAGTTAGTTTTCCGGTCAGGCCCGGACTGAGATGGCCCCAGTGCATCATCGCAGTTAGTTTTGGGGAAGTGCAAAACATGAGAGGAGGGGTGTGCATATCTCTTCGGGTGCGCGATCCACAAGGGGCAGATAGTAGCCAATGGCGGTAGAAGCAGCATAGTAGTTGGCTAGCCGGGGGCTGCGGGGAACCCGTCACCTTGCCATGCCTCGCCACGAACGTGCCGGGCAGCCAGACGAGATAGCCCCTAGCCCCCGGCTAGTCAACTACTATAAAGGTGTTCCCTCTTTCAGGACTCCGGCATTGTCGTCGGTGGCCCACAGCACTGTCAATGCAACGGAACCTGGTGGAGGCAAGTGCATAACTCCGGCTCCAAGTAAGTTACTAACCTACCGGATCACGACCCTGGAGACGTTTTGAAGATGCGTTAGCTACGGAATGGGCTCGTTTTGCCCTGGGCAGTTTTGGATTTGCCCTCGTCGAGGAGCGTACGAACCCCTAGGGCGACTAGTTTGCTGTAGGCGTCCAGTCCAAGATTCACGACGACGGATATGCCTATCGCAGCCATGACGGCCAGAGCCGCTCGTGCCCACGAGTCCCCCATCAGGTCCCTGACCTGCTGGCCCCATCCGCTATCGAACACCTGAAACCTTATCGCCTTCTAGGTCTACGTTGCTGGCGACGCTCCGCCCGGTTCCCACCCCCGCCAAAGGGCTGACCTAGCCGTGTGCCAGCAATGGGAGCTCCGAGAAACGCGAAAGCGGCAAGAACAACAACCGCAAGTAAGCCCAGCAATACGATGTACTCCATGACGCATCTCCTGCCCGGAGATGGGCCATGGAACCAGATTGGCGCGACGCTCTTGACCAGCGGGCCTAGGCGACGTTAGGATCACCATATTGTTTGGTTGGTGAGTCCTAACACCTGCGTCAACTGGCTCCGGCTTATCTCCGGGGTCTTTTGATTTCTATGGATGCTACCAGCCTGCTAGGTGTATGGCCAGCGAACTATGAGGCGTTATCCGCCTCCCACTGATGCGACAGCCGAGGAGCTCGCCTAGGCACTCTTCACTGTGCCTTCCGATCACCAGTGGCAGTACGAGTCGTGTAAATGGCGTAACCACTACTTAGTTGATAAGCTCCCGCCGCGACAAAGGAGCGCTAGCCTATGAATACGTCCAGACTGCAAGCGTCCCTGCCCGGTCGCCGCATTGCCGTCGTCGCGTCCCTAGTCGCAGTCGTTCTCATCGGCCTAGGCATTTGGTTCTGGACGGGAGAGAGGGCCGCAGCGAGAGCGGAAGAGGCGGTGATGGCGATGTGTGACCATTGGGCAGAGGCCGAGTTCATTGACATCGCAACAGTTGAAACGAAAGAGGGTCCCGGCGTGGCGTGGGACAGGATGGAGTCCATCGTCTCGTATGCGGGCGAGAACTACTACGCCCAAACTGTCACTTACAGCAGTGACGGACAGGAAATTGACGAATGGCTTGGCGTAGACGGCACTTGGTGGCGCAAGGCGGACGGCGAACTGGTCGAGTGGACTTGGACATACTGGCTGGACGGATGCGACGAGTACGTTGGGTTCAAAGACCTAGGCATGTCTAAAACGCAGTCTGGAGTAGAAGCCAGGCATTTCTCCGTCGTGACCGACGACGACAATTTCACGTCATTTCAGGATCACGGCTTGTTTCTGTCTCACGGAGGTACTGAGCATTGGATAGACGGGCAGGGACGACTCCTACAGTCGATGTCCTGGACCGAATTCAGAGAAACGGGCCTTTACGAGAACACATTCAACCGCTATGTCACAACTAAGATGTTCTCAGGATGGGGAGAGCCCAACAGCATCCCCAAGCTAGGCGACCTTCAGGAGTGAAACATGTGGTGGCGAGTCATTCTTTACAGCTTCATCGGCAGTGTCATTGGGCTAGTCTACGGGTTGGCCCTCTACTACCTGATCTGGATGGGCTTTAGCGACGACCTGAGCCGTTCCCAGGTCGTGGTCGGCATCGCCCACGGGCAGTTGACAACGTTCGGTTGGACGATGGGCGCGTTCATTGGCGCAATCACCGCATGGCGAAGAGGGTAAACGAAACGGAACCCTATGGTCGGCGCGTTTGACAGAGGAACGTGCAAACCCCGTCATAGCCCCTGATTGCGGTCTCGCGCGGTTCCGTTTCGTATTAGGTGATTTTACCTAGCCGTAGCGTGTGCTAGAGAGAAGGACTAGCCGCGCCTTTGTTTTCGCCACACCCGCTCACCTGGGAGGAACTCGAAATTTAGCCATCGAACAAAGTTTCGAGCATGCAGTAGGTAAGTGTCCTGAGCATTGGCGGACAAGGGGGACGCCTCAACCAGCGCCACGTAATCTGCAAGCGCAGACTTCACTTCCGCAAATGCTTCAGGACTGATTCTAGGTCTGTTCATTTTCATACTGAGTAACGCTTCCTTACCAGACCCCTACAATAGCTAGTGGGGCCGTATTCGTGGACCCTCCGTGAAGAATACTATGCTAATGAGCCCTTTCAGCGCGGCCAGAGCACACCATCCTGAGATTCCACGGTTCCGTTTCGTTTCAGGTGATTGCAAGCGGACCCGAACCTCCATCCGCGATCTCTCGCAGCAATCCACCAAGCCACATCTGGTCTTGACCCCAAAGTCTGGTCCACTCGTAGTGTTAGTTTTGTGGAAGTGCGAAACATGATAGGAGGACCAGGCCATGAAGAGATCCCGGTACACGCCGGAGCAGATAGCGTTCGCGATCCGGCAGGCGGAGAACGGCACGCCGGTGGTGGAAGTCTGCCGCAAGATGGGTGTTGCGGAACAGACCTTCTACCGGTGGAAGAAGACGTACGTCGGCATGGGTGTGGCCGAGGTGAGGAGGCTGAAGGTCCTGGAGGAGGAGAACCGCAAGCTCAAGCAGCTGGTGGCGGACCTGAGCCTGGACAAGCAGATGCTCCAGGACGTGCTCCGAAAAAAGCCATAGGGCCTGCTCAGATGAGGGACCACGCCAGGTATCTTCAGGTTGCCTACGGCTCGAGTGAGCGCCGGACGTGCGAGGTGCTCACGTTCGGTCGCTCCACCTGTAGGTACGAGAGCGTGGCCGCTGAGCAGGCGGCCCTGAGGATGAGGATCAGGGACCTCGCGGCGTCGAGGGTGAGCTACGGGTACCGGCGCATCCACGTGCTGCTGAGAAGGGAGGGCTGGCAGGTGAACCACAAGAGGGTTTACAGACTCTACAGTTTGGAGGGACTGCGGATGCGGCCGAAGAGGCCCAGGCGGCACGTGTCCGCCCGGAGGAGGGAGGCCAGGGTTGCGGCGTAGAGACGCGACGAGCGCTGGGCGATGGACTTCATGAGCGACGAGCTGTTCGACGGCAGGCGGATTCGGGTGTTAACGATAGTGGATCACTTTAGTCGTGAGAGTCCTGCGATCCTGGTAGACGGGAGCCTCGGAGGCCGGCGTGTGGTTGATGCGTTAGCCTCGCTGGCACAGCACGGGAGGAAGCCCAAGACGATAGCCATGGACAACGGCCCGGAGTTCACGTCAAGGGCGATGGACCAGTGGGCTTATCTCAACGGGGTTAAGCTGGACTTCAGCAGGCCCGGCAAGCCAACTGACAACGCGATGATTGAGTCAT
The DNA here is from genome assembly GCA_965237445.1 of Dehalococcoidia bacterium. GTDB lineage: Bacteria > Chloroflexota > Dehalococcoidia > Lucifugimonadales. Next base: position 1,979,559 of record OZ250142.1, on the reverse strand, counting down.
TCAACGCCCGGCTGCGGGCAGAGTGTCTGAACGAAAATTGGTTCCTGTCGTTGGCTGATGCGCAGGAGAAGATCGAGGATTGTCTAAATACACAAACGAAGTGCAACACCTCGTTAAGGTGTTGTCATGGGAAAGCATTATGGACATGTCACCATTGAAGAGCGATGTGAAGTTGCCCGCCTACAAGCCGAGGGTCGATCGATCCGGCAAATCGCTGCAGGTCTGGATCGCTCGCCATCGACAGTGGCTCGGGAGCTGAAGCGCAATGGGTCACGAACCGGTGGATACAAGCCGGTGTATGCCCACCAGCAGGCACGTGCCCGCCGGTGGCGAGGCTCACGTATGGAGCGGGACGATGCTCTGCGGGCACGGGTGCTCTCATGCCTCCAACAGGGCTGGTCGCCCGAGCAGGTTGCCGGTCGGCTCAGGTTGGAAACCGGCCAAGTGGTCATATCTCACGAGAGCATCTACAGGTTCATTTACGGTCAGCTTGCGCGTACACAGGACTATGGGTGGAGGCACTACCTGCCTCGCGCCAAGTCGAAGCGCGGCTGGAGGGGCCGCAAAGGAGGCAGCCCTGCCTCCTTCATCGCCTTGCGCCGTCCCATCGCCGAGCGTCCCAAAAGCGCCGCAGACCGCAGGACTCCCGGCCACTGGGAGGCAGACCTGATGCTGTTCAGAACCTATGGACATGCCGTGCTGGCCATGCACGAACGCCACTCCCGTATCCTCATTGCCGTCAGACCTCCTGGCAAGGCTTCCGGCCCCATTGCCGACGCCATGTCGCACCTGCTCGAACAGTTCCCGCCCCAGTGGCGACGCACGGTTGCCTTCGACAACGGGACCGAATTCGCTCTCCACTACCGACTCCACAATCTTGGTATCGAGACCTTCTTCTGTGATGTTCGCTCTCCCTGGCAGAAAGGGGGCATCGAGAACGCCATCGGCCGGTTGAGACGAACCCTGCCTCGCAAAACGGACCTGACCGCGTTGGCGGACGCACAGTTCACTCACTTGCTTCAGGCCTACAACAATACTCCACGCAAATGCCTCAACTACAAAACTCCAGCAGAGATCCTTCTGAATCAGGTGTTGCGCTTGAAATGTGAATCCACATTGGCGGAAGTACTACAATGGCGAACGGCCCCATGGCGCACTGAGGAACCTCGCCCCGGAAACCTTCGCCCTGAAGACCGCGGCGATTGTTCGATGAGCCGAGAAACTAACACTGAGGTTGGTACAAAGATGGGGGCATCTCCAAGCACTGGTGGCTCTAACATAGCGACTGGTACAAACAATGGGGGCAGGTCAAGATGGTCAGGAGAAGACACACGCCGGAGCAGGTGATCTACAAGCTTCAAGAGGCTGAGGTGGCAATAGCCCAGGGCAGCACTGTGGCCGGAGCTGCCCGTGGCATCGGAGTGACCGAACAGACCTTCTACCGGTGGCGTTCCGAGTACGGTGGACTCAAGATTGACCAGGCCAGGCGACTCAAGCTCCTGGAGTCTGAGAACGGCCGACTGAAGAGGGCGGTGGCCGACCTCACCCTGGACAACCAGATACTCAGGGAGGCGGCTGAGGGAAACTTCTAAGCCCTGCCCGCCGCCGCGAGTGTGTCGATCATGTCCGGCAATCCCTCGGTGTCTCTGAGCGGCGAGCCTGCCGGGTGCTCGGCCACTCCAGGTCCACACAGCGCTATGAGCCCATTGCCGTTGAGGATGAGCAGTTGCTGACCGAAGAGATCGTGGAGTTGGCCAGTCGATTCGGCAGGTACGGCTACCGGCGCATCACCGCCCTTCTGCAGCATCGTGGTTGGCATGTGAACCACAAGCGTGTGGAGAGGATATGGCGTCGGGAAGGGCTGAAGGTGCCTGCCAGGCAGCCGAAGAGAGGGCGGCTGTGGCTCAATGACGGATCGTGCGTGCGGTTGCGGCCGGAGTGGCCAGGGCATGTGTGGGCATACGACTTCGTTCAGATCAGGACCCATGACGGGAGGGTAGTGCGACTGTTGACGGTAATGGACGAGTACAGCAGGGAGTGTCTGGCGATCAGGGCTGACCGCCGGATACGATCGGCCGACGTAATCGAGACGTTGGCCGAGCTGATGATGACCAGGGGAGTTCCCGATCACATCAGGTCAGACAACGGGCCAGAGTTCACAGCCAGGGCGGTGCGAGAGTGGCTTGGGAGAGTGGGAGCAAGGGCGCTGTACATCGAGCCTGGGTCTCCATGGGAGAACGGGTACATAGAGAGCTTCAACGGGAAGCTGAGGGATGAGTTGCTCGACAGGGAGGTCTTCTACACGTTGCTTGAGGTGAGAGTGCTGACGGAGCAGTACAGGCAGACCTACAACCAGATCAGGCCACACAGCTCGCTTGGATACAGGCCGCCGGCGCCAGAGACCTATCTAACTGCAGCCCCCGCTCCGATCCTCGTTCGACTAACATGACGAATGGTACAAGGCTTGGGGGCAGGTCAAAACCTCCCACCGGAAAGTTCGCAATTCGGTACGCTCCGGCCCACCAACGCATACGGTAGATACCACCGTCTTTGAGATGTGGCTCGGCAGCCTGTCAACGCACCGGGGCCTCTCGATTCCTGTACTGTAATCTGGCGGTGCGGAGGAAAGTAAGGAGCGTCACGCTATCCCGAACTACTACGCATCTGCCTCTCCCTGCGAGGCCCCCTTCGACATGGGTAGCCGATGCAAGGCTCTGTGCAGGTGTAGGCGGGGGTTGTCTGCGTCGTCACTCAATTTATCGGGGAGGTTCTTCACTTGTGGTGCGCACCGCGTCCAAATACCCAGGGTGTCCCGGCCCGCGCCATTCCCCCGAAACCAGCCTGCGTGGTCAGTCATCCAGCAGCCCGTTCCGCACGGCTCACACCACGACTTCCTGCTTCGAGTGGACGCCCAGCTTCACCTGAATGGTGTAGATGGCGTTTCGGATTGTAACCACCTTGACTTCCCTTGCCTCCGCAATCGCGACGTATGACATGCCCCGGCAGAACGACACAAGTATCTCCTTCTCCCTCTGGGTCAGGTCGACCTCCTCCTTCGATTTCGCCCTGCTCCGGATCCTGTCGAAGACCCGCCTCACCACCTCGGTCGGCAGACGCCCCTCGCCCGCAGCCGCGCCCTTCATCATGCCCAGGAGCTGGTCCATCCCGGCCACCTTCTGAAGGTAGCTGGCCGCACCGGCGGCCACCGCCTCTATCACGGCGTTCGCCTCCGTCGAGGCGGTCAGCATGATCACCCGTGTCTCGGGCAGAGACTCCATGATCTCCCGGCACGCCTCCACGCCGTCCTTCTTGGGCATCATGACATCCATGACGATCAAGTCGGGCGACAACTCGGAGGCCGCCTTCACCGCCTCCACTCCGTCCCTGGCCTGGCCCACCACCTCAAACTCCTCAGACCGCTCCAGAATCACCTGAAGGCCTTCCCGCGTGACCGCATGGTCGTCGGCGAGCAGCACCCTTATGCGACGAGACTCTGTTGACAACCTATCCCTCCTGTTCTTCGCGAGCCAACGGCATCACGCAGGTCACGCTCGCGCCCCCGACCGACCCCCTGGGTTCGACGATAAGCCGTCCGCCCAGACGCCCGGCGTACGCCCGCATGTTTTCGAAGCCGTGGCCCCGCTCCTCGTAGTCGTCGGGAAGTCCCACCCCGTCGTCCGACACCGACAGCCTGAGCTCATCCCGTCCGAAGTCAAGCTCGATCAGCACCCGGCTCGCCCCGGCATGGCGAAAGGCGTTGGCGAGGGCGTTGTGGGCTATGGAGAACAGGAGACTCCTGACCTCTACTGAAAGTGGCGGCTCCACCCCGTTCTGAGCCAGCTCCGCCGACACCGACGTTATGGTTCTGAACGTCGCAACGTGCGAGTCCAGGGTCCAGCCCAACTCACTGCCTTCGAATATGCGGCCCATGTCTATCGGGTGTCTCAGCTGCCAGACGGCGGTCTTGGAAAGCCGTGAGGTCGCGTCGAGCCTGGCGGCGAGCTCCTCATTCGAGTCTCCGGCAACCTGTTTGGCCGCGTCTATCCCCAGGCCGATCATGAAGGCGGTCTGGGCGGCCGTATCGTGAATGGCTTGGGAGAGCTCGGTCCGCTCCCGTTGCAGCGCCCCTTCCCTTTCCATCGCCGCTCTCGCCCTGCGCCGTTGAAACCGGGTGATGAAGTTGACAACCAGGACAACCCCGAACATCGCGAGCACCCTGGAGAACAGCATCTTCTCGTTGATCCCATCGAAGGCCATGCCCGAACCGACGATACGCAACGGCTTAGAGGCGACCGGCTCCAGGAGCGGAGCGAGGATCGTCGGCAGGCGAGATATCATAGCACGGCAGCCCGACGGTAGCTTCACCGTGAACGACGTCAGGAGCGGAGAGCCCCGGGGCTGCGAATGAGGCCCTGATGAAGCTCTACATGTACCTTCTACCCAGGTCCAACCTCGCCCCGGCTCTGGAACCAGTGACTCCTTGGGCGCGGATCAGGATGCCGCGAGGTAGACTGCCTGCGCCGCTGCCGGGGAATCCCTGAGGCACTGGACAGGGCCTAACTGGCCACCTCGCGACCCTCGGGAGTCATCAGGAGGAGGAGGGAGGGCAACACAAGCAGTGCTGCCGCTGCCGCCATGAAGATCATGACCGCGGTGAGAATGCCGTACGCAGAGAACATAGGCATAGGGGCGAAGCCCATTATTGCGAAGCCGGACACACTCGAGGATGCCGACGCTATGAGAGCCATACCCGTGCTCCTAGCTGTCCGCTCTATCGCATGTACCCCGTCGCCAACTCGCGCCATCTCTTCTCGGAATCGTTGAGTGAAGTGGATGGAGAAGTCTACGCCAACTCCAATGGAAACAGCACCGATGGTGGCTGTTACGAAGTTGAGGTCAAACCCCAGCAGATACATTGCCGCATAGAGCCAGGCCACCACCAGACCTATAGGAATAATGGTCACGATGGCATAACGCACTGAGCGCATGAACACCGCCACCAGCAGGAAGCAGGACGCCACGGCAATGGGCAGCGAGATGAGCAGGGAGCGCACAGCCGCATCCAGGGAGGCAGCCCTGGTTAAGGCTGAGCCGGTGAGACCAGCCGCGGAGATAGAGGGCACGTCGTCAAGAAACTCCAGGTCAGCCTCGACGGCCTGCCGCGCCCCGGATACCAAAGATTGCTCCCTGGTGCCGGGCAGGCCAACGCGAATTTGGAGAGCATCGGGGTCATGTCCGGAGGGATCGTGGAATAGGCTCCCCTGAACCTGGGATGGCGTGAAAGCCAAAGTCGACTCGTCCAGTGGAACGCCTCGGTCTACAATGTAGTCGAAGGCAGCCCTGATCTGGGCCTGGGTGTCCGGCATTTTGTCGCCGTCCGTGTCCGTGATGGCCTGCTCCGTTACAAGCTCCACCTGGTAAAGGGCGTACTCGCTGCCGATGAGACGCTCCATCAACTCAAAGACCGTCGTGCTGTATAGAGTGGGCTCTCCATCGACGCCCTTGGCCACGTAGGGGTTGGCCTTCAACTTTGATTGAAGCTCTCTGAGTGCCTCAAGAGACTCGCTGGACGACAGGTCGCCCTCTATATAGATGATCCCCGGCTCGCCTTGGGTGGCCCCAGCGTGCTGGTCAAGCTTGTCCAGTCCAACCACGAAGTCCGAGTCGCTATCCAAGAAGTCCTTGACGTCCAGCTGCGCCTCTAGCCTGCTGGCGAAAAGCAGGGCTACCCCGGTCAATACCGCCACCACAGGGAGCACAATGAAGCAACTCCGAGCTAGTCTCGCCACAACCCACTCGGCGCTCAGAGCCCTGCTGGATTGGCTGCTATTCGCAGAAGGACCTAGATCGGATACCGGCTCAGAGTTGGCCTGCCCGGTTTCACTTCGCGCGTCCATCCGCATGAACACCAGGGGCACGAATATACCCATGATAATGAAGGAGGACATTACGGCTATACCAGCGGCGATTCCAAACCCAACTATTGATTCTATGCCTGAAACAGTGTTGGAGAAGAAGGCCATTCCGTCTGTGAGCATAGCAAGCACCAGCGCACCCATAACGCCTGCGAATCCCGCTCTCAATGCCATGCGCGGTCCAAGTCCTCTGCTCCTCTCCTCTCGATAGCGGTGAATGGCGTGAATGGCGAAGTCGACTCCCAGGGAGATCATGGCTATAGGCACGATTAGCTCCACGACGAGGCCGGCCTTGAGACCGATGAGGTTGGATATCCCCTTGAGCCACACAATGAGCATTGCCAGTCCGACGGCTGTAAGGAGCACCACCCGCCAGGAGCGCAGGCTTATCCCGATTACCACCAGAACGGCCACCACGGTTGCGAAGATGAAGGGGATGGCAGTTCGTCCCTGATCCTGAGATTCCAGGTTTGGGTCTATGGCGACGCCCCAAAGTCGATAGTTCCGCTCTTCGCCTCTTAGGATTCTCTGTACATTTCGGCCAAAGTGCTCCTTCTGTATGGCGGTGTCGTCCCCTCCGATGTTTATGGTCAGCGGTCCCCCGCCCAGCCGGCTGTTTTCGGCCATTACAAAGATAATGATGGCTGGAGAGCGCCAGCGCCTGTACTGCCCGATGTCCTCCGATTCCTCCAGAGTGAACGAGGCCATCTCCGATAAGGACCTCAGCAGACTAGATGTGGGCGAGTCCTCGAGAAGCACGTAGTGGAGGGCGAGCTTGACTTCATCGTCGCTGGCGCGTTCAAGGTCAGTGCCCATTTCGGCGAGGACCGCCTGAACCGCGTCGGCGACGGTGAAGATTCCGTGCATGGGGTGCTGGGTGCTGGGGTTGTTGCCCCGGTACAAATGAGGCTGGGCCTCCAGCTTGGGGGGCGCAGCTCCCCGCGTTCGTCGGCCCGGCGGAGGGTATTCTCATTCTGGTACAGCTCCCACAGGGCAGCTTGGATCAAGACGTCGCCATCCGGACCGTCGAGAGATTCCAGCATGTAGGTCGGGACGTAGAGTGCAGGGGGAAAGCGCTCGTCTACCTGATCGCGCAGGTCGAAAACGGGCCCGCCGGGCTCTGTTGAAGCCTGCTCGTCCGGCGCGAGGGCTATGAGAGGTATGACAAGCAGCAGGGTTACTACGAGAACCCCGAATACTATCCAGCCGGAGCGCCTCTCCAGAAAGGTACTGAATCTCTGCGAAGCTGCATCTTTCACAGCTGTACGGTTGACTTCACTTCAGGTCTGACTCTCCAATGCCGGTCTAGGGCCTGTTCACACTAATGCATCGAAAATGAGAGCCAACAGTATGAAGCCCAGGAAGAGGGCGTCGAGCTTGTCGAAGCGAGAGAAGATACGGCGGAAGCCCTTCAATCGTCTGAACAAGCGCTCGACTTCGTTGCGTCTCTTGTACACCTCTTTGTCGTAATCCCATGGCGCCACACGTGTCGAGAGTGGCGGGACTACGGGAATGAACCCCAGTTCCAAGGCTAGTTGGCGTGTCTCGTTCCCCTCGTATGCACGGTCCATCACTACATGCAGGTTCTCTTGCTGCGGTCTGCCCGGCGGGCAGACAGGCCGCAGACGACTGAGCAGCTTACGCCCCTCCGGTGCGTCGTGAGCTTGTCCGGGGGAGAGCGAGAAGGTCATTGCTGTTCGAGCATCCGCGGCAACCATATGAATCTTGGTGGTCCATCCACCCCGGGACTTGCCGATGGCCTGCGGTCCGTTTTTTTTAACGCACCCGTGCCGTCGGGATGTACCTTGACGATCGTGCTGTCTAGCGAAATAGCCTCGAGCTTGATACGCACTATCTGTTCCCGTTGCAGGTGTTCGAATACCCTGTCGAGTACACCGTTCTTGGACCAGCGGTTCATGCGAGTGTAGATGGTGTGCCATTTGCCGAATCGGCGAGGCAACCCTCGCCACTTGCAACCCTGCTCGGCCACGTACAGGATGGCATTGAGCACCTGGAGGTTCGATATGCTTACGTTGCCTCGTTGGACGGGCAGGTAGGCGGCGATTCGTTCGTATTGAGCTTCTGTGAGTTCCATCCGCCAATGATAAAACATTTAGACCCGTTAGTGTGAACAGGCCCTAGTCCGTAGGTCGAGATACACTCACTCACAGGACAAGGTTTCTGTCACGTCAGGGTTGGCTTGGCGGCTCGTCGTCCCTGCAGGGGCCATCGGTCAATCCGAGACGGTCAGGAAGCGACTCGCAATATCTCGTACATGTGCCGGTAAAGACGGGCCGCATCCCCAAGATAAGCCAGCACGCTGCTGCGATCCGGGGTGGCGTGGTCGAAGGATCGAACCTCGGTGTAGCGAATATTCCCCCGGCTCTTTAACGCCTCCATCAAGCGCCTGGATTCGGAGGACGGCACCATATTGTCGTTGTAGTCATGAAGCACCAGCACTCTGGCGCGAACATCACTGATATAGGTGGCCGGGGAGATTTGTGCCAGTTCCCGTCGCTTGCTGGATGGCAGCAGTCCATAAAGGGTCTTCGCCTCCTCAAGAGATACGCCGTCCAGTAGGCGGACTATCACTTTGCCCTGAGAAGACAGCCCGCCCAACTTTTCGGATGAGATAGTATGGCCGTCCACGTAGCGGCGAGTCAGCAGGGCCGCTTCTTCGGGATTATTCAGGACCTCAATCAGCTCGGTGGCAAGAACCTGCATGACGAGCCAGTCAGGCTCCCACGGACGCTGCTCTCCTTCGTAGACTACGGACCGGGAAGTCGCCTGGAGCAGCAGGGTCTCCGCATCAAAGTATGGGCCAAAGACGTTGACCAGGGAAATCCTGTCCCTGATTCGGGGGTCGGCAGCGGCAATCAAGGCGAAGGCTGCCCCGGCGGAGAACCCGCCTATGCCAACCCGTTCCGGGTCCACGTAGTCCTGCTCCGCCAGGTAGAGGTATGCTGATACCAATTTATCCGGCTCGTCGGCGTTGAGTTGATGGCGCAGCGCCATCTCGGGTGACCAGTAGATCATTACGACTATGCCAGCCCGCGAGAGTGCGTTGCCCAGGTTGACCACGCGGGGATCACTGAACCCTTTAGTGACAACTCCCGTCGAGAGCACCACCGCCGGCCGGGGATTCCCGTCGGGCAGACGGTACACTTCCGCCTCAGACGCGCCGCTGGACGTGGGGAAGTGCACTCTATGCCGCAACGGTTCGTCCGTAAACCAGGACTGGGCCTGCACCGGCATCTCCAACACCTGCATGACGAACAACGAGGTATGGAACGCGGTCCGTCCCTGTGGAGTAAGAAGGATGAGCAGCGTTAGAAGTACTCCGACTACTGCCAACAACGACAACCTGGCCGCCTTCATGGTCAGGCCTGGGCCACGTATGAACTCCCTGATTGCGATGCTTGCCTCCCGTCTCTCCCCGGTACTACTTGTCCCTACAGTGGTGATTGAATAACTTGAACCGCATCTAGTACTACTTTGTTAGATCACGGTGGGCGGCCTGGAGGACGTGTGAGATCTTCAATCACCTGAGCGAACAGTCGCTCGAGAACCAGTCGTCTGAGCGAGGCCAGGCTCTGACGCTGCTGTGGGGGGAAACCCCCGAGTCGGTCCTGGCGGTTCCGTCGGTCTGTGCTCTTGCCCGTTGTCAGGGTAGGTGTGTTCGGCAATGTCTGGTTCATAGTCCTGACGGATCGCAAGGTAACTATGGGCCAGCATTGCCAGCGCCACATGGCGGTGGAACCCAGACCATAACCTGCCTGCGTAGTCATCGAGTCCCACCTCTCCCTTCGCATCCTGGTAGAAGCGCTCGATTATCCAGCGGCTATGAGCCAACTCCACGATGTCCCCCAGACTCATCTGATCCACTCCCCAGGCCAAGTAGTACTTGGTTTCACCCTGGTGTCCACCCACAGGACATTCACCGATGAGCCACCCCACGGAGGATAGGTGAGTCCCACGATACCCCACTCGACATACTCTTATCCTGGCGCATCGCTTCCGCAGAACGCCCTTGGTTCCCTTCCTCCAGGCGACGATGCGCCAACTGTCCTGCTCAAGCCCTTCCAGGATGGAACTGGCGTCTCTGCCAGGTATTCTGTCCTCAAGCCGCTTCGCTTTTCTCGGTCGGCCAATACCCTGATACGGTGGGGGCGGTTCATCTCCAGGATACTGGTCAACTTCCTCTGCGATATGGAACCGGGCGATGGAGGGCACACCGACGACATACGGTAGTCGTCGATCTTCCAGTCCATCCAGGAAGGGCGGCTGATCACCATAACCGGCATCTGCGACCACCGCCCGGGTCCGTACACCGGCATCCATCCCGGCATCGATCAGTCTCAGAGCGATCTCACCCTTGGTCTGGAAGCGGACTTGTGTGGGCACTTCGGCCGCAGCCCTGCGCGCGCTATCCTGCACCCAAGACAGTGGCAGGTACACACGAGACGTGAGCGGCCAGTCAAAGACCCTGTCCACATAGTGGGTCGTTACCAGCACCTGGCAGTTGTCCACACGTCCCAGGGTTCCAGAATACTGACGTGCAACTCCAACCGAATGGCTCCCCTTCTTCGCAAACCCGGTGTCGTGGACGATCTGGACTCCCTCACCCACGCTGGCACGACTCATCATGTGTCCGATTCTGAGCCGATCCATCTCCTGTGGGTCCCATGCCGTCCGGGTGAGAAACTCCTGAAGACGCTGTGCGTTTGTGCCCGCAACCGCTCTGCCAATGTCCGAGGCAGTCTTGCGCCGAAGGTCTGTCAGCAGACCAGTTGTGTAGCGCTCCATTGCATGTCGGCTCTCCGGGCGTCGCACCAGAGAGCCGAACAGCTCAAGGAACTCGTCAAGGTCCTCCAGCGGTGAGGTCGCAGCCTTCAGGATTGTCATCGCGGTTCTCCCGGGGATGGTACGATGACAATCTCCCACGACACATCTCAGAACCGCTAGGTAATATCAGACCACGATCTAACAAAGTAGTACTAGGGAACCTCTGAATAAGTTCTGATGGCTTGTGGCATAGTAACTTAGGAATCAGATCTGAAGAGGGGGATCGAGAGTCAATGAGCCAGTCAACGTTTGCGGACTTGGAATACGAGGGTAAGAAGCGAAAGACTCGCCGGGAGAAGTTTCTTGAACGCATGGAAGGCCTGATCCCTTGGGAAGAGTTGGAAGAGCGCATCCGACCGTTCTACCCTAAGAGGGTGTCAAGGTGCGGGTCATCTTCACCGACAACAGGAGCCACCAGGAGACGCTGACCAGCGCGGCTACGGCGGCGGTGGAGCAACCGCTGACGGCCGCCATCCACATGGCGCCTGAGTCGCACGACGGACAGAACGCCTTCACCTTCCGCCTGCACTTCAGCGAGCATTTTACGCTCAGCTACAAGACCCTGCGGGACCACGCCTTCACGGTGACGGGCGGCGAGGTGCGCAATGTGCGGCGGGTGGAGCCGGGCAAGAACGTCAGGTGGGAGATCACCGTGCAGCCGTCCGGCAACGCAGACGTGACCGTGTCGCTCCCAGTCACTACCGACTGCGCCAGCCAGGGGGCCATCTGCACCGGCGACAGCAGGATGCTATCGACAGGGGTGGAGCTGGTCACTCCGGGCCCGTCGAACTCGGCGGCCACCGGTACGCCTACCATCACCGGCACGGCCCAGGTGAGCGAGACCCTGACCGCCGCCACGACAGACATAGCCGACGCCGACGGTCTGACCAACGCGACCTTCAGCTACCAGTGGGTCGCCGGGGAGTCGGACATCAGCGAGGCCACCGGGTCCAGCTACACCCTAACCTCCAGCGAGCAGGGCAAGGTCATCAAGGTGCGGGTGGCCTTCACGGACGACGCGGGCCACGAGGAGTCGCTGACCAGTGCGACAACGGCGGCGGTGGCGGCCCGTCCCAATTCGCCGGCCACAGGGGCGCCTACCATCAGCGGGACGGCCCAGGTGGGCGAGACCCTGACCGCTGCCACAACAGCCATAGCCGACTCAAACGGCCTGACCAGCGCCTCCTTCGCCTATCGGTGGGTCGCCGGGGAGTCCGACATCAGCGGGGCCACGGGGTCCAGCTACACCCTCACCTCCAGCGAGCAGGGCAAAGCGATTAAGGTGCGGGTGACCTTCACGGACGATGCGGGCCACGACGAGTCGGTGACCAGCGCGGCAACGGCAGCGGTGGCCACTGCGCCATCTCCGCTGAAGGCCAGCGTCCACAGTACGCCGGCATCCCACGACGGTAGCGCCACCTTCACCTTCGAGCTGCGCTTCAGCGAGACGCCCAAGACGAGCTTCAGCTACGTGACCCTACGGGACCACGCCTTCACGGTGACGGGCGGCGAGGTGGTCAAGGCTCGTCGGCTGGAGCAGGGCAAGAACGTCCGATGGGAGATCACCGTGACGCCGTCCGGCAACGCCGACGTGACCATCGTGCTGCCGGTTACCACAGACTGCGCCAGCCAGGGAGCCATCTGCACAAGTGACGGCAGGATGCTGTCCGAGAAGGTGGAGCTCACCGTCTCAGGGCCAAGCGGATAGAAAGTGGGGGAATAGAACCAGCTTATGCTCAACCTTGATTTAGGAGACTCTTTAGCATACCTACGTAGGTATGGAGCTGGGAGAGCTTCCTGAGTCAACGGTTCGTCTGCTTGGCTGACCGACCATCAGAAAAGAAGGCCCCGACGATGAGAACGCCGGAGCCTGCAATCGGCTGAACCGATGGTGCATTGAACAACTCCGTCCTACGGCTGGCAGGCGAGGTGCGTCAATTGTCAGTGGCCACAGGGACGCCCATTGTTCACGTAGGTAGTTCTCACGTTGCTGGTGATTGCGGCGGCGGTTGTGGTTTCGGTGGTTGTCAGTGAGCCGGGCTTGCTCGCCGACGGCGAGGATAGTGCGGCAAGTACGCGTGACCCATGCGACCTTGACCCGACGTTGTCGTTCTGCCCTCCGATTCCCTAGACCGCCACGGCAACCGCAACCGCGGCTCCCACGGCGAGGCCGTGTACTCCTGCCTCCGATCCGCCATGTTTTCCTACGGCGGTGCCTACGGCCGAGCCCACGGCGACGGCGACGGCGACAGCGACAGCAACGGCAACGGCAGAACCTGAAGACGATCCTCCTCCGCCGCCGACCGCGCGGCCACTATCAAGCCATCCGGTCCCATCCGGCAGGACTGTGGCCGGAACCGGCCCGAATGCCGTGAAGGTCACATAGAACAGCAGGACCGGCTACACGAAATACTGGCTTCAGCAGTACACGGGTGTACCGGTGGCCTCATTGAAGGACATCTCCAAGACCCTGAGAGGCACCACCAGATCGGTCGGAGGCCGAAACTGTGAGACTACGCAGAAGTTTCGGATTAAGGCACACGGCGACGGGACTAAGTACGCGAGCCGGTGGAGCTCATGGTCGTCGTCGTTCACCGGCGACACTCTCGGCTGCGAGGATGTCGATCAGTTATCCAGCCTCAGCATCGACAACAATGGGCAGACTTGGTTCGACCTATCGTGGAACGCGGTCACGGGAGCGAAGGGCTACCGGATCAGCGTGACTCGTTATCAGGACGGCATTAGAAGCTCGACGGTCCTGGAGGAGTTTGACGTAAAGGACACGCGGGCTATGAGGATCGAGCGGCGCAAGAGAGGGCTTGTCTAAGACACCTGCTATGGCGTGAAGGTTCGGGCGGTTGGCAACGGGCCCAGTCACTCAATAGCCGACGGCGATAATTCGTCCGAGGTGCGGGACTGCATTCTGGCTACCAGCAGGACCGTGTCGGTGACGGCATCTGAAAGTTCGATCACAGAAGGCGACGACGTCACATTCACGTTCACTTCCTCGCCGGCTTCGCCCAGCGGCGGGCTAACCGTCAGCTTGGCCTCCAAGACCAGAGGGACGTATCTGTCGAGTTCAGTGCCTTCAGGCAAGTCGATTCCGGCAGGACGGACAACTGCGTCGTTCACATTGGGGACTGACGACGACAACGTCGACGAGAACACCGGCTCCATCAAGGTGACGGTATCGACCGGAACAGGGGGCGCGCACGGCAATCCCACGTCCGCGACCGTGAAGATTCTGGACAACGACGATCCACCGCCACCGCCGCCAACGGCGGAGCCGACGGTGAGGCCCACTCCGGTGCCCACGGCTGTCCCGCCTCCAGATCCAGCTACGACGACCACGCCAATGGCGACGACAACCACGCCAGTTGTCCCCCCTTCCGAGGAGGAGACACCAGACGAGACGGCGGATGAAACGACTACGGAGACGACAGACGAGACACCGGAAGCGGCTCCAGTTACCTACGTGCCTTACTTTCAGGCGCCGGGCAGGTCGGTATTTTGCAGGGGGTTTGGCGGCAACAGCGTCACGAAGTCAAAGTTCATCTTCGAGTCTGGCGTTCACTATGCGATCGTTGAGAGCTTCTCCATACCCATGACTATATGGCTTATCCCGAACACGTACTGCGTCGAGGCAAACGTGTACAGCACATCATCTCCCGGCGCCCACACAATGACATGGTCTGCGGAACTCTATTACTCTGAGTCGTCCATCACTATCGACGACATAACGGCGGTTGAGAACCTGAACTTCAGCGGGATCCGGAACCTGTTCCTGCCTCAGCCTCCTGACAGGAGCACAACTGCGGACAGGTCGGTCAGCCACACGTGCACCTCTCCCTGTCTGGGCGGCGTTAAGCAGACGACATTCATTGAGGTCGACAGGCACTACCTCAAGACGCCGGCTGTACACGTGTTTGGTGAGTTCGCCTACTCGGTAGACGACTGGTCAGGTACTGCGTCGCTGCAAACTCAATGGGAAGCGACTACGAGACTGGGCACGAGCTTCAGCGAACACTTTGGCGGCATACTCTCTGAGCTGCGTGAAGACTTGAACAAAGATCTGGCGGGCCTTGTCATGGCCCTCATAAGGTCGTTATGGACTGGAGGAGACTAAGATGTTCAACCCACTTACCAGTAACATCGGACGCATGGCGGCTGTGGGCGTTGTAGCCATTGCTGTCGGCCTCGCCCTCTACTTCGTGTTTGTGCAGCAGGCGGACACGGCAAGCGCCGAGGACGCAGTTGCCGACGCCTGCGCCCAGATGGAAAGACCCACCAACTACGATGTCGTGTACACGGCTCTGGGCACCGAGCAGGTGCTATTCAAGGCCGAGGACTATGAGATCCCAGGCGAATTGAATAACGCCAAGATGGTCGGGCAAGTACAGGTCAGCGGCGAGGACTATCACCTGCGCCTGAATCTCGAAGGGGTCGGTCAACCGTCGGAAGTCAAGTTTGTCGACGGGGTTGCCTACCTCAATGACGGCTCAGGCGAGTGGTTCCGCTCTGAGAGTCAGCCTGTGCCCATTGTCCGTAAATGCGTTGACCTGACCAACTTCGTCGAAGTGGGAAAGGAAGACGTGGGCAGGACTTCCACCACACGGTACTCGGCGGCTCCCGTGAAGCAAGACCCGATCTTTAAGGATGCACGTCACGACTTCTGGCTGGATGGTGACAACAGGCTGATCCAGCATATCCAGACATCCAAGTACAAGAAGACCGACAAGTCGGCCGGCGCCACCGTGTTCCAGAGCGAAATCACGCTCGAGCTACGATTCGAGTTCTCAGGGATAGGCGAGGCGAACGTGATCGAAGCTCCGGCCACCTACTCCACTAGGTAAAGGTGGGCTCCTAATCAACAGCAACCTCTGGCGGATTGCGGTTGTGCTTCTGGCCGTGGGCGCCGGTGTCGGCCTGACTCTGTACTTCATGGGTGTTGGGCAGACCGTCAGCGTGAGTACGGAGGAGGCGGTGGTGAACGCCTGCGAGCAGATAGACAGACCCTCCTCATACGACGCTGTCTACACTGTAGACACCGAAGAGCAGGTGATACTCTACGCTCAAGGCTACAATCGTGACGCGCAGCCAGTTCCAAAAGTGCTGGGTCGGATTCAGGCCAGCGGCGAGGACTTCCACATAACGGTGCAGCTCGAGGGGGTGCCGCATCCCGTGGAAATCAAGCACGTGGACGGAGCCTCCTACATACGCGAGGGCGTGAGTGGCTGGCAGGATTTCGGCGGCTCGTCCCCTATGTCGCCCCTAAGTGCGTGGGCCTGACCAGCTTCGTCGAGATTGGGAAGGAAACGGTGGACAAGGTCGATACGACACGCTATTCGGCAGCACCGCTGAAGTTCGACCCCGTCTTTGAGGACGACCTCTACGAGTTCTGGGTCGACGGCGACCACAATCTGGTCCAGCACAGGAGATCGTACAAATCCCAGAGTACGCATACCAGCAACGGGGTTCTCGTGTACCAGAACGAGGTTGCGTTCGACTTCACGTTCAAGTTCTCGGAGCTGGGCGAGGTGAACATCATCGAAGCCCCTGCCACATCAATGCGTAGGTGAAGCATGGTAGAAGTCTCTCTCACAGACCTATGGACCGTAGCTGGCGTGCTTGTGGGCTTCCAAGTTGCCGCCCTAGGGTGGAGAATCGACCGTGAGATTGTCATGGGCAGAAGAGGTGAACGAACTTGGCTCACAGTTACCGATGGCATTGTGGGAATATCATTCATGCTGTTGATAATTGGGACGCTTCTTCTCCCATTGTCAGGTCTTACTTCCCCAGCCGGCGGCGCTAAGTGTTTCGGGCTTGCGTTAATGTTGTTTGCTACATCTCCCTTTGTCTTAGCTGGGCACTACGATCTGTATTGTCAAAGGTGGAGGCGTCGGCCTCGCCCTCGCGTAACAACACAAGAAAAGCTGGCGATTGTAGTGTTGGCTCTGCTACTTGTGCCGGCGTCAGTGTGGTGGATTGTTGTCTGAACGCCGCGCTGGTTTCCGATGGCAGGGGGTTTTTGACGTAGCCGATTAATCGTCTTCTATGGCATTGGGCATGGCCTTGCCAGTTGACCTGCCCCCAAGCCTTGTACCAGTAGCTATGTTAGTGCCACCAGTGCTTTGGAGCTGCCCCCATCTTTGTACCAACCTCAGTGTTAGTCTCGCGGTTCACTAGACAGTCGCCGCGGTCTTCAAGGCGAAGGTTTCCGGGGCGAGGTTCCCCAGTGCGCCATGGGGTCGTTCGCCATTGTAGTACCTCCGCCAATCCTCGATCTTCTCCTGCGCATCAGCCAACGACAGGAACCAGTTTTCGTTCAGACATTCTGCCCGCAGCCGGGCGTTGAATGACTCAATCATCGCGTTGTCAGTTGGCTTGCCAGGCCTGCTGAAGTCCAGCTCCACCCCGTTGAGATAAGCCCACTGGTCCATCGCCTTCGACGTGAACTCCGGGCCGTTGTCCATGGCTATCGTCTTGGGCTTCCTCCCGTGCTGTGCCAGCGAGGCCAACGCATCAAACACCCGCCGGCCTCCGAGGCTCCCGTCTACCAGGATCGCAGGACTCTCACGACTAAAGTGGTCCACTATCGTTAACACCCGAATCCGCCTGCCGTCGAACAGCTCGTCGCTCATGAAGTCCATCGCCCAGCGCTCGTCGCGTCTCGACGCGGCAGACCTTGTCTCCCTCCTCCGGGCTGACACGTGCCGCCTGAGCCTCTTCGGCCGCATCCGCAGTCCCTCCAACCTGTAGAGCCTGTAAACCTTCTTGTGGTTCACCTGCCAGCCCTCCCTCCTAAGCAGCACGTGGATGCGCCGGTACCCGTAGCTCACCCTAGATGCCGCAAGGTCCCTGATCCTCATCCTCAGGCCCGCCTGCTCAGCAGCCACGCTCTCGTACCTGCAGGTGGAGCGACCGAACGTGAGCACCTCGCACGTCCGGCGCTCGCTCGAGCCGTAGGCCACCTGAAGATACCTGGCGTGGTCCCTCATCTGAGCAGTCCCTATGGCTTTTTTCGGAGCACGTCCTGAAGCATCTGCTTGTCCAGGCTCAGGTCCGCCACCAGCTGCTTGAGCTTGCGGTTCTCCTCCTCCAGGACCTTCAGTCGCCTCACCTCCGCCACACCCATGCCGACGTACCTCTTCTTCCAGCGGTAGAAGGTCTGTTCCGCAACACCCATCTTGCGGCAGACCTCCACCACCGGCGTGCCGTTCTCCGCCTGCCGGAGCGCGAACGCTATCTGCTCCGGCGTGTACCGGGATCTCTTCATGGCCTGGTCCTCCTCTCATGTTCTGCACTTCCACAAAACTAACATCCCGACTGGACCAGATTTTGGGGTCAAGACCGATAAAGAGGAACCCCATCGCGATCGCCTCTCCAGCGCTTATGGCATTCACGTCTCACGCCCTCCTAAATCCCAACATGAAAGCACGGGGCCACAGAGAGCCAAACCCACTTTGCGCTCCCTGCACAGGCCGGGTAGGCCCGGAGTCAACGCTGGCTTAGAACGCATGTCAAACTGTAGTGCTGGTAGCAGGCCGAATAGGAAACAGGCGAGGCCCCACTATTGGCCAGTTGTCGACTGCCGCAAAGGGGCTTGTGTCGTAGTGGTTGGCAGTCATAAACCTGTGATGGACGCAGCGTTCCTTTCTTGACTCACAGTCAAAGGGGCGCAACAATGGAGACGGTACAGGCGCTCGATCGCACAAAGGGGAGGACGGGATTTGAACCCGCGACGGTGCGCGTACATTGTGCCCGACCCTCAGTCGGGTCCATTAAACCTCTCTGGCTCCTCACCTTTGTGCGATCGAGCGTTGAGGGCTCGGTTGTATGGCGGAGAGGGCGGGATGCCAACCCGCGAACGCCCTATAGACGTTAGCAAATCCTAATTCAGCCGCCATAAGCCTCTGGGCGTCCTCTCCGCCATACAACCGGGCTCGTGTGCGCCCACCGAGCGACTATTCGCGAACACAAAAAAGCCGCCCTAAGCATGGACGGCATTCCTTGATTGAGGCAAGCTTCAAGCCCCTGCCCGGCTGGACGCCGTCCGTTCGTGCCCAGTCAGGTATGACGATCTCACCTCAAGTGCGGTTGTGAGTTCGAGTTCAATGCTTGCCCGGTTCGCCGAGAGAGGGTCTGTCACTGCTTGTGCCATAGAGTTCAGACTAAGAGAGTGACCCCAGGCAGGCGAGCCTGCGTTTCTTGAGCCAGTTTCTTCGGCTCCCTACTCGTCGGTCATGACTAGAGCCGGAGTAACATTGCATGCTAGACGTAACTAAGCTTATCCCACTCAGATTGATTCGGCTGGCGCTAGTGGTCGGCTCCTTCCTATTCGCAGGGCAAGTTGTCTACCTTAGTTATCTCGCCGCTGCGGAGATATACGAACCACCGGAAGACGCCACTCTTGGCGACTACATCTTCTTCACCTATCAGACCCTGCCCTCTCTCATTCCCGCCGCCATTGCCTATTCCATGATGATGATCTTCTATGCCGTAGCCGCAGCGGTGTGGTGGAAGAGAGTACGCAAGCCGGAGGGAGCAAGTTGGAGAGAGTGGTACGAGTACCACAAAGGAAGCATATTCTACTACGCTGTGCTTTTCGCTGGATTGTCCGCCTATATCTTCCTTTTCAAATCCGATGCTTTGTTGATAGCGCTTGCCATGTGGCTTGGATTGTTCTTTGGGGGGGCGTTTGTCAGGCCGCTCATTGGGTGGTTTACCGAAATGGAGAGCGAAGTACCGGTTGGGCCCTTAGAAGATTGGAACGACAAGGAAGAGTAAGGGAGGGGCTAGTATGTGGAAAATTGGACACACCCCTCTCTACTAGTCTGCAACCCATGCTACATATTCCCCCAGGGCTAAAATAAGGACAGCACCGCTTGGAAGTCGCCTGGGCTGCGCGGCCAACAGCCGCACGCCGAAGGCCTCAGCGGACCAAACAACTATGTTGAGCATAGAGTCGATCCGGGACTGGGTTACGGCTTCTCTTGTTTTCGTCGTCATGGTGCCGCAGGCCATTAAGCAGTCCAAAGAGTGGTCTGAGGCGGCAACGCGATCGCGCAGGACGCGAGCGGTCGCCATGGCATCCCTGTTCCTGCCAGACCAGGCCGCGCGTCTGGTTGTACGTCTCTTGACAAAGCCGCTGGATCATTGGCAAGACGCCGTGCATCTGGGAAGGCAACCGGCAGCCGGTATCATGACCATTGACATCCGTGTCCACCTGTGCGAAAGGGAAAAGCGCGGGCGCCACATGCACCCTCTGCATCCTGACATCGAGGTCGGCTGCGCGTCCAGCCCTGACGCGCCGTCGTGGGGAAACAACTGCCTGCCCCGCTGCAAGCGCTGCTCCCTGTTGTGGCGATGGCCGCCCAGCCGGTGGCGGTTCAATACGTTCGGCAGGATTGACGACGAAGTGCTGGGCTACCTCGCAGAAAGGGGCTCTGACTGAACGAAACGCCTCCCTTGCGCCAGAGATACAGGGGAACTTGCTACCATCGTGCTGGCGAGGGAGACGCTGGATGCCGCCGCGTACGTCTTTGCTAGTCTTTACGGAGCTTCTCCCCGATACGCATCTGCTTTGGTCACACATCCCCGGCTGGCAGTCTAGATGCCAACCGCTCTCGTCTAGCCAGGTGTAACGTTCCCAATCGACGGGTCCCACAGTAAGTCGATTACGTCATTGACGCCCCACAAGACACTCTCCAGCACGATGAAGCCGCGCACCCAATCTCGCATCCACGCCTGCTGTCTGCTCGCGCAATGTGTATCAAACTTGTGTTCCTCTTGTTTCTCTACTCGTCTCTATAGCCCCAACTCAAATTGACTCTCGTTACCGCGCCGTGTTCTGGTGTTGGCCATGGGGAATAGGGCCAGTTGTTCATGGTCGGCGGAGTAGGCTAGCATGACCCCTGTTGCACCGCCTCGGAATCGTCGTAGGCATCTCGCTCGGAGTGGCGGGCTTAGCTATGGACCTCATTGGCTACAACCCCAAGCTGAGCGCGATCCTAATGGGCCTTGCCGTCGCCCTGTTTGTCATCGGGGTCGCTCCTGAGTGGAACTGGCTCCGCAAGAACGTAAAGAAGCACGAGCGCAAGGGCCGTGCGAAGCCACGAGACACCGCCGAGCCCTTCCCTGATGGGACGGCCTTTCCGAGCAGGATCACGACCTTATGGTTGGTGCGGTCGAAGAGATGCTCATTCATCACGGCCATTGCGATTGGGTTCGCATAGTGGACGACATCAAGCACGACAGGCTGCTCGGTGGAGCGTGTTGGCTGTGCGGCAGACCTAGGTTCTTGGTCTCGACAGCTGCGCCCCTCCGCCAGAACGAATCATCGGAATCCGGCTCTGCTTAGCGTGGTATATAGGCCCCGCATCTTGCCAACGATAAGGCAGCAATGAATCAAATATGACTCCAAATCATACATCCGGCTGTTCGCCTTTATCTGCGCAATCTCCTGCTCGAAGCGGCTCTTCTGGTCGAGCGTCTGGTTAACAGCACCGACCAATTCAGTGGACGGGGCATGAACGCCGCCACGGACCTGAGTTCGACCCAAGAGCCTGGTGTCTGGCCTCTTGATCTCCACGATGGCGGCGTTGTTCGTCATGCTGTTCTTGACCAGAAAATCGGCGATCTTGTCGCCGCTGCCAGACAGCCTGCGTCCCCCCACGGAAGCCCTACCACACACCTTGAGGATGGGATATCCGAACGCCAGAGACAAGACAAACGGGTTCTCGTCTAGAAAGCTCTGCCAACTGCTTTCCTGAAGCCGCTTCCCGATCATTCTCTCGAATCGCTCTATTAGATTATCGAGCGTGACGAGCTCGATGTCTCCTTTGAGCCTAGCGAGCTCAACCGACTTTGCCTTTGCAATAGACTCCGTGTTCCTCGTAACAAGGGTGAGCAACGCGTCTTGTTCGCTCGCCGTCAAAGGCGCTTCTTCTCCCATGAGCAAGCTCGTGATTTCGCGTCGCAGCGGGCTCCGACCGGTCGAGATGGGCACCCCGGGCTTTCCTAGCTTGGCTGCTAAGAAGTTGTGCGTGGCCCCATACTTTACAGACCTCGCGGCAGCTTGAGCATTGCTCGCGGTCCTGTTGATCGCTTTCCGCATGGCTTCTAGGTCGTCAATCGCGATGCGAAAGGTAGTGCCTTCAATTCCAGTGCTTGCTTCGTCGTCGATGTCGGTGATGAAAATCTCGGTACAACGCGACAGTTGCTCCACGGCTTCAACTATGCAGTTAAAGTGTTGTGCTAGTCCTAGGCCGTAGTCGAAGTCCTTAACAAAGCAAGACGGCAAGTCTTCGAGCAGCATCATGACTTCCTCTTGATTCGATGGGATGTTACCTACACCGGCTAGGCCCTTGTCTTTCACGACGATCCGCTCGACTTGGCGGTACTTGTCCAACATAAGTTCCCGTTGGGCCGCCCTAGTATTGGCGGGGTGCGTCGTGATCAAATGGTTCTCGGCGTCAACTTCGAGTAGTTTCCTTCTTGCAGGCGGCACATGACCAGTGCATCGTAGTTCGTCACTGTGGAAGCGCTTCCACAGGCCGAGGCGCTCTGGTGAGAGGGTATAGAAGACCTCTATGCGAGTGTCAGATCGGGCTTCAACGATTAGTTGGCCCTGTGCGTCTAGATCGGGAAGTAAGTCACGAAATCGCGGCATCATTGGCCTTCCGGCACCCACAGCTCCCATATTTCAAAATGAACCGGCACCCAGTCCAGATAGTCGCCTATGCGGTCTTCTGCGGGCAGGGTGCGCGGATTTGTGATCTTCGAAACGTCGATCACGATGCCGATCGCGTCCATGCCCGTGGGGGTCTTCTTGCCCGTGTAGCGACCATACGCTGGCCCCGCGCTTCCTCCAGTGTAGTGTGGGTAGCGCCTGATGAGGCTCCGGTGCTTGTCCCACACCCTGTCCGCCTCCTGTACCTGCAAGTCGTATGTAATGTCCGGGGGCCATATGAGTTGCGAATACCACCCCAAGAAATAAACGGGCAACCCTTCAACGCAGTCGCCGATCCGGTCCTCCTTAGGCAACAAGCTTCGATGCACTACCCCCGAAACGTTGAGGACGATACCCAACACCGGATTGCCGTCAGAATGCTCCGCGCCCATAAAATCCCCGAACGTCTCTAGAGACATCATGTTGTTGTAGTTTGGTTGGCGTTTGAAGAGGTCGTGGTACTTGTGCCAAATACCCCGCGCCTCGTCCTCGGTGATCCGCCACTCGCCCATGCACTCTTCCCACCGCCGTATCTGCTCGTGCCACTCCTCCGTCGCCCACCTCTTGGCCATCCCCGCCTCGCTCCAGACCACGTCGTTCGTGAGTCGGGGTCGTCCCTTGCGGTCAATCGCGCTCATAGTGGCGGCTGTCGCCAGCACGGGCGCGGGCGCGGGGGTTGGCACGATCCACGGGAACGCGCGCGCGACGCCCGGCGCTTTTGTCAGCGGCTCTCCCCCTGGCCCAAGCAGGGGCACTGGTGCCCAATCGGGACTTGTCGGGTGGTCATACCACATCTCCAGCACGGCGGGGACTCCGCCTATGCAGCGCCCGGTGCGGTTGCCCTCTGGAAGGGCGCTCTGATCCACGAGGTCGTACACGTAGACAACGATGAGCGCGGTCGTTGTGTTTTGGCCCCAGTAGGCTCTCGCTCCGATCTCGGACGCTATGTAGTTGGGCTGGCGCTTTATCGCGGCCCCGTATTTCTTCATCGCCGCTACCGCCTCCTCATACGTGGCCCGCGTCGCGCGCGTGCACAACTCCAACTCTCGCATTTGCCCCTCCGGGCCGTCCTCGAACGCGTCGTCTGCGGTCGCGGACCACGACTGTAGCCACTCGTCCGTTCCGAGCACGGGGAACGCTGGCGTCTTCCCGCCGCCCACTGGGTCGGGGGTCGCCGTGGGCACCAGCCGGGCCTTCCACCCGTCGTCCGAGTCGTCGTAGCCGTGCCACTCGCTTGGGTCCACCGCGTACCACTGCGTCGGCCCCACGATCTCCAAGCGCACAGGCACTCCGTCCACGCAGTGCTCTATTCGGTCGTCCTCCGGCAGTGAGCGCTGATTCACCAACTCCTCAACGTCGATGATGATGCCCTGCGTCGGGTCAACATCCCAGCCTTCCTCACCCGTTGACTCGATGCCAAACGCGACCCAATTGGGCTGGCGTTCGATCAGGCTCCTATGCTTGTTCAGCGCCCACTTCGCCTGTTGATACGTAACTTGCGCTCCTCCCGTGCACTCCTCCCGCAGCCGCGCCTGTCTCTCGGAGTCGGGCTCGGCCTGAAGCACGAATAGCGCGACGCCCGCCACAACTCCGGCCATGAGGACCATGACCGCCGGGAAGAATGCCTTGGATCGAATCAAGCGACCTCCTGCGCGCCGGTCATGTTATGCCACGCGCGCCGTGAGCCACTACCACGTTCATAGCTGTGGTGTGCGAAAAGTGGTAGATGCTAGATTAGGTGCACCATGGCCACCACCGAAGAGCGACTGACTCTGCTCGAAGACGTATACCGGAACCTCCCCAGACAGTCGGACTTGAACGGGGTGAAGGTAGACGTGGCCAACCTAGAAACGCGTCTTACAGGCAAGATTGGGGACTTAGAGGTGCGGCTAACGAGAGACGCGAGCAACCAGCTAAGGTGGGTAATAGTCAAGTCTGTGCTTGCCGTTGGTGCTACTGCCGCGATCGCATCCGCTATAGCAACCCTCCTCTAGCCCCATTTCGCTACCGTTCCTTCAACAGGGGATTCCTTGTGCCGGAGCAACGATACCATTTGAGGGCACTACGAGGAGTGGGCAGAGCGGCAGACCTCGGTGCTTGATTGCGACAGCCGTGCCCTTCACCAGAACGCATCATCGGAATCCGACACCGCTTAGCGTGGTATATAGGCTCCCCTCTGTGCTCTCAGCGCTTGAGTACCCTACAGCGACAGTCAGTTGCCAAGCAGCATAGACGACCAGAAAGAACGCATGCATGAGGCTGATCCTGGATAGTTGGCGCGCGAACCACAGCAGTGCAGATAATTGCACTGGCACAACGAGTCCGAAGATGGTAATAGAACGTCCTACCTGGGCCAGATTGGATGCTCCGGGATATGCAACTTCGACGAAGAACGCGGTCGCCATTGCAATAGTGGTTATAGCCGCCGCCGCTATGGAGTAACCCCAAATCAAGGAAAGAAACTCCCGCCCCAGACGGCGGAGCGAGAGATAAGAGACTGCCAGAAGCAGAAGGGCTACGACACTGACACCGAAGGCATCTGCTCTGGCAGCCGCTTGATGATCGAGCGAGCCAAGAGATGTGAGGTAGGCGAAGATACTGAATGTCCCTGTTGAAATGGCAGGGATGCCAATGATCAACCACAGTTCCCAACGGTAGGTGACGAAGTAACGCAGCAACTTAGTACCCCTTGCTCTATCCTCTAAGACCCAATGTGAGCACAGATCTGGCGCCGCCCTTGACAGGGGCACCTTTGGGGCGACATTTTATTTTCCAACCAACGCTTGGCGAATTTCTCTGTTTGTAGAAATGGGCGTGAGACTTCCACGGCTATTTGACCACAAAGGCCCCTGTAGAAATCTCTCTTGATTTCTTTCCATTCCTCGGATTGAGCGGGGACCGTGCTGGCCAGAAGACGAAGTTCGTCTTTGTACCGATCCGCCCGGAACACCTTGAAATAGTCTCTCGGATGTGGTCTCTCACCGATCAAACGGAGCCGTTCCGATTCTCCGAAAAAGGCAAAGGAACTGTCCGGTCCATTAAACTTCGTGATCTCCATAGCAGCCTCTCGCCGGTTCCTGTGGAGGTCCTCAAGGGTTAGAGTGGCTTGGTCCACAAAGGTTGGAATGCCATGCCTTGCGTTTCTGATCCTCTTCGGCATGATCCACCAGAGGTTGTTTACTGACCATCTCTTACTTGGTTTCGATAGTTTGCTAATTCTCTGTCCGTTACGGCGACCGAACTCCTGAAGGCCGTACTTTAAGCGAGGCATATAGATCCCTTCGAGGCGACGCCGGTAGGATCTTGGCGTGGACCGGCGGAACGGTGATTTCAGTATCCCTTGTGAGTCTTGCGACCGTTGCTACCAAGCGGCCGCCCTCCTCAACCCCACGCGTCTTACAATTCTTGCAACGCCTTGACGATCACCGGCGCTTTCTTCACAGACCACTGTTCTCTTCCTGAACCGAACAGGGTCACCTCTCCATTCTGACACCGGGATTTATTGAGCTTCGTGGTCTTCAGCCAGTCGAGGACTCCCATACAGGTCGGCGCCAGCTTCCGTGGGAAAGGCCGGCTTTCCTCCTTGCGTTTGCTGAGCGGCCGGACCCTTCGCAGCGCCTAAGCGCCAATCATCACCCCTCCGACAGCGCCTGGGAGTCGCGGCCCACCGCCACGTCGTCCAGCAGGCCGTTCCGCACAGCCCATATCACGAGTTCCTGCTTGTTCTTGACCCCCAGTTTCCCCTGTATGCGGTAGATGGTGTTCCGGACGGTAACCGTGCTGTTGCCCCTCGCCTCGGCGATCTCGGTGTATGACCTTCCGCTGGCGAACAGCGTCAGAGTCTCCCGCTCCAGCGCCGTCAGCCTGTCCGAAGCCAGGTTGGAGGCATCCTCACGATCGCGGCGGACCAACGCGAAGACCTCCCTGACCACCTTGTCAGGTAGGCTAAGACGACCTTCAGCCACATCCAGGACGGCTTCCACCAGTTCCTCCGGCTGTGAGTACTTCTGAAGGTAGCCCGTCGCCCCGGCGGCGACCGCCTCTATCACCGCATCCATCTCACTCGACGCCGTCAGCATCAGCACCCGCGTGCCGGGCAGGAGCTCCATGATCTCCCTGCAGGCATCGATGCCGTCCTTGTTCGGCATGATCACGTCCATGACGATGACCTGGGGCTCAAGCCTCTGGACTGTCCTCACCGCCTCCTCGCCGTCTTCAGCCTGCCCCACCACCTCGAAGCGGCCTGAAGCCTCCAGCACCTCCCGCAGGCCGCTCCTCATTATCGGATGGTCGTCCACCACCATCACCCTTGTCCGACCTCCTGATGACATCTCAGCCTCCTCTTTCGTCCGCCTTATAGGGGACCACGCAGGTAATGGTCGCTCCAACTCCATCGCGCCCGCTCTCCACGACAAGGCTTCCGCCCATCCGCTCAGCGTCAGCCTTCATGCCCTTGATGCCGCGACCGCGCTCGGTGTAGCCGTCGGGAAGTCCAGCACCGTCGTCCGAGACGGACAGCCTTATCCTGTCGGCCTCGAACTCCAGCCTGACCTCGACCCCGCCCGGGTGCGCGTGCAGGAAGGCGTTGGTCAGCGCGTTGTGCGCTATTGAGAAGAGACGGGCACGCATCTCAGTGGCCAGCGCGGGCTCAGTCCCCGACTGCGTCATCCTGGCCGGGACCCCTGTGATCTTCTCAAACGTCGCGCAGTGCGACCACAGGACGGGTCCCAGCTCCCTGCCCTCGAAGATGTGGCCTGCGTCGATGGGGCGTCTCAAGTCCCACATGGCCGACCTCGACAGCGCGGAGGTCGCGTCCAGAGCGGCCGTCAACTCCTCGTTCGACGCGCCGGCCAGTTGCTTCGCCCTGTGAATCCCCATGCCGATCATGTAGGCGGTCTGAGCGGTAGTGTCGTGGATCTCCTGTGAGAGATCGACGCGTTCCCGGTGCAGCTGCCGCTCCCGTTCCACCGCAGCCTGCCTCCTGGTGCGTTCGAATCGGGCAATGAGGCTCACCCACAGCACGAGAACGTACATCGCCGCCACTCTGACCAGCAGCAGCTTTTCCTGCTCCAGGCTGAGGTCGAGGCCGGGCCCGGTCGTCAGGCATACGAGGGTGTATGCGACGGCGGTCATCGTCGTCCAGGCCAACCCGAACCACGGTGACGTGAAGACCACGGCGAGGAGCGCGAGGGCTGGGTAGTAGGCCAGGAAGAGGAATCCGTGGATCGCGCTCTGGGGGACGCCGGGCGTCGTGATATTGGCCTGGAAGACGATGCCGGCCGTGATCAAAGCAAAGTCCATGCCGCTGAGGAAGAGCAGCCAGCGCCACGTGACCGGCCTGTCCGTCAGCAGCCGGTAGTGGAACAGTCCATTGAGCGCCAACATCGCCGCCGGCAGGAGCGTGTACTCGACGTTGTCGGGATACCAGAACTCGGGCCGGTAGGCGAACTGGAACACGGTGACGAGCAAGACGAACCAGCGGCCCCACACCGAAACCTTCGCGGCATACGGGACCACGTCCGGGTCGGCCCAGACGGCCGGTGAAATCCGCTTCGTCACGGCTCCAATGTCTGCCCTCAGCAAAGTCCGGGCTCCCGGTGCAATGTCACGGACTCGGATGCGCTTCAACATGCTAGATCGAATACATGCCTCTATGGCGGCGTGGCGTTAGTGGTGACCACTGACAACTTACACCAATTGCTCAGCCGCTACGAGAGCACAATGTACCAATCACCAATAGGCAAAGTGCTCCATAACAATTGGTAAAAATTAAAGGCCGAATTTTCTATTCTCATCTTTGCAACGCCGGGGGAGTGTGCCACGCTCGTAGTCAACCATTCTTATTAAGAAAGGGTGTATGTGATTGCCATGCGCAAGGCGCACATAACTTGCGAATAGAGTCTGCAGAACCTCACTTCAAGGAGAAGTCCGGTAAGTCGTGGCCGGACATTGCCCGTCGCCCGGGGACCCATCGCCACACCGTATGGCGGTGGAGGGCCCTGGTGCGGGCCGAACTCGCAGCACATCACGGCGCTGCTCGACATGGCCGGCGCTCTAGGCATGGGCCAACTGCCGAGCGCAGCGACAGCCGGCGAGATGCGTGGAGCCGGCGTTGATGCGGAGTAGCGACGAAACAAGTCCTTACGGGCCCGGCAGCAACTGCCGGGCCCACGGGCGCTCCCAACGCCCGACTATCTCCCCACCCCAGCTGAGCTTCAGGCGCCCGGAAGCGGAGCACCGTTCCATGCCCGCAGGGGCCTGCTTCCTGTGGCCTTGGACTACCCCGGACATCGGAGCCGGCAAGCCGGCAAACACCACATCATGGAGAGGAACGGAACGTTGAGCAGACTACTCCTGTTCCTCGCGATCATGGTCCTACTGCTGGCCTCCGTGTCAGTGGCCCAAGCCCAGACGGCGACGATCCCCACCGTCTCCACCATCGCCGTCACCTCCACCCCCGGCACGGACAACACCTACGCCACGGGCGACAAGATAGAGGTCACCGTGACCTTCAGCGAGGCGGTGACGGTATCGACGGCGGACGGCACCCCGCGCCTGGCCATCGACATCGGCGGGCAGCCTAGGAACATTCTCTATGACCGCGCCGGCACTTCCACCGGGCAGCTGATTTTCGCCTACACGGTATTTGCCGGGGACATGGACGCCGACGGCATTGCGGTGAAGGCGGACGGCCTGGCCCTCAATGGCGGGACCATCAAGAGCACGGACGACTCCACGGACGCCGACCCGGGCCTAAGCGCCCAGACCTTCGCAACCCACAAGGTGGACACGGTGGTGACGCTGGTCAGCAACATCGGGCAGGCGGACGCAACGGACACGATCACCATCAGCGCGACGGAGAGCGCGGAGGCAACGTTCCGTGTACCGGCCACCGACAACGGGTTCGACCTCACGGGCATCGTGCTGGATGTGAAGACCGCCTCCGACACGTTGGACCTGACTGTCAACGTGGCCTTAAATGCTGTTTTCGACTATGCCATTCGACATGAGTCAGAGAGTCTAGACGTAACTCCTAGGGCTACTCAATACACGTTTTCCGGTTCCGTCGGGAGCGCCGGCAGACAGGCGTTTACCCTGGATGCCCCCCATTTCAGGCGGGCCGGTCTGATTTTTGGGAACACCCCAAATGATGCATCGTCCTTTGAGTTTCTCGTGACAATCAGCGGGTCCGGCGAAGGGACTGTTGAGATAGGCGCTACCACGAGCTCGGCAGAGGATACGGGCGTCCAGAGCAATTTCAGCATCGACGATCCGGCTTCCGGGGGCACAGTGCCCCAAATCAGCTTGGTGGGACACGCGGCTGTCGTTCCCTTCATTTATCACGCAGAAGTCCTTTCAAAGCCGCATGACGGCAATACCTACAAAGCAGGCGATCGGATCGATCTGCAATTCGTGGTCCCTCGTTATGTCGACGAAACAAATATCCCTCAGGAAGCGACGTTCTGGTTGGGCAGCGGGGCAGAGCACCGGCGCTCTGCCCGGTATGTGGGATCACCACTCATTAACGTAGACGTACATTCGTTAATCTACTCGTATGAGGTGCAGGCAGGAGACAGCGATGCCGACGGCATCTTGCTGGGTGAAAATGCTCTGGGACGCAACGCGAACTACGACACTGTGGACTATTTCTCGAGGACGCCGGTCGATCTTCACATGCCGGCCATGCAGCTTGGAGCAAACCAGGGAGTCGACGGCTCACAGGCAAGTTCGTGCCAAGACATCCAATGCAACGCGGTGACCGTGGAAACCTGGCGACGAGACACGAAATTGCTTGTCTTACACAGAAACGAATATATCAGCGGCACACTTACAGGGGCATTCTCTATTCCGGGTCCAGCCTCAATCACGCCGTTTGAACAAACTGGATCGTTTTCTGTATCGCCAACATTCAGATACGGAGATGCAGTTTATTTTGTGGAGCAAATCGGCTGGATCGACGGAGCATTTTTCAGGGCAGGCGAGCGATACGAAGAGATTGACATGCTTGTGTATGCCGTTTTCCCCACAATTAGTGAAGGAAACCTTAGTCGACTCGCCCTGACTATTGGCGAGCAAGTATTTGCCTTAAGAGACGCTGATCACTTATCGGTTTATGGGGAAACAGCGTTTCAGTGGGATGCCCCCGACCTTAACTGGATGGACGGCGACGTCCTGCAGGTCAAGCTGATCGAGCTACCCGTAACGGCCACGTTCGACGCCGCGGCTTACGGGTCGGACGAAGGGGGCAGCGTTGATGTAACCGTTACGCTGGGGGCCTCCTTCGACAAGAAGACGGTGACGCTGCCGATTACGGTCACGGGCGCGGGCGGGGCGACCGCCGCGGACTTCTCCGGCGTGCCGTCGGAGCTGGTGTTCGCCCCGGGGGAGACGGAGAAGACGTTCACCGTCGAGCTGACGGACGACGACGTGGACGACGACGACGAGTCCGTCACGCTGAGCTTCGGGACGCTGCCGAGCGCGGTCAAGGAGGGCGGGGACCACCAGACGGCTACAGTTGCCATCCGGGACGACGACGACCCGGAGGTGGACGTTGCGTTCGGGGCGGCGACCTACTCGGCGGACGAGGGCGGCTCGACGACGGTGACGGTAACCCTGAGCGCGGACCCGGAGCGCACGGTGGCCATTCCCCTCACGACGACGGGGCAGGGCGGGGTCTCGACGGCGGACTACTCCGGGGTTCCCGCAAGCGTGACCTTCAACACGGGGGAGACCTCGAAGACGTTCACCTTCCGGGCTGCCCAGGACGACGTGGACGACGATGACGAGAGCGTGAAGCTGACCTTCGGTACGCTGCCCGACCGGGTGTCGGAGGGGACGCAGGCCGAGACGACGGTGAGCATCGGGGACGACGACGACCCCTACGTAGGCGTGGAGTTCGGCGCGGCGACCTACTCGGCGGACGAGGGCGGCACAGTCACGGTCACGGTCACCCTGAGCGCGGACCCTGAGCGCACGGTCACCATTCTCCTCATCAAGACGGAGCAGGGCGGCGTCGCGTCTGACGACTACTCCGGCGTTCCCACAAGCGTGACCTTCAACACCGGCGAGACATCGAAGACGTTCACCTTCAGCGCCACGCAGGACGAGGTGGATGACGACGACGAGGGCGTGAAGGTGGCGTTCGAGACGCTGCCCGACCGGGTGTCGGAGGGCGCGCAGGACGAGACGACGGTGAGCATCGACGACGACGACAATCCCCACGTCACCGTGCAGTTCACCCAGGACGAGTACACGGTGGTCGAGGGGAGCAACGTCGGGGTGCGGGTGAGGCTGAGCGCGGACCCGGAGCGGACCGTCAGCATTCCCATCACGGCCACCAACCAGGAGGGCGCAACGTCGGCGGACTACACCGTGCCGTCCAGCGTGAGCTTCGACGCGGGAGAGACGGAGAAGACGTTCACGTTCGCGGCCGCGGACGACGATGAGGAGGACTTTGGCGAGTCGGTGAAGCTGAGCTTCGGGGCCACGCTGCCTGACAGGATAACCAGGAGCGGGACCGAGGAGACGATCATCAACATCTGGCAGTTCACCGCCCTGGACTGCAGCGTCGCCCTGCTGTGCGCCGACGTCAATTTTGCCGACCGCACCGCACTGGACTGGGCCTGGAACGAGCTCATCTACAAGGCGAGCTGGGACCCAGCTTCCAGCATTGGCGACGACGATTTTGAGTTCGGGGGCCTGGAGTACACCATCCACCGAATCCGCATCATTCCCGGCATCTATCCTGAGATGGACAACACGTGGAGCAGGTCTTTCCAGCAGGAGGCGGAGCTGCAGATCAGCATCGCCCGCGGCCCTGAGCGGTCTGCCCCTTCCCCGGACCACTACAGGGACTGGACCCTGTACATCGACGACGTGACCCTGCCGCTGAGCCAGGCGGTCCAGTACTGGCACGAGTTCCGGTGGTACGGGGCCGGAATCCAGAACCTGTTCGCGGACTGGACACCCTCTACGACGAACCGGATCGGCATCATGCGGACGCCCTTCGCGGACCAGCCCCAGGCGGTTGTGCCCGGCGTCCCCAGGCTGGTGGACGCGGACTCGTTCGGCAGCAGCGCGATCTCCGTGCACTGGTGGCTGCCGCGCACCGACGGCGGCTCGGCGATCACCGGCTACAAGATCCGGTGGAAAGAGGCCGGAGACAGCTGGACGGATGCCGCCGCCGTATCCGAAAAACCGGCGGACAGGGTAAACGCTCTGGCCGGAAGAGCGACGGTGACCGGCCTGACCGGCGGAACGCTGTACACGGTCAGGGTCATTGCGACCAACGCGGTGGGGGACAGCCATCCCTCGGCCGAGATGGTCGCCAGGCCGCAGGGGAGCGTGCCCAGGGTGACCGAGTCGGTCGTCAACGGCAGTTCGCTGACCCTGCGCTACGACGAGTACATGAACACAGGCTCCGTGCCCGCGACCAGCTCCTTCGTCGTGATGGTCAACGATGGAATACGGCTCGTCGACTCGGTCACCATAGCAGGCCGCGAGGTGAGACTGACCCTTTCCTCCACCGTATCGGCGGCCGACGAGGTGACCTGGCTCTACCAGGAGCCCGTCGTCACCACCGCGCCCGCGCTTCGCGACACGGACGGCAACTACGCGGCCGACAGGGGACGGTCTGCCTTCCAGGAGGCGACTAACGAAACTCCCCGCTCGTCGCTCCAGCCGCTGACCGCCCGGTTCACCGACGTGCCGGCCTCCCACGACGGGGAGAGCAGCATCACCTTCAACATCGAGTTCAGCGAGTCGGTCTGGGTCGGCCACGGCTTCCCCAGGGACGACATGCTGGAGGTGACGGGCGGAACGGTGACCAGCGCGCACTGGCTCGACCGGAACACGAAGAAATGGGCGGTGACCATCCGTCCCGAGACCCAGGGCGACATAACCGTCGTCCTGCCGAAGAATCGGTACTGCGTTTCCCTTCGCAGCGATGACGCCAGGGAAGATGACCTCGTGCTTGGGGCGCCCTGCGCGGTCGAAGACCGGCAGCTCACCAACCAGCCGGAATCCACCGTCCCGGGCCCGAGCTCTCAGCACCAGGCCGTGAACAGCTCCGGCGACGGGCGGGCCCGGCATAGACGGCTTCCTGCGGGTCGGCCAGACGCTCACCGCGACCACGACCGGCATACAGGACGAGGACGGGATGTCGGGCGCGGTCTTTGCCTACCAGTGGATTCGCCGTGACCTGGCGACCGTGACCGACACGGACATCGCGGGAGCCACGGGCTCAACCTACACCGTGACCACCGAGGACGAGGGCAAGGGCCTCATGGTGAGGGTCACGTTCACCGACGACGCGGGCAACGAGGAGTCCCTGACCAGCTTCGCGGTGATC
The DNA here is from genome assembly GCA_965237445.1 of Dehalococcoidia bacterium. GTDB lineage: Bacteria > Chloroflexota > Dehalococcoidia > Lucifugimonadales. Next base: position 1,945,718 of record OZ250142.1, on the reverse strand, counting down.
GTCTCACCGCCCCTGGTTATCCCCGATGATGAGCCTGCGAACACCCCGGCCACGGGCGCGCCCGGCATAGACGGCTCGCCGGTGGTCGGGCAGACCCTGACCGCGACTACGTCCGATATCGGGGACGACGACGGAATCGTCGACGCGGCCTTCAGCCTACCAGTGGCTGGCCGACGATGCAGTTATCGAGGGCGCGTCGGCGTCGACATACACCGTGGCCGCAGGGGACGTGGGCAAGACCATCAAGGTGAGGGTGACCTTCACCGACGACGCGGGCAACGAGGAGTCGCTGACCAGCGCGCCAACGGCGGCGGTGACGCAGCCGCTGCTGACGGCCAGCCATCCACGACGCGCCTGAGTCTCACGACGGGCGGAGAAAGTTCACCTTCGAGCTGCGGTTCAGCGAGGAACCCCAGACGGGCTTCAGCTACAAGACCCTCAGGGACCGTGCGTTCACGGTGACGGGCGGCGAGGTGACCAAGGCTCGGCGGTTGGAGCGGGGCAAGAACATCCGATGGGAGATACACGTCCGCCCGAACTCCAATGCCGCAGTGACCGTCGTGCTGCCGGTCACCACGGACTGCGACGCGCAGGGAGCCGTCTGCACAGGGGACGGCAGGATGCTGTCCAGTCGGCTGGAGTTGACCGTATCAGGGCCGTAGCGGGTAGGCCGAGGAGGCAATTTTCGGGGCCGGATTTCGAGGGTCGGGAAACTTGAGGAGCAGAAAGATAATGGCAGTATTCGGTCGGATCGCGAGTCGCGATGGTACGCGCATGGTCCGAGCTCGTACCGGTGCCCCAGGAGAGCTGCGCGCAAGCGCCCTTGGGTGGGTGGAAGCAGGCCTGGTTAGGGCGCTCCTGATCGTCCTGATCGCCCTGGTTGCTTTGGCGTCCGCGTCCTTCGAGCCCGTTCGACCGGCGAGGGCCCAGACCCAGGAGGAATCATCGGAGACCCTCACACAGCTGATGCAACGACTGTCCTCGGAGGGCATGGCCGAACTCAGGCGCCTCACGACATTCTACTCGCCACGTCAGCCTTACAGTCCTGAAGAGCTCGCCGCTGCCGAATATATAGAAGGGAAACTGAAGGCTCTAGGCGGCTATACGGTAACGGTTCAGCCCTTTCGAAGGCGTGGTGAAGAGAACGAAGTGTCGGAACTCTCGCTGGTTGGGTCGCGCGCCCGCGACGTGCGGTCCCAAGCCATGGAGGGCAGCGCAGTAGGTGATGTGACCGCGCCGGTCGTCGCAGTGGGCAAGGCTTTGGCAGGCGATGTGCCGGACTCCGGACTTGATGGGAAGGTCGCACTCATAGAGCGTGGAAGTATCTCATTCGCCGAGCAGGTCAGTCGCGTAGCCGGAGCGGGAGCTGTGGCTGCCATCATATACAACAGCCAGGACAGAGTCTTCAGGAATGGACAACCCTTCTCGGGGTCGCTCATTGAAGGGGACCACTCAGGATCGACCATTCCAGTGGCCACGATTTGGCGTGAGGAAGGGACAAGCCTCCTAGACACTCTCAACGAGGGCACCGAAGTGCGTGTGAGGCTCAAGGTGACTTACAGGAGGTGGCTGACCTCGAGAAACATCATAGCCGAGAAGGTGGGCACGGACAGCAGCGCCGGCGTGGTGGTGGTGGGAGCACACTACGACACGCTGCGCAGTGCACAGGGGGCAAGTGACAACGGCACCGGCGTGGCGTCGCTGCTGGTGATGGCGGAGGAAATCTCCGGCCTGCAGCTGGCCCACACGGTGCGGTTCATATTCTTCGGAGCCGAAGAATGGGGCCTTCACGGCAGCGATTTCTACGTGGAGAAGTATTCCGCGTATGAGGAGGGCGCGATCATCGCGATGATCAACCTCACCTCGCTGGGTTCGGGCAGACCCGCGGTCTCGTCCATCGGATCCCGCGTACTCACCGATTGGGTAACGGGAACATTCGCTTCGCAGAACTCTCTTGACGTGAGGTACTGGAACCCGCCGGGGGGTTCCTGCTTCAGTGACCACTGCTTTTTCAGCAGAACTCTCTCCGTACCCACCATCAGCTTCCATGGCGATGACCTGTCGGTGTCGAACTCCTATGACGACGTCATCGACCTGATTGACCCTTCGATAATGGGAACACAAATGGCGGTTGCACTCGAGCTGATCAGGCAGGCGCCGGACATAGTACCGCAACCCCCAACCCCCGAACCCAAGCCCCCTGCACCCCCCATACCGCCGTTCGCCGCCCAATTCCTTGTCCTGCCGGAGCGACATGACGGTGAGAAGGACTTTTTCTTCTGGCTCTTCTTCAACCAACAGCCAGACGAGCTAGGTCGACGGACGGTGTGGGACGGATTACTGCACATAGGAGGGGCGGACATTGCTGTCGTCAGGCTTTTGACCCCATACACCTTTTGGATTGTAACTGTAGAGCCCACCCAGAGGGGGGATATCACTATCCGGCTACCGCGACGGGAATGCACCGACGTCGGATCAGTGTGCGCCGATGGGCGTCCGCTCTCGGAAGGCCTTTCGGAGACGGTGCCGGGGCCCGATAGCAGGGTAACGAGCAACCGCAACAGCCCGGCAACGGGCAGCCCCGCCATAGAGGGCTCTCCTGTGGTGGGCCAAGCCCTGACGGCGACCTCGACGGGCATCGCCGACGAGGACGGAATCACCAACGCGGTCTTCGCCTACCAGTGGCTGGCCGACGACGCAGCGATAACTGATGCCTCTGCCTCAACCTACACCCTCACCGCCAGCGAGCAGGGCAAGACCATCAGGGTCAGGGTGAGCTTCACCGACGACGGTGGGAACGAGGAGTCGGTGACCAGCGCGGCAACTGAGGCCGTGACGGTGGCCAACAGCCCGGCCAGCGGCGCGCCCAGCATCAGCGGGACGGCGCAGGTGAGCGAGACGCTGACGGTGGACACGTCGGGCATTGCATAGATGGCGACGGGCTGACCAACGCCACCTTCGCCTACCAGTGGCTGGCCGACGACGTCGAGATAGCCGGCGCCACCGCCTCAACCTACACCCTCACCTCCAGCGAGCAGGGCAAGACCATCAGGGTCAGGGTGAACTTCACCGACGACGCAGGCAACGAGGAGTCGGTGACCAGCGCGGCAACTGAGGCCGTGACGGTGGCCAACAGCCCGGCCAGCGGCGCGCCCAGTATCAGCGGGACGGCGCAGGTGAGCGAGACGCTGACGGTGGACACGTCGGGGATTGCCGACGCCGACGGGTTGACCAATGCCAGTTTCGCCTACCGGTGGCTGGCCGACGACGTTGAGATAGCCGGCGCCACCGCCTCAACCTACACCCTCACCTCCAGCGAGCAGGGCAAGACCATCAGGGTCAGGCTGAGCTTCACCGACGACGCCGGGAACGAGGAATCGCTGACCAGCGCCGCGACGTCAACCGTAGCTGCGCGGCCAAATCCGGTCATTGCCACCATTCACAATGCGCCGGAGTCCCACGACGGGAACTCCGCGTTCACCTTCGAACTGCGGTTCAGCGAGGAGCCCGACATTAGCTACCGCACTTTGCGGGACCATGCCTTCACCGCGACCGGCGGCGAGGTGGTCAACGCACGTCGCCTGGAGCCTGGCAAGAACGTCAAGTGGGGGATAACAGTCCTGCCGTCCAGTCACGGAGAAGTGACGGTGTCGCTCCCGCTCACAACCGACTGCGATGACGACGGCGCCGTCTGCACGGGCGACGGCAGGAAATTGTCCAGCGCCGTCGAGATCACCGTGTCCGTGCAGAACTTTGCTGCAACCGGTGCGCCGTCAATCACCGGCGCCGCCCAAGTGGACGAGAGGCTGACGGCGGACACGGCGGCAATATCGGACGCCAATGGTCTGACCAACGCCACCTTCACCTACCAGTGGCTGGCGGACGATGCTGAGATCAGCGGGGCCACAGGTTCAGCCTACACCGTGGTCGCAGAGGATGTCGGCAAGGCCCTGAAGGTTCGGGTGACATTCACCGACGACGCGGGCAACGACGAGTCGCTAACCAGCGCGGCGACAGAATCCGTGGCTGCTGCTCCGTCTGCTCTGACGGCCAGCATCAACGACGCGCCGGGTTCCCACGACGGGCAAGAACGCGTGTTCACCTTCGAGCTTCGGTTCAGCGAGGCGCCCAAGGACGACTTCAGCTACAAGACCCTGCGAGACCATGCGTTCACGGTGACGGGCGGCGAGGTGACGAAGGCTCGGCGATTGGAGCGCGGCAAGAACATCCGATGGGAGATACACGTCCGTCCTGCCTCCAATGCCGGAGTGACCGTCGTGCTGCCGGTCACCACGGACTGCGACGCGCAGGGAGCCGTCTGCACCGAAGACGGCAGGATGCTGTCCAGACGGCTGGAAATCACGGTTTCCGGACCCGGGGGTTAGGCGGGAATGAACACGGCCGGTCCACGCCGCGGTATGGGAACACCCTCTCGCAGGAGGCGGGACTCCGCACGCCTCCGTAATGCCACTACGCAAAAGTAAATAGTTGGACGTAAGGGAGCAAGTGACGGCAATGAACAAGCGAATGGAAACGGCAAGTCGGACGCTGCGCCTCGCGCTGGCGTTGCTGGTGTTGGCCTTCCTCTTGAATGCAAGTGGTGTGTCCGCATCGGACAGTTCTTTGGAGTTGTCCGATTTCAATCGGGGGGGCTTGGAGGTCGACGTGGCCGCTTTGTTTGAGGCGGGCGACGCGGGCAGCGAGCCGGCGCTTTATTCGGCGTCGGGATCGAGGTGGACCGGGTCGGGTTCTCTGGTCGACGGCGAGGCGCTGCTTGGCGAGGGCTCAAGCATCGTGAGGGTGATGCTCCCGAAGAGCGACGGCTCTCTTCTGCGGCTCAATGTCGACGGTCCCCTGGTGCTGAGGGACTATTTCGGGTCGTCGGGCGGCGGCGCAGATTTGACGGTGTTGATTCAGATCGCGCAGGGCGCGGTCAGCTTCGCTGCCAGCGATGTGAGTAGCGTTGGCTCCAGCTATGTGAACTTCAACGTGCCCCAGGCTGCCCGGTCGACGTTGAGCGGTATCGGTTCAGGCGACCGGTTCATCCTTGCCCTCACCCGCCCCGCTCCGGCGCCCGACCCGACGCCCACACCCGAGCCGACGCCCACGCCCGCTCCGGCGCACCCGACCACACCCGAGCCGACGGCGAACCGGCGCCCGAACGCCGGAGCCCACACCCGACCCGCGTCGGAGCCTGGCGCGATCACCGGTCTGACCATGACGAGCTCGCAGCCGGAGCGCCTGTGGGTCTCATGGGACCAGGCTGACCCCGAGCCCACCGAGTACCGGCTGAACTGGGCTGAGGTGGATGATCCGTTCCCTTCGTGGAACAGCAACCAGGGCGGCAACCTCTGGCTGTCGCCGAGAACCGCACAGGACTTCAGCAACCTGGTGAACCCGGGGGTGACTACAAGCTCCGGATGCGGGCCATCTACAAGACCGGGCCGAACGCGCCCTGGTCGGGGCCGTGGTCGGAGGTGGTGACGCGGCGTGTCAGGAATCATCCTCCGGGCGCGCCAACAGGCCTGAGCGTGGATTCGGCTACCCACGACAGGGTCGTGCTGAGCTGGAGCGCGCCGGGTGCACAGCGCGCTGACCGGCTACCGGGATTGGAGCGCCGACTCGCTGGAGACCATCGTCGAGGACACGGGAGACCTGGCGCTCACCTACACCGACACCACGGCGGCGTGACCTACCACTATGCGGTGGTGGCGCTGAGCCTGGACGGTGACAGTCCCCAATCGGCGACCGTGTCGGCGACAACGCCGCCGCAGCCCACTCCCACCCCACGCCCGAGCCGCAGCAGAATCCGCCGCGGGGGGTGGAGGGCGAGGAGGAGGAGCAGTCGGTGGGCAAACGGCAGCAGGTGGACGATCCACAGCAGGTGGACGATACGTGCGCGCCTGCAATCGAGAGTGTCGGGGGGAGCGCGTCAAACGGGAGTGTGCAGTGGAAGTGGAAGAGCGTGGCGCCGCCGGCTCCAGCGCCGGCGGCGGGGGTTGCTGGGTGCGAGAACCGTTCGGTCGATATCCGGCTGTCGTATTCCGACGACTACGGGGCCACGTTCACCGGGGCCGAGGTGGTGCGCCGCTACATCCACAACACCGACACGGAGACCATCACCATAGGGGGCAAAGAGCTCAATCGGAACGAGGAGTACCATTCGGCGTCGACGCCGGAGCTGTCGATCGTCAGCAAGCTGCGCGTGGAGGTCGGCTGCGACGCCGCCGGGGCCAACTGCGCCCACAGCCTCGACAGCACGCCGGGTTCGTTCAAGCCGTACTACAGAAGCCGCTTCACGGGCAGATACGACGGCGCCGACACCGAGGCGCTGTTGGTGCCGGCCAACTACTGCACCGATTGCTGGGGCAACGCCAGGGTCATTGGCTGGCTGGATATCGGGGAGGACCCCCAAACCTACCGGATTCACATGACCGCGGGCAGGACATATATCTTCGACGAGCACTACCGCAAGTGGGGCCTCACCTCGGGCGAGTGGCGCGGCGGCCCGCATTTCTACCTGCCCGACGAGTTTCGCTCAGCCTGCACACCAAGAACAGCGCCGGCGAGCTCGTGGCCGTTTCCGGCTTCCAGAACCAGCCCAAATACGGCTGGCAGATGATTTCGGAGGACGGCACCGACGACTACCAGCGATACGGAGGGAATTTTGCGGGTTTTAGCGTCCCACAGTTCTTCGAATTAATCAAAGATGTGAAGAACCTCTTCGCTGTCGCGGATTTCTTCCCGCTGGGCGACAAACACCGGCACCCCTGTGTTGCCGATCCGTCCAATTGTGCGGGTCGGGCTTGGACATCTACTGGTACGACGGTCGCCAGCTCCGAAACGCCAGCTACACGCCCACAGAGACCGGCGTCTACTACCTCACCGTCACCCGCACCGCCGACAAACAACCCGTATGGCGTTCTGGGCATGGGTACTCAATTTTAATTTCTCTTGGCACAGAGGCAAACTTCTACATGTTGGCGTTTGCGTCGGGAATCTCGAGGACCAGGAATACGCAATGCGCTGCCGTACTACGAGCTGTCCGTGGAAGTCAGGGGTCCCACGCTGAGCACGATCGAGATCACCGGAGACATTAATTTGGATTACTTTGAAGGCAGATTCGGGTTCCAGCCCGGGCGCTTCAAGTACAACGTGGGCCTATTCGCTGTAACCACGGAAATCACCGTGGTCGCCACTCCCGCGCTGTCCGACGCCACCGTCGTCATCACCCCCACCGACGCGAACTCGACTGCCTCCGGACACCAGATCCGCCCGGCAGCAGGCGCGGAAATCGACATGGTCATCACCGTCACCCACGGCGACAACACCGAGACCTACACCATCACCTTGACCAGGCCATGACGGCGGCGGATTCAGGCCAGGCGGTTCGGAGCGGCCTCGTCGCGCAGGCCGTACCCGGTATTGCGGGTGTCGGCCCAGCGGCCGGACCGGGGGTGTCAGGGAGACGAATGGCCTTGCGCATGGGATAACGGGAGCAGGTGACGGCAATGAACAAGCGAATGGAAACGGCAAGTCGGACGCTGCGCCTTGCGCTGGCGCTGCTGGTGTTGGCCCTCATCTTGAATGCAGGAGGTGTGTCCGCGTCGGATAGTTCTTTGGAGTTGTCCGATTTCAATCGAGGGGGCTTGGAGGTCGAGGTGGCGGCCTTGTTTGAGGCGGGCGACGCAGGCAGCGAGCCGGCGCTTTATTCGGCTTCGGGATCGAGGTGGACCGAGTCGGGTTCTCTGGTCGACGGCGATGTGCTGCTTGGCGAGGGCTCGAGCATCGTGAGGGTGATGCTCCCGAAGAGCGACGGCTCTCTTCTGCGGCTCAATGTCGACGGTCCCCTGGTGCTGAGGGACTATTTCGGGTCGTCGGGCGAGGGCGCAGATTTGACGGTGTTGATTCAGACCGCGCAGGGCGCGGTCAGCTTCGCTGCCAGCGATGTGAGGAGCGTTGGCTCCAGCTATGTGAACTTCAACGTGCCCCAGGCTGCCCGGTCGACGTTGAGCGGTATCGCTTCAGGCGACCGGTTCATCCTTGCCCTCACCCGCCCCGGCGCCCGAGCCGACGTCGGAGCCTGGCGCGATCACCGGTCTGACCATGACGAGCTCGCAGCCGGAGCACCTGTGGGTCTCCTGGGACCAGGCTGACCCCGAGCCCACCGAGTACCGGCTGAACTGGGCCCCGGTGGACGAGCCCTTCCCCGCGTGGAACAGCAACCAGGGCGGCAACCTCTGGCTGTCGCCGAGAACCGCACAGGACTTCAGCAACCTGGTGAACCCGGGGGTGACCTACAAGCTCCGAATGCGGGCCATCTACAAGACTGGACCGAACGCGCCCTGGTCGGGGCCGTGGTCGGAGGTCGTGACGCAGCGTGTCGGAAACCATCCCCCGGGCGCTCCCACGGACCTGAGCGTGGACTCGGCAACCCATGACGGGGTCGTGCTGAGTTGGAGCGCGCCGGACCACAATGGGCTCACCGGATACCGCATCCTGCGGGGGGACAGCCCCGACACGCTGGAGACGCTGGTCGAGGACACCGGGGACCTGGCGCTCACCTACACCGACACCACGGCGGCGGACGATGCCACCCACCACTACGCAGTGGTGGCGCTGAGCCTGGACGGTGACAGTCCCCAATCGGCGACTGTGTCGGCGACAACGCAGCCGCAGCCCACTCCCACACCCGAACCCACACCCGAGCCGCCGCAGGGTCCGCTGCGGGGGGTGGAGATCGTCGAGGAGGAGGCGTCGGTGGCCGAAGAGCAGCAGGAGGACGATCCGTGCGCGCCTGAAATCGAAAGTGTGGGAGGGAGTGCGTCAAACGGGAATGTGCAGTGGAAGTGGAAGAGCGTGGCGCCGCCGGCTCCGGCGCCGGGGGTTGATGGGTGCGAGAACCGTTGGGTCGATTTCCGTCTGTCGTATTCTGACGACTACGGGGCCACGTTCACCGGGGCCGAGGTGGTGCGCCACTACATCCATTACACCGACACCGTGACCTACACCATAGGGGACAAAGAGTTCAATCGGAACGAGGAGTACCACTCGGCGTCGACGCCGGAGCTGTCGATCGTCAGCAAGCTGCGGGTGGAGGTCGGCTGCGACGCCGCCGGGGCCAACTGCGCCCACAGCCTCGACAGTACGCCGGGTTCGTTCAAGCCGTACTACAGAAGCCGCTCCACCGGCAGATACGACGGCGCCGACACCGAGGCGCTGTTGGTGCCGGCCAACTACTGCACCGATTGCTGGGGCAACGCCAGGGTCATTGGCTGGCTGGATATCGAGGAGGACCCCCACACCTACCGGATCCACATGACCGCAGGCAAGACCTATATCTTCGACGAGACGTACCGCAAGTGGGGTCTCACCTCGGGCGAGTGGCGCGGCGGCCCGCATTTCTACATTCCCGACGAGTTCCGCATCAGCCTGTACACCAAGAACAGCGCCGGCGAACTCGTACCCGTCTCCGGCTTCCAGGACCGGCCCGAACACGGCTGGCAGGCCATCCACGAGGACGGCTCACCCGACTACCAGCGATTTGGGCCGGCTTTCATTGCTAATACCATCGAAGGATACTTCCAGAAGGTGGAGGATCTGTTTTTTCTTTTCGACAACGCGCATTTCTTCCTGCCGGGCAACAGATACCGACACGCCTGTAACGTCGATAAGAATAATGTGTGCGGGCCGGGCCTGAACATCTACCGCGACGACGGGCGCCAATTGCGCACCGCCAGCTACATCCCCACCCAGAGCGGCATCTACTACCTGCAGGTCACCCGCATCAGGGACGACCAGCCCGTACGCCGTAGTAGTTTTGGGTGGTCGCTCTCGATGTCTGACAACGGCGAGCCGGGCGGAGAGGGATTCATGGCGGTGTACGCGCAGGGGGCGAATAAGGAGGGACTGCGCAATGCGTTCCCCTATTACGAGCTCTCCGTTGAGGTCCGCGGCCCGACGCTGACCTCAATCGGCATCTCTGGCGACAGCTATATCGAAGACTACGAAGAAACCCACGATGGCAACCACTTCGGGTTCCTGCCCGGGCGCTTCGAATACCGGGTGGGCCTAGGGTCGACCGAGACGGTGACATTAGCCGCGACCGCCGCGAACACGGATGCCACGGTCACCATCACCCCCGGTGACGCGGATGCCAGCACCGACGGTCACCAGGTCAACACGCCCGCGGGCGTCTTTACCGATGTCACGATCACGGTCACCAGGGGCGACGACACCGAGACCTACACCATCAAATTCAGCCGTCCATGACGGCGCCGGATTCAGGCCAGGCAGTGCGGGCGGCCTCGTCGTGCAGGCCGCGCTGGGTTTTGCGGGTGTCGGCCCAGAGGCCAGACCGGGGGTGCCAGGGAGACGAATGAATCGGCCGGTCCGGCACCCTGGGGGCGCGCTCCCAAATCGAATGACAACCAGGAGAGGCCGGGTGGGAGGTGACCACAGTGCTGCCGGTCACCACCGACTGCGACGCGCAGGGAGCCGTCTGCACTCAAGACGGCAGGATGCTGTCCCAGAGGGTGGAGTTGACCGTCTCTGGGTCGAGCGGGTAGGCGGAGCCGTGGGATAGCTCCGGGCAACCCACGAGGGGCGGCATAGATGAATGACCGGGCGGGCGACTTGCCTCTTTCCGCCCTGCGCCCGGTTGCCGGACGGCCCCGCAGGGGGGAGAGACAGCCGACGCATAACCCTGAAGGACCGGCTAGATGCCGCGACAGCGCATCCATCACAGTAGAAGAGCCTACGATTTCCCCGCCGACTTCCCAGAGCGGCTGAGGCGGTTCCAGAAGGAGTCCGGCCTGTCGTGGTCGGAGATCCCCCGCCGCCTGGGAACCTATCGCAACACCGTATGGCGCTGGGCCAAAGGCAGGGTCCGGCCCAACTATCAGCACCGTAAGGCGTTGCTGGAGCTGGCCGACGGCTTGGGCCTTGCTCAACTGTTAACGACTGATGTTAACGACTGAGGTCGTGCGCCGGTCAAGCGGCCCGGGCGCAGCAGGGCCGTAAACACACAAAGGGCCGAATGTGAGCCTGTCCCAGAAGCGATGTGGCGACCAGCTTAGGCTTGGGGGACTCGCCAAACGGACTGGCCTGTAGGGCTAAAGCAGGCGACGGGACCTGGGACCAGTGAGCACCCGCTGTTATCGTGACGGTCTAAGAAGCGAACTGAGGCTTCGGGCCGCAAAGTAGATCGGCGAAGACGCCGAGGCGCCACACCCGCCAGAGAGTGCGCAGGTTGAAGGCTGTGCCCAATAGAGTCCACTCGGCCGACACGTTCGCGAAGCCACGCAGCAGGAACCTCCGAGCCGCCAGTTGCTCCTTGATGATTCCGAAGACCGGTTCGACCAACTGCTTTCTCCGCTTGTACGCATCCCATTCGTCAATAGACATCCAGATACGATGACGGCGCAACGCGGCGTCGTAAGGCCCTATCGTCACACTACGGCCGAACCTTTGGGACCTTGTACAGACTCCGAAGACCGGGCACGCCTGACATACGCCTTCAGAGGTTCGGTACGGACGCCACGGGACTCCATTCAAGCGTTGGATACGAAGATACTGGAGCCTCTGCCCCTGCGGACACCTGAAGCTGTCGCTGTGCTTGTCGTACGTGAATCGGTCCTTGTGATACGGGTCCCCAAGCAACTGTTGTCGTGTCTCCGGCATCGCAACTGATTGGCTTCTACGAGCGCATTCTTCCAAGCCCTTCCCAGAGTGGTAAGCGGCATCGGCCAGCGTCATCTCTGATTTTGTCCCCGTCGTCTCCTCAGCTTGTTCAACCATGGGAACCAACTGCGGGTCGTCACGACCATCGTCCGCCATGTCAACCGCCGTGATAAACATGCCGGTCGCTCCCCCGACAGATTCCAAGGGTGAGACCATAGCCTGGGCGTTGTAGCCGAGCAAAACGCTGCCACGCGTCTTCATCAGCCGGGCGTCCCCATCCGTGAGGTTGATGCGCTTCTGGCGTTCCTTAATCTCAAGGTCGGCCATCGCCTGCCTCACTTGCTCCCTCAGCATCTCCTTATCGGCCAGTTCCCCTGGCAGATGGACGGCAGGCGTATCTTCTCCGCCTTCGTTCTGGGCCTCAAGGTCACATATCGCCGCTTCCACCCGGTCCAATAACTTGCGCAGTTCCTCGGCGTTGTGGGTCCTGTACACCGATGCGTTGGCGCTCACCTTGGTCCCATCCACAGCCTGTACTGCCAGGTCCAGCAGCTTCATTGTCACCGCCGTCCGCACCGTCCGCTCGAACAGCTTCCTCATGGACTGCCTGTGTGCTTTGTAGAATCGCCACAGAGTGTTGTGGTCCGGATGTTGCCACCCTGTCAGCCACAGGTACGGTATCTGGTCCCGGCAAGCCGTCTCCAATTTACGACAGGAGCGAACCCCGGTCATGAAGCCGTACAGCCACACGCTCAGCAGCGCACGAGGATGGTAGGCCGGCGCTCCCATCGGGTCTCCTGCTATCTCTACGCCAAGCTCCGCCCAGCCCTCCCTATCCAAAGCGTCCACGAACTCAGCCACGAACCGCGCTGGGTGATCTAATGGCAGCAGATCGTCTAGAGACGGCGGCAACAGCCAAGCCTGCTCTCGGTCCATGTCTCGAAGCGGCATCTGATTCGCTCCTAACTCAGTGTCGCTTGAGAACGTACACTGAACACGGTTCTTCTCGCCAGCTCTCGCGACTTATGAGACAGGCTCCTTGGCCTGGGGCGATCTGGCGAAGATCTGCCGTATCCCCAACTCCTCCATTGCCCGGGCGAACTGGGTTGGCCCCGCCGGGTAACGACTGGTATCGCCGGTGAACTTGAAGACCGGATGCCGGTCGCTGTATATGGGGAGGGGTATTCCACGCTGCTGGATCAGCTTGTTCATGAGCAGGAAGTAGCTCGAGGTGTCCTCCTCTTCGCTGAACATGGCCGCGGGCACGGTACCGGTAGCGTCATCGACGGTCAGCAACAGGGTGATCATAGGCCCTTCGTTCCCCAGCCAGCGGTGGTGGCTACCGTCAACCTGTACCAGCATCCCCTCTCGGGGCATGCGCTGCCGTCGCACCGGGTGCGGCGCACGGTGGGCGGCTCAGGTCTATGCCCTCCCGTTCACGAAGCAGTTCGGTCAGGTGAGTGTGATTGGTCCCCTTGTATTTGGTGCTGGCCAGCCGCTCCACGGCCTCAGCTTGCGAATCCAGGACGGCGTTGTCAGGCGGGCGTCCCCGGTTCCCGTGGGCCAGGGCGGCCGCTCCCTCCTTTCGGTAAGCGTTGAGGAGACGTCTTGTGTGGCGCTCGCTAAACCCGAGAATCTCGGCGGCCTGACCGATGGGGACCTGGTACTCTAGAACGTTGTTGAGCACGTGCAGTTTCGCTAGTTCTTGCTGATTCAATGTCACATCCTTCATGGATGGACATTTTCGCTGAACGGTTAGCTAGGACCGAATCGTAGACCAACAACAGCAGGTCACTGATTCTTACCCACTCGGCCACAGGAAATCGTCGAGCGATGTTCTCGTTCAGACCGTGGAGTAAGAACCGAAGGCGCGGTAATCGTAACCGGCCGACAAGGTCCTGTCAGTCGCGTCTTGCACGTCGACTACGTGACGGTAGCCGTGGACGGTCATGGCCTTGCTGTGTGCCGGTGCTATGTCGGAGATCGTCGCGTAAGAGAGGAAAGTAGATCGATTGGCCCTCGGCCGTCTCTGGTTTGCAGTATGCACAACCCGTCTACAATACACTGTGATCTAGCTACGGAATCGGCGCTTTCGACGCCCCGCCCCTCCGAGATCTCCCGCATGAAATCCGAACCAACACGTGGTAGCATGAATGGATTCAGGGCCGGACCCCTTAGAATGCATTTCGCTGGTTGGGTGAACTGAAATGAACGACGACATGACTGGCAAGACACAGATGGACCCCCCAGGAGACTCCGACCCACCGCATGAGATGGATATCACTGAGGCGGTTATACATAGCCCGATCCTCTCAAGGCTTGTTGAAGAGGTGCGGATCGAGCAAGTTACTGGCTCACAATCATATAACCGTATGCACAACAGACACAATAGGTCCCGCTGAGCGGCACTCCAATATTGCCCATGATTGATACAGTCTTACTGAAGGTTGCAAGCCGCGGTTCCGTTTGCTTTCGGGGTGTGGGCAGCGCTAGGCTCCATGCGCCCTTGTGGAACCAAATCTCAACCTCACCGAATTGGAGAATCTCATGCGTGAATCAGGAAGAACGAGTCCGCACAAAGAGGACTGTTGACTACGGTCGGGCGTGCTGGCGGCTCGTGCCTGAATTGCCGAACCCCGTAAGCAAACGGAACCAACGAGTACAATACCTTGACATACCTGCTGAGCGCTCGTAACTTTAGTTTCGTGAGCACCGCTATGTGTTTGTGTTGTCTGCTGGAGGCCAGAGGGTCTTCGGCTTCTACAAGTGCGCCGGTGACCGCCTAGCGCCGACAGTTCAGAAGAGAAGACCCCTGGCCCCCTCCGTGTGCGGAGGTTTTTTTTTGCCCGAATTGGCCCGAGAAGGAGCACCGATGCCGATACCAGAGTCAAATAGATTGGGCCTGCAAGAGCTTGCCGATCTAAACGAACGCTTCGAGTCCGTCCCCCCAGGCGATGTGCTCGCATGGGTCGATGAGCGTTTCGGTGCGGGCGCGGCCCAGATGTCCAGTTTCGGCCTGGAGGATGTCGCGCTGTTCGACTTGTTCTGGCGAGTGAACCAGCAGGCGCGCCTGGTGACACTCGACACGTGGCGCCTGCCGACGGAAACGTACACGGTCATGGACCAGACTCGGCTCCGCTACAACGCACGCATAGAGGTGTACCAACCTGACCCCGAGGCCGTGGCCAGCATGGTCGGGGAGCATGGGTTCAATCTGTTCTACCGAGGCCGGGAGAATCGCGTGGCCTGTTGCCACGTGAGGAAGGTCGAGCCTTTGGAGCGCGCCTTGGCTGGCATCGACGCATGGATTACGGGCCTGCGCCGCGATCAAGGGATGGGGCGCGGCAACATCGCCATCGTCGAGTGGGACGAGCCCCACGCTAATTACAAGATTAACCCGCTCGCAAACTGGACCTTCGAGGACGTGCGAAACTACGTGGACGAGCACGCCATCCCTTACAACGAGCTGCACGACAAGAACTACCCGTCGATCGGATG
Source organism: Dehalococcoidia bacterium (assembly GCA_965237445.1). Taxonomy (GTDB): domain Bacteria; phylum Chloroflexota; class Dehalococcoidia; order Lucifugimonadales. The sequence goes on along the minus strand of OZ250142.1, from coordinate 1,930,538 downwards.
CGCGCCTTGCACGCGGGCCGTCGAGCCGGGGGAGGACCCTCGCGCCGGACGCTGGTGGTGGGAGTCTGACCCTAACGCCAAGGAATGCGGGCTGCACCAAGTGGCGCTCGCGGCACGCTCATGACCGCAACTAGCGAACTAACAATGACAACCCAAGATCTTCTCCTTGACCTGTACTCCGAGTCCAGGCATCTCCGTACCCTTGAGTCGGAAGCAGTCCACATCATTCGGGAAGTGGTCGCGGAGTTCGACCGGCCAGGCCTGCTCTTCTCCGGTGGCAAAGACTCGGCCGTGCTCTTGCATCTCGCCGTCAAGGCGCTCCGACCTGCCCATCTACCGTTCCCTGTGATCCACATCGACACCGGCCACAACTTTCCCGAGGTCATCGCTTTCCGCGATCGCGTCGTCGAGCGGCTTGGCGTGGACCTAGTGGTGGGCTCGGTTGACGACGCCATTGCCTCTGGGCGTGTTCCGACTCCCTCGCGCCCTGATTCCCCTCGCAACCGCATGCAGACACCAGTGCTGCTGGAAACCCTTCGCCAAGGGAAGTTCACCGCGGTTTTCGGCGGTGCGCGGCGCGATGAGGAGCGATCACGCGCCAAGGAGCGTGTGTACTCCGTGCGCGACGAATTCGGCCAGTGGGATCCACAAAATCAGCGCCCAGAGGTCTGGGACCTCTACAACGGCAGCATTGGCTTGGGCCAGCACTTGCGCGTCTTCCCGCTCTCCAACTGGACGGAGCTGGACATCTGGCGCTACATAGCCGAAGAGAGCATCGACCTGCCCGAAATCTACTATGGTCACCAGCGCGAGGTATTTGAGCATGACGGGATGCTCATGGCGCTATCGCCGGTGATGCAGCCGCTGCGTGGCGAGCCGGTGGTCGTCCGCAGCGTGCGTTTCCGCACCGTCGGTGACATGACTTCCACAGCAGCCGTACCGTCAGAGGCTGCCACACCCGAAGCAGTAATCGCCGAAACGCTCACGACCCGCATCTCCGAGCGCGGCGCGACGCGGGCTGATGACCGGACCTCCGAGGCAGCGATGGAAGACCGCAAGCGCGAGGGGTATTTCTAGCATCGACCTCCTCCGCATAGCCACCGCCGGATCCGTGGACGACGGCAAGAGCACGCTCATCGGTCGTCTGCTGTATGACTCGAATGCCCTAGACGATGACGTACTCGCCGCCGTCGAGGATGCCAGCCGGCGCCACCGCAGCGACTACGTGAACCTCGCTCTCGTCACCGACGGCCTGCGCGCCGAACGGGAGCAGGGCATCACCATCGACGTTGCCTATCGCTACTTCTCCACTCAAACGCGCAAGTTCATCCTGGCAGACACGCCGGGGCATGTGCAATACACGCGCAACAAGATCACAGGGGCGTCCACCGCCGAGGCGGTGCTCATCATGGTCGATGCGCGCAACGGCGTGGTGGAGCAATCACGCCGCCACGCTGTCATCGCCTCGTTGTTAGGCATCGATCACATCACCGTTTGTGTCAACAAGATGGACCTCGTTGGCTATGAGGAGCGGGCCTACGAAGCAGTCCGTTCCGAGTTCACTCCTCTATTGGCGCGGCTCGATGTGGGCGATGCGACCTTCATCCCCATGTCGGCGCTTTACGGAGACAACGTGGTCGAGCCGTCGGCTAACATCCCTTGGTACCAGGGTGGCCCGCTGCTGGCCCACCTCGAAAGCCTTCCGGTGCGTGAAGGACTCGATACCCTGCCATTGAGAATGCCCGTTCAATACGTCGTCCGCCCCCACCGCGAGGAGTACCACGACTACCGTGGCTATGCGGGGAGCGTCGCGTCGGGTGTCCTGTACGTGGGCCAGCGAGTGCGCATTATGCCCTCCGGCATGGAGAGCGCCATCACGAACATCGAAGCGCCTTGGGGCTCCGTGGAGGAGGCGTGCGCTCCCGACGCCGTCACCGTCCAGATTGCCGACGACCTCGACGTTACTCGCGGGGAGATGATCTGTGGAGCGGACAACGGGCCGGCGATGACCCAGGAGCTCGACGCAGTCGTCTGCTGGATGGACGAGCGCACCGCGCTTCGCCCCGGTGACGTGTACCGTATCAAGCACACCACGCGATCGGCGAAGGCAGTGGTCACCGACCTCGTGTCACTGTTCAGCATCACGTCGCTCACCGGCGAAACGGATGCGGATTCGCTGCGGCTAAACGAGATCGGTCGCGTCAAGTTCAAGGTCAGCGCACCGTTGGCGGTCGACGACTACACCAGCAACCGCGTCACCGGCAGTTTCATCCTCATTGACGAAGGAACCAACTCCACCGTCGCTGCGGGAATGATTGGCCAGCCTCGATTCGCGTTCTCCGTTCCCACGGGACAGCGCTAGGCTGAGGCACAGGGACAGCTCCGCCTCTCAGGGGCCTCAGCCGTATCAGCGGGGGAGTGCACGGTTGCTTGTTCATGCCTGGTGAACAACGTCAAGGATGATGTGCCCGGAATGACCGCTACTGATCTCGTTGGCCCCGGGTACAAAACGGGAGCACGCCGGATCACGTCCCGTCCAGTGGTGTAAGAGAGTCACCCTCGCTGATTGATCAGGCTGCCCTCCTGCGAGCAGAATCATTGATGTCTCCATGCTGTACTGACCGCCGACAGCGACAGCAAGAGCGGGCAGATACCGTCGGACGACTTGCCACTCGTCGTGCTATTCGGCCAGGGCTGCCCCGATGAGTCGCCGGACCGCAGGGCGGCTGGGGAAGACGCCAACCACGTCAGTCCGCCGTCTGATCTCCTTGGTGAGGCGCTCCTGCGGGTTGTTCGACCGGACCTGGCTCCAGTGGGCCACGGGGAAGCAGGTGAAGGCGAGGATTTCCGGGCCCACGTCGGCCAGTGGTTCCGCAGCCTGGGGGAAGCGCTCGTCGAGCATCTCCCAGGCTGCGCAGGTGCTGCCCGTGGACCTCCTCGGGTGACGGCTGCTGGTAGATGGTCCGCACTGACCTGCCACCCAAGAACTGGCACCGGCACTCTTCAGTTCCGTTTAGTCAACTCCGGACAGCTACATTGAGCACAGTGACTATCTCGTGTTTGTGAAATAGTGTACATAGGGCGGTCTAGAGATCTCTTGAGTTGCCTCTGCCCCCCTCGGGCCGACACGCTGAGCGCCTGCGGTTCCTCCGGCAGTCTACGGATACATCATTGAAGGAGAACCGTTTATGAAAATCTATGTTGGCAATCTCAGCTTCAACACAGGGGATGAAGGGCTACGCAATGCCTTTACGCCCTTCGGTACGGTCCGCGAGGCGACCGCCATCACCGACCGCGACAGCGGACGATCTCGCGGCTTCGGTTTCGTCGAGATCTCGGATGACGACGCTGCCCAGGCAGCCATTCAGGCACTCAACGGTACCGCACTAGACGGCCGCAGTTTGACGGTAAACCAGGCGAAGCCTCGCCCCGACAGGGCACGCTCGAACGCTGGCCGTTCCTGGTAAACTGCCTCATTGTAACAGTTCAGAGTTGATGAGAAGCGAGAAGTTGGCGGCAAGCGACCAGTGGGTTGAGTCCCCGTGCATGCCAGGTGCCGAACAGCGAGGCAAGGGTCATCATGCTTTCTGTGCCACGTGTTGAGCGGGTCCCGCCACTGATCTTGCGGCTGACCACCAGGTGCCGCAGGCTGCGCTCAGCGGCGTTGTTGTCCGATGGCACATACGGCTCCGCGACGAACACGAACAACTCCTTGATGAACCGCTCGATCCGCCGGCACAGCTTGCGCTGCACCGCAGACGCGTCGTCGACATACGGTCTGCACAGTGCCAGCAGCTTGTGTTCCAACCGCCGCCGGGCCGCACTACGCTTCCGAGCGTCGGCATGGCTGAACTGCCTTGCCTCTGTGTAAATGTCCTCTACCGCGGACGCCCAGAGCGCCACGCCCTCGTCATCGGGGTGCATCACCCTTAGGTCATGGATGTCACGCAGAAGGTGCGCCCAGCACCGCTGCTTGAGTCCTGAGTAATGGTTGTTGGCGGCGTAGAAGTCGCTTACCAGCACTCCACCGAACTCATTTCCCAAGACCTCGTCGACCACCTGCCTGCTGCGGTTGCGCCTCACGAAGTATCTCTCGTACGGAGTGCTGAACGTCCAGACGAACCCGTTCACACCGTCCTGTCGCCAGCCGGTCTCATCGGCGAAGACCACCGGGCTGGCACGGATTCGGCGCACCACCTCGGCCACAGACCGCCGCGCCGCCTCGGACGCACTGTGGATCACTCTCACTATCCCACCTGCGCTCAGCTCCAACCCGTGAACCGTCCGCAGGTACCACTGGATCGTACGTATCGGCAGCCTGGCCCGCTCTCTGAGCGTCACCACCAGGCTCATCAGGTTGATTCCCAGCCGCTGACGGCCCAACGCCACGCCGCCCAACTCCAGCCTCGGCAACCGCCGCTTGCTGCACACCGGGCAGTTGCGTGCGATCACCACGTGCTCTGTCACTCGCGGCGTCGACTCGGGGATGTCGATCACCTCCCGTGTCCGGTGTGTCCATCCCCCATCCAAAGGCGTCCCGCAATCGGGGCAGGCCTCCAACGCATGCTCCAGGCGGTCGGTCGGCTCCATGCGACGGCGACCGAAACCCCGGGACCTGGACTTCCTCGGCTTGCTCTCCCTACGGGCACTGCGCCTTGTGGAGATCTTGTTGCCGGGCATCCCTCGCGGCCGACTGCTAGCGGTCAATCGCCCCTGCAACTCCTCCACAAGGCGCTGCAACTCGGCGATGACAGCCTGCTGGCTGGCAATGATCCCCAGCAACTCCTCCCGACTGGCGGCGCTGAGGTCAACTTCGGTGTCCACACCCGTTGTATGACACAGCCAACACCACAAGTGCTAGCAGTCTCCCAACACCGTTTCCACCACTCAACTCACCAAACGTGAACAGTTACGCCTCATTTACAGGCGGTGAATTGAAGAGGTCCTCTCGTGTCGGGAGGGGCCCTCTGGCCTCGTCTACGGCTCAAACAACCGCACCGCTGTAACAGCAACAGCCCGGAGTTGAGGCGATCTCTCCTTAGAGCCGTTCAATGTGAACACTCTATTCACGGCAGTGTTCGCACTCCTGAAGTAGAGGACTCTACTCTTATCTCACGAAGACTGAACGGCTACCTGTAGCAAGGCGGCAGTCCGCCGATTCGATAACCTTCCGCTTCGCGTGTGTTTCGGCCCGTCCATGGCGAGGTCGTTTAGGGTACACCGTGGAATCTCGGCAGCCGCACGTCAATAGCTGCTTCTATAAAGGAATTTACATGAAGGGCGTCATCGTAGCCGCAGGAAACGGGAGCCGATTTGCTCTGGGCGAAGGGGGCCGCCACAAGCTCCTGCTTCGCATAGGAAACCGTGCGGTCATAGACTACACCCTGGAGGCGTTTGGCAAGGCAGGGATCAGGGACGTTGCAATGGTTGTTGGCTATCGTGGCGAGTTGCTGCGAGACTACAGCGGCGACGGCGCCCGCCACGGCATCCGTATCGAGTACCTGTCCAACCCCCGGCACGAAGAGGGAAACGCTATCTCCCTTTACACCGCAAAGGCCTACACTCAGGAAGACCCGTTCTTGCTTTCCATGGGAGACCACATGGTCTCTTCTGAACTGCTATCAAGGATGCTTGCGACCACAACCGATTCCAGTGCACTGGCTGTTGATTTCAGCCCGGATATCTACGACATCGAAGAGGCTACCCGAGTGTGCGTGGACTCAGGAGGCGACATCTATCGCATAGGGAAACACTTACGTGAATCGGACGGCGTCGACGCCGGTGTGTTCCGGCTCACTCCAGCCATCTACGAAGCCATCGATGCAGTGACGTGCGTTCAACGAGATGAGTATCAGATCAGCGAGGCCGTTACCTGGATGATCAGTCACGGATATCGCCTCTCTGCGTGCGACATCTCCGGATGTTTCTGGACAGACGTGGACACATGGAAAGACCTTCGCCATGCCAAGACGGTTCTGGCGGAGACTGTGCTTTGACCGTTGCGCATGACGGCTTTGTCTCCCGCCACCTCAATCGGAGATGTTCCCGGCCCATTGCCGGATTGCTGGCTCACACTCCGGTAACCCCTAACCAGGTCTCTCTGTTCAGTTTATTCATCGCGCTGGGATCGCTTGCGTTATTCCTCAATGACCATCCTCTATGGGCAGGCGTAGCCGTTCATGCGTCTTCAATCGTTGACGGTGTAGACGGAGACCTGGCGCGCCGCAAGCGCATGGCCACACGGTTCGGCGGCTTCTTGGACGCGCTTCTCGACCGATACTCCGACGTTGCCATCCTTGGAGGGCTGACGTACTGGTCCATTACCTTCGAAGGCTGGCTGTCCTCCGAGTCTACGGCCATCATCGGCGTGTTGGCTATCGTAGGCGCGTTGATGATCAGCTACAGCCGGGCGCGGGCGGAGGCCTCTTTGGGGTTCACTTTCCGTGGAGTAGCCGGGCACCTGGCATCCAGGGACGCGCGGCTGTTGATTGTGGTGATCGGGGCCGTCTCCGGGCAGGGGCTGGCATGTCTGGCACTGATCGCAGCCCTGTCAAACGGCGTGGTCCTCTGGCGGTTGGCAGTGGCGCGAAGCCATTCCTGAAGAATATGTACTCCAGAGAGACGAGCAATTCGATTTCGCCAAGCTTGTCGCTTCCCTGGACGACAGGTACTGTCCCGAGAATGGCAGGCCCACTAGGGGAGACTCGAACTGGGAGTATCATGAACCGTCGTGGCCCTTCAACCGGATTGAGGTTTGCCGTTCGAGTGGTGTCGTAGCTTCTCCGTTGATATCATTGCTCTTGTGGTAACGAGTGTGGGAAGTAGCTTCGCTGTAGGGCCAATTTATAGCTAATTATTGTTCCCCCCAGCTCCATAGCCCTCTTTGCTTCTCCGAGCCTTATCGGTTTTACCGTCTGAGTGAATGTTGGTTGCCTACCATAGCTCGGTATTCCAACCGTTTTGTATCCTTGAACGCCTGAATCTCGTTGTGATGCCCAAAGTGATACCTCAGACAACGTAATTCGCTATTCATAGCTATATACGTAAAGGTGAGGCTGCCCGGCCAGGATTCGAACCTGGGTCAAAGGAGCCAAAGTCCTTTGTGCTACCTCTACACCACCGGGCAGGGCGCGCAACTCTTCACCACGCTACCAGAACTATAATCGATATGAGGACGACGCGGCATGCCAGCGTCGTCGACCGAACCGGCACCGCATCGCCACTGTCAGATATACTGACCCCCACCGAACCAGCCCTTCTCGCAGGCAACTTCCGTTGACCAATAGCAGCACTCGGTATGACGTGATAGTGATCGGAGCAGGCAACGCCGCCCTATGTGCCGCGCTGTCGGCTCGCGACCACGGCGTCAGCGTGGCGGTGCTTGAGAAGGCACCCCCTTCCGAGCAGGGTGGGAACTGCCCGTTCACGGGCGGCGGGTTCAGGTTCACTCACGATGGCATCGGCGACCTGCGGGAGCTTGCGCCCAGCATCACTGAGGCCGAGGCGGAACGTATCCAGATGGGACCCTACACTGCCGCCGACTTCCGCAACCATCTGACGACCGTTACCAAGGGCGAAACGGCACGACATCTCATGGAGACAATCATTGCAGAGTCCAGGCCGACGGTGGAGTGGATGGCCTCGAGGGGCGTGGAGTGGGAGCTAGGCGCGAAGAGGACGGCAGGCGGCAGGCCCCCTTCGACCATACCGAACGCGGTGGGACTGGCGGCAAAGGGGTCGGGTGCCGGCCTGGTGCAGATGCTGACTCGCGCGGCGCGTCAAGCCGGGATAGACATCTTCTACGAGACCAAGATGGCGCGACTGCTGCGCTCGCCCGGAGGAGACGTGCGGGGCGTCGAGGCAATAGATGCGGACGGACCGCATGAGCTGGAGGCGCGAGGAGTGGTGCTGGCGTGCGGCGGATTCGAGGCGAACGCGTCGATGCGGGGCGAGCACATGGGGGCGAACTGGCCGAAGGCGAAGGTCCGAGGGTCGCGCCACAATACGGGAGACGGCCACCGCGCAGGCCTCGAAGTGGGCGCCAGTCCTGCGGGAGAGTGGGACGACTGCCACTGCACTCCTATCGACGCGGGTGCGCCCGCAACCGGCGAGCTTGCGGTGGTGAACGCGATGCCGCGCCGCGCTTACCCGCTGGGCATCACAGTGAACCTGGACGGGCGGCGCTTTACGGACGAGGGAGCGGGCTTTGCTGAGCAGACGTTCGTGGACATGGGGCGGCGCATTATGCGGGAGAGGGAAGGCGTGGCGTTTCAGATCTTCGATGGCAGGTCAGAGACACATATCGAAGAGAGGTACGGCTCCGCGCAGCCTGTCAAGGCGGGCTCTGTTGCCGAGCTGGCAGGTGAGCTGGGCATCGACGCTGCTGCGCTGGAGCGGACGGTGCGGGAGTTCAACGAGGCCAGCCACATTGGAGAGTACGATCCGCTGACCATGGACGGGAGAGGCACGCAAGCGCTGGACCCGCCAAAGAGCAACTGGGCGATTAGGATCGACAGGCCGCCCTTCACCGCGTACCGGGTGACCTGCGGGATCACGTACACGTACGGCGGGCTGGCGATCAGCGCGGATGCGCAGGTGCTTGGAATGGACGGGCAGCCCATCAGGGGCTTGTACGCAGCCGGCGAGATTGTGGGCGGCATCTTCCGGCACAACAGCCTGAGGGCTGCGGGACTGATGCACGGCGCCGTGTTCGGTCGTGTTGGCGGGGCGAATGCCGCCACGGGCGGCGCGCTGCATGAGGAACAAGGAGCTTCGAGGGTGGAGAGCACGGGATGACGACCGAGGAATCGCAAGCGGAGGCGGTGCAGGAGTTGTCTCCGCCAATCGCGGCGGCGCGGGAACTGGCAAAGGAACTGCGCCGCAGCGTGGCGAAGGCGCTAATAGCGCGAACCGAGACGATCGATCTCGCGCTGCTGGCGCTGCTCTGCAGGGGCCACGTGCTCATCGAAGACGTGCCCGGGATCGGCAAGACTACGCTTGCCCGTGCCCTGGCATCGGCACTAGGGTGCACATTCAGAAGGATACAGTCGACGCCGGACCTCATGCCTTCAGACCTGCTGGGCGTGAACGTGTTCAACCAGAAGACGGGCGAATTCGAGTTCATGCCGGGGCCAGTGTTCAGCCATGTGCTTCTGTGCGACGAGATCAACAGGGCAACGCCACGATCCCAGGCGGCGCTGCTGGAGGCAATGCAGGAGGGACAGACCACGATCGACGGCGTCACGATGTCGCTGCCGGAGCCGTTCCTGGTCCTGGCCACCCAAAACCCGGTTGAGATGGAGGGCACATTTCCGCTGCCGGAGGCGCAGCTTGACAGGTTTTTCCTGCTGGTCAAGCTCGGCTATCCGAGCCACGACGACGAGTCTGAGATGCTGGCGAGGTTCGGTACCAGCCTGCAAGGCGGGGAGGCGGTGCAGGTCGCGAACCCGGACCGGCTGAAGGCCGCCCAAGAAGCCGTGGCGTCGGTCCGCGTGGATGATGCCTTGCGCGGCTACGTGGTGGCAGTGTCGGCGGCAACCCGGGAGAGCGCTGACCTCGCGCTGGGCGCAAGCCCCCGCGCGTCGCTGTCGCTGATGCGAGCTGCACAGGCACGAGCGGCGATGGAAGGCCGGGATTACGTCGTGCCGGACGACGTGAAAGCGCTCGCGACGCCGGTGCTGGCCCACAGGCTCGTCCTAACCTCCACGGCACGGCTGCGATCGGTTACCGCCGAGCAGGTGGTTGACGCCGTTATGGCCTCCGTGCCGGTCCCGATCGAGAAGTAGCCTTTGGCGCAGAGCCCAATCCACGAGCTGCTGGCGCTCGTGACGAGACGGCGGAGCGGGCAGGATGGGGGCGGGTCGTCTCCCCACGCAGAACGGGTCTTCTGGCAAGAGTTCTGGGTCCTGCTGTTCATTGCATTGCTGGCCACCGGGCTGATATCCGGCAAGGGCGTCCTGGTCGCGTTCGGCGCCACCGGAATGCTTGCTATGGCCGTGTCCTGGCTGTGGAACAGCGTCGCTCTCTCGGAGGTGACGCTGGAGCGGCACCTTTCGCAAACGCACACGTTCGCCGGCGAAGAGATTCGGATGGTGCTGTCGGTAACCAACGGCAAGCCCGTGCCACTGGGTTGGCTGCACATCCAAGACCGGCTGCCGCTGGACGTATCTGTCGTGGATGCCCGTTCGAACGTGCGGCAAGAAGGAACGTACCAAGTGCTGGAGCAGTCGACGGCGATTTCGTGGTACGAGAAGGTGAGCTGGACCTACTCGATCAAGAGCGACAAGCGGGGCTATTACAGATTTGGCCCAGCGACGCTCGACAGCGGGGATATCTTCGGCTTCTACAGGAAGCGAATGGTCTCCGAGCGGGCGGACCGCTTGATCGTGTACCCAAAGGTTGTCCCGCTGTCCGATCTTGGCATCCCATCTTTCCACGCGCTGGGTGACTCGAGGAGCTACGTGCCGCTGCACGAGGACCTTTCGCTGCCGTCGACGATACGCGAGTACCGGCGTGGCGACCCGTTGAACAGGGTGGCCTGGAAGGAGAGCGCGAAGGCGCAGGACCTGCGGGTGCGCACGTTCGATCCGAGCGCGACGGTCACGGTAATGCTGGCGGTCTGCGTGGAAACCACTTCCCGCCGCTGGGAGGGATTCATCCCCGAGTTGCTGGAGCGGACCGTAACCGCCTCGGCGTCGATCGCTGCCTATGCGTTCGAACGGCGTCACGCGGTTGGGCTGATTTCAAACGGGTCGATTATCGAGTCAACGCGTTCGATGCGCCTCGACCCGAGCCGATCCCCCTCACAGCTCTCGCAGATCATGGAGGCGCTGGCGACCATCCAGCCGGTGGTGCTAAGGCCGATGGCGAGGTTCCTGGAGGAGGAAGCGCGGAGCTTTCCGAACGGGTCGACGGTGGTGATTGCCGCGGCTTTCATGCCGCCGGAACTGGTGGACTCGATTCGATCGATGAGGCGAACGGGGCACCCTGTGCTGGTGGTGTACGCGGGAGACGAGCAGCCGCCCGAGCTGCCAGAAGATGTGGTTGTGCACAACGTGGGCGCGTACCTCGGCCGCATGGAGAGGGACATTGATTTCCGGCCAACATAGGGTAGTGCTGGCCTGCCTGGCGGTGGCCGAGAGCGCGTCGGTGTACGCGGTGCTGGCCATGGTTGGCGCAGCCGGAGGGCATGGCGCCAGTCCGATGAACATGCCGGCGGTCCTGGCGGTGCTGGTGTCGGCGCTGGTCGTGTCGAGGGTGCTCCTGTACGTCTCGATGCCGGACTGGACGGCGCTACTGGTCCATACGGGTTTCGGTTTGCTGGTGATCTGGGTTGTCGTGGCGACGCAGGCGGGTGCGTCCGGGGTGGAGTTCGGCTGGGTAGGATGGGGATTTTCGTCGAGCCCACTCGCGGACGGCAACGCGTTCAGAGCGATCATAGGCGGAGTCGCGTCCGTGTTCCTGTGGCGGCGGGGGGCCCACCTGGCGGCCTCGCAGTCGCCGGTGGAGAGCCTGGGCTTCGGGTTCAAGGTGGGCGTGGTGATCATGACGACGGCTGCGGTCGTGGACGCGATCATCGAGTCTGACCTGAACATCTACTCGGTGATGTTCGCGTTCCTGGCCGCTTCGCTGGCGGGGCTCGGAATCGGCCGGCTGCTGCCGCCTTCGCCGGAGACGGAGCACGCCAGAACCTGGCCGAAAGTGATCGGAACGGTGGTCACGGGCGTGGTGGTGACGGGCCTGTTCGTGGGGCTGGTGCAGAACGCGTTCCTCTCGCAGGCGTCGAGGCTGGCGATCTCCTCCATGGGGTTCATGATCGACAGGGTTGTGAAGTACGCGTTGCTCGCAATCATCTACCCGCTAGCGTACGTGGTGGGGCTGCTGGTTAGTGGGCTGTCGCGCCTGTTCAGCGTCGACGAGCCCCGGGAGCCGGTGACGCGGGAGCAGGAACCGCCTCCGATAGACCAGTTCCTGGAGGAGTTCAGGGAGCGGGTCGGAGAGCCCGACAGTTCGTTCCTGCTTTTCGACATCCTAGAGTACATCGTGGTCGCGGTGCTGGTGATGCTGATTGCGTTTCTGCTGGTGCGGGCCTTCCGGCGGAGGGTGAGGACGCGAACGTTGTACGAGGCCGGAAACCGCGAGTCGATCTCGGAAGGTCGCTCACCGGCTAACGATGCGGCGAGACTGCTGTTTAGATTGCTGCCAGACTGGCTCACGCGGAAGCGGGCCACCGGGTACCGGCTGCCGGACGGGCCGCCGGGAATCGTGGACGTGTTCAGGCTCTATTACCGGATGCTCTATCTTGGGGGCAGGAAGGGCGTGCGCCGGGAGCCGCACGAGACTCCCGAAGAGCTGCGCGGCAGGCTTTCGGGCGTGCTACCACCGTGGCTGGTGAGGCAGGTGACGGCGGCGTTCGAGAGGGCATGCTACGGCGGCGTACCGGCCCCGGCTCCCGCGGTGGCCGAGATGCGGTCGGCGCTGCGGGCGGAGGAGGTCCGGAGGGTGGAGAGGCCCGCAGATGGCCCTTCGACAAGCTCAGGGCGAACGGGTTGAGGAGCGGCCCTTCGACGGGCTCTGGGCAGGCTTTCGATCCTCTCCGGTCAAGGCGGCCTTTCCACAACGTAGTTCACCCCTCATCCCCTCGAGGGACTCGGGGCAGGCTCTAACATTCTCCCACAATAGGAGAAGCGACCAGAGGGAGAAGGGACTCTAGCAACTCGGCACTTTCCATTCATGCCAAGGTCTTCATCAATCATGCCAAAGTCTTCATCAGGGGAAATGGGACTACCTGGCGGCGAGCAATGAGATTTGCAGGGGCCTCCATCAAGGAGGCGGAAGTGTTGAGCATGTGACGGGGTCATGCGAGGGTCTCCATTGACAAAGAGAGCGAACGGATCGAGGCAAGAGGAGAATTGATGACTGAGACGCTGAGCGCGTTCGGGCTGGGATCTGAGGTGTTGGTGTGGCAAGCGGTGCTGCTGACGTTTATCTCGTTCGCGGTAGGCGTGCTTGGGGGGTTCGTAGGGCTTGCGCTGGGGACGATGAGGCTGCCGGCGCTGCTACTGCTGGGCGTGCCTTCGGCGCTGGCGGGCGGCACGAACATCATGGTGAGCGGGCTGAGCGCTCTGACCGGCTCGATCCGGCATCTGCGCGAGGGGCGCGTGGACAAGAAGCTGGTGCTGACGATGGGGGTGCCGGCGTTCATCGGTGTGTTCATCGGCGGATTCGGGAGCGACCTGGTTTCGGACTCGATACTGAGGACGGCGGCGGGAGTGCTGGTGCTGTGGCAGGGTGTGGAGTTCCTGTTGCGGGTGCGGGGCGGCGCATCGAGCGCGAGCAGTCTCGAGGGTGAGAGGGGGCAGTTTACGCCGAGCAGGGTTGCGGCGGAGGGGGCGATCGGGTTCAGCGTGGGGCTTCTCGGGGGGGCGGTCGGGCTGATCCTGGGGAGCATCCGGTTGCCGGCGATGGTGCGGATACTTCGGGTGGACCCGCGACTGGCGGCGGGCTCGAACCTGTTCATCGGGCTAGTAATGGGAGCCCTCGGGTGGGTAGGCCACGTGGCGCAGGGACAGGTGGACTTCGCGATGGTGGCGCTGATGGGAGCCGGCGGGATGGCGGGCAGCTACTACGGCGCGAAGCTGACGGGGCGGGTCAGCCTGGACCGGTTGGTGCTGGTGATGGGCTTCGTCCTGCTGGCTGTCGGAGCGCTGCTGATCTGGCAGGGTCTCTCCTCCTGAGGAGTCCTCGAAAGTGTCACATTCTGTAACATTTCGTAACTTTCCATAGCTGGAAGAGTGTGGCGGCCGGAGCAAAAATGAATACGATTTGAATACGAAATGAGAGAGATTGAATACATTCTGAGCAAAAATGTGACACTCATTCTTATGCTTTAACAGGCTGCGGAATAAGTCTTCCAGACCTTCTTTCAAGCCCCTTCCTGGATAGGAAGGGGGATAGATTTTTATCTGAGGGACACCCTCAGACTCCCGGCAAAGGGGCTCCGCCCCTCTGCACACCCCGTTCTTCAGCAGGCTGTTAAGAGTTGGCGTGAGGGGTGCCCCACCCCACCCTTGGATACACGCCCATCCGGGTCCGCTCAGAGCAGGCTCTGCGTGGATATGACGGTTAAACCGGGAGGCGTACTTTCTAAGGACTGCCCACAAAGTATTAGCATTTGCGCTTATGGCGCCGCCAGCTACGCTCACTTCCAGGACCTGTTCGACACTCGCCACGGGCAGACGGCATTTGCGAGGCGGTGTGGATCCGGATCCTCGCGGTCCTGCCAACACTTGACGAGGTAGTCGTAGGCAGGAGTGCGGCGGCAGAATGCAAGCCGGCGGTCCCAGTAACTATGCATGAAGTCGGTGTAATCCGGGGGTCCGGCGATTGACCACGAAGACTTGTGCCAAGCGGACAGGACATCGTCCACGAAGCTCTGCACGGCCAGGAGAACTCGTTCCCTGGTGAACTTCTTCTCGAGTGTCCTGATCCTTCCGGCTAAGAGTACGTTGATTTGACTTCCTCCTTAAGTTGGATGGCGTCTTCAATGGTGCTGAGCCTTTCTTCGACCTGCTGGCCAAAGCGGGAGTCATGGCCCAGCTTCACGATGTAATGAGCGGCGCGAAGCCTGATATCAGACTTGTTGTCCTCAAGCGAGCGGAAAAGGACAGTGACGGCCGGGTTCGAGGCAAGCTGTAAGTGGGAGTCTGTGATTTTCATTGCCTGGCTAGTGGCTTCCTGGAGAGTGCGGCGAAAGTTGACGTTACGGAGCCACCTGTAAAGGGTCTGCCTAGAAACACCCGCGTTCTTAGCCTTTTCTGAAATGGGGCCTGGCGCAAGTACGTACGGGAGAGCCTCAAACTGGCGCCTTGTGAGCTGCCTGGAACTGGCGCTGTCGACGTATTCTTCCATGCGTATGTGCCTCCCTAGTTGTTAGTTAGATGTTCTAATAGTAGGACTGGTGTTCGGTTTTGTCAAGGGGCCGATTGGAACGATGGGTGTGTGGGCTGGCGGACGGGCGTGGGCGTTTGAGACGGGCTGGTCTGGTTTGGCTACGCGGAGGGCACGGAGTGAGCCGCGGAGAGCCGGAGGAGCATTTGTGCGGGTGCGTTTGTCTCAGGGAAGGGCGGGTGGCGAATCCCCCATACGACTACATCTAGATCAGGTGGGGCTCTCGTGGTCCTGGAGGGTTGCCTGGATGGTGCGGCGGGAGGTGGCGACGATCTGGGGGTTGGTGTGCAGGTAGTACGGGAGGGCGATCAGGGCTACGGAGAGGGCCCAGCCTCGGCCCCGGACCCAGGTGGCGTCTTCGACTGACAGGGCTGCGCGGAAGATCTGCCGAGAATCGCCGGTGAGGTAGTTCCAGGCGACCATGAGGTCGCAGGCAGGGTCGCCGGCAGTGAGGTCTCCGAAGTCTATGACGGCGGTGAGCCGGCCTTCGTTAACGATGAGGTTGCCGGGCGAGAGGTCGCCGTGGATGCAGACGGGGTCGCCCCGCCAGGGGGGAGCATCGAGGGATGTCTTCCATGCGGCGATCACCCTGTCGATGTCAATCTCACCCTCGAGGGAGGCGATAGCGGCCCTGACATCGGCGTCGCGATCCGCGAGCGGGCCGCCACGGCCGCCGGACAGGGCGGGCGGGCGGGCGGCGACGTCGATGCGGCGCAACGCGGTGACGAGAGCCGCAAGGTCGAGGGCGGCCTGCGTTGAGTCTCTGACTGGGGCACTCAGTGCGCTCTCTCCTTCCAGCCACTCGTGGACGGCCCAGTGCCATGGGTAGCCGAAGCCGGGCGCGCCCTTGCGTAGCGGCGCCGGTACGCGCAGGGGCAGCCGGGGCGCGAGAATGGGCAGCCAGGTGTGCTCCTTGTGTACCTGCGCTGTGGCCCAGTGGATGCGGGGCAGCCGGAGGACCATGTCATTGCCGAGTCTGAAGATGGCGTTGTCGGTGCCAGAGTACTGGACGGGGGTGATGGGCAGGTGATTCCAGCCGGGGAACTGGTGGTCGACGAGTAGTCTCACGAGGTCTTCGTCTACGAGGACCTCGCCGGTGTGCATTTTGGGTGTGGGCATCTTTATCCGATTGTCCGCTGTGTACTCAACTGAGCTTCAGGATAGCTTGTCCGGCGACGGTGACGCGCTTTCGGTTGGCTAGATTGATAGTGAAGGTGCGGGCGTTGATCGGGCGTCGCGGGAATTGAGGGCGAACGGGGCCCAGATGGCGGAGGGGGGAGTTCCGGCCGTTGGCGAGGGAGAGGGCGGGTTTGAACCCCGCCCCTTGTGTATTGGTGAAGGTGGCCGCAAGGGCGTGCGGGTCGGTCTCAGGCGGGGCGCCTTAGATTTCTCGGCTGCGCTCGAAATGACAAGGGGTCGTGGCTTGGTTGGCGGTGACGTGTCGTTGCCGGCGGGCGGGGGAGAGGGCGGGGTTGAAACCCGCCCCTTGTGTATTGGTGAAGGTGGCTGCAAGCGTGCGGGGTCGGTCTCAGGCGGGACGCCTTAGATTTCTCGGCTGCGCTCGAAATGACAAGGGGTCGTGGCTTGGTTGGCGGTGACGTGTCGTTGCCGGCGGGCGGGGGAGAGGGCGGGGTTGAAACCCGCCCCTTGTATTTTGGTGAAGGTGGCTGCAAGGGCGTGGGGTCGGTCTCAGGCGGGACGCCTTAGATTTCTCGGCTGCGCTCGAAATGACAAGGGGTCGTGGCTTGGTCGGCAGTGACGTGTCGTTGCCGGCGGGCGGGAGAGAGGGCGGGGTTGAATCCCGCCCCTTGTGTATTGCTGGTGAAGGTGGCTGCAAGCGTGCGGGGTCGGTCTCAGGCGGGACGCCTTAGATTTCTCGGCTGCGCTCGAAATGACAAGGGGTCGTGGCTTGGTCGGCAGTGACGTGTCATTGCCGGCGGACGGGAGAAAGGGCGGGGTTGAATCCCGCCCCTTGTATTTTGGTGAAGGTGGCTGCAAGGCGTGCGGGGTCGGTCTCAGGCGGGGCTCGGCCGACGGGCGGGAGAGAGGGCGGGGTGGAATCCCGCCCCTTGTATTTTGGTGGCTGCAACGGCGGGGGTCGGTCTCAGGCGGGGCTTAGATTTCTCGGCTGCGCTCGAAATGACAAGGGGTCGTGGCTTGGTCGGCAGTGACGTGTCGTTGCCGGCGGGCGGGAGAGAGGGCGGGGTTGAATCCCGCCCCTTGTGTATTTTGGTGAAGGTGGCTGCAAGGGCGTGCGGGGTCGGTCTCAGGCGGGACGCCTTAGATTTCTCGGCTGCGCTCGAAATGACAAGGGGTCGTGGCCTGGTTGGCGGTGACGTGTCGTTGCCGGCGGACGGGAGAGAGGGCGGGGTTGAATCCCGCCCCTTGTATTTTGGTGAAGGTGGCTGCAACGGCGTGGGGTCGGTCTCAGGCGGGGCGCCTTAGATTTCTCGGCTGCGCTCGAAATGACATGGGGTCGTGGCTTGGTCGGCAGTGACGTGTCGTTGTCGGCGGACGGGGGAGAGGGCGGGGTGGAATCCCGCCCCTTGTGTGTTGGTGAAGGTGGCTGCAAGGGCGTGGGGTCGGTCACTGGCGGGGCGTCTTAGATTTCTCGGCTGCGCTCGAAATGACATGGGGGCAGGGCATGGTTGGCGGTGACGTGTCGCGGCCGGCGGGCGAGGGAGGGTGGGTTTGAAACCCACCCCTACGATGGGGAAATGCGGTGGCCTCCTTTGATTGCCCACGGTTAGGATGCCTGACCTTCGCGTGTTAGGGTCGGCGCAGTAGAAGGCGATTTGCGACTTACCCCCTCGAGGGACCCGGGGCAGGCTCTACGATTTGCAAAGACGATGCGGCGTGTTCGATCGAGTTCAAGGAGATGGATATGACTAAGGATGAGTTGGCGTTTGTGCCGGCGCTGGAGTTGCGGGGGATGATCGCGCGGCGGGAGGTGTCGCCGGTGGAGGTGACTGAGTTGTTCCTGGAGAGAATCGAGCGGCTGGACTCGTCGTTGAACTCGTACCTGACGGTTACGCCGGAGTTGGCTCTGCAGTCGGCGAGGGAGGCTGAGGCTGCTGTTATGCGCGGCGACGAGCTTGGGGCGCTGCACGGGGTGCCGGTGTCGATCAAGGACCTGGAGATGACGGCGGGGGTGCGCACGACAAGCGGATCGCTGCTGTTCAAGGACCGCGTGCCGGACAAGGACTCGGCGGTTGACGCGCCGGACGCTGGAGGCGGGGGCGATCATGCTGGGGAAGACGAACACGCCGGAGTTCGGGCTGCTGGGTCATACGCAGAACCGGCTGGGCGACCACGGCCGGAACCCGTGGAACACGGACCGGACGCCGGGCGGGTCGAGCGGCGGCGCGGGGGCGTCGTTGGCGGCCGGGCTGTGCACGGTGGCATCGGGGAGCGACGGCGGGGGCTCGATCAGGATACCGTCGAGCTACTGCGGAGTGTACGGAATCAAGCCGACTCAGGGCCGGGTGCCGCGCGTGACGGGCGCGCCGATGCTGCCGCGGGTCGCGAACTTGTTCAGCCAGGCCGGCCCGATGACGCGGACGGTCCGGGACGCGGCGATGTACCTGCAGGTGCTGGCGGGCCACGACGTGGAGGACCCGGGCTCGCTGCGGGCGGAGCCGGACGAGTACATGGCAGCGACCGACCGGGGCGTGAGCGGGCTGCGGATCGGCTGGAGCGCGGACTACGGGTACGCGACGGTGGACCCGGAGGTGGCGTCGACGTGCGAGCGGGCGGCGCGGGCGTTCGAGGAGCTGGGCTGCACGGTGGAGGAGGCGGACGTTTCGCTGGAGGGTGTGTTCGAGCCGTTCTGGACGCTGTTCAGGGTATCGTCGTACGCGGGAGTGTCGGACTCGGTGGAGGGACGCGAGAACGAACTCACTGAGTACGGACGCGATTACTTCGAGCAGAGCAAGGGCGTCTCGGGCCCGGAGTATGCGCGCGCGCTGGGACACACGGAGGTGCTGAAGGCGCAGTTCGCGGACCTGTTCGAGCGGTACGACCTGCTGCTGAGCCCAACGATGGCGACGACGGCGTTTCCGGTGGGCGAGCCGCCAGAGATTATCGATGGCAAGCCGGTGCCATGGTTCAGCGGCTATACGCCGTTTACTTACCCGATCAACATGATCGGCCACCCGGCAGCGAGCGTCCCGTGCGGTCTCTCGCCGGAGGGGCTGCCGATCGGGCTGCAAGTGGTGGGTCGCTTTGGGGACGAGAGCACGGTGATCGCGGCGTCGGCAGCGTTCGAGGAGGCGCAACCATGGGCGGACGCGCGGCCGGGGGTGTCTTAGGAGGTGCGTTGGGTTGTGGGCCCATCGCCAAATAGACCTGTGCGCAACTGCCTGTATCACCCTCACCCTGCCCTCTCCCATCGAGGGAGAGGGGAAGAGGAGCACGGTGATCGCGGCGTCGGCAGCGTTCGAGGAGGCGCGGCCGTGGGCGGACGCGCGGCCGGGGGTGTCATAGGGGGTGCGGGGCGGCCAATAGCCTGAGCCCACCTGTCAGCCGTTTGTGTCGAGTCGGGGTTCGAGTATACTCAAGACAGCGTACCGATAAGACAGATTTGAAGGTTGCAGCAGGGCCCGGATAGCATGGGAACATTTACAGCCAGAATCGGCGTGAGCAACGGTAGCGGCAGAGTGCCCGAGTGGGTAGATGCGCTGGTGGACACCGGCGCTACGTTCACCGTGCTGCCAGCCTCCCTGCTTCGGGAGCGCGTGGGAGTGACTCCGACGCGGCAGATGACATTCACTTTCGCAGACGGCCGTGAAGGGCCGATGCCGGTTGGTGAGGCCCGGTTGTTCGTCAGTGGCCGAGAGGCAACGAGTCCGATTGTGTTCGGAGAAGAGGACCGGTACCTGCTAGGAGCAACAACGCTCCAATCGTTGGGACTGATCGCGGATACGACCAATCACGAATTGATACCGGCGCCGAGGTTGTTTATCTGAACGGGCACTCCACTCGCCCCATCAGTGGAGGTCATTGGGCACGTAACTGGCTACGTGCTCCATATCCCAATTCACCACTTCTGCAGGCCCTCATTCCTCACCCGTCGAAGCTGGCATTGCGTAACGCAATCTACCCCCCATCTCCTCGAGGGACTCTGGGTGTATGACCGGGCAGGCTCTTCTCCCACCAGGGGAGAGCTTTGCGTAACTAGCCGAATCCCCCTCACCCTAACCCTCTCCCACGTTGGGGAGAGGGGATTTTGTGGGCCCTTCTCTTAGTGTTGCTGGGGGTTGTGCAAAGGTCTCCACAAGGGGAGAAGGAACCGTAGGGCCTCCAAGATCCGCGTAAATCAGTTGTGCGAGGGTCTGGCGTTGGGGTTAGGTATTGCTAGTGGAATGTGCTGGAGGTTAGATTTCGCGGCCCTGGGAGGTGATGACGATCAATTCGAGGACTTCGTGGCTGGAGATGGAGCCGATGAACTCGTCCGTGTCGGTGTCGGATACGGGGAGAACGGTTAGGGAGTTCTCGGTCATACGCTGCAGAGCGTCCTCGATGTACTCGCCGGAGTAAGCGTGGGGGGTCGTCCTGCGCAGCACCCTGGCAAGGGGCGTGTGCTCCCACTCGCTGCGGGGGAGGTATCGCAGCATGCTCAAGGACACGATTCCGGCCAACTTGCCATGATCGACAACGACGTAGTCGTGCTGCTCGGGCAGCAGCCAGTTCTCGGCAAAGGCACTGACGGTCAGAGACTGCTCCGGGTGGCTTCGGGACCGGTCCAAGATGTGATCCACTT
Organism: Dehalococcoidia bacterium; assembly: GCA_965237445.1. Lineage (GTDB taxonomy): Bacteria > Chloroflexota > Dehalococcoidia > Lucifugimonadales. The sequence goes on along the minus strand of OZ250142.1, from coordinate 1,909,828 downwards.
TGATGTCGACCAATGCAAAGTGCTCCAATGAGGGCGGCACCTGGTCCTCCTGAGTGACTGACTCCGAGCGCTTCAGCCTTCTTATCGCGAAGCTGATGCCCATGGGCGTGAGCAGGATGTAGAAGAACATGACGAGCACGAGCAAGGAGAAGACGTCTTTCCCGATGGCGCCGGTGTGAAGCAGAAGGAGGAGGAGCGCGATTTCCGCCACTCCCTTCGCCATCAGACCGGCAGCGGTGGCCAAGGGCGCGTTCAGACGAGTGATGTACGCGCTGATGAAGGACGCGGCGAACTTGCCGGCGAGAGGAACCAAGACAAGCGCGGCTATCGTCTGCGGTTGTAGCTCCAGGAAGTCCAAGCTGAAGTGCAGGCCCGCGGAGGCGAAGAACAGGGGGACGAAAAAGCCCCCTGCAGTGCCCCTCATTCCGGGCATGATGTCGCGCCGTACCTGGTAAGGCAGCATCGATAGCGCCGCGCCGAAGAGCAACGCGCCAAGCGAGCCGTGAAGTCCGACGCGCTCGGCCCCTACTACCACCAGGAACAGCCCGCCGAGGAGCAGAGCCGAAGGAGAGCTGCGGCACCTGCATGAAATGATGCAGCGCAACTATCACCCTCGGGAGAATCTTGGTGGACACGAACCATGTGACAATCGTGAACCCGAGTATCTGCCCGATGATGGTCGTGACGCTGAGCCAGTCCAGAGCGTGGCCATCGCCTCCAGCGTAAAAGTGCTCGCTGATGGCGAACCCCACGACGAAGAGGGCAATCAGCTCGGCGATTATCACGGCCGTGAAGATCTGGACGCCAACAGGATCCCTGAGACGCCCTTCGTCGATCAGCACCTTGGCGACGACTCCGAAGCTGGACAGTGAGAGCACGCCGGCCAGACCAAGTGCATGGGTGAGATCGAGGCCCAGTCCAAGATCGAACAGGATGTCGGTGGTTACCGAGAGAGATACCAACAGCGATATCGTCACCGACAGCACGGACGCGAGGAAGAGGCGGCCACGAACTGCGGCCAAGAAGCCCCGGATGTCCAGCTCCTCCAAGCCGATGAGGAAAAAGAAGATGAAGATGCCGATGCCGAGCACCACCTCCACTTCCGCGCCTGTTCTGACCAGCCCGCCCACGGGGCCAAGAAGTATTCCGGCCGCGGCGTAGGCGATGATCGAACTGAGGCCGAACCTCTTGAAGATGCCTTCAAGCAGCTTGGCGAAGACGATCAGAAGACCAATTGAGAAGAGTGCTTCGTGGATTTCCAATGCGCGAGGCCCTTTCTAGCGAAACCTACGCCTCAGCAGCAGCGCTGTTGGGGCAGGAGATCTCAAGTCCCCTTCGGCTTTGATCAGGGCAAGCTCTCGGCTGCGCTCGGAACGACATGATGAGGACAGTGCGTTGTGAAGGCGGCGGAAATGGCACTGCAACGTACCTCTCGTCAGTAGTTTTCAGAAATGTCGCAAGCGGTTTCCACTCGTATGCCGAAAGCACCGGAGGGCTACGTCAAATGAGGCCTTCGGCGCGGACTTCGTGCATGGCGGCTTCGGCTGCGGCCAAGGTGATGTCGATGTCCTGCTCTGAGTGTGCGGCGGTCATGAGGAAGCGCGTGCCGCTCTGCACTCCGTTGTTGATGAGCGCGAGGTTGAACTGGGACTCAACGGCACCGTTCTTGGCAGCGTGCATCTCGTCCAGGGAGGCGGAGCACATGATGCCGCCGTCGCACTCGTGGTCCAGGCCAAGGCGCAGGAACACTGCTGACGGGTGGCCGGAGGCGCAGCCGGGGACCTCCATGCGGGACAGGAGATCGTTGAGGCCGTTTCGGAGGCGGGTGCCCACGGCATCTACTGTGTCGTTTATCGGGGTGGTCTCGATGAGCTCCAGGCCCTTTGCGCCCGCGGCGGCGGAGAGCGGGTTAGCGTTGAAGGTGCCGGGGTGGGCGACCCTGCGGGCGGCGTCTTGCTGCCTATCACCGGAACTCTCGATCATGTTGACGATCTCGGCCTTGCCAGCGACGCCTCCGCCGGGGAGGCCGCCCGCCAGAATCTTGGCCATTGTGGTGAGATCGGGCGTGACGCCGTAGAAGGCCTGCGCGCCGCCCTTCGAGGTGCGGAAGCCGGTCACGACCTCGTCGAAGATCAGGACGACGCCTTCGTTCTCGGTGAGCCCGCGCAACTCAGAAAGGAACTCGGGATTAATGGGATCGGCGCCCATGTGCGCGCCGGTGGGCTCGAGGATGATGGCGGCGACGTCGTTGTCGCGCACGGCCTGGGCGACAGGGCCGATGTCGTTGGGCGGGAGCACGATCATGGTGTCGCCGGTCGCGCCGGGCACGCCGCCCTGATCTGAGCCGCCGATGACGACGTAGTCATGCCAGCCGTGGAAGTGCTCCTGGAACTTGATGACCTTGTCTTTGCCGGTATAGGCGCGCGCCAGCTTGAGGGCCATCATCGTGGCCTCCGTGCCGGAGCTGGTGAAGCGCACTCGCTCGGCGGACGGAATCAGGTTCTTGACGCGGCTACCCCACTCGTTCTCCATATCGCCGCAGCCACCGAGGTGGGTTGCCTTGGTGACCTGCTGTGTAACGGCATCGACGATGGCCGGGTGTGAGTGGCCGAGGATCAGGGCGCCGTGGCCAGCGAAGTAATCAAGGATGCGGTTGCCGTCGACGTCCCACTTGGCAGGGCCTTCGGCGTGGGTGAAGAACAGGGAGAACGGCCTGAGGCGGCGGGCGTCGTGCGTTACGCCGTCGGGGAAGACCTCACGCGATTGCGCGTAGCGTTCGGCGGACTTTGGATGGAGCTGGATGAAGCGATCTTCAATCTGGGTGGGCATTCGGGTTAGTCCTCCGTCTGGCGTTTGCTGCGGCGTTTCAGGTATGGCCGGGCATTATAAACGGTGACGGCACCTTTGAGGGAGGCGCGGGGCGCCTGTAGGAGATGCGCATCGTAGGAGGCGATGGGTGGCTGTTCGGCGATCCCCCCGCACCACCCCTGGATACGCGCCTACGCGGGTTTGACGGCGAAGAGGTGCGGAAACATCGGACAAGGGGACGGGCGAATGACGGCAAGGGCGTGTGGCGGAGGTGTGCGGCCACGCGTTGGGTGTCGGCAACGAGGGGTTGGGCGTTTCGCGAACCGCGCCTACGGGAGAATCCTGTCGAGAGAGGCTGGGGCCGATTCTACGGATTCAGGAAGACGGGCTGGGTCCAGGCCTTGACCGGGTTGGAGCAGGTGACGGTGGCGCGGATGTAGCCCTCGTCGCCGCGGAAGCGATAGGTCGCGTCGGTCCCGGCGATCTGACCGAAGGTGGCGCCACCTCGGCCGGTGAACGTGACGGCGTACTCCCAGACGTCGTTCTTGCGGACGCGCAGGCGAATACCTTCGCTGTCGATCTCCAGCTCTTCCAGCTCGACGCCGGTGGAAGCGTAGAAGTCGCCGCGCTCTATGCCGCCGACAATGGAATCCCGCGAGAGTTCGGCAGCCCTGACGACGATCCAGCCCCTGCCCGGGTTGAACTTGTCCGGCGCGAAGTCATAGTAGTTGTGCGTGTCGTCGACGGCAACACCCCAGATGGGCCTTCCCGTGGAGAGCACATTGTCCCACATCTGCTCCATGCTGTACCGACCCGGCGCCCCGTCCACGTTGCAGAGCGGCGTGAATATCTCCATGCAGGCGGCCCCCGTCACGGCGGTGATCTCCCGGTGATCGAACGCCCAGTGGTAGTTGGGGTGCGCGATCGACGAAATGCCGCCGGCCTCGGCGATGGCGTCTATGTTGGCCTGGAGGGTCGAGACCACGTCGCCGGCGTTGATCGGCTCGACCAGTCTATCGATACCGATGGCGATGATGTGGACCGGAATCGGGTATCTCTTCTCCCGTCTCAGCAGGTTGACCGTGACCTCCTCGCCGGGGACCATAAGAGGGCTGCCCGGCTCCGATTCTGCGTGTTCGTAGACGGTCCGGTGATTGTGGTCGCTGAGCACGAGGAAGTCGTACTCGTGCTCACGGTACCAGCGGACAGCCACTTCGGGCGAGGCGTCGGCGTCGACCGACCGGTCGGTATGCGTGTGAATGTTTCCCTTGTACCAGCGGGTGTCGGCCATTAGCTCTCCCCTACTTTCAAGCCAGTGTTCATAGGACTTCACGCCGCACTTTACCTCAGCGGAGACCTTTGCGTAACGTCTTGCCTCCAAGATACAAGGGCAGGCTCCTTCGGCTAAGTTCAGGACGGGGTCTAGCACTCTCCCATCGAGGAGACCTTTGCGCACCGTCTTGTTTGGGGCGGGGAACCCCATCCCAACCTTCCCAGCAGACTGGGGAAGGGGCGGAAGAGGGGTCTCTATTCGACAAGGACGGCAGGTATGCAAAGGTTTCCGTATACGGGAAGCGGGCCTCCGTCAGGCGCCAAGGAAAGCGGGTTGGGTCCAGGCCTTGACTGGGTTGGAGCAGGAGACGGTGGCGCGGACGTATCCCTCGTCTCCACGGAACCGGTACGCGGCATCGGTCCCGGCTATCTGACCGAAGGTGGCGCCACCGCGGCCGGTGAACGTGACAACGTACTCCCAGTCCCCGTTCTTGCGGACGCGCAGGCGAATGCCTTCGCTGTCGATCTCCAGCTCGTCCAGCTCGACGCCGGTGGAGGCGTAGAAGTCGCCGCGCTCTATACCGCCGACGATGGCGTCCTTCGAGAGTTCGGCAGCCCTCACGACGATCCAGCCCTTGCCCGGATTGTACTTGCCCGGAGCGAAGTCGAAGTAGTGGTGCGTGTCGTCAACAGCGACGCCCCAGATGGGTCGTCCGGCAGAAAGCACGTTGTCCCACATCTGCTCCGTGCTGTAACGGCCTGGGGCGCCATCTACGTTGCTTGCAGGCGTGAAGATTTCCATGCAGGCGGCGCCGGTGACGGCGGAGATTTCGCGATGGTCGAACGCCCACTTGAAGTTAGGGTGCGCGATCGAGGAGATGCCGCCTGCCTCTGCGATGGCGTCGATGTTTGCCTGAAGTGTGGTGACGACATCGCCCGTGTTGATCGGTTCTACGACCCTGTCGATGCCGATGGCAATGATGTGGACAGGGACCAGGATGGGGTATTCCTTTCCAGGCTTCAGCAGGTTGATCGTGACCTCTTCGCCGGGGACCATCAGGGGGCTACCTGAGTCCGACTCGGAGTGCTCATAAAGGGTGAGGTGGTTGTGGTCGCTGAGGACGAGGAAGTCGTACTCGTGGTCGCGATACCAGCGGACGGCCACTTCCGGCTTGGCGTCGCCGTCGGACAGGTCGGTGTGCGTATGGATGTTGCCCTTATACCAACGAGTTTCTATCAACTGCTCTCACCTTCTTTCAAGCCATTGTTCATAGGACTTCACGCCGCACTTTACCTCAGCGGAGACCTTTGCGTAACTTGCCGACGATCCCCGCACACCGCCCTTTTCACCCCTTCGAGAGACTCAGGGCAGGCTCTCATCCCTCGAGAGACTCGGGACAGGCTCTCAATCCTCTCCCATCGAGGAAGAGGAAATTTTGTTGCGCATCTGACAAGGTATCGCAAAGGTCTCCATCGAGGGAGAGGAAGTTTTGTTGCGCATCTGACAAGGTATCGCAAAGGTCTCCATCGAGGGAGAGGAAGTTTTGTTGCGCATCTGACAAGGTATCGCAAAGGTCTCCATCGAGGGAGAGGAAGTTTGTTGCGCATCTGACAAGGTATCGCAAAGGCCTCCATCGAGGGAGAGGAAGTCTTGTTGCGCATCTGACAAGGGTTCGCAAAGGTCTCCATCGAGGGAGAGGGGAATAGGAAGGTCTTTCGTACTCTGTATTAACAGGGTGCTGAAAAACCCTTGCGACTATCCCCTTGACCCCTTCATGTCAGGAAGGGAGGGAATATCATATCTGAGGGACACCCTCAGACTCCCGGCAAAGGGGCTTCGCCCCTCTGCACACCCCGTTTTTCAGCGCCTGCTAAAGCTTGGTGCAAAGGTCTCCATCGAAGGATTGGGGATTTTGGCGTCCACTGGCCTTCCCATCATCGTCCGCACCGTCCGGTAGAGATGTGAAGACATTATACTTTCAGTGCTAGGACAGTCGGCAAGCTGGATATCTAAAAGGCTCAAGAGAAGTACGGAGGTAGGCGGCATGAAGTTCGTGATAGTTGGCGCTGGGGCGATCGGCACTTACCTAGCGGCGAAGCTGAGCGCGGCCGGCAACGAGGTGTGGCTAGTTGCGAGGGGTCGCACTTTCGAGGCCCTACACACAGGGGACGTGGTTGTCCGGAGTCCGATCGGGGACTTCTCGGCGAAGCTACACGTGACCGACAACTACGAGGAACCGGGCGTGGCTGACTTCGTCATGCTAACGGTGAAGGCCGACAGCGTTCCGGAGGTGTCGCCCAGCCTGCCGGCGCTGCTAGGCGACGACACAGCCGTGGTGCCGGTGCAGAACGGGATCCCGTGGTGGTACTTCCTGCGGCACGGGGGCGAACTGGAAGGGACGATGCTGGAGCGGCTGGACCCGGACGGCCTAGCGGCGGAGATACCAATTGAGCGCGTGATCGGGTGCGTGCTGAAAGACATGGCAGCGTCGGCGCCGGCGCCGGGGGTGGTGGAGCACCTGATCGGCAACCAACTCTCGATCGGCGAGCCGGACGGAACGATGAGCGAACGTTGCTCGCGGCTGGCCGAAGCGATGGAGAACACCGGACTTCGATGCTCAGTGAGCCCGCAAATACGAGCGGAGATTTGGGACAAGCTGCTGAAGAACATGAGCACGAACCCGATTAGCGCACTGACACGGGCGACGCTGGGCGAGATTAGCTGGGACACGGAAGTGCTGGACCTCGTGCGTGCGGTTATGGAAGAAGCGAACGCTGTGGCGGAGGCATTGGGCGTGGAGACGCCGACGGCGATTAACGAGAACATGGCGGTCATCGCGGGAGGGTTGGGCCCCCACAAAACATCGATGCTCCAGGATGTGGAGTCGTCGCGGTCGATCGAGCTGGATGCGATTGTGGGCGCGCCGATTGACATTGGGGAGATGCTGGAGGTGCCGATGCCAAGCGCACGAGCGGTGTACGCGATCATGAAGCTGCTTGGCGAAAGCGTGGAGACCTCAGCGATAGCGAGCAGGCTGTCGGAGTAGGACAGCAGTTGCCGGGGCTGTTCAGGGCTCAAATGAGCCGAGGCGAGCTCCGGTACGGTCAGCGTGGAACGCTGAAGTGGACAGACTCCTCGGCGTTGACGGTCAACCTGTAGCCCGAGGTTTCAAGTGAGTGGGCGGCGTCCCGCCTGGCGCTTCGCTCCAGTACTCTTATGCCATAGCGGGCCAGCATACGGTCCACGTGTCTCAATGAGCTGTCGACCTCCGGTGATGTGCCCGCCACGCGGGCAAGCGTTCTGCGAAGCTCCAGCAACTCACTCGTGACCGAGAGGGCCATCTCCACCCCCGCCAGGTTGAGCCCCAGGCCCTCGACAAAGTGCTTGATCAACCTGAGTCGCGCGATATCTTCGTCAGAGTAGGTGCGCAGAGTTCCCATTCGCAGAGGCTGAACGAGACCGGCGCGCTCATACTTGCGGAGGGTCTGCGGATGCATATCGAGCGTTTCCGCGACCATGCTGATCAGGTAGATGCCCTGAGCCTGTCTCATTGTCATTGCAGACTCTTTATATCGCATGGCCAAAGACCTGTCAATGTCATATCCATGCTATATGGCGCATACTGCATAGCCTTGACACGCTCTGTATCAAGTCCTATACTTCAGGCGTATCTCACGTCAGGAGGCTGCAAGATGGCAGATTCAGCGACCTCGACACGGCAAGAGGCAAAGCGAACCGACAGCAGCGGGCTCAATGCCAAGCTCGCCAACGAGGTTGAGGCGGTCCTGGAAGCGACCGAGGGGTCGCGCCAAGTTGGCGAACGGGGCACAGGGCGCTGGTACTTCCGGGTGCCCCAAGCCGGCGTGAAGTATTACTCGTTCTAACCGGCAGGTTGAAGCGACGGACAAGTTGAAAGCAACAATCTAAACCAGAAGGAGACATGTGGAGATGGTACATAGAAGGGACCCGTTCAGCGAGCTACGGCATATGCAGGACACAATGGACAGGATGTTGCGGAGGGTAGGTACGTCTGCCCGCAACGCATCGGAAAGCGCCGAGGGCGAGGCCTGGGCAGTGCCGCTGGACGTATCACGGAAGGGTGACGAAACCCTGATTCGCGCCTCTATGCCGGGAGTCTCTCCGGAGAACATCCAGGTGTCCATCGAGGACAACGTGCTTACGATCAAGGGTCAGACGGCCGAGTCACACCAGGAGGAAGGCGAGTCTTACCAATTGCGTGAGCGAAGGACGGGATCGTTCCACAGGGCGCTGCGGCTGCCGGACTCGGTGGAGCCGGACAAGGTGGAGCCGCGATACGAGCACGGCGTGCTAACGATCACCGTGCCGAAGGCAGAGGCGAAGCGAGCGAGGAAGCTGCCTGTCCAGGTCGGAGACGCCCCGACCCTGGAAAGCTAACAGGCAGACTCGTTTCCGCCCTGCGCCTCCCAAGCTAACAGGTAGACTCGTTTCCGACTGCGGGAGGAGATGCGGGCCCTCATCGGGGCCCGCATCTCCTTTTGCTTTGGGGGGAGAGGAGAGTGGGTTGACAGTAGGCAGCTTTCCAGGGAACCTGCGAGTCATCCGTTCGTTCCTAGACTCACACCTGATTGCCAAGGAGCTCCGCACTGCTCCCCAATCATCCTCTGCGTCTGGCTCGGCGAAGACTCAAGACTATCCGGGTTGTTCCAGAGTTACATGAGGGGCAGGCAGGTCTGAAACCTGCCACTACGGAATGTGCGGATACTCGGGGTGGCGCTCACGCTACGGCATAAGCAGAGAGGCTACCTGCGGCGAGAATGCTTGACGTCCTACGTGGCGTCTTAGATCCCTCGACTTCGCTCGGGATGACAGTTGGGAGGGTCGCAGGGCAGGCTCTCGGCTTCGCTCGGGGATGACAGCGGAGGGAGCCGGGCTCCTTCGGCCGACTCAAGACGGTTGTATGCGAGGCCCTTCTACTTGCCGCTTCGGCGAGGACAGGGCGGGACTAGAAGGAACAGTGGGTCCTAACAATGCCAGGAGCCCAGATGGGGCGGTTAGTACGAGGCTCGGCGGTGCTTGACCTAAGTTGCTGTTAGTCCGACTCCGCATCCACACCATCGCTCTGCGCGGGATCGGCAGAATCGAGAACGGCGGGCTCTGGCCCAGCTAGCGCGGTCTGCGGTTCTTCTCCGGGAGAGCCACCCCACTCGTTGAAGAAGTAGACGAAGACGTCCCGGACGGCCGCTACCAGAGGGACGCCAACGATTACGCCCCAGAGACCAGCGACCTCGCTCGACACGACGAGGATGATCATTATGAAAGCCGGATTGAGCCTTACGGCGCTTCCTTGTATCCGCGGAGAAATCAAGTTGTTCTCTATGAGTTGGACCACCACGTATACGAGCACGACCCAAATGATTCGATCCGGGGAGCTGGCGAGTGTCACGAGCAGGCCGGGCACCGCGCCGAGTAGCGGTCCTATGATCGGAATGAGGCCGAACAGCCCAGCGACCAACCCAAGAATCGCGGCGAACTTGATTCCAAGGATGGTCAGTCCGATGAAGACCAGCCCACCGACAATCGTGGCGCTTAGAAGCTGCGCTCTCACATAAGAGCCAATCACCCGATTTACCAGGTGAAAGACGTGCTGTGTGCGGGTGCGTCCGAGGGGGGACAGCATGGGGTATATGCCGTCAACCACGTGCTCGCGGTCCTTGAGTATGTAGAAGAGGAAGAACGGTACGATTGCCAAGCCGATGACAAGCGTTACGGCGTTGGAAACGCCGCTGACCGTCCTCTCAAGGATGCCGTGCGCCGCATCCGCCAGCACATTCCCGCCCTCCGCAACGGCGTTCTCAACCTGGGCGCGCAATTCAGCAGGAATTCGCTCGGTGACATCGTGCGACCAGCCTTCAGCAGTGGACCTAGCCCTTTCGTACAGGCCAGGGAAGCTCTGGACCAACTCCTCCGCTTCGTGGAACAGGGGCGGAATGGTGACGTAGGCGATCCCAGCCAGCACGAGTGCGAAAACAACGTAGATCGTGAGTATGGACGCTATTCGAGTCGGGCCCGGCCATCTGTCGTGGCTCGGCAGGCGTTTTTCCACGAAGACCACAACCGGATACAGAAGTTCAGCCAACACAATGCTGATGACGAACGGGAACAACGCGCCGCGAGCCAAGTACAGGATCGCCGCAAGGGCAAGTATCGCAGCCGCGACCAGCCCTGCGCGCCGCCATCTGACCCAGGTCTGTTTCTCGGGGCTCAGCTCAATCGCATCGCCAGCATCTCGACTACTCAATCAAGTCTGCTCCACTCCGCGAAGTATGAGGCTGATAGAATCTATAGCTACCACTACGCCTGCGTTCCAATCTCTTTTCAGAGTACCAGACGATCCGAGCAGGGCTCCCAGCTACCAGGCCCAGCAGTCAGACCCATCGGGCCAAGCGCAGTCTCCCATTTGATGCATCTGACGTTCTGACAGTCAATCGTGGATTTCTCAAACTCTAGCTGGCTGCGGAAGAGCTCTTCTTGAGTTCCCCCAGCCCCATCCCTGGCCGGGTAGGAGGAGAAAATTATATCTGAGGGACACCCTCAGACTCCCGGCAAAGGGGCTTCGCCCCTCTGCACACCCCGAATTTCAGCAGCCTGCTAGGCCCAACGACATTGCCGTAGAACGCGGCTACACGGAGACCGAGTATGGATGATAGAGGGAAGTCGATTCGGGGTGAGCAAAGTCCTGAAGTTGGAGCCCTCTTACCGCAGGCCATTTCACTGGACGAGGCGGAGGACATCGCTGATGAGGTCCGAGACCTGCTCAGCGCCGGAGACGAGCATACCGCGTGGGAGAGGATCCGGCATCTCCACCCCGCCGACATAGGCAGCATTGTTGCCGGGCTGCCACGCAGCAGCCGCGAGGCCATGGTCCACGTCATGACTCCCGATACGGTCTCGTGGATGCTAAGGCAGATGAACCCCGTGGTAGCAGGACGAGTGGGGACGCGATCTGGGGGTGCAGTTACTCACGTTTGTGCTCAGCCAGGTCACTCCGAGCCAGGCCCTGGCGACGCTACGCCGGCTACCGATGCTGCGTTCCCGTGAAGTGGCAGATTCGCTGAGGCAGCCTCTAGAGGCAACGGAGATTCTTGCCTACTCGCCGGACACGGCGGGGTCGCTCATGACATCCGAGTATCCAACAGTTGATATCGACGGACTTGCCGAGGCGGCCAGAGAGAGCCTCAGAGCGTTTGGAGATAGCCGGTACAAGCTCACGCACATTTATGCCGTTGGAGAGGGCAGCGTACTCGCCGGACAGGTCAGCATGGTCGACCTAGCGCTCGCGGACAGCTCGACGCCGATCCGGGAGATCGCCTCGACAATCGTGGCGACCGTGACGGCTGACACGCCTGCGGAGGAGTGCGCCCGGCTTCAGCGTCGCTACAATCTGACGCAGATACCCGTGGTCGGCGACGGTGAGCTCGAGGGAGTGATTTTGGCGGAGTCGCTGTTGAGCGCTACAGTCGAGCAGGACACGCGACAGATGCAGCAGGTGGCCAGCGTGGCGGGCGAGAATGTGGACGGTGCGCTGTTCGACTCGATACGGACGCGGCTGCCATGGCTTACGGTGAACCTGGGAACGACGTTTCTGGCCGCGGCGACGGTGGCGCTGTTCGAGTCGACGCTGACGCAGGTGGTTGTGCTCGCGGCGTTTCTGCCTGTGGTCGCGGGACAGGGCGGCATCGGCGGCACTCAAACGCTAACGCTCATAGTCCGAGCAATCGCGCTGGGGGAGCTGGTGGGGGTGAGCGCACAGCGGCTGCTCGTGCGGGAGGCCATGCTGGGGCTGTTGCACGGAGTGTGGCTCGGGGTTTTGGTGGCGGCAATAGCCATACTCTGGAAGCAGAACCTTGGCCTGGGGCTGGTGTTAGGTGTATCCATGCTCGGCAATATGGTGATCGCGGGCTGTGTGGGCGCGGCAGTGCCGCTGTTCCTGCGCCGAGCCGGCCTGGACCCGGCGGTCGCCTCCGCGGTGGTGGTCACGACAGTGACGGACGTGTTCGGTTTCCTTCTTTTCCTGGGCATCGCAAACGCGTCCATCAGCCTCATCTTGTAGGGCGGCCCCAGGCTGGCCCGACACTGGCCCGGCGGAATGTGGAACTGAGCCTCAGCCTGAGGAGATGGGAGGGAGCGGCGTCTGGCGCACTCTACAGCCTGGACAGCGGCGGGGCGCTCACTGGATGCGCTTTTCGCGGCCGGGCGGGTCTCCTGGATACTCCAAAAGTTCCTCTAATGCACTTGACTGCATATGCACTTTGAAGCATACTAGCGGCATGGTTTGGGAGGTTCGTTTTGCCCCTGAATTCGATCCTGAGTTCGATGCACTGCCTATCCCAGTGCAGGATGAGCTTCTTGCGCGAGCGAAAGTTCTGGAGACGTTTGGACCATCGCTTGGCCGACCTCGCGTAGACACGTTGAACGGATCGCGTCACGCAAACATGAAGGAGCTTCGATTCAACGCGGGCGGAGGCGTCTTGCGTGTCGCCTTTGCGTTCGACCCCGACCGGCAGGCCGTTCTTCTTGTGGCCGGGGACAAGTCGGGCGTTAGCGAACGGCGTTTTTACAGACGGCTCGTCGATAAGGCGGACACCCGCTACGGCAGACGTCTAGAGGATTTGGAACAGAGAGGAAGGGCATGATGACTACGCTACGGCAGCGAATGAACCAATTGCCAGAGGTGCGCCGACACCGCGTGGAAGAACGAGCGAAGCTGCTCGTTGCAGAAGAGATGTCGTTGCGAGACCTCCGCCGCGCCCGTGAAATGACTCAGGTGAGCGTAGCCGAAGAGCTCGGGATCAACCAAGAGAACGTGTCACGCATCGAAAGGCGAACCGATCTGCTGCTATCCACCCTGAGCAACTATGTGGAAGCCGTAGGCGGACGCCTACAGCTTGTAGCAGAATTTCCAGACCGCCCGCCTATAGCCCTCGCCGGCATCAGCGAACTGGACGAAGAAGGCCTCACGGTGGAGGTGAGAGCCGGAAAGCTCCAATGAAATCAAGCGAGTCACAGAACGCCGCACGCCCATCCTGGTAGATTCCGGCATTCGCCGTAATCACAAGTGCGGGAAGATTCTCACGTTCTTAGTCTCATCAAGTCTAAACTGTAACCGCGCTTACTGGATGCGCTTTTCGCGGCCGGCCCATTCGCGCTCGCGTAGGACGAACTTCTGGATCTTGCCGGTGGCTGTCTTCGGAAGGTCGCCGAACTCGACGTGCTTCGGCGCCTTGAAGCGGGCAATCCGCTCCCGGCAGAAGTCTATGATGTCCTGCTCCGTAACATCAGCGTCCGGCTTTTTCATTACAAAGGCCTTGGGCGTCTCGCCCCACTGTTCGTCCGGGACGCCTACGACGCTCACCTCGAGGACGGCCGGGTGGTCCATCACGACACGCTCGACCTCCTGGGTGGAGATGTTCTCGCCGCCTGAGATGATCACGTCCTTGGCCCTGTCCTTGAGCTCGATGTAGCCGTCTGGGTGCCACACGCCGAGGTCTCCGGAGTGGAACCAGCCTCCCTGGAAGGCCATTTCGCTTGCCGCTGTGTCATCGAAGTAGCCGGACATGACGTTGTTGCCTCGCATAAGGACCTCGCCCATCGTCTCGGCGTCCTTCGGGATATCGTTCATTTGGCTGTCGACGACTCTCATGCCTGGATCGGCCATCAGGTACGGCACGCCCTGCCTCGACTTGAGCCTGGCGCGCTCCTCGACGGGGAGTTCGTCCCAGCCGGGCTGGTCAGCGCAGAGGGTGTGCGGGCCGTAGGTCTCGGTGAGACCGTACGCGTGCTGGATGTCCGCGCCCATGCCTTCGATAGTGCGGAGCACGTGTGGCGCGGGAGGGGCGCCCGCAGTGACGATGTACAGGCCCGAAAGGTCGCGGCCCTCCGCCGCGGGAGACGAGTACATCATCGTCAGGACGGTGGGAGCGCCGCACATGTGGGTGACGCCCTCAGATTCGATGAGGTCGAATATCTGCTCAGGGTCGACGCGGCGCAAACAGACGTTGGTGCCTGCAACGGCTGCTACGCCCCACGTGAAGCACCAGCCGTTGCAGTGGAACATGGGAAGCGTCCAAAGGTATGTGCTGCGCCAAGTTACTCCCATCTCCAGCGCCTCGCTTATGGCGGCGAGGTACGCACCCCTAGCGTGGTACATGACGCCCTTGGGCATCCCGGTGGTGCCCGACGTGTAGTTGATCGCGATGGTGTCGAGCTCAGAGTCGAGCGGGACGTTCGGCTCGTCGGGTGAACCGGACTCGAGGAACGATTCGTAGTCGGGGCCGGGGATGTCCGTTGCCATGCCTATACCATCGTCGACCTGGACGTACAGGCTTACGCCGGGCGTTTCGGGCCTCACTTCCCGGACGACGGGAGCGAACTCGGAGTCGAATACGAGGACCTTGGCACCGGAGTGATTGACGATGTAGGCGACTTCGCGCGCCGACAGACGTATGTTTATGGCTACAAGAATGGCGCCAAGCCGCAAAGGGCCGAAGTGGCCTTCGAGCATAGCGGGCAGGTTGGGGACGAGGAAGGCCACTCTGTCGCCCTTCCCTACCCCGGCTTGCCGCAGCGCGGACGAGAGGCGGCAAACGCGCTCGTGGAACTGAGCGTACGTGTAGCGGGTGTCGCCGTGTACGACGGCCGTTTTGTCAGGATAGACGGCTGCGCTTCTCTCAAGCAGCGAGAGGGGGCTGAGCGGTTCGAACGAAACGGTGCCAGACATGTTCTACCTCCACAGGTTGCCGCGAGTCCGGGGCGCGGCTCCAGCGATAACATACAATGACTGGGAGCAATAAATCGACAGATACGGGAGGCGAAGGCGATGGCAAGGTACCTGTACGTGGCCCTTCAAGACGATAACCGGATCGCAGCCTATGAAGCAGACCGGGATACGGGGAGACTGACGAAGCTCGGGGACACGGACGCGCCGTCCGGCCCTGCGCCGCTGGCGATCGATCCGCAGAGAGAGTACCTCTACGCCGGGCTTCGCGGGAACAACACACTGGTGAGCTATCGAATCGACGCTGCGACCGGAGGCCTAACTCCGGTGGGATCCATCGACCTGCCTTCGGACCCGTGCTATCTGTCAACCGACCGGACGGGCCGGTACCTGCTGGGTGCATACTACTTCGCGGGAATGGTCACGGTGCACCGCCTGGACGGCGAAGGCGGGGCTGAGCCGGTGCAGGAGATCGAGACCTACACGGGCGCGCACTCGATACAGACCGACCCGATGAATTTGTACGCTTATGTGCCGCACATCGCCGGAGCGGACGGGCCGAACCTGATACTGCAGTACACCTTCGACCAGGCGTCGGGGCGGCTAACGCCAAATGATCAGCCGGAACTGTCGCCGGCTCCGAACGCGGGGCCGAGGCATTTCTGCGTTCATCCGCGAATGAACGTGTTCTACTTCTCCAACGAACAGGAGAGCAGCGTGACGTCGTACGAGATGAGCATTTACGACGGGTTACTCGATCCCATGCGGACCGTTTCGACTCTCCCGGACGGGTTCGATGGGGACAATTCCTGTGCGCAGATTCAGATTGCGTCCACGGGCAAGTTCCTGTACGCGCCCAATCGCGGGCACAACAGTATCGCGTGCTTCGCGGTGGATCCGGGCTGGGGACAGTTGACGCGGACCGCGATCGTGCCAACGGAGCCGGTCCCCAGGGCCTTCAGCCTGGACCCGGACGGGCGCTTCCTGTACGCGGCAGGGCTGGAGTCCGGCAACCTTGCGCAGTATGAGATCGACCAAGAGACGGGCGGCCTAACGCCGGTGGAAACGTACGAGGTGGGAGCGGGACCGATGTGGGTGCTGGTGGCGGACGTGTAGCTGGGAAGAGGAAGGGGACGCATAGTTGACGAAGCGTCCTTTATAAGGGACACTCGATGGAGGTGATTTACACGGATGCCTTTGAGAGGTGGTTCAGGAGGCTTCGCGACAATAAGGCCAAGGCATCGATCCTAGTTCGCATTGAGCGCCTCGACGAGGGTAACTTTGGTGATCATCGCTCAGTTGGGCAAGGGGTAAGCGAACTACGTATCCATACAGGCAAGGGCTATCGTGTCTACTACGCAGTGAGACAGAGAACGGTAGTGGTGTTGCTATGCGGCGGAGAAAAGGCAGGCCAAACAAAGGACATCACCCTGGCCCAACGCATGGCTCGAGAGGTATGAGGAATCAACTATGAAGCTCAAGAGATTCGAAGTGACCGATTTCCTCGACAGCGATGAGGCGTTGATCGAGTATCTCAACGCCGCGCTGCAAGAGGACGACCCGGCCTACTTCACCAAGGCCCTTGGCAACGTGGCGCGCGCCAAGGGTATGACCTATGTTTCGGAAGGCGCCGGCCTAGGGAGGCAAGCCCTGTACAGGGCACTTTCCAGTGAAGGCAACCCGCGCATAGACACGTTGTTCAGAGTCCTGGACACGCTGGAACTGCGGCTTGCCGTCACACGTCAGGAAGCATAGAGGCACTTGCGACAGGCTAGTGACAATGACCGAGGGAGTAACAGATGAGGCTGACGCCGAAGGAGATGGACCGGCTTACGATCTTCACTGTGGCCGAGATGGCGAGGCGCAGGAAGGCCAAGGGGCTCAAGCTCAACCATCCGGAGGCGGTTGCACTCATAAGCGATGAGCTGTTGGAGGACGGTCGCGCGGGGCTCAGCTACGAGGAGATCGAGGCTCGCGGATTGAACATACTCTCCAGAGATGACGTGATGGACGGGGTGGACACGCTGGTGAGCAGCATCCGGCTGGAGGTGAACTTCGCGGACGGCAACAAGCTGGTGGTAATCGACAACCCGATCCGATAGCGGAGGGAGATCTTCCAAGAATGAGGCCGGGAGAAGTTTTCACGAGAGAGGGCGCGATACGCTGCAATGAGGGGCGCGAGGCTGTGTCGATCGACGTGGAGAACACTTCCGGCCACGCGGTGTCGGTGACTTCACACTACCACTTCTTCGAAGCGAACCGGCAGCTAAGGTTCGACCGAAGGGCGGCGTACGGCAGGCGGCTCGACATCCCGGCGGGCGCGGCGGTGCGTTGGGAGTCCGGCGAGAGCAAGCTGGTCCGACTCGTGAACATCGGCGGAAAGCGGCGCGTGCACGGGTTTCACGGGCTGGTGAACGGCTCGCTCGACGAAACAGACTCCGAAGCGGCTCTTGAGCGGGCGATCGAGGCCGGCTTCATGCATAGGGAGGAGTGACGCTGGCACACGAGATCGACCGAGATACCTACGTGGGCGAGTACGGCCCCACGACCGGGGACCGGATACGGCTGGGCGACACGAACCTGATCGTGGAGGTGGAGCGGGACCTGGCGGAGTACGGGAACGAGCTGGTCTACGGCTGGGGCAAGAACGTGCGGGCCGGAATGATGATGTCGCACGGAAGGCCCGGAAACAGCGAGTTGGACATTGTGATCCCCGGTGTCCTGATCATCGATCCGGTTTTGGGCGTCATGAAGGGTGACATCGGGATCAAGGACGGACTTGTCACGGGTATTGGCAGGGCCGGCAACCCCGACATCATGGACGGCGTAGACCTCGAGGTCGGGACGAACACGCTGGTCCGGTTCGGCGCGGGACTCATCGCGACGGCTGGCGGCGTGGACAGCCACGTTCATCTCGTAACGCCGAAGCTGATTCCGGTGGCCGTGTCCAGCGGGATCACCACGCTCATAGGCGGCGGGCTGTCCCAGAACGCGCAGTTCAAGATACACAGGACGTTCGAGGCACTGGAGCGCATGCCCGTCAATGTGGGCCTTCAGGGACTGGGCAGCGCGACGCACCCTGCTCCGATGCTCGAGAGCCTTGAAGCCGGTGCCTGCGGGTTCAAGGTGCACGAGGATACGGGCGCTTACCCGGACGTGATCGACACGTGCCTGAAGGTGGCGGACGCGCACGACGTGTCGGTGGCGCTGCACACGGACGGACTGCAGGAGTCTGTGCACGTGGGCGAGACGGTGGACGCGATCGCGGGAAGGGCCGTGCACGCGTACCACGTGGAGGGAGCGGGCGGCGGGCACGCCCCGGACGTTCTCGAGCTGGCGGGCGTACCGAACATCATCCCATCGTCGACTACGCCCACGATCCCATACACGGTGGGCGCGCACAGGGAGCACTTCGCGATGACGGCCCTCATTCACGCCGTGCGGAGGCACGATCAGGCGGAGGCGGCGGCGCTGGACGACAGGCTTCGGCGCGAGACGATGGCCGCGGAGGATGTGCTGCACGACCTGGGCGCGATACCGATCATCAACTCCGACTCACAGGGGATGGGGCGCATCGGCGAGGTGATCTGCCGGACGTGGCAGCTAGCGCACAAGATGAAGGCGGAAGCGGGCGAGAACGGCGTGGGGCACGACAACGAACGAGTGCTCCAGTACATCGCCAAGTACACGATCAACCCGGCGATCGCACATGGCATCTCGGACTACGTGGGGTCGATAGCGCCGGGGAAGATGGCGGACATCGTGCTGTGGCGGCCGGAGTTCTTCGGAATCAAGCCGGAGCAGGTGATCAAGGGCGGCTTCACGGCGTGGGGGCCGCTGGGCGAGGGCAACGCGAGCGTGGGCGGAGCCGAGCCGGTGGCGTACGGGCCGCATTTCGGCGGGTCCGGGGAGGCCGCACCGTCCCTGAGCGCGCTGTTCGTGTCGGAGGCTTCGCTGTCGCTTGGGCTGTCGCAACGCCTGCGGACTGCCCGCAAGCTGCTGGCCGTGCGGGGCGTTCGAGGCGTAACGCGAGACGATATGATCCGCAATAGGCGCTGCCCGGCGGTGCGCGTGGATGCGAAGGAACGGCTCGTGACGGTGGACGGCGAGGCGGTGACGTCGCAGGCCGTGGCCGAGGTGCCGCTCAACCGGCGGTACATGCTGGCGTAGACCGACCGTACAGCGCCCATGCGCAAGGGTTTGGCCACGCTCGCAGCGGCAATCCGCTGACCGGGAAAAGGGGGCGTGGCGAAAAAATGTGTTCCATTATGTTCCGTTTTGTTCCGTTTCGTAGCTGGAGAGGAGCCTCCTTCGGAACCGTTTCGGAACATTTTCAGAACACGAACGGTACCTAATCGGTGCATACGTGGAACACGAATGGAACACCAGGGCATGGCCCTGGACCCATAAGGGGTGCTTAAGCGTTCGGTCTTTCCGTGAGCTTCGGTAAACATGTACTGATAATAGCACACCAGTTCGCTCTAGGCAAGTTCGGCAGATAAGATCCAGAGGGTAAGTACCTTGGACAAGCTCGAACTACGGTACGAGAAATAGACGGCGGGCGGGAACGTCCGACCACTGAATCCGTATCAACTGCGGCCATAGAGGCGGCCCGTGCAACAACCAAACGGAGGCCGTCTACGGCACCCGTAATGGCACGAACTGCCCGCAGCGGATGAACACGTTGGGAGGACTGACCAAGGCGCGGAAGTTGCGGGACCTCGCGCTCGATCTGGGGACCAGCGTTGTGCCGGACGACGCTTGGGGCAGCGAGATCGTATGGTCGTCGCTGCTGCACTTCGCAGCGAGTACGCTCCCAAAGCACCTGATTTGCTACACGGACCTCATAGACTACGTGGACTTGAAGACGGCAGACGGATTCCTCGAGAGGGACGGCCCCAACATCCAGGCTTCGGGCAGGCATCGGGCAGGCATCGGGCAGGCTTCGGACGCGCCGGGACTGGGATTGACGCTGAGGAAGGAAACGCTGGGCGATCCGGTCCATGTGATTTCATCTGGGTGGCAGACCGAGCTCGAACCGACAATGAAGACGGCTCGGCCCTGCCCACAAAGGTGCACATTCTCAAGGGTGCTCATATCCGGGCAGTGGCCCTTGTTGCGGCCGGCTCCAATTTTGGTCAAATCGTGTGCGCCTGTGGACTTAGCGTGGCAAATTGGAAAGGCGACGAGGCTTTCGTTCGGCCCTTCCAATTTGCTGTTAGAGGCTTTCTGCTCATGTGAAGGGAACTAATCAGCACGCCCTGTCGTCTTACAGTCAGCGAGATTCTCCTCGCACTGAAGAATCAGGAGTTGTGAAAATGCCGACCAAGACCATCGGACTGCTACTCTCCCTTGCCGTAGTCTGGACAATCCTTGCAGCCTGTTCTGCAGAAGAACCGGAGTCAAGCGACTCTCGTGGAGCCTCCGGATCACAAGGGCCTGCAGCCTCAAGCGATTCGTCTTCAGAAGCAGATTCAACTGATGCCTCTGTAGCGGCAGAAGACTCGTATTCGTATGGCGACTTTATGGCTGACGTGGAGGACTCAACGGCTGAAGCTCCGGCGGTTGAGTATTCGCATGACCTCGATATGGCTTACGAGGAGGACTCATCGGCTGCGGCTGCGGTGGATGAGTATTCGTCTGACCTCGAAATGGCTGACGAGATGGAAGAAGAAGCCGTCGCGTCGTCAGAGCCAGCCCCATCGACAGCCTCGATCGGACAGGCAACTTTACCTTCGACTGGAGGACAAAGCGGTTCGAGGAGCGCGCAGCCGGGAGCGACGACGTTCACGGACAATGTTCGCACCACGGAGGTGCGAACTTCCGAGGACAGCGTTTCCACATTCAGCCTCGATACCGACCGTACCTCTTTCCAGCTAGCTCTCAACTGGGCGAGGTCCGGATACCAGGTAGACCCTGACTCAGTTCGCTCCGAAGAGTGGGTGAACGCGTTCAACTACCATTACGAGCAGCCGTCCAGAGCAGATAGCTTCGCCATTCACACGGATGCCATCCCACATCCACTCGACGGCAGCCTGATACTGGCGCGCGTCGGGTTTCAAGCACCGAAGGTGGTTGAGGACAGGCCGCTGAACGTCACCCTGGTGTTGGACGCGTCCGGCTCCATGGGCGACGGGAACAGGATAGAGATTGCACGCGCAGCCGCGGACAGCATCCGCAGAAGCCTTCGACATAACGACCGAATCTCAGTTGTCCACTTCAGCAGCAGCGTTATTAGCGATCTCACCGTCCAGAATCAGAACTTCGAGTCCCGAGATGTGGTTTGGTCCATTGGCCAACTCACTCCGAGAAACTCGACCAATGTTCAGGCCGGCCTGAACCTGGGAGTCCAGATTGCTCATGAGATGCGCACGGACAACCCGGAAGCCTACAACTACGTAATCCTGATGTCCGACGGCGTTGCAAATGTGGACGCCACCGATCCTTTTGCCATACTCGAGTCGGCTGGAGACCGAGACAGCAAGAACCCCCTGAGACTCATTACGATTGGAGTCGGCATCGGGAACTACAACGACGAACTTTTGGAGCAGCTCGCACAACATGGCAACGGATGGTACCGCTACCTGGATACCCCCGTTCAAGCAAGGGCCCTGTTCAATCGCGACAATTGGCTTACCCTATCCTTGCCGTTCGCCGACCAGACACGTGCACAGGTCACCTGGAATCCCAAAGCTGTGGAATCCTGGCGCATAGTCGGATACGAGAATCGCATCACCGCCGATCAGAACTTCACGCAGGCACGGAAGGAGTTCGCGGAGATCCCTTCGGGCGCGGCTACAACGGTGTTCTACGAACTCCGCCCGACCAGCCGCCTGAGATTAGGCAACGTGCTGGAACTCGGAGACGTTGAATTGCGGTGGGTAACTCCTATCAGCAACGACTCAAACCGCCAGCATGCGCAGATTCTGACAAGGTACGACGCCCCATCGAACGATACGTACGGCGCACTTCTCAGGTTCGGGGCTGTGGTAGCACTGGCCGCGGACAGGTACAGCAGCCTACCCTTCCCGGAGGCTTCCTATGATGTGCACTACGAGCTATCGGTGCTGAGCGATGAACTTCGGCTAGTAGAAAGGCAGCTTGGCGAGCTCGCCTCCTATCAAGACTTCGCGTTCGTGCTGGGCTGGATTGCCGCCGACCTGCCCGACGATATCCCTTCCGGATACAGCCCATGATCAGCGGCGCCGGCTTTGATGCGGCCACCCTTAAGGAGCCTGTTTCATAAGTCAGATCTCCCCATTGTTATGGTGAAACGCTCGGGGGGGATCGTACATGGTCTGAAGATATGCGACGAACTTGGATGGCGTACGCTTTCACCCTCACCCCCTCGAGGGACTCGGGGCAGGCTCTAGCCCTATCCCATCAAGGGAGAGGGGCAAACGAGGCCCACCTCAATCCTCTCCCATCGAGACCCTTTGGGGAACTGGCCGAATCCCCCTCACCCTAGCCCTCTCCCACGATGGGGAGAGGGGATTCTGTGGAGTTGTGCAAAGGTCTCCATCGAGGGAGATGAGGCAGTTGCGCCGAGATTGCGAAACAGGCTCTTAAGTCCTGCTAAGTAGGGGCAGTCCAGTGGAACGAAAGTGCATCGTCATGGCCATCGTCTTCGGCGGACTGGCGCTGGCCCTCCTAATTGGGCTGTTCACCCGCGTTGACATTGATGTAATGCTGTCCTCAAGGGACGAGACTCCGACGGTCAAGATAGACGATGCAAGATTCGAAGTAGAGGTTGCAGATACAGAACGGCTCAGGGACAGGGGGCTAGCCGGCCGACGATATCTGGAGGAGCGCAGAGGAATGCTCTACATTCCGGATCGTCTGGAAGTTGGGCCGGATGGGCCGGCAGTTGGCGACTACTGGATGAAGGGGATGCTCTTTCCGCTTGACTACATCTGGATCGACAGCAGTTGCCGTGTGGTGGACCTGACAGTGAACGCAAGAGTCCCGGCGCCCGGAACTCCGAACAGTGAGCTACGGCGCTACAGTTCCTATCCGCCTGCCGCCTACACGCTCGAGGTCAATGCTGGCGAAGTCGAGCGGTTCGACATCAGAGTCGGCGACAGGGTGAGGTTCGACAACATCTACGGTCACTGCTGAACGCTGGTCGCTTTAGCCTGTCCTCGGCGCGAAACCGGGAGCTTGCAGTGGCGGCTGCCTGCGCGCCGCCCTGCCGTGAGCCGCGTAATTATTGACCCCGTTTTGAAGGCGTCTATACGATCGGCCCTGGCTACCAAAGAACGTCGATGAGGCCCTTCGACCGCGACGCCGTTCGGTTTGAGGGACCCGTTCCAATGGAGATCACACAGTGAAGATCACAAGGGTTTCGGTCTACTCGGTGGTTCTGCCCTCCAAGGATGACCCCACGCGGGGGAGCCGGACCGTCATCGTGAAGATGGAGACTAACGAGGGAGTTATCGGACTTGGCGAAGTCTGCACGATCAACGCAAGGTACATGCGCGGCTTTGCGGAAGGGGCGATCGCGGGCATACCGATAGTCGCGGAGCACCTGATCGGAGAGGACCCTTTCCACTATGAGCGGCTCAACAGGAAGTGGGACGCGGAGTTCAGCCACGATCTGTATGTGAAAGCGCCGCTGGACATGGCCCTCTGGGACATCATGGGCCAGGCGACCGGCCGGCCGGTGTGCGACCTGCTCGGCGGACGCTACGAGGGGCAGGCGCCACTGTACCGGTCGATCGTGACCCCGCCCGGACAGCCGTTCACGCCGGAGAACATCGTGAGCAACTGCCTGAGCAAGAGGGCCGAGGGCTTTCGGGCGTTCCAGCAGAAGGTGGGGCGGGACCCGAAGCTTGATATCCCAGCTATCGAAGCAGTGTGCGACATTCTCAACCCCGACGAGATCCTGCTGCTGGACGCGAACACGCGCTACACGCTGACGGAGGCGATCATGGTGGCAAACGCGATCCGTGATCTGCCGGTGATTATGGAGCAGCCCTGCCTGACCTGGGAGGAGAGCATCGACTTCCGGCGGCGCTGCCCGCTACCAGTGAAGCTGGATGAGTTGATCGAGACGCCGCAGGACATCATCCGCGGCTATGAGGCGGGCGCGATGGACATGATTGCGATCAAAGTGGCGCGCGTGGGAGGACTTACCAAGGCGCGGAAGATGCGGGACCTCGCGCTCGATCTGGGGATCAGCGTTGTGCCGGACGACGCTTGGGGCAGCGAGATCGTTTCGTCTTCACTGCTGCACTTCGCGGCGAGCACCGACCCGAAGCACCTGATCTGCTACACGGACCTCACCGATTACGTGGACTTCAAGACGGCAGACGGCTTTCCTGAAGCGGGACGGCCCGAACATCCAGGCGTCGGACGCGCCGGGGCTAGGGCTGACTCTACGGGAGGGGGTGCTGGGCGAGCCGCTGGCGGTCGTTGAGTAGGTGTTGACAGCGCGGGGCCGTTCCTGTGGGACTCCACGAGGGATTCAGGTAAGGGAACCGTCAGCGCCGGTGTTCGTGCGCTAATACCCAATTCAATCCTCTCCCATCAAGGAGGCTTTTGCGTAACAAGCCGAATCCCCCTCACCCTAACCCTCTCCCACGTTGGGGAGAGGGGACTTTGTGGAGTTGTGCAAAGGTCTCCATCAAGGGAGAGGAGGTAGCTGTGCCGAGATTGTAAGACAAGCATAACTGTGACGGCTCCACGTCAGCCACTCCGCGCTGAAGATGACCTTCAGGGAGTTTGCGGGGAGTATGACGATCCAACGCTGGAAGGCAGATCCGCCGTCAAAGCTCAATCCGCAGGACAGTTGCTTCAGTAGACGGATGATCTCTGAACTGTTGTGACGCTAGAGGTTGAACTGGGGTTCGTCGTAGTCCTGGAGCTTGGCGTAAATCTGGAAACGGCCGCGCTGGTAGTCTGAGATGATGAGCCAGTTCCTGCCGGGGTGAAACTGGATGGCGGTGGGCATTGCAAGGCGCCAGCCGATCTCCTTGTTCACGGCCCTCCGTCTGGCCAGCATCTCGCCTTCGTTTGATTCGACGAACTGCTCCTGCCACTTCGATAGCTGTTCGGCGTCGCCGATGAAGCTGGTGATAGGCTTGCCGCTCTCGTCATAAGCGTTCACGCGATTGTTTGCCCAGTCGCAGACGTAGATGTCGCCGTCCGGGTCGACCGCGACGTCAGTGGGGCGGTTGAGTTCGCCGACCTTTGTCCCGTAGGCGCCAAACTCGAGCAGGAACTCGCCCTCCGGTGTGAACTTCTGGACGCGGTTGTTCTTGTGGTCGGCGACGTACACACTTCCGTGGCGATCGATGGTCAGTCCCCAAGGCGAGTCAAACTCACCGGGGCCGGAGCCTCGAGAACCCCAACCGCCGATGAATTGGCCGTCCCGCGTGAACTTCTGGACTCTGTGGTTCCGGCCGTCGATGACGTAAAGGTTGTCATCGGCGTCGAACTGGAGGCCGGACGGGCCGAGGAGTCGACCTTCGCCACTCCCCTGCACTCCCCACGTGCGCAGGAAGCCTCCATCGCTGTCGAACACGGCGATCCTGTTCAGCCACTCGTCTGAAACGTACACGTTGTCCTGGCTGTCGCAAGCGATACCGGACGGCCAGTACAACTGGTCCTCGCCCTCGCCAAGAACGCCGAACGAGGCCAGAAGCTCCTCCTGGCCGGGAGCGCCTCCCATATCTATCTTTCTGATCTGCGCGGGGATACCGGCACCGGCGCGAACCTGTGCCATGCCTGAGATCAGGCGATTCACCAAGAAAACGACGTTGCCAGATGCCAAGGCGAGGCTGTAGGGCTTCATCATGTCTCGCCCGCCGATGCTGTGGCTGAAGTCGTAGACCCTGTTAGCGATGACTTGCGTTGTCACTGTGCTGGTTTCCTATGCGAACTGGTAGTCTCTTGTGGACGCGATCAATTGCACCATTTCCGAGAAGCGTGTCTCGGAGGCCCCGTTGCCGCGCCAGTCAAGAGGGCCGGACTGCGCGGCGTGGTCGACAAGCTCCCGGTACGTGTCATCGGTTACCCCAACAGGCCCCATCAGGTCGAGGCAGCCGTCCACGAGCTCGGCCGGCGAAAGCTCTCCTCGAGATTTCAGCCGATCAACCATTTCACGCATGCCGGGGCGAGCCAAATCACCAAGAACCTCGGCGAAGAAGTTGATCCTTTTGACTGCGGAGCCGGTGTTGATCCACTCGACGCCGGTGTGCCAGCCCTCCACAGACGGCGGGTTGAGCAGCTCCTGGCCCATGTTGGTGATGGCCTCGGCGTAATCCACCATGAAGGGCCCGGGAAACTCGGTGCCGCCGGCCAGACGCAGGGCGCCGATCACGGCCTCCGCGGGACTCTTCACCCTGGCGAAACGGGCATCCTTGAAGAATTCCGAGTTGAGGAGCACCCGAAGGGCATGACGCATGTCGTAGTCCGATTCCCTGAGAGCGGCGGCTATCGTCTCCACGGCCTCCGGGTCTCCTGGGGGGGTGTCGTTCCAAGCCGGGACCTGCGGCTCGTCCGCCACGAAGAAGTTGTAGAGGTGGCGGGCGATGAACTTCGAGCATTGCGGGTGTTCGAGAATGATCTCGATCACATCGTCGCCGTTGAAGTTGCCCTTGCGGCCGAGGAAAGTCTTCTCGGAGTGATCGTGGTCGTGGTCCCGATACTCAAACTCCCAGTCGAACCGGCCCATCGTGAACCGAGGGAGCACCGGTGTGATCGTCCAGCCGGTGAATGCGCGGCTGGCCTCGTAGACGTCCTCCTCGGTGTAGTTGCCGACGCCCATAGAGAAGAGCTCAAGCAGCTCCCTGCCCCAGTTCTCGTTGACGGCATACGAGTGGTTCTCGTGGTTGTCCAACCAGTAGATCATGGCCGGGTTCTTAGCAACTTCAGTGACGATGTCGCGGAACTTGCCCATGCCCATCTCGCGGAACATATCGACCATGGTGGTTACTTCATGGTAGTGGTCCACCTTGGAGACGCCGGTGGCGAAGATCTGATGCCAGAAGAGCGTCATCTTCTCCTGGAGCGGGGCGTCGGTGACGATCATACGGTATACCCAACTCGTCTGGCCGACACCGCCGAGGGTCCCCGGCTTCCAGTGGCTTGGGTGGTAGCGCAGGAACTCGAGGATGTCGACCGGCTCCTGCTCATCGGGAGCCAGCAACTCTTCGACGGTAGCCTCGTAGCCGGCGGCCGCGCGAGCTTCCAACTCGGGCCGGGGAGCGCCGAACCCGGCACGCCGCATCAGATGGGCCATCAAAGCGATGTCATCAGTTGCCATGTTCATGCTCCTTCGTGCCATGATTGGCTGAACTTCGGAAATCCTCGCCCTCACCCCCTCGAGGGACTCGGGGCAGGCTCTACCTCTCCCATGATGGAGACCTTAGCGTAACTAGCCGAATCCCCCTCACCCTAACCCTCTCCCACGTTGGGGAGAGGGGATTTCTTGGTGCAGTCTCGCGGTTGTGCAAAGGTCTCCACAAGGGCGAGGGACTAAGGGATGGGATCTCAGGCTTTGGCGGTGCCTGAGTCCGGGAACGGTATTACTGTCACTTCGCCATCGGCGTCGCCGCCTGGGTGGTGAATCGTTATGGTCTGCCCTACTTCGATGGAAGCGCTCACGAGGGCCCTCGCGATGTAACGACCGAACATGCGGGAGTAAGTGTAGTCTAGCAGCACGCCCGCTTGTTCTCCCTCGGACGTGACTGGCCAGTTCGCCTCCATGCGCGGGAGAGACTCGACGTCAAGGAACAGGCCGACAGACTTGCGGGTCGGTCCCTCGTCATGGATGCGCTTCAGTGCTTCCTTTCCTACGAACGGGCCAGCGTCCAAGTTGACCACACGACCCAGCCTGGTCTCGTAAGGGTTCAAGCCGAGGTTCCAGCCGTGCGTGGTGTCGGTTACTCCACGCTCATATCGGGGCCCGGTCATGCTCGTTATCATGAGACCGTGCTGTTCGCCCTCCTCTACGAGGGCATCCCAAACGCCCATTGCCTCGCTTGCATTCACCGGGCATAGCTCGAAGCCGTACTCGCCGCTCCATCCACTTCTCACCACAACGGTGTCCACGCCGGCGATCGGCAATCTCACCCAGCGGAAGAAGCGCATGTCGGCGGCATCCGGGGCCACTTTCTTCATGATGTCGTAGGACCTTGGCCCCTGTAGGCCAATCGGGGCCACTCTTGTGACGGTTATGACAGTGATGTCGTAGTCGGTATGAGCGGCGATGGCGCGGGCCCAGATATCGAAGTCAGACGGGCCGTTGTAGACCCACATCACGTCGTTTTCGAGCTGCAGCACCATGGCCTCGCAATACAGGGTGCCATCGGGTTCGCAGATGGCCGTGTGGCGCGCCTGGTCCGGCCTGATGGTCGACAGATCGCGCGTGCACAGGTAGTCGGTGAAGGACAGCGCATCGGGGCCGCGAATCTCGACGGGGCGCTCACATGCCACGTCCATCAGCCCTGCACGCTCTGTGACCGCACGGTACTGCTCGTCCGGGTCATTGCCATAATCGACGGGCCAATGAACGCGGTTGTACGGTATGTAGCGCACCGCGCCTGCCTGCTCGGTGGCCTCGAAGTATGGCGAGAACACGTATCGGGGACCCAACAACTGTGTCCTGTCTGGATTTACCTGGGGCATATGCTTCTCCCGCATTTAGATATTCCTGAAGTACTTACGCAACCGACAGAAGTAACCTTCGCCTGCGATTTCCCCGAATTCTACGAGCGCCAGCCTATCTAATCAAACGCAGCAGGGCGATGGTAACGGTTCAGAATTGATGAGCCGAATGCTTGCGGAACGGTGCGCACTACTTTCTCCTCATCCCAGCCCTTCGGCTGCGGATCAGGCCCCACCTCGACCTCCTCTGGATACTCTAAATTCACAAACGAAGTGCAACACCTCGTTAGGGTGTTGTCATGGGAAAGCATTATGGACATGTCACCATTGAAGAGCGATGTGAAGTTGCCCGTCTACAAGCCGAGGGTCGATCGATCCGGCAAATCGCTGCAGGTCTGGATCGCTCGCCATCGACAGTTGCTCGGGAGCTGAAGCGCAATGGGTCACGAACCGGTGGATACAAGCCGGTGTATGCCCACCAGCAGGCACGTGCCCGCCGGTGGCGAGGCTCACGCATGGAGCGGGACGATGCTCTGCGGGCACGGGTGCTCTCATGCCTCCAACAGGGCTGGTCGCCCGAGCAGGTTGCCGGTCGGCTTAAGTTGGACGCCGGCCGCGTGGTCATATCTCACGAGAGCATCTACAGGTTCATTTACGGTCAGTTTGCGCGCACACAGGACTATGGGTGGAGGCACTACCTGCCTCGCGCCAAGTCGAAGCGCGGCTGGAGGGGCCGCAGAGGTGGAAGTCCTGCCTCCTTCATCGCCAAGCGCCGTCCCATCGCTGAGCGTCCCAAGAGCGCTGCGGACCGCCGCACTCCCGGCCACTGGGAGGCAGACCTGATGCTGTTCAGAACCTATGGACATGCCGTGCTGGCCATGCACGAACGCCACTCCCGTATCCTCATTGCCGTCAGACCTCCTGGCAAGGCTTCCGGCCCCATTGCCGACGCCATGACACAGCTGCTCGGACAGTTCCCGCCCCAGTGGCGACGCACGGTTGCCTTCGACAACGGGACCGAATTCGCTCTCCACTACCGACTCCACAATCTTGGTATCGAGACCTTCTTCTGTGATGTTCGCTCTCCCTGGCAGAAAGGGGGCATCGAGAACGCCATCGGCCGGTTGAGACGAACCCTGCCTCGCAAAACGGACCTGACCGCGTTGGCGGACGCACAGTTCACTCACTTGCTTCAGGCCTACAACAATACTCCACGCAAATGCCTCAACTACAAAACTCCAGCAGAGATCCTTCTGAATCAGGTGTTGCGCTTGAAATGTGAATCCACCTACCGGCCTTCGCCGGTATGACGGCAGGACGTGTCTACACTATTGGATCGAGAAGTCTCTCACTTCTGAACAGTTGACGCCGATGCCATCTCACGCATAGGCGGCGGCTTCTCCAAGTCTGGACAGCGCATCTTTCCAGAAGGCCCGGCGATCTTCTACGGCGTCACGGTTGGGGAGCTTGGTCTGGTGAACG
Organism: Dehalococcoidia bacterium; assembly: GCA_965237445.1. Taxonomy (GTDB): domain Bacteria; phylum Chloroflexota; class Dehalococcoidia; order Lucifugimonadales. The sequence goes on along the minus strand of OZ250142.1, from coordinate 1,879,898 downwards.
ACAACCTGGCACCGGTCCTGGCCCTTCGCGTAGAAGCTGACGGACAGGTCACTTCCACGCTCGCCCGTCTCGAGGCGCATGGACCTGTTCAAGTTGGCCTTCCTGACTTTCATGCGGGCGCCGGTCCATTCGTCCCGTCGAAGTTCATCGTTCCACACAGCGAACAAAGCCTCAACGGACGCTGAGATAGTCTTGCTAACGCTTACCTCATAGCCGCGCGAGGTCTGATGGACGTCACGCAGGCCGCGCTCACGTTCATACTCCACGGTAACGGTCTGGGCCCACCAGCCAGAGACATCGTGGCGTTCCGCTACCAAGCGCGCGATGCCAGCGTGCTTCATCTTCGCGGCGCCGTATTCATCGAGGATAGCGATCCACTCGCTCCAGTCCCTTCCCGTCGCGGCGGAGACCGCTTCGTCACTCATTCTCGTGGCGCGCGTGCTCATTGAGCTTTCCCGGAGGCGAAGGTTTCCGCAAGGATGTTCATGCGCTCCATCCTAATCATTCGGCCACGCTCACGACAGAGCCCTTCGGCTGCGCCCAGGACGCGATCCAGCTTTCTGGGCTCCAGGAAGGGACCGATTCCAAGATGCACGGGCACAATTGGTTGAGATGAATCCATTGTTCGATCGTAGTAGCCTATGCGCTCACCTAGAAGGAGTGCCAGGATGCCAACATTCATTCAGTTGCTGAAACTGCTTCCAGAGGGGCGCCAGAAGCTGGTCCATGAGCCAGACTCGCTGATCCATGCCCAGCGACAGATACATTCGCCCGACGTGAACCTGCTGGGTGTGTATGCCGTCCTGGGCAGCTACGACTTCGTAAACATCGTGGAAGCGCCGGACAACGAGGCCGTGGCCCGATACTCGGTGCAACTCGGGCAGTCCGCGGGAGTGGATGTGATGACAATGCCCGCGATTCCGATGGCCCGGTTCGTGGACGATTCAGGACCGGGCCCGGAAACAAAGGAGACCGGCGCCGAAGAACCGCTGCCCGCCGTGTTCGACTACGATTCCGAAGACTGAAAACCGGCACGCGAAAAGAGATTACCGTAGGGCACCAGGAGCCGGCAGGGCCGTTGGCTGCCGGCCAAGATGACACAATGTCATGACTTGCGCTATGCTGATTCTAGGTCAACCAATGGAGAGCACAACGCGCCGACGGGGATCGGGGCTGCGCATGGTCTCCACGAGAACTAACTCATCCACGCGCAGTACGTTATGGAACCCGCTCGCCTGCAAAGACAAGGAAGCCTTCCAAGCGGCGAGTCGCCACAATAGCTCGCGCTTGACCCTGCAAGCACCCCGATGAGAATCGATAGAACCGCAATCACCTCCTACGTGCGCGAAATGCATTTGCCGAATGTGCGCGAATACGCCGGGCGGGCCTTCCGATTCTATTGGACTGCTCTAAATTCTCTCTTTAGGCGTGACGGGCCTGATCTAGCCGCGACGCTGGCATTTTTCACAATTCTTTCATTGTTCCCCATGGCCTCACTGGCCATCCTGATCATGTCCGCGTTCGTGGAGGAGGAGTTCCTACGAAGGTCCATCACGGACGTGGTGATCTTTTTCCTTCCCACGTCCGAAGAGGTAATGCACACGGCGGTCGACCAGCTTTTTCATGCGCGTGTAGCCGCTAGCCTAATCGCTCTGGGAGGCGTGTTCGTAGGCTCTCTGGGACTCTTCATGGCTGCAAGCCGCGCTGTGAACCGAATGTACGGACGCCGGCCTCCAACTTGGTCTCGCAGCAGCGCAACCGGTCTGCTCGTAACGGCATTGATGACCGTGGTGTTTCTGACTTCCATCGGCATGGGCGTCGCGTTCCGACTGGCGGTGCACGCGATTGAAGCAAACGAGATGGTGCCCACCTTCAATCCGGCTGCACTCAGGATAATTGAGGTTGTAACGATCACTGTCCCGTTCGTACTGACGGGCTGCGCGTTCGCGATCATCTATAAGGTTGCCCCTGTAGGACAAGTGGGATGGCGCGGGCCAATAACCGGCGCCTGCACGGCGGTGTTCATCCAAGAGCCCATAAAGCTGATGTTCCTCTGGTTGGCAGATTTCTCGGGCGAGCGCAACGTGGTCTACGGTTCTCTAAGTTCTGCGGTAATCCTGTTGAGCGGGGCCTGGATGGCGGCCATAATCTTCCTCTATGGCGCTTCGGTCTCAAGACATGCCACTGCCCGGCTGCCCAAACTAGTAAAGAGACCGGCGAAGCGAACGCAGATTGCTCCTCCCGAACCCATGCCGGTTGTCCAAACTACCGGTGGAGACGGCTAGACCAATCGTCCGGTCCAGCCGATAGAGCTATTCGCGCTGAGGAGCGGGGATCCAGCCCTGCTCTTCACGCCAGTTGGGGGGAACGTCGGCGAACCGGCCAACATTCATTTCGCTGATGTCCGCGAAAGTCACTTCCCCATTGATGACAAGCTCGCTGACGGCCCTGCCGACCGCCGGCGAGAGTCCAAACCCAACGCTGGACATGGTGGCGACGATGAAGTTGGACGGGCTGTCCAACCTTTCGACCACCGGCATGCCGTCGGGAGTCTGCTCAACAACACCGCCCCAACTACGGATGACTCGCAGGTCCCTAGCCTCTCCGTACAGGTTCATTACGCGCCTAGCCAGGTTGCGTATGAGCGGCGTGGTCCGCTTCTCAGGCTCCGACATCTCCGTCAAGTCGATCCACTCGTGCGGCCCGCCACCGTACGCCAGGTTGCCCCGCTTGGTCTGGCGGCCGTAGACGCCGTTCCCGGCAAGATTGCCGGGCCACATCGGGGGGAGCGGCTCCGTGACGATCTGCTCGACACGACCGTGCGCCAACGGAAGGTAAACACCGGCCATCTCCGCGATCATGCCGGTGGAAGGCCCGGCCGCATCGATCACAAAGTCGGCAGCGAACTCGCCCCGGTCGGTGACCACGCCGGTAACACGGTCACCCTCCTTCAGGATGCCGGTGGCAGTGTGATTCTGGTAGATGCGACCGCCCAAGTCCTGGAGGGCCCACGCGAATGCCTGCACTGTCCGCTGGGGATTGGCATGCCCGCCATGCTGACGGTGTATGCCTCCAACAATATCTTTGTTGATGAGCGGGACCAGGTCCCTAACGTGCTGGCGGTCAACGACCTCGGCCTGAAAACCCATCTCGACCTCTCGTTGGACCATCTGCTTTTGGAACTCGAGGGAGTCTTCGTCAAACCCGACGGATATGTTGCCAGGGTGCCACTCGGTAGGATAGCCGAGCATTTCGTCCATCATGGGCCAGAGGCGCTGCTCCTCCATGCCAAACGGACTATATATATGGAGCGTCTGGCCGCCGTTGCGGCCGGAGGCCTCACCGCCGACGAAGCCCCTCTCGATTACGATGACGTCAACTTTGCTCCGGGCCAGCCACCAAGCCGAGCTAAGCCCAGTAACGCCGCCGCCTATGACGACGACTGCCGCTCCGTCTTTCTGCGTCATCCTAGCCTCCTGCTGTCAGTCACTAAGGCATCAATAGTTGGGCGTACCGCCGGGCTGCGTGCCGCCTAGCGAACAGTCCGCCAGCGGCGGCGGGCCCGTCCTGGCGGGGGGCTAAGCCCTCCGACGCTGAACCTGAACATTCTTTCCATGCCGAACCATCCCGTCCAGTTTTCACGGGTGTCTTCGTCTTCGTCTTCCGCAGACATGATCCGCAAAGGCAAGGGCCGGACCGGAGGACGGTAAGTGGGCATGGGCACCTGGGAGACGTCTATGCCCGCCTCCTCGGCCAGCAGCATCGAGACCTGCTCGCGGCATCTTCTGCCCTGGCAGTAACCCATGCCGGCCCTAGTCAGCCTCTTGATCTGGTCCTGATTTACCGGGCCATCCTCCAATAGAGTCGTCAGGCTGCGGGAACTCATCTGCTCCGATGCCCATTCCAAGTATCTTGGAGGCTGAACGTCGCGAAGCTCTCCACGGGTAACTTCTTCGCACAGGCACGTGTAGGCCCCCCACCCGTCCGCGTTGATAAGAGAGTGGAGCCACTTGCGGTAGTGGCCGTGAATGGGACTGGGCGACCCACCGTTCTGGTTGTCGAGTTCAGCGCGCCGCTCGCGAGCCTGGTCCGCGGAGGCGGCGCCCAGCGACTCGGCAGCCGCGATACCGGCAAGGCGGCCTTGCTGCGCCGCAGTTTGGTCGTCAAGCGCCATTGCGGCGTGCCAGCCGGCCACGTCCCCGGCGGCGTAGACGTTGGGTGCACTGGTCCTCATCCACTCGTCGACAGCCACGGAATATCCGCCGAGTTCAGACCTGAACGGAATGTCCGCGCCAAGAAGGGCCAGCAACTCCACGTTCGGGACCAACCCGATCGCGAGCACGATCGTGTCGCACTCCAGCGACTTCTCGGAGCCCTGCACCGGGTTGAGATCGCCGTCGACCTGGACGATACGCACGCCTTCGACCTCATCGGCCGATCCCTCGGCGTTGAGGATCGTGTGTGAAGTGTGTATCTCGACTCCGCTCTCTTCGAGCTTGCGCTGCAGTTCGGCGCTGCCGAGCACATGGTCTTCGACTTCGACGACCGCAGCGACTTCCACGCCGTTGGCGAGAGCGGCCTCAGCGGTCTTCAGGCCGAGTTCACCCGATCCAACAACAACCATTCGCTGCGTCGTGAGAGCGCTGTAACGGTTGATCAGCGACCAAGCGCCATTTGCCCCCATCACACCGGCCTTGTCCCAACCGGTGAATGCCATGCCCATGTCGCGAGCGCCGGAGGCGACGATCAGCCTGTCATAGCTAATGCACCAGGTGCGGTCATCGTCAGCGACGCCGACCATCGGTCCCTCCAACTCCCGCACGTTGGCGGAGTTCCGAAAGGCTCCCCAAACATAGTGGCCCAGCAATAGCTCAACACCGGCTTCCTCAGCATCTGCCAGACCCTCATTTGAGAGGACGACACGCTGGAACATGCTGGACCTGTTTTGAACTGTAGTCAGCATGCGCTGCCCAAAGAAGAGCGGCACGTCCAAAGACATCATTCCAAGGTCAATGGGATTCTCGTCGATCAGGAGCACTTCGACGCCCGCACGGGCCGCTTCGGTAGCGGCCGCGGTCCCCGCGGCGCCCGATCCGACTACAACGATCGGAACGTGACGTTCAGGCTTGGTGTACCTGCCATAGATCGAGGCCTTGTCCCGCGATCGCGGGTCTGTATCGGATGTCATCCAGTCTCACCTCTGTAAACGGCTGCGCCAGATTCTAGCCCATGTTTGAAGTCTGAGCACAGGAATTGGGAGGCAATGCGTCCTTTTTCGACAACCACAAGCCTGCGGTTCACGCTATGCTTGCCAGTACGGGCCGGACTGAGACACCGACCAGGAGGAACGAACTTGTCCGGCATCAGAGAGCGCAGGCTTGGGAAGACCGGCCTGATGGTGACCGAGCTGGGCCTCGGTGCGATGGACACGCCTCAAGCACCCGACGGCGCGAAGACAATCGGGACCGCAATCGAGTTGGGCATCAACTTCATCGACTCCGGCCGGGAGTACGAAGGTAGCGAGTACCTGCTCGGCCAGGTGCTTCGTGACAAAGGCGAGACCGGCGTTCATGTTTCCACGAAGTCAATGAGCCGGGGGATCAACGCGGTGCAGTACGACGTGGACCGGAGCCTGAGCGTACTGGGAACAGACCACATCGCGGTGTACCACCTGCACGACGTGTCCACGACAGAGGCGTGGGATGCTGTCATGGCTGAAGACGGCGCCCTGAATGGACTGAAGGTCGCGCAGTACAGGGGGCTAATCGGACATATCGCTGTATCCTCGCACAGCCTGGAGATCGTCGAGCAGGCGATCAGATGCGGCGAGTTCGGGGCCGTCATGCTGGAGTACTCGGCATTCTACACCGAGTCGGAGGCGCTGCTATCGTTGGCAGAGAGCGAGGACGTGGGCGTCATAGTGATGAGGCCGCTGGGCGGTTCCGGGCGCACGAGCGCGATACGGAACCGGTTGAGTAATGAAGACGACAACGCCTTCCTGACTCCGTCCATGCTGCTGCGTTATGTGCTATCTGACCCGCGAGTATCGGTAGCCATTCCGGGAGCGCGTTATCCCGACAGGATCGTTTCGAACGTCGAGACGGCCTCGACCTACGAGCCGCTGACCGACACGGAGCGGAGGCGGTGCGAGCGCGAAGCGGCTGCGCTCTTTTCATAGAACCGTGTACTGAGACCGCAAGCCATTCTGAATGTAGGCAACCTGTAGACCTAGATCGCAAGGCCCATGGCAGACACCGAGTCGACTTCCCCACAGCAACCCTTGCCGCCGGGCCAAGAATCGCTCCCGGGCACACGTAAGCCCAGGTTTCTGGGGCTTCCGGCAAACATTCACACGTTCGACGCGTTTCAGCACCGGGCGTTCCGGTTTCTGTTCGCCTCCATAGCGATGGCAGGCGGCGGGTACTTCCTCCAACAGGTCGTGATCGGCTGGCTCATTTACGACGTGACGAAGTCGGCCTTCATTACGAGCATCGTCGCGAGTCTGGAGGCGGTGCCGCTACTGATCATGTCGCCGTTCGGCGGTTTCCTAGTGGACACCATGGACCGCCGCAAGATCCTGGCGGCGATCTACCTGTACCAGGGCATTTTGGCGGCGGCGCTCGGTTTGGGCGTGGTGGCCGACTACGTCGCCGAGGGGCAGATCATCGCCTTTATGCTGCTGGTTGGGTTTTCATGGACGGTCAACGAGCCCGCAGTTGCTTCGATCATCGCCAACACGGTACCCAAGAACGGTATCCTCAACGCGTTCGCGCTCTCAAACATGGGGAGAGCTTCGACCCGCCTGGCGATACCGGTTGTCGGTGGCTTGATGATCGACCATTTCGGAGGCGGACCCACCCTGTTCGCCGAGGCCGTTCTGTTCTTCGTAGCGGCGTTGATCGCGCTCTCCATCAAGGTGCAAGCCTCCACTGAGGCGAGGCCAAGACCATCGCAGGCGATCGCGGGACTGATCGAGGGAGCGAAGTACGTCAAGTCACATCCCAACGTGCTTGCACTGCTCTTCCTGCAGTTCTCAGCGCCCCTTTTCATGTACCCCTTCATAGCCGGCCTGCTGCCTGTGTACGCGGCGGAAGTCTACGGAGTGGACGCCGGAGGGCTGGGCATGCTCCTGGCCACAGGAGGACTGGGTATGCTAGTTGGCGCTTTCCTGCTGGCGTCTCTGGGCAACGTACGGCGCAAGGGAGTCATGATTCTGATCGTCCTCGTCGTGGCCGTACTCTCCATGACGGCAGTGTCTCTCATGCCCTGGTTCATCGCGGGGCTTTTGCTCATGACGGTGGTCAATGCGTCCCAGGGATTTTTCTACACGGCTACGAACGGGGCGATACAGTCGATCATCCCGGACAACATGCGCGGCCGGATCGCGGGCCTCTCGATGGCCACGTGGGGCGGATTCCCGGTAACGGCCCTTTTGGCAGGCGCTATAGCCGAATGGTTTGGCGTACAGACGTCCACGTTCATCGGGGCATGCATGCTGGCTGTCTACACAGTCGTGATTTTCAAGGTCTTCCCCTCGCTATTGAAGCCAGAGTAGACGCCCCCGAAAATAGAGGCCGAGGGTTGAGAATTCACGTAACATCAGGAAAAACCCCGGTTCAGCAGACAGGAGGAACCACAGATGAATTCCAGGCAGTTCACCGGCAATCCATGCCAGACGATCGTGGAGCAGTTGGTTGCCGGCGGCGTCAAGTACGTTTTCAATAATCCCGGTTCCCGAGAGGCCCTGTTCTTCGACGCGCTCCACTCGAATCCCGACATTCACGGCATAGTCAGCCTGCACGAGGGTTCCGTGACGGCCACGGCCGGGGGTTACGCGCAGTCAACCAAGGGGGCAGCCGTGATGACGGTACACCTTGGCGCCGGGCTAGCGCAGTGCCTGGGACAGCTCATCAACGTCTGGGGCGGGAGCCTGCCCGTGGTCATCATCACGTTCGTGGGCGATACGGGAAGCCGGGGAGACTACGTCGAGTTGGACGTGACCCACAACGTGGGGCCAACTGCAATATCCGCTCCGTTCACCAAGGCGAACTGGACGGTCTTAGAGGCCGAGGGTCTTGCCCAAGCGGTGGAGCGGGCGCTCCGGGTGGCCACTACGCCGCCCGTCGGGCCGGTGCACCTGGCGGTGTACGATCGCTTGCTGGGCCTAGAGCAGATGACATCCACAATTACAGAAGGCCCTTTCCCGAACATGAGGGCGGGAGTGGCCTCCGACGATGATCTCCTGCAAGCGGCGCAGTATCTCCAGGCCGCCAAAAGGCCCCTGATTTGCGTGGGCGACGGCGTCTGGAAGAGCGGCGCCGGCGCAGCAGCGGCGGCACTAGCGGAGAACTCCGGCGCCCTGGTGGCCGGAGACATGCGAAGCGTTTCCGTAAAGCATCCGCTTCACACAGGCAGACGCGTGGACGCGGTGATTCAAGAGTGGCAGCCGGACTGCATAGCCTTCATCGGGTCGCGACCGACGAAGGTATGGAGCGCCAACCACTACCAAGCGTACGGAGGAGCCCAGACGAAGTTCGCCATCGGTTCGGGCATCGACCATCTAAAGAACGTGCCCGGTATGGACCTAGCCATACTGGCTGACGAACTCCGGACGGTGGAGCGCCTCAACGAGTTGCTCGAAGGAGAGCTGGCACCGCCAGACATAGAGGGCAGGCAGGCGCGGGCGCGCGAGGCGGGAGCCAACCTAAGAAGCGCTAGAAGGCGAGGCGCCCAGCGCAGGGGGCCTGAGCAGGACAAGGTACGAGGCTGGGTGCTGGCCGACGCGCTAGACGCGGCCATGGAGAAGCAGGGCGGCGGTTTGATCACCTTGGAGCAGTTCGCAGTACCGGTAGAGATACTTGGCGGAGAGGACGGCCCCGGGAACAATGAGTACATCAGCCCGGCGGGAGGCTCTGAGGGCTACGGCGCGGGCGCGGTAGTGGGAGCCAAGCTCGGCGCTCCTGACAAGCCAGTGGCGGGTCTCGTAGGCGACGGCTCACTGTACTACTCGGACTCGGCGATCTGGACGGCGGCACATCACTCCATTCCGGTCCTTTACGTTATTTCCAACAATGAGTCTTACGGGATCGTGGCTAACTCATTCGAACAATCGGGCGGAGAGATGAGCAGAAACGGAGACTACAACTTCGTGGCGCTGCAGGGGATGGACCCGGCAGCGATCGCCAACGCCTTCGGAGTGGAGGGCCGGCGCGTTACCGACGAGGCGAGCGTCGAGGCAGTGATCTCCGAATCGCTGGACACGGTGGAGAAAGAGAGCCGCCCAATGCTCTTGGACGTAAGAATGCCGCTCGGAATACCGGAAGGCGCCAGTGTCGCGCCTCAGTTCCGTATGGCGAGCCGCTGACCTGCAGCTGCGCAGGGACATGCGAAAGCGTAGAGCTAGGCACGGAGGATTCGGGAGCCGAATTCCTTGTGCCAGGATGAGCGGAGACGACGCGAACGGCAGCCCCTCAGACTAGGGATAGGCACGATGAAACGAACCTTCACGGCGAGCGTTTGCAAAGAAGGCGAGTGGTACGTGGCGCAAGCCCTAGAGATGGACGTGGCAAGCCAGGGCACATCCGTCGATGAGGCATTGTCCAATCTGCGAGAGGCGCTCGAGCTTCATTTCGAGCCACCCGTGCCGAATCATGCCCCCCGAGATTTGCCGGATTGAAGCAGAGGTGACCACCAGTTAGACCACTGCCTTATCGAGAGGTCGCACGCAAACTTAGAGCGGCATGTTTCATAGAGATCGGCCAAAAGGGAAGCCACATCAAGTTCGCCAAGGAGGCCGACGAAGGTGTCCGTACGGCGATTGTGCCACGGCATCGCGAAATTGCCGTGGGCACACTACGCAGCATTCTTCGGCAGGCATAACTTCTCGCCAGTTCGAAGCTATGTGACAACGATCACGGAGTAAACCGCAGTGGACACCTTCTAGCTCCGACAATTGACTGGGCGATTGGCGATGCTACATTGAACCGACACGCCAAGAATTGAATAGTAGGCAGTGTCAGCAGTCACATGTGAATCTCAGGCCCATAAGCCATGGTGGTCGCTAGCCAGGATGAAGAATGGTCAATAGAAAGTCCGCAACTCGATACGTAGGTGCGCCGCTAAGGGCCGTCGATGACCTGCGGAAGGTGGTCGGGACAGGGCAGTATGTGGATGATCTACAGTTGCCCCGGACGGCCTACGCGGCTTTCGTACGCAGCGAGTACGCGCATGCCCGTATCCTGCGCATCGATACTACGGCGGCGGAGGCCGCAGACGGCGTGCTGGCCGTGCGGACTTACGAAGATTTCGCTCACGTCCCGCCTCTTCGCGTTGGCGCGATGGCCGTAAGCGACACACTAATCGGCACGCCGCCGCTGGCGAACGGCAAAGTGCGAATGGTGGGAGAAGTCGTAGCCGTCGTGGCCGCAACCAGCCGTTACGCGGCGGAGGACGCCCTGAGGCTCGTCGACGTGGAGTATGAGCTACTTCCCAGCGTACCCGACATGTTCCAAGCGCAAAGCGATGACGCCCCGCATATTCACGAGGAACTGGGTGGCAACATTGCCCTGATTGAAAACGACGGGGACAGAGACATCGAGGAGGCGCTAGCCGAGGCGGACGTCGTGATCCGGAAGACGTTCAGGTCCGGACGGTGCACACACACGCCCATGGAGTGCCGAGGGATCATCGCCGACTGGGACCGGGGACGGCAGGTGCTCACAATTCGCGCATCGATGCAGTTCGCACACGCGGCACGCAACCTGATTGCGAAGGCATTGGACCTGCCGGAGCATAACGTGCGAGTTATTCTTCCTGACGTCGGGGGGGCCTTCGGGCAGAAGTGTTCCATCTACCCTGAAGACCTGTGCGTCAGCTTGCTCTCGATGGAGTTGGGGCGGCCGGTCAAATGGATCGAGTCCCGGTCGGAGAGCCTTGCGGCCTCCTGCCACGCGCGGGACTACCAAGTGGAGCTGGAGGCGGGTGTACGCAACGATGGCGCCATTCTGGGAATGCGGGCCAAGGTTACAAACGACATGGGCGCCTACGGAGTTTACCCGTGGCCGTTCGACATCTGGGCGCGGGGGCTGGCAACCAGCCTGCCCGGCCCGTACGAGGTGCCGAAGTTCCATTGGGAGATCCGGTGCGTGCTGACCAACAAGGCGCCGGGCAGCCCGTACCGCGCGCCGGGCGTTGCAGTCGGGTCCTGGGCACGAGAGGCGATGATCGACCTGATCGCACGGAGGCTCAACCTAGACCCCGTAGAGGTGCGACTCAAGAACCTTGCCTCGCGGGATGCTGGGGCCAAGGACGGTCCCGCTCCGTCCGAGTGTACCGAGAGGACGCTGCTGGAGGCTGTGAAGGCAGCAGAGTACCACGCCTTCCGCGACGGCAATGGGCAGACGCCGACAAGCGGTAAGCGCCTTGGGATTGGCATCGGCACCTATAGCTGGGGGCAGCGGCGCTCCGCGAGACGAAGCTCGATGGCGTGGAAGGCGCCAACAGCGGACGGTGGCTTCAGCCTGGCCTCCGAAATGAGTGCAGGACAGGAGGCCGCCACCGTGAGAATGCTGCCGAACGGCAGGGTCGAAGCATTCGTCTCGGTCTCACCGCATGGCCAGAAGCTGGAGACGACGCTGGCCCAAGTCCTTGCAGACGAGCTGGGCGTGCCGTTTACCTCGATAAAGGTTATCCACGGGGACAGCAACCTGCCCGCCGAAGGCGCCGGCACGTGGGGAGACCGCAGCGCCAAGCTGGGTGGCGGTGCGATCATCCTGGCCGGGCGGGATATGAAACAGAAGATTCTTCGCCTAGCTGCGCACTTGCTGGAAGCGCCAGAGGAGGAACTGGACATTGAGGACGGGCATATCGTCAGCCGGACGTCACCCGGGGAAAATCTGCCAGTTGCCGAGATCGCATCTCTGGCACACGCCGATCCGGAGCGGTTCCCGGACGGACTCGAGGGCGGGCTAATCAGCACCAAGCGCTACCAGGACCCCGGCTGGGTGGGCGGATCGACGGGAACCCACGCCGCAGTGGTCGAGGTCGACGTCGAGACGGGCGAGGTGTCCGTGCTCAGGTACGTGGCAGTTGAAGACTGCGGCCGAGTCATCAATCCCATGGTGGTAGAGGGACAGGTGCACGGCTGCATTGCGCAGGCGCTGGGAGAGGTCCTGCTAGAAGAGCTTGTGTACGACGGCGCAGCGCAGCTCGTCACAGGGACGCTAATGGACTACGCAATTCCAAGGGCCGATCAGTTGCCGGACATCGAAGTGCGCCTGATCGGAGAACCATCCGATGAGACGCTGGGAGGGTTCAAGTCGGCCGGCGAAGGGGCATTCTGCGCCGCCGTGCCTGCGATCTCCAACGCAATATCCGACGCTCTTTCGCCAACGGGCACGACGATCAGCCAACTGCCAGTGACGCCGGAGAGGTTGGCGAGGGCAGCCGGAGGGCTCTAGGGCCCGGGCGATTACAAGTCCGCTACTTTGACGACCTGCTTGCCGACGTTTTCGCCACGCAGCATACCCATGAACGCATCGGGCGTGTTTTCAATGCCCTCTACGACGTTCTCGCGGTACCTTAGCTCGCCCTCTCCAATCCATTTCGCAAGCTGGTCGATGCCTTCCTGCCTGCGGTCCTCAAACTGGGTGACCAGGAAGCCCTCCACACGAGCACCCTTTCCGATCAACTGGGTCAGGAGACGGGGACCCATTTCGGGCTCCTCCAGGTTGTACTGGGTGATCTGGCCGCAGATTACGAGCCGGGCAAGCTGGTTCATTGCGTAGAAGACGGCATCGGTTAGCGGGCCGCCCACGTTGTCGAAGTAGACGTCCACGCCGTCAGGGCACTCTTCCTCAAGCTTCTCGCGATAGTCGGATACGTTCCTGTAGTTGAACGCTGAATGGTAGCCGAGGTCGTTGATGGCATGGGCGACCTTCGCATCGCTGCCGGCCGACCCGACCACTCTGCAGCCCTTGATCCTGGCGACCTGGCCAACCACTGATCCCACGGCACCAGCAGCAGTGGACACGAGTACGGTCTCCCCCTCCTTCGGTTGTCCCACTTCGAGCAGACCGAAGTACGCCGTCAGGCCGGGCATGCCGAGAACGCCAAGATATGCGGAGAGCGGTGCGGCTTCCGGGTCCACCTTGTGTATGGAGGAGCCACTGATTGCACCGTACTCCTGCCAGCCCGTGTGGGCGACGACATAGTCGCCTTCTTTGAATCCGTCGTGCCTCGACTCCACTACCCTGCCCACCGCGCCACTTTCAACAACAGAGCCAACGGGGTTCGGGTCCGCGTAAGAGACTCTGTCAGACATGCGGCCCCGCTGGTATGGGTCCACGGAGACGAACGCGTTCCGTACGAGCACCTGACCATCACGGGGCTCGGGTATCGGCGACTCAATGAGCTTGAAGTCAGACGGCGATGGGAAGCCGACGGGCCTGGATGCGAGGGTTATCTGTCTGTTCGTGCCGGTCATGGTGTGCGCACCTGCGGAAGAGTTTTCTGAAGCGCAGGAAGGGTAACAGTGGTCGGGATGGCCGGACTTGAACCGGCGGCCTCGTCGTCCCGAACGACGCGCGCTACCAACTGCGCCACACCCCGACGGCAACCATTGTATGCGCAAGGGAGTTGGCGGTCTAGCCTATCTACCGGCATCGAATATAATGAAGGTTGCTTACACTCGATATCCGGAGGCTACAGAATTGACGATGCTTCTCCCGCCCTCAGCCGACATGGCACTCAAAGAGTGGGCCGTGGCAGTCAAGGCGATTGCACAGGGCGACCAGATACTCATACTTCGCAAGGGCGGCATTCATCGTGAGGACAAGGACTTTCGCATCATGCACCGCGAGTTCCTGCTCTTCCCGACGTTCGAGCACCAGCAGCACGACCTGGTCAAGCCTGGATACCACTCGATGCTCGATAGCACGTTGGACGATAACGATGTTCCGGGGCTTGTATCGCTCGAGACTTGGTGCGAGGTTACCGACATCTTCGAGGTGCGGAACCAGGAAACCGTTGACGGGTTCGACCGGTTCCACCTTTGGACCTCTAAGTATGCGCAGAAACGACTGGGCTGGCGGCCGAAGTACCCCCTCACAGTAGCTCTGCTGAGGGCGTATACATTGCAACAGCCGCAGGCTCTGCCAGTTCTGGACGAGTACGGTGGATGCAAGTCTTGGGTCGACCTGGGGCAGGATGTGCCTTTGGGACACATGGAGCCGGTTCTCGCCGACGATGATTACGAGCAACGCGCAGAGGCAATTCGCGGAGCGTTGGCCTCTCGGAACGGGGACCAAAGTTGATGCGGTTTGCAGGGAAGGAAGTGTGCCAGTGAAGTACAGGACGCTAGGAAGTACGGACCTCAAACTTTCGGAGGTTGGCTTCGGCGTGTGGACGGTCGCCACCAACTGGTGGGGCAGGATCGACAACGACCTGCGCAGGAAGCTACTTCGAGATGCCGTGGACCTTGGTATCAACTTCTTCGACACAGCGGATGCGTACAGCGACGGTTTCGGCGAGGAGATCCTTGCCGAGGCCCTTGGCAGCCGGCGCCAGGACATTGTCATCGGCACGAAGTTCGGCTACGACATCTACAACAAGATCGAGCGAGTGGGGCACCGGGAAAGGGTCCAGAGGTTCGATCCCGAGTTTGTGCGGTTCGCTTGCGAGCAGAGCCTGCGAAGGCTGGGCACCGACTATATTGACCTGTACCAGGTCCACAATCCGAAGATGGAACATCTCGAAGAGGACGAGCTTTTCGAAACGCTGGAACAGTTGGCCAGGGAAGGCAAAGTACGTTACTGGGGGGTCGCAATAGGGCCAGACATCGGCTGGCACGAGGAGGGCGAGTTCTCGATGCGGGAGCGAAGCACGCCCGCCGCGCAGATCATCTACAGCATCCTGGAGCAACAGCCCGCGCGGGACTTCTTCGAGGTGTCACGCGAAACGGAGGCCGGCCTCCTGTCTCGCGTGCCCCACGCCTCCGGTTTGCTGGACGGTTCGTTCACGAAGGACACGGTTTTCGATCCGGAAGACCACCGCAACCACCGCAAAGCCGAGTGGCTAGAGGAAGGCCTCAAAAAGCTGGAAGCAATAGAGTTTCTAACTGCTGATGGTGATGCCACCATTGGGCAGACCGCGCTGAAGTTCGTGCTATCCGAGCCGCTGATCGCATCGGTGCTTCCGAACATCACCAGCGCCGAGGAACTGAACGAATTCGGAAGCGCGCCCGATACAGCAGATATCCCTGACGAGCACCTTGCGCAACTCTACGACCTGTTCGACGCGGGCTTCGAGCTGGAGCCCGTCGCCGAGCCGGCTAGCGGCTGATGGATTAGGCTCGCCGAATAGTCGCTACCAACAGGCGCTACCCTGCTTGCGAGCCTGACTCTTGACCCTGCTCAAGTGCGGCGGGGTCCCATGCCTCCTCCGTACCATCGTCGGCCGGGGCATCCAGGGTCGTGTTGTCGCCCATAGCGCGAAGGACACGCTTCATCTCGCCCTCCAGCAAGCGAAAGTCCCGCTGCGGAATGAGGTGTAGTGTCTCGAAGAACGCCAGGTACCAGTGCTCAGGAGGCCAACGTTTCACGTACTCCAGGCGCGGACCAAGCTGCAAGCCGTCCAAATAGCCGTCTTCCTGGAGCACGATGTCAGGCTCTAGCTTCAGGCGATAAGGAAAGCGCTCACCCCTCGGCACCTGATTCCAAAGCTCCGTATCGTCCTTGAAGTATCGTGACTTGACAGTCGCGATTGCACTCCACTTCTTGAGATCGGAAATGTAGTAGAGAAGTTTGTCGTCTGGTCTCATGCGCTCGGCCCTGCGGCGATGTCGGCGGCGAAGGCCGTGTACCGTCAAGCCCAAGTCCCTGGAAATCTGGTAGTTCTCATGAGTTTGGACGACCATCCAGTAGTTCTTACCCATGACAGCCGATCCTTATGAACCTTATGGTTGCTTCTAATTCTAGCACGGGACCCCAATTGCCCAACTGACGTGGACTCTGTCCGTCTCGTCATGCATCGCGACGGTCTGCCCGGAATGTCTCCGGTTACGCACCTGCCGGCGAGGGCGGTCACCAGCCAGCTAGCGGCCCTTAGTGCCCTGGCGCTTCGAAGTGACATGGAATGACGCAGCGGCCCGACATAAGATGCGGCTGCGGTCGTATAATGGCGGCGCAAATGAGCCGCTCCGCTGACAAGTAGCAGACTGGGCGCGGGCAATCCCGATCAGGCCGATCCCGGAGCCAGCATGAGGGCAGTCAAGCCGCTTGTTTCGGGATCAAGGGCTTTCATGAAATATCATGCGGGGCGCTGCGAGAGCGTTGAACAACGCGAAGGTTCATTCTAAACTCTAGGCAATCTAGCGAGGCAACAATAAGATAGCCGTGCCGCTGTATCGTGAGCGGCTTTACCTGAAGGAGAGGGGCCATGGAGATTACAAGCGAGCGAAATGGCGAGACCCTGATCGCAAGGGCTGAGGGCCGTGTTGACGGAGCCAACGCTCGAGACTTCCAGAATGGCTTGGAAGCGGAGATCGATGAGAAGGACCGCCTCGTGTTGCTGGACCTCGAGCAACTAACATACATCAGTAGCGCCGGCTTGCGGGTTATTCTGCTTATAGCCAAGGCCCTGCGCAGGCAGGGTGCATCGTTTGCCGTCTGCTCGCTGTCGGATACTCTGGGAGAGGTCTTCGAGGTGAGCGGATTCGACAAGATCATCCCGATACACTCCTCTCCGAGCGATGCCCTCGCCGCGTTCTCAAACTGACCTAACTGGTCAACATGGTATGGGTACCGCGCTCTTCCCCTCTACGAGTGCGACACTCACGGTTCGTCTGAGAACGGGAGAACCGGATTGAACGACCATCAAGTGACTTACAAGATCCTTGTCGTTGACGACGAACCGGATCTGGAACCCCTGATGCTGCAAAGAATGAGGCGTGACATCAGGTCAGGGAAGTACACATTCGTATTTGCCCAGAACGGTGTCGAGGCTCTCGAGAAACTAAACGAAGACGAGGACATTGACATGGTCCTCTCCGATATCAATATGCCCCGGATGGACGGCCTCACTCTTCTCCAGCAAATCCCCGAGGTCGATCCAAACATCCGCTCCGTGATCATCTCCGCGTACGGCGACATGCAGAATATACGGACCGCGATGAACCGCGGCGCATTTGATTTTGTAACGAAGCCGCTGGACTTCGACGATCTGAAGGTGACGATCGCAAGAACGTTGCGCCATCTCGAAGAGTGGCGCGAGGCGCTTTCGTCCCGAGATAAACTCGTAGCTCTTCAGAACGAGCTTGACGTAGCCAGCAAAATGCAGCAGTCAATCCTTCCGACGCAGTTCCCGGAAGGAGAGAAGTTTGAACTCTTCGGAAGCATGGAGCCTGCCCGAAACGTTGGTGGCGACTTTTTCGACGTACTAACACTAGATAACGACAACGTAGGCCTGGCGATTGCAGACGTGTCAGACAAGGGGGTGCCTGCCGCCCTGTTCATGATGTCCAGCCGAACCTTGCTCAAGGGAGCAGCTATCGGGTTGGACGAACCCGGCAGGGTACTTGGCGAAGTGAACGACTTGCTTCACGAAGACAATGAGGCCGAGATGTTCGTAACTATGCTTTACGCTACTTACGACACAAAGACCGGTCAACTTACGTACGCGAACGGCGGACACAATACACCCATTGTGTTTCACGCCGACGGCACATCCACTGAATTTCCACTTACCGGCGGACTTGCCCTAGGCCTCTTGCCGCATTTCGAATACGAACAGAACACGATTCACCTAGCCCCCGGGGACACTGTGGTCTTCTATACCGACGGCGTTACAGAGGCCATGAACAGCGTGGAGGAGGAGTTCGGAATGGCGCGGCTGCATAGTGTCTTTGGAGGAGAGGCGCCAAAGGACGCACAAGTGGCCAACCGGGTCATCTTCAAAGCCGTCCATGCGTTCGCGGGAGACACTCCCCAATCGGATGATGTCACCTGCCTGACCCTGCACCGCAATGAGGCCTGATCATGAGCGAAAGGGTCACCTTCACTGTTGAGACCAAGCCAGAGCAGCTAGAGGAGATCACCAGCCAGGTTGAAGAGCTGGCGGAACGAGAGAGCTGGCCGGCGGACCTCACATTCAAGATCAATCTGGTCCTGGAGGAGGTGGGGCTCAACATCATGAATCATGGGTACGAGAGCGGTCTACATGAAATAGAGATAACCATGATCTCTGAAGATAACGCGCTCACCCTGGAGATCGCGGACGACGGTAAGCCATTCGATCCGCTGAACGACGCCCCGCTGCCAGACGTCGACGCTGCGATGGAAGATCGGCCAATAGGCGGGCTTGGCATTCACCTTGTCCGCACGATGATGGACGACTTGTGCTATCGGCGAGAGCAAGGCAAGAATCGCCTGACCCTGGTCGCCCACAGGGTCTGACAATCTTGAGGCCTCGGCATTCGAGGCTTCTCCCATTCTTCCGGAACATCGCAATCGCTGTTTCTGTTCCGTTGGCGCTTGCCCTTGGGGCGCTTGGATCAGGTTGCAACGGCACAGAACCCGAGCCTGTCCCCACCATTGTTAGCGATAGCGTACCCGGCGAGGATACGACTGTCTCCGATGGCACATCTGACGACATCGGACCTGGTGTCTCCGAAAATGAGATCCTCTTCGGCCAGTCCGCAGCCTTCAGCGGCCCCGCGCAGGAACTCGGCAAGAACATGCAATTTGGAATCCTTGCGGCGTTCCAAGAGGTTAACCAGAACGGTGGAGTCCACGGACGAACGCTGAGGCTAACGTTCAAGGACGACGGATACGAGCCTGGAGCCGCAGCCAGAAACACGATCTCCCTGATCGAGGACGACCGTGTCTTCGCCCTGATAGGCGCTGTGGGCACGCCGACATCACGTTCTGCCACACCGGTTGCCGATGAGGCAGGCGTCCCTTACATCGGTCCGTTTACCGGCGCCGAGTTCCTAAGAAGCCCCGAGCTGCGAGCCGTATTGAATCTACGAGCCTCCTACTATCAGGAAACTGAGGAGATGGTGGCCCGGCTCACCGAAGACCTTGGCATACGGCGCATCGGGGTGATGTACCAGGATGACTCGTTCGGGCGCGCCGGATACAACGGCGTATTACTGCGCTCGAACGACGAGACATGAAGCCGGCAGCAATCGGCCTGTACCCGCGCAACACCAAGGCGGTTAGGATCGGTCTGCTGGAGCTTCGCCATGGCTCTCCAGAGGCTGTGATCATAATCGGCGCGTACGAACCTGTAGCGGAGCTCATTTCCTGGACACGGCACATAGGGCTGGACTGGATTTTCATGACGGTCTCCTTCGTGGGCAGTAACGCACTTGCCAACGAGCTAGGGGAAGTTGGCACGGGAGTATACGTTACGCAAGTTGTGCCCTTCCCCACCGACGATTCGATGCCCGTGGCTGCCGCCTACCTGAAGGCGCTACAAGCATTTGATCCGAAAGTCATTCCGGGGTTCGTTTCCTTCGAGGGCTACCTGGCGGGACGTCTGGCAATCGCCGGGCTCGAGGCATGCGGCAGAGAGTTAGACCGCGATTGCTTCCTGAAGAGCCTAAAGGATGCGGGCGACATTGACATTGACGGGTTCCAATTGAGATATGGACAGGACGACAACCAGGGTTCTGACAAAGTCTTCTTGACCGTCATAGACAGCGCGGGGCAATATCGGCCGGTTGAGACACTCATGGACTCGGTGCCATGAGGAACAGACTCAAGAACATATTGGAGAGACGGTACCGGATTTCGGCCCAGCTTTACTTGGGCATCGGCGCTGCCGTGATGGTCACAATGGCCGCAAGTCTGGTGGGGCTGTTCTCTTTCAACCGCGTGGCAGACGCTCAAACTCGCGTGAGCGAAGAGAGCGTTCCTGAAGTCGTGGCGGCGTTCGGCGTGGCTCAGTATAGCGCCACTCTAGTGAACGCCGCTCCAAACCTGATCTCCGCGGAAACGCCTGACGAACTGACACAGGCCTCGTCCGGCATTAACGCAACACGCCTGGAACTGGAACAGTTGCTTGCCGACCTTGAGGAACGGCTCTCCGGCGACGAGCGCTTCGATTTGATTCGCAACCGCGCCGATGTCCTGTTCCAGAACATAGAGGCCATCGAGGAGGAGACTTCGGAACTATTCGACGCGAGGCTGCAAAAGGAGGCCTTCAGGGTCGAGCTTGAGGAACTATCGACCACGATTGAAAATACCGTGATCCCGGAGGCGGACAAACAACTCTTCTTCACTATTACGGGATATTACCGGCTTGGGGAGCCCGCAGTTCCTTCCGAGTTCCACTTCTCAGAGGACCAGTTCCTGTACTACCGGCATCTTTCAGTTCTTCAGACAGAGGCGAATCTGGCGGCCCAGCTCCTGGCGACGGCGTTCACGTTGTCGAATCCCGCCCTGTTAGAGCCGCTTAGAGAGCGCATCGAGTCGACGGTTGGCCGAATTGAACAAGCCTTGAACGCGGTCCAGGAATTTCCTATCTACTCCCAGGTTGAACCGACATTCCAGCGCCTGTTCGACTTGGGACTGGGCGAGGACAACGCATTCACCCTGGTAGATCGCGAGATAACGATTGGAGAGCGCCAGCGTGATCTGCTAAACCGCAACAGAACGGTTGCAGCGGAACTGGCTGCCGGCGTTGACAGCCTGGTGGGCTCGGCAAATGAAGACGTTCAGGCCGCTACGCTTGGTTCTGATCAGGCGGTCGCCACGGGACGCACTCTGCTGATAGTGATTAGTGGAGTAAGCGTGGGCGGCGCGATTCTCATCGCATGGCTTTATGTAGGACGCGTTCTCCTTCGACGCTTGCGGACACTGTCCGAACGAATGCGCTCGATGGCAGGCGGCGACCTGGAGGCGGAGGTTGAAGTCAGCGGCAGAGACGAAGTTGCGGACATGGCGGCGGCTCTCGAAGTGTTTCGCAAGCACGCACTGGAGGTGCAGCGGCTGAACCTGGTCGAGGAGCTGGCGGAGGAACTCCAGGGGAAAAACAAACAGCTTGAGAGCGTACTTGGAGAACTCAGGCAGGCCCAGGACCAGATCGTCATGAGGGAGAAGCTGGCCGCACTTGGAGAACTTACCGCCGGCGTGGCACACGAGATCAGGAACCCATTGAACTTTGTGAAGAACTTCTCCGAGGCGTCCGAGGAACTTCTGGATGAGATGAACGAGGTGCTGGGGGAAGGCAAGAACGGCGATATCAAGGCCGACGATGTGTCCTACGTTAAGGAGATCTCGGAGGACCTTGTCGGCAATCTTGGGCGCATAAGGCAGCATAGCGAGCGCGCCAACAGAATCGTGCAGGACATGCTCATGATGGGCCGCGGGGGCAGCGACCTGCGGTCCACAGATCTGAACTTGCTAGTGGATGAGTACGCTCGGCTGGCTTATCACAGCGCCCGAGCAACGGACCCCGACTTCCAATTGCACATTGAGCAGGACCTGGACCCGGAAATTGGAGAGCTCGAAGTAGTACCGCAGGACCTGGGACGCGTGTTCCTGAACATGGTCGGAAACGCCTGTTACGCGACAGACGAGAAGCGCAAAGCCCTTGCGGAGTCCGGACCGGAATCTGAACCGTACAACCCAACTTTATCGGTGACCAGCAGACGTGGGGAAGACTCGGTCGTCATAACGATCAAGGACAATGGCGATGGGATGCCGCCCGATGTCATTGAGAAAATTTTCAACCCTTTCTTCACCACGAAGCCCACCGGGCAAGGAACGGGGCTCGGACTCGCCATGTCCAGTGACATCGTGAGGGAGCATGGCGGCTCGATTCGAGTCGAATCGGAGAAAGGCAGCCACACGTCCATGATCGTGGAGTTACCACTGACACCGCCTGAGAAGTCGGTTGAACAGGAACTGGAGGTGCTTGAGGAAAGCACTCCAATTGAGCCGGCTTAACCCGATACCAACGTTGAGCGTTTCAGGCCAGGGCACATAATCCGGCTGGATAATGCCGGACCTAACATGCCTGGCGGCGTACTACGTATCGGACCAACGTGATAGACTTGGCCACCGTTCCGAGTTGGGAGATTGTATCAGTGCAATAGTCCTGACCTGGAGGAAAGCGTCAATCTGCGACTTCCCCATTGGCGTGAGCCTTTGACTTGAATTTCGACTGCTACGAACATGACCCGTCCATCTACGACGAGATGTTCTACCCGGATGGTGAACCTCGCGAGCATTACCGTCTGGTGTACGAGGCGCTGAAGCAATTCTCCGCTGAGGAGCTCGTTAGCATCCAAGAGCTTGTCACACGGTCGTTTTCCAGCGAAGGCATAACGTTCACTGTCTACGGCGATGAAGAGGCAGACGAACGAATCATCCCCATAGACTGTCTGCCGCGAGTCCTCTCCGGCGATGACTGGCGCCGGCTAGTAGCTGGCCTGACGCAGCGTCTCGAGGCCCTGAACAAGTTCCTGGGAGATGTCTATAGCGAGGCCCGCATCATAGAGGACGGCGTGATTCCGGTGGACGTGGTGCGCGGCTGCCCCCAGTACCGCGTCCAAATGCGCGGAGTGGAGCCAGTCCACGGCACATGGGTCGCTATATGCGGCACCGATCTGGTGCGCACGAACGAAGGCTTCCACGTGCTCGAAGACAACCTTCGAGTTCCCTCCGGCGTTTCATACATGATTGCCAATCGCAAGGCGGCAAAGGGCAGTCTCAGGCGCCTGTACCGCAGCTCCCGCGTAAGTGAAGTGGAACACTACGGCCGTGTGCTGCTTGAAACCTTCCAGGAACTCGCCCCGAACGGAAGAACCGATCCGACCATCGCCCTGCTCACACCGGGGGTGTATAACTCCGCGTTCTACGAGCACATGTTCCTTGCCAGCGAACTGGGCGCGGAATTAGTGGAAGGAAGGGACCTGCTGGTCAACAACGGTTTTGTGTACATGCGCACCACAACGGGACTGAGACGCGTGGATGTGATCTACCGCCGCGTGGACGATGACTTCATCGACCCGCTCGTGTTCCGGGCGGATTCGCTGCTGGGTGTGCCAGGACTGATGCACGCGTACAAGCTCGGAAACGTGTCCCTGGTCAATGCGCCGGGCACCGGCGTGGCTGACGACAAGAGCGTGTATGCCTACGTGCCTGACATGATCCGCTACTACCTGGGGAGCGAGCCGATCTTGCCCAACGTGGACACGTATCTGTGCAGAAGGCCAAAGGACCTGGAGTACACGCTCGACAACCTGGACAAGCTGGTGGTGAAACGCGTTGGCGAGTCCGGGGGCTACGGAATGCTGGTAGGACCTCACGCGACGCAGGAAGAGAGGGACGAGTACGCCAAGGGCCTCCAGGCCGACCCGGCCGACTTCATCTCCCAACCCACGCTGGCGCTCTCCCGATCCCCCTGCCTGGTAGACGGCCATATAGAACCGCGTCACGTGGACCTGAGGCCCTTTGTGCTGCACGGCCAGGAGACACGGATAGTGCCCGGCGCCTTCTGCCGCGTCGCATTACGAAAGGGAAGTCTCGTGGTCAATTCCAGCCAGGGAGGCGGAGGCAAGGACGTGTGGGTGGTAGAGGGGGAGTTCGGCGAAAGGCTGACATCACAGTCAAACAGATAAAGCGGAGAGTCTCTTGAACATCTTTCGGAATTACAGGCCCGCCCTGTTGACGGCAGTCGCTGGGGTAGTTGCCCTTGGAGTTGTCCTAGTAAAGCCGGGAGTCGCATACGCTGCGGGCATAGACGACGAGACGGCGTTCGTCCTCAACACGTTCGCGTTTCTGGTATGGGGCGCGCTGATCATGTGGATGTGCGCCGGATTCACTATGCTGGAGTCGGGCTCGGTGCGGACAAAGAACGCATCGATGATTTGCCTGAAGAACATCGGCATCTACTCGATCGCTGCGCTCGCCTACTTCATAGTCGGATACAACCTGATGTATGGCGACCTCGTCGGTGGCTTCATAGGTTCGTTCGACCTGCTCTACGGCCCTTCCGCAGGTGAGATTGCACTCATTGGCGGGAATGGGAGTGTGGACGATGTGATAGCAAACGGACATTCCACAATGTCCGCCTGGTTCTTCCAGATGGTGTTCGTAGCAACGGCAGCCTCCGTGGTCTCCGGCACTCTGGCAGAGCGCGTCAGGATGTGGCCGTTCTTCCTGTTCACGCTAATCCTCACGGCGGTCATTTATCCGATCGTGGGCGCGTGGACATGGGGAGGCGGATGGCTAAACGAGCTTGGATTCAGCGACTTCGCCGGCTCGACGATAGTCCACAGCACCGGCGGATGGGCAGCCCTCGCGGGAGCAATCATCATTGGGCCGCGATTGGGCAAGTTCCGCCGCGACGGAACTGCTCGGCCAACTCCTCCCTCAAATATCCTGGTGGTCACGCTGGGCGTGTTCATCCTTTGGTTCGGCTGGTACGGGTTCAACGGGGGCTCTCAGCTGGCACTGGGAAGTGCCCTCGACGCGGTGGCTATGAGCAATGTGTTCGTAAACACAACGCTGGCTGCGGCGGCCGGCGTTTTGGCCGCCCTAGTCATATCGCGGCCTATTCTCGGCCGAATGGACATCTTCGCGGGCCTCAATGGCGCTATCGCCGGACTGGTATCGATTACGGCTGGTCCGGACATAGCCCATCACTACTGGGCTATTGTCATTGGCGCAATCGGCGGAGGCCTCTGTGTCGGTGGAATCAAGCTGCTGGAGAGGTTTAGGATCGATGATGTTGTGGGCGCAGTACCGGCGCACTTGATCTGCGGAATTTGGGGCACGTTGGCCGTACCGATTGCTTCAGACGTCAACTTCTTCGATCAGCTCATCGGCGTTGTTGCCGTGGGGGCTTTCGTGTTCGGCGCCTCTGGGGTGGTATGGCTGGCGCTTGACAGAGTGCTGAGCGCCCGTGTGTCCCGCCAAGTGGAGGAGTTGGGGCAGGATGTCGGTGAGCTAGGCATCGAAGCGTATCCAGAGTTCGTGCTGATGCCAGAGCCATTTACAGATGATGAGGACTGACTTTCGCAGGGCAAAAGCCAGCCGACCGGCGAAGTAGGCGGAATGCTCTCCCGAAGCGCACAGGGACTGTACTGGATGGGCCGTTACTTGGCGCGGGCCGAGCACGCCAGCCGGCTGCTCGAGTTGCAGACCGCCGCCTTGGTGGACAGGCCGGTCCGGGACATCTACTTTGGCTGGGCACGCATCTACCACAGCCTGGGCCGCCTGCCTCCCGGCGGCGACCTGGACCTGTGGGAGAGCAGCGAAGAGTTCACGCTGGCAGACTCTTACACCTTGGCAGACGACCTCACATTTGAGCGTTCAAATCCAGGCTCGGTCTGGAGTTGCTTTGCGCTGGGCCGAGAAAACGCTCGACAGATGCGCCACTGCATAAGCGGCGAGATGTGGACGCTTCTAAATCGAGCCTATCTGCGAATCCAGTACCTGCGAATCCAGGACATCTGGAACTCGCCGGAGAGCTTCTACACTGAGATGGCCGCCGAGATTTACACATTCGCCGGCGTTGCGGCGGCCACCATGTACCGCAACGAAGGTTGGCGATTTATGGAACTGGGCAAGGCAATGGAGCGGGCCCAGATATCTACTCGATTGTTCCTCACCCAGCTCGCAGCTGCCGAAGGCCGGGAAGACGACTCTGACGACGCCGACTGGATCACGCTTCTACGGGTGTACCATGCTTTGGGGGCATACAATCGCACATACAGCGTGGAGGTAGAGCCGAGTCCTTCCCTTGACCTGCTGGTTTCAGATCCCCTGCTGCCGGACTCGCTCATCAGATCGTTGGAGAGGGCCGAAACGGAACTCGAAGGAATCGGCCTCGGCCCGGACGTGGAACTTGGCAGTTCTACCAAGCGGATCGCCGGACGATTGACCGCCTTAATCAAGTATGATTGGCCCGACCGCGAAGACAGCACAGCTTTCCTGCGCCAAGCCGGCGGCTACTGCCTGGACCTGCATGATCTGGTCACGTCAGCGTACTTCGACTACCCGATCCGAGACCACCCATCAACCTGACGCCGTGAACAGCACTCATCGCTACAATATAGAGCACGTCTCCCGGTACGAGTACTCGTCAACTGTGCGGCACAGCGTGATGACACTGTGCCTTAAGCCGCGCGTCGACACGTGGCAGAAGCTGCTCCGCTTCGGAATCACCACGAATCCAGTGGCCCCGGTTAGCGCGGTCGAGGACTGCTTCGGCAACACGGTCCATGTGATGAACATACATCGCGAGCACTCCAGCCTGGAGATCGTCGTCCAGTCCACGGTGGAGACAGAAC
The DNA here is from genome assembly GCA_965237445.1 of Dehalococcoidia bacterium. Taxonomy (GTDB): domain Bacteria; phylum Chloroflexota; class Dehalococcoidia; order Lucifugimonadales. The sequence goes on along the minus strand of OZ250142.1, from coordinate 1,853,596 downwards.
GGCCCGCGCCGCTGCTAAGAACATTGAGCACTGGCTCGTGGAGCGAGATCCGTTCATGGCGAAACTCCTTCGAACTCTGGGACTTTACCCAGCCAAGCGCCATGGCCCGCCCGTCTCCGTCACTGGCCGCGTTCGTCGACCGGCTGGGGCTGTCGCAGGGAAGCGACCCGCTAGAGTCGCTGCTGCGCTTGTCGGACGCAGTACACGGCAGCTTCCGCTACATGCCTGGCAGCACCGATGCGGCCTCTCCGATCGAGCACATCCTGGAGTCGGGAGAGGGCGTCTGCCAAGACTACGCACACGTCATGATCGCTATTGCCCGTTCCTGGGGAGTGCCGGCGCGGTATGTTTCCGGCTACGTGCTAGTGAGGCTCGGCAAGGATGGACTAAGGCCTGAGGCTGCCACACACGCCTGGGTTGAATGCATGCTGCCAAGTCTGGGATGGGTGGGTTTCGACCCCACGAACGGGAAAGTGGTCGATGAACGATACGTGCGCATAGGGATAGGCCGCGATTATGAGGACGTGTCCCCCACTCGCGGGGTGCTCAAAGGTGTGGCCGCCAGCACGCTCCACGTTGCGGTACGAATGGAGCCTGTGGCTGTGGTAACCCCCTCCTACTCGCAACTCCGATAGCTCAGAATCACGTCGTAGACGGAAGTACTACTCAGTCACGAACCGGCCTACGAGTTCATTCTCCTCGGCATCCTCTCTTGGAAGCCTGGCGAACGAGATCACCTTGGGCAGAACTATGCCGCCGGAGAATATAAGCTTCATTGCGTCGTCAACGGATATGTCAGTCTCCATGACCTCGTCTTCAATTACGAATGCCATGTTGCCTGACGTTGGGTTCGGAATCGTAGGTATGTAAACACTGACTATCGATTGCGTGCCGTCCTCCGTGTAAGCCCTTCCGGTGACGAAGCCCATAGCAACCATGCCTTTACGGGGCCACTCGAGGAAGACCACGCGCGTGAAGTTGAATTGGGAGGTCATGGAGGTTGTTACCTGCCGTGTGACACCGTAAATCGTCTTGATGACCGGGATGTAGCTGACAACAAGACTGACGCAGTCCATGAAACCGCGGCCCACTACGTTGGTGATCAGCAGCCCGACGAGATAACACAGTACGATAACGACCAGGAGGCCTATGCCCGGGAAGTCCCATGGCTTGTCTTCCACGAAAGCCAATTCTCTAATGAGACTATCGGTCTGGCCGATGAGAAACGACATTACCCATGCAGTAGCCAGAAGGGGCAGCAACTGCAACAGCCCGGAGAGTGTCCTGCCCTGAATGTGGCTTTCAAACCGCCTGAACAGGCCGGGCTTCTTTGGCTCTTCCTGGCTGTCCTGGGGACCTTTTCCGTCCCTCAATTCTCACGCTCCGAATGCCTGCTGAAACGTAGAACTCAGTTCGGTTTGGCCGGCCCCTCTACCGGGAAACGCCGCGAGTCACAGATAAAGCAGCGGCAAGGCTACTCATGCCGGGCGGCCCGAAGTATCTCAAAGGAACAGACCGTTTTCAACAAAAGCTAAATCACTAAGATCGGACGCTCTTGGGCTGATCAGGAATAGTTTGGCAAGAGTACTCAATCATTCAGGCCAAGTTAGCGAGCGGACGCGCGTTTGCCCATGCTGCCGGGCAGTCGGCTCATGGTTCGAAAGCGCACGCTTCGCCGGAAAAACAACCGACGCCGGGAAGACCAGCATCACGAAATATGGGCTCGAGCGCTACGGTCCGACGGTCAAAGGAAGCCGTTGAGGGACGTTGGAGCGCCGGAGCCAAAAGTCTGTTCCGTTCCGTAGCCGGAACGGGTTGATTGCGAGAACGGCTTCGGGACCCCATTGGAACTTGAACGGAGCCGTTTCGGGCCAGAATCTGAAAGAGTGTTGAACGCAGGAGCGCTGACCGGGTCATCTGTCCAGAGCAGGCACCTCGGCTGCTCTCAGGGCGTTGGCCAATCTCCATGAAAAGAAGGGCGCCCCTTCGTGGGTGCCCTTACAAAGCTGTCTGTCAAGAGTGGCGCTGTGCGGCCTTTGGACTTCAAATGCCATTATAGGCGCAGCCGTTCTCAGTGTGGAAGCGCCGGTCAACGGGCCCGAATCCGATCCGTTGACCGGCCGCGAGATACTATCCTAGACGAATACCTTAGCTGCTATTCGTAAGTCCATGGTTCGAAGTCCAGGATCGGCGAGGCCCCGTCAGCGTTGGCTATCATCGAGTCGAAGGAAGGAAACGTGATTCCTGCGATCTGGCTCTCTCCTACGATTAAAGCTGGAGCGCCCTCCGGGTCGGCGTCGAACGTGAGGGTGTCTGTGCCGCTGCCGCCAAGAAGCGGAAGCTCCCAGCCACCGGTTTGCGGATCGAGGACATATAGCCCCACGTCACCCTGAACGAAGACCGGCTCGCTGAACATCACCTCGATTTCACCGTCCGCATTTCGGGCAAGGCTTTCAACCGTGAGAGCCTCGGTCGTGCCAGGGTCCATCCATTCATCGGGAATCTCCTGGTACTCTTCCGGCGGTTCTATCACGAGCGGCGCATCGTGGTTGTAGTACCTGATCGTGACGATGTCGCTCATCCCTCCGCTCATGCCTTCGACGCTGACTCTGACTTCTCTGGTCAGGAAATCGTCCGCGCCAATTACCCTAGTGAGGCCGCCCCCGGAAAATCCGAATCCTTCCATGCCGGTCATCCCGTCCTCAGGCGGCGAGTCAAGTACGTACGCCTTGGTACCGTCGTCCAGAGAGACGGTCTCCTTCAGCGTGGATTGAACATCGTTTGGCAGGTACAGCATTCCGACCATCTGGACCATGGAAAACATTTCGTCTTCGGGAGGACTTCCCTTGAACCACTGGCCAGACAAGGGGTCCTGGAAGTAGGCATCGCTTCCAATGGCCAAAAGGGACGACTCCATCACCTCGCCTTCAGCGGCCATCGCAATCTTGAAGCTCAGTCTGTCTGGGAGAACAACGTCTCCGCTCAGAGTTATCGCTCCCTCCTCAGTTTCGGCAGCCTCAGCGGAGAAGACGGCCATCAGGTTGATCTTCGCTTCAAAGGAGAAGCTATTGATTCCCATCATTGCCTCGGCGTTGCATGAAGAGATTTCGGCAGCGTCTTCGAGCATTCCGCCAGCCGGGCAATCATCCATCTCAGACATTTGGTCCGGCGTTGGCTCTGCCGTGGGTTCGGCCGTTGGCTCTGCCGTAGGCTCAGGAGTCGGCGCCGAGGTGGCTTCGGATGTTGGAGTTGACTCTATGGCCGCTGTCACCTCCTCCACATCTTCCGAGTCACTGCCGCATCCAACAAACAAGGCCAATGTCAAAACCGCCGCCGCCACTAACCAGATTCCCTTTTTCACGTCACATCCTTTCAATGTAGTTCTACATTCATTTCTAGCTGAAGCGTCTTGGCATATGCAATGCCCTGAGAGGCCTCTGCGTCAGCACATTGTGTCCCCTTGTCCGTTGGGTCATTCGGGTCCGGCATCCGCCATTGGGGAATTTGTCGCAAAGACTCAAGGGGAATGGGTTGCCCAATGCATCGTCGCCGTAGAAGTAGCAGGTTGGATGTACGCGAAGGCCGGGGTCCCTGCCCACGAATTCCGGGTTGGGATGAGCAATTGTGTTGCCCTCCTCGTCGACGATGAAGACGTACCACTGTCCGTCCACGCTCTCGACGCTACTGTGGTGGGCGAAGGTGGCCACTCTGCCGTCTCTCTCATACCGCTCGATGGCCCTCTGCACCATCGCCATGGTAAAGCCCACGGGATCCAGCCTGGACGGTACCTAGAAGGCTGCCTAAGGAGCGGCAAACGCATAGATCGCGCCGTCTAAGGAACCCACGAAGAGTATTCCGTCCTCGACGGTATAGGCAGGGATGCCGTCGAAATAGCCCTTCTGGAAGGACCATAGCTCTTCACCAGTCGCTGCGCGGAGGGCTCTTAGATTGCCATCTTCAGACTCCGCGTACAGAACTCCATCCACCACCGCAGGGGAGTCGATGGAGGCACCGGGCGTGTCCCAAGTCCAGACGAGCTGGCCAGTGGAAACGTCTAGGGCATGGAACCGGCCGGACTCGGTACCAACGAAGACCATACCATCGGCTACCACTGGAGTGGTTTCGATCATGGCGTCCGCTTCGAAAGACCAGAAGTAGCCGCCAGTCTCTGTGCTCAAGGCGTACAGATGGCTGTCCGGCGAGAAGTAATAGGCGCCTTCAGATACAACAGCCTGAAAGTTTCTTGCAGGGAGTCTTCCTGTGCTGTAGCGCCATAGCTCTTCACCCGTATCTTCGCCCAGTCCATATGCGAAGTTGACTGCCGTCAAGAAGACCGAGCCATCGGCGACCGACGGCGGCAAGTCCGCACCCGTGTCCCCAGTGAATGTCCAAGCCAGCTCTCCGGTGGACGCGTCCATGGCGTAGAGTTCGCCGGAAGCGCCAGGTGCGTAGAGCATCCCTCCGTCAACAGTGACGGCAAACTGGGCACCGTACGGATATGGCACGCCGGCGATCCACGCAGGCTCGCCGGACATTGCATCGAGCACGTGCACACTGTAATGGCCTTCCGACATTGCGCCGAGGTAGACTAAACCGTCCTGCAGGACGGGCGTGTACTGCACAGGCATGCCGGTGTTGTACGTCCATAACACTTCTCCGGTCTCGGTGCGCAATGCGTGCACATAACCGTCGTTGGAGCCTGCGAAGACTACGCCATCGGACTCGGTTGGCGTTGACCGAATGACATCGCCGGTCTCGTAACTCCAGACCAACTCTCCGCTCTCCGCGTCCAGAGCGTATATGTGATTGTCGTCGGACCCCGCAAAGACCATTCCACTGGCTACGGCTGGTGCATTGACGACCCGGCCGCCGGTCTGGAAGCGCCAGATGGGGGAATGAGAGTCTGCGGGTGGCTCTGCGTCTTCGACCATCGGAATCTGTGCGATGCACTTGAAGAGCTTGCCAGTGAACTGAGCCGTAACTTCTTCGGCGTTTGATCCGGCGGCGTCCGGCAGGGAAGCTGCGACCATCCCGACAATATCTGCCTGGACTAGCAGGTCCCGAAGGCACGCCTCAGCCTCTTCGTTCAAGAGGTCCTTAATGTCCGCAACCATTCTCGAGAAGAAAACTGTGGCCGCGGTTTCAGGCGCGAGACAGCTAAACGCGGCTACCTGCCAGGTTGGCGTTTGGTCTTCGGACAACAAGTAATGCTCACGCGCAGTAGCGAGGAGTTCGTCGCCCAACTCGTTCTCGATGCATAGCCGTTCGGGTTCGGCTACCGCATCGAACACCTCACCCCAGACGGAATCCTCATCAAAGTCAAAGGCAAGGTCAACGTAAAACTGAGATTCCCCTTCAGATTGGCTGGAATAGGGTTTTGCGGGCGAGGGGGATTCTGTAGGGGTAGGTTCGGGTGAAGGTGTAGGCGATGTCAATTCAGCCGTTGCCGTTGGAGCGGCGGCGACCGGTTCCCCCACAGCCTCGGGCTCGGAGTTGTCCCCACAAGATACCAACACTACGGTAGCCAGCAGGCAAAGCATTCCCCCTACCCAAGCCACCCTCCAGCTGGGAGCCAGCTTCCAGACCCCCAGTCCACATAATGCTAGTGCCAACTGCATGTCTCGCTTGTTTGGTCTGACGCTTGGACAAGGCTCCACCTGCCGGAACAGCTTGCGGCGTACTTCAACATTAGCATGAGAATACCGCGAACTGTACAGGCCAACTGTGACCGTATGGAGTCAAACGCTAAGTCGCTGTGATATGTCCCTTTGCCTTCTCCTAATCCTCAATGCCCAAGGATGTGGTTCATGAGCCATCAGGCCATTTGTCAAAGAGGCAGCAATAACCAGATCCCGCACTGGACGCCGGCACACAGGCACAGTATCGTGAACTCAGCCCCGCGAATGTGTCCGCAGGCCCGTTGTCCGGTTCGCATCGAACGAATACAAGGTCAATGCACGTGCCCACGGTCTCTCACGGCGGACCCCTTTCAGAATCTCCACCAAGCAGAAGTGCCAACCGACCTAGCAAGGCGGAGCAAGTATGAGCGTGCTTCTACTGCGATACTTAGCAGCAATTGTCCTGGGGCTCGCCATGCTCCTGGGGCTGTTCGTTTCTCTGACCTTTCAGGGATTGAACCGTACTGTTCTGAATCCAGAGTTCATTCCCGAGCAACTGGAAGAGGCCGACTTCTACAGGTTCGTGATGAATGACATGCTGGTGTCAACCATCGATGACACCCGAAAACTCAAGCCCCAGGACTATGGACTGACTCTACGCGAGAATCCAATTGCGACTTCCGGTCTGAGCACTTCCCAACTGGTGGACTCATTTCACCGCGCCATGTCTCCCCAAGAACTCAGACAAATGGTGTCCCCTGTGGCGTTGGGTATAGGTGAGTACATCGCGGGGGATCGAGACCAGGTAGACCTGTCGATGGACGCTGCGGGGCACATTATGAAGGCCGCAGTTGAGATACAGGCGCTCATGCGAGAGGGGGACGCCTATGACCTTTTCCTGGAGCGAGAGTTCGAACCCAGGGTCAGAGAAATCACGGGCAGGGCGCTGGCCACGATCGAGAGCCCTCACGGCTGGCCGGTCTTTCTGTTCAGGGGCAGCGCGGAGACGGAAGACCGGATGGCTGATGCCGTGATGCTTGCCTTTACCGCTGATTGGTTGGCTGAACAGGTCGAGCAGGGCTTGGATGAGTCGCCCGCGTACCTCGTAGGGGACTCGGACACCTTCGAGTTCAACATTCCACCTAACGATGAGGAGGTAGAGAAGTCCCAGGAGGAGATCAAGGCATTGTTGCTCGAGACGGACTCTCTCGAGCTGCTGTATGTAGGCGTAGTGGAACGCCCTGTACGGGACGGCCTGCGAGAGCCTGTGGCGCTGCCCTACGGCATCGAGATATCACCTGAGGACGTCTTATTATCTATGCAGCAGGTTGCATCTCCCTCGTGGGTCCGGGAACAAGCGGAGACGGTCGTAGACGGCGTAAGTACGTTCGTGGTGGGTAAATCTGATGAGTTCTCAGTCGATGTTTCCCTGATACGCAACAGAAGCGAAGCAACCAGTGCCTTGACGGAGATTGCAATTGCCAAAGTGACGAGTGCGCTGGTCGATCTACCGCCCTGCGAAGCGGAAGCAGACGTTGCACTGGAGCAATTCAGTTCCGGGCGTACGTTGCCAGACTGCGTCGCTTCAGGCATCTCGGCCAGCGAACTCTCGGACCTGGCTCGCCCTGCAATCGAGGAAGCAGTTCGATCGGTTCTCCTGACACGCGTCCCGGACACGGTGACTCTCAATGAAGAAACATTGCGCTCAACCTTGAGGGAGGCCGGTGGTCGAGAGTTCCTTGAGTCATTTGACAGGCTGCGGGACTTCTTCAGCGATGGCTGGACCTACAACCAGGACTCGCTGCGGGCCGACCTGTCTCAAGAGCCTGAAATCCTGCGCCTATTGGATGGCACCCGCTCATACCTGTCCGAAGGCTACATCCACACATATGAGGAAGAGCGTGCAGAAGGTGGCGCCAACCAGGCTGGCGAGGCTTTGGACAACGTCCGAAAATGGGTCCACTCCGCGCGCCGCTACGAGTGGCCAGCCTATCTAGCTACTTCGATACTGCTGGTCGGCATCGGGCTCATACTGGGACGCAGTTGGCCGGGGAAGATTGGGTGGGCATCTTCAGCCCTGCTTGCAGCGGCTGCGGCGGCCTACGCCTTCGCGGGACCTCTGTTTCGGGGGGCCTCAGGCGAAGCGTTCGATCAGGTCCGGTCCGAAGCCCTGTCTCAGGCCGAAGGGCACTTCGGCGAAACAGCGTACCTGGCCGCCTCCAAGCTGGTCGACATGGCGGAGGCGGCAACCAACGAGTTTGCTGCGGCTATCAGCCAGGCCGGCCTGATGCTCGCAGTTGCTGCATTGGCCACGCTGCTGGCGGTTACCGTCTGGCGAAGATACCAGCGCAGTACCCTTCAGTAGTTCAGTAGTTGAAATTGCCGCGTACGGCAGAATGGGAATGGCCCCGAAGGCCTGCGTGAAGCGGTGCTTCATACGAGCCGGCCGTCCCGACTTGCGGTGCGGCTGAAGGAATCAGGCGCAGGGCCTAGCCGATCGGCGCCGCTTGAACCGATGCAGGACCGATCTTGTTGTAGCAGTCAAGCGCCGCCACCTTGTAGCACTCGGCGAGCGTAGGGTAGTTGAAGACGGTGTTGACGAAGTAGTCCAGGGTTCCGCCGAAGGCCAGGACGGCCTGTCCAATGTGCGCCAGCTCGGCAGCACCCGCGCCGATGATATGCGTACCCAGCAGCTTGTGGGATTCGCGGTGGAACAGCAACTTCAGCATGCCTGTTTCATCACCCATGATGCTGCCTCTCGCAATCTCACGGTACCTCGCCAAGCCAACCTCGTAGGGCACGCCGGCCTCCGTTAGCACCTCCTCGGTACTTCCCACCATCGACAACTCTGGTACGGAATAGATCCCGAACGGGAAATTCTCCGGGGAAGACTCGTACTCGATTCCGAATGCGTGGCAAGCCGCGATCCTGCCCTGCTCCATCGACGTGGAGGCCAGCGATGGAAAGCCCACTACATCGCCGACGGCATAAATGTGAGGCTGTGCCGTCTGGTGATTATCGTCGACCGAAATCCGCCCCCGATCGTCGGCTCCAAGACCGGCTGACTGGAGATTCAAGGCGGTCGTTGCTCCCACGCGTCCCACGGAGTACAGAAACAGATCGGATACTATTCTCTTGCCCGACTTCAGGGAGGCCACTGCTTTCCCCTGAACCGTCTCCACCGCTCGACCTCTTCGCCGAGCCTGAAGATGCAGCCCATGTCCCGCATGTGATAGACGAGCGCCTCAACAATCTCCCTGTCCACGAACTCAAGGATGCCGGTCCGCCTCTCCACAATGGTGACCTCGACACCGAGGGCAGCGAATATCGAAGCGTATTCAATGCCGATGACGCCCGCCCCGACTACGGTCATGGTGCGGGGTATGGTGTCGAGACCGAGGACACTGTCGGAGTCCACGATCAAAGCGTCGTCCGAATCGAATCCGGGCGGAGGAGTGGGGTTCGTGCCGGTGGCAATGACGATCCTGTCCGCGTTGACTTTAACCGTGCCGTTGCGTCCGGAGACGGCAAGGACGTGCGGTGACTGGAAAGAGGCCTCACCCTCCAGCACGTGGACGCGGTTGCGCCTCATTTGGTGGCGGATCACTTCTGTCTCGCGTCCAATTACCTGGTTGCACCGGTGCAAGAGATCGTCCGCCATAGAGATGTCTTCTTTGACGGTAAAGGAAGAGCCGTAAACCCCGCGCTGCCCGAATCCGGTCAGGTAAAGGACGGCCTCACGGAAAGTTTTGGAAGGGATTGTGCCGGTGTTGATGCAAACCCCGCCGACAACATCCCTGCGATCGCAGATTCCGACCTTCTTGCCCAGCTTGGCCGCCTGAATGGCAGCACGCTGACCGGCAGGACCCGTACCGATCACGAACATGTCGTAGCCGGGGAAGCCGTTTTCGCTCAGTTCGGGCAAGCAGGACCCCCAAGTAAGGCGCCGAGGGCTAAATTGAGTGTAAACGCCGCCCAGCGGCCACGTCAACGGAGCCAGTGGCAGCCCCGCAAGGCATGGCGGTATCTGCTACGCCGCGCTGTTCTGCATGCGATCTACGCGCCGGGGATTCAATGTTCCAAGCGGTCAGGATTCGTTAGAGTCGAGAGCGCGCGACCGTTTCAATGTGGCGGCATGTAGCTATGAACTGGCCAACGCCTGCGAAATTAGCGCCTCCATGTTATGAAGCTCGTCGTCGTTCAAGCACTCGAAGTGCCTGAGGCCGTCCTGCGCGAACTCAAGAAGCTGTTCCTCAGTCAGCGATGACACCTCGTACTCCCCTGCCCCCACGAGGGCCACGTATTGCGGGTGGTTTTCGCCAAAGGCGATGAGACAACCCTGGGACCCTTCGCTTAGCCCTCCCGCCTGCGACTCGGTAATCGCCATGAAGATGGGCAGGTAGCTCTCCTCTGAAATGCAGTTGGACAGGGCGGATCCTGGTGTGAACGTCTCCATTACAGTTGACCCAAGCAGGGCCGTGTATCCGGTGCTGGAATGCCCTTCGCGAATGCAAGTCTGCTCAGATTCGGTTAACACCGGGATCACGTGGTCCCGGACGGTAGTGTGGCTGTCGAACGCCTTCTGGTGGCGCGCCAGCAACTCCACCTTCTCGAAGTCCGTCAGGCAGTTGAAAAGCTCCACGGTGTAGGGTTGCGTCCCTGATGGCACGCTCAAGTCTTCCTGGATCTCAGAGAGTCCCAGGCTGACAAAGAGCATGTCCGGGCGCTCCCTTCCGACCTCGACGATGCAGGCGCGAGATGCAGGTTCGAAGCCTCCCGCCTCGTAATCGACAAACGCCGCGCCGAGCAAGACCGCATTATCGGGAGTGAGGCAGCCGAACATTGACGCTGCCATGGACGCCGCACTTTCAGATTCTGCCGCTCCCGATTGCATGATCGGTATGTTCAGATACACCTCGAATATGAAGTTTCCAAATGCCTCTCTGACGCAGAAAGACTCGGCCTCAGAAACCTTGTCCATCAGTTCCATTCCGGTGGTCTCATCGGTAACGACGAGGCTATCCAAGGTGACATCGGGCTGGGCCGTCGATGGAGTTGACGTGGCTACGGGCGCCGTAGTTGGTTCAGGTGTCGGAGTTGCTTCAGGCGTTGGTGTGGGAGTGGGCGTCGGGGTTGGAATCGGCGTTGACTCAGGTGTCGGCGTCGAAGTTGGCTCCGGGTCGGAGCCACAGGCGGCGACCAGAGCGATGAGAGCAATTGCCGCGAAGGCTGGTCCAAGGCAACGAGACTTGATGCCGCGATCGTACATGGCTAGTTCTCCCAAGTGAGAAAGAGACCAAAAAGCTGGTCCAAATGCATGACGGAAGATACTACATCGCCGCACGGTTCGCACGGCTCTCAGACTGCGATAATCGATGCATGACCTTAGTCAGAAGAAGGGAACGAGGAAGAAGCGGACTTTAATGATGCCCGCGAGAGGGAGCGAGGCACCCAAGGCTGTTAGAGATTACATGTTGTCAAGAGAGTGTCAAACTGTTGACAACATGTACACAACAATTACACAACCGATACTCTCTACTCCCTAGCTGTTTGTGGTACCCCTGCCGGGACTCGAACCCGGGCACACGGTTTAGGAAACCGATGCTCTATCCTCTGAGCTACAGGGGCGCATTAATTAAGCTCAAATATGTTAATTGATCCAGACGGCTCTATCTACGGGCCGCTGGTACAATCGCCGGCATAATCCTGTCCCATTGACCCGGCATTCCCCGAGGCGCAACCGTGTACCTTCACTTTGTCGACGGCACGTACGAACTGTTCAGGGCTCACTACGGAGCACCGCCCGCAACATCGCCCGATGGCCGCGCCGTTGGAGCGGTTCGCGGCCTGATCCAGACTCTCCTCTCACTGCTGCGAGGAGAGAATGTCACCCATGTGGCATGCGCGTTCGATCACGAAATCAGGTCATTCCGCAACGAGATGTTCGATGGTTACAAGACTGGAGAGGACGCCCCCAAAGAGCTGCTCGCACAGTTCGAGCTTGCCGAACGCGCAGCCTCCGCCCTCGGGCTTGTCACATGGCCGATGGTCGAGTTTGAAGCTGATGACGTCATCGCCACCGCCGTACGACGTTGGTCAGGAGAAGCAGATGTGGTCCAAACTCTCATATGCTCGCCGGACAAGGACCTCATGCAGCTAGTGGACGGACGAAGTGTGGTTTGCCTGGACCGGCGCCGAAACATAGTTATTGACACGGATGGGGTCGTCGAGAAGATGGGCGTGCCGCCAGAGTCGATCCCAGACTACCTGGCCCTCGTCGGGGATAGCGCCGACGGGATCCCGGGAGTACCGCGCTGGGGCGCTAAGTCGGCTGCGACCGTTCTGTCCCGCTACGGCGCCCTAGAAACGATCCCAGACTCTGAAGCGCTGTGGGACGTGAGGGTGCGAGGCGCCAGATCGCTCGCAGTCAACCTCGCAGCGCACCGATCCGAAGCCGCCCTGTACAAGAGGCTGGCGACCTTACGCTACGACGTCCCCATTGCCGAAACTCGGAAAGATCTTGAGTGGAGAGGCGTCAAAAGAGACCAGTTCGCGGAGCTCTGCGACGAGCTTGGGTTCCGGCAATTGAGGAACATGCCCCACCTCTGGAGTGCATCCTGAATCGGTCCACGTACCAGATTGGCGCGGCTACATAATGTTCTGGCGCCCCCGGCGGGACTCGAACCCACGCGCCTGGCTTCGGAGGCCAGCGCTCTATCCGCTGAGCTACGGGGGCGACCCGACACTGTTGAGGACGGTGGCACGCGGGGATCTTCAACCTTCGACGCGGCCCCTTCAACGCACACCGACAGCTACGAACTATAGCAGCAACCGTACTGGCCGGACAACAGAGCCGCCAAGCCTGTCTACATGCGCGGCGACGTCCAAACATTCACCCGCTTGGGAGGGCTGTAGGACTTGACATACTCTGAGACAGATGCATAAGATTGGGCCCGTCAATGGGGACTAGCTACGCCTTCCTGACGTATGACGGCCATGATGGTCCAGTATCCCGAACGGCGGCGCCCATTGCCTATGTCACGAGTAATGCGTTTCCAGAAAGGGGGCCCGATGTCCATGTACTTTAGCAAGAGAGGTCTCGGCAGTCTTGCCATGCTTCTCTCTCTGTTTGCCATCCTTGCATTGGTTGCGTGTAGCGGACCAGAGGGGTCAGCCGGACCAGCGGGGCCGGCAGGTTCTACAGGCGCTGCCTCCACCGAACAGGGCCCACAAGGACCGCAAGGTCCCCAAGGTCCACCAGGTCCCGACGGCCAGGATGCAGCCTCTGCCTTGGCTACGATTACCCTCAATGACAACGTTCTCACGATGACCGAGCGCGTAACGGTACGCGGCGCAGGCTTCCAACCCAGTGAAGAGGTCAGCGCACTCTTGGTCATCTCCCGGAACCCTGCATTGGCACGCCCTATCGGCGATGGGGTTGCCGACGGCCAAGGTGTCTTTGAGATTTCGACTGAAGAGCTCGGCGGTAACCTGAACACCAAGCTCGCGGCCATTGGCCCAAGGCTGGTAGTGGCTCAAGGGAGCGAGGGAAGTCTAGCGGTTGCCCCCGTCAGCATTGTGTCCACGAAGCGCCCTGTGCCCAATCAGGCGGCATCGCTCACAATCGACGGCGGCTCACCGGGAGAGACTGTTAGAGCCAGAGGCGCCGGCTGGGACGAGGGCGAGGTCGTAGGCTTCTTCCTGCGAGGTAACAGCGTCGGCGGCGCCACGGTGGGCGAGGATCGCTCTTTCGAAGCCACCGTCACGATACCCGCAGATTCTGCACACACCACATATACGTTCCACGCCAAGGGCGGGAAGAACGAAGTTACCGCACCTCTAGTAGTCAGAGAGCCGCCGCCGCAGCCGCCTGAGCCGACGCCTGAGCCGACGCCTGTGGCGACACCGGTCCCGACGCCTGAGCCACCAGCAGCAACCGTGTTCATCAACGGCGGTTCGCCGGGCGACACAGTTTCAGCTTGGGGTTCCGGTTTTGGAGACTCTGAGGTTGTCACCCTCACCGCAGGTGGAGCCATACTGGGCAGCGGTACCACGAATGCGAGCGGCGCCTTCATGGCAGAGATCTCGCTCAGTGCTGACATGGCTACCGGTGTCCACACCGTTGTCGCCCAAGGCGTAAACAGTGGGTACAATACAACCGCTCCTCTGGTAGTAGCAGACAAGTAAGACATTTCTCCGACCCAAAGTAAGAGGCCCCCGCCTTGAAGGCGGGGGCCTCTCTTTGTCCCTTTACTCCGAGTGTCCCTGCGTCTCTAGCAGGCTGCTGAAAAACGGGGTGTGCAGAGGGGCAGAGCCCCTTTGCCGGGAGTCTGAGGGTGTCCCTCAGATACAAATCTCCTCCCCTTCCTGTCAAGAAGTGGGTCTGAAGCATGGTCGGGAAAGATTCTTCCGCAGCCTGCTAGTATAATCTGCACGACCGGCACACTTTTCAGAAACTAGAGGACTCCCAAATGCAGGACACAAGGGCCGAAGTGACGCAACTCCAGGACAGACTATCAGCGCTCCTGGTGCGTCTTTGACCTCCCAGCCAAAGACAACGAAGTCGCCAAGCTGGAGAAGTTGACCCATGGACCGGACTTTTGGAACAACCACAAGTTCGCAAGCAATGGCATGAGGACCCTCACCCGGCTTAAGGGCGAGATTTCGGACTGGCGGGAGATCGAAGACCAGGCCAACACCCTCGGCGAACTGCTCGATCTGGCCATAGAAGAGGGCGAGGACGGGCTTCAAGAAACACTAGCGGAAGACGCCTCCACCCTATCGGCGAGACTCGCAGCTATGGAGTTTCGGCTGGTGCTCTCAGGCCAATACGATGAGAGAAACGCAATCATCGCGCTTCACGCGGGCGCCGGCGGTATTGAATCCCAGGACTGGGCCCGCATGCTGATGCGCATGTACATTCGTTGGGCCGAGAGGCAGAAGCACAAGGTCGATGTCCTTGACGTGTCCTCTGGCGACGAAGGTGGAATCAAGAGCGCCATCATTCAGATCAGCGGCCCGTACTCTTACGGTCATCTCAAGGCAGAACGCGGGGTTCACAGATTGGTCCGGCTTTCCCCTTTCGACGCGGACCACGCCCGGCATACCTCGTTTGCATTGGTTGAAGCGCTTCCGGAAGCTGAAGAAGGCGCGGACATTCAGGTGAAGCCTGAAGATGTGAAAATCGAGGTGTTCCGAGCAGGCGGAGCCGGTGGGCAGAGCGTACAGAAAAACTCTACTGCGGTGCGTATCACGCACGTGCCGACGGGCCTCAAGGTCAGCTGCCAGAATGAGCGGTCCCAACACCAGAACAAGGAGATCGCCATGCGCATCCTGACGGCGCGCCTGGTGGAAAGAGAAAATGCCCGCCTGGCGGACGAACGGTCCAAACTGAAGGGCGAGCACGTATCTGCTGAGTGGGGGCGACAGATCAGGAGCTACGTCCTGCATCCATACCAGATGGTGAAGGACCACCGGACTCTCTACCAGGTATCGGACGCTCAGGACGTCTTGAATGGAAATCTAGATCAGTTTATGAGAGCGTACTTAACAGAGACGGTCGCATAATCTGGGTGCCGGGATTCTCCCCGCAAGTGGATCCAACGGAGGAAGCGCACCCGATCCGGCGGCAAGTCGTCAATCATCTTAATCAGGAGTACTTTCACAATCATGCCCAAGAAGCTTTTGCCTTTTCTCTTCCTGGCCATCGCCGCGATCGCGCTGGCATGCGGCGGTGGGGACGAAGTCTCCATCTCCGAACTCACGCCCAGCGACACGGAGGAGGTGACGCAACCCGACACTGATTCATCGGCTGCGTCTCAAACCGACGTCGACGAACAGAGTGACAGCGCGCAGTCATCATTCGGCGGAGAGTTCCGCAGGATGTGGGACGATCCGCCTACGCTTGACCCGCATCTCTCCAGCGACACCACTTCTTCGGCCATTGTTGTCGAGCTGTACAGCGGTCTCTTGACCCTGAACACTGATCTACAACTGGAGCTGGAGATAGCCGAGAGTATGGAGATTGACGATACGTCAACCGTCTATACCTTTTACTTGAGGCCGGACGCCAAGTTCCACGATGGCAAGTCCATAACGGCGCAAGACTTCAAGTGGTCGATCGAGAGGGCCGCCGATCCCAACACAGGTTCCACTGTTGCGGAAACGTATCTGAATGATATTTCCGGCGCTCATGACGTGTTCGAAGGCAAGACAACCGACATGGCCGGAGTGAAAGTAATAGATGATCGGACGCTGCAGATAACGATAGACGAGCCCAAGGCTTACTTCCTGGCCAAGCTTACCTACCCGACCGCATTCGTTCTTGATAGGGAAAACGTGGAGAGCGGCGGTCGCCAGTGGACGGACATCCCCAACGGCACCGGTCCGTTCAAGCTCGCCGAGTACCGGATCGGAGAGCGCCTGATCCTGGAGCGGAACGACAACTACTACAAGGAAAAGGCGAAGGTTGACAGGGTCGTGTTCAATCTTGCCGGCGGCCAGACGATGGCCATGTACGAGAACGACGAGATCGACTTTACCGGCGTCGGCCTGTTCGACATCGACCGCATCCTGGACCCGCAGGAGCCGCTGCACGATGAGTTGATCATTGCCGCCCCCGAGTTCTCTGTGAGCTACATTGGGTTCAACACCAGCATAGCGCCGTTCGATGACAAGAAGTTCCGGCAGGCGCTGAACCACGCGATAGACAAAAGGCTGATCGCCAGCGAGATCTTCAGTGACCTGGCTGTTCCGGCGTACGGAGTCCTTCCTCCGGGATTCCCGGGATACAACCCTGACCTCGCAGGACTGGAGCACGACCCTGAATTGGCGAAGCAGTTGCTTGCAGAGTCCAAGTACGCCGACCCTGAGACTAGGCCGCGAATCGTCATGACCATCC
This sequence comes from Dehalococcoidia bacterium, assembly GCA_965237445.1. Lineage (GTDB taxonomy): Bacteria > Chloroflexota > Dehalococcoidia > Lucifugimonadales. The sequence goes on along the minus strand of OZ250142.1, from coordinate 1,837,078 downwards.
CCGGCACAGGCGGAAGCCCATCCGTCTCACTTGAGGCTGTTCTGGGCATGTGGGAAGACACCCTCGGCGTGCAGGTGGAGATTCAGCAGATCGAGTGGGCGACATACCTGAAGGACCTGGACGCCAGGAAATTCCAGTCGTTCTCCGGTCTGGGTTGGTCGGCCGACTACCCGGACCCTCAGGACTTTATCGACATCCTGTTCTACTCCGATAGCGAGACCAACCACGGGGCCTACAACAACCCCGATGTGGATCGTCTCGTAGAAGATGCTCGGTCAGAGCCGGACCCGGTCAAGCGTGTGGCGCTTTATCAAGACGCTGAAAAGATTATCGTGGAAGATGCTGCCTGGGTCCCAATGTGGTTCTCGGGTGAGCGATACGTCCTTGTCAAGCCGCACATCAAGGACTATCGAATGACGCCCATGATTGTGCCCAAGCTGTCCCACATTTACGTCGAATACGACGACGGGTCAGACTCGTAGCCTGAACTTCCAAACTTGAAGAGCGCGTTGGATGTGCTGCCCCGTGGTCTCGCCCGGGGCAGCATGCTACTGTGATGCTGGAGCCGCACCTGGAGAAGCCTGATCCGGAGGCAGCGCAGAAGGGACATGCTACGTGGGCAAGTACATAGCCAGGCGAATTTTGTGGCTACCGGTCATTATGTTTGCCACGTCGGTGATGGTCTTCTCCCTGTTCAGGTTGGTCCCCGGCGACCCTGTTACCGTAATGCTGGGGGCCCGATACACGGAGGAGAGAGCCGAACGGCTCCGCGAGACGTTCGGCCTGAACCGGCACATAACGGTGCAGTACGTGGACTACATGGCCGGGGTCTTCCGCGGCGACTTCGGCGAGAGTTTCAGGTATCGCGGCCGCGACGTAAACGAACTGCTCTGGGCGAAGATTAAGGTCTCGGCCCAACTCAACATAGCCGCGCTCACGATCGTCATTGGCATAGGCCTTCCCCTGGGCTTCTACATCGCCCACAAGCAGGGGAGCTGGCAGGACCCTGTGGCGGTAGCCACAGCGGTCATGATCATGTCGATACCCATCATGGTAACTGCTCCGTTTATGTTGTGGGCTTTCTGCCTTAAGCTTCACTGGGTCCCATGCTCTGGGTGGGGAGGGCTCTTTGATTCCCGCATCGTGATTCCCGCCATCGTCATGGGCGTCCCGGGCATCGCCGGCATGGCCAGGCTCATGCGGGCAAGCACTCTTGACGTGATGCACCAGGACTTCATCAGGACCGCCCACGCCAAGGGGCTGGACCAAACCACGATTGACCGCCGTCACGTGTTCAAGAACGCGATGATTCCGATCGTGACGGTGCTATCGTTTACGTTCGCCGGACTGCTCGGAGGTTCGGTAATCGCGGAGAGAATCATGGGCATACCTGGCGTTGGCCGGCTCGTGATTGACTCGCTGTTCGAACGCGACTACCCGGTGGTGATGGCCGTCTCCATGCTTGGGACGTTTGTATTCGTTCTCGCGATTCTCGCGGCAGACATCGCTTACGCTTACGTCGATCCAAGGATTCGGTACCGGTAAATGGCAACCGTCGGAGCAGACTCACTCGCTGTCGACCGCATCTCACGGTCGAAGGCGCAGGGCCATCTCGCTCGCGCCATGGAACGCCTGCTGCGCAAGAAGATCGCGGTGGCTTGCATCGTAACTCTCGTGCTTCTCTACACCGGCGGTATCTTCGCGGAGTGGATTTCTCCATACGGATACAGCGACCTGGACTACACGGCGCTTCAGGGACAGCCGCCCAGCGCGTCGCACTGGGCCGGCACCGATCTCCTCGGCCGAGATATCTTCACCAGGGTGCTATGGGGCATTCAGAACACCGTGATCCTCACCGTGGTGTCGATCGTAATCGCGGGCCCTGTAATCGGTGTAAGCTTGGGCCTCTTTTCAGGCTACTTTGGCGGCAAGATCGATTCGCTTGTCATGCGAGTTGGGGAACTGTTCGCCGCATTCCCTGAAGTGTTGCTTGTAATCATTATCGCAGCGACGCTACGTCCTCGCTTCATCACTTGGGCGCGATGGGCCGAGGACAATTGGGGGCTTGACGGCGTCGTGCGGTCCGGGGTTGTCGACTACGTTGTCGTTTCGGTAGCACTCGTGTCATTCGGATGGATAGGAATGGCCCGTCTCGTCAGAGGACAGGTGCTCTCGTTAAAGGAGATGCAGTACGCGGAAGCCGCGCGCGCCCTTGGGGCTTCCACAAGCCGGATCCTCTTCGTGCACATGCTGCCTAACGCCATCAGCCCAATTGTGGTCACGATGACTATGGGTATGGGAACCATGGTGGGCACAGAGATATTCCTTAGCTGGCTGGGGTTGGGCATACAGCCGCCCAGACCCAGCTTAGGCATACTGCTGCTGGAGGGTGGTTCGCTTACAGTGCTAAAAGTGAAGCCCTGGCTTCTGCTGGCGCCAGGCATTGCGGCGTGGACTCTGGTGTTGACATGGAACCTTCTGGGCGACGCCTTGAACGACGTTCTGAACCCACGCACGCGCTGACACACCTTGGCGTCATCCGTTACATTGGCCAGTTCCCAACGGCGGCAAGGGCAACAGCTAATGCAGGCCACCCAATCCGATCTGGTCCACCACGCACCGCCCGAACCAGCTCCGAGTGCGTCACGTCGAACCCCTGACGAGGCTTCCTTGCCTGAAGGCCGCACCGCTCGGACTTGTTGTATCCTTTAACTGTGAAGACCTATTCGCACATCAGGTACGTTTCAAGTACGTCAGCTTCCCGGATTGCGAGACGTGTCAGACCGCTATGTGGCATGGACTTCAACGCGCGAGATGGAGCGTCCAACTGCACGCTGGGCGCATCGCGGGACCTGAACGCAGGCTGAACAATTGCGTCAGTTAGTAACTCTTTCTCTGCTCGTCTATCGGACTCTGTCTGCGTGGTATGTCCTCGCGCTGCTGGCGATCGCGGTAGGTGTGACGGCCGGCCTGTTGTCCTTCTTTTACGTCTATCCCGGCAAGCCCAAGATCGGTGTAATCGAAGTGCCATTCACTGTGATCTCCGAGAATTCAGCTTACGCAATCAACAAGTTCGTCAACTATGCCCGCCGTGACGACTCCATCAAGGCGGTCGTCATCAAGCTGAGTACCCCCGGCGGCGATGCGGCCGCCAGCGAGCGCCTGTACTTCGAGACCCGAAATCTCCGCAATGAAAAGCCCGTGGTGATTTCCATGAACGGTCTCGTCGCCAGCGGCGGGTACATGATGGCCATGGGCGCGAGTCACTCTTACACACAAGTCTCCACCTTGGTCGGAAATGTGGGAGTTGTCGCGTTCTCCGGGCCTCTCATCCCACCGTTGCCTGAAGAAAGCGTTATTTTCAGCGGCCCTTACAAGCAGCAGGGGTCTACCAGAAGGGAGTGGACCGGAATGGTAGACCAGCTAAAGTCGGCCTTCGCTCAGATAGTAATCAGCGAACGAGCAGGCAGGCTGCGTATCTCCGAGGATGAGCTCGTTCAGGGCCGCATTTACTCAGGTCTGGACGCGGTGAGGCTCGGCCTCGTAGACGAAATCGGCGGCGAGATCGATGCATTCCGGAAGGCGGCTGAGCTGGCAGGAATCTCACGTTACGACACAGTGGACGTGAATTATGAGGTCCTGCGCGAATTCCTTGAGGACCTCGAGCGAATCTCTCCATCATCCACAGACGGCAACGAGTTCTCCGACCTTCTGGCCCTGCGGAACAGGTACGCCAACAACGATGATTTGGCCCCGTGGCAGTCGGAGCAAGGCGCTGCAGACGGCATGACCACGCTCCAGGAACTGCAGGAACTTATGCGATACGGGAGGCTGGACGAGGATCGCCAGAACCCACTGCCGGAGTTCCCCTTGGACATAGCTCGCCCAAACTTCTACTACCTGTACGTGGGAAATGCTCATTAGACTGACGATACTTGCGCTCGTGCCCATCTTTGCGGCCGCCGCATTTGCCGGCGTGTTTTTCTTCTATTACGAAGGGAGATACCAACGGGAAACACCGGTTGATGTCCCGTTTCAGCAGATAACGGCCTACACAGCTCCTTCGCGCGAACTCCCCGATTCTCCCGCCACCCAGGTCCAGGAAGGCCTTTTGGTGGTGGACGCCTTGCACCAGAACAACTTCATGGAGTCAGAAACAACTGCACTTACTTCAAGAGTTACTGACCGTGGCTACGACATTGAGTTAATGGGCAGCTTCCGTCCGGAGGGAGTAGAAGTCAGACTTAGTCTCCTGGAGGAGAAGCTGCGTGGAGCCGACAGTTTTCTGGTTATCATGCCGCAAGAACCCTATTCGGAGTCGGAAGCGGCGCTCGTGGAACGTTTCGTGAGGAAGGGAGGGAAGCTCCTCCTGGTCTCAGACCCGTCACGCCCCCACCGGGTTAACTCTCTGGCTGAGAGGTTCGGCCTGAAGTTTCAGCCAGACTACCTCTACAACACGGTCGAGTACGATCAGAATTTCAGACACATCGTCGTGAGAGACTTTCAACCTGATGCAATCACGGCTGGTCTGGACTCGATCCTGCTGGAATACGCGGGATCCGTTCGCTCCTCGGGGCCGGGTCTGGCATTCGCCGGGCCAAACACGAAATCTTCAATACTCGACTCCGCCGAAACGCTCAACCCCATTGCATGGGGCGACAGTCCCAACGTCCTGGCGCTTGGCGACTTCACATTTATGGTCCCGTCCAGCAACTTCCTGTTGGACAACGACAGATTCCTTTCAAACATTGCCGACTATCTGACCGATAGCGAGAGACGTTTCGACTTGGGAGACTTTCCTTACTTTTACGAGAGTAGCTCTGAAGCCGGCGTAGACATCCTGCTTGGGCAATCTTCTCTCTTCAACGTCGGTCTCCAGATGAGAAACGGCCTGTCATCCAACAACATTGCTTCTCAGATCAGTGGCGTGGAGGACACAAGCCGGGACTCACTATTCCTCGGTCTGTATGACAACGTCATTCAGGTCAGTCAGTACCTGCAGGCTGCCGGAGTCAGGATCGACGATTCTCTTGGCACTCCGTTCGGGCCAGAGCTGGGGCTTGAAGGATCCTCCGTCCTCGTCCTTTCCCAGGACGGAGACCGTGACATGCTGGTGGTGCTGGCCGATACTGAGGAGACGCTGGAAAGTGCCGTGACGAGCCTTGTCAACAGCACATATAGAACTAGCTTGGTAAGCGATTACGTGGGAGTGCGCAAGTAGTTATGAAAGTTGGTTTTGGCTCTATTGCTCTTTTGCCAGTCCTCTTGATTCTCATCGCATTCACGTCCGGCTGCGACAACACAAGCAGCCCGTCTTCCGAAGCTTTGACGCCTGCTCCAACTTCGGCGCCTCCTGTTCAGACCGCAACGCCTCTCTCCGTTGCCGAACGTGCGGCAGTGAAAGATTTCGTGCAGCAACTGATGGCAGTTGACGACGAATGGGACCAGATCCACGAAGACTTTGACAAGTGGCGCGCCGGATTGACCACATGCCATGTCAGTTCGGCGCAACAGGCTCTACACATTCTTGCGTTCGACAACAACAGCGTAACGGAACTGGCCAGAGACATCCCCAGGACCTCCGTCACTTCAGAACTTGCCGACATCCTCATCTCAGCGGCGGAGGAGGAAGAGGCCTCATTCCGTCAGCTGCGAGACCGCTGGCAGCCGACAAACATTTCCCTGTTTGAGATGGTTGAACGACAACGATCGGCCTCGTCCCGCGCTCAACTGAGAGTGGAAGACATGGCGTTGGAACTGCAAGAAAGATTCGAGGAGGGCTACACGGCCGAAGAGGCCGAAGCTGCTGAGGAGTTGGAAGCCGCTCTAGAATCACTGCAGGAATCATGGGATGAGTTACATGAGGACTTCTCGGACGTGCGCAGCGAGCACAACACTCTAGACGGCGCCACTATGATTGAACGCTACGGGCAGCTTGCCGCAAAGTCTCTAAATATTGAATCGGCCGTGGCCGACTTGCCCACCTCCGAATCCACTGAAGAACTGGTCGACATGCTGCGGGAGGCCGCCGACGAAGAGCTAGCGTCCCTCTTGCAGCTAGTTGAATGGCTTACTACCTTGGTCTATGGCTCAACGGCGTCTGAGGACACACAGGCTCAGGCCTCTACAAGGACAGGGTCCAACACTGACGATGGATCGAACGGCCAGGTGGCCGAGGCCACTCCATCTGCCACATTCGGTCCTGAAGTGAACCTGCCATTGCTTCTGGACGAAGTAGACGCCGCAGTCACCGATAGCCAAACGGCTCTTAAGATAGTCTACATGACGCTTCACGACATCATTGAAGACCACTCGGCTGAGAATCTCGCAGACGTCCAGAGCTTCCAGTCCTACTTCGAGATGCTCGTCCAGGAGTGGGACGCCTTTCACCAGCGGTACAACGACTGGCGAATTACGGAAGGTGGATGCGATCGGGTAGTCGTGGCTGAGGACCTGAGCGAGTTCAACGTGCGCATAGGCGAACTGGGACGCAAGGTCCGCGACCTGCCCCAGCCCGGCATGCTGCTTCCAATCTACACCCTCACGGTGCAGGCGCTGGATGGCGAGGAAGTTGCGATGCGTACGCTACACAACTCCTGGCGGCCATTCACAATCGATGCATTTAGAGCAGCAGACCAGGAGCGAATGAACTCGGACAGGCTTCGACGTCAGGCTGGCATTGCCCTCCAGGAGCTTCGCGACCGGCCCTGATGGCCCAAGGCCGAATTCCCAACTGCGAACGTTAAATGGGCACAGCCAGTCCATGTGCCCTGAAGAACAACAGCCTTGGTCACCCTTCCAGCAGACCAAGCACCTCTCGTATGGTCGATATTCGCATACCACCCCAGCTTTGGCGGGCGCCGTCGGCTTGATCGTACGAAGCGCGAATCAGCACAGGCGTCATTCCCACGTCCGCTGCGCCCGTGAGTTCGTTTCCGCTGCCGTCTCCAACGTAAAGGCACTCCACGGGCGCCACTCCAAGCGTCTCCGCCGCCATCCGGTAGATTCGAGGGTCTGGCTTAACGAGCTTGGCACTAAAGGAGAAGACCGCGGCATCGAAGAGCGGCGCAAAGGGAGTCGAATTCCAATGCCGGGTGACCTCTTCGCCGCAGTTGCTTATCAGCCCTACCTTGTAACCGAACTTGCTCAGAGTAGAAATCGTATCAATTGCTCCGGGACGTGGAGAGAGGGCCTCGCGAACATACTCGTACCGTAATTCGACGCCGGTCCTGATCCGACCCATATGTGGTACAACTCCCAGATTAACGCAAGCATCCGTTAGCGCGGTTTCCAATGAAGCGGGTACACCGGCCATCCGGCCGGCCGCTCCGGCGGCCCACGCCTTCGAGAAGCCCTCGTGGTCTACGCCGAGCAGGTCCGCAATCTCATCGTTCTTTCGGAGATACGTGAGGCGGTTGCTCTCCGGATAGGACAGTTCGTCCACCAGGGTGCCCCAAAGGTCGAAAATTATCGCCTTGCACTTGCCCGCGGCAAGACCGGCTTCCGGGACTGACTGCACGGTCATTGGCTCCAATCATCCTGCCAAATCACTCAAAGGCCCACCTCACAACTCCTACAGCGTTGGTCAACGAGACATCCTGCGATTAGAATCCCGAAATCACCTCTCGCTCGCATTCAACGATCTCAATTCCGTCGCGGCCGCGCTCGATGAAGTCCAGCACGGCTGCCAGCATCTTTTCGGACACTACCGGATCGTTGCTGACACTGGTCATGCCAAGCGTCGCCGTCTGCCATGAGTCGTTGTCGCTGATTTCTGCGATCGAGACGTTGTACTTGTTGCGCACTCTCGCGCACAGGGAGCCGATGATGCCGCGCTTGCCCTTTAGGCTGCGAACACCCTGCATCCGCAAGACGGTCCGACAGACGCCTACGTGCATGATTGGCAGTAAGGAAAGCGGGAATGACGCATTCGGGCATGTTATCACCGGAGTTCGCTGCGCCTCGTTCACAGTCGTTGTAGTCTTGGTCGAACCTGACGCCTGCACTACTTCATTGAGCGCAATCCAGCCCGCCACAACCACTAACTCCTGTGTCGTCTCCTTGACCAGCTACAGGCTGCATGCTTACAATTCCTGTAAGTGAGGTTGCTTAGTTGGCAAAGTATGCGATAGTCGAGACGGGCGGCAAACAGTACAAGGTCGCCCCGGGGGACACCATCCGCGTGGAGACTCTCCCCGGAGATGTGGGAGACCGGATTGAATTGACCGATGTCATAATGACATCTGACGACGGAGTCGTTTCGGTCGGTTCCCCTACACTGCCGGACGCGAAGGTAAATGCCGAGGTCATCGGAGTTGGCCGCGGCAAGAAGATCATCGTGTTCAAGTACAAGGCCAAAACGCGGTACCGCAGGCGCAACGGCCATCGCCAGCCATTCACCGATCTCAAGATACTTGACATCCCCTAGGCCGCAAGCGAGGTAGACAGCAATGGCGCACAAGAAGGGCGGAGGCAGCACCAGGAACGGGCGCGACAGCGCAGGCAGGCGGCTCGGCGTGAAGCGTTACGACTCTGAGGTGGTAACCGCCGGGACCATCATCGTGCGCCAGCGGGGCACGAGGATTCGGCCGGGGCGCAACGTTGGGCTCGGCAAGGACCACACGCTCTTCGCTCTCATCGACGGGTCCGTGAAGTTCGAGCACGAAACAAAGAAAAAGAAGCGCGCCAGCGTCTACCCCGTCTAGCGGAGAAGTTTTACCAATGAGAACCGACATTCATCCCGAGTACTTCCCGGAGGCCGTTGTGACCTGCTCATGCGGCTCATCTTATGTGACGGGAGCCACCAGAGCGAAGCTCAGTGTTGAGGTCTGCAATCGTTGCCACCCATTTTTCACAGGCGAGCAGCGCATCGTCGACACCGAAGGCAGGGTCGAGAGACTCAAGCGGCGGTTCAACCTCGAGTAACACGACTAAAGCTCATTGCGCCGCGAGGGGTGAGAAATGTCTCACCCCTTATTCTTTTGTGGGGGCACACAACTGAGCTACAGGGCATCTATGTCCCGCAAGAGCCACGCCCCGATGTCGCATCGACAGGAATTAGTATCGAATGTCTGAACGGGTCACGTACGGCGGCCAGGCGGTCCTTGAAGGCGTCATGATTCGGGGACGAAAACACGCATCCGTCGCTGTGCGCCGGCCGGACGGCACCATCGCGCAGACAAGCATTCCTCTGGGAGGCTGGCTTACCGGCCGGATGCGCCGTGTCCCGCTGGTGCGCGGCGTCCTGACGCTCGCGGAAACGCTCACGCTTGGGATGCGCGCCCTCAGCTATTCCGCGGCCGTTGCAGCTGAGGCCGAGGGAGAGGAATTGGGCAAAGGCGCCATGGCAGGGATGCTTGTCGTATCGTTGGCCCTGGCAATTGCGCTCTTCTTTCTCACGCCGCTTTTCGCAAGCAGGCCCTTCGAGGGCATGCTCGGCTCGGACATTCTCAGCAACGTTGTGGAAGGACTGATTCGCCTGGGCCTGTTCCTCGGCTACCTTGTCCTGATAAGCCGCATGAGAGACATCCGCCGCGTGTTCATGTACCACGGCGCTGAGCACATGACGATTCACGCCCAGGAACGCGGAGACCCGCTGGATCTGCCGTCCATTCGCAGGTATCCGACGGCGCACCCTCGATGCGGCACGGCGTTTTTGCTTGTCGTCATGATTGTGGCCGTGGCGGTGTTCGTTTTCGCGGGACGCGAGCCATTGTGGTGGCTCATCTCTTCCAGGGTCATACTCGTACCGGCCATCGCGGCCGTGAGCTACGAGCTAATCCGCTTCAGCGGCTTTCATGCGGAGAATCCACTGGTACGCCTGATCAATGGACCCAGCCTCTGGCTGCAGGCGCTAACGACGCGCAAGCCGGACGATGACCAGATCGAGGTGGCAGTCAGTGCGATGACGCACGCACTTGAGACCGACTCATCCCCGGCCGGAGCTTAACGGCTCAAGATCGCAGGCACAGTCAGCCGCTTCTCTCCCGCAGCTTGGCCCACACCTCCTCGGGGCGTGCGCCGGTCGCGGACAGCAGCACGAGAGTGTGGTACAGCAGATCGGCCGCCTCTTCCACAACCTCGTCTTTGTCGCCGCCCATCCCGGCGATCGCCGTCTCGCCGGCCTCTTCCACAACTTTCTTGCTGATTCGAGCGACGCCCTCACTCAGAAGCTCCGCCGTGTAACTGCCCTCCGGCATCTCTTCCTTGCGGTCCTGGATTACGGAGAACAGTTCCTCCAGGATGCGGGGACCCTTCACTACCCTCTCGAAGTCCGGCATATCGTCGAACGGCATGAAGAAGCAGGTCTGGCTGCCGGTGTGGCAGATAGGGCCGTCGGGATTCACCAGGAGCAGCAGCGTGTCCCCGTCACAGTCCATGGACGCCGATTCATATCGCATGTAGTTGCCGGACACCTCGCCCTTGTGCCACATGTCGGACCGGCTGCGGCTGTAGAACCACACGTCGCCGCCCTCAATCGTGCGCTTTAACGCGCCGGGGTTCATGTAGCCAAGCATGATCACGTCCTTGGTCCTGGCATCCTGGGCTATGGCCGGAACAAGTCCGTTCTCGTCAAGCTGAATGGGCATCGAAGTCCTCCCTGCGTTTCACTCTGCGAACCGTCAGCCTTCTACGGGGCGTATCGGGACGCCGCGCCCCTTGAGGTACTCCTTGACCGCTGCAATCTTGTACTCGCCGTAGTGGAAAATGCTGGCGGCGAGCACCGCGTCCGCTCGGCCGTCCACCAGCGCATCGTACATGTGCTCCGGTCCGCCCGCGCCGCCGCTCGCGACAACGGGGATGCCTACCGCCTCGGATATCGTCCTGTTCAGGGCGAGGTCATACCCTTTCCGGCGGCCGTCTTCGTCCATGCTGTTCACGACGATCTCACCGGCGCCGAGCTCCGCGGCTCTTGCGGCCCACTCCACGGCATCGAGCTTCGTGGGGCGTCCGGAGCCGTCCCCAGTGCGGACGCGCACATCCCAACGCGCGGACGGTGACTCACGGTCCTTGATGGCATCCAGCCCCAACACAACGCACTGGCTGCCGAACGCGCGAGCAGACTCCTCTATCAGGGCCGGATTCTCGACGGCAGCCGTGTTGATCGACACTTTGTCAGCACCCGCGTTGAGCATGCGCGCCATGTCGTCCACGCTCCGCAGGCCTCCGCCAACCGAGAGTGGGATGAAGACCTCGTTGGCCGCCTGCCTCACCACGTCGAGCATGACTTCGCGGTTATCAGCCGACGCCGTGATGTCATAGAAGACCAACTCGTCGGCGCCTTCAGCGTCGTATTGTGACGCTAGTTCCGCCGGTACGCCTGCGTCCCGGTGGTCGCGGAACCTGACGCCTTTCACGACGCGCCCCGCCTTTACGTCAAGGCAGGGAATGATCCGCTTGGCCAGCAAGCTGCTTACTTGCGCATCACGATCATGTAGTGCTCGGGGTTCAGGTCCAGCCGGGCGGTGTATCGCATTCCCACGTCCTCCGTCATCTTGCGCATGTCTTCCTCGGGAATGCGCCTCTTTAACGGCGGTCCGTAGTCCGTCTCCACCTTGTGCCACTCCATGATCGTGAGCCAGCCGCCCTTCTTGAGTGTCCGGCTCACTTCCCTCAAGAGTCTCTTGCGGCTGCTGACTTCCTGGAACACGAAAGCCATTAATGCCCCGTCAACTGACCCCGTCTCAACGGGAAGCTTCACCTCTTCCGATACTCCGAACTCCACGTTGGAAAGGCGCGCGGCCTCTACCCGCTCCTTGCAGGCGTCCACCATCTCCGGCTGAACGTCCAGTGCGACTACCTCTCCGTCGAAAACATACTTGGCCAGCGGCACGGTGAAGTAACCGGGGCCACATCCAACGTCCACAACGCGGTGATGCTTGAGAATCGGGATCGTGGCCAGGACGCGATACACGTCCACGCGGTCCGCCCTATCAGGACCGGTCAGCAGGTCCATCTGATTTACGTCAAACTTCTTGATCAACTGTGGTTACCTCACGCTACGGAAGTGCCCTCGCCGGCTGACGCACTCCGACGCCATCGAAGTTGGGCTGTTGTCCCACTAGCGTTCCACCGCCTTCGCCGCCGCGAGTGCCTCTTCCAGATCGATGTCCTTAGTATACAGAGCCTTTCCTACGACGGCGGCCTCCACACCTGTACCTGCAAGCCTGACCAGGTGGTCGACGCTCGCGATCCCACCTGCGACGATCAGAGTTATGCCAAGCCTGCCAGCGAGAGCTTCCACCTCGACGAAGTTGGGCTCTGTAAGCGTGCCGTCGCGGGATACGTCCGTGAACATGAAGCGTGTTATCCCTATGTCCATCATTCTGTCGATCAGCTCCGTTGCCCGCAGACCCCCACCCTTCGTCCATCCGCGCAGCACCACCTCGCCGTCTCTCGTGTCGACGCCCACCACTAGCCTGCAGGTCCCGTAAACGTCGCAAAGCTCGCTGACCAGATCCGGGTGCTCAACGGCCGCTGTCCCAAGAATCACCCTGTCGGCCCCTGCGCCCAGTACGCGGCCCGCGCCCGTTGCGGTTCTCACACCCCCGCCGAACTGCACCGGTATGTCTACTGCGGCAACAATCCGTTCCAGGCATCCGAGGTTTGCGGGGATCCCATCGCGCGCTCCGTCAAGATCGATCACGTGGAGGCGAGACGCTCCCAGGCTCGCCCACTGCTCCGCAACGCGCTCCGGCGTTTCCGAGTACACGGACTCCTGTGAGAAGTCGCCCTGGAAGAGACGGACGCATCTGCCGCCCCTCAGGTCTATCGCGGGAATGACCTCCATCCGGACCCCTATCCTTTCACGCCGTCTGCCCGTTGGACGCGATCCGGACGAAGTTGCGGTAAACCGTCAGGCCAATGGCGCCGCTCTTCTCCGGGTGGAACTGGACGCCCAGTACGTTATCCCACGCAACGCCGCTGCAGAACTCCAGGCCGTAGGTGGTCGTTGAGGCAACAACCCCGTCGAGCTCAGGGTCGGCATAGTAGCCGTGAACGAAGTAGAAGTACGACTCATCCGGCACGCCTCGCATCATCTCTGGATACCGTTGAGCTTTACGCGGTTCCAGCCCATGTGCGGCACCTTCAGGCCCAACTCTTGTGGGAACCGCCGGACAGTTCCCGGAATCACGCCCAAGCACGGCTCGTCTCCTTCCTCTGACCGCTCCAGGAGTAGTTGCAAGCCCAGGCAGACTCCCAGGAACGGCCGCCCGCTGGCTATGAACTCTCTTATGGGGTCCACCAGACCGCGCTTTCGAAGCTCGGCCATCGAAGAGTCGCATGCGCCCTGGCCCGGGAACACTACGCCGTCTGCCCGTTTGATGAGGCTTGCGTCCGACGTGACCTTCGCTTCCGCGCCGAACCGCCGGAGCGCGCGCTCCACGCTGCGCACGTTGCCTGCACGGTAATCCACGATGGCGATGAACGGCGCTGTCATGCGGTCCGGACGCTGCGGCTACTGCGGCGCCTCGCCGGTGGTCAGTTCTATCGGCAGAGCGCGGTCCTCGAACCGCGCCAGGACAAAGAGCAAGTCCGCCAGGCGGTTCACGTACCTGAGCACTTCCATGGTTGGGAACGGCCGGCTCCGGTGGAGGGCCACGACACGCCTCTCCGCCCGCCTCAGTGTGCTACGCGCAAGGTCCAACGCAGCCGATCCCGCCGACGCGCCTGGCACTATGAATGCGCGGGGCAGTCGAAGCTCCGCGTTCATGTCGTCGATGATCGCTTCGAGCCGGTCAACCATTTCGGGACGGGTCACGTCGAAGTGTTTAAGCAGTTTGTCGTAGTCGTCCGGGTCTGTGGCAAGTTCCGCTCCCACGGTGAACAGCTCCCGCTGTGTCGCCAGCAGTACATCCTTCACCCGCTCATCGGCGCACAGCGCACGCGCAAGACCCATGGCCGAGACCGCCTCGTCTACGCAGCCGTACGCCTCGCACCGCGGGTCGTCCTTAGGCACGCGGCCGCCGTACAGCAGCCCGGTCTCGCCCTCATCGCCCGTCTTGGTGTACACGCGTGCTGGTCCGGAACTCATAGGTTGGCAATTGTACCGTAGACTGCCCGCGTTCTGGACGGCCCGTAAGGACTAACGATACACGGGGCCGTCCAGCACATCAGTGACAACATGAACAGTCCGTCGATACTGCGAGCCTTCTTGTTCGGGCCCCAACTCTGCAATGCCATTTTCGGACCTCCTCCATAGAATGGTCCTCCAATGCAAGGTGCTCCATTTTGTTGTGCTCCTTGCTCTCAAAACGTGACTAACTGGCGTGGCAGAATCAGGTTACTTATATTGCTGGACTATAACTTAAGTGCCACTGTGATACAACATCATGCTAAGATCGGAACACTACCGCAAAGGGACCGGGACTTCAGAGAATGGCCGACTACTACGACGTGCTGGGTGTATCCAGAGACTCCGACGAAAAGACCATTCGGCAGTCTTATCGCAAGCTGGCACGCCAGTTTCACCCGGACCTGAATCCGGGAAACGAAGATGCCTCCTCAAAGTTCAAGGAAATCAATGAGGCGTACGAAGTACTTTCCGACGCGGAAACACGTGAGAAGTACAACAAGTACGGTGACCAATGGAAACACGCTGACCAGTTCGAAGAGCGGGCAGCCGCCGGATCGCCTTTCGGAAGACACACGTCAGGCTACGGTGGGTCCCGACGGCACAGCTACGACCTATTCGGCGATGTAGGCGATCTCTTCGGCGGTTACGGAAGCGGCGGCAGGTACTCCACAAGGCCGTCTCGCCTGACTACGCAGGTCGAATTGTCACTCGAGGAAGCCTTTCATGGCGCGCTTCGCACCATTGCTCTTACAGACACTGGAGGCACGCGTAGATTCGAGGTCAGGATTCCACCGGGCGTGGACACCGGCTCCATAGTCACCGTCAGGCCCGCACAGGACCAGGAGCTTCAAGTCGAAACTACGGTCCTTCCCCACGCCAGGTTCAGGCGCCGCGGCCCAGACCTGTACACCGACGTCAATATATCCATGTTTGACGCGCTGCTGGGCGGAGAGGCCGAAGTGGACACCATCGCAGGTAGGGTGAGCCTCAAAGTACCCGCAGGCAGCCAGAACGGCCAGCGCATCCGCCTCTCCGGACGCGGCATGCCGGCGCTGAAAACCCCCGACAAGAAAGGCGCCCTCTTCGTTACGCTCAGGCCCCAGCTTCCGAAGGACCTGTCCGGCGAGCAGAGGGAACTCGTCGAAAAGCTCAAGGCGGTCAGCTAAGCGCAGAGGCAGGAGCATGTTCGAGCACAGAGACATCATTGACTCAGACGAGCCGGTGTTCGTCATCAGCGTGGCGGCAAGGATGATCGGCGTCCGCACTCAGACGCTGCGATATTACGAGCGCCTGGGGCTAGTCTCGCCAGCCAGGACTCCCGGGAATCAGCGCGTATACTCCCGGCGTGATGTCGCTCGCGTGCAGCACATCCGGGGCCTGATGGACGACTTGGGCGTCAACCTCGCCGGCGTTGAAGTGGTCCTCAAGCTCCTGGTGCAGGTACGCGAGGCAGAGGCAGAGATTGAGCGTCTCCAGGAAGAGAACGAAATGCTCCGCAGCCGGCTCCGGCACCCGTCACGCTCCTAGACCTCCGGTCAGTCCCGCTTCCCCACTTCGGCACTCGAACAGACAGAGGAGAAAGATTGCGACTTCGCAATGGCAAATTTGTCCAATGCTGCCTCCACGAGGAGTGATGGTCCTGGCGCGAAGTCTGAAAAACGCCAGATTACGGACTAGAATCTTCGTTGTCCTCGCTGCTTTAGCGGTGACGGTATTTCCGGGGGTTCTCGCCTGCGGCCCAAAGCCCCTCGGTATGACCTTGCTGGACGCAATAGCCGAGGGAAGAGTGGAAATCGTGCGCGACCACATCTCGTCCGGCGCGGACCCCAACAAGGCGTTCATCCCGCCTGGTCTGCCTGCTGCAGGGGCCTCTGCGCTGCACTTGGCGGTCATTAGCGACAACCGTGAAATCGCCGAAATCCTCTTGGAAGGCGGCGCCGAAATCGACATTGCCGCGCGGGACCCATTCCACGGTCCGCCGCTCGAGTGGGCATCCTTCTATGGCATCAAGGACATGGTCGTTCTTCTCGTCGATTCGGGTGCGGGCCTGAACGCCAAGAACGCCTTCGGCACAACGCCGTTGGACGCCGCCTACGCCGATAACCCCTTCATTCCTAAGGAAGGCCTCCAAGAGCTCAATGAGAACCGGGACTTCGTCAGGGAATACCTGAACGCAGCAGGCGGCAAAAGAAGCAACCCCAAGCTTACCCTGCTCGAAGCCATCGACCGTGAAGACTTGGATGCTGTACATAGCCTGTTGGATTCAGGCGCAGACCCAAACCAGGCATTCATACCGCCGGGGCTACCGGCTGCCGGCGCATCCGCCCTGCACCTGGCCGTTCTAAAGAACGAACGTGAGATTGCGCGGGTCCTTCTGGAAAATGGTGCCGACATCGACATAAGAGCGAAGGACGAGGCCCGAGGGACGCCGCTCGAATGGGCAGCATTCTTCGGCATCAGGGACATGGTCGTTTTCCT
The DNA here is from genome assembly GCA_965237445.1 of Dehalococcoidia bacterium. Classification (GTDB taxonomy): domain Bacteria; phylum Chloroflexota; class Dehalococcoidia; order Lucifugimonadales. Next base: position 1,820,523 of record OZ250142.1, on the reverse strand, counting down.
GGTAGAGGCGGGAGCGGACCTGAACGCGAAAAACGCCTTCGGCACGACGCCGTTGGACGCTGCCTCGGCTGACAACCCCTTCATCTCCGAGAAAGATCTGGCTCAGTTCAATGAAGACCGTGCCTTCATAGGTGAGTACCTAAGCTCTAAGAGCGTGTCTAAGAAGGGTGTCTTGTTCCCCTTGGGGGTATGGACGGGAGGGTCATAGAGTCATGAATCATGACTCGCAATGCATATCCCAGCGACCTGAGCGACCGGGAATGGCAGCCGTTGGAATCGCTTCTTCCACCTCCCAAGCCTGGAGGGAGGCCACTGAAGTACTCGCGGCGGGAGGTGGTCAACGCTATCCGCTATGTACTGCGGACCGGGTGCGCGTGGCGGATGCTCCCCCACGATCTGCCTCCATGGCGGACCACGTTCCACTACTTCCGCACCTGGCGACGTGATGGGACCTGGGAGCGTGTTCATGGCGCTGTGCATGACCGGATGCGTGTCCCCCAAGGCGGGTATGTGCTCGGCCAGGCACTGCGCAACTAACCCGCCGCCGCCGTCTGATCCCCACCCACTCCCTTCCCTTCTGCGAACGCGCGTGCTATTATGGACGCATGAACTCTGCAGGACACATCGATCGGGCCGCTGCGAGCCTCCTCGCACAGCGCGGCTCCCTGCCCGCAAACTCCCTCATAGCTATGGGGAGACTGTCACATTTTTACTCAAAATGGCTCGATCTGTATACAGACCGTATTCAATTCGGCTTAAGTTCGTAACTTTTCCCACACACTCCCAGCTACGAAAAGTTACGAAATGTTACAGAATGTGACACTTTCCGAGCTTTATTGCCTTGGAGGATGCCCCAAAAAGTCCCTTCCCCCAGTCTGCTGGGGATGGCTAGAGCTTGCCCTGAGCGCAGCCGAAGGAGCCTGCCCCGAGTCCCTCGAGGGGATGGGGGTGAGTCCCCGGTGTCACAGCGGCGTTTTCCACAGGAACGCCTCTTACCTTGGCCACCTGCTGAGGTGAGAGGTAGCTTCTTAGACACCCTCTTAGGGCGGCAAGTCGGGCCGGTAGCAGCCAGGACCATGCCTTCACAGCAAGATTCGGTAGTGTGTCCGACACCCGCAGACCAGGTACGAAGGTACCACGGGCTCGACGGCCTTAGAGGCTTCGCGATGCTGATGGGTATCGTGTTGCACGCATCGCTACCTTACTTCTCCCGCATAGCGGACTTCGAGTACATCTGGCCGGCAGATGACGACCAGTCGATCTTATTGGCGCTGGTGTTCGACTTCATCCACGCGTGGCGGATGCCTGCGTTCTTTCTGATGGCTGGCTTCTTCGCCCACTTGGTGCTGGACCGCCGGCCAACGTCGATGTTCATCCGAGACAGGCTTAAGAGGATCGCCGTGCCGCTGGTGCTGTTCGGAGCCGTCATGGCCGTGATCATCCCGCCCATCTGGGTCTACGGGTGGTACGGCGACATCTCTCTCGACACCGTTAGAGACGCGCTCTCGGCGCGGCAGGACCTGGACTCCAGCGGCGACCTCGTGGCACACCTGTGGTTCCTCTATTACCTGCTGCTGATGTACGCCGCGCTGATGGTCCTCCATTTGGCTTTTGTGAAAGCGAAGATGCGATCGGCACTTTGCCCGCAACGCCTCCTTCCCGTTGGCAGGTTCTTGGGCAAGGCCGTCTACTCGCGCGCTCCCCTGCTCATGGCACTATCGGCCGTGCTCCTTCTGATAGTTCGCGGCGACGACGAGTCGAAGCCGGTCTGGCCGCTGAACGTCCCGGACGTGCTGTACGCATCACTCTTCTTCTTCTACGGCTACGGGCTCTATGCAAAGCGCGATCTCATTGAAAAGCTCACGGGCTCTCGAACGCTGGCCGCGCTGTGGATTGCAGGAGTAGCAATCTACATCGCCCACCTCGTTCTGTCCGGCGCCATAGACGAGATGTCCAACTCGGGCGGAGAGGCCGGGTCGGTCCAGGCCCTTGAGTTGGCCGAAACCGTCTGTTACGGCGCTTCCGCGGTCCTGTTCAGCTTGGGGTTGATTGGGCTCTTCGAGCGTTTCCTGCGTACGCCTCGCTCCTGGGTGCGCTGGCTCGCCGACTCATCCTACTGGATTTACATCATGCATCTGCCGGTCGTGACCTTCCTGACCTTCTACCTCGCTCACCTCGACAGACATGGCTGGCTGAAGTACCTGACAGGCATCACTTGGAGCGCAGAGATGAAGTTCATGGCCGCGTGCACGTTGACCTGCCTCCTAGGAGTAATCACATATCGGTACCTCGTAAGGTACACAGCAATCGGGACGATGCTTAACGGTAAGCGAACGGCTGCCTAGCTCGCACGATTGCGGTCCACGCAATCACCGTCCAAAACGCTCGTCGACTATCTGCCATCCTGCTTATGGAACCCAATCCAACTCAGGGAAGATCGTGAATTGTAGATGTGTACTGCGATGCCGTACACTCGCAGTATGATCATTCGCTCTGTCCGCCACAGGGGATTGCGCTGGCTGATCGAGAACGATAGCACCCGCTACCTGCAGAATGAACTGGTTGACCGGGCACGTAAGGTCTTGACTGCGATAATACTGGCTGAGCACATGGACAGTTTCGTTGCGGATGCACCGCCCGGCTGGCGCGTTCATAGGCTCGCAGGTGCCCGTCGGGGCGAATGGAGCGTTTCGGTATCCGGCAATTGGCGGATCACGTTTCACGAAGAGGGCGACTATATCGACCGCTTGAACTTGGAGGACTACCACTAATGGTTAAAGAGGGAATCAAGATAAATATGACCCCTTCTCACCCAGGCGACTTCATCCGAACTGAGATAATCGAGGAGTTGGGGCTGAACGTTACAAAGGCAGCCAAAGTTCTGGGCGTCCGAAGAGCAACGCTTTCGGATCTGCTGAATGGACATGCCTCCCTGTCTCCCGAGATGGCACTGCGTGTGGAAAAGGCATTCGGCGTGAGCATGGACATGCTACTGCGAATGCAAGCTTGGTACGATGCCTCTCAGATGAGAGCAAGAGCGTCTGAAATCAAGGTGCGGCGATACCAGCACGCTTAACCCCGTTGTCACTTCTTCCGTTTTCGGGAAAGACAGGGTTCACGGTCCCTATGACCCGAATAGCCTTCATTTCATTCGCAGATTTACCTCAAGCTCAGCCTTCGTAGACAGCACGCTTCAGCACAAGAACCGGCACGCCTTCTGCGGTTGACGGCCCGATCTACGCAATCCCTTGATCGCCCGAGGCAACTCCGGCAGCAGGTCGGAAGCGATCACGCCGGACGTGCCTTGGCGACGCCTCACGCGCTCGCCGGCCGCGCCGTGCAGGTACACGCCCAGCACTGCGGCCTCGAACGGCGCGACGCCCTGCGAAAGCAGCCCCGCGATTGCGCCCGCTAGCACGTCGCCGGTCCCCGCCGTAGCCAGTCCGGGATTAGCGAACGGGCTGACTGCCCCTTCCCCGTCAGGAGACGCCACGATCGTGTGCGCTCCCTTCAGCACGACTACATGACCCCAGGCCCGTGCCGAGTCCATCGCGGTCGAAAGACGGTCGGCCTGCACATCATCGATCGAGCGTCCCAGCAAGCGCGCCATCTCCCCGGCGTGAGGCGTAAGGACCGCCGCACCATCGATCATGCGGCCCCAGTTTTCGTCGAGACGGGCCAGTACGTTCAGCCCGTCGGCGTCTATAACCAGTGGCCGGTCGAGGCCGCCCGAAAGCAGAAGTTCTCTAGCCATCGCCGCCGTCTCCGGTGCCTGCCCCAACCCGCAGCCGATCAACACGGCGTCGTATCCGCTCGCCGCTTCCAGCACGATGCGCGCCGCCTCCACGCCGGACTCTGGCAGAGGCAGGTACGTCGGCTCAGGCGAGCGAGACATGATCGCCGCCTGCAGCCGCTCTGGCGCCGCGACCGTGACAAGCCCGGCGCCTGCCCTCATTGCGCCGCCCGCCGCTAGGGAGGCTGCTCCCACGTAGTTCCGGGATCCGGCCACGACCAGCGTCTTGCCGAATGACCCCTTATGAGCGTCGGAATGCCTATGCGGAAGCTGGCCCGACGCCCACTCGTCCGTCATCAACCGCAGTCTCACGTCGTCGTCCAGCCCGGGAGGCAGGCCGATATCGACGACTTCGACCGCGCCCACTCTGTCCGCGCCCGGATGCAGGAAAAGCCCGGCCTTGGCGTAGCCGAAAGCCACCGTAACGTCGGCCCCCGGACAGACCTCGTCCACGCTGCCTGTGTCCGCGTCCAGGCCGGAAGGCACGTCCAGCGCAATGACCCGCAGTTCGGGGCGCCGCTCCCGTTCGCTTCTCACGGCCAGCAGTGCCTCTCTTAGGTAGCCCCCGATTGGGCGGGACCTTCCGGTGCCGAGCACCGCGTCGATCACCACGTGGCTTCGCGCCAGCAGTTCCTGCAGTCTGGAAACGCCGCCTTCGTCCCAAGCTTCTACAACGGGAACGCCCGAGTCTCGCAGACGGTCTGCCTTGGGGTCCGGCCCGCTCCGGCGAGTACACAGTGCCGCCGTGACTCGCGCTCCCCAGGCATGCAGCCGCCGGGCGGCAACGAGTCCGTCCCCGCCGTTGTTGCCGGGACCCACGAGCACTAGGATCGGAACGCCTATCAGATGCCCCACGTGGTACCGGACGCGTCGGGCCGCTTCCAGTCCGGCGCGCTCCATCAGCGCGTCCGTCGACACTTCCTCCGCTTCTGAGCGGGCCTCGATCTCCCGCATCTGCGAAGCGGTAACGATCTTCATGTGCCCTGGTGTATCTCCCTTATCCGGCCGGATCACGCCTCTCGCCGACAACCGAGGCGACGGCGTATTCCTTGGAATGTGTCAGCGACACGGCCAGGCTGAGGATGCCGATCCGGTCCGCCCTTCTGAGCGCCGTCCCGTGAAGCTCAATCGTGGGTGCGCGGCCGCCGATACGAACGATCTCCACGTCCTTCCACCTGATGCCCCGCACACCGGTGCCCAGCGCCTTCATCACCGCTTCCTTCGCGGCGAAGCGGCTTGCGAGCTGTGGCGGGCGTCCCCGGCAGTACTTGATCTCGCCCGAAGTGTAGATGCGCCGCAGAAACCGGCGCCCGTATCGCTCGTACACACGGCGTATCCGGGGGATCTCGATGATATCGACGCCGGTTACAAGCATGCCTCGATTATAGATTGTGCGCCCTGTACCCGTGCAAAGGCCGCCCGCGCCTGTTTCACCCTTGGCACGCCTGCCGATATAATCGGTGGGAGGGCAGATGGTCAACCGTATCGAGTAAGCGCGATCGCCTACATCAACAAGCTACTAAGGTCTACGGTGATGAAGATGAACGTTACAGTCAGTGAGCAGAACCTAGCCCGCATAACACGTAAAGTAGAGTCTGGCAGATACTCGTCCACGGACGACGTACTTGGAAGCGCTCTGACGTTGCTCGACGAACGTGACAAAGCAACGGAGAAAGAGCTTGCCGAAACGCGTGAAGGCGTCAGCAGGGGCGCCAAGGAGGCCGACGAAGGCCGGGTTGTACCTGCTCGAGAAGTGTTCGGCGAACTTAGGCAACGCAACGCAGCAATAGGCAGACCCTCTGAATGAGCCGATGTGTCTTTACGACGGAGGCCCGCGCCAACCTTAGACTCATTCACGACTACATCGCCCAGGACAGTCCCTCTGCCGCCTTACGCTTTATCAACTTGCTGGAAGACCAGTGCGGTAGGCTTGCTGAGAGTCCACTTATTGGGGGTTGCCCGACCCGAGTTCGGCCCGAATTTCCGCAGCTTTGCGGTTCCCGGAACCCGGTACGTTATCTTCTATCGGCCTGCCACTGACGGCGTTGAAGTCCTTTATGTAGCCCATGGCAGCCGAGACTTGATGCGCCTGTTCGAATAGCTGGCCCACTTCAGTCTGAATCAAGCATTCATATTGACCGCCATCCTCGAGTTTCTCCCCAAGCGCGCCTGCCGATATAATCAGCGTAAGCCACCCTGGAGGTAGATCAACTTGGCTGCCACGATAATCGACGGCGTAAAGACAGCGAAGGAGATACGCGGCGAGGTTGCGGCCGGCGTTGCGGACCTGAAGCGGGAGCACGGCGTCACGCCCGGACTTACCGTCATCCTTGTCGGCGAGGACCCCGCCTCTGCCGTCTACGTGCGCAACAAGCAGCGCGCGGCTGCCGAGGCCGGCATGACCGCCAGCGACATAAAGCTGCCTGAGAACGCAACCCAGGCTGACCTGCTCGCTCAGGTCGCCAAGGTCAACAATGACCCCGCTATCCACGGTCTCCTCGTGCAGCTTCCACTGCCCGGCCACATCAGCGAAAACAACGTTATCGAGTCGATAAGCCCGATGAAAGATGTCGACGGGCTGCACCCGTTCTCGATGGGCAGGTTGATGGCCGGCAGGCCCCGTTTCATACCGGCTACTCCATCCGGAGTGCAGCAGCTACTCATGCGCTGGGGACACGATCCTGAGGGCGCCCACGTCGTCGTCTGCGGGCGCAGCAACATCGTCGGCAAGCCCGTCGCCATGCTCCTCGCGCAGCGCCAGCGCGGCGCCAACGCCACGGTCACCGTGTGCCACACTCGCACCAAGGACATCGCGGCCGTCACGCGGCAGGCCGACATCCTCGTCGCCGCCGTGGGTGTGCCTGAGTTCGTGACCGGTGACATGGTGAGCGACGGCGTTGTCGTCATCGACGTCGGCATCAATCGCGTGGACGACGCGTCCCGCCGCAGAGGTTACCGGCTCGCGGGCGACGTTCACTTCGAGTCGGTCGCGGCGAAGGCCGGAGCCATCACGCCCGTCCCAGGCGGCGTGGGGCCAATGACCATCGCCATGTTGCTCAGCAATACGCTGCACGCCGCACGGCTCTCCGTCGATCCCAGCCTGGACGCGTAGCGGGCGTGTAGCTACTCCCCGGTTTCTGGAAACATCGCCCGCACGTACTCCGCAAGTGGGCGGCACCCGTCCCGCAACGTGTGCTCGTCGCCCGGCCGCTCCTCGCGGTCGTACCATCGCGCCGCCGCCAGTATCGCCTCGTGCCATCGCGTCGGGAGTGCGGTAAGCGCCCATCTCGCCGACTCCCTCTTCGACACCGCGGCAACACGCGACTCCAGCGTGTACGCGACGCGGCAGCAATTCAGCACCGCGTACGACGCAAAGGGCTGGCTACTATCTACGGGCAAGCCTCTCTCAAGGTCCCCAAGCTCATGACTCAGCGCCGCCTCCACCTCCGCCCACGTGGGCTGCTGGACAATGTCCTGCGGTAGGGCGCCGTGCAGCAGCACGAACCGCCCGGCGAGCCAGTGGCTGCGATGCAGCGCCCACGACGCGTCCACCAGTTGCGAGTTCAGCAGGTGCGCGGGAGGCGCAGCCTCCTGAGCGTCGCGCAGCAGAATGTACCAGGAGTCCAGTTCCACTCTATGCTCGTCATCGATGCGCCGCCGGATATCATCGATCTCGGCAGTCGTCTCCGGCGCAGGAGGACGCGCCAGTATGCCGTGCGTGTCCAGGTCGCCCAACCGCACTGGCGGCTCAGGAGACACCGCCGCGCCGTACGCCCACAGCGCAACCAGGTCGTTGCCGAGCAGGCTCGCCAGCTCACCGCGCAGCTTCACGAATGCTGAGCGCGCTTCGTGCCCCAAATCCGAAAGACGGACGGGTTCCATGGCCTTCCCCTACCCTTGTCTGCTTGGGAAGGTTAGGATTGTGCCAGCCCGCGCGCAACTCCAACCAATCGTAGGACCGCTTGCGTACCTCTGACTTCAACTACGAACTCCCCCAGGAACTGATCGCGCAGCGGCCGGCCTCGGTCCGCGACCACTCCCGGCTCCTGGTCGTTGCCCGCTCGGACGGCTCGATCCACCATCGCCGCTTCTACGACCTGCCCGAGTACCTTGACCCAACTGACCTACTGGTACTGAACGACAGCCGCGTCTTCCCCGCTCGCCTCCTCGGCCACCGAACGCCGTCAGGCGGCGCCGTTGAGGTCCTCCTGCTCAACCCGCAGCCGTCCGGCGCGTGGCGTGCCCTCGTCCGGCCGGGCCGCCGCATGCGCGAGGGCGCGCGCTTCGAAGTATCGTCGGAGGCCGCGAGCATCCGGGGCACGGTCGTAGAGGTCGAACCGGATGGCTCCCGCATCGTCGAGCTCGAAGGCGAGGAGCACGTCGACACTCTGGGCGTCACGCCGCTGCCGCCCTACGTACACGAACCGCTCGACGATCCCGACAGGTACCAGACCGTGTACGCTCGCCACAGGGGTAGCGTCGCAGCGCCAACCGCCGGCCTGCACTTCACCCCTGCCCTGCTTGATCGCATCCGCAAATCTGGCGTCGAAGTGGCGTTCGTCACTCTCCACGTCGGCTGGGGCTCCTTCAGGCCGGTCCAGAACGAGGACATCGAAAGCCACGACCTCCACTCGGAGTACTACGATCTGTCTACAGAATCGGCCGAAGCCGTCAACGTGGCCAGGCGAGATGGCCGCCGCATCGTCGTCGCCGGCACCACCGCCGTCCGCCTGCTGGAACACGCCTGCGACCGCTGCGTCGACGCCTCCCGTACCGTGGAGACCGGCTCCGGCTGGGCCGACCTGTTCATCACGCCCGGCCATCGCTTCCGCGCCGTGGATGCCCTCGTCACAAACTTCCATCTGCCGCGCTCGACGCTGCTCATGCTCACCTGTGCCTTCGGCGGTCGCGACCTCATCCTGCGCGCCTATCACGAGGCCGTCGAACTACGCTACCGCTTCTACTCGTTCGGAGACGCGATGCTCATCCTGTAGGCCTTCCGGCACGGTCACGCCGTGCTATCCTTGCGCCCGATTCCAGCGGCACAAAGGAGGTAGAGTTTGCCCCCATCCACGCCCCTCACGCCTGACGTTCAACTCGACTTCAAGAAGGTCTCGGACGCCCAAATCAGCCCTGACGGGTCCAGGGTCGCGTTCGTCCTGTCAAACAACCACGTCACGGACACCGTCAACCCCAAGTCGAACATCTGGATCGTGGACACCGAGGGCGGCGCGACTCGGCGGCTGACCGCTGGCACGCGGACCGACCTCAAACCGAGATGGTCGCCTGACGGCCGCCACCTTGCATTCCTCTCGGATCGCGATGACGACGGCCAGATGCAGGTCTACCTGATGCCCGCCGGCGGCGGCGAACCGGAGCGGCTCACGGACGGCCCCGGCGCGATGATGCTGCACGGCGGCCTCCCCACCATCGAGTGGTCGCCAGACGGCTCGCGCCTCGCCTTCATGAAGTGCGACCACGTCGACGGCGACCCCATCGAGTTCGAAAGACTCGATGGCTGGATGCGCCTGTATGTCATCGACATCGGCTCCCGCGCTACTATCGCCGTGTCGCCGAACGGCCTGCAGGTCTGGGACTTCGCTTGGTCGCCAGACGGCGAGCAATTCGCCGCTACCGTGTCGGACGACCCGTTCCACGATAGCTGGTACGACAACCGCCTCGTCCGCTTCGCCATCGGCGGCGGTGAGACCCGCACCCTCTACGACACCAAGCGGCCGGCCTCCAAGCCCACCTGGTCTCCGGACGGCCGTCACATAGCTTTCACGTCGTCCGTCTGGAGCGACAGGTACTCGGTCCGCGGCGACGTCTGGGTCGTGCCCGCTGACGGCGGCGCACCCGCGCGCGACGTCTCGGAGGGCCACGTCGCCGGCTACAGTTGGATCGAGTGGACTCCTGACGGCGGACGCATCCTGGTAGCAGGCTCCGAGCGAGCGGGAAGCTGCGTCGCCTCCATCGACTTGGGCTCAGGCGAGCGGCAGTCGCTCTGGTACGGCGACATGGCGCTGGCCGAAGGCAACTACCCCTCGTTCAGCAGTGACGACCACGGCAACCTCGCCATGGTTCTCGAGGACGCCGCCAACCCGCGTGACGTGTACCGGGCGCGGCCCGCGGACGGCGCGTACAGCCTCGAGCGACTCACCACCATGAACCCCGGTTCCGATGACATCGTCCTTGGCCACACGGAGGAACTCCACTGGAAGGGCACGGACGGCCTCGAAATCCAGGGGTTCCTGCTCCGCCCGCCCGGTCACGAGGGAGACGCCCCGCTGCCACTCGTGTGCATCGTGCACGGCGGCCCCACCAGCCAAACCGCCAACGTGTACCACGCCGCCTCCAACAACAGCCACGCCCAGCTATTCGCCGCCGCCGGCTTCGCCGTGCTGCTACCCAACCCGCGCGGCAGTGTCGGATGGGGCCTGGAGTTCGCCGAAAGCAACGTCGGCGACCAGGGCGGCATGGACTGGCAGGATATATTGCGCGGCGTCGACTACTGCGTCGAGCAGGGCATCGCCGACCCGAACCGCCTCGGCCTCACCGGCGGCAGCTTCGGCGGCTACATCACCGCCTGGGGCGTCACGCAGACCGACCGGTTCAAGGCCGCCGTCATGTACGACGGCGTCTGCGACTGGCGCAGCCTCCGGGGCATCAGCGAAATTCCCGCGTGGCCGCGCTTCTTTTACGGCCATATCGACGGCTGGGACCCAGACGGCCTCGAGGCCGAGTTCTCCCCCATCACTCACGTCAAGAACGTGAGCACGCCCACGCTGATCATCCACGGCGGCGAAGACGTGCTGTGCCCCATCGAGCAGGCCCGAATGTTCCACCGCGCCCTTAAGGACCACGGCGTCAAGACCGAGTTAGTCGTCCACCCTCGCGAGCCCCACGGCCACAAGGAGCGCAACCACATAATCGACGCCTGGAACCGCACCATAGCCTGGATGACCGAGCACCTGAAACCGTAACTCGCACGCAAGCGGGTCGGCATATTGAAAGCACAGGGCATCGCCATGCACACCCACGCCCTCCGGCTCCGAACTGACCTATGCAGCAGAAGGACATGTCCTGAGCGCGGCCCTAGGGCCGCGACGGGACCATCCGCGCCACCAAAGCCGAACTCATAAGCCCCATAAACTGTCATTTCGAGCGCAGCCGAGAAATCTAAGATCATTGTCAGGGGATCGTCCCTCAGACTCGAAGACTCATCTCGCCCTACTCGTATTACACCGGCCCAAACCGGAATCCTAAGTGCAAGGAACGCACTAGAGGCCGTCGTCTCCTGTGTCCGATCCCTTCCCCAGTCTGATGCCAAAAGGCCGCGACGGGACCATCCGCGCCTCCAAAGCCGAACTCATAAGCCCCATAAACTGTCATTTCGAGCGCAGCCGAGAAATCTAAGAGCGTTGTCAGGGGATCGTCCCTCAGACTCGAAGACTCATCTCGCCCTACTCGTATTACACCGGCCCAAACCGGAATCCTAAGTGCGAGGAACGCACTGGAGGCCGTCGTTTCCAGTATCCGATCCCTTCCCTAGCACATTGGGCAAGGGCCTCTATGGGACCATCCGCGCCACCAAAGCCGAACTCGTAAGCCCCATAAACTGTCATTTCGAGCGCAGCCGAGAAATCTAAGATCGTTGTCAGGGGATCGTCCCCCAGACTCGAAGACTCATCTCGCCCAGCTCGTATTACACCGGCCCAAACCGGCATCCTAAGTGCGAGGAACGCACTGGAGGCCGTCGTTTCCAGTATCCGATCCCCTCCTCAGTCCATTGGGCAAGGGCCCTGTCCTGAGCGTAGCCGAAGGACTAGGATGAGGAACGCAGTCTTCCAACATACCCATACTCACTGGCAGAAGTACGCTGATGCAACTCCACCGGCCGCCCCCAACTTGTGTAAAGGAGATCAAGCCTTGTCACTGAGGCTGGTCAACTGGAACGTCGAGTGGGCCACGCCAGGGTCCCCACGCCGCGACGAGATCCTGCGCCGCATTCGTAACCACGAGCCGGAGATAGTCTGCCTCACCGAGGCTCACAAGGACCTATTGTCCCAGGAAGGGCACACAATCTCTTCACAGGCAGACTATGGATACCCGATCAAGAAGGGCCGCAGGAAAGTCCTCCTCTGGTCGAGAAACCCCTGGGAGCAGGTCGTCGACCTTGGGTGTGAATCGTTGCCCCCCGGCCGGTTCGTGTCCGCATACACACAGACATCGGTCGGCGAAATCAAGGTCGTAGGCGTCTGCATCCCCTGGTCCGGATCACGCACCGAGGCCAGACGTGGAGTGGACCGCAAGAAGCGGTGGGAAGACCATGCGAATTACCTTTCCGGCTTCTCCGAAGCGCTCAATCGAATGGACGCAATTCGAGTGGTCATGATAGGCGACTTCAATCAGCGAATTGGGCAGGGCAGCAGAACTCCTATCAAGCTTCAACGAGCGCTGGGTAACGCCCTGCCTCCCCACATGACTATCGTGACCTCAGGACTGGACTTCCGAGGACGACGGACCATCGATCACATTGCGTTGAGTCAGGACTTAACGGCAGAATCCATGGGTGTGATCAGCAACATTCACGGGAAGCGCAAACTATCGGACCATTTCGGAGTCTTCGCCAATCTTTCAATTCTGTGAATGCTTTTCAACGTCCTGAGCGTAGGCGAAGGATTAGGATGATGAGGCATACGCCCAACTACTCGCACCTCCCAAATCAAGGAGACCCCCAATGACCCGAACACCAACTCCCGAATCCTTCCTCGATTTCAAGATCGTCTCGGACCCGCAGATCACGCCCGATGGCGAGTCCGTCGCCTTCACGGTGTCCGAGCCGCTCATCCATGACACCGCTCTGCCCAGGTCTTCCGTCTGGCTCGTCCCAACGGACGGCGGCTCCCCGCGGCGGCTCACCGCCGATGGCGCAACCTCGTACGCCCCACGCTGGTCGCCCGACGGCCACACCCTCGCCCTCATCTCCGACCGTGAGCACGACGGCCAGCCCCAGCTCTACCTCATGCCACGGCGCTTCGGCGAGGCGGTCCGCCTTACCGGCATGCGCGGCGGGGTCTTCGGCGGCGCGCGCGGCGTCAACCCCATGGCATGGTCTCCGGACGGCTCGAAGATCGCGTTCATGGCCGACGACCCTATCGCTGAGGGCGATAAGCGCCGTGGCCTCCGCGGCCAGGACCCGGTCGAGTTCGAGCAGTCGCCCTCCTACACACGCTTGTACACCATCGACGCCGCCACCGGCGAAGTCGAGTGCATCTCGCCGTCCGGCCTGCAGGTCTGGGAGTTCGCGTGGTCGAACGACGGCTCGCGATTCGCCGCGTCGGTCACAGATCTGCCCTTCGAATCGGACTGGTACCTGTGCCGCCTCGCAGTCTTCGAGCCCGGTGGCCCCGCGACGACGCTCTACGACGAAGAGCGCGCTGTCTCAGCACCTTCATGGTCGCCGGACGACAGCCACATCGCCTTCACCTCGTCCCACTGGAGCGACAAGTACGCTCAGCGCGGCGGCGTCTTCGTCGTCCCGTCCGGCGGCGGCGGGCACCGCGAGATCACCGAGAGCCATCGCGCCACCTACGGCTGGATCAGGTGGGCGGAAGGCGGCCGCGAGCTTCTGCTGTCCGGCTCGCTAGGCAGCCAGTACGGCCTCGTGCGAGTGGACCTCGACTCCAGCGGCCACGAGACCGTGTGGTCCGAGCCCTGCACGTTCGGCGAGGCCAGCTACCCCGCACTCACCGTCGACGGCGCCGGCCGCATCGCCGTCGTCAAAGAGGACTCCGACAACCCCCGCGACGTCTGGCTCGCCACTCCCCAGGACGGCGGCTACGCCATGAAACGCCTGACGAACATGAACCCGCACGCCTCCGAACTGGATATCGGCATCACTGAGGAGATCTTCTACGAGGGCGCCGACGGCTGGGAGATGCAGGCCTTCCTCACCAGGCCGCGCAACGCCCCCTCGGACAGGCCGCTGCCCATGGTCCTCGACATCCACGGCGGACCATCCGGCGCGCACCAGAACTCGTACGCGCCCGCCTCGCCCTACAACCACGCCGAAGCGCTGGCCGCCATCGGTTACGCCGTCCTCAAGCCAAACCCGCGCGGCAGCAATGGCTGGGGCCTCGACTTCACCGAGAGCAATCTCGGAGACCAGGGCGGCAAGGACTGGGAAGACATCATGCTCGGCGTCGACTACTGCGTCGAGCAGGGCATCGCCGACCCGGACCGCCTCGGCGTCACCGGCAACAGCTACGGCGGATACATGACCATGTGGGCCGTAACACAGACCGGCCGCTTCAGGGCTGCCGTCGCCGGCATGGGCATCAGCGAGTGGCGCAGCTTCCATGGCGTCACCGAGATTGAGAACTGGAACACGATCTACTACGCCCACGAGGACCAGTACGACCCGGACGGCAAGTACCGCACATTCGCCCCGCTGGTACACATCGACAACGTCACCACGCCCACGCTCGTCCTGCACGGCGAGGTTGATCACGTATGCCCCGTCGACCAGGCGCGCCAGTTCCACCGCGCCCTCAAGGACAAGGGCATCGAGGTCTCGCTATGTGTCTACCCCCGCGAGCCGCACGGCTGGCGCGAGCGCGAGCACATGCGCGACATCGCCCACCGCACAGTCAAATGGCTCGCCGACAGGGTGTAGCCACATTTCGGAGAAACTATGGACGGCGGGGCGTCGGTAACTCCTCAGAGTCTGTCTGTTAGGCCACTCTCTTAGGTCATGATTGTGAGGAACTGCGATAATGCCCTCCCGGTAGCACACGAACGCAAGGACTCGCCATGAAGTACGACACCATCGTCATCGGCGCCGGCTCCGCCGGAGCGATCATCGCGACCCGGCTGTCCGAAGACTCCGACCGCTCCGTCCTCCTCCTTGAGGCCGGCCCGGACTACCCCGACTTCGAGACCCTGCCAACACACCTCAAGTACGGCTACGGATACGAGAAAAATTCGTGGGCCAAAATCCTCAGCGCAGGCTCGGAGCACAACTGGCACTACCGCGCGAGGTCCACTGACTTCGCCGAACCCATGCCTGTGCCCCGGGGCAAGGCCACCGGCGGCTCCAGCGCCGTCAACGCCCAGATATTCCTGCGCGGCGTGCCCGAGGACTACGACTCATGGGCGGAAATGGGCAACGACGAGTGGAGCTTCCGGGACCTCCTGCCCTATTTCCGCATGAACGAGACGGACCTGGACTTCCGAGACGACTTTCACGGCACCGACGGCCCAATCATCGCCAAGCGGTTCCCGGAAGACGAATGGGTCTACGACCAGCGCGCCTTCTACAACGCCTGTCTCGCCGCAGGGTTCAATGACTGCCCCGACCACAACGACCCCGACTCCGCCGGCGTCGGCCCGTCGCCGTTCAACAATCCCAACGGCGTCCGCTGGAGCACCGCGATCGGCTACCTCGGCCCTGCGCGGCACCGCGTGAACCTGACGATACGCCCCGACTGCTTAGTGCACGGCCTCATCATCGAAGGCAGCAGGGCCGTCGGCGCGCGAGTGGAAAGCGGAGGCGAACTCTTCGAGGTACGCGGCCGTGAGATCATCCTGTGCGGCGGCGCAATCGGCTCTCCCCATCTTCTACTCCTGTCCGGCATCGGCCCGGCCGCCAACCTCGAGTCCGTCGGCGTCCCGGTCCTCAACGATCTGCCCGGCGTCGGCCGCAACCTGCGCGACCATCCGCAGGTCTCAGTGCTATGGAAGACGAAGGACGACTATGAACTGGACCAGATCGCACCTCACATACAACATATCCTGCGTTACACGGCCGAGGGCTCTGATCTGCGAAACGACATGCTGATCCTCGCTCTGTCCGCTGCCACTCCGGACCAGCACTACTTCGCCGCCGAGTTGGTGCCGTTCGGCATCGGCATGATCTGCGCCCTTTACCTCGCCGCAGGCGAGGGCCACATGAAGCTCGTATCCCCTGACCCGCACACCCACCCCATGCTCGACTACAACTTCCTCGAGGAGGAATTCGATCGCCGCCGTATGCGAGAGGCGGTCCGCATCTGCCTGGACTTGGCGCAGCATGAGGAGCTCGCCTCGATCATCGAGGAGCGTTTCCAGCCCACCGACGCAGACCTGGAGTCCGACGACGCCCTCGACGAGTGGATGATGCGCCAGGTCACCACCAGCCACCACGTCTCCGGCACCTGCAAGATGGGCCCCGCCTCCGATCCCATGGCCGTGGTAGACCAGCGAGGCAAAGTCTACGGCATGGAAAACCTGCGCGTAGCCGACGCCGCCATCATGCCCGACTGCATCCGCGCCAACACCAACGTCACCTCAATGGTCATCGGCGAGCGCATCGCCGGCTACATTCGCCAGGGCAAATAACGCCAAGCCTTACGCCACCGCCACTCACTGGTGGAAAGGCCCCTCCCGTAGTTCCGTTCGCCCCAACAACATCTGAGAGCGCCCCTCCACCTGTCATTTCGAGCGCTCCCCCACTTGTCATTTCGAGCGAGCAAAGCGAGTCGAGAAATCTAAAGCCACTCGCATTCCACAACGCACGCGTCAAGCCACCCCCACCGTTACTCCGTTCGCCCTGACGCCGCCCACGGTGCACCGGAATGACTCGCCGTTGATCCGTTCGCCCTGACACCGTCCTGAGCCTGCCGAAGGGGTCAGTCGAAGGGCCTCCCGCTCCGTTCGCTCCAACAACATCTGCGAGCGCCCCTCCCGTCCCTCTGAGCGCCACTCCCGACACTTCGAGCGCTCCCCCACCTGTCTTCGAGCGAGCAAAGCGAGCCGAGAAATCTAAAGCCACTCGCATTCCACCGCGCTTCAATCACCCCACCAACGCCCACTGGCAGTTCCGAGCGTGGTCAGACAACGCCGAGAGCCCACTCCGTACAACTCGCGCCCCACCCTCCAGCGGCGCTCTACCACCCCACTACTCCGCCTCCGCCTGCTACCTAGTCCCAATCTGGCGACAGGTCCCTCCACCCCGGGTTCATAGACTCCACCAACGCCTCCTTCTTGCCCCTGCCCCAACTCTTGATCTCATTCTCGCGCTCGATGGCAGTCCAAACATCCGGCGCCACTTCGTAGTAGGCCAGCACCTTCAGGTTGTACCTGTCGGAATAGCCGGGCACCAGGCCGTTTTTGTGCTCGTGCATTTTGCTTTTCAGGTCCCCTGTCGCTCCCACGTAGAGGTTCCTGGTGTTGTTGGTCAGAATGTAGACGTAGTATTGCTCGTCCATCGAAGTCGCCTTACGTTCTACATTACTCGGCCGCGCTTCAAGTATCGATCCAAAATCGACACTATCGCCTTTGCTCGCGGCAGGTAACCACCGCCGCCACCTCAGCCAATTTGAGCTACGTGCCCTGTCATCCTTCATACGCCAGCTTCCCATGCTATCGCGTTTGTCTAAAGTTAACATGCGCCACCGGCAGCATCTTTTTCAGAAACGTGTCCCGCCCCTTGCTTGGAAGCGTACACCCGTGCTAATATGGTTGCATGTATAGCGGATCACACTGCAACGCTGCACCCTTATGGGTCCAGGGCTATGCCCTGGTGGCCGCCTCAGAGAAAGTCGCGGCGCTGCTCCCCGACTTTGGGAAGCGGTCGCCAGGGCCGTGTCCTGTTCGTGTTCACTTTTGCCACGTCCGAGTACAATTCGTGCCACATTCGTGCCCTGTTTATGCCCCGATAACTCCCCGTCTCAGCTACGAAACGGAACGAAATGGAACAAAATGGAACACATTTTTCGAAAACAGCACCCTTTTTACTCCCTCGCAGCTTGACGCCGCCAGCCGATCGGCGCCGGCCTGCAATCCCGTATAATTGATCGCACACCAACGCACGGGAGGTGCCTCCGGGAACATGAACCCCCGGTAACTCATGGATCCAGAAATTGACTGGCGCAGGGCCGTCGAGCATACGCGCGTCGTCCGTGCGCCCAACCAGCACCTCGCCACGTTTGGCCAGACCAACATCGCCTACCACGTCGTCACAGAGCCCGTCTATCGAGAGCTTGGCATGGGTGACGGCCCCGAGGGCGTCGTTCGCTCCGGCCGCGTCATTGCCCAGAAGCCCTCGCTCGTCACCCCCACGTACGCGTTGAACCTCGATGGCTTCAGCTCGGACGCGTACGAGTACTTCAGGAACGTGGCCAACACTTACGGCCCCAACAGCCCCGGCATCCTCTACCAGTACAGCAATCAGGCCGAGAAAATGGACATCCTGGGCGGCGAGCCCGGCGACATCGCCGACAAGATCAGCGACGATCTGGATCAGAAGAAAGAGTCGATGTCCGTCGTGATGATCGGCGGGGCGGACAGCCTCTGGGACGTGTGTCTGCTGAAGTTCATCTACGAGTTCACGTCACGCTCGGCCGCGAGCAACGCCGCCGAGTTCCAGGCGCGGGGCCTCCTGGACCCCCAGCCGCAGGCGGGCGGCGCCCCCATGGCCGCGGTGCAGCGCATTGAGAGGATGTTTCGTGAGGTCGAACACGGCGCAGGCAACCCGGAAACGCTGAAGATGGAACTGGACCGCTGGAACCTGTTCGAGTACTACCAGGCCCGCTTCCTCTCTCTCTTCAGGCGACGCCGCTAGAAGGAGCATGTAACCCATGGAACTGGACCTGAATGACAAGATCGCGCTCGTAACCGGCGGCAACTCCGGTATTGGCCGCGCCATCGCTCTGGCCTTCGCCCGCGAGGGCGCAAAACTCATACTCGTCGCCCGCGACCACGCGAAGGGTGAGGTCACACGCCGCGCGATCGCGGAGATCGGTGGAGAGTCCGAGTTCCACTCAGTTGAGCTCAGCGACCACGACGCCGTCAAGGCTCTGATAGAGGATGTCGATGCCCGACACGGCCGCCTCCACGCGCTCGTCAACTGCGCGGGCGGTGGCGAGGCCAAGCAGAACGTCCCCGCTGACGGCTCCATCCTCGAGCGCTGGCACGGCATGTCGGGCGGCAACTTCCTGAGCGCCTATCTCGTCGCCGAGTACGCTGTACCCATAATGCGCCGGACCGGCGGAAGCATCGTCAACATAACCTCCACCGCCTCACTCCACGGCACCTACTGGCTTTACGGGGCCATGAAGGCCGGCCTCGAAGGGCTGACGCGCAGCATGGCCGGACAGTACGCGGCGCACGGAATTCGGGCCAACGCTATAGCCCCCGGCTGGATTAGGACCGAGGGCAACGCCCCTGATCCCGGCGACGCCGCTGCTGCCGAGTGGGAGAAGACCACCTCCCTGTTCGGACGCATGGGTTCGACCGACGAAATCGCCGCAGCCACCGTGTTCCTGGCCTCCGATCGCGCGTCCTTCATCACCGGCCAGACCCTGTTTGTCGACGGCGGCCTGACAATCGTCGACGCCACCGTACGCTACACGATGGCCCTCTCACGGGAGGCCGCCCAGTGGAGCTAGGACCCCGTGGACTATGGTCGCGAGTCCCTTCGGCGCTGACATCCGTTTAAGCGCGCAGTCTGTGTTAAGATTCAATTTCGTGTGATCGAAGCCTTTTAGTGTGATCAAAGCCTTGAACCGGCATATTGGATGTATCGTCAAGAAGAGCCAGAAGTAAACCTAGACCA
This sequence comes from Dehalococcoidia bacterium, assembly GCA_965237445.1. Classification (GTDB taxonomy): domain Bacteria; phylum Chloroflexota; class Dehalococcoidia; order Lucifugimonadales. The sequence continues at coordinate 1,801,132 of OZ250142.1, read as the reverse complement.
GTTCCTGGAGCGAATCCGGGGATTTTTCGGTGGCCTGCGGGGCGGCGGAGGCGGCTTCGCCAGCCGCGGCGCGCTGTTTGTTTTCGTCATCTTCTTCATAGCCCTCCTAGGCTGGCTTGCCACCGGCTTCTACACCATTCAGCCAGGCGAGCAGGCCGCTCTGCGCCTCTTGGGCACATTCTCGGAGATCACCGGGCCGGGTCTTCACTGGTACTGGCCCGCTCCCATAGGCACCAGGGCGACAGTGAATGTGCAAGAAGTGCGCCGCTTGGAGATCGGCCTCAGAGGTTCCACGCCGGTCCTCGCCGAGTCTCTGATGATCACCGGTGACGAAAACCTTGTGGACGCCCAGCTCCTGATTCAGTACGACATTGCGGACATCGAGAAGTTCCTGTTCAGGGCGGCGAACCCGGAAACCGCGATCCTCAAGAGCGCCACGGAGTCGGCTCTCAGGCACGTCGTCGGACAGCGGAACATTGACGACGTCCTCACAACGTTGAAGGAAGAAGTGCAGGCTGAAACAAAGCTCCTCCTGCAGAGCCTCCTTGACGCCTATGACACCGGCATTAGGATCCGTGAGGTAAGGCTCCAAAACGTGCAGGCTCCCACACAGGTGCAGGACGCATTTGACGATGTGGTCCGCGCCAAAGAGGACAAGGAGCGCATCATAAACCTGGCGGAAGCCTACAAGGCTGACATCCTCCCCAGGGCCCGCGGTGAGGCTGCCCGCACTATCGAAGCCGCGACGGCCTTCAAGGCCGAGCGCATCGCCATAGCCACCGGTGAAGCCAGCAGGTTCCTTTCAATTCTTCGCGAATTTGAGCTTGCGGAAGAAGTAACCCGTCAGAGGCTATACCTCGAGGCGGTAGAGACCATTCTTGCGAACACAGACAAGTACATCGTCAGCGGAGATACCGGCGGCAATCTGCTCCAGTTCCTTCCGCTGAACGGCTCCTCGGGAACGGGACCCTAGCCAATGAAATTACTGGCCGCCCTTCTCGTCCTGATAGTCATAGGCGCCGGCATACTCGGCCCACAGTTCCTGTTCGTCGTTGACGAGACCCAGTCGGCAATCGTCACGAGGTTCGGGGAACCTCAGCGGACGATCAATAGCCCGGGGCTCAAGTCCAAGTCCCCCTTCATTGACACCGTCATCTACTTCGACAAGCGAAACACGCTCTTCGACGCAGCGCCCGACTCACTGCTAACGAGCGACAAGAAGCGCCTGATCATAGACGCATACGCCGTAGTCCGCATCACCGATCCGTTGGAGTTCTACAAGACGGTGCGCACGCCCCAGAGGGCCGTGACCCGCTCCACCGACAACATCGCCTCGGAGCTCCGCAAAGAGATCGGTCAGGACGAGCAGTCCGAGATCATCAGGACGCGCCGCGGGGCCATAATGAACCGCGTCACGGAAGCGTCGACGCCACTGCTGTCCGAGTTCGGCCTACGAGTGGTAGACGTGCGGACAAAGCGTATTGACTTCCCCGCTGAGATCGCTAACAGCATCTACGAACGAATGAAGGCCGAACGAAAGCGCATCGCCGACGCAGAACGCGCCGCGGGCGCGGAGCGCGACCTCAGGATTAGGGCCGAAACGGACCGCGAGGCCGCCATCATCCAGGCCGAAGCCGACCGGGACGCGAACATCGTTCGCGGTGAGGGTGAGGGTGAGGCAATTACCATCTTCGCCGAGGCTTTGGAACAGGGGCCCGAGTTCTACACCTTCCGGCGCAGCCTGGAAGCCTACACGAACGCCCTTCGCAGCGGCACCACGCTCGTGCTTTCGGCAGACAGCGAGTTGTTCCGGTTCCTGCAGTCCCCCACAGGCGCTGTGGCGGAAGATCAGTAAGCAGGCGATCTGGACAGACAGCGGACGCCGCTGACCGATCGTCGCGTTTGGTCGCGGCAATACGCCCCGTAGACGCCGCAATTCCGAGGCCACAATGGCTGCTGGCAGACCTGAGTTCAGCGTACACGTCCGGATAGAGGATGAGTTCCAGGCCCTTGTCTCGGCGCAACTGCTTGCGCAGGCGGCTCGGGAGGCGGTAAGGGATGAGGAGTTGCGCGGGCGCTCTTCGATGGTCCTCACGATCACCTGCGACCGGACCGTTCGAGAGTTGAACCATGCCTACCGGGGCATGGACGCCACGACCGACGTCCTCTCCTTCTCTTACTTGGATCAGGCCGGCCCAACCCCGGAAGAGGCAGACGAGTTCCCTATGCCGCCCGGCGAAGAAGCGGGCATTGGAGACGTTATAGTATCGTTCCCTCAAGCCCGACGGCAGGCTGAAGAAGCCATGGTCCCCCTGGCGGAGGAGATCGTGCACCTGGTGACGCACGGAACGTTGCACCTGCTCGGCTACGACCACGATGACTCGGCTCGTGATCAGTCCATGCGCGCCAAAGAAAGCGCCGTGCTGGGGCGGCTGTTCAACAAAACAGGGCCGGAGGCTGAGGAGTAGTCGGCATGGCCGAGGTGCTGTACAGAAAGTGGCGTCCGAAGCGTCTGAGCGAGCTCGCCGGTCACGAGCCCATCGCACAGACACTGCGTAGGGCCGTCTCCACAGGCCGAGTGGCTCACGCCTACATGTTCGCCGGACCGCGTGGAACGGGTAAGACAAGCACGGCCCGCATTCTTGCCAAGGCCGTGAACTGCCGGGATCCCCAGGAAGGGGAGCCGGACAACAGTTGCGATCTCTGTACGGCCGTGGACGAGGGCCGGGCCCTCGATCTGATCGAGATGGACGCCGCCAGCAATCGTGGAATCGGCGACATCCGCTCGCTCAGGGACCGGATCAACTTCGGCCCCAACGAGGCCCGGTACAAGGTCTACATCGTGGACGAAGTGCACATGCTCACCACGGAGGCCTTTAACGCCCTGCTCAAGACGCTCGAAGAGCCACCACCTCATGCCATCCTGATCCTGGCCACGACCGAGCCGCACAGGGTCCCGCTCACCATCGTGTCCCGCTGCCAGAGGTTCGATTTCCGCCGCATTCCGGTCGACAAGACGGTAGCTCGCCTTGCCGAGATCTGCGGCGCGGAAGGCGTCTCGGCCGAGGACACCGCATTGCTGACCATCGCTCGCGCCTCCGGCGGCAGCCTTCGCGACGCCGTCAACATGCTCGAACAGGCCATCGTTTCTTACGGCAATGAGATCACGGACGAAAGCGTTCGCGACCTGCTGGAGTTGGGAGGCGAAGAGGAAGCGCTGGAACTGGTCGGCAACGTGATAAGGGGCAAGCCCGCTGAAGCCATAGGCGTCATCGGCCGGTTCACCGGAGGCGGGTCCGATCTTCGGCAGCTTCACAGGGCTGCAACCTCTTTCTTCAGAGGGGTGCTGCTTGCGAAGACCGGCAACCTGGGCAACGCCGGATTCGCCCAGGGAACGGCTGAACGTCTCGAGGAGATGGCCGGAGCGACCACGATGACCGATCTGCTCAGGGCACTGCGGGCGTTCGCGGCCGCGGACCTCGGCAGGGACTCCTCTTCGCCCCTGCCCCTGGAGCTTGCCATCGTCGAGTCCACCCTCCCGCCTGAGCCTGCGGCTCCGCAGCCCGAACGCGCGCAGCCCGCCCGGCGGGAGCCGCAGCCGGCTGCACCACCCAGACGACAGACGACGCCAGCGTATCAACCTCCAGCCCCCGCGCGCAGCGTTCCTAGGCCGGCGGCCCCAGCCGGACGCCCTCCGGCCAGAGCTGCCGAGGCCGCGGTCGCTCCTTCTACCGGATACTCGGAGACGCTCGAAAACGGCTGGAACTCCCTGCTCCAATCTCTGCGCAGGCACAAGGGCAAGCGCTACAACCTCAGCGCGCTGCTCAGGGCGAGTTCGAGAAGGGAAGAGCAAGGCGATCAGATCCTGCTGACCTTCAACCACCGCTCTCACATGGAGCGCATGCAGGAAGAGTTGGACGACCCCCCGACGCGAAAAATCGTACTGCAGGCACTCGCCAACGTCATGGGCCGGGAGTACGATGTGAAACTGGCCGTTATGGGAGAAGATTCGGCAAACGGCGCGTCAAGTGCCGCTGAGGAGAGCCACTTGGTTAGGGCGGCGCTCAACATGGGCGCCACTATTGTTGAAGAGAGGGAGGCCGGCGGTTGAACAGGAAGATGATGAGGCAGGCTCAGGAGCTTCAGAAGCGCATGATGAAGCTGCAGCAGGAACTCGAGGAAGGGACCGTAGAGGCAACGTCCGGCGGAGGTGTCGTCAAGGTAGTAGTGAACGGCAAGCTCAGGCTGGAGTCCCTGTCGATAGACCCTGATGCAGTCGATCCGGACGATGTGGAAATGTTGCAGGACCTCGTGATGGCGGCGATCAACGAAGGTATGGAGAAGTCGCAGAAGACCGCGGCCGAGCGCATGGGCGCGGTAACGGGCGGCCTGAACATTCCGGGGCTCATGTAGTCTGTGCCCGGGCAGTCGACAGTCCTCGATGAGTCCCCTCCGGCACTTCTGTCTGTAACGATATCGTGCGCGCCGGCGCCTGGGTGCGCCGACCGCCTGCTTCGTGGGCCGGACGCGCGATGATCATACAGGCGCCCAGATGGCAGGCGCGCTGGTCCGCCTGATAGAGGAGTTCAACAAGCTCCCCGGCATAGGCCCAAAAACGGCCCAACGGTTGGCTTACCACGTCATCCGCACCCCCTCGGAGGACGCGAGCGGGCTCGCACAGGCCATCCTGTCCGTGAAGGAAAGCATTGCCATGTGCCGCGACTGCTTCAACATCTCGGAAGCTGAACTTTGCCCTGTGTGCTCCGACCCCGGGCGGGACCGTACCCGGCTATGCATCGTCGAGGAGCCGCTGGATGTCCAGGCTCTCGAGAAGACCAAAAGCTTCGACGGCCTCTATCACGTCCTGCACGGCGTAATCTCTCCCATGAACGGCGTCGGTCCGGACGACCTCAAGATTGGACCGCTGCTCGAACGAGTCAGCGCGAACGACGTGGAGGAGGTCATCCTCGCCACCAATCCGAACGTTGAGGGAGAGGCCACTTCCATGTACATCCACGGCCTTCTCCAGCCCCTGGGCCTCACGGTGACGAGGCCGGCACGCGGCCTGCCGGCGGGCAGCGACCTGGAGTACGCCGACGAAGTCACGCTGACACGCGCCATCCAGGGGCGCCAGGAGTTCTGAGGCCCTTCGCGAGTATGTTCAAAGGGCCTGCCGCGCTGAGACGCAGCGGGAGCGCACATGCCAAGACCCCGCGTATACAAGACGGAAGCCATCGTGCTTCGCCAGCAGTCCCTCGGCGAGGCAGACCGGATAGTGACATTGCTCTCGCCGGTCTCGGGTAAGGTCCGGGCAGTCGCGAGAGGAGTCCGGCGCCCCAAGAGCAAGCTGGGCGGCTACCTGGAGCTCTTGAATCGGGTGCACGTCTCCATCGCGGAGGGCAGATCGCTGGACCACGTTACTGAGGCGGAAATATTGGACAGCCGCCTGACGCTCAAGGAAGATCTCGGACGTCTCTCCGCCGCCCTTTACATGGCGGAGGCGTCTGACGCATTCAGCGTCGAGGACTCGCCGTCGCACGAGGCCTACCGGCTCCTTGGGGCATCGCTGGCCCATCTCGAAGTAGGCGCTGAGCAGGCGCCGCTGCTGCGCTACTTCGAACTCCGCCTGCTCAGCATCTCCGGCTTTCGGCCTGAGCTCTATTGCTGCGTCAACTGCCGTGAAGACCTTCAGCCGGCGCGCCACACGTTCAGCCATGAAGAAAGCGGCGTCGTCTGTTCGAGGTGCCGCCGCGAGGCCGGCGGCGCGCTGACCGCTCTATCGGTGCGAGCGATGAAGGCCCTGCGTTATCTCGACAGACAACCGCTGGGGCGCGCACTTGCGCTGGACCTATCCGACCAAACTTGGTCAGAGGTCGGACGTGTGCTGGGCACTCAACTTAGACACGTCGCCGAACGGGACATCCGCAGCGCCAGCTTTATGAGACGCCTGTCTTCGGCAGGTGGCGTCAGGTCATGACTTCAGAGTCGGCTTCAGCCCAACGTGGCGCGGGCCAGCAATGCCTCGTAGAGCCGCTCCGGGATAAGTCGCGCGCCGAGCGTCCCTGCCCTCGCATCGAGACCCACGGGGTGACGCAGGGCCGGTCTTCTTGATCGCACGATCTTTAGTATCGCCCTGGCGACCTTGATCGGGTCCGCGGCCCGGACCTCGAACCGCCGATGCCTGTTTCGGTACCTGCTCATATAAGGCTGGTACGGTGAGCCTGCGTCCTCGGAACCGCGTGACCTCGTCATGTTGTCGATGAATCCCGTGTCGAACAGTCCAGGCTCCACCAGGGCGACGTCCACGCCGAAAGGTCTCAGTTCTACACGTAACGCCTCGCTCAACCCCTCGAGTGCAAACTTGCTGGCCGCGTACGCGCCGTTAAACGGCGTCCCGATCCTGCCGAGGACGGAGCTCACGTTTACGATAGTCCCTTTGCGCTGACTAATCATGGCCGGCAAAACAGTGTTGGTGAGCTTGACGGCGGCGAAGAAGTTGGTCTCGAACTGTGCCTTCAGTTCGTCCATCGCAAGGCTCTGTACTGGCCCCCACAGACCGTAGCCTGCGTTGTTCACCAGAACGTCGAAGGCGCCGCCCGCATCGTCGAGCAACCGCGGCATGGCGGAGTCCACGGCGGCTTCGTCGTTGATGTCCAGCACTACGCCCTTTACATCAACGCCTCGCCGCTCCGCCTCGTCCCGAAGCGCAGCCAACCGGTCCTCGGAGCGGCTCGTGCCGAAGACGTCGTACCCGTGCTCGGCCAGCAGCAGGGCGGTTACCTTGCCGATACCGGAGGACGCGCCGGTTATGAGGACGGTCGAGCCGGGCTTGTGCAACAGCGTTATCTCCTTTCAGACACCCTGAAATCAGCCATTATAGAGCAGCGCCAAACAAGCCTATTCTGCGCAGTGAGCAAGCTCGTTGGGATACAATGCTAGCTCCACGCCTTCGCTGGACTTAGGTTGGCCGGGGACCCGCGCCCGGTAGCGGCCGGACAATGTTTCCGGATCGGCCGGTTCTCAGGCGGCAGGGCGAATCAAAGTACCGGAGCAACGCTTTTGGCAAAGATTGCGGATGTTCACGGGCGCCAGATCCTGGACTCGCGCGGCATCCCGACAGTTGAGGTGGACGTAAAGCTCGCGGACGGAGCCTTGGGCCGCGCGGCTGTGCCTGCGGGCACGAGCACCGGCGGAACGGAGGCTGTCGAACTGCGCGACGGCGATAACTCTCGCTTCTGGGGCCAGAGTGTGGACAGGGCTGTCCAAGGTGTATGCGGCGAGATTAGGTCCGAGTTGATTGGACGAGACCACCTGGACCAGGAGACGCTTGATCGGACGATGATCGAGCTGGACGGCACCGGCGACAAGTCCAGGCTGGGAAGCAACGCAATTCTGGGGGTGTCCCTGGCCTTCACCTGCGCTCTTGCACAGAGTAAAGGAGTGCCAGTCTATCGCTTGCTCGCGAATGGCAACGACTTCCTCCTCCCAGTTCCAATGCTCAACATCATCAACGGCGGCCGGCACGCCCTGAACTCGACGGACTTCCAGGAGTTCATGGTCGTACCGGCCGGCTTCGACACCTTTAGCCAGGCGCTTCGAGCGGGCGCCGAAGTGTACCACTACCTCGGCCAGATCTTCGGCGAGCGCGGCTTTGGGCGAAGCGTGGGTTATGAGGGCGGGTTCACTCCGGCTATGGCTTCGAACGTGCATGGCATGGAGCTGATCCTGCAAGCCATCGACCGGGCCGGATACGAGGCGGGCAAGCAGTGCTTCATCGCCATCGACACGGCGGCGACTGAGCTCAGGACCAGGAAAGATATCTACGCCCTGCACCGCGAAGAAGCGGTCCTGTCAGCGGCGCAATTAATCAATATGTACGAACGCTGGAGCCGAGACTACCCCCTGATCAGCATCGAAGACGGCATGGCCGAAGATGACTGGGACGAGTGGTCGCTGCTCAACAGGCTGATCGGAAACAGAGTCCAACTGGTTGGCGACGACCTGTACACCGCAAACCTTGATCGAATACGCCTTGGCATTGAGCAGGAATCATCCAACGCTGTCTTGATCAAGCCCAACCAGACGGGGACGGTCTCCGAAACGATCGAGGCGGTCAACGTCACCAAGAGCGCGGGCTGGGGAACCGTGGTCAGCCACAGGTCCGGCGAGACCGAGGACGTAACGATTGCCGACATCGCGGTTGGAACGGCGGCCGGGCAGATTAAAGCAGGTGCCCCGGCACGCAGCGACCGGACGGCAAAGTACAATCGCCTTCTCAGAATCGAGGAAGAGTTGGGAGACCAGGCGAAGTTTGCCGGCGCCGCCGTCTACGAGAGATTCCTGAGTTAACGTCCGCCGTAAGGGCGCGATCGCTACAGGCGCATCTCCCATGACAATCACAGTTCAGGAGGCAACGTGCGCGAGAACGTACTGAAGCGGAAGTTAAAGGCCGGCGAGCCTGTCGTGGGCGTCTTCAACGACGTTCATGCCCCGTCCGTGGTCGAGGTCCTGGGGCTGCTTGGCTTGGACTTCGCAATCATGGACGCCGAGCATTCCACGCTCATGCCGGACGTTGCGGAGAACCTCTACAGGGCCGCCGAACTTCGGGGACTATCAACTGTCACTCGGATAGGCGAGAACGCTCCCCAGGTCATCCAGAAGTTCATAGATGCAGGCTCACAGGGCGTGCTCATTCCGATGGTCAACACGGTCGAAGAGGCAGAGCGTGTGGTTGCCGCCGTCAAGTACCCGCCCATCGGAAAGCGCGGGCTGGCGGGGCCGCGGGCCGCCGACTACGGCCTCGGCGATCCCACCGCGGAATACGTTAGACGGGCAAACGAAGAAACGCTGATCGCTCTTCAGATCGAGACGACAGAGGCAGTGGAGAACTTCGAGGAGATCGTCGCGCTTGAGCACGTCGACGTGCTCTTCTTCGGGCCTTCCGACCTGTCGTCATCACTGGGCTACCCAGGCCAGATACGCCATCCGGAAGTGCTGGAGCTCATCGAGAGACTGACCGCGCGGACCGTCGCAATGGGCAAGGCTGCAGGTACTATCACGCAAAACATCGACGACTACGCCTACTGGCTGGAGCGGGGCGTACAGTGGATGGCATCCGGGACCAACGCGATGCTGGCGCGGGGAGTTCGCGGCTTCCTGGACGACATACGCGGCCTCGAAGAAAGCAGGAATAGTTAGACCGGCACAATTGCACGAGAGTTCGCAGCATGCGTCTCACGTCCCTGCGCGTTTGACGCTGCGACTACGTATTGCAACGCTTCACTTCAAGTAAAGAGGGGTAAGCCCCAATGGCCCAGCAACAACAGCCGCGAAGCTTCTGGATTGGCCCCGATGGCCCTCCCAAGTACATCTGGGCATCGGACCGGCTGGTACCTTGGGACGAAGCAACCGTGCATGCGTCCATGCTGGGGTGGTCCTCTATCTCCATGGTGTTCGAGGGCATCAGGGGCTACTGGAACCCAGCCGCCGAGCAGCTAAACGTGTTCCATCTTGTCGCCCACATGCGGAGGCTGCTCGACTCCATGAAAATCATGCGGATGACATCGCGCTGGACCGTGGACGAACTTGTGCGGGCGACCACTGACGTACTCGCGGCCAATGAGTTCAAATCGGACGTCTACGTCCAACCGATCGCCTATTTTGACGGCGGTATCCCGGGCTACTCACCCGTGATCGACCAGCCGGGAGAGGTCATGATCTTCTCTCGTCCCATCATCTCGTTCCTGGAGTCTGAACGGGCCCTCAACTGCGGCTTCGTTACCTGGCAGCGCCTATCTGACAACGTCATGCCGCCGCGAGCCAAAGCGGTATCCAACTACCAGAACGCCCGGTACATGTCCAACGAGGCCAGGCTCCACGGATACGACTACGCCCTGTCGTTCAGCCAGGACGGTAAGGTGTCGGAGTTATCTCATGCATGCGTCTTCGTGGTAAGGGAAGGCGTCGCGGCCACACCTCCTGTGACCGCCGGCGTGCTGGAGAGCATCACCGTCAAGGTAGTCAGCGAATTGCTGGAAGAGATGGGCCTTAAGGTGGAGAGCCGGGATATCGACAGGACGGAGCTCTACGTGGCGGACGAGGTGTTCCTGGCCGGCACCGGCCTGGAGATTCAGGCCATCGGCAGGGTTGACAATTACACAGTCGGCGAAGGCGAAAAAGGCCCGGTCGCGGCCCAACTCTGCCGCCTGTACAACGACATCGTCCGAGGCGCCGATCCTCGCTACGCCGACTGGCTTACCCCGGTATGCTGATAGCCGCTCCCAGATGCGGCGAGAGTCCGCGCCCCTCAGACTGGCCTACGGACGTCCTTGAACCTCCCGGGATCGAAAGCAGACAGGTCCACGGCCGTATCCCGGCCCAGCACCAGGTCTGCCGCCGCGCGGCCCATGCCCGGACCGTAAAGAATTCCCTTGCGGCCGGCGCCGGTAGCCACGTAAAGCCCGTCCCACCCCTGCATTTGGCCAAGTACAAGGAGACTGTCCGGCGTCACTGGCCTGAGACACGCCGTCTGGCGCACCAGTTCAGCGTCTTCCATCGCAGGCAGCATCCGCAGCAATGAGGACATGATTTCGTCCCTTGCCTGAGTCGTAGGAGTCTCATCGAATCCGGCGTGCTCCTCCGTCGTGCCGGTCCACAGAAGCCCGTCGCCTTTGGTTGCGGCATAGTTGTGCGACCAGCCGATCGAACAGTCCACGGCGGGAGCCGGTGCATTGAGTCGCAGTATCTGCCCCTTGAGAGGCTTTACGGGCAGAGGCGCCCCGGTCCACTCCGACACGTCCCCACTCCAGGGACCCAATGCCAGCACAACGGCGTCGCAATGAACAACACCACTGCTGGTCACGACACCCGTCACGCGGGAGCCGCTACGCTCCAGGCCGGTGACGACGCCGTGCCGCACCTCGGCACCCAGCCTCTCGGCGGCCTGCGCCAGCGCGAGCACAAACTTGTACGGCTCCACTTCCGCCAACCCGTGCAAGAGACACCCGCCGATCGCATCGGGCGAAATCCTGGAATCGACCTCGCGCAACCCGTTCGGGTCCAGCCATTCGGCGCTGAAACCGTCCTGCCGGTCCTGCCAGTCGGCCCCTGCCTTGATTCCGGAGGCCTCGACATCATCGAACGCAAGCGAAAGCGATGGTCTGCTCTTGTATTCGTAGTCAATGCCGGACTCCTCCGGCAGGCTCCCGGCCATGTCCTTGTGAAGCTGAAAAGACTCTTGCGCCAGCTCGGCCATCGGCCCCGGTATGCCGGCCCCCGATAGCGGCCCAAGCCCCCCATACGCAAACCCCGAGGCATGCGCAGCTATCGCGTCCTTCTCGATGACCGTGGCTCGCACGCCTGCCTTACCCAAGTAATAGGACGTCGCGATCCCAACCACACCGCCCCCGACTATGACTACGTCCGGCATCTTTCCGTTCCTCCTCGGCCTAGCCTAGGGCTCCATGTCAGATTTGTGAAGGAACCAGAAGGGCATCCAGACGGGTTGGAGATCGCCCGGCAGATAAAGTGGGTGGGACGGCTCGCGGGCCTTGGTACATCGGAGATAGTGCAGCCGGCCAGCGAACATCCTCTGCACTGCACGGGACTGCCCCCGCAGCGAACCGTGGTTGCCCCATGCGGCGACCACTAGATCAGCAGCGGCAGCCATATCGCGCAGCGCGGCGTCGTTGAGCGGCCCGACCGGGTCGTCGGCTGACTTCAGTTCACCTGGGTAGGTCGCCTTCCATGCAAACAGGTTGCCCACAAGTAGGCTCCCATAGCCCCACGATTCGGAAAATCGCAAACACTTCTCCAACGTCGGATCGTTAACTTCAGCGTCCGCTTTGGAAGGATTGAGCATGATGAACATCACCGTGGGCTTGTCTTTGTCCCAGCGCCTCCATAGCGCGTATCTGTACTGGCCGCACTGCGAGAACGTAGCGCCCTTCTCTCCTTTAAGAAAGTTGTTCATGTCACGGGGGCTTTGATAGCATCGCCGTTAGTACGTCGCAAGGAGGCTGAGATGTCCGCCAACGGTAGTCCCAACGGCAACGGCAAGGACCCTGTTTTGGTAGTGCTCCAGCTTTCAGGAGGCAACGACTACTTTAACACCGTCATACCATACTCAGACCCCAACTACTACGACAACCGAAGGGCGCTCGGAATTCCGGAGGACGATGTGCTCCGGCTGGACGGCGAGATGGGGCTCCACCCCGCCATGGGGCCTATGAAGCGCCTGTACGATGAGGGCGAGGTGGCCGTAATCCACGGCATAGGCTACGAGAACTCCCCCAGGTCCCACTTCCGCTCGATGGACATCTGGCACACATGCGAGCCGGAGATCGTGGGCACCGAGGGCTGGCTGGGCCGCGCCACCAGGGACATCGACCCGTCGGGCGAGAACCCCGTGACCGCCGTCAACTTCGGCCACGGCCTGCCTCGCGCCCTCGCGGCGCCCGGCGTCTCCGTAGCCTCGGTGAGCGACCTTGAAAACTATGGTCTGCTGACCGGCATTGAGGAGCAGGAGAAGCGCGACCGCGTCCTGGAAAGGTTCTCCAGGATGTACGCCCCGGCGATGGGCTCCGGACCCGTGATGGACTACCTCGGCAAGACGGGACTCGACGCGCTCAAGGGCGCTGACATCCTCAAGGCCGCGCCGGAGTCGTACCAGTCCACGGTTGAGTACGCTGCGAACCCCATCGCCAAGAGCCTGCGAGACGTGGCCATGGTCCACACTGCCAACTTGGGGGCCCGCATCTTCTACACGCAGCACGGTAGCTTCGATACGCACGCCGCACAGAAGCTCGCACACGCCAACCTGTGGGCGGAAGTGTCGGGCGCCATCGCAGACTTCTGGGACGACCTGCGGGAGCACGACGCGCACGAGAACGTCATCATGTTCCTGTTCTCCGAGTTCGGCAGGCGTGTCAAGGACAATGGGTCCGGCACAGACCACGGCGCTGCGGGCGTCTCATTCGCAATTGGGCCGCGCGTAAAGGGCGGCATGTACGGCTCTTACCCGGAGACGCAGGCGGAGAAGCTCGACCAAGGCGACCTCGTCCCCAACGTGGACTTCAGAAGCGCCTACTCAACGATCCTCGACGGCTGGCTCGGTCTCGACTCCGTGCCCATTGTCAACGGCCGGTTCGAAAGCCTCGCCTTCGTTTGAGCATCGTGAAATAGCGTCGCCAGCGTTCAACGTGATAGCATCACAAGAGCCTGAGAAAACAACTGAACAAGGACCGATCGGCTAGGAGGAACTAAGTGGCAACCGCAAAGATGACCGGCGAACAAATCGAGGAACTGAAGGACGTAGCGTCCGCGCACTTTTGGCCGCACGCCCGGCCCGTAGGCGACATGTCCGAAGACACCGGCATTAAGCTGGTCGACAGCGCCCAGGGCATCTGGGTCAACGACGTCGAAGGCAAGAAGTGGCTGGATGTCCTGTCGGGTATGTGGCTCGTAAACATTGGCCACGGCCGGGACGAGATCGCAGACGCCGTGCACCAGGAAATGATCAGCAGCATGTCATACTCGCCCGGCGGCACGGTAACTCCTGCAACCGTCCGGCTCACGGGCAAGCTGGCCAGCATCCTTCCGGATCCTGACTCCCGAATCTACCTCGTGAGCGGTGGTTCGGAAGCAGTTGAGACCGCCGTGAAGATGGCCAAGAAGTACCAGTCCAACAGGGGCGAGAGCACCCGTTACAAGGTCATTAGCAGAAAAGGCTCGTACCACGGCGCCACGCATGCCTGCATGAGCTTGGGCGGCGGCGGCATCAGCGCCCCAACAGACTACGGCCCCCTGATGCCTGGCAACATCCACATCACCAACCCGTACGAGTACCGCTGCCACTACTGCGCCGACAGCGGCGGCTGCAACCTGCAGTGCGCCAAGGAGCTAGACCGCGCCATCGAGCACGAGAACCCCAAGACCGTGGCCGCATTCATCGGCGAGCCGATCTCGGCGGCCTCCGGAATCAACGTGCCGCACCCCGAATACTGGCCTACCATCAGGGAAATCTGCGACAAGCACGACGTTGTCATGATCTGCGACGAAGTCATCAACGGCTTCGGCAGAACAGGCAAGATGTTTGCGGTAGAACACTGGGACGTCCAGCCGGACATCATGACCGTGGCAAAGGCGCTCACCAGCGGATACCTCCCCATAGGCGCCGCAATTGCCGGCAGCAAGGTTGCGGACACCTTTAAGGGCGATGAGGAGAACACATTCCGCCACCTGATCACCTTCGGCGGCAACCCGCCGGCCTGCGCGGCAGCCCTCAAGAACCTCGACATTATGGAGTCCGAGGGCATGGTCGAGAACTCGGCCGAGATGGGCAACTATCTGTTCGACAAGCTCCAGACCCTGCGCGAGCATCCCACCGTTGGCGATGTTCGCGGCGGAATGGGCCTGCTCGCCGCGGTGGAAATAGTGAAGGACAAGCAGACCAGGGAGAAGTTCCCGAAGGAAGCCGAGCTTGGCAAGAAGCTGACGGCCGCCGCCAACAACCGCGGCCTGCTCGGACGCTTCGCGGACGTCTCCTCCTTCGCCCCGCCGCTCTGCATCACTAGGGACGAAGTAGACCACATGGTGGACTCCTTCGAAGATAGCCTCACAGAGGTTGAGAAGGACCTCGGAGTCTCGTAACCGCTCCTGTACGTTCGCGAATGGCAGAGGCCCCGGCCAAATGGCGGGGCCTCTTTACGTCCGAATACTGACTCCATCCTCCAGCCGCACGCCCTGCCCTCCGGACTTCCGTAACCGTATAATGAAACCCCATCACACCATCCCGCGGGGCGCGAGGAGGGACCGCTAATGGCCACACGCGTAGGCATCAACGGATTCGGCCGTATTGGAAGACAAGTTCTTAGGGCAATCTTCGAGCGGTATCCTGACAAGCTGGAAGTCGCGGCGGTCAACGATCTCTCCGGCCCTGAAACGAACGCCCACCTACTCAAGTACGACACGAACTACGGCCGCTACCCGGGCTCCGTGGAGGCGGGCGAAGACGAAATCGTCATAGACGGCAAGTCCGTCAAGGTCCTCGCCCAGCGCAACCCGGCAGACCTTCCGTGGGGAGACCTTGGCGTGGACATCGTGGTCGAGTCAACCGGCTTCTTCACGGACGCTGACAAAGCTGCGGGTCACCTGGAGGCCGGAGCCAGGAAGGTGATCATATCCGCGCCCGCCAACGGCGAAGACATCACCCTGGTCCTCGGCGTCAACGAAGACAAGTACGATCCCACGACACATCACGTCCTCTCGAACGCCTCCTGCACCACCAACTGCCTCGCCAACATGGTCAAGGTAGTAAACGACGAGTTCGGCGTCGAGCATGGTCTGATGAGCACGATTCACGCTTACACGAACGACCAGAAGATCCTTGACCAGGTATCCTCAGACCTCAGGCGCGCTCGCGCCGGAGCCATGAACATCATCCCAACCTCCACCGGCGCCGCCAGGGCCGTCGGTCTGGTCCTGCCTGAACTGAACGGCAAGATCCACGGCATGGCCTTCCGCGTGCCCACTTCCACGGTCTCGGTCACCGACCTCGTAGCCACTCTCGATCGGGACGCCACTGCCGACGAAGTGAACGAAGCCTATCGCGAGGCCTCGTCCGGCGCGCTGAAGGGACTGCTTGATTACAGCGACGAACCCCTCGTCAGCATCGACTTCAAGCAGGACCCCCACAGCGCCATCATCGACGGCCAGTCGACCATGTCCATGGGCGGCAATCTGGTGAAGATAGTAGGCTGGTACGACAACGAATGGGGCTATAGCTGCCGTACCTCGGACCTGGCCGCCTTCTTGGTAGACAAGGGGCTCTGATTGCAAATTGATAATCCCGTCTCGCGAACGATATAATGCCGCTAAGCGTAGCGGTCAAAATCCGTACGGAGGATACTTAATGGCAATCGACGTAAAGAGCGAAACCGGCACATGGCGGGTCAAGGCTGGGCTGGCCCAGATGCTCAAGGGCGGCGTCATCATGGACGTTGTCACTGCCGAGGAGGCCAAGATCGCCGAGGATGCCGGCGCCGTTGCCGTCATGGCCCTCGAGCGCGTGCCGTCCGACATCCGCAAGGACGGCGGTGTCGCGCGAATGTCCGATCCCACGAAGATCACCGAGATCCTGGACGCGGTCACCATTCCCGTCATGGCGAAGGCGCGCATCGGTCACTTCGTTGAGGCTCAGGTCCTGGAGGCGCTCGGCGTTGACTACGTGGACGAGTCCGAAGTGCTAACTCCGGCCGATGAGAACAACCACATCAACAAGCACGACTTCAAGATGCCTTTCGTGTGCGGCTGCCGGGACCTCGGTGAGGCCCTGCGGCGCGTCGGCGAGGGAGCGGCCATGATCCGCACCAAGGGCGAGGCCGGCACCGGCAACATCGTCGAGGCCGTCCGCCACGCCAGGAGCGTGCTCGGCGAGATCAAGCGCATCAGGGCAATGGACGATGATGAGCTCATGTCCACGGCCAGGGATCTCAAGGCCCCGTACGAGCTGGTCAAGGGCATCCACGAGACGGGCGAAATGCCGGTCGTGAACTTCGCCGCGGGCGGCATAGCCACCCCCTCGGACGCGGCCCTGATGATGCAGATCGGCGTGGACGGCGTCTTCGTTGGCTCCGGCATCTTCAAGTCCGAGAACCCTGGGATAATGGCGGAGGCAATTGTCAAGGCCACAACCCACTTCAACGATCCTCATATCATCGCAGAGGTTTCGAGGGGACTCGGAGCGTCAATGCCGGGCTTGGACGTCCGGACCATGCCCGTGGAGGAACAGCTCGCCACCAGAGGCTGGTAAATTGCCGCGAATCGGCATCCTCTCCATACAGGGCGATGTCCTGGAGCACCGCCGCACGCTAGACCGGCTGGGGATAGAGGTGCGCGAGATTCGCCTGCCCCACCAGTTGGACGATGTCGACGGGCTTATCATTCCCGGCGGCGAAAGCACCACTATCGTCCAGCTGATAGATATTTACGGGTTTCGCGACAAGCTCAGGGACAAGGCGGAGTCCGGTTTTCCGGTCTACGGCACCTGCGCGGGCATGATCGTGATCGCCAAAGAACTTACCGATCACAGACCGGACCCTTTGAAGCTCATGAACATCCAGGTGAGCCGGAACGCCTTCGGCCGGCAGATAGACAGCTTCGAGACCGATCTCGACATTGAAGGCGTGGATGGCGGATCGTTCACATGCGTCTTCATCCGCGCACCAGTCGTCAACGCCGTCGGAGAGGGCGTCGACGTAATAGCCAGACTGCCGGACGGGAGGCCTGTCGCCGTTCGCCAGGACAACATGCTCGCAACCTCCTTCCACCCGGAGCTCACGCAAGACGGCCGCGTGCACAGGTACTTTGCCGAAATCGTAGAAGAGGCTTGCGGACGCGGAGCGCGGCCCGGCGCGGCGGCAGGGAGCAGCCAGAAAACCAACTAGCTCATTGCAGATGCAGGAACTGACTGAACAAGACATACACCTTCTGGTCGATCTGCTTCCTCAGCGCATCAGAGACGGCTTGGACTCCAGCCAGGATCTGGGCCAACTTCTGGAGATAGTTCTCGATCTTGGGCGCCAGCCCGAGGCCCGTTACCTTGCCAGGACTCATGAGATCTCGCCCGTCGAGGTAACGCTCGATGACATCGATTACGCCGTTGCGCGAGTCGGTGAGTTCGGCGGTGATAACCGCGCAGGCATTGAACGCACGCTCCATCGCATCTCGGCCATTCGGAACCGGAACGGCCGCGTGGTCGGGCTGACGCTGCGGGCAGGACGTGCAGTGTACGGCGCCATCAAGATCGTCGAGGACCTCGTCATAAGCGGGCGCAACGTACTTTTGCTGGGTCGCCCGGGCGTAGGCAAGACCACCATGCTGCGCGAGGTCGCCAGGGTGCTCGCGGACGACACCGGCAAGCGCGTCATTGTGGTAGATACCTCGAACGAAATCGCCGGCGACGGCGATATACCCCACCCGGGCATTGGCCACGCCCGCAGAATGCAGGTGCGGGACCCGTCTCTCCAGCACGCCGTCATGATAGAGGCCGTGGAAAACCACATGCCGGAAGTGATCATCGTCGATGAGATAGGTACAGAGTTGGAGGCAATGGCCGCTAGGACGATCGCCGAACGGGGCGTTCAGCTAGTGGCTACCGCCCACGGCAATTCGCTGGAAAATCTGATACTCAACCCCACGTTGTCGGACCTCGTCGGCGGAATAGAGTCGGTCACCCTCGGTGACGTCGAGGCTCGGCGCCGCAAGACGCAGAAGACGGTGCAGGAACGCCGGGCGCCGCCCACGTTCGACATACTCGTGGAGATTCGAGGCTGGAACCAGGTCACCGTGCATCCCGACGTTGGAGACGTGGTCGACCGCATGCTGCGAGGCTACCGCGTTAACACAGAGGAACGCATTCTGGACGACGAAGGACATGTCCACAGGCGTCTGCTCGCGCCGGAGCCGGCCGCCCCGTCGTCAAATGGAAGCAGGAGGGCCAGACCTGCTAGAGAGGCTCGTGCCGAACCAGACCCGGAACCGCCTGCGGAAATCCCTGTCCTGCTCACCCGAATACTTCCTTACGGCGTGAACAAGGGAAAGCTGGAGCAGGCCATTCGCAGCACGCAGGCTCCCGTGGAGTTGGTGGAAAACATCGAGCACTCCGACCTTGTGCTGACGATCAAGAACTACTACCGTCGCCGCACAGAGGCCCTGCGGAGGGCGGAGAGTAAGGGCAAGCCCGTTTACGTGCTCCGCAAAAACACGCTGGTCCAGATCGAGCATTTCATGAAGGCCGTCACGCGTAACAAAGGCGGTACGGACGAAGCCAGGCACGGCCTTGCCGAAGCGCTGAACGAGGCCGAGGACGCTGCCTCGCGCGTCGAGCGTGGAGAGTCCGATGTGAGGCTGACGCCACGAGGGTCCTACGTACGCCGCCTCCAGCACAAGATCGCCGGAAGATATGGGCTGATCTCCAGCAGCACGGGCCGGGACCCCTATCGGCGCGTGGTGTTCAGCCGCGGCTGAGAGAGCGACGTGAAGCGGAGAGCCCGTGGCGAGCCGTCTCCCTCCCTGTTCGTATCGATAGAAGGCGGCGACGGCACTGGCAAGACCACCCAGGCCCACATCCTGCAACGGCGGCTCCACGAATCCGGGCGGCGCGTGAAGCTGGTCCAGGAACCCGGGTCCACTCCCCTCGCCGAGTACCTGAGGCTCTGGCTGAAGGGGTCGCTGGGCAGGCACCACCCCCTCAATTTTAGGTCTGAGCTATTCCTCTTCGCCGCGGCCAGGGCTGACCTCGTCAGTTCGGTGCTCGTCCCTTTTCTCGCCGAACCCGGCACGATACTAGTCGCTGACAGATACGTCGACTCGACGAGGGCTTACCAGGGATATGGCCGAGGCTTGGACCGCGAACTGGTCGACGCCGTGAACAGGTTGACCGCAGGCAATCTTCTACCTGGACTCACGATCCTTCTGGACTGCCCGCCGGCCATGGCTCTTGAGCGCTTTGGCAAGATGCAACTCAGTCTTCCCTTCGACCCTGATCCGTTCACCGACTCAGGAAGCAGGGCAACTGAGGGCTTCCGGATCGAAGACGAGTCTCTGGACTTCCACGACCGGGTGTATGAGGGCTATCGGGAGCTGGCCCGTGCCGAACCGGAGAGGTGGCATGTGGTCGACGCCTCCAGACCTGTCGAAGAGGTCAGCGAATCCATATGGGAGGCGGTGAGCCGGCGGCTCGAAGAACTCGAAGCTGCTGCGAAACCCGCCTAAGCCGGCGCTGCTGACGGAAGCTAGCGCGCTAGCAGCAACGGCCAATGAACCCTCGGGTAGGAACCCCGCCATTAACTATCGTACAGAGCGCAGACGAAGTAGGCGGGCTGTTCCTTAAGGAGTGACAAGAGTGCGCTGTAACTCTCTACTCGGTCACTTTCGTACACGCAATAAACTAGATTCTCGGCTATGTGGGAGACTGGCCGTCACCTTCTTAAATTGCGCCCTCAATTCTGCAATCGTTGGCGGCGTACCTGGGCACAATTTCTCTAGAGCTTCCTCCAAGTCCCATTGGAATAACAACCCTTGGCGGGCCATATAGATGCCTATTCCGGTGATTCGATACCTGTCCGAGTGGTCGAGCAATACGTAGCCAAGCACTTGCCTCAACCAGTCAGCACGAATCTCACTCTTTATCGTGCATTTGATATCAATCAATGTGCCATCGACAATCAAGTCGGCATCCGCGCCGCCTACATGTCTTGATCCGTCAAACGACGGATTAAGAACAGATGGAAGTGAAGCCAGATGGCCGTATTCCTCACAGAACTTCCAAGATAGCTCTCTGAGATCATCAATCCAATGATCCTCAACCATACCAAATAGCGCACTAGCATCACTGTACCAGTACTTTGCTAAGACACTGTCGATATTCCGACTTCTAAATGCTTCTTCCAAAAGGGCCAACACCAAACAGTGACGGTTAAGTTCATCTTCCAAGAGAGCAGGCATTCTTCTTCGAACTGGGGAGTTACACTTGCGTCATTCTGCCTAGGCTATAAAAGAATTCCGCGAACTCAGACTTGAGGGGAAGGTCTCCTTCATCCTGTTGTACAATCTCTCCATTAGCAACTCTGTCCGCCAGTTCAAAGGCCTTAGAGCCTAATTCCGTGCTTGGATCGACAATTCCCCACCCCCCGTTCCTCTCGGGCAAGTGGTTCCAGATTATCTTACCGGTGACCCTTTCAAAGACCTCGATCCTCTTGCTTCTCCTTCCCGACCAGCGATACCCCAACTCTCCCGACAAGGCCTCAGATTGCATCTCGGTCAAGCTGCGTGCCCCCTTGTATGCAACTAGCTCTTCATAAGGTGTCACGGCAAAATAGTATCGGATTCTATAGTCTAATGCCGTCGCAATGATGCCCCAAGGAACTGCTACATCCTGCCTCATAGTGATTGACTGCCTTACCTGCTTACGAGCGCTCGCTAAGAAACTTCGCTCGTTTGTAAACTGAGTACGCAAGAACTCAGAGACTGGGCTTTTGCGATCTTCAATGTAACTCGTCAATGACATAGGGCACTCCTTCAGTTGTATTAATCGATAACACGTAGCAAAGAGAAGCTAACGAACTCCCATAACCTTGTCAAGCTTGTTCCGTCATTTGAACGCATTAGAATATTGTCAGTTTCGTCGCCGTATTCTTTAGGCAATATTCATGTTTATTCAAGTCGAATTACGACTAAACAAGAGCGGATCAGATGCATAATAAAAGTGCTTGGAGAAAGTCGCCGATCCCAATGCGATATACGCTCAAAGTAACGGAGCAAAACAAAAGAAAATTTCGGACCAGCAATTAGTCAAAACGGGTTCAGTTTCAATTGTCTGCGGCGGCGGCAATGCATTGCGGCAACACGACCCGCCTGTGCCTTCACGCCGACTGTCCATCCGACGTCCGCATGCTCGCCATCCCCGCCTTCGACAGGCCCACCGTAAACACGTCCGCAAGTCCGGAAGTTCGGTTGAAGCTCGGATGCTAAGATCCTGGTATGCATATCACAGTAAACATCGATGACGATGTCTTGGCAGTCGTCAGAGCGGTGGCAGAGCAGAAGGGGATCAGCCTAGGCGGCGCCCTGTCGGAGTTGGCGCGGCGCGGCTTCGAGAGCACGTCCCTCGCCGACGATTACGGTGACGGGAGCGTGTTCGCTGTCCCCGCCGATGCCGGATCCATCACTGGCGAGGATGTCTACCGGTCGTTGGGCGACTGGCCGTGATCTCACTACCGAACGTCAATGTCCTGGTAGCCTTCCCTTGGCGTAACCGGTATGTAACGGCTGGGCCTGTTCCTTCAGTCAGAATTGGATTGCCCTGACTCTAACGACGCCCCTCGTCTAGTTCACCGCCGCGGCGATAGCTCCACGCACTCACCCCGCAACACCGCGAGCGGCGTGTCTACGACCAGCCGTCTGGCCGCTTCGTCGCCGATGACCTGCGTGGCGGCCTCAACGCCCGGTGTCAGCACTGCCCGCCTCTCCCCTTCCTTAGACGAATGCCCATCGGACGCCAGCATGTGAGCCATGCCATCCTTGAGCAGGTCCTCTGTAAACCTGCGTACCGATGGCCCATAGAGGCCGACAAGACTACCGGCGGTTATCTGGCTGAGCATCCCTCGCTCGATGAATTCCCTGAGCATCTCCGGGTCCCCTTGAAAAACCTCGATCCGCTCCGGGTGCGCCAGCACCGGCACATACCCCAATGACATTACCGCTTCTAACGAAGGTTCAATCCAGGCGGGCCGGCCGAAGAAAGGCATCTCCACGAGAATGTAGCGTGTCCCGTTGATGGGGAGTGCTCGTCCGGCCTCGATTTCGCCCGCGAGGTCCGGGGAGAGGTGGTTCTCCATACCCAGGAAGATCTCCAACTCGAGGCTAGAATCAGCCAGCCGCTCCTCCGCCTCCTCCATCAGCCGTTCGAGGTGGTCCACCGACCAGTCTTCGGTCACATCATTCCGGTGAGGTGTCGCCAGCACAGCAAGGGTGCCGCTCTCAGCGGCGTCCCTCAGCATTGCGTCTGTCTCCCATGCAGACCGGGATCCGTCGTCGACGCCCGGCAGGAAGTGGCAATGCAGGTCGTACAACGCCTCTACCGGCGCAGACGGACCCGTCGAAACCCTTCCGCATACGGCACGCTCGCCCGCTCTCCCATCCGGCGGGCACTCGCCCTTAGGAAATCGCCCACCTCTCCTTCCCTGCCCCCTCCCGACACCTGGGACGCGTGCTTCTTGAGCGCTTCGACCTTGTTGTCGATCCAGTCGGAAATGTCGATGAACTCGTCTGGCGCCTCCGTTCCCCAGAAGTAGACGTCGCCAACCTTGTGGGACTCCAGCCCTTCCTGCTCGTGCTCCGGGTAATGAAGCCTGTCCCTGGCGAAGGGGTACACCGCGTCCATGCTTACCTGTCCGCACATGCGATGATCGCGGTGCAGGTAGAAACTTCGCCGGTACGGATCGGTCGTAAAGAGCACGTCTGGCTTGAGTCGGCGTATCTCGCGCACCAACCTCCCGCGGAAGTCATGGTCGTCCTCCAAGCCACCATCCGGATATCCAAAGTAGACGACCTCGCGGACTCCCAGGTAGTCGGCCGCCTCCTGCTGTTCCCGCTCGCGGATCTTTTCCAGCCGGTCAGTAGTCATTTCGGGATCGCTTGTCCCCTTGTCCCCGTTCGTGCAGAGAATGTAAAAGACCTCTGAACCCTGGGAAATCCACTTTGCCACGGTTCCGCCGCAGCCGATTTCCGCGTCGTCAGGATGCGGCGTCACCACTAGCACCCTCTCTGGTCTCTCTGACATCTTCATTACCTCAATTGCTTGATTCTCTAGCCTCCGCACCTCAAATCAACAGCGCCTTGGAGCGAAAGCCGCCGCACATGATAAGACGAGGCCGGTTCAGCATCAACGCATGACGCAGCACATCGACTGGGAATCGCAAGTCCGTGGCAAACTCCATCAATTTATAACCGCAATTCTGAAGTGCAATGTCGGTTTCGGCAACCAAGACTATGAAGTCATGCGACCACTTGCCTTCGGCGAACGCGTGTGCTATTATTTGCGCATGAACCCTGAACAACAAATCGGCCGAGCCCCTGCCAGCCGCGTCGCGCGTCGCGGTTCCCCTTCAGAAATTACCCTCGTAGCTATGAGGAGACTGTCACATTTTTGCTCAATTCAGCTCATTCCGTATTCAATCCGTATTCAATTCCTCTCGAAATGTGTGCTTTTCCCCAAGGCCCTCAGCTACGAAATGTTACAAAAAGTGACAGAATGTTACAGTTTTCCGGGAAAACCGGTTCGTCCGGCCTGCACAGGCCTCGGCGCCACCGGGAGTAGCACGAAGGTCGGAAGGCCATGCCCTGTGCAAAGAGTTCTGCCTGGCGACGCCTCAGTCGGCCAATCGCTGCCCACATTTCGCCACCTTACAGTGTCATTGGAATCAGGCTAGCATCATTGTCTGACTGGCATTTCCCACGACGCCGCCTTGTTTCCGGAGGTGATTCGGCCGTTGGTTGGTGATGAATTCGAGCGTGCGAGTGCAGCCGAGCGGAAGTTGGGCGTGGCATTCGAAGATGTCGGCCTATTACGAGTTGCTCTTGTCCACAGCTCATACATCAACGAGGCACCGGACAGGGCTTCGGAGTCCAACGAGCGCCTTGAGTTCCTCGGAGACGCCGTTCTCGGCGCCGTTGTAGCAGAGGAGCTATACCGGGAACGCCCGGAACTGAGGGAGGGCAGCCTCACCCAGCGCCGCGCTGCGGTCGTTCAGGGAAGCACCCTGGCGCGCGTCGCCAGGGACCTGTCGCTGGGCGACTGCCTGCTGATGGGTCGTGGCGAGGAAGCAGCCGGCGGCCGCGAACGCGATTCCAACTTGGAGAACGCCTTTGAGGCCGTAGTGGGTGCGCTCTTCTTGGACCAGGGTTACGTCGCAGCCCGGCACTGGGTTCTATCCAAGCTGGATCCCCACATGAACGCGCCGGACCGGAAGTCCAACCCGAAGTCCGCGCTTCAGGAAGCGCTTCAGGCCCGAGGATTGCCCCTCCCGGAATACCGCATTGCTGCCGAGTCAGGCGAAGATCACGCCCGCACCTTCACCGCCGAGGTCCTGGTAAAGGGCAGGACAGCAGGCACTGGAAGCGGCCCCCGTAAGGTCGTTGCCGAGAATGAAGCGGCTAGCGTTGCGCTGGAGTCTCTGGAGAACGAGCCCGCATGATCTCCCCTAGACGTCTATTCCGGGGACCGGGAACCGGGAAGTAAGCTGCAGGACATCGTCGGCAACCTGGCTCAGCACTGCCTCATCCTTCGTGTTCTGCAGTGTCCGAATCATCAGCCGGCCGATCTCCCGCATCTCCTCCTCGCCCATTCCCCTGCTCGTCACCGACGGAGTACCGATTCGTACCCCGCTGGTTACGCGTGGTGACCTCGGGTCGTAGGGGATGGTATTGCGGTTTAGCGTTATGTGTACCTTGCCGAGCGCTTCCTCTGCTTGCCGTCCGGTGATGTCAAGGGGAGTCACGTCCGCCAGCAGCAGGTGGTTATCGGTGCCGCCCGACACTAGTCTCACGCCTCCGGCATTCAACTCCGCGGCGAGCGCTGTGGCGTTGCTCCTGATGGCCTTCTGGTACTGCTTGAACTCCGGCTGGAGCGCCTCGCCAAAGGCCACAGCCTTGGCTGCGATCGTGTGCATCAACGGCCCGCCCTGCTCGTTCGGGAACACGCCTCTGTCGATGTCCCTGGCAAGGTCCGAAGTGCTGAGGATGAAGCCGCCCCTTGGCCCTCGCAGCGTCTTGTGAGTCGTTGAAGTGACGATTCCAGCGTGCGGCACGGGAGATGGGTGCTCTCCTGCCGCGATCAGACCTGCGATGTGGGCCATGTCCACCATCAGGACAGCTCCGACCTCCTCCGCGATCCTGCCGAATCGCTCGAAGTCGATGACCCTTGGATATGCGGTTGCGCCGGTGATGATCAGCTTGGGCCTGTGTTCCTTCGCGAGCGCCTCCACTTGGTCGTAGTCGATCAGTTCCGTCTCCGGGTCCACGCTGTAGGGCACGAAGTCGTACAGCTTGCCCGAGAAGTTGACCGGGCTGCCGTGCGTGAGGTGCCCTCCCTGGTCCAACTGCAGTCCCATCACCTTGTCGCCGGGTTCCAGCACGGCGAAGAATGCGCCCATGTTCGCCTGTGCCCCGCTATGCGGCTGCACGTTTACGTGGTCCGAGCCGAACAACTGCTTCGCCCGGTCAATCGCCAGCGACTCCGCAACGTCGACGAACTCGCACCCTCCGTAGTAGCGCCGGCCGGGATACCCCTCAGCGTACTTGTTCGTCATGATCGACCCTTGCGCCTCCTGAACGGCCTTGCTGGCATAGTTCTCGGAAGCTATGAGGATGACGTTCTGTTGCTGACGCTTCGTCTCGTCCTCGATTGCCTTCGCTATCTGCGGGTCCTGCTGAAGGAGTATGCTCAACGAAGTTCTCCTCATACTTGGTTGGGTCGGCCTCGACTTGCGCCAATTCTAGGAGCCGAGGGACGCGCCGCACAAGTGAATCGGTCAACCCTCCCTCAAATCATTGATGGGCAAACCGGCGCTATGGTAGCTTTGACACCGGTTTTCAGCCCGTTCCCTGGCTTTCGAAAGGCGCCTCTTGGTAGACAGAGAAGCGATTGAAGAGGCTATCGCCTCAATCATCGTCGCAATTGGTGACGACCCCGGCAGAGAGGGACTAGTCGATACGCCGGCTCGCGTTGCCAGGATGTATGCGGACTTCTTCTCTGGGCTAACGAAGGATCCGGCCGAGTACCTTGCCACGGGTTTCGAAGAGGGCCACAGGGAGATGGTAATCCTTCGAGACATTCCTTTCTTCTCCATGTGCGAGCATCACCTGCTGCCCTTCTTCGGTAAGGCCCACGTAGGCTACATACCCAATGGGAGAGTGGTCGGAGCAAGCAAACTGGCCCGCGCCCTCGACACTCTTGCCCGTCGACCGCAAATGCAGGAGCGGCTAACGAGTTCGCTCGCAGACGCAGTCTTCTCGTCGCTCAAGCCTGAAGGAGTAGGTACAGTCCTGAGGGCAGAGCACATGTGCATTTCGCTTCGAGGCGTCGAAAAGCTCGGCGCCGCCTTTGTCACTTCCGCAATACGGGGGAGCTTCAGGACACGGCCCGAGACCCGCTCCGAGTTTCTGAGCCTAGTACAGGGACGTGTCTAGATTGCTAGATCTTGCGCACGCCTACGATTTTGACGGGATCGAGGAGGAGTGGACCGCCTTCTTGCCCAGTTCTTCTACAAACACCGTCTTCGTAACTCCCTGGTGGCAGAAGACCTGGTGGGAGAACTTCGGAGACGGCTGGGACCTACACCTGACGTCTGTCCGCAGCGAAGGGACCACGATCGGGATCGCACCACTAATGCTGAAGAATGGTGAGTTGCGATTGGTTGGTGATGCGGACATTGTGGACTATCTCGACTTTCTCGTACTGGAGGACAGGTCCACAGAGTTCTTTGGCAAACTGTGGGAACATGCGAAGGGTCTGGACTGGCGGCGCACTGTGCTCACAGGAGTCTCTGCGGGCTCTCAGACGCTCAGTGAGTTCGTGTCACTGGCAAAGGCCGACGGATGCAAGGTCACCATCGATGAGGAAGACACCACACCCCTCACTGAATTGCCCGACTCGTGGGACGACTATCTGTTGGGGCTTTCCAAGAAGAACAGGCACGAACTTAGGCGGAAGATCCGCCGCCTAGAGCGAACAGGAGAGTTCTCCCAGTACGTGCGCTCAGACCTGTCGACGCTCGACAAGGACATGGAAGACTTCTTCCATCTGTTGAGGATCAGCAGGACTGACAAGGAAGAGTTCCTCACACCTGAGCGCCGCCAGTTCTTCCTGGACACTGCCGAAGAGCTGATCGGCCGGGACCAGTTCAAGCTCAACTTCCTGGAACTGGATGGTGAGCGCGTAGCATGCTGCATATCCTTCGACTACGACGGTGAGTACTTGCTCTACAACAGTGGCTTCAACCCCGAGTACTCCCGGCTCAGTGTTGGACTGATCAACAAAGCGCTCTGCATCAAGGACGCAATCGATGAGGGGCGGCGCAGGTTCGACTTCCTGAGGGGTTCGGAACGCTACAAGTACGACCTCGGCGGCGTCGACCGGCTTGTGTATCGCGTGACCGTGGATAGATAGTTTGCAAGCGAGCGAAACATCTCCAAATGGGGTCATGAGTCATCTCGGTGTAGACAGACTGGCCCTTATCAGTTTTCACAGTTGTCCACTGGCGCGTCCCGGAACCAAGGACGCCGGCGGCATGAACGTTTATGTACTTCAGCAGGCACGGGAGCTGGGCCGCCGCGGTATCCCGACCGACGTGTACACGCGTTGGCATGACGCGGACCACCCGGACGTAGTGGATCTGGGGGAGAACTCAAGGCTCATTCACATCGAGGCGTGCGCCAAGAGCCGCCCGAAGGAGTTTCTTGGGGAGTGCGTTCCCGAGTTCGTGGACCGAGTAGGCGGGTTAAGCAAATCGCAAGGGATCGAGTACGGTCTCATTCACTCGCACTATTGGCTCTCCGGGCTCGCAGCGCTCTCGCTGGCCGAGCGCTGGGATGTTCCTCATGTGGCCAGCTTTCACACGCTCGCTCGTACGAAGCTCCGGGCGAGGTCTGAAGAGAAGGAGGCTGAAGGCAGGCCAGAGGCTGAACAGGCCGTAATGAAGAAAGCCGATGCCGTGGTCGTGACTACCGAGCAGGAGAGAATTGACCTGCAGCGTCTGTATCACGTTGACGGCGGCAATGTCCGCGTGATCCCGGCCGGAGTGGACCTGGAGCTGTTCAGGCCCATGAACAAGGCGGAAGCGAAGGACATACTCGGGTGGAATGGGCAACCGACGATTCTGTACGTGGGGCGGATCGAGCCGTTGAAGGGCGTTGAGTTGGTCGTTCGGGCGCTGGCGCGGATGGAAACGGCGGATGGAGTGAGGTTCGTCGTGGCAGGGGGCGACCCTGGATTCGATGGACACCTAGACGAGCTGAAGCGGGTTGCGCAATCTGTTGGAGTCGAAGACAAGGTAGCGTTTGTTGGCTCTGTCGAGCATGCAGAACTGCCGACGTACTACAACGCCGCCGATGTGTTTGTGCTGCCTTCCTACTACGAGAGCTTTGGGCTAGCGGCGCTGGAGGCCATGGCCTGCGGGACGCCCGTCGTGGCATCTGGAGTGGGTGGACTGCCGTCCTTCATCGTCAGCGGTGAGTCCGGCTACCTTGTGGCGAAGAGGCAACCCGACTCGTTCGGGGAAAGGCTTGATCTCCTGCTTGGCGACGAGAACCTCAGGGAGAGCATGGGACGGGCCGGTAGAAGCACGGCGGAGGCCATGGGCTGGGGCCGCATGATCAGCGACCTTGCTGACCTGTACTCGGAGATCCTCAGCCAGCGGCAATAGAGTAAGAGCGCCGAATCGCCAGAGGATCAGGAAAGGCGCTTCTCGTACCAGTAGGTTGGACCAGTGTACTGGAAGCCCAAGCCCTCGTAGAGTTTAATCGCAGCGGTGTTGGCGGAGTCCACCTCCAGTTCCACGCGCACGGTCCCCTTGGAGCGCAGGTACACCAAACCGGCGGATACCACGGCCTTGCCGAGTCCCCTGCCTCGCATGCCCGGGTGGACACCAGTCATTTCGATGCGGCCAACCAAACCCGTGTTGCTTTCGGCGAGCGAGGTCCAGTTGTAACCGACGACGCGGCCATTGGACTCCAGCAGAATGATGCCCTCCGGGTCAATCGTGCTGAAGCGGACACGGGCCTCAATCTCCTTTCGAGTATTTGGGCAAAAGCCCCAGTTGACTCCGAAGGCGGCGTTTTGAATCTCAGCGAGATCGCCCTCGTCCCGGCCGGGCTTCAGCGGCCGGAAGTGCATCCCCGTGACCAATCCAGGTTGCGATACTTCGAAGGTCTCCCAATGCATGTTCCAGTACGTACGAACATGGCTGAACCCTTCTTTGACCAACTGGCTACGACGGACACGAGCATCCTCCGGAACCTGCGTGTGGAACACAGACACTTCCGCGATTCTTGCGTGGTTCAGGCCCGCATGCAGAAGGCTCGTCCAGACGTTGTGCTCATCCGGGCCCGGGACGGACCCACCTACGCCGACGGACCTGGAGATTGGCTGTTCCAGGAACACTAGAAGGTATCCTTCAAGAGACCCGTCGCGTTCCGCGACGAAGGCGTTCTGCTCCGCCATCATCGAAGGATGAGACAGGTACTGGCTCATGAAAGACTCGTCAACTGCCCTGGGCGTGCCATCCACTCCATTCAGCCTGTTGAACAGGCTAGCGAACAGGGTGAGGTCGCTCCAGCGAAATCTCCGGATCTTCACCTTTCCAAACATCAGACCAGTCCCGCTTTCTTTAGCAAGGCCATACTTCAGATATGCATCATGAGTCGAGGGCGCGTGGATTGTACCAAAGCACCGAATGGCAGGCGCCGCGATAGAGGCGACCCTGACAGGCAAATGAGGCCCTAGTTCTCCGGGCAGGCAGCGCACGGAGGGATACGGATGTTCAAGTTGCAGGGGCGATTTGAGGCGCTGAGGGGGAAAGGCTTAGGCAAGCTGGAAGAGCCCAATCACTCGAAAACTGTAACATTCTGTCACTTTCTGTCACTTTCCGTAGCTGGGGGCCTTGGGAAAGAGTTACGGTTTTGAGATGGATTGAATACGGTTTGTATACGGATTGAGATACATTGAGCAAAAATGTGACAGTCGTTTCGAAGCTGGGAAGGCGGGTCCGAGCGAGCAATGGGGCCGTTCGGCGAGGCCTGTCGAGGTGTAGTTCGGTGTTCATGCGTCAATACTAGCACACTAGTTCGCTAAAGGAAAGGCCCGAATGACATCAGCATTCTTGGGGTCTAATGGCGTTTGCGGCCCTTTGTGCGGGGGAGGAGAAACGCCAGCCATTTGGGCGGGATTCTGATTGTATAATCGCCTTGCGTTCCGAGAACGCAGGAGGCAAAGACATGACACAGGCTGATGTCCTTAGATATCGAGATGAGATTCCGGCCCTACACAAGAGTATCTATCTAAACACGGGAGGATACGGCCCGATACCGAGATCGGTGACAAGGGCGGTGACCGAACACTACGAGGCGATAATGGAGCATGGCGCCGACACGCCGGCAATTCGGGAAAGGACAGCCACGAGCTACGAGCACTGCCGTCAGACGGTAGCCGACCTGTTCGGAGTCGAGTCGGACGAGATCGCGCTAACGAGGGCAGTTTCGGAAGGGCTGAGCGCCATCGCATACGGGATGCACTTCCGAGAGGGGGACGAGGTGATCGTCACCGAGCAGGAGCACCCCAGCGGCATCTACGTCTGGCTCAACTTGGCCAAGAAGCTTGGGATCCGAATCAAGAAGCTGCCGCTGTTCGAAAACAACGAGCAACTGCTTGACTGCCTCAATGGGCTCATCACAGAGCGCACCAAGCTGCTGGCACCGAGCCATGTCACCACGGATACGGGCCAACTGCTGCCCGCGGAGGAGATCTGCAGCCTCGCTCACGACAGGGGCGTGCCGGTGGCGTTCGACGGAGTACAGGCCGCCGGTCAGTTTCCGATGAACCTGCGGGAGATTGGTGCCGACTTCTACTCCTGGGGAGCCAACAAATGGTGCCTAGGAGGGCCGGGCGTGGCGGCGCTGTACGTGAAGAAGGAGTGGGTCGACCGGCTGGAGGTCTCGTGGACCGGGTCATTGGCCGGGGAGTGGGACCGCGAGACCGACGAGCTGACGTTCCATGAATCGGCACGGCGATTCGAATTCGGCGGCCGACCGTACCCTGTGTACAGCGGCATGGCAAAAGGGATCGAGTTCGTCACGTCGTTCGGACTGGACGACGTGAGGCGCAGGGCCCAGGACATGACCGGGCAACTCAAGGCCGCGATCGCGGAGATCCCGGGAGTCTCGCTACGGAGTCCTGAGGACCCGAGCGTTTCCACTGGACTCGTGACGTTCTCGGTGGCGGGACTTACCGGGGACGAGCTTAACAGGCGCATGTGGGAAAGATGGCGGATACTCGGCCGGCCAGCATTGGGTAAGACAGCAATGCGAGTGTCTGTCGCGTTCTTCACAACCGAGGATGAGATAGAGACGGTTGTGGACGCACTGGCCACGCTTTCCCAATCGGCAGGGCCGTAAGGAGGCGTCATGACGGGTCACAAGATAGCGCTGATCGCGGAGGGCGAACCCGATATCTCGGCGGTGGAGCGTGGGCTTGGCGAACTAGATTACGATCTCGTGGCGCATCGACCCCGAAGCATCGAGGACACGATCGCCGCGATATCCGGTTCTGACGTAATCCTTACCTACGCCGCCGATTTGCCGAAGGAGGCAATAGCCAGCATAGACACTGCGCAGGCCATAGTGTGCGTAAGCCACGGATTCGACAAGATCGACCACGACGCCGCAACTGAGCAAGGAATCATGGTGGTAAACACGCCCGACATGTGCACCGAGGAGGTAGCGAACCACGCCCTGATGCTGGTTCTGGCGTGCTCAGGCCGACTCATTCAGATAAACGCGGTCGCAAAGTCTGGAGTGTGGGAGAGGGCGGACTCTGAAAAGGCCATGGTAGGAACAGTGTACGGCCAGACGATTGGCATGGTGGGATTTGGCAACATCGCAAGGGCGGTTGCCCGCAGGGCATCAGGGTTCAAGATGGAGCTGATTGCGTACGATCCTTACGTCCCGCCGTGGGCAGTGAGGGACTATGGGGTGGAGATGGTGGGCAGTCTTGGAGAACTTGCGGAACGGTCTGACTTCGTCTCAATGCATGTTCCACTAAACAACAGCACATGGCGCCTAGCCGGCGAGATGTTGTTCAGGCAAATGAAGCCGACTGCGTATTTCATCAACACGTGCCGCGGCGGTACTGTGGACGAAGAGTCGCTGATATGGGCGCTGGAAAGCGGAGAGATAGCCGGGGCTGGTCTCGACGTGTTCGAGCAGGAGCCCCCTGAGGCGGACAATCCACTTCTATCCATGAACAACGTCATTGCGACTCCTCACAGCGCGGGCAGTTCGCCGCATTCCCAAGCGCGGGGCCTGCTGCACGGGGGCCAAGAGGCAGCCCGAGTCCTGCGGGGCGAGTGGCCGATGTCGCTGGTCAATCCGGAGGTGCGGGCCAAGCTGGGGCCGCGCATGCCCGCGACGAACGTGTGAGGACGACGGTGCGGCGGCTACAGCTCAGAAATGAGCAGCTCGGCCTGTACGTGGCGAGCCGTTCGGCAAGCTCACGAGAGCCCTGTCAGACCACCAAGGGCGAACCGGTCTGTCACGCCCCACCACCTCCAAGATACAAGGGCGAACGGATTTACGTCTCACGAAGTCTGAACAGTTACGGTCTTTTGACAGAAATAGCACCCTATGATAGTTTCCAACCTGCGATGCGGCGGGCAGAGCACCGCTGCCGCAAAGACGGTAATTCCTAAATTACAGGAGGCAGAACTTGTCCGAAGGCAAGATCGAGGTAGAGATAGTCTACTGCGTACCCTGAAGTCATCATGGCGTAATGGCCTGGATGGCCAACGAAATCTTTGCAGAGGGCGGCGCAGACGTCGCAATCAAGGTCACACCCGCGGGGGGCGGCTTGCTCCAAGTCTACGCGGACGGCGACAAGATCTACGACAAGGCTGAAGAGGGCGGAAATTTCCCGGACCTGACGCGCGTCAAGGAGCTAAGGGCGGCAGTCTCGCAACGGCTGTAAGGGGGCGCGGTCGGCAGCTTGCGGCTGAGCCCGGCCTATTCTCAGGCTTCGACCGACTGAGCGCTGTTTCCGCAACCGCCGATTTCACACTCGCTCGATAGGGCTGCGCTCAGGGCGGCGTCTAGCCCAGCCCTATCGAGGGAGAGATTTGGGCAGTGCTCGTCTACCGGCTAGAGACCCCATCCCAACCTTCCCCAGCAGACTGAGGAAGGAGTCAAAAAGACTGCTCTGGCTAGCGCCAGGCGACATATGGCAATGGGTCTCAATCTGGGGAGACGGCACGATTGCGCCGAAACCGGGTAATGGAACGGTCCCATCATTGTTGGATGCGGTAGGCGGCCGCATCATACCTTCGAACCCGATTGACAGGGAGCACGAATGTGCGATCGGTCGTGACATCCACTGCTCAATGGAAGACTGAAAACTCAAGACTCTGAATGCCCAGTGCGCTTGACGGCATAACGGTAGTGGACCTCTCGCGCGGCATGGCGGGCTCGCTTGCCGCGATGTTTCTGTGCGACAACGGCGCGAGGGTGATCCGTGTAGAAAATTCCTCCGAGCCTGAGCACCCGAGGCCTGAAGGCTACCGCATCTGGAACCGCGGAAAGGAAAGCCTCGCTCTCGCTCTCGCAGAGGCGCTTCAAGGGCTCGACGGCGGCGGATCACCAGAGCTAGCTGTCTTCGACAAGCTGGTCCGCAAGGCGGACGTTATCCTGGAGACGTTCAGGCCAAGCTCCGCTTACCAGCGGCTTGTCGAGTTCGAGAGGCTACGGTCGATCAACTCCGGAGTGATCCACTGCTCGATCACAGGCTATGGGAAGCGGGGTCCCCTTAAGGACTGTGACCCGGACGAGCAGTTGGTGATGGCGCGCGCCGGGATTTCAGGCGCGGCGCCGACTTTCAGGCCCGGCCCGTCCTATGTAACGCATCCGATACCCGGCATCAACTCCGCGCTGATGGCGGCACAGGGCATTTCGGCCTCACTGCTCGCACGCCAGAAGTCGGGCGCAGGGCGTTCAATGGAGACATCCCTTCTGGCCGGAGCGCTGATCCCGGCCAGCCAATTCCGATCAGAGAACAAGCAAATGTCACCGTACAGGGGCGTGCCTTCGGGCGGTCCCCCGTTCTACAGCGTGTTCCGGTGCCAGGACGGAGAGTACCTCCAGATCGCCTGCATACACACCGGATTCGCGGAGATCGCGGCTGCGGTTATGGGCATTTACGACCAGTTTCCGGGGGCGACGGACGACCCCAGAAGGTTCGTTCCGAGGGACGAAGAGGCCCGGCGCGAAATGGCCAACCTAGTGTCGGCCACGATGGAGACACGGCCCGCACACGAGTGGGAGATGATCTTCGAGGAGGCGGACGTTCCATTCATGCGGGCGCGAACGGTGGAAGAGGGGATGCAGGACCCGCAAGTGCTGCACAATGGGATGGTGGTGCGGCTCCCAGACCCGGAAGTGGGCGAGATCGATCAGATGGGGCTTCCGATAAAACTTTCCGAAAGGCCCGGCCGTATACGTTGCGCTGCACGCAAGCCCGGTGAGGACACGGACTCGATTCTTGCCGAGTTGGCGCAGGAGCCGGATGTGTTACCCACGCCAATAGAGTCCGTGGCCGAGATGGCGCCGCCATTGGACGGCGTTCGAGTGCTAGAAGTTTCCAACGTGATCGCGGGGCCGGTGATAGGGATGTACCTAGCCTCGCTCGGGGCGAACGTGATCAAGATGGAGCCGCTTGCCGGCGAGATATCCAGGGCGGGTGAGCATCGCTTCTTCGTGGCCGGCAACGCCAATAAGAGAAGCATCGGGATGAACGCGAGCAGCCCGGAGGGGCGGCAGGCGGCGCAGCGCATCGCAGAGACCGTGGACGCTGTGGTTGCGAACACACGGCCCGGAACGATCCGCCGCATGGGTGTAGACCGGCAGGGCATGGGAGAGCGGAACCCGAAGCTAGTGGAGTCGTACGTAACGGCGTTCGGCCCCGACGGGCCCTACGATCACAGGCCCGGACTCGACCCGCTGGCGCAAGCGCTGACCGGACTTCAGCGGAACCAGGGCGGCCGCGACAATCCGCCGATATTCCTCGCGTGGCAGGCGCCGACCGACTACACGGCGGGAGGGATGGCAGCGCTGGGGGCGATCCTGGCGCTGTTCGTACGGGAGCGAGAGGGAGTCTGCCAGCGTTCGGACACGAACCTGCTGAACGCGGGCGCGGTGGTGAACGGCGACCGCTTCCTCAAGTATGAGGGCAAGTCACCCAAGAGAGAGGCCGACGCGGGGCACTATGGACTCAGCGCGCTTCACCGCTTCTACGAGACCTCCGACGGCTGGATCTACCTAGTGGCGGAGGATGAAGACACGTGGGAGCCGTTGTGCGAGTCGCTCGGCGTCTCAAGGCTAGCGGAAGACCGCCGATTCGTGGATTCAGCATCGCGAGAGGCAAACGAGAAGGCTCTCGCAGAGGAGCTAGCCAAGGTGTTCGCTGGCATGTCAGCCGAGGAATCGCTGGACCGACTGGGGCGGTCGAGAATCGGGTGCTCACCGGTGTCGGTGGAGCAGATTCCCGGGTACTTCGAAGACGAACACACGAAGGCAAACGGGCAGTTTGTGGAGCACAACCATGTCATATGGGGTCGCACATGGTACTCAGCCCAGCTCATACGTTTCGCGAACACGAGGCCCATAGACGGGCGGCCCACGCCGCTGCTGGGCGAGCACACACGTGAGGTGTTGGGCGAGGCTGGGTACGAAGAGGCGGAGATCGACGACCTTTACTCGGGCGACATCGTCACGACGGTGACGCCTGAGGAGTATGTGCCAGGCTTCAGGTAGCCGGTGGGGCTGCAGCCACAGGGTTAGGACTTGGTGGTAGCGGCAGGGCCTCCCTCGACATAGGTGGTGCGAGCGAACGGGTCCGGGACGGGGAAGTAAACGATGAGCCGGGAGTCTTCCTCGGAGACACTGGTGAAACCGTGGACGGTCCCCTTTGGGACGACGATCGTGCTGTCCGGGCCTGCCTGAAGCACGTCGTCCCCTACCCTCACCTCGAGTTCGCCTTCGAGTACCGTAATCAGCTCATCATCTTCGTGGACGTGGAGAGGCGGGCCAGCGCCTGCGCCGACCCGGCTGTAGTCCATGGTCACGGATACCTTCTGGTCTGGACCTACGAGGTGCCACATGCGGTAGTTGGGCCGCCATGGGCTTTCTGGTACTTCACTGTGATTGACGATGCACATGGGCGGGGCGCTCCTTCGGGTTCACGAGGTCTTGGCAACTATTCTACGTACTGGGGCGGCAATCGACACACTGGAGGCAGACGCGGTGCGCGAAGTCGGTCTAGGGAGGGTGCCCTGGCATGGCATTGGCGTTGGGAGCGGATTGCTGTTGCCCCTTCCTACTCCTGGATTCCTGCCTACGCCGGTATAACGGCGGGTTGTGAGTGGCTTCGTACAAGGATGCGTGTGCAGACTGAGTGAGACTGCGGCAGACTTTACAACTTGACAGGGTAGGCGTGAACGAGCGTAGTATACTCCGCGCCTCGGAACCGATCCTCTTAAGGAGTCTGAGCCAGCGTATGCCGACCGGCGCGGAAGTGGCTTATGCAGCCGCGGTGATGGTGGCTGCGTCCACGATCTACAGCACGGTGGGATTCGGCATAGGGATATCGGGCTCCCCGCTTCTTCTCCTACTTTTCGAGCCTCAGACCAGCGTGCTTATCGTGAACACGTCAGGTTTGGTCGTGTTCGCGTGGCTGGCCTGGCACACGAGAGGTAGCCTGAATCGCCGGGAGCTGGCCCCTATGATCGCTGCGGGGCTCGCAGGCGTGCCGGGCGGCGTGCTGGTGCTGGCACTGGCGAGCGCGTCCGTGCTGAGGATTACGATCTCTGTGCTGATCCTCGCGTTGGCGGCCGCGGTGGCGCTCAACATAAGGGCGCCGGCGTCTGGAGGCAGGTGGACCGTGCTCGGCGCGGGGTTCGTGGGCAGCACGTTCATCAACGCTACGGGAGTTGGAGGGCCATTGATCGCGCTGACGCTACTGGCCCGGGGCGGTTTGAGGGACGAGGTCAGATGCGCGGCTTCGGTCTTCTTCTTCGTCGTAGGTACTGTGGCTGCTGCTGGATATGCTGTAGTAGGACTCTACACTGTAGAGCGGCTGGCGCTGATAGGAGCCGCAGTGCCTGCGGTGGTGGCAGGTTTCGCGGTGTCCAATCTGCTAACTAGAGGTATGAACGAGGCGCTGTTCAGGAGGGTCGTGGTGGGCGTTGTGTTTGTGACTGGCGGGCTGGTGCTTGGGCAAGAGGTGTCGCGGGTGCTGGGGTGAGGGCGAAGGGTAGCATTGGGCTCTTACATATGGGCTGCACATATTCATTGATATGGGCAGTGTGGGTGTCATGAAGACAACCATAGATATCCATGACGAACTGCTGAACCGAGCCAAGCTGCATGCCAAGAGGAGCGGGTGAAGGCTGCGTTGGAGGACCGTTCGTTCCGGCAGTTCGAACCTTCGGTGAACTCGAGTCCCCGGAAGGGTGTGGTCATCGACTTCTTCGGCGGAGTGATGGTATGGGCACAGTATGCCGAAGGGGGTTATGCGTTGAACGAGTGGGAGGTCTCTGCTGCAGACTACCGCGTTGAAAAGCATGGCGACGTCACGGAAGTCACGATCCATCCCATTGATCCGTGGGCCTCGCAAGGGCTACCAACCAAGTGCAACGACTGCATCGAGCCTTCAGGTCTCTCCATCTCGATCAGGAACGTCCTGGACAGCGAAGGCATCTCGTTCAGGCTGAACTATCTGGACGAAGTGTTCCCTCTGCCGCTCCCCGTGTTTGACACGTGAACTGAGTTCAGAGAAGACGAAATAATGGGGTAGGTTTCCACGATGAAGATAACTGCTGTTGAGGCCATACCAGTCGACCGATACTTGCTAGCGCAGGTACACACGGACGCAGGCATTATTGGGCTGGGGGAGTCGGGCGCGTGGGGCTTCCTCGAAGCTTCGAAGGCGGCGATTGAGAAGCTCGGTGTGTACCTGGTGGGACAGGACCCGCTGAGGATCGAGCACCACTGGCAGTACATGGCGAGGTTCAGCCACTTCCGGGGAGCGGCGATCATGGGCGCGATCAGCGCCATAGACATCGCGCTGTGGGACATCGCGGGGAAGCACTTCGGGGTGCCCGTGTACCAGCTCCTGGGTGGGAAGACGCGGGACAAGGCGCGCGTCTACTACCATGTGTTCGGGGACACTAAGGAAAAGCTGATACAGGGCGTAAAGGACGCGAAGTCGCAGGGCTTCACGGCGGTTGGGCACCTGACGCCGTTCCTGGACGAGGACCCGGACGTGCCGTTCTTCAAGACCCACGCGGACAAGATCAGGGATGCGATCG
This sequence comes from Dehalococcoidia bacterium, assembly GCA_965237445.1. Lineage (GTDB taxonomy): Bacteria > Chloroflexota > Dehalococcoidia > Lucifugimonadales. The sequence continues at coordinate 1,762,448 of OZ250142.1, read as the reverse complement.
AGACGGTGGGCGCTTATCGGGACGCCGTGGGGAACGACGTTGACCTGTGCATCGAGATCCACCGGCGATTGAGCCCGGCGGAGGCAATCGTACTGGCGCGAGGTATCGAGGAGTTTCACCCGTTTTTCTACGAGGACCCGATCCTGCCGGACAACTTCGACGCGATGGAGCTTGTGGCGAACAACATCTCGATCCCGATAGCGACAGGGGAGCGGCTGCACTCAATCCACGAGTTCGAGATGCTGCTCAAGCGGGCCGCGGTGCAGTACGTGCGGCCGGACGTTTGCCTGGTAGGTGGCATCAGCCACGCGAAGAAGATCGCGGCGCTGGCGGAGGCTCACTACGTTGGCGTGGTGCCGCACAACCCACTGAGCCCGGTAAGCACGGCGGCGTGCGTGCAGCTTGCGGCGTGCATCCCGAACTTCGCGATCCAAGAGTTGCCAACAGGGGAGCACGAGCCGCCAAAGAGCGAGATCGTGAAGTCGGCGCTGACGTGCGAGGACGGGTTCCTGATCGTGCCGGATGCGCCAGGCATCGGCGTGGAGCTAGCCGAGGGAGCGGCGGAACGGCATCCGCCGACGCCGCGTCTCGTACATACGCGGCTCAACGTGGACGGCTCTGTGGTGGACCAGTAGGCAGTCGGACGCTATTAGGACCATTGTGAAACGCGAAATCAGCAAGGAGACCGCAGTGTCTGAGACCTACAAGCTTCTCGAGAACAACGCCCGCTATGCGGAGAGCTTCGATGTGGGTAACCTGCACGGTCCTCCGGCGCGCCGACTTGCGGTCGTGGCCTGCATGGACGCTCGTCTTGACGTTTACATGATCCTGGGGCTGGAACCGGGGGACGCGCATGTAATACGGAACGCGGGCGGAGTCGTCAGCGACGATGCGATTAGATCGCTGGTGATCTCCCAGAGGCTCCTGAACACGCAAGAGATTGTCCTGATCCACCACACAGACTGCGGCATGCAGACGTTTCGCGACGACGAGGTCAAGAACGCGATCGAGGCTGACACCGGCGTCAGGCCGCCGTTCGCGCTGGAGGCTTTCGCAGACCTGGAGCAGGACGTGCGCCAGTCCATGGCCCGCATCCATGCCAGTCTGTTTGTTCCACGGAAGGACAGCGTCCGTGGCTTCATCTACGACTGCGGCACCGGGCGACTCAACGAGGTGGCAACGACGTAAGGCGCGCGCAGCTAGCATAGCGGGCGTGGGCACTCGCCGCGTCCAAGTCAGGGCGCTGCCGATCTAGCGAGTCCCGGAAGAGCTCTCTCTTGTGCCCTGTTGCTCGCCCGTCCGAGTGCCATCATTCGTCTGTCTGACAGCGAAGGACTATTGTCTCGGCACTTACTCCAGGTCCAGCTTGGAGCAAGCCTGCCGTAGGTGATCCCGGTGTTTTCGCTCCCAACGGCCAGTCTTCGGTACGGCAAGACTCGCGGAAGGCAACCTGGATCGAGAACTGCGTCCGACCAGGTCAAGCACTACTCGAACGAATTCATGGGCGCTCCCGCATCCTGGCTGGGGACCGAGACTGACGACGGGGGCATGTGTAAGAAGGGGCTGGACTCCGGGATGATCCCGCCCGTAGGCACCGCGATCGACATCAGCCTCGATGAGACTCCAGAGGACGAAGTCGCCATTGAGATTATGACGGCAGCGGCGCTGTCATAAGACGGCTCTCGACACGCTCAGAGGGGGCAACAAGCTTAGCGCCAAGCAAGGCCTGAACCGCGCGTGCTGGGACCTGCGCTACAGGTCATCAGAGAAGCTTCCCGAAGAGCCGTGGGCTCGAGTCCATTCGCTGCCGCGACGATGGCTCCCCTGGCGGTCCCCGTTACGTACACGGTGAGGCTGAGGGCGGACGGAGACTGGCGAACGTCAACGCTAAAAGTCATCCTGGACCCGCGGTCGGATGCCAGCCGGTAGGACATGGCGATCATCTCGCTTTGCAGCTTCGCATACGCGACAAGTACGAGGAGAGGAGAGACTGTGCATTTGAGGTACGTTCGATCAGGAGACAGCTAGACGAGTCGGATAGACAGGCTGCCAATAATGGCAAGCCGGTCAGCGAGGAAGCGTCTAGCATACGTGAAAAGCTTTCGAACGCCGAGAATGAGATCGTTTCCTTCAGACCCACGGTGCCTCAGCCAAGAGGGGTCCCAATAGGACCTCTTGCAGACTTGAAGGAACTAATGGGCATAGTTACAGGCGCGGACTGGCGCCCCACGGCTTCTTCCTAAGAGTTTTTCGACGACCCTGAGGTACGGCTGCAGGACCAGTTCGAAGTAAGGCAGGACGTAGTCGAAGAGGACTTACCAGCATTCACGGCCCTGCTGTCAGAGTTGGGCATACCCACGATCTCTTCTGGATAGCCGCCTCTTGGCACATTCACTGCAGAAAGCCTGCCGGAGCTGAAGAAAGCCGTAACAGTCGAGGGCGTTCACAAGCGATGCGCCGACGGCACCTGGGCCAACCGTGAGATCACGTTCTCGATCGACCGAGGCGAGATACTCACTCTGCCCAGCCCGAACGGAGCGGGCAATACCACACTTGTTCAGAAGATCACAACGGAACCGCTCCCGACTTCGGGCGCGATCCGGGCGCTGGGACGCGACACGGTCTCTGAGCCGAACGTAGTGTAGGCGCTACTGAGGGTGATGCCACAGGACGCCGGTATTCACTGGGACATTCCCGCCAAGCAACACTTTCACCTGTTTGGCAAGATGCGCGGGCTTCGGGGGCGCCAAGCCTGGCAGCGAGCGAACGAACTCGTCAAGTCTCTTGGTATGGAAGAACACGCTGACAAGGCGGCGCAGACACTTTCTGGAGGATTGCAGAGACGGGTGATGATCGGGACCGCGACCTGCGCCGAGCCGCCGGTGCCGGTGCAGGTGCTGGGCGAGCCAACGACGGGCCCCGACCCGCATGCACGGCGCGAACTATAGGAGCTGGTCCGCGAGTACAGACATGGTGCTGATACTAGTCTCGCCAGTGTACTTCAGCATGGAGCAGGCCCCGCTGCTGCTGCGCTGGCTGGGCTACGCCTCGCCTATGACCTACGCGGCCGATGGGATTACGGCTTCGTTGTCCGGGCGGACTGACCTGTTCGTGGAGACTGTGGTACTCGCCGCGTTCGCGCTGGCGACGATGGCCCTGGGCCTGTGGAGGCTACCCTGGAGAGATAAGTGACCGACCATTTTCAGGCACCGTCTAGCCGCCTTCTTGGCAACATTTAGTAAACAAGAAACGCCGTCACGAACCGGTAGGCTGCCGCTGTTGTAGGCAGCGGACAAGCTTTCGGCCAAAATGGTACGCAAGTTCTACATACCGTACCTATTTTGCCCTTGACTATACTAGTTCAACAACCGTAACTTGGGTCTAGAATTCCGCAAGCTGCAGGGGGTGCAATCATCAAAGCTCTTTCAAGGATCATGACAAACAGATGGTGGCTGGGAACTGCCGCCCTTTTAATCGTCATGGCGCTCACGGTCTCCGCATGTCAGGGAGAAGTAGGGTTGCCAGGCGAGACAGGTCCGCAGGGACCGCAAGGCGAACAGGGTGAGGCCGGAACCGACGGTGCGCCGGGCGCGACAGGACCGCAAGCTGAGAATGGTGACCCCGGTGAAAGGGGCCCAACCGGTGAGCGAGGCCCTCAGGGCCCAGAGGGTGGCAAGGGTGACCAGGGTGACCCGGGAGATCCCGGCGGGCCAGAGGGACCTCAAGGGACGCAGGGCGAGCAGGGTGATAAAGGCGACCAGGGCGACCTGGGACCAATAGGGGCGCAAGGCGAACAGGGCGTGAAGGGCGAACCGGGAACTCCGGGTGGACCTCCTGGCCCGATAGGTCCGCAGGGACCGACCGGACCGCAGGGACCCATCGGCGCTCGCGGCGTCAAGGGCGACACCGGACCGCAAGGCCCGCAGGGCGAGCTTGGCCCGCAGGGAGAGGTTGGCCCGCCAGGACCACAGGGTCCGCAGGGCGTGCAGGGCAACCCGGGACCGCAGGGCCCGCCAGGACCACAAGGTCCGCAGGGGCCTGAGGGACCACAGGGTCCGCAGGGATTGCGCGGTCCAGTAGGCCAGACTGGAGCAACTGGTCCATTCGGCCCACAGGGTATCCGAGGTGAGTCAGGTATCTTTGCCACCCGGATAGTGACAGCAGTCTTTACGACGGACGATATCGACAACCCGGGAACGAAGAGTGGGAGTGTTGAGTGCGTAACGGCCGGAGAGGGCCTGTCCGCAGTCTCAGGCGGAGCGGCAATTGGCGGTGAACACGGTGGGAACGTAGCTCTTGTTGCAAGCTTCCCGTTTGGTGTTGCAGGTCAGGTACCTGCGGGTTGGGAGGCGAGTGCCACTGAGGTAAACTCAACAGGCGAACATTGGACACTCACCGTTTACGCGATCTGCGCGAACGTCAACACCGAGTAAGGTACTGATCCGAGCAAGTAGTTAGTGTGGAGCAGCCTCGTCAAGTTTGGCGAGGCTGCTCTCTCGGTTACTTACGTACTGGCAACCTGGGCTCATACGGAACAAAGGGAGACACGCGCCCTTGACCGGCTATTGGGCTGATAGCTAGAATTCAATCGGAATACACTTCAGCAAGGACTCCCCCGCTTGGGAACCGCATAGCACCCCTTACGATCAGAGTCGTCTTGACTACGTAGCCTCCCGCATGCGTTGCATGCACGCGGGGGGCTTTTCACGTCAAAGTTCCGTGAACAGTTCAGCGCCGGACCTTATGGCCTGTCGCAGTAGTCGAAACGAGGAAACACAATGTCAAGAGACCAGAGTCAACAAATGCCGCTATCGGAATTGCGCGCGCGGATCAGGCACTCGGCCGCTCACGTGATGGCGGACGCGATCACACAGCTTCACCCGGACACGCAGCTTGGAATAGGACCTCCGACGGAGGATGGCTTCTACTACGACCTTCTCTCAAGCCACACGTTCTCCCCCGAAGACTTTGAGGAGATCGAGCGAATCATGCGAGACACGATAAGGGACGACTACGAGTTCGTGTACCGCGAGTTGAGCCGCGATGAGGCGGAGGGCCTGTATTCAGGATCGCAACTGAAGCTGGAGATCATCAGTGAGATTCCGGAATGCGAGGTCATTTCCACGTACAAGCACCACGACTTCGAGGACCTGTGCGCCGGCCCGCACGTGAAGTCCACGGGGAACATACCGGCGTTCAAGCTGCTGAGCGTGGCAGGAGCATATTGGCGCGGCGATGAGAGACGGCAAATGCTCCAGAGGGTCTATGGCACCGCGTTCGAATCTAGAAAGGAAATGAAGGCCCACCTGGAACGACTGGAGGAGGCAAGGCGCAGGGACCACCGAGTGTTAGGAAGGGAACTGGACCTGTATTCGATCCACGAAGAGACAGGGCCCGGTCTCACGATCTGGCACCCAAAAGGGGCCCGCGTTCGAGGCATCGTGGAAGACCTGTGGAGGCGGATGCATTTCGAGCGAGGGTACGACCTGGTGTACACGCCTCACATAGGCCGTTCTACGCTGTGGGAGACGAGCGGGCACCTGGACTTCTTTAGCGAGAACATGTACCCGCCCGTTGAGATGGAGGGCCAGGACTACTACCTGAGGCCGATGAACTGTCCGTTCCATATCACTTACTACAGGAGCGGACTGCGCAGTTACCGGGACCTTCCGATGCGAGTAGGCGAACTGGGCACGGTCTACAGGTACGAACGCGGAGGCGTCCTGCACGGCCTTACGCGAGTTCGCGGGTTCACCCAGGACGACGCTCACATCTTCTGCCGGCCAGACCAGGTGGAGCAGGAGATCAACGGTGTGCTGGACCTGACGTTCGATCTGCTGGGCAGGTTCGAGTTCCCTGAGTTTGCAATTCGGCTTTCGACGCGGCCGGAGAAGGCAGTGGGCAGCGACGAACAATGGGAACTCGCAACGGAGTCGCTACGACAGACACTGGAGTCCCGCGAGATCGAGTTTGAGTACGACGAGGGAGGAGGTGCGTTCTACGGGCCGAAGATCGATATCGACGTCAAGGATGCGCTGGGTCGGCCATGGCAGTGCACGACTGTTCAGTTCGACTTCAACCTGCCGGAGCGCTTCAACCTATCGTACATAGGAGAAGACGGCCGCGAGCACCAGCCATTCATGGTCCACCGAGCGCTGTTTGGATCTGTGGAGCGGTTCCTGGGGGTCCTGATCGAGCATTACGGGGGGGCGTTCCCGACGTGGCTTGCCCCGGTGCAGGCGACCGTGGTCCCAATTGCCGACCGGCACCACGATTACGCGTTCGAGGTTGAAGCGGAGCTTGCGCGAGCGGGTGTGCGCGTGGAGACGGACGCGGGGAACGAGCGGATGAACGCGAAGATTCGGTCGGCGCAGATGCGCAAGGTGCCGTACATGCTAGTTGTCGGAGACCGTGAGGCGGCGGCCAGCTCGGCCGCGGTGCGATTGCGTTCGGGGGAGAACCTGGGCGCGATGCCGGTGTCTGAGATTGCTGCGCGGATCGAGGCGGAGGTGCGCGAGGCGGGATGAGCGTCGCACTCTCATTGCTGAAGGTAGCGGCGTGTGCTATATTCGAGCCTTCTTGAAATCGGCTCAGTTCTACTGGATCGCAGAAAGGCAACCGGATTCCCAAAGACTATAGAACCAACCAACGAATCAGGGTCCCTGAAGTCCGCGTGGTGGACGAGAGGGGTAAGCAGCTAGGGGTTATGCCAACCCGCACTGCCCTGGAGTTAGCGAACGAGCGGGGATTCGACCTCGTGGAGGTGGCGCCAGGCTCGAGTCCTCCGGTCTGCAGGCTGATGGACTACGGCAGATTTCGGTATGAGGCCGCCAGGAAGGAACGAGAAGCCAGAAAGATCAACAAAGCCCGATCCGGTCACGAACTCCGCGAGGTGCGGATGAAGACTCGTATCGGTAAACATGACCTAGACGCCAAGACCAGGCTCGTGAGGCGTTTGCTAGGACAGGGAGCGAAGGTCAGGGTGTCGGTCATGTTCCGGGGCCGTGAGATCACGCACCCGGAGCTTGGGATGATGCTACTTAAAACCGTGGCTGAAGAACTCTCCGAAGAAGCGCTGTTGGAGCGACCACCCACGATGGAAGGCAGGTTCCTAGCAATGGTTCTGGCGCCAGACAAGGCGGGACGCGAGGCCCAGCCGACGAGCCCAAAGGGAGAGAAGGAACTACAGCGTGCCGAAGCTTAAGACACACAAGGGCGCAAAGAAGCGCTTCAAGATTTCCGGTTCAGGAAAGGCACTGAGAATGAAGGGTCTCAGAAGTCACCTGAGGAGAAAGAAGCACAGCAAGGTAAAGCGCCAGTACGGTAAGAAGATCGAGATGACCGGAGAGGCGGGCCGCCGTGTGAAGCGGCTGCTCCCCTACTCCTGAAGAGATTGAGGACGTAAGGTGACCAGAGTAAAGCGGGGCGTAACGAGGCACCGCAGGCACAAGAAGCTTTTGAAGCAGACGAAAGGGCACCGGACCGTTCGGCACAAGCTCTACCGGTCGGCGCGCGAGTCGTTGCTTCACGCGTTGCAGTACGCGTACAACCACCGCCGGGAAAAGAAGGGCGACATGCGCCGGCTGTGGAACATCCGGATTAACGCCGCGGCGCGCGCCAACGGCATCACGTATAGCAAGCTAATGCACGGCCTCCGCCTCCAGGGCGCGGGCATCAACCGAAAGATGCTGGCAGACCTGGCTATTCGCGACCCCGAGGCGTTCGCGGACATCGCGCGTCAAGCGGGCGAGCAGCTAGAGCAGGCAGCCTAGCCTCTCGCGCTTAGACGCAAGGCTTGGGCCTTGTGCAATTTGGGGCAAGGCAAGACCGAGCCCCGAACCGCGTTCACTCTTTCAGCAACACCTGCACATCATGGGCGATGTCCGCAGGGTCCATCGGCAACGTGAACAGCACTCTCATCACGCCAGTACGGTCGATCAGGTAAACGGGAGCGGAGTGAGTCACCGTATAGCGTAGCTTCACACCCTCGTACAGGGCGTCAACCCCTGCGAGATTGCTGTCCCCGCCACCAGAGTCTACGCTATCTTCGGCCGAATCAATGCGAACGGGGTCTACGTAGTACGCCTCCCACACAGGGCTCAACTCCTCTTCCGCACCTACCAGGTAACTCCAACTTCCTTCCATTTGCCAAGCTTCCGAGTAGCTAAGCGCAGCCTCTGCAGTGTCGCGCTCCGCGTCTACGCTGACGATCAAGAGCGACATCTCGCCGGCGCGATCGTCGAGCAACCGGTGGACGTTTCGCACATGATCAGCTACGACGGGACAGATGTCGGGGCATTGCGTGTAAAGGAACGTGAGCAGGACCACGTTCCCAGAGTGTTCCGCCAAGCTGTGGCTACGCCCGAACTGATCAGTGAGCTCGAAGTCCGGCGCAATGGACCGGGCAGTGAGTTCCGTGCCCTTTAGCGGTTCACTCGGGGAGCACGCGATCGATGCGAAAACCAGCAGCGAGACCGCGAGGAAGAGGACGATAGTCGATGAGACCGCCCTGGGCACCTGGGGCAACCGCCACGACAACCTGAAGCCCGTCAGCCCTCCAGCTTGTTCTCGAGATACATAGCCGCAGTCGGCACACCGACGACGAGCGACATGCCGAGAAGGACCACTGCCCACTTATTGAAGGCCTCGTGAAGGACCATGAAGGTCACGCCGAGCGAACCTGCATAGAGAGGGACTAAGAGCAGGGTCACCAGCGGGAACAGTAATGCCATACGAAATCTTGACTGTTGCACTCAAATTCTCCCCGGGCTGATCTTTCACGCCTATTCGGCGGACGCGATGGCCCGCTCGATCAATTCTTTCCTAGTCTGCTCTTGCTCGCTATTGTGCCACTTGAAGAACGCGATGGCGATCAACGTGACGAACAGGATACCACTGCCCATCTTCATGATAATCGCCCCTATCTGCTGATCCACCATCGCGTCGATTCCCCACAGGCGGGGCGCCTTTACGTACTCCGCATACAAAGGCTCACCGGAGAAGGTCAGAGGGGCGAACACAATGATCTGCGCGATCGAAATCAGGAACAGGTACATCATCTGCAACGGATAGGAGAGCCTGGGAAGTTCAGGCAGCGGACTCAACAGAGGCCACCACATGATCGTCGCGGCAGCCATGAACAGCAGGTGTTCGAATACGTGCACGCCGTGGTTGGTTACGGACAGATTGTACAGTGCGGGTATGTGCCAGATGGAAAATACCAGGTTGAACACGGCGAATGCCAGTATGGGATGCGTGGCGATCCTCACACCTCTGAATGCCCAGTTGGGCCGGAGCAGCGGGCGCATCAACCACGGCGGAGTACCCAAAATCAAGAGCGGCGGCGCAACGAGCGTCAGCAGGACATGCTGGACCATGTGGCCGCTGAACAGGTACGAGTCGCTGATCTCGTGCAGGGGCGACACTAGAGAGGCGAGAATCACCAAGACGCCCAAGGTAAACGTGGCGATCTGGCGCGGGTCGACGTCATCCGCCAAGCGATATCTCTCGCGAAGCGGGCCAACACCCAGCATGTATGCACCCTGGAGCACGGCCAAGCCGATCAGGGCGTCCGGATGGGGATGCCAATGGCTCCAGATTCCGGAAACGTCAGGCAATCCGGGCCGCCTTCAATGCCGCCGGACGCGGCAACGCTATGCGAACCACCTGAAGAGCGCCATCAGAGTAAGAACGACAAGAAAGGCTAGCGACAAGCCTCCCACGAACGCGGTGGTGAAGAGCCTGTGGTCGTACTTGAGGTGCATATAGAACATGACTACAAGAGCGAATTTGGCACCCGACAAAATGACCAATAAGGGGATGATCCAGTGGCCAAGCCCAACGATGTAGAAGATTCCCACTTCGAACGCCGTAATGGCCGACAGTATCATCGCCACCTTGAAGTAGGTGGCTGAGGTCGGATGGCCCCCGTGGTCGCTAAGTTCGGCGGTCTGCGCCGTAGTCGCCGGATTGTGCTCTTGTGTCATGTTGCAGTCGTAAGTCCCGTTCTTGCGCTAGAAGCCTTCGAACACGCCGAAGAGGTATACCACGGTGAAGATGATAATCCAGACAATGTCCACGAAGTGCCAATAGAGAGCCGCCAAGTCAAGGTCGAGGTCTCGATCGGGCGTGATGCCCCACTTGAACGAGTACAGGAGCACTCCCAAAAGCCAGATTACGCCTAGGGTGACGTGAGCCCCGTGAAATCCCGTTAGCGTAAAGAAGGTGGTCCCGAACAGGTTGGTCGCAGGGGTAAGGCCGTGAGAGCCTTCGTACTCTTCCACGCCATCCGTGCAGAACTCATCAAACAGGCCCTGTTCGAACTCGCCAAGTTCACCTGGCACGTGGCAGTCGATGTGCACGTGGTGAACGGCAAACTCCCGGAACTCAAAGACCTGAAATGCCAAGAAGGTAGCGCCCAAGATGGCCGTCGACGCCAACCAAACACGGAATGCCTTGATGCGTCCTCGCCTGAGAGCCGCGTACGACAGCACCATGCTCATGCTGCTCATGAGGAGCACGAACGTGCTTACCGATGTTGTCGGGATATCGAAGACATCTATTGGGAACGGGCCGATTATGCTCTTGTTCTTGTAGACCAGATAAGTGGCAATTAGCGAGCCGAAGAACATGCAGTCCGACCCCAGGAAGACCCACATCAGGAGCTTCCTGTGGTTCAGGCCAGTTGTAGTCGGCTCGTGCTCGGCCCGGTGGGGCGCGGCGGCTTGCGCCAATTCGACCTCCCTTAGTGCCCGGCGCCCTGGTCCGGTTCGTTGACCGGCTCGAACGACCAAGCGTACACACCAATCATTGCTATGGCTCCCCCGATAGCGGCCACGGCAACGTTGAATATGAGGCCGTACGCCCCAACCAGCAGACCAATCGAAACCACGGCGGGCCAGTATGACGGCTGCGGGAGATGGATGCCGTTCCCGTTCTCGCCCGAGCCGCCGGCAACCGGCACGGCGCGCCTGACCTGGCGGCGCTTTCTGGACCACCAGTCGTCACGGTCGTACACGGTGGGAATCTCTTCGAAGTTGTATTCCGGCGGCGGAGACGGGATGGACCACTCAAGGGTCCGGCCGTCCCAGGGGTCGCCGCTGGCCTGTTTGCCGTTGCGCCAACTGGCGATCGCGTTGTAGAGGAACAGCGCCATGCCCACGAACAGGAACACGACGCCCGCGGTAGCGACTGCGTTCCACATGTCCCATCCCATGCCGTCCGGATAGGCGCTGATGCGCCGGGGCATACCGTCCAGCCCCAGGAAGTGCATCGGGAAGAAGGTGATGTTCATACCTGTGAAGATTATCCAGAACGTGATCTGGCTCATGCGCTCCTCAAGGAACCGACCCGTGATCTTGGGGAACCAGTAGCAGATGCCCCCCAACAGGGCCATGATACTGCCACCGAACAGCACGTAATGGAGGTGCGCGATGATGAAGTAAGTGTCCTGCTGTTGGGCGTCGGACGGTGCCGCGGAGTGCATCACGCCGCTCAACCCGCCGACGATGAACAGCGCCACGAATCCCAGAGAGTAGAGCATGGGGGCCTTGAAGCTGATCGATCCGCCCCACATCGTTCCCATGTAGTTGAAAATCTTCACGCCCGTTGGAACGGCTATCGCCATGGTTGTGGCCGCGAACACCGAATTGGCTACCGGCCCAAGGCCCACGGTGAACATATGGTGGCTCCAGACCATCCAGCCCAAGAACCCGATAATGACGCCGGACAGGACGACGACCGGGTAGCCAAACAGCGGTTTCTTGGAGAACGTGGGGATGACCTCTGCCACGATTCCCAGCGCCGGGAGGATGAGTATGTAGACTTCCGGGTGACCGAACACCCAGAACAGATGCTGCCACAGGACCGGGCTTGCCCCCGCTTGCGTGATGAAGAAGTTGGTGCCGTAGAAGCGGTCGAACATCAACTCAATCAGCGCGACGGTAATCACCGGGAAGGCCAGCACGAGCAGGATCGAGGTGACGAGCGTCATCCAGGTGAAGAGCGGCATTCGCATCAGCGTCAGTCCGGGCGCGCGCATGTTGACGATGGTGACGATGAAGTTGAACGCGGCGGCCAGAGAGGCGATGCCGAGTAACTGGAGGCTCATCATCCAGAAATCGATGCCGTGGCCGGGGTTGTAGGCCTCACCGGTTAGAGGGGCGTAGCCGAACCAGCCAGCGTTTGGCGCGCCACCCAGGAACCAGCTCATCTTGAGCATGATCGCGCCGGCCAAGAAGGTCCAGTAGCTGAAGGCGTTTAGTCTTGGGAAAGCGACGTCCCTGGCTCCAATTTGAAGCGGGATTATATAGTTGAAGAATGCGGCCCCCATGGGCATGATCGCCAAGAAGATCATGGTAGTGCCGTGCATGGTGAACAACTGGTTGAACACCTCGGCGGAGACGATATCCTGTTCGGGCGCGGCGAGTTGGACGCGCATCAACAGCGCTTCGATACCGCCAGTCAGGAAGAGGATGAAGGCCGTGACGCCGTAGAGGATACCTATCCTCTTGTGGTCGATTGTGGTGATCCAGCCCCAGATGCCCGTTGGGTGAGTCGGCCTGGGGAGCGGCAGCGCCAGCATAGTCATATCGTTACCCTCCTAGCCAAGTCGACGGGAGCCACCGGCATGCCAACGGGGCTGTTTCTCGCTGCACCATTACTTCAGTGACCTCAGAAACGCGACCAGCGCTGAGATGTCCTGCTCAGTAAGCGCGCTGTCCGGATCAGTGTACGGCTTGCCCTCAGTTGCCATGATGTTTCCGGGCTTAATCGAGCCTGGGTCGGAAATCCAAGCCCGCAGGCTTTCAGGATTCTGTGGCAGCTCGCCCGCTCCTACCCTGCTTCTGCTAGCGACATGAGTCAGGTTCGGGCCCCTGCGCCCTTTCAACTGCGAACCGTCCGAGGCCAGGCCTATTATGGCAGATGTTGCGTGGCACCCTGAACAACCGGCGCTTCTGAAGAGTTCGCTCCCCCTCAACTGCAGCGGCGTTACAGGTTCAACAGACGGAGCCGCCTGAGCCATAAGCCACTTATCGAAGTCTTCCCGGGACTCGACGATTACGCGGAACTTCATCTTGGCGTGCGACTCGCCGCAGAACTCTGCGCACTGGCCATAGAACTCCCCGAGCCGTTCCGACTGAATCCACCTCGTGTTGTTGTTGTTGGGAACCATGTCCACCTTGCCGGCAACCTTGGGTATCCAGAAGCTGTGAATCACGTCTTCAGAGTGCAGGTTGACGTTGACGACCTCGTCGAGCGGAATGTGCAGCTCGTTGGCCGCAATGATTTGTTCGCCCTCGTTTGTTGGGTGAGCGTACCGGAACTCGAACCACCATTGGTGTCCAGTCGCGTCGACCGTGAGGCCGTCCGGATCGGGGCTGTTGGCATTGTCGAACACCGTCAGGATCGTGGGGATTGCGACGACGACCAGAATCAGGGCCGGGGCAATGGTCCATGCTATTTCCAGTTTGGTGTTGCCGTGGGTCTGGACAGGGTCGCCCTGCCCTGGCCGGCGCCGGAAGCGGATGGCCACGTATAGCAGCGCACCCCCGACCGTGACGAACACGAAGACGGCGGCCCAGAAGATCCAGTAAAAGAGAACTAGCTGCGACCTTGCTACGGGGCCGGCAACGTCGAACGTCGATTGGGGATGGTCGGGATAGCAGGCGGTCATTGCGACCGCAAGCAGACCGAAGAGCACGACGCCCGCAAGACGCAAAGCGCCGCGATTTCGAGTGTTCACCTGTAGTGGATTCGCCTCCCTGACGTTACGTCCGACTGCTTCGGTCTCAGAATCTACCAAAGGGCCGATTTCCCGGTCAAGGTGCGGAGCAGCGCTGCAGACACATTCAGACGGTCGCGCGCTCAAAGTCTGACGGCTCCGTCCACGGCTATGGCCGCAAACAGCAGCGCGAGATAGAGGAGCGAGAACTTGTATGCAGGCAAGGCCCGCACGTCGCCCGGTCCGCGGTACAGGCGCCAGGCGAAGGCGATGAATCCGATGCCGAGCGCGACCGAAGAGGCCAAGTAGATCAGCCCCACTTCCTGGGTAGTGTAGAACATCACCGTCAGCGCCAGCAGTAGCACCGTGTATAGCAGGATCTGCCGCTTGGTGTGCGAGACGCTGGTTACCACGGGCAGCATGGGTACGCCGGCCCTAGCGTAATCGTCCTTGATTATCAGCGAGAGTGCCCAGAAGTGTGGCGGCGTCCAGAAGAAGACTATCGCGAACATGTACAGGGCCGGCAACTCCAAAGCACCAGTGACGGCGACCCAGCCTACGACCGGCGGGATAGCACCTGCCGCCCCTCCGATCACGATGTTCTGCGGAGTGCTGCGCTTGAGACCCATTGTGTAAACGAATACATAGAAGAGGGTTGCGCCAAGTGTCAGTGCTGCCGCAATTGGATTTACCAAGGTTGTCAATAGGGCAAAGGCCACGACATTCAAGAGGATGCCGAACACCAACGCGTCTCTAGGCGGCACGCGGCCGCCTGCAACCGGACGGTTCGTCGTGCGTCGCATAAGCTGATCGATGTCCCGGTCAAGGTAGTGGTTGATCGCGTTCGCGCCGCCGGACGCCAGAGTGCCTCCCACCATCACCCATAGGACAAGTTGTGGATCGGGCGCCCCCTCAGCAGCGAGGAACATGGCGCAGAGGGCGGTTATCAGCAGGAGCACGATGATGCGCGGCTTTGTCAGGGCCACAAAGTCGCGCCATCCGCCGCGTAATCGAAGTGTTTGAGCGACCATCAGGCAGAGCTTCCCTGTGGTGTCGTAGCGGGCGAGGTCGCCCCTCCGGGCAGGTACATCAGCGCGGCAACGAGGACCAGCGAGATCCATGACAACGTGGCCATACTGAGATGGACAACCTTCCAAATGTCTTCGAAGCCCACTTCGACCAAGACGGCTCCCAGCAGCACCTGTACGACAAAGCCGACGCCCATGACAGCGGCCCACTTGCCGACTACGGGCCATTCTTCCCGGCGCTTCCAGAGAATATACGAGGTTGCCAGCACATGGACACCAATAAGGGCGGCAATGTAGCGGTGAGTCATGTGGATCAAGTACGGCTCGCCGCTGGGGAAGATGTCGCCGCGACATAGCGGCCACGTAGCGCAGGATGAGCCGGCGCCCTCACCGACCATGTACGAACCGGACAGCATCAGAAGGAAGACGCCGCCAAGCGCTGCAATCATCATGCGTCCGAGCCGAGGCCGGACGTCAACTACCGACTGCCCTCGTTGCGAGGCAGGCCAAGCCAGCCAGCATCCAACGATCAACGCCGTCAGACACGCCGCGAGCATCTCGGCCACTCCCAAGTGCACGAGCCTCCACCACCATTCCAGCTCGGTCAGGACCGTGACACCACCGAGGACTCCGGCTGTAACGACCAACGCCACGCCGGCCGCAGCCAAGCTGACGGCAAGCCTGTCCTGGCGGCGGCCAAGCCAGGCGAGGGCGGCTGTGGCAACTACGAGCAGGCCGACAAGAGTACCGATCAGCCGGTGGGTGTACTCGATAAGTGTCTCGAACTCGAATGGAGGAATCACCTGACCATGGCATAGCGGCCAATCGGGGCAGCCCAGGCCAGATTCGGAGACCCTGACGATGCTTCCAAAAGTGACCTGGCCAAAGACCGCCACCAGCGCGGCAATGGCGACGGCCCTGAGCAGGGCAGGGTTGCCCACGAAGGGTGCGAGGCGGTTGGTTAGGGAGTTCTGCACGTCGGGGGAAAACTGAGAATGTGCAATATTTCACAACCCTATCATACCTGCAAATAGCAGTCAAACCAGGGTTGCAGCACGAGCATACTGCCTTGACGCTCCAAAACGGTAATGGCTAGAATCACTCACGCTCGCCTGTAATTCGCCGCTCCTTGAGCGCAGCGCCGCGGTCGAGTTCGTACCCCATTGGCGGCCCGCTAGCTCAATTGGCAGAGCAAGTGACTCTTAATCACTAGGTTCTCGGTTCGAGTCCGAGGCGGGTCACCAGACCCTATGGCTCAAGGCTCCAGGCCATGCCGTGCGGGTACACCCCTACCCTGCTCCTTTCGCAGACCGCCGGGCATGGGGTACCTTGTCCCCGCAAACGGCGTGCCGGCCCATGGGCTACGTCCCCACAGAGAGGTGAGACTTGATTGACGACCTGGTCAGCAACGAAGAGATCATCCAGATGGCGAGGCGCAACCTGGCGCAAGGGTCGTGGGACTACGCCACGGGCGGGTCGGAGTCTGAGACCACGATGCGCCGCAACCGACTTGCGTTCGACCGGATCGCCTTCCGGCCGCGCGGGCTGATCGACGTCTCCAACATCGACGCGACGACTACGTTCCTGGGCACGAAGCTGCGGATTCCAGTCATGCTGGCGCCGTTGGGGTCGATGCAGACCTTCCATCCCGACGCGGCTGCGGGAGCAGCGAAGGCGGCGTCCGAATTCGGCACGTTCCAGGTGGTCAGTTCGGTCACGCCACCAGGTCTTGAGGAAACGGCGGCCACGGGCGATTTCCCGAAGATCTTCCAGCTTTACATCGAGGGGGACTGGGACTGGGTCAAAGACATGGTCACTCGAGTGAAGCAATCTGGCTATACAGCGCTGTGCGTGACGGTGGACACGGCGCACTACAGCCGGCGGGAGAGGCCGCTGCTGACGCGGTGGCGCCCCCGGGTGCGACTCGCGGACTACGCGATCTGGCAGAAGAGGCTGACGTGGGACTTGTTGGACAGGATCAAGGAGGAGGCAGGAGGTCTGCCGATATTGCTGAAGGGCGTCGCGACGGCGGAGGACGCGGCTATGGCGGTGGAGCACGGCGTGGAGGTGGTCTGGGTATCGAACCACGGAGGGCGGCAACTCGATCATTGCCAGGGCACGATGGAGGTGATCGGAGAGATCATGGACGCGGTGGACGGCAAGGCGGACGTCATGCTGGATGGTGGAGTGCTGCGCGGCAGCGACGTTGCGAAGGCGATCGCGCTGGGCGCAAAGGCGGTTGCGATCGGCAAGCTGGAGGCGTGGGGACTCGGGGCCGGAGGCGCAGACGGCGTTCGACGGGTGCTGGAGATCCTGGAGGAAGAGCTCATAATCGCGATGGCGCTGCTGGGAGTGACCGAGATCGGACAGCTTGGGCCATCGTACGTTTGCCCGGCGGAGGCGGTTGTGCCTCCACACGAGATGAGCGCCTGGGTGAACAAGCCTGTGGACCGGATCCTCTAAGCAAGGCAGGGCACGGCCCTGCACCCAAAAGGCAGCGACTCTGCGACATCGGCTCTGGGGGAACCGTTCCCTGTTCCTTGGGAGAGCCAGGAGGGGACTCCAATCCTTCGATTGCGTTCAAGACAGGCAGTTCCCCTGCAGACTGAGGAAGGGGCCAGGCCGCCCTTGCCAATTGCCGAAGTGGATGACACAACAGTGACAGTCAGGGTGACGCATGACCAAGGCTGAGGCTTTGTACGGTGGTCTGGAAGGGGGCGGGACGAAGTTCGTTTGCGCCGTGGGGTCCGGGCCGGACGACCTCAGGGCGCTGCGGACTATCCCGACGACGACGCGGGAGGAGACGCTGGCCGAGGCGGCGGCGTTCTTCCGGGAGGGGCACCGCGAGTTTGGCCTGAAGGCGATCGGGGTCGGGACGTTCGGGCCGCTGGACCTCAACCCGCAGTCGGAGACGTTTGGGCGGCTGACCACTACGCCGAAGAAGGGCTGGCCGGGCACGGACATCGCGGGGGAGGTTGGAGGCGCAATAGGCGTGCCGACCTCTATCGATTCGGACGTGAACGCGGCGCTCGCGGGGGAGCGTCGCTGGGGAGCGGCCTCGGATGTGAGCAACGCGGTGTACCTCACGGTCGGGACCGGGATTGGCGGGGGCGCGATGGTGAACGGCGAGATCGTTCACGGGATGCTGCACACGGAGATGGGGCACATGCACGTGCCGCGCATCCCCGAGGACGGCGGGTTCCCCGGAGTGTGCCCGAACCACGGCGACTGCCTGGAGGGACTGGCTTCGGGGCCGTCAATGACGAAGCGCTGGTCGGTACGGGCGGAGGAGCTTCCGGACGGCCACCCGGCGTGGGATATCGAGGCGCGCTACCTTGCGTACGGCGCGGCGGCGATAACGTACGTGCTGTCGCCAGAGCGCATCATCATTGGGGGCGGCGTGAGCCGACGTGAGGCACTGCTGCCGCTGGTGCGGAGACACTTTCGGCGAATCCTGAACGGGTTTCTTGCGCCGCTGGACTCGGCCGAAGTGCTGGACGGCTACATAGTGAGGCCAGCGCTGGGAGACAGGGCCGGCGTGCTGGGCGCGATCGCGCTGGCGATGGGGGCTGCGGAGGCCGGCGAGGGCTCGTAATCGGACGCCGGAACGGGTGATTCCGAAAAATGTGTTCCATTATGTTCCGTTTTGTTCCATTTCGTAGCTGAGAAGCGGTGAGTGACGGAGCTTTTTCGGAACACTTTCGGAACACGAACGGTACCTACTCGGAGCATGAGTGGAACACGAATGGAACACGAGGGCGTGGCTACTTCTGCAGGCCCAAGTCAAGGCCTGGGCCCGGAATGTGATGGCCTTGCGGTGTGCTGTGATGTTCATGCGTCCATATTAGCACAGGTGTACGGGTGGCGCAATGGGCGGTCAAAGACCCCGATCTTCTGTAATGACTCGGGGCAGATCCTTTCTGCCGCGCTCAGGACGGCGGCTAGCCTAGTCTCATCGCTGCAGAGCTTTGCGCAGCCTTCGTTCTCCAAGGAAGGTCCCCGTCCCAGCCTCTCGAGGGACTCGGGGCAGGCTTTAACCCTCTCCCTTTATGGAGACCTTTGCATAACCTCCTGTGTGGAACGGGGAACCCCATTCCAGCCTTCCCCAGCAGACTGGGGAAAGGGCCGGAGAGCCTTGCCCATCACCGAATAGGCAGTTATGCAATGGTCTCCACGTAGGGGAGAGGGGATCTTGTGGCCCTTCTATTGGAGTTGCTGGGGATTGTGCAACGGTCGCCATGATGGGAGAGGGGCTTTTTGTATTGGCGACCAAGGGGATTGGGGAGGTCTCCGTACAGGGTGGAGGAAGGCGGGTCTCAGACCCGCCACTACAGGGAGAGGTTGCCCGTCACGAGCGTTGCTACGTGTAATTGCTCTTCATCTTCCGGGTGTCCAGAGAACGCAACTCGGCGGCGCTGCCCTGGGCTCGCAGACCGGCGCCGGTGCTGTCCCGGCGGCCGGGATTGACTCGCGCATGATCATGAGGGGGAAGGCGGGTCTGAGACCCGCCTCTACAGGCGGAGGTTGCCCGTCACGGGCGTTGCTACGTGTAAATGTTCTTCATCTTCCAGGCGTCAAGGGATCGCAACTGGGCGGCGCTGCCCTGGGCGCGCAGTCCGACGCCTGTGCTGTCCCGGCGGCCGGGATAGACTCGCGCCGCAACGCACTGCTTCCCGTTCGCGAACACCTCTACGACGCTGCGGTCGATGAACACGCGGAGCTGAAGCGGCTCGTCCGGCTCGAGGAGGAACGGCGCCGTCTCGGGGGCGCGGGAAAGTGCTCCCGGAAGGGTCGAAGCGTAGGATGTGTCGAGGGTGATCAGACTCTCTCGAACTTCGACGGGCCTCGGCTGACTTCTGGGGCGTACGGCAGGCTGACCGCTGTGGAGGAGCGCTCCTGGCTGGGCGGAAGTACGCTGGACTCTGAACCCCCGGTCCTTGAAGAAGGCGATGCGCGTGTACTCCTCCCTTTCCGGAGATCGAAGAACGTTGAGTTCGACCATCGACGCTTCCCCGGGATCGAGTTCGACGATCAACTCCAACGCGCTGCCTTCGATACCCTCAAGGACAACCTCCTCGTTGGCGGGCAGCTCGGTCGCTTCAACCCGCACATGGTCGTACCGCAGGGACTCGATATCGCCAGCCGGCGCAATCCGCACTTCGTCGCCTCCCGCCAATGTAAGGCGCCTGGGTAGCGTCATGATCTGGTCCCAACCCTCTGTGGGCAGCCCGGGGTTCATGTTGAAGACCACGATGATCCCACCCTGTCCGTCAGGGGTCGCGGAGGGAGCGTGGACGCCCGACGGGGTAGACGGCCCGAAGTTGAAGAGGCCATGCGAAGTCACGACCAGCTTGTCGCGCTCCACATCGTAATCTCCCAGCAGGTACTGGCCACCACTCATGTGGCTGAAAAACAGGAGCATGTGCCGGTCGCCGATCGGCCAGAAGTAGGGACAGGCACCGTCGTCTCCAACCAATGTGAACCTGTCGCCCTCGGTGAGAGGATGAAGGTACTCCCAAACCACCAGGTCCTTCGAGCGGAACAGGAAATCGGCAGCGACCCTCTTCCCGCCCGGGCCTTCGTTCACCGTCCCTGCAGAGAGAGCGAAGTAGACGCCGTCCTTCTTCCAGATGCAGGGATCGAACACGGTGTACTGCTGCGGCGAACCGTCCGGCTCCGGCTTCGGAATGACGGGCTGACCTGTAACTTTCTCCCAGTTGAGCAGAAGAGGATCGCTCGAGACGGCGACCATGTTGCCGACCTGCGTTCCGTGGTACATCGCTATGACCCGATCGTCCTCCACGAGGGTCGCGCCCGAGAAGCAGCACTCTTCCGGGTCGGGGTAGATGGCGTAAGGAAGGTCGCGCCAGTGGATGAGGTCATCGCTGACGGCGTGCCCCCAGTGCTGCCTGGGGTCTTCGGGCGGATAGCCCTGGTAGAAGAGGTGCCAACGACCCTGCCAGAAACATAGACCGTTGGGGTCGTTCAACGTGTTTTCCGGGTTGACGTAGTGGTAAACAGGCCGGTGCCGATCGCCTTCCATCGCCTTGCGAGACGCCTTCATACGGCGCAGCAGGGGATTTTCCGCGAGTTGGGCCTCCTGCTCAGCAAGGGTTTCCGCGAAGGTGTAGCGGGGAACAAGAGATGCGTAATCAGGAACGCTCATTGTGATTCATTTTACGACGTCGGGCGCGGTGTCATCTGTGCTGCCTCCATTTGTTGATGGCGGGTTGGGGCTGATCGTAACTCTGACTTCGAGAGTACGTTTGTGTAACTGCGGATTCCCCCTCATCCTAACCCCTCGAGGGACTCGGGGCAGGCTCTTGTACCACGGAGGGGAGAAGGGACCAGAGGTCGGACGACGCTGTTGTTGTGAGGCCTAGCGGCGCGCGCGCATGGTGTCAGGGTGGGGAGATGTGTCGAGGGAGCAGCGATTTTCCTTGACGGCGATCTTAGATTTCTCGGCTTCGCTCGAAATGACAAGTGCTGTGAGGGCTCGCATGATTTGGCGAGCCTGCGTGAGGGTTACGTGCGGAGGTGTGTCGAGGGGGCTGCGATTTTCCTTGACGGCGATCTTAGATTTCTCGGCTTCGCTCGAAATGACAGTTGCTGTTCGGGCTGGCAGGACTTGGCGCGCGCATAGTGTCAGGGTGCGGAGACGTGTCGAGGGGGCAGCGGTTTAGGAAACCGCTGCTCTAGGATTTCTCGGCTTCGCTTGAAATGACAAGTGCTGTGAGGGCTCGCATGACTCGGCGCGCGCATGGTGTCAGGATGCGGAGGTGTGTCGCGGGGGCTGCGATTTTCCTTGACGACGATCTTAGATTTCTCGGATTCGCTCGAAATGACAGGTGCTGTGAGGTCTCGCATGACTTGGCGCGCGCGGGTGAGCGTTACGTGCGGAGACGTGTCGCGGGGGCTGCGATTTCCTTTGACGACGCTCTTAGATTTCTCGCCTTCGCTCGAAATGACAAGTGCTGTGAGGTCTCGCATGACTTGGCTAGTGCGCGTGAGGGTTGCGTGCGGAGACGTGTCGAGGGTACAGCGATTTTCCTTGACGACGCTTTTAGATTTCTCGGCTTCGCTCGAAATGACAGGTGCTGTGCAGGCTGGCCTGACTCGGCGCGCGCATGGTGTCAGGGAGCGGAGATGTGTCGAGGGGGCAGCGATTTCCCTTGACGACGATCTGAGACTTCTCCGCTTCGCTCGAAATGACATTTGCTGTGCGGGCTGGCCTGACTCGGCGCGCGCATGGTGTCAGGGAGCGGAGATGTGTCGAGGGGCTGCGATTTACCTTGACGACGCCCTTAGATTTCTCGCCTTCGCTCGAAATGACAAGTGCTGTCCGGTCTCGCATGACCCGGCGCGCGCGAGGGTTTCGTGCGGAGATGTGTCGCTGGGGCTGCGATTTTCCTTGACGACGCTCTTAGATTTCTCGCCTTCGCTCGAAATGACAGGTGCCGTGAGGTCTCGCATGACTTGGCGCGCGCGGGTTACGTGCGGAGACGTGTCGCGGGGGCAGCGATGTCCCTTTGCGGCGCTTTTAGATTTCTCGCCTTCGCTCGAAATGACAAGTGCTGTGCGGGCTGGCAGGACTTGGCTAGTGTGCGTGAGGGTTACGTGCGGAGACGTGTCGCGGGGGCAGCGATGTCCCTTTGCGACGCTCTTAGATTTCTCGGCTTCGCTCGAAATGACAAGGGCTGTGCGGTCTGGCAGGATTTGGTGAGCGTGCGAGGTGGCTACAGGGCGACGTAGCCGCCGTCTACGGACATGGGGTGGCCGGTGACGAAGGATGCGGCGTCGGAGGAGAGCCAGACTATGGCCTCTGCGACCTCTTCAGGCTCGCCGATGCGGCCGATGGGCTCACGGGCGACCATGCTCTCGAGGCGCTCGGGGACGGACCATGCCGGGCGGGTCATGTTGGTCTTGATGTAGCCGGGGCAGACGCAGTTAACGCGGATGCCATCGGTGGCGTAATCGACGGCGGCGGTCCGCGTCAGACCGACGACGGCGTGCTTGGAGGCAACGTACGCAGTCAGGCCGGGCACGGCGACAAGGCCGGCACCGGAGGCCGTGTTGACAATGGCGCCGGAGCCCTGCTCCAGCATCTGCACTATCTCCCGCTTCATGCAGAGCCAGACGCCCCTAACGTTGACGTCCATGACGTAGTCGTATGTGTCGTCCGGGGTCTCGTGCATACGGGTGTTGCCGCCAGTCCCAACGCCGGCGTTGTTGACGGCGCAGTCCAGCCTGCCAAACATCTCGACGGTCCTGCTCACAAGGGCGTCGACGCTGTCCACGTCCGTGACGTCAGCGTGGACGAACGCGGCACGAGACTTGTCGCCGATGAGGGTTACGGTCTCCTCGCCGCCCTCATCGTTGACATCGGAGACGACAACGGATGCGCCCTCCCTGGCCATAGCTAGCGCGGTTGCCCTGCCGATGCCGGCTGCGGCGCCGGTGACGAGGGCTACTTTGTCCTGTAGTTGGCCGGCCATGGAGTTACCTCCTGGTTGATGGCGGACTGGGGCCGATGCGTCACTCTAACTTCGAGAGTACGTTTGAGTGAAAGCGGATCCCCCTCATCCTTGTATCTTGGAGGGGCGTGGCAGATCGGTCCATCCTTGGTCGCAAGAGACCGCAGGTTAGCATGATCGTCACGCCCCTAAGCTCCCCCAAGAGCCCGTACAGTTGGTCGGACCCGAGAGTCCGGATGTGCAAGGTTGGGCCCGGGAGTACATCGATCTTAGTCCAAAGGAGGGGTGAATGGAATCAGGCGAAGTTTACATCGGTGTGGATGTGTCAAGCTCTGAGTTTGTAGTTGGGGTCTTACCAACCGGTGAGCTGTGGAAGGTAGCAAACGATTCAGAAGGGATCGCCTCATTGAAACAGCGTGTTGAGGCGCTTCGTCCTACGCGCATAGTACTGGAAGCTACCGGAGGGTATGAGACCAGGGTTGCGGCCGAGTTGTTCGATGCGGGACTGCCTGTATCGGTCGTCAACCCGCGGCAGGTCCGTGAGTTCGCACGTGCTACGGGGAGGCTGGCCAAGACCGACACGATCGATGCACTGATGCTGGCTCGCTTCGCAGAGGCCGTCAAGCCGCCTGTACGCAAACTGCCAGGAGAAGCCGAGAGGAAGTTGCGAGGCTTGGTTGCCAGGCGCCGCCAGGTCGTCGGGATGATCACAGCTGAGCGCCACCGCCTGTCGAAGGCGCCGATGGCCGTCAAGCCCGGAATCAGACAACACATCACCTGGCTGAACAGTGAGTTGGATGACCTAGATGAGCATCTGGACAGCCTGATCAAGTCCAGCCCAATGTGGCGGCCCAAAGTCAACCTGCTGCGTAGCGTGCCGGGCATTGGACCTGTGGCCTCCACCATGCTGTTGGTACATCTTCCTGAACTCGGCCAACTCAATCGCAGACAGATCGCATCTCTCGTGGGCGTTGCACCACATAATCGAGACAGCGGCACCTTCCGAGGCAGACGGTCGGTATGGGGTGGACGAGGACATGTCCGGTCGGCTTTGTACATGGCGACCCTCGTGGCTACTCGTTTCAATCCGGTGATCAAAACCTTCTACACACGTCTGTGCGAGGCAGGCAAACCAAAGAAGGTCGCCCTGACAGCCTCCATACGAAAGCTACTTACCATCCTCAACGTCATCATGAGAGACCAGACACCCTGGGATCCGACCAAACACACTCAGCCTGCCAGAATCTCTTGACACTCAAGACAGTTGCTAACCTTCTCCCACGGAGGGGAGAAGGGACCAGAAGTCGGACGACGCTGTTGTTGTGAGGTCCATCGGCGCGAGCGTAGTGTCAGGGAGCGGAGATGTGTCGAGGGGGCAGCGATTTCCCTTGACGACGATCTGAGATTTCTCGGCTTCGCTCGAAATGACAATTGCTGTGCGGTCTGGCAGGAACTGGCGAGCGTGCGTGAGGGTTACGTGCGGAGATGTGTCGCAGCAGCGATTTTCCTGTGACGACGCTCTTAGATTTCTCGGCTTCGCTCGAAATGACAAATAATGTTGTGCGGTCTGGCAGGACTTGGTGAGCGTGCGAGGTGGCTACAGGGCGACGCTTGGTGGAGCGTGGGAACGGCTCCGGTGTGACGGATGGCATCCGAAGCGGCGGCGAGAGCTTCTTCGTAGTGGGACGCGGAGAAGAGGTGGCTCTCGCAACGGCAGTCGCTAGAGCCGAAGCGGGGCACGGAGGGCAGCGACCCGGCGAGGGCCATTGCGATTTTGCACTCGATGCGTTCGTGCGACTCGGCGGTCAGGAGGGTGACGTTTCGCGTGTAAGGGAGCATGTAGTCGATGTGCCAGCGGGGCCGTGTGACGGGCCGAGCGTAGCGTCGAACGCGGCGGGAGAGGCCGCCCATCGCCGAGCCGACGTACGCGTAAGAAGCGGCGGGGAAGTCCAGGTTGCCGAGTGCGCCAACGGAGACGCAGGCGGGACGCGGCAGTTCGAGGAAGAGCACGTACGCGCCGGGAGTGTCGGTTACGTCTTGAAGCGAGGGTGGGCGTTCAAGCCGGCGGTCGCCGAATTCGGAGGCAATCACCGTCGCCGCATCTGTAGCCTCAGAACGGGCTGAGCCTTTCCCCTTTGGAAAACATTGGCATGAGTTGATGGGTGCCGGGGAAACCCCATCCCGACCTTCCCCAGCAGACTGGGGAAGGGGTCAGAAAGCCACATCTGGTGGCGAGAGTGACGGCGACGCAAAGGTCTCCGACAAAGGGAAGGAGATTCTTGATACTCACCCAAGGCTTAGGAGTATCTTCAGTAACGGAAGGAGAAACTCAAGCAGGCAGTGGGACTACTCGAAGCCGAGCTGGTAGTGCTTTCCTTCGGTCTTGACCGCCGGTGCTACGACCATCTCAGCGGAGTGCATTTCGCGGATGTCCATGGCGCCCAGGTAGCTCATGCAGCCCTGCAGCGCGCCGAGGAGGTTCTGCGTGCCGTTGGTCACGGACGTCGGACCGTACAGAATCTGCTCCAGGCTGCCCTTCACGCCGACGTTTACGCGAGTGCCCCTTGGCAGCGCGGCGTGGGGCGCGGCCATGCCCCAGTTGTGGCCTCTGCCGGGGGCTTCTTCGGCCTGCGCGAACGGCGTGCCGATCATCACGGCGTCGGCGCCGCACGCGAACGACTTGCAGAGGTCTCCGCCGGTGCGGATTCCGCCATCGGTGATGATTGGAACGTACTTTCCTGTGTCCTTGAAGAAAGCGTCGCGCGCCGCAGCGCATTCCAGGGTTGCAGTGACCTGAGGAACGCCTATGCCGGTGACTTCCCGAGTTGTGCAGGCGGCGCCGGGACCGACACCGACCAGGATGCCCTGAATCCCGGTCTCCATCAGCTCCAGAGTGGCTCCGTACGAGACGGTGTTGCCGACAATCACAGGAATCTTCAGCATTTCAACGAGCTCGGAGAGAATGAGGCCGCGTATGCTCTTGGAAATGTGGCGCGCGGTGGTCACGGTTGACTGGACGAGTACCATGTCCGCGCCTGCCTCGACGGCGACGGAAGCTAGCCGCTTGGTGTTAGCGGGGGTAACGGAAACGGCGCCATGGGCGCCGTTACTCTTCATCTCCTGGACCCGCGCCCCCACCAGATGATCGTTGATGGGGGCGGAGTAGACTTCCTGGAGAACGGAAGTCACCTCCTCCTGCGGCGCGTCCACGATTCGAGTCAATGCATCATGGGGATCTTCATACCTGGTCTGTATGCCCTCGAGGTTCAAGACGGCCATGCCGCCCATGCGCGCCATGCTGCCGGCGAAGGCGGGGTCTACGATGGCGTCCATGGCGGAGGCCAGTACAGGGGCGTCCAACTGGATGCCGTCGATAGAGAAACCAATGTCGGTGAGCTCGGGGTTAATCGTGACCTGACCCGGGACTATAGAGACTTCGTCGAAACCGTAGGCCCTGCGAAGCTGCTTCATGCCCGGAACAGCCATATGGTTCACCCCCGGAAAGAGAGAGATTTGAGTTGAATATAGCAAAACGCGTATGAGAGTGAAAGAGGTGACGGGAGACTGTACAATCCGGCTAGCCTACCTGTGAACCCCTAGCAGTCCTGAGAGGTCACCCTCAAATGTCCAACACTCTACTCTGGCAGAACCTAGAGAGACGCGTGGCCGAGATGGTCAACGATTTTCCCGGCGTGGCAGGAGTCTGCGTAAAGGACCTGACAAGGCCGGGAGGCTTTGGAATCAACGCGGATGAGGTGTTCCCCACAGCATCGACGATCAAGATTCATATCCTGACCCGTCTGCTTCAAAAGGCGGAGGCGGCCGAACTGGACCTGGAGGAGATCGTTCACGTGGCGCCGGAAACATACACTCCGGGCAGCGGCGTTCTTGCTTACCTGGAAAACGGGTGCCACCTGACG
The DNA here is from genome assembly GCA_965237445.1 of Dehalococcoidia bacterium. GTDB lineage: Bacteria > Chloroflexota > Dehalococcoidia > Lucifugimonadales. Next base: position 1,735,303 of record OZ250142.1, on the reverse strand, counting down.
GCCCTCAATCTCGCGGTGCTGATGATCATAGTGTCAGACAACACGGCGACGAACCTGTGCATCGATATGGCCGGGATCGAAGACACGAACCGGATGGTGAGAGACCTAGGGCTCACGGCAACTACGCTGCGAAGGAAGATGCAGGACTTCGATGCAGTTGCCAGGAACTACGAGAACACTTCTACCCCTGCCGACTGCGTCGCGATGCTGTCAAGCCTGCATAACGGCAGGCCGTCACAGGGCGTAGCGCAGCAGTGTCTGGACATCCTGAGGAAGCCGATCAACTCGCCTCTGGCGAAGGCCATCCCCGAGGACGTTCCGCTTGCCAACAAGCCGGGGGCGATGGCGCGAGTACGCAACGACGCGGGCATCGTCTTCCTGCCCCGAAGGCCTTACGCGATAGCCGTGATGAGCAAGTTCGGAGTGTCCGAGCCTTCAGAGCAGGACCAGTGGGTCACAGACATCGCTACGGAAGTGCACGAGACGATGGCTGTGCTGGACGAGTGCAGCGAGTTCGGACAGGGCATCCCGCGCTAATCGGCGGGACGATCAGTCGGATGTGGACCGGGTCCGCTAGTCCTTGACGGCGCCGTTCAACTCTACGCCGGGAGTAAAGCCAACCCTCTTGTGAGCAGGGACGGTAACGAGATCGCCACCCCGGATAGGCTTCACACGGCGGGCCTTGACCTTCCTGACCTCGAAGGAACCAAAGCCGGTCAGCACGACGCGGTCACCCGCGGCCAGGGCATCCTGGATGCTATCCAAAACGGCGTTGAGCGCAGCTTCACCCTGGGCTAGAGATCCACCGAGATTTGTGGAAACTCTCGATGTGATGTCGCTCTTGCGCAGGGTAGCCATTGATTCGATTCCTTTCGGGGACGCCGGAAGCCGGGGTGCAGATATGTGCGGCATCGTATGGGCAAGGTGGAACAGTGTCAAGCAGACGCTTCGGGGGCCGACAGTTGACAGCATCGCGCGCATGGGATTAGATTGAACAGTTATCATTAATGCAAGCTGGCATCAGGCGGCGTCATGTGGAGACGTGCCGTCAGCGGCCCCAAGCATTTCCAACCCCACCAACATACTGCACGCCATGTTTTTCAATGTGTCACAACTAATGAGAGAGAACAGCGGGGCGGAGCGCCGCTACTCTATTGACGAGACGCGTTTCCCAAACAACGGGAATGAGGAGTTGCCCGTCAGGGGCCGGCTACGATTCCTGAGGACTGAAAGAGGAGTCTGGGTTAGCGCAGACCTGGACACGGTGACGATGAGCGTGTGCTGCCGCTGCCTTTCGTCCTTTCGCCAGCCAGTGCAGGTCATGTTCGAGGAGGAGTACCTGCCCTACCCCGCCGATGCCGGGCCATCTATGGACGAGGTGATCTACGGGGACAGTTTCTTCATTGACCGAGGCCATGGCCTGGACATCTCCGAGGCTGTGCGTCAGTACACACAGCTAAACGCGCCGATGAAACCACTCTGCGTAAGGAACTGCGCCGGCATCTGCCCCGGCTGCGGGGCGAATCGTAACGAAACAATCTGTACCTGCAATGCGGGGCAAGCGGACCCGCGATGGGGCCCGCTGCTGGACCTCGTCGAGAGCGGGAGCACAAAGAGGAACGGAGTTCTCTAACAATGCCACCACTTCCAAAGAAGAAACATTCGAGACATCGGAAACGCAGCCGCGCCTCTCATTTCGCGAAGCGGGCGCCATCGCTCGTGACATGTTCGTCCTGCGGCGAGCCGAACCTGCCCCACCGCGCCTGCCCGGACTGCGGCTACTTCAACGGCCGCCCCGTTGTCACCGTAGGGAGAACCGAACTGGAGTAACCGGCCCCGGATCGGTCACCGCCGGAGCGCTACTCAGGAGTTACGAATGATCACGCCGCAAGAAGCGAACACGAACGGGGGCCCGGTTGCGTTCCTGTTTCCGGGTCAGGGGTCCCAGGCCGTGGGCATGGGCAAGGACCTTTACGACGGCTCCGAAGCCGCACGCGCAGTGTTTCACGAAGTGGACCGGGCCCTGGAACGCCCCCTGACCAAGCTGCTGTTCTTCGGACCGGAGGAGGAACTGCGAGAGACGGTCAACGCGCAGCCAGCGATCATGGCCGTCAGCCTGGCCTGCATGAAGGCAATGGTGGAGAACCTGAGTCCAGACAGTATGCCCTACCCGGCGTTCGTGGCGGGCCACAGCCTGGGCGAGTACACGGCTCTGGCAGCATCGGGGGTCCTGAACGTGGGCGACACCGCGAGGCTGGTACGAAAGCGGGGCGAGCTGATGCAGACGGCCTGCGACGAGCGTCCCGGCTCGATGGCGGCCATCATCGGTCTGGACGAGATGACGATGGAGGAGATCGCACGGGAGACGGGGACCTACGTTTCCAACATCAACACGGGTGAGCAGATCGTGGTGAGCGGCGAGCGCATCGCGGTAGCTAATGCGCTGGACCTGGCGACGGCCAGAGGAGCCAAGAAGGCCATTCCGCTGAATGTTGGCGGGGCCTTCCACTCGGCGCTAATGGAACCGGCCCGGTCGGGACTCGAGGACGCGGTGACCCGTATGCGCTTCAAAGACGCCAGGGTGCCGATCGTCGCCAATTGCACAGCCGAGCCGATAACTGGCGCTGACGAGATACGACATGAACTGGTAACGCAGATCAGCAGTTGCGTGCAGTGGAAGAAGTCGATCGACTACATGATCGAGGCCGGAACCAAGCAGTTCATCGAAGTTGGTCCAGGCAGAGCCCTGAGCGGGATGGTGAAACGCATCAATCGCAGCGCGGAAGCGGTCAACGTATCCGATATCAAGTCGATCGTCAGCCTTCGCAGGGATTGACGAGCGGTGATTTTCCGAGGCTGACGGCGACCCTCGACCCAGCCCTATTGCAAACGCGCGCGGTCATTTAAACTGGACTCTATGACTACGGTCAGTACTCCCCGCAAAGGGGTCCAAACGTCTTCCAGGCGCCGGATGCGCGTCGCGGCTTTACAGGTCCTCTATGAAGTTGATAGTGTACGCCGTGACCCTGAACTGGCATTCGAACGGTTGCTTGAGACGTGGCCGCTCGAAGAGGGGCCAAAGCGGGCCGCCGTAGAGATCGTCAGGGGGGTTATCGATAACTGCGGGCGGTTAGACGAACTGATCGCGAAGCACGCGCCTTCCTGGCCGGTGCAGCAACTGGCGATAGTGGACCGCAACATACTGCGAGTAGCCATGTACGAAATGATCTTTGATCGCGATACGCCCGTGAAAGTGGCGATCAATGAGGGCGTTGAGGTGGCCAAGGCGTTCGGGGCCGAGGGCGCGCCGGGATTCGTGAACGGCGTACTCGGGGCTGTGTACAAGGAGGAGAGCGCGGAAGGCCCTCATTCAGGTGACAAGTTACTGAGATCAACGGAGGTGCCTAGCAATGGCAACAGTGCTTGAAAGAGTACAGGCGGTGGTGGCGGACAAGCTGAGCGTGGAGCCCGATGAGGTTGTCCCATCGGCGTCCTTCACCGAGGACCTCGGCGCAGACTCACTGGACCTGGTGGAGTTGATTATGGCGTTCGAGGAGGAGTTCTCCACTTCAGACGACGAGTTGCAAATCTCCGACGAGGACGCGGAGAACATAACAACCGTACAAGAAGCCCTGGACTATCTGTCCGAAAAGGGCATTGATGACTGAATTCGAGGACCTAGAACGGCAGATAAAGTCCTGCACACTCTGCCCTCTTTCGCAAGAGAGGAAGAATGCCGTTCCAGGCGAGGGGTCCCGAAACGCCGATGTAATGTTCATCGGAGAGGGACCCGGGTTCTATGAGGACCGCGACGGCCGACCGTTCGTGGGACCGGCCGGCAAGTTCCTGGATGAACTACTAAGCAACATCGGGCTGCGCCGCGAGGACGTTTATATCGCCAACATGGTGAAGTGCCGGCCACCGAACAACAGGGACCCGCTTCCAGCGGAACTGGCCGCCTGCAGACCGTACCTGGACAGGCAACTGGACCTCATCAAGCCGAAGGTGATTGCCACGCTGGGCAGGTTCTCTTTCTCGAAGTTCTTTCCAAACGAACCCATAGGCAAGGCGCGCGGGAAGTCCCGGAAGTGGGCCGGCTACACGGTGTTTCCCATGTACCACCCCGCAGCCGCGCTACATAATCCCCAACTGAGGCCGGTGATCGAGCAGGACTTCTCGCAACTGCCGGCGCTGATAGAAGAGATTGCCGACGACAACAGGGCGGAGCCGGAGCCTCAGCAACTGGGCCTCTTTGCCAATTAGCAGTGAATGTACACGGAATGTGCGCCATTTCCGCGCCGGCCTGCTCCCTATCGTAGATGAACGAACCTTCGCTTAAAGTCATCCCGCTGGGCGGTCTCGGCGAGATCGGCCGGAACATGATGGCGTTCGAGTATGACCATGACATCGTGGTTGTCGACGCCGGCGTGCTGTTCCCTGAGGAGGATATGCCCGGGGTGGACTTCGTCATCCCTGACGTCTCTTACCTCATAGAGAACAGCGATTCAGTTCGTGCGATCCTGATCACGCACGGTCACGAGGACCACATTGGGGCGCTGCCATGGATACTGCCGGAACTGGACGTTCCGGTTTACGCACCACGGCTAGCGCACGGCCTGATAACGGTAAAACTGAGGGAGCGCGGCGTCCTGAAGCAGGCGCGGCTGAATGTTGTGGAGCCGCACGCTCCATTCCGGCTGGGGAACTTCTCAGTCGAGTTCTTCCGAGTTTGCCACTCCATACCTGATGCAATGGGCATCGCACTGCGCACTCCCGCAGGCTTGGTGATCCACACGGGGGACTTCAAGATCGACCATACGCCGGTGGACGGGCTGCCCACGGACTTCGCGGCGCTGGCCGAGCTGACGTCCGAGGGCGTGCTGCTTATGTGTTCCGACTCGACGTACGCGGAGGTGGAAGGGTACACATCGTCCGAGCAGGTTGTCGGCGAGACGCTGGCGAGGGTGATAGGAGACGCCCAGGGGCGCGTGGTAGTGAGTAGCTTCGCGTCGCTGATTTCCCGCATACAGCAGGTCATCAATGCCGCAGCAATGCACGGCCGCAAGGTGTCCGTTGTGGGCAGGAGCATGGTGAACAACGTGAAGATGGCCCTGAACATGGGTTATCTGAGGGACCCGGGGAACGTGGTCGTGCCGATCAGCCACTCACGCCAGCTGCCTCACGAGCAAGTTGTGATCATGGCTACAGGCAGCCAGGGCGAGCCGACGTCCGCCCTGGTCCGGATGGCAAAGGGAGAGCACCAGGACATAGAGGTGATAGTCGGAGACACCGTGGTGGTCTCAGCCTCCCCGATTCCGGGGAACGAGACCCTGGTGGCGAGGACGATCGACAACCTCTACAGGAAAGGCGCCAAGGTTTTTTACAGCCGCAACGCGAACGTTCACGTGCACGGCCACGCCAGCCGCGAGGAGTTAAAGATGATGCTGGGGCTGGTAAAGCCACAGTACTTCGTGCCGATCCACGGCGAGTACCGGCACCAGGTGGCCCACGCGGATCTGGCGCAGTCGATGGGCATTCCAGATTACAACACATTCGTTCTCGAGAACGGCGATGTGCTCGAGTTGTGCGAGGAGTATGGCGAGATTGTCGACAGCGTGCCGGCGGGCCGCGTCTTCGTGGACGGCAACCGGTTGTGGGGTACGGACGAGGCTGTTCTTGCTGAGCGCAGACGACTCTCACGGGACGGCGTTGTTGTCGTAACCGTGACCTTCGACGCGGACACGGGGGATGTAGTCGGCAGTCCACAGGTAGCCTCTTCCGGATTTTCCGCAAGTACGGAAGGTCCAGATTTGTTCAATACAATGTCCAAAAACGTGCTTACGTCGCTTGAAGGCGAGCTTACAATTGCTTCTGACTGGGAGACTGTAAGGAGTTCTGTCTCCAGAACCGTTGCGGACTACCTGCAGAAACAGACGAGGAGACGGCCTACGGTTCTGGTGGTGATGGACGAAGTGTAGTGGACAGGAACCATGGCAAAATCGAAGCCGGAGAAGAAGCCCCGCAAGGCGGCATCTAAGGAAACGCGCCCGTCATCGGGGCGGGCAAAGCCGAGGCCACAAGTCCTGCTAGCAGCAGTGGGCGTGCTGTTGCTCGTGGCCATCGGCGTCACCGTCTTTATCTACAGGACTGTCATTTCGGACGGGTTCACCACCGGTCATGACGCCGTCCTGTCGCACCTCGGGTTCGGCATTATCCCAACCGCTGCGTGGCTCGCCGGGGCCATCTTCGTGGTCAAGTACCGGAAGCAGGGCTTGGGCCATCCCAGGGTATGGGGGGCTTCGCTCCCGTTGCTGGCGGCCGGGTTCGGCATCCTGGCCTTCTTCTCGTTTCAGCAAGGCGCCATGGCCTACTTCACGATGGACGGGACGTACGGGCTAGGAGGCAAGCTGGGGCAGTGGATCTCAGGCATTTACGGAGGAACCGGCTCAGTCTTCGGTCAGGCACTGGGCGCCATGCGTGTAACGGTGCTCGTGTTCGCCGGGACCTCGCTCATCTTTCCGGTCCTGGCAGTGGCAGCGTGGGAAATCACGACCGCCTCTTCGATGTACCTGTACATCAGGTTCGTCATGGTGATGCGGGGCGCGTTCGATGCCTTCGGGCGCAGGCTCCGCCAAAGGCGCGCCGCTCGGGCCGCAGCCACAGCCACAGCCACAGCCACAGCCACAGAAGACTCGTTTATTTCAGATGTGCCGGTGGAATCAGGAGAGTGGCAGGATATCCCGGCCACGCCGATGTTCGACACCGGCGTGCCGGTCAGTACGCCTTCGTTCGGCTCAACGTCCGCATTTTCCGATAAGCCAAGCAGGGGCGTGGCTTTCGCAGAAACGACCGGCGCCGAGACCGCATACGCCGAGACTCCAAGCGCAGGAGCCGCGTTCGCAGAGACCCCTGACGCCAGCGCCACCTTTGAAGAAGGGCCGCAGAGAAGGGCTGTGTTCGGAGGCATGGCCAAGGCAACTACGCTGGAGGAGGCCGTCCAAGTAGACGCCAAAGACGCTCCGGATCCCGGGAGCGTCCGTCGCGTGAACGGATCGCAGTATGGCGGCGGGGACGACGACTTGGGAGTGTTCCGGTCATCCCGCCCGCGGGAGAATGCGGCGGATTCGTTGAGCGACTCTGAGGACGGGTCAGAGACAACCGGACGGTTCAACAGGTTCTGGTCCATGTCCGATCCGGAAGCGGAGGTCGAACAAGATGAGGTCACCTCAGAGATTCCGGATGGCGCGCACGGCGGCCTGAACGAGGCTTCCGCAGTGCCGGGGCAGGCTGAAGACGAAGTTGAGGCTAAGCCGATTGTGCCGACGCTACCGGAATGGACCAGGCCGCCGATCCATATACTGGACGACGCGCCACAGACGTTCATATCAAACGAGGAGATCGCGTCAACGGCGAATGCCATCAAGGCCACACTGGCCGACTACGGCGTGGAGGTAGAGATCGGCCAGGCCAAGCCGGGACCCGCCGTGACTATGTACGGCCTGATGCCGGGCTGGATACGCAAACACAAGCAGGTCAGGGAGCGTAACGAAGACGGCTCGCCCAAGCTCAACGAGCTTGGCAAGCAGCTAATCCGCCGAGAGGAGACGAAGACCAGGGTCAAGGTGGACAGCATCCTGCAACGGGAGAAGGACCTGGCGCTGGCGCTGAAGACGCCGTCGATCAGGATTGAGACGCCCGTAATGGGGCAGTCGCTGCTCGGGATCGAGGTCCCCAACCCGAACCCCAGCGTCGTTTCGCTGCGGTCCGTGATGGAGAGCCAGGAGTTCGCGAAGCTGCGGTCCGACGCCCGCCTGTCGGTGGCACTGGGCAAGGGCAGCGGCGGGGAGACCGTTGTCACCGACCTGACGAAGATGCCGCATTTGCTGATTGCCGGAGCCACAGGCAGCGGGAAAAGCGTGTGCATCAACGGTATTGTTTCATGCCTGATCATGGAGAAAGCCCCCGATGAGTTGAGGCTGCTACTGGTGGACCCGAAGCGGGTGGAACTGACGCCCTACAACGGCGTACCGCACCTCCTGACGCCTGTAGTTGTAGAGACCGACCAGGTTGTGGGGCTGCTCAAGGGCGTGATCAGGGAGATGATGGACCGTTACCGCAAGATGGAAGAGCTTGGGGTGCGAAACATCGAGGCGTACAACAAGAGGGTCGGAAAGCGGATGCCGTTCCTGGTGGTTGTGGTTGATGAGCTGGCAGACCTGATGATGACGGCCTCATTCGATGTGGAGCAGTCGTTGTGCAGGCTCGCCCAGCTCGGCCGGGCCACGGGCATACACCTGGTGATTGCCACGCAGCGTCCTTCGGTGGACGTGCTTACGGGCTTGATCAAAGCAAACTTCCCCAGCCGCATCAGTTTCGGCGTGACCTCGCAGATCGACTCCCGAACTATTCTGGACACGGCGGGAGCGGAGAAGCTGCTTGGGCGCGGCGACATGCTCTTTCAGCCAATCGACGCAAGCCGGCCGGAGCGCGTGCAAGGGGTATGGATATCGGACTCCGAGGTCGAGCAACTGGTCACTTACTGGCAGGCTACGCCGCGGGGACCATTAGCGGAGGTCAATCTCGAGGCCGTACCGGAGGACGATACTTCCAACGACATCAAACGCTCCGAGGACAGGGACGAAATGCTCGACAAGGTGATCGAGCTGGCTCATACGCAGAGCAAATTGTCGACGTCACTCTTGCAAAGACGGCTTCGCATTGGCTATCCCCGAGCTGCGAGGTTGATGGACCAGTTGGAGGAAGAGGGCATCGTGGGACCGAGCGACGGCTCAAAGTCGAGGGATGTTATAATCACTTCCGGTTGATACCTGGTTGTCGGCGACGACGGCAACCACAACCAAAGGGCAGTCCGTGCACTGCCAATCGCCTGTCCCGAACGGTCTGAATTCCTCCGCCCGAAGGCTGGTGGACCCCCAATGCTACGCAGGCTAACCAGCACAAAGACCTCAATCCGGGGGGACGACGACGAGCACAGTGCGGTTACCCCCAGGGACACCTGCATTGCCTGCTCTGAAAGCCTGGAGAACTCCGAGCTTTACGCCACGCAGCGCGTCTGCCCCAGTTGCAGGTTTCATTACAGCATGGGCGCCCGGGAACGCATCGCCTCGCTGGCGGACCGAGGCACGTTCAGGGAGACCAACCGCTCGGTAGTCTCGCTTGACCCGCTGTCATTTTCGACGCGTGTCTCCTACAAGTTGCGCCTGTTCCAGGACCAGCGGCGAACGGGCCTGACAGAGGCGGTCGTCACCGGCAGTTGCTCAATCGGCGCAAGCCCGGCCGTTCTGATCGTTCTGGACTTTGGGTTCATGGGCGGAAGCATGGGCAGCGTCGTAGGCGAGAAGGTGGCGCTGGCGTTCGAGCACGCATCCAAGCGGAAACTGCCTGTAGTGGCGGTAGTCACCAGCGGGGGCGCAAGGATCCAGGAAGGCATGCTCTCGCTGATGCAGATGGCGAAGACGACGATCGCCGCGAGCCGGCTCAGCGAGAAGGGCCTGCCATTCATCTGCGTTCTCGCCAATCCGACAACCGGACAGGTCTATGCGAGCTTTGCCAACATGGCGGACGTATTGCTCGCGGAACCGGGCGCAATTGTAGGATTTGCTCCGCTGAGGTACGTCAAGCGTTCGACAGGCAGGCCCATGCCTCGCGGCTCCCACACTTCAGAAGGACATCTCGAGCACGGGCTGCTGGACAAGGTTGTAGACAGGACCAATCTTCGGGACGTGATGGCTGTCTTGCTGGACCTACTCGGGACTCGCTACCGGCTCGACCCACAGACCCAGCCACCGCGAGACGGGGGGCCGCACCCTGAACCGACCGGCGCCTGGGACTCCGTGCAACTTGCGCGTCATGAGAGCAGGCCAACTACACTGGACTACCTCGACCGCATGTGCACGAGCTTCGTGGAGCTTCACGGCGATCGTGTTTACGGAGACGACCGGTCCATGGTGACCGGAATCGCACACCTCAGCGGGCAGACCGTGGTCGTAATCGGCCAGGAACGCGACACGCGGGGCGAGGAAGGCGACGCGGATGCCGAAGGGGCGACGCCAGAGGGGCTTCGCAAGGCGCAGCGTGCGATTGCCCTGGCCGTGAAGTTCGATCTGCCGCTTCTCACGCTGATAGATACGCCCGGGCCGGCGACCAGTCTCGACGCCGAGCAGCGCGGCATAGGCGCCGAGATCGCCTCCACGATGTCGGCACTGGAGGGCTGCGCAGCGCCCTCAATCGGCGTGGTGATCGGAGAGGGCGGAGGCGAGTCGGCACTGGCTCTCGCGGTAACTGACAGAGTGCTTATGTTGGAGCACGCCATCTACTCGGTGGTCTCGCCTGAAGAGGCGGCAGGCCTCATTTACCAGGACGCTGGCAGAGCGGAAGAAGTGGCCGAGTCGCTGAAGCTGACGTCGGAAGACTGCCGTGAACTTGGGATCGTGGACGAGGTAGTCCAGGAACCGCTCGGAGGCGCGCACACAAGCCCAGACGAGGCCGCGCGCCAACTACGGAGCGTCGTCCTGCGGAACCTCGCCGAGCTTCAACGCATGTCAGGAAAGAGGCGCCTCTCCCAGAGGTACAAGAAGTTCAGGAACGTGGGCAGGTACAGTTCCCGGGTTCGGGCGGCAGTGGCCAGGGAAGTTAACTCTCTGCAGGGGCTAGTGGCCACAAGAGTGAAACGCATTGCCCGGGGGCAACAGTCCGGTGACGACGACGAAGGGATCTCCGAGACGCCGCTGGGCTAGAGTATGCGAGCGACGGGCGGCTCAGACGAGCACGCCTCCGTAGCGGCTGCGGCGGTCACATGAAGACGCCTTCCAATGGCTCCAAGAGCAGCGTCCATCATGTCCAGTCGGGAGCGGTGTTGAACGTCCAGCACTCGGTCCACCTGAGGCATGTGCCATCCCAAGCGCCGAGCCAGTTCAGCCTTGCCAATTCCCTGGTCTCGCATACCCTGGTAGAGCATCACTTTTACGGAAGTCAGCGTAGGCAATACGGCGAAGTGCTCGCCATGAGACGGTTGAGGGATGTCTTTGCGGTCGTGAATGCGGGCGGCTATGGCCTCTTCCAATGCGTGGACAGAGCGCGCGATGGCTTCCTCGCTGTCGTCCCCGAAGGTGGTCAACTCCGGGAAGTTGGGAGAAGTCGCAAGCACGGTCCCATCATCGTCTTCTAGTGATACTGGATAGGCAAGCATCAGTTCAACCCCAAGTCTTTCATTATCTTCGCAACGAGACCCTTACCCAATTCCTTGCGGCCTCCGTGCACCGGCAGCTGCGTTGTGAGGTCTCCGAGCCTAACGGTAAGATGTCCGCTGCCTCCCTTGTGGGTGTGAAAAGTACAGCCACGCTTTCTCAGCCAGCGCCGAAGCTCGCCTGTGTTCATCTACTTACACCATGCACAACACTTATGTTATTGTCAACATCCGGCTCTTCCCAAAGTCACACATAAGCCCTAGTTTTGCTGTACCAGGTCAGGATTAGGTGAGTACGCACACCCACTTCTTCAATTACAAGAAATGTATGCGACGCCTCCGGCCTGCTAAGAGAATGCGGGTCGCGGGCGGCTCAGACGAGCACTCCGCCGTGCCGGTTGCGGCGGGACTCGAACGCCTCGATGTTCTCTTCCTTCTGCAGGGTCAGGCCGATGTCGTCGAGGCCGTTCAGGAGGGAATGCCTGCGGAACGGCTCCACGCTAAACGACTCCACAACCTCTTCGTCTTCGTCCCACACGCGCATCTCTTCCAGATCGACGGACAGCCTGTAGCCGGGGTTTGCGGCAGCACTGTCAATGATTCGCCGCACCACACTCTCAGGCAGGACGATGGGGAGGATGCCGTTCTGGAAGCAGTTGTTGTAGAAGATGTCAGCAAAGCTGGAGGCGATTACACACCGGAAGCCGTAGTCCAGGAGGGCCCAGGGTGCGTGCTCACGGGATGAGCCGGTGCCGAAATTTCGGCCAGCCACCAGAATGGAAGCGCCCTCGTATCCGGGCCGGTTCAGCTCGAAGTTCGGGTTGGGCGAACCGTCCTCATTGAACCTCCAGCTGTGGAAGAGGAACTGGCCGAAGCCGGTCCTCTCGATTCGTTTGAGGAACTGCTTTGGGATGATCTGGTCCGTGTCCACGTTGACTCGGTCAATCGCGGCAACGATGCCGCTCAGTCTGACGAAGGGTTCCATGATGTTGAAGACTCCCGGATGAGTTTGAGTTACAGGGCGAATTTGTGGGTAACTCTTTCAGGCGGCCGAATAACTCCGAACTTCGACTTGGACGCCATTCCTGGCCGCGTTCTCGGCAGAATCAAGCAAGTCTGCTGTGATCTCCGACTCAACGTACTCCTCACCGCAATTTTCGCATACTGAAGCAGGAACATCCTTGACAACAAGCGTGGTCGATTCCCGGGTGAACGTCAGTGTCGCGAGACCAGGACTCGTTTCGCCATGTTTGCAAATTACACACTTCATTCCATCCTCCTCGTAAATCCCAGCCCCCATCTTGTTACATCCGGTTCGTACAAAGTAACTACGATATGTACATCTTCCAGCATGTCGCTGGCCAGCACCAAATGAACGGGACGGGAACCTACCCACCCAAGCAGCAACTTGCTGGGGTAGGGAGCATCGTCTGGATACTCCTCTATGACCTCGCCTCTACTGGCTACTTCGTAGACCTCCCACGAATTGAACCCTCTTTGGAACATCCGCCGAAGTGCGTGTGCACTGAAGAACAGGCGGCCGCCGGAAAGTCTGTCTTGTCCAGATCCCGTCACCACTCCCTGATGTCAACGAAGTGTCCCGAAATGGCGGCGGCGGCGGCCATCTGCGGGCTGACGAGGTGAGTGCGGCCTCCCTTGCCCTGTCTACCCTCGAAGTTTCGGTTTGAGGTTGACGCACAACGCTCGCCGGGCTGGAGGATGTCCGGGTTCATACCCAGGCACATAGAGCAGCCAGCGTCGCGCCAGTCGAAGCCGGCATCCCTGAATATGCCGTCCAGACCCTCCGCCTCGGCCTGGGCCTTCACCGCGAACGAGCCGGGCACGGCCATGGCATACACGCGGTCGCTGACCTTGCGGCCCTTGACCACCTCGGCGGCGTTGCGGAGGTCTTCGATGCGCGAGTTGGTGCAGGAGCCGAGGAACACGCGGTCGATCTCGATCTCCTGAACGGGCGTGTTCGGCTCCAGCGCCATGTACTCCAGCGCACGTTCCGCCGCCTCGCGATCGGCCGCGGACTCGAAAGATGACGGGTCAGGAACACGATCGGTCACGGGTACGACCATTCCAGGGTTCGTGCCCCACGTGACGAAAGGCTCGAGGTCCGAGGCGTCGATCTCGACCGTCCGGTCGAAGACTGCTCCTGGATCGGACGCAAGGCCCCTCCACACATCAACAGCGCTGTCGAAGTCCTCGCCCTTAGGCGCGTGGGTGCGGCCCTTGAGGTAGTCGAACGTTGTGTCGTCCGGCGCGACCATGCCAGCCCGCGCACCGGCTTCGATCGACATGTTGCACACGGTCATGCGGCCTTCCATGGTCATCGACCGCACTGCCTCGCCCGCGTACTCGATCACGTGACCGGCACCCCCGCCGATTCCAATTTTGCCGATGATGCCCAGGACAAGGTCCTTAGGAGTGACGCCAAACGGCAAGCTGCCCTTGACGTCTATCAGCATCGTCTTTGGCTTGGGCAGTCTCAGAGTCTGGGTGGCGAGCACGTGCTCGACTTCTGAGGTGCCTATGCCCATCGCGAAGGCGCCGAATGCGCCGTGCGTGGAAGTATGACTATCTCCGCAGACGACGATCGTGCCGGGGTGCGTGCGTCCCTGTTCAGGGGCAATTATGTGCACGATGCCCTGCAAGGGACTGTTCATGTCGTACAGCGTTACGCCGAACTCTTCGCAGTTCCGCGACAGGGCCTCAAGCTGCTTGCGGGCGATCTCGTCCCTGATGGGATGAGACCGGCCGGCAGTTGGTACGTTGTGGTCCGCCGTGGCTATGGTCAGGTCCGTACGCCTGACGCGCCTGCCGGCCATCCTGAGGCCGTCGAATGCCTGAGGCGACGTAACCTCGTGCACCAGGTGCAGGTCCACATACAGCAGAGCCGGTTCGCCGGGAGCCTCGTGGATGACATGAGCGTCCCAGACCTTCTCGAACATCGTTCTCGGGGGCATACGCTCACATTCCTCCTGCGCGGACTGCTTCTGTGTCAGAGGCTCCCGGCTCGCGGCTAATCGTCCTGTCCGGATGGGGCGACCGCCCGTTGGACTCCCTCTTTCGCTAGCAGCCTGTTCAGCGCACTCATGTACGCCTTGGCGCTGGCCACAATGATGTCTACGTCCGAGCCTCGGCCGACGTAAATGATGCCGTTCTTTTCTATACGTATTGTGACGCGCCCAAGTGCGTCAATCCCCTCCGTGACGGCGTTCACGGTGAATTCAGTGAGAGTGTTCGGAACTCCCACGATCCTGTTGATCGCCTTGTAGACTGAATCTACCGGCCCCGTACCAGTCGCGGCGTCGGTCATCACGCTGCCGTCAGGGTCCTTCAGGGAGACTGTTGCAGTAGGGACCTCGTGGTTGCCGCACGAGACCTGCACACGCTCCAGTTCGTAGATGGACGGCTCGTACTCCATTCTCCTGCGAGTCGACATCAGGACTTCGAGATCGGCGTCTGTGACTTCGCGCTTGCGGTCCGCGAGGTTCTTGAAGTCAGCGAACACCTCGTTCAGTTCGTCCTGGGAGAGGACGTAGCCCATCTCCTCCAGGCGTGACCGCAGGCCGGAGCGCCCACTGAGCTTCCCGAGAACGATGGAATTGCTGGGCCAGCCAACCGACTGGGCTTCCATGATCTCGAATGTGGTGCGCTCCTTGAGCACGGCGTCCTGGTGGATGCCGGAGGCGTGGCGGAAGGCGTTGTTGCCGACAATTGCCTTGTTGGGCTGGACCGGGAAGCCGGTGATTTCGCTGACGAGCCGGCTACTCGGATAGATCTGCCTCGTGTCGATGTTCGTGCTGACGCCTAGCATGTCCTGCCTGGTCTCGAGGCCCATGATGACCTCTTCGATGGAGGCGTTTCCGGCGCGCTCGCCGAGCCCGTTCACGCAACCCTCGACCTGCCGTGCGCCCGCCTCGACGGCGGCAATGCTGTTCGCGGTCGCGAGGCCGAGGTCGTTGTGGCAGTGCACGCTGAGAACGGCCCTGTCAATGTTCTTCACATTGCGTTTAATGCCCTTCAGAAGCTCCGTGAACTCGGACGGCACCGTGTAGCCGACGGTGTCCGGGATGTTGACCGTGGTGGCGCCGGCGTCAATAGCCGCTTCTAGCAGCCTGTACAGATACTCGGGCTCTGTCCGCGTGGCATCCATGGGAGAGAACTCGACGTCGTCGCAGTAGCCCTTGGCCCGTTCCACGGCGGCCACGGCCCGATCCATAACGTCCTCACGGTTGCTGCGAAGCTGGTGGAGAATCTGTATGTCTGAACTGGAGAGGAAGACGTGGATTCGGGGCCGTTCCGCGTCTTTGATCGCGTCCCAAGCGGCATCGATGTCTCCGGGGACGCAGCGGGCGAGGGAGCAGATCACGGGACGCGTAACCTCGGCGGCGATCCTGCGGACGGCCTCGAAGTCGCCAGGCGAGCTTGCGGCGAACCCGGCCTCAATGATGTCGACGCCCATGCGGTCGAGCTGCTTCGCGATCTCCAGCTTCTCCTCGGTGGTGAGCCCGGCGCCTGCCGACTGCTCGCCGTCTCGGAGCGTGGTATCGAAAATCATTACTTTGTCTTGAGTGGTCACTTGCTTACTCCTGTGAGGAACTCTCGGTCATCCGGTTGCCGTTGAGTTCCCAAGGGCGACGCAGGCCGCCGCACCGGGCCATGCTAAGGCCCGGCTTTCGCGGCGGGCTACGCGCGATGCCTCCGTGTGTTTCATGATGTTGCTGGTGTTAGGCGCTTGCATTGCGGGTTACCTGTCGTTCTGACCCTTAACCTCTCCCATCGTGAGAGCGGGGACTCCTTGATGAGCCATTGCCTCAGAAAATAGGCAGTCAAAGGAATTCACAGCGGCAGAATCCTAAATTGAAGATCCAAGTTGGCCCCCTGACCTGACGGCGGGCGGTAAACACATCTATTGAGTTCCACACCTGCCATAGCGGGGAACTTCTTCCCTTCCAGGACTTGGCATACATTTGGGATGCGCCCCGGAAGATGTAGAGCATCGTTCACGTCCCCTGCGCGGAATGTCACGCTAGTCTGGCCAGCTTTCCGCGCAATCTCGACTTGCTGGCACAGATACTGCCGAATCCTGTCGGCGTCTCCGGGGGGCATCAGCGTTGCGCTCCGGCTACACCCTCACCCCAGGCCTCTCCCATCAAGGGAGAGGGGGCAGAACATCGCAGGGCTTGCTTCAGAAGGCCTTGCACAGGAATGAGCCTGCGACTGTATGGATCGACACCAAGGAACACACCCTCCAGGGTGTACGCGCCGAGAAGGGCGCTTGATTCCTCTTCGCCAAAGATGACCCACGTGGTGGTCTCACGACCTTCGACGCGCGCCTTCGCTTCAGCCATGCCCAGTTCGACGCGACTTCCCCCGGCGTACTCAAACGTCTCGCGCTTGGTGGGTACGATGCCGAGGCGCCTCAGCGTCCCGCCGGGAATTACAGTCGTGGTTGCTCCCGTGTCGACCAACGCCTCCAACTCTTCGAAGCGCTCGCCTCCAACGTCTCCAATCTCTATCGGCACGCTAAACGTTCCCAACTTAGCCCCCGTCCCGGTCCTCTCCCATCAAGGGAAAGGAAGCAGAGATTAACTCCTGGTAACAGAGGTATGAGTAACGCATGTGGTTAGTCTGCGTCCTTCAGAAAGCTCATCATGCCGCGGAGTTCTTTGCCGATTTCCTCGATCTGGTGGCCGGCGTTTTCGCGGCGCAGCCGGTTGAAGCGCGGCCGGCCCTCGTCGTTCTCGGCGATCCACTCTCGGGCGAAGCTGCCGTCCTGCACGGCGGCCAGGACCTTGCGCATGTTTTCCTTGACGTGGTCGTCGATGACCTGAGGCCCGCGCGAGTAGTCGCCGTACTCCGCCGTGTCGCTCACAGAGTAGCGCATGTACTCCATGCCGCCCTGGTACAGCAGGTCAACGATGAGCTTGAGCTCGTGCATGCACTCGAAGTAGGCCGACTCAGGTTGGTAGCCAGCCTCGACAAGCGTGTCGAATGCCGCCTTGATGAGCGCCGTAACGCCGCCGCAGAGAACGCTCTGCTCACCGAACAGGTCCGTCTCCGTCTCCTCTTTGAACGTGGTGTCGAGCACGCCGGCGCGCGCGCAGCCCACGCCCCTGGCGTACGCGAGGCCCACGTCGTGCGCCCTGCCGGACGCGTCCTGGTGCACGGCGAGCAAGCCCGGCACGCCGGAGCCGCGCACGAAGACCTCCCTCATGCGGTGGCCGGGGGCCTTGGGCGCGACCATAGACACGTCGACCGTGTCCGGCGGAACGATCGTCTTGTAATGGATGTTGAACCCGTGCGCGAACATGAGGGTCTTGCCGGGCAGCAGGTGAGGCTCGATGGACTGCTCGTAGATGTCGGCCATCGAGTGGTCGGGAAGCACCATCATGATGATGTCCGAATCCTCCGAAGCGTCTGCAACAAGGGCAACGCGGAGGCCCTCCTGTTCGGCCTTCTCCCAGCTCTTGCTGCCCTCGTACAGGCCGACCACTACGTCCACGCCGCTGTCCTTGAGATTGAGCGCGTGGGCGTGTCCCTGGCTTCCATAACCGATAACGCCTACGGTCCTGCCCTCGAGCAGGGACATGTCAGCGTCGGCATCGTAGTACATTGTCGCCATTGGTCTTGGTTCTCCTGGTCTTTAGATGGATGCCGGCTCAATCGCTGGTTCGGTGGGGCGACGCGGGCTACAGGCCGCCCTCGAGCCGCGCCCTGGACCGGCCGTTGCTTCTCCTGCCTTCGCCGACGCCACGGCTCATAGCGATGGTCCCGGTACGCATTACCTCCACGAGGCCGAAGCTCTTGAGCAGGCCTTCGAGCGAGTCCACCTTGTCCTCGTCGCCTGCCACTTCCACGATCAGAGTGTCCGGCGCCACGTCCACGATGTGCGCCCTGAAGATATCCACTATCTGCATGATCTCGCTGCGGGCCTGCACGTTGGCCTTGACCTTTATGAGGGCCAGCTCTCGGGCGACAGTGTTCTCCTCCGAGATGTCGGAGACCTTGATCACATCGATCAGCTTGTTCAGGTTCTTGGTGACCTTTTCCACGGTGTCATCGTCGCCCTCGACGACGAAGGTCATGCGCGACTGGTCGGGGATCTCGCTGTGCCCCACGGCCAGGCTGGCGATGTTGTACCCGCGGCGGCGGAACATACCTGCGATGCGCGCCAGCACACCGGGCTTGTCCGAGACCAGCGCTGTGATCGTGCGTTTTGGAGGGGCGCTTCCGTTCATCATCGGCGCACCTCCGTGGGCCTGGGCTCCTCCATGAGCTCGTTGACCGTCATCCCGGACGGGATCATCGGGTAAACGTTCTCCTCCTCCTCCACCATGAAGTCGATTAGCGCGGGGCCGTCCCATTCCATGGCCCTTTCGATGGCCGATCTGACCTGGGACTTCTCCGTGACCCTGATGCCTAGTACGCCGAACGCCTCCGCCAGCCTTACGAAGTCGGGATTGCCCGTGTAGTAGGTTGCAACGTAGTCGCGGTCGTAGAACAGCTCCTGCCACTGGCGGACCATGCCGAGGTAGCGGTTGTTCATGAGGGCGAACTTCACCGGGATCTTGTTTTCCACAAGCGTGGCAAGCTCGCACATTGTCATCTGGAAGCCGCCATCTCCCGCGATGGACCACACGACTTTTTCGGGCGCTCCGACCTGGGCGCCCATCGCGCCGGGCACCTCGTAGCCCATCGAGCCCGCGCCGCCGGAGGAGATCAGGCTGCGAGGGTTCTTGTACGTGTAGTGCTGCGCCGCCCACATCTGGTGCTGGCCCACGCCGGTGACGATTATCGCGTCGCCCTTTGTGGCGTCGTTCAGTTCGCGCATGATGAACTGCGGGATCAGCTTGTCAGTGTCCCTTACGAGGTGCGAGGGGTGCTCTTCCCTGAGTTGCTCAATCTGCCTGATCCAGTCCATCCGGTTGCCGGGCTGGACCTTCTTGTTCAGTGAGGTCAATACCCTCTTTAGGTCGCCCACGATTGGGACGTCGACCTTGATGTTCTTGCCGATCTCGGACGGGTCTATGTCTACGTGAATCTTCTTCGATCGTGTTGCGAAGGCGCTGGTCTTGCCGGTTATCCGGTCGTCGAACCGCATTCCGAGCGCGACGAGCAGGTCCGCCTCTTCGATAGCCAGGCTGGCGTACGCCATGCCGTGCATCCCCGGCATCCCGACGCAGAGCACGTGGTCGTCCGGGAAGCTGCTGATGCCGAGCAGAGTCGTGATTACCGGGATCTGGCCGACTTCTGCCAGCTCCTTTAACTCGTCGAGGGCATCCGACAGGATCAGCCCATGTCCGGCAAGGATCACCGGCCTCTCGGCCTCGTTGATCAGCCTGGCGGCCCTGTTTATCTGTGCGCCGTTGCCCTTGAGTGTTGGCCTGTAACCGGGAAGGTCCATGACGATTTCGGCGTCGGGATCAAAGTAGGTCTCTTCCTGGATCACGTCCTTCGGGACGTCCACCAGCACTGGGCCGGGGCGTCCTGTGCTGGCGACATGAAATGCCTCCTTGATGACCCTGGGTATGTCCGACACTTCCATAACCAGGTAGTTGTGCTTCGTAATTGGCAGAGTGATGCCCGTGATGTCGGTCTCCTGGAAGGCATCGGAGCCGATGGCGGGCCTGCCAACCTGCCCGGTGACTATGACCATGGGCACGGAGTCCATCGCCGCCGTGGCGATGCCGGTGACCAGGTTCGTTGCACCTGGGCCTGAGGTGGCCCAGGCCACGCCGGGCCTGCCGGTGACGCGGGCGTAGCCGTCCGCCGCGTGAGCGGCGCCCTGCTCGTGGCGGACCAGGATGTGGCGCAGCTCCGGGTACTGAGGCAGAGTCTGGTACAGCGGAAGGATCGCCCCGCCGGGAAGGCCGAAGATTACGTCCACGCCTTCTCGGATGAGGCTCTCGCAAACCAACTGCCCGCCTGTCTTGTTCATTTCTGTTGCCCTCCAATCGGCCTTAGGCAAACCACTACCGGATCTCCGGCTGCAAAAAAAATCCCGCCCCACCTAAGGGACGGGATGTGTTGAGTGCTCAACTCCCGCGGTACCACCCTTGTTCCCCGGCTATGCCGAGGCTCTCGAAAGGCCATTAACGCAGCCTAAACGTCCCCGCCTTGCGGCATTCTGCCGGTTCAGCGAGGCAGCTCTGGGGCGAGTTCCCGGTAATCACGTCGCCGGCGTTTCAGCTTTCTGCCGGCTCTCTGGGGGCGGAACGTCCGGTACTACTCCTCTTCATTGCCTTTGCGAATATGTTCACAAACCTGCAAACATGGATAGTATCAGAGTAGGCGTAAAACCGTCAAAAATAGAGGGCCTCAGCAACTGCCGAGCCGGAGTAACTGCGTCGTTTGGGCTCGGTCCCGGATCTCCGCTCTCGAGCGCAAATCGATAACCTCATACATCTAAAATCATCCCATAATTCCGTGAAACCTCCTAATCACAGGTACCGAGCACGTGACTGGAGTAGAATTCGAACCGACCAGTTGACATAGTAGAACTGCAGTGCTATTCTACTAGCAGGCATCCGGAAAGCGGATGCATTAGCCCCGAGAGAGGCCCAGACGGCCGCTTCGGGGTTTTTTATTGCCAGCAATTGGCGGACGCGCAGGGCCGCGGGAGGTGTTGATGACATCCGGAGTCAGGTCTCAGTACATGGACGTGGTGACCAGGGACCACGTTGGAGAAGGCGTTTATCGCGTGACCATCGCGGCGAACGAGCGGGTGCGGCAGCCGCCGGAGTTGGATTTCGGCGGGCTGTCGACAGAGAACTACACGCGCAATCCCGTCGTGATGTGGGCGCACGACGTGTCGGGCCGGTCGCCGTCCGGCGGCCTGCCGATCGGGCGCACGCTCAGGCTGCACAAGCAGCGGGGTGGCAAGCTCGTCGTCGACTTCGAGTTCCTGTCCGACGATCCCTTTGCCGGGCGAGTGCGAAACGCGTGGGACAGAGGCTTCCTTCGGGCTGCGTCCATAAGCTGGCTGCCCCTGGCCGGAGGGCCAACGCGCGAAGGTCAATGGCGGGATGAAAGGTCGGAGCTGCTTGAGTGGTCGATCGTGCCGGTGCCTGCGGACCCGGACGCGCTCAGGCAGGCCCACAAGCGGATGCTGGACGAAGCCATCCGAACGGCAGCGGCGGACCCAGGCATCGGCGAAACAGAACCCTCCGACAGGCGCACATCCCAACCGCAGCCGGCGCTAATCGAAATCGGAGAAGAGCTTCGGCGCCTTTCAGACATACTGCTTCCCGATAGCGAGTACGGCGGCATGACCCAGACGGCAGACGAAGAGGAATCGGAGGAGGAGTTGATCGAGATCGGAAAAGCGGTGGAGCAGGTACTGGAAGCGATATCAGGCAAGACTTCAGGCAAGGAGGAGGACTAGGAATGGGAAAGACAGACGTCGAGAAGATCGTGAAGGACCTGGCGGAGATCAACGGATTCGTCAGGAAGAGGCTGGGACCCGAGGGCAAGGAGCTTGGGCTGATGAAGGAAGAGACCGAAAGGCTCAAGTCCGCGGTGACCGACCTGCAGAGCCGGGACCGTGCGAACCGCAGGGAGGCGATAGTGCGCCACGCGGACGACGGCGCGGCGCCGATTGTCGACGGGGGGCCGTACGCGGGAATGGACCTGCTCGACCTCGGTCTGCTGCGCCGCTTCGCGCACTCCCAGCAGCGGGAGCTGTTCGGCCCAGCGTGGATCGAGCGAGTGGAGAGCGCACGCGGGCAGATGGTCGAGGCGATCACGCCGGTTGAGATACAGGCGGAACACTCCAGGTCCGCCCACAGGCTCAATGACCGATACTCGGTCGGAGGCAGGCCGACGGGCCAGTACGACACCTTCGGCAGAGCGCAGCTACAGGCCATGACCCGCGCGGCCATGGACAGCACGACGGCCGGGCTCGGCGATGAGCTGGTCTCGACGCTGGAGGCGCGTGAGATGTGGATGGACGTGAACCTCAGCACACTCGTTGCGCCGCTGATCCCCACCATCGCGATGCCGTCCAACCCGTTCGACGTGCCGAAACAGCTAGGGGACGTGAACTTCTTCCCGGGCACCGAGAACGCCGCCGCCTCGGAGACCGGGCTGGCCACCGGCAAGGTGACGCTGACGGCCTACGAACTGGTGGGGCACGTCCCCTATTCGTTCACCCTGGAGGAGGACGCCGTGGTGGCGATGCTGCCGGAGATCCGCGCGAGCCTCGTTCGGAACGTGGCGGAGGTGCTGGACGACGTGGTCCTGAACGCGGACACGACCGCCCAGAACAACATCAACGCAGACGAGGCGACTTTGACGACCAGCGCGGCCGGGAGCGCGCACTGGCTGCTCGGGTACGACGGCCTGCTCCACCTGCCGCTCGTGGACAACACCAAGCAGTCGAACGCCCACGGGGCGGCAGTGTCGGACGACATGTTCAACGAGGTCCGGGCCAAGCTTGGAAAGTACGGGGCAAGACCGTCTGAACTGGCGTGGATCATGGACGTGAACACGTTCATTCGCGCGCAATCGATAACGAACTACCGGACCATGGACAAGCTCGGCCCGAACGCCACGCTTCTGACCGGGATGCTAGGCGCGATCGAGGGCATACCGGTGATCGTCTCGGAGCAGATGAGGCTCGCGGACGCGGACGGCAAGGTCTCCTCCGGCGGCAACACGGCGGAGACGGGACGCGTGCTGATCGTGAACCGGAACCAGTGGGCCCAGGGCTTCCGCAGGGAGATGGGCATAGACGTGGACAGGGACACGCAGAAGCGCCAGACGGTGGTCACCGTCAGCCTGCGCCACGCCCTGGCCGAGAGAAGCGGCGCGCGCAGCTCGGCCACGCACACAGCGCTTCAGTACAACATAACGGGCGTGAGCTAATCATGGCTCGCGTGAAGAACCTGACAGATGACGAGCTGGGTTGGGCCGGCGTGATCGTCCCCGCGGGAGGTGTGGTGGAGGTCTCGGAAGGCGAGGCTGCACGGATGGCCGGGAGCAATCCCGGCAAGTTCGGCCTCGCCGGGGAGGGTGACGGCGCGCCGGGGGTGGAAGCGGGCGCAAGCGAAGTCGCGGCGCCCGCGGCCCCTTCCGCCCACAAACACTACTACAGGAAGTCGAAGGGGTACAGCTGCAGATGCGGCGCGGTCAAGCCGGGGACAGAGCAGTGAGTGGGAGGCGCGCCGCACTTGGGGTCGCACCTGGTGGAGTCTCACAAACACCTCAAAGCGCCTCAATACCACTTTATACCTACCTCATATCTACCTCGAAGACATCTCATACCATCTCGCCAACCTCGCGTCGCCAGCTACGAAATGAGACAAATCGAGACACTAGTTGCTTTTTGAGAGGCCGGTCCCTTCAAGGGAGAGGGAACTCTTGGGAAACACGATAGGTCCAAAAAGGAAGGATGAGGGATAGTGAACGCATACGCGTCGGTGGACATGCTGAAGGATGCGCTGAACATAGCCGGGGCAGGCGACGACGCCCGCCTGCTCCGGCTGATCGAGGCCGCGAGCCGGGCCGTTGACGGCTACTGCAACCGGCACTTCTACGCGCTGAGGGCCGCGAAGCTGTTCGATGGCGACGGCGGCACCGCGCTGCTAACGCCGGACATCATCAAGATCGAGGAAGGCGGGCTTCGGACGGACGCGCGCATGGACGGCACGTTCGGGACCACGTGGCCGGGGTCCGACTTCCTGCTGTTTCCGGCGAACGCGGACCCGGCGTCGGCCTCGAATGCGGCATCGCGGCCTTACACGCGCATCGAGGCGGCCGGGGCCGCCAGCGCACGACGCCGCTTTCCGACCGGACGCAGCACCGTGCGCGTTGCCGGACTGTGGGGCTGGTGGCTGCACCTGCGCCGGGCAGGCGAGACGCTTGCCGCTGCCGTAGCGGGCACTGACACAGTTCTTGTGGTCTCAGCGCGGGCCGACGTGGAGGCGGGCCACACCCTGCTGCTTGGCTCTGAGCAGAGTGTACGTGAGATCGTACGAAGGCAACCGGCTGAACGTTACAAGGGGCGCGAACGGCACGAGCAGCGACGGCGCACGAGCAGGCCGACTCGATAGACATCTTCGAGTACCCGCCGGGCGTAACTGAGGCGGTGATCATTCAGGCCGCCAGGCTTCTGCGCCTCGGCGACGGCGCGGCCGGGCTTCTGCACATCCCGGGTGGCGCGGGCCGCTCAAACGGCGCAGCGATGTTCGATGCCGACGCCGCGTTCCTGCTCGCCGGCTACCGCAAGGCCGCGCTCGGCGCCGGCGTCCGTTGATGGGGACCATAGCGGACGCGAGGCGAGGGCTGGCCAATGCGCTTGCAACGCTGCCCGGCCTGCGCGTCCTCGACTACCAGCCCGCCTCGGTAAGCGAGCTTCCGGCAGCCGTGGTGCAATTCGAGTCGCGAGACGCCAGGCTCACGCTGGGAGGGCTGTCCTTCACCGGCCGGATGAAGGTGGTCCTGGTTGTGTCCTCGGCGTCCTCGCGAGAGGCGCAGCGGACGCTGGAAGAGTACATGGAGTCCGGAAGGGGCCAACAGCGTGCAGGCCGCGGCGGCAGCCGACCACACGTGGGGCGGCAGCGTCGACGACGGACGGCTGGAGTCTGTCGACAACGTGGGGCCCCGCCGGCTCTGGGGCGGCATGTACACGGCCGCCGACTTCCACTTCCGGTTCGTCAAGCGGCTCCCCGGATAGAGCAAGGGGCATCAATGGCATTCTTCGACTCGCAGGTCTCAGTCTTCAAGCTGGACGATGCGGAAGGTAACGAGCGGGACCTCTCACCGTATCTGATCGAGGTGTCCGGACTGCCGGGCTCACGCGCCCTCGATGATGTGACAGGGCTGGGCGACGCCGGCTCGAGGTTTGCGCCGGGAATCGAGGGCGCAACTATCTACCTGGCCGGGCTGTACGACAGCGAAGCGGGTTCCGGGGCGGACGCGGTACTCGGTCCGCTGAGGACGCACGACTCGGCAACGGTGTTCGCCTACGGCCCGCCCGCAGCTTTATGTCAAACATACGACCTTGATTCGCGGGACTGGTGCGAGTTGGCCGTCTGCTAGATCGTGACGAGATCATCGCCGGCGCGGTGAGATACAGCGGCCGCTGCTGGGCGGCGGCGTACGAGATCGTTTCGAAGGTGGGCAGCCAGGTGGAGTTCGAGGCGGTCTTGCGCGTGGAGGGCACGGTTACCAGGGACGTGTTCTGAGCCCCGCCCGAGCCGGGCGCAGACCGTTGACCGTGCCTGACTTCCGAAGTATATTCGGCGCTGGAGTCCCATCGCCTGCCGCCACCATGAATTCGCACAGGAGGCCCAGCACATGCGCATCACCAGCATTACCGTTTACCAGGTGGACCTGCCGGTCAGAGACGGCGGCTTCAGGCAGTCCAGCGGACGCATCTGGCGAGTGCTCGACACCAGCGTCGTCCGCATCGACACGGACGAGGGTATTACCGGATGGGGAGAGACCTGCCCCTTCGGCTCGAACTACATCCCGGCATTTGCAGAGGGAGCTCGCGCGGGCATGGAGGTGCTTTCTCCCCTGATCATCGGGAAGGACCCCCGCGACGTCGGCGCCATCAACGTGCTCATGGACACGGAGATGTACGGCATCCCGTACGCGAAGACCGGCCTGGACAACGCATGCTGGGACATCCTGGGCAAGTCGGCCGGTCTGCCCGTGTACACGCTCCTGGGCGGCAGGCTTACAGACGTCTTCCCGTTCGGCGGAGGGTTCGTGATAGACCCCGGCCCTGCCACCGACGAGGCTATGAAGAGGTTCCACGAAGGAAGGTGCGAGGCGGTTCGAGTTCAAGGGGAGCGGCGACCCCGCAACCGACATAGAGATGATCCGCTTCGTGGGCAACCTCATGACGGCTGAAGACTCACTCATCATAGATGTGAACTGCGGCTACCGCGTGGATGAGGCAATCAGGGTCTCGAGAGCCGTCCCGGACGTTGCTGTGATGTTTGAGCAGCCCTGCTACACGTATGAGGAATGCCTCGCGTTCAAGAGGTCAACGGGGCGTCCCATGAGCCTCGACGAGTGCATCCACGACACGGGCGACCTTGTGCGGGCGTTCTCGGACGGCGCCATAGACACGTTGAACCTCAAAATTGGCCGCGTAGGCGGCCTGAGCAAGGCTAGGCTGATGCGCGACCTGTGCGTATCGCTCGGCATCCCGGTCAAAGTGCAGGACACCTCCGGCGAGGAGTTCAACGCGGCCGTGACGGCGCACCTCGCGCACTCCACCCCGCCTCGATACCTCCACTCGATGTGGGACTGCGCCGCGTTCGTGGAACGACCCATCGGCAAGGGCCTGCTGCGCGACCACCCCACGGCAGGCGCGTGCCAACACGGAGCCCGGCTTCGGCGTGACGCCGATCATGGAGGAGCTCGGAGACCCTGTGGCCGTCTACGAGTAGGGAGCCCGGGCGCGATGAACGACATCCCCAGAACGATGCGGGCCGTCGTCCTAACGGCGCACGGCGGACTGGAGAAGCTCGAGTACCGCGAGGACTGGCCCACGCCCGTGCCCGGACCCGGCGAGGTGCTGGTCGCAGTAGCCGCATGCGGATTGAACAACTTCGACATCAACGTGCGCACCGGGTGGTACTCGAAGCCGGTCACGGAGGGCACCACGGAAGAGGGCGGCCGTGGGGGATTCGAAGGCGTGCAGGAGGATGACGGCGGCTGGCGCGGCGGCGTCGCGTTCCCTCGCATCCAGGGCGGCGACATCTGCGGCACGGTTGCCGCGCTCGGCCCCGGATCGCCCGAGGAGCTTCTGGGCAGGCGCGTGCTCGTCGACACTTGGGTCCGCGACTGGAACGACCCCTTGAACATGGACCGGTGCGGCTACCTGGGCGTGGAACATGACGGGGGTTTCGCGGAGTACACGGCCGTGGATGCGCGCAACGTCCACCCGATTGAGTGCGGCCTGAGCGATGCCGAGCTTGCCACGTTCGCGACGCCGTGGGTTACCGCCGAAAACATGCTGGACAGGGCGCAAGTGACAGCGGGAGACGTCGTGCTCATCACAGGGGCATCGGGCGGCGTTGGTACGGCGCTTGTCCAGCTCGCCAACCGCCGGGGCGCGGAAACGGTGGCCCTGTGCGGAGAGTCGAAGACCGACGCCGTTCGCGCACTGGGGCCCGCCGCGGTGCTGCCGCGTTCGCCGGAGGACCTGGCCGCTTCACTGGAAGAAGTGATCGGCCGCGCCAATGTCGACGTGGTCGCTGACGTTGTCGGCGGGCGGCTGTGGCCGCAGCTCATAGACGTGCTCAGGCACGGGGGCCGTTACACATGCTCCGGTGCTATTGCCGGGCCGATCGTCGAGTTCGACCTGCGCACGTTCTATCTGCGGGACCTCACGTTTACCGGCGCAACCGTGGTGCCGCCCGGCACTTTTGCCAGGCTAGTCGGCTACATCGAGCGCGGCGAGGTGAGGCCGGTGCTGGCGTCGACGTACCCGCTGCGAGAGATGCGCCAGGCGCAGGAGGCATTCCTGGCCAAGGAGCATGTGGGCAACATCGTTGTGTCAGTTGTAGACTGCAGGCGGCGCACGTCTCAAGCGAAGCACGGGAGGCAGACAATGATCATCGACGGTCGCGAATCGTTTGGTGGATGGTTCGACGACTTCGAGCCGGGGCAGGTGTTCAAGCACTGGCCAGGCAAGACGGTGACCGAAATGGACAACCACCTCTTCTCCCTCCTGACGATGAACCACAACCCGCTGCACCTGGACGAGAACGTCATGTCGGAGCACACGCACGGTCGCATCCTGGTGAACGGCGTCTACGTCATGGGCCTCGCTGTCGGCATGAGCGTGCGGGACACCTCCGGCAGGGCGATCGCGAACCTGGAGTACGAGCGCGTAACGCACGACGGCCCGGTGTTCCACGGCGACACGATCTACGCCGAGAGCGAGGTCCTGGACGTGACACCATCGCACAGCAGGCCGGACCGCGGCGTCGTCCACATCGAGACACGCGCCCACAACCAGCGCGGCGAACGGGTGCTCACGCTGCGCCGCCGCTTCCTCGTGCGCAAGCGCCCGGCGGACGCGTGCTAGGGGTCGAGGAGGGGTACCGCTTCAGCAGCGGCGGCGCGACCGAGCGCCCTGTCCAATGTAGCTAGCTCTGCGCTCTGCCGCTTAGCCAATTCCAGGTACATTGCGTCGTAGATGGTCAATCCATGCGTCCTTGCTAGGCCAAACGCGGATTGAAGGTCGGGTTCCCCGTCCGTTCGGATCGGTAAGCCGCTCAGAAAACCCATCCGCTCCCGGACCGCTTGTCTGGAAAGACGCCCTCTGCGCTCGGCGAGCTAGTATTGCGTTGCGTGTCTCCAGGTGCCAAAGCTGTGGAACAAGCGCCTCGCCCTCTTCCATAAACGTTGCAAGGCCATATCTGCGCGTGGGCTCATCCTCATCGTCGAAAAGCCACGATACCGCTACCGAGGCATCGACGACCAGCAAGCTTCAAAAGCGATGACCCTCATGGCGCGCGGCAAGTATTTCCTCCGTCGAAAATTCTACGCGCCGCCATTGGGCGCGGCGCCGGCGAAACTCGTCTACCGCCCTTTTCCGATTGGCGCGGTCCTGCGCTTCGGCAGGAATGAGGTGCGCAACCGGTTTGCCATGCCGCGTTATTGCGATGGCCTCTCCATGCTCGACGGCGCGCAGCAGTTCAGCTAGGCGCGCCTTGGCTTCGGTAGCTTTGACTTCACGCATGTTCAATCCTAACCGGTTGTATTAACCGTGCCATTTTACCTCTTATGACGTGAATGTAGTCAAGATTAAGCCGGTAGAGATTTCGCCGTTTGGGGTTGGCGGGCCGACGTTATCGTGATCAGCGAAGAGTTTCGTAGCTTTATCCTTCTAGGACCTCACTCGTTCCATGACGATCTGGCGCAACCCCCACTCGACAGGGGTGGGATTGTCGCCAAGGGACAGGGACAGCAGGCCACTTTCAATTCCGTCCAACTCTGCTTGATCGTAGCTGTTTTTCACGAACTCGTTCTGTCTCCAAACTCCCAGGTTCATGTGAAACATCTCAGCCGCGCGCCTGGCGGCAACACGGACATTCCGCATTTCGCTGGAACGCCGCTTAAGCAGTTCGGAGTCACCGATTCGGTCGAGTACAGGTCCGATGAACAGGCAGTTTCCCTGGTCCCGCAACATTGCTTGCTGCATATCGAGGTACGTCCGCAACACCGCGATGTTGGTCTCTACGCGCTCTACCTCCTCGATCAACAAGAGTCCATGCACATTAAGTTGCTCGCCCCACAGCATTACAACTGCATCGGGCTCTCTCAGATGAGTCAACTCGAATCGGCTGAAGAGAAGATCGAATGGCCCTGAAGGGAATGGCCCCGTCGTGATGTCGTGCAGTAGGAACGACAACCTCTCGGACGCGGACTCTTGCGCAAGGCGTAAGAAACTCTCGGAGTTGTCCAGGCCAACCGTGTAGTCTGCGGACACAGTTTCAGCAAGCAACTGCGTGGAGTAGCCGGGCCCGCATCCCAGGTCCGCCGCCTTTCGAGGCCGCCAGTGAACTGACTCACGCAGGAACGTACGCGACGAATCGGCGAAGGTGTCCGCAAGCAACGCAAGCCTCCGGGCAGCAAGCCCAGTATCTCCGAAGGCGTACCCCATTCCAGTTACCTACTCCCTGTTGGCAGTGCGACGCCAACCCCACTCACCGCACCCTCAGCCCGTCAAGGAATTCCAGCACCGCGCGCTCCACGGCTTCGGGCTCCTGGAGAAGTATGGGGGCTTGCCTTCGGACATTTCAATTGGGCAAAGACTTGGAAATGATGAATTGCGATCATGTTCCTCATTTGACGGCAAAGTTCGCAATTTGCGAAACTGATTCGAGTGTCCCAGAGAATGACAATCGAATGGTCGCTCAAGGCTGTAAAGGATGCTCGCCGCCTCTCCCCAATAGACAGGGACCGGATCGTCACCAAGATTGAG
Source organism: Dehalococcoidia bacterium (assembly GCA_965237445.1). Taxonomy (GTDB): domain Bacteria; phylum Chloroflexota; class Dehalococcoidia; order Lucifugimonadales. Next base: position 1,705,130 of record OZ250142.1, on the reverse strand, counting down.
CAGTATGCCGGAAATCCGGGATCCCTTGCCAGGCAGGTGATCACCCTGACTGGAAGCAGGTACAGGCGACTGAGAGTCGGCAATCATCGAGTAATCTTCAGAGTTGAGCGGGGTGACGCATCAACGATGATTGTGCTTAGGATTCGGCACAGGAGTGAAGCCTATGCCTAGCAAGAAGACAATCACGCTGACGCGCGCGGAGTACGACGCGCTGGTCACGCGATGCGACGAGCTAGAGGATAGGCTAGCCGCAATCGATGCCGATAGCGGGGTTCGGGTCTCCCATGAGATAGCTCTAGCGATTCTTGGCGGCAAGAGTCCCATGCTCGCCCTGAGAAACCACCGTGCCCTAACGTTGAGGGAGCTATCCGAGAAGACTGGTCTCGCCGTGAGTTACCTGTCCGAAATCGAGCGTGGCCGAAAGATGGGTTCAGCCTCGGCGCTTGCCCGGATCGCGGACGCTCTGGAGACAACCATTGACGCTCTGCTGGTCGAATAGTAGCCGGCCCATGCTCGCTCGTCTCAGCGTCCCATCGGCAGCACGGAGTAAGTAGAGGTCCACTCGCCTTGAGAGTCTCGGAGCATTCAAGGCTCCACAACTTCTCAGCGTGACGCCCGGTGTAAGGACCCGTTAGGCCTACTTGACCGCCAGCCTGCTCAAGAATTCCAGCACGGCGCGCTCCACGGCTTCGGGCTCCTCCGGCAATATCGCGTGGCTCGCGTTCGGTAGGTCTAGCACCCTTGCGCGGGCACCGGCTAGCGCACGCACGTCGTAACCGTTCTCCGGCGGCGCGACGCGGTCACGCAGGCCCTGGATGATGAGAATCGGTTCGTCGCCTGCCGTCCACCATGTCTCCTCCGGCGTCGAGTCCTGGGCGGCCAGGAACGGCAGGTAGTGCTCCGGCCACCAACCATCGATCCAGTCCGCCGGCACCGGCCCGCCTGCGAAAAAGCAGAAGGAGATGGCGCCGCGGCGCTCTTCCTCATCCACGCCCGGATCGAAGACCTTCTCGAACTCTGCGTACACGCGGGGGTCAGGGTCGTGGATCTTGCCGCCCGCGTTGACCGCGACCACGCCCGCGACTTCGTCCGGGTACAGCGCCGCCATCCTGCGAGCGATGCCGTTGCCGAAGCCATGGCCCACGGCCACCACGCTGCCCTCGTGGAACGCACGCGTCACGGCCATCGCATCCGACGCGAGGTCCGCAAGGTCGAGGCCTTCCAGCGGCCCGGTGCTGTCCCGCACCCCGCGTTGATCGAGCGCCGCGGTCGTGTACCCGTTCGCAGCGAGCGCCGCACCGAGACGGTCGAAGTCCGTCGCGCTCCGTCCCAACGACGGCACCATCACCACGCCGAGAGCCTGCAGTCCGCGGCCGTACACGCGGGCAAAGAGCCGCGCCCTTCCGTTGCTCACCTCCAGCGTTTCAGGCGTGGGCAAGTGCGTGGCCTCCTTTCGGCGAGCAGCCAATGAAGCTTCCGAGCTCCGGAGATTGCCGTAGAGATGGCTGTTAGACCGAAGTCAATGCGGCGGAGGCTTCCCGCTGTCGCACAACGGCCCTGTCCTCCAACACCAGCGAACGGCCAACGGCTCTGAGGGCCTTTTCGACCGATGAAATGTGTGATCGGTGCCCTGGGTCGACAAGTCGGCGGACAGCGTTTTCCTGCATATCTAGACGGGAGGCGAGGGCGACGTTGGAGATTCCCTGCTCCCGCATTGCTGTGTATAGGGCCAGCTTCGCCGCAATTATGGGCTCCACCGAGACCAGTACCTGACCGTCCTCCAAAGGGCTGGGAACAGGAATATCTTCTCGACTCTTGACGAGCATGCCTAACGCAACTCCAAGGCAGTCTTGGGCCATGTCCAACGCCTCTCCCCATGACCATCCCCCGGTGTTGACCCCGTAAACGTCGGGAAAGGTCACGTTGTAGGCCTGCCTTCCGGTGGCTCGCTCTTCCTCTTCATCGCTGACAACATTGCAAGGATAAGCGTAGCGCATATACTAGAACTCCCTCCTGTCGATGTTTAAGTCTCTCAGCATGGCGGCCATGGTCCCTAAGAGGGTGTCTCACCATGAGGGACAGTGGTCCTACTGCCGCCAAGCCTGACTTCACCGTGACTGCCCTTTCCCCGGCTGGAGTTGAATTCGAAGTCCAGTCTGTTTCTGCGAGCAAACCGCCAAACCCGCCTTATAAACTCCCGGCTGTTCACGTGTCCATTTCAGCACAACTTTGTGCGATTCTCAAGATTGACACAGCGATGTTCGCCTGCGCCGGCATACCTTATAAGCGCACGTTTCGCTATCATAGGGTCAGCCGTCTCCCGCCGTTCACCGGCATTGGACTCGTTCCCGGCTTACCTGTCCTCGCAGGAGCATTCTATGGCGTCACATCGGCCCTCGGGCCCCAGGACTCTTGTTGAGTTCCTGGAAGACGCGGCGCGCAAGTTCGGGGACAGGCCGGCGCTGCTGTTCAAGACCGGCCTCCGCTACATGAGGTGGAGCTACGAGGACCTCTTGCGCGACTCGACGCGCCTGGCCTCCGAGTTGCAGGCCCGCGGCGTCCAGAAGGGAGACCGCGTGCTCATCTGGGGGCCGAACTGTCCGCAGTGGGTCCTCGCCTTCTTCGCGTGCTTCAAGGCAGGCGCAATCGCCGTACCGCTGGACGTCCGAAGCGCGCCAGACTTTGCCCGCAACGTAGCCGGTCAGACCGACCCCCGTCTTATGTTCGCGTCGCGCTTCACTCCGGCAGTCCACAGGGAGTTGGGCCTGGAGACCATCGACTTCGAAGAGGTGGAGTCGCTATTAGATAGCCGTGCGGCGCCCGCACCCGTGGATGTGTCGCAGGACGATCTTGCTGAGATAATGTTCACGTCCGGCACCACAGGCGACCCCAAGGGCGTGATGCTCACTCACGGGAACCTGCTTTCGAACCTGGAGTCGATCAAACAGTACATTCCAGGCGAGCCAACGTACCGCCTCGTCTCAATACTACCGCTGAGCCACATGTTCGAGCAGGTCGGCGGGCTGCTGATCCCGCTCAGCGCGGGGGCAAACGTAGCGTACCCGCTGAGTCTCAAGCCGGTGACGCTGTTCAAGACTCTGGCCGAGCGCAAGGTCACGATGCTGCTCGTGGTGCCGCAGGTGCTGGACCTGTTCATCAAGGGGGTGGAGCGCGAGGTGAGCCGCCAAGGCAAAGAACGCGCCTGGCGCCTGCTCATGGGTATCGGCCGCTATGTACCGGTTCCTGTGCGGCGTCTGCTTTTCCGCAGCGTGCATCAAAGATTCGGTGGAAAGCTGACGCACGTGGTCGCCGGAGGCGCCGCGCTGGACCCGGACCTCGGCGCCAAGTGGGCCGCGATGGGCTTCAAGCTCATCCAGGGCTACGGCGCCACCGAGGCCTCGCCCGTCATAAGCTGCCACACGATTCGAAATCCCCGGTACGACTCCGCAGGCCCGCCGCTTCCGGGCGTGGACGTGCGGATCGCCTCGGACGGAGAGATCATGGTTCGCGGCCCCAATCTCACGCCGGGCTACTGGAAGGCGCCGGAGCAGACGGCCAGTGTATTCTCGGACGGTTGGTACCACACGGGCGACCAGGGCTTCCTGGACGAGAACGGGTTCGTCCACATAAACGGCCGGAAGAAGGACATGATCGTCCTGGCCAACGGCCAGAACCTGTTCCCCGAAGACCTGGAAGCCACGCTGCAGCGGCACCCTGCCGTAGAAGCCGCTGCCGTCCTCGGAGTTCCGAGGGGCTCCGATACGGAGGTGCACGCCGCCCTGATAGTTGACGGCGAGGCGTCGGCTAAAGACGCAGTAACCTGGGCCAACGGCGTTCTGGCTGAGCACCAGCGGATCCATCGGTTCACCGTTTGGCCGGATGAGGACTTCCCACGCACGCATACTCTCAAGGTCAAGAAGCCCCTGGTACTTGAGGCGGTCATGGCCGGCCCGGAATCCCCGGCTCCCAGCCCGCAGCAGCCGGCCTCGGCGGGAGAGCAGCGCAGCGTGCGGTATCTCGTCGCAGAGATCGCCGAGGTGAACGCGGGCGCGGTGTCGGCCGACGACGCGCTGGGAGACGACCTGAACCTCGACTCGCTGGGTCGCGTCGAGCTCATGTCGCTGATCGAGCAGGAACTCGGCGTGTACGTCGACGAGACGGAGGTGTCGCCAGCAACGACGGTGGCGGAGATCGAGCGGCTTGTCGAGAGCCGCCTGGACTCCGGGGCGCAGGAAGCGGAGATTCCCACCTTCCCCAATTGGACCCTCACCGGTTGGGGCACAGCCATTCGGGGCGCGTTTCAGAACCTGGTGGCGTTTCCGCTTATGTCCTCCCTGAACGGGTCGCGCGTTGCCGGCCTGGAGCACGTCCGCAGCCTTCACGAACCCGCAATATACGCCATCAACCACAACGTATCGCGCTGGGACGTGTTCCTGCTGCTGAAAATACTGCCGCCGGCAGTGCGCAGCCGGCTGACCTATGCGGCCGCCGCGGAGATCACCTTCGGCAGTCTGTGGAAGGGATTTTTGGCAAGCCTCTTCGCCAACGCGTTCCCTCTGTACAGGCGGTTCGGAGTGCGGACCAGCCTGGAGCACATGGGCAAGCTCCTCGACGAGGGCTGGAGTATCGGCATCTTCCCCGAGGGAGTGCAGAAGATCGGCGGCGAGATACTGCCGTTCCAGGCAGGCACAGGCCTGCTTGCCGTCGAATGCCGCGCACCGGTGATTCCCGTCCGCATCTCGGCGAACGGTACGGCCGGTCCGCCCTGGCGCCGGACGCTGCAAGTAACGGTCGGCGAGCCGCTGACCTTCACGTCCGGTACGTCGTACTCCGACGCCACCGCGAGCATCGAGCAGGCCGTCAGGGCACTGTAGCCGACCGGACCCAGGGCCTGGCCTGCCGGGAACAGCTAGTGCACGTCTGGCGCATAAGCCGTCCCAGAGACCAAACTTCCCGTCCGCAACTGGGGCTGGCTTTCTCTTCATGCTTGCGACCCGTTGACATTGTAGAACACATGCACTATCTTAGAATACATGTGCTACGAGTGCTCTACGATCCACCGTATCCAACTGCCCGAAGGCCACTGGGCGGACATTGAGACGCGCCCCACCACGGGCGACGTCGCCGCCATCCGGAGGCTGCTGGCCAGGCGGCCGGACGCGGAGGAGGCGACCCTCGCCGTGCTCGTGCGCCGCTGGTCGCTGGACGGCGAGCCATGCCCTGAGAACTTCCGCGCCCTCAGCCCGCTTCACGCGAGGCCTATCCTTGAGTATTTCGCCAACGAAATAGCACCTCGGCTAACCCCTATCGACGCATTTCGCGAGTCGGGAGAGCTGTTCGCGGCCATGAAGCGACGGGCGCCGCTCCCCTGCGGCTACGAGGAAGTCCGGCTCGTCTACGAGACCGGGATGCCGTGGTCCGTGCTCAAAGACCAGCCGTGGGACCTGACCCAGCGGCTGCTCGTTTACCGGAAGGTACTGGAAGCAGCGTCAGCGCGGTCCGGCGGCACGGAGGTCTACGATGACTGAGGCCGTGGACCTGTCGCGCCTGCGAAGAGCGGCGGCGGCAGGCCTCAGGCGCGCAGCGTCGGCATTCGACGATGCAATCGCGAGCCGCGAGTCGTTTGCCGTACAGGCGCCTCCGTCACTGTCTACTCAGCGCCGTGCGGCCACCGACACGACCGGCGGCCTGCGGTCGGCGCGCCTATCCCTGGACAACGAGCTGGACGTCCAGGAGCTCGTCAACCTCCTCCTTCCTGCCATAGAGAACGCGCTCAGGAACCGGCGCGACATTGGAGCGCCCTAGGTGCCCAAGCCCTTCGTACAGGTCCTCGCGCTCCGCGCAGACTGGGAAGACATCACATCGGACATCCGAGCCCTGTCAGTCGAGCAGTTCAGGGATCTGCGCGCCGAGTACATGAACGGCCGCGTGCTGGACATGGAGTTGAACAACGCGCACGGCAGGTACAGCCCCGCTGGCCCGCAGCGGCCGGACGCAGGACTGCGGCCGGGCCAGGCGCTCTGGGCCAGGTGCTGGTACCCATACGACGCCTTCGACGGCGCGGCAAGCACTCCCCTCCGCGATCACTCCCCCGATAACGACCGAAGCTGGACGTGGTCCAACGACGGCCACGTGATCGAGTTGGACGGCTCCGGCGCGGCCCGCACGTCGGCCGGAGCGGCGGGCCGCTTGCTCGCCGCCATGGCGTTCCACGACACGGACGTGACCCTGGCCTCCCAGGTAACGATGGGAACGAACTCCGTCAGATTCGGCCTGTGCCTGCGGTTTGCGGACGCTGACAACCACGCCTACGTGGCAGTGAGCCGGACAGAGGTCGAACTCAGAAAGCGTGTCGGTGGGGCGGACTCGCAGGTCTCTGGCGCGAGCCCTCTTGCCCGGCCATGGGCCTCAGGCGAGACCCGGCTGCTACACGTCGAGCTTCACGGCTCGCGCGTCCGCGTGATGGTGGACAGGGAAGCCGTGCTCGAGGCCACCCTCGACGATCCGGCCATCAACGGCGCGACAAAGCACGGTCTGTTCGCCGAGGACCACAACGACCACACGTGGCGTGATTTTGGAGGCTATCGAAGCCTGTTTTACGGTGCGGTCAGCAAGGTCAGGCCCAGGCCCGGCAGCGGCAGGCAGTACTGCTACGTGCAGGCGCACGACGACTTCGAGCGCGCCAAGCGCGTGGAGCTCCGCAGCTACAACATAGCGGCCGCGGCGACGTCCAACTACCACCACCGTATCCTCGATTACGGCGGCGCGGGACAGGACCGTCGGCTCGGCACACTGCGGCGCTTGAACGACGGCGAGTTCCAAGACTACCAGCCGGTCACGGACAGGCTACTGACCGCCGTGTACCGGCTCCAGGACGAAGAGGACGGCCTGTTCTACGTGGACGGCAACGGCTACTACCGCTTCGAGGAGCGGGACCACAGGACGCGGGCCCCGCACACCGTCAGCAAGGCCGTGTACTGCGATACCTACAACGGCTCCGATGCTGCGTTCACCGATGAGGAGTGGGAGGAAGGCACCGACCATGTTGAGAGCGTCGTCGTGGTCCAGTACCGCCGAGGAATGCCCAGCCCGGGCGAGGTCACGCTCTGGCAGTCCGGCCGCGCGTTCGACGGCAGCAGAGCGATTCGCTTCCTCGCGGGCCAGACCCTGACCGTCGTGGCGAACATCGCGGAGGGCGAATACGACGCCGCGTTCCATGCCGTCTCTCCGCTTTCGACCGGCGACTTCCAGGCTAACTCGGAGCCGGACGGTACCGGGGTGGATCTCACGCGCGACATTACGGCTGTCGTGACAGACTCCGGCCGGTATTGGGCCAGTGCGGTCAAGATCGAGATCACCGCTGCCGATCCGCTGTCGTATGGCACCGAGGGTTACGTCACCCAGCTCCGGCTCAGGGGAAGGGCAGTGAAGCTGCTCAGCCCGTCGGAAGTGGAGGCCTCGGATTCCGCATCCATGGACACCTTCGGGGAGCGCAGGAGGGTAATCAGGTGCAACTTCATCACCAACCACGAGGAGGCCGCGCTGCTTGCGAGTTCCCGGCTTGAGCGCCGCAGGCAGCCCAGGACCGCCATGGTGCTCACACTCGCCGCCGGCGACAGGTCGACGCTTCACCACATGGTCCAGCGGAGTATCTCGGACCGGGTCACCGTGCGGGAGTCAACCCTGGGCATCGACCGCGAATTCTTCATCGAAGGTGAAAGCTGGCGCTTCTCGAGCGGTCTGCGCACCGTACAGCGCCTCCAGTTGAGGGCAGCATGACACGGACAGCCCGCTTCGCGCAGAACAACGATTTATCTGGACGACTTCGGGAGGTGGAGAGGTTATGGACATAGACATAGGCCCGTTCATCAATGCAGGCGTTCCGGGAATCCTGCTTGCCTGGTTCATGTTTCGCCTGGAACGGATACTCAACCGCTTCGACAAGACAATCGCGCTTGCGGCCCCGCAGTGATCAGCTGCTGGAACGCGAGGAACCCTGGGCTGCTTCACGGCTGAGCAAGGCAATGTCGCGGATGAACGGAGACGGCTGCGACGGCCATTGAGCCTGACGGCCTCCCGGCCGCCTGTGAGCTAACACCAGGGGAAGTCCGTTCACCCTTGCCCCTGCCCTGGGTTAGTCGAAGGAGCTCGAAGGGTCGAAGTGCTCCCTACGTCGCAAAGTACGGCAGCATCCAGCCGAAAACGCCGGCGAACAAGGCTCCGGTCAACACCGTCTGCAACCTTGCAGGCCTGACTAACAGAAGCGCCGGCGGCATGGCCAGCACCGCGATCGCGGCCACGACGGCCGTGTAGAACATGTTTGGGCTGCCGAGACCGCCTTCCGGAGCCGCGTTCTCCGAAGCCAGGAACAACAGGCCGAACAGCATGCCCGCTGCGCCCCAAACCGGGTACGAAAGCACCACCACGGGCATGACCAGCCGCATCGGGGAGTGCCGCTCCAGCAGCCGCACCATCACCGGCGGCGGAGCGTCTGCCATCCTCACCACCGTCCAGGCCCCAATCGTCACGAAGATGGATGCCATGAAGGCGCCGCACGCAAGACCGACGATCATCTCGTTCACAGGCCCTGTTCACGCTCCCACGGCCCCACCACGAACGCCCGCCACCTGTGGACCGACTCTAGCATCAGGTGTATGGCGGTCCCTATCTCCTTGCGAGAAACCGGCGCGAACATCGCGGGCCCGCTGCCGGCCAGGTGCACCTCGCGCGCCCCCAGGTCCTCGAGCGTGCGCCAGTACGACTCCAGCGGCTCGAACGCCTCCAGCGCGACGCTGTCGAAGACGTTGAACAGGAACTGCGGCGGAACGTCGCTGCCGCCAGCTATTCGCGCCGCCAGCTTTCGTGTCAGGAAGCCCCGCGTCATGTCCGATGGGCTCAGCCGCCCGTACATGGCCGCCGTCTTGTTTTCGGTCACAAGGTCCGGCGCGAGGATGATGACCCAGCCAAGCTCAGCCGCCGGAAGCGGCCGCACCTTCTCTCCCCTGCCGCTCACCATCGCTGTGCCGCCGTGGAGAAAGAAGGGTATGTCCGACCCCAACGACGCGGCCAGCGGCGTGAGGTCCCGCGCGGTCATGTCCAGGCCCCAGAGACGGCACAGACCGGTGAGTGCTGTCGCGGCGTCGCTGCTGCCGCCTCCCAGTCCCGCGGGATGCGGGATCCTCTTGCGCAGCCCGATTCGCGCTCCCCGGTCCACGCCCGCATGCTGCCTCAGGAGCCGAGCCGCCCGCAGCACCAGGTTGTCTTCCGTCTGCAACTCGGGCGCATCGCACTCGAGCGTGAGTTCGTCCGCCTCATCGAAAGTGAGCTCGTCCGTGAGGTCAACGGTCTGCATTATCGACGCGATGTCGTGGTAGCCGTCTTCGCGGCGCCCCGTTACCTCCAGCGTGAGGTTGATCTTGGCGGGCGCCTCCAGTGTCAGCACGCCGCGTGTTCCCCCTGCTCGGCCAGTGCGCGGCACACCCTGCCCCAGTCCTCCAGGCTGAGTGCGCCGGGCCGGAGTGAAGGCTCGATCCCTGCGGACTCCAGCACACGGATCACTTCGCTCTGCTCGGCACCAAGCCCGTGCCGGAGGCTGTTCCGGATTTTCTTCCGAGGCGCGCTAAAGCCTGCTCTCACCACCCGAAAGAACTCCTCTACGGACGCGAGTTCCAGCGCGGGCTCCGGATACACGTCGATGCGGACTACGGCGGAGGACACCTTGGGCGGCGGGCGGAACGCTCGCGGCCCAGCCCGGCACACGATTGCGAGACTACCGTACAACTGCATCGCCACCGACAGCAGCGTCATGCCGCCCGGCGCCGCCGTCATGACCTCGGCCACCTCGCGCTGGACCATCACCACCATGCGACTCGGCGGGTGGTCCGATTCGAGAAACCGCCTCACAATCGGCATCGCGGCGTAATACGGCAGGTTGGCCACGAACTTGTACGGTTCCCCCTCGACAAGCGCCGACGGGTCGGTCTCGCGAGCGTCGCCGGTCACCACCTGCACCGCAGTATTTCCCTCGAATCGCTCCTCGATGCGAGCGGCCAGCACACGGTCCAGTTCCACGGCGATTACCCTGCCGCCGCGCTCGGCCAGTTCGGCGGTCAGCGTACCGTGCCCGGGGCCTACCTCCACGATCGTCTCGCCCGCCTGCGGGTCCGCCGCCTTAACGATCCTGCCCAAAACGCGCTTGTCCACCAGGAAGTGCTGCCCCAAAGACTTCTTGGCCCTGGGCCGGCGTTCGACCCCGGACGCTTCGTTTGGCCTTCCTCGGCCGGTGAGCGTCATGAAAGAAACCATTGAGTTGAGCAGGGCAGGTTCACAAGCGGATAGTGTACCTGCCCGGCAAGATTCAATACGTGAAGTTGGCCGTGCACCATCTCCTCGATCGCTCCCGAAAACATGTCCTTCGGGCCCGGCTCAGGCCAGGCTACCCTGCGGCGCCCGGAAGCTCCCGCTTACCGCTGCTTCCTTCCGGACCTGACGGGATTCACGGATTTCCGCCGCGCAGGACCCAGCCATCGACACCGTAACCCTGAGACAGAGGCCTCGAGAGTTGGACCTCAGAGAGGAATTCAGCCTCGCTAGAGCGGATTGCGAGTCCAGGGCACCGCTAACTCCCCGCCTAGCACGGCCAATTTCATCCTAGTCACAGCCGTTCGGCGTGTCAACGACACGGTGGAACTGCACTTGGTCAGCGGCTACAATCCCGTTCACTCTCTCCACCCGGACCGTCCATTGCTGTCCATCGTCCTGTTTGCGGCATTGCTTGAGCCCTCGGCATTCGAACGGCTACGCCAGTCGAAGTCGTCCGTCCTGTACGCATTGGGCACGGTACTGCTCGCTGGGTTGTCCTTCGGCGCGGGCGCACTTGTCTATGCGAATCGCACTTTGAGTGAAGTCGATCGTCCACCGACGCTGTTTCCGGTTGCTATCTTGGCCGTCCTCCTGGCATGGGTTTTGTGGACATTTGTCAGCTACTTCATCGGGTCAAAGCTCATGGGCGGAAAGGCCACATACCGCCAGTTGCTTCACGCTCTGGGTGTGTGTTTCGCGCCAGGCATCGTTACGGCGGCAGTCGCTATTCCCTATGCAGGGGCCATCGCGTTCTCGTTTGCCAACTTCTGGGTGCTTTCAGCAGGCATTGTGGCTGTGAAGGAGACCCAGCAGGTCAGTTTACGACGCATACTGGTCCCCACGATCTTGGGCTGGCTTCCGCTGCCTTTCCTCACAGGGGCACTTCTGATTCTGCTCCAGGTCACGACAGCCTAGACCGCCTCGCTTTTCGCTGAGTTCTTGGGCGGGTCTGCCCCATGCGGGCTGGTGCCTTCGAGGTGACGGGCCACCGGACTCGAATGACTACCCAGCATCGCGAGCACGTTTCTCGTGGTAACGGCCTCTACCTCATCGACGCTGACTTCATGGAGCGCCGCGAGCTTCTCGGCCACGGTTCGCACGTGCCTGGGCTCGGTCCAGTTCTCGCGTTTCGCCTTGAACGGCTGAGGCGCGGCGTCCGTCTCGAGCACAATCGCTCTGAGCGGAAGCCTGGCGACCACGGTCTGCAGCTCGGGCAGCCTGAGCAGTGGCCTTGCAAGCGAGACGTAAAACCCCAGATCGATTGCCTCCCGCGCCGTCTCATAGTCGCCCTGGAAGTAGTGCATCGCGCCGCCGACCTCGTACGCGCGCTCCTCTCTCAGCACACGCAATACTTCCGGATGCGACTCGCGGCTGTGGAACACGATAGGCAGCTTGAGGGCCAGACCCAGCCGTATCTGCTCGCGGAAGGCCGGGTACTGCATTCTACGGTCCGGCGCCCCCTCCATGAAATCAAGCCCGATCTCGCTCATAACGACCACCTTGTCCGTGGAAAGCGCCAGGGCTTCCAGTTCTCCGTAGTCGCCTGCTTCGAGCGGACGGGTGAGGTTCATAGGGTGGACGCCTACTCCAGCAAAGAACCCCGGGTGACGCAACGTAAGGTCTACGGCCCGCCGTGATGACTTGACGGTCGTGCCGGCCGAGATCACCGCGGCCACACCAGCCTCCATGCCGCGCGACAGAATCTTCGGGACTTCCAGGTCGGGAAACGGGTCTAGGTGAACGTGGCAGTCTATAAACATGGGAATTGGGACCGGCAGATATGAATTATACTCGGACGGTGACCATCCAGTCCCCAGTTCCGCGCCGCGAGCCAGGGAGCCCTTTGCGCAACCTAGCATTGACGCCAAGAGTCCCCACATTCCCAATAGAGGCCTTTCCAAAGTCCTTGCGGGTTCGCCACGAGACCCCTTCTCTCTTGATAGAGACCTTTGCATAGCTGACATATCTGTAGTTGATAGGGTTCTCTGGTCCATTCTCCCCTTGTGGAGACCCTTGCATAACTGCCTAATAGGTGATGGGCAAGGTTCTCCGGCCCCTTCCCCAGTCTGCTGGGGAAGGCTGGGATGGGGTTCCCCGTACCACACAGGAGGTTATGCAAAGGTCTCCCCTTGTGGGAGAAAGTTAGAGCCTGCCCCAAGTCCCTCGAGGGGATGACGGGTAAACTAGGTCACGCACTGTCACATTGGTGGGAGAAGGCTGAGGCTAGCCACGAGTCTCTCCAGAAAGTGAGAGTGGGAAAGCTGGAACAAGGGTATCTGGCAAGTTGTGCCGATGCCTGCGGTTAAGAAAGTGACCAACCAGACGCATGCCGCTCGCTAGCAAACAGATCGCCCTCAACGGCTTGAGGATCGCGCTTGGCGTCACCGCCAGCGTGGGCCTGGGCTGGCTCGCCGTGCGTGGCCTTGACTGGGGCACCGTGCGGGAATCTCTCGTCGGCGTGTCCCTGGAGATCATCGTTCTCTCGCTGCTCGTGTTCATGTTCGCGAGCTGGCTCCGAGCCTATCGTTGGCGAATACTGCTCTGGGACGAGCCGATTACCACCTGGCGCCTGTTCGTGGTCCAGAACGAAGGGATCGGCCTGAACAACCTCGTCCCTATACGAATCGCCAGCGAGGCTACCCAGCTAGCGGTCCTGACCGTACGTGACCGGCTCAAAGGATCGATCGCGCTGGCGACGCTCGGAATGGAGCGGGTGCTGGACGTTCTGGCAAGCACTCTCATACTTCTCATCGCCCTCGTGTTCGTTCCTGAGATGCAGAACTTTAAGATGTACGTCTGGGGTGCCCTGGGATTCTCAGTCGTCGTCGCAGCGCTCGTGCGGTTCATTTCCTGGGGCAGCGACGGGTTGCCTCTCTTCAGCCGGTGGCCGTGGGTGCGCGAGTTCACGAAGTCGGTCCGCGAACTCGAGGAGTCGAGGCTGAGGCTGGCTGCCGGCCTTGCGGTGAGCGCGATTTACTGGGTGCTCGTGGGCATTACAGCGTGGATCGTCGCCCAGGCCGTACACATGAACATCTCCCCGGTGACGGCCACGATCGCCATCATGGGTACGATATTCTTCGTGTCGGCGGTACCGGCGCTGCCAAGCTCCATAGGCACGTTCGAAGCGGCTGTAGTGTACGTGCTGGACTTCTTTGGCATGGACAAGTCGTCGGCCTTCGCCTTCGCGATCCTCGTGCACGCCGTTCTCTTCCTGCCTCCCACGCTCATAGCCGTGTTCATGCTCCCCCAGGAAGGAATCGTCACGGCCAGTCAGTTCAGAAGATGGCTGGGTTGGGCGAGTCCCGCGGCTTGACCGCGCTCGTGGCAAGCTGGGCTCTGAGGCTGCTGGCCGCAGTGACCGCGTTGTTCGTCACGCTCACACTTCTCGCCTGTTCCTCCACGCCGGAAGCGCCGGTCGAAGGTCCCGAAGCAGAGCCAACGCCTGCGGTCGCAGCTTCGCGGACCGTCGAACCTCAGACCACGCCAACACAGGCCGTCGCGACTCCTGAGACCGTTGAACCGGAGCACCCACCCATCACGGCCACTCCGCAGACCGACGAGCCTCAGCCAACGTCCACACCGACCGCCGCGACCACCGAAACAGCCGGACCTCAGACCACGCCAACACAGGCTGTCGCGACTCCCGAAACAGTCGAACCGCAGACCACGGCAACACCCACGCAGGTACCGCCCCCGACAACTCCGTCTCCCACGACCGTTCCGGATATCGGCGGCGTTGCCCGGCTGGCCGCAAAAGAAGCGTTCGAACACCAGGACGTCCACGATAGTTGGTCGCCGGCACTGTCCACCTGGGGCCCCGGCCTGGTCTACTCCCGGCTGCTGCGCATGCGCTCGGGCCCCGATGTCCGGCTGCCGAGCCTCGCGGTGGAATGCGACCTTTGCGCCGAATGGCGAATGACGGACCACCTGACGTTTGAGTTCGATCTCCGGCCGGACGCCGCCTGGCAGGACCTGGCCCCTGTTGACGGACGCCAGGTAACGGTCGCCGACATCGCCTTCAGCTACACGCGGCAGGCCGAGTCGGGCAGGCCCAATGCGGGGCTGCTGCGGTCGATCGAGCGCATCGAGCTTTTGGGCGACAGCAGCATGCGGATACGCCTTAAAGTGGCCGATGCCGACTTTCTGACGGCGCTGGCAGATGCCCGTTCGAAGATCGTCGCCCCGGAGGTCGTTGCCGAGAACGGCGACCTCAGAAACGGGCCCACCATAGGCTCCGGACCGTGGATGCTCACATCGACTCGTCTAGACGGCTCGTCTATGTACGAGCGTAATCCCGGCTACTTCGAGTCTTCCCTGCCCTATCTGGACGGCTTGAGCATTCAGGTGATCGAAGAGGATGAGACGCGGACCGCCGCGTTCCTCACGAACGTGCTGGACTTCCACGAGTTTGGCCCTGCCGAATGGAACGGCCTTCTCGACAGGCGTCCCAACGCCCCGTCGTTCAGAGTGCCGCAGCCTGGCGTCGGTGTGGAACTGGCGATGAACCTCGCGGCGGCGCCGTTCGACAACGCGGCAAGCCGGCGCACGGTGTTCCTCGCGACTGACCCTTGGAGCGCTATCGCAAACGTCTGGGGCGGCCAGGGATTTGTAAGCATCGGCTCCCCTGTCGGCGACGCGGCGTGGCTGGCGGACCGGCAGCAGCTCGCGGCGTTCTTCGCAGACCCGCGGGGCGCCGCCGAGGCTCTGGACGAGGGGCCCTTCAGCACTTTTACCATAAGGGTCGGTGATTTCGGCCCCCAGTACATCGCCCATGCGGAGACGGTGGTCATCGAGCTGAAAGACGCCGGCCTGGATCCCAGGATGGAGTTGGTGAATCGACGCGTCTTCGGAGAAGAAGTATGGACGGCCGGTCGTTACCAGATGTCCATCGGTCCTACTGCGCCGGCCACCATGCCCAACTCGTACTTGCTTCCTGTACTTCACAGCAACGGCGTCCGGAACTCCGCATCGATACTTGACCCGGAACTGGATGCGCTGATCGAGGCTCAGGCAACAGAGTACGATCCAGCCCTGCGAAGGGACCTGTTCCGCCAGATTCAGGCGCTCGTGTTCGAAAGGGCTTACAGGTTCATGCCGGCAACGCGCGTCTCCGTCTGGTCATGGACGCCGAACGTGCGCAACTTCTACCCTAACTTCGGTGGCTTCGAGTACCACCACTGGGCGGAGGTCTGGCTCGTCGGCGGAAGATGATCGGCCGGCCGGTCATTCCCGGGCGTATTTGTACCCCAGCTCCGTCTCCCAGCGCAGGTAGTTGATTCCCGCCGCCATGCTCCGGTGCGTGCCGGAGTACAGGACATCGTTGGGCGGACCCATCAACCCCGTCAGCCCCTGCTCCACCGGCAACACCTCTGCTGCCCATGCGTCTACGCCGCCTTCGAGGACACGCACATTCCCGTAGCCCAGCCCGGCGAGCGCATCCGAGGCGAGCACTGAACCGGCGCCGTCAGGGCAGGTCACAACGAACGGCGAAGCCCTGTCCGGTACGAGGTCCGCGATCAGCAGCTCCAGGTCGCCGCGGGGCGCCCAAGTCGACCCAGGCACATGTGCGGAGGCGAAGCGTTCGCTCGTGCCCACGTATATGAAACGCGTGCCTTCCGCGCCTCGCAACTCGTCGTCTAGATCCGGTGCAGTGATCAGGTTACAGCGGCCCAGCGCCTGCGTGTACCCGAACGGCGCGCGCTCCTCCATCCCGTCACGAAGCTCGTGCCCGGCCTCGGCCCACGCGGTCGTACCTCCGTGCACGGCGTACACGTTCTGGAACCCCATCCGGCGGTACCACGACGCCGTGACCGCGCTTCTCACGCGGCCGTCGCATGCGAAGATGATGTCCGCGTCCCGTACCGCTACCGCGTCGTCAGACCGCTGGACCGTCTGGCCGCCCGGAATCCACCAGAAGCCCGGTATGTGTCCGCTCCCGAACTCCTCGGACGTCCTGACGTCGATCAGGTACGCGGGCTCGCTCTCGGACATTCTCCGGCCAAGCTCCTCGACCGACAGATAGCGCACTCCATCCTCGGCCACGATACGGTCCGCGAACGCCTCGGCCTGCGCCAGCCCATCGGGCGACGGCTCCGGAAGCGACACGCGGTCCGAGCCGAATTCCAGCTGCTGGCCCGCCATACGCCAGCCAACCGTTCCGTTCGTCATCTCGTAGACATTCGGCACGCCCATCCGGTGCAGCACACTTGCCCCGATGATGCTGCGCGTGCGGCCGGCGCAGTGCACAACCACCGTGGCGTCGGGGTCCGAGGCCAGCTCCGCTATCCTGAGCGGGAGTTCGGCGCTGGGTACGCTTCGGCTTCCGGGCACGGTTACGGCCCTGTGCTCCTCCGGCGGGCGCGCGTCCAAGAACACGAACCTCTCGCCGCGCTCCATGCGGGAGGCGATCTCGTCGGCCCTCAGTTCCGGCAGGGCCTCGTGCACGTGCACCTTCTCTCCGAAGTCCTTGCTGGGCACATTCACGCCCCACTCCGTCGGAAACTCCTCCAGAGACCACCGGGCCACGCCGCCGGCCAGCACCGACACATCGCCATACCCCATGCGCTCGACCGTACCTGCGGCAAGCTCCGCGCGCCTGCCATCCACGTCCGCAAGCACGACCGGCGTCCGCCGTGACGGCACAAGACGCTGGAACCGGTACTCGATCTCAGCCCGCGTCACGGAGCTGAAACCGGGTATGTGCGCCTCGTTGTACTCCGGCACGTCGGAGACGTCCACGAACGCCCGCGAGCCACCGTCAGCCAACAAGCCATCCAACTCCACCGGCGTGATCGACCTCACTGGCCTGCCTCCTTAAGGTAGTCCTCGATCCCTTCTTCCAGCGCCAGCCACGGGAGCAGGGCGCACTTGATCCGCACAGGGAAGCGTCGCACGCCCTCCAGGACAGTCAGGTCCCCCAGCCGGTCAAGCTCCTCTTCTGACAGGTCGTCGCCGCCCATCAGGGAGCGGAACAGGGAGTCCATCGCCTTCATGTCGGCTATCGACGCCCCGGCTAGTCCTTCCGTCATGAGCGAGCGCGCGGCCTGGCTGATGGCGCATCCTATGGCCGAACCCCCCACCGCCGAGACCTTGTCCGCCTCCAGCTTCACCTCGACACGCGTCTCGTCCCCGCAAAATGGGTTCACGGCCTCGCCGCGGATATCCGGTTGCGGCACTTCCCGTTGGTTCTTGGGATTTCTGGAATGGTCTAGGATGATCTCCTGGTAGAGATCGTCAAGCACGTCACGCCCCATGACTGAAGTACCGCAGCGCGGCCTTCAGTGTGTTCACCAGGAAGTCCACTTCCTCCTCGAGGTTGTAGACATAGAAGCTCGCGCGTGCCGTGGCCGCGATTCCCATCTCCCTCATCAGCGGCATCGTGCAGTTGTGCCCGGTGCGGATTGCTATGCCCTCCCGGTCAAGGAAAGTACCCAGATCGTGGGGGTGCACGCTGTCGGAGTGGAAGGAAAAGATCCCGCCCCGTTTCTCAGGATCGTCCGGCCCGTACATGTCAAGTTCCTCGATCTCGCGGAACCGCGAAAGAGCGTACCGGGTGATCTGCTTCTCATGCTCCCGCACGTTGTTCATGCCCAGATCGTTGAGATAGTCCACCGCGGCGCCCAGCGCGATCGCGTCGGCGATGTTCGGCGTTCCGGCCTCGAACCTCATCGGCAGCTCGTTCCACGTAGCCCGCTCGTTCCACACCTGCAGCACCATCTCGCCGCCTGTCAGGAACGGTTCCATGCCCTCGAGAATCTCGGGCCGCGCGTAGAGCGCGCCGATTCCCGTGGGCCCGAGCATCTTGTGCCCCGAGAAGCCCATGAAATCGCAGTCCAGTTCAACAACGTCAACCGGCATGTGGGGCACGCTCTGCGCCCCGTCCACCAGTACCGTCGCGCCAACCGACCTCGCCTTTGCGATGAGCTCCTCCGCCGGGTTTATCGTCCCCAGCGTGTTGGACATGTGCGTGAACGCAAGCAGCCGCGTGCTCGGCGTGACCACCGAGTCGATATCCGACAGGTCCAACGTCCCGTCGCTGTTCAGGGGGAGGATCTTGAGCTCCGCGCCGTTCGCCTCCGCCACGCGCTGCCAAGGCACGAGGTTACTGTGGTGCTCCATCTGCGTGGTGACGATGGAGTCCCCTTCCTGCACGTTCTTGCTCGCCCAGGAGTAGGCAACCAGGTTGATGGCCTCCGTCACGTTTCGCGTCCAGATCACGCTCTCGGCGGACGGAGCCCCGATGAAGTTGGCCACCTTGACCCGCGCCTCTTCGTACCGGTCCGTGGCCTCCATGCTCAAGGCGTGAACGCCCCGGTGAACGTTGGAGTTGTACTGTTCGTAGTAGTCGGTGAGGGCGCGGATAACGCTGACCGGCTTCTGGGACGTTGCCGCGTTGTCCAGGTACACGAGCGGCTTCCCGTACACCGATCTCCCCAGGATGGGGAAGTCTTTGCGCACTCTGTGTACGTCTAGCATTCGGCCATCGAGCTCCCCGGCTTGAATGCGTGGACGCCGGCTGCCCGCAGTCGTAGCAGACGGCCCGAGAGCGCGTTCATCCCTTGCACTCGCCTTCTAGAACTCGGGCTCGGTCGGATTGTCCGGGTCCACCTCAATCGCGTCGCCCTGGACGCGAACAGGGTACGTGGCCACGCCCAGCACCGCTGGAAGGGCCGCGACTTTACCGGTCCGGACGTCGAACATTGCCATGTGGCGCGGACACTCGATGTCGTAGCCCAGGAGCTCGCCCTCACCAAGCGGGCCCTGGTCGTGCGTGCAAAGGTCCTGGACGGCGTAGAACTCGCCTTCCACGTTGCAAACTACGATGTCTTCGTCACCAGCCTCAAAGACCTGCGCCACCCCCGGAGGAACGTCGCTCACGCTGCAGACTCTTACGAACGCCATGAAACTCCTCTAACAACTGATAGCGTCTGGATCGCCGGGACCGCCAGTCATTCCGTCGTAACCGTATCCTTGCTGCCCTTCAGCGCGGCCCGGAGCGTATGCCAGCAAAGAGTAGCGCACTTCACTCGCACCGGGAAAGCGGTAACGCCCGCGAGAAAATCGATGTCTCCGAGGTCAACGTCGTCCTCGCCTTCGCTCCCCGCTTCCCCCGTGAACATGCGGTGCACCGCAACGAATAGTCCCTCCGCGTCTCCTCGCGACCTGCCCTTGACACCCTCCGTCATCAGCGAAGCCGACGCCTTCGAAATGGCGCATCCTGTGCCTTCGAACGCAACGTCCACGATGCACGCATCTTCCAGCTTGAGATACACGGTTATGATGTCGCCGCAGAAGGGATTGAATCCCTCCGAAACTCGGTCCGCCTCTTCGATCCGTCCAAAGTTCCGGGGGTTGGCGAAGTGGTCCCTCACCACCTCTTGGTAGAGGTCGTCCAGCTCCATCATCTTCTCTGGCTTGCCTTTGCTCCGTTCAGCGTGTCGGTGCCTGCGGCCGCGGTATCGCGTCTACTATTCGTTGAACTCGATGGAAGGAATGGCGCCCGCGAAGACGCCGTCCACGAAGTCCCGCAGCGCCGGGACGTCAATGGTGTCGATGATCTCGCTGGCAAAGCCTCTGATGAGCAGCGCCCTGGCCGTCGGCAGGTCTATACCCCTGCTCCGCATGTAGAACAGCGCGTCCTCAGCCACAGCGCCGGCCGTGGCTCCGTGCCCGCAGATCACGTCGTCGGCGTAGATCTCCAGGCTCGGCTTCGTGTCGATCTCCGCCCCGCGTGAGAGAAGCAGGTTCAGGTCCTTCTGTTGCGCGATCGACTTCTGCGCTCCCCTGTGCACCACCACGCGCCCGCTGTACACGGCCCTCGATCTTCCGCCAAGTATTCCCTTGAAGTACTGGTCGCTGGTCCCGTGCGGCTTCAGATGGTCGACGTTTATGTGGTTGTCCACGAACTGCGACCGCTGCGTCATGTACAACCCATTCAGGTAGCAGGCGCTGCCCGGCGCGTCGAGCGCGACGTGCACGTCGTTCCGCAGCAGTCCGGACCCCGTCTCCAGCATTGTGGAGGAGAACTCGCTGTCGTCAAGCTGGTGCACCCGCGTCACCCCAACGTGGTATGCGCTCTCGCCCTCCACCACGTATCTGAAGTGCCGCATCGCCGCGCCTGC
Organism: Dehalococcoidia bacterium; assembly: GCA_965237445.1. Lineage (GTDB taxonomy): Bacteria > Chloroflexota > Dehalococcoidia > Lucifugimonadales. The sequence goes on along the minus strand of OZ250142.1, from coordinate 1,684,647 downwards.
GGAGAGGCTGACCTCAGTCGCTGCGTTGGTGAAGTACGCTGAGCCCGACTCGGAGACGTAGCTCTCGATCAGCGCGAACTTGGACCCCTCCCCGGCGACCACCAGCGTCCTCGGATGCGTGACCGTCGGTGCATCGCGCTCCGTCGAGAGGAACACGAGGTGCACCGGCGCCTCCAGGCTCACCCCGTCCGGCACGTGCACGAACGCGCCGTCCGATGCGAACGCCGTGTTGAGCGCGATGAAGCCGTCCGAGCATACGTCCGCATGACTTGCCAGGTGGCCTCGCACCAGGTCTGCGTCGGTCGATGCCGCATCGGCCAGGCTGCCCGCGTAGACGCCGTTTCCGTTCGCGCCACTCGACGACAGCGCCGGCGAGAAGAACCCGTCCACGAACGCCAAAACCGTCCACGCCGGGTCGTGCGGCACGAGCCTTCGCAGGTCGCTCGATGCCACGGCGCCAGGTTGGGAAGGACGCTCGAACGCGGACCTCGCGATGGGTCCCACGTTCGTGTATTTCCACTTCTCGTTGCCGCGCCGGGCGGTGGGGAATCCCACGTCTTCGAATCTATCGAACGCCGCGCGCCGCAACTCGTCGAGCCACGCAGCTCCTGCGCCTGTTGATGTCGCCTTTGCGGCCTCGAAATCCGACCGGTATCTCGCGATACCGGGACTGGTCTGTACCATTATCAGGCTATGCTCTACGAGGCGGCGGCCCCGTCGCCCGCCGTCAGCCACTCGTAGCCCTTGTCCTCCACCTCTTCCGCGAGACCGGCATCGCCCGATCGCACGATCCTGCCGTCCAAGAGGATATGGACGAAGTCAGGTGTGACGTAGCTCAGAATGCGTTGATAGTGCGTGACAACGATCATCGACCTCTGCGGCTCCCGCATGTCGTTGACCGTCCTGGCGACTGCTCTTAGGGCGTCTATGTCCAGTCCGGAGTCCGTCTCGTCCAGCACTGCCAGCTTCGGCTCCAGCATCGCAAGCTGGAACATCTCGCCGCGCTTCTTCTCGCCCCCGGAAAATCCCTCGTTGACAGACCGCCGTACCAGGTCCGAGCTTACCTCCACGGACTTGACCTTGTCATGAAACATCCTGTCGAACTCGCGGACCTGCAGCGGCGTTTGCTCTCGTTCCTTGCGAACGGCGTCAACCGCCGCCTTCACGAACTGCCAGTAGCGTACGCCCGGAAGCTCGACCGGGTACTGGAAGGCCAGGAACACGCCCGCCCGCGCCCGTACGTCCGGCGTCATCTCCACCAGGCTCTCTCCGTACAGCAGTATTTCGCCGCCGGTGACTTTGTACTCGGGCCGGCCGGCGATCACGTTGGCAAGTGTGCTCTTGCCGCTGCCGTTGGGGCCCATGATGGCGTGGATCTCTCCGGCGTTGACCGTCAGGTCCAGCCCTTTGAGGATCGCCGTGTCGGCTATAGAAGCGTGTAGGCCGCGGACGGCCAGCATGGGCGACGCTGGATTGCTCATCTACCCTACCGCCCCCTCTAGGCTCACCTTGAGCAACTGCGACGCCTCCATCGCGAACTCGAACGGCAACTCCTTGAAGATTCCCCGGCAGAAGCCGTTAATGATCATGTAGTGCGCCTCTTCCTCATCTATCCCGCGCTGCATCAGGTAGAAGAGCTGGTCGTCGCTGACCTTGGACGTGGAGGCCTCGTGCTCGATTCGCGCCGTCGGGTTCTTCACCTCGATGTATGGCACCGTGTGAGCGCCGCACTTGTCGCCAATCAGCAGTGAGTCGCACTGGGTGAAGTTCTGCGCGTTGTCCGCGCCGCCGTTGATTTTCACAAGGCCGCGGTACGTATTGTTCCCGTGCGAAGCGGAAATGCCCTTCGCCACGATCGTGCTCCGCGTGTTCTTCCCGATGTGCGTCATCTTCGTCCCCGTATCGGCCTGTTGATGCCTGCTCACCAGCGCCACGGAGTAGAACTCGCCAACCGAGTCGTCGCCTTGCAGGATCACGCTCGGATACTTCCACGTGATGGCCGAGCCCGTCTCCACCTGCGTCCAGGAGATCTTTGAGTTCACGCCGGCGCACTTGCCGCGCTTGGTCACGAAGTTGAAGACTCCGCCCTTGCCCTCCTTGTCGCCGGGGTACCAGTTCTGGAGTGTCGAGTACTTGATCTCGGCGTTGTCCAGGGCGATCAGTTCCACGACTGCCGCGTGAAGCTGGTGCGACTTTCGCGTCGGGGCGGTGCACCCCTCGAGGTAGCTGACGTAGCTGCCCTCGTCCGCGATGATCAGCGTCCGCTCGAACTGCCCAGAGTCCTCCTGGTTGATCCGGAAATACGTCATCAACTCAACCGGGCACCGAACTCCTGGAGGCACGTACACGAACGAGCCGTCGCTGAACACGGCCGAGTTCAGTGTCGCGTAGAAGTTGTCGCTGTACGGCACCACCGAGCCGAGGTACTTGCGGACAAGCTCAGGGTGCTTCTCCACCGCCTCGCTGATGGGGCAGAAGATAACGCCCGTCTTCTCAAGCTGGTCCTTGTAGGTCGTCGCGACCGACACGCTGTCGAACACCGCGTCCACCGCCACGCCCGCAAGCTTCGCCCGCTCGTTCAGTGGAATGCCCAGCTTCTCGAACGTCTCGAGTATCTCGGGATCGACCTCGTCCAGGCTCTTCGGCCGGTCGTCGTCCGACTTCGGAGCTGCGTAGTAGTAGATGTCCTGGAAATCAATCGGGTCGAAATCGACCATTGCCCAGTCGGGATGATTGTCATCCTGCTTGAGCCAGTGCTTGTAGGCCCTGAGCCTCCACTTCAGGAGCCACTCCGGCTCGCCCTTCTTGGAAGAAATCAGGCGCACGATGTCTTCGCCGAGTCCCTTTGGGGCCAGGTCAACATCTATCTCAGTGTAAAAGCCCCACTTGTACTCTCTGTCCAGGTCATCCTGGGGCGTGTCTCTTGACAGAACGTCCGGGGTGGTCAAATCAGCCTCTCTTAATGGTCCGAAAAAGCAGCCGCACAGGCCAATACATGAACCTAGATTTTACCTTCGACAGGATAGACGGTCAACGCTTTACACGCATTCTTGCATCTAAAGTATACAAAGCCCAGCCACCCGTCGTCCAACACCCCCACCCCCTGCTACTCGGAGCCCAGATTATCCGACCCGCTGTGCGTACATCATCCGCAATTCCGGGCGACCATTGCTAGTCCCTCCAAGCACTCATCACCTACCATTCAGCACCCCCATCACCTGCCATTCAGCACCCCATAGCCTGTCGTCCCAAGCACCCAAGAACCCGTCGTGCCAAGTACCCAAGACTTGCAGTCCTGAGTACCTTTCACTTGTCATTCAGCACCCCATCATCTGTCGTCCCGAGTACCCAAGACCTGCCGTCCCGAGCGCCTTTCACTTGTCATTTCGAGCGCAGCCCAGAAATCTAAGACGCCCCGCCAATCCCGCCCCAGCACACCTCACACGTCGACGGTTCGCGACCGCCCTCCCTCCGCCCGCCCAACCACGCCACCACCAACTAAACCACCATCCTCTGTCATCCCGAGCACTTATTGTCATTTCGAGCGCAGCCGAGAAATCTAAAGCCTGCCGCGCACTCGCCAAACCTGCCGCGCAAACTATGGAAGACCAGTCCCAACCGAAGGGAAACACAGGAACCCCCATGAGCGTAAACGTCGATCCGGCCGGCCGCCGCTCCGTCCGCGTAGAAGTCGAAGTCGAGGGCTCGCCCGAAGACGTCTGGAACGCCATCGCCACGGGACCCGGCGTGTCGTCCTGGTTCGTTCCCACGAAGTTCGATCTCGACGCAGACGGCCGCCCAAACAAGCTCGTTTGCCACTTCGGCGAAGGCATGGACTCCCATGCAAGAGTCACAGGCTGGGCGCCGCCGCGCCGTTTCACGGCGGAAAGCGCGGACTTCGCCCCCGGCGGTCCAGTCGTTGCCACTGAGTGGAACGTCAAGCCCGTTCGCAAAGAAACATGCCTCGTAACCGTCGAGCACAGCCTGCTCAGCGACACCGACGAGTGGGACACGTTCCTGGAAAACACCGAGTCCGGCTGGCCCGCCTTCTTCACCGTCCTCCGCATCCGCATGGCCCACTTCCGTAGCCAGCCGTTCGCCATACTGGAGGTCGTGGGCAAGGCCGCCGAGCCCAATTCCGCATGGACCGACCTCGCGACGGCCCTCGGCCTCACGTCCCCGTCCGTCGGCGAGCACCGAGCATCGCCTCAGCGCGCCCCGTCCCTGGCCGGAACCGTCGGATCCGTCCCCAACGAATCCGAGGTGCTGCTGCGCCTAGAAAGACCCGCGCCAGGAGTCGCCCATCTCTTCGCCCTCCCCATGGAAGAAGACGTCTTCCTCTCCGTCCGCCTCTATCTCTACGGCCACGAAGCCGCCGCCACCGCCAAACGCGAACAACCCATCTGGCAATCATGGATGCGAGGGTATCTAGAGACCGCTCCTGACGCTTGAAGACTCAACACCTTGAGAGTTCGGGCAGACATCAGCGAACTGTCCACCTCATCCGACCCCCTACCCCACCACAAGCTCCCACATCAGCCTATTGGCCCTGTCCGCATCCGCGGCGATGTCCACTGCCCTAGAGCAAATGACTACCCTTGTTGGCCAGACTTACGCAGTCTCGTTGCTGTGAGTCCTTCATGCCGACGCACCTCAAGGATTTCCCACCAAGACCGCTCCTTGCATCCGCGCAAGTCGGCGATCGAAGGTGTGAAGAGGCGTAGCTCCCGCGCGTTCGGCCGCCGCAAGAATCATCAGGTCCGAGAACCCTGCGCCTCCCTGCCGATAGCGATGCGCGGCCGCGGCGACTTCATCCGAATTCTCGACAACTAGACTGTCTGAAGCTGTCAGGTCCATCAATGCTTCAGCAACGCGAGACCTCGCGAAACCATAGCTCCGCTCCAGTACCCAGGCGACCTCTATCACGACCTCGCGGCAGATGAAGCCTGGGTTGCCCGGCGTCAACCCTTCCAGCAACGCACGAGCCGCCTCGGCATGTTCAGCGTCGTCGCCCACAAGGTAGCGTACGATCACATTGGTATCGAGCGAGGTCATCCCTCGATTGCCCCCTCCGCGATGGCACGGTCCATGTCTTCCAGGCTCACAGCCGGGCCGTCATGCTTCAGGCTACCGAACAGACGGCTGGTGGATCGCACAGGCATTATCAGCACACCCTCCTCTAAAATGACATAGCGGACCTTATCCCCAGCCTTCACCGCCAATGAGTCCCTTACCGCTTTGGGCAAAGTGGTCTGGCCCTTCACGGTTACACTGGATTCGAACATGGCAAATGTTCCTATACATCCTCGAATGGCTATTGGCCTTACATTACCTTATGGACTATAGCAATGCGATTAGCATATACACAAGGCCATTAGATTTTTCATGGTTGTTCTTGAGCAATGTTGTTCCATTCACCCAACACCCTTCCCTAGCGCAATTCTCATCGTCCAAGGGCGGTCGCCCGTGCCCGCTGCCCACGAGTCATCGCGTGACTAGTGACGATTGTGAAGCGGGGTTTGCAAGCGGTTCACTGAAGACTCGCTACTTCCTGACCGGTACAGCCTCTCCGGGAAGGCACTCAGGGTCCCCACGCGGGCAGTGAATGGACAGACTATTCTGAGTCCCTCGGAATTCTGAGGGGCCTGCGCCCACGGTCAGGGAATCTGTAGCGAAGTATCGGTGCGGCCGGGCGACGCTCCGGGATTGCTACGGCCTCCAGGCTGGACACCGCCAAACGTCAACTACCCATCTGGCAATGATGTATGCAAGAGTATCGGGAGACCGCTTCTAAGGCTTGAGAACTCAACACATTGGAACTCACCGCACGCTGCTGCGGGCCGGCTTAAGTTAGAGCAAGCGACCGATGACGTTGTTGGCGTTCGGCTCGGTACGGAGCGACTGCTACATGCTTAACTCGGCGAAGCACTCAGCATTTAGTAATGGCCATCAACGGCGCCGGTTGTGGGCCGCGACTCTGAAGTATCATATTCTTCTATAGCCTACGCTGCACCACTGAAGGCGCTTCATACCCGTCGTCCAGCGGAAGATTCTCTAGGTGAGCGGCCTGGACCGCCAGTTGATCGCATCGCTCGTTTTCCGGATCGCCTGCGTGCCCACGCACCCACCGAAACTCCACTTCGTGCTTCTCACATAGGTCAAGTAGCCGCCCCCACAGGTCTGGATTGACGGCCTTTTCCTTCTTATTCCGCATCCAGCCGTTACCCCTCCAACGCATTGCCCAGCCTTTCTCTACCCCGTCTACGACGTACCGGGAGTCGCTATGCAAGGTCACATTGCAACTCTGTTTGAGCATTTCAAGACCCTCTATCGGTCCCATAAGTTCCATACGATTGTTCGTTGTGCGTCGATAGCCTCCGCTAAGTTCATGACGGTGCCCTCCGTACATCAGCACTACGCCGTAGCCGCCTGGGCCGGGATTGCCGATACAGGCGCCATCCGTGTAGATGGTGACTTGCTTCTTGGACTCCATCAGGCAGATACCTTAGCAATCAAGTCTGGATCAAGTTTAAAACCAGCCTCCCTAAGCCGTTGACAGAGCTTTGGCCCCGCTTCTTTGACATGCTTGTTGAAGGACAGATAAATGATGCCGCTAGCGTCCGAGGGAACTTCGACGTGGCCTTTCTTAAGTATGGCAACTCGATTCCTTCCAAACGCCGCAATCAACATCCCCATCTCCAAGACCACATTCTGCCTAGCGCGAGGCTCAGCAGTCTCTGGGCAGTCACCCCACTTAAATCCCATATCATCAGGAGTAAGCAACACGATTCCAAACCTCTCGCCCTTGGAGTGGGACACGATTTCCCGTTCCAAGGCCTCAATAATAGTGAGACCGCCACCACTGGTGTTACCAAGCACGAAGGGGTCTAGTGCCAAACGGCGGAGAACGAGTTCAAGTTGCTCACATGCGACTTCATCATGTCCATAAACCACAAAGACCCTTTTGGATTCCTCCCCGGAAGAAGAGTGAGCCGAGTCCCCATTTGGAGTTTCTCCAGCAGAATGAGCACCTGAGGCATTAGAACCAGTGTGGCCGCTGGCTGGACTATCACCTGTCAGGGGGTCTGAAAGAGCCTCTTCAAGTTTGATACGGGCTGGTTTAGTCCCTTGGACATTTAGCGTTCCCGTGGAAGGCCACCAGTTCAGAATGGCGCCGTCATCACTCCGAAAGACCCTCTTTCCGTTGTCCTCGCTCCATCGACCTTCATATCCCAACGCGGACAAACGGGCTTCAAGCTCATTGGAATCACCACGAAACTTCTCCACTTTCTTAGTCTCCTTTCAGGCACGCTACCTTCGATAGATCGCGTCGTAAACTCCTTTCCCCTGCTCCGCGATTCATGGCGTGGCTTTATCCAACTAGCCTGATTCTGGATCCAGTTACGCCTATCGCCCTTACATGCTGTTAAACATCGACGCTTAGGCTGTCATGTATTGCGGTCACCAAAAGTGAGTATCGTTGGGCGCACTTGTCCGAAGCAACTGTGAGTCTCTGCTGACAGTCGACAAAAATGTACAATGATGCTTCTTTACTCGGGTTGGGCCTCTGTTACCCACGTGCAGCCCGCCGCACTCCCCCTATCCCACCACTAGGTCCCACATCCGATGCCGCGCCGCCTCCGCGTCCACGTCTACGGCAACATTCACCGTGCCCTCGCCGTACGTCGCGGTCGTCTTGCCCTGCATCTCGCCCTCTTCCGTCTCCACTGACACCGAGCCGCGCTTGAGCGTCATTACCTCCGGGTGAAGCGCCGCAACCACCGTCAGTGGATCGTGCGCTACCCATCCCGGCCTTTCCGGGTGGCGTCTTAGCCAGTTCCTCACGACGCGCCCCGCCAGCAGCCCCGTCCGGCTGCGGCTTCGCCGCCACCAGTCCTCTTCGCGCCTTAGCAGGACTTTGTTCGTAACGTCCAGCCCCACGAGCGTTATTGGAATTCCCGAATTGAGCACTATCTGCGCCGCGTCTGCATCGTCCCAGATGTTGAACTCGGCATTGGGCGTCGTGTTGCCCGGGCAGTGGACCGCCCCGCCCATGATGTACAGGTGCTTGATCCAGGACGCCACGCGCGGCTGTTTGAGGAGCGCCTTCGCCACGTTCGTCAGCGGGCCAACCGCGAACATCGTCAGTTCGCCGCGCAGTGAAGCGGCCACGCTGATGATGAAGTCCCAGGCCGGCACCCCGATCGGCTTCACGTCCGGCCTTGGGAGATTGACGCTGAGTCCGGCGCGGCCGTGGAACGAGTTCGGATGGTACACACCCTCCAGCGGTCTTGGACCGCCCCTCGCCACCGGTATGTCGGTCCGGCCCGTGTAGTGGAGCAGCCGCAGCGCGTTGCTGGTCGCGTTCGCCGGCGACGCGTTGCCTCCTACCGTGGTTACTCCCAGGATCTCGATGTCCGGCGAGTTCAGCGCCATCATGATCGCCAGCGCATCGTCCGTTCCGGGGTCCGTATCGAAGATGATCTTCATTGCTGCTCCTTAGCGTTTAAAGATGGTCTGCACGTGCCTTTGAGGGCCTGCACCAGTTCAACGGAATGGGATGCTCTCTCTTGAGGGCGCAGGGCCGCGCCCTGCACGGCCGCGGTTTCGCGCGAACTCCTCCCACGTCTCCTCGGAGGTCCTCACCGTCGCATATCCGAGACGATCGGTGAGCCGGTCTGCGTTGGCCACCCACGGGTATCGCGCGTACCTCAGTCCGGGCGCAGGCGACGTCGACTGTAGGCCCAGTGTCCAGCTAGCCCACGTCAGGCCCAACAGGAGCGGTGCGGGCAAGCTGAGTCGCGGACGCCCCAGGCTGCGGGCCATCCGATTCCATCGGACCGTGCCGCGGCCCGCCACATTGTAGAGACCGGATACACGGTCAAGCACACACCGCGCCATCATCTCTACGAGGTCGTCCTCGTGAATGAACTGCATGGGAGGGTCCTCTCCCTTGAAGCCGACGAGCAATGGCGGACTGAGCGAACGCGCGATGTAGTTGTCAGCGTGAGGGCCCAGGACCGGGCACCCCCTCAAAGACGCCACGCCGCAGTCCGGGTGCTCTCTCCCGTACTCGGTGAACAGCTTCTCTGACTCCAGCTTGTCCTCTGAGTACTGGAACCCGTTGACCGGACGCGGGGGAGAGTCCTCCGTTAGCTCTTCGGGATTGTCCGGGTGTGCCCCGTAGACGGAGGTGCTGCTCAAGTTGAGCACATACGACACTCCCGCTCTGCCGCACGCCTCCAGCACGTTCTCCGCGCCGCCCAGGTTAACCCTTCTCACCGCGGCCTTGTCTCGTCGGGGCTCGAGTATGAACGCCAGGTGCACCACCGAGTCAATCTTATGGTCCGTCAGGAGCGTGCCTGCCGGTTCCATGACATCGTACCGGCGAAACACGACCTTCGGCCCGATGCTCTTTGGAAGGGGCTGAACGTCCGTCGCCAGCACCAGCTCAATCGCGTCTTCCTCGGCTAGTCTCTCGACGAGCCGGTAGCCTACGTAGCCTGAAGCGCCTGTCATTGCGATGCGGCGTCCTCGGTTACCCATCGGCGGCCTCGTCGGTGAAGTCGAACTTTAGCGCGCCAAGTCCAGGTACCTCGAAGCCCATGCCGATCTTGTGAGGTCCCGGCTCAAGTTCGGCGCCTTCGAAGCGGACCGTGATCGACTTGTTCATTGAAAGCGTGAACGTGTTCTCCTCCGATACGTCGGCGAAGACCGTCTCCTGTCCGTCCAGCACGAAGCTGGTTGTGTCGGCGGCCAGTTCGCTTCCGTCAAGTACAAGAGGGTGCATCCGGTACGCGTACCCGGACCCCAGCCTGTTCATGAGCTCGAAAGCGAAGCCGCTTTCAGTGTTCCTGAGACTCTTCTTTACATACAGCCTGCGAAGCAGAAATCCGGGCACCGTTACCATTCGGCTCACTTCCTCCGAAAGTTGACGCACGAAATTTTACCATCAGCACGGCATGCAATCTCCCCTCCTACATACTTTCCCACACTCGAAACCCGCCTTCTCCCAAACGACGGGCAATTGCCTTCAGGGAACACGTGTGCTATTATTGGAACATGCTTTCCAAATCTCACCGAAAGTCCGAACACGTCGGCTCCTTCTTTGCGGGGCTAGGCCCCACCACGGTGGCCGGTTTTGGCCGCTCCAGAAAAGATCAAACTCGCTCTTCAGCTACGGAATGGCCGCTACAGGCCGCTTCAACCGGACATCGTTCAACACGGCTGTGATTCAGCGCGCCGAACCCAACGGCGGCTCGAGTTTCCCGGGAATCCGCTGGAAGGCCGCATTAGGAAGTGTCACATTTTTGCTCTTTTCTTCTCATTCTGTATTCATTTTGTTAACAAAACATCTCAGAATTTGTGCTTTTCTCCAACGTGCTCAGCTACGGAAAGTTACAAAATGTGACGGAATGTTACAGATTTCGCGCTTCAGCGAAGGCGTCAGCCTCGCCAATCCCCTTCGCCTTGGCTCCGTCCTAAGCCTGCGGAAGGGTCACGCACTGGCGGCGGAGACTACCCTCCGGTCGAGGCTTGCACCCCTTTGTGGGTCCAGGGCCATGCCCTGGCGGCGGTACTACCCCCCGGTCGAGGCCTGCAGTTTCATCCGGTACAGCGCGGCCTCCGTCTCCACAACGTCGGGAGGCAAGGGATTGGCGCCTCCAAGCAGCCGCGAGTAAAGGAAGATCTGGCATATCCGCTCCACCAGGGCGGCGATCTCTAGCGCCTCCTGCAAATCGGAGCCGACCGCGACGGCCCCATGGTTCCGTATCAGCGCCGCCTTTCGGTCCTCCAGCGCGTCGCACACAGAATCGGCCAGCTCTTGCGACCCTGGAAACCCGTACTCGGAGACGCCAACAGGCCCTCCGACTCGAATGACCATCTCGTCGATCAAGGGCGGCAGCTCCAGGCCCGCCACTGCCAGCACGCTTGCATAGACGGAGTGCGTGTGCACCACGGCCCCGGCATCGGGCCGCCGTCGGTAGATCTCCACGTGCAGCGGGCTCTCCACAGACGGAATGTAGTCCCCTTCGACCGGTTCGAGATCGAAGTCGGCGATCACGATGTGCCGCTCCGTCATCCGGGAGTACGATATGGACGAGGGCGTGACCGCAATCAAATCACCGCCATCTTGCCCCGGTAGCCGCATGCTCACGTTCCCGCTGGTGCCGGTCACCAGGCCCATCGCCTCCATCTCCTTGGACGCTTCGAGCACCATCCGCCTTGCCTTCGCCCACTCGGAATTCACTGTTCAACCTCCTGAATGACCTGGTTCGCGGCGGTCCAGGCCTCATACAGGTCCCTGTACTCAATTGTCTCCACGGGGCGCGGCTCCACCACCCGTGTCCGTCGCCCTCCGAAAGCCGAGGCCTCGCGCACCGACTCGAAGTCCCCCAGCCCGGTAGCCGCACACAGGTAGGCCCCGAACGCGCTGACGTTCCCGGCGTTGCTGACCCGGATTTCGCGCCCCAGCACATTGGCGAGAATGCGGGTAAATGCACGAGCCGCCACCATCCCGCCACCAACAGCTACGTCAACCGCTGGCGAGCCGTACAGCGCTTCAGCCTGCGCGAGATTGGACTTCAGCGCGTAAGCGACCGACTCCAGGCATGCACGCGCCAGTTGACCCCGGCTGGGCTCGCTGTAGGTCAAGGGCACCGGAAACATCAGGCCTCCGGGCCTCATCCCGAGGCTTCCCATGTCCATCAATGAAGGCCCCAGGAAGGCGGTCACCCCCTCCGAACCTGCCGGGACCTCTTCCGCCTCACGGCTCATGAGCTCGTATGACCTGCCTTCGCTTGAGTAAATCGTGTCGCGCACCCACCGGTACGCATGGCCTGTCGCACCGGCGCTGCTCTCCAGTACCCACCGGCCCCGAAGCGGAAAGCACTCCACCCAGGTGCGTCCCTCCGGATGGAAGACCGGCGACTCGGTGACGAGTTGAAGGGGCGCGCTCCAGCCCGCAACGATTCCCACCTGCCCCGGTTCAGCCGTTCCAAGCCCGAGCAGCCCTGCCTGCGTGTCGGCCGTTCCCATCACAACAGGCAGGCCCTCCGGTAGCCTGAGATACGCGGACGCCGCCGCTGTCAAAGATCCGGGAATCTCCCCTGCCTCCGCTAGCGCAGGGGCTCTAGTCTGGCCCAAGCCGGCCCCATGAAGGAAATCACCGCACCACGTTCGGGAGTTCACGTCCAGCAGTCCTGCCGACGAGGCCAGAGCAGACTCCGTCACCAACTCGCCGGTCAGCCGGTGCACGAGCCAGTCGGCCAGCGTAAGAACTGTGACCACCCTCGAATAGTCCTCGGGCCTGTGGCCCTGCAGCCACTTCAGCTTGGCTATAGCCAGTAGAAAGGACGGCGCGTGTCCCGTAACTCTGTACACTCGCGGACCGATGTTGGCGTCTATCTCGCTCCCTTCGAACACAGCTCTCAAGTCGAGGTTCGGGCCCATGTACACTTCCCTGCCCTGAGCATCCAGGAATGCCACCCCCTGGCGCTGGCTGGTAACTGAGATCGCGGCAATGTCGTTGAGAGCGGCGCCGGCGGCGCGCATGGCTAGGGCAACAAGACCGCGGACTGAGGCCCAGGTCTCGGAAGGATCGAACTCCTGCGCCAGCTCTTGCGACTCTACGTCGCCGGAGTAGCTCCAGGGCGCCATTGAGCGGCCCACCGCTTGGCCCGCCCTGTTGAACACGACACACCTGATTGCGCTGGTCCCCGCGTCGATAACGAGTACGTGACTCTCAGGCACGCCGGTCCCACACCTCCGGGTTGGCCAGCCTCTTGGGCCGCTTCCCTTGCATCCAGCGTTGGATGTCTCCCGTGATCATGACTGACTGTCGCCTAACCGTCTCCTCCGTGGCGCCGCCGATATGCGGGGTCAGAACGACGTTGTCCAATCCCAGGAGTGGATTCGACGGAGGAACGGGATGGCTCTCGAACACGTCGATGGCCGCTCCTGCGATGGCCCCGGAACGAAGCGCCTCTACTAACGCCGGCTCATCGACCGCCGCGGGACTCGCAGTATTGATCAGGTACGCAGTCTGCTTCATCATCCCGATTCTTCGCTCATCGAGCAGCCCGGCCGCACCTTCCGTCGGCGGAACGTGCAACGACACGAAGTCGGCCCGCTGGAGCAGATCATCCAATGCCAACGGCTCGACGCCGTCCGGCGCTGGAGCGTAAGGGTCGTGCCCGACCACCTTCATCCCGATTGCGCGGGCAATCTCAGCCAGCCTCTGGCCGATTGCGCCCAAGCCCACGATGCCCAGCGTGCGGCCCGCAAGTTCCACTCCGCGCATCTCTCGGTACGGGGCCGTCGGGTCCTGCCAGCGTCCGCCCGACGTGTAGGCGTGCGCCTCGGGTATGCGCCGTGCTAGGGCCAGCATCAAGCCCAGTACATGCTCAGCCACCGCCTGGGATGTCCGGCCGTGCGTGTTCACGACCACCACGCCGTGCCGGGTGGCCGCATCCACCTCCACGTGATTCAGCGCAGCGTGGCAAACTCCCACGAACTTGAGCCCGTCTGCCTCTTCAAACAGCTCCTCGAACACGAAGTCGATCTCTACGACCAGTATCGATTTGCCCTCTCTGTTGATCCGGCGCCCAAGCTCTTCGGGGTCCCAGATGAGGCGCGTCTCCAGCCAGCTCTCGTAGTCCACCTCCATCTCGCGTCCCAGTTCGGCAAGGCAGGCATCGTCGAACGGCGCGAGAATGAGAGCACGCTCCCTCATAGCAGCATCCTCAATTCTTGGCTTGGCCGCTTTGAGCAGCTAGATCGGCGGCGAGCACTCCGCTTCTGACTGCGCCCTCCATCGTCGAGGGCCACCCAACGTCCGTCCAATCCCCGGCGAGGTACAGGTTCTCAATCGGAGTCCGGTGCGGCAGGCGGTGGGCGGCGGAGCCGGGCACGGGGCGAAAAGTGGCCTGCTGCTGTTTGACGACCAGAAACCATTCGATCGACGCTCCGCGCGCCCTTGGCAACAGCCTCTCCATTTCCTTCGAAAACAGGTCCCTTAACTCGTCTTTCGTCATGCCTGCAAACTTCCACGCCCCGCTCAGCGAGATGCACAGGTACTGGCCCGGATAACCACTGTCGTCCTGGATTGCGGTCTTGTTGAAGACGAACTGAACGGGGCTATCCAGGAACACGACGAAGTCCTGGTCCATAACCTTCCTGTCGTACCAGAGATGAATGCCCACAATGGGCGCAAAACTGAGGCCTGCCGCCGCAGAGAAGAACTCGCTGGCAGCAACTTCCTCGGGTAGCACCCTCAGCAACGCATCAAATGGCAGCGCGCTCACGTAGACGTCCGCCTCGATCGAAGGACCGCCAGCTACGTCGACGCCCGCAACCTTACCTCCCTCGATACGAACAGCCCGCACCGGCCTGCCCAACATAACTTCATTGCCCGCGTCCTCCAGGTTCGACTGCGCTGGCGTGCCTGCCAGCGACGTGAGTCCGACGCGTGAGAACCCAATCGCGGCGAATCTGGCAGTCTTCAGTAACCCTTCCTGGAAGACCATGAGCGCCATGTCTGCGCTGACGTCCCGCACGTCGTCGTTGAGCATGGGCAGGATGATGAGGTTCCACAGATTGGCTATCGCACGCTCGGATTGGCCGTGCCGCCGAAGCCAGCCGTAGGCGGTCTCGGCATCCAGTTGCTCCTTGAGCATACGCCTGTCCGCGAGTTTCATCCTGATCAGCGCATACGCCGCCTTCAGCTTCTCGGTGAAACTGAGATGTGGATAGAGCAGGAATGAAGGTAGAAGGTGCAGCGGTCCCAGCCAGGGCGTGCTGGAAATCACGCCAGACCGGCCATCCAGAACTACCTCCGTCCGCAGCCTGCGCTGAAGGTAGGCACTGTCCAGGGTGCCTGCCCATGCCAGGAAGTCGACGTAGTACGAGCAGCATCCCATGAACACATGCTGGCCGTTGTCGATCTCCCATTCCACTTGGTCGTCGTAGAAGGAGAACGCGCGGCCCCCCAGGAATCGCCGGGCCTCCACCAGCGTCACGCGGAACCCAAGCTCCGCCAACCTTCGTCCAGCCGACAGTCCAGCTAACCCACCACCTAGGACGGCTACCGACCTGGAACTGGCAGCATGCTTCTGGCCCATGTCGAGGCCATGATAAACAACTTGCGCCTGGTGTTCAGTGACGCCCTGCCATCGAATACCCTGAACCCGCCCCGCTCGATCTGGTCCAGCAGAGCGCTATAGATGTCGTGTAAGACAGCCGGACAGGCGCGCGAGGCGCCGCTAAGCAGAGGCAGCAATCGCCTTCCTCTTTCGAAGTGCTCCCTGGCGCGAGCCGCCTGGGACCGCATCAACATGCGAAACGGCTCATTCATCACTCCCGACAACAGCTCGTCTTCCGAGTACCCGAAAGCGTGCATCTCTTCCAGCGGGATGTAAATCCGGTCACGCTCCGCGTCTTCCTTCACGTCGCGAATGATGTTGGTCAACTGCATGGCAAGCCCAAGATCAACCGCGTACTCCCTGGCCCTGGCGTCCCTGTAGCCGAATATCTCGATGCAGACTAGCCCGACTGCCGACGCCACCTTGTAGCAGTACTCGCGCAGTTCTTCGAAGTTGCGGAACCTCGACCAGGTGAGGTCCATCTCCACGCCCTCCAGAATTTCCTCGAAGTATCGAAGCGGAATGCCATAGCGTTCGACCGTGTCTCCCAGCGCGCTGAACACTGGATGATCGGAACCGTTGGACTGCATGAGACACAGCCTGCGCCTGATATCGGAGAACAGTTCCATCTTTTGCTTTGTAGGGAGGTCTTCGTCGGCGATGTCATCACACATACGGCAGTAGGCGTAAGTCGCATAGATCGACCGGCGCTTGGCCGACGGCAAAGTGAGGAACGCGTAGTAGAAGTTCTTTGCGCTCCTCCTGGTCACGAGGCGGCACTGCTCGTAAGCTTCACGAAGGTCCATAGCCGGGGTGAACTCAGCGCCGGCGGTGCTCACTGGAGGGTGGTCATGACCTTCCTAAGAGTTTGAGCTTTAGGAACGTCCCCAGCATCAGTCTGAGCCTGGAGGATTTGGACAGTGCCGGGCGGGAGCTGAGCACGTCGTACCCTCGGCGCTCGATCATGTCCAATACCTTGCTGCCTCCCTTGGTGAACAGCGCGACGTCCAGCTTGAAGCGGCCTTCCAGCGTGTCGATCAGCTTCTCGCCTTCTGCGAACAGCCCCCGCGCGCGCTCCACCTGGAACGCCATCAATGACCGGAAGGACTCGTTCACAACCCCGCGGGCCAGCTCATCTTCTGAGTATCCGGATCTCCGCATATCTTCTTGTGGAATGTAAATGCGGTTCATCGCGTAGTCCCGCGCCACGTCCTGCCAGAAGTTGGTGATTTGCAGCGCAGTGCATGTTGCATCGGACAGTCGCTGACGGTCTACGTCTCTGTAGCCGAACACATAGAGCACTAGGCGGCCGACAGGATTGGCCGAGTGCTGACAGTAAAACTCCAAGTCTTCGAAGCTCCCATACCGGTTGGCCTTCTGGTCCATCCGATTGGCTTCCACAAGTCTCAGGAACGGCTCGCTCGGAATGTCGAACTCACGAATCGTATGATGGAGCGCCCTCAAGTAGGCGTGTGCTGGGTCGCCTTCATAGCACCTGAGGAGGTCCTGTTCCCACTCATCGAGTGCGGCCAGCCTGTCCCCTGTGTGCTCGTCGCCCAAATCGTCCACAGTGCGGCAAAAGGCGTAGATGGCGTATAGGTGCTTACGGACTTCACCGGGGAGGAAGCGGGACACGACTGTGAAGTTCTCATAGTGAGACCTCGCCAGTGAGGCGCACTGTTCGTAAGCTTGTTCGGCGGAGACACCGGAAGCGTTATCAGCAAGCATGTGAGGAAGCATTGCTCACCTGGACGCCCGCTACCGACTCGGGCGCCTCGAAACTGACGGACCGCGTCGCTACGTCGATCTCCAAACTGACCATGAGGGATTTTCCGTTGGCGCGAACGCCCCTCGGAGAGCTACTACCCGATGACATTACAGTGAGCGCTTGGTCGCCTTCAGCGCTCCATGCGGGGAAGTCCCGTTCAGATCCGGAATCTCGACTGTCTGACTGAGGTTGTCGGAGTGCGCGCCCTCAACGTGCGCACGATATCGCCCCAGAGCCGTCAGCGGCCAGTAGTGTCTGTACATATGGTAGTTGATCATGAACCCAGCGGAGAGCGCTGCCCCCTGATGATTGCCGTCCTCGCCGGCTGCATCGCCTACCAATCGCTGCCCGACTCCGTACCCTGGGAACCCTGCGCCGGTAAAGAACGGCTCATCCCAGGAACCGTCTTCCATCTGTGTCCTGGATAGATATGCGATGCCCCTGCGAACGGCGCCACTGTCGGCTTCGCCCGCCGCCATCAACGCGATGCAGGCCCACGCCGACTGAGAAGCCGTGCTCGGCCCCATGCCTGCCAGCGAACGGTCGGCGTACGATGCGCAACTCTCTCCCCAGCCACCGTCCGCGTTTTGATGGCCGAGAATCCAGTCCACAGCCTTCCTAACGTGGTCGGCGTTCATGTCCAGGCCGAGCTTCTCTAGGGCGGGAAGCACCGCGCCCGTCCCGTAAATGTAGTTCACTCCCCATCTGCCGAACCATGGCCCGAAGTCCTCTTGCTCTGACAGAACGTATTCCAGCGCCTTTGCTACGGCGGGATGTTCAGGCGGGTAGCCCAAATGGCCCAGCATCTCAAGAACATGGGCGGTAACGTCCACACTGGGTGGGTCAATGATCTCCCCGAAGTCGGCGAACGGAATCTTGGCTAGTATCCTTCTGCTATTGTTCTTGTCGAAGGCTCCCCATCCACCGTTGGCGCTCTGCATACCCAGGAGCCAACGGACTCCCTGCCGTACCGCAGAGGTCTTCCTCTCCTCATCCTTCATGCGAACCCTATCCAGGGCCATGACGATCTCTGACGTGTCGTCCGTATCTGGGTACAAGTCGTTCTCGAATTCGAACGCCCATCCGCCCGGATCGACATTCTTAACTTTGACCTGCCAGTCTCCCCCCCTCAGCACCTGGTGCTCTACCAGGTAAGCTGCAGCTAGTTGCAGCGCGGGATGGTCGGGTTGAAGGCCGGAGTCTAGGAGCGCGATCATCGCTAGCCCCGTGTCCCACAGGGGAGAGACGCACGCCTGAACTCGCAGTGTGTCGTCCTCTTCGATCGCAAACGAATCAAATCCGGCTAGTCCCTTTTTGATCAGAGGGTGATCGAGCGGATAACCAAGCGTATGAAGGGCGATGATGGAGTAGACCCAAGGCGGCTGTATCCCTCCCCAACTCCCGTCAGCCTCTTGATGCTCGACGATCCACTTCTCAGCCTCTTTGATCGCCTGCTCCCTTACAGGGTTCCACGGGAACTTGTCTAACTTCTTCAGGACGTAATCGCTGTAGTAGAAGAAGCCGTCCCAGCCAACGGTGCGTCGAGGCTTGGGCACAGAAAAGTCTACCTCCGAGCGCGGCTTCGGGAAGAGTTCGTCCACGCATGCGCTTTCAGGAACTTCACGCGTAGGCCGGCGATTCAGGACGATCAGTAAGGGGACGATCGTGGCTCGCGCCCAGCTTGCGAAATCATAGATGCTGAACGGCGCCCAACTCGGCACCAGCATGATCTCCGGCGGCATAGTGGGAAGGCCGTCCCAGTCCCATTGCCCAAATAGCGCGAACCAAATCTTGGTAAAGGTCCTGGTTCTCGGAATACCGCCCTGCGACAGCACAAACTCCTTGGCCATTTGCATGCGAGGATCTTCGGCCGAGATGCCGGTAAGCTTGAGCGCGAAGTAGCATTCCGCCGTAGTGCTGAGATCGCCTTCGGCGCCGTAGAACTGTCCCCATGTGCCGTCCTCGCGCTGCCGGCTTAGGATGAAGTTGGCAAGCATCCTCATCCGTCTGGGCTCTTGGATGCCAAGGAAGTAGTTCATCATGATGAACTCTGCTTCCATGGTGGTGTTGGACTCGAGTTCGCCCAGCCAATAGCCCTGTTCGTACTGCGAGGCAAGCAGATGATTCTGCGCTCGCTTTATGGTCACGCCGAGTTCTTCAATCCAAGACTTCCCAACGGCTGGCTGGCTCGCCCGGACCGCGATCGTCTTCGGGTTACCGTGACTCATTCCGGCGGTTTGAGCCGGTCCGGTGATTTCGTCAAACATGCAAAGCCTCAAGAAACTTGGACAATGACTCGTTCGCCAACTTGGACTGGGAACGCAGCTTGAGCAGCCTTGGCCCGTCGAGCGGACGCAACGCAAGATGCCTCAGCGCCCTGGCCCAACGATTGCTGCGGCCGCCCCTCGCCTCGCAACTTACAAAGTAGGGGAGGTCCTGTTCCGCTCCGTCCAGGACACTCCGAACAACGACCGACGGGACACTGTGTTCGGATGCGACACTGCAGACCCAGTAGCTCTCCATGTCCACAACCTGAACGGGGAAACACCTGCCAATCCACGACTTCAGACCGGAACCCGAAATAAACGTGGAGACTGTCATACATCCACAGTTATCGAATCGTTCCCCGGCATCTCGGACCCTCTTGGTCAGTTCCCGGACAAGACCCTCGTCCACGCTTCGAAACGGCTGAGCCCCCGTCTCGCTCCACATAACCGGAGGGCCGTCCATGGCCGCAAGCGGGTCGCACAGAAACAGTCGTCCAGCCTCAAGTCCGGGCGTCACCGCCCCGGCGAAACCTGCCGAGATGATGAACTCAGGCTTGAGTTCCCTAAGGGCAAATCTTGTGGCTACTTCGGCGTTGTCCCTACCGACGCCGCCTTCTAGCACCATGACGTCCGGGTGCGAAGACGATTCGAAAACGCCCACGCCGTTGGACAGGGCCGATTCTTTGAACCCGCCCCGATTGAGGTAAAGGCTCAACTCTTCCCTTAGTGCGGTCACAATCGCGTACAACAGACTGTCTCGCGTATGGCCTGAGGCTACCCGGCGCCTATTCCGGCGTTTTGAAACGCGCCTTCCTTCACCATTCGGAAAGCGTCGCTTGGGCTTGAAAGCGCCTGGAATATGCTCGCCGACTCGAATCCGCAGTGCATGAGACAGTCCGCACAGCGCGGGTCTTTGCCTACGCCGTACCGCTCCCAAAGTTCCTCGGAGAAAAGATCATCCACGTTTTGCGTATGCCGGTCTCCCAGCAAGTAGCAAGGCTCACGCCATCCCATCGGCGTATAGGTGGGGTTGGAGAACGCCGTGCACTCGTACTCGCGATTGCCCCTTAGGAAGTCCAGGTAGAGCGGATTGTTGTAAAACTTGATCCCCCGCGAGGGGTCCAAAACGTTCTTGAACACCTTGCGCGCGTTCTGGCGTGAAATGAACAATTGCTGGTTGGGTACCGTCTTGAACTGGTAGCCGGGAGACACCATGCAACCCTCTACTCCACGGTCCGTCATGGTCTTGAACATTTCAATGAGGTCGTCCTCATCGCATCCGTTGAAGACCGTGGTGTTCGTGGTAACGCGGTAGCCCTTCTCCAGCGCCGAGTCAATCGCCCTGCTCGCGATCTTGAACACACCCTTGCGGTACACGGATCTGTCGTGAGCTGCCTCCATGCCGTCCATATGGACCACGAAGCAGAAGTACTTTGAGGCCGGAATCTTTTTCATCACGCGCTCCATCAACAGGGCGTTCGTGCACATGTACACGAACCTCTTCTGCGCAACTATGCGGTTGACGATCTGGTCGATCTCTGGATGTAGCGTCGGCTCCCCTCCGGCGATCGACACGATCGGCGCGCCCGAGTCCTC
The DNA here is from genome assembly GCA_965237445.1 of Dehalococcoidia bacterium. GTDB lineage: Bacteria > Chloroflexota > Dehalococcoidia > Lucifugimonadales. The sequence goes on along the minus strand of OZ250142.1, from coordinate 1,663,873 downwards.
AACCGCCTGGAGACACCTGTCGACCGGCACCAGCCGGTCCAGCACGTGTTCGTACTCCCTGATCCGGCCGCACCCTTCACAGGCAAGGTTGCACTTCTCCAGAGGCTCCAGCATGGTCACCAGCGGGAATCGCTTCCGTCCCTTTACCTTGTTCTTGAGGATGTACCACGTAAGCCTGAATGCCAGTTCCAGCGGTCTTCCCATCATCAACTCCTTTGAACAGTACCGTCGGCTAGTGCTCCCTGACCAACAAGAAGTCGGCAAGGTGCTCCAGCCCCTCACGCGTTTCAGGTGACAGCTCTACGGCGGCGATGGCCTCCAGGGCTTGGTCCCTGTACCCTGCCGCCACTTGCTGGGCGGAGCTGCGCGTATCAGTCCTTCCCAAGATCTCCAATACAACTGCTAGGTCTCTGTCGGAAATCTCGTCATCGGATTGCCCATAGATGCTCTGCAGTGTTCTCGCATCTCCATTTCTCGAAAACGTCATGGCGTGCACCACGGGGAATGAGTTCTTCTTTCGCCGTATGTCCGCGTAGACAGGCTTCCCAGTTAGTTCGGACTCGCCCCACACGCCCAGAACGTCGTCCCTGATTTGGAATAGGAAGCCCAGAGCGCGGCCGAACTCGTGGAATGCCGATCGTGTCTCGTGGTCGCGTGAACCGATCATCGCTCCGAGATCCACTGAGCAACGAAACAAGGCCCCCGTTTTCTTGGAGATCATCTCAAGGTACTGCTGAACGCTTACATCCCCGCGGCCCTCGAATTCGAGGTCCATGTACTGACCCTCGATCATTTCAAGGTAGGCGCTGGTGAGTGCGCCCGCGATGTCCAACGCAGCTCGCTCCTCAAGTCCCGAGTCAACCAGTTCCTGTACCGTCTTGTCGGCTATGACACGCAGGAAGTTACCAGCGACCAGCGCCCTGGGCATGCCCCACTGCCAGTACAGAGTCGGCCGCCCATGCCGGGCCTCGTCCCCATCCTGAATGTCGTCGTGGATTAGGGAGAAGTTGTGCACGTACTCCAGTGCAACCGCGGCGGGCATCGCTATGCGCACATCACCGCCCGTGGCCTCGCATGCGATCAGGCACAGCGTGGGTCTCAATCCCTTGCCGCCTTGCCTATCGATGCGTTTGCCGCGGGTGTCTCCCCATCCCATATGGAATCTGAGCATGTCGCCAAGACCTACGCAGCCAACGCTAAGACCACGCCGCAGCGCGTCGCCAATAGACCCCTGGTATTGCTGGAACGCGCCCGGCAACTGGTCTACTCGCCTGACGCTCATTTCCACAGTCCGTACAGTCAAGCGGTACTTCTCACTCGGCAGAGGTTAGAAAGCCAAGATACATCGGAAAGCGATGGTATGCTAGCAGCGGATTCGTTTTGGTGTCAATGACAGCCGTACACACGCCGAACCGCGAGTCTCCCGTAGCTGCAAATCCCCAACTCACAAGCCATTCACCTACTTCGTTTGTGCCCGATTTCACTTGCGCCCCAAGGGTGCGTATGGTAGATTTCGCAATTGGAATCCGTGTGCCGCCGAAGGCGAAAACGCGACGGAGCCTTGATGGACGACTACTTCCAACAATACGGGCTCATAGCCATCTTCGCAGCGATTGCCGTGGCCGTCCCAACCAGTATGCTTTTGGGGTCTTGGATGCTGTCCATCATCGGTATACGGCCCAAGCAGCCTTCGGCCGTCAAGAGCGCAATTTACGAATGCGGCTTTGAGACTTTGACCGGCAAGTGGAGCCGCTTCAATTTCCGATACTACACATTCGCCCTGATCTTCGTGATATTTGATGTTGAGGTTGTCTTTCTGTTCCCATGGGCGGCCAGCTTCGGTGCCTTGTCCAGACAATTCGGCCTCTTCGTACTGATTGAGATGCTTGTGTTTGTCGGCATTCTGGTGGTGGGCTGGCTGTACGCGTGGCGCAAGGGGGCACTCAGGTGGGCATAGCCGACGGTTCCGGGGCGGCAGACGCAACTTCTGCGAACATTCCCCTGTTTGCTAATACTTGGGATCTTGACCGTGACGAGGGGCGAGCCATCAACGAGATGAAGGCAACGCACACCTCGGCGTTGCCGGAGCCGGTCATCGAGATTCCCGACGACCTGAAGCGCAGCCTGACAGTTACTTCGCTTGATACTTTAATCAACTGGGGACGAAAGTCCGCCGTGTGGCCTCTGTCGTTCGGCCTCGCTTGTTGCGCATTTGAGATGATGGCAAGCGCCATGTCACGGTTCGACATTGCGCGTTTCGGAATGGAGGCCTTCAGGGCGTCTCCGAGGCAGGCGGACCTCATGATCGTGGCCGGGACAGTCACCTGGAAGATGGCTCCGCCCATTCAGCGGGTCTACGAACAGATGCCGGAGCCAAAGTGGGTAATCTCCATGGGCGTATGCGCCACCAGTGGAGGCCCATACTACGGCTCGTACAGTGTCGTGCCGGGCGTCAATCACATCGTGCCGGTAGACGTATACGTACCAGGTTGCCCGCCCAGGCCGGACGCCCTTCTTTACGGCATCATGCAGCTACACGAAAAGATCAAGCGCTACTCGATCCTGAACAAAAGCCTGAGAGAGGGGACCGAGTAGACAGCGAATGACAAGGCAGCTCTCCGGTGAGTACGTCGCCCGCCGCATAAACAGAGCGAATCCAGACACGGCATTGTGCTGGTCCGAAACGGACGTATGGGTCCGGCCCGAGGATCTGCTCAAGACCGCTTCTCACCTATATGGAGATCCGGAGTTGGACTTCGCGTTCCTCAACTCGATCACTGCCGTGGACTACGTTGAGCACTTCGAGTTGATTTACCATCTCCGCTCCATGAGGCTCAACCACAGCGCTGTGATCAAGACCAAGGTTTACGGGCGCGAAGAGCCGGAGGCTAAGTCTGTATCCCATATCTGGCGCGGCGCCAACCTTCAAGAGCGGGAAATCTGGGACCTGATGGGCGTGAGATTCGATGGCCATCCAAACATGAAGCGCATCCTGCTCTGGGAGGAGTTCCCCGGTCATCCGCTTCGCAGAGACTACATCGGCTGAGCGGCAGAGTACCTTTATGCCGATTCGCAGCGAGCCTGTAACTGTAAACTTGGGGCCACAGCACCCCAGCACACACGGCGTGTTCAGACTGAGAGTCACCTTCGATGGTGAAGAGGTCATCGACGTCGAACCGGTGATAGGCTACCTCCATCGGGGCACTGAGAAGCTGGCCGAGGGTCGTACCTTCGTTCAGATAGTTACGCTAACCGACAGGCTCGACTATGTCGCCGCCATGTCTAACAACTTGGCATACGTGCTCGCCGTGGAAAAGCTGGCCGGCATCGAGCCCCCGCTACGGGGGCAGTACCTTCGGGTCATCTGTGCCGAACTGCAGCGAATCGCAAGCCATCTGATCGCCACCGGCTTCCTCGCCCTGGAGTTGGGGACGTTCGGGGGAACTCCGCTTATGTATTGCTTCCGTGAGCGGGAGAGCATTCTGGACATGTTCGAAATGCTTTGCGGCGCGCGGATCACCGTGAGTTACATGAGGCCAGGCGGAGTCCTTCAGGACGCCCCAGCCGAATTTTGGACCGCACTCGAGACCTTCGTGTCGGAAATGCCCGGTTACATTGACGAGCTGGAGGCCCTGCTAACGGGAAACGAGATCGTGCTCTCTCGTACACGTGACGTCGGTGTGCTTAGTGACGAGTTGGCCATTAACGCCTCGGTTACGGGACCTATGCTGCGAGCAAGCCGCGTGCTCTGGGACCTCCGTAAGGCCGATCCGTACGAAGTGTACGACCGGCTTCACTTCGATGTTCCAATCGGCTCCGTGGGCGACACTTTCGATCGGTACATTGTCCGCGTGCAGGAGATGCGCGAGAGCGTCAAAATACTGAAGCAATGCATGGCGCAAATCGAACCTGGGCCGGTACGCACGGAAACGGCCTTTTTCCTGCGGCCGCCGGCCGGAGATGCCTACGCCGCAGTCGAGGCGCCGAAAGGCGAACTGGGCTTCTATCTTGTCGGTGACGGCGGGATTTCACCCTACAGATGTAAGATCCGGGCGCCTTCCTTTATCAATCTCGAGGTGTTGCGCGATCTACTGGTCGGCTGGAAGATGGCCGATTTGATCATCGTCTTCGGTAGCTTCGACATTGTGATGGGCGAGGTGGACCGATAGTGGACAACGTCCTTGCAGCCGGGATACTTGACTTCGGCAGCATCTATCGCTTTTTCGACGGCCTGCTCCCGGAGAGCCTTGACTGGCTTGCCTACACTATCTCCGGAGGCGTTCTTGCCCTGATAGTGGTGAACGCAGTAATACTTTCCGTATCTGCGTTCACGTGGTTTGAGCGACGGGCCCTGGGCCGCTTCCAGTCCAGACTCGGGCCAAACCGTTGGGGCCCCTTTGGTCTGCTGCAGCCGTTCGCAGACGTGCTCAAGCTCATGACCAAGGAAGACACGGTTCCAGAGACCGCGGACCGGCCCGTGTTCAATGCCGCGCCCGTCGTACTTACTGCCGCAATTCTCTTAGTGTTTGCGGTCATCCCCCTGGGCCAGGAGTCGTTCCTGGGGAGGCTGAACATCGGCGTGCTCTTTATCCTCGCCGTCACCTCGGTGAACACATTGGCCGTGTTCATGGCGGGCTGGGCGTCGCGCAACAAGTACGCCATGTTTGGGGCCGCTCGCGGAGTGGCAATGCTCCTCAGCTATGAGGTTCCGATGGGGCTGGCGATAGTCGGCGTCGCGTTAGCGGCGGGCTCTCTCGCAACTGCTGAGATAGTCGAGAACCAGGCCATCCCGTTCTTCCTGCTCCAGCCGCTCGGATTTCTCGTCTTTGTGACGGCCGCGCTCGCCGAGATGAGCCGTACACCGTTCGACATGATCGAAGCGGAATCCGAACTTGGCGCCGGGTATCACACCGAGTACAGCGGAATAAAGTTCGCGGTCATTCAGTTGGCAGAGTTCGGCGCTCCGATCGCACAGGCCGTGGTGATAGTAACGCTGTTCCTCAGCGGGTGGCGCGGATTCGAACCTGTTCCGGGCTTGATATGGTTCTTGCTCAAGGTGTTCGCCGTTCTCGTAGTGTTGCTCTGGACTCGTGCAACTTGGCCGAGGCTGAGAGTAGACCAGATTATGGAATTCGCTTGGAAGGGGCTATTCCCACTTGCTCTCATAAACCTCTTTGCTGTGGCCATTGAAGTGCAGCTATTGCAGAATGACGCTGGAAGAATCACTACACAAGGCTATTGGACAATGGCAGCAGTTAACTGGGGCCTCACCTTGGCGGCAATCGTGGCAATGGCAAACCTGTTGGGTCAGAGACGGCTAAGGCACCCTGCCCCCGTACCTTCCACGCTGGCGAACATGCAGGCAGGATCTGACTAAGTGAAGGTGAACTAATGTATGGACTAGGTATGGCCAGAGGCATGGCCGTCACGCTGAAGAACTTCGTACTGCCCAGCCGCAGGTTTGCCCTCCAGTACCCGGACAGGAAGATTGGCCCAATGGGCCTTGCGAAGGAAGCAGGAACAAACGTCATTTCATACGCACTGCACAACCCTCGCATGACGATAAAGGCAATGCTGGGCGCAGCGACGATTCCGGTCAGAGTCCCCCAACACGCACGCTTCCGGGGAGAAGAGTTCTCATGGTACGAAGAGCGCTGCACCGGCTGCGCAAGTTGCGCGAAGTACTGCCCTCTGGGAATCATTCGCATCGTCACCGATCCGAGCGGAACCGACCTCGCCGAAGGAGACAAGTATAGGATCGATACCTTCGACATCGACATCGGCCGATGCATGTTCTGTGGACTCTGCGTCGAAGCATGCCCGTACGACGCCCTGCACATGGGCAGCGGCTTCGAAGAGGGCACTTACAGACGGGAGGAGCTCGTAATCGATGTTGACCGCCTTCGTGAAGCGCCCAAGCGCCCAAGCAACTGGTTCCGGCCGCAAATGGAGCGCGGCCGCTACGACCCATTCGAGGGAGAAGAAATGCCATGGAGCAATGCGGGCCGGCATGAGCAGCCGTCACGTGATGAGCTCACGGAGAAATGGGCCAACAGATGACACTGGCCACTGGCGCGGAAGACTCCCTTTTTGTAGACATCGCATTCTGGACGATCGCGGTGTCCAGCATCGTGGCAGCTGTCGCCGTTGTGCAGCTCCGAGATTTGTTCCGCGCTGCACTGTTCCTAGTAGTTTCGTTCTTGGGCGTCGCGGGAATGTTCGTGCTGCTCCGAGCGGAGTTCTTGGCAGCCGTGCAGGTCCTCGTTTACGTGGGTGCCATCTCCGTGCTTATCCTGTTCGCAATACTAATGACCCAGGACACGGAACAGGGCAATCCCAGCAACTTGCTGCGCATTCCCGCGCTGATTGTGTCAGGGCTTTTCTTGGCGGCCGCCGTCTTTGTGTCTGTAACAACAGAGTGGACGCTCATTGGTGACTTCGTCGAACTGCCGGGGACTCCTGAGGCCGCGGCCAATGAGATCCGACAAGAGTCGGCCAAGGTCTTCTCAGGGACCATCCCGGTGTTGGGCAAATTGCTGATAAGAGACTATGTGCTGGCGTTTGAAGTTGCGTCCGTGCTGCTGCTGGCCGCTGTGGTGGGTGCGCTGGCGCTCGTGAGGGAACGATAAGCATTGTCGCTGGAAAACTTCCTCATAGTCGGCGCGATCATCTTCTCTATTGGCCTCTATGGTGCGCTCACCAAGCGGAACGCGATTACTGTGCTGATGTCCGTTGAGTTGATGTTCAACGCAGTCAACATCTCCGCGGTCGCGCTTTCGCGCTCGGTAGCGCCTGCGCGAGTCATTGAAGTCGCTGGGAACCACGCCGGAAACATGGCTAACGCCGCACAGTTCCTGCTCACCGGCCAGGTGTTTTCGGTGTTCATAATCACAGTTGCGGCCGCCGAGGTCGCATTGGGCCTCGCTATCGTCATAGCTATCTACCGAAACAGAGAGTCTGTGTTTGTCACCGACGTCGCGGAAATGAAGAATTGACCTTGCCTGTGAGATCTTCAATCGGGCTGGAGCAGACCGGGTGACCGACCCTTACAGGCCGGAGGGATCGGTACTCGCCATGTGGGTGGAATACCGGAAGGTGTCCAACCTCATGGTCGCGCAGATGTGGAAGGACGTGCTGGAGGGAGAAGGCCTGCCGACCAAGATTCTCCCCGAAGGCAACATCTCGGATTGGGGAGAGCGCACACCTTTCAGGGTTCTGGTCCCCATGGACCGCGAACACGTTGCTGACGAGATATTGAGGAAGCTCTAGCTTGATTCCCGAGCTTGCGGCCTGGTTCATTTTCCTGCTGCCTCTGGGTTCTTTTGTACTCATCGGATTTCTGATTCGACCCTTCTTGGATCGTAGTCTGCATGCATCAGCGGGCTACGCGACCATTGCTGCGATCGGCGGATCGTTCATCCTCTCGGTTTGGGCCCTGGGAAGTGTCGTTGAAGGTCACAGCGTCGAAATAGGCTGGGCGGCGCATGAGTGGATGACCGTGGGTAACTTCCGTTTCACGGTCGGCATCCTCATGGACCCTCTCACGGCGATCATGCTCTTCGTGGTCACCGGAGTCAGCCTCCTGATTCAGATCTACTCCCTGGGATACATGAAGGGCGATCAGGGCTTCGCCAGGTACTACGCGTACATGTCGCTGTTCACCGCCTCAATGATAGGACTCGTCCTGGCCCGCAACGTCATCCAGTTGTTCGTTTTCTGGGAGTTGGTCGGCCTGTGCTCGTACCTGCTCATTGGGTTCTGGTACAAGAGGCGGGCAGCGGCCAATGCGGCAAAGAAGGCCTTCATAGTCACGCGGATCGGCGACTTTGGCTTCTTGATTGGCATCCTTTACCTGTTCTTCAACGCCGGCAGCGTGGGCGGAGGAAATCCGCTTGACATTCCCACCCTCAACGAGGCCGCAAAGACGGGCCTTCTCGCTGGCAGCGTGGCCACGTGGATTGCCGTTGGTTTCTTTGCCGGTGCCATAGGCAAATCCGGGCAGTTCCCCCTACACACGTGGCTTCCGGACGCGATGGAAGGACCCACGCCGGTCAGCGCACTGATACACGCGGCCACCATGGTCGCAGCAGGTGTGTTCCTGGTAGCAAGATTCTTTGACGTCTTTGCGGCCTCCCCCGCTGCGATGGACACCGTGGCGATTATCGGTGGATTCACGGCCATCTTCGCCGCGTCAATGGGACTGGTGTCAAACGACATCAAGCGGGTTCTGGCGTACTCTACGGTGAGCCAGCTCGGATACATGATGCTCGCGCTCGGTGTCGGCGCTTACGGGCCGGCCATCTTCCATCTGTTTACTCACGCATTTTTCAAGGCCCTGCTGTTCCTGGGGTCTGGCAACGTCAATCACGCCACCGGCACGTTCGACATGCGGTACATGGGCGGCCTAAGACGTGTCATGCCGATCACTCACGTTTGTTTCCTCATCGGAGGTCTCAGCCTTGCCGGCGTGTTCCCGCTGGCCGGCTTCTGGAGCAAGGACGAGATTCTCGCGAGCGCCTGGGCCGGCGACACCGTGAGCCAGGTTGTGTTCTGGCTGGCAATAGTCGCAGTGTTCATGACCGCCTTCTACATGTTCCGCGCGGTCTTCATGACCTTCGAAGGCGACTTCAGGGGCGGTGCAGCCAGTGACCCGGACGCACCGGAAGGCGGACATGGCGTGCACCTCGCCGAGTCCCCGCTTGTGATGGTCGTGCCAGTGGGCGTTCTCGCCGTTGCCGCGGTTGTTGCGGGATTCGTGGCCAACTCGGTCGCGGACTTGGGAGTGATTCCTATTCACTGGCTCAACCATTTCCTGCACGCCGACACAAAGGCATTCAATATCCCCTTGGCTGCCATTTCCAGCATTGTCGCGGTGTCGGGCATCGGCCTCGCCTATCTAATGTACTGGCCGGGCGCCCCAAAGCTCACATTTGCTTCCGCACTCTTCAGGCCTGCACATGCGGTGCTCATCAACAAGTACTACATGGACTTTCTGTACGAGAACGTGCTGGTTCGCACTTGGTTCTATATGCGTTTGGCCTTCGCCCTGGACTGGTTGGACAAGTCGATCGTCGATGGCGCGGTCCGCATGGTCGACAAGCTCGGTCGGAGTGTAGGCAAGCCCCTGGCGCTGCCCCAGACCGGCCAGCTTCAAGGCTACGGAATGTTCATCTCAGTGGGAATCGTCATCATTTTCGGCGTTTTCCTGATTTGGCGGTGACGGAATGGTAGAGGGCATGGATACCCAGTTCCATTGGGTCCTAACTGTGGCAGTGTTCCTGCCCGCTGCGGGCGCCCTGCTGATCGCCCTGGTGGGCAGGGCCGACTCCGTGGTTCGCGTACTCGCTGGCGGCGTTGCCCTTGTCGAGTTGGTTCTCAGCATCGCGATCTTCGCCGAGTACTACCGGGACCCCTCGGGATTGAGAATGGTAGACAGGGTCCCCGATTGGATACCCATCGAGTCCTTCTCCGTACAGTACTTCCTGGGCGTCGACGGTCTTAGCGCCCCACTCGTACTGCTGACCGGCCTGCTCGGCATGGCCGCCGTCTACGCTTCCTGGAGCGTGAAGCTTCGGGTGCGCGAGTACTTCATCTGGCTGCTGGTGCTTCAGACAGCCGTAATGGGTGTCTTTCTAGCGCAAGACTTTCTACTGTTCTTCGTGATGTGGGAACTGGAACTCCTCCCCATGTTCTTCCTGATCTCAATTTGGGGCAGCGGCCGGAAAGAGTACTCGGCCATGAAGTTCCTCATTTTCACGCTGGGCGGAAGCGCGTTCATGCTCGTGGGGATATTAGCCCTCTTCTTCTCAACTGGCACCTTCGACATGACCCTGTTGCCTGGACTCATACAGTCCAAGACGTTGCTGCTGCCCATCGGGTGGGTCTTCGCGCTGCTATTCATCGCATTCGCAGTCAAGCTTCCCGTCTGGCCGCTGCACACGTGGCTGCCGGACGCCCACACTGACGCTCCAACGGCGGCAAGCGTGATGCTGGCGGGCGTCCTCCTGAAGATGGGCGGATACGGAATGCTCCGCGTGGGGGCAGGCATGTTCCCGGAGGTGCTCGCCGACTTCGCCCCGTGGCTGGTGGCCATGGGGGTAATCAACGTGCTGTACGGAGCAGTTGTCACTGTCAGGCAGACGGACCTGAAGCGCCTGATCGCGTTCAGCAGCATCAGCCACATGGGTTACGTCCTTGTAGGCATTTCCTCCGTAGCTGGAGTCGCCGGAGTCGTGTCGCCATTGGGCCTCACGGGGGCATCCATGCAGATGTTCACCCACGGCACCATTACGGGTTTGATGTTCCTTTTGGTTGGAATCGTCTACGAGAAAGCCCACACGCGCCACATCCCTCATCTCGGCGGCCTCGCTAGCAAGATGCCGTTGTTCGCTGTGGCATTCCTCGTGGCAGGGCTGGCCTCGCTAGGCCTTCCCGCGACGAGTGGCTTCGTGTCGGAAATCCTGGTGTTCCTTGGTACTTATCCTGTGTGGAACTGGCCGACGGCTCTTTCAGTGTTCGGCATCGTGATAACCGCAGGTTACATCCTGTGGATGGTGCAGCGGTCCATGTTTGGGGAACGGCCCAAAAGGTTCGACGACATCTCGGACGCCTCGAAGCTCGAGATGGTGCCGGTAGCTATTCTGGTGGCCGCAATCCTCGTCGTGGGCGTGTACCCAGCCTTCATCACCGACGTGTTCGCAAGTGGCTTGGAGCAGATGATGGAGCCATTCAGGCAAATGGCAATGGCCGCGGCCAGATAGATTGGGACAGATAGATTTGGACAGATCAGACTAAATGACCCTTCACGACCTGTACCTATTGTCCCCTGAACTGAGTGTGGCGGGCGTCGCCATTCTCGTTCTGCTGTTCGACCTGGCGACCTCCCGAAAAGGCTACATCGCAGCGCTGGCAGCCCTTGGCCTGATTGTGCCTCTGGCATTCACGATCGTCCTGTGGATAGACATGGACCAGAGCGGATATTCGGAGATGCGCGGAGTCTTCAATACCATGGTGGTTGACAAGTTCAGCCTCTTCTTCAAGATGCTGTTCATCGGTGCCGCCGCCCTGGTCGTGCTCATGTCCACCGAGTATGTGAGCAAGTTCCGGCGATTTCAGGGCGAGTACTACGCGCTGATACTCTTCTCGGTCTCCGGCATGATGCTGCTCGCATCCACGCTGGAGATGATTACCATTTACATTTCGCTTGAGCTCACCGCGCTTCCGATCGCGGCCCTGGCAGCTTTCCTGCGTGACGGAAGGTCGACCGAAGCCGGCATGAAGTTCCTGATCCTCAGCGCTGTAAGCTCCGCCGTTCTGCTTTACGGGATGGTGATGGTCTATGGTTTCACCGGTACGACGTCCCTCCCGGAGATCGCGGACAGGATGCAAGCGATCGGCCTTAGCACAGGCGAGCCGTTCGGCAGCTACGCCCTTCTCTTCGGCGTCGTACTGATAGTTGCCGGTTTCGGATTCAAGATTGCGGCATTCCCCTTCCAGATGTGGGCGCCGGACGTCTATGAGGGCGCTCCCACCCCGGTTACCGCTTTCCTGTCCGTGGCCAGCAAGGCGGCTGGATTCGCCATCATCCTGCGCTTCTTCTACCTGGCATTCTCTCTAGAGGCGCTGAGCATAGACTGGAGCGCTCTCTTCGCCGTACTTAGCGCCGCTTCGATGTCATTGGGCAACCTGGTCGCGATACAGCAGAACAACGTCAAGAGGCTGCTTGCTTACAGCACCGTCGCCCACGCCGGGTACCTGATGGTTGGACTCGCCGCAGTATCCACCAGAGCGCCGGTGGACAGCGCCCTTGGCGGCCCTTCCGGTGTCCTGTTCTACCTGGGCGGGTATGCGGCCACTAACCTGGCCGTGTTCGCGGCAATCATCGCGATGACCGTCCGCACAGGTGGCGAGCAGATCGACGACCTGCGGGGCATGGGTAGTAGGGCCCCGTTCTTGGCGGCGGCCCTTGCATTCGGCCTCGTCTCGCTGATCGGCGTACCCCCCACGGTCGGCTTCATGGCCAAGGTGTACATCTTCGGAGCTGCCGTGAACGCGGATCTCCACTGGCTCGTCATAGTTGGAGTAATCAACACGGCCGTATCCGCCTATTACTACTTGCGCATAGTCAAGGCCATGTATCTGGAGGAGGCCGAAGACGAGTCGCCCGTACGCACGGGACTCCCGAGCGGTGTGGCCATTGTCGCGGCCGTTTCAGCCGTTCTCTTCTTCGGCGTTTACCCCACCCCGCTGATTGAGGCCGCTAAGAACGCCGTCAACGTTCTTCTAGTCGTCGTGTAACCGCTTCCGCTGGGAGACCCAGCGAGTATCCCCTTGCTGGCAGCACCGATTTGTTGTCGGGACGAAGGGCATCGCCTACCATAACGTCTGATTTGGCCCACCCTATCTCCCCCTCCCAGATGATCGGCTTCGTGTACAACGGACAGCGTCCTGAGTACATGGATTTCGTGCACAGCTTGGTAAGCTCGCTGTCACTGTCGGATCGCTCTTGGCACTGCGCTGCGGATTCCCTGGACACGCACGCAAGTCTCATGGAGAAGACCGGCGTCATCATTACGGTAGGTGGCGATGGCACGATCCTCCGTACAGTTCGTTACGTAGCGCCGCTAGACATCCCGATCCTTGGCGTCAATAAGGGGCGGGTCGGCTTCATGACGGAGTTGACCGAAGACGAGGCCCCGGAACAGATTCCTGAGTATCTCGCCGGTGAGCACTGGGTTGAGGAGCGTTCCATGCTCCAGGCCTCGGTTTGTCGAGGCGGTGCGCCTGAGCCAGCCGAAACGCACCATGCGCTCAATGACCATGTGCTTGGGCGCGCATCCGTGGCCAGGCTTGTCGATATATGCCTGAAGGTGAACGGCGTGCTGCTCACCACGTTCCGTACCGACGCCGTGATAGCGTCAACCTCCACCGGCAGCACAGCGTACGCGATGTCCGCTGGCGGCCCGATTCTTCATCCTCAGGCCCGTGTGTTCATCGTCCAGCCGGTGGCTCCGCACATGGGGATGAGGACTGGACTCGTTCTCTCTGACGACGCGGCGATCGAGTTGAGTCTCGTGGGAAGCCACAGCGGGATCCTGAGCGTTGACGGGTTTACGGACACGGAGTTGGGTCCGGATGACACCGTCGTCGTAAGGCGCAGCCCATACACGGCCAGGTTTCTACGCCAGGGAAGCCCTGCGAAACTGTATGCGCGGCTTACTGAACGCCTTGGTCTTGCCGGTTGGCCGGAACAGCCTGTCCTCCCCGCCTGACCCGCTCTTCCTCCTGGACCGCGTCACAAATGGCCAGAAGCCCTGCTTGCTACGCTACTGGCTCGGGGTCATCCGCCCGTATACGATGCCAACGCCCTCAGCGCGCGGTCGTACGAGGCCTCCTCGTCCGGTCCTGCCGTGACGATGCTGCCGAACACTTCGCTCGCCCCCATCTCGAAAACCTTGTCGAGTCTGTCATGCACCTGCTGTTCGCTGCCGCCGATCAGCACCGAGTCCACCATCTCATCGGTCCAACCTCTCTCGGCAACATTCGGAAATCCAGCCGCCTCGAACATGCTCGCGTAGTGAGGGGACGAAAGAAACCCGCCGAAAGTCCCGCCAACGGCCTGCCGAGCCTCAGACATATCGTCGTGCACACAGACTGCTGCGTGGACAATCAGCGGCGGCGTTGCCCGGCCTGCCGCGTCAGCTCCAGCCGCGAGAGCCGGAAGGCCAACCTCCTCCAGGTAGCTGCGAGGGCAAATCCAGCTTATGGCGCCGTCGGCCGTCGCGCCGCACATCTCGAATGCGCCAACGCCCAGGGCGGCGCCCATGACCTTGACGTCCGACGTCGACGCGATCGACGAGTGCGCAGTGTAGTGCCTGCCCTCTCTGTCCACCTTGCCTGTCTGCAGAAGTTCCCTGGCTATCGTGATGTACTCGCGCATGTGTCCAAGCGGTGCGCCAAACGGGATGCCGTACGTGCCTTCCACCCCTGCGCGTCCACTGGCGCCGAGACCTAGCCGGAACCTGCCCGGCGCGAGGCTGTCAACGACCTGAGCCTGTTGGGCCAGCGTGATTGGATGCCTGGGGAAGATCGGGACTATGGCGGTGCCGAGCAGGATTCGCTCTGTCTTTGCCGCGGCAGCCGCAAGCGTAGAAACGGAATCGCCGCCCGTGCTGCCGGAGGTCATCCACGCGGCCCCGAGTCCGAGTCGCTCAGCCTCCACGATGCGCTCGACCGCGTCCTTGGGATCCGGTGCACCGATGACGGCTCCGACAACTCGATCACTCATCTGCAATTGGCCCCCATCTATAGTGGCCGGAGTATATCACCCTGCCGAAACAGGCCTACGCAGAGCCCACTATATATCTGGCGCGAGGACGTTCTCAAAGCGAGGCTCGATGGTTAGGTCAAGGCAGGACCAGCGCACTGATCGTCTGGCATGTCTTGCCGACGGATGCTGCTACAAGGCTCGCTTTCCACACGGACATAACCGTAAGTTAAACGCGAAGATTGCCCCTCAATGGCGATTTACAGCGTCTCGAAGCACATAGTACGGCAGGTGCCACGTGCCGGCTGGACCCATGTCAACCACGGCGCGGTTTCGCAGAGCCTGCATCACCACTCCCATGTCTCCGTATCGAAGGCTCGATCCAACTTTGCCCACGTAGACGATCTGCTGCCCGGGCAGCAGGCTGCAGCAGTCCGCGTTGCGGCAGTCACGCTCGTGACGTTCGTCCTGCAACAACCGCAGCTGCGATCCGGTTGGCCTGTCCTCAAGGATGTTCATCGGTCTCACCTCCCGCCGGTCAGGAGCCGAAGCTCAAGAATCCTCATATAGAACATGATAGCCGAACAGTCGTGCTTAAGCAAGTCTCGGTGTGTGAACGGTATCAACCGCCAGGATGTGCGCGGATCGAGCGAATGCACCTCCAGGACCTGAATCGGCATTCGGAAAGAGCGTTCCGGCGCCTACTCGGGCGCCTCCGTAACGGTCACAATGCCTCCCATAGCCTGCGGATGAAGCGTGCAGAAGTATTCGTAGGTGCCGGGTGCCTGGAATTTGAAAGAGAATGAATCCCCACGCTTCAGGATTCCACTGTCCCACAGGCGGCCTCGGTCCTCCGGGATACCGGACGTAATCGTATGGTACTGGACGTCTTCGTTGGTCCACGTAACGATGGTCCCAACCTCGACCGTCAGGTGCTCGAGGGCAAGATCGGTCAGTACGGAAGTGACTTCGTTCTGCTCAGGCGCGGAACAACCAAGGAGCAACACAATCGTCGCCGCCACCGGGTATCGAAGGAATCTCAATAACGTCTTTCGGCGTCGCCCTGTGGGTCCTTGCCCAGAATGATCCGGATCGTAGCTATGAAGCTGCCGCTCCCTTGATGCCTGATCCGCCACAGCCATCGTTCCTGTGGGAGAATTCCTTCGGCCTCTATCTGGTAGTAGGCAGGGCGTCCCACAGAACCCAGGATCAGAAAGTAGGCGCCCGCGGCGGCGCCCACCAGCGGCAGAAACACGCCGAGTATGGGCATGGAGAAGATCGATACGATGACCAGTGCGGCGCCGGTCATTACCAGCAGATGATTGGACCTGTTAACCGATCGGATGTCGCTGAGAGACTCATATGCGAGTTCGCGTACATTTTGTTCCCGGGCTCTTTCGAGATAAAGTAGGATCCGGCGCGAAGTCGCGAAGTACGGTCCGAAGCTGGAGACGATGCGCTCGCCCTGTTTTAGGCTCTCGGCCACCCTGAGGCGTGCCTCCTCGTTCCGTGGCAGAGTGTAGTCGGTCTTAGATGACATGCGAGCCTCTGACTAGAGTCTAGCACCGGCACACGCTCATCGGAACGGCTCGTAAAGGCGATTCCTCAGAAGATTGCCAGGGGATTGGCCGGCGACCCCGTCGTGTTAGATAGCTTGAGCGGGGCTACGGAGAGCATGAACTCCCAGCGGTCCCTCCTGGCGCAAGCCTCCGCTAGTCCCTCCAGGTCGGCGTTGTCGATGAGCCACATACCCATCGCCACAATTCCCACCTGGTGGATGGGCTGAACGACGCGCTCATAATGGCTCGGCCTCACGTCATTGGACGTGTCGCTGCCCAGCATCGCGATGCCCCTCTCGTGGAACAGCGGCAGGCAGGCTGCCTGGCACGCCGTTGTCCCGGCCGTCTCCACGTTGACGGGCCCATCGATGGTCCGGCGGCGGTGCTGGCCCGTCCGCACCAGCAGGACGTCTCCCTCTTCCACCTTGAAGCCACACCGCTCCTCTGCGGCAAGGATGTCGGACGGCATGACACCCTCGCCTCGCTCCAGCCACTCGACTCCCCGGACGAGCGGCACGTCCACCAGCACCCCCCGCGTAACGACTCCCGAAGCCGCAAGCTCGATCGACTCCGACGTCGCGCCAAGACTCGTGGACACCAGGTGCGCCGGTTGGTTGTTGTACATCTTGCCTTGCCAGAAGAAGTGCGAAAGCGCGTCCACGTGCGTTATCGCCCATCCGTGGAAGACCATGCCGATGAAGTCTGTCGCGGCCTGAGAAGGCCGGTTGGTGACCTTCTGGCCCGTCGCCCAGCCTTCGCCGCTCTCCAGCATGTAGTGCAGAGGTGGACGAGGAGTGTCCGGCGCGTACTCGAACGTGATCGTCCGGGCGCAAGACACCACTTCCCCGTCCTGCACCAGGGACGCCGCTCTCTGCGTTTTGTCCGTCGAAAGCAAGTTTAGCGTGCCGAGTTGATCGTCGTCGCCCCACCTGCCCCAGTTACTCAGGCTGTCGAAGTATCCGAGGACCTCGTCCTGCGTTGGGATAGGTTCAGGCATGACGTTACCTCCTGGGTGCAAGCGCTCGCTTTGTATGCACGCATGCTAACCTCCGTACGCAAACAGTGGAAGGTACAACCAACAGACTCCTGTCGCCGCACCTTTCCTCGCTGTCGGCAACGCGGGTGTTCGTGTAGAGTAATGGGCTTGAGGCGGGGGAGTAAGCGGTTGGCACTTTTTAGGCCCAGATCCGGCATAACCCGGTACGTCGTAGCCCTGACGTACCGCGACTTCCTGACGATGTGGACCGCCAACCTGGCGTCTGGAGCGGCCGCATGGGCGCTGATCGTTGCCCGCGGCTGGGTCGTGTACGAGATCTCCGATTCGTCGCTATGGGTCGGGCTGGTCACATTCGCGGCCATGGCGCCCAGGGTGCTCGTGACGCCTGTGAGCGGCTACATCGCAGACCGCTTCAACAGGCGCAACGTCGTCTCCTCGATGATGACCGTGAACATGGTCAGCAACCTTGTTCTTGGGCTCATCGTAGTGACAGACGTGGCGGTGGTCTGGCACATCGTCCTGCTCTCGCTGATCAACGGCTCGGCGCAGGCCGCACAGACCACCGGCACGCAGGCGCTCATTCCGAACCTCGTCCGCCGCGAGCACCTGCTGAACGCAATCGCTATGCACCAAGCCACGATCCGTGGCTCCAGGCTGCTCGGACCCGCCGCCATCGCGCCATTGATGATGTTCGTGGGTCCGGGCGCCGCTTTCTTCCTCTGCACCGGCTTCTACGCCATCGCGTTGGTGCAGGTGTTACGAGTGATGACTGTCTCGACCGGTGAAATCGACGCCAGCAGAGGACTGCTGGGCAACCTGATTGACGGAGCCTTGTACATTTACCGGACTCCCGCGCTCTTCACCATAATGATGCTGGCACTCTTTCACTGCACTCTGACCATGTCCTTTGAGTCGCTGCTTCCCGCTCTCTCGACTCAGAGACTCGGCGCCGACGCTGCGGGCGTCAGCTACATGATGATGGGCGTAGGATTTGGTGCGCTCATTTCTACCGTGCTGGTGGCGGGGACCCGAAGCGAGTCCACTCGCGGGCGGGTACTGCTAAACGCCGGCATTCTCAGCGGTCTGTCGGCGGTCATCCTGGCGTTCTCTACCAACGTGCCAACCGCCCTTCTAGGCGCAGCATGCATGGGTGCCAGCCAGGCGGCCTTCATGACTATCACCCACACCATGATCCAGACCGTCGTTCCTGACCGCCTCAGGGGCCGTGTGTCCGGCATGTACACCGTCCACGTAGGCGGCATGATGGCGGTCGGCAATCTGGTCAACGGCTTCATCGCCGACTACATCGACGCTGCGCTGGTTCTCATGGTCAGCGGCATCGCCTTCTCCATCGTTATGGTTGTGAGCTGGCAGATGCCGTATCTGCGCGGCATTTACCGTCACGGGACACCAAGCGAGGCCCTCGCTACTCCATCCGCGGCCGACTGACCCCGTGCCGCAGAAAACAGCCTGCGTCTTGCTGAACCCTTGCTGAGGCCAGGGCGGAATGCTACGCAGCACCTTCCTTCACATTCCCAACATTGGCCCCAAGAGAGAGCGCGCCCTCTGGCAGTCCGGATTCACTACGTGGGAAGCTCTGCTGCGAACTCCCGGCCCGCACTCCTTGCGAGACAGGCTGGAAGCATACCTTGAGGAGAGCGCGGCTCGGCTCGAAGCGCGCGACGCAGCGTACTTCGACCGCCGCCTTCAGATGCGCGACAGGTGGCGCATGTTTGCGGACTTCCTGGGCACCGCCGCGTTTCTCGACATTGAGACTACGGGCCTGTCGCCGGACAGCAGCCGCCTCACCATGGTCGGAATTCTTGACGCACACGGCTTCCACGCGTTCGTGCGGGACGAGAACCTCGATGCCCTGCCCGAGGCCCTGGAGCGCTACGATCTGATCGTGACCTACAACGGCGCCTCGTTCGATCTGCCTTACCTGAGGCACAGCCTCGGAGCGCGCAAGTTCGATCGGCTCTTCGAACGCAAGGCCCACCTCGATCTCCGCTCGTGTCTGCGCCGCCTCGGCCACACTGGAGGCCTGAAGGCGATAGAGCGCCGCACCGGCCTCGCACGCCCGTCCGTGCTGTCCGGCCTGAGCGGGTACGACGCCGTCCTGATGTGGAGGGCCTGGGAGGAAGGCAATGCCGGCGCCCGCGACACGCTGATCAGGTACAACGCCGAAGACGTCGCCTCTCTGCCGCTTCTCGCGGAACTGGCGTACAATCGGCTCGTGGGGCGCCTGCCACTGGAGGTCCCGCCGCTTCGGCCCGTCGAGTGGCCAACCGTAGAGCACCTCCAATTCGACATTGACGTAGTCGCGGCGCTTGCAGAAAGGCGTATGGCGCCCAGCGTCTGGTGGTAAGCAGCAGATTGCCGCTCCCGCGGCCCGGAAAGGAGTCGACACGATGCCCAGCCGAAGCATAGTAGACCGCCTCAAGGACGGAGAGCTCCTGTTGATGGACGGCGCAACGGGCTCGGAGATACAGCGAAGGGGCGTTAACGTCAACAAGGGATCCAACGACGAGCAGTTCGGAGTCTGGTCCGCGTCCGCCAACATAGACGCACCCGGCGTTGTCAGGGCGATTCACGAAGACTACCTTCGCGCCGGCGCCGACATCATCATCAGCAACAACTTCTACACTACCAGCGAGAAGCTGAAGACCATCGGCGCCGAGGACGAGTGGGAGCTTTACACCCGGCGCGGCGGCGAGCTGGCTGTGGACACCCGAGATAGAGTGAACCCGGAGGCTTATGTCGGCGGCGGCGTATCCCCGCCAGGCACCGGCGACCTCCGCAGCCAGTACGAAGACCAGGCGCGTGTACTCGCCGCTGCCGGCGTCGACTTCATGCTACCCGAGTACGTGGGCGGAGGCGTTCGACACGAGGGCGGCATTGCCGACTGCATAACCGCCGTCGAAGCGTTCGCCACGGCCGGCCTTCCCGTCTTCCTCGGCATCTCGAACCTTCTGGATACCGGCACCATGCACGACGGCGAGTCGATGGAGGACCTCGGAAAGGCGCTCAACGACACTCAGGTCGCGGGTGTCTTCCTGATGTGCAGCTACCCTGAGTGCATCTCCGCAGGTCTTCCCGCCCTGCGTGACTCGTACGAAGGCCCGCTCGGAGCGTACGGGCACCTCGGCTACGACAGGAACCCGGACTTCGGCGAGGACCCGGAAGAGCCCTACTTCAAGATCGAGGAACGCCACTACAACACCGTCCGTTACGCCCAGTTCGGGCAGGAGTGGATTGACATGGGGGCGCAGGTCATCGGCGGATGTTGTTCCACCCGCCCCGACCACATCGAGACCCTCCGGCCCGTTGTGAAGGCTGCCTGATACCCGTGTGGAGGCCGAACTATGCCTGAACAGATCGACAGCGCGGACGTCGTTATAGTCGGCGGAGGCGTCACCGGCCTCTGCTCCGGCTGGAACCTAGCCCGCGCCGGCGTTGACGTGCTCGTCATCGAGAAGGGCGTGATCGGCTACGAGGCATCGAGCCGCAACGGCGGCATCATCGCCTATCACCGCGGCGCCACGCCGAAGGGCCTGCTCGGCTACGAAGAGGTCCGCCAGTGGCGCAACCTGGAGGAAGAGCTAGGCTACCCCTGCGAGTACGTGCCCGGAGAGATCGCCGTCTGCATGGGCGAACATGGCGATGTGGAGAGCAGCTGGGGCGGCGGCAACTGGGACGAGATGGTCGCCGACAGCGAGCGTCGCAATGCCATGGGCTGGCGCAGCGAGGTTCTCGACAACAAGACCATGCGGGAGGTCGTGCCCGCCATCAACCCGAACGTCGTCGGCGGCCTGTACGACCCGGACGCCGGGCAGGCCAACCCTCAGCGCACCGTGCAGGCATACGCCTGGGCGCTTCGTGACCACGGTGGCCGCATCATGCAGCACACCACCGTCACCGGCTTTGACGTGAGCGGCGAAAACGTGACCACCGTCCGCACGGACCGCGGCGACATCGGCGCCGGCTTCGTTGTGATCGCCGCCGGGCCGCAGATCGGGCCGCTTACCGACTCCCTTGGCGCGTTCGTTCCGATCGCGCCAAGCAGGATCGAGGTCATCGTCACCGAGCCGCTGCCGCTCATGGAGTACCGGTGCCTCGAGGGCAACGGCCTGTACGGGCGCCAGACCTCGCGGGGCAACCTCGCCTACGGCGGCGGGGGCCAGGAATGGGTCGACGTTGACGACATGACTACGCCGGAGAAGCCGAGCACTACCCTCATCCGCACTATTGCCAGGAGACTGACAACGCTCTTCCCCGTCGTCCAGGACATGCGGATCATCCGAGGCTGGGCCGGCGTGTCCGAAACGACGCCCGACAAGAACCCGATCATCGACTTCCTCGGCCACCCGGCGAACGTCGTGGTCGCGTCGGGCGCCTTCGACGGCTTCGGCCTCTCCCCCGTTCACGGCCGGGCTGTGAGCGAACTGGTAATGCACGGCGAGTCTTACCTGCCGCTGGACGGCTACCGGCTCGGCCGGTTCGCGGACGTCCCCCGCAACTGGCGCGAGGAGCGCAACTGGGTCGCCGGCAACTCCTCCGATCGCTACGAGGACTGGGAGGAAGAAGGCAGTCTCTGAACCTGATAGCGTTCACACGCCGCCCGTAGGGCAAGACAACAGATAACAGACCATCCACCAAACGTAAGGGCAAGCCCCGTCCTGTGCCGGACGAAGGGCCTCGTGTCTGCCCTACCCTTGCGATCTAGCTTGTTTCCCTATCCGAACCTCGAAAGCTCAAGAAATGTCCGCCCTGAACGGCCGAATCCGGCCATTTCGTAGCTGAAAGCCGGATGCGAATCTCCCTCAGGCGGCCAAAACCGGCCAAAAGCGGCCATCTCAGTGCCCGGCCCCCTGCCCGTCTAGAGGCGCCCAGCTTCGAAGACCGGGCCTCATCACTGCCTACGAAACCTATATTAGCACACCAGTTCTCTCAAGGGAAGGGCGCGATCCATCCTCATTCCTGACGGGCATTGGGAAGGAGGCTCACTCCGATGGTTTCTTTAACACAAAGATCACGAAGTTCGGCACGCGAAGCTCGTCATCGAACTCCGGGTGCTCCAAAAGCTGCTCTTCCGAGGGCACCGGCTCATGCAGCGCCTCTAGGACAAACCCCGCCTCAAGGAATGCCGAACATGGCTGGACAGCGTCCGGTGCATGTTTATGAATGACCTCCACCACTTGAACTCGCGCGGGCCTTCCTCCGTGTAGTTGTCGACCGGGTAGAACAGCTTCCTGTCGAGGTCTTTGATCCAGCCGCCGAAGTCTATGACGGCGCTCCGCATCGGGTGGACGTTGCACACAACGAAACGACCGCCGGGACGCAGCACCCGGTACGCCTCCCGGACCGACCGGCGATAGTCGAGCAGATCGACGAGCACGATGTACGACACTGCCGCGTCGAACGAGCCGTCGGGCACACCCTCGAGGTCTTCCGCGTCCCCGACGACGTACGTCTCCCCTTCGCTCCCAAATGCCCGCGCCTGCTCGATCAACTGCTCCGTCAGGTCGACACCTGTCACCACCGCGCCGCGCTCGGCCAGCAAGCGGCAGAACCGGCCCTCGCCACAGCCAATGTCGATCACCGTCTGCCCGTAGACGTCTCCAAGCGCGTCCAGCATCCAAGAGTCGAGCATTCCGGTGCGGACCGCCTGGTCCGTATCGATCCAGTCCCGCGCCGCCTCGGTCCACTGGGTGCGAAGGCGTGTTTCGATGTCCATGTGGCTCCTGCCTGGTTGTGCAATACGTCAGATGGACGATGACGTCCGCCCGGCGCCTGGCCCAACTCGTCTGCGCGACTACACGTCTGCCACCAGTGGGGACAGGTCTCGTGCCTGCCCTCCCCCCATCTAACTAGGGACGGCCAGGAGCGCCGCGATATGCCCTATGCGTACGGTGTCGCCTGGTCGTCCCTGCCCTCTAGTGGGTGCAGGGCCTCGCCCTGCCCTTCCGGCTCGGGAAACACGAGCCGCCGTACCGGGTAGTTGATCTCGATCCCTTCCTGGTTGAACCGCGTGTGCAGCCGCTTGATCAGCTCATGCCTTACGGTGAACGACGAGCCCCGGTCGGCTGCCTGGAGCAGCAGCATGAAGTCGATGTTGGAATCGCCGAAGGCGGTGAAGAAGATGAGCGGCTCATAGTCGTTCTGCGCCTGCTCGACGGCGTCGCGGACCTCGGCCGCAACCTCGAGGGCGACGGCCTCCACCTGCGCCAGGTCCGAATCGTAGCTGACGCCGCAGGCCACGAGCACGGTCATTACCCTCGTCTGGCTGTAGTAGTTGGTGAGGATGCTGTCCACCAGCTTCGAGTTCGGGATCATGATCATGTTGTTGAACCGGTCCCTGATCTTCGTGCTTCGCCAACCGACGTCTACCACGAACCCCGCCGGCCCGCCTTCCAGCTCCACGAAGTCTCCCTCGTTCAGCTCCCCCTCCGCTATTAGGTACGTCCCCGAAAACAGGTTGCCCAGCGTGGGCTGCAGCGCCAGCGCGACGGCGATGCCCGCGATCCCCAGTCCGGCGATCAGCGGCGTGATCGAGACGCCGAGCAGGTCCAGCGCCACCAGCCCTCCGATGGCGTACACCATCGGAGGCAGCACACGCCGCACCTGCGGCACCAGCCGATCGTCTATGTCCGACGACGTGCGCGCTGCGATGTTTTCGAGGTACCACAGGCTGATCGCCTGGAATACGTGCGTGACGAGGTAGCTCGCGATCAGCGCAACCGTTACCAGCCATGCTCGCAGCGCCCACTCCCGATAGTCGCCCAGCCACAACAGCGTGGAGTCGGTGGACGAGGCCAGCACCTGGAACCCCAGCAACAGGCCGAGCGTCACCATGAACAGGACGAGCGGGCCCTTGAGGATCGTCAGTATCGAGGCCGCGAGCGACTGCTGGTCGGCCCGCTGGCGCCGTCCGGCCACTACCGACAGCACGACGTGTACGGCTACGGCCGCCGTAGCGAACCCCGCGAATATGCCTATCGCGTATAGCGACGCCAGCCTCGCGGAATCAACTACTACTTCTGGCAATTTCCCATCCCTCCAGACCACATTTTCCGAAGCCGCCGATTAGCTGGCAGCTCGCCCATTTTACCCCACCACGCCGGCCGGCTTCAGTTGCGGTGCTTACGCTCCTGGGCTCCTACGTCTGCACATCGTGGCGTATGTTAAGTGTATGTCGCGCACCAATGTGGACATCGACGATCAGGCGTGTGCCGTGGTCATGCGCCGCTATGGGCTCGCCACCAAGCGGGACGCGATCAACTTCGCGCTCCGTACGCTCGCGGCCGAGCCCGCAGCCGTCAATGAAGCCCGCGCACTGCCAGGCATCGGATGGGATGGCAACCTCCGAGCGATGCGCGCCAACCGCAGGCGGTAAGAACCGCCTACGCGAATTCCTTGATCTGGTGACAGATTCCGGAGACTGTACGAGATCCTTAGAGCAAGATCTTGTGTAGAATGCAGCCTGTATGGCCATAAACAGTGTCCAGTCACATAATGCGTCCATACATTAGGAGGCGACAATGAAGAGTATTGGAGCAGCGAAGTTCAAGGAACAGTGCCTCTCACTGCTGGACCACCTAGACGCCGAAGGTCTGATCGTCACCAAGCACGGCAAGCCTGTAGCGCGGGTGCTTCCTTTTCAGAGTCAGGGCGGTGAACTGATTGGCAGTCTACGTCACAAGATCGAGGTCAAGGGCAATGTTCTTACGACCGGACTGACCTGGAACGCCAATGCTCAATCTTGACACGAACATCCTGATCTTCGCCCTCCTCGGCGAGCTAGCTCCGGCCGAGCGGGGCCTGTTGGCATCGAGCCGGTGGTCCGTGTCATCCATCGTGCTCTGGGAGATGGCCAAGCTCGTTCAACTCGGTCGATTGGACATGGATCTGGACGACCGTGAAGTGGCCCGCGTCCTCGGCCGTCTTCATGTCTGGCCGATCGATCTCGCAGTTGCGCGTGCCTCCACCGCTCTGGACTTCAGAAGCAATCCGGCCGACGAGATAATCGCCGCAACCAGCGTTGTCCACGACATCCCGCTGGTCACGCGCGACAACACCATACGCAGCTCCAAGCTGGTTCCCCTGGCCCTGTAGACTGGGGCACAAGTCAATCCACCAGCGCCTATCCCCCGGAGCCACCCCATGATCCCCAGGACAGCCGACGCCGTCGTAATCGGCGGCGGTGTGAACGGCGCGAGCATCGCCATGCACCTCGCCCGCTTGGGCGCCGGGAAGGTGCTGCTCGTGGACAGGGGCCACCTTGCCGGCGGTCCCACCGGCAGGTCCGGCGCGATGGTGCGCGATCACTACCTGCACCCCGTCCTGGTCAGGATGTCAATGGAGTCCAGCGAGGTGTTCCGCAACTTCGCCGACGCCGTCGGCGGCGATGCCCGGTTCCGTCAGACCGGCAGGCTCGTGCTCCTGCCCGAACGCGACGCGGACGCGGCGCGGCTGAACGTCGAGATGAACCGTGAGCTGGGAGTGGATATCGACGCAATCTCGCCGGCCGACGCCTCCCGGATCGTGCCGCATATCAGCACCGACGGCATCGCCCTCGGCGTGTACGAGCCCAACGCCGGCCACGCCGACCCCGTCGCCACCACCTACGCGTTCGCGGAGCAAGCGACGCGACACGGCGCCGAGATCGTGACCGGATGCGCTGTCACCGGCATCCGCGTGTCGGGCGGCCGCGCCGTCGGCGTCGACACCGACCTCGGCCCGATTGACACAAACACCGTCGTCGCGGTCACCGGCCCCTGGGCCAACCGCCTCGCAGCGCCCCTTGGCGAGAGCCTGCCCATCAGCGCCGTTCGGGTGCAGATGGTCCACATGCGCCGTCCGCCATCCCTCGAGTCACTGCACACCATCGTGATCGACAACACCACGGGCACGTACCTGCGCGTGAACGACGGACCCATGTCGCTGCTGGGAGGCGAGGCGCCGGACGACCTGAGCGAGATAATCGACGCAGACGCCTGCGCCCTCAACGCCGACCACGACAGGATCGCCGACCTCTGGGCCCGCATGACGCGCCGCATCCCCGACCTCGCCGCCGCGACGCCCCTGGGCGGCTACGGTGCAATGTACGACATGACCCCGGACGGCAACCCAATCCTCGACCGCTCGCAGACCGTCGAGGGCCTGTACTGGGCGGTCGGATTCAGCGGGCACGGCTTCAAGCTATCGCCCGTCGTCGGCCGCATGATGGCCGAGCTCGTGCTGCACGGCAGCAGCGCCGGCCACCCCATCGAGGCCTTTCGCGCCTCGCGCTTCCGCGACGCAGACCACCTCGAGCCCGCAAACCCCTACTCAGCCAGTGGCCACCCCTGAGCTACGTCCCCCGCGTACTGTATGGGGGCATAGGGGCGGTTCGCGAACCGCCCTCCCCGGACCGCACCCGACAGTTGCGCCCACCAACCGGCCGCTCAGTTCCTCGCCACCTCGTTCGCCGCCTGGACCATCGCCTGGATGTACCCGAAGCAGTACGCGAACCCCACCTGCTCCGCCTCATCGCCGTCGATATCCGGGACATGGTCGGGCATGAGCATGTACGGGTAGCCCACCTCCTTGTAGGTGCGGACGGCCCGCAGCATGTCCACGTCGCCCTCATCGGGAAAGACCTCCACGAAGTCCATCAACCCGCCCTTGATGTTGCGGAAGTGCACGTTGAAGATCTTCTTGCGGGTCCCGAAGTAGCGGATCACGTCATAGATATCCTCGCCCGGCCGTTCCAGCATCTCCGAGATGGTGCCCTGGCAGAAGTTCAGGCCGTGGTATGGGCTCTCGTGCATGCTCGTGAACCTTTCGAGCCCGTCCACCGTGCCCATAACCCGCGCCACGCCCCGGTACTCGCGCTCCTCGATGCCCGGGTCCTGCGGATGGCACGCCAACTGCACCCTGTACTCATCCGCCACGGGAACGACGCGGGCCAGGAAGTAGTCGATCCGCTCCCACATCGTGCCCGCGTCCGCCGCGCCGCCCTCGAACACCGGTAGTGTCTGGTCGAGGTCCGCGTAGTTGAAGGACGACAGCCCTGCGCCGCCCCTGCCGTAACGCGGCCCCGTTCGCAGGTGCCCCAGGATCGTAATGTTGTAGAGTAGCGCCCTCAGACCGGCCTCCGACGCCATGCGGATGATCTCGCAGAGGCCGTCCAGCTCCCGCTCCCGGGCGTCGCTGGGACCGAGGAACACGTGCGACATGTCGTTGTGGAACGCGTCCCGGGAGCCGAGAGGCGTGTGCATCGACTCCACGGCTATGCCATGCTTCGCGTACCTCTCTCGGATGGAGGCGAGGAGGTCGACCGTCCACTCGGTCCAGTGCTCCTCCGGCGTCACGTCGACATGCTCCACACCAAGCTGCGCAAACCGCCGGATGTCCGAATCGTGGCGCGCCGGAAACTGCGTTCCCACATACATGAAGGACCTCCTATCACGATCTCTCGACTCCACACGCGCCCGTGGAATCACTCAATCAGGCACGGGCCGAGCTTAGGTTCGGCGCGCGAGGGTGTCAATCGGCCCCCTGCGCCCGCCGTGGCGCGACGCAGGGAGGCGGCGTCACCGGCGACCGCGGGTTCGATTTCACCGCCGCGACGCTCCACGACGGCTATGGCGCTTTGCATGACGTGATTCGGCAGACACGGCTTCGAGCTGTAGACCGTCGTCGGCCGCATGATGGCGGAGTCAGTGCTCCACGGCGCCGGCGCCCCACCTCATCAAGGCCTTCCCCACCGCCCTCTTTCGCTGCGGAGAGCTTCTGGAAGCCGAGCGCCCGTCTAGAGGCAACGGGCACCCGTGAAGCGCGCGCGACAGCAGATAATCTGCACACTCGGCGTTATCAAACCATTGTGCTAATATTCCACTATCTCCTTCCTCAAGAGGCGATCACCACGAACTCGCTAGCGAAATCCACCGTACGGTAAGCAAGGAATCACACGCAGTTCCGAATGGGAAACACAACGGAACAGTTGCCGCTAGACATAGTTGAGCAGCCAGATCACACGGCCACGTCTGCTGAACATGTCGCTATTGCTTGCGAAGACAATCTGGCGTTTATGTCCAGGCTTTCGGATGGCCACGTGAAGCTGGTCGTTACATCACCTCCGTACAACATAGGCAAGGACTACGAGGCAAGGCTTTCGCTCGACGATTACCTGGATGCCCAGGAGCTCGTGATACGGGAATGCGTCCGAATACTCCATCCTCATGGATCTATCTGCTGGCAAGTTGGGAATTACGTCAGCGACGGTGAGATCGTCCCACTGGATGCTGTTCTCTATCCTGTGTTTCGTCGTCACGGACTAAAGCTTCGCAACCGGATCGTCTGGCACTTCGGCCACGGGTTGCATTCCGCAAAACGACTGTCCGGAAGGTACGAGACCATAAACTGGTGGACGAAGAACGACGAATACACTTGGAACCTCGATCCCATTAGGGTTCCGTCGAAGTATCCCGGCAAACGCCACTTCAAAGGCCCAAACGTCGGGAAGCTATCGGGAAATCCGAAAGGAAAGAACCCAAGCGATGTTTGGGAGTTTCCAAACGTCAAGAACAACCACCCTGAGAAGACTATTCACCCTTGCCAGTTTCCCGTTGAACTTGTGGAACGCTTGGTTCTTTCAATGACAGATGAGGGAGATGCCGTGTTCGATCCCTACATGGGAGTCGGTTCTTCGATCATTGCAGCTCTCATGCACGGACGCACAGCCTACGGATGCGATGTTGTGCCCGAGTACGTGGATGTTGCCCGGCAGCGAGTCCAGCAACTCAATAAGGGTACTCTGCGCACTCGTCCCATGGGCAAGCCCATCTACGACCCCTCCAAGCCGAACGGCGGCCACTAGTGCAGATCAAGGCTCGTTATTCACATCTGAACGGCGAAGAGTATCTGCTGGTCCACCGCAAACACTTGTGGGAAGAAGTACAGGCAGTAATAGAGGAGGTAGACGCCTTCGCATGCCGGACTAAGGTTTCTAGGGAAAAGACCATGCGGGGGAAGTTGCTGTACTCTCCCGCGGACATGAATCGTGCGTTCAGCCAAGGGCTAGGCAGACTGGGATGGAGCGAGCGCCGGAACACCTTCTGGGTGACCGACGACGAGAGGATACTCCGTGGCACCTATGCCCTGCCGGAGAACGAACAAAAGCAGGCCATCGAGGCCGCCGGTCTGACGCCCATCATGTCTTACAACCAGACCGACTTCGTTAAGGATAGGGTTGCGGTGGAGGTCCAGTTTGGCAAGTATGCCTTCGTTGCCCATGACCTATTTGTGAAGCACCTCAGCTTCTACGTCTCTGACATCATCGACGTAGGCATCGAGATTCTTCCCATGAAAGCGTTGGAACGAGAGATGTCCTCAGGGGTACCCTACTATGAGCGCGATCTCCTGAACGTCCTGCGTCAGGGACGCAGTGTCCCGGCGGTACCCCTGGTTCTTGTCGGTGTCGCTCCCTAAGATTTGTCTGCTCGTCTTTGAGTTAGGCTGTTACTGAACTAACGCCTCCAAGTTCGCGGCCCCCACACCCCTTGCCTACAACACACACCTATGATGCCATGTACGCATGCGCATCATGCCGAGTCCTAGCGCACATTTCAGGATCCACACGCATGCTTGAGCCCGTCCGAACGTGGGGCATGCCCTAGCGTACCAATGTAGCTCAAGTGCGCCCAAAGCCCACGTGGCCATGGCGCCCTCTTTACGCTTCCGCGAAAGCGCAGCCTACCCCCTGTCAAATGGGTTCTGCAGTTGGACCCCGAGCTGGGCAAAGTCGCTCACGTTCCGTGTGACCACCGTCATCCGGTGCACTATGGCTGTCGCTGCAATCATGGCGTCTTCGGTTATGGCATCCGACCGTCCATGCATCAGCCGTGCCCACTCCCGAAACACCATCGCGTCCATCGGCAGCACACCATACGAAGCTAGGACCTTGTCCAGCCAGGTCTCCAGTTCCTCCGCCTTGGCCGCATCCTGCTCTCGCGTGATTTCAATCCCCGCCTGTATCTCTCCAATCGTAACGGCAGACAAAAAGAGCAGGTCCGCCGGCGCATGAGCGATCCACTCCAGAACAGCCCCGTGAGGCCGAGGGCGGCGCAGCTCTGAGACCACGTTCGTATCGAGAAGGTACATCGGCCTACTCCACCGCTTTAGGCGTTCGGCGACGATGCCGGCGGCGCGGAGGTGTAAGCTCCTCCGTCCGCGCCTCCGTGGCGAGGAGCAACTCCTTGAGGTCCGGCCTCGTCATACGCACCAGTCTCCGCCACTCCTCAATGGGTAGGAGCACAGCGGTCTCAACGCCTCGCTTGGTCACGATCTGCGGCCCTTCGGTGATGGCAGTATCCAGCAGCTCGCTGAACTTTGACTTAGCATCCTGCACCGGCCACTTCCTGCTCATGGTCCACTCCGCTTCGCAAAAGCTGACTAGCCATCAGACTAGGTATCTTTGGTGTCGGTGTCAACACGTCGCACTCCCGATTCGGTATTATCCCTCGGCCTTCCCTCTCAGCGAACACGTGTGCTAAGATGGACGCATGCAACCAAAATCGCACAGCAAACGCAATGCAGCGCGCCAGACTCCGCGCCCCTGTCGCCGCTCGGCGGCCGTCGCAGCTATGCCAAAGCTGGGCCAATTCCGCGCCATCTCGGACCGTTCCCGGAACAGCCAGGGTGCATCCATGGGCCATTCCGGTGGCACGACCCACCGTACCCCAGCTTCGGAATGTCCCAGACGGCGCAGAATGTCACACTTTCTTGATTCTTTGGCAGGCAAGCTTAGCGCCACAATCAACGCTCCAGACCTGCGTCTCGCTCCCGCACCAAAGCGCCCAACAACTCGTTCGGGGCCGCCTCATCCTTACCTGACAACTGGGCTGCGGCCGTCTCAAGATCCAGGCGTTTCCAGCTACGAATCAGGGGCAAATGAGACAAATTGGAACAATGGGCCTTTTTCGGCGAAGTTCCTCCGAGTTCCAAGACCCTCGCCCCTCCTTCCCGCGCCGCTTTACGGCCCATAGCCTCAGGTATACAATCGGGCCGTCCGCCAAGTGGCCCCGTCCTGAGCTTGTCGAAGGACCCCGTCCCAAGCAGGACGAAGGTCAGCGGCGCCGCTGACCGGCAAGCTACGCGCTAGCGTAGACCGCATCTGACGGCGGGCGTAACCTTCGAAGGAGGCTTGCTATGGAGCACATCCAGCTTGCAGTAGTCGGCGCCGGAGTCGCGGGAACCGCCGCCGCAATCGAGGCCGCCAAGGCCGGCGTCAAGGTCGTCCTGATCGACGAGAACCCCCTGGACATGTTCATGATGGGCTTGGACGTCCCCCTGTTCTACGGACAGCGGCTCATGCCCACCGTCCAGGACAAGGGCGCGATGATGGGCCGAATTGTCTCGGCCAATCCGGAACTCGCGGAGGCAGAGGAAGCGGGCGTCGACATCCGTCTCGGCACATACGTCTGGGGCGCCTTTAGGAACATGGAGACCAGCCGCGTGCTCGACGGCCCGCAGCTTGGCCTGGCAGACGAGAACCAGTCCTGGACGGTCAAGTACGACCACCTGATCGTAGCCGCCGGATCGCGCGACCTCGGCATGGGCTTCGCCGGCTGGAACTTCGCCGGCGCGATGGGCGCCAACGCCGCGTACTCGCTGATGCACCGCTACCAGGCCTTCACCGGCCGCAAGATGGTGGTCCTTGGTTCCGGCAACCTCGGCCTGCAGACCGCGAAGCTCGCGCTTGAGCGCGGCGTCGAGGTCAAGGCCATCGTCGAGGTAGACGGCGCTGTCCGGGGCGACGCAGCCGTCGCCGCCGAGCTCGAGGCCGCCGGCGTGCCGATACACACCTCGCACGTGATAAAGGAAGCCACCGGCGCGACCGATGAGGTCGAGTCGGCCACGATCGTCGCCATCGACGGCGACAACAACGCGGTCGCGGGCTCCGAGATCGAGGTGGAGGCGGACACCGTCTGCCTCGCCATCGGCCTCGTCCCGACCGTCGAACTGCTCAACCTCCTCGACTGCGAGGTCCGCTTCGACCACCATCGCGGCGGCTACGCGCCCGTCGTCGATGAGTGGATGCGCACCAGCGTCGAGAACACGTACGCCTGCGGCGATGCCGCGGGCTATCACGACGGCATGACTGCCAACCCGGAGATCGCCCGCGAGCAGGGCTGCCTCGCCGGCATCGCCGCCGCCGAGGCCCTCGGCGCCATCGACAGCGCCACGGCCCACGAACGCCGTTCGCAGCTACCCCAAGCCGTCCAGTCCTCCAACGGCAACGAAGTCGACGGCGTCTGGAAGAAGTGGCTGGCCGCGCTGATGAACGTGGGCGGACTTGACGTGTACGTTTGCCAGTGCGAGGAGGTCACCCGCGCCGAGCTGCTGGACGTTCAGCCGCCCCGCTATCTCGAGTGGGAGTCGGATGAGATGAGCGCCCGGGACCTCTCCACCCTGACGCAGGACGGCCCGGTCAACCCGGACCAGGTCAAGCGCCTCACCCGCGCCGGCATGGGCCACTGCCAGGGACGCCGCTGCCGTGAGCAGGTCGCGATGCTCCTGGCCGACGAGTCGGACACGCCGCTAACGGAAGTGCCGATCATGTCGTACAGGCCGCCCGTGCGGCCCCTGCCGCTCCGCATCATGTGGGCGCACGAAGAGTCGCAACAGATGCGCGACGACTGGGTGGTCTGGTTCAAGCACAGCCGTGACTACATGCGCGAGATGCAGGAAGAAACAGCAGACTAGCCATCGCAATACGCCAAACACCGGCATTCGGTGTAAAAAGTCCCTCTCCCTAGGTGGGAGAGGGCCAGAGCCCGCCTCGACTCCCTCGAGGGGTGAGGGCGACTGATTCAAACAGGACCAGACGCGGGAGGTACACCATGAGGTTGGACGGCGCAGAGGTAGTAATCATAGGGGCCGGCGTTACCGGCCTTAGCGCGGCGTGGTGGCTCGCGAAGAACGGCGTGGACACCATCGTCGTGGAGAAGGGCGTCATCGGCGCCGAGGCCTCCAGCCGTAACGGCGGAGACATCAGCCACCGGGCATACGAGCCGCCCGTTGTGCCGCTTGCCGCGGAGTCGCTCAAGCTCTGGCCGGAGATGTCCGGCGAGCTCGGCTACCCCACCGAATACTCCCCTGGCGGGCTCCACGTCGCGATGGACGAGGAGGAGGCGGAGTGGATGAAGCAGTCCAACGTCGACTGGGGCAAGAAGTTCGACATCCCGCTCCACTGGTGGGACGCGGATGAGGTGAAGGACGCCGTTCCCTTGATCGCGCCGGAAACGACGGGCGGGCAGTTCTCTCCGACCGACGGCCACGCCAACCCGCAGCGCACCGTGCAGGCGTACGCCTGGGGCTTCCTGGACCAGGGCGGCAGGCTCTACCAGCACACCGCCGTGACCGGCTTCCGGAAAGAGGGCGAAAAGGTTGTAGCCGTGGAGACGGACAAGGGCGAGCTTGAGGCGGATGTGGTAATTTGCGCCGCCGGCCCCCAGACCGGCGTTCTCTGCGAGCAGGCGGGGGCGTTCGTCCCTGTCTCTCCGGCCCGCGTCGAGATCATCATCACTGCGCCGGTGGAGTCGATGTGGAAGGGCGCCGTGCTCGGAAACGGGCTGTACGGCCGCCAGACGCTCCGCGGCAACCTCGCTTACGGCGGCGGCCCCCACGAGTGGGTCGATGTCGAGAACCAGACGCCCATGAAGCCGAACTCGCCGGTTATCCGCAACATGGCCCGGCGGCTTGCCGAGCTGTTCCCCGGCGCCGGCGATGTCCCGCTCATCAGGAGCTGGGCATGCGTCGTCGAGCAGACGCCGGACATGCTGCCCATCATCGACTTCCTGGACTCGCCCGACAACTTCATGGTGGCCACCGCTTCCGCACACGGCTTCGGCCTCTCGCCGGCGACCGGCAAGGTCATCAGCGACATGGTCATGCACGGCGAGACCACCGTCGACATGAGCGGGCTCACGTACGGCAGGTTCAATGACGTCGGTCCGGACTGGCGTGAGAAGAAGGACTGGGTGCCGGGCCACCTGAACACCTGACCAGACCCCGCGGAAAGCGATTTGCGAGACCCATCTCGCTTAAGGGAGATGCTTGCATATCCGTGTCACGGGTGCGAACAAGCCTCCTCTCCCTTGATGGGAGAGGATTGAGGTCAGGGTGAACGGGGCGCCGCGTGGAAAAAGGGCCTTCTCGGGCGCTTCGAGCGGGCAAGGCACTCCCTCGATTGGGTAGGGTGAGGACGACCCAAACAGGTGCATCCACTCTCACGGAGGTACAACATTGAAGTTGGACAGCGCAGAGGTTGTAATCATTGGGGCCGGAGTCACCGGCCTTAGCGCGGCGTGGTGGCTCGCGAAGAACGGCGTCGACACCGTAGTCGTGGAGAAGGGCGTCATCGGCGCCGAGGCGTCCAGCCGTAACGGTGGCGACATCAGCCACAGGGCCTATGAGCCGCCCGTCGTCCCGCTCGCCGCGGAGTCACTCAGGCTATGGCCGGAGATGGACGACGATCTGGGCTACCCCACCGAGTACTCACCAGGATCGCTCAGCGTAGCAATGAATGAGGAAAACGTGGAGCGGATGAAACGGACCAAGTCCGAGTGGGAAGAAGAGTTCGACCTCCCGCTCCAGTGGTGGGACGCTGACACCGTGAAGGACGCCGTTCCCATGATCGCGGAGGACGCGAGAGGCGCGATGTTCTCGCCGACCGCCGGCCACGCCAACCCGCAACGCACCGTCCAGGCGTACGCCTGGGGCTTCCTCGACCAGGGGGGCAGGCTGTACCAGCACACCGCCGTGACGGGCTTCCGGAAGGAAGGCGAAAAGGTAGTGGCCGTGGAGACGGACAAGGGCGAGATCGAGGCGGACATGGTGATTTGCGCTGCCGGCCCTCAGACCGGCGTTCTCTGCGAGCAGGCGGGGGCTTTCGTACCTGTGTCTCCGGCCCGCGTCGAGATAATCATCACCGCGCCGGTGGAGTCGATGTGGAAGGGCGCCGTGCTCGGAAACGGGCTCTACGGCCGCCAGACGCTCAGGGGCAACCTCGCCTACGGAGGCGGACCCCACGAGTGGGTGGACGTCGAGAACAGCACGCCGATGAAGCCAAACTCCCCGGTCGTTCGCAACCTGGCACGACGGCTTGCGGAGCTGTTCCCCGGTGCGCGCGATGTGCCGCTCATCAGAAGCTGGGCGTGCGTCGTCGAGCAGACGCCGGACATGATGCCCATCATCGACTTCCTGGACTCCCCTGAGAACTTCATGGTGGCCACGGCTTCGGCCCACGGCTTCGGTCTTTCGCCGGCAACCGGCAAGGTCATCAGCGACATGGTCATGCACGGCGAGACCACCGTGGACATGAGCGGACTGACGCTCGGCCGGTTCAATGAAGTAAGCCCGGACTGGCGCGAGGAGAAGGACTGGGTCCCGGGGTTCCTGAATACGTGACCCGGCCGGCAAGCCGAAACTCGTTGACGCTCCCGCTGGCAACAACCTATACTCTCGCCTGCGCCGTGTCCCGCGGTTCGCGGGGGCGCGGCAGTCTCCCATGACGGCATCGGCGAGGCGGAATGGCGACAGAAGTCAGCAGGACTAACATGCAGGCTGGAGCCGGAGGGCAGGACCAGCCGTTCCGGTTCTTTGACAACCGCGAGAAGTACCTGCTGTTCGTCACGACCTGCAACGAAAAGCAGGCGATAGCAGACAGGCTGGCCATGGAGGCCTCCCATATCCAGCCCAGGCAGCCGGCCCTCCGTGTTTTCGACGCCGGCATGGGCGATGCCACCGTCCTTACCCGCACGATGCGCCACCTCCACGCTCGCTTCCCCACCGTGCCGTTACTGGTGGTAGCCAAGGAGATCAGCGAGGAGGACGTCCGCATCGGCCTCGAGAAGATGGCGGACCGGTTCGCAGAGCACCCGGACATGGTGCTGGTGCTCACAAACATGTTCTACTCGGAGGCCCCAAACCTCTATCCAAGGTCCGAGTCGATGCAGGCCAGGATCAACTGGCTGGAGGCGCCCCTGGAAGGCAACGCCGCCTACGACTTCGACAAGCAGATCAGGGCGCTGGAGCCGTTCGTCCACGAGAGCTGGCGGACCACGCCGAGCAAGAGAACGGGCAACCCGCTGTACGTCAATCCGACGGTGCTCATCATCTACCGGCGAGACCGCGAATGGCCGCTCGCGCCGGTGCTGCCCGCAAAGGGCCCTGGCCGCCGAGAGTACGACTTCATCATCGCAGCACAGCCGTACAGGGCCCGGATGCCCGCCGCGGCGAAGGTCAGGAACGTGCTCGCACCCCTCGCAGGGAGCCTCGCAAGACGAGGGCGCATGGTCGTGTTCCAGTCCACGGGCAAGGACCCCGGCATGGACATAATCCGGTCCATCTGGCCGGATGAAGACCCGTTCCAGACCAACCGGCACCAGCTGCTGGAGGAGCTTCAGTCAAGGCTTCAGGCTACTCGCACTGACCTTGACTACATCTCTGAGGCCGACGCCGACGCCGAGTTCAAGTACCACCTCCAGTACCGGCCGGACGAGGGCTCGAGCAGCATTGGCACCTCCACCCTGCTCGCCGCCTGGAACGCTGTAACGTACGTGGCCCAGATCGAGGACGAGCGCATCATGGATGCTCTCAGCGACGAGAAATACCTGGAGGCTACGGGCAGCGTGCTGGAGAAGAACCACGGCCTCTGGTTCACAGACGAGTCGTTCGTGGTCTCCCGCCGCGAAGACTAGCCCCAGATCCCGTCCTCCTGCACCGCAAACCGCCAATCGACTTAAGGACGCCCACATGAGCAAGCTATCGGACGCGCTGGCCGCCAACGACTTCACCCTGACGGCCGAGCTGAACCCTCCCAAGGGCACCGACCTCAGCAACCTGCTGGAAGCCGCCGAGAACCTGAGAGACGGGGTCACCGCATTCAACCTCACGGACTCAGCCGCTTCCCGAATGGCAATGGCGCCAGTCGCCGCCGCGCATCTGCTCGGCGACCGCGGCATAGAGTCGACGCTGCAGATCGCAGGCCGTGACCGGAACCGGCTGGCCGTGCAGGGCGATATGCTCGCCGCTCACGCCCTCGGCGTCGCCAATCTCGTCTGCATGACCGGCGACCCGCCCTCCGGCGGCGATCACCCGGACGCCAAGCCGGTGTTCGACCTGGGCGCCGAAGCGTTGCTGGAGGCCGCGAAGAGCCTCGAGTCCGGCAAGGACATATCCGGCAACAAGCTGTCAGGCAGTCCCAGCTTCTACCGCGGCGCCGTAGTGAACGTCGCCGTGCCAGACCTCGGCAAAGAGATCGCCCGGATGGAGCAGAAGATCGCGTCGGGCGCCCAGTTCTTCCAGACCAATGCCGTATACGAACCGGACGGGTTCGCGGAGTTCATGAAGACTGTGGAGGGCTTCGGCGTCCCGGTCCTGGCCGGCATCATCATGCTCAAGTCGGCCAGGCAAGCTCGCTACATGACCGACCGCATCCCGGGAGTAATCGTGCCCGACGCCATGATCGACGAACTCGACGGCGCGGAGAACCGCGTGGCAACCAGCATCGCGATGACCGGGAAGTTAGTCCGGGAAGTCGCCCCCATGTGCAAGGGTGTTCACGTCATGGCGATCGGCTGGGAGCACCGCATACCCGCGGTCATGGACGCTGCCGGCCTGTAGAGCCGGCCAGGTCAGCCCGCCGCCTGCCTGATCAGCTCGGGACGGCAGGCTCGCATCGTGGTCAGTACGCTCTCAGGGCCCGGCCGTGCGACTACAACCCGCACCATGGCGGTGTCCAACCCCCGCGAGAGTCTCGCCAGCGCCTGTGGAGCTCCGTCTGCCTTGCCGAAGTAAGCCACAGTAAGAAGCATCTCCGCGGGAGCTGCCCCGGCAAGCTCGTCGCGAGAGGCGCCGGCATCGCGCATCCGGTCCAGCTCGGCCAGATCGTCCGCGAATCCCATGCGCTCGAAGTGGCCCCGGTAGGCGAACCTGCGGCCCCGCGCCGTGTCGCCGCGCGGTCCCATCGCGTAGCCGAGCGTGGCCTTCGCCACGGCAAGCCGGGCGGCGTCTTCGTCCTCGTCGACGCACACGCGGATGTACTCGGCCAGCTTGACCTCAGACGGATCGCGTCCCGCGGCCTCCGCCGCCGCGCTCACCTGCTCCCGGCTCCAGGCCACCCGCTCGGCAGAGCACCAGTTCAGCGCCGCGCCATCGGCCGACTCGCCCGCTAGCTGTAGCATCCTCGGGCCGAGCGCCCCCAGGAAAACCGGCGTGTTTGGCGGCGGCTGTATGCCGAGCCTGATCCCGCTTAGCTTGGCGACTGTGCCGTCGACGGTGACGGTCTCGCCACGGACAAGCGCGCGCACCGTCGTAACGTACTCGCGCATCGCCTCGATCGCGGACACGTCGGGCAGTCCGAACGGTCTGCGGCCGGACCTGCGGTGAAGGCCGCCGGAACCGATTCCCAGTGTGAACTTGCCGCCGGTCAGTGCGCTCAATGTGCCGCCGCTCATTGCCAGGCTGAGAGGCGTCCTGAGCGCCACGGGCGAAACCGATATACCGGTCCCTAGGCCGGCGGGCGATTCGTCGCGGGACGCGGCCCAACGGTTCAGACAGACCTGGAACGCATCGTATCCCGGCCCTTCAGGCGTCCACACGCTCTCGTACCCGAGCCGTGCCGCCTCCCGGCTGAGCTCAGATTCATCCTCGAACGTCAGGCCAAGAGTCCCGTCCAGCCCTACTCCAATTTCCATGATCGTATCCTCGCAAGTGGCAGGTGATTAATGCCCCAATAATACACTCGCTGCAATGGCCCAGCACACTTACTAGTCGATACCGAAAAGCGGTATCATTCCAATAGGAGTCTATGAACAGCAGTTCTTCCTAACTTGACACCAGATAGAAACCAAACGAGATTCACCTCAGGCCGATTGCCAAAATGACGACAAGAGATCACACCGAGAAAGAAAGCCTCCTGGCTGACGGGGATGGGGCTATTGGCCGCAGGCCCAGGCGGCGTGCTCGCGTCAGCGCCAACGTGGCTCCAGAAGATGACAGCGGCGACACCGTTCGCGAGTACTTCAGGTCCATAGGCCGCCACCCACTGCTCACCGCCGGACAAGAGGTGGAGCTAGGTCTCGCAGTCGAGAAATGGGTCCGGCTCAAGGAGCTGCGAAAAGAGTTTCTCGGCGAACACGAGAGACAGCCGTCAACTGAAGAACTTGTCGAGGCGATATGGAGCGACGTAGGAAGCCGGCGGGACACTCTCACGGCTTTGGCCGATTCGCTTCACGAGCACGTGGACGGTGTGGGGCTGACGGACCTCCTGTGGCTTCCGACTGTTCAGGACGTCCTGAATGGGCCAATGCCACAGGAGATTGCAGAGGCCATCTCCGAGCGGACCGGCAGTGAGGGAAAGGAAGTGTCCGTTGCCGTCGACTCGCTGGCGAAGGTGGCGTCGCTGCTCCCCAAGACTGTGACGGAAGAACTTGACGCGTTTGATGGCGAAATGAAGACGGCCGCGCGGCACTCGGCGGAAGCTCACAAGATTGACATCGAGGCGCACTGGGACCACATCTGTCGCGAGGGTAGTGCGGCCTCTGACAAGCTAACGCAGTCCAACCTCCGCCTAGTAGTCAGCGTAGCCAGGAAGTTCCTCAACCGAGGCTTACCTCTACTCGACTTGGTCCAGGAGGGCAATCTCGGCCTGATGCGCGCCGTGGAGAAATTCGACCCTCACCGAGGTTACAAATTCAGCACGTATGCCACATGGTGGATACGGCAGGCCGTCTCCCGCGCGCTCGCAGATCAGGGACGCACGATTAGACTGCCCGTACACGTGGTCGAACGCCTAAACAAGCTCAACAAGACGGAACGGGAACTGCTGCTGGGGCTTGACCGGGAACCTACGCCCCAGGAAATTGCCGATGAACTGGAATGGGACGTTGACACCGTCCTGCAGCTACGCAGTCAGAGGCAGCGCACTATCTCCCTCGAGTCGCCAGTCGGCGATGACAACTCGACCCTCGAAGACTTCATTCCGGACAACGTGTCCTGGACACCGGACGAGATCGCAGTCCGGCTGCTGACGCGGGAAGACGTGCTTCAGGCCCTGGAGGAACTGCCCGCGCGGCTGCGGTTGCTGTTGCTGCTCCGGTTCGGGTTCTACGACGACAGGCCGCGCACGCTGGAAGAGGTTGGCGTGGAACTGGGCGTTACCAGGGAGCGGGTAAGACAACTCGAACGGCAGGCCCTGCGTCGCCTGAGGCAGTCCGAAAGCCTGCCAACGCTGTAGTCGTACACAGGGTCACGGACGCTTCCGTAGCTCAAGAGTCATCGAGGCCGTACGCTTAAGCAATCACCTGCTTCCGCTTAGCGACCGCATTGAGTTGCCGCCGACACTCAGCGATCTGTGGGTGAATCGCCAAGTTGGGCCAGCCCAGTCCTGGGGTGCTGTGTAGGCTTCTCTAGACTGAAGACATCGCTTCGGCTGGACGCGGTTCCGACGCTTCCTGCTCCGACAGCCAACGTTCGGCGTCTATAGCGGCCATGCAGCCTGTTCCCGCTGCGGTTACAGCCTGCCTGTATATCCAGTCCTGGGCGTCCCCTGCGGCGAACACTCCCGGGATCTTCGTCTTAGTCCCATCGTGCGTCAGGATGTACCCTTGGTCGTTCATGTCCAGGATGCCCTGGAAGACTTCAGTGTTAGGCTTGTGTCCGATAGCTAGGAACACCCCATCTATCGGCATAACGCGCACATCACCAGACTTCATGTCTCGCAGACGTACGCCTGTTACCTCACCCTGTTCCACCCCTAGGATGTCTTCAACGACAGTGTCCCAGACGAATTCAATCTTCGGATTGTCGAACGCCCTCTGCTGCATGATCTTCGACGCTCTTAGCTCGTGGCGCCGGTGGACAATGTTCACTTTGGAGGCAAACTTAGTGAGGAACGTGGACTCTTCCATGGCAGTGTCGCCGCCGCCAACCACCACCAGCTCCTTTTCTCGGAAGAAGAAGCCGTCACAAGTCGCGCAAGCCGACACACCGTAGCCCATGAGCGCATCTTCTGAGGGAAGCCCCAGCAGCTTGGCCGTGGCTCCAGTAGCCACGATCACAGACTGAGCGTAGCGCACGTCGGTCTGATCGATAGTTACCTCAAAAGGACGGACCGAAAAGTCTACGGAGGTGACTTCGCCCAGTTCGTAGCGAGTGCCGAAGCGTTCTGCCTGCTGCTTGAAGATGACCATCATCTCCGGGCCCATGATCCCGTCTTGAAACCCCGGATAGTTCTCGACGTCCGTAGTTATCGTAAGCTGCCCGCCCGGTTGTATTCCTTCAATGACGAGCGGCTCCAGATTAGCCCGGGCCGTGTAGAGGGCGGCGGTGTGTCCCGCGGCTCCTGAGCCAATGATGATTACGTTTTCAACCCGATTGCCGACCATTGCGAATCCTTTCCACTTCTCGGATGACTATCTGCAGAGCGACTCGCTCCACCCAATCTCATCCTAACCCTCCTCCGCATTCATGGGAAGGGAACCTGGAGAGACCCTCCCTTCAGTCGATGACCAGTGCCCAGATGAGGGATGATACCCATAGTCGGCAACGTACTCCCTGCCAGGCATCCATCCCATCTCCCGGCGCCAGTCCCTGGAGATTTCTCCGAAACGGCCCAGTCCCAGGTCCTCTATCGGGATTGAAGACTCGCCGTGCATCGCAAGCTCCGCTACCGCTTTACCTGTCCCGGGCGACCTTCCGAACCCTGCGCCGGCACCCGACACAACAATCAGGTTCTCCGGGTCCTCCAAAGAATCGATGATTGGCAGATGATCGCGCGGCAACTCAACGACGCCAGCCCAACTCCTGATAACAGGAACGTCTCGTGCCCCCGGAAAGAGTTCGGCTATGCGGCGGCTTATGTTGCGCACCACAGGCGTGTTCGGCTTGTCCGGACTATCCATATCGACTTCGATCCACTCGTGTGGCCCGCCACCATATGCAAGGTTCCCGCGCCGGGTCTGACGCCCGTAAAGTCCATTTCCGGCCAGCGCGCCGGGCCATGCAGGCGGGATCGGAGCGGTAACGCAGATCTCCACGCGTCCCTGTGCGAGCGGCACATACGCGCCCACTGTTTCGCAGAGAGCCGGTATCTGAGGGCCGGCGGCGCAGATGACCAGCCCTGCGTCAAACTCGCCCCGACTAGTGATCACCGACTCGACTCTACTGCCCCGAGTACGGAAACCGGAAACCGCGGTGTGCTGGTAGATGCGGCCTCCGCGGTCCTGTAGCGCCCACGCATACGCTTGCACCGTGCGCTGTGGGTTAGCATGGCCTCCGTCCATTGTGATCAACCCACCAACAATCCTCTCCGAAGCGGCCGGAATCAGGTCGCGGATGGTGGCGGCGTCGATCACATCCAGGCGGATGCCCATTTCCTCAAGAAGCGTCTTGCGTTCCAGCAGAATTTCCATTTCATGCCCGCTTAACGCCGCGTCGATGCGCCCTGGAGTGAACTCGGTTGGGTAGCCAAGATAAGCATCCATGTCTGGCCAGAGTTCATGGCTTGCACGCCCCAGCCCATCGGATGCGGGAGTTCCGCGATGGCCGATCATGCCACCATTGCGGCCCGACGCCTCCCAGCCCACAACCCCGCGCTCAACCACCACTACGTCTACGCCTTCACGTGCAAGCCAGAAGGCGGACGAAAGGCCGCTCACCCCTCCTCCGATTATGACTACGTCCGCGCTGTCTACAGGCACGCTTGGCACTCTCCTTAGAATGGCATCATCTTCATGTCCACTATAATGGCACTGGGCATGTCCAAATGCCACATGAAGCGGGAGGTCTACGAAATGGCAGAAACTCAGTACGACGCAATAGTCATAGGGGCAGGACATAATGGCTTAGTCACTGCTGGCTATCTCGCGAAGGACGGCTTGAAGGTCCTCGTTCTGGAACGGCTGGACAAGATCGGGGGCGCCGTAACTACGGACGAGTTTTCCCCGGGTTTCCTTGGCCCGATGTGCTCGTACTGGTGCTCTTCGCTCCGAGGCAAAGTAATCGACGACCTTCGTCTGCGAGACCACGGTTTCGAGATAGTTCATTCTCGTGGCCCCGCGGGTCAGGCAAACACCTTCCATCCCTTCCCTGACGGCTCCCATTTGGGCGGGCCGGAAATCAAGTCAGACCTGGACGCGGCCAACCAACTCAGAGGCTTTTCGGAGAGTGACGCCCGAGCATTCTTCGAGTGGAACCGGTTCTGGAACCGAGCTGCGGGCATCTTCAATCCTTACTTCCTCACAGAACCGCCGACTCTTTCTGACCTCGCAGAGGATGTGCGAGGCACGAGCCTGGAAGAGGTGCTCGAAATCGTCCTGACATGGAGTTACGTCGATCTCCTGGACCACTACTTCGAAGACGAGAGGGTTAAGGCCCACTTCATGTACAACACCGAGGCTGACCCCAGATCGGCCGGCAGCATCCTGGGGCCGGCGGTGCACCGCTGCAACCTGTTCACGCGGCCGGAGGACAGGGGTATCCCCCGTATGAGCATGGGCAGTATCACGGAGGCGTTAGCAGCGTCCGCCACGTCAAGCGGAGTGGAGATACGGACGCGGGCACAAGTCGAGAAAGTGATCGTCAGCGATGGAGAGGCCAAGGGCGTGCGGCTGATCGATGGCAGTGAGTTGCAGGCCGGCCTGGTGGTATCCAAC
This sequence comes from Dehalococcoidia bacterium, assembly GCA_965237445.1. Taxonomy (GTDB): domain Bacteria; phylum Chloroflexota; class Dehalococcoidia; order Lucifugimonadales. Next base: position 1,620,346 of record OZ250142.1, on the reverse strand, counting down.
GCCGACCCGAAGCGAACGTTTTCCACTCTGTTCGAGCCGGATGAAGTGGGCGAGCAGGCTCTCAAGAAGGTTGGCGCATGGAAGACTGGCGCCGGCTGCGTCAAGTTCCTGGCCGCCCTGGACCGCATCCCGGACTTCACTCGATATCTCGGCAATGACTACAGCCTGACAGGTGTGGTCGGGGTCTCGCTGCGACCGTCCGTCGAGTATCAGGTGCAAAGCTGGACAGACGCCATGGCGGGTAAGCCCACCTCAAGCCCCATTCATAGCCTGCAGTTCACGTCCATAGCTGAGCCTGGTCTGGTAAGGGGTACGGGCCACGTACTCTCAGACTGGGTCCTGTACCAACCGCCAAGTCCCGTGGAGCGCCCCTGGGAGGAGATCCGGAACGAGGTTGGAGAGCAGATAATAGACAGCATCTCAGAGTATGCGCCTGACTTTCGTGAGCGACTGCTGGACTGGACGGTACAGTCGCCCATCGACATCCAGACTAGGGTGGGCATGACCGACGGAAACATACGCCATCTGGACATGATCCCAAGCCAGTTGTTGTCCCAGCGGCAGCCATACAGGACCCACATCGGAAACTTCTACATGTGCGGCTCCGGAACACACCCCATGGGGGAGGTCACAGGAGCTCCAGGTCACAACGCAGCCCACGCCATTCTGCGCGACCTGGAGCGCGTGCCACAGGGGTAATGTCTTGCCACAAGCCGGATACGGCCAATCCAATTGCAGAGGCGACGCATGCTATACTTTCGTAGCTTCAAACGCGTCGGGTTCCAGCAATTGACAAACTTGGGATGCTGACGCCAAGCAGGAAGGTTATGACGGAAAACATCGAGCTGATTCCCAATGGGGGGGTTACGTCTCCCGCAGGCTACCTGGCCGGTGGGGCCCACGCGGGCCTCAAGAGTGCGGGCGAGGACGTTCTGGATCTGGGCATTCTCGTGTCCGAGCACCCTGCAGCGGTTGCGGGAACTTACTCTACGAATGCCGTACTCTCGCCTTCCGTAACGGTTACACGCTCGAGAGCGGCAGGCGGCTCGGCTCGGGGCGTGGTGGCGAACAGCGGATGTGCCAACTGCGCCGTGGGCTCCCAAGGCGTCACCGATGCAGAGGAGATGGCAGCCATCGCCGCCGCACATGCCAGCGTTGGCCCGGAGCAGATGCTTGTGTGCAGCACCGGCGTCATCGGGATGGAGCTTCCCATGGCGCTGATACGGTCTGGGATGAGCGCCATTCAACTCAGCAGAGAGGGCGGTAACGCCTTCGCGCGTTCTGTCATGACCACTGACACTCGGCCCAAGAGCATTGCTGTAGCTATCGACCTCGACGGGAGGCGTATAACTGTCGGAGGCGCGGCGAAAGGGGCCGCGATGATTCATCCCAACATGGCGACGATGCTCGCGTTTGTCACCACAGACGCAGCAGTGGAGGACGACCTGCTGAAGAGCGCCCTCAAGGACGCTGTGGACTTGTCATTCAACATGATAGACGTGGACAGCGACCAGAGCACGAATGACACGGTCTTGCTGTTTGCGAATGGGGCCGAAGGAGGCGCGCCGATTAGAAGCGGCACTCACGAGGCCGACGCATTCAAAGACGCACTGACTTACGTTTGCACCGGCCTGGCTCAGGAGATGGTCAGAGATGCCGAGGGGGGCGGCCATCTGATAGAGGTGAGCATTGTAGGCGCACGCACAGATGCCGACGCCCGCCTCGCGGCCCGCGAAGTGTCATCATCTATGCTCGTGAAGGCTATGGTGCACGGCCGAGACCCGAACTGGGGCCGCATCATGATGGCCATTGGTAACAGCGGCGCAGAGGTTGTCGAGGACAAAGTAGACGTCTTCATTAACGACATCCACATGGTGCACGTAGGAATCGCGATCCCGTACTTCGCGGAAGCGGTAGTCAGCAGCATGGCCGCACATGACGTGAAGATTCGCGTCGACCTTAATGTCGGTTCCGGAGTGGCTGTTGCCTGGGGAAGCGACCTCACCGAAGAGTACGTCACGCTGAATTCTGCCTATACCACATAGGCAATGAAGTTTCGTTCGAACGTGCAGCGCACTCAGATAGCCATCGCGGAGATCACCCATTTCAATGCCTCAGAGGTGTGCGCCTACACCATAGATGTCAGAACGCAAGCGGCAACCGCGGGAGGATGACCCAAGCCTTGGAACGATTGTAGTCAAGATCGGTGGAAGCACGCTCGGAGAGCACGACACGACTCTGCGCGACCTTGTGACACTCCAGAAGAGCGGCGCCAGGCTGGTAGTGGTTCACGGTGGCGGCAAGGTAATTTCCACGTGGATGGAACGGCACGGACTCAGGCCCAAGTTCGTAAATGGTCTGCGCGTAACCGATGCCGCCAGCATGGAAATCGTCACAGCGGTGCTTACCGGGCTCGTCAACAAACAGTTGGTTGCCGAGATACAGAGGGCCGGCGGCCGCGCCGTCGGGCTCAGTTGCGCGGACGGGGCCATGGTCCGGTGCACCATCCAGGACCAGGAGTTAGGACTTGTTGGGGCCGTTGCCGAGGTGGACACAGCTATCTTGACCGACGCAGCGGACGGAGGCTATATCCCCGTGATTGCACCGGTGGCCGTGCACGTTGAAGACGGGTCTGAGAACGCAGGTCTCCTATTGAACGTTAACGCGGACATCATCGCTGGAGAGATAGCAGCCTCACTGCACGCCGACAGGCTCGTACTCCTTACCGACGTTGAAGGTGTCCTCACTCCTGGAAGAGGTGTCATCTCAAGATTGACCGCCCGCCAGGCCGAGGCACTCGTCAGGTCCAGCCTGGTTAGCGGAGGCATGACCCCCAAGCTCCAGGCATGCGTCACGGCAATTTCGTCCGCCCGAAGCGCTCACATTACTGACGGGAGAACGGACGGTGCCTTGATCCATAGCGTGACCGACCAGCCGGTCGGCACGAGGATATCGTGACGTCCGGCAGTTGCCGTCAGTGCGGAGGGACTGTACCTTACATTGAGTCCAATGGTTCCCGGTGTTCATTTGTCCTAGAGACAAGTGACATGGTTCGATAGCAGAACGGAGAAGACATAGATAATGGCTGAACCTTACAGCCAGGATGGTAGCGACTCAAACGGCACTTCGGATGTCATAGCCCAACTCGACACCGCAAGCATTGGGGGCTGGGTGAAGTGGGGGCTCGTGATTCTGGGCATCATCATTGCGTTCATCGCGCTCAATTTCCTCAAGTCCGTTTACACGGACTGGTTGTGGTTCGGGGAGTTGGGACTGCGCGGCGTGTTCACCAAGATCATAGTGACACGAGTAGTCCTTTTCATCGTAGGCGGCGCGGTGATGGCCGCACTGGTCGGTGCGAGCCTGTACGTAGTCAACAGATTCTCGGAAAGCGCGGAGATGACAGCCGTGCCTCCCGAGGTCCGAGGGTTTATCGGACGCCTCGTAACTTGGGGAGCGGTGGCTGGAGCCGCCATCCTTAGCCTGATTTTCGGATCGGTTGCTGCATCGGAATGGGAGACGTGGCTCCTGTTCGCGAATGCGCAGCCATTCGGCGCTGTCGACCCTGTCTATGGTCGCGACATCGCCTTTTACGTGTTCCGGCTCCCGTTTTACAACTTCCTGCAAGGCTGGCTGTTGGGCGCCACCATCGTGATCCTGCTGGCCACGATCGGACTTCACTTCATCAAGTTCACCCTCAGGGACATGCGGTTCCAGCTTACCCCGGCCCTGCGCGCCCAAGTATCGGTTGCGGCTGCGGTCGTACTGTTTCTGCTCGCCGTCGGTCACTGGTTAGACCGATGGGAGTTGCTGCTTTCGGACCAGGGAGCCGTCTTCGGCGCGGCCTACGCCGACCTGCATGCCCGCAAACTGGCCCTACTGGTAATGACTATCGTCGCGGCGGGTGCCAGCGCACTGATGCTGGTTAACATCTACCTGAACGGAATGCGCCTCCTGGTAGGCGCTGCGGCTCTCTGGGTCGTGATGGCGATCGTCCTTGGAGTCGCATGGCCCGCCGCAGTCCAACAGTTCAACGTCACGCCGAATGAGTTCGTCAGAGAGCAGCCGTACATCGATCGCAGCATCGAGTTCACGCGCAAGGGCTTCGTACTGGACGGGGTGGAGGAGATATTCCACCCGGCCGCTTCACTGGGCGAACAGGATGTCTCCGAAAACCTGGTGACCATTGACAACATCAGGCTGTGGGACCACGACCCTCTCCGAAACGTTTACAGGCAGATTCAGGTGATCCGACCTTACTACGACTTCAGAGACGCCGATGTGGATCGTTACATCATCGACGGCGAGTACCGACAGGTGATGCTGGCGGCGCGAGAGGTGGCTCCGGAGACCCTGGAAGAGCAAGCGCAGACCTGGATAAACAATCGCCTCATCTACACTCATGGGTTTGGACTGGCAATGAGCCCAGTGACAGAGTTTACCCGAGAGGGCCAGCCAAAGTTCTTCGCGAAGGACATCCCGTCAGAGGGTGTAATACCGCTGACGGCAAGAGACTCGTTCGATGGCGAGGCACCGTCGGATGCGCTCGTTGTCACGAATCCGCGAATCTACTATGGCGAGAACACGTCCGAGTACGTGATGGTCAATACCAACACTGACGAGCTTGACTACCAGACCGAGGAAGGCGAGCTCTTCCGGACAAACTACTCCGGCGACGGTGGAGTACCCCTTGGTTCGCTAGTGCGGAGGCTGGCGTACGCATGGGAGATGGGGGATATCAACATTCTGATCAGCGGCGAGATCAACTCCGACAGCAAGTTGCAGTACCGCCGCAACATATCCAGTAGGATCTCGGAAGTAGCGCCATTCCTGATGCTCGATAGCGACCCGTATCTCGTTGCCACTGAGCACCGGCTGTTCTGGATCCAAGATGCCTACACGATCACTGACCGGTTCCCGTACTCCGAGCCTGCCGAGGAAGGCTTCAACTACATACGCAACAGCGTGAAAGTTGCGGTAGACGCTTTCAATGGGACGTTGAGCTTCTACATCGCCGATCCCAATGACCCACTCGTACGGACGTATTCCCAGATATTCCCGTCGCTCTTCACTTCCATGGAAGAGATGCCTGATTACCTGCGCAGCCATATCAGATATCCACAGGATCTGTTCAAGTTCCAGGCGCTGAAGTACAGCAAGTTTCATATGAAGGAAGCGCAGATCTTCTACAACAACGAAGACCTGTGGGACATTCCCCAAGAGAAGTTCGGCCCGGGCGCGGAGCTGATCGATGTGGCCCCCTACTACGCCACTCTGAAGATACCGGGCGAGGACAGGGAAGAGTTTGTACTGCTAATTCCATATACCCCGAATCAGCGCAAGAACCTAATCGGCTGGCTTGCCGCCAGAAGCGACGGCGAACACTATGGCAAGCTCGTGGCGTTCAACTTCCCTAAAGACCGGCAGGTATTCGGCCCGGAGCAGATCGAGGCACGAATCGACAACGATCCCACGATCTCAGAGTGGTTCACTCTGAGATGCCAGGAAGGCTCCGAGTGCATACGCGGCAATCTTCTGGTGATACCCATAGGCGACAGCCTGCTGTACGCCGAGCCAATCTATCTGCAGGCTGAGGGCGTGGAATTCCCGGAGTTGAAGAAAGTCATACTCGCAACAGCCGATAGGGTTGTAATGGAGGATACCGTTCAGCAGGCTGTGGCGGAGCTCACCTCAGAATCGGCAATGCTAGATACGGTTGACACTGCTGACGAGGATATAGCAGCAGTAGAAGTCGGTGTTGACGAAAATTCTATAGAAGCACAGATAGAGAAACTTGATGAGTCCCTGGAGCGCGTACTGGATGAGTTTATGACTCTGCAAGATTCTCTCGAACAGCTGAAGCAGCTAGTCTCAGAGGAGTGACATGTCCACAGACTGGAAAGAGGTAGAGAGCAGATACTACATGTACTGCGCGAGGCGCCAGCCGATAGTAATCGAGCGGGGCAAGGGCGCAAAAGTCTGGGACGTGAACGGGAAAGAGTACCTAGACTTCACTTCAGGCTGGGCGGTCAACAACATCGGTCACGCGAATGAGGCTGTCGCGGAGGCGATAATTGAACAAGCCAAGACACTGCTCCAGACATCCAACCAGTTCTACACCATCCCCCAGTTGAAGCTGGCCGAGGCCCTGGTAGAGAACAGCTGTCTGGACAAGGTGTTCATTTGCAATAGCGGTGCTGAGGCTAACGAGGGAGCCGTGAAGCTTGCCAGGAAGTACGGCAAGATGCACAGGAACGGAGCGTTCGAAGTCATCACTGCGTACAACTCCTTCCACGGCCGCACATTGGCAATGGTTGCGGCAACTGCACAGCCTCACTATCAAGAGACGTTTCAACCCGTGCCATCGGGATTCGTCTACGTCGACTACGACGACGTAGACGCCATAAAAGAAGCCACCACGGACAAGACTGCCGCAGTCATGCTCGAGCCGGTCCAGGGAGAGGGCGGAGTCAACACGCCTTCCCCCGACTACCTGCCACAGGTCAGGCAGTGGTGTGATGACAACGGCCTTCTCCTGATTCTGGACGAGGTGCAGACCGGGTTGGGTCGCTTGGGCACGCTATTCGGATATGAGGCCATGGGAGTCGAACCTGACGTCATGACGCTGGCCAAGGGGCTCGGCGGAGGCGTCCCCATCGGAGCCTTTATGGCCAAGGATGACGCGGCGGTGCTTCGTCCCGGCGACCACGGCTCGACATTCGGCGGCAATGCGCTCACGTGTGCCGCTGCCAACGCATCGGTGCGATACATTGTTGAACACGACATACCCTCCCACGCACGGCAGATGGGCGACTATCTTGCTCGTGGACTGAACGTCCTGAAGGCAGACCATGAATTCATCGCTGACGTCCGGGGGATGGGCCTCTTGTGGGCTATGCAGTTCAACTCAGATCTGGCAGGGGACGTCGTGGCGGCCTGCAACGAGGCTGGACTGCTGCTCAATCCGCTCAGGCCTGACGCCATCCGGCTCATGCCAACTCTAAACGTTACCCCGGCCGAGATCGACAAGGCCTTGGAACTACTCGAGACCGGACTTACGGCCGCAGTCAGCTAGGGCGAGCGGTCATCTCGACAGTTGCGATGATTCCGGCTCGGACAGCGAGTAGCCCGACGTGAACTTAAGCGACCTCAAACACTCGGGCGCCTCCATCCTGGGTGGAGCCGTATCCGGTGGACTGGACAGTTGCACCGTCACGCACTGGTTACGTGACAACGGGTTCACCACTCACAGCTACACGGTTGACCTCGGACAACCTGACGAAGAGTCCCTGGACGCCGTGGCGGACAGGATGCTGGCATGCGGCGCCGACGCAGCAACGATCGTCCCTGGCAAGGAACAACTTGCTGAGGGCGGCCTGAAAGTGCTCCAGGCGCAGGCCCGTTACGAGGGCGACTACTGGAACACAACCGGGATTGCCAGACCCATCACGGTTCAGGCCATGCTGCCGCACCTTAAAGCCGCGGGAGTTGACACGCTCTTCCACGGGTGTACGGGGCGCGGCAACGACCAGGTACGGTTCCAGTTAGCCTGCAACACCCTTGACCCTTCCATCAAGGTCTACGCGCCCTGGCGGGACCGTGAATTCATTGAGCGCTTTCCCGGCAGAAGTCAGATGATCGACTACTGCGAGGCGAACGGGCTTCCCATTCGCCCGTCGTCCCAAGCACGATACTCAACGGACGCGAACTTCTTAGGCCTGACCCACGAGGCCGGGGACCTGGAGTCGGTCACGATTGACCCGTATTTCGTAGAGCCCGGGATGGGCGTTTGGCCGTGGGACGCTCCCAGCAGCCCAGAATCTGTAACGGTACGGTGGGAAGAGGGTGTACCAACGGAAATCGACGGCGAACCTGTCAGCCTGGTGGGTGCCTTCGAGACTGCGAACCGAATCGCCGGGTCGCATGGAGTTGGCATCGGACGGCACGTTATAGAGAACCGGTTCGTCGGAGTGAAGTCGCGCGGGTTGTATGAGGCGCCAGCCATGGAGTTGCTTGGCCGCAGCTACGAGTTCTTGCTCCAGTTCGTGCTGGACCGCAGAGCCCGTGAGTTGTTCGAGCACCTGTCCAAGGTGATTAGCGTCCAGATCTACCAGGGCTACTGGCTCGACCTCGCAACGACTGCGGCATTGTCCGCCCTTGAGCCGATGAACAGATTGGCTACAGGCACCATTTCTATGAGGATGTTCAAGGGCGGTGTCTACTTTGAATCTGCCGAAGACACTTCAGAGGCCATGCCCCACTCGCTTTACACGGATGACTCATCCATGGAGGCGCTGGGCGGGTACGATCACGAGGACGCTGAGGGCTTTCTGAAGGTCCTAGGGGTGTCCGCCATGAACGTAGGATCACGTCAGTTCCCATCTCTGGGACGCTAGGGCCGCCCGCCCGATGGACCCGATAGCCTCCTACACCGTCTCCATAGATTACGACCGCCGGCTCTACAGACAGGACATCGCCGGCTCCATTGCCCACGCCGGAATGCTTGGCGCGCAGGGCATCATCGAGCCAGACGAGGCAGAGAGGATCATCGCGGGGCTACATCAGATTCGCGTCGAAATCGAGGACGGAGATTTCCCATGGCGCCCAGAGCTGGAAGACATTCATATGAACGTGGAGCGGCGCCTGCACGAAATCATTGGCGACACGGCAGGTAAGCTCCACACTGCCCGCTCACGCAATGACCAGATCGCGCTGGACGTCAGGATGTACACCAAGGAGGTCGCAGACGAGGCGGTTAAGGGCGTAGACGGAGTCAGGTCTGCCCTGCTCGGTCTGGCGGAGGAGCATTCCAGCGTGGTTATGCCAGGATACACGCACGTTCAGAGAGCCCAGCCAGTCCTGTTCGCCCATCACATGCTGGCGTACTTCGAAATGTTGACGCGGGACAGGCATCGATTCCTGGAGGCGCGGCGGGAAGCGGACGCAATGCCGCTGGGCAGCGGAGCACTTGCAGGACTTCCATATCCTCTTGACCGCGAGGCTGTCCGTATCGAGCTCGGCTTTTCCAGAGTTACGGCAAACAGCATGGACGCAGTCTCAGACCGTGACTTCCTTGTCACGTTCCACTCGGCAGCCGTGCTCTGCATGATCCACCTATCGCGGCTGGCGGAAGAGTTGGTTATCTGGTCTTCAGAAGAGTTCGGATTTGTCCGGCTTGCTGACCAGTACACCACCGGCAGCAGCATCATGCCTCAGAAGCGCAACCCGGACTTCGCGGAGATCGCACGCGGCAAAACAGGTCGCGTTTTCGGCAATCTAGTGGGCCTGCTTACAATCCTGAAGGGCCTTCCTCTCACCTACAATCGCGATCTTCAGGAAGATAAGGAAGGTTTCTTCGATACTGTAGACACACTGCTGGCTACGCTAGCCGTTTTCGCCGGCATGCTCTCCACGATGCAGGTTGACATGAACAGGATGCGAGACGCCGCACAGGGAGGCAACATGCTGGCGACCGATGTTGCCGACTACCTCGTGTCCAAGGGAATGCCTTTTCGCAGGGCGCACGGAGTCGTAGCCGAGCTCACTGCTTACGCGGAGGATCGCTCGAAGGCGTTGCACCAGCTTACGCTCGAACAGTACCGAAGATTCTCGGACAGCTTCGACGAAGACGTACTTTCTATCACAGTCGATGCCTCCATAGCGGCACGGGACGTGCCGGGTGGAACATCATACAAGCGAGTCCGGCGCGCCATCGAGGACGCCAAAGCCAAGTTGGCGTCGGACAGCGCTAATGAATAGCGCCATTAAGATTGCGCCGTCAATTCTGGCGGCCGACTTTTCCCGACTAGCGGAGGCCGTGGAGGAAGCAGAAAGGGGCGGCGCGGACTACGTTCACGTTGATGTTATGGACGGCCAGTTCGTGCCGAACCTGACCTTCGGACCTCAGATGGTACGCGATCTGAGCCGCAGGACCGACCTGCCCCTGGACGTTCACCTAATGGCCTGGGACACAAACCGGCTCGTGGACGAGCTGATCGATGCCGGCGCCAGCATCGTGACCGTTCACATCGAAGCTGCCGTTCAACTGCACGAGGTGGTGCAACGCATCAGGCACAAGGGGGCGAAGCCGGGAGTGGCACTGAGCCCCGGCACGTCAGTATCGGCCGCCGAGGAGATCCTTCCGGCTGTGGACCTGGTGCTCTTGATGTCTGTAAACCCCGGCTTCGGTGGGCAATCCTTCATACCTGCGACGCTGGGTAAGGTCGAGCGAATGAGGTCGATTCTGGACACCCGCGGACTCGAGGCAGAACTGGAAATCGACGGAGGCATCAACCTCAGCACCGCCGAGGCGGCCGCGTGCGCCGGAGCAAGAGTGCTAGTGGCCGGATCGGCGGTTTTCGGGGCCGGGTGCAGCGTAGCTGAGGCTATCGCAGGGATACGCACGGCGGCAGTTGGAGAAGGAGCCTAGCCCGGAAGCTCGGAGAGTCTCCCCATTAACTATCTCAATGCCCGCCGAGTTGCTTCTATAGTCGCGTCAAGATCCTCGTAGTCATGCGCAGTTGAGACAAACATGGCCTCAAACTGCGATGGAGGCAGGTACACTCCCTCTTCCATCATGCGATGGAAGAAACGTGCGAAAGCCTTGGTATCCGAAGCTGACGCGGAATTGAAGTCGGTAACCACGTTACCGTTGAAGAAGAGCGTCATCATGGATCCCACGCGGTTGATGATGTGAGGCGTCTCAGACTCGGCAAGAGTTCTCTCCAAGCCATCGGCCAAGCGGGCGGTCTTGTTCTCCAGCGACTCGTAGGTATCAGAATCCCGGAGCCGTTCCAGCGTGGCAATTCCGGCAGACATTGCCACCGGGTTGCCTGACAGCGTGCCCGCCTGGTAGGCGGGACCCAGCGGAGAAACGCTGCTCATGACATCGCCGCGGCCTCCATAAGCTCCGACAGGCATGCCACCGCCAACGATTTTGCCGAGGCAGGTTAGGTCAGGATCAACGCCGTAGAGGCGCTGGGCGCCGCCAAAGCAGAGCCGGAAGCCGGTAATCACCTCGTCAAACACCAGCAGCGCGCCATGTTCAGCCGTAAGTTCCCGAAGGCCTTCGAGAAAGCCTGGTCTTGGTGGAACCACTCCCATGTTTCCCGCTACCGGCTCTACGATGACGCAGGCAATCTCCACAGGATACGCCTCGAAGCAGGCCTGGACGGACTCGAGGTCGTTGTACGTGGCGACAAGAGTCTCGCGGGCATACGATTCCGGCACGCCGGCGCTTGTGGGTACACCGTGGGTTGCCGCTCCCGAACCAGCAGCCACAAGCAGAGAGTCTGGGTGGCCGTGATAGCCGCCCTCGAATTTCACGAACTTGTCCCGCCCAGTATGGGCGCGAGCGGTCCTAATGGCGCTCATTGCCGCTTCGGTGCCCGAGCTCACAAACCTAACGAGGTCTATCGACTCAAACGCGTCCACCACAAGGCGCGCCAGACGGTTCTCCATCTCAGTGGGGGCGCCGAAGCTGGTGCCCTTTTCTGTAGCAGCCTTCACGGCATCGATGACAGAGGGATGGGCGTGACCCAAGATCATCGGGCCCCAGGAGCAGACATAGTCCAGATAGGAGTTGCCATCGACGTCCCAGACCCGGGAGCCGGAAGCGCGTTCGATGAACAACGGATTCCCGCCCACGCCGCTCCACGAGCGAGCAGGGCTATTGACGCCACCCGGCATCAGGCTACGGGCGACCGAGTACAACTTTTCGGACCGGCTATGGTTCAGATCCCCTCCACAACCAAAGTCATGGCCTTGGAGATAATATCACCTGCGGCATCATTCCCGTTTAGGGCATTCTCATAGACGCCACGAAACCCAATGCTAAGATGAGCATGACGCGGGGCTCCCTACAATAGACCCAACTGCTTCGGTAGGACAAATGAGAGTACTAGGAATCGAGACATCGTGCGACGAAACGGCGGCGGCCGTGATAGAGGACGGGCGCGTTATCCATGCCAATGTCATCGCTTCGCAAGCCGAGATTCACTCTACGTTTGGAGGCGTAGTCCCGGAGGTAGCGTCCCGCCAGCACCTACTGACGATCAATGCCGTGATAAGGAAGGCACTGGCAGACGCAGGATCAGAGCTACGTGATCTCGATGCCGTCGCAGTGACATACGGTCCAGGTTTGGCCGGATCGCTTCTGGTCGGAGTCAACACGGCCAAGGCGATGGCATTCGCCTCCGGACTGCCATTCATTGGCGTCAATCACCTCGAGGGGCATATCTATGCTACGTGGTTAGAGCATGCCGACATAGATGCGCAGCCCGGGTTTCCTTTACTGTGCCTGATCGTATCAGGCGGCCATACCGATCTCGTGCTGATGCGCGAACACGGCGATTTCGAGCTTGTTGGCAGAACGAGGGACGACGCCGCAGGCGAGGCATTCGACAAAGGCGCCCGCGTTCTAGGGCTTGGATATCCTGGAGGGCCACCAATCCAGAAGGCTGCCAAAGGGAGCAGTGGCGGTGAAGATCCGTTCCCGCGTCCCCGTGTCGAGGGTGGATTCGACTTCAGTTTTAGCGGTCTCAAAACGGCGTTGTTGGAGCGCGCCCGCTCTCGTGGAATGTATCCCGCACCGGAGAACGGGCTGGACCATACGGTTGTCTCGGCGATGGCAGACGCGTACCAGGAAGCCATCGTCGACTGCCTAGTCACCGTAACGGTGCGAGCGGTGAAGGAGACGGGAGTTCGGGGGCTCGTGCTTTGCGGTGGAGTGGCGGCGAACAGTGTGTTGAGAGCTGAAATGAAGGACCGGTGCCCCGCACCTGTTTTAGTGCCAAGGCCGGTGCTTTGCACTGACAACGGCGCAATGATCGGTGCGGCGGCGTACTATCGATTGAGGAGCGGTCACTCTTCCGAGTGGAACCTGGACATTCTGCCTGGACTAGGAATCGGCGGCTAAAGCTTAGACTATCTTAGAGCCCAGCTTCCCGACTTCATTCCATCTTTCAGTTCGAACACGCGGTTAACGAACGCCTGCACTTCTTCGTCGGGACGTTCTCCTCCCAGTTCGCAAACCAGGCCAGATCGTCTGGTGTTGAACGTCATTCGCGTTGTGGCGGGTTCCGATAGTCGGTCGTACAGAAGGAACAGTCCGACTGCTCCAACGGCAGCGGCAGACACGGCGCTCCCGATGACATTATCTATAGTGAACCAGAGCAGCGCCGCAACGATGACCGCCAGGCCGGCCCAAAGATAACCGCCCACTCCCGGACGGACTTCGGCTACTTCGATTGTCTCGATGTCCTTGACGGACGTAAAGTTTGACCGACGCTGACGCCCGCTCCTCTTAACCAAGGCAAGTCGGGAGTTTGTGAGCACGAGTACGTTGTCGGGGTCGCCAACGCCCACTCCCAATCCGAGGACAGACTCCAAGCGCTCACCTTCAACAAGGCGGAGCTTGGTAGCTTCACTACGAGAAGATTCCAACTGCCTCTCCCCTGTACGTTTGGTGGACTCCAGTGAAGGGCGCCGATGGCCCAGTGCGTACGTCATGTTAACATGATGCACTGCCGCGCCAGCCGGTAATCGCAAACAGCGGAACGTCCAATGGAACGCCCGATTTTCAAACCTGTCGGCACACCCAGTGCGGAGCTAGACACTCCCGCGCTGGTCGTCGACATCGACCGAATGAGCGCCAACATCGAGGCCGTCCACGGCTTTTTCAGGAGTCGAGAGGCGAAGGTCAGGCCTTTTGTGGGGTCTCACCTATCCACCGCGGTGGCCCACAGACAATTGGCTGTGGAAGGACATGCCGGCGGGCTGACCGTGTCCACGGTTGGTCAGGCCGAAGTGTTTGTAGCGGACGGCTTTACAGACATCCTCGTTGCCAACCAGGTCGTTGCGCCAGCGAAGATAGCCAGGCTGTGTGCACTTGCGCATCAGGCAGACATCTGCGTTGCTGTAGACAATCACAAGAACGTCGAGAGTCTGTCGGAGGCAGCCACCAGTGCCGGCGTCACGATCAGGGTGGTGGTGGACGTGGACACAGGTCTCAACCGGTGCGGAGTCGAGCCGGGAGATACGGCTGTGAAGCTTTCTGCCGCGGTCGCCCGGGCAGGCGGCCTCGAGTTTGGCGGGATTTCTACATATGAAGGATCCATCGTCTCTGATGATCCGTCTGTGGTAGAGGCTGAAACGAAGAAGGCATTACAGAGGCTCTTGGACACCCGGCAGTCGATTGAGGCTGAAGGTTTAGACGTTCCCATGGTTTGCGCTGGGGGCACGCACAACTACGACGTGGCGGGCGCCATGGCAGGCGTGACTGACGTTGCTGCGGGCTCATATGCGCTCATGGATGCAAGGTATAGGGAGCAGCGGCCGGAACTTACTTGCGCCGCGAAAATCGTGTCTACCGTGACCAGCGTGCCTGAGCCGGGCCTCGTAGTACTGGACGCCGGCAACAAGGCAACTGGAGCGGATGCGGGTCTACCTATTGCAGACGACCTGGACGGCGAAGTGTTCTCGCTGAGCGCTGAACACGGCCGCATCAACATGAACGCCGGGGCGCTTTCGGCACCGGACCTAGGTGACAAGGTCTGGCTTACACCGTTCAGCATCGGAGACACGGCAAACGTCTATGATTTCTTGCACATTGAGCGCGGCGGAGTTCTGGTGGCAATTTGGCCGGTAAATGCCCGGGGACTGTACCGCTAACGTAGTTATGCCGGACAGCACGCACAGTAAGGAAGTTCGGAGTAGTTGAATGGACGCTTTCAGACCTGCGATAGGAACGCCGCAAGAAGAGTTGGAGACACCGTGTCTCCTCGTGGACTTGGACGCCCTGGAACACAACTATCGCAAGATAGCTGACACCTACGCTGAGTCGACGACCAAGTTACGCCAGCACACCAAGAACATAAAGTGCCCTCAGCTGGCGATGATGCAAATGGAGGCCGGAGGTACGGTCGGGGGTGTATGCGCCGCGAAAGTGTCCGAAGCTGAGGCCATGTTCGAGGGTGGCATCACCGACGTGCTCATCCCTAATCAGGTGGTGACGCGAGACAAGATAGCCAGGGTGTGCCAACTAGCGCTACGGGGTACTGTTAGCGTCGTCGTTGACGATCTTAGAAACGTTCAATCCATCTCAGAGGTCGCTACCGGGCATTCTGTTGAGATCGGAGTGCTTGTTGAGGTGGACACACAGATGGGCCGGGCGGGTGTGCGTGACGTGCAGAGCGGCGTTGAACTTGCCAAGCTGGCCCACAGTTCGCCGGGCATCCGTTTCAAGGGGGTCATGAGCCACCAGACAATAGACGGAGATAGTGACCCTGACCGCGAGACACGCTTCACCGAAGGCCGACGAATGATCCAGAAGTGCCTGGATGTAAAGGACGCCATCGAGGCAGCCGGCATTCCGGTGGAAGTTGTGTCCACTGGAGAGACCTGGACATATGACGTGGCGGCCTCCATTCCCGGAGTGACCGAAGTTGAAGGCGGCAGTTACGCTCTGTACGACACGATGTTCGGCTACATGGACGACTTCCAGTTCGCGGCAAAGATCATGGGAACGGTTATCAGCACGCCCCGCCAAGGAACGGCCATCGGCGATACGGGCAGCAGGGCTCTGGCGTCGCCGCGCGGTATTCTTCCTTCAGTCGCGAGCCACGAGAACGTGACTGTCGAGCGGCTTTACGAAGACCATGCAGTGCTTGGTTTGGGGGAAGGAACTGTACTGGAAATCGGCGACAAGTACCTACTACACAGCGGTCAACAGGACATAATGGTCAACAGGTGGGACCATATCGTTGGAGTGCGCGATGGGGTTGTGGAGGGCGTGTACTACGTCTCGGCGCGCGGATGCCACAACTAGCCTTTTCGCAAACCCCCTGGACGCTGCAGCGAAGCACACGGCTCCACGTACTTTTCCGACCTAGCTCTTGGGGCGTACCCACGTCTCTGACAGGGCGAGGCAAGCTGAGGTCGCGTCCCAGTGACCGCGGCTCTGATGCACAGGCGTGCCGACGGCCACGGTGCCGTTGAAAGTAAGCTGGGCCTTTCTGGCCGGGATGAAGGTGCTGTAAACCCCCAAAGGCCTGCCCATTGTGCCCGGCGGCGCGGTGTTCACAAAGGGTTCCATGAAATCGTACCAAGTTAGCAGGACTGAGTCCTCGGCGCTCTCTACGCTCTCCGTCCAGAACGTGGCAGCGTCTCCAAACTTCAAGAAGACTGCGTCGATCACCGGCAGTTCCGTGTCGGCAAACTCAGGAAACAGCATCGACTCGATCTCCTCCTGAAGCCAGCGGGTCATGGCGATGTTGTCTGAGTAGACGCGCACACTTCCGCCGGTCACTTCCGACTTCAACAACAGAGCGTGTCCAGATCCGCCCGGTGAATACAGAACGCGCCAGTGACTCGCGCGGGTCGTCTCGTCATCTTCGGTTCCGGCCGCAAGACGGAGGAACGAGTTCTCACCGGTCATGCGAACTTGGTTGGGATCGGTGGGCGTATCGGTCACTGACATGCTCCTAGTCAAGGTATCGTAATGGTAGCAGCGACCCCATGGCGCCGCCACAAAGCCCGTACGCGCTAGCCGTTCAACTGACCCTATGATATGTTCGACTGAACATGGTATTGGTGAGAATAATCCCAACTTGGGTAACATCTAGCTGTGATGAGTAGGGCACGGGACGCGGTCCCCGAAAGAGCCGTGCAAGACCTCTGGGCAAGATCGGCCGAGCTTGCTGAGACCATACTGACCCAAGACGGAAGAAGGATGAGCGTGAGATATCCGGGCCGTCCGAACCCGGGCGCCGGTCCGGACTTCTTGGACGCCGTCTTCGTCACCGACTCGGGAGAAACGCTGCGTGGAGACGTGGAAGTCCATGTGAATGCCAGAGACTGGTACGCGCACGGTCACCACACAGACCCCAACTACAACGGCGTTGTCCTGCACGTGGTTCTGAGACCCAACGCTATGCCAACTGTCCAAAGCTCGGGGACATCGTCTCCCTCAGCAGTCATAGTTGGAGGAGGAGAGGGCAACAGGAGGCAGCCAGCCAGTTCCCACGAGTCACCAAGCATCTCGGCGGAAGCTCTGGACATTGCGGGAATGGAGCGCTTCCTTTCCAAAAGCCGTGGATACTCACACGAGATGGCCGCAACAGAGAACCTCGACCAAGTTGCTTACGAGGCGATAATGGAGGCGTTGGGGTACTCTTCAAACCGCCGCCCGTTCCTGGAACTTGCACGGCGCGTGCCCATTGGAATGGTGTTTACCCTAAAAGGAGAGCCAGCCAATACTCGCCGAAAGGCTCTCCAAGCATTTCTTGCCGGAGCAGGAGGGCTTTTGGGATATGTGAAGCCAGCCCAGGAACGTGCCGAACTCATGAGGCTGCGTCGGCGGTTGCCCCCGGTCAGGCCTCTCCCGCCGTCAAGTTGGAGATTCTTCCGTGTGAGGCCGGCCAATCATCCCGTGAATCGCGTTCTCGGCGCCGCCGTTCTGTTGGAGACGATGTTGGAAGGCGGTCCAATGGCGGAGATGCGGACGGCCGTGAGTGAGCGCAACAGCGCGCAGCTGGTGGACAGGTTCAGCGTGTCCGGCTTGATCGGCCGGGGGCGTGCCCTCGACATCGTGGTCAACGCGGTCCTGCCCATTGTTCACGCGTGGGCCGGAACGCATCATCACAAAGCGTTCACAGACCGTTGTCTTGAGTTGGGAAGGGAGCTGCCTCCTCCCTCTGAGAACCAGATTACCCGCGAGATGCGATCGTTGCTGGGGCTGCCCAAGGGCCGCAGCCTGGTCTCAAGCGCGCTCAGGCACCAGGGGCTGATTCACCTGTACCGAAAGCACATCGGCCGGATTTCGGAGCGGCGTAGAGTGTATGACACGCGCTGCTCTGAAATCGGAAGGGGACTACTGGCTGCCGCCTAGCTCGTTGAGCAGCCTAGTGGTCTCTGTGATGTCGGGTCTGTCCCTTGTCGGATGATACAGGGATAGGGCTTTCTCGAAGTCCTCGGCGGCCTTGGTGGTCTCGCCCATCTCCGTGTAGAGGATGCCACGCTCCTTGTAAGCCAGACCAAACTCGGGCTTTAGCTCGATGGCTTTGTTCAGGTCTTCAAGCGCAAACTCGAACTGGCCCTCGTGGCGGTAAGCGAGGCCCCTGTAGTACCAGCCCCGTCCAAGTTCGGGCAGTCTCCGGATTACGATATTCAACTGGGGGATGGCTTCCTCGTAGAGTTGGCTCTCCAGGAGTTGCACCCCGTACATGTATGTGAACAGGACACCGGTTACCGGCGTGGCCGTGGAATCGGGTTCTGCGTCTGCCGTGGAATCATCTGAGCCGCCGGACTCATCTACCGCATTTTCCGATGCAGCAGCGTCGTCGCTCGGCTCCGGCGACACTTCTACGGCGGAGCCGCCCGCAGAATCAATTTCAGTCTCCGCAGCGCCGGCTGCTTCAGTTGCCTCTGCCGCATCAGGCTCGGCGTCGCCGGAAGTGCAGGCCGCAAGGGCCAGGATCGTAAGGAGCGCGGTCGCGAGCAGAGCTTTCTTCATGTGATAGATTACGAATCTCGTCGGATTGCGGATTGCGGACAGCATAGCATAGGCGATCCCGACCAAGGACAGTCTAGGTGGCGGCGCCACACCTGGTTGACGCGAGAGGCGTCCAAGCAAGAAAAGGGAGTTCAGATTGATTCGCAGATTAATGGGCAAGACGCCGCAGATTCATCCGACAGCGTTTGTTAGCGAGGCTGCATACGTCATTGGCGACGTTTTGATCGGGGAGGGTTCGAGCGTCTGGCCGGGGACTGTGGTGCGTGCGGACCGTGGCAGAATCACGATCGGCGCCTACACCTGCATTCAGGACAACTCCGTCGTTCACGGCGATGCGGACGTATTGATCGGCAACCACGTGGTGGTTGCCCACCGCGTGGTCTGCCATGCAAGGGTTGTTGGGGACCGTACGCTGCTTGGAAACGGCGCAACGGTGAACGACGGCGTGGAGCTGGGCGAGGACTCCCTGGTTGCATCGGGTGCGGTAATCCCGGACGGTCAGACTTTTCCGTCCAACTCGCTGATCGTAGGCGTGCCCGGCAAGCCGAGGGGCAGGGTCACATCGGCATTTCGAGAGAGGATCAAGAGGATCGGAGACTGGTACGCGGAGTTGACGCGCCGGTACAAGGCCGAGGGCGGCCTGGAGTAACGCGGCAACTTGACCCCATCTCAATCTTTCCCAGCAGACTGGGGTAGAGGAACAGTGACGGCTACATCGTATCCGGTGCCGACATGGACATCAGGGACAGGCTTCTCGAGAGGGCTACTCTGGCGGCATCTACCAGCTTCAGCCTGGCCTTCGTAATGGGCAGGTCTTCGGGCGCTGACGACACGACCCTGCACTTCTGGTAGAAGAGGTGAAACACCGTAGCCAGCTCCATCGAGTAGTGCGGCAAATGGTGCGGTTCGAGCCTGCCGGCCATCATCTGAATCAGCTCCGGCAGCACCAGCATCTTGCGGATGAGTTCCAGTTCCCATTCGTCGGATAGCAGACTCACATCGCCATCCGACCAGTCGATGCCACGCTCCGCGGCCAAGCGCAGTATCGACGCAATGCGGGCATGGGCGTACTGGACATAGTAGACGGGGTTTTCCGACGACTGCCTAACAGCCAGCTCGAGATCAAACTCCATCTGGCTTTCGGCTGATCTGGACAGGAAGACGAAGCGACACGCGTCCGGCCCGACTTCGTCCAGTAGTTCCCTCAAGGTGATGAGGTCGCCGGTGCGCTTGGCTATTCTCACCACTTCTCCTTCCCTTTTGAAGGAGACCATCTGTGTCACCGCAATGACGAGCCGGTCTGCGTCAATCCCCATTGCCCGTGCAACGGCCTTCATCCTGGGCACGTGACCCTGATGGTCCGCGCCCCAGACGTCGACCACCTTGTTGAAGCCTCGTTCGACAAGCTTGTTGTAATGATATGCGACGTCGGTCGCGAAGTACGTCGGGGCGCCACTGCTGCGGACAAGCACGTTGTCCTTGTCCTCTCCCAGATCCGTAGAGGTGAACCAGACGGCTCCGTCCCTCTCCGCCACGAATCCACCATCGCGCAGGATTGACATCGCCGTATCGTACTGACCGTTCTCGTACAGAGAGCGCTCAGTGAACCAAACGTCGAACTCGATGCCCAGCCGGGCCATGTCGTCCCTGATGTCCTGAACCATCTCGGCAAGGCCGATTTCCAGCAACTCCCCGGCTGCCTCATGCTCCGGCATATCCATGAAGCGGCGGCCATGCTCTGACGCCACCCGCTCGGCAAGGGGAATCATGTACTCTCCGTGGTACCCGTCCTCAGGGACCTGGCAGTCCACGCCAAAATGCTGCCGGTAGCGCGCTAGCAGGCTGCGTGCGAAAGCTTCCATCTGGGTACCCGCATCGTTGAAGTAGTACTCGCGCTCGACCTCGTGGCCCGCGGCCGAGAAAATGCTCGCAAGCGTATCGCCGAACACCGCTCCCCTGGCGTGGCCCACGTGGATAGGGCCCGTAGGGTTGACGCTGACGAACTCGACCTGCACACGTTCCCCGGTATGTTTCGGAGCGTTGCCGAATTCGCTGCCCGCGGCACGAATGGCCTCAACGCACGACGCGAGCCAAGCGGACGACACGCGTACATTTACGAACCCGGGGCCGGCAACCTCGGCGCCTTGAAGGAAGCCGTCCGAGTCAATGCGCTCGGCCAGCCTGGACGCGATCTCGCGAGGGTTCATTCGCATCTGCCGCGCCAGCTTGAGCGCGATGCTGGTAGCGAAGTCGCCGTGAGACGAGTCCTGGGGACGCTCAACGGCCAAGTCTTCCACGTCGGCATCGGGCAGAGCGCCGGACTCCTGCGCATCGAACAGGGCGGCACGGAGCCGGGCCTCCACTTCCTGGCGGACGTACAACTGCGTCATAGGGGCTCTAAGGCGCCGCGGATATTCGCGGGCCGCCAAGCGCTGCGGGGCTTTCGATTTCGCCTATCACGGCGGCTACATCCACACCGGACTCATCGAGGAGGTCCAGCAGGCCGTCCAAGCGATGATGAGGCACCGCCATCAGCAGCCCGCCGGACGTCTGAGGGTCGGCCAGCAGAAGCCGGTCCGACGAGGTGATGGCAGCATCCCATTCCATAACCTCATCCAGGGAGTCGAGGTTCCGGCCGGTGCCGCCCGGCGCGATCCCCTGCTCCACCAACTCTCTGGCACCATTCAACAACGGGACAGCCGACAGCCGGACCCTGGCCGAAACGCCGCTTTCGATGACCATGGGCCGGAGATGCCCGAGCAATCCGAAGCCGGTCACGTCGACGCAGGCGTTCACTCCGACTGTGGTCATGGCCTGGGAAGCCGCATCGTTGAGGCGGGCCATTACCGTGACCGCGCCATCGAGCACGCCAGAGGGAGCCGTGTCCTGCTTTGCGGCGGTGGTGATGACTCCGGTGCCGATGGGCTTGGTGAGGACCAGCGCGTCGCCGGGTTTGGCGCCCGCGTTGGAGACCTGCTTTCCGGGGCTGATGAGCCCTGTGACGGCCATGCCGTACTTGGGTTCCTTGTCGTCAACGGTGTGGCCTCCGACGATGAGCGCGCCGGCCTCCCGCGCCTTGGAGGCACCGCCTTCGAGAATACTGCCCAGGATGTGTTTCGGAAGGTCGACGGGGAAGCCAACGATGTTTAATGCCAGCAGGGGCCGGGCACCCATGGCGTAGACATCGCTGAAGGAGTTGGCGGCGGCGATCTCCCCGAACGAAAACGGGTCGTCGACTATGGGCGGGAAGAAGTCTACGGTCTGGACGAGAGCGAGATCGTCGTTGAGGCGGTAGACTGCGGCGTCGTCAGAGGTGCCGATCCCGACGAGCAGGTTCGGATCGTAGACTGAGGGCAGATGGCGCAGAACCTGCGCCAGGTCGTTCGGACCGAACTTGGAGGCTCAGCCAGCGCAATCGGCCAGCTCGGTAAGCCTTATCTGGCCTTCTACCTGTGTCACGACACGCTCCAGTGGGTGTGAGATCCGGCCAGCCAGGACCGTGAAGGCGCCGACCGGGCAAGTTCGAGTATACCACGGCACTTGCAGGCGGCCGGGAGGCCAGTCTAGCGGGTGTCCCTGACCACCCTACCCGCCTTGATTACAAGCCGGACGTTGGATGGGTCGGTGAACAGTTCGAGGTCCGTCAGCGGGTCGCCTGAGACGGCGACCATGTCTGCCTCCATGCCCTCCCTGACGATGCCAATGGTGTCTTCAAGCTGGAAGAGGCGGGCGTTGACGCTGGTGGCGCTGACGATTGCCTGCATGGGGCCGATGATTTTCGACTTGAGGCTGATCTCCTCGCCGCGGCCCGTCTGGCGCAGGCCCAGCAGGTCCGAGCCGGAGCCGACGTTGACGCCGGAATGGGCGGCCAGTTCGACGCTGACCGGCATTAGGTCCTTGACCTGGCCCAGCTTCATCAGGCTGTAGTGGGAGACCGCCAGCTCATCCGTCTGGCGGAGCAGCATCTCAAGCGTCACGAGGGTTGGAACCATGAAGGCACCCATCTCGGCAATCCGCGCGGCAGTCGGCTCGTCGAGGATGCTGCCGTGCTCGATCGACCTGACGCCCGCATCGAGCGAGTTGTTGATGGACGGCGATGTGTGGCAGTGGGTGAGAACGTACTTGCCGGTGGCTCTCGCCTCGTACACGGCGGCAGCCATCTCCTCAACGGTGAACTGGATGCTCTCCAGCTCGTCCATCTGGGACATGACGCCGCCGGAGGCCATCATCTTGATCTGGGTTGCGCCGAGGCGGAGCTGGCGGCGCGCGGCGGCTCGAACGGCGTCCACGCCGTCGCAGATCTCGAATGCCGCCAGAACTCCGGGCACCGACTGAGGGACAGCGGTCTCGTACCTGCCGCGCTGGTCTCCGTGGCCGCCCGTGATCGACAGCGCCGACCCGGAGGGCAGGATGCGAGGACCCTGAATTCGGCCATGCTCCACCGCCATTGCGAAAGCAGGATCGAGCCCGGCGGCGTCCCTAACAGTGGTGAAGCCTTCGTCCAAGGCAATCTCGATGTTCTCAATGACGTCCAGAACGTAAGTCGTGAGGTTGTCATCGGCCGAGCTTCCCGCGCCCCGGTTGACGCCGTGGAGGCCGAAGTGGACGTGGGCATCGGTCAGGCCCGGCAGAAGAGTCATCCCTCCCAGATCGAACTCTTCAGTTCCAGCCGGGACGGTCAGAGCATCGTCAGGTCCGACTCGCGATATGAGGTTATCCTCCACGAGTACGGTGGTCCGCGGCGAGGGACCGGCGCCGGTGCCGTCTATCAGGGTCGCGTTGCGCAGTGCGATGGTGGTCATCTAAGGGCCTCCGAGGAGCGTAGGCGGCAATTGTACAGCGACGCAGCTTGGCGGGCTCCTTCCAAAAGGTCCACCGATGTGGCCCCTGGGGCAAAAAAGGTCCGTTGTCTCAAAATGTCTTGTTTCCCCGGTCTTCATAGCTGGGAATTGAGGAATCGCGGACGATCCAGAAGCATTCCGGAGCGTACTATCGAACACGAGCGATGCGGTCTTGCGACACTTTGAAATGAAAGTGAGACGGGCCAGACGCGGTCCTCGCATCGGGTACGGGACAAGCTCTGTACCCACAAGGCGGGAACGACGGTTGAGCCGATCCCTCCCGGCCGGCAGAAACCGCTCAAAACTCGAAAAACTGTCACATTCTGTAACATTCCGTCACATTTCATAGCTGGGCAGGCTGAGAAATGTGACGTAAATTGAGACCTTTTGAATACAGATTGAATACGAATTGAGCCGGCATGCAACCAAAAGTTACAGGTCCTGAAGCAGTGAGGCCGGCCATTCCCGGAGTGCGGCAGGCTCTGGACCCTAAGGGCTCCGGCCCAGACGGGGCGAAGCCTGACTCTGGGCAGCGGTATTGCATTTCCATGCGCCTATAATAGCACACTAGTTCTTAGGGTGCAATGGGAGGATTGCATCGTAACTGTTCGCACTTACCGTCAGCGAAAATAGGCAAGTTAGCCCTGTACAGGACTATCATGGAAATTGGTGCAAGACTCTATTCCGGCCAGGGATGTAAAGGACGTGAAGGGGTATACGAAGGAGATCGCCGGATGAGAACCTGGTTTTCCGCAGCCATTGCGAATTAAGGAGCAGGCAGTGAGCATGAACATTCCCGACTGGGTGACTTATCCGGATGAAGACTGGGAAGCGATCACCCCGGAGGAGGCCGGGCTCGACCCAGAAGCTTTCCGGCAATGGGTGAATGGACTGGACGTGAGGGGCGCGAGTTTTGGCGGCGAGGACCATTCCGCCAACAAGTACGGCGTCGTCCTCACACGCGGAGGGTACCTCGTACACTCCTGGGGTGACCGGTACTACGCGCATCACACGGCATCTGTCGGGAAAGCCCTGACGTGGGCGGTACTGGGATTCGCAGTTATGGACGGAGTGATCGACCCGGACGAGCCGATCAACAGGTACTGGACCGGACACGGCGAGCTGTCACATCCCCACAAGTACCTAAACGAAGGGCACCACAATTCACTGACGTGGCGGCACCTCGTTGGCAGGCGCACTGAGAGCCTGCACTGGGGCGGCTTCCCGATGGAACTCGGCATCCGCTGGGCGGAAAGGCGCACGGGGCTGGAGGACCGCAACGCAACACCGGGCGTGGTCGAGTGGGCGAACTGGACGGGAGACCCATACTACGACTGCTACTCGCACGCCGAGCCCGGCACAGTGGGGGTATACAGCAGCGCCGGGTTCTGGCGACTGGGCCAAGCATTGACGTACGTATGGGGCCGCGACATCAAGGACGTGGTGCAGGAGCGGCTATTCGACCACATCGGCATCGCAGCCGACAGTTGGGACTGGCTTCCCGGAGGATGGGTGAAAGACCAGAAGTACTTCTACCCAGAGATTCCCGACTCATACACATACCTCGATCCACCCTTCGAGATTGCGGGGAACATCGTGCGGAGCGGACCCGGCTGGGTCGTATGGAACGCCTCGGACATGGCCAGGTTCGGACACCTCAATGCCACGCGCGGCCTGTGGAAGGGTGAGCAAATCATCGACCCTGACTGGCTACGGTCTCACGGCGGAGGAAACAAGAGCGGCACCAGCGGCGAGAGTGATTTCTTTACGGCGCTCGGAGTGGTGACCACTGAGGGACTTCCCGAGTTCAGTCACGCCATCGAAACGGGCAGCATTCTTCCTGAAAATCTCTTCGAAGGGCCGGTGAACCTGAGACGTTGACCATTGCCGATTGCCCGCGTCAGGCCGAGATCGTGATGTAGCCGCAGGAATCGCGATCTATGTTTCAGTTGCCGGCGTCAGCCATCAGCAGACGGCTACTGCGATGGCGATTCCCCTGTCCACCCGCCTAGCGACATAGACGCCTCGCCCTCCAGCGCCACCGATTGGGTGGACATCCCATCAAGTTGCGAGCGATCTCTGCGCACGAAGGACCTGGCCCCCGGATGATCCCACGGTAGAGAGCTTGGCGTAACTCCATTGACGGAGCGAAATCTCCCAAATCCGACCTTACCTCCAACTTGACATTCCTGCGTCTGGATTCCGGCCTTCGCCGGAATGACGGTTATGAAAGAGTCAGCGCCGTGCTGGAGTCCTGGCATCTGGTAGTCTTGGCGTCCGCCGGCCCGAGGCCGGTCTCGCGAAAGCATGAACGTCATTCCAGCACAGATAGGCCGTATCTTGAGCTACGGCTTCGCCGAGCCGATACGGCAGGAGCCGCGCGTGCTCCTAGTGTCGTTCTCCACGATGTTCATCACCATGGGACAGGGCGTGGTGGTGCCAATCATCCCGTTGCTGGTGCAAAGCTTTGGCATGACGGCGGCAATGGTGGGCATAGCGGTGAGCGCGTTCGCCCTCGCGCGGGTGTTCGCCAACATACCTGCCGGGTTTCTCACGAGCTGGTCCGGCGCCCGCAACGTACTGGTCGGCGGGGCGGTGCTGTCTATCGCCGGGAACCTTCTGGCAGGACTGACGGAGAGTTACGAGTCGCTGGTCGCGTTCCGCTTTCTCGCGGGGGCCGGTTCGGCCTTGTACATCACGGCGGCCGTCGTGTTCGTAGCGGACGTGAGCACTCCCGAGAACCGGGGGCGGCTGATGACGATTTACCAGTCGTTCTTCCTGATGGGCATCACACTCGGCCCGGCCGCCGGAGGGTTGACCGCGCATTTCTTCGGGCTACGGGCGCCGTTCTTCTTCGTGGCGGCGCTGGCGGGACTTGCGGGGGTCTGGACGCTCGCGAGGATCCCGGCAGGCGTCGGGCAGTCCGCCTCACGCCGGGTCCGCACCCCTGGCCCAAGACCGGAAGCGACCGGCCCACGGCCAACGTCGCCTCTTCGAAGCACGGCGTTCGTGTCGATCTGCCTCATAGCGTTCGCCACATTCTTCACGCGCGGAGGGACGCTGTTCACGTTGTGGCCGCTGCTGGGCGAGGACCGGTTCTCAATGGACGCCGGGATGCTGGGCTTGATGCTGACAGTGCCGGCAGCGGCCAACTTACTGTTCCAGCCCTTCGCCGGGATACTGGCCGACAAGCTGGGCAGGCGCGCGCTGGTGATGCCTGCAATCACCGTGTTCGCGGGGTCCCTGCTAGTGTCGGCGGCGAGCCCGGTCGTCGCCGTGTTCGGGCTGGCGATGGTGATGTACGGGGTGGCGCAGGCGATTGAGTCTCCAACCGTAAACGCCTACGTGGCGGACATCGCAACCCCGGACCAGCGTCCGGTGGCGCTCGCGACGATGCGGACGTTCGGTGACGTTGGGCTGGTAATAGGCGCACCGCTCCTGGGCCTGATTGCCGACGTCATGGGGTTGTCGTGGGGGCTGGTGGCGAACGCCGCAATTGTGTTGGCGTGCGGGGTGCCGTTCATGTTGACCAGGCAGGGCACGGCAGGGCAGGGCACGCCCCCGTATCGGGGTACGGGGCAGGCTCTGCACCCATAAAGGGGACGCCTAGTGAAGGGCGTTTCAGGCCTAATGGTGTTACCCATGTGCCCGGTCTGCACCCCATCCCAGCCTTCCCCAGCAGACTGGGGAAGGGGCCTGAGATCCTCCCCCGGCCGCCGATGCGGCAGCTGTACAAATGCCTCCAAAGAGGGACAGGTATGCGGAAGCTGTTCTTACATTCATCAAGTAAATGCGAGAGGCATCAAGTAAATGCGGGAGGATGCCCGTCTGCAAGCGTAGACGTAGCGCCAATCGTTCTCAGCGAATAGTATTCGAAGCCGATCTATGAAGGACGCGGAGCGGCGGTTGCCGGAGCTATGCGGGGCACTGGGCGGAGATGGCAGGTCACGCCCCCGTATCGGGGTACGGGGCAGGCTCTGCACCCACAAAAAGGGGGCAAGATAATGAGCACGAAACGAGCGTTGATGGTGTGGGGCGGCTGGGAGGGGCACTCGCCGAGGGAGGCCGCAGAGCTGTTCGCGCCGTGGCTCGAGGAGCAGGGGTACGACGTGACTGTGTCCGACACGCTGGAGGCGTACGAGGACCAAGCGATGCTGGAGGCGCTGGACCTGGTAGTGCCTGTGTGGACACAGGGCACGATTACGGTGGAGCAGGAGCGCAACCTGCTACGGGCGGTGTGGTCGGGCGTCGGGATAGCAGGCTGGCACGGCTGCATGGCCGACTCGTTCCGCGTGTCGACCGATTACCAGTTCATGGTCGGCGGGCAATGGGTCGCGCACCCGGGGAACTTTATCGAGCACGAGGTGAATGTCCTCGACACGGGAGACCCTGTGACCGCGGGCCTTGGCGACTTCAAGCTGAACACGGAGCAATACTACCTGCACGTAGACCCGGGCAACGTGGTGCTCGCGACGACGACGTTCGAGGGCGACCATCCGGTGAGCATGCGGTCGCAGTACGACTGTCAGTGGATCAGGGGCACGTTGATGCCGGTCGTGTGGAAGCGCATGTGGGGCAAGGGCCGAGTGTTTTACTCATCGATAGGGCACAAGATCGAGGACTTTCGCGTACCGGAGGCGAACGAGATAGCCAAGCGGGGCATGCTGTGGGCAGGCAGGAGCACGGGCGAAGACGCGTGGTGACGGGCGCAACCGCCGCCCCGATGAAGGCCGGCGTAATCGGTTGCGGCAACATCAGCTCCGTCTACTTCGAAAACCTCGGGACGAGGTACAGCAACGTAGAAGTCATCGCCTGCGCCGACCTGGACCCGGCAAAGGCCCGGGGTTCGGCGGATCGGTCCGGCGTACCGGCCGCGCTTACGGCGGAGCAGCTCCTAGCGGAGGCGGACGTGGAGCTGCTGATCAACCTCACCAACCCAGGAGCGCACGCTGAGGTCAGCATGGCGGCGTTGGAGGCGGGCAAGCACGTGTACAGCGAGAAGCCGCTCTCGGTGGAACGAGCAGATGGCCGAGCGATTATGGACACGGCAGAGGCCAAGGGACTTGCGGTGGGCTGTGCCCCGGACACGGTTCTGGGCTCTGGCATCCAGACCTGCCGCAAGATCATCGACGAGGGGCGGATCGGCGAGCCGGTGGCGGCGACGGCGTTCATGATGAGCCGAGGGCACGAGTCGTGGCATCCGTCTCCGGAGTTCTTCTACCGCGCGGGCGGCGGCCCGATGTTCGACATGGGGCCGTACTACCTGAGCGCGCTGGTCACGCTGCTTGGGCCTGTCTCACGGGTCACGGGTTCGCATCGCAAGTCGTTTGACCGGCGCGAGATCACAAGCATGCCAAAGAGGGGGCAGACGATCGACGTGGAGGTGTCCACGCACGTTGCCGGTGTGCTCGACTTCGCTTCAGGCGCGATCGGGACGATCATCACTAGCTTCGACGTGCAAGGTGCGAGCCTGCCCAGGATCGAAGTGTACGGTTCCGAGGGGACGCTTTGCGTGCCGGACCCGAACCGGTTCGACGGGCCGGTGAGCGTTATCGAGGGACGGGACAAGGCACCGACAAGTGTGCCCCCGGCCTTCCCGGCGGGCGACAGGGGCCTTGGCGTCGCGGAGATGGCGTGGGCGGTCCGCAATGGGCGAACGCCAAGGGCGTCGGGCGCGTTGGCCCTGCACGTGCTGGACGTGATGCACGCTGTGCACGAGGCGTCGGACCGGGGCGCGCACGTCCGGACGACGACGGGCTGCGAGCGGCCGACAGCGATGGCGCATGGGCTGCCGGAGGGGGTGTTTGGGGCGTAAGGGAGATTGGCGCTGGGGTTAGGCCACCAGGAGCTCTCGCAAGCCTGAAGTAGTGCCCTCGGCAGCCTTCTGTCTGACCATACCTGCACCTAAGTGTGTATGGTATACACATGGACAGCCGGGAACTCATTGGAAGGCTCAGGAGAGATGGCTGGGTGCTCAGAGATGTGAAAGGCAGCCATCACCACTTTACCCACCCCAAGCATCCGGGCGTTGTAACCGTGCCGCACCCGCACAAAGACATTCCCGTTGGAACCCTGCGCAGCGTGTTCAGGCAGGCTGGGTGGGACTGGAGGAGCAGACGATAATGCGATATCCGATCGTTATTCACAAGGATGAGAACAGCAGCTATGGGGTGACGGTCCCCGACTTGCCAGGGTGCTTCTCGGGCGGTGACACATTGGACGACGCCTTCGATATGGCTCGAGAGGCAATTGTCGGGCACATCGAGACCTTGCTCCTGGACGGCCAGACCGTTCCAGCGAAGCGCCCCATGCAGGAACATCAAGCCAACACAGATTTCTCAAAGGGCGTCTGGGGTCTGGTCGACGTCAATATCGATGCACTCAAGCTTTCGGGGAAGTCAGAGCGCGTTAACATCACTGTGCCCGCCCAAGCCCTGGCCATCATTGACGAAGCGGCAACGCGGTCCGGGGAATCAAGATCGAGGTTTCTAGTAAGGGCGGCGCTGAGTGTGATCGAGTAGTCTGAGGCGATGTGGAAGCGAGGCGGAGCAGGGGGCGGATGCATTGACTGCCGGAGGGAGATTCTGGGTCGTGGCAGAACCCCATCCTAGCCTTCCCCAGCAGACTGGGGGAAGGGGCCAGAGACCTTGGTGCCGAAGGAGGGATTCGTGTTGGGATGCTTGGCGGGTGGTGTTGAGTGCTGTGTTTTCGGGATTTTGTAGCTGATTTCAGCCCGCGAGGTTGTGGTCGGTCGGTTGAGAGCTGTGGGCGATGTCGGCATTTAGTCGGCAATGTTGAAGGTGGAGGCGACGGGCGGATTCGAACCGCCGAATAGGGGTTTTGCAGACCCCCGCCTTAGGCCACTTGGGTACGTCGCCCCTGTTCAATGCTGCTGGCAAAATCGGCATAAGCGTCACCGTCGTCAGTCCCGCTCCGGAGGAAGGATAGACTCCCATCTCGGAGCCTCTTGAAACACCAACTCAGCCTGGTTGCACTCAAGATCTATGTTTGCTAGCTGGCACTGTGTCAGCCGGTTGGCTATTCCTTCCCTGGCGGAATGCGCAAGCACAGGACCTATATTAGTGGTGACTGCCTGGCTCAGGATGTTCACTCCATGATATTTGAGCAACTCGTATGCAGCCTCCTCCGGCCCACAAGTGTCGGGAGTCTGCGTCGATTTCGCGAGGTCAAGCACATCAGCGAACAGCAATCGCCATCCCTCGCCGTTGAAAGTGGTGGGAGATGACGTGAGGTAGTCTCTCCATGTACCTATTTCGGAAGGGTAGAGCGCACGCAGGGCGAGGTACTGAGCCTCCAAGGTATAGAATCGTGATAGCAGAAAATCCTTTACGGTCTTGCGTGTACTGGCCCAACCGGGACTAGCACGTAGAGTTAGGTTGTAGTACTCCTGCCGGTCTGAAGATGTCAAATCACGAGCACTGCACCGCGGGTCTGGGGCAGCCGTTGGCATCGGCTCCGGCGTGAGCGTAAGCTCGGCAGTAGGCGTGGGGCTTGGCGACGCTGTGGCCTGCGCCATCGCGGCGGTCTGTGCCGGCATCGGCGTCGACTCCGGCTCGCAGCCTGCGAGTATGGCCGCCGCGATCAGTCCGATGGTGATGAACTTCATCAGTCGGTCCAAGTCTACCTTCTTCTGGTTATAAGCGGCTTCCTAGCGGTTAGCTCGTCAGGGAATGTCGGGCCGACAGCGCACGTGCCCTATCGCATTCAGATCGACGTACTTGACTAATTTCATGCCCTTGCGTATTTCTGCACCGTAACCCTGCCTCAGCCGTGAAAGCTGGACAACTCTGTTAATGTTGACATCAGGCTCCGCCAGATTTGTCTCGTATCTGATGCCGCATAGCTGGACGGCTGTTGACTTTTCCGAATTCGGCGCATTGTGGTACATACTCCCCAGTATTTCGGCGAGTTCATTGATTAAGTTCGAGCTATCAGTCATTGAGTTCGAGCCATCATCCTGCTTCTCCTCATTATCTTCGCGATACGATACAAATCCCATTTGTCCTCCCGTTCTTTGGGTTTCAACCCGCTAGTTCCTTTCTCTCCCCCATCACCTTGGCGGCGGCCTGCTTCTGCCAGCCGGGCATGGCGAACGGGGTATGCTGGTGCCGAAGGAGGGAGTCGAACCCACACGGGCTTTCGCCCAACGGTTTTTGAGACCGTCGCGTCTACCGTTCCGCCACTTCGGCATGCTCAGTTATAAGGAACTCTTTCACGGAGCTTTTGCCCCATCTCAATCTTCCCCAGCAGACTGGGAAGAGGCCAGAGGTTCTGCCCTGCTGTGCCCCTGCTCGGTATCAGTGTACGGGGCAGGCTTTGAGCCACAATGACAATTTTCGCAGAGGTGTCCCCCTAAGAGGAAGTGGCAACTTGGTGCGGCTGATTGGGCTTCTCTTGTCTCGTTTGAATGAGCGGGCTCTTGCCCTCTCCTCCGGTGATTCACTGCATGGGTATGGTTGCCAAGAGCGGGCCCCTTCTCCAGTGGTTTGGAGAAGGGGCCTTGTTCTGATCTTGTGGGAGTTGGAATGGACTCCGACGTTGGAAGGCTAGCGCTCTATGGGAGCGCCTACTATGGAGCCGTACTCGGTCCAGGAGCCGTCGTAGTTGCGGACCTTGGGGTAGCCGAGAAGCTGGGTCAGCACGAACCAGGTGTGAGCGGAGCGCTCGCCGATGCGGCAGTAGGCGATGATCTAGTTTGCACACTCTTACCAGACGTCCACAGCAATCACTGTCTCTTCGACGGGATCGACGACGCAGGAGTAGTTCATGCGTTGCCAAGCACCAAAGCCATTCTGAAACTCCAGTTCGTCACCAATGTATTTGATCGCACCTTCTTGACTAGCCACAACTGTTAAACGGTCAAATTTATCCCCAAACCATCCGTCTGTCCAGGTGAACCTGTACCGGGCGAAATCCTCAATGAGCGGCGGGCAATACACTTCAGCAAGAGACCACCAATGTGCTTCGCCTGCCGCACACACTGCATCCCTAGCGCATTGCTGATCTGCCGTGAGGCTTACATACGTCGGGATTGCCTCAGCCTGTTGGACATCTCCGTCTTCGCCTAATTCGCGTTCTATCGACTCCACCAGTTCCTTTGCTAGGCTGCTCTTGTAATCTCGCTCATAGTAGTGTTTGGAAAGCCTACCGATCCGGTACAGAAGCTCCGAATGACTGTACTTCTCAACACTGTTGCTGAAGTCTTCGAACCATGTCGCCCACTGCGATTCTTCGCCGGCCTGTCGCGCCGCCTGCAGGCTCTGATACAGTCCGGACGCCTCACTCAACATCTTAGGACGCGATGCTGAGGAATCAGATTGACTTGCATCATGGCCGGACGAGCCAAGGTTGTCATCCGTTGAACACGCAACAAGATTCAGCATGAGCAATGCGATGCTGATCCCAGCGAGTACGAAGTTCACATTTGCATATGGGCGCTTTAGGATCTGCTTTCGATCACGGACGTCAGCGTGATCGAAAGCCTGACCAACTTAAGTTGTAATGATGCTCTCTGCTAGCGCTCTATGGGGGCGCCTACTATGGAGCCGTACTCGGTCCAGGAGCCGTCGTAGTTGCGGACCTTGGGGTATCCGAGAAGCTGGGTCAGCACGAACCAGGTGTGAGCGGAGCGCTCGCCGATGCGGCAGTAGGCGATTATCTCTCTATCGCCGGTGATGCCCTTGCCCCCGTAAATCTCGCGGAGCTCGTCTACCGACTTGAAGGTGCCGTCCGCTTCGTTGACGGCCGTGGCCCACGGGATGTTGGCGGCGCCGGGGATGTGACCGCCGCGCTGGGCGCCTTCCTGCGGCAAGTTCGCCGGAGCAAGCAATTCGCCGCTGTATTCGGCCGGCGCACGCACATCCACTAGGCCGACGTTATTGTCGCCACTTGCAACGTCAAGGACGTAATCCCTGGTAGCGCGAAGGCTGGAGTCTGCCTGGGGCGCCCTGTACGTCCGGGCTTCCGGCTGGGGCACATCAGTAGTGGCGGCGCGTCCCTCTGCGAGCCACTTTGCGCGGCCGCCGTCCATGATCTTGAGCCGGCGATGCCCGAACATCTTGATCTGCCAATAGGCATAAGCCGCGAACCAGTTGTTGTTGTCGCCGTACAGCACGACGGTCGTGTTCCGGCCGATGCCGGACTGGCCGAGCAGGGAGGTCATCTGCCGGCGGTCGAGGATGTCACGGCGCAGCTCGTCGTTTAGCTGGGTGGTCCAGTTCCAGCCGATCGCTCCGGGGACGTGGCCCTCGTCGTAGGCATCAGTATCGACATCCACCTCGACCAGAGTCACGTTTTCATCGTCCTTATGCTCGTCCACCCAATCGGTGGTCACTATGGCTTGAGGGTTAGCTACTCTTGCGGCCATTGCGCTTACTCCTTTCGTGGTTTGAGAAGGTGCGTGATTCGTAGGCGTTCCCGGTTGACGGCATCAAGTGACGGCCGGCATGCCACAGAACGCTTCGTAGTCTATGAGCTCGGTCACGGTGGGGTTGTCGCCACAGAGCGGGCATTCCGGGTTGCGGCGCAACTTGACAGTGCGGAACTCCATGTCCAATGCGTCGATCAGGAGGAGACGGCCAGTCAGGGTCTCTCCGACGCCCATGATGACCTTGGCTGCCTCGGTGGCCTGGATCGTGCCGACCATGCCGGGAAGGACGCCCAAGACGCCGGCCTCGGCGCAGCTCGGCACCTCGCCAGGGGGAGGCGGCTCCGGGAACAGGCACCTGTAGCAGCCCTTGCCAGGCAGATAGGTGGTGGCCTGACCGTCGAACAGCAGGATGCTGCCATCGACCAGCGGCTTGCCGGCCAAGTAGGACGCATCGTTGACGAGGTATCGTGCGGGGAAGTTGTCGGCCCCGTTTATGATGACGTCATAGTTGGGGATGATGTCCATGGCGTTGGCAGAGGTGATCGGCACCTCATGCGTTATAACGTTGATGTCCGGGTTGTACGCATTGAGCGTCTCCACCGCGGACTGGACCTTGGGGCGCCCTACATCGTCGTTCTGGTGGAGGATCTGCCGCTGCAGGTTCGTGACGTCAACGGTATCGAAGTCCACGATACCTATCGTCCCGACGCCGGCCAGTGAGAGATACACGGCTATGGGAGAGCCGAGGCCTCCGGCACCAACGATCAGTACGCTGGCATTGAGGAGCTTTCTCTGTCCTGAACTGCCTACCTGAGGCATGATTATGTGGCGGCTGTAACGCTTCACCTGATAAGGCGTCAGGGCGGCCACGGTTGGTTTGGTCTGAGTCTGTGTCATTTACGTTGGTGCCTCCGGAGTTGTTTCGAATGTGAGCTTTGCAAGGACATAAACAAAGCCCCACAAATCTGTGCGATTCGGGGGGCAGCAGAGCCGGTCTATCGGTCTTGGAACTAAAGAATACGCGAGTAACAAACGCCGGCGACGCTGCGTCCACTTTCGATCTCGCTCGGATCGACTCCGGCGAGATCGCTAATACAAGCGCAAGACGAAAGGTCGGCGTTAACGCCGAAATTCTGGCCAGCGAAACCAAGGCGGTTAATCGAGGGAGTCTCCCGTTCCAAGCAGTCTACTTACAATCCGAAAGTCTACCACCGCACGGAAAGGCGGTTCAACGGTTATTCTTCAAGGTAAGTAGCCGGCGTTGCCTAGGTCTTCTCCACCGGGGTAGTGTAAGTGAGGCCAATGTCATCCCTCGCCCACCCACCCCTTTGAAACTGGAGGCAAGGCCGCCTGCCCCTTGTCATTGGGTGGCTCCGCTCTGGACCTCTTCCTGTGGAACCGATGGAGTCGGAACACTTAGCTCACAAGAGGAGGCGTTATGCGGGGAGCTACCCCCCCCCCCCCCCCCAACCCATGGTCGCCTGCCATCAAGGGCCTGACGGCGGGCAGCGCCGACGGCGGCCGCGGCATACTTTCGTTGTGCGGCACCGAGACGCGGGATAGAATCGCAAGCATGATCCGTGCCCCAAACAACCTGCACGGCAACAGGAGGACCAGGTGTCCGGACATACGGCCAAAGTCGGCCAAGTAGAGCTTGTATCCCTAACCGACGGACACGGAGAGGGAGAGCCGAACCGCGTGTTCCCGCAGAGCGCGATGGCGCACTGGCGGGAGGAGTTCCCGGAGTTGCTGGACGCGGATGAACTCATTCACCCGAGGTACGGTTCCGTGGCAATACGCTCCCGAGGGCACCTGATCGTGGTGGACACGGGTCTGCAGGCCGAGGACGGGACGCTTTTGGAGGACATGGAACGGAAGGGCGTGGACCGGTTGGCGGTTAACCTGGTGGCGCTGACCCACCTGCACCCGGACCATGTGGGCTGGAACCTGACGGACGGCTCGCCGACCTTCCCCAACGCACGCTACCTGGCGCCGAAGGACGACTGGGAGTTCTGGACACGGGCGGATGAGCCTGAGGAGCACATAAGGGACCAAGTGCTGCCGCTGCACGAGTTGAACCTGCTGGACCTGATCGAGGACGGATACGACATCACGAACGAGTTGAAAGCCGTCGCGACGCCGGGTCACACGCCCGGCCACATGTCCTTTGAGATCGGGTCATCGGGCGAGAAAGGGTACGTGCTCGGCGACGTGTCGCACACCCCCGCGCAAGCGCATTACACGCACTGGAACCCGGTCTTCGACGTGGATAACCTACTTTCGCGAGAGACGCGTCACGCGGTGATGGACAAGCTCGAGAAGGACGGCGCGCTGGTAGCGGCGGGCCACTACCCAGACCCGGGCTTCGGCAAGTACGTGCGGCGAGACGGCAAACGTGCTTGGGAGCCGGAGTGAGAGGCGTGAGCCGAGCCACAATCCTGCTAGCAGCGGGGCTGCTCTTCGCGGCGGGCGCCATCGCCCTCACGGCCGGGTGCGGCGGGAATCAGCGGGCGAAGGAACGGGACGCGCTGCGCTACTTCATCGAGGCGGAGGAGTTCAGGGAGCAGGGCAACGTCACGCGCGCGCTGGAGGCGTACGACAAGTCGATCGAACTGCACCCAGAACTGGCGGACGCATACGCGGGAAGAGCGTACGCCTTCTACTCAATTTCGCGCTATAGCGAGGCGCACGACGACATCGAACGGGCGCTGACGCTGGAGCCGGAGCTGGGGCTGGCGTTCAACTACCGTGGGCTTGTGTACGCGGCCACCGGCGAGATCGACGAGGCGCTGCTCAACTTCACGAGGGCCATCGAGACCGAGCCGGCGCTGACCGACGCGCACAAGAACAGGGCCGAAGTGTATTTGTACACGGAGGACTACCCGTCTGCCGTGGCCGATTTCTCGTCGGCGATCAGGCTGAGGCCGGACGACGCGGAGCTGTATTTCTGGAGAGCGCAGGCTCATCAACTGGCAGGCAATCCAGATGCGGCCACATCGGACCTCGAGCAGGTGATCATCCTGGCGAAGGACCAGCAACTCGCACTCAGCGCGCAGGAGCTGCTATCGGGAATGCAGTAGAGTCGCCGGCGCCGGCCGCCAGGCTAATCCTAGCGGGTGCGCAGCCAGTCTCTCAGGATGTCGGAGTCGTGCGGGAATGGCATATCGGTAAGGTCTTCCGGAGCGAACAGACCGACTTCCCGGGCATCGTGCCCGGCCTTCATGGAGCCTCCCGTGACGCGGGCGGCGAACGCGATGAGCACAACGTCGCGACCATCGCTGGAGTACACTCCCAGCAGGCGCTCAACCTCCACGATCATGCCGGTCTCTTCCACCACCTCGCGGCACGCGGCAGTTTCGGCCGACTCGCCCCTGTCCACATAGCCGGACGGAAACGCCCAGCGCCCCATCTGCGGCTCGACGCCGCGCCGGACCATGAGCAGCTTGCCGTCCATTTCCGTCAGGACGACGGCGGCGAGCTTGGGATCGAAGAAGACGGTGAGGCCACAGTCCTGGCAGTATGGACGGTCAGTCCCTTCGAACTCCCTGCGGCCGAGCTCCGCGCCGCACTGCTGACAGAAACGAACCCGTTGTTCCGGCTGTCTCATTGACGCTTGACCCCTCGAGTCATACTATCGACAGCCCCCGGCGGTGTCCACATGACACGCGTTGACCCGCTCCCCAGGAGGTGCGCATGACAGGCAAACGGAAGGTCACGGGCAGCCGCATCATAGCGGAGTGCCTGAAGCTGGAAGGCGTTGATACCGTCTTTACGATTGCGGGCGACCACATACTGCCCGTGCTGGACGAGATGGCCGACCACCGGTTCCGGTTCCTGGACACGCGGCACGAACAGGCCGCCGTCCACATGGCGGACGCGTGGGGGCGCATCACGGGCGGCCCAGGCGTGGCAATGTACACGACGCCGGGATTCGCGAACGCGGTGCCGGGCCTCGCGAGCGCGTGGCACGCCGGAAGGCCGATGCTCTCCATCAGCGGTAGCGCCGACCTGCACACGCTTGGGACGGGCGCTATGCAGGAGATCGACCAGGTGGGCATGGCGAAGCCGGTGACGAAGGGATCGTGGATGGTCACGGACGCCCGCCGTATACCGGACATGATCTCGACGGCGCTGAGAGTCGCTTACTCAGGACGGCGCGGCCCGGTGCACCTAACGATTCCGGTGGACATACAGGAGCAGGAGGTGGATGCGGACGAGGTGAGCTTTTTCCCGCCAAGCAAGGGCCGGCCTCCAAGCACGGGACATGCGTCAAAGGAGCAGGTCGAGGAGGCCATCGCGCTGCTCAGGAGCGCCGAGAGGCCGCTCATCATCGCGGGCACGGCGGCGGCGTACGGCCGGTCCGGCGAGGCGCTGGAGCGGCTGATCGAGACGACGCGCGCGCCACTGTTGACGGAAGGGGACGCGCGAGGGCTGGTCTCCGACGAGCACCCGTACTGCCTGGGATTCTTCGATCGCGGTCTCAGCGCGCCGTCTCGCCTGTCGGGCGAGGCCGACGTGGTTGTGCTGCTGGGCCGGAAGCAGGACCTGGACGTTGGGTTCGCGAAGCCGCCCGCAATCTCGGCCGACGCCAAAGTCATCCAGGTGGACCCGTCTGCGGCGGAGATAGCGAGGAACCGCGAAGTGGACGTAGGCATCGAGGGTGACGTGCACTCGGTGGTAAGCCAACTGGCGGAACAGGCGGCACTCCACGAGTGGCGAGACCTGCCGTGGGTGGGCAGGCTCAAGGCGGAGAAGGAGGCCCACGCCGAGCGGTTAGACACGCTAGCCGTGCCGGAGATGCCTATGCACGCGGCGTATGTCTTCAAGACGGTGCAACGCTACCTCACCCAGGACGACTACCTGTCGTTCGACGGCGGCGACTTTTGCCACTTCGGCCGATCGATCATGCCGGCGCTTCAGCCCAATGGCTGGTGGTACCTGCCGCCGCTTGGCATGCTGGGGTCGGCAATCCCGGTTGCCATCGCGCTGAAGGCAGCGTACCCGGACAGGCGGGTGGTGGCATTCAGCGGCGACGGCTCGTTCGGGTTCAACGGCATGGAGTTCGATACTGCGGTGCGCCACAACCTGGCCTTCGTGGCCGTACTGGGCAACGACTCGACGTGGGGCATCGACGCGCAGATCCAGCTTGGGCTCTACAACCGGAAGGTGGCGACGGACCTGCTACCAACCAGGTACGACCAGGTCGTGCGTGGCATGGGCGGACACGGGGAGCACGTCCAGCATCCGGACGAACTAGACGACGCGATCCGACGCGCGTTCATGATCGAGCGGCCGGCGCTGGTGAACGTGGAGGTGCAGAACGCGATCAGCCCAAGGGCGCAGGCGGCGATAGACCGATGGAAGGCGCGAACGGGGTAGTAAGGGTGGATAATGACCCCTACTTCATTTTTCCGTAGAAAGCTTATGATAGGGAAACTGGGCTATCGAGAGCAGACTTTAGACTGTTGCCCCGGCATGCAACAAGAGGGTGACACCCCTTTTGGGACCTGAACCTTGAGACTGCGGGTCCGTATGGAGCATATTCAGGACGTCCCACGGCCCAAGCATTCGCACTGAGGTTTTCGAAACAATGAATGAAGTATCAATCCGACTGCACATCGAGCCTTTGGAAGAGGGCGGGTTTCTTGCCACGAGTCCTGACGTACCGGGACTGATTGCTGAAGGTCGAAGCCTCGTGGAGGCAACGGAGATTGCGCAAGGCCTAGCCCGCAAGATCGCAGAGTCGTGCATCGAGCACGGCGATCCGATTCCCGAGGTTTTGACAACGCTCTCCGAGGACAAGAGCGGCGTAGATCTACTGGTGCCCGTAAGCGTGCCCTAATGGGGCGACTCTCGGGGTTCAGATACCGCGAGGTGGCGCGCCGCCTTCGCCGATTCGGCTACTCCTTCGACCGTCCGGGGCCTGGAAGCCACGAAGTTTGGCGGCACAGAAGCACCGGGCGTAAGGTTACCTTGCCACGACACTCCAAAGACATGGCAGAAGGGACGCTTCGCGCTATCCTTCGCGAAGCACAGATCTTAGTCAACGATTTCCTTGAAGCTTAGGGACGGTTGTCACATTCGAATAACGGAACACGTTTCGGCGATACCAGAGTCTCAATTGGCTACGCTATGCGCACTTCGAAGTTAAAGGCCCCAGCCCAGGAGGCGGGCGGTGTAGTCGCCTCCCCAGGCGAGGAGGAAGTAGCGGGGCACCCTGCCGACCAAGACGGCAACTACGTAACGAGTGGCTGGATAGCCGGCAAGCGGGGCGGCGATTCGGACAGGGTAGAACGGGATTGGGCTGAAGGCGAAAAACACCGTTGTCCACCAAGGCTGAATTGAGAAGGCGCGTGTAGCGAAGTTGGAGATGCGGCTCCGCCGTACCTGGGCGAGAAAACCGAGGCGCAACGCGCGTTTGAAGAGCTGATAGTCGATGGTAGAGGCCGGGATCGTGGCCAAGCCGCCAACAATCGCAACCAGAGCCGGGTTGTACAGCGTTCCAACGTAAAGCACGCCTGGCTCGTGAGGGAGCAGTATGAAGCTGTTGCCGGGGATCGAGTACCAGAAGAACGCAGACAGCTCCCACCACTGCGGTAGAAAGCGCCAGACGAGCAGGGTGCAGACTGTAGCGGGGACCATCAGGGCCGAAAGGCAAATGACCGCTTGCCGCGTCGTCACTCTGTAGCGAGCGACGGCGTCGATCACAGCAGGCTGCGCCCGTAGTGCGGCTTAGTTGGACTACGGGCCAATCCTTCGGCGACGGTCGGGAACAGGTCGACAGTGCGCGCGCCTCCGTCCGCGTCCAGCGGCAGGTTGCTGAGAATTGGGACGGCCATTTGTTCCTTGCAAAGGGCACCGTGCGACGATCGATGCTCAGGGACCTCGCGCCAGCCACGCAAATCGTATCCCGGCTTCGCGGTTACCACGATGTCGCCGGTACGCTCGCTTTGGAAAAGGAACCACAACTGCTCCAACGCGTCCGGGAAGTCGGAGCAGATCGTGCGCGCAAGAGCCTCAGATCGTTCGACTGAGTTGTGCTGGAGAGCCAAGCGCAACGGGTCAGCGCCGTTGAAATGGTAGCTGTACCTCTGACCGTACAGGCCGAGGGTAGCCTCCCCGTCACGGGACACTATCTTCAGGCCTGCGCCTCCATTCCGGTATGCGCACCATTCAACTTCCTCACGTTGCCGCAACGCCAAGAGGACTGATGAGTGGTCTGCCTCCAGTTCCTCGGCCATGAGGGGCGCCTCCCATCTGCCGTTCGAGGCGAGGTAGACCTGCGCGAACGAGTTGCCGGAGACCATGACCGCGGCGTCGACGCTGCGGGGGTAGACGTTTGGGTGCTCGAAGACGGAGTAGCCCAACTCCGAGATCAGGGCAGTCAGATCCAAGTGCTGCTTCGTTGCGGTGTGGCCGTGGTCGCTGGTAATCATGAAGTGGGTACGGCTCCACAACCCCTGTCTTCGGAGCCAGTCCAGCAACATGCCCACAAAGGAATCCAAGCGCTTGTACGATTCAACTGTGCGCCTGTGCTCGGGTCCGTAGCGGTGAGAGACCTTGTCAACGTCCACCAAGGGCAGAAACGCGAACCTCGACCGGCGGTCGTTGGTCCGCTCGAGCCAAGAGATTGTCTGAGACATGACAATCCTATCGACGATGTATCCCTTTCTCAGATAGTGCGCGACGAACATGAAGGGCATCGAGGCAAACCGAGAGAACCTGCTGTTTCCCTCTGACAAGCCTCGCCGTATGTCGCAGCGAACGCCCAACGAGTCGGGGTTCAGCTCGAACAGAGTCTCCATGTCCGGTGACATATCACCGTCGAGCCGGACATGGGTGGGCCCTATGTACGAGCGCTGACCTTCGAGAAAGAACGTACCCGGGCCGAATCTCGACTTCTCCACCCAACGCAGGCCGGGCACGTTAGCCGTTCCAGGATACTGGCCTGTCAGCATTGGAACGTAGGCAATGTTCGAGACGCTGGGCAAAACCGTAATGCCCCGGTAGCTGTGGCCTTCCGTGGAGAAGGCCCTGCGGATGTTTGGAGTCTCCCCAGAAGCCGACAAGGCGCTCAACACGTCGGGCCGAACGCCGTCCGCGAGGATGAGAATCGTTAGCTCAGTGCCGCCGTTTGCTCCCAAGTGTCCAGACCTTTACTCGCAGACAGGATAGGTAACTCTATCGTCTCACAAGGTGATTTTCACTAACGTATGGCGGCGCAAGCTGGCCCGAAGCGAAAGTTCACGCATTTTCAGTGGCGAATGGCGTTTCTTTGTCTTAAGGTAATGCCGTCGAAAGACACGATAGGAGACCGCTCATGACGGCAGCAACCCGCAGGCCTGAACCCAAGTTCAGTTGGTTCATTCCCATAGACGGAGACGGCGAGCACATAGGTACGGAGCGCGCTGAGCGTCCACCCTCGTTCGAGTACCTGTCGGAGGTTGTGCGCGCCGCCGA
Organism: Dehalococcoidia bacterium; assembly: GCA_965237445.1. Lineage (GTDB taxonomy): Bacteria > Chloroflexota > Dehalococcoidia > Lucifugimonadales. The sequence goes on along the minus strand of OZ250142.1, from coordinate 1,578,144 downwards.
GGACCATGGTTACCACTCACTTCTCATCCCCACGCGGTTTTCAAACGGGCTGTTCGAGGAGACGGCGCCGCTAGCCGAGACCTGGACTATGGCTACCGCGCTTCTGGCGGTGACGAGCAGAATTCGGCTGCTGATCGCAGTCCGCCCGGGGTTCATTTCACCGGGGCTGTTCGCGCAGATGGCGGGCACGCTGGACCAGATCAGCGGGGGGCGCGTGGACCTGAACGTGGTGCCTGGGGGAATCCAAGGCGACTTCGAACGACTTGGCGAGCATAGCGATCACGAGTTCCGGTACGAACGGGGCGAGGAGTTCATCGCGGCGATCCGCGCGCTGTGGGCGAAGCCGGAGCCGGTCGTGTTCAACGGCGAACACGTCCGTCTGAACGGGGCGATGGTGTCCCCAGGCCCGGTCAGCGGCGGGCCGCTGTTCTACCTTGGCGGCGCGTCCGACAACGCCCTGGGGCTGGCCGCGCGGCAGGGCGACGTCTTGCTGGGCTGGATAGGGCCGGTGGATCGAATGGACGGGCTGCTGGAGCGCGCCAGAGGCCACTTCGCGGATTCGGGCCGTACGCCAAGGTTCGGGCTGAGGACGCACATCGTCACGCGGGACACGGAAGACGAGGCGTGGCAAGCGTCTGAGGGCTTGCTGTCGCAGGCGGCCGGAGTGGTCAGGGAGCAGCGCCAGGCGCAGTTCGCGGGCACCGCGATGGTGGGCCAGCGGCTGCAGCTTGCCGGGGGCGATGACCACCGAATCGGGCCGCACCTGTGGAACGGCATCTCGACCGTGCGAGTCAACTGCGGCACGGCCATAGTCGGAGACCATTCGCAGGTGGCCAGCGAGTTGCTAGAGTACTGGAGAATTGGGATGGACGAGTTCATCCTGTCCGGGTTCCCGCACCGGGAGGAGTGTGCCAGGGTGGCGGAGGACGTCATTCCGCTTACTAAAGAACTGATCGAAGCCGAGAGGAGCGCCTAGATGCCCAACGCCGAGATCGTCGCCATCGGGTCCGAGCTACTGCTCGGCCAGATCGTCGACACCAACTCATCGTGGATGGCTCAGCGGCTCACTCCACTGGGGATCGGCCTGTTTTACAAGACGGTGGTGGGTGACAATCCTGGACGGATGGCCGAGGTGATTGGCCGGGCGCTGGACCGCTCGGACGTAGTATTGCTCGGCGGAGGCCTGGGCCCGACGCAGGACGATCTCACGCGCCAGGTCGTCGCGGAGGTTACGGGGCGCAAGCTGGTGAAAGACCCGGAGTTGGTCGAACAGATCGAAACCAGGTTCAGGCGGCGCGGGTTCATTATGACCGCCAACAACGAGAGGCAGGCGTTCATCCCTGAGGGCGCGATTCCGGTTGAGAACCCGAACGGGACGGCGCCGTCGTTCATCGTGGAGGACCCGCGCGGCGTGATTTTCGCGTTGCCGGGGTGCCGGTCGAGCTCAAGTGGCTGTTCGACAACGAGTTGGTCCCCTACCTAAGGCGCAGGTTCGAACTCTCGGAGATCATCACGTACAAGATTCTCAAGGTTGCCGATATGGGGGAGAGCAGCGTAGACGACAGGATCGGCCACCTGATCGCCAACTCCAGCAATCCAACCGTGGGCGTGCTGGCTCACCCGGGCCAGGTGGACGTGCGCATCGCGGCCAAGGCGGCGGGCGAGGCTGCGGCCGCGGAACTGATAGCGCCGGTGGAAGCGGAGGTCAGGGAACTCCTGGGGACGCACGTCTTCGCCGTGAACGACGAGACGATCGAAGACGCAGCGGGCACGCTGCTCGAAGCCCAAGGCTCGACGATCGCGGTGTACGAGGATGTCACCGGCGGGATGCTGACCGAGCGGCTGAAAAGGGCAAGCCCCGAACAGTTCGTGGAGGGTGTGATCAGCAACAACCTAACCTCCATGAGGCGGCTGCTTTCGTTTGCGGGCGACGGTAAGGCCGAAGGCCTCCCTGAGGGGGACCAGCAGGGCCTCGCCGATGCGCTGGCGCTGGCGGTGCGGGCGCAAGCAGACGCGGGCCTGGGCATCGCCGTTCACGGCGTGCCGGAGCCGGGCGACATGGCGCAGAACCTCGCGCGCGGCGTAACGCACATCTCGATTACGGACGGCCAGTCGTTCGCGAGGCGGGAGTACGCGTCGGCCGGCACGAGCCTGATGGACAGGACGCGCATGTCGATGACGGCGGTCGCGTTGCTGCGGCGTACGCTGATGGAGGGGATTGGATAGTGGGCTGGGGGCATTGAAATCTTCAACGTGCTCCCGCTAACGACGCTCGGAGGCGTTTAGGGTGAGGCAATGTGTCTGCGACAAGGCGTGCCTATTGACTGCCCTCCTCGACGAGTATAGACCGCACCCTGAAGCTAGCCTGCACGAAGGAAGAGGGGAAACTTTACATCGGGTCGTCGTAGTCTGTTGCGAACCCAATACTTCGACCGCCCAAGCAGAAGCAACACCATATCGATTGATCAGTCAGGCAACTCCACCCATGAGTCGAGACATCGCTCCTGAAACGCAGTCGACGCTTCAATTGAGGCCTTACTCCATTCGCCCAATAACGCAACAACGAGCTTATCCTCCACATCGTCCCTGCGCCGGATCGCAGCGATGACTCTGGTTGAGCATCTCTCAAGTGGATAGTCTCCACCCAATGCCCTATGCATCGACAGTGTGGCCATCTGGCGCCATTGTCTCCGCGATGGGACCGTACTTGATCGGATAGACGACATCGAAATGGCGTGGATGAGTGATTCACTCAGGCTTGTCAACAACGACATCCACGATCCGTCCAATCCATTGGCCAAGCTTCAGTCCCGGATCCACGATTCCGACTCCTCGCCCGGTTTCTCAAGCCTTCTGTCTGTCACATTGTTGGAAAGCTCAAACCGACGCTCAGGGGTGTTGATCGCCTTATATGGCTACTCAGCCTCAGCATGAAGGTCTTCGATGTAATCCAGCTTGGTCGGCCGCAGCCCGCCTAGACTGAGCTTTGGCCTCCCAGGTCGCGGTAGCGGAAGCAGGTGATGAGGTGGTCCATGACCAAGCCCTCGGCCTGCATGAATGCGTAGCAGATGGTGGGGCCTACGAAGTTGAATCCCCTGGAGCGCAGGTCCTTGCTCATGGCCTCGGACTCAGGCGTCACTGCGGGAACTTCTGAGAGCGTGTTCCATGAGTTTACGATGGGGGCGTCGCCGACGAACGACCACAGGTACGCGTCGAGGCTGCCGAATTCCTGCTGGATTTCGAGGCAACGCGCGGCGTTGTTAATTGCGGACCTTATCTTCTGCCGGTTGCGCACGATGCCCGCGTTGCCGAGCAGCTCCTCGTACTTGGCATCATCGTAGGCAGCCACAATCACGGGATCAAAGCCATCGAACGCCTCACGGTAAGCCTCGCGCTTATTCAGGACCGTGGTCCAACTCAGACCAGCCTGGGCGCCGTCCAGAATCAACGACTCGAACAGGCGGACGTCGTCGTGCTTGGGCACACCCCACTCTTCGTCGTGGTAAGCGGTCATCAGATCGTCCATGCCCGGCCAGCATCGATTCAATTTAGCCTGCCTTCCATGACACGTGACATAGGGTGCGATTCGCAATACATGGGTGTTTAGAAAGATGGAGGCCCCGCTCACCTAAGTGAGCGGGGCCTTTTAAGAAGGCATTCCTTAGAACACCTACCGGGAACGCCTCCTGCTACTACTATCCAACGAAGTAACCTCCTTTCTGAAGACCCACCTTAGACTTTCACCCGCCGCCTCCTGTCTCCGGGGTCAATTATAAGCGGGAATGACCCATTTTGAAACCGGCAGGGTGTTCTCTTGGCTTCCCGAAACGGGAAATCGTCCGCTAGAAGCATCTCAATGTGGCGAAATGGCGACCTGAAGCGGCCCAAGGCCAGTTTCGCTGCGCTCTCGAGATCTGCTGCGTAGCCCCTAGCTGACGGCGAACGAGTACAGCTTGGCCGAACGGAGGTAGAACTTCAGCCTGATCTGGTGTCCGGCCAGGGCGTCCAGCGTGGTGGCATTGCGCCATGTCACGTTGTGCCGCACCCCGTCGCCATCAAACACGGCACAGTCTTGAGCGCTGTAACCCGGCATCTGGACGCCTTCGCGGTCCAGGACTGCGACGGCAACGGTGCCGCCTCTGGCATCAGCGTTGATGGCTAGACGGCCGCCTTCGCAGAGAAATGGCTTTGTCAGCAAAGTGCCGCCGGCGCTGCCCGCATCCTGTGAAACGAAGCCGTCCAGCCGGAGCTTGGACAGGAAAATGTGGCCACTGAGGGCCGCACTGGGTCCGTAGGTCGCCGGTTCGCCGTGGAAAGTGGTCACGGCACCGTGATAAATCCAAAGCTCGTCCCCAACCTTGACCGGCTCTTTTGCGGTACATATCTGTGCCCGGTCTATGCTGCTCCCGGGGCCCAGAGGTATGAAGGTGTCCCGATTCCCCGCCCGCTGCCAACGAATGCCGTCCCGGCTGGCCGCAAGCTGGACGTCGATCGTTCCCTGCATCCTGACCAGGGACTCCTCGGGCGGCGTGTGGTATGCCCACACCATGCCCAGGTACATGTCCTCGTACTTGAAGACGGACATGCCGTAGAACTCCATGCCCGGAGGATCGAGTTCGTCCGGCTCCATCACAATCTCAGGGGGCGTCCAGGACATGAAATCGCCGCTGATAGATCTGCCGATAACCCTGATGTTGGTGCCGTTGCGCAGCCCGGGCCGCGGATAGGCCACGTAGCAGCCTTGGAGGTCATCCCAGCCCAGCAGCGTGTGGACATCGCTTACGTTGGTCAGGACCGGATTGCCTTCGTACTTGGTCCAGTGCAGGCCGTCCGGGGAGAATGCGACGGAGGCGGTGAGGTCTGCGTTACTTCCCTGCCGGTTCTGTGGATTCAATGCTTCGAAGAACAGGGACTTGTATTGCCGGGCCGGGTCCTGTTCGCGGGAATCATTGATCACGTTCAGCACAGACGCATCGTGCATGAAGAGGTTGTTTTCCTTGCTTCCGTCGTAGTCGATAAGGCCAAGATTTCGCTTATCCCAGAACACGCCGTCCTTCGAAGTGGCGTAGCACGCTGAGTATGGGCTTCCCCCGAAACCCTGGTACCACATCCTGAAGGAACCGTCTTCGGGGTCACGCATGACGGTGCCGTAGATGTCAACGCACCCGCGTTCCCACGGGTAGGTGGGGCTTATGACGGGGTTACCGGCGTATTTGACCGGCTGGTTCAGGACACGCTCCAGCCCTCTCGTCTCTTCTTCGATGTGGTCGTCAACGAAGAGCTGCCTCTTTCCTCGCAGTTCGATTGGACCGATCATGCGTACACAACCTCTATCAATTTGGGACACGAGAAGAGCGCCCATTCCGGGTCAGATCGCTGAAACTCAGCATGTACGGCTGAGTTAGCGCACATGCTAATCCGGGCTCGCGGGCTGCGGAAGCCACGGGTGTCGCCATAACACGCTCGTCAGTTTGCGAGCTTCCCGTCCCGCATCTCGTACACGTGGTCGGCCATTTCAAGCAGCGTGGCGTCGTGGGTGGCGGCAACGACTGTTATGCCCTGCTCGGTGACCATACGGCGGAACAGGCCGAAGATCGAGCGGGCGTTCGTGGAGTCGAGCTCGCCTGTCGGCTCATCCGCGAGCAGCAGCGGCGGGCGGTTAACCATGGCCCTGGCGATCGCGACCCTCTGCTGCTCACCGCCCGACAGTTCGTACGGGCGATGGCTGGCGCGCGGGGACAAGCCGACCATTTCGAGCGCTTCGTCCACTCGTTCGCGCCGGTCCCTGGCCCCGACTCCTGCAATGCGCATGGGCAGGTCGATATTCTCGCTCGCTGACAGCAGTGGAAGCAGGCCGAAGGACTGGAACACGAACCCGATCTTATGTCGCCGGATCTCCGTCAATTCATTCTCGCTCATCTGCGCCATGTCGTGTTCTTCGAAGAGGATTTGCCCGGACGAAGGTCGATCCAGACCGGCCATTAGGTTCAACAGCGTTGTCTTTCCGGACCCGGACCTGCCCACAAGCGAGATGAACTGTCCTGGGAATACTGCAAAGTTAACGTCCCGGACCGCGTACACCTCTTCGGAGCCCAGCGTGTAGGTGCGGGCCAGTTCTACGGCAGCGATCAGGCGCTGAACACGACTCAATCAGAGGCCTCATCTTCGGCCTGCAACGTTACGCGCCCGTCCTCCGCGCTCAGACGTGCCTTGTCCCTGATGTTCAGCCGTTCAAGCAATTCACGCGGGATCTGCACCCTTCCGCTGCTGTCAATGAGGACGAACTCTTCCAGCTCGTGGGCCGTGTCAGATGTGCCGCTAACCCTTCTGAACGTTATCTTCCTTCGCACCTCGGTAGACATCTTGCCGTCCTTGATCGTGACCACCCTGCCAACTTTCCGGGAGATTTCCAGGTCGTGAGTCACGATGAGGATCGTTGTGCCGAACTCGGTGTTGACCTCGCCGAACAGGTCCAGTATCTCGCCTGCCGTGGCGCTGTCGAGTTCTCCGGTTGGCTCGTCGGCCAGCAGCAGCGCCGGGTGATTGGCCAGCGCGACGGCAATAGCAACTCGCTGCTGTTCGCCGCCCGAAAGCCTGTCCGGAGTGTGCTCGGCACGGTGACCAAGCCCAACCATTTCGAGCAGACCTACTGCTCTCTTCTCTCTCTCAGAGGCGGACAGGTCCGTGAGCATCATCGGAAGGCCTACGTTCTCGACGGCACTCAAGTACGTGAACAGGTTGCGGCTAGTCTGCTGCCACAGGAATCCGACCTCTTCCCTGCGATAGTCCTCGATCTCTTTCGAGCCCATACGAAGGAGGTCACGACCACCAACGGATATCCGACCGGCAGAGGGGTTGTCGTAACCGGCAAGAATGTTGAGGAGGGTCGACTTGCCGCTACCGCTTGCCCCAACGATACCGACGACTTCGCCGTACTCCACGCTGAAGTCGAGGCCCCTGAGAGCCACTACCTCCAGGTCAGAGGCTTTGTAGATCTTAAACAGGTCGTCGCAGTGTATGTGCAACGTCTCTTGCTGTGTCACAGTGTTTCCTGGATGCCCGCCTATGTTGCGGGGTAACTGGGCTTAGGTGTACGACGGCAGATAAAGGGGTGCCAGCGCAGCGTCTATCATTCTATCGTATTGGGCGAACTCTAAAGCGATGCCGCAGCATCCCCGCATATGTGCGCGGAGAGTGTACGCCGCCTAAACTGCACGCGGTAGGATGATGGCGGATCAGTATACGAATTGGGAGGTCCCTATGATCGAGGGCGTAGCAGGGGTCATTATCTGGACGGACCGGCTGGAGGAGATGTCAGACTTCTACAGGAACGACCTTGGTCTGGAGCCTCACTCGGTACGGCCGGACTTCGTGGCCTTCAGGTGGGGCGACATGCGGCTCAGTATCGGAGCTCATGACCATGTGAAGGGAAGCGCGAAGGACCCGTACCGCATCATGATCAACCTCAGCGTTGGGGACATACATTCATTCTATGAGGAGTCGCTGGGAAGAGGCGTGAGGTTCGTCAGGCCGCCCGAGCAGGAACACTGGGGTGGATACGTTGCAACGCTGGAAGACCCGGACGGCAACCTGTTGCAGCTACTTCAGCTTCGGGACGCCGAGGGCAACCCGTACCAACAGTGAGGCTATGGCTAACGCGCGGTGTGCTTCTCAAAGGGCTGCGTCAGCCGGACCGCCTGCTTCATTCGCGAGTCTGCGCGAACGCAGTCGCCGACGCTGCCTGCTCGACATACGCGTCCGCATCCTCCTGAAGCAACAGCCGGCGGTCGACCAAGCGCTGGGCGGCCTCGGCTACCAATCTCACGTAGTGTCCTGGGGAACGGTACCGCTCCTCGATGGAGGCCCTGCCGTCGCCAGCGGCCTTGCGTTCCTCGGCGGTGGCCGGAAGCTGAAAGCAGCTCCCGATGACCGAGAACATGGCCCCATCCGCGAACTCATCGGGCCACGCGTTCCAACCGGTGTAGGTTGCGAGGGGTGCTTCCACATCGGGTAGCCGGATTCCCGCGACCTCGTTGCCGTCCGCGTCCACCTGGGAGACCAGCACCGTGTACTCACGGCTCCTGTCTTCCTCCGGCGGCTCCTTCGACTGGATGCCGCTGTCCATGTCCGGCCCATGGTCCTGGACGTACAGGCGATTCGATTCCAATGGAGGCGTCACGCCAGCTACGACAGGAAAGCGCGCGGCCGCCCCGTCTGCCGACACAGCAGACTCTTCAGCGCGCAGTGGAACGGCGCTGTCCGGGGGCAGGGTGCCGTTTGTGGCCCACTCATCCATTGCGTCCAGAAGCGACCGCATGAGCGCGTTGCCGTGCAGTGGATTCGAAGGGTGCTTCTGCGGCCCCGCGGCCGGCTGATCTCCAGGCAGGGCGTGGTGCTGCGCGCCAGAGATCAGATAGACCCTAACCTGCTCGTGATCCGGAAGATCGTTGCCCTGAGTATCAGTGTGCACAAGCGAACCGCGCCGCTCCCAATACTCTGAGGCGGTCTGGGTGTGGACGACGAGAGGGTCAGTATCCGGACGTTGCATGATCCCGTCTGACCGCCCCGTATGGTGGTCGGTGGTCTCGTGGTAAGCGAACGGGAACTGGTCAGATGGGTAGAGATGGTCCTCATGCTGCCTGGGATAGCGTCCGGGCTGTGCGAAGCGATAGTTCAGAGTGACGCGCCCGCCGCCGGACACGGTCGGATGAATGGCCGCGAACACCTGCCGGCCGGCAGCGTCTTCGTTGTAGCCCCGGTACACGAACTCGCGTAGAAGCCTGCCGCACTGGGACCGGCCGTATGCGTACGCCTTCTCCATGCGTGCTCCATCTTGCCGGAGGAGGTTCAGCGCACCATCGGAGTCCGATTCCGAGTTAAGGAAGTACGATACGAGGTCCCTCATGCCTGTAAAGCCAAGCCCCAGCACGTGCGGATCGGCAGCCTCGTACACAAGCTCGTATATCCAGCCGGGCGTGAACCCCGAGGGGAGATAGAAATGTGAGGCCGAAGGTCCCATGACGCCGTTTACGTCCGGGGCCGCGTATTGCCACTCATCAGGCGGCACATGTTGGCGGGGCGCGGCCTCGCGGGGACGCGCCGTTAGACCTGCAACCGAGGTGTCCGTACTCACGGCGGGATACGACCAGGTGTAGTTGTTACTGCTCAGAGGGAAGCAGGTCACACCGGGGCCCGTGGCGATAAACTCAGCGCGCATGGGGCCGCGCACACCATGGGCGCGAGGCACCCGCATAGTCATGCGCGAGTTGCCGGCCAGAAGATCGCCCTGCCAGCCCGACCACACAACCGTGTAGCCGCGCCGCATCAAGAAACCGTTCCCTGCGTCCTCAGTGGCCTTTGGATCGTTCGTGCCGGGAGCGTCGTTGAAGAACGAAAGCACCCGCTTGTTGCCTCTGTTGTTCACATCGTAAAGAAGGCGCCGGTTGCCCCTACTCAGATCCACCGGCTTGAGCAGGGACAGATCGGTCGAGAACTCTACGAGGCCGCGCTCATTTCTGGGTGCAAGATCGAGGTCCACGACCATCGCGTAGGCAGAATCGTTCGGGTCCACCGCGAATTCCACGGTGCCAATGATTCGCTCGTATGCACCGGTCCTGCCAAATTCAACACCGGAGGCGAACGGCTCTCGGGTATGGATTCGAAAGCGGATTTCCGTGCTCATGGGACAGAGCCTCCAACGTCAAGACCAACGAAGAGCCGATATAAGCCAGTGCCGCGAGAGGCCGATACCCAGCCTACGCAGTCCGGCAGATTGCCGACAGTGACAGGAAGAACGCTACCTCTTGGTGTACTGCTTGGCCTTGCGCGCGCGCTTAAGGCCGTACTTCTTGCGTTCCTTAATGCGGGCGTCCCTAGTGATCAGGCCGGCATCCTTCAGAGGGGACCTGTAAGCGGCGTCGGCCGCCACAAGCGCCCTGGTGATGCCGTGGCGCAGGGCTTCGGCCTGGCTCGATACGCCGCCTCCGGAGACCTTGGCAACGACGCGGAACCTGCCCGATGTGTTGGTCACGCGGAAGGGTTCGTAGATCTTCTGTTGCCAGGCCGGCCAGCCGTACACTTCGTCCATGAGCTTGCCGTTGACGATGCCGGGACCGTTGTCCCTGTACAGGCGGACGCGCGCGTTGGCCGTCTTCCGCTTTCCCACGCCGTAATAATATTCCTGCTGTACCACTTCTAACCCCCGTTACCCTGTTCCACGGAGGAGTCCTCCGCGCTTGCAACCTGGGCCTGATGTGGGTGCGACGGCCCCGCGTAGGCCTTCAGTCTCTTCAGCATCCTACGCCCCAAGGCGTTCTTGGGCAGCATTCCCTTAACTGCATGTTGGATCACTCTTTCCGGGTATGTCTCCAGCATGCGTTCCAGCGTGACTTCCTTCAGGCCGCCATGATAGCCGCTGTGTCTGTAGTAGACCTTGCTGCCCATCTTCTTCCCGGTAACCTTGATCTTCTCCGCGTTGACCACAATCACAAAGTCTCCGGCACACATGTGGCGCACATACAGTGGGTTGTGCTTGCCTTGCAATATGCCGGCAATTTCGGACGACAGACGACCCAGTGTCTGGCCTTCCGCGTCGATCAAGCGCCAACCCGGAACCAGATCCTTCTTCCTGACCTTGTACGGCTTATATGCTACGGCCATCGTTCCTCTTATTCTCCAAAAATATTCTCTGGGTAATCTACTTTCAAAAGACACAGCCCCCGTGCTGGTAGAGATCTTGCCGTCGCAGACTCACAGGCTCCATCCAACATTGAGGTCACAGTCTCAGAAGTCAGTGCGCCTCTACCCACATCTACCAACGCGCCCGTCATCCGGCGAACCTGATGCGGCAGAAACGCATTACCCTCAACATCGATTGTTATCACGTCTCCGATCTTGTCCAAGCGAATATCCATTATCGCACGAACCGTGCTGACACTCGGTCCATCCGGGCGGCCCGCGAACCGCTTGAAGTCGTGAACCCCCTCGAACAGTCCAGCGGCATTCACCATGGCGTCCAAGTCCAGGGGGAGCGGTTCCCGATGGCAGAACCACCGGTCCAGCGGCGATCGTACAGTGCTGTTCACGATCGAGTACCTGTACCGTCTGCCAACCGCAAACCGCCGGGGGTCGAAATCGTCGCTGACCTTAACAGCGGACTTCACGGCAATGTCTACGGGGAGGTAGTGATTGACGGCCCTCAGCACGGTCTCGGTACCGTGGGCAGTGGCAGTATCAAACGCCACCACCTGTCCAAGAGCGTGCACGCCGGCGTCAGTGCGTCCGGCGCCCCGTACCCTGACGTTCTCTCCTGTTAAGCAAGCTATTGCCTTTTCCAGTTCCTCCTGTATTGAGCGGGCGTTAGTCTGGTACTGAAATCCTGCGTAGCGAGTACCGTCATACTCGACGGTCAGAGCCATTCGCATTTGGCGGACAGCCTCTAAGGCACAAGCTCCACCACAGCCATTTCTGCCGCATCGCCCTTTCGCGGGGTCAGCTTGACAATGCGGGTGTAACCGCCAGGCCGGTCTTCGTATCTTAGCGCCAGTTCATCGAACAGCTTCCGAACAACGTCCTTGTCCGTGAGCATTGCGATGGCGCGCCTGCGTGAACTCAAAGTGCCCTTCTTGCCCAGCGAAATAGACTTGTCTGCCAGCCGGCGAACCTCACGCGCCTTGGCATCCGTCGTGCGAATTGTCTCGTTTCGCAATAGGTCTGTGACCATGTTTCTCAGCATGGCCATTCGGTGAGCGGTGGGCCGCTTCAGCTGTCTACCGGCTACTCGATGCCTCATCTGGGCTCATATCTCCTGTGTTCGCCAGCCTATGATTCCGCCGAGCCCGCGTGCACTTCCTCCTCCACATCAACGGGCGCGTCGTCCACCGAGATGTCCTCCAAAGACACCTCCGGCTGGTTGTTGGGGTCTATTTCAGGGGGCAGCAGGTCTCTCTCGCGCAGTCTGTCGTAGAGTTCGACCAGGGACTTTTCCCCGAAGTTGCGGATCTGCAGCAAGTCTTCCTGCTTCATCTCCAGCACCTGTCCGACCTTATCGATGTCCGCGCGTTTCAGGCAGTTCAACGTCCTCGAAGAGAGTTCCAGACGCTCGACGGGAACATTGTAGTCTTCAGGCGAAATCTTGAGAGCAATGATCGTGCTCTCCGAGCCCTCTTCGGTCCCCTTCTGGACGTTCGCGAACATGAAGAATCCCTCTACAAGCGTGTTCGAGGCCTGCCTCACCGCCTCAACAGGGGAGATTGAACCGTCGGTCCACACCTCAAGCACCAACCGTTCAAAGTCGGTACGTTGGCCAACGCGCGTGCGCTCTACCGCGTAATTAACCTTACGAATCGGCGTGAAGACAGCGTCTATGGGCAACACTCCAATGGGCAGACCGTCGCCATGCCGGGCTGCCACGTAGCCCTTGCCTCTCTCTACGTTCAACTCGACGGATATCCTCGCCTCATTCGAAGACAGCGTGGCGATGTGATGCTCCGGATTGACAACCTCGAAGTCGGAACTTGCCCCGATGTCGCCGGCGCACACCTCTCCCTCCCCCGCCACTTCCAGTCGAAGCTTTCCGGGGCGATCTACCTCGGAGCGGAGTCGTACGCCTTTAATGTTGAGAAGAATCTCCGAGACCTCTTCCTGAATGTGTTCGATCGTGGTGTACTCGTGAAGTACGCCTTCGATCTTCACCCACGAGATGGCAGTCCCCTGTAGGGAGCTGTACAGGATGCGGCGCATGGGGTTCCCAAGGGTCACGCCATGTCCTTGCTCCAACGGCTCCACGGCGAACTTGCCATACTTGCCATCGTCTTCGAGGACTTCTATCTGCGGCTCAGGTGTCGGTTCCTCTTCTTGCTGGGGGAGCATTTCCGTGTGATCCAATGTGTGGAAGTCAATTGCCATTCAACCTCGCTCCTGTCTCTGTAATCCCCTCGGCTGCAATCTGGTCACTCTTACTTAGAGTAGAACTCTACAATCAAACGAACGTCTATGCCGGTGTCAACTTCATCTACTTGAGGCTGAGCAGTTACTTCACCGGTAAGCTCAGCGGAATTCAGGGCCAGCCAACTGGGGACCGGCCGCTTTGGAATTCCGTCTGTAAGCATGGCTACGTACTCGGGCGTGGTATCGGAACTGACACTCTTCCAAGTGATTACGTCACCAGGACTCACCAGGAAAGAGGGGATGTCAACTTTCCTTTCGTTCACGTTGAAGTGTCCGTGGTTGACGAGTTGCCTCGCCTGCCTGCGAGAGTCGGCGAAGGAGAGCCTGTAGACAACGTTGTCCAGCCGGGACTCCAGGAACTGCAGGAGATTGCCTCCCGTCACACCTGGACGCGACCGGGCCATTTCATAGTACTTACGGAACTGGCGCTCCAGCACACCGTAAGTCCATCTCGCCTTCTGCTTCTCTCGCAATTGAATTGCGTGCTCGGATGGGCGCCTGCGCCTGAGCTGCTGATTGCCCGGCGGTCGCCGGCGACGTTCAATGGCGCACCGTGGCGAATGACACCGTTCCCCCTTCAGGAACAGCTTATCCCCGATGCGACGACATTGCCTGCACGCTGGGTCTATGTATCTTGCCATCTGTTTGTTGCCTCTAAGCTTCTGTTTCCCGTTGTTCGGGCCGTATACGTCTAGTTGCGCTTTCGCTTGCGGGGACGGCATCCGTTGTGCGGAATGGGAGTTACGTCCCGGATACTGGTAACAAGCAGTCCGGCCCCACTGAGGGCGCGGATCGCAGCCTCACGGCCCGGGCCTGGCCCGCGAACGTTCACGGCCACCTGACGCAGTCCGTGTTCCATTCCCTTTCGAGCGGCGTCCTCAGACGCGCGCTGCGCCGCGAACGCGGTCGACTTGCGTGAGCCCCTGAACCCGGCAGTGCCCGAACTGCCCCACGCCAACACATTGCCCTGTGGGTCTGTCAGCGTAATGATCGTGTTGTTGAACGTGGACTGTATGTATGCCCTGCCCACGGGAATGGACTTCCTGACCCTGCGCCTTGTTCGCCTTCTGCTCGTCATATATTCAATTCCTCAAATGATTTGGACAGCCCCGCAGTGAAACCAACCGCCTTCGCAAAGGCGATAACGGACTCCGCAGAGGTCACACCTTCATCGTCCTCTTCCTGCCTGCAACCGGCCGACGTGGACCGCGCTTCTGCCTGGCATTGGTCCGCGTTCGCTGTCCCCTGGAGGGCAGCCCTCTCCTGTGTCTCAAGCCGCGATATGAGCCGATATCGATCAAACGACGGATGTTCATGTTCACTTCACGCCGCAGATCTCCCTCTACTCTCTTCTCTCGGTCGACAATCTCACGAATCAGGTTGAGATCTGTCTCCGACAGTTCCCGAACGCGCGGATTACCATCGACGCCCGCCTTGTCGCACACGTCTTTGGCCTGCCACGCGCCAATGCCGAAGATGCTGCGAAGTGAAATCTCAACGCGCTTATTGTCCGGGATGTTTACGCCAGCGACTATAGCCATTCTTAGCCTCCTATCCCTGCCTCTGCTTGTGCCTGGGGTTGCTGCAAATCACGTGCACCCTCCCCTTTCGCCGAATGATCCGGCAGTTGGCGCACCGCACCTTTACAGAAGCGGAAACCTTCATCTCATCCTCCGTTTTCGCGTCAACGGCTATGCCGTTGACGCCTGCCTACCTAAACCTGTAAGTGATCCGCCCGCGGGTCAAGTCGTACGGTGACAACTCCACGAGAACCCTGTCCCCGGGCAGTACGCGAATGAAGTTCTTCCTGACCTTGCCGGACAGGTACGCCAGTACGTTATGCCCATTCGCCAACTCCACGGTAAAAGTGGTGTTGGGGAGAGCTTCCCTGACTTCGCCTTCAACCTCTATGGCTTCCTTGGTCTTTTTGGCCATCATATCCCCACAAATATCTGCTTAGGGCTTGTCAGCACCTCCGGTCCGTCTTCCGTTATGGCGATGGTGTCTTCGAAATGCGCCGAGAGTTCACCGTCGGCAGTGACTACCGTCCAACCGTCTTCCAACTCAATTGTGTCGTACGTTCCAATGTTTAGCATAGGCTCTATGCAGATGGCCATTCCTTTGCGCAGGTAAGGGCCCTTGCCGGCGGTGCCGTAGTTCGGCACCTGCGGGTCTTCGTGCATTGCCCAACCGATTCCGTGGCCGACATATTTTCGGACAACTCCGTAGCCGCGCTGTTCGGCATAGATCTGGACCGCTTCGGAGATTTCTCCGATCCGCGCGCCCACCTTTGCCTTGGCAATTCCAGCGAGCAAGGATTCGCGAGTCGTGTCTATCAGCCTCTGAGCCTCATCGGAGATCTGGCCCACACCAATCGTAAAGGCGCTGTCTCCGTGGAGGCCTCCGACTATGGCGCCTACATCTATGCTAACAATATCTCCTTCCTGGACCACGCGGCGTCCCGGAATCCCGTGAACTATCTCCTCGTTAATCGAAACACACGCCGACGCAGGAAAGCCAAGATACCCCTTGAAGGACGGCGTGGCACCGTGCCTGCGGATTTCAGCCTCCGCAACTTCGTCCAACTCCCTGGTGGTTATGCCCGGCTCCACGGCTTCGGCCAGCTTGCGTTTAGCTTCGGACACGACATGACCCGCCGCACGCATAAGCTCCAAGTCTTTGTTTGATTTGATAGTAATGCCACCGGGGCGTCCGTTGTTTATCATCCTCTCTTCACTTCTTTAGGCTCTCGGCAGGACGAGGCCCGCCTCTAATAGTAGCAAGAGTTCAACCTGACCTTGCCGCGAAGGCCGCGCGACTCACGGCCTGGCGCAACCTCTTCTGGACCTCGTCAATACTGCCCACTCCCCGGACCTCCACGAGCTTGCCTTGCGCGCGATAGTAGCCAATGAGCGGTTCCGTCTCTTGCGCAAACACGCCCAGCCGAATCTTCACCGCCTCTTCGCTGTCATCAGGGCGCTGGTACAAGTCGCCGCCACACGCATCGCACTTCCCCTGAGACTCAGGAGCCGCGAAACTCTGATGGTAAACAGCCTGGCACTGCCTGCAAATCAAGCGTCCGCTCAGGCGCAACACGAGCTCACTGGTTTCCACACTGATGGACGCGACGCAGTTCAATCCCCCGCTGTAGGCCGCACCTTCATCCAGCGCCTCGGCCTGCGTCAAGGTTCGCGGAAAGCCGTCCAGCAAGTACCCCGCGGATTGCTCCGGATCGCTAATCCACTGGCTCACCATGCCGATCGTGATCTCGTCCGGAACAAGCACACCTCGTTCCATGTACATCTTGGCCAGCCTGCCCAGTTCGGTATCGCGGCGCTGATGGTCGCGAAACAGTTCGCCTGACGCCACGTGCGGAACGCCCAGGAATCGCGCCAATTCGGCGGCCTGCGTGCCTTTGCCTGCGCCTGGAGGGCCGAGTAGCACAACTCTCACTTCAGGCTCCCAAGCCCCTGGATTCGACCAAACTTCCTCATCGCAAAAAGCCCTCGTAGTTGCGCATTAGCAGCTGGGCTTCGAGCTGTCGCATTGTGTCCAGAGCGACGCCAACCATGATCAGCAGGCTCGTGCTGCTCAGGGTGAGAGCTCGAACGTCGGTAGCCGCAGTTACGAAGAACGGGAGCACGGCCACGACCCCGAGAAAGAGCGCGCCGCCCCAGGTTATTCGTATCAGCACTCTGTTCAGATACGCCTGTGTCGGCTGCCCCGGCCTGATGCCCGGGATGAACCCGCCGTTCCTCTGCAGGTTCTCCGCGAGGTTCTGCTGTTGGAAGGTCACAATCGTATAGAAGAACGCGAAGATAACCACCAGAACGAATACCGCCGCCCAATACACGAAGCTGCTTGGATCAAGAAGATCGGACATGGTCCGAGCGGTTCTGGCAAAGAAATCATCACTGAGCGGATTACGGAAGTAGCTCGCTACTGTGGCCGGCAGGATGATTATGGAGAACGCGAAAATCAACGGGATCATCCCCGCGGAGTTAACTCGTAACGGCAGGAACGTGGACCCGGACTGCCTCTGCATTCGCCCGCCACGGAACACGCTCCTCCCGTACTGGACGGGGATGCGCCGCTGTGCCTCCGTGAACACGACTATGAAGTAGATTATGACGAAGCCGAAGACCAACAGGAGAAGCAGCCCGCCTGCCTCGTCCCGTTCCAGGAACCCCTGCCCGACAATCGACGGCATCCGTGCCACGATTCCGCCAAAGATAATCAGCGAAATGCCATTGCCGAGGCCTCGCTCTGTTATCAGCTCGCCCAGCCACACCAGGAACATTGTGCCGGCAATCATGGAGATGACCATAGCAAGGGTCTCGAGATTCAGGCCGAAGTCAACGCCCGGCAGGACGCCGGACTGTCTGAGAATCGTGAGCTGACCCCAAGACTGCAGCGCCGCGATCGGCACTGCAAAGTAGTGCGTGAGCTGGTTGATGCGCTGGCGTCCGTACTCACCCTCCTGCGACAGCTCTTTGAGCTGCGGCACTACGGGCACGAGTATCTGCATGACGATGGACGCGGTGATATACGGGTAGACGCCGAGCGCGGCTACACTCAAGTTCGCGAGAGCGCCGCCGCTGAAGAGGTCCAGGAATCCTAGTAGTGCAGATTGCTCGAAAGCCTGTTGCAGCGCTTGTGTATCGACCCCGGGCACGGGCACGTGGGCCACGAACCGGAAAATGACCAGCATGGCCAGTGTGAAGAGGATGCGAGTTCGCAGGTCCGGGACCCGCATCGCATCGATCATGGACTGGATGAGCTGAGGTCTTGAGACCTCCTGCTGCCTTGCTGCCTGGGCCTGACGCACTAACGCAGCTCCGTCACAGTCCCGCCGGCGGCCTCAATCTTGGCACGGGCCGTCGCCGAAAATCTATGCGCCTCCACGGTTAGAGGCACATCCACTTCGCCGCGACCAAGAATCTTGACGGGGCGATTGAGGTTACGAAGAACGCCTGTCTCCAGAAGTACCTGAGGCGTGACCTGGGCATCGGCAGGGAACGCGTTCAGCCTGTCCAGATTCACTCCGCTGTAGGAGGTGCGGAAGATGTTCGTGAACCCTCTCTGGTGGGGGAGGGCCTTGGTCATCGGCAGCTGCCCTCCCTCGAAGTTCGGGCGAACGCCACCGCCGCTACGCGAGTTCTGGCCTTTTATTCCACGGCCTGAATAGCTTCCATGGCCACTGCCGTCGCCACGGCCTCTTCTTTTCCTGTCTCGCCTTGCGTTTTCGCCCGGCCTTAGATGGTGTTGCTGCATATCTCTACCAGGATCCGTTTCCAAATGGACGTCTGCCGCCTTCCGGGCCGGCGTCAGTCTTGAATTTCCGTTACTTCGACCAAGTGTCGTACTTTGTGGAGCGCTCCTCTGATCGAGGGTGTGTCCTCATGTTCGACGGTGTGATGCAGCTTCCTCAAACCTAGTCCGACAACGGTCCGGCGCTGATCGCGAGAGAAGCCGATCGTGCTTTTCCGCAGCGTGACAGAGAGCCGGCTCATTACGTGCGCGCCTCTCGTTCCGCTACCGCCTGAACGAGGCCGCGGCGGCGGCGAAACTCTTCCTCAGGTAGCCTCAGCATCCCAAGAGCCTTGAAGGCAGCCTTCATTGTGTTGATGGGGTTGGTGCTTCTTCTGGCCTTCGTTACTACGTCTTTGAAGCCGGCCAACTCAACGACTGCCCGAACCGCGCCACCGGCAATGACGCCTGTCCCTGGCGGTGCGGGCCTCATCATTACCACGGAGGCGCCAAACTTGGCCGTAATCTCGTGGGGGAGAGTGCCGTCTTTCACCGGTACGGTTATCAGGTTCTTCTTGGCGTTGACCGTGCCTTTTCGCACTGCGTCTGGCACCGCGTCCGCCTTGCCCATACCAATCCCAACGGTCCCTTCGCCATCACCTACCACAACTCCCGCGTTGAAGCTGAGGTGACGACCACCCTTGGCGACCTGAGCTACACGAGAGATCCTGACGACCCGCTCCTGTAACGGAGAATCTTCAAGATCGTCATCACGCCTACCGCTTCTAAATGTCATTGCCATGGCTAAAAGACCAGTCCTCCTTCCCTTGCTGCATCAGCAAGGGCACGTATTCTGCCGTGGTACTTGTAACCGCCACGGTCGAACACCACGGAGGTTATGCCGCATTCCTTTGCCCGGCTGGCCACGAGCGTTCCGACTCCCGCCGACACGGCCGTCTTGTTCTTGCCGCCTCTGCTCTCCTTGACATCTGTGTCAGAGCTGGATGCGGCTGCTATTGTGATCCCGCGCTCATCGTCAACAACCTGAGCGTAGATGTGCTTCAGACTGCGAAACACGCACAGTCGAGGACGCTCCGAGGTCCCTGCAACCTTCTGGCGGACCCGAGCGTGCCGGATACTTCGTGCGCCGCCTCCGATACGATCCCTTGGCAACGTTACGCCCTCCTCGCACTCTTACCGGGCTTCTGCCGGACTTGCTCCCCCAGATAGCGAATGCCCTTTCCGGTATAGACGTTCGGCGGCCTGATCTTGCGTATCTGAGCGGCCATCTGACCAACCTGTTGCTTATCGCTCCCGCGGACGCGGATTATGTTGTTGCCCTCCACCTCGAGTTCGACGCCAGGTAGCGGGTCCATTTCGACCGTGTAGCTAAGCATCACGCTCAAAGCGATCCCCTGGCCACGCTGCTGCACCCTGTAACCGACGCCCACCAATTCCAGGCTCTTGTTGAAGCCCTGGCTTACGCCCGTCACCATGTTGGACACCAATGTCCTTGTAAGGCCGTGAAGCGCCTTGTGGTGCCGCTCCTCAGAAGGCCTCTCCACGGTAACCACACCGTTGTCCTGCGTGATGCTCATGTCGGCGTGGAAGCGCTGACTGAGGGCCCCTTTTGGGCCTTTCACAGTGACTTCCGTGCCGGAGATCGCCACCTCAACACCGGCCGGGAGACCTATGGGTTGCATTCCTACTCTGGACATTTCTAGTCCTCTACCACACGTAACAAAGGAGTTCGCCGCCAACGCCTTCACGCCAAGCCTGGCGGCCGGTCATAACGCCCTTAGATGTAGAAACAATTGCTACACCAAGGCCTCCGTAGTAGCGGGGGATCTCTCCCTTGCCAACATACACTCTCAGGCCAGGCTTGCTGACCCGCTTCAACCCCAAGATCGAGGGCTGGCCGTCCTCACGGTAGTGCAGGCGGATGCGGATGGTGTCCTGAGGCGAACTGTCCTCTACGACTTCGTAATTTTCAATGAAGCCTTCGCTCTTGAGAACTTTCGCAAGAGAGACCTTCATCTTCGAAGACGGCACGGCAACGCCGGGACGGCGCACCATGACCGCATTCCTTATACGCGTCAACATGTCCGATATGGGATCTGTTACTGGCATTTCTTCTCTCGGAACAAATTCGAACTGGCCTTTTTCAGGCCGTTCTTACCAACTTGCCTTTCGAACTCCTGGGAGCAGGCCAAGAAGCGCCATCTCTCTGAAGCAGATCCGGCAAAGCCCAAAGTGTCTAATGTACGCCCTGGGACGGCCGCAACGCTCGCAACGGTTCCGATGCCGAACACTGAACTTCGGCGTCTTCCTCCACTTGGCTATCTTCGATTCCTTTGCCAAACTCCCTTACCTTTCGATCTCGTCTGAACGGCCTAGACGCATCACGCAGCCGCGAAGCGGTACTCTTCGCCCACTCTTTCGAACGGCATGCCCATTAGCTCCAGCAAGCGCATACCTTCGCGATCCGATCCGGCCGATGTAACTACTACAACCTGCAGGCCACGCATCCTATCAATGGAGTCGTACTCGATCTCCGGGAAGATCACCTGCTCCCTGATTCCCAGCGAGAAGTTTCCGCGACCGTCGAACGATCTTCGCCTTACACCGTGAAAGTCCCGTATCCGCGGCAGCGCGGAACTTACGAGCCTGTCATAGAACTCATACATTCGCCGGCCCCGCAGCGTCACGGCGAGTCCGATCGCCTGGCCTTCCCGGAGCTTGAAGCCAGCAATCGACTTCCTTGCGCGTCGCACGTAAGGGCGCTGGCCGGAAATCAGCGATAGATCACGAGTTGCGGCTTCCATGGCGCGCTGATTATCCAGCGCCTCACCGAGGCCAATGTTCAGGATAATCTTACGGAGCCTCGGTGCCTGCATGGGGCTCGAGTACTCCAATTCCTTCATCAATACCGGCAGAATCTCGCTCCTGTAGCGCTCCAGCATCCGAGGCAAGGGCCTCATATGTCCATTCGCGCTCACGGCTGCCTCGGCTTCAACTTCAGCGGCCGCTGCCTTACGACTGGGCCGAGCGCGCGGCTTTGCCTTTTTTGCTTCACCTGAAGCGGCTCGCGAGGACCTTCGCCGCCCACCTTCTGCCGAACTGGCGACCGCGGCCTTCTTCCGCGGCGTTTTCTTCCGTGCGGGTGACGCGTCACCCTGCGCCTGGTCAGCCGACTCTTCCTGCTGCTTGTCTTCTTCAGTGGTCATAGTTTTCTTCGCGCAAAATCCCTTGCCCCGTGGGGGACCGAGAAGCTACTCAATAACCTCGTCGCACTTCTTGCAGATTCTGGCCTTGCTGCTATCGGCCAGGAAACGGTAGACGGCTCTTGTCGGTTCATTGCAGTGGACGCATACCAGCATGAGGTTGGACGCCTGGATCGGGAGCTCCTTCTGGATTATTCCCGCCTGACGCACTCCTCCAGTGGCCTTTGCGTGCTTGGTAACGACGTTAACGCCTTCCACGAGCACTTTACCGTCCTGCCTGAAGACCTGTTGCACAGCACCTTGCTTGCCCCGGTCCCGGCCCCTTATGACCAGCACGGAATCTCCCGTCCTGAGCCTCATTTCAGAGCACCTCCGGCGCCAGAGAAACGATTCGCATGAAGTTCTTTTCTCTGAGCTCTCTGGCTACGGGTCCAAATATCCGCGTACCTCGCGGCATCTGGTCTTCGCCGATGATGACGGCCGCGTTGTCATCGAATTTGATGTATGAGCCGTCTCTCCGTCCATGAGACTTGGCGGTCCGGACCACTACAGCCCGCACAACCTCTCCCTTCCGAACTGGCGACCCCGGAGCTGCCTCTTTCACCGAGCACACGATGACATCGCCGAGTCCAGCGTACTTGCGGCCGCTCCCTCCAGGCACGCCGATGCAACTCACGGTTCTGGCTCCGGAGTTGTCAGTAACTCTCAGCCTTGTGTATTGCTGAATCACTCGGGCGCCTCTCTCTTTTGCTCCGCCTCTTCTTCGACGGCAGCTTCGGTCTCGGTTGCTACATCTTCTTCGACGGCAGCTTCGGTCTCGGTTGCTACGTCTTCTTCGACGGCAGCTTCGGTCTCGGTTGCTGTGTCTTCCTCCGTCTGAGCCTCCGCTACCGGAGCCTCGGGCGTGGCAACGTCCACATCGCCATCAGCTTCCGACTCATCCGGCGCAGCCTCGTCCGGCTCGACTATGATTGCCTGACCCAGAGTACCGTCATCTCCCTCATTGGCCGTTCGCGGGAGATCGGTCCCCTCTATTACCTCCCTGTCAATGTCCTGCGGCGCGATCTCTGCGATCTCGGTGCTCGACAGGACCTCCACCACCCTCCATCTCTTCATCTTCGAAAGGGGACGAGTCTCGATTATGCGGACCTGGTCACCTATGCGGCACACATTAGCCTCATCGTGAGCGTAGAACCGGCTCCTCCGGCGAACCGGCTTGCGGTAAAGCTTGTGGGGCCTTCTCCACTCGACCGCAACTACCACAGTCTTGTCCATCCGGTCTTGAATGACCGTACCTACGCGGGCTTTTCGGCGTTCACTGCTCATCGAGAGGCTCCTGACATGGCACGTTCCCGCATGACGGTCCTTATGCGGGCAACCCGCCGCCGGGCAGACTTAATCTGGTTCACATCGTTGATCTGCATCGTCGCCACTCGAAATCTGAGATTCATGAGGCCGCGCTGGGAATCATCCAACTGATCCTCCAACTCCTCATCCGAAAGTGCCCGGATATCGTCAATCTCCACCTGTGCTAATCTCCCTTACGTACCTATCTAGCGATAAACTTCGTGGCAACCGGAAGCTTGTGTGAGGCCAGCCTCAGGGCTTCCTTCGCCACGGGCTCCGGAACCCCGGCTAGCTCGAACATTACGCGTCCTCGCCTTACCACAGCTACCCAGTGGTCAACCGCTCCCTTGCCCTTGCCCATTCGTGTCTCGGCGGGCCTTGCAGTGACCGCCTTATCGGGGAAAATGCGAATCCAGAGCTTACCGCCCCTTCGAACGTACCTCGTGATCACCCGGCGAGCGGCCTCGATTTGCCTGGACGATATCCATGCTGATTCCGTGGCCTTGAGCCCATATTCGCCGAAGTCAATGCGACTTGCGGCATTGGACACGCCGCGCCTTCGCCCACGGTGTTGATACCGGTGCTTCACTCTCTTTGGCTGTAACACGGCCTACTGGACCTCCCCGGTCTCAGGGGCGGATTCCTCGGACGGCGCAAGCGGTTGTTGGGCTGCAGCGGCCGCCTCCCTTTCAGCTTCCCGCTCTTCCTCGGCCCTCACTGTGACCTCAATAGGCTTGATGTCTTCGATCTCAGGCTCCGGCTCGAACGGGGCCTTGATCACGTCCCCTTTGTAGACCCAGACCTTCACTCCAATGCGACCGAAGTCGGTTGCGGCCTCGGCTAGTCCGTAGTCGATGTCCGCACGGAGTGTGTGCAGCGGCACCCGGCCATCCATGGCCCTTTCCTTGCGCGCGATATCCGCGCCGCCAAGCCTTCCGCCAATCAAAGCCTTTATGCCCAAGGCCCCGGCCTGCATCGATCTGCCGACCGCTTGCCTCATGGCGCGCCTGAACGCTATGCGGCGCTCCAACTGGTCCGCGATGCTCCGCGCTACCAGGTAAGCGTCCAACTCGGGCTGACGAATCTCCTGAACGTTGAGCCGCGCCCTTGCTCCACTCACCTCTTCAATGTCTTTGCGAAGTTCTTCCACCCTTTGGCCGCCGCGCCCAATCACAATTCCAGGGCGGGACGTGTGGATAGTTACGATCAAATCGCTGGAGCCGCGCTCAATCTCAATTCTGGATATTCCCGCGTCCTCAAATCTCGACTGGATGGTCTGCCTGATCTTCAGGTCTTCTTTGACGAACGCTCGGTAGCCGACGCCTTTGGCTGCAAACCATCTGGTGTCCCATTCGCGGATCACCCCCAGACGGAATCCAATTGGATGGGTCTTATTCCCCAAAATCGCCTCCAGCTTCGTCTACGACGACGGTAATCCGACTGTTTCGCCTGATGATTCTGCCTACTCGTCCCCGGGCCCTTGCCCGAAACCGTTTCAAACTCGGGCCTTCGTCCGCAAAGATCTCCGTAATCACAAGCTCGGACCTTCTCCCGAGCAACTCATTCTCGGCATTTGCCGCGGCCGATTTCACAACCTTGGCGACCTGCGCTGCCACAGGGGACGGCATGAACCGCAACACAGCCAGGGCTTCATCAACCGGCTTGCCCCTGACCATATCCACTATGGGCTTAACCTTCTTCACGGAGACGCCCGTGTTCTTTGCTATTGCTGTTGCCGCCATTTCCTCTGCCTGATCTGCCAGCTATCTCACTGATGTCGTTCGCTCAGACCTTGCACTGTGTCCCCTGAAGGTCCGAGTCGGCGCAAACTCTCCCAGCCTGTGGCCGACCATGTTCTCAGTAATGAACAGAGGTACATGCCGCCGGCCGTCGTGGACGGCAATGTTGAGTCCGACCATATCGGGCATGATCATCGAAGCTCTCGACCAGGTGACGATGATCGCCTTGCTGTTCTCCCGAACAGCCGAGTCCACCTTCTTGGCCAGCTTATGATGTACGAACGGGCCCTTCTTGATTGACCTCGACATGTTTAACCTTCCAGCTTACCGCTTGTGTCTTCTGCGAACTATGAGCCTGTCGGACGCCTTCTTGCGCCTTGTCCTTCGGCCCAATGCCGGCTTCCCCCAAGGTGTCTTGGGTGACGGCATCCCAATGGGTGAACGGCCTTCCCCACCACCGTGCGGATGGTCGCGCGGAGACATGACGACGCCGCGGACCTGCGGCCGCCGGCCTCGATGCCTGTTTCTGCCAGCCTTCCCCAGCTTTATGTTCTTGTGATCCACTGCGCTGACCACGCCAATCGTTGCCATGCACTGGCTCAGTACTTGCCGGTCTTCGCCCGAAGGCAGGCGCAGCAGAGTGTATCGGCCTTCAGTTGCCAGCACCTGGGCCGACGTACCGGCGCTCCTGATGATCTGGCCACCCTTGCCCACTTTCAACTCAACGTTATGGACCTGCGCTCCTGCGGGGATCCTGTGCAGAGGCAGAGCGTTGCCCGGTCTGATCGGCGCGTCCTCTCCCGCCTCCACCTTGTCGCCCACCCTCACTCCATCGGGAGCGAGTATGTATCGCCAGTCACCGTCCGGGTATTTGATGAGGGCAATCCTGGCGGTCCGGTTCGGGTCGTACTCGACGGACGTGACTTCACCGGGTATACCCAGCTTGTTTCGCTTGAAGTCGATGACCCTGTACCTGCGCTTGTGGCCCCCTCCACGGTGCCGTACCGTGATTTTACCGGACCGGCTTCGTCCGGCCCGCTTCTTAAGCGGCTTCAGCAGCGATTTCTTGGGAGAGTTGGTAGTCAGATCGTCCGATGTCTGAACCACCGCTCCACGCTGGCCGGGGGTAATGGGTTTCAGGCTTCTAAGAGGCATATCACACGCCCTCGAAAATCGTAATGTTGTCGCCAGGGAACAGCGTGACCACGGCCTTCTTCCATGACGGCTTCACAGCCAATCTTGGGCCGTATCGCTTGCGCTTGCCCTGGACGACCATTGTGTTCACCTTCGCAACTTTAACGCTAAACGCAGTCTCAACCGCGGTTTTTATCTGGTGCTTTGTGGCACGCGAATCCACCTCGAAGGTGTATTTGCCCACCTCATTCAAGAGGGTGCTCTTCTCCGTAACCACTGGTCTCCTGAGAATTTGAGTCTGTTCCATCAGTCACGGCCCTCATCGTTCGCCGGTGGGCGTCGCACGAAAGGACCTCCCCACCTGCGCTCGGCCTCGCGGACGGCCTCCACCGTCATGATCAGCGTCTGGTGGTGCAGCAAGTCCACCGTGCTCAGGAGCGCGGCCGGCAATGCCTTGACGCGCTCGATGTTTCGGATAGCCTTGAGAGCTTCCGGAGCAGGCCCATCCGAGACCAGAAGCGCAGACGAGCCAGCCCTTACGGCTTCCAGAAACCTGACCATTTCCTTGGTCTTGGGCTCCATGTCGAGGTCCTCAACGACGACCAGGTTGTCATTCCGGGCCTTGTCGGACAGCATGGCGACCAGGGCCTGGCGCCGCATCCGCTTCGGAGTACGTTGCCTGTAGCTGCGAGGCTTGGGACCGAACACGACCCCGCCTCCCCTGAGCTGTGGAGACCGTATCGAACCGAGGCGGGCTCGGCCGGTGCCCTTCTGCGGGTGCGGTTTCGCTCCGCCACCCGACACCTCAGCGCGAGTCTTTGCCGAGGCTGTGCCTTGCCGGGCGTTAGCCAACTGCGCGACCATGACCTGGTGCACCAGAGCACGATTCTCTGGAACGTCGAAAACGTCGTCCCTCACCTGGACGGTCTCAACGACCCTGCCCTGAACGTTCCTTACCGGCAGTCTCACTTAGCTCAACCCTTCTGGAATCTTGATTTCTTGATGATCAACAATGCGTTCCGGGCGCCCGGCACCGCACCCCGGACGAACAAGAGATTGCGTTCCGGCTCCGTTCGGACAACCTCCAGGTTGCGAACGGTCACTCTGCGGTCACCCATGTGCCCGGCCATTTTGAGCCCTTTCAGCACCCTGCCCGGCGTGGAACCAGCGCCAATCGATCCGGGCGCACGGTGGCGGTCAGACTGGCCGTGGGTCTTCGGTCCGCCACGGAAGTTGTATCGTTTTACACCTCCGGCAAAGCCGCGGCCCTTCGACCATCCGGTGGCATCGACAAGGTCTCCGGGCTCAAACTGGGAAACGTCCAATTCCTGGCCCACTTCCAGTTCGGATGCGTCACCGACCCTGAACTCTCGCAGTACGCGAAAGAGCTTGCCGCTGGACGCAAGATGACCCTGCGCTGGCTTGCTCGCTCTTTTGGCCTCGTCATATCCGACCTGCACACTGGAGTACCCTTCGCCGTCAACGGACTTCACCTGCGTCACCGTGCAAGGTCCGGCCTTCAGGGCGGTAACCGCCTCAACGGCGCCATCCTCCCGGTGCAGTTGGGTCATTCCTATCTTTCTTCCCAAGATTCCGTGAACCGGCATGCGCGAAGTCCTACAGCTTTATGGAGATGTCGACACCGGCCGGCACATTCAGCCGGGTCAGCGAGTCGATCGTCCTGGAAGTCGGCTCAAGGATGTCTATCAAGCGATTGTGAGTGCGGATCTCGAAGTGCTCGCGTCCATCTTTGTGCACGTGAGGGCCGCGGATAACGCAGAACCGCTTAATCGAAGTGGGCAACGGGATGGGACCCGCAATCTGGGCTCCCGTGCGTTCTGCTGCCTCCACTATCTGCCGTGCCGACAGGTCCAGTATCTTGTGGTCGAACGCCTTCAGAATGATCCGAATCTTTTGTCTGCTGGTGACCATAGTCGTATCTTTGCTCTGGCTTGTTATCTTCGCGCCGTCACACTGGAAGGCGCCTCTTCGTACCTGTAGAACTCCATTGTGTGGCCGGCCCTTCCCTGCGTTAGAGAGCGAAGCGCATTGGCGTATCCGAAGCTCTCTCCCAGTGGGAGATTCGTTCGCACAACCTGGATGTCTCCTTCGCCTTCAATGCTCCTGATGTTCGAGCGCCTCCGACCCAAATCGCCAAGCACGTCTCCCAGAAACTCGCCCGGTGTTACGACTTCAAGCCTCATCACCGGCTCCAGAAGGACCAGCCCCGCCCGGCTCAGCGCCGATTTAAGAGCCATGGAACCGGCCACACGGAACGCCATTTCAGACGAGTCAACGTCGTGATAGCTACCGTCCAGCAATGTCGCCTTTACGTCCACCACAGGGAAGCCGGAAAGCGGACCTGTTGTCAGCGCCTCCTGGACCCCCTTTTGCACACCTGGAATATACTCATTAGGAATGGAGCCGCCCCTGACTCGGCTCTCAAAGACGAAACCAGTGCCGCGTTCCAGAGGCTCGATTTCAATAATCGCGTGACCATACTGACCTCGGCCGCCGGTCTGACGTACGAATCGGCCCTCGCCCTTCGCCTGCCTGGTAACCGCCTCACGGTACGCTACACGCGGGCTCCCGAGATTGGCCTCAACCTTGAACTCCCGCCTGATACGATCGGCAACGATCTCCAGGTGCAGTTCTCCCATCCCCGAGAGTATGGTCTGCCCTAGCTCACTATCGACCGCTACGCGCAGCGTGGGGTCCTCCTCCGACATCTTCTGAAGTGACTCTTGCAGCTTGTCCTCGCCTGCCCTGGTACGAGACTCCACGGACACTGAGACGACCGGCTCAGGGAATGTGATCGTCTCCAGCTGGATAGGAGCGGCTGGATCGCACAGAGTATCCCCCGTCGACGCGCTGCGAAGGCCTACCGCGGCGGCGATGTCGCCCACACGCACCTCAGAGACATCCTCCCGGCGTTCCGCGTGCATTTGCACTACCCGGCCCAGTCGTTCACGCTTGCCGGTGGACGAAATGAACACAGAATCGCCCGTTTCCATCCGGCCGGAGTACATGCGGAAGTAGACCAGCCGCCCTATGAAGGGGTCGCTGACTACCTTGAAAGCCAGTGCGGCAAACGGCTCGTCGTCGCTCGGGCCGCGAGAACTCTCCTCTCCTGTTTTGGCGTCCTTGCCTGTCACAGGAGGCACGTCGAGAGGAGAGGGCAAGTAGTCCGTAACGGCATCAAGGAGGGGCTGAACACCCCTGGACGTAAGGGCGCTGCCGCATGTGACTGGCACGAGCCTGTTGTCCACGGTAGCTCGCCTCAGTGCGTCCTTGATCTCTTCCTTTGTAATTTCCTCGCCTTCGATGTACTTGACGATCAGGTCGTCGTCCGTCTCGGCGACTTTTTCTATCATCACATCGCGGCGGTTGCGGTACTCCTCGATCATCTCCTCGGGCACCGGGCCCTCGCGGAAGCTTCCCACACCGTCCGTAAAGGTGCAGACCTTGCTCTCGACAAGGTCTATGACGCCCTCGAAGTCGTCTTCGCTTCCGACGGGTATCTGAACAATGACGGGGTTAGCCTTCAGACGGTGCGAGATGCTATCGACCGCTTTGTAGAAGTCCGCGCCCACGCGGTCCATCTTGTTGATGAAGCATATCCTCGGGACTTCGTAACGGTCGGCCTGGCGCCAGACCGTTTCTGACTGAGGCTGCACGCCGGCAACCGCATCAAACACAACTACGCCCCCGTCAAGTATGCGGAGGCTTCTCTCAACTTCGGCGGTGAAATCCACGTGGCCCGGCGTGTCGATAATGTTGATCGTATACCCTCGCCAGGCGCAGGTGGTTGCGGCAGCGGTGATCGTGATGCCACGCTCCCGCTCCTGGTCCATCCAGTCCATTACCGTGGTCCCCTCGTCCACGCCGCCTATGCGATGAGTACGTCCCGCAAAGTAGAGGACCCGCTCAGTCACAGTAGTTTTGCCGGCATCAATGTGGGCGATGAAGCCAATGTTACGTACGTTATCGAGCGAGCAGGGTTTGGTGGTCACGATCCGGTTCGATCTCTTGGGGCGGTCAGATTGAAGGCGTCTACCAGCGGTAGTGCGCAAAGGCGCGGTTCGCCTCTGCCATCCGATGGAGCTCATCCTTGCGCCTCACGGCAGAGCCCTGGCTCCTTGCCGCGTCCAGCAGTTCTTGGCAAAGTCTGCGGGCCATGGGCTGCCCGCTCCTCGATCTCGCGGCATTGATCAGCCATCGCATCGCAAGGGCGAGACGGCGTTCAGGCCTGACGTCTACGGGCACCTGATACGTGGCGCCCCCCACTCGCCTGGACTTCACTTCCACCATTGGCGTTGCGTTGCGGATGGCCTGCTCGAAGACGTCTATACCCGGCCGGCGCGCCTCGCTCTCCGCTTGATCCAACGCCCCATAGACAATCTTCTGGGCCATCGTCTTCTTGCCGTTCAACATCACTTTATTGATGAACTGGGAAAGCAAGGCGTTGTGGTACCGGGCGTCCGGGACCGGGATTCGCTTCTGTGCGGGTCTTCTTCGAGCCATTTCTATGCTTTCGGTTTATTCCTAGTCTTTGTCTCTAATCGGACTCGCCCGTTACAGGCGTCCGCCGCTCCTCTTCGCCCCGTACTTGCTGCGCCCGCGCTCACGGTCGAAGACGCCGGCAGTGTCCAAAGCGCCTCGCACTATCTGGTACCGCACTCCCGGTAGGTCCTTCACCCGTCCTCCTCGAATGAGCACTACCGAGTGCTCCTGCAGGTTGTGCCCCTCACCGGGAATGTAGGCCGTTACCTCCATGCCGTTTGTCAAACGGACCCTCGCAACCTTCCTGAGAGCAGAGTTAGGCTTTCTGGGCGTCTGAGTTCTGACCTGTATACACACACCCCGCTTTTGTGGCGCGCCCTTGTCACGGCGTCCGCGGTTCTTGAGCGTGTTGAAAGAGAAGCGCAAGGCGGGTGCCTTGTCTTTCTTTCTCTTGCTCTTCCTGCCTTTTCTTACGAGTTGATTTACAGTTGGCACGGCGTGACCTCTGTCTGAATGAACGGGAGACGCGAAAGGCGCACGGTTAACCCTTCGCTACAATTGGCGACAAATGAGCATTCTATCCGCATCGTATTCACACGTCAATACTGAACTAGCATGCCGCCCAGTAAGCTCGCGCGCTGCATTTTGGGGCACTGGTCCGATGTCACCCCGGTGGTACAATTGGCGCTGGACGCTAGCGGCGCTGCCGCAGCGTACCGGAGGAAATCGGTGCTTCTTACGCTGGACGTCGGCAACACCAACGTCACCGCCGGCGTGTTCGACGGCGACGAACTGAAGGCAACGTGGCGCACCGCCACGGACCGCTCCCGCACCACGGACGAGTACGGCCTCGCCCTGAGCCAACTCCTTCCTCTAAAAGGCGTTCCAGCCAATAGCGTAACGGACGTTTGCCTGTGCAGCGTCGTGCCACCGTTGACTTCCAGCTTCGTAGAACTCTGCAAACAATACTTCGACGCCGACCCCCTAACGGTGGACGCGGGCGTGAAGACGGGAGTCCGCGTCCTGTACGACAGCCCCAGAGACGTGGGCCCCGACCGCATCGCGGACGCAGTAGCGGCCCTGCATCTCTACGGCGGACCAGCAATCGTGGTGGACTTCGGAACGGCAACGGTCTTCGACGCCGTCTCCGCTAAGGGAGAGTACCTTGGCGGCGCGATCGCACCGGGCATCGCACTGGCGACAGACGCTTTGTATGCCAACACTTCACTCCTGAGAAGAGTCCAGCTGTTAGCTCCCAACTCCGCGATTGGGAAGAGCACGGTCCACTCCCTGCAGTCCGGCATTGTGCTCGGCTACACAGATCTGGTCACAGGAATGGTGAAGCGATTCCGAGCTGAACTCGGCGAAGACTGCAGGGTCATAGGAACCGGAGGCCTTGCGGTGCTATTTGACAATGCGGGCATATTCGACACGATCGACCTCAATCTCACGCTAATCGGCTTGAAGCTAATCTACGGGATGAACCGGGACTGCAATTGAGGCGAAATTAACTCAAGGTTGCCAAGAACGTACAGATGGTGAACATACTCAAGGGCAAGCACGTAGTACTAGGCGCTACTGGCAGCATCGCCTGTTACAAGGCAGCCGACCTCACCAGCAAACTGGTCCAGTCGGGCGCGCTGGTGGACGTTGTGTTGACAGAGAACGCGGAACGCTTCCTCTCCCCGCTCACTTTCCGCTCGCTGACTCACCGGCCCGTGTTCACCAACCTGTTCGAGACCGAGTCCGAGCTCTCGATCAATCACGTGGCGCTGGCGGAACGGGCGGACGTGGTGCTCGTCGCTCCCGCCACGGCCAACACGATGGCAGCGATGGCCGCCGGCCTTGCGGGCAACCCGCTCACGGCAACGATCCTGGCCACAAAGGCGCCGGTTGTGGTTGCCCCGGCGATGGACGGCAATATGTGGCAGGCAGAGGCCACCCAGGCCAACGCGAAAACTCTTCGAGACCGGGGCATGACCCTGGTCGGGCCCCAAGAGGGGCGACTCGCCTCAGGTCTAACGGGGGCCGGCCGGATGACGGAACCGGCGGAGCTTCTGGACCACCTGCGCCTGGTCCTGGGGAGGAACGGCGATCTGGCAGGAAGGAAGGTGGTCGTGTCCGCCGGAGGAACCAGCGAGCCGATTGACCCCGTGCGTGTGATCACAAATCGCTCGTCAGGGAAGATGGGCCGTGCCCTCGCTGAGGCCGCCAGGGACCGTGGAGCGCTTGTCGCGCTTGTGACGGCTACCGATATGCCCCCACTTGCCGGAGCCGAAGTTCTCTGCGTAGACACCGTGGCATCCATGCGCAGTGCCGTGCTCTCGGCCTGCGAAGGCGCGGACGCGGTGATCATGGCCGCCGCGGTTAGCGACTACCGTCCCGCCGAGGTTTCTTCGCAGAAGATCAAGAAGGCAGACGGAGCGGGCCGGCTCACGCTTGAACTTGTTAAGAACGACGACTTCATGCTTGAGATTCCAGAGGGCGTCCTGCGAATCGGCTTCGCGGCTGAGAGTGACAACGTTCTTGAGAACGCTCGGGCCAAGGTCAGAAAGAAGGGCCTCGAACTGATTGCCGCCAACGACATCACCGAGGAGGGCAGCGGGTTTGGAGTCGATACCAACCGCGTGACGATTCTCGACCGACACGGCAATGCGGAATGCCTGCCCCTGATGTCCAAGTTCGACGCTGCACACCGAATCCTGGACCGGATCGCGGAGCTTCTCAGGTAAGACCCGACGGCGGCCTGCTAGAATTGGGCCACCCCGCATTTCTTCCTGAGAGTTTGAACAATATGGCCCAAAAGCCCCGCAGCACTGCTATGTCCAAAGCTTACGACCCCAAGGCCGTGGAGGGAGATGTCTACGATCTCTGGATGAAGGGCGGCTACTTCACGCCTGAAGTCGACCCCGACAGGGAGCCGTTCGTCATCATCATGCCTCCTCCCAACGTAACCGGCGAGCTGCACCTGGGCCACGCGCTAACGACTGCCCTGGAAGACCTCATGGTGCGGTGGCACAGGATGAAGGGCGAGCCGACACTCTTCCTGCCAGGAACCGACCACGCCGGAATTGCCACACAGGTTGTGGTGGAGAGAATGCTCGCGGACGACGGGGTTTCGCGACATGACATTGGCCGGCTTGAGTTCGTCCGGCAGGTCTGGGAGTGGGTGGACCGCTACGGGGGGCGCATTCACGAACAGATCAAACGGTTGGGCGGGTCGTGCGACTGGACCCGGCTGGCCTTCACACTCGACGAAGGTCCAAACAGGGCGGTCCGCACAACTTTCGTAAACCTGTACAAGAAGGGCCTCATCTACAGAGGCGAGCGGATTACAAACTGGTGTCCCCGTTGCGCAACCGCGCTGTCGGACCTGGAAGTTGTGCACCGGGACGAGGCCAGCGCTCTGTACCACATTCGCTACAGGGCGGAAGACGGCGGCGATGGCGTGGTTGTTGCCACAACGAGGCCGGAGACCATGCTGGGCGACACCGGCGTGGCCGTGCATCCGGATGATTCCAAGTATGCGGGCCGGGTCGGTTCCAACGTGGTCTTGCCAATCATGAACCGGGCCATTCCCATCGTGGCCGACGAGGCAGTGGACCCAGAGTTCGGCACGGGCGCACTCAAGGTAACACCCGGCCACGACGCGGCAGACTTTGAGATCGGCGGGAGACACGGCCTGCCTGCGATCAACGTGTTGAACGACGACGGCACGTTGAACGAGAACGCCGGAGCATACTCAGGTGTTGGCAGGGCAGAAGCCAGGACTCGAATTGTCGAGCAGCTAGAGACGGAAGGCCTGTTGGAGGCCGTCGAGCCGTACCAGCACTCGGTGGGCCATTGCCAGCGATGCGACGAGGTTGTGGAGCCCATCGTCAGCCTGCAGTGGTACATGAAGATGGGGCCACTGGCCGATCCCGCCCGCAGGGCCGTGGCTGATGGCAGGATCAGAATAGTCCCGGACCGGTTCACCAAGGTCTACTTCAACTGGATGGACAACATCCGTGACTGGTGCATAAGCCGCCAGCTTTGGTGGGGGCACAGGATCCCGGTGTGGTACTGCGATGGATGCGGCGAAGTAATCGTCGAGATGGACGATCCTTCGTCGTGCCCCGCCTGCGGCGGCTTTGACCTCTCCCGAGACGACGACGTGCTGGATACCTGGTTCAGCTCCGGCCTCTGGCCGCACTCAACGCTGGGCTGGCCCGGCGAGACCGCGGACATGGACTACTTCTATCCGGGCAGTGTCATGGAGACGGGGCACGACATCCTTTTCTTCTGGGTGGCGCGGATGATTTTCTTCGGCATCGAGAATGTCGGCGATATCCCCTTTCACACGGTCTATCTGCACGGGATGGTGCGAGACCCGGAGGGGGTGAAGATGAGCAAGCTGCTCGGGAACGTCATGGACCCGTTAGACCTCATCGACGTCTACGGAGCCGACGCGCTGCGGTTCGCGCTGACGACCGGAACGTCGGCCGGGAACGACATGCGGCTGAACGAGAAGAGAATCGAGGCCAGCCGGAACTTCGCGAACAAGCTCTGGAATGCGTCCCGCTTCGTGCTTTCGAACGCAGTGGGCGACGCGGCCCTCGGTCAGTGGAGCGATCCGAAGCCGACCCATCGGGAAGACCGGTGGATACTCAGCCGGCTGAACAGGACCGTCTCGCAGACCAATCGCGGGATGGAAGAGTACCAGTTCGGGGAAGCGCAGAGGGCGGCGCATGACTTCCTGTGGAACGAGTACTGCGACTGGTACCTGGAGATGGCGAAGATCAGGCTGCGGAGCGGAGACCGTTCCGCGATCCCGACGCTCGTCCACGTGCTGGAGCGCACGCTGCGGCTGCTGCACCCGTTCATGCCGTTCATTACAGAGGAGATATGGCAGACGCTTGCGGCAGCCTTGCCCGACCGGTCTGCATTGCCGGAGGCGCTGATAATCGCCGAGTTTCCGGAAGCTGATCCCGCGCTTCATGACGAGCAGGCGGAGGCGGAGATCAGCTCCGTGATCGAGCTAGTGAGATCGGTGCGGAACCTGCGAGCCGAGTTCAGAATCCAGCCCCACGTTCCGGTGGAAGCCGTCGTGGACGCTCCGGCAATAGCCGACGTTCTGGACGGCGAGGCAGACGCGGTCAAGACCCTGGCCAAAGTGGGCTCGCTGGACATGGACCCTAACGGCGAGGGACCTTCGCAGGACGATGTCGTTCTGGTCCTGTCCCAGGGAACGGTGAAGGTACCGCTGGGCGGGCTTGTTGACCTGGACCAGATGAAGGACCGGCTTCAAGCCGAGCTAGACGGCATCGACGCGAATGCGACCAAGCTCCGGTCCCGACTTGGGGACAGCAGGTTCGTCGAGCGAGCGCCCGAAGAGGTCGTCGAAAAGGAGCGCCAGCGCCTGCAAGACCTGGAAGACCGCAAGGGCCGGCTTTCGGACGTCTTGGGTCAGATCATCGGAGCGTAGCGGCGGCGCTCCAGCCGCTCGTTGCGGGCTCCTTACCAAGAGACCTTCCGCGATCAGGCCGTTGCGCCTATGGTCTATGGAAACACACCCCCTACCTAGCGTCAGGTTGACTGGAGGCGAGTGGTGAAGATCGTAAGCGAGTTCCCACGCAGAGTTCGGCTGATAGAGAACACCTGGATACCTCTGTCCGACGGCTGCCGGCTGGCCGCCAGGATCTGGCTGCCCGAGGACGCTGAGGACGACCCCATCCCCGCAATCCTCAATTACATCCCGTACCGCAAGAATGAGGGCATGGCCATGGACGCCCCTGACCAACGCTACGTGGCCGGCCACGGCTACGCCTTCGTTCGCTCGACATTCGCGGCAGCGGCGACTCTGATGGCCTGTTGCCTGGCGAGTATCTAAAGCAGGAACAGGACGATGGTCTGGAGATCATCTCCTGGATCGCCCGGCAGCCGTGGTGCACCGGTGCTGTTGGAATGATTGGGAACTCCTGGGGAGGCTTCAACGGACTACAGATCGCGGCCCGCCGTCCGCCGGAGTTGAAGGCCGTGATCAGCTCATGCTCGACGGACGACAGGTACGAGGACGATCTCCATCATCAGGGCGGATGCGTTACCTCCTGCACGCTTGAGTGGGCATCGACCATGTTCACCATGAACGCCAAGCCCCCGGGACCCGAGGCACGTGGATGACAGGTGGCGGGAGATGTGGTTCGAACGCATGGAGAGCAATGAACCGTGGGCGGAGGAATGGCTGCGCCACCCGCGGAAGGACGAGTTCTGGAAGCAGGGCTCCGTGTACGTGAACTACGACGACATCCAATGTCCGATTTACATGGTCGGTGGTTGGACAGACCCATACGTCGGCGTCATCATTAGATTCCTGTCCAACTACTCGGGGCCGAAGAAGGGGTTGATAGGGCCCTGGGGCCACGGCTACGGCCATGACCAGCCTGCCTCCGGGACCGAACATGGGATTCCTGCAGGAAAGCCTCAGGTGGTGGGACCACTGGCTCAAGGGAGCCGACACCGGCGTCATGGAAGACCCGATGCTGACGATGTGGATGCCGGAAGCAGTGCCGCCCAAGATCCACTACACCGAACGGCCGGGGCGATGGTTTTCCGAGGCAAGCTGGCCGACGCCCAACGTCGACAGCCGCGTCTTCTTCCTGAGCGATCACACACTCGATGAGGAGCCGCAGCCGGAGGGAAGGATCGACCACCTCGGCGTGCAGACGGTGGGAAGGGACGGCGGCGAGTGGGCATCGTTTGGTCACCTGCCGGACTGGCCGCCGGATCAACGCAATGATGACGGCCTCTCGATCTCATTGACATCGGTGCCGTTAACCGAACGGCTGGAGATCCTGGGCTCTCCGTTTGCCAAGCTATCGGTCGCCGCGGACCGGCCGGCCGCAGTGATCTCGGTACGGCTCTGTGATGTCGGCCCGACGGGCGAGTCGACGCTGATCACCCGCCGGATGCTGAACCTGACCCACCGGGACAGCGACGAGCATCCGGAGCCCCTGGAGCCCGGCAAGAGGTACGACGTCACGGTACCCCTCGGCGCCATAGCGTACGCTGTCCCTCCGGGGCACCGGCTGAGGCTCGCGGTATCCCCTACCTACTGGCCCTTCGCGTGGCCGTCACCGGAGCCGGTAACGCTCAGCCTCTTCACGGGAGAGTCCAGCAGACTGGAGCTGCCGGTCCGGTCGATCCGCGTCCAGGATCTCGACGTGCCCAACTTCGACGAGCCGGAGGCCGGGCCGCCGATCGAAGTCGAGATGCTGGAGCCTGGTTCCTACTCCAGGGAGCACCATCTCGACGTCCTTACCGGCAGGCTGGAGTCCATGTACTCCGGCGGGATGGGCCGCGTTCGGCTCGGCCACAGCGGGATAGAATCGGGAGGGTCCAGCGACTGGAAGTACTCCATAACGGAGGGGGACCCTCAATCTGCCTCTGCCGAGTTCAACAGATCGATGTCCACCGGCAGAGGAGACTGGCAGATCACAGTCCAGACCCGGTCAACGTGGACCTGCGATCTTATGCACTTCCACCTGACCAGCGAGCTTGAGGCGTTCGAGGGCGATGAACGCGTGTTCGACAGGACCTGGCGCTCCACGATTCCTCGCGACCTGGGCTGACCCCTTACGGTGTAGTGGCAAACGTCCCGGTGAGCTACGGCCTTCTAGCAGCCTGGCAGCTACGAACTGTCTGGCCGCGATCAGGCAGGGCTGGTGCGGTCTACCTTGACCCCGCCGAGGAACACGTCCGCCACGTTTGCGAGGGCCATGACGTCCTGAGAGGGGTCTCCTTCGACCACCAGGATGTCGGCCAGCTTGTCTTGCTCGAGCGTTCCGACGCGGTCTTCGGCCCAGCAGGAGCGGGCGGAGTCGCCGGTGGCGCTGACAATGGCCTCCATGGGAGTCATGCCGGCATTCACGTGGGCGTCAATCTCGTCGTGGAAGTGGCCCATGGTGTGGCGGCCCCAAGCGGAGTCGGAGCCGCAGACCATTGTCACTCCGGCCTCTCTCATGCGTGCAAAGTGGTCCGCCCTGGTCTCGACGCCGCGCCTGGACCGGTCCAGCCTGTCCTGTTCCTGGGGGGTGAGGCCCGTGCGGGCGCTCTTTGCCTCCAGCGCCTTGATGCCCTCGCGGGCCCCGTTCAGCGTGGGATTAACGAAGACGCCCTGCTCGGCGATCCGCTCCGATATCTCCGGCCTGTACCTGTCCTCGCCGTCCGGTTCCCTGTGGACGCCGTGGATGATCGTGTCTATGCCCGCATCGAGGCAGTTGACCATGCCCTGGGAGGAGGCACAATGAGCCGCCGCGTGCTTGCCGAACTTGTGGGCCTCCTCGATGATCGCCTTCAACTCAGGGACGGTGAACGAAGGCAGCAACGGGAACGAGGTCATCGTGCTGCCGCCGGTGGCGGTGATCTTGATGAAGTCCGCACCCTCTTTGACTAGCTGGCGGACTGCGGCTCGACACTCGTCCGGGCCGGTGGCCTGGATGCCGAAGTAGCTCAGGTGCCCTCCAACGATGGCCATGGGACGGCCAGAGAGGACCAGCCTCGGACCGACGGCAAGGCCTTCTTCCATCGCCTCCCGGAGCGCGAACGTCGTCCGGTTCTTTGCGCCAAGGTCCCGGATGGTCGTAACTCCGGAGAAGAGGTGCCTGCGGGCGTTCTCGGCCGACTGGATTGCCAGGACCTCGTCCGGCAGTTGGACGAGATCGTCGCCCCGGCGCCCGTCCCCGATGCCGTTGAGGTGAACGTGGCAGTCCACTAGTCCAGGGAGAATCGTCCGGTCCCCGTAGTCGAGCTCCTCGACATGGGCTCCCTCCGGCGCGAAGACGCTCTCCTCGCCACCGACTGCGCGTATCACGTCTCCCTCGATGAGGACAGCGCCTCGCTCCAGCACAGGCGCTCCGGTGCCGTCGATGAGCCTCGCGGCCTTGATCAGCGTGAACTGGGAGTCAGTCACGTTGCAGCTCCCCGATCCTTTCGCGGATCACATCGTCTATGTCGGCGTTCACGGGCAGGAACGTGAGCTTGGCCAAGCCCTTGTCTTTGAGAAGTATCTCAATGGTCTTGTAACCAAGCGTTCGATCCAAGAATCCACGTTCGGTTTCAATGCTTATGATTTCTGAGAACTCGACTTCAAAGTCCTGCCCGCCCGACATGGACTGGTGCGCCACCCTGATGCCGTCCGGCGAGACGACGTACGAAGTGCTCCTCCAGCGGAGGTATCTGGGAAGCGTCATGATCCCGGCCAGGGCGAAGAACATAATCGTAAAGATCGGATCGCCGGCAACGTATATCTGCAGGATGATCAGTATCGCCCACGGGATGAGGGGCCATCCCCATGCCCAACTGGATTGCCGGTACTCCATCTCCGGCGCTTCATCTCCGGACTCGGAGTCGGAGTCGGCGGCATCGAACCGGTACGGCTTCATTCCAGTCCCTCCGGCGCTTCATCTCCGGACCTAGAGTCAACGGCATCTGTGCCTTCGGCTAGTTCGCTTGCGGGCGTTCCGGTTACCGTGCCGGACTCTGACTCGGAGGCGGTTGCGCCGTCGTCACCTTCATCGGGAGCAGCTTCTTCCCTGTCTTCTTTGTCCGGTTGAGAGGTCATGTACAAGGCCTTCGCAGCTTGGGCAATGGGCTGGGCCAAGTATACACCAGCCATATCGGGGCCAGAGTTTCAGGCCCGCAAGTTCGGGCCGTCGCCCCCTAGATCGAACGATCGGGAGGGCCCGCGATGGAGTCCAAACCCCGAGAAACTGTCACATTCTGTAACATTCCGTCACTTTTCATAGCTGAGAACTTTCGGAAAAGTTACAGAATTTGAGTCGGATTGAATACGGTTTGTATACGGATTGCGACGAGTTGAGCAAAAATGTGACAGTCTTTCCATAGCTGGGCGGGCCTCTCGACGCCTCGATGAGCGCAGACGAAAGCGGCCTGCCGGGCTGCTGTCGGGGTGCTGTTCTGTGTGCATGCGTCCATATTAGCACGCTAGTTCGCTTAGAGCAAGCTAGCCAGCATCAGGGCGCTTCCCCTAGACGATCTTCAACTCAGGACCGTCCTCTTCGCCCAGTTTTCACCGTTGGAGATGTATGAAGTAAGCGCACCACACGCTACGATTGCTCTCCATGACCAGTCATGGAGAGTTGGTGAAGACCAAGCAATTCGAATCACCTGCCCGTGGTCGATGCCCGCTCAGGTCCGACAAGCTCACCACGAACGGGCTAGTTCTCCCTCCCTCTACAGTAGCTTTCGCGAAGCGCTAGTTAGCGGGCGGTCAGGACTGGTACGCAGCATATGGCGGATGAGTAACGAGGAGGCGCTAAGCTGGCCCAACTAAGCGGGGAAGAGCGGACGCGTTACGTTGCCCGCACGTTCGGGCGGATCGCGAGGCGGTACGACCTGCTAAACACGGTCATGTCGGCCGGGCGGCATCACGCGTGGCGCCGGCTTGCCACCCGCATGGCAGCCGATGGGCAGGCCGGCCCGGCGCTGGACGTGGCAACGGGGACGGCGGACTTCGTAGTCGAACTGGCGCGAATGCCAGAGGTCACGGACGTCGTCGGAGTGGACTTCTCGTCCGAGATGATGCGTGTGGGCCGGGAGAAGGCGGACCGCCACGGACTGTCTTCGCGCGTGACGTTCGTTACAGGCGACGTCCACGAGCTGCCGTTCCCGGACGGCGCGTTCGCCAGCGCCACGGTAGGGTTCGGCGTGCGGAACTTCACCGACGTGCCGCGGTCGCTGCGGGAGATGGCCCGCGTGCTGCAGCCCGGAGGGCGCCTAGCGATCCTGGAAATCGTGCCGCTGGAAGGCCGGGGGCCCTTTGGACGGCTGTTCCCAGTGTACTTCCGCTACGTTACGCCGTGGATCGGGGCGCTGCTGGCGGGAGACCGTGAGGCATACACGTACCTGCCTGAGTCTGTGCAGGCCTTCAGGACGGCCAAGGAGCTTGGGGAGTTGATGAGGGAGGCAGGCTTCCGGGACATCGAGCACCGCAGCCTGGCGCTGGGAACCGTGGCGGTGCTGAGCGGCGCTACCCCTCGTGGACCGTCCGGCCGCTGCTGATCGTCACCGGGTCCACGCTGGCCGGGTCATCGGCCAGAACCACCATGTCGGCCAGTTTGCCCGGCGTGATCGAGCGCTTGACGTCTTCCTCAAAGCCGGCGAAGGCGCCGTTTAGCGTGTAAAGCGGGACATCAAGCACCGCTGCCTGGCACTGGGCATGGTGGCGGTTCTGAGGGGCGTTAGGCCTCGTGGACCGTCCGACCGCTGATGATCGTTTGCTGAATCGGGATGTCCATGATCGTCATCGGGTCGACGCTCGTCGTGTCTTCAGCCAGCGTCACAAAGTCGGCCAACTTGCCCGGCGTGATCGAGCGCTTGACGTCTTCCTAGAAGCCGGCGTAGGCGCCATTTAGCGTGTAAATCAGGACATCAAGCGCCG
Source organism: Dehalococcoidia bacterium (assembly GCA_965237445.1). GTDB lineage: Bacteria > Chloroflexota > Dehalococcoidia > Lucifugimonadales. The sequence goes on along the minus strand of OZ250142.1, from coordinate 1,536,562 downwards.
GAGGCTGGCGCTGGGTACGGTCGCGGTGTTGAGCGGCGCTACGCCTCGTGGACCGTCCGGCCGCCGATGATCGTCTGCTGAATCGGGATGTCCATGATCGTCATCGGGGCCACGGCCGTCGGGTCTTCGGACAGCACCACAAAGTCGGCCAGCTTGCCCGGCGTGATCGAGCCCTTGATGTCTTCCTCGAAGCCGGCGTAGGCGCCGTTTAGCGTGTAAATTTTGAGGGCCTCTTCCACGGTCACCCTCTGGTCCGGGCCCCAGACGTTGCCCTCGCTGTCGGTGCGGGTCACGCAGGCCTGAACGCCCATCAGCGGCTCGTACGGGCCGGGCGGGTAGTCGGTCGCGCCGGTCGAGACCACTCCGCTGTCAATGAAGGACCGCTGGGCGAACATCCACTGCAGGCGGTCTGCTCCATAGAACGGCATCTTCTCGCCGTGGTAGTAGACGTAGGTGCAGAACGGCGTGGCGATTACGCCGGCGGCGCTCATCCGCGACAGCAGGTCAGGGTTCACGACCGTGCAGTGCTCGACGCGGTGTCTCTCGTTGCCGCGCGGGAACTCAGCCTGCGCCTTCTCGTAAGCGGTGACGACCATGTCTATGGCCAGATCGCCGTTTGCGTGGATGCAGACCTGGAAGCCTGCCCTGTGAATCTCCATCACGGCTTCCTCGATCTCCTCTTCGGAGAGGGCCTGGATGCCGTGATCGTCTTCGCTCCCAACGTACGGCTCCGACAGCCATGCGGTGCGGGTGGCGATGGCGCCGTCCGACACCAGCTTGATGCCGCCGATGCGCAGCCGGTCATCTCCCATGCCGGACTTCACGCCGCCGTCCCTCAGGTGCGGGAAGAACTCGTGCCCCATCAGCGCGTACACGCGCATCGAAAGATCGCCGTTGTCCCGGCCGTCCTGGTACATGCGAAGCTCGTCTGCCGAGACCCGAGCGTCGTGGACGCTGGTGAGGCCGGCGGACGTGAGCATGCTGTCAATGAGGCGCAACCCGGCCGCGCGTGACTCGTCCGTTACGGCGGGCAGCAGCGGCCTGAAGGGCTCGATCGCCCTCTCGTATACGACACCGTTGAGATCGCCTGTTGCGGGATCGCGGCCGAGTCGTCCTCCCGGCGGGTCAGCGGAGTCGCGAGTGTAGCCGGCGAGCTCCAACGCCTTGCCGTTCGCGTACGACACGTGGCCGGCGCGGTGGGAAACGAGCACCGGCAGCTCCATGGTGACAGCGTCGAGGTCCTCTTTGAAGAGGAATCTGAACTCGGCGGTCTTGGTGTCGTCGAACTTGAAGCCCCGAATCCAGTCGCCTCGGCTCGCGCCGGGCAGCCTCTCGCGGAGCGCGGCCTGCACCTCGGCTATGGAACGCCGATCGCAGTCGGCCTCCATGACATGGCGCGTGCCGCTGCTCAGTACGTGGATGTGGGCATCGATGAAGCCGGGCAGGACGGTTGCGCCGCCGAGGTCATCGACATGAGTTCCAGGGCCGGTGAAGGCTTCGGCGTCCTCGTTGCTGCCAACGGCAAGTATGCGGCCGTCCTTGACCGCGACGGCCTGCGCGCGAGGCGCGCGCGTGTCTACGGTAATGACGTTGGCGTTACGGAGAACGCGGTCCGCGCGTATGGACGGCACTGCGAGCCTTTCGCCGGTCTCCCGGCCTAGCTCACTCCGGCGGGAGTCTTCTCGGCCACCGTCCACCTGTCCGCCCAGGCCTTGATGGCATGGAGGACATCTCGTAGCTGGAGACCGCTCTCGGACAGTGCATACTCGACCCTTACCGGACGCTGGTCAAGCACGCGGCGTTCCACGATGCCACGCTGCTCCAGCTCCTGCAGGCGCTCGGAGAGCACGCGATCGCTAACTCCCACAACGTACGAGGATATCTCGGAGAACCGGCGGGGGCCGTCCACCATGGACCGTACTATGAGGCAGGTCCACCTCTTGCCCAGGAGGTCCATGGCGTTCTGTAGGTTTGGACAGCAGTAGGACTCGCTGCTCACGATTCGCTCCAAGGGAAAGTAACTCGATACATCGATTCTAATGGGTGCATTTCGCCTTGACAACGATAAATGACAGGGCTTGCGTAGGGAGCCAAACTAGAAGAACCAGTCCATCCCGGTCTGAAGGCCTCGAAGGTACGCGATCTGGCCGGTGTGCTGCATCGTGTCCATGCAGACGCGGGCGACGTTGGTGTGCATATCCCCGCCGCCTTCGTCTCCAGCGTCCTTCGCCGTTCCGTCCAAGGCTCCCTCCGGAAGGCTTCGGATGCTTCGGCAAACGCCTGTCGAACTCCGGCAGCGTAGTCGAACACCAGCTTGCTTTCAGGCCGGAAGTCAGCAACCTGTTGCGCCGAATGTCCGAAGCCCGTGTCATCGGGCGGCATTCCGAAACGGTCAGCCCAGCCTCCAGAAGTCCAGAGTTGTTCTTTCCCGGATATCGAGGAGCCCATGAAGTCCTGCGCCCGGTACAGGTGCCAGACCAGCCAGAGTATGGAGTTGGTCTCAACCGAGGCCCGCAAAGTTAGTTGTTCTTCCGTGAGGCCATCCACGGCCCGCTTGATCGTCATATGGGCGCCCTTCATGAGGGATTCCACAAACTTCGGCGTGCCGCGCATTTCCTTTTCGCTCATACGGTTCTCCCTATGCAGGGTTGTCCGGCTAACGCCGGACCTGTGCCGTCAGAACACTATACATATCGGGCGCGGGCGGCAATGAATTCTTACCAACTTAAACGTCTGTAGGGATGTATTTGTTCCTAACCCGCCTACCTTTTTGCATCCGGGGGCATGCCCCCACACCCAGTATCGACGACACGATACGGAGACGACCACGCGAAGTACGCGGTGCGGTGCGCACTCAATGCATGGGGCGCCACTCCGCCCGTCCCTCTCACCCCTGCACAACAGTCGTGCGCCGGGGATAAGCCCCATCCCAGCCTTCCCCAGCATACTGGGGAAGGGGCCGGTGACCCTCCACCCGCCACGCAGCAGCATTACAGGAGCCTCCATCAAGAAAGAGAGGATGTCTTGTTCGTCATCCCAAGGCCTCACCTATGAGTTGAGGCTTCACAACACAGCTACTTGTTCCTGTCTGGTCCTCCCACACGGAGAATCCCTTCGGGTCTAACAGGCTGCGGAAAAGCTCTTCTTGAGTTCCCCCAGCCCCATCCCTGGCCAGGTAGGAGGAGAAAATTATATCTGAGGGACACCCTCAGACTCCCGGCGAAGGGCTTGGCCCCTCTGCACACCCCGAATTTCAGCAGCCTGCTGACGCAGTCTGGACGGCCCTTGCCTCACTTTTAGTAAGGAGCTTGACAAGTGTAACTAACCTTGCTATTGTTACTTACGAACGGTAAGCAGCATACTAAAACACATAAAGGAGGCGCCTGATGCTAAAGGTTCTCAATTTCGGCAAGCGGACCGCCAATCGCAAGAGGGGCGTGGAGAGACGCACAAGGTACGTGAGGGCAAGAGTCCTCCCTCAGCCCACTCTTGGCGGAGCGAGGTGGGACTACAACGCCTGGCTGGACAATCGAAACCCGTACCTGTTGCCCTAAGGGTGAACACGGTCAACGACAGTACATGGAAGCAAACAAAGGAGACGCATGATGCTAAAGGTTCTCAACACAGGCAGGGGTAAGGCACACGGCGGCGCGACCCAGAGCGCAAGGACGCAGGCCGGGCGGCCGACTCACAGCGAGTGCCTGAGGGACTGCACGGCCGCCAAGATCGCGCAGATGAGGCCGTTCCTGTTCTAGGGAGTCCAAGCCCCAGACGGGGCAGGTCGGAACGCCCTCGAACAAGCGCGGGGCCCCGGATCCGGGGCCCCGCGTCCTTTTGTGCCGTATCCCTGCCGCCGACGGGGCGCGCCTACCGCTCGCGCATGTGCGGACCGCCACATCCATTGAGCAGATTCACCACCGTTTGAACACAGTAGTCGATGTCGTCCCTAATCTGACGGTTCCAGAACCGGACCACACGCCAGCCAAGGCTCTCAAGCTGGATGTCTCTTTCGACGTCAGTCTGAGATCCTAGATGAGTCGACTCACCATCAGCTTCTATGTCGATACGCGTATCCCCTGAAACTATCGCCAGATCGAGCCTATACTGGTTGACGGCATACTGAGGCATAGGATTCAGACCTCTATCAACCAGGGCCTCGTAGAGCGGCCTCTCCCAAGGCCCAATGCTGTCATCCGAAACATGGACTGTCTCGTATGGACTCGACTCCGCATTCTCAATTTCTGCACAATAGGAGGCGAACTGCTCCAAATGCAAAACTCCAGATTGAATGCACGCTTCTTTGCTGCCGACCACATGCAAAAGGGAACGGGCTCGGGTAATTGCCACGTTAAATAGGTTCCCTGTGTTCCTAAGGAACATTACAGAACTGCTGGGCATCGGCCTAGCCAAGCATGGAGATAGGAAGATTACGTCACGTTCGTCTCCCTGAAAGCCGTGTGCGGTGTCTACGACAAGCTGAGCCCGATCCCTTGCGGCCGCAGGGACTTGCTGGGCCACTCGCTCCCGGATCATGTTGGCCTGAGCGCGAAAGGGAGTCACAACCCCGGCAGAGCCATCAAACCCTCGAGTAACCAGCAGATCTACAACCTGTCTTACTACGACATCAGCCTCGGCTGAGACGTAGAGGCTCCCATTTCGAGGCCTGGTCGCTTGTCCATTTACCTCGGTCCAGCGGATTCCATTAGTTCCGTTGGATGGGGTTTTGAGCTGTTGGTGGTTTGTCCAGACTCTCAGCGAATTCTGGTACCAGTGCCGATTGGAAAAATCCGTTATACGATGATGGGAACGATAGTGATCTCGAAGCTGGATAAGCTTATCGGTCGCTCCTACACTCAACTCAAAGAGTGATCTTGTGCTGTACGCGAACTTCTGATCTTCGGCTTTCGACATGCCATACGATGCCTGAAGCTGCTGGTCACGGCGGCGCTCAATCCTGGCAACATGCCGAAGCTGTTGGGCGTCTCCAATAATCACAGCGCGTTTGGAACGGTACAAAAGTGGAAGGGCTGAGGCGATATCACATTGGCTTGCCTCATCGATGATCAGAAGATCAAAGAGTCCTGGCTCAAGCTCGAAGCTTCTTTGGGCCGAGAGGTTAGTAACGCACCAAGTCGGGATGTTCTGTGCGACTTTCGGGAACAATCGTGCCATTTCATTTCTTAGCGTAGCGTACGCCCGTCCACCCAATTGATCATTGGCAAGCCGCTCGTGGAGAGCCGCGAAATCGCCTAGCGACTGACGATCCCCTTGTCCAAGTCTAATGGGCGCCAGCCGCCCATAGAGTGAAATGAGTCTGGCACCAGTATCAGTCAAGCTAGTTCGTATGCGTCGTAACTGACGGGCCACTTCGTCACGCGACCTCTTTTTATGCATTGCGGCAAGCCCGTCTTTATATTGAGTGATAGCCTCCAATGCCTCCGCAACCGAAATGGCCCGTGTCATCCAGGTCCGCCAAGCTTGAAATGGTTGATTCGCTTCCGGGCACGACCCAAGCACAGGGCAGATGCCTGTAGCGATCTCAGCAACGCCATGAATTTGTTCCCGATCTCTTCTGTTTGAGAGCAAAAGCGAGAATCTACGAAAGATGCCTCTATCACCCTCAAGGTGCTTTACTGTAAGCTGAAGGGCCACCTTCAGGTGTCGTACGCTGGGCGTTCGTTCTAGCTTCCGCAAGCGCGTCCAGATTTCACGAGTGAATTCAGGCTCAAAGTTAGCTTGGGCCTTGTCAAGAGCGATCAAGCGATGGTGGACTGAGCGAATAGTTTGAAGCTCATCCCACAATTCTTGTTCTTGTCTACAAAGTTCTGCATACAGAGACTTTAGTCGTTCGTATTCTTGTCGATCATCGTCAGTGGGACGAAGCGACATCATAGTCATTAGTCTGTTGAAGAGTTCCTGCCGAAAGTCTCTGTTGCGCCACTTACCGCCTGTACGAACCATCAAGGGAGTGTTAGACAATTCGGAAACCCGAGTCTCAACTACATCAACTGCTTTGTTGTTCTTGCTAGTGAAGAGGACAGTACGACCACGGACATACGAGTCAGCAATCATTGACACTATGATTTGCGACTTTCCAGTTCCTGGCGGTCCGGTCACTACAGTAAGCGGTGAAGTAGTGGCTTCACGGACCGCTTCTCGCTGTTCGTGGTTCAAGGGTACCGTTTCAACAGTCGATTGTGGGTCGTCCCTGCTGGGCTTAGGCACTCCTAGAAGCGTCCCAAGTGCAGTATTCTCCCATCCTCGCACATCTGTTTTGCTCATTCTGTCTAGATCGCGTATTAGGCCTTTTGGAGGCCCCTCTGTGACAAAGAGGGCAGCACTATTAATGATTCCATGCACATTGCCGGTGAGCTCACTGCCAGCGATGCCAGATTGCTGGGATCAAGCTGTGCAATAGAATCCTCAAGCAGATCCGACTTCTCCATTCTCTCTATGACGTCGCATACGAAGCCATCCGGAGGCGCGCTAGTGGTGTCCAGCAGCCCAAGTTCTTCAAGTAAGTTCGATTGCTCCTCTGACGTGCGTGCAAATCTCTTTAGGTACTCTGAATTCAGTTGAGGCCACTCAGGTAGGGCTTGGAGCCATAGTTCAACACCATGAAGCTCGTGATCAACAGCCCACGTAAGTATCGGGATGACTCTTCTGGAAGCCTCAACATACACGGGGTAGCCGTATCGAAGATTGGGACCGGCGGATGTCTTCTTGAGTTCTTCGGAAAACCTGCGTTGACCGTGGTCAACGGTAAGTCTCAGGTCGGAGGTGTCCATAGACCAAAGGTCAGAAGGAAACGGCCATGGAATGAACCGCCGACCTTCGTCCTTACGGTCAAAGCGTATAGGTTGGCCTTCGTCTTCCCTAAGGCACTCGATGTAGTATTGCAGAAGGTTCTTAAGACGCTCTGTGTCGAAGGCGGGCAAGCGTCTACCGCTCCCGCATGTGCGGGAAGAGGATAACTTCGCGGATGGTCTTTTCGCCCGAAAGGAGCATCGTTAGGCGGTCGACGCCGATGCCGAGGCCGCCGGTGGGCGGCATGCCATGCTCCACGGCCACGAGGAAGTCTTCGTCAAGCCGGTCCAGGTCCTCGTCCTGGAAGGCGAGCCGCAGCGATTCCTGGCGTTCGAAGCGCTGGCGCTGGTCTATGGGATCGTTCAGCTCGGTGAATGAGTTGCAGATCTCCATGCCGGCGGCAAAGCCCTCGAACCGCTCCACAAGCCTGGAGTCTTCTCGGTGGCGCTTGGCGAGCGGCGACATTTCCACGGGATAGTCCACCAGGAAGCACGGCTCCAGCAGATGCGGCTCCACCGCGTCCGAGATCAGCTTGTCGAGCAGGCCTCCCCAGCTCACCTGCTCGCCGGCGTTGTACCCCGCGTTGGTCATGGCGACTCGCAGGTCGTCGATCTCAGGGTGCTCCAGGAAGTCGATGCCGGTCCTCTCCGAGATCTGCGCGCGCAGGCTCAGCCGGGGCCATGGCGGTGTGAAGTCAATGGTCTTGCCGTCGTACTCCACGGTGGAAGAGCCGGACACTTCCATCGCGATGTGGTGGACCATCTCCTCCACCATGGCCATGACGTCCGTGTAGTCGGCGTATGCCTCGTAGCTCTCCATCATCGTGTACTCGGGGTTGTGGTAGAAGTCTGAGCCCTCGTTGCGGAAGACCCGCCCGATCTCGTACACCTTCTCGAGACCGCCCACGATCAGCCGCTTCAGGTATAGCTCAGTGGCGATGCGCAGGTAGAAGTCGCGGTTGAGGTCGTTGTGGTGGGTAATGAACGGCTGGGCCATGGCGCCTGCCGCCACGGACACGAGTATGGGCGTCTCCACCTCCATGAAGCCGCGCCCGTCCATGAAGCGCCTCATCTCCGACGACACGCGGCTGCGGAGCACGGCGAGCCGGCGCGCGTCCTCGTTCGAGATCAGGTCCAGGTACCGCTGCCTGTACCTGATTTCTACGTCCTTCAAACCGTGCCACTTCTCGGGGAGCGGCCGGATGGACTTGCTGAGGACCTCGAAGGTGCGGACCTCAAGCGTGACCTCGCCGGTGCGGGTGCGGAGCACGGGCCCGCCGACGCCGATCCAATCCCCGATGTCGAGGTCTTCGAGGATGGCGAAGTCTTCGTTGAGGATGTTGCTGCGGAACATCGCCTGAATCCGACCGTCCTGGTCCCGTATGTCCATGAAGGAGACCCGGCCCATGCCCCGTACCGCCCTGATGCGGCCCGCCAGGACGAACGTCTCCTCAGTGCGTCCGTCCTCGAGGGTGTCTTCGACGGCCACGTACCTATCGACGGCCTCGGTGATCGTGTGGGAGCGCCGGTAGGTATGCGGGTAGGGGTCGATGCCCCTGGCGCGCAGCCTCTCCAGCTTTTCGAGGCGCACTCTTACAAGGTGATGCTCTTCAGGACTGGTCATCGGAACACTCGGGCCGCGAGGCCTACTTGACCTTGGTGATGGTCATCCTGTTCAGGCCGGCCGGCGTCTCGACCTCCACGGTGTCTCCCACCTTGTGACCCATAAGGGCCTGACCCACAGGCGACTCATTGGAGATCCTGCCCTCGAGCGGCTTGGCCTCGGCGCTGCCAACGAGCACGTACGTCTGGGCTCCGCCCCTGGCCGGCTTCACTGTAACGGTGGAGCCGAAGTCGACGGTACCGCCCTTCGGATCGTGCGACGGCGCGGTGATGGAGTTGATCAGCGTTCGGTCGATGTCCTGGATGCGGCCCTCGATGAACGACTGCTCTTCTTTGACCTCTTCGTACTCGGCGTTGTCGACGTTGCCGCCGGTCCCGTGGGCCTTGTGAATGCGCTGCGCAATCTGGGGACGCTCGATGGTCTTCAGCCGGTGAAGCTCCTCTTCGAGCTCTTTGCGGCCTTCCGCGGTAAGGTAATGCTGCTCTCCCACCATTTCGCCCCTCCGGGAAAACAAAAAAGACCGATCGGCGCCTAGAACAAGCGGCTTACGTGTCGGCCCTGCTTGACTAATTCTAGTTGACGGGGAAGGGATTGTAAACGATTGGGGCACACTCCAATCACATGAAATCGTGTACCTCCCGGAAGGGGCTTTGGTAAACTTCGCCGGTACTTTAGCGGCACCGGCACCGGCGCCGGAGGCGAACCGGACCGCAGCGCGCGGCGCCCCTCGCAGGCCAAGGCGCGGAGTGCATGACCACATTCCAATTCACAGGCGGGCCAATGAAAGACTTGAACGGATACAAGAAGGGTATGACGGTTGTCGCTCACGCCGACGACGCGGAGTTCGGATGCTCGGCGACCGTGGCCAAGCTGTGCGACGAGGGCTGGGAGTGGGTGTATGTGATGTGCACCGACGGCAGCCGCGGCTCGAGCGACAAGGACGTTAGCCCGGGCGAGCTCGCCGAGATACGCAAGCAGGAGCAGATCAACGCCGGCAAGGTGCTGGGACTGAAGGACGTGGCGTTTCTCGAGTACACGGACGGCATCCTGGAGCCGACGCTCGAAGTGCGGAAGGACATCGCGCGGGAGATACGGCGGTACAAGCCGGACGTGGTGATCTGCCCCTACCCTTCGCGGGGCGACATGTCCCACTTCTGGATCGGGCACCCGGACCACATGGCGGCCGGAGAGGCGGCGCTGTGCGCGATATTCCCCACGGCCAGGGACCATCTGTCATTCCCGGAACTGGTGGAGGAGGGATTCGAGCCCCACAAGGTCTCGGAAGTCTGGGTCATGGGCCATCCGGAGCCCGACTTCTGGGTTGACACCACCGACTATGTCGAGCAGTCGGTCGACGCGCTGCTGGAGCACAAGTCGCAGGTCGGCGGCTGGAAGCGCGAGGACGCGCTGAAGATGATGAGCGAGTGGCGCAGAAGGACCGCGTACGGTCACGGGATGATGCACGCGGAGGCGTACACGCGGATCCAGTTCGGCCGCCGCCACGAAGAGGAAGAGTAGCGCCGCTTACGAGCCGCTTCGGACGGGCGGCTGTCCGCAGCCGTGTGCCCTTGCGGGCGCCGTCCTACTTGGTCCGCTGACCGTCCACGTACACGGCGTCCACGTGCACCTGGTAGAAGGCGATCATGCCCTTGATCTCGGGCCTCTCCGCCAGCGGCTCCAGGTAGCCCCAGGCCCCGCCATGCAGTTGCCTGCCGCCGGCGTCGACCGTCCAGTACGAAGCGTCGCCCTTGTAGGGGCAGTGAGTCGAGCCTGAGATAGCGTGGAGCAAATCCATGCGCACGTCTTCCTGCGGGAAGTAGTAGACGTCGTCGTGGCTGTCTTCGTGGAGCACCAGGGCGCGTGAGCTGTCGGCGATTGCCTCGCCTCCGAACTCGATTCTGACCTGGACGGTGGCGGGCTCCGTGGCCACCTTGTGGTCGGGATCTATCTTGCCGCCTATGCTGTTGACTGCGGTTGTCATCGGGTCCTCCTCCGATTTTCGCGGACCGCGTTCGCCACGTTCCGAGGGCCTGATTTTACGGCACGCGGCGAGCGGCTCGCACAGAATGGGTTCCTGAACATTGACCTCGCTTCGAGACGGTCATATAGAATTGGGACTTCAAATTTGAATTGAGGGGCGCCGGTTGGCGGTATTCGACCTCCACGTACACACAACGAGGGGGAGCAGCGACAGCAGTCTAACTCCTGAGGAATTGATCGAAGAGGCCGAGCGGATAGGCCTGGACGGCGTCTGCCTCACAGAGCACGGCGGCGGCTGGGACGACGGCGCCTTCGCCGACGTTTTCGGCGAGTCCGGGCTTACGGTGGTGCGCGGGCTTGAGGTGTCGACTGACATGGGCCACGTGATTGTTGTCGGTATTCACTCTTACATCGATCCTCGCATGCACCACGCCGCGTCGCTGAGAGAGACTGTGGACCGGGCCGGCGGCGTGATGATCTCGGCCCACCCTTTCCGGAACCTGTTCAACAAGCCGCCGTACAACCTGAACGTGGTGTTTAACGGGCCGTACGGTCATCCGAGGTCGCCCTCGGAGGCTGCGGCGCACCCGGTCTTCTCGCTCGTGGACGAGATCGAGGCCGCCAATGGCGCGAACTCGGACGAGGAGAACCGGTTCTCCCTGGCGGTCGCGCACGAACTCGGATTGACCGGCACAGGCGGAAGCGACGCCCACTCGGAGCACGGCATCGGCAGGTACGTGACGGTGTTCGACGGAGACGTCCGCTCTGAACGCGACCTGATCGAGGCGATGAAGGCGAAGGCGTTCAAGCCCGCCGGCGGGCTGAACGTCGGCGCCCTGGAGACCTACGCCCCGCCGCTGGAGCTCCCCTACCCTCACCCAGCTCCCGCGGGCTGACCGCGCTGCGGAGCATGTCGACGCTTCCCATGACTCCCGTCGAATTCGACGAGCCATGGGTTGCGCTTGACCTCGAGACTACCGGCCTTGACAGCAAGAAGGACAAGGTCATCGAGATCGGCGCGGTCAAGTTCGCCGGCGGCCGGGTCCTGGACACATTCCAGACGTTCGTAAACCCGAAGCGCCGCCTCAGCGCCTTCATCCGGCAGCTAACGGGAATCACGCAGAGCGACGTCTCAGGCGCGCCGGAGTTTTCCGAAGTTGCCGCCCGCCTGACGGAGTTCGTCGGATCGTCGCCGATAATCGGCCACAATGTGGGGTTCGACCTGGGCTTCCTGGAGGCAGGCGGGGTCACGCTCGCCAACCCGCGCTGCGACACGTACGACCTCGCGTTCGTGCTGCTTCCCGGCGCAGGCGCGTACAACCTCGGCTCGCTGGCGAAGGCGCTCGGCGTGCCGAGCGAGGGAGCGCACCGGGCGGACGCCGACGCCGCGATGGTGCACGGCGTGTTCCGCAAGCTCGAGGACATGGCGTGGGAGCTGGACGCCGGAACGATCTCGGCAATGAGGCGGCTTGCCGGGGCATCATCGTGGGTGCTCGAATACTTCCTGCGCTCACTCGAGACGGCCAAACTCAGGGCAGCGACGTTGTCTGCGGCCTCCTCGACAGCGGGATTGTCGGGCGTGGATACGGAAGGGCTCGCGGTCCGGCTCCGGCGGGAACGGTCACTCAGGCCGGACGGTCCTCCCGAACCGGTGGACACGGACTATGTCGAGGCGCTTCTGAGGCGGGACAGCCCGGTGGCGATGGCGCTGCCAGGCTTCGAGGAGCGCGAGGAGCAGATCGCGATGGCCCGCGCCGTGGCCGACGCCATCAACGGCGCTGACCCGGACGCCGGGCAAGCCGCGCGGCTGATCGTCGAGGCGGGCACGGGCGTCGGGAAGTCGCTCGCGTACCTGCTGCCGGCCGCGCTGTACGCGATGAGCAACGGCAAGCGCGTGGTGGTCTCCACGAACACGATCAACCTGCAGGAGCAGCTCATACGCAAGGACCTGCCAGCACTCGCGGGAGCGCTCGAAGACGCGGGGGAGACCGGCGACGATGGTCTCAAGTTCACGCAACTCAAGGGGCGAGCCAACTACATCTGCCTCAAGCGCTTCGAGCACCTGAGGTCTTCAGGAAACGTGAATGTCTCAGACGCGCGTGTGCTGTCGAAGACCATGGTGTGGCTTCAGGACACCGATACCGGCGACCGCAGCGAGATCAACCTCGGGCGGCGCGACTCGGCGGCTGCCTGGGACCGGATTTCGGCGCAGGGCGCGCTCTCCTGCCCGGAAATGAGGGGGCCGTGCTTCCTTCGGGCCGCGCGAGAACGGGCGGCGGCGTCACACATCGTGGTCGTGAATCACGCTCTGCTGCTGTCCGACGTGACCGCCGGAGGCACCCTGATTCCGAAATACGACGTCCTGATCGTGGACGAGGCACACCACCTGGAGGACGAGGCCACGCGGCGGCTGGGCTTCGAGGTGGGGCAGACGGCGCTCAGCGATAGGCTGCAGGCGCTGGCCGGAGATCGGGGCGTCTTTCGCGAGACCGCGGCTGCGGTCGCGGCGTCAGGTGCGGGCGAGATGCGGCGGGCGACGCTGGAAGCAGCTTCGTCGCAGACAGCCGCGCTTGTCCCGCTAGCGCGGGAGCGCATCGCCCGGCTGTTCGCCGCCGTGCACGACGTGCTGTTCTCGGACGCGGAGAACCGCAGGCAGTGGGGGCCGCAGACGGAGGCTCGAATCACGTCCGGCACGAGGGCGCAGCCAGGGTGGTCGGAGGTCGAGTCGCGCTGGCACCACGTGGACGCGGCGCTGACGACGGTGTCCGACGGGGTGCGCGGCCTCCTCGCGGAGCTGGAGTCGCTCCGGGATGCGGGCGTGCCGAACTACGAGGGGTTGCTGACAGAGTTGGCCGCCGAACTTCAGTATGCCGGCGAAGTTCGCCGCCTGCTGCAGGAAGCCGTTCCGCACCCGGAAGACGACGTTGTGTACTGGTGCACGCTCAACCGGCGGGACGGCGGAATGGTGCTGCACGCGGCGCCGCTCAACGTGGGCGACCTACTGGAGTCCGAGATTTACTCTCGAAACGAGACGGTGATCTTCACGAGCGCCACCCTCAGCTCCGGCGGGTCGTTCAAGCACGTCCTGGAGCGGACGGGCTTCGAAGGCGCCGAGGAACTGCTCGTGGGCTCGCCGTTCGACTACAAGACAGCCGCCGAGGTGTACGTTCCCGAGGACATGCCCGAACCCAACTCGGAGGGTTACGCGGAGGCCGTGGGACTCGCCGTCACGCAGGCCGTTGAGGCCGCCGGCGGCCGCACGATGGCGCTGTTCACCTCGCACGCGGCGCTGCAGGCAACGGCGTCGGCCGTGAGGCAGCGGCTGAAGTCGCGCGGCATCGACCTGTACGCGCAGGGCATCGACGGGTCGCCCCACGGCATCATGAGGCGGTTCATCGAGAACCCAAAGTCGCTGCTGCTCGGCACCGCGAGCTTCTGGGAGGGCGTTGACCTCGCGGGCGAGTCGCTCCAGGTGCTGGTGCTGGCGCGGCTGCCGTTCAACGTTCCCACTGAGCCCGTGTTCGCGGCACGGTCCGAACTGTTCGAGCGGCCGTTCATCGAGTACGCTCTCCCGCAGGCGGTGCTGAGGCTTCGGCAGGGCTTCGGAAGGCTGATACGCACCCGGAACGACCGAGGCGCGGTGGTGATCCTGGACAGCCGCGTCGTCGCCAGAAGGTACGGCCGCGTGTTCCTGGACTCGCTGCCGGACATGACGATAGATCGGTGCAGGCTCGAAGACATCGGCGGCAAGATCGGGACCTGGCTTGCATCGAAACGGCAGGGCTCCAGCCGGGGAGCGAGCGTCTAGCCACATGCTCATCACGTATGACGGGCCGTACGATCTCGATGCCTCCCTGCACGGCGGGCAGGCGTTCCGGTGGAGACGCGTCGACGGCTGGAACGAGGGCGTGCTTTTCGACAACCTCGTGCTGTTACGGCAGCGGCCGGAAGGTATCGAGATGGTCTGCGGGCCTGAGCCGGAGGAGCAGATCGCGCCGCTCGTCCGCGACTACCTGGCCCTGGGCCCGGACATGGACCGGGCACACCGTGAGCTGCGCCATGACGATGCGCTGTGCAAAGCGTTCGAGGGGTGCCAGGGCGTGAGAATCTTGCGGCAGGACCCCTGGGAGTGCCTTATCGGCTTCATCATCTCGTCCAACTCCAACATCCCCCGTATTGCCGGGAACGTGGAGTCGCTCGCCGAGACGTTCGGCGGAACGGTCGAGTGCGATGGCCGCACGCGGGCAACGTTCCCCACGCCGGAGGAGCTTGCCGACGCGGGAGAACCTGCGTTGCGCGAGCTTCGGCTGGGGTACCGGGCCAGGTTCGTCGCCGGCACCGCGGAGATCGTCGCAGGCGGCGGCATCGACCTGCATGCGCTGCGCCAGGCACCGTACGAGGACGCGCTGGAGGCGCTCACCGGGCTGCCGGGCGTGGCCGACAAGGTCGCGAACTGCGTGCTGCTGCTCTCGCTCGACAAGCCAACCGCGTTCCCGGTAGACGTTTGGGTGCGCCGCGCGATCGAGGAGTGGTACCTCCCGCCCGGCGAGAAGATGACCGACAAGAAGATGCGCCTCTGGGCACAGGACAGGTTCGGCGCGTACGCCGGCTATGCGAACCAGTACCTGTTCCACTACCGGCGCCTGATCGATGACAAAACTTCTGACTAGCCCGCCCCTATCAATCCCATGCGAGAGACGCGGTGCGATCTGTGACTAGCGAGTCCGGCGGGACGACGCCCGGCCCATACCCGCCGTGGGCCTTCAACAAGGACGACCGGGGCGACGACCGATGGTTCTACGCGCAGCCGAGGCTTGTAGTCCACCTGGACGAGCCCGCCATCGGCGCGGTCGGAAGATACTTCGCGGATGCGCTGCCCCGAGACTCGCACCTGCTGGACCTCATGAGTAGCTGGCGCACGCATCTTCCGGACGAGTTCGTCGCGGAGAGAGTCGTGGGCCTCGGCATGAACGCCGTGGAGATGATGGAAAACCCGCAGCTTCACGACATGGTCGTCCACGACCTCAACGCGAACCCTGCCCTCCCCTTTGAAGACGGCGAGTTCGACGCCTGCGTGGTAACCGTCTCCATCCAGTACCTGACAAGGCCGCTGGAGGTGTTCGCCGAAGTGAACCGCGTGCTCAGGCCCGGCGGCGGCTTCCATGTGATCTACTCGAACCGCATGTTTTTCACGAAGGCCGTGGCCATCTGGAAGTCGCTGGACGACGATGGACGGGGCCTGCTGGTGGGGACTTACTTCGAGAGCTCCGGCGGCTGGACACCTCCGGAGCGCCTTGATATCTCGCCCGGCGGCGGCACCGATCCGGTCTACGTGGTGCGGGCGTTCAAGACATAGTTAAGGGCTCTCCCAGGCAGGGCAAGCGCCGCTTTCGCGCCGAAGCCCATGCCGAAAGTTGTGCAGAATAATCCTGCTGTAGCTGCCAGTATAAGGTGCTGGTAGAGGCGTCACCGCTAGTGGCATTCCCGTCCAGTCCTTTCATGAAATCACGCGGTAAAGCGGAGACTAGGTTCGAGGCCTGTAAGTGAGATTCGAGAATGCAGGACGATCCTGAGGAAGCGGGATAGTCGCACTATCCAGGCTCACGGCATCTGTGTGTTTCATGACGGCAGGGGAGACAGACAGAACTATACGACCTTACCCGGGGAGACTTAGAGCTCTCATCTTCGTTGGGCGATTTCTCCTCCTGCGGAGAGGGAGCGGGATCTTAATTCCTCCGTCCAAATAGGATGATGTGGCTTGACGCGGGCGCTTCTGCGCTAACGATCAAAGGCCGGGGTATAATCATATTGAAGACACTTAGCGATGATTCGAGTTGCGTGTCAGGGAACAATAAGCCGGATCAGAGCCGTCCCCGAAGACGACAGCTTCGCACTAAGCCTATTAGGAGGTGAGCATATGCTCTACGAATTGGTGGTGTGGGGTACGTCGATATTTGTTGACTTAGTAACGGCAGTTCGCAGAAGTAAGAACCGACTCGGTTGGCGAAGCATGTCATTGGGGACGGCCATCCTTGCCTTTGATTAGGGCAAGTACTTACAGAGATGGCGGACTTGGAGGAACAGGAAGGGGTGGGTTGCATGTGGCAAACGTGCGACCCCTTAACATACCGTATCGAATTGACCGCGCTTTCCGGCACTGAGTATAATCACCGTTCGCCAAGTTCAGAAATCAACATTATGCCCAAGAGAACGTATCAACCAAAGAAACGACGCAGAGCTCGAGTGCACGGGTTCCGGTCCAGGATGAGTTCCCGCGGAGGCCGGCGAGTGCTCAAGCGCCGCATGTTCAAGGGCCGGCGCAGGCTGGCTGTTTGAACGGCCCGGCCGCTATCGGGCCGCCCAACATGCGAAAAGAGTCGCGACTGAGGAAGTCGAAGGACTTCGCACTCGTTTACGGTGAGGGGCGGAGGCGTGCGGACCAGCGACTGGTGGTAATTGCCCGCCGGAATGGCCTTCGCGACACGCGGTTCGGCTTCGTAACCAGCAAGCGCATTGGCAACGCCGTCGTTCGAAACAGGACCAAGAGAAAGCTTAGGGAGGCCGCGAGGCTAAGCGGTGTGGAAGCAGGCTGGGACGTGGTTGCCATCGCGCGGCGCAAGGCGCCTTTGTCGGACTACCGCTCGCTCGATACTTCGCTCCGCCGTCTCATGTCGGGCGTCGGCGTCAAGGCGTCCGGCGGAACGGGCCGTGCGGGGCCCTCGTAGTGCGCCCGCTCATCATAGGCGGTATCAGGCTTTACCAGTTGACACTTTCCGGCCTCTTCTTCAGGGGCGTCTGCCGTCACCTTCCAACGTGCTCCGAGTACGCGATCGAGGCTGTATCGAGGCATGGCGCAATGCGCGGGTCGTGGTTGGCCGCACGACGCATCGGACGATGCAGGCCCATGGGAACGGTCGGCTATGACCCGGTCCCTTGAGCCTTTCCTGCGCGCCGTTCTGTTGGCAACTTCCGCTCACATATCGGCCCGGCCGACGTGCGAACTCAGTGCCGGCTCCGGCATCGTCAGTAGAAGACTGCCTGTGAGCAAGCCCGTCGCACTCCTGTTGATTTCGGTTGTGCTCCTGGCGCTTGCCTCAGCCTGCGGCCAGATCGCACGGCCCGAAGGATGGTCGGCGGGCGTGGCAATCGATGAGGCCACAATCGGGGCCAGGACGCACGATGTTCTGGTCATCGGCACCAGGGACGGCACCGTGATAGCCCTGGACCGTACCAACGGGGCAACACTTTGGACCTTCGAGCTCGAGGGCCCCGAGGAATTCAGGTCAGTCTACGGACCGCCCCTGTATGCGAACGAGACTATCTACATCAGCGGCTACGACGGCGCACTGTACGCAATTTCCACCGAGGGCAGACTGAAGTGGCGCGAGCAGGTCGGGGACGGAGATCCGCTGGTCGGAGGACCTGCCCTGTTTGACGACGTCCTTCTCGCCGCCTCATCGGATGGGACACTGTACGCATTCGAGCCGGAAAGCGGCTCCCGGACATGGACGGTCGAAACCGGCAACAAGGTCTGGTCAACGCCCGTGGTCGCAGATGGCATAGCATACTTCGGTTCCATGGACCACAAGCTGTACGCTGTCAATGCGGCGAACGGCACTGACGTCTGGACGTTCGATGCGGGCGGTGCGCTGACTGGCGCAATCACCGTTCACAATGGCCGCGTGTACGCAGGAGCTTTCGATGGCGTCATGTACGCCGTGGATGCCGCGTCCGGCGAAGAACTCGCCCGCTTCGAAGGCGCTCGCGGCTGGTACTGGGCCAAGCCGGTCATCTCGGGCGGCGTGCTGTACGCACCTTCGCTGGACGGCAAAGTGTACGGGTTGGACGTGTACACCCTGGCGCCGGTCCGTCCCGCCGTGCAGACGGACGACCCGGTTTCCGCGTCCCCCGTAGTCGTCGGGGACAGGCTGGTAGTTCCCTCGAACGATGGCACGTTACGCCTGGCGCGGCTCTCGGACGGCGGAGACCTGCGGCGCTGCGAAATCGACAGTAAAATCAGGTCCCTGACCGTAAGCGGGAACGTTGTCTATCTTTCCGCGAACGACAAATCGATCAGGGCCCTTTCCATCGATTCCAACGGCGACCCGGACGAGGACTGGTCCAGGTTCACGGACCGCGACGAGCCTGAGCCGTCCGACCGGTCCAGGCCGTGCTGATCACCCGGCGATAGCGAGTATTCCTTGGACATAGTACTGGAAGTCTGGAACCAGGCCATTATCAGGCCCATGATCAACAGCCTGATAATGCTCTATCAGCTGTTTTTCAGTAACTTCGGCCTGGGCATCGTGTTCTTCACAATTGCCGTGAGGGGACTGATGTTCCCTCTGACCCTGCGCCAAAGCCGTCAGATCAAGCAGATGAGCGCCCTGGCCCCCAAGATGCGGGAGATCCAGGACAAGTACGCGGACGACAAGCCGCGCGCCTCCAGGGAGACGATGAAGCTCTACAGGGAGGCCGGGGTCAATCCCATCGGCTGCCTGGGGCCCATGGTCGTGCAGTTTCCCATCTTCATCGGCCTCTACCAGGCGCTCCGCCAGACCCTGCCCTCGACGCCGGAGAGGCTCGCAGGCCTTTCGGAGCACCTGTACGCCTGGCTACCCCAGGTCAACTCTGCCGTGCCGTTGGACAGCAACTTCCTGGGGCTGGACCTGTCCACCACGGCTCAGCAGGCGGGCGCGGTGGGCTGGGTCCTCGCGGTGGTTGTCGGAGCGTCCATGTGGCTCATGCAGAAGATGACCTCCATGCCGGCCGCCGATGCGCGCCAGGAGTCCACGCAGCGCACCATGCTCTGGATGATGCCGTTGATGTTCGGCTACTTCACACTGTTCTTCCAGAGTGGACTCGCGCTGTACTGGATTATTTCGAACATCGTAGGAATCGTTATCCAAGGATCAGTTTCAGGCTGGGCGCCGTTGATGTCGCTTTCGCTGTTCGGGAGATCGCTGTCTCAGGCGGAAGCTCCCGCGCTCAACACGCCCGCCGAGGAGGGACCGTCCAATGGAGAACCGCAAGGAGATAGTGACGGAGGCCAGGACTCCGGAAGAAGCGATCGAAATCGCACTAAGGGAACTAGACGCCGATCGCGCGGAGGTAGAAATAGACGTAGAAAGTCGAGGTAAGCCCGGACTCCTCGGCTTCGGGAGCGAGCCCGCGCGGGTCAGAGTCACCCTCCTCGAACAGGCCTCGGACGTTGTGACGGCCGCAACTGAGATACTCAACGGCCTCATCTCGAAAATGGGCGTCGAAGTAATTGTGAATCTCACTGAGGCCCACTCCGAGGAGATGGGCGGCCCGGTGTTCGACATCGACGGCGACGATTCCGGCCTGCTGATCGGCCGCCGCGGCGAGACACTCCGGTCCATGCAGTTCCTGGTCAACTTCATGGTGAGCCGGCGCCTCGGCGAGAGGACGCGGGTAATGCTGGACGTTGCGGGGTACCAGCAGCGCCGCATCACCTCTCTGAAGACCATGGCCAGGAAGGTCGCGGGCCGCGTATCCAGTTCCGGCCGATCGATGGCGCTGGAACCGATGCCCCCTAACGAGCGGCGAATCGTGCACCTCGCGCTGTCGGACCGCTCCGACGTGGAGACCGAGAGCACCGGCGAGGGCCAGGGACGAAAGGTCGTCATTTTCCCGAGGTCCGACTGACCCATTCAGCCCGTCATTCCCGCGCAGGCGGGAATCCAGAAGGCGATTCGGGCCGAACAACGCTGCGTTGAATTGCAGTCTCGGTCGCACAAGTGAGTCGTTCGAGAGCCCGGGAGGAAGGATGGTCATTTTCCCGAGGTCCGACTGCCCCATTTGACCCGTCATTCCCGCGCAGGCGGGAATCCAGAAGGCGATTCGGAGCCGGACAACGCTGCGTTGAATTGCAGTCTCGGTCGCATAAGTGAGTCGTTCAAGGGCCTCTTCGGGCTTGTATACATCGCCACCTAGTCATCCTCCCCTGCCCTTGCTGGACTCCCGCCTACGCGGGAGTGACGGAAATTGTGGAGCCCTTGGCCGCCGCAAACTACTACTTTACAGGGGCTCAAGCCATTGACCAGTCCCAGATTGCAGCAACGGCGCGGGCGCGAACGTCAATGGGCAGCCGAAGTCAACATGCGTGACCAATGAAATCTCCCTGCGTGTACATCCTCGCAAGCAAACCATATGGCACCCTGTACATAGGCGTAACATCAGACTTGGTCCGTCGGGTCTGGCAGCACAAAGACCGGGTTGTTCGAGGATTCACAGATCGACATCAGGTTCACACACTAGCAGGCTGCTGAAAAACGGAGTGTGCAGAGGGGCAGAGCCCCTTTGCCGGGAGTCTGAGGGTGTCCCTCAGATACAAATCTCCTCCCCTTCCTGTCAAGAAGTGGGTCTGAAGCATGGTCGGGAAAGATTCTTCCGCATCCTGTTAGTTTGGTACGAGTTTCTGGGAACCACGCAAGAGGCAATCGCGAGGGAGAAGGCGCTCAAGAAGTGGAATCGTGTATGGAAGATACGATTGATCGAAAGCCACAATCCAACTTGGGCAGATCTGTACAACCAACTAATCTAGAGCGTACCCCGGATCCAGAGTTGCCGCCGTTCTCACACACTTGGATTACAGTTGGGAGGCCGCGTTGGTCCCTGACTTCCTGGTGATCGGACACGTTGCCCGCGACGTCGGGACGGACGGCCCTGAGGGCGACGAGTACGCGCTGGGCGGCACCGTTACCTACGCGGCGGCGACGGCGCTGCGGTTCGGCCTGCGTTCCGCCGTGCTAACCAGCGCTGCGACAGACATCGATCTCGCGCGGGCCTTCCCGGAAGCCGCGCTGCACGTGATTCCCGCTCCGGCGACCACGACTTTCCGCAACGAGTACGGGAACGGCCGCCGACAACGTCTGTACTCGGCGGCGGGCACCATCACCGAAGCGGACGTCCCGGACGAATGGCGCCGCACTCCCATGGTCCTGCTTGGACCCCTGGTCGGAGAGTTGGCAACGGACCTTGGCGCGAGCTTTCCGGACTCGATCGTGGTGGCATCGATGCAGGGCTGGCTCCGCCACGCCGGCCCGGACCGCACCGTCACGCAGAGGGCGTGGGAGGGCGATGGCCCCCTGCCCAACGTGGCCGCTGCCATCGTGTCAGATGAGGACGCCGACCCCAGCGAGATCGAAAAGCTCAAGAGCGCCGTGCCGACTCTGATCGTCACGGAGGGTGCAAGAGGCGCACGGCTATACTCGGGGTCCGGTTGCCGGAGCGTGCCCGCCTTCCCGGCTGCGGAGGTCGACCCCACTGGCGCAGGCGATGTGTTCGCGGCTGCGTTCCTGGTACGGTTCACGCAAACGTCCGACCCCATGGCGGCGGCAACGTTCGCGTCGTGTACGGCGTCGCTGAGCGTGGAGGCGGCAGGCATCGACGCGGTCCCTGACCTCGCTCAGGTGGAACGGCGCATGGCCGCGCATGGGCGCACGGCGTAAACTCTGGAGTGAAGGGTGCGCAATGACAAGCGTAACGCTGGACATCCAGGACAAGATCGCCGTAGTCACGCTGGACCGGCCGGAAGCCGGCAACCGCGTGGACGAGAACATGGCCGCCGGTCTCACGGAGGCCTGCTCGGCCGCCGAGCGTGATGATGCCGTTCGGGTTGTCATGCTCACCGGCGCGGGCGATTGCTTCTGTGTGGGTTCGGAGCCGGACTCCCCTGCCACGCCCGCCGCGTTCAACCGTCTGCGGTCATCCGGGTCCGTCGCCTCGATCTCCAAGCCGGTGATCGCCGCCGTCAACGGAGATGCTATCGACCAGGGCCTAGAGCTGGCGCTTGCCTGCGACCTGCGTGTCGCTTCGAGCGGCGCACGGCTCGGCCTGACCCACATCACACGCGGCCTGGTCCCGTGGGACGGCGGGACCCAGCGACTACCGCGACTGATCGGCCTGGGCCGCGCAACCGAGCTCGTCTTGACCGGGCGTTTGGTTGACGCCGGCGAAGCGCGCCGTATCGGCCTCGTCAACGAGATCGTCAACCCAGGCGAGACCGTCGAACGCGCACTTGCCCTTGCCTCATTGCTCGCATCCCACGGTCCCGCGGCCCAGCGATACGCCAAGGAAGCGATGCTGCAGGGGCACGATCTCACGCTGGCCCAGGGCCTGCGACTCGAGGCCGACCTGAGCTTCCTGCTCCACGGCACCGCCGACCGCGAAGAAGGCATCGCCTCGTTCCGAGAGCGCCGCAAGCCTGAGTATAGGGATGAGTAGCCCTCCGGAGACCGCCTTCGAGACCCCAGCTGCTAAAACGCGATAATATGGGGTAACCAGCAACAGATGGATTTAGGTAGCGGAGACTCAATGGGAACGTTCAAGTGCCGGCTTGGAGTCAGCAATGGTAGTGGAGGCCGGGTTGAATGGGTGGAAGCCCTCGTCGATACCGGGGCCACCTTCACAATGTTGCCTGCGTCAATTTTACGGAAGGTTGGCGTGCCCCAGAGAGATATGCGGAGGCGGTTCAACTTGGCCGATGGCGGAGTAATGGAGATGCCCATTACTGAGGCGAGGCTTCATATCGGCCAGGACGATTTTGCTGTCGTCGTTGCGGAAGGGCCGGAAAACAAATATCTGCTCGGAGCCACTTCGCTGCAGATGTTCGGTCTCATAGCGGACACCACCAATCACAGACTCGTCCCAGACACCGAGTTGACAATTTGATGCCGGTTCCGTGGCCTGCGTATTCTGCGGCTTGAATCCGGTTGAGTAGCCCTCCGGAGACCGCCTTCGAGACGGTCGTACTGCGCAAGGACGGGCCTGTTGCACACGTCGTGCTGAACAGGCCCGAGGTGGTCAACGCGTACAACATTCAGATGCGCGACGACCTGGTCCAAGCCCTCGAAGCCGTGAGGGACGATCCGGACGCCAGGGCGGTCGTGCTACGCGGCACAGGCGACAAGGGGTTCTGCGCGGGCGCTGACCTCACGGAGTTCGGGACCGCGCCGTCGCCGATCGTCGCTCGACAGGTGCGATGGGAGCGAGACATCTGGGGGCTTTTCCTGTCGCTCCGCAAGCCGGCAGTCGCTGCCCTTCACGGCCACGTAATCGGCTCTGGCGTCGAGATGGCGTTACTCTGCGACATTCGGATCGCCTCCGAAGACGCGGTGTTCAGGATGCCGGAGACCGGCCTGTCCCTGGTACCGGCGGCCGGCGGCACGCAGACGCTGGCCCGCCACGCGGGCGTGGGTCCTGCGCTCGCGATGCTCCTTACGAACGCCCCGGTGACCGCCAACGACGCGCAACGATGCGGCCTTGTGCATCGCGTCGTGCCGTCGGACCGCTTGCTGGACGAGGCCAGCCGGGCCGCCCACGCGTTGGCCGAACTCAATCCCCATGCGGTTGCCGTCGCCAAGGAGGCGCTCCTGTCCGGCGCCGACCTGCCGCTCGACGCCGCGCTCCGGCTGGAGGCAAGGCTGGTGGAGGCACTGGCGTCAGCCTAATCGATCTTGCAGTTTGCGAACGCTCGTGCTATTATGGGTACATGATCGACATTGCTCACATCATTGCCACGGCCGCCGGCGCTCTCCGACGCTGCCACGGCCCGTCCTGGACCGTGTTCCATTCGTGTTCCACTCTTGCCCCGAATAGGTACCGTTCATGTTCCGAAAGTGTTCCAAAAGCGCACCAACAGTCCCCGTGTTCCAGCTACGAAATGGAACATTTTGGAACATAATGGAACACTTTTTTTCGATCTCCGGCTTCACGGCAGCTCTGGAGGGGCCTTATTGAGGTACTTCAGCTTGGATTGAGCAGGGCTTGGTGGTAGGCTTACGCGCGCTTTAGCCTGGTCACCAACGAATGAACTTCACCGATTTTCTGACAATATCGTCGGCCATCGTCCCGGATAGGCCGGCGACAGTATTCGAAGGCAGACGCCAGACCTACGCCGAGTTGCAGGCGAACGTAAATCGGCTGGCCAACGCGATGTCGGACCTTGGCGTCCAGGCAGGCGACCGGATCGCCATGCTGCAGGTCAACTGCCCCGAGCACATCGAAGTCGCGTTCGCCTCCGCCAAGCTTGACGCCGTCTTCGTACCCCTGAACTTCCGGTCGCGGCCGGACGAGCTCCGCTACATGATCAACGACTGCGGGCCGAAGGTCCTTTTCGTTGGAGGCAGGTACACGGGGACAGTCGCGTCCCTTGGCGACGACATCCCGTCGGTGAAGCACTGCGTCGTCCTGGAGGGCGGCGCAGACGGCTGGCTCGACTACGGCGAGGTCCTGGCCGAGGCGCCCGACGACGAGCGCTTTCCCGAAGCCGACAGTCATGACGTCTGCGTGATCATGTACACGGCGGGCACCACGGGCTTCCCCAAGGGCGTGATGCTCACCCACGACAGCTTCTCGTCATACATCCTAAGTGCCGTTACTCCGGCCGATCCGGACATTGAGGAGCGGAACATCCTCACCGTCCCTCTGTACCACATCGCTGGCGTGCAGGCCCTGATGTCGGCCGTCTACGGTGGCAGGACGCTCATCGTCCAGCGCCAGTTCGAGCCGGCAGAGTGGATGCGGCTCGTGGAACTCGAGCGCGCCGACAGGGCCATGATGGTGCCAACGATGCTGAAGATGCTCATGGACCACGAAGACTTCGGCCGGCGCGATCTCAGCAGCCTGAGAGTGATCACGTACGGCGCCGCCCCCATGCCGTTCGACACCATCAGGAGAGCGGTGGAGGCGTTCCCCGGCGCGCAGTTCATCAACGCGTTCGGCCAGACGGAGACGGCGGCCACGATCACGATGCTGCCCCCGGACGACCACGTGCTGTCCGGCTCCGAAGAGGAGATCGCCACCAAGCTGAAGAGGCTTACGTCCATTGGCAAGCCGCTGGTCGACGTGGAGGTCCGCATCGTGGACGAGCACGGCCGGACAGCCCCCGTCGGCGAGGTGGGCGAGATCGTGGCCCGAGGCGAGAGGCTGATGAAAGGCTACTGGGGCCAGGAGGACGCGACACGGGAAACCATCCGCGACGGCTGGCTCTACACCGGCGACCTCGGCTACGTCGACAAGGACGGCTACGTCTTCCTTGCCGGAAGGGCCAAGGACTTCATAAAGCGTGGCGGCGAAATGATCTCGCCCGAAGAGGTGGAGCGGATGCTGGCAGCTCATCCCGGCGTCGACGAAGCCGCGATCATAGGCGTCCCCGACCCGGTCTGGGGCGAGCGCGTCCGGGCCATTGTCGTGACGAAGCAGAGCGGCGAGGTGGAGGAAACGGAACTGATCGAGTACTGCCGTCAGAGGCTCGCCAGCTTCAAGAAGCCCGAATCCGTGGTCTTCATAGACGAACTACCCCGCAACGCCCTGGGCAAAGTCCTCAAACGCATCCTGCAGGAGCGCTACGCCACACCCATCGAAGACTAGGGCGGCGCTTCAGACGCAGGGGAATCTTTGCAGAGCGGTAAAGCAAGGCTATAGGCTTAGATAGCGGTACTGGTGAAGCAACTGCCCACGCATGTTCAAGAACCTGACAAAGGGACGAGGCTCCGTACGATCTAGCAACTCGAGATCATCCCACTTTCTCAAAAGTAGCTGAAGGACGCGAGAAACCCGTTCTTCTCCGCTCGTGAGAAAAACAATCCCAACATCATTCCTTTCGATAACGCTTCGTTCTTCTGGGACCAGAAGCATCTTCTTGTTGGCGCTGAGCACCAGCCAACCGTTTCGTCCAGCCGTTTCCAGCCACTCGCGATGCGGTCTACCAATCCATCCCTGTTGCGCTATGGAGACTGTTTGGTAACCGACGTCACTGAGGGCGTGGGGCACACCGCGCCCAATGTCCTCATCACACAGGAGAATTAAGCCGCGATAGACTCCCCGTATCGCAGCACTTCTTCCACAGTCGCTTCCTCAAGAGCGAGATCCTTGGAGATAAATCTCATGGTTTGGCCGGCCAACCATCGCTTACGAATGTTCCCAATGGTGACTCTACGTTCGGGCACTGTAGGTACGCCCGCGCTGAATCTTGGGTCGATAACGATTGGACAATCCTTGCCCAATGGCCACCATCGCGTCGCCAGCTCCGATTCGTATTCAAAGTCCTTGAGCACTTCAATCGTTAGACCCGGGATTGTGGTAAGACCGGGCGCATCCATGGCTGGAAGGCCCTCGTGAGCCTTTGCACCGAGCATTTGCAGGATGATGTGGCCCGCAAGCGGCTCCAGCTTTAGCGAGGCGAAAGGATACTTGACGTCAAGTTCGCGCTTAGCATTCTCATATGCCTTTCGGACTACACAAAGACTGACGCGACCCTTCTGGCGGAAGTTCTTGGCGACGACAATCTCCACCAGTTGGATGAACGAAACCATAGTTGAATCATGAGTTTCCGTACCAACGCCGTCGAACAGCGGCTCGTATCCGTCAGCACCGAACAACCACCGCTTTATGGTCCCAGAGGTGGTTTTGGCAAGCTGAGCAGCCTCTGAGATTGTGTAAAGAGGGGAAGTCCGCCAACCGTTACTCTGAGCCATTCGCGACCTCCATTGGAACTGGCCTGCCGCATCTCGGACGATTCCAGTACATACAAGATTACTACAATGCGCGATTGGCGAACTTGTAACCTCGGTAGCTCGCCCCTACTCTGCCGGCGCCTCTATGCGGTCGAAGCCTGTGTAGGGGTGCAGCACCTCGGGGATGACCACCGAGCCGTCCGCCTGCTGGAAGCTCTCCAAGATCGAGATAATTATGCGAGGCAGTGCCGTTCCCGATCCGTTGAGCGTGTGCACGTACCGCGGCCTGCCACCTTCGGCCGGCCGGTAGCGGATCGCCGCGCGCCGGGCCTGGTAGTCGGTGCAGTTGGAGCAGGAGCTCACCTCCAGCCACTCCCGGCTGCCGGCCGCCCACGTCTCGATATCGAAGGTGCGCGCGCTCAGGGCGCCCAGGTCGCCTGTGCACAACTCGATTACACGGTACGGTAGGCCCAGCCTCCGGCACACTTCCTCTGCGTTCGAAACGAGACGCTCTAGTTCGGCTTCCGACTCCTCCGGCTCCACGAACTTGTACATCTCGACCTTTTCGAACTGGTGCACCCGTTTGATGCCGCGAGTGTCGCGGCCAGCGGCCGCCCTCTCCCTGCGGAAGCACGGAGTGTGGGCCGCGTAGTTGATGGGCAGCGTCCCAGCCGGGAAGATCTCGTCACTGTGCATGCCGGTCAGCGGCACCTCGGCTGTAGGGATCAGCCAAAGGCCGTCCTCGTCGTCGTGGTACATCGTGTCGGCGAACTTCGGCAACTGGCCGCTAATTTTTGCCGTACTCTCCAGCACCATCGCGGGCAGGTAGACTTCCTCGTACCCGTTCTCGCCAGTATGAAGATCGATCATCCACGCAATGAGCGCACGTTGGAGCCTCGCCCCCTTCCCTCTAAGCACATAGAACCGGGAGCCGGATAGCTTCGCTCCTCGCTCGAAATCGATGATGCCCAGCCTCTCTCCGAGGTCCCAGTGGGGCAGCGGCTCAAACGCAAACTCGTATGGCTCTCCGACCTGCCTCACCACAACGTTGTCGTCCTCCCCAGCACCGTCAGGGGAATGCTCGCTGGGGAGGTTCGGGATGGCCAGTAGAAGTGCCTCGAGTTGCTCTTCGAGATCGCGGATGCTTTGCTCGAGATCGCGAACGCGGCCCCTCACCTGGCGCATCTCGTCTATCAGTTCGGGCGTCCGCTCCCGGCTGTTACTCAACCGCCGGCTAGTCTCATTGGCGCGCGCCCTTAACTCATCCGCTTCGCTGATAGTCGCTCGGCGTTCGGAGTCCAGTTGCAGGACCCGGTCTATCGGCGCATCTTCACCGCGCCTCGCGAGAGCGGCTCGAACCAGGTCTGGGTCCCGGCGGATCAGTTCGATGCTGAGCATGGCGGCTTCCTACGGCAAGAGCTGATTGCAGGCGAGCCGTACTCTCGATCGAGCGCGGTGTGCCCGGAACTCCCGCCTACAGGATCTCGCGCAACCTTTCGGCCACGAGATCCTCCTGGCCTGGCTTGAGCGTACGTACCCTCATCACGAAGCCGCCAGGGCGTCCTCCGAGTTCTTCTGACGAATGCGTCCAAACGCTTGGGTTCCCGTTCTTCATCTCTTCCCGAACCTGATCGGCCGTCTTGCCAGTCTCATCGGGATCGATGTAGACAACCACGCCGTCCGTAGGGCCGTCGTCTGCAGGTTCAAGGGTAATGCCTGGGATGCCTGCGAGGCCTGACCGGAGATTGTTGAGTTGGACCTCGTAAACGGCGAACCGGTCTTCGTGATTCATTGTGAGCCAGCGCCTAAGGGCCGCGTACACCGCAACCACGGACTGCCGGTCCAATTTCATCGTTCGAGCGAAGTTTCGTGCTCTGGTGGACTCGAAGTTTATGAAGCTGTTCATCCGGGCCGCTTCCACGTACTTTGTCTTCCCCGTGAGTATTCCACTTGCGTTCACAGCGCCAAAGTACTTCGCGCCGTAAGCTACCAGGTCGGCGCCCATGTTCACGTACTTGGTCATGTTCTCCGTTGGATACACTTGGCCCGCGGCGTCAACGATGACGGCAAGCCCCTTGCTGTGAGCAATGTCGATTACCCGCTCCACAGGCAGGCAGTCCGGCCTGTTGCCGGGAGCAAAGTAGTGGACCGCGGCTGTGTTTGGGCCAATCGCATCTTCCAAGTGCTCCGGCCTGGTTTCGTCTGCGTCGCCGATCTCCACCAGGCTGGCTCCCGCGGCGGTGATACAGCGATCGTACTTGACGCGAAGCTGGCGTTGAATGAGGAACTCGTTGCGCATCCCTGTGGTGTCCGGAATCCGATCGATCTTGTCCTCGTCCGTGCCGGTCATGATTCCGGCAGCCCCGACAGCCAGCGCAGCCGAGGCGCCCGAGGTGATCAGTGCAGCCTCAACGCCAAGCAACTCGGCTACTTTTTCGCTGGCTGCATCGATCAATTCGCTCATGTCCACATAGTAGTCGTCCATCTCGGCCATAATCTCCCGGACCTCTGGGGGCGGCTCGTTGCCACCAAGAAGGGTCCGGTTGCCGCCGAGGTTGAGTACAGGACGGACGCCCAAATCGTCCCAGATGCTTGCCATGAATTCTCCTTCTACGCCGACACGCAAGCGCAAGCGCATGTATTGAAAGTATTCTATGCACCGGTTCCAAGTTTGCGCAATACACGCGCATGTCCGTGCCTATAGCGCTGCGGCGGCTGGTCCTTACCTGCTGCGCTATAATGGCAAAGCCCATGTCAGGAACGGCAACCCCCGCCAAGGCCCTTCAGCATTTCAAGTGTTAGTCCCAGTTTGCGAACTACTAAAGCCGTGCTAGTACAGAGACGGCTACCGAAAGCCCACCTCGCCTCCATCTTGATTCTGATTGTGGGAGCAGTGGCAGCACTCTCCTGTGTACCGTCGCAGGACACACCGCCTATGGAACATCGGGCTCAACGGCTGAACGAGACGATCATGTGCCCGATATGTCCTGGCGAGTCGATCGACCAGTCTCAGAACATGCTGTCGGCGCAGATGCGCGGTGTAGTGAACGAGAAACTCTCCGAGGGCTGGTCCGACGAGCAGATCAGGGACTTCTTCGTTGAAAGATACGGCCCAAGCGTGCTGCTCGAACCGCCAAGGAAGGGACTGGGCCTCATGGCGTGGGCCCTACCGGCGGCCCTGGTGTCCGGTGCGGCGGCCGCACTGTTCTTCGCACTACGGGCCATGTCGCGGAGCAGGCCCGCCGAGCCGGAAGACGTCGCCGACGCCATGTCGGACGAGGAGCTGGCCCATTACACGCGACTGGTCCAGGAGGCGGTCGACGGCGCTGATGACAGCCAATCCTCGACGCCACGTGGCTTCGGCAAGAACGACCAGCGCTGAGAACCACCGGCCCACTGGAGTGACCGTTGATAGTTGATGCTGGCTACGCCGCCCTGCCAATCGCGTTGTTGGCGGCGGGTTACTCTATTGCGGGTTCGTTCGTCGGCATTCGGCTGAGGTTGCCCGAGCTCGTCGTCAGCGCGCGGTACGCCCTGTACTCCATCCCGGTGCTGCTGCTGGTTTCCACCGCAAGCCTGACATACGCCTTCGTCACTGCGGACTTCTCAGTCCGCTACGTGGCTGAGAACAGCAACCTCGCCATGCCCAAGGCTTACACTTGGGTGGCATTTTACGCGGGCAACGCAGGTTCTCTTCTCTGGCTCGCGTTGGTGCTGTCGATACTTTCGGCAGTCGCAATAAAGATGATCCGGGGCAGGCTGCCGTATACGACACCGTATGCCGCCGGCATCATGGCAATGGTGCTGGCGTTCTTTCTGGGTGTCATCGTCTTCCTGGCCAATCCGCTGGAGCGGCTGGCCGTCATCCCTGCAGACGGCCAGGGAATCAATCCGCTCCTAGTTCACTTCGGTATGTTCATCCACCCGCCCGTGCAGATGACGGGACTGGTCTCCGTGGCTATCCCATTCAGCATTGCCCTGGGCGCATTGGTCGCAAGAAGCGGCGGCAGGGACGCATGGGTGGACCTGGGCCGCACGTGGGCTATGGTCTCGTGGACCATCTTGACTTTGGGCCTTATGTTGGGGTCGTGGTGGGCCTACACAATACTCGGCTGGGGCGGATACTGGGCATGGGACCCGGTTGAGAACTCTGCGCTAATGCCATGGCTCGCGATGACAGCGTTCGTCCACTCGATCATGGTGCAGAAGCGGCGTGGTATGTTCCGCATGTGGAACATGGTCCTGATAATCGTAGGCTTCACCCTCGCCCAAATGGGGATGTTCATCAACCGGGGCGGACCAGTGCCATCGGTCCACTCCTTTGCGCAGTCCACGATGGGCTGGCTGTTTCTCTTCTTCATGGCGTTTACGCTGGCGGCAAGTCTTGTCGCATTCGTATGGCGTCTGGACTCGCTGAAGAGCAGCCGTAGTCTGGACTCGATGGTATCCCGTGAAAGCGCGTTTCTCGCGCAGAACGTTCTATTCCTCGCGGTAGCGTTCATCACGCTCTGGGGCACGATCTACCCAGTGTTCTCAGAGGCGGCGCAGGACGTGACGGTCACGGTGGGCGCCCCGTTCTTCAATCGGGTGAACGGCCCCCTCCTGCTGGCTCTGATTGTGCTTATGGGAGTCGGCCCTCTGCTTCCCTGGCGACGCGCCACCGCCACCAACGTTGTGACGATGTTGCGCCTGCCGCTTGCGGTCGGAGCCGCGACGGCGCTCCTGGTGCTCTTGGTGGGCATACGACAGCCAGTCGCGGTACTTGCCCTGAGCGTCTGCGCCGTAGCCGCTACAGGCATCCTGCACGAATGGTATCGCGGTACGAGAACGCGCAGCCGCAGAGGGGAGAGCATTCCAATAGCATTCGGACGGCTCCTAGCCGCCAACCGTCCGAGATACGGAGGGTATGTAGTACACCTGGCCATCCTCATGCTGGCCGTGGGAGCTGTCGGCTCCTCTTTCTATGGCGTGCAGCGAGACTTCGTCATGCGGCCGGGGGATGAGGCGGCTATCGATGACTACCGCTTCAAATACCTGGGAGTATCGCGCACAGAGTTCGCAGACAGGTACGAAGACACAGCAAGATTCGAGGTGTCCAAAGGCGGCAGAGCCCTTGGCGTGATGAGTCCATTCAGGGCCTTCTATCGCACACATCAGATCGCGGCCACGAGAGCAGCCATTAGAAGCAATCCGATAGAGGACTTTTACATTGTGCCGTCCGAGTTTCAACCGGATGGCAGTGCCGTGTTCAGGGTGTACGTGAATCCTCTCGTCTGGTGGATGTGGGCCTCAGGGCCGGTCCTGGTTCTCGGAGTGCTGCTCGCGATTTCACCGCAACGTCAGCCAGCCCCTAGTACGGTCCGCCTGCCTAGAGCAGCGCAGACCGCCCGGGCATGACCGCAATTGGCCTTCTTCCCTAAGAAATGCTGATACTGACCGTCATCCTTCTCACGCTCATTCCGGCGATTGCCATCGTTTATCCGTTCCTGTGGGGCAACTCTTCCGAAGAAAGGCTGGTAGACGAGCCTTCTCCGTCAGAGGAACTGGGCCGCCGTTGGGAAGCTGCCGTTGCAGGCCTGCGAAACACCGAACTAGAGCGTGCGCTGGGCAACCTGCCGCAGACCGACTACGAGTGGCTGCGTGAGGAGTACATGACTGAGGCTGCCCTTGTCATGAAGGCCTTGGAGCTGGAGCATCAGCAGGAAGAAGAGATGCTCGCAGCCATAGAAGCAGAGATAGGCCGCGTGAGGGAACAAGTCATCGGCAGCTCTCAGGAGCCCTCGACGGACGCGGTGCGGTGATCAGAGCCGCTCTGGTTGCGGCCGCGCTCGCATACGCCATCGCGGCGAGCGGAACAGCGGCCCTGGCGCAGCAGGACCCCATCCTGATAGAGGGTCGCGTTGCGAATGGGACACCTGACGGAGGGGCTGTGGAAGGCCTCCTCGTGACACTGCATCAACACACCATCGAACGGGATGACGACCTCACATCTCCCGCCGGCCCGGACGGAAGCTTCCACTTCGAAGATGTATTGTACGACTCTGAGACGGCCTATGGCGTGTCAGTGGACTATCAGGGAGCGTTGTACGGAGTGGACATCGATCTCTCGGCCGGAAAGCCGGAACCCATCGAGCTTAAGGTCTACGAAGGCACAGACGATGAGTCGGTCATCAACGGGCTTGTTGTTTCCCTGTTGATAGCTGAGGTGGACCCGGAAGGCCAAACTCTACTGGGGATGGAGATTGCGAGGATTACAAACGAGGCCAGCCACACCTACGTTCCCGGCGCCGAGCCGATGAAACTGCTGAGATTCGGTCTGCCCGACGGCGCTCAGGGGCTTCAAGTGGATACGGACCTGATTGCGGCCAACGTGATCCAGGTGGACAGGGGCTTTGGGCTCTCAACCAGCGTGCCTCCAGGAGAGTACGAGGTCATGTTCTCCTACCGCTTTCCTTACACGGATGACAGGCTGGAGCTTTCTAAGTCGTTCCCTTACGGTGCGGAACAGTTCCGTGTGCTAGTTCCAACGGAAGGCATCGACATCGATGGCGAAGGAATGGGGCAACCCGAAGTGGTCTCAGTGGGTGGGCAACGCTACCTGCTGTTCACGTCGAAAGACCTGCCGCGCGGCGAGAGGATTGCGCTCGAACTTCGCGGCCTGCCAAGAGCGGGAACCTTCGAACGGCTGGGCAATAGTCTGTCCGACCTACGCTGGGAACTGTCGGCGCCAGCCGCGCTCGCTATTGTGATGGTGGCCTTGATCGCGTTCGCGGTACACCGTCGCCGGAGACGGACAGCAACCGTGCGGCCTGAAGGTGAGGCGGCGGCGCTGATGCATTTGATCGCTGAACTGGAGGCAGGGCACAGGACCGGCAAGATCAGCGATGACGATTACGCGCGTCGTTATACGGCCTTGAGAGCGCGCCTGGAGACGATCAGTGGCAGTGGATAGCCGAGTATCCCGGCAGGCGAGCCAGGCGAGCCGCGAGCGAGTCCTAGAGCCGGACCACTCCAACACCGCCTTCGATATCGAGTCTTGTTCCAAATGGGGCCGACAGGCGCTGGACCCTTTCCAAGACCCGCCGCGCCACATCTCCTTCAGCTAGAAGCGGCCTCCCTCGCTGCGACCTCGGTCGGCCGTGGCCCAGATCGATCGGATGCAGGACCAGGCGGGTCAATTCGCCGCCTTCGAACTCACACTCAGCGACAACGCTCTCCCAGAAGATGGCGTCCGCAGGAAAGCCGCGCGTGTCGTTCGCGGAGCGGGCATCGTAAAAGTCGGCAGGGGTTGAGGTCAGGCTCAGCCGCTGCGCGTTGTAGTTTTCGGCAGGCTGCCACGCCACGGTGTCGTTCTGAAAGATGAAGTTGCCAAGACTGTAGATTATGGGCTTCCCGTTGTAGATCTCCACGCCCTTGTCGAAATGAGGGCCATGACCAAAGAACATGTCCGCCCCCTGATCGATGCAGGCCCTTGCGAATTCCACGAGGAATTCAGGCGGCTCCTCGGGCGTACTCCCGTACTCGTGGCTGTGAATACTGACGACCACCCAGTCCGCCATGCGGCCGGCGTCCCGTATCCACTTCAGGTTGCCGTCCAGGTCTGCCCTGTGCAGTGCAGTGCTAGTCTGAAACTCCTCTCCCAAATGGAATGTGCCACCGTTGAACTGCAGCTCCGTGTCCGAGTCGGGTCCAACGGATTGACCGAACTTTCGCCTGCGGGCTTTTTCTTCTTCGAACCCAAGTTTCTCGCTTACCCGGCGCAACTCGTTGAAGGCCGGTCGGTCGACGGAATGGGTCGTGCTGAACCGCAATGGATTCAGGCCGGGCCTTCCTGCGGAGTCCGGCCTCTGTTCAGTGGCTCGGCCCGCGTCCGCAAACGTCGAGGATGTCGATACCAGTGCAACGCGCCCGTTGGGCGTGTCCAGGTAGCCGGGCGCGCGAGCTTCGCTGAGATTGCGCCCTGTACCCGCGCACGCAAGTCCCGCCTTCTTCACGTTGGCGAGGTTCGTAAGAACGCCCCCTTCGCCGTAGTCGTAATGGTGATTGTTCGCCAACGACACCATCTGAATCCCGGCCCACTTCAACTCTTGCAGGTGTACCGGATCGGATGCGGTGAATGTGCCGCCGGCTACACCGTGCGGATGCTCGAATTCGTGCATTAGCATCTCAAGATTCACGAAGCCTACGTCCGATCTTCGGAAGAGCTCCCATAGGGCGGTCGCACGCGACTCATTAAACACGCGCAGCTTGCGCGTAATCATGGCGTCGCCTCCAGCGGTTACAGTGAGGTTCCCGGCCTCTGACTGGTAGAGCAAGTTCCTATCTACGCAGCCGTGGGTCAGCCGGCGGCCTGCGTTGATGAATCGTTTTCGTCCAACGCTTCATACTCGGCGGCTAGCATTCCCATGATTACCGAGTCGAACCGCGACCCTTCATGCGGCCTGCTCTGGCGCAGTGTCCCCTCGTGGACGAATCCGATGTGCTCGAACAGCCGAAGGGCAGATGAGTTGTACTCCGGCACGTCCACCCACACGCGAAACAGCCCCCACTCCTTGAACGCCTCATCCAAAGTTGCCCAGATCGCGGAGGTCCCAAATCCGCGATGCCACAGGTCCTTGCGTCCGATTAGGATCGAGACCTGTCCGTCCCCAAGAGACTCTTCGATGGCCACATGGATTTCACCGATGTGATCGTCTTCCTTCGTGTAGACCGACAGTATCCTGTGCTCCGGGTCTTCGAAAATACGCTGCCACTCGACATCAGAGACATCTACGACGCGCTCTGGATGGTATCCAAGGTGAGCAGGGTCTCCGTAAGAGTATCTTCCGAACCAACTGTCGGAAACTTCCGGGTCCTGAAGCCATTCCTGAATCCTTTGAACGTCTTCCCTACTCACTTGCTTTAGCTCGATCGACTGGCCTTTCACTTCTACCTCCTGACTGCCGGAACCTCGGACCTCCGCATATGCGGCCGGGCGGCTGACGGGTCCTAGTAACCCATCGCCATTGCCGCGCGGAACGGGTCCACGCCGGCCCTGAGAAGCCCCGACTCGTAATCGATCTGTATTGCGGTTGGGCGAGCGAAGTTCCAGGAACCGGGGTCTTCTGTAACCGGCTCCATGCTGTGGCCCATCTCGCGCAATTCTTCTATCACTGCCGAGTTAATGCGATCGTCCACAACGGTGGTCATGCTGCTGGCGTCGACCACTGGCTGTCCAACCGCCTTCTGTGGCGACATGCCGAAAACAAGCACGTTTGCCACAACCTGCACGCCGCGGTTCATAATGCGCCGGGCGCCGGGAGCGCCCTGGCTCAGGACTGGCCTGCCGTCCCGGAACGCAATCAGGGGCGACATGTTGTTCATTGGCCGCTTCCAGCCATCTACCGAGTTCGGATACCCCGGCTTGGCCACGAACCAACCCATGCCACCGGCAAGGTACACCCCTGTGCCCGAGGGGAAGAGTCCCTCCCGCATCCCTGCCGTATGAGTGCAGGAGACCACGTTGCGGTCTCTATCTACCACATTGAGATGGGTGGTATCTTCATCGTTCGAGTCCATTGCGACCGCTTCACTCGCGTGAACCGGCCGTGCGCCATTCTGGAAGCGCCATGGGTCGTGAACGGCCCTGTCCAGGTAGTGGATCCACGGCTCTTCCTCGAGTTCGGCCCCCGTCTCGGCCCGCTCCCGGCTTATTTGCCCAGCGATGTAGTTCGCGTACTCATGAGAAAGCATGCCATCCAACGGGACTTGCGCCCGCTCCCAGTCGGCCAGGTAGCGATAGCGATCGGCGAAGGCGTGACGCGCCGCCTCAATGAAGGTGTGCAGATACTGGGCGGAGTTATGGCGCATGGAGAGCAGATTGAATTTGTCCAGGATGTTGAACGTCTGCAGATTGGTGATGCCGCCACTGGGCGTGGGGACCACCATGATTTTGTGACCGTTGAAGGAGGCCGACATCGGATCGGATATGGTCGGAGCGTATTCGGCCAGGTCCTGAGCGGTCAGTAGCCCGCCGCCTCCCGTAACGAACTCCTCTATGGCAGAGGCGACCTCGCCTTTGTACATGGCGTCAGGCCCATTGCGTCCAATGTTCGTCAGTAGCCGGCCAAGATCCTTCTGGACCACCCTGTCAGCCGGCTTTGAGCGCGATACCGGGGGCTTGCCTCCAGGCAACCACATGCTGGCGAGATAGGGATCCTTGCTCCATTTCTCGAAGTTGTTCGCAGCCGTTAGCGCACCATGCCAGCTCACCTCAAACCCGTCCGATGCAAGGGCCGCCGCAGGTTCCAGTACCTGTTCCAGCGGTAGCGTCCCGAATCTGCGGTGGGCCTCGCACAGCCCGGCGCAAGTTGCCGGGATTGACACGCTGAGCGGGCCTACGTTATTGGCGTCGCCCCGCACTTCGAACGTCTGGAAGCCGCCTGCTGTCGACGGGCCAATGACGTCGTACATGTCGGGCCGCGCCTTACGGGGGGCGCGCGAGTTAAAGTCGATAGCGTAGGTCCGACCTTCTGCCGCCATGTGCACCAACATGTAGCCAAGGCCGGCAATCGTCGCCATGTCTGGCTCGAGCACAACGTTGCAGAACGCAATGCAGACCGCGGCGTCGACTGCATTGCCGCCAGCTTTGAGCATCGCCAGACCCGCCTCTGCCGCCTCGGGCTGCATTGCAGTGACCACGCCGTTGCTGGCCACGACCTCTTCCTTGCCGAACAGCGGCGTGCTAATCAGGGCCATGTAACGCTCCTCTTGGCTATCGCGACCGGACGCTTCGCCTGCCCCTAGATTCTACTCTGTTACGGGACTTCGAGTTGCCCCGTCTCGTCGCACGCGGTTAGGGCCAGACGGACACTTTGCCGTATTCGCCGTCGTAACCGGGAGCAATCGATACCTCTCCCCTCCGGACGCGAGCAATTCCATCGGCGACCCGCTCGCCACCGACGCGCTCGATTTCCGCAAAGGCCGCCTCCAGCAACACAGACATCTCGTCGCCGAACTGCTCCACCAAGCTGGTCCAAACGGACTGGACAGCCTTGGTGTTCACGCCTTTGCCGAGGGCCTCTGACAGTACCTGCTCCAATGGCACAAGCATCTTGTACGGTGGCCGCCCGTCCATGCCTCTCACGAAGCCGACGCTGTCCAAGGTAGTCGATATGTCGCGGGTCGCGAGTTGCTCGATGCGCTCCAGCACGCCGAGCGTGATCTGCTTGCCGCACTTGCCGCACCGCGTCCCGCACTCCCGTACCTGCGACGGCGAT
This sequence comes from Dehalococcoidia bacterium, assembly GCA_965237445.1. GTDB lineage: Bacteria > Chloroflexota > Dehalococcoidia > Lucifugimonadales. Next base: position 1,498,413 of record OZ250142.1, on the reverse strand, counting down.
AGTCGGACGCCGCACTTTCGGTGGCCCGAGTGATGGTACTTGCCCGACTCCGGGAAAAACTCGAGCGTATAGGCCACGCCTCCAGTCTTCAGTGAGTCAACCAGGCCGTCATAGGTCATTGGGCCGTGGAACGCCGTCAACTCCCGGCCCATCTTGGGAAGCGAGTGGGCATCGGAAAACGACACTATCGCAACATCGTCCAGTTCCGGGAACCGCCAGTGCATCGCCGGATCGCCCGACAGGCCAGTCTCCACGGCGAATACGCGGTCCGTTAGGTCCTCGAAGCACTCTTCGAGCGAGTCGAAGCCGGACTTGGAACCAAACACACCGAACCAGGGCGTCCAGGCATGGGCCGGAATCACAAAGCAACGCTCGTCCACTTCGATTAGAAGCTCCAGCAGTCTCCTAGGGGTGAGGTGGAGCGTGGGCCGCCCGTCGGATTCCAGCTTGCCGAATGCTTCCAGGTTGGCCGAGACTTCCCCTGCGACGTCCAGCGAGGGGACGAAGACCAGCACGTGAGTCCTTCTGGAGCGGCCGCCCTGCGGCGCGTTGCAGTTGACCTCTGTCCCCAAAATGAACCTGACGTCGCCGTAATCGAGCAGGCCATCGCCGGATTCAGTTAGAATCTCGCGAATTTCTTGGAAGCGCGCCGGATGGGTAAAGTCTCCGGCGGCCAGAAGGTCTATTCCCTTCAGACCCGCCCACAGCGCCAAGTTCTCCAGGGTGAGCGACTTGCTGCAGCCCCGCGCGTACTGGGAATGGAGGTGCAGGTCCGCACGATAGGCCATGCCGGAATTGTATCAGCAGGCTCCTTGCGGACTCCGCAGCACGACTATCTAGGGAACAACGCCTCGCAGCGCGGATACCAGCGTGTCCGCATCTTCCTGCGTGTTGTAGTAATGCATGGACGCTCGAATCCCCGAGGGATGAGGGACCGACCGTACAAGGACTTGTTCGGCTTTCCAAAGTGACTCGGCCACGGCCGGCTGGTCCGCTCCTTCAACATAGAACGTAACCAGACCGGAGCACTCCGGTCCCTCCAGGGGAGACAAGACACGAACTCCGGGCAAGGCCACCAGCTCCGCCTTAAGATCCGAGGCAAGCTTCATGTTGTGCTCTTCGATAGTGTCCGGACCGGCTGCCAAGTGTATGCGAACGGCTTCCAGGAACCCCGCGCGAAGCGCCAAACTGGCGGTGCTGACGACGTACTTGTCAATGTCGTCCACTTTGAGCTCATAGTTGCCCAGATGGTCGTGGGACGTAACCGCATGGCTGGAGACCCGGACGGGCCTGACCGAGGGTATCAGCTCACTCCGTATGTACAGGGCGCCGGTTCCGTCCGGTCCAAGCAGCCACTTCTGGCCGGACATCGCGTAGAAGTCGCATCCCAAGTCGTTCACGTCTACTCGAACATGGCCCGATCCCTGTGCTCCGTCAACCAGCAGCCAGATACCACGCGGCCCCGTGATCTCGGATATCGCTTTGATCGGCATCCGTACGCCCGAAGAGAACTCGATATGGCTAAGGAAGACCATTCGGGTACGGCCCGTAATCGCCGCGGTCACCTTGTCCAACACGCTCTCGTAAGTCTCAGCCGGGTCTAACTGCAGGACCTTGACACTCGTGCCGTACGTGGATTGCGTGTAGTAGCTTGGAACGAGGATAGACGCGTGTTCGAGGCTGCAGGTAATTATCTCGTCGCCTTCGCGCCATGGAAGGCCGCTCATGACCACGTTGATCCCATCGGTCGTGTTTTCGGTCAGCAGGATTTCTGATGGGTCCGCGTTCACCAACTCCGCAACGGCCGCCCGGGACTCTTCACGAATCTCCGCGCCCGAGTCCCGCACTTCCTGAGACGTAGGTCCGTTCACGTTCTCAAACTCCAGCCTCTGCTTTATGGCATCGATCACGGGAGTGGGCGACGGGCCATTCCAGCCCGTGTTCAGGTAAGTCATGCGCTGAGCAACTGGAATCAACTCGCGCAGGGCTGATGCATTCACGATTTCTGCTCCTTTCGGCTGACAGACAGAGCGGGTCTTAGAGGGTGTCTAGAAAGCTACCTCTCACCTCAGCAGGTGGCCAAGGTAAGAGGCGTTCCTGTGGATAACGCCGCTGTGACACCGGGGACTCACCCCCATCCCCTCGAGGAACTCGGGGCAGGCTCCTTCGGCTGCGCTCAGGGCACCCTCTAAGGCAATAAAGCTCGGAAAGTGTCACATTGTGTCACATTATGTAACATTTCGTAACATTTCATAGCTGGGAGCGTGTGGGAAAAGTTACGAACTTAAGACGGATTGAATACGGTTTGTATACAGATCGAGCCATTTTGAGTAAAAATGTGACAGTCTCCCCGTAGCTACGAGGGAGTTTTCGGGCAGGGAGCCGCGCTGTGCGAGGAGGGTCGCAGCGGCCCGGTCGATGTGTCCTGCAGAGTTCATACGTCCATAATAGCACGCGCGTTCGCAGAAGGGAAGGGAGTGGGTGGAGATCAGACGGCGGCGGCGGGTTAGTTGCCCAGTGCTTGGCCGAGCACATACCCGCCTTCGGCGACACGCATCCGGTCACGCACAGCCCCATGAACACGCTCCCAGGTCCCTTCACGTCGCCAGGCGCGGAAGTAGTGGAACGTGGTCCGCCATGGAGGCAGATCGTGGGGGAGCATCCGCCACGCGCACCCGGTGGGCAGTACATGGCGGATAGCGTTGACCACCTCCCGCCGCGAGTACTTCAGTGGCCGCCCTCCAGGCTTGGGAGGTGGAAGCAGCGATTCCAACGGCTGCCATTCCCGGTCGCTCAGGGCGCTGGGATATGCTCTGCGTGTCATGATTCATGACTCTATGACCCTCCCGTCCATACCCCCAAGGGGATTAAGACACCCTTCTTAGACACCCTATTACAGCGGAAGCGCTATCTTCTGCCCTGACTGAGCGCTGCGGGTCACTGCCTCTGAGAACTCCATATACCGAACGCCGTCTTCGAACGTCGTATGCGTAACCGGTTCAAGGCCGCGTATGGCGTTCACGAACTCTTCCTCGACCCTCCAGCCGCCGCGCTTCTCTGCAGGGATTTCGATCACGCTCAGTTCTTCGTCGCCTCGACGGCCGCCGCGCAGAGTCATGGAGCCCGCCTCGAGGTGTAGCGTGCCTTCGTCACCAAATATCCAGACTTCGTCCGGTCCTGCCAACCCGGCGACAGCGGAGTGACTTACATGGGCCACGGCCCCGCCTGCCAATTCGCAAAGTACCTCCACGTGGTCCGGGACCGTTACAGTCTTTCTTTCGCCGGTCCAACCGAGCCGGTGATTGACATGCACCCGAGTGAGCGCCGACACCGACAGCGCAGGTCCCACCCAGCGCATCATGGCCTCATACCAAATACCCATGCCCATTATGTTGTATCCCGAAAGGTCATGGTCCTGACGCCAATGAATCTCAGAAACACGATCGATGAAGCCACCCTGGCTGACGCGCATGTCTACGGACAAAACATTGCCAAGGTACCCATCCTTTATGAGGTCCTTGATGGTGGCGTCCACGCTCAAAGTGTGCGGAGCGGGTACGATCTGGGATACAAGACCGGGGTACTCGCGTGACGCCGCCAGCATTGTGTGGGCCTCCGAAGCGTCCATGGCCATGCGCGCCTCGGTGAGTACGTGCTTGCCGTTTTCAAGGGCAGCGAGCACCAGCGCACAGTGCATGTACGGCCAAGTCCCTATGCTGATTGCGTTGGTATCCGGATTCTCAATCAGGTCGCGCCAGTTGTCGTAGACCTTGCGTATGCCGTACTGGTCCGCCACCGCCCGTCCCGACTCGGCACTGCGGTTGCTAACGCTTACTAACTCCACACCCTCTAGCTTTTGGAAGCCCGGGATATGCATCAGCTTGGTATTGGCGCCCGCGCCAACCAGGCCGATTCGGATTTGCTCAGTCATTCAATCATCCTCCTCACCTTTCGTTTGCCCACCTAGATAAAAGGTCGAAAGAGCGTCGGAGATGCCGGCCGATGAGCTCGTAGCACTCGAACACCTCCCTGGCGGGAGCCGAGAGGCTCGAGCCGCTAATCGCCAGAGCCCCAGGCGGCCATGTGCTGTTTCCAACAAGGATTGGCACCACACTGATCGACTTCCAAGATTCGATATTCGACATTAGCAGATCGGTTAGTTGGGCGTCGCGCGCCAATCGATCTGCAAGATCCCCAAAAAGATCGCCCTTTGCTTTGAGCTGAACGCCCTTCACAGACCCGAAGACGGGAAACGTCTTCCGGCGAGTGATCTTGATGTACGGGTCCAGATACACCCAGTCCTGGTGCAAGTTCTTCACATCCGGAGGCAGCATAAAGTACAGGACCCCGACATTATCTGTTGCGTTATGTACCTCGGACGAGGGGGCTACGCTCAACGCAATTGCGGCGCCATCAAGGGTGCAATTGCGAAATCGCATGACTCCCGGAAACCGGTCCTGCGACGCGTCCACGCCTATCTGGGCGAACTCGTTGAGAATCGTTCTGGTGAGCCTGCCTACGTAGGCCTCGCGCTGCCTGTGGCTGTCTACAGCTTGTCGCACTTCCCCCGTCTTCCCCGCTGCGGGTCGCAACTAAAGCAAGAGCGTAAGTAGCAGACGAACTGGACTAGCATTTGCAGCTTAAGTTGCCAGGCGCCTTCGGATAGTGAAGCCTTCCTTTCCGGTCCGTATCTGCCCGCAGTAGATGCCCTTGCAGCGTTGTCACGTAGAGAGTGGTGAGGTCCTCGCCTCCGAACGTACAGTTGGTGGGCTGATCGAACTGCAGGGCATGTCGCTCGACAACATCCCCAGACGATGAGAATACGTAGATGGAAGGGCCGGGCCCTCCATCGCGCCACCCTGCCGTCGCCACAATGTGGCCATCAGTATCCAGCACCATCCCGTCGATCCCTCGGTCTTGCCCAAAGTCGTGCAACACCTGGCCCGCGCCCAGGCTGCCATCTTCGTTCACCGGGTACGAGCGAAGTTGGTGTTGGGTCGCAGCCTCAGGCTCGCCACCAGTCTGTGCAACGTACAACGTCTTGTGGTCCAAAGAGAAAAGCAAGCCGTTCGGCCGTGTGGTATCGAAGGTCACTCTTTCGATCTGCCACTTGCCATCTGGAAGTGAATCGAGCCGGTAGACCGACTCGTGGTCCAGTTCCTTGCTCGACCTGTCTTCGCTCCACGAGCCGCCTGCGCCAGTGTAAAAGGGATCGGAGAACCAGACGCGGCCCTGCTGGTCGATCGCCAGGTCGTTAGGGATATTGAGGTTGTTGCCGCCGAAACCGTCTGCCAGGGCAACGGGACTGTCGGAATCGTAGCGTACGACTCGACGCGCTCCCCCTTCGCATGCGTACAGGCGGCCTAGAGCGTCGAACATGAGGCCGTTTGCGCAGTTTGAGTTCCGCCTAAAGGGCGAGGTCGCCCCTGTGCCCGGATCGTAACGGTAGATGATGCTCGACGGAATATGCGTGAAGAGTAGACCGCTGCCGTCCCACGCCGGACCTTCTGCGACACCGCCAAACGGCCCAGCAACTAGAGAAAACTTCCAGGACATAAGAGTCTCCTAGATTACCTCTCGAGACTCTCCGATGTCCTCGACTGCTTCTCCACCGAGTTCAGCGCCCACTTCCTTGATCAGTCCAAACTCGTGCGTCATGCCGAAGTGCATCTGCCTGGAGTCCGTGCTGAACAGGACGAACCTAGCGCCCTCTCTCAGCCATTTGATTGACAAGTCAACGGTCTGATGGTGAATCAAGACGGGTATGTTTCGAGCGCGGCACTTGGCGATAATGGTCCGCAGTGCTTCCTCGTACTTGGGATGATCGTACATGTCCGGCACACCAAGTGTGATGCTCAGGTCGTTGGGACCGACGAATATGCCGTCAATGCCAGGAACTTCCAGCATTGCGTCGAGGTTCTCGATAGCCGGGACACTCTCTATGCCCACAATGCAAACAGAGTCGGCATTTCTTTCCTCGAGGTATCGCCGGGTATCCTCGCTCGGAAACTCGCCCGTTGCCATGGCATTGTCGAGTACCTTGCCTTTGAGTGGCCGCCACTTGGTGGCCCCCACAACCTCCACTACCTCCTCCACTGTCTCGCAGTAGGGTGCGAGTACTCCTTGGGCGCCAGCGTCGAGTGCCTGCGTTATGTAGTGTGACAATGGAACGACCACTCTGACTATAGTCACCACCCCGGAGTGGGACATCGCGGTCATGATGTCCCCTACTTCTCCCCTGTCCAGGGGCGAGTGCTCCGTATCTAAAATTAGATAGTCAAGGCCAAAGTCCGCATAGGCGGAAGCCCACCGCGGACTTCGGCCTATGCTAATCATCGCGCCGTAAGCGATCCCGCCAGCTTGCATCTTTTCTTTCAGGTCTCTTCCGCGCATGCTCCACTTCCCTGTGTTGGGATTATCGGTACGGTTCGGATTGTAAGGCCCGCGACCTACGTGTCAAGAACCGCCGCCGCCGCGGGCAGATCTTAACTGCCCTGTGCTATCATTTGTGATGGATTCTGCAAGCTTGAGGAGCCAACCGTTTGCCTGAGGCTGAGGACGCCATTAGGGAGCGCATTGGGAAGGCGCTGGCCTCCCAACGGTGGCCGACCACCACAGTACTTTCCGGACTTCTGGCTGCCCAGGACGAATTGGGCTACCTTCCCGATGAGGCCATCGAGATGGTGGCGGAGTTCAACGATGCATCGATCAACGACGTGTGGGGAGTTGCGTCCTTCTACACAAACTTTCGATTCACTCCGCCTGGAAACCACGTCGTGGAGGTCTGCTGGGGGCCAACATGCCACTTGATGGGAGCGGCCCTGCTTCTAGATCGAGTGCAGCGTGAACTCGGCCTCGAAGACGAAGGCGAGACGGCGGACGCGAACATCACCTTGAAGTACAACACCTGCTTGGGGGCTTGCGCGCAGGCGCCCGTTCTCAGCATCGACCATAGGCTGATGGGACGAATCGATCCGGATCGCGCTGCCAATGTACTGTCCGGACTGTCCCAGTGCTCATAACCCCTCGCCGACTGACGTGACCACCTACCAGGACCTGAAGCGAACAGCGGACGAGCGCTGGCAAACACTCGTGAACGGCGACAAGCCGTGGATTCGAGTCGGCGCTGCCATGTGCGGTCAGGCTGCCGGTGCGCTCGAAGTGATCGATGCCCTCCGGGACGCTCTCGAGTCCCTTGGCGTGGATGCCGAGCTAAGCAGCGTCGGCTGTATCGGGACCTGTTATGCCGAGCCTCTCGTAGATGTGCTGACGCCCGGTGGCTCGCGAGTGTTCTTCCGCAACGTCAATTCGGAAGATGCCGCCGCCATCGTCGAGACGTACCTTGTGAACGGCTCAGTCCCCACAGACAGGGCTTTCGGTTTCATCGGCGACGTGCCTGTGAACGGCCTGACCGATCTGGACCGGGTGGCGCCAAGAATGTTCGAGCACCGCATCGCGTTGCGTAATGCGGGCAACCTTGTCCCCGGGGACGTCGACCAATACATTGCCAATGGTGGGTATGAGGCGCTGAACCGGGCTCTCCAGTCCATGGAGCCGCCCGAAGTTCTGGAGGAGATCAAGACCTCAGGACTTCGCGGCCGGGGAGGCGCAGCCTTCCCCACCGGGGTGAAGCTGAGCTTCCTCGTCGGCTCGCCCGGACCTCCCAAGTACATCCTCTGCAACTGTGAGGAGGGCGACCCCGGAGCAGTAAACGACAAGGGCATCCTGGAGAGCGACCCTCACACCTTGCTGGAGGGCCTTATCCTGTCAGGCTACGCCACCGGGGCATCGAACGGCATCGTGTTCGTCCGGCACGGTCATGACGGGCCGATAGACAGCATGGACGAGGCAATCCGGCAAGCCTACGACAGGGGACTCCTGGGCCAAAACATCCTGGACTCAGAGTTCAGTTTCGAAGTTGAAATCTCGTTGACCGGCGAATCGTATGTGGCCGGAGAAGAGACCGCCCTCATGGAATCGATCGAGGGGAAACGCGCCATGCCTCGATTCAGGCCCCCCTTTCCGGCGGCGTTCGGCGTTTGGGGCAAGCCGAGCAACATAAACAATGTGAAGACCCTGTCATACCTGCCGGAGATCGTGGCCAAGGGGGGCGAGTGGTTCTCGTCAATCGGTGTCAACAGAAGCACCGGCACTGCCATTCTTTGCCTGAACGGCCAGATCAGCAGGCCAGGCCTCTACGAAGTGCCAATGGGCCTGACCCTGGGCCAGGTAATCGACGATATCGGCGGCGGCGTTCCAAACGGGAAGAAGCTGAAGCTCCTGCAAACCGGCGGCCCACTTGGAGGAGTGCTGGGACCCGATGCGATGGATATCACACTGGATTTCGAGGCGATGGCAGAAGCCGGGGCCATCCTGGGTTCCGGAGGCATCATCATCGCCGACGAAGATACGTGCGCCGTTGACCTGACGCGTGTGCTCGTATCCTTCTGCCAGTATGAGTCCTGTGGAAAGTGCTTTCCTTGCCGCCTCGGCATGACCCATCTGATGGAAATCGTGGAGCGCATCACCAGGTTCGAGGGCCGACCGGGAGACCTCGAGCTGATGCGGCAGATTGGCGGCAACATGCAGGCCGCCTCCCTCTGCGGACATGGACAACTGGGCTTCAATCCCATCAGTTCCGCCTTCAAGCATTTCGAGGAAGACTTCAACTTGCACCTCCTAGAGAGCAGGTGCATCTCAGGCGGTTGCAGCAACCCCATCATCACGCCTCGTAACACTCGCCCGTACGGCGATGCTTACGAAGCGGTGCAAATGACACACACTAGCTGGTAAAGGTCCGCACTCCAGAACAGCGGACTCCAACCTCTCGAACAACGCGGAGCCAAAGAATGCCTGACGATTTAACGCTGACCATAGATGGCACGGAGGTTAAGACCTCACCCGGAAACAACGTGCTCCAGGCCGCTATGGACGCGGGCATTTACGTCCCATATCTGTGCTACTACCCCGGGATGAAAGCCTTCGGCGCCTGCCGAATGTGCGTGGTAAACGTGGAGGGCGGCCGTGGCTCGCCGGCGTCCTGCACAACTCCAGTTGCCGACGGCATGGTCGTGAACACCCAGACCCCAGAGATAGTTTCCCTGCGGCGCGGAATAATGGAGATGCTCATATCCGAGCACCCTCACGGCTGCCTGACGTGCCACCGCATCGACCTGTGCGGCCCCGCCGACATCTGCCAGAGACACGTATCCGTCAACGACAGGTGCGTCACGTGCCCCAAGAACGATCGCTGCGAACTCAAGGACACAGTCCGGCACCTTGAACTGGACATGGACACTCCGCTCACTTACAACAATCGCCGCCTCCCCCTCGCCGTGGACGACCCGTTCTGGGAGATGGACATGAACCTATGCATCGTCTGCGGACGGTGCGTAAGGGTCTGCGACGAGGTCCGCTCCGACAATGCCCTCACGTTCCTGGATCGCGCGGGCCGCAGTCTCATTGGTACCTCCCACGGCGTTTCGCTACTGGAGTCCGGCTGCGAGTTTTGCGGAGCATGCATCGACATCTGCCCCACCGGAGCGCTCGTGGAGCGCGAGCACAAGTGGGATAAGGCCGTACGCACGATCACCAGCGTCTGCCCTCATTGCCCCGTGGGCTGTTCAATGAAACTAGAGGTGAACCGGAGGAACCGGGTCATTCGCGCCATACCTGAGCGCCGCGCTGAAGCCAACCGCGGGCAGGCATGCGTGAAAGGCAAGTTTGGCTTGGGGTTCGTCAACAACAGGAAGCGCCTCAGGAAGCCTTTGGTCAGGGACGAAGGCGAACTCGCGGAAGTTTCGTGGGAGCATGCTATTGAGAAGATCGCTTCAAGGCTCCAACCCTATCGAGACGGCGGCTACGCTTTGCTCACCTCCCCTAAAGGCACCAATGAGGACCATTACGTAGCGCAAAAGTTCGCCAGGTGCGTGATGTCCACCAATAACGTCGATGTGTCTTCCAATGTGCGGCCCGAGCTAGTGAAACCCCTTGGAAGAATGCTCGGACACGAAGCGGCGACCAATCCAATCTGGGGACTCGACGACTCGAAGTGTATTCTCGTGGTCTCCAGCAACATCACCGAAGAGCAAAATGTTGCCGCGGTGCCCATCAAGCGAGCCTCAAGGCAAGGTGCGAAGTTAATCGTAATCGACCAGCGGGAGACGGAGCTGACGAGATACGCCAGCCAGTGGCTGCGGCCAAGGCCAGGCAGCGAACTCGCCCTAATCGGCGGCATGCTCAGGGTCATAATGGACGAATCCCTGGACGATCACGACTTCATCGCCGAAAGATGTGAAGAGGCAAGAGAGCTCAAGAACAGCCTCTGGGAGTTTGACTTGCTCAGGGTTGAGCGGCTCACGGGTGTCCCCCGCGATGAGATTCAGAACGCCGGCCGCACCTTTGCCGCTAACGGTCCAGCCGCCATTTTGTACGGCCTCGAGACCGTGCCGGCCGAAGCGCGGGACGCCTGCGCCACCGGGCTTGTCAACCTCGCCCTAGCCACTGGCAATATAGGCAAGGCGTCTTCCGGACTTTATCCGCTCTTCCCGGGCGCAAACGAGCAGGGCGCCAAAGACGTTGGCTGCGCGCCAGGTCAGCTACCCGGTTACAGATCGGTCGAGGATGCGGACGTGCGGACTGTGTTCGGCAACCTCTGGAGCACAACCATTCCGGAATCTCAAGGGATAGGTGTTCGTGACATCGTCACTGCCATAGAAGACGGCCGAGTCAGGGCTCTTCATGTTCTTGGAGACAGCGCGAGCTTCACGAACGGGGAGGTTGGAGAGTTCATGGCTTCGCTGCAAAAGCTTGACCTGTTGATCGTGCACGAGACGGCGCCGAATGACCTTACGGCGCTGGCACACGTGGTCCTGCCTTCGACAACGTTCGCGGAGAAGAACGGCACATACACCAACATGGAACGCCGTGTTCAGCTTCTCCGGCCGGCACTCGGGCCGCGTGGAGAAGAAGAACCTGACTGGCGAATTCTTGGCTGGCTAGCCAAGGAGATGGGTGCCGAAGGGTTCGACTACGATTCTGCTGAGGATGTCTTCCAGGAAGTCACGAATCTGGCGGACATATACGCCGGCATCAGCTACACGGACCTAGATGACAGCGGTCTGCAGTGGCCGCGGCCTGAAGGCGAGCTTCTCGATACACCGATTCTCCATGCTCAGCCGGGTGAGCAGCCCAAGCCTCGCATGGAGGCCATGAGGCTCTTCCAACCGCCCCCACGCTTCGAGGCCGGCATGTACCTCGCCAAGGGCCGTCTCCTGCACGATAATCACCGCCCGATGACAGTTGTCAAGAACAACGGGTCATCACACGTCGAACGCGAAGAGGTTATCGAGCTCCACGAGAATGACGCCTCCTCTCTTGGCATTTCGGACGGCGATATCGTGGTAGCGGCAACGCCAACTGAAAGCATCCGGGGCACCGCTCGCCTTACGAGCCCGCATCCAGGGCTCGTTGCGGTGACCGGCCTATTCGCCGACGTAGTCACTGCGGTCCACGACAGTTCGGACCCTGACCCGATGCTGAAGATGCCGGGGCTGCCGCTGGAGCAAGTTCAGGTACAAAAGGCTGAGTCGACGTCTTAGCTCCACGCCTCCATCATGCTAAGATTAGAGCGGTTCGGAGCACTCACCGGGCCCGCCCCATCCGCGCACTCGAGGTATCCAATGACCACCGCAAGAAGACGGATTCCCCCTAAGCCTAAACTGGCCGAGGTGAGGGTCACGCGTCGAGAAGATCTAACACACGACCTTTACCTGATGTGGATCGAGAAGCCGGAAGGGTTCACCTTCAAGGCCGGACAGTACTGCACAATCGGGCTCAGCGGAATTGAGCGGCCCTACTCCATCTCGTCCGCGCCGTACGAAGGCGAGTTAGAGTTGTACGTCGAGACTCTCCCTCCCGACATTGGCGTCCTTACGCCCAAGCTTGACGAACTGGTCGTGGGAGACTCCGTGACCATAAGGCCGCGCGCCAAGGGCATCTTCACTTTCAAGCCAAAGTGGCCGAACCTGGTCCTGGTGGGCACGGTCACAGGCATGTGCCCGTACGTTAGCTTTTTGCGTGAATACCTGCACTCGGGCAAAGAAGGTCACCGCTTCTATGTGCTCGAGGGTGCAAGCTACGTGGACGAGTTCGGATACGACCAGGAATTCACCGCCCTGGAGCGCGAGCATCCGGACTTGCTCACCTTCGTGCCCACCGTCAGCCGCCCGGCAGAGGAACGTAACGCCGGATGGTCCGGCCAGACCGGCAGGGTAAACCTGATTCTGGAAGACTACGTGGAACAGTGGGGACTTGCTCCGGAAGACACGCTCATCTACGCCTGCGGTCACCCCGAGATGATTGAGGACGTTAAGGCTCGGATGACTTCCAAAGGTTACAAGGTGGAAGAGGAGCGCTTCTGGAAGGAGAGTTGACCCGCACTCTCTACCGATGACCACCCCGGCCCGGCGCCAGTACCTCCGTATCAAGAAGGAACATCACGACGAGATTCTCCTGTTCCGCATGGGGGACTTCTACGAGACGTTCGACGATGACGCTCGAACGATCTCACGAGAGTTGGAGATAGCTCTAACTTCACGCGAAATGGGGAAGGGGCAGCGCATTCCGCTGGCCGGAATTCCGTACCACTCGCTTGACGCGCACCTCGCGCGCCTGATAAAGAAGGGCTACCGCGTCGCCATCTGCGAGCAGACCAGCGACCCGCTCCACTCCCGGGGCCTCGTCGATCGGGAGGTGGTGAGAGTGGTGACGCCTGGCACCGTCACCGAAGACTCGGTCCTGAAGGGCAACGTCAACAACTACCTCGCCGCCGTGGTCATCGACGGCGACGAGGCCGGGCTGGCGTATGCCGACATCTCGACAAGCGAATTCGCCACGGCGAGCATGCCTCTGCACAGGCTCGCGACTGAGATCGGCAGACTCGATCCGGCCGAGATCATCACGCCCGAAGACCAGGACAGCCTTCCGTTCGCGACAAAGGCCGCTGTTACTCCGGTCACGCCGGACGCGTTTCACCCGCAGTGGGCAAGAGAGACGTTGCTAGACCACTTCAAGGTAGCTTCACTGGAGGCGTACGGTTGCGAGCGCACGCCTCTGGCCGTAAGGGCTGCCGGCGCTGTTGTCGACTACTTGGGATCAACCCAACGAGGGACATTGGGTCAGATCACGTCGTTGCTAACATACTCCACCGACTCGTACATGGTCCTGGACCCGCAGACCAGGCGGAACCTGGAGTTGTTCGAAGGAGGCCGGTGGGGCGAACAGGTAGCGTCCCTGACTGCCGCGCTCGACAGGACCAAGACACCCATGGGCGGCAGGCTCCTCCGCCGGTGGATAGGTCAACCCTTGCTGGAAGTTGACGAGATACTCAAGCGCCAGGAGGCGGTTGCGTGGTTTCACCGCAGCGCCCTTCGCAGAGAGCGCGTTGTTTCCCGGCTGGAGTCGATTTCTGATCTCGAAAGGCTCGTCGGTCGCATCCTAAACCTCTCGGCCACGCCCAGGGACCTTTCCGCACTCGAGCGCGGCCTGCGCGCCACGCCAGAAATCAAGAAGCTACTCGAGGAAGACGATGACCACACCTTGGTGGACTGGCTTGCCGACGAGATCAAGGACACGTCCGAGACCGCTGCCCTGATAGGCAGCTCAATAGAGGAAGACCCACCGCTCACCATGGGCGAGAGCAAGGTGATAAAGAGGGGTTTCTCGCCCGACCTGGACGAACTGCTGGAGTCCAGCAGAAGTGCCCGCGACTACATAGCATCGCTGGAGAATCGCGAACGCGAGCGCACCGGAATCAGGTCGCTTAAGGTCGGATACAACCGGGTTTTCGGTTACTACATCGAGGTCAGCAACTCCAACCTGTCAAAGGTCCCGGACGATTACGTTCGCCGTCAGACGCTTGTTGGCGGAGAGCGTTTCATAACGCCTGAAATGAAAGAGTATGAGACGCGCATCCTCAGCGCCCAAGAGCGTATCGAAGAACTGGAGGCCTCCCTCTTCAGGCAGGTGTGCCGCCAGGTCGCAGACGCTTCAGCGCCCATCGTTGCGACGGCACGCGCGGTAGCGCAGACCGATGTCTTCGCATCGCTGGCCGAAGTGGCGTCTCTGCACGGCTACGTGCGACCCGAAGTTGACAACGGGCCGGCCGTGCAAATCCGAGGCGGCAGGCATCCTATGGTCGAGCGCACGCTCCCGTCGGGCACCTTCGTGCCTAACGACACTGACCTGTCCGCCGACGATGAACAGGTGGTGATCCTCACCGGACCCAACATGGCCGGCAAGTCCACGTACATACGCCAGGTCGCGCTCATCGTGCTGATGGCCCAGATCGGCAGCTACATCCCCGCCGACTCGGCCCGCATAGGCGCCGTCGATCGCATTTTCACCCGCGTCGGCTTGCAGGATGACCTCTCCGTGGGCCAGTCGACTTTCATGGTCGAGATGGTAGAAACGGCGGCAATTCTCAACCACGCGACAGCAAAGTCCCTCATAGTCCTGGACGAAATCGGACGTGGCACCAGCACTTACGACGGCCTGGCCATCGCGCGGTCGGTAGCCGAATATGTTCACAACCATCCCCGCCTGGGCAGCAAGACGCTGTTCGCGACGCACTACCATGAGCTAACGGCGTTGGCAGACACACTTCCGCGGGTACGCAACTACAACGTCGCCGTTTCCGAAGACCAGGACAACGTCGTGTTCCTGCACCGCATTGTCCCCGGCGGCGCGGACAAGAGTTACGGTGTCCACGTCGCCCAGCTTGCCGGGATGCCCTCCAGCATCATTCACAGGGCATGGGAGCTGCTGAAGGAGCTCGAGCACGGTGCCCGGAACGACAAGGGGCCGCACAAAGGCCGGACGAGGCGACGCGTTCCCGCTCTCGAGCAACTCTCAATGCTGGGCTCTCAGGACCCGGCATTGGAGGATCTGCTTACCCTGGACATCAACTCCATGACGCCCATGGACGCGCTGAACAAGCTCTACGAGTTACAGACCAAGGCCCGCGGCAACGGCTGACCGAAGTGCGTCAACATACATGGGAGACAAGAAGGCGTCGCTATCCGCCAGGTGCCATAAGTTGACTGGCCTCCCGTGCGGCCCGCATAATCCGGCGTGAGTACCCGGGCGGACCCGGCGATTGGCCCGCCCTATTGCGAAAGAGGTGACCCGTTGCAGGTAGAGACGATCCCCACAAGCCCAGCCGATCTCAGGGCCTTGTTCAGGACCAGCGAGTTGGTCAGGCCCACGTCCGGAATGGCTCCGGGGCGTGTCCAGGCTAATCTGGTTGTGCTCCCCAAGGACCAAGCCTTCGACTTCCTCCTCTTCTGCCAGAGGAACCCGAAGCCGTGCCCGCTGCTTGAGGTGGTAGAAGCAGGGTCTTCGGAGCCGGCTACATTCGCGCCCGGGGCCGACCTGCGGACCGATGTGCCCCTGTATCGCGTGTACGAGTACGGGGAACTGACTGCAGAGGTGGAGGACGTTTCAGACTACTGGCGGGATGACATGGTGTCGTTCCTGCTTGGGTGCAGCTTCACGTTCGAGTCTGCCCTCGTCAAGGGTGGCGTCCCGCTCTACCACTTCGAGACGGGCGCCAACGTCCCTATGTTCATTACCAATGTGCCAACGCAGTCAGCAGGAGTCTTTTCAGGCCCGCTTGTCGTCTCGATGAGGGCCGTGCCCAAGGACAAGCTTGTGAAGGCGGTTCAGATCACGTCCCGCTTCCCCGGCGTTCATGGCGCTCCCGTGCACATCGGCAGCCCTGAAGACATCGGCGTCAGCGACGTCCATGCCCCGGACCTGGGAGATCCCACCGTCTTCCATGACGACGACGTGCCGGTGTTTTGGGCGTGCGGTGTCACGCCTCAGGCGGTGGCGATGAACTCGAAGCCCCCGCTCATGATCACGCATTCCCCCGGGCACATGTTCATCACCGACGCCAAAGACGAGGACCTGGCTGTCCTGTAGCCCTGCCAGCGTACACTCGATGCCGTACAGCGTAGAAGACCTCATCCTGGCCCATGACCGAAGGGGCATCTCCCAACTCCGGGAGCACATGGCCCCGGACTTCTGCGGCCAGGCAGCAGCGTACCTGATGGACTGTCTGGGCCCCGGCTCCGGAACGGTGATATTAGCAACCGGCTTCTACATCCTCAGCGCCGGCGCGCCTGAGACCGACGGCCCGTTGGGAGCCGTAGTAATCGGGGATGCGCTCAATGCATTGGGTCACAAGGTCGTTCACGTCACCGACGAATACACGGCCCCGCTCATGTCCGCCCTGCGTGGCGATTCGTGCCGCGTGATCGAGTTCCCAATCACCGCAGAGCACGAGAGCCAGGCGTTCGCGAAGCAGGTGCTCGACGAGGTCGCTCCATCCGCGCTCATCTCGATCGAAAGGTGCGGGCTGACGGCTGACGGCCACTATCGGAACATGCACGGCCACGACATAAGCGCATACAACGCAAGGCTGGACCACCTGTTCATCAACCAGGACCGCACCGTGGCTATTGGCGACGGCGGCAATGAAATAGGTATGGGCAACCTTGCCGAGCAAGTGACCGAGGTGCCGACCCTCGTGAAGGACCCCTGCGTGACAAAGGTGAATCGGCTGATAATCTCCAGCGTATCCAACTGGGGCGGATACGGTCTTGTCGCGTCCATGTCCAGGCTGTGTGGACGGAACCTGCTGCCCTCCATTGAAGAAGAGCAAGACCTGCTTACAAAGGCCGTGGCCGCTGGATGCGTAGACGGCATGAGCGGCATAGTCGAGCACAAAGTAGACGGCTTCACTATGGATGAGAACAGCAACGCTTTGCGTGCGCTGCACGATCACCTCACAGGCGAGGGCATCGGGGACTAAAGACGCGGACGCCTGGCAGGGCCGGGCTTCGCCGAGTCTTGGTTACACGGGATCGAGCAACTCGGCTAAACCCTCGATCCCGCGGAGCTTCGTAAGGGCCTCCCGCTCTATCTGCCGGATACGTTCCCTGGTGAGGTCGAGGTTCCTGCCGATCTCCTCAAGCGTCCGCGGCCTGCCGTCGCTCATGCCGAAGCGCAACTCCAAGACCAGGCTGTGTCGTTCGGGCAATTCCCGCAACGCGTTTTCCAGGTCCTCCTTCAACGCAACCTGCACGGCCATCTCGTCCGGAGCTTCTTCGGTTTGATTCTGAACGAAGTCCTCCAGGGTTGCGTTCTCACTTCCTACAGGGGTCTGGAGCGATACCGTATGCTGCCTCTGCTCCAGTAGCCGGTCGAGTTCCTCGACTGTCCAGCCCAGCTCGGTTGCGATCTCCTCGCGCGTTGGCGCCCTGTCCAACGCCTTCGCCAAGCTCATCTCCGCTCTGTTCAGCCTCTGCACTCGCTCCACGATGTGCAGAGGGAGGCGAATCGTTCGAGCCTGGCGGGCCAGGGCGCGTGACACAGCCTGCCTGATCCACCAGGTGGCGTACGTGCTGAACTTGAACCCGCGCTGGGGCTGAAACTTCTGGACGGCCCTGATAAGCCCTAGGTTGCCTTCCTGAACTAGGTCCAGGAAAGGCACCCCGAGACTGGAGAACTTGCGGGCAATGCTAGAAACCAGGCGAAGGTTTCGGTTTGTCAGGACTTCCGTCGCCTCCCGCCATTCACGTTCGACGCGCTTCCAGCGGTCTTCGAGAAGCACTGCAGTCAGGCTCCGGCCGTCGTCGACATTGCTCTGGCTGTTGCGGCAGCGCTCCGCCAGGTCTTCGAGAGCGTCCGCCGGCAGAAGTCTGCACAAGCTGGAAGCCGCCATGACGTCCTGCAGCACTTTGGCTGGCGCGCAGCCGCATATGGATGCCGCCTTTTCTACTAAATGCATTGGCGGCGTCCCCTCCAGCATCTCCCTCATGCGTGGGTGCACCACAAGCGCGTGCACGGCATCGGTTTCCTGCGGCTCGGCCGTTGCCCTAGCAAGCATGGCCAGGTGCCCTCGATAGCTCTCCAACTGCTCGAACAACACCTCTCCCAACACGAGCGGCTTCGGCTCCACCAGGTGTCTCTCTTCGTATGCCCGCCGCACCTCTTCTAGGCACTGCCCGGACTGCACCGCCATCCCCAACCTCAGTTCCTCCTCGATAGTGAGTAGTGGATGGCGGCCAATTTCATCCATGTAGTCGCCAATCGCGTCTCGTCCCCGCTCGGAGTGCGCGCTTGCCGGCACGGCGCCGGAGTTATAGGCGCTCAGAGCCGCAGTGTTAAACGTGCCCGCGTCGTCGTTCATGCGTCTCCGGCCTCACGTCGGGCGCTTTCGATGCGGTCCATCGCCTCCTGCGCAGCCTCCCGAACCGGCCTTTCCGGGTCCCTGAGCGCCTCGGAAATCGGGTCCAGCGCGAGTCTGTCGCCGGTCAGCGACAACGCCACCACTGCAGCCGCCCTTACATCCCAGTACACGTCCTCCATCACCTCGGTCAACGGATCGACCGCAGGACCTCCGATGCCTCCCAGGGCGATTGAGCATGCCTCCCGCACGTTCTCATCGGACGAGCGCAGACCTTCGATCAGCACGTCGATCGCCCGCTCGTCGCCGATGAGACCAAGTGCCGTGGCTGCCGTCTCCTGTGTTCTCACGCTGGGCCGCGACATCGCGTCCAGCGCCGGCCCGAGCGCCGCGCTCCCAATTCTCCCCAGCGCCGTGCCCGCCGCTAACCGGGAGGTACGGTCTGGATGATCTGCCGCCGGCAGCACAACGTCTATTGCTTCCGGGCCAATCTGTGCGAGTGACGCCGCCGCTGCCGAACGGACCATGTAGTTGGCGTCGGACAGCACCGCGACCAGCGCCTCAGCATAGCGGGCATCACCGATTTGCCCCAGCGCGCCCGCTGCAGCCCGGCGCACCTCTGCGTCGGGATCTTCCAGGGCATCGGCCAGCGCCGGTCCCGCCTTCTGAGACCGGATACGTCCGAGCGCCTCTGCCGACGCCGCTCGGAGCCGAGCGTCTTCTGCCTTCACAGCGTCAAGCAGCGGGTCTTCGGCTTTGGTGGCCCCGATGCGGCCCAGCGCATGGGCTGCGCCGGGTCGAACCTCCGCATCGCCCGATTGGACCGCGGAGACCAGCTCCCCCACCGCTTCGCCGCCCAGCGTTACGAGCGCCGACAGTGCCGCGTTCCCAACCAAATGGTCCTGGTCGGCTGTATGTGCGATCAGGTCTGGCGCCGCATCTGACGCACCCATCTGTCCAAGGGCCCACGCTGCGCCGTCGCGTCCCGCCTTCCCTTCGCTGTGCAGTTGCGAAAGGAGGCGCTCGGCGGCACCCATTCCTATACCTGCCAGCGCCTGCGCCGCCGCAGCTCTCTCTTCCGTGCTGTTCGACCCCAACGCTCCCATAAGCGAATCGACCGCTATCTCGCCGAACTGCGCCAGCGCGCCGGCCGCGCTAACCCGGGAGCGTTCGTCATCGTCTCCAAGTACTCTCAGCAAAGGTCCGATCGCTTGCGAGTCTCCTATCCGTCCCAGCGCCTCCGCTGCGGCCTCTTTCACGTCCGAATCGGTGTCGGAAAGCGCTCTTTCCAGTGCTCGGGCCGACGTTGAGCCGCCGATTTCTCCGAGCGCAGATGCTGCGGCCCTCCTCACACTCCAGTCCGGGTCCGACAGCGCCCTGGCGAGGGCGTCAATGGAGTCCTCGGTGCCGATCTTGCCCAAGGCGGATGCCGCCAGCCTGCGCGAGTCCGATTCCTCTGCCGACAACGCCGAGCCCAAAGCCTGGACTGCTGGCTCACCGATGTCTTGCAGCGCCACTCCCGCCGCTTCTCTCACGTTGCGGTTCGTGTGGTTCAGCGCCTCGATAAGCTCAGGCACGGCGACTTCGCCTCCTACCTCTCCCAACACGCGCGCCGCAGTCTCGCAGATTTGCCACCTGTCCTCTCTCAGCGCCGGCAGCAGCACATGCACACACGGCTCACCGATTCGCACGAGGGTTGAGGCCGCTGCGCTCCTCAGAGAGTCACTCGGCCCGTAGAGCACATCCATGAGCGCGGGAATAGCCGGCTCACCGACAAGCGAAAGTCCCTGGGCGGACGTTCTCCGCACCCTGACGTCCGCGTCGTTCATGCCGTCGATCATGCGCCCCAGTCCTGCATCCCCAACTCCGCCCAATGCTTTCGCGGCCGCAGCTTGCAGTTCCGTGTTTTCGCCGTTCAGAGCCGTAAAAAGCGGCTCCACGGCCGAGTTGTCGCCCATCGTCCCCAGCGCCTCTGCCGCCGCCACGCAAACTGTCGTGTCGCGCTTATGTCTTAACGCCTTCACCAGGCCCTTCACATTGCCTTCAGCGCGAAGCTTTCCTACATCCGGCGTAGACCCAATGCCGAGTATCCGCATGACCATCCTTCAAACGGCTGCGAGAGCGCAGCGGAGTACCGCCCTTCAGGCGGGCCCGGAAAGTTTAACCGGTCGGCGTCTACGTTTGCGGGCGTTCAGGTCAACGGCGCACCGAACAACAGCCGCGCTCCATCTACTGATACGCCGCCAACCGCCTTTCGGATTGCCTGGAGGATCTCCGGATTGACAGGCACGTAGAAGGCACTCTATATTCCACTCTCGACAAGGTCGACTTAGTCATCAGCAGGTAGCAAGATTGATCAACCGGCACCAAGACTTCTGGTTCCTTGCCATGGCCGACACCCAGTTCGGTGCGTTCGCGTATTTGGCCACCCGTGACTCCGCGTCCCTCGAACGCTCCAAGCGCGAGGGCATGGAGGCTCCACCGGAGGCGGCCGGCGCAACAGGCGTGGAGATGGAAAGTGAGTTGTACGGGCAAGCTGTAGCCGCAGCGAACCGGCTCAGGCCCGACTTCGCCACGATTTGCGGAGACCTGGTAAACGATTCGAACGACACCGCCCAGCTTGATGCACTCTTCCAGATCACTTCAACTCTCGACGCCCGCATCCCCATGCGCTGGGTCGCCGGCAATCACGACTGCGGCCTCACCCCAACGGACCAGTCCATCGAGGAGTACCGGCGAAGATTCGGCGACGACAACTACTGGTTCGATCACAAGGGCTCCCGGTTCGTCGTCTTCAACAGCAGCGTCTGGTTTGATCCATCCGAGGTCCCGGATGAGCTCGTGTCACAGGAGGACTTCCTGCGCCGGGCACTCGCCGAAGGCCGGGCGAACGGCGTGGCCCACCTCGTCGTCCTGCACCACCATCCCATCTTCGTCAAACACTCCCAGGAGGCGGACGACTGGATGGTCATTCCGGGAGAGCGCCGGCGCGTCCTGCTGGACATCTTCGAAAAGTACGGCGTGAGCCTCTCCATAAGCGGCCACCTGCACCGTAACCATATCGCGCGATACGGAGATATTCAGCTAGTGTCGACCGGTTCTGTCGGATGCCCGCTCGGCGCAGACCCTTCAGGAGTTCGGGTCGTGAAGGTCTATCAGGACAGGATCGATCATGAATACTTCGCTATGAGCCGCATCCCCGAAGCTGTCAGCCTGTGATCGGCGTCAGTCGCGAAGCGCTTCCACCAGGCGCTCGGCCCACGCTTCCAGTAGGTCATCGAGCTCCGACCCGCAATGCGGGCAGTCGAAGTCCCCGAACCTTATCTTCGTCCCACACTGCTGGCAGCCCTCGATCTCATAAAGGCTGTTGAGCACCTTCTGAACATCCTGGGGCTTAGCCACTCGCTCACACTCTCCATACCTAATGTCACTTGGCCCCAGCATACCAGAGCACCCGTGCCCACTCTGCTGCTCTGAGCGCTCCTACGCGTTCCACGTAAGGGAGGATAGGTCCGGCCGGCGCGAGTTCTTCCGTTGCCGGACCTGCGATCTCGTGTTCGTACCGCCGCAGTATCACCCGACCGTCGACGAGGAACGGGATCGTTACCTGCAGCACAACAACGACCCGTCTGATCCACGATACCGGAAGTTCCTATCCAGGCTCTTCGACGAACTGAAGTCCCACTTGGCCCCCGGGGCTAGGGGGCTCGACTTCGGCGCTGGACCTGGCCCTGCCCTCGCGCAAATGATGACCGAGGACGGCTTCCGCGCAACCGTTTACGACCCAATCTTCTTTCCGGACGACGACGCGCTGAAAGCCGATTACGACTTCATTACCTGCACCGAGACGGCCGAGCACTTCCGTGATCCCGGACGCCAGTTCCGCCTGCTCGACCGGCTGCTGCGCGCTCCCGGCTGGCTTGGGGTCATGACTTCGCTGCTAGACGATCCGTCCCGCTTCCCCGATTGGTACTATCACCGCGACCCAACGCACCTCTGCTTCTATAGCATGCGAACGATGAAGTGGATCGCCGGGCGGCACAACTGGCAACCTGTCTTCCCCCGGAAGAACGTAGTCCTCTTCAGGAAACCCGCTTAACCCGGCATTCTCGTCCTTGGGGCCGAGCCCTCCGGCAGCCGGGCATCGCCTTCACTTCGATGAAGTCCTCACCAGGTCCGCCGGCGAGGTTCCCGGACTGACATCGTACGCCGATCACAGTTCTCGCACGCCCAGAACGAACAGAGCTGGGTCCCTGACCGAGATACTGAGGCATGCGCCTTCTTCTTCCCGGCGTCCATCCGCGCGGGCTTGGGGAGACGAGATTGTGGTGCCTCCAGCCTATGCCTGCCGCACCTCAGAGTCAGGCTCCAAGTTCGCCTGAAACGTCAGGTCGCAGCTTATGTGGGAGCCTGGCTGCTATCAAATCAGGCTTGTAGGACGGCCCCCTAGCAGACGTACTTTTCTCCCGGCTCTCGAGGCTCTTCTCTGGATGAGCTTCCCTCCGGTAGGGGCACCCAGCCCCGCTCGTCCTTCCAGTCCTTCGGTATGTCCGCAAACCGGGAGAAACTCAATCCATCGATGTTTATCGATGACTCACCCTTTAGGATCAGCTCACTAACAACCAGGCCGGTAGACGGCGACAGTCCGTATCCGTGTCCCGACACGGTGACAACCAGAAAGTTGGACGGCTCCGGCAGGAAGTCGATGATCGGCCACATGTCCGGCGTCTGCTCCACAACACCCGACCAACTCCTGATGACCGGTACCTCAGCCGCGCCCGACAACAGCTCCGCGAGGCGCCGCGCGATGTTTCGGATCAACGGCGTGTTCGGCTTCCTCGGAGTCGTGTTGTCCACGTCTATCCACTCGTGCGGGCCTCCGCCGTACGCCAGGTTGCCACGCATCGTCTGCCGGCCGTACAGCCCGTTGCCCACGAATCCGCCGGCCCAGTGCCGAGGGATCGGCGCAGTGATTATGATCTCCACTCGAGCCGGGGACACCGGCACGAACGCGCCTGCCATCTCGGCAAGCAGACCGGTCTGCGGTCCGGCAGCACTGACCACGAAGTCGCAGTCAATGTCTCCCTGGTTCGTCTCTACGGTCTTGACCCTCCCGCCGCTGATCTGGAACCCAGTAGCCGTCGTGTGCTGGTACAGTCGCCCGCCCAGGTCCTGGAATGCCCAAGTATACCCCTGGACTGCGCGCTGGGGGTTGGTCTTGCCCTCGGTGGGCGCCATTACCCCGCCCACAACTGCGGGGTTCACAACGGGCACGAGTTCCTTGATCTCCTTAGGATCCATCAGATAGGACGGCACGCCGGCCTTCTGGCACATCTCGTGGCCGGCAACGCACGCCTCCATCTGCCGTTCGGTCAGCGCCACGCGACACCTGCCCTGTACATGCTCGGTCGGATAGCCCAAGCGCTCGTGCATCTCGGGCCACAACTCGAGTGCCTTTGTTGCGAGAGGTGTGACGGGGGGGTCATGTGCACGATGCCCCAAGCCGCCGCCGTTGCGGCCCGACGCCTCCCAGCCAACGACGCCCTTTTCGATCAAGACTACGTCAGCTCCCTGCTGAGCGAGCCACCACGCCGAACTCAGACCCGATACGCCACCGCCAATGACCACGACCTCTGCTTTATCCAGTTTGGTGCCTGCCATTCAATACTCCTTTGCGGTCCAGATGGCCGGGATCGTTCGGCCATAAAATGCAAGCGCCCCGAAAGTGTTCGGGGCGCTCACGGATTCACTACTTATGCGGCTACTGCTGACCGCGCATCCTCGGATCGAGCAGATCCCTGAGCCCGTCTCCGAGCAGGTTGATGCCAAGCACCATCAGGGAGATAGCCACTCCGGGGAAGATCGCCAGCCAAGGCGCCGAGTACAGGTGGCTCACGCCGCCCATCGTCAGCATGCCGCCCCAAGTTGGGTTGGGAGGCGGAACGCCGTAACCCAAGAAGCTGAGCGAGGTCTCAGCCAGGATCGCGCTGCCCAGGCTGAGCGTTGCCAGCGTGATCACCGCTGCCATTACGTTAGGCACTATGTGCGTCAACACTACGCGCTGGCTCGTGGCGCCCATCGCGTTCGCGGCGTCGACGTACTGGCTCTCCTTAATTACGAGCGCCGCCGAGCGAAGCACCCTGGCGTACCAAGGCGTCCACAGAATGCCAATGGCGAGGATGATCTTGAACATCGCCCATCCAGCGATCGGCATGAAGCCAACATCCGTCGGGAACACTGCCACGATGGTAATCAGAACTGGGAGCTGAGGGAACGTGAGCCAGCCGTCCACGATGCGCTGCATAATCATGTCGAAAGTGCCGCCATACCAGGCCGAGTACACCCCGAGCAACGTCCCGAACGAGACGCTCAACCCCACGACACTGAGTCCGACCAGGGCAGACGTGCGCCCACCGTGGATGATGCGGCTAAGGTAGTCGCGCCCTACGGCGTCCAAACCCAGCGGATGCCGCCAGCTTGGGCCGGGGATCCTGAACGCCTGGAACACGCCTCCAAAGTCCTCCTGCTCAACGAGCCGCTCGGTGTGGGGCTCGTTAACCCCTTCCGGGGCAACCCATGTGGCAAACAGGCCTATGAGGATGAAGGTCATCATCAGGACAAGGCCGAACGCCGCCAGAGGCTTCGTCTTGAATAGCTGGAACCACAGGTCTATGTACCAGACCCGCTCCTTGCGTCTTGCGAGTACGCCTTCTGCGGGAACGGCTGGAGTTGGCGCTCCTTCTGTAACCATAGCTTGCTTCCCTCTGCTCTAAGCTTTTCTTGCCGGCAGGACTGCTGCTACTCGTACCTGATTCTCGGGTCGAGGTAGCCGTAGGCAATGTCCACAATCAGGTTCGAAGTAACGATAAAGAAGGCGAGGAACAGGTTGATCCCCTGCAGTACTGGATAGTCTCGCCTGTTCACCGCCTCGACAAGGAGTCTGCCGGTCCCCGGCACATTGAATATCCGCTCAATGATTACCTGACCGCCGATTATCAGCGGCACCTGCATGCCAATGATCGTCACGATCGGGATCATCGCGTTCTTCACTGCGTGCCGCCAAATGACCAACCGTTCGCGTAAGCCCTTCGACCACGCGGTCCTGATGTAGTCCTGCCTCAGCACTTCGAGCATCATGGACCGTGTCATCCTCATGACTGTGGCCGAGCCAAAGAGGCCGGCAACCGCTGTGGGCATGAGGAAGAACTTAATGTTCTGTATGGGATCGTCAAAGAAGAACACATACTGCATCGGAGGCACCCAGTCCCACAGGATGGATGGGATGACCAGCACGAGCGTGCCCAGCCAGAATGAAGGGATCGCAAGGCCCATGATCGCGACCGACCTGCCTACGTAGTCCCCAACCGTGTCCTGCCTGATGGCTGAGTAGATGCCCAGCGGCACCGCCACCAATGTAGAGAGGATCAGCGTCATGACTCCCAATTGCACAGTGGGTCCGATCGTTCGTCCAATGTCTCCCAATACCGTACGCGTTCCGGTAAAGGACTCTCCGAGGTTTGCGCCAACAGCGCCCCATCGCCAGAACGATTTCCATGTCGAGATGTACATGCGAACCCCGCCAGACTTGGTCTGGCCCAAGGCCACGCCGGTAATCGGCCTCTTGTCTATCGCGTCACCGTCAGTGTCAACCAGTGGCAAGTTCTCCCAGGACTGCCCGAAATCAGTCGTCCTGGCCACGACCATTGGATCGCCACCTACGAACCCCCGGTCCCCCTCGGCTGTGAACACCACCTCGTGCAACTTACTGGTTATAGCAACGGTGGCCCCGTTTTCATCCTGGTAGGACATTTGGCTGGCGGTCCAGTTGCTCCCGCCATCAGCGCTCTGTACAACCGTACCATTCGCACCAACTGCCACGATGTTGGAGGGAGTGGCCGCGGCAATATCCAGAAGGTCTTCACTTGTGCCCGTTGAGGCCTCAACCCAATTGACACCACCGTCGGTCGTCCTGAGAATCGTTCCTCCGTCGCCAGCCACAAACCCCTGATTAACGTCCAAGAAGACGACGCCCCTCAGGTTCTCGCCAGTGCCGCTGGTTTGCGTTTCCCACGTGTTGCTCAGGAACTGCTCACCCGTCTCCTCATCGGTAGCCATTAAGGGAACCGACTTCAAGATAGTGCCGCCGTTTCCGACGGCCCATGCATTCTCACGGTCCACCACATCGAGGGCATGTAGGTCTTCGGTAGTGTAGAACTCGTCCTCGAGGCAGTCGCTGATGTTGCCCTGTTCGGTGTATTTGAATCCCCCGCATTGGGGCGTCCAAGTGAACTTGCGCGCACCCCCTTCGAGCACTGTGTGTCCGCCTTCGTTCGAGTGCAGGATAGAGCCGTTCTCACCAACGGCCCAAACATATTCATCGTCGGCATAGTCGATAGCGTTGATTCGGTGCTCACCCTTGATCTCGGGCGCCCAGGACCTTCCGTTGGTGGTGCCCCAGAGTATTTCGCCGGCTGTGGCCCAGCCCGCCAGGTGTGTTCGGAAGGTGGCCGAGGTAAACGGTTCGCTGGCAAACTCGCCGAGCTGCTTGAAGGAGACGCTCAAGTCTTTGGAACTCTCTGTAGCCTTGACCAGGCGGCCTTCTCGCTCAGGCCAGCCCACGATGAACCTGATGTACTGGCCCAGGAACGGCTTGTCCAGGCCCAGCTTCGCTCGGGCTATGGAGTCGCCCTGCTCACCTGCCAGGGTGCCAGCCTCTCTGTTTCCCTGTGTGACAGCCGCTATGTAGTCGCCCGGCAGCATCCTGATCAAGCCCGAAACTATGAACGACGCAATAAGCAACGTCGGAATTACTAGGAGGGCTCTCCTGATGATGTACTTACCCATGGTCTTTCACCCAGAGTGAATTGAGCTGCCGGGAATTGGACAACAAGTAGTCGCATGCGTTTCCCTGCATTGGGGCGGATACTGCCTGCTACTAGGATTGTTGTCAAGATTGTTACCGAAATCACAAGCCTGAGTTGGGCAATGGCTCAACTCCCCAAAACATGCGCCTGCCTCCAGATTCGCGTTTAAGGTAGATTAGGCATGCATTTTGCTGCTGCGCATTGGCAGCCTTGCTTGAGGAAACACGATCAGTGTTCGAGCTGTCCGCCTATATGCTTGCGCACGACGGTCAGCCGGAATCTGCGTCCGGAAGCTCCCCCTCTGGCAGCACAGTGATCGTGCCCCGCATCCACGGGTGGGGAATGCAGTAGAACTCGAACTCGCCGGGTTCGTCGAACGACAGCCAGACTGACTTGGTCCGCTCCGGGACCAGCACACTGAATCCCTGGGACGGGAGAGTAAATGTGTGATAGCCGTACCCCTCCGGCTCTACCCTGCCCTTCAGTAGCAGGCGAACGTTGTCGCCTTGTTCCAATGTCAGCCTGTTAGGCTGAAAGGCGTAAACGCCCGGCTCGGTCCCCGTCACCATCCAAATGGTCTTGTATCCCTCTGCCCTTGCCGCGATTTGCGTAGCCATGTGCGCTGGCAGCGGTGTGTTCGCGGGGTCAGGCTCCGTTGCAGGAGCAGCGGCCCGCTCCGCCGTGGGCTCCGGCATCACAATGTCGTCCGTCCTGCAGGCGGTCACCAGAAGCAATGCCAGGGTCAACGCAGCGCCAACGATCAGCAGCCCCCTGCCTGCTCTCATCAACGTGTCCTCCTCGCCCTCGCCGGACTGCAACGGGCCCCTACTCGGCAGCCGTGACCGTAACGACACCAGTCATGTACGGATGTGGAATGCAATAGAACTCAAAGGCGCCTGGGACATGGAACGTATACGTGTAACTGTTCGATTGCCCGGGCGTGATCACTTCGTCGATGCTCAGGCGATCAATGGTAAACGTGTGGTACTCCCTGCGGGCCTTGAAGTTCAACGTCACCGTGTCTCCCGCCGCAACCTGAACATCCCGGAGCGTGTACTGGAAGTTCTGGTAGAGAGGTTCGGTATCCACCAGCAACACCCGGGCACCCTCAGGTGAGGCGATGTGGCGGGTAAAGGGAATGACGCCTTCAGGCCAAGGCTCTGGAGTAGGTTCATCCGGCCAGGGAGCGTAGTCGTAAAGGGGAGGATCGGCAACGCCAGCACCTTCGATTCCGTCAGGACCTTCGCTTACGATGAACTCGGGACGCTCCTGGCATGCAGCTACCGCAAGGGCGAGCGAGGCGGCGACCAGGATCGCCCCGTAGCGAACTACTTTGCCTCTGGGGCCCAACCACTCCTTCAACCTTCGTCCAACCTCCTCCCAGCGATCATCGTTCCGATGGAGCAGGACCGCCAATCAGACGCCCCAGCATGCAATTATAGCCGAACATCAGCGGGGGTCTTGATTCCGGTTGAGTCGTGCAGGGACTAGGGCAGACCGGGCTTTGACGCCTTGAGCGAAAACATTAGAGGGACCGAGTCCGAACTGTGCGGCAGGCGCCACAATCCATCATCGCCTCTCTCCATACACGGCAGCATTCGGTAGACGCAATGCCGGTGCTCGTGGAGGTGCTGGATTACCAGACCTCTATCTGTAAGA
Source organism: Dehalococcoidia bacterium (assembly GCA_965237445.1). Taxonomy (GTDB): domain Bacteria; phylum Chloroflexota; class Dehalococcoidia; order Lucifugimonadales. The sequence continues at coordinate 1,469,637 of OZ250142.1, read as the reverse complement.
GCCGTGACGATTTCGCCGAGGCCATGAAACCACTCGTAGGTCGTGGTTGTGACTGTAGCTTCGCTATCAGCGTAAGACCCCAAGCCATTGGGAAGCCACTCTTGCGGCTCCTGCATGCTGAAGTACGGGTAACGGATCTCCAACCGGTCGTCCGTACGTTCGAAGTCGAAGACTCCGGCCATGGGGTGGAATTCGGCCAAGAAGAAGGTCCCGCCGGGCTTCAGGAAGTGGTCGATAACATCAGCCCAGCGGTCCAGGTCCTGAAGCCAGACCAAGACGCCGTATGAGGTGAAGACAATGTCGAACCCTCCGTCTAGGTGCCGAGGCAGATCATAGACGTCAGACCTGACGAATTGCGCATCTATGTCGAGCTCGCCGGCCAGCGACCGGGCCAGGGCAATCGAATCATCCGAAATGTCCGCACCGGTGACCTGGGCGCCAAGTCTGGCCCACGAGAGGGTGTCCTGGCCAAAGTGGCACTGTAGGTGAAGAAGGGACTTGCCGGAGACATCACCAAGCGCATCCAGTTCGATCGACTGCAACGAGTTTCGGCCAGTTTTGAATGACTCGATGTCATAGAACTCAGACTTCGAGTGGGAAGAGGTTATCTCGTTCCAGTAGGCGCGATTGGCCTCGTTGTGGTCGACCATTACCGCGTTGTGGGGTCAGCCGCGATCCGAAATTTGCATGTAGTCGCGCCTGCCCTTGCCGGAATAGACCTGCCTGGGGCGAGCGATTTTCTGTTCCTTGTCAGTAATCGCCTCGCGCCATTGGGCCATCCAGCCCACGGTGCGGGGTATTGCGAACAGGACCGGAAAGGTCTCGGTTGGGAAGCCCATGGCCTGATAGATGATGCCTGAGTAGAAATCTACGTTCGGGTAGAGCTGCCGTTCCCCGAAATAGTCGTCGTTGAGAGCCGCCTGCTCCAGTTCGACCGCGATGTCCAGCAACGGGTTGGCGCCTGTTACCTCGAACACATCGTACGCCAAGTCCCTCACGATGCGCGCCCTCGGGTCGTAGTTCTTGTAGACGCGATGGCCGAATCCCATGAGTCGTGCGCCCTTGTTCTTGAACTTGTCAATCGCAGCCGGTACGTTCTTCACAGAGCCGATGTCTTCCAGCATGCGAACTACAGCTTCGTTGGCTCCACCGTGAAGTGGCCCGTACAGCGCGGCAACTGCGGCGGCCAGCGCCGAGAACGGATCGGGATGCGAGCTTGCGACGCCACGCATGGCGTTTGCGCTGCAGTTCTGCTCATGGTCGGCGTGCAGGACGAACAGCACTTCGACAGCCCTCTCCAAAATCGGGTCCGGTTCGAAGTGCCGGTCCGCCAGCGGGTGGAAGAGCATGTTCAAGAAGTTGCCGACGTACGACAGGTCGTTGTCCGGGTAGATGTAGGGGAGGCCAAGGCTCTGCCGGTAGGCCATGGCCGCGATCGAAGGTATCTTGGCTATGGCACGATACGTCTGGAGGTCCCGCGAGTCCGGGTCATGGATATCCTTTGCATCCGGGTAGAAAGTCGAAAGGCCGCCAACGGCGCCGACCAGGATGCCCATTGGGTGCGCATCGTACCGAAAGCCCTCCATGAACTTCTTGATGCGCTCATGGAGCAGCGTGTGCATCGTGATGTTATAGGTCCACTCGTCCAACTGCGGCTGCGTAGGCAGTTCGCCTCGGATGATCAGGTACGCAGTCTCCAGGAAGGAAGACTTCTCGGCAAGCTGTTCGATCGGGTAACCCCGGTACCAGAGTAGGCCGGCTTCGCCATCAACGAAGGTGATGTCACTGTGGCAAATGGCGGTGTTGAGGAACGAGGGATCGTAGCTCATGAGGCCGAAGTCTTTGTCAGAGGTCTTAATCTGACGCAGATCGGAAGCGCGTATCGTTCCCTCGGTGATGGGCACGGAATACTGCTCGCCAGTACGGTTGTCGATGATGGTCAGGTTATCCGACGGCATTCCATGCTCCTTTCGACGGGTGTTAGCTAATTGTACGACTTATCGGGCGTTAGGCGTAGCGGGAACTTATGCTTGCCGAGCCAGTATATAATCTGGTCTCGCGCCCCCTGACAGCCTCAACCGCAAGAGAGTCAATGGAAGCACTACTGGCAAGGGCAAGGGAGTACATCCCGGAAGACAAGCTGGGCGTAATCGAAGACGCGTACCGGTTCGCCGAGTTTGCTCACCACGGTCAACTGCGTATGTCCGGCGAGCCCTTCATCGTGCATCCGCTGCAGACCGCCATCTACCTGGCGGACCTCAAGCTCGACTCATCCGCCCTGGCCGCCGCGCTCCTTCACGACGTTCTCGAGGACTGCGAAGAGGTCAGCTACGAAGACCTGGAGGGGGCCTTCGGAAACGAGATCGCCCATCTTGTGGACGGGGTTACCAAGCTGACGCAAACGGAGGCGGTCTCGGAAGAGCGTGATTCCGCGCTCCGGATGACGTCAGCGGACGGCCTTGCCCAGGCGGCAACGCTTCGCAAGATGTTGATGACAATGGCGGAGGACATCCGCGTGGTCCTCATCAAGCTGGCGGACCGGCTCCACAACATGCGCACCCTGGACAGCCTGCCGCTCGAACGCAGGAGGGTGTTTGCCCAAGAGACCCTGGATATCTATGCGCCGCTAGCCCACAGGCTGGGCATTTGGGAGGCCAAGTGGCAACTGGAAGACCTTGCGTTCCAGCATATCGATCCTGACTCCTACCGAGCGGTCTCGGAGCTTCTGGCTTCCAAGCGGGAGGCGCGAGAAGCGTACATCGAGAAGATCATAGAGCTACTGCAAGCCGAGCTAAGGGAAGGCGGAATAAAGGCGGAGGTCTCAGGCAGGCCGAAGAACATCTACAGCATCCACAAGAAGATCCGGAAGTACGCGGAGCAGAACCGCTCGGCAGACGAGATCTACGACCTGTTCGCGCTGAGGGTGCTCGTGCAGAAGGTGTCGGACTGCTACGGCGCACTCGGGGCCATCCATTCCCGCTGGTACCCGATTCCTGCCAGCTTCGATGACTACATCGCCAACCCGAAAGACAACCTCTATCGGTCCTTGCACACGGTGGTGCTGGCCGAGGAGGCCAACCCGGTAGAGATACAGATCCGCACCTTCGATATGCACAGCGTCTCCGAGTACGGGGTTGCCGCCCACTGGCTTTACAAGGAAGGCAGCGTCTCCGACGTGCAGTTCGAAGAGAAGATGACGTGGCTCCGGCAGCTACTGGAGTGGCAGCGCGACGTCACCTCTGCAGAGGAGTTCGTCGAGTCGTTCAAGACTGACATCTTCAACGACCAGGTGTTTGTGTACACCCCGAAGGGAGAGGTCAAGGAGCTGCCTGCCAACTCAACTTCGCTTGACTTCGCCTACCGCATCCACACGGACGTCGGTCACAGGTGCATCGGGTCTAAGGTCAACGGCAAGCTGGTCTCGCTGTCGAACCGGCTACAGAACGGCGACACGGTCGAAATCCTGACGGCCAAGACGGAGCGAGGACCTAGCCTGGACTGGCTCAACCCTGAGTCGGGCTATGTGCGGACCGGTTCCGCGAGGTCGAAGATCAGGCAGTGGTTCAACCGGCAGGAGCGGGACGCGAACCTTGCCCAAGGTCGCGAGATCTACAACAAGCAACTCCGGCGGTTGACGACGGATATGGACAACATAGACCTGGCGCGTCTGACCGGCTTCGAGACGAGGGACGAGTTGTTCATCGCTCTCGGCAACGGGACGGTTACGGTGTCGCAGGTGGTGAACCGGCTCACGGCCGAGGACGTATCGCCGCAGCCGGAGAAGCCGATCAAGCTGCCCACCGTGGGCCCGGCCGCAGGCATCGAGGTGATGGGCGTGGGCGACCTGCTGACCCGCATGGCTGGCTGCTGCAACCCCATCCGAGGCGACCGGATCGTCGGGTACATCACACGAAACCGCGGCGTAACCGTTCACAGGCCCACCTGCCCCAACGTCCTGGCGGAGGACGAGAAGGAGCGGCTCGTGCCCGTGGGCTGGGGGGAATCGCACGAGGTGTACCCGGTACGAGTCCGCCTGGAGGCGTGGGACCGGGTCGGGCTGCTTGGGGACGTGACTTCTCTTGTCTCCAATGAGCGTGTCAACATCGGCAACTGCGTGTCGGAGCCGGAGCACGGATTGACCGTGATCAACCTGACCGTCTACGTGAAGGGGATCAACCAGTTGAGCCGCCTGTTCTCCAAGCTGGAAGGCGTTAAAGGCGTGATCTTGATCGACCGAGTGAGGTCAGGCACTTAGGCGGCGAGCCTAGGGCAAACCCCATCCCAGACTTCCCCAGCAGACTGGGGAAGGTGTTCACACTCCCTAGCTAAGCGACAGCGTCGCCACGCACTCCACGTGGTGTGTGTGCGGGAACATGTCGATGGGCTCGACCGACTCCAAGCGGTAGCCGCCTTCGACGAGGATGGCCAGGTCGCGGGCCAGCGATTGTGGGTCGCAGGACACGTAGACGACGCGCGCCGGAGCGAGGCCGAGCAGCGCCTCGAGGGCGTCCTCGTGGCAGCCGGATCGCGGAGGGTCCAGGACAACCGCATCCGGGGTCTCTTCCAATGAGGAGAGAACGTGCTCGGTCTTGCCCTCCAGGAATTCGAGGTTGGGGACGCCGACGGCGTTGATCTTTGCGTCCTCGATCGCCGCCTGCGACTCCTCGATAGCGATGACGCGACAAGCGCTTTCTGCGGCGGCAACGGCGAAGACGCCGACGCCCGCGTAGGCGTCCACGACCGTCTCCTGACCCGTAAGCCGCAGGCGTTCGCAGACCAGCGTCAGCATCCGTTCCGCCTGCCTGGTGTTCACCTGGAAGAAGGACGGTGAGCCGATCCGGAACCTGTGTCCTTGCAGTTCCTCTTCGTAGTGCGGCTGGCCGGTAAACATCCGGATATCCTGGCTCTGGAGATGCGGCTGAATTAGCCAGTCGCCAGTATTGATTCCGTACCTCATCGTGAGCTGGGAGGTCTCCCCACAGAGGCCGTTAAGCTCGGAGAGCGTGTCGTTTATCCACGGCGCCATGAGCATGCAGCGGTCGATTTCAACGAACCGGCGCGTGATGCGGTTGACGAACCCGAGCCTGCCCTCCTTCCGCACTGTGAACCGGGCATGGTTGCGGTACTCGAACTTCTCCAAGGCCGGCATCACACCGGACACCTCGACATTACCAAGCGGGCCATGCTCACTAAGCCTGTTCGCTACTGAATCCCGCTTCAGATGCAACTGATGGCCGTAGTCGATGTGCTGCCACTGGCAGCCGGTGCAGGGGCCGAAGAACGGGCACGGCGGCTCGACGCGGTGGGGCGAGGATTCCAGCACTTCGGTCACGATTCCCGACACGTAATGCTTTCGTTTGCGCCGGTAACGCACGATCCGGGCGAAGACGCGCTCGCCGGGGATGCCGCCGAACACGTTGACCGACTCACCGTCCAGCTCGGCTATGGTGTCGCCGAGATCGCCCAACCGGTCCAGATACAGCTCAGCGCGCTCGGTCTGTTCGTCGGGGAGAGGGTGCTGGCGTGCGGTCAAGACCGCTTCCCGGGGAGGTCGGTGGCAGGCCTGTTAGCTACAAACGAGCCGATGGATCTGATTTTCGTGTTCCATTTTGTTCCGTTTTGTTCCGTTTTGTAGCTGGGTCGCGGTGATTCTCGGGACTCATTCGGAACACTTCTGGAACCTGAATGGAGCATTTCCAGGGCCAGAATGGAACACAAATGGAACACTAGGTCAAAGCCCCCGTATCGAGTACGGGGCAGGCTCTGGACCCATAAAGGGGTTGAGCAGCAGATCGCGCGGTTCGGCGATGAGAGAGCGACTAGCTCCTTGTCCATTGGTGGCCCATAGTAGGGTGTGCCAACACCACAACATCGTTTCCATGTACCGATAATAGCACACGTGTTCGCTGAAGGCAATTGGGTGTTAACCAAAAGACCCCAAGTGTTGGATGAGTGCAGGCAAGATTCGGTGTCGGCATCCTGCCGTAAATTGCGCCACATTCAGTTTCGCACAGTTTCTGGGAAAGGCCCTTCGACAGGCTCTGGACGGGGTCAGGCGAACGAACCAGGAATGTAATGCGCTTCAACATTCGCAGTTCAAGAGAGACGCGTTACACTCCGAATACTCTTGGCAAGTGGGGTTAAAACCCACGCGCAGTGGGAAGTGACCACCAATTCCAATCGCACTCATAGCCACTTAGAACAACCCTGCGAGGTTCTCCAGGAGGTTCCGCCACCACTCCCGGTCCGATTCATGGTCCGGTATGAAATGGACGGCGTACGTACCGTCCTCCTCCACTTTGAGCCATCCAGCCAGGGTCACCACGCGGCCCTGGGGAATTGCTTCGAGGGCCTGCGACGGGTCGCGGACGTTCACACGCTGCACGTACTCGTCCCGATTCATCTCCACGACCAGCTCGTTGGCGTCCTTGGACACGATGGTGCCTCGGACCCTCACGCACCCATCGCGGAACAGGTCGCCGGCCACCGCAATCTGCGCGGGCGTCGGGATCGGGGGAGATTCCAGGGGACACGGTTTGTCGCGGGGCGAGACCACGTCGAGGCTGAACAGGACGGCCAAGACCAGTGCCCCGATGCCCAGCAGGCTTACCGCCCATATGAGGCACCCTCGAAGGCACCCGCCGCCTTTCTCCTCCTCAACCATCCGCCCCGCCCTGTACGTCTGATGCCCGGCCGAAGGCGACGCTGCAGAGGCTGCGGGAGGGTCACGCGCTATGTCCTGGATTTCGTCGGCGGTCTCGCGGCGCACAGTCTTCTCGCTATCTGGCGACTCCAGGTCAAGCACCTCGAGCTCCAGCTCATAGCCGTACTGCGCAGCCGCTTTCACCGCATCGCCCGACCGCCCTGTCAGCCACCACTCCGGCGCGTGCATGAAGGCGCGATAGGCCGCGTCCAGTTCGGCGCCCCGCAAGGAGGATTGCCCGCCGGAGCCGAACCACGGCGGAGCCTCGGCCGCAACGTCGAGCCACGGCTGGGCCACATTGAACGCGACGGCGTAGGCCAGCATGGGATCCGATTGGTCGCGAGCGCCCGCCGGTCCAGGTCCGGTCAGAGTCTCTTTCAGACCGAGCCACTGACTTATCTCAAGTGACCCCGCCGGAGTTGGCGTCAGCATGCCCGTCCGTATCGGCGCGTCCATCCCCAGATACAAAAGGCCGGCGAACGCTCCTATCAGGCCGTTCGCCCACCACTGGTCCAGCCATAGAGCCGCCCAAAGCCCGATGCCAACGCCCATCAAGACCGCGACCAATGCGTCCCATTGGACCCCGTCGTCGGAGTTCTCCCTCCTTACCCGCACAGGGTTGTCATGGAATAGTCCGCGCTGTTGCAGGTAGCCGCCTATCTGGTCGCCGATTGCATCACTGCGCTTATCTATCCATTCACGTAGCGCATCGACTGTTGTGGGGCCAGGTAGCAAGCTGTTGCATATTATTCGTTCCCATTCATACTGTGCGGGGGTCTGCCGAGACAGCCGGTACAGGAAGCCGACCCTTGTTCCGACGGCCTCGATTCGCAACGTTCCACGCTGGCACATCTCGATGATGGAGGCCAGCAACGTCGGGCTCCATATCATGTGGCCATCCAGGACAGATACCGCCGCCGCAGGCATCGAACCGGGCCGCCGGGTCCCCGAGTACCATGGGCTCGCCTTCGGGGGCCGCCATTTGGGCCACAACCACAGCGCGATGATGAGCACCTGTGCTAAGACTACGCCTATCGTACGGAAGCCCCAGCCCACAAGCTGCACTAAGTCCATCTGCCGGAAGTCGGGAAAGCCGCTTTCGGCGATTGCCCCGCCTGGGTCCAAGGCGAACAGCAACACTAGGGTGGTAAGGGCCACCATAGCCATCAGCACACTCACGATAGGCTTCCTTGCCGGGTCGTTCCGCCTTGTCTGACTCCACTAGACAACCGTCTTTCATATTGCTTCCAGAGAGCATCCCCCGTCAAACGACACCCGCAGGCGCATCCGAGGCGGTACTTTGGGGGTGGAGAACGACGGCGTAGCCGTCCTGGGTGGACTGACTCCTCCAATATATGAAGACCCCAGGCGAAATGTATGGGAGACAAAACCGACTGTAGGGAGAGACTGACAGGGCGCCCCGGCAAGGCGCCCGTCGGGGCCGGAGCCGGATGCCGCGGTGGTATCATGATCGTAGTCTCAATGCGGAGTGGGCATGACCACCAAGCGGAGGCTGCCGGAGTGGCTCAAGGTCAAGGCTCCGGGCGGCCCGAACTACATAGAACTCAAGAACGTGCTCCGGGGCCACGGGCTGCATACGGTGTGCGAGGAGGCTCACTGCCCCAACATCGGTGGCTGCTGGGAGCGGCGCACGGCAACGTTCATGATCCTGGGCAGCGTCTGCACGAGAGCGTGCCGGTACTGCGCCGTGACGTCCGGCAGGCCAGAGGGACTCGACCTGCAGGAGCCGGTACGGCTGGCGGAGACGGTCGTGCTGATGGGCCTCAAGTACGCGGTAATCACGTCGGTGAACCGGGACGACCTTCCGGACGGCGGGGCGTTCGTTTTCGCCGAGTGCATCCGGCAGATCCGGAAGCGCATCCCTGACTGCAAGGTGGAGGTGCTGATACCGGACTTCCAGGGCGACCGGGATGCGCTCAACAAGGTGATGGACGCGCGCCCTGACACGCTGAACCACAACATCGAGACGGTGCGGCGGGTGTTTCGCTCGGTACGGCCCAAGGGCGGCTACGACCAGTCGCTGGAGCTACTGGCGAGGGTCAAGGAGTCGTACCCGAACGCCGTCACGAAGTCGGGCATGATGGTGGGGCTGGGCGAGACCCGCAAGGAGATCGCGGAGACGATGCGCGACCTCAGGGCGGTGGACTGCGACCTGCTCACGATAGGCCAGTACCTGCGGCCCACGCCACGCCACGTCGAGATGGCGCGCTGGTACACGCCAGCGGAGTTCGACGAGCTGCGCCAGGAGGGGGAGGCGCTCGGCTTCAAGCACGTGGCGTCGGGACCGCTGGTGCGCAGTTCGTACCACGCCGACGAGCAGCACGAAGCGGCGACGAGCCGGACGGCTGTGGCTTAGAGCGGCGCGCATGCCGCAGGGGAATGTTTCAGAATTAGGTCAAACGGTATTCTGGCTGAGGCTTGAGAGCACAGCGCCTCAAGTACACCAGTGCGGCTAGAGAGACATAGATGAATCACCGTTGCGCTGGCGAGCTTTCGCCAATTCCAACAACAAGATCCTGTAGTCGGGAAAGGGCCTATGGAAGTGTCATCTGACCACAGCCAGCAGAGTGCGCCATCGCGAACAGAGCTCATGAATCCTGCACTCCGCGCTCTTCATTCATTGGGAGGACGCGCGACTATCGACGAGATGCACGCTCAAGTCGTCAAAGACATGGGCTTGTCACCAAGGGCCGCAATAACCCGCCATACAGATGGGAAGCAATCCAAACTGTCCTACGAGCTTGGGTGGACTAGGACATTCCTTAAAAAGTATGGCCTCATCAACAACCTCAAACCAGGCATCTGGACTCTCACCGAACTGGGGCAAAATACTGAGACTCTGGACGTAAGTGATGTGATTCAAAAGACGAGTGTCAGGCGATTTCCAGAGTCCTCCAAGACTCGCATCGCCGAGCAAAGTGCTGATCTATTCAGATGGTGATCCGCATTGGCAAAGTGAGTTGTTGGACCTCCTTAGACGTGAATGGATCCGAGAGCTTTCGAGCGGTTGTGCCAGGAAATACTGAATAAGTCCGGCTTTATCGAGGTTGAGGTTACGGGACGCTCAAGTGATGGGGGCATAGATGGTCACGGATTTATCCGACTAGCGGGCCTCATCAGCTTTCCAGTTGTGTTTCAATGCAAGAGGTACAAGGGCAGCGTCGGAGCACCGACAATTAGGGACTTTCGCGGAGCAATGCAAGGGCGTGCCGATAAGGGCCTAATCATGACAACCGGTCAGTTCACAGCTGAAAGCGCACAACGAGGCAACCAGAGACGGAGCACCTCCAATTGACCTCATAGATGGCGGTCTGCTTGTCAACAAGATTAAGGAGTTAGGGTTGGGCGTTACCACGAGGATGGTTGAAGTTGTTGAGGTTGATGCGGGGTGGTTTGAGACTATCTGACAAGATTGGGCGACCGCAGTGCACCGAGAGGTCAAAGTCAGTTTCACCTATTGACTGATTAGAACCGTTGAAACCTAATGGCACCAGTCCAACAGGTCTTGAGTGCTACCTTTAGCATCTGAGAGTACCTAAGACTAAGTTAGCCCCCAGGAGCCCACACGCGATTGTTCACGTCACCTAGAGGCACGTTTGACATACTGCCGGACGACCAGCCGGCATGGAGGTCGTTCGAGCGCAGGGCATCGGAGATCGCCGCGCTGTTCGGGTACGGCCGGATCGACACGCCGCAGTTTGAGGACGCCCGCGTGTTTGCGCGTGGGATCGGTGAGGTCACGGACATCGTCGAGAAGGAAACTTACACGTTTAAAGACCGCGGCGGCGACCTGCTGACGCTTCGGCCGGAGGGCACTGCCTCGGTTGTCCGCGCGTACATCCAGCACGGAATGCACAACCTGCCGCAGCCGGTGAGGACATACTACATCTGCCCGATCTTCCGCTACGAGCGGCCGCAATCGGGGCGGTACAGGCAGCACCACCAGTTTGGCATCGAGGCGCTGGGCGACGCGGGCGCGCCGGTTGACGCCGAGGTGATCGAGCTCGGCTGGCGCTTCCTGGAGTCGCTCGGCCTAACCGGCCTGTCGCTGCTCGTGAACTCGATCGGTGACGCCAAGTGCAGGCCTCCCTACGTCAGTGAGCTTCAGGCCCACTACCGGAAGCATGAAGAGACACTCTGCGAGGACTGCATACGGCGACTGGTGCGAAATCCACTGCGGCTGCTGGACTGCAAGCAGGAGTCCTGCCAGCCGGTTGTGGAGACCGCGCCGCACATGATCGATTACCTGTGCGGTGAGTGCGAGGCCCACTGGCAGGAACTGAACGGGTGCCTCGCGGCCGCCGGACTGTCGCCGAAGATCGAACACACGCTGGTCAGGGGCTTCGACTACTACACGCGGACGGTGTTCGAGATCGTGCCGCCCGTCGGAGGGCGCACGAGCACGATGGTCGGCGGTGGCCGTTACGACGGCCTCGTCGAAGAGCTCGACGGCGGGCCCACGCCCGGTATGGGGTTCGGCATGGGGATCGAACGAGCGCTCGAGGCGGTGCGGGCGCTGGGCAAGGCAACGGAAGAGGCGGCCCAACCGAAGGTGGTCATCGCCAACCTCGGCGCGGATGCGGCGCTTGCGGGCATCGAGGAGGCGTCGCGACTGCGAAGCGAGGGGATAGCCGCGGTTCTCGCGCCCGCCGGCCGGAGCCTCCGCGCGCAGATGCGGTACGCGTCGTCGTCGCAGGCCACGCACGCGTTGATCATCGGCGAGAACGAGCTCAAGTCCGGCTCGTACGTGCTGCGACGAATGTCGGACGGGAGCCAACAAGACGTTCCTGCCGGGAGCGTGGCGGCGTCGGTGCGGCAGGACAGATAACGGAGGCGCGTGTAAATCGATGCTCGAAAAGCTGACAACCGTTGAGCGACGGTACGAGGAGATTGACAGGCTCCTGGCCGATCCGGCCGTATCGGTAGACTACACCAGGGTACAGAAACTGGCGCGGGAGCAGGCATCGATACGCCAGATAGCTTCCCTGTCCACCGAGTACCGGAAGGTGCTCCATGAGATAGAAGAGACCACGGCGCTGATCCGAGAGGAAACGGACCAGGAAATGGGCGCGCTCGCACGGGAAGAGCTGGACGAGTTGGAGGCACAGCGCGCCAAAATCGAGCAAGCCCTGAGAGTAGCGCTGATTCCGAAAGACCCCAACGACGAGAAGAACGTGATGATGGAGGTCCGCGCCGGGACAGGCGGAGACGAGGCCGCTCTGTTCGTGGCCGACCTTTACCGAATGTACTCGAGGTACGCACAGGGCCAGGGCTGGAAGATCGAGATCATGGACGCCAGCAGGACCGGCATTGGCGGAATGAAGGAGATCGTGCTCATGGTCAGGGGCGGTGGCGCATTCAGCCGGCTGAAGCACGAGAGCGGGACGCACAGGGTCCAGCGCGTGCCGACAACGGAGTCCAGCGGGCGTATCCACACTTCCGCGGCCACGGTGGCGGTGCTCCCGGAGGCTGAGGAGGTGGACGTGGAGATCTTGCCGGAGGACATACAGACCGACATCTACCACGCCAGCGGGCACGGGGGGCAGAACGTCCAAAAGGTAGCAACAGCGGTGCGGATAACGCACAAGCCGACGGGTATCGTCGCCACGTGCCAGGACGAATCGTCGCAGCACAAGAACCGGGAGAAGGCGATGGCCGTGCTTCGCGCCCGCGTCCTTGCGCGCGAGGTGGAGCGGCAGCAGCGCGAGACGACCGAGGCGCGGCGGGCGCAGGTGGGCACCGGTGACCGGTCCCAACGCGTGCGCACGTACAATTTTCCTGAGCGGCGCGTAACGGACCATCGCGTCAGGCTCACACTCCATAACCTGGACGCTGTGCTGGACGGGGAGGTTGAACCCCTGATCGACGCGCTGATACGGAGGGAGCAGGAGATGAACCTGGAGGCCGTGGAGGCGTGAGGGCGGTAACTGTTCGTAGCTGAAAGCGCGGATACCCCATCCCAGCCCCACGGGGGACTCGGGGCAGGCTCTTCCCCAGCAGACTGAGACGTTTGCGTAACTCGCCGAATCCCCCTCACCCTATCCCTCTTCCACGTAGGGGAGAAGAGATTTTGTGGCCCTTCTCTTGGAGTTGCCGGGGGTTGTGCAAAGGTCTCAGTAGACTGCGGAAGAGGTACGTGTTCCTGCCTTCGCATGCGAAGACTACCAAGCCTGACAGAAACGTGGGGCAACACGGCCTCCAACAGCGTACCTGCCTGCTATAGAATTCTGTTCGTAGCCGTTCCCGGAGGTCCATGAGAGCCAATGACAAAGAGATACTGGTTGATAAAATCCGAGCCGTCCGACTACTCCTTTGACGATCTGACGAATGAAGAGGACGGAGTCTCCGAGTGGGACGGGGTCCGCAACTACCAGGCCCGAAACAACATGCAGGCGATGAAGGTGGGCGACGAGGTGCTGTTCTACCACTCGCAGGCCAAGCCAACGGCAGTGGTCGGGCTGGCGGCCGTGGTCGAGGAGGCGTACCCGGACGATACCGCGTGGGACCCGGACGCGCAGCATCCCGACCCGCGCAGCACGCCGGACAAGCCGCTTTGGTTCATGGTGGACATCCAGGCCAAGGAGCGGCTGGGCCGGCCCGTCACTCTAAAGGAGATCAGGAACACGCCGGGACTCGAAGAGATGGTGCTCGTCAAGAACTCCAGGCTCTCGGTGCAGCCGGTAACGGAGGAGGAGTGGCACATTGTGCTGGACCTGGGATCGAGGGAGGAAGAGTAGGGATTCCTCGCCGTTCGGGAAGGCAACCTGTGTTGGCCCCATCCCGACCTTCCCCAGCAGACTGGGGAAGGGGCAAGAAGGTTGCGAGACAGGTTGCCGAGTTCATACTTTCTTGACAGTGCGGGGCTAGGTTGGCGGCTGTAAGTCCCGGAAACCCATATCCGCGAAGGCGCCGCCCTTCTACGAGGTCAGTCATCCTATGCTGCAGCTATTGAGACCCCTCAGATCGCTTCGCCCGTGGCAGATCACCGTGTTGGCGGCCCTGATGCTCGGCGCGGGCGGGACCGCGGTGAGCGTGTACCTGTCCGCGTCCGATGGCGAGTCCACGCTGGAAGAGGGCCAGCAGGTCGTGCCGGTCAGCAGAGGCGACCTAGTGAACGACGTGTCACTCTCAGGGAACCTGGTGTACCCGGAACGCGAGGCCCTGAGATTCGGGACCGAGGCGGGAATCGAAGGCACGTTCATCGTCGGCCGCGTGATGGTCAGCGAAGGGCAGACGGTGCCGGCGGGAGCGGTTCTCGTGGCGCTGGACGCGGAGACCGTGGCCCAACTGGAAGCGGAACTCGTCAAGGCGCTGCGAGACGTTCGCGACGCAGAGGAGGAGCTGGCGTCGGCACGGGCCGGGGCCACCGGTCTTCAACTCGCGCAGGCCAAGTCCGATCTGGCGGACGCGGAACTGGCGGTGCAGTCCGCCCGGACGGAACTCGACGGGATGTCCGGCGACCACGCAGATGCGCTTACGAGGGCGAGGGCCGCGATGGCAGACGCCTTCGCGAACGTAGCCAATGCGAGACTCGCCCTCCAAGCTGCCCAGTCGGAACTCGACAGCATGGCCGAAGCGCATGCCGAGGCGCTCGCGAAGGCGAAGTCAGAGGCCGCCGATGCCGAGGTGGCATGGCTGGCGGCCAAGGAACGGCTCGACGACCTGTCGCTCCCCACGGAGGAGCTTCAGGCAGACGCCGCCAGCGACGTTGCCTCTGCGCAGCGAGCGCTCGCGAACGCCCGCAACAACCTGACGCTGGCCGAAGACAGGGACCGCGACGAAGTGGACGACGCACAGGAAGCCAAGGACGATGCCGAGGCCGATTACGGTGACCTGTTCGACTCCTGGCTGGGAATAGAACTGGACGCCGACCAACTCAGCGTCCCGCCGGATGAGCTGATCGCCGGATGGGGAATAGACCTTGCGCGTATCTTCAACCCTTCCGGGCGGTACCGTGACATTGGCAGGTTCCTCTCCACGGAAGGCCGGCCGCAGGACGATCCGGCGACGGCCTGGGACGAGGCCCGTGTGTACGCGTGGCTCAACTTCTATCCGGGTAAGATCGTGGCCTACTGCGGCGACGACGCACCATACCTGGGTGTCTGCATCTACCAGGAACTCGAGGACGCCTGGGAAGTCGCTGGAAGAGGCCGAGTCGGCTCTCGCGAACGTGGCGGCGGACAGCGGCAACGCTGTCGAGACGGCTAAGCCAGGCTGTAATCCAGGGCAGGGGACGAGCTGGAGAGCCGCCGAGAAGGCGCTGACCAGGCTGCAGGGCGCTCAACATGACGCTGACGTCCGTCAGGCGCGAGCGGACCTGGAGGCGGCTGCGGCCGCAAGGCACGCGGCTGAGGGCGACCTGGCCGCGCTTGGGGACGCACCCGACACGCTGGAAGTCGCGGTCAAGGCCACCGGACTGGGGCAGGCGCAGGCGGCGCTGGATTCCGCCATCGCCGCGAGAGACGTTGCTGCAAGCGACCTGGCCGCTCTCGGAGACGCACCCGACGCGCTGGAAGTCGCCGCCAAGTCCGAGCGCCTGGCGCTGGCCGAATCCAGGAGCAACGATGCGAAGGACAAGCTGGAGGACCTTGGGCAGGGTACCGATGCGCTTGACATCGCCATACTCGAGGCGGACGTTGAAGCCACGGTCGCCGCCCGTGTCGCGGCGGAGACGGCGCTGCAGTCGGCGGTGATCACCGCGCCCTTCGCCGGCGTAATTGCGTCGCTGAACGTGGAGCCGGGGGACAAGGTCACGGCAAGCGAGACCGTGCTGGAGATCGTGGACCCGACCGTGGTCGCCATGGACGGCCATGTTGACGAGATTGACGTCCTGTTCCTCCAGCCCGGCGCGGCAGCGCTCGTGACGATGGACGCGCTGGGCGGCCAGTCGGTCCAGGGCATCGTAGACGAGGTCGGTACCAGGCCGGCGAGCCAGCAGTTGGGGCAAGGGGGTACGGGCCTGGTGACCTACCCGGTCAGCATCCGGCTGTCGTTGCCGGAGGGCCAGTCGCTGCCGGAAGGTCTTACGGCGGTGGCCAGCGTGGTGCTGCAGATGGATGCGGGAGTGCTGCTGGTGCCGTTGGACTCGGTGTTCGGCAGCTTCGAGGAGCCGGAAGTTCGCGTGATCAAGGACGATGGATCGATTGAGGACCGCGCAGTGGTGCTGGGCAACAGCGATGACTTCTGGGTAGCCGTCACATCGGGACTGGAGGAGGGCGAACGCGTGATCATGGAAGCGGAAGAGGACCTGCAGGGCGGATTCTTCGGAGGGTTTGGCGGCCCGGGCATCTCCTTCCGGTCCATCCAGCGAGCACCACGTTGATCAGCGCGATCCGCCCGCCAACAAGCATTCGATCCGTACCGGACGCCTAAGGACCTGCGCCGTTGATAGAGCTGGAGAACCTGACCAAGCACTACGTCACCGGCACCGTGAACGTGACGGCGCTGGCGGGCGTCACGCTTTCGATCGGGAGCGGCGGCTTCGTCGCGATCATGGGGCCGAGCGGCTCCGGTAAGTCGACGCTGATGAACATAATCGGCTGTCTCGACGTACCGACCGAAGGGTCATACATGCTGGATGGCGATGACGTTGGCGCAATGAACGACTCAGGCATGGCGGAACTCAGGAACCGGAAGATAGGCTTCGTGTTCCAGACGTACAACCTGCTTCCGCGGATGACCGCGCTCGCCAACGTGGAGCTTCCCCTGCTGTATGGCAGCCACCGCAACGTGAGGGAGAGGTCGATGGAGGCGCTGGAGCGCGTGGGGCTCGCGGACAGGATGAGCCACCGGCCGACCGAGCTTTCCGGCGGGCAGCAGCAGCGCGTGGCAATCGCGAGGGCGCTCGTGAAGGAGCCGACGCTGCTTCTGGCCGATGAGCCGACCGGGAACCTGGACAGCAGATCCAGCGGCGAGATCATGGACATCCTCAAGAGGCTCAACGGCGAACAGGGCATTTCCGTGCTCGTGGTCACGCACGACCAGGTGCTGGCTAAACAGACGAGCCGGGTGGTGTCGATGCTGGACGGCCTAATCGTGGAAGACAGGGCGGCCGGCGCGTGAGACCGCACGTTGTGGTAGCGACCGCCCTATCCTCGCTGGGAGCGAACAAGCTGCGCACGAGCCTCGCGCTGCTGGGCATCGTGATCGGCGTCGCGGCGGTCATTTCCACGATGTCGGTCGGCAGGGGGACTCAACAGGAGGTGCTGTCGCGGATCGAGTCACTGGGAGCAGACCTCGTCTACATCAACCCGGACAGCTTCCAGGGCCTCCAAGGCTCATCGCTGACGCTGGAGGACGCCTACGCTCTCCTGGACCCCGTCTTTGTTTCGACGGTACGAGCCGTGGCGCCGGAAAGCAACTCGTTCGGGCAGATCGTGGCCGGCCGCGAGGAGGCCTTCGCGCAGATAGTCGGCGTCACGGCCGAGTACGAGACCGTCCGGAACGCTTCGCTGGCATCCGGCCAGTTCATCTCGCAGCTACACGTCAGCTCGGTAGCGGACGTCGCCGTGCTCGGCGAGAGCCTGTCCGAGCAGCTTTTCGGCCACCGCGACCCGACCGGACGCACGGTGCGCATCAACGGGCGGCAGTTCACCGTGATTGGCGTGCTGGAGCCGGTGGGCCAGGGGTTCGGTTTCTTCGACGAGCGGGTGATAATCCCCATCACGACGCTGTACTACAGGTTCGAGCCGGTGCGGACGGTACAGGGCGGCGTGTCGGTGCAGTCGATAGCGGCCCAGGTGCGCGAGGACGTGTCGGTCGACCAGGCCATTCGCGAGATCACGACGGTTCTCCGGATACGGCATCGGATCACGGGCCAGAACGACTTTACCGTGTCGAGCACCGATGAGCTGGTGGAGACGGTGGAAGAGACGGGGCGCACGCTAACGATCTTCCTGTCGGCGATCGCCGGCATTTCGCTGCTGGTGGGCGGCATCGGCGTGATGAACATCATGATGGTGTCCGTCACCGAGCGCACGAGGGAGATCGGCATCCGCAAGGCGATGGGCGCACGGCGGAGCGACATACTGTCCCAGTTTATCGTCGAGGCCACACTGCTCAGCCTGGGCGGCGGGCTGATAGGAGCCGCGGCCGGCGCCGGCGTATCCTGGTTCGCGGACGACAGGACGCTGGCCGGGCAGAACTTCCAGACCGTGGTCGGCACCGACATCACCCTGCTGGCGGTCGGCGTGGCAGTGGCAATCGGACTGTTCTTCGGCATCTACCCGGCGATGAGAGCGGCGAGGCTGCATCCCATCGAAGCACTGAGGTACGAATGAGAGCCGAAGTCCGCGGCTC
The DNA here is from genome assembly GCA_965237445.1 of Dehalococcoidia bacterium. Classification (GTDB taxonomy): domain Bacteria; phylum Chloroflexota; class Dehalococcoidia; order Lucifugimonadales. The sequence goes on along the minus strand of OZ250142.1, from coordinate 1,451,615 downwards.
GAACAATAACGCTCCCGGAGTAATGCGATGAGTACTCGATCTTTCATAGCTCTTGCGGTTTCCGTGATGGTGGTTGGCGGCATACTCGGAGGGCTGTTCATTGGCGGCTACGAACTGGGCAAGCGGAATGCGCCGGCCCAGGACCTGGCGATGGCGGACCTGGCCATGCTGCCCTCGCCCGGAGGCGGCGCTGTGCTGACGGCAGAAGGGGTCCCGGACGAAGCGATGCTCTCTCAGAAATCAGGCAGGCTCTGGGCTCCGGCCAGTTGCAGGGCGACTTTGGACAAAGAGGCGGCGGGCTGCTCGGACTTGCGGGAGCGTTTGGAGGAGGAGCTCCCGGCGGGGGAGTGTTCGGTACGATAGAGGCCGTTGAAGGCGACGTCGTCAGGGTGTCTACGCCGCAGGGAGCGCTCGAGGTGAAGATCGGCGTCGAGACGGATATCCAGGGGATCGCGGAGCTGGCCCTGGAAGACCTCGAGGAGGGACGGAGCGTTACCGTGACCGGCCAGCGGGACGAGGGCGGTGCAATGACCGCCACATCCGTGTTCGTGCTGCCGGAGGGCGCAGGCGCGTTCGGCGGCTTCGGCGGCGGGGGCATAACCGGGCGAGGCTTCGAATTCGGCCAGCGCGGCGGGAGCAGCTCAGAGACGGCGGAGCAGACGGAAGAGAACGAGTAGCGAATCGCTCACGCTGGGAGGCCATGTCCGTGTACTATTCACACTTCACTTCAACCTTTCGGGAGGCATCTTCAATGAAACGGCTTGGCCATCGTACTCTGCCGTTCTCGCTAGCTCATCTCAATCGCAGCCCTCGCGTGCGGCGGAGAGTCTGACGTTGCGTCGCCGCGACACCGACGGCCGAGGCAGGCGAGCCGAGCGCGCGACCACGCCAACGGCGCAAGCCGACACGGCCGGCAGCGAGGAGCAGGAGGCGGAGGCCGCTCCGACACCGACGGTCGAGGCAGGCGAGCAGGAGCGCGCGACCACTCCAACGGCGCAGGCCGAAGAGGCAACCGGGCAGGAGGCGGATGCCACTCCGACAGAGACGGCCGACACTATGGAGGACGACGCCGAACAAGGCGAGCCTGCCGACGCAATGGAACGGACTGCAGGTCAGTACGAGGGAATCACGTTCAATGTGTCCGAGGGCTCGGAGGCGACGTTCACGGTGGAGGAACAGCTCGCGAACCTGCCTCTGCCGAACGACGCCGTCTTGCGGACCTCCGCCCTGACCGGGATCGTGAACTTCGATGGCACTGAGTCTCTAGTGATCATCGAGCTGCGGACGCTATCAAGCGATTCGCAGTACCGGGACGGGTACGTCAGGAACAGGATGTTCTCCACGCATCCCGTCGCCAAGGTGACCGTGCCGAGCACGCTCCCGCTACCGGAAGGCTTCGCCGCCGGCAACGAGGTCACGACGCAGGTGGAGGCGACCGTAAACCTGCTGGGCAGCGACTTCCCGCTTGTGTTCGACATCGAGGCCAGGGACGACGGCGACTCGGTCTTCGTGCTGGGGCGCTCCACGTTCACCTGGGACCAGTTCGGCATTACGAAACCCACGGCTAGGTCAGTGGTCTCGATAGAGGACGACGTGCGGGTGGAGGTGCTGCTTGCGCTCGAGCCTGTACCTGCCCCCTGATTCGCCCGAACCGTAAGTGACGCCCAGCCAGACAGGCGCGGCAGGGAGCGCGGTCGGGGCCGGCCTGGTGGCCGGGGCCGTCGCGGCAATCGCTGCCTCGCTGGTCCAACTCCCGCTCCACGCGCCCACCGACACGCTGTTCAACAGCGGTACGGTAACCGCCGGGGCGATGTTAACGGGGCTCGTGGCCGGCGTCATGTGGCGTATCCTCGGCCGAGGCCGGCAAGGAACACGACTGTACTTCGCGGCGTGGGCGGCCGGGTTCGGGGCCGTTGTGCTGCTGGCATTCCTGGCAGCCTCGCAGCTTGACCGCAGCGTGTCGTACATCGTGCCAGTGGGCGCTGTTGTGCTCGCGGCGACCGCCGGTCTGACACCGCTGCTTGCAAGATCGCGAATGTCGGCTCGGTGGTGGATCGTGCTGCTGGCGGTGGCTATCGCCGTCGGAGTGGGCGCCGGGCTCGCAGGTATCGGCGACCAGGAGAGCGGCAGGCTGGAGCTGCCCGCAAAGTCCAGCAGGCTAATCTGAAGGTAAGCAAGTCTCCGGCTACGCCTTCACACAGGTGAATGAGACCGCGACTCTTTAGGGAGCGGCGACCTGTTCAAGCGGCCGGATATCGTCAATCTGTTCGGTCTCGGCGCGTTGGGCATGGTAAAGGTCCCAACGGAGCTGCAGGTTCATCCAGAAGCCGGGAGATGTGCCGAAGAACCTGGATAGCCGCAGGGCGGTGCTGGGCGTGACCCCACGCCTCCCACGGACGAGTTCGTTCACACGCTGGTAGGGTACGAGGATCGCACTGGCAAGCTCGCGCTGGGTCATCTGAAGGGGCACAAGGAACTCCTTCAGCAACATCTTGCCTGGGTGCGTCGGCTCGCGGTCGGTTGGAGTGCTGACCATGCTTAGTCTCCTACTCAGTGATAGTCAGTTATCTCGACTTCTGCCAAGCCTCCGTTAGTCCATTCGAAACAGATGCGATACTTGTTGTTGATCCGAATACTGTACTGTCCACGGCGATCCTCGCTCAGTCGCTCCAGCCGGTTGCCCGGAGGTGTGCCAGGATCGCCCAGGGAAACGGCAGAGTCGAGTTGGTCCAGCTTTCGCTGGGCGACTGACCACATCGAAGTGGGACACGTTAGCCTCGCCCTTGCGATGGAGCGCCCGTTGAAAACATCTCCCACGCCATCATCCTTGAATAAGACGGTCACGGTAGCACGGTAGCACGGTAGCACGGTATTCATGCTAATTGCAGCCAGGTGGTTCCTTCGCAACGGTACTTGCGACCTAAGCTCAGGAGTGAAGGAGATTCCGTGCATTCCTCTAGTCATGAGCGCATCCTCAAGTGACGCTGGCGATGCCGCTATTGTGTTGTCCCCGCCCAATCTGAGATAGTTCCTAGCATCACATGAACACGAGCGACGCCACAGGAGCACCAACTGCCGCCCACGAAGAGGGCCTTGATTTCGTGCGGCGGCACGTTTCCGCAGACACAAATAACGACAGGTACGGCGGCCAGGTCGTTACCAGGTTCCCGCCGGAGCCGAACGGCTACCTGCACATCGGGCACGCCTCGTCGATCTGCCTAAATTTCGGCATAGCCGAGGAGTTCGGCGGCACGTGCCACCTGCGCTTCGACGATACCAACCCGGCCAAAGAGGAAGAAGAGTACGCGGAGGCGATCAAGGCGGACCTGAAGTGGTTGGGGTTCGACTGGGGCGAGCACCTCTACTACGCCTCGGACTACTTCGAACAGCTCTACGGTTACGCTGTCAGGCTGATCGAGTCCGGGGACGCGTACGTCTGCGATCTATCCCAGGAGCAGATCAGGGAGTACCGGGGGACTCTGACGAAGCCGGGCACGCCCAGTCCCTTTAGGGACCGTTCGGTGGAAGAAAACCTGGACCTCTTCCGGAGAATGCGGGCCGGGAAGTTCGAGGAGGGTTCACGCGTTCTCAGGGCGAAGATCGACATGGCGTCCGGCAACATAAACATGCGGGACCCGGTACTGTATCGGCTCGTGTCCGCAACGCATCATCGCACGGGCGACACGTGGGGCATCTACCCGTCATATGACTTCGCACACGGGCAGTCGGACTCGATCGAAGGCGTCACGCATTCGATATGCACGATGGAGTTCGAGGACCACCGGCCCCTGTACGACTGGCTGCTCGAGAAGATCGGCATCTACCAGCCTCGCCAGATCGAGTTCGCGCGCCGAAACCTGACCAACACAATCGTGAGCAAGCGCAAGCTCCTGGCGCTGGTCAACAGCGGGCACGTTTCCGGCTGGGACGACCCTCGGATGCCAACGCTGGCAGCCATGCGGAGACGCGGCTACACGCCGGAAGCGATACGGGCATTCTGCTCTCGTATCGGGATCGCCAAGCGTGACAACGCCGTTGAGATCGCGTTCCTTGAGCACTGCGTGCGCGAAGACCTGAACAAGCGCGCCCGCCGGGCAATGGCGGTGCTGCGGCCGCTCAAAGTGGTCATCGAAAACTACCCTGAAGGCAAGGTGGAGCAACTGGAAGCGGTCAACAACCCGGAGGACCCGTCCATGGGCACCCGCAAGCTGCCGTTCTCAAGGGAGCTCTACATCGAACGGGACGACTTCATGGATGACCCACCCCGCAAGTTCTATCGGCTGGCGCCGGACGGCAGAGAGGTCAGGCTGCGCTACGGCTACCTCATCAGGTGCACGTCAGTGGTCAGGAACGAAGACGGTGAGGTAGTGGAGCTGCGCTGTACGTACGACCCCGAGACTCGCGGAGGCCAGGCGCCTGACGGACGAAGAGTCAGGGGCACGATCCACTGGGTGTCTGTGGCCGAGTCCGTCCCCGCCGAAGTCCGGCTCTACGACGTACTGTTCAGCAAGGAAGACCCTGAGGAGGATGCCGACTACCTGAGCGCACTCAACCCGAACTCCCTGGAGACCCTTACGGACTGCCGGTTGGAGCCGGCCCTCGCGGACGCCGGACCGGACACGCCGCTGCAGTTCGAGCGGATCGGCTATTTCAGGGCCGACTCCGTGGACTCAAAGCCTAGCGCGCCGGTTTTCAACCGCGCGGTAGCCCTTCGCGACTCTTGGAAGAAGGCCGCACGCGGCGCGGGTGCATAGCGGTCCCCTGGAGAGAAGCAGCGACTTCCCTCGCGTCCACCTCACTCACCCACCTGACCAACAGACGGGTCAACGCTCAGGAGAACCCTTAAGAGCACCCCCCGGCGGTTGTCAGCGTATGGCCAGCGGCTCGGGTCAGGCAGCTCTGGGCTTCGCGATCTTGTCCGGCAGCGCGCCCCGGAGCGGCTCGATGTAGTCCACGCCGAAGCCACAGCAAGTGCCGATGACCTGTATGCCCCGGTCCACCCAGGCATTGGCAGCACTGGCGAACTCATCCGGCGTCACGTGCTCTTGCGGCCCTTGCACGAGGGCTGCGCGGCCAGCGCAGGGATAGGCCATTGCCGGGCCGGACCATTCACTCATCAGCACGTCCAGTGCGGCGTGGGTATCCTTCACACTAGAGTGGAACACGGCCATGACGTCAGGCTCCACGGCCCTGATCTCCGCCACCGCTTCCGAGAGGGGCATGTCGTTGTTGATCACGCGGGCGCCCTCCGGGGTGGGTACAGTCCTTTCCGCGCCTCCCAGTATCACCGTACCGTTGTCATCGACGTAGGCATCGAACCCGACCCACACCGGCAGGCCGGTCGCCTTAGCGGCCTTCGCCTGGATCAGCCGCGCCTCGTTGTCCCGGCCCATCGGCTCGACGAGGAACAGGTCCACGCCGGACTCGGCGAGCACCTCCGCCATCTCATTGTAGAAGCCCTCGATCTCCTCCAATGTGTATCGCGCACTCTGCGGATAGGGCGCAAAGTCTGCGCCAATTCCGAAGCCTATTTCGTCTTCACGGGGGTTGCGCCCGACCATGTGGCTGGACATGGACCCGGCAATGTACACCGGCCTGTCCCCGGCCGCGTTGTCCCTGGCCTCCCGGGCGTGTTGCGCCGCAAGCGCGTTTACCTCACGCACCCGGTCGCCGTAGCCGACATACTCAAGTAATGGCCGCACCGTGGACCAGGTGTTGGTGGTTATCACGTCCGCGCCCGCCCGGATGTACAGCTCGTGCATCTGCACCACGGTGTCCGGATGAGTGGCGGCAACCAGGCCGCACCAAGCCACCGGGTGGGCTTTTGCGCCCATTTTCGTGAGCATCGTGCCTCCGGCGCCGTCGAGGATTATGGTCTCTCCCCTGCCAATGCGGTCCTTAAGGTCCTGATAGTTTGCCATTTCCGGCACCTCCGTTATGCACTTGCCGCTCGTGGGCGGTCGCGCTTCTACTCGACCATTCCTCGACGGCCGAACGCGCTCAGAGTCTGCGTCTAAGTATCACTGACACCGTAACCCAAGAGTAAGGTTGGCTGGCGCACGATGTCGAGATATGGCTGAAGCAAACGCCTAGCCCGCCCGCGAGGCCCGCGGGCGGGCCAGCCAATCTCCACAAGTTCCCCAAGACCCGCTGCGGTGTTAGTTAGCCCACCGCTAGCTAGGCGAGTCAGGCCGCCCTAGGATTCGCTATCTTGTCCGGCAATGCGCCCCTGAGCGGCTCGATGTACTCCACGCCGAACCCGCAGCAGGTGCCGATCACCTGTACCCCGCTGTCTGCCCAGGCCTTGGCCGCGCCGGTAAACTCATCCGGCGTCTCTTCGTTGGCCGTGTCACGGTCCTGCCACTTCTGCACATAGTCTCTTCTGCCGGCGTCCGGGTAGGCCATCGCAGGCCCGGACCACCCGTTGAGCAGCACATCAAGGCCGGCGTTGGTGTCATCGATCCTGGAGTGGAACACGGCCATAACATCCGGCTCGACTGGCCTGATCTCGGCAATAGCGTCCGCCAGCGTCATGTCGTCGTTTATCACGCGCGCGCCGGCCGGCGCGGGTCCCGTCTTCGCTCTGCCGCCCAGAATCACCGCGTCGTCCGCGTTGACATAGGCGTCGAACCCAACCCACACGGGAAGCCCGGTTGCCTTGGCGGCGTTCGCCTGAATCAGCCTGGCCTCGTTGTCGCGGCCCATCGGCTCAACCAGGAACAGGTCCACCCCAGCCTCGGCAAGAACTTCCGCCATTTCACCGTAGTAGTCTTCGATCTCGGTCGCGGGAATCCGCGCACTCTCCGGGTATGGCCGAAGGTTCCCGCCGGGGCCATACGCGCCGCCGATCCCTATGTGACCGGTCTTAGGATTGCGGCCGACTATATGACTGGACATCGAGGCGGCTACGTACACGGGCCTGTCCCCTCCCACCCGATGCCTGGCTTCCTGGGCCAGGTGGGCGGAACGCGCGTTGACCTCCCGCACCATGTCCCCATATCCGGCGTTCTCCAGCATCGGGCGCACTGTGGAGAACGTATTGGTGGTAATAACGTCCGCGCCCGCCCGGATGTACCGCTCGTGCATCTGGACAACGCTGGACGGGTGCGTAACGTTGGCCGGGCCGCACCAAGCCACGGGGTGCATCGGCACACCCATGTCCTGGAGCTGCGTGCCGACGGCCCCGTCCAAGATTACGGTTTCTCCCCCATCGATACGGTCCTTGAGGTCTTGATAGTTCGCCATTGCCGGTACCTCCTAGTAGCTTGTGCCGCCTTCAGGCGGCATACCGCGCTTCGTTCCAGTCCCCGAGATTGGCCGCGCTCAGACCTTGCGCCTCAGTACCGAGGCACAATCAATTGGAAGGTACGTTTGACGACGGCTGATGTCAAGATTCCACCGAATCTGTCCCGCCGTTGCCCGTCAGGTCTAAGATCGCGCCAATGACCTTGTCGTTCAGTGGCCTGGGCAGCTCGTGGCCTACGCCTTCCAGCGTCAGCATCCTAGCACCGGGGATGGCATCGGCGGTGGCGACGCCATGCGAGTACGGCAGAATGTAGTCTGCCGTGCCGTGAATCACCAACGTGGGCGTGGTGACGTTCGGCAAGTCGGCTAGCCAAGAGGCCGTCCCATTGATCGCCTCCACGTGGCGGCATTCAGGATGCCAGGCGCGATCGACGGTCTCCGCGAGCAGCGGCCCCCAATACTCCTCCTCGAAAGGCACCGCCGGCCCGGCCATTAGCCGGTACATCTCGACCTGTTGGGCGATGCGAGAGTCCCGGTCATCGGCCGGCATTGAGGCAATCTCCTGGGACTTAGCCATGCGCTCCTCGTCTCGGGGCTCGATCGCGGGATTGTTCATTCCCGGGGACGACATGATCGAGGTGAGACTCAGCGTCCGCCCCGGGTGCCGCAACGCAACCAACTGCGCGATCATCCCGCCCATCGACGCGCCAACCATGTGCGCGGCCCCGATGCCGAGCGCGTCGAGAAGGCCGACAGCGTCGTCCGCCATGTCCTCCAACGTGTAGGGCTCGTCGGGCCACTCGGACAGTCCGATGTCCCGATTGTCGTACCAGACGACGTGCCGCCCGCCGTCGACCAGACCCTGGCAGAATTCGGGGGCCCACAGCAATGCCTGTGAGAACGCGCCGGCGATCAGCAGGACCGTCGGATGCGACGGGTCCCCGAACGTCTCGTACCAGATATCTATACCGTTTGCCTTGACTATGCCTTCAGCCATTCTGTTCCTCTCAAACCATCGTGGATGACGCCCGTGCTCCAATGATCTCGAGCACCCTTGCGCTGGTCCCGCTCAGGGCCTGCGGGTCAGCCCCAGGCGTAAGCGCCGCATCAACTGCCGGAATGTTCCAGTATCGCCCCGATGACCCTGTCGTTCACTCGTCTCGGCAGATCGTGACCCACGTCTTCCAGCGTCAGCAGTCTGGCGCCGGGAATGGCATCGGCGGTCGCAGCGCCATGCGAGTACGACAGTATCGGGTCTTCCGTGCCGTGTACCACTAAAGTGGGCGAGCCTTTAGTTGATGCTGAGCAATTTGGCTTGGCAAGTCTCGCTCTCAACCGTACCAGTGGCACTATGTCGTGCAAGACGGCCAGCCGCATCCTCTACGGTAAACTCCACGTAGATCGTATGAAGCCCAGGAGTGTTCGTGCGAGTGAGGCCAGTTTCTACAATCTCAAATAGGTCGAGGTCACCAAGCGCATTGCGTATCAGATTGTTGAAGCCGGGATGTGTGTCATCCTCATAATCAAGACAATGAGCGCCGTCGCCCTGAGCGTTGGGATACACGATAGCTGTTTCCTGACGGCTACTAACTGTGTTTGTCACAAGGACAGCAACGATAAGAACACCGACAAGGGCGAAGCAGGTCAGGAGGTATACCCAAAGTTTGTGTTTCAATTTCTGGAGAGTGTCGAATAGCTGTCGTTAGGGAGTTTGGAATCCTATAGCAGCCTTTTGCACTTGTTTTTCCATTACTGCTCCCCCTTCTGGTGCATCCTTTATTTCCCACTCAGTATCAGCGATATGGTCAAGGTTGTAAGCGACGCCAGGATTGGCCAGAGACATAAAATGTATCTTCCGTGCCAATGCCTGGCCCAATTCAGTCCCTACTCTTTCCGCTATCGTTGGGGGCTTCTCGTCAATGGGGTCGAGCGAGGGATCAATCCACCCCGGAGTCGACATGATCGACGTGAGACTCAACGTGCGCTCCGGTTACCGCGACGCAACCAACTGCCCGATCATTCCACCCATCGACGCGCCAACCATGTGAGCGGCCTCGATATCGAGCGCGTCAAGCAGGCCAATGGCATCGTCCGCCAAGTCCCACTGCGTGTAGGGCTCGTCCGGCACCTCCGACAGGCCGATGTCCCTGTTGTCGTACCAGACGACGTGCCGGCCGCCGTCGACAATGCCCTGGCAGAACTCGGGGACCCACAGCAGCGCCTGAGAGAACGCGCCTCCGATTAACAGGACTGTCTGGTGTGACGGATTACCGAACGTCTCGTGCCAGATATCTATCCCGTTGGCCTTGACTATGCCTTCAGGCACTCTGCTCCTTCTCCTCACGCAGATCCGTGTGACCCGAATTACAGGACCATTGGCAACGGCCTCAGTTCACGCCTGAGCGGGTCCAGCACGAGGCTGAGGGCTTCCAGGGTTGTGGCTCCCATCAGGTTACTGTCTCCATCTTCCCCGAAAATCACATCCGCCCCACCCACTCCGTCTCCGTACCGAAAAACGGCAACGCCCTTGCGTCGGACCACTTTGCTCCCATCCGCCAGCCTGAACTCCTGCTCCGTGAGAGGCTCGATGCCGAGACGCTCCAGCAACGAGGCCGGAGCTACCGAGTGCACCGCGCCGGAGTCCACCAGGAACTCCACCGGCTCTGATTCGTTCGGTGCAGCGGGGGAAGCCACTTCAACTGTGAGGCATGTCAGGCCCACTCTTTCTACCAACTCAATCTCTGTGGTCCAACTCTAGAGTGCGGACTGGGATCCAACTAATCTCGCGAGCTGCCCGCCCTATGGTCTGCAGACATTGTCTCGGTGTGACCACAAGGATCCGCTACTCCATGGAACCCCAAGTGTCGCCCGTCTTAAGTTCCACCTCAAGATCCACCTTTAGCTTCATGGCCGACGGCATTAACTCCAGGACCAATGCCTGCAACTGGTCCATCTCGTCCCGCGGCGTCTCGAAGATCAACTCGTCGTGCACCTGCACAATCATCATCGCCCGGAGGCCAAGGTCGTCCAGACGGTCCTGGATCCTCACCATGGCAATCTTGATGATGTCGGCGGCCGTTCCCTGGATGGGCATGTTGATGGCCATGCGGTCGCCTGCGTTGCGGATGCGCCCGTTTGAAGAGTAGACCTCGTCGATGTAGCGTCGACGGCCGTTGAGCGTCTCCACGTACCCCCGGTCCCGGACGTCGGCCTTGGTCTGTTCGGTATAGGCCTGAATGCCGGGATACTTGCCAAAGTAAGTCTTAATGAAGTGCGATCCCTCTTCCCTGGGCAGGCCGGTCTGCTGTGAGATGCCGAACGCACTAAGGCCGTAGATCACGCCAAAGTTCATGATCTTCGCGATACGGCGCTGCTCGGCGTCCACCTCTTCTATCGGAATGCCGTAGACGGAAGCCGCGGTGGCGGCGTGTATGTCCTCTCCTCGATAGAACGCCTCCAGCAGGCTGGGATCTTCCGAAATGTGCGCGAGAACACGAAGCTCGATCTGCGAGTAGTCCGCGCCCAGCAGCGTGTTCCCTGAACCCGGCGCGGCAATGAACGCGTCCCGCACGCGCCGGCCAAGCTCGGTCCGCACAGGGATGTTCTGCACGTTCGGGTCGTTGCTCGAAACGCGTCCCGTGACTGAACCGGTCTGGTTGTAGCTCGTGTGGATCCGGCTCGTCACCGGGTGAACGAGCGAAGGCAGCGCATCCACGTACGTGGACTTGATCTTCGAGACCTGGCGGTAGTCCAGCACGTTGTTCAGAACATCCAATGCTCTGGGGTCTGCATCGTCGCAATCGCCCCGGTCCAGCATGCCCTTGAGCGTGTCGAGCGTCTGCGCATCTGTGGAAAACCCTGTCCTGGTGCGCTTGACAGTGGGCAGGCGCAATTCCTTGAATAGCACGTCTCCAAGCTGCGCCGTCGAGTTGAGGTTGAACTCATGGCCCACGAGGCTATGTATGTAAGATCGGATGCCGACGAGCTGCTCCCCCAGGTCAACGGACATGCGGCCAAGCAGGGCCGTGTCCAGCGCGATGCCGCTCCTCTGCATCTTCACGAGGACGGGCAGCAACGGCATCTCCAGCTCGGCCAATGCACCGCTCAGCCCCAGCTTTTCGAGATTGACTTTGTAATGCTCCGACATTCGCCACGCCACGTCCGCGTCGGCAGCCGCGTAAGCGGCAGCGTCCTCGATTGACGTCTCTGCCATAGTGATCTGCTTGCGGCCGGTGCCGATCAGGTCTGTTATCGGGGTCATCTCCTCTTTGAACAGCTCGAGGCAGAGCTGCTTGAGTCCTATCGTCCGCACTCCCGACATGTGCGCGGCGATCATCGAATCGAAGTCCAGCCCGCGCACTTCCACGCCGCAGTTGGCCAGTATCATCACGTCGTAGTTCGCGTTGTGCGCCGTCTTTGGGATCTCCTCAGCCTCGAACAGCGGCCTGACGGCGTCCAGGACGTCTTCCACGGGAAGCTGCTCGCCCTCCAGGTGCCCCACCGGAACGTACCAGGCCCTGTTGGGCTCGTTCGAGAACGAGATGCCGACGAGCTCGGCGATCATCGGGTTAACGTGCGTAGTCTCGGTATCGAAGGCGAATCCTCGCGGCGTCGCCAGCGCGAGCACCATTGACCGCAGGGCGTCCTGCGTTCGAACGATCTCGTGCCGTGTGGCGACCTTGCGAGCTCCGGGGCCATCATCGCCCGCTGACGCCGACCCATCGGCGTTAGGGATGCGCTCGACCATGCTGTGGAACTCTAGTTCCCGCATCAGCCCTACGACCTCCGACCTTTCGAAGTCCGAGAACTTGGCCGCATCCAAACTGAGCTTGACGGGCGCTTCCCTAGAAATCGTGGTGAGCCACTTACAGGTCTCGGCCACTTCACGGTTGTCGCGCATAGCCTGCTGGCGGCGCGGCGGCTTTACCTCGTCAATCCGCTCGTAGATGCCTTCTATCGAGCCGAACTCGGCCAGGAGCTGCACGGCGGTCTTCTTGCCGATGCTGGGCACGCCGGGGATGTTGTCCGACGTATCTCCCTCAAGGGCCTTAATCTCGGCGACGAACTCAGGGCCCAGACCACCGTACCGCTCGCGCACCCCCTGAACGTCGTAGATCTTCCGCTTCTGGGCGCTGTAAGTGAGCAAAACGCGCGTGAGCGGCGTCACAAGCTGAAGCGTGTCCGTATCGCCAGTGAGGATCAGCACCTCGACCTCGCTCTCCTCCGCGTGCTTGCATAGCGTGCCGATCACGTCGTCGGCCTCGAAGCCCTCCACTTCGTAGATCGGAATCCGGAAGGCGTTCACGAACTCGCGCACCCTTACGAACTGCGCCTTGAGGTCCGCCGGCGTTGGGGGCCTGTGGGCCTTGTACTCCTTGAAGCCCTTGTGCCGGAAGGTTGGCGCCGAGACATCGAACGCGATCGCGCAATGTGACGGCCGGAACTCGTGCAGCGCGCGCAGCAGCGTGTTGACGAAGCCATACACGCCCTTCACTTCCTCGCCCGTCTTCCGCACCGTCAACGGCTCGCGGATGCCGTGCCACGCACGGTGCACGAGCGCGTGGCCGTCCAGCAGCATCAGCATCGGCCGCTCTTCGAGCATCGACTTGGTCTGCGCCGAAACCATGGCGGCCTCCGGTCCTATCCTGGGGGTGTATGAGCGTGATTATACAGATGGAGTCCCGCGAATCGCCCGGCACAGGTCCATCACCGCGCTCGCGGGCCCATCGCGGCCGCACCGCAGCCGGAACGCCGGCACCCCATCGCGGCGAAGCATGTGCAAGTCTGCGTCCGCCTGAGCAGCGAGGAGGTCGCCGAATGTGTGGCCGACATCGGGAACTCGCACGTCGATGGCGCCCCGCGTATGTATCTGCAGACCCACCAGGGATTTGGGGCCGCCCTTGTGAAGCTGACCAGTCGAGTGAAGAAACCCGGGGCCGTATCCCACGGTCACGGGGAAGCCAAACGTCTCGGCGACTGTCTGCCTAAGTTCTTTCAACGCAGCTTCCAGTTCCGGCGTGACGCGCGTGAACGCCATTACGCCCAGGTAGCTGCCCTTCGAGGCGTACCGCAGCGCATCGATGATGGCCGTCGCGTCATCCGACGAAGTAGGCGTGTCGGGCGTCGGCGCCTCCAAGATGCGCTGGGCCATGTCCTTTGATGTCTGGACGTCCGGCTGGTCGAATGGCCACAGTCCGGCCAGCGCCGAGGCGGTCACCACAGCGTACTGCCAGCGGTACATTTCAGCACCCACATCAACCGGTTCCAGCGGCGGAAACACCGCTACAGGATGTCCGGCACTCGTAAGCGAGTCCATCAGGCGGTCCGTGTCAGGACAGCTCTCGCCCGCGAAAGTAATGCGCACAAACGCCCTGTCGTTGCGGTACATTGACGCATCGAGCGGCGGCTCGTCGATCAACGGAACTAGGCCCGTGCCGTCCTTGCCAGTGCTCTCGGCAACAAGCTGCTCGATCCACGGCACAACGGGCCGGGCGCCCGGAGACGCTATGAATGTGAGCTTGTCCCTGCCCTCCTGCATGAGCGCCGCCAGCCACGCGCCCAGCGATGCTCCCGGATTGCTCATGACGTCTTCGTCGTTGCAGGCGCCGTGCATTTCCACGGCCCGGTACACAATGCCGCGAATGTCGACGCCGGCAAGCGCCGCGGGCGTCAGCCCGAAGGGCGTGAGTGCCGAGAACCGGCCAACCGCGTCCTTTGGACACTCGAAGCACCTGAGGAAACCCTCGTCCTCAGCCAGAGTGGCCAACGAACTGCCTGCCGCCGTCACCGCCACGAACCGCCGGGGCGCGTCCGTCTGGCCGACGGCCTCCTCCATGCGATGCCGGAAGTAGCGGTACAGGAGCATCGTCTCCACGGTGGTCCCGGACGCCGAGGCGACGATAAACAGCGTGCTTCCGAGATCGATCCCCTCCGCCACTTCCCGGACCCGCTCAGGTACAGTCGTGCCCAGGACTTTCAGTGGAAAGTCCACCCGCACGTCGCTACGCTGTTGGAGCAGCCCGCTGAACGCCCTGGCTGTCTGGGTGCTGCCGCCCATGCCGAGCACCACCGCTTCTGCGAAGCCTTCGCGCGTCACCTCGGACGCGAAGGTCAGAACGTCGTCCAGCGATCTGGATGCCTCTCGCGGCGCGGCTGTCCAGCCGGCTGCCAGCGCCGCATCGTCCGCGGAGAGCCTCCGGCACGGCCACAGATCTGCCGCTCCGGCGCCCATTCCCTCGATCAGGCGCTCATCCGCCAAGCGTCGGCTCAGTAGCTGGAACGACTCGGACGTTGTGCCGGGATTCAGTTGAATGTAAGTAGTCATGAAACTCAAACGCGGTTATCTTATTGCCTACAGAGGTGCAAAGAAATGCCGGACTTGATTATTGAGAACGGGCTGGTCATCGACGGCAGCGGCAGTCCCGGCTTCTACGCGGCTGTTGTCGTTGACGGCGACACGGTGGCCCTGCACAGGGGCGACGCTTCCGGCATCGAAGCCGGGCGCAGGATCGACGCGTCTGACCATGTCGTGTGCCCGGGCTTCGTGGACGTGCACTCGCACGCCGGTCTCACGATACTGGGCGAGCCGCACCACGATCCCAAGGTACGGCAGGGCGTGACGACCGAGCTCGTCGGGATCGACGGCATCTCGCATGCGCCGTTCAAGACCGTCGAAGAGCTGCGCAGGTACATTTGGCTGGACTCCGGACTCAACGGCTACCCGCCCGAACCAGCGGACTGGCTTACGGTCGCGGAGCTGCTGGACCGCTACGATAATACTGTCGCCATAAACATCGCATACATCCTGGGCAACGCGCCGGTCCGCATCTGGAGCGTAGGCTGGAACGACAGACCCGCGACGTCGGCCGAGTTGGAAGACATGAAGGCGGTGGTCAGGGAGGCGATGGAAGAAGGCGCGTGGGGTCTCTCCACCGGCCTGGACTATCCTCCGGGGTCGTACGCAAGCACCGAAGAGCTCGCCGAGCTATCGCGCGAAGCCGCTAGGCTCGGCGGCTTCTACCACACGCACACCAGGGCATCGCTGAAGTCGCAGGGTGTGGTCGCTCCGTGGGAGGAAGCGGTGGAGATCGGCCGGCGAAGCGGCATCCCCGTGCATCTGACCCACTACAGGCAGGGAGCGCAGGGAGACGGCAGCCACCTGGACTACATCGGCCTGGTGGAGGACGCGCGAGCCGAGGGCCTGGACGTCACGTTCGACTGCTACACGTACCCTTACTCCGGAACCACCGTGACGATCGGCCTGCCGCACTGGGCCAAGGACGGCGGTCCTGAGCGACTGATGGACGCGCTGCAGGACTCGGACGACCGGCAGAGGATGAAGCGGGAAGTCACCGGGGACCGGCTGGAAGACCAGTGGCTCACCAACTTCACCAAGCCTGAAAACGCCGTCTACGACGGCCGTCTGCTCACAGACATCGCCGAAATGCGGGGCCAGGACCCCGCCGACGCGCTGTTCGACTTGCTCATCGAAGAGAACCTCGGCATCTCGACCGTGGCGCTTGGCACTAATGCGCAAACGCTGCCGGCGTTCGTGTCGCATCCGTACGGCATGATTGCCAGCGACGCGATCCTGTTCGGAGAGTACCCGAACCCCCGCACGTACGGCTGCTTTCCCGTGGTGCTGGCGGAGTTCGTTCGCGCCGAGAAGCACCTGCGCCTGCCGGAAGCGATACGGAAGATGACTTCGTTCCCGGCGCAGCGCCTGGGCCTGCCGGACCGCGGCCTGCTGCGCGACGGGTTCAAGGCCGACGTAGTGGTCTTCAATCCGGCTACGGTGAAGGCGCTCGCTACGAAGAAGGACCCAAAGCAGTACCCGGTCGGCATCGAGTACGTGATCGTGAACGGCCAGGTCGTCATCGAGAGCGGCGAGAACACCGGCGCCCTACCCGGCCGGTCCCTGCGGCGCGGGCGGGCTTCTACGTAGAATCGTTGGATGTGGCTACAGCATAGCGGACGCCGCGCCTATATCCCCCCAGCGATAACCTCCGTCATCTTGGCGGTTCCCACCACGCTGCCGCCGTCACGCCCAATGTCCGGAGTCCGGTAGCCCTCCGCAAGCGCCCCGTCGACGGCGCTCTCAACGGCGTCTGCCTCATCGCCGAGTCCGAGCGAGTACCTGAGCAGCAGTGCGGTGCTGAGGATGGCGCCGATCGGGTTGGCGATCCCTTGCCCGGCGATGTCGGGTGCGCTGCCGTGAATCGGTTCGTACATGTCGACCGTCTTGCCCCTCGAGCCGGAAACGCCTGGCAGGCTCGCGAGGCTCGCCGAGGGCAGCATTCCCATCGAACCGGACAGGACCGACGCCTCGTCCGTCAGGATGTCCCCAAACATGTTCTCGGTCACCATCACGTCGAATCTGGCGGGATTGCGGATCAACTCCATAGCAGCGGTGTCCACAAGCATGTGCTCAAGCTCGACGTCCGGGTAGCCTTCCGAGACCTCGTTGGTAACCTCGCGCCAGAGCCTCGACGTCTCCAGGACATTGGCCTTGTCAACCGACGTTACCTTCCGGCTCCTTTGACGCGCCATCTCGAATGCGGCGGTCACGATTCGGCTCACCTCGGCCTCGGTGTATTTCAATGTGTCAACGCCCCGACGGCCCCGCGATGTGTTCCACCTCTTCTTGGGGCGCCCAAAGTAAAGCCCGCCGGTCAGCTCCCGGAGCACGACCATGTCCACGCCCTTCAGCAGATCGGCACGTACCGGGCTGGAGCCGGTCAATGCCTCATGGACCTTCACCGGCCGAACATTGGCGAACAGGCCAAGGCTCTTACGCAGCGCCAGCAGGCCGTCCTCGGGCCTGATCGTGGCGTTCGGATCGTCCCACTTCGGCCCTCCGACGGCGCCCAGCATCACGGCGTCTGAGTCCGCGCAAGCTGCCAGGGTCTCGTCAGGTAACGGCGTGCCCACCGCATCCAACGCATTCCCGCCGATACGCTCAGGCCTGATCTCGAACGAGTGGTCGAACCTCTCCCCGACGCGGTCGAGCACCGTTACCGCGCCCGCAAGCACCTCAGGGCCTATGCCGTCGCCCGGCAACAAAGCAATCGTGAAATTCATGACATGGATCTCCGAGGGCTGTTCGCCAATATGAGATTGTACGGCATCAGCCTCAGCAGGCTCAGGCGGTCAGGCACGAACGTCTGCCGTCACTCTCGACCGCCATTTGGCGGATCAAGCGGATGCGCAACCCCACCGGTTTGTGCTAGAAGATACGGTCAGCATGTCGGAAACGTCCAGAACGCTGCAAGTGTTGAGCAAGGTCACGTCAGGGATTGGACATTGTCCTTTAGCCAAGAGAGGAGTTGGGCGAAGTGGAACGAGTTTGTCTCGAAGAGCCTTATGAAGTGATGGTAGGCCTCTTGGCTGTCGCAGTCGACGAAGCTGCCATTCAGGCGGAGGAAGATGTCGGTGACTGCGAAGGCGACGCGCTTGTTGCCGTCCACAAAGGGGTGATTATTGGCGAGGCTCTCCATCAGGGCGGCCGCCTCTTCAATGAGGTCTTCGTAGTAGCCAATCTGCGGGCGCAACAGCGCCGACTCCAGCGCCCCCATGTCACGCAGGCCGGTCGAGCCCCCAAATTGCGCTATCAAGTCATCATGAATGGCGACCACCTCTTCTATGGTGGGGTAGTTACTGTTCACTGAGCCAGCAGCTTATAGAGCTGCCGGTTTCTTACAACGCTATCTCTATAGTGGGCCATTACCTCTGGCCGAACCTTGCTCTGCTTCCTAGCTACTATGTAACCGCTCATGGCGTCTTCCAATACGGCCTGAAGGTGACGGCCATCACTGCGGGCGATCTCCCTCATGGCCGATAACAAATCCGGAGAGGCTTGGCTGGAGAATTTCTCTCGCCGAGCGGTCATCGAATGTTCCTCCTCTCGCCTTACCTTCAATACCTAACTCGGTCAGTTGACACATCAAGAATCATCTTGATGGACATTGACAATTAAGAGCTTACTCTCCAAGAACTCAGTCCACCAGCCTATTTGTACAGGAGCGCGTCCAGCTCACGCCGGACTGCCTCTTTGCCTCCTTCCCCGACAACCCCGTCGCCTCGGCCCGAACCACAGATGCCAGGCTCCGCTCCATCGTCCAGGCGCGCGACTTGGTGAGAGGCTAGTCCGCCGCCCGCTGGAACGCCCGCAGGAAGCGCGGTCCCGCGTCCTCCAACTCCGCCACCGACGCGTAGCTGAGCGCCAGTCGGAGGTGCGAAGTGTCCGCCGCCTCCCGCTCCTTGTAGAAGTTGGAGCCCATCGCGCAGATGAGCCCCTCCACCGCGCCCTCCCGGGCCACATCCTGCGCGCTCGCTCCGACGCACTCGGCCCACAGGAAGAACCCGCCCGCCGGCTCCTCGAAGCGCACGTACGGATGGCAGTGCTCACGTAGCGAAGAGACCAGCGTCGCGCACTTGCGCCGGTAAATGCCACGCAGCATGTCGACGTGCGACTCCAGGTCTCCGCTGCCGGCGTAGTGGGCCAGCGCCCGGTGCAGCAGCGGGCTGCCGCCCATGTCGAACCGCACTCGGCCCACCGATTCTATGACCGGCAGCCGCGCCTGGATCCACCCCACGCGCAGTCCTGTCGCGATGATTTTGCTGAAGCTCCCCACCTGGATCACGCCGTGCCCGTCCGCCACCGCGTACAGCGAGGGTGGCGGCGGAGCGGCAAAGTACAGCTCCGTGTACGCCATGTCCTCCATGATGAAGACGCGGTGCCGGGCGCAGACCTCCACCAGCTTCTCGCGGACCGCCAGCGACATCGTCGCCCCCGTCGGGTTGTGGTGGTCGGGAACCGTGTACAGCAGCTTTGCCCGCCTGCCCTGCGCCGCCAGCCGTTCCAGGGTCTCTTCCACGCGCTCGGCGAAGGCGTCATCCTCGCCCAATTCCACCTCGACGATCTCGCACAGGTGCCCTCGGATCGTCCGCAGCGAGCCCGCGAAATTTGGCCGCTCGACTATGCACACGTCGCCCGGATTCAGGAACGTGTCGCACACAGCGTCGATCCCGCCTGAGCCACCGTGGGTCATCAGGAAATTCTCGTGCGAGAGCTCGATGCCCTGAATGTGTCCCTGCCGCTCGGCCACCACCTGCCGCAGCTCCTCGAAGCCGAAGATGCCGCCGTACCGCAGCGCCAGTTCAGGCGACTCATCGAAGACCTTGTTGATGGCCGCCTGCAGTCCCTCCACCGGGAGCGAGTCCGGGTCCGGGATGCCGCCGCCCAGGTTGATCGGTGACTCGTGCTCCGTCCGCGACATGACCATGGCACGCCGCTGCGTCCCAGCTTCTGTCGGACTGATTGCCGGCAGCACGGCAGCGGATTCTGCCAGCAGCTCCGTGACGTCCTGCCCTTCCCAGTGCTTGGCCGCGATGGCAGCCCTGGTGCTCACGTTAGTTTGGGTCAAGGCGATGCTCCTGTTTGTGCGTTCCGTATACCTCCAGTCTACGAAATCCGTAACTCCCTGTCGATGCGCTGACACGTCTCCCTTGCCGCCGCGTCCCAAACCCCGCAGTGAACCGTCTAACGGAGATTCTTCAATTTCATGCGACAACTACGTGACCTCCTGCGGCACGTATGCGAACACTTGCCCTAAGCGTACGCCTGTGCTATTCTAGGCGCATGCACACGGAAGATCACGGCCATCACTCAAGGAGCCCTGAGCCGAACGAGGCGAGTCGCTGTCAGAAGACACTCCGTTCCGTACAAATTGAGTGTCACATTTTTACTCATTTCCTCTCAATTCGTATTCAAACAGTTATCAATTCGACTCAGAATTTATACCTTTCCTCAAAGCCCTCAGCTATGGAAAGTTACAGAAAGTGACAGAATGTTACAGATTTTCGGCAAATCCACCGTCCGGCCCCTGCTGGGACCCGGCGTGCGGGATGACGGCGCGGGCGAGCCGATGGGTTCAGTCTTCCGCGATCATGCGGCGGAGAGTGGGGCTCAACAGGAACATGGCGGCGCAGACGGCCAGGCAGATTATCGCCATGGACGGGACCATAACCGCCATGCCAACGGTGTGCGCGAATATGCTCAGGGGCAGCCCGGATAGCTGGCTGACCGACCTCGATACGGTCGTAAGCCCCATTACTCGGCCCCGAATCTCATTGGGGACCGCGATCTGGATCATGGCGATCATCGCGATCATGTTCACGGAGTACGTGAGTCCGTTAATGCCCCAGGCGATCGTGATGAGGGGTATGGACCGCGTCAATGAGAAGAGAATCAGGCTGCCGCAGAACGCGAACGCGCTGATTAGGAAGAGCCTGCCTAACATGGGTATGTCGCGGCGCTGAGCAAGGTAAAGGGATGACACCAGGCTTGCAGTTCCCCATGCGGAGGAGACCAGCGTAAACCCGGTCGCCCCCATGCCAAGCTCGTTCTTGAACCACAGCGGGGACAGCGTGACGATTAGCGGCCAGCCCAGCCCGCTGAGGGCCCACGTGACGGCGAAGATCCAGAAAACCTGCCTGTGGTTTACTGAGTAGCGAAAGCCCTCCCTCGCGTCGGCCCAGGCCGAGGTACGCACGGTCTCCTTGCGAGCCGGCACGCCCCGGTAGTGCAACATCAAGGCGGCGCCTATGATGCCCAAATGGCCGATCAGGCTGAGCGCAAACGTCCAGCCGGTGCCCAGGTGGTCGATGGACACACCAGCCAGCGGAGGCAGGTAGGCGAATGCGCCCATTTGCGCCGCTGCCACCAGTGCGGTGGCGTTCGGCACGTCGCGTGCCGGCACCAGCTCGGGGATTAGCGCCTGCCGCACAGGTTGGTCGACAGCCAGGGCAGCCGAAGACAGCAGCACGAGGACGAACACCAGCCAGAGTTCGGCCAGGTCCATGATCACCAGCACAGAGAGCACGGCGTAGATGAGCATGGACAGCGTCTGGCTGATGATCAGGAGCTGGCGGCGGTCCCATCGATCGGCCAGCACCCCGCCGTACACGCTCAAAATCATCATAACCACGCCGCGGCCGCCGCCGAGGATGCCGAGCGCGATTGGCGAGTCCGTGGTCTGCACGATAAACCATGACTGCGCGTACCACTGGAAGACGAACGTGGACCCCGAGAACATCATCCCGGTCCACAGCACACGAAAGTCGCGGTGCCGCAAAGCGCTGAAGCGGGTGGTCGGAGCGGCTGCAGGTGCGGAGGGTTCGGCGGTGCTCACGGCGTGCAGCGTAGCTTACGTGGGCCAAGCCGTCTGGTAAAGCAGCACGAGCGAGACCGGGCTCCCGCCGCAAGAAGGCCCGGCTTTGACGAACCGCCTACGGCTACAGGTTCTCTATCTCAACGGGGATGGCTGAATCGGCGGAATCGATGCCGAACACTCTGCAGTAGAAGTACAGCTCGTTACCCAGTGACTGCTTGATGTTCCCGGAGTTGCGGAACCCGTGCTGTTCGCCCTCGAATGGTACGTACGCCACGGGCAGATCCCGGCTCCTCATGGCCTCCAGCATGAACTCCGCCTGGCTCGGCGGGACCACCTTGTCTTCGAGTCCCTGGAACAAGATCAACGGGCAGTTGATGTTATGGGCGGAGTGTACCGGCGAACGCTCCAGGAACAAGTCTCTGCGCTCTGGGTACGGCCCGATCAGGCCGTCGAGGTACCGCGACTCCAGCTTGTGCGTGTCCTCGACCATCGCTTCAAGATCGCTCAGGCCATAGTAGCTGGCGCCCGCCTTGTAAAAGTCCCTGAAAGCCAGCGAGGCGAGGGTCGTGTAGCCTCCCGCACTGCCGCCCCGAATCAAGAGCCTGTCGGGGTCCGCCTTCCCCAAACCGACGAGGTACCTGGCAGCGTTGATGCAGTCGTCCACGTCCACGATCCCCCACCTGCCGCGCAGGCGCTCTCGGTAATCACGGCCAAACCCGGTGCTGCCACCATAGTTCACGTCCACCACTCCGAACCCGCGGCTGGTCCAGAACTGTATGTTCAGGTCCAGGACGCACGTCGTGGCTCCGGTCGGGCCGCCATGGCTAATCACAATCAGCGGCGGCAACTCCTCGTCTGGAGCCTCGAAGTCCGGGTTCGAGGGCGCGTAGAAGAAAGCGTGAGCGGTCTGTCCGTCCTCCGAGGGGAACTCAACAGGTTCCGCTACGGATAGGTAGGCGGAATCGATCTCCTGCTTTGCTCCGCTTCTGAGCACCTCAGATTCGCCCGTCTCGAGATCGATCCGGACTACCGACTCCGGCGTTTCCGGGGACCCGCCAACGAAGACCGCGTGTCCGTTGGTCGCCTTTACGTACGATACCTCCGAATACTCGGTGCGGACATCCTTCATCTCGCCGCTCTCGGTATCGAGCGTGGCCAGCCGGCCGCTTCCACGGTCAATGCGAACGCACACGATCCGCCGGTCAGACTCCACCGCGAACTTGGAGGTGCCAAGAGCGAAAGAGAAGCCGCCTATCTCCGCCTCCAGGTCCATCAACGGCTCCAACGATCCGGTGGACGGCATGTACCTGAATAGGTTGAGCCAGCCGGTCTGCTCGGACAGGAACACGAGGTCGCCGCCCGGGGTCCATTCCGGCGAAGCCACCGCCTCTCCCGGGCCGCCCGCCACTTTCGAGCGCTGTCCGAGCGAGCCGTTGCCATTGACCTCTGCTACCCACAACTCCGACGCGTCCCACTGCATGTTCGGGTGGTCCCACGCAACCCACGCAAGGAATCTGCCATTGGGACTCAGGCGCGGCGCGGCGTAGAAATCGTTGCCGGACACGATGACAGAACCACCGTCACCACCGGTCAGGTCGATCCGGGCGATCGTGTCGATTGGCGACCCGGCGCCGGCCGAGTGGTCCTCCCGGACGCAGAACATGAGGTTGCGGGCAGCATCCACGACGCCATCCGCGTACCGCAGACCGGACTCGGGCGTCAGCGCCTCCGGTACTCCTCCCGGCTGAAGGCGGTAGAGGCGTTGGTCACTGAAGTCCGAGAGGTATATGACGCCACCCTTCACCGCATACGCTCTGCCACCGTACTCGTAAACTGTTGTCCTTACGTTGAACGGCGGAGGTGTCAGCTCGGTGATCTCTCCGTCCGGCGATCGCTTGATCACCACGACGCGGCCGCCTTCTTCCGGCCTCGCCTCGGTCCAGTAGATGTCATCCCCGTCTAGGGCGACCTGAGTCGCCCGGCCGATTCCCGACGACGTCGAGACGAGCATGTCAGGCGAGATGGGCGTCTTCCAAGAGCCGTACGGCGCTACGATCTTTGCTGGCAAATCGGGCCTCCTGAAATTCTACCTGGCAACTACATTGACCAATCGGCCGGGTACGTACACGACGTTGACGATCTCTTTACCTTCGATGTGAGGCTGCACCCGCACGCTAGATAGCGCGAGTTCCCTGGCGCGGCCCTCTTCAATCGACGCGTCAACCTCAATGCGGTCCCTGAGCTGGCCGTTAACTTGGACAACCAGCGTGATCGAGTCGCTGGCAGCCAGGGACTCGTCCCACACGGGCCAGGCCTGTTGGTGGACACTGTACCGGCGTCCCGTAGCCTCCCAAAGCTCCTCCGCGATGTGAGGGGCCATGGGCGCCATGAGCAGCAACAGCTTTCCCACAGCTTCCCGCCAGACCTCCCCATCCACGCTACGACGCTCCCACACCTGGTTCATGTGATTGGTCAGTTCCATGAGTGCGGCAATAGAGGTGTTGAACTTGAACCTCTCCAGGTCTTCGGTAACCTTTCGAATTGACTGGTGAACAGCTCGCTGCAAATCGCGTACCGCGTCGCTGTCTGCGATCGTCACGTCCAGAAGGTCAGGATCGCGGGAAGCCAGTTCCCACACCCGGTTTAGCCACCTGCTGACTCCGTTCAGTCCGGAGTCGCTCCACTCGCCGCCCTGGTCCCAGGGGCCAAGGAACATCATGTAGCATCGCACGGCGTCAGCACCCGACTCTGCGACGTAGTCGTCCGGGGCCACGACGTTTCCACGCGACTTACTCATCCTGCGGCTGCCCAGGACGATCTGCCCTTGGTTGAAGAGCCGTGCGAATGGCTCGTCCACGCCGATCTCTCCAAGATCTCGCATGGCCTTAGTGAAGAAGCGAGCGTACAAGAGGTGCATGACAGCATGTTCGGAGCCGCCCGTGTACTGGTCGACGGCACCCCAGAGGCCGGCGGCGGCCGGGTCCACTGGTCCCGCTTCATAATGCGGGCTCAGATACCTGAACTGGTACCAGGAAGAGTCCACGAACGTGTCCATCGTGTCGGACTCGCGCCTGGCAGGCCGGCCGCACTGAGGGCACTCAACCTCCATGAAACCACGATGGAACCCTAATGGCGACTCGCCCGTTGGCTTGAACTCTGCGTCCTCAGGCAACAGGACAGGCAATTGATCATATGGGACCGGCACTTCGCCGTCGGTCTCGCAATAGACGATGGGGATGGGCGCGCCCCAGTACCGCTGCCTGGAGATCAGCCAGTCGCGCATGCGGTACTGGACCCTGCGCTCACCCCAACCCTTGTCCTCCAGGAACTCGGCGATTCGAGTACGGGCGGTCGCGCTCGGCAAGCCGTCGAAGTCTCCTGAGGCGACCTGCACGCCCTCGTCGACGTACGCTTCCGGCAGGGGTTCGCCGTCCCAATCGGGGGGCGCTACGACGACCTTGATTGGAAGGTCATGCTTCTGAGCGAACGCGTAGTCCCGCTGGTCGTGGGCCGGAACACCCATCACTATCCCGGTGCCGTAGCTCATCAGCACGTAGTCGCCCACGAAGATTGGGACCCGCTCGCCATTCAGAAGGTTCATGCAGTAAGAGCCGGTGAAGACGCCTGTCTTGTCTTTGTCGGTCGACAGGCGTTCGATCTCGGTCTGCCGACGCGCCTCTTCCACGTACGCCTCCACCGCTTCGCGGCAGTGCGGAGTCGTGAGCTGCGCAGTCAGTTGATGCTCCGGCGCAAGCACAACGAACGTGACACCGTAGATGGTGTCGATGCGAGTCGTGAAGGTGTCGATGAAAGGCTGGTCCAAGCCGTGGTCCGAGATGTCGAAGCGGATGTTCACGCCTTCGCTTCGGCCGATCCAGTTGGTCTGCATCGTCTTGATGTTAGCCGGCCATTCCAGGCCTGACATGTCCAGCAGTTCCTCCGCGTAATCAGTGATCCGAAAGAACCACTGGTTCAGGTCTCTGTGCGTGACGGACGTATCACACCTTTCGCACTTGCCCTCTGATGTGACCTGTTCGTTGGCAAGAACGGTGTTGCAGGATGGGCACCAGTTCGCAGGAGCATAAGCTCTATACGCCAGCCCGGCCTCGTATAACTTCAGGAAGAGCCACTGGTTCCACTTGTAGTAGTCCGGATCGCAGGTGACCACTTCCCTATCCCAGTCGTAGACAGTACCCATCGTGCGCAACTGCCGGCGCATGTTCTCAATGTTGTTCATCGTCCACCGCAAAGGATGGACGCCGCGCCGGATGGCGGCGTTCTCAGCAGGCAGACCGAAGGCGTCGAACCCCATGGGGTGCAGAACGTTGTAGCCCAGCATCCTGCGATACCGGGCGTGCGCGTCCGAAGGCGCCATCACGTACCAGTGTCCTATGTGGAGATCGCCGGACGGGTAAGGGTACATAGTGAGTTCATACCACTTGGGCCGCGGATCGTCGTCGCGCACCTTGTGAAGGCCGTCGTCGGCCCAGCGGCGCTGCCACTTCGACTCAATGACCGTGTGGTCGTAGCGTGTTCCCCTCGACTGTGCCGTAACCATCTATCGTTCCTTCCAGAATGTCCGATGCCAACAAAAAACCCGTCCCCAAAGGGACGGGTCTGCCGCAACTTTGCGGCGCGTTCACGAGACGGCCACCGCTGATGCGCCGATCTCGCGAACTAAGTGAGTACCCGCGGTACCACCCTCGTTCCCCCACCCGACCATGTAACCACTAGGGGCTTGACCCGTCGGTCCGGGGGCGCTTGCAGGTTGTAACGGGGCCACCGCCCAGCCCTACTAGCCGGCTGGCCGGCCTTGTTCAGGAGGGACGCTCCGGGGCGAGTTCACGGTGTGCCGAACGCCGGTGTCGCACCTCACAGCCTGAGTCTCTGCTATCCAAAACCATCGACTACAGGCCGAGATTACCGGCTCTCTGTGGAAGGCAGTCCGCTACTACTCCCCTTCAACGCGTACTTGAGATATACAAGAAGACGCTAGCATAGGGTTTTAGGACGGTCAAGGTCGGAAGGCTTCCTACGCTGTTCGACTGCGGCCTTGAGCCTGAGCAGCCAGGCTTCCGTCTTGCCCCGCCCTGTGAGCCTCACCAACTTCAAGTGACGGGCATCCGGCCCACCGAACAG
The DNA here is from genome assembly GCA_965237445.1 of Dehalococcoidia bacterium. Classification (GTDB taxonomy): domain Bacteria; phylum Chloroflexota; class Dehalococcoidia; order Lucifugimonadales. Next base: position 1,425,057 of record OZ250142.1, on the reverse strand, counting down.
GGCCGGATATGTCTTCCTGCGCCTCCAGTACGATTTCAAGAACCAGAGTATCAGCGAGTCCCTAGTAAACAGGTGGGTCGCGAGCCGATCCACATTGCCGTTCCACAAGACTTCGGACTTGATTCCTCGCCTGAGCGTCCTTGCAAGAAGCTGCCACAGGTTGGTGAGAAATGGATAGTCGAGCCAGACTATGGTGTTAGCTCTCGGCAAATAGACATCTCGAACCTTGCCGTAGTTTCCGTCAAGTACCCATGAGGGGCAGCCAATAGCCTCTTGCAGTTCCTCCCTGAACACTTCAAGCGGCCGCTCGGTCCAGTTAGGGCCCCAGTTGAGAGCGTCCATCTCCACGAAAGGGACATCCATGACTTCCGCGATGCGTCTTCCCACAGTGGTCTTGCCTGAGCCCGTTGTGCCGACCACAACAATTCGGGGCTCCGGACCAAACTCGACCGGGATTGTTTCCTGCTCAGCGGACATCGAAACTAAAGGTGCGAGCTCGATTTCAGCCGATCCCCGGGGGCAGCCACGGCACGGCCGCGTCTAACGCCGCAATAGCCAGCAGGCTCACATCCTTCGGGGGCGGCACGCACGGGGCGCCGGGCGACTCAAGCGGCCGGCCCTCTGCCAGGGCCGACCGGCTAGCCCAAAGCCAGCCATCATTAATGGCGCCAGCGCCGTCTGTTGGGCGGCAGAGATAGATCATGTCTATGTGCTGGTGGTGTCCCTCAATGGGATCGTCGATGTCCTCCACCAAGATCGTGAAAGGAGGCTGGACCTGGACGGGATACTCAAGGTCCAGCACTACTCCGGTCGGCAGAACCTCGGCGGTGATGCCGGTCTCTTCCTCAATTTCGCGAATCACTGCCTGCACCGGGTCCTCGTTAGCCTCGATGTGGCCTCCCGGCGGGAGCCAGCCCTGAACTTTTGGGTGCCAATGCAGCAGCACGCAGTCGTCACGAATTACGTAACCGGATGCGGTGAAATGGCGAACCGTTGACATGCTCCAATGCTAACCTCCCGCCTGGGTCCTTCGCACCTTGGCCTCGCACGAACCGCGACATCCAACTACGCCTCTTCTGAGACGTCCGGTTGTGAAGCCGCCGTTCTCCGCCTGCGGCGGGATACGACAACGTAGATGCCTCCAGCGACGATCCACAACGGACTCAGGACAGCGGCCCAAATGAGAATGGTGAGCAGAACCTGTCCAATGGCGATCAAGGCCCGGACCGCGTTCTCTCCCTGCTCTCCCGCGCTCCATCCGAAGACCACCAAGCCTTCCGCTTCGAGAATGAATACGTCCACGTAAGCAGTCGATTCCACGTCTCCGGCTGGGCTGTCGGCTAAAAGAGTGACGCGCGCCGGGTACGGTTGCGGTCTGTAGTGCTCGTACTCATGAGTTGCCGAGATCTGCGTGGCGTCGTCTTCAACAGCCCCTTCGGTCAGTGGCGAGCCGTCGCCGAACTCCCACCTGTATCTCAGGTTTGTGAGTGACGGAGGCCTCGTGAACGTGGCAGTCAGCTCCACTTCTTCGCCTTCCTCGGCGGTGAGGGAGCCCTCTGCGAATACCTCGACGCTCGGCAGGCGGGTGACGGTGACAGTGATCGTGTCTGAGCCCTCGAACAGACCGGCCTCTCCCCACGAGGTCAGTTCGATGCTGGCGATGTACGGGGAGTCGACATCGTCCCTGTAGACATGCGTAATCGTGGCGGTAACGCGGGTGTCTTCATCGGCAGTTGGAGCAGTAATTGTGTTGCCAACCCGGGGCGAACCGTCACCAAAGTCCCACGTGTACGAATAATTGTCCAAGCCTTCGGGCTGAGTAAACGTGGCCCTGAACCTGACCACCTGGCCAACGCTGGAAGTGACATCGGGGCCGGCGTTCAAGGTCAGCTCTCCAGGCGTTTGAGAAACCGAGACGTTCAGCAGCGAGAATGCGGCTGTCTCCTCCAAAAGCTTCAAACGGCCCTGCAGGCGCTCGATGTCCGACTGGATCCCGGTTAGCGTTTCGTGAACCTTCAGCGCGTCTTCCACGTTTCCGGCTTGCTCAAGCAACGCTCGCAGTGCTTCCGCAGTCGACTGGAGGTTGGTGAGCCGCGCGCGGTTGTCCACATACTCATCCGTAACGTCGCGGCTGGACACCGAGACGTGCTCCACCTTCTCAGCTATCGACCTCAGCGTGGAGATGGCCGAGTCCAGCTTCTCCGCCGGAACGCGAACCGAGATGAATCCCGTGTAGGTCAAGGACTCCTCGGATGAAACCACCCATCCACCAAGGTCGGAAGCCAATGTGCCGATGCGAGAGAGACTCCCCTCAACGTCTTCCACCTGGATTCCCACCTCGGCCGACCGAACTATCATGCGCTGCTGAGATACCGGCCGGGCGACTGGACCCGAAGATGAAAGAGTGGAGACGGCTGAATCGTCAATCGCTGACTCAACGGCCGCCTTGGCAGACGCCTCAAAGGCTGCCTCCTCCTCCGCCATCATCATATCCATTTCCATCTCTTCCATATCCATGCCATCGCTGGCCATGTCCATGTCCATGTCCATGGCAGATTCGGCAGTAGTCCTGTCTGAGGTGCTCTCGAAGGAACTTGACTCGTCGGCCCCCCCGCAAGCCATGCCTGCCAAACCCAGCCACACTATCGCCGCTACAAGTATTGTCAGTCTATGTGGGGACATCGCAGCCTCCGATCATCTCGTGCAGGAATGCATTCTACTACTAGGACGGCGGCGGGCCGGTATTGGTTCCACTCGTCGAAAGTTGACCCAGCGCGGCGGTGTAGATATGCTGGAGCATAACAACTGAAGATCGTGAGACGGGAGCTTGGGGAATCCAGGCTGAGAGGTTCCGGGAGATCGGGACGACCGCCGCACCTGACCTGGGTAATGCCAGCGTAGGGATCCGATAGAGTAAGTGTCTTTACTTCTGCCGTCGGCATTGCGCTGGCGGCTTTGCGCATCCGGCCCACTTCTCAGGCATCCCGATTGATCGACCGTAGGGAGTCTATGCAATGGAAGACCGCCTAGAAATCGCCGGCCGCAAGTTCAGTTCAAGGCTCATGGTAGGCACGGGACGCCACCGCTCCATGGAGGAGATGGTCGAGTCCGTGACCGCGTCCGAGACTGAGATCATCACAGTGGCCATACGCCGACTGGACCTGGACAACCCGAACGAGAAGAACATCCTGGACTACTTCGACTGGGACCGGTACACGATCCTGCCCAATACTGCAGGCTGCAAGACTGCAGACGAGGCGGTGTTTACGGCGAGACTCGCCAGAGAAGTTACCGGCTCCAACTGGATCAAGTTGGAGGTGATCCCTTACACCGAGTACCTTTTGCCCGATCCTGTGGGCACGTACCAGGCGGCAGTCCAACTCTTGGACGAGGGATTTGTTGTGCTTCCGTACATTCACGCTGACCCGGTTCTCGCTCGCATGCTGGAAGACATAGGCTGCGCAACGGTCATGCCGCTCGGCTCGCCGATCGGCTCCGGCCAAGGCATCCTGACGATCGAGGAAGTGCGCCTCATCATCGAGCAGTCCGATGTGCCGGTGGTCGTGGACGCCGGGCTGGCGGTCCCGTCCGAGGCGTCCGCGGCAATGGAGGCAGGGGCGGACGCGGTGCTGGTGAACACAGCGATCGCCCAGGCGGAGGACCCCGGGCTCATGGGCGAGGCATTCAAGCTCGGCACGGAGGCCGGGCGCAAGGCGTACGTTGCAGGCCGGATCGAGAGGAAAGACACGGGTACGCCGAGCAGCCCAACTGCGGGCGTCGCCACCGCAGCGACATCGAGCTAGGCCTACGCTTACGCCTCGTTGACCAGCGTGATTCCGCTCCCGGCCCTCTGCCTTGTGACACGACACGAGGCGAGCGCGCAGCGGGGGTTGGTTCAGACGGTCGAAGAGGCGGTAAGAGGGGGCGTGAACATGGTCCAGTTGAGGGAGAAGGACATGCCCGCATCCGACCTCTACGATATGGGTATTGAACTGGTCCGGGTAACCGCTGACCGCGCCCTCCTGTTCGTCAACGACCGAGTGGATGTGGCGCTAGCCTGTGGAGCTCACGGTGTACAGATCGGCGAGCGAGGATTGCCGACGCGGCGCGCAAGGGAGCTGGCCGGCAGCCGCCTTCTCATTGGGCGGTCGGTTCACAGCGTTGCCGGCGCGAAAGAGGCAGAGGAGGCCGGAGCAGACCTCCTGATTCTGGGAACGATCTATCCGACCGCCTCTCACCCCGAGGGCCCTTACGGGGGCGAGGATCTGGTCCGGGAGGCATCGGACAGGGTCTCGATCCCGATCATAGCGATTGGGGGCGTGACGGCCTGCAACGCAGGTGAGGTCATGCGGGCCGGAGCTTCCGGCGTGGCTGTGATAGGCGCAGTGATGGACAGTGCTGACCCGAGGGCGGCCGCAGCCCGACTTAACAGCGCCGTGAAGGCGGGACCGACAAAAGTGGGGACTAACCAAGAATGACAGCCTCAGCAAAGATACGAGTCAAGCTGAACGGTCGCGAGCGTGAGTTTGCGTTAGACGCATCCTTGCTCAACGTGCTGGAAGCGCTGGGGGTCGGGGAGGCGCGTCACATCGCGGTGGCACTCAACGGCGAGGTCAAGCGCAGGGACGAGCTCGCGTCGATGCAACTCAGCGATGGCGACAGCATCGAAGTAGTCCGCGCGGTGGGAGGCGGCTAAGCGACCCCGCCCGACTACCAAATGGATGGTGGCCCCAACGGGACTCGAACCCGTGTCACCACCTTGAAAGGGTGGGATCCTGGACCGCTAGACGATGGGGCCACTTAGTGCAAGCCCACTTATTCTAGCTATCAGGCCATGGGGCTGGCAACGCAGTAGGGCCGAATCCCTGCATTGAAGTCGGGGGCGCAACGCAACTCTTACAGAATCAGGTACTGCGCCGACGCATACGCCTTGTCGCGGGGAATGAAAGCAAGCATCGCGCTTCTCTAGGTTGGAGAAGCCCGACGTAAGTTTACTGATGTGATGATCTGTTCCAGATTCTCGTGGGGTGAACTGGGAGACACTGAGCAGATCCCTAAACGATGTTCTTAGTGGCCGTGGTGTTCGTGGCCATCGCACTCGTGCGGGTCGTGCACGTGGCCCGGCTCGTCGCCGTGATGCTCATGCGTGTCGCACTCGTGTGCGTCGTGCGAATGCTCTTCGTCGCCGTGATGTTCGTGGTCGTCACACTCGTGAACGTCGTGATGGGCTTGAACAGCCATATGGCTATTTCCTCATAGGCCGGTTGGTTGACTAGTCTCTATCACGTCAAGTCAGGATTGGCAATCATGAACTCTGCAGATGCCGATCCGGAAGGTGTGACGCGCCAAGAGGAGATCCAGAGCACGCTCGCAAAAGGCCTAGTCGGGCACAAACGGCGCTCCGCACAGCATTTCAAGCGCGAGGCTAGATTTCCGATAGTTTCCGCACTTCGACTACGTGATCGAAGATGTGATCCGGTTGCTGGAGTCCAGCGGGGTATTGTCTCCCGCGCCTGATCCAAGCCGCCCTCATACCGAAGCGCTTTGCTCCTTCTATGTCGGCCTGCGGGTTGTCGCCAACGAACATGACCTGATCCGGCGTTGAGAGCCCGGTCCGAGCCAGTGCGTCACAAAAGATGGCCGGGTCGGGTTTTCTGTAGCCGGCCTCTTCAGAGACGATGACGAACGGGGCGAGCCGCTCGAGGCCCGCTGCCATGCACTTGGCGCGCTGGCTCCTGCTGCCGTTGGTGACGATGCCCCACGGTACGCACCTGTCGTTGAGCGAGGCGAGGAACCTGTTGACCTCCGGCTCCGGCATAACGTGCCTATGCATCGCGGCGCGGTACCACCCGGTTACCGACTGCGCGTCGAGGCCGGCGCTGGGCCACTTCGCCAGCATCACTTCGCGAGCGACATAGCCGTCGGCGTCCCAGTCAACCAGCATCGCGACCGCCTCCGCACGAGCTATGTCCGATGTGTTCGCGAGGTACTCGTCGTAGAAGTTCTCAGCCACCCTGAGAAAGACGGATTCCCTGTCCAGAAGGGTGTTGTCCAGGTCGAACAGCATGCCTTCGATCGCGGTATTACCCACGTCCGGCTCCGGTGCCTTTGCTGCCAGTTTCGGATCTGACCGGGCGCCGGAGTACCGGCTAGGGATAGAGGGCGCGTTGGGTCAAGCCGGCAGTCTCGTCCAGTCCGAACATGACGTTCATGTTTTGAACGGCCTGGCCCGAGCCGCCCTTGACCAGGTTGTCTATGCAGCCAATGGCTATGAGCCGGTCCGCACGGCGATCGACCGCAGGGTAGACGATGCAGGCGTTGCTACCCAGGGTGTGCTTGGTGCCGGGCGGGCCTGCGGCGACGTCCACGAAGGGCTCGTCACGGTAGGCGTCGTCATAGATCTCTCGCAGTTGCTCGTCCGTCACCGACTTCCGAAGCGGAGCGTAGCAACTGGAGAAGATGCCGCGCGTCATTGGCGCGAGGTGCGGCAGGAAGGTCACGCGGGGTTGCGGGACGGAGTCCAGTTTGCCCAGCTCCTGCACGATCTCCGGCAGGTGGCGGTGCCCTCCAAAGCCGTATGCAGAGAGGTTCTCGTTTACCTCGGAGTAGTGGGTCTTCAAGGCCAGGCCCCTGCCTGCGCCCGAGACGCCGGACTTCGCGTCGATCACGATGTCCGGCTCGATGATGCCCTCCCTGAGAGCGGGAGCGAGGGCAAGTATCGAGGCAGTGGGATAACACCCAGGATTGGCCACGAGCCTGGCTTCGGCAACCTGTTCGCGGTACAGCTCGGTCAGACCGTACACGGCCTCTTCCAAGTATTGCGGGCAGGGGTGAGAGCCGCCATACCACTGCTCGTACTCGTCCACGTCGTTCAGCCGGAAGTCGGCGCTGACATCGATGGCGCGCAGGCCGTCCGACAACAGCGGGGCCAGGCGCTCCGCGCTGGCTGCGTGAGGCAGGGCAGAGAAGACGATGTCCACGCTGCCGTCCAGGTCTTCTGTAATCGGCAGGTCCAAGCCGTGGAGGTGCGGGAAGACAGCGTCCAGCGTGCTGCCGGCGTGGCTCCTCCCGGTAACGGAAGAGATCTCCACTTCAGGGTGTCGCTGCAGGATGCGGGCCAGCTCGACTCCCAGATAACCGGTAACGTTGATAATGCCCGCTTTCAACAGCGCCTCCGAATGCGACAAATTCCTAGAAAGTATATCAGCGGGCTTACAGCATCCGCACCGTCCGCATCACACAAAGGGCGTCTTCGCAATGGATGGCAGGGGGTTCCGGACAGGCGCACTGGGGGAGCCTTAGCTTGGAGCCGGCCTATCCGTCGATTTCTGTGTTCCGTTTTGTTCCATTATGTTCCGTTTCGTAGCTGGCGATCATTGAATCGCGGCACGTAAACGGAACACGGATGGAACCTAAACGGAACATGTCCAGGGCCGAAATGGAACACAAATGGAACACCGGGATTTTGATCGCCAGCGGTCCCTCGGAGCCAGCCGCATTGGTATGTCCGCCTCCAGCGGCCAGAAGCGGCAAATTCATAGCTGAATTACGATGTTGGAACTTCCAAAACCGGCCAAAACCGGCCACGAGGGCATGGCCCTCGACCCACAAGGAGGTAAAGCCGTAGATAGCGCGGTTCGGCGGTGAAAGAACGTTGTGCGTTTCCATGTGGACATTATAGCACTAGTGTTCTCTGAGGGCAAGGCGTCGCTCGACATTATGGGCTGCATGTCAACGGGGTTCTGGACAGGGGTGAAGGGAAGCCTGTGGCGGTACAGAATGCCGCCTGATAGAGCCGCGTGCTCCGATGCGGCGCCGCCGAAAACGTGTACCCGCTCGCCATTCGGCCATACAATCTAGCGTCCTATCGTCACAATCCTGCTGTTAAGAGATTAGCTCCTTGTCAGAGTACGCAATCAGGGCCGACGACCTCACCAGAAGCTTTGGAGAGGTCATGGCCGTTAACGAAGTTGACCTTGGCATCCCCGGCGGAGAGGTCTACGGGTTTCTCGGACCTAACGGGGCGGGCAAGACAACAGTTGTGAGGATGCTGACAACGCTGCTGCTGCCCACTAGCGGAAGTGCTTCCGTGGCCGGTTACGACGTGGTCGGACATCCCACGGACGTACGTCTGCGGATCGGCGCCGCGCTTCAGGAGGCCGCCCTGGACGACAAGCAGACAGGCCGTGAGTTGCTGGAGTTGCAGGCCAGGCTCTACGGGCTTCGGGGCCGGGATGTGAGAAGGCGCGTTGAGGACCTGATGGGACTGGTAGACATCGGGGATGCGATCGACCGGCTAATCGGCACCTACTCCGGGGGCATGAAGCGCAGGCTGGACCTTGCGGCGGCGCTCATTCACAACCCTGAGGTCCTGTTCCTAGACGAACCGACAACCGGGCTGGACCCGATCAGCCGTACGAAAGTGTGGGACGAGGTGCGCCGCGTGAACAGTGAAATGGGCGTGACGATGTTCCTGACGACGCAGTACCTGGAGGAGGCCGACCAACTGGCTGAACGCGTAGGAATCATAGACCAGGGCAGGATCGTCGCCGAAGGGCCTCCTGCCGACCTGAAGCATTCGATCGGCTCGGACGTGATCATCGCGAAGATCGAGGGCGACTCGGCCGAAGCCGCCCGTTCCTGCCAAGGGGTCCGCGATGTCGCGAACGTAGAGATTCATGGCGACGAGTTAACGGTGAGCGTGAAGGACGGCCCCAAGGTGATAGGCCCCGTAGCAATAGCCCTTGACCAGTGCGGAGTCACGGTGCAGGAACTTACGCTCAGAACGCCGACGCTCGACGACGTGTTCCTGCATTACACGGGCGCGCGCCTGGAGGTGGACGCCGCCAGCGACGAGGACAGCGAAGGCGAATGACCACGTCAGAGCCAATACGGGCGCGGCGCGGTGGATTCATCCCAGACGTATTCATCATGGCAGGCCGCGCGCTGCGCTCCGTGAAGCGAGAGCCGGAGACCGTGATGCCAGCCCTGATAATCCCCGCCTTCTTCTACGCCATTAACATTGGCGCGCTTCAGGACTTCGTCGAACAAGGCGGCGACATAGACTTCAAAGCATTCCAGCTGCCGGTGGCGATAGTGTTTGCCGTAACCGGCCTGACGAGAGCCGTGACGCTAGTTCTGGATATACAGAGCGGCTACTTCGACAGGCTGGCGCTGACGCCGATCCGACGGCTGGCGCTGCTGCTGGGACTGATGACCGCGGACTTCATGCTCGTGGCCCTGGTCTCGATACCCGTGTTGATCATGGGCTTCGCAGTTGGAGTGCGATTCGAGACCGGCGTGCCCGGGATGTTGCTGTTCCTCGGCATCGCGGCGACGTGGAGCCTAGTCTACGCCGGATTCCCCTATGCGATAGCGCTCAAAACTGGGAATCCCGCGGCCGTGAACACGAGCTTCCTGCTGTTCTTCCCGTTCGTGTTCCTGACGCCGGTGTTCATTCCTTTAGAGGCGATGACGGAGTGGATGCAGGTGATTGCCACTTACAACCCCGTCACGTACCTGCTCGGCGCATTGCGCTCGCTGGTCACCGGCGGCTGGCAGTGGGGCGAGCTTCTCAAGGGGTTCGCATGCGTGGCAGGCGTCGGGATTGTAAGCGTCAGCCTCGCGCTGGCTACCTTGCGGGGGCGCGTGGCGCGGAATTAGGCGCGGGCGGTGCGCCAGTGATTGTGGCATGACTCTTCATACAACCAAGGCGAGTAGGTCCCGCTTTGTGAGCCCCATGCGTTCATGCTATGTTGGTTATCTTCCTGACATAGGTAAAGCAGCATGATGAATGAACCAACTCGGATCCAGTCCGTTCGAATCAATGGCTTCCGTTCGCTCAAGGATTTCCAGATCCGAGACTTGCCGATGGCTGCCGTACTGATCGGGGCGAACGGTTCCGGCAAGTCAAACTTCGTCAGATTCTTCGAGATGATGAGTTGGATGGTTGGTCCCGGCAAACTTGAGGAGTTTGTCCAGCGCCAGGGCGGAGCCGCGGACCAGCTATTTGGTGGAAGCGGAGTCAGTCCGCAAATGACCGCTAAAGTAGCGATTCGTACTGAAAGTGGGCAGAACGAATACAAGTTCATACTTACCCATGCTCATCCAGATCGCTTTATTTTCACCGAGGAGGCGTTCCGATACAGCAGTGATGAATGGATATCCAAGGCAGACTGGCAGCACCTAGGGAGTAGCCATACGGAAGCCAGGTTGGTTGAGGCGGCGCAGTCGCATGATGTGTTCGGCGTCAACCCGGTTACCGTCCGGGTGATTGTCACGCTATTACGTCGGTGCTCTGTGTTTCAGTTCCACGACACTTCTGATTCTTCAGGCATCAAGATCCGTTGGGACACTAATGATAGCAACTACCTCCGCTCCAACGGAGGAAACCTAGCAGCGGTATTGCTCCGGCTAGAACGCGAAGATTTGAGCAGATACGAGATGATATGCCGACATATCACCCGCGTGCTCCCGACCTTTGATCGTTTCGACATTGAAGATAGCTACGGCAAAGTGCTGTTGAGGTGGAAGGGGAAGTGGACAGACAAGACCTTTGGCGCGCATCTTACATCAGACGGTTCCCTTCGATTCTTTGCACTTACCACGCTCTTGAACCTACCTCCTCAGATGCTTCCTGACGTGTTGTTGTTGGACGAGCCGGAGTTAGGATTGCATCCCGCGGCCATTTCACTGATCGGTGACATGATCAAGTCGCTCTCCAAGGAGAGGCAGATCATCGTCGCGACGCAGTCGCCTCTGCTAGTGGACGCGTTTGACATCGGCGAGATTACCGTGCTGGAACTGAGGGACGGACGGACGGAGGTCCGCATCCTCGACGAAGGCGACTATCAGCGCTGGCAAGACGAGTACACCACGGGCGAACTCTGGCAGAAGAACCTCTTGGGAGGTCGCCCTTGATACGGCTTGCCGTATCGGTGGAAGGCCAAACTGAAGAAACTTTCGTAAAGTCTGTTCTTGCTCCTCAATTACGACCTTCGGGAGTCGAGCCAACGCCGGTCCTGCTTGGTAAAGCCCGCGGCAGTGGCGATGGCGGCGGTAACGTCAGCATCGATCGGCTAACGGCGGACATGGCGAGGCTGTACTGGACGCACGACGCCGTGACTTCACTAGTTGATTTCTACGGCTTTCACGGGAAAGGAAACAGGACGGTCGATGCATTGGAACAGGATCTGAATCAAAATGTCCTGAAGAAGATCTCAGACCATCGGGATGAACGAAAGGTGGTCCCTTACATCCAGAAGCACGAGTTTGAGGGTCTCTTATTCTCAGACGTGAGTGCGTTCGGAACTGTGATGGTGGACGTACCGGGCCACAGCATGGCGCAACTCGGCGCCGCTCGCGCTAGCTTTCCAACGCCCGAGGACATCAACGACAATCAGCAGACCGCACCGAGTAAGCGCATCATGAGCATGATCCCCGGGTACCGAAAGAGGCTTCATGGCCCATTGGTGGCTGGTGAGATAGGCTTGACTGTGATTAGGCGAGAGTGCCCGCGATTCGACCGCTGGATTGAGCGGTTGGAGTCCCTCGAAACTACCTTGCAGTAGTCAGACCGGCACATACGCTACAGCTGCAGGTCGATCACGTCGGCCATTAGCTCCTTGCGGAAGCAATCGCCGGGGTGGCCACGCTTCAAGGTGTTGGTGTCTTCGCTAACCCACTTACGTAAGAGGGATTTCGGCGCCCCTACCCTTGCTTCGGCAATCCTGGCGCTCTTTCCGGGTTTCACCCGGCGGCGCTCATGTTCGATGCGCTACGTAGAGTGAAGACGCCCTAGGCGTGGGCGTTCTGCAATTCGTCCAGAGTCAGCTCGATGCCGAAGCCGGGGGCATCGCTCGGGATGAGCATGCCGTCCTTCGGGAACGCCATGCCCGGGGTCTGGCGATTGCTCTGTGCGCTGTCCAGCGGCACGCCCGGTGCCGACCCGACGAACAGTTCGCCCCACGGTACAGCCGGCATCGCGTAGCAGACATGCTGGCCGTAGGCGTCGTTCACCCCCATGTGCGGCATGACCGAAATGCCGGCTGCCTCGGCGATATGGCATATCTTCACAACGGCGGTGGCGCCGCCCACCCACTGGATGTCCGGCTGGAAGATGTCAACCGAGCGCCTTGCAGCCGACGACATGAAAGGCAGAGTCGTGTACCAGTGCTCGCCCGTGGCCAGGGTTTGCCACGGCAGTCGCCGCCGCATCTCCGCAAACCCGTCGAAGTCGTCCGGGATCAGGCTATCCTCCATCCATTTGAGGTCGTATTGCCGCAGTCGCTCCGCCTGACGCACCGCAAACTCGAGGTCCAGCGCCATCCAGCAATCGAGCATTAACTCGACGTCCGTGCCGATCGTCGCCCTCGCCGCCGCGACCATCTCTTCGTTCTTCCGCAAGCCTTCCAGTCCGTCGGCTGGGCTGTAGAGACAAGACAGCTTGGTGGCCTTGAAACCCAGCTCCATATGCCAGTCTGTGTCGTTGCCGGTCGCGTAGCAGAAGACGCTGTCCCTGGCCGGGCCTCCCAACAGTTCGTACACGGGCCGGTCCAGGAGCTTGCCCTTGAGGTCCCACAGAGCGAGATCGACCGCACTGATGGCGTAACTCGCCAGACCCGACGGTCCGTAATGCGACGACATCCGGAACATCATGTCCCACAGCTTTTCGATTGCCATGCATTCTTCGTCGAGAAGCAGAGGCGCGAAGTGTTCGTTGATGATCGGCGCAACCGGGCCACTGTAGGTAGTCAAGCCCAGTCCCCAAGTGCCGTCTTCGGCCGTCACCATGCAGGCCAGCGCCGGCCAGCTCGGCCGCCATTTGCTGTGGGGCCGCCTACACCTCGAGTATCTGGACATCGGGCCCGCTATCTCGGTCCTCTGGTCCATAGAACGCCGCCTTGCCGGCGCATCGGGAGCGCCGCTGGGGAACTCCACCGGGAACGCGACCATCTCCTTGATCTTCATCGACCGGCCTCCTGCGACCAGTAAGACTCTCGCTTCATCTTAGTCCCCGCCACGTGGCAATTGCACGGGGCGTACTCAGCAGGGCCGTAGTGCGATGGAGAGAGGGACGGTCCACCCCGAAACGGAACGGAGCTGCTTCCCGCGGTGTGCGGGGCAGCCTGGGGCTAGAAGGTGTCGGTGTCCTCGCCGATCCACTTGCGGAGGAGGTCATTCAGGGAGCCATCCTCCTTCATCGCGGCTATGCCCTCGTTGAACTTCTCGCGAAGGTCGCTACCATCTCGAACACCGATGCCTAGACCATGGTCGAGGGGTACCTCCGGACCTACGATTGCAAGTTGGCCTTCAAGTTCGTTGAGCTTCTCGATCGCGTAGCCTCGGTCTACCAGAAGGGCGTCGATCTCGCCGCCGATAAGGGCGGCAAGGGAAGTTACGGGATCTTCGAAGGCCTGGTAGCTCCTGCCTTTGGCCTGAAAGTAGTCGGAGTGGATGGTCTGTTCATGGGCACCTACAGCGCCGTCAGCTGCCTGATCGTTGGCGCCGGCACGGGCGAGGTAGACCGAGGGGGACGGCGGATAGTAGGGCTCCGTGAAATCGATTAGCTGATCTCGTTCGGTGGTAATGGACATGCCGGTCATGGCGGCATCGAACTCTTCCGCTTGCAGGTCGGGGATCATGTCCTCCCAGTCATTGACGACCCACTCGCATTCGAGGCCGGCCCTGCTACAAAGCTCGTCGCCAAGCTCGCGTTCCAGGCCATCGATCTCGCCTGTGGTCTCGTTGATGAAGTTGAAGGGGTGGTACTCGCCGTCAGTTGCGATGACTACGGTTTCCGCACCGCACGCGATGAAGAGGAGAACGAGAAGGGCAATCGAAATGCACAAGATCAGAGCTTGAACGAACCTGAACATCGCTAACTCCCGATGTATCTCTCTTCGACTGCATTTTTAGAAGGTCATGGCCTCCTGGACGTCACCTGACGGCCAAGAAGCGGCTTGCACCAACTCCTACAATCATGCTCCCGGCATGCTCCCGGCGACGAGTTCTTCCAAACGGTCCTTGCTGCACCCGACCTCAAGTGCCCCTGGGCGGGGCGGCGCAGGCGAGACCTAAAGACCGATCATATCGGCGACGATCTCCTTGTGGTAATCGCCATCGCCAAACATCAACTCGGCGGCCTTTGCACGCCTGGAGAATAGCTGCATATCGTGCTCCGTCGTGAAGCCGATTGCGCCGTGGCACTGGTGTCCCGTTGCGCACACCCGCTTCGACGCGTCACTTACCCACGCCTTGGCCAGCGAGACCTCCCGGGAGGCATTGTGCCCGTCGGCCAGCGCCCAGGCAGCCTGATAGGTGATGTACTTGGAACCCTCAACGTCAATAGCCATGTTGGCGCAATGGTGCTGGATGGCCTGGAAGCTGCCGATGGGCCGTCCGAACTGGAGGCGCCCCTTTGCGTACTCGACGGTCATGTCCAACACCTGCTGCGTGGCACCCGATAACTCGGCGCACTTGCCCACCGCGCCGTATGCCTTGACCTTCTCCATGACGGACCACGCCCCGTTCAACTCACCAATGAGCGCGCTTCCCGGCAACCGCGCGTTTTCGAAGACAACCTCGGATTGCCTGTCAGAAGCAATGGTCTTTAGCAATGTCTGGCTCGCCCCTTCGACAGAACGCGGGGCCATGAACATCGATATGTCTTCAGCACCGGCGCCCGTCCTGGCGACCACCAACAGATAATCGCAAATGTGCGCGTACGGGGTGAACAGCTTGACGCCGTTAAGGACCCAGTCGTCGCCCTCTTTCTCGGCCGTCGCCTCGACGCCCGCAGCATCCCATCTGCCGCTCGGTTCGGTCAATGCCAGGGTCACAATGATCTGACCCTGCGCAATCTGAGACAGATACTCCTTCTTCTGAGCTTCGGATCCTCCCTCGAGGATCGCCATGCCGCCCATTACCACGGTGGCGAAGAACGGCCCGGGCAGCATGTACCGCCCCATTTCCTCCAGGAGTATGGCGAGGTCCACAAAGTCTAGGCCCGCGCCGTTGTACTCCTCGGGGAAGGCCAGACCAAGCCAGCCCTGGTCAGCGATCTTCTGCCACATCTCAGGGGTGTAGCCGCGCTCGTCCTGTTCCATCTCGCGGACGTAGCTGCTTGGGCACTCCGTCTCCAGGAACTCCTTTGCCGTGTTCCTGAGAAGCTGCTGGGTTTCGGTCAAGCCAAGGTCCATCTGTTTCTCCCGTTTTGTGTGTAACTTATGTTTCTAAGAGGTCCGATTCCGCGCCCGCGGCTATCCGCTTGCGAACGCTGGATCCACCGCGATTCCCCCGTGGCCGTTCTTCACGAACTGTCGAATCGCATGCTCATCCGCCTCGAACGCCAGAGGAGGAAACGGTCCATTGAGGTCAACCCATTTGAGTTCCCTCAGATCATCGGCAGGGGCCTCACGGCCACTTGCCGTCTTAGCTGAGCACGCGATTTGCAGAACGTGCAGGTCGGGCGTCAGATACTCCGTTGCCACGTTCACTATCGACGCAATTTCAACGTCGAGTCCCGTCTCTTCTTTGGCCTCGCGCCTGGACGCCGTCAGGAAGTCCTCGCCGAATTCCACGGTGCCGCCGGGCAATGCCCACTTGTCAGGGAATAGAGGCCCGGACCGTTTCCCGAGCAAGACTTTTCCGTCCCTCACAATCAACACGCAGACTCCGACAGAAGCTGAGCGGTACTGAACGCGCCCGCACGACAGGCAGACCGGCCTGGGCCGATCGCGACCTGGAGCGCACTTCGAACCGCACCTCGAACAGAACAGCGTGCCTTCGTCGTCGCGCGTTCCGGACCTGTCATACGCTTCGAACACCTGCCTTGGCCGGAAACTGTTCGGGCCAGCATCGCCATGTGTGCGCAAGAGTTGCGCCGCTTAGCCTCTGGGCAGTCCCAAGCCGCGTGTGGCGATGACGTTCCGCTGGATCTCCGACGTGCCGCCGGCGACCTGTCCACCGTGGGCAGCCAGATAAGCCTTCTCCAGCCTGCCCTCCAGCGGGGCATGCTTGGAGCCTGGCTTGAGCTGACCGTGCAGGCCCATGATCTGCATGCCAAGGTTGTACATGCGCAGGATCATCTCGGTCCCGAATGCCTTGCACGTCGACGCCTCACGGTTGGGAACCTGCCCCTGGCTCTGCATCCAGGCGACCTGGTAGCACATCATTCGCGCCGCCTCTATCTGGACGGCCGCGTCGGCCAGCCGGTGGCGGAACACCGGGTCTTCTGAGAGCGTCTTGCCGTTGCGCCTTGTTTCCTTGCACAACTTGACGAGGTCTTCCAGGATGCGCTTCGCCCTTGCGGGCCTGTCCACGCCGGAGCGCTCGAAGTCCAAGAGCGCCGCGCCCACATACCAGCCACGGTTTTCCTCGCCAACGAGGTTCTCCCGCGCGATGCGCACGTCGTCGAAGGTTACGAGGGCGCGAGCGCCGTCCCACATCATGGGTACTCGCTCCACAGTGATGCCAGGCGCCGCCATCTCCGTCAGCAGGAAGCTGATGCCCCGGTGCTTGGGCGCGTCCGGATCGGTGCGGGTCAGAAGGAACATGTGGTCGGCGCCCGAGTGCGCGCCGTTCCACAGCTTGGAGCCGTTAACGACGTAGTCGTCGCCATCAACGACGGCCCTGGTCTGCAGGCTCGCGAGGTCTGAGCCGGAGTTGGGCTCAGAGTAGCCCTGGCACCAGCTAATGTCGGCCTTTGCGATTTTCGGCAGGAAGTTCGCCTTCTGCTCATCGGTGCCGTACATCATCAGGATAGGGCCGACCATTCTTACGCCCATGTCCCCCACGGGAACGCCACGATAGGCCATTTCCTCGTTGAAGATCATCTGCTGAATGTGCGGCGCGTCGCGACCGCCGTACTCGCTGGGCCAGGCCATTGTCAGCCAGCCCTGGTCGGCCAGCTTTCTCTTGAACTGCTGGACTACTTTGCCGTCTTCCGGTTCCTCGGGGTCCAGGGTCTCGGTCCGCCAGTCCCAGGGAAGCTCCTTGTCCGCAAACTCGGCGACTTCCTCTCTGAACTCGACGTCTTTTGATTCAAACCTGAAATCCATGATGGACCTCCTCCCTCTTTCTGCGATCCACCCGCGCAGCCCTGTCTGCCCAGTGCCAGCTACTTGGGATCATTGTGCAGGCCGGACACATGCAGTCCAGCACCAGCGAACTCTGTCTTACTGACCTCCGACCGAAAGGCAAGTGACGGTACGTACTATTCCGTTGATTGTGTGGATCTGGCTTGTGACCAGGTCCCCAACCGCGTTCAGATCACTTGCGCTGACGATGGCAATGATGTCGTATGGGCCGGTAACCGCATCGACTGTATCTACGCCGGGCAAGGACTTGAGCGTGTCGGAAACGCTTCGGGACTTGCCGACAGCAGTCTCTATCAAGATGTATGCTCTCGTCGTCATTGGAACCTCCGCGGGTGAGTGGGTTGCCCGTCCGGTTTTCGTACACTGTGCCTCACCGCCGCCCGGACAGCGTGATTCTAAGTTTGGGCATGGGTAGTGTCAATCCGAACCGGACACACGATAGACCGTTGTCTTTCCGTTTCGGAAGACTGGCAGCAGGTGTTCCGCAAGCTCATCCTCAAACTTGCCCAGGCCATCTTGAGGATAGTAAAGCCGCTCAACCTGCCCCACGTAAACGTAGCGCACGTTGTACATCCTGAGGAGCCGCAAAGCCTCGGCAGCGTCGAGAGTCTCGTAGATGAACTCCACCTCGTAGTTCCGTTGTTCGACTGCCCAACGATAGTCCCAGCGCTGCTGCTCCTGGTGCCACTTCCAGCCCAGGACGGCGGGCAGCCCGGTGTACACCGAGACTCTGCCACCCCACCGGTAGAATGGAGTGACCGCCTCCAGTACCACGGGAGTGCCTTCGACATTCTCCCGCAGCCACGTAATTCCTTCGAAATCGGCCTCGAGATCGATAGGACCGGGGATGTCTTCGTAGACCGCGCCGTCAACGTAAGCCTCGCCGTCCAGCGTTAGGGGCACGGACTGGCCTTTGACCCTGTAGTCCAGCCTATCGTTGGCCCCAAGCACCGTGTAAAGCCCGGCGCATACAACCAAGACCGCCGCTGCTGCGACCCACAGCTTCCGAGGCAGCCGAGGCAATAACTTGAGCCGGGTGTCCAGCATGTACCAGAGCAGGAAGGCGGAGGCCACCGCCATGAGCACCCAAACCTGCATGTACAATTTGAAAACGCTGTTCATGCGATCAACGTCGCCCTCTACTCGCCAGGCCTCCAATCCCACCACCAGTCCAAGTGCGACGGCGACCAAAATGCCAGCGTAGGCCAGCATCGGCCAGTCAGGGCCCGCCGCCTTCTTCCACGACATCAATCGGATGGCGAGCAAGGCCAGCGCAATCGCCGCGAAGGGCATGGTGGCGCCCGAAGCGGACTGCCAACTGATGATTGCCATGCAGATGAAGCCGATCATGGCCAGAAGACCGAGTCCGGAGAGGCCGGCCTGCATAAATCGCGAACTGCCGAGGCCAAGGCGTGTCCAAGCCAGGACGGCATTGAGCCGCGGACGCGGACCGGACAGCAGGAACGAACCGATGATGAACACGAACAACCCGTGTATGGCCAGGAATTGCCATAGTGCAGTCGTGTTCGTCGTAGTCTCCAGGCTCGTGAAGAAAGCCTCGCTCCCGCGAATGTACGGCAGGAACGCGAGCCAGCCGACGGCGGCCACGAACAATATCTTGAGAGCAGTCTCTCCGGCGACGCCGGGCGACAGTCGGCCTTCCCGCAAGTAGATTGAAAGGCCAACAGCGGCGGCCGCGATCGCCAGGTATGTGGGGTAGTCCCAAGTATTGAGGGGGCGCAGAACACCGGTCGAGAGTCCCAGCACGGTCAGCAGGAATATGTCGTGCGCCCGCCATCGCGCGCCCTTACCGGGGCGGTGCGCGGACAAGACGACGGCAAGCGATATTCCAAGCACGAGGAGCGTAAAGGGAAGCGCCATCATGTGAGCATGCAGGTCACCAAACAGGAAGGTGAAGAATGGAAACTCGGTGATCTCGTTACCGGGAGGGTCGGGCGGCATCATGCGGCTGCTTCGCCAGAAGTCGAACTCGCCGAACGGCATGCCCTGAATGACCGCTCGCCATGCCCCCTGCCCGACCTGTACCGCGCCGTCCAGGTTGCCGAGCACGGCCACGAACGAGGCTCCCGCGAGGCCGGCGGCCAAGGGCGGCCATCGGACCGCCGGCGCTGACGTTGCGGGGAGCCGGCGCCGAAGAGTAGCTTCCGTCATGTTGTATACGAGCGAGTAGGCCGCGCCTGCCGTCAGCGCGAAGAACAAGGGCACCGAGAGGTTGTATGCGGTGGAAGGGGCGATGCCTGTTGCGCGCACAAGGGTGGCGACGACGAAATGTCCCCAGTAGTAGTAGTTCATGTAGCCGCCCGCGAACCACGGATCGTAAGGCGGCATGTACGTGGAGCGAGCGACGGCGGTGAGATACGCGAGATCCATCGGCTTCTCGCCGCCGAAGTGCGGGTGCCAGAGGTCGGGATTGGCCATACGTACGGCCAAGAACGCAAGGAACGCCGCGAGGAACAAGACCTCGCTGACGAGGAGGACCGGCCAGCGCCGGCGAACGAAGCTCAGAATCTCATCGCGACGCCGGGACGCAACGAGGGTAGAGACGGAGGCCAAGCCGGCAATCGCAATGGCGATCGACGCCGGGGAGAACGCCATCCAGCGGAGGCTTGCCAGGAGCCAGACTACGAAGCAGACCAGGAGAAGTGCGAGGACCTTGGTCAGCAGGAACCCTCTGTCCGGCAGAGACCTGAAGAGCAGGAATCCCAAAGGCAGGCCCAGCAGCGCGATTCCCTCGACGACGACCAACCAGGCAAGAACAGGGAGCCGGGCAGGCCAACCGTCATCATCGACGACGTCCGTCCAAGTCCCGCCAGCCTGCTGGGCCTCGGCCAGTTCAGGCGACATCATGAGGCCCAAGTGCGGCCCGTCAGCCTCGATGAGGCGCGGCGACGGATCCCCGCCTGCCCAACCGTACAGGAGGATGACCAGCACCGAGGCAATGACCGCGACGACGCCCAGGAGCGCGATGCGGTCCCAGAGGGGAGACAACATCACCAGCCCCGATGGGCGTGAAGACTATGCCGCGCCATCAGCCCGTCGCAGGGTACCGTCGGCGTCTCTCATGAGGGGATTCTAGCAAGGGCGAACCTACCGGACGGACGCCTGGGTCCGCCTGCGGAATCCATGGGCGCCGGACTCCCTGCCGTCATGTAACTACGTATCGAACGAGTTACGAGAAGCGCAACGCCTGATCGATGATGTCGACGCCCGCATGCTCGCTCCACGCCGCCAGCAACTGACGCGTGACAGGACCGACATCGCCGTCGCCCACGGGTCTCCAATCAACCTTGGTCACGGGCAGTACGCAGTAAGAAGTCGCGGTGAAGAAGGCCTCATCCGCGTTGTAGAGGTCGTAGGGCTGAAGCTGCTCTTCAGCGACCGGGATTCTCAGACCATCCGCAAGGTCAAAGACGGTCTGGCGGGACACACCCTGAAGGATGCTCTGGTCGCCGGGCGTCTTTATCACGCCGTCCGATACGAGGAACACATTGTATGAAATGCCCTCGGCGAGATTTCCTTCCTGGTCCAGGAGAATCGGCCAGCCTTCCGGATCGACGTCTGAGGCTTCCAGATCGGCCAAGGCGAAGTTCATTCGGCTGTAGTGTTTTACTTTGGGATCGAGCGAGTCGGATGAGAAGCTGCGGGTGCGGGTGATCACGCCGTGCACGCCGGACTCAAACAGCGACGCATATCGCTCGAAGTCCAAGGGATACACCCTGATGCACACGGTCGGAGGCCCGGCTAGCGACGCCTTTCTGCCTTTTCCCCGCGTCACGAAGTGTTGGATGGAAAGATCTCCGCCTTCTTCCAGTGCTCCAAGGTTGCGGCCTAGCGCGTCTTCTGTGAGGGCACGCATCTCATCCTGGTCCATCCCGGGGTCGATGCGGACGTACTTTAGCGAGCGGTAGAGCCGGTCCAAGTGTTCGTCAAGCCGGAAACTCTTGCCGCCAAACGTCCGGGTGATTTCGAACACGACGTCGCCACCCATGAATCCGCGGTCTGCAACGTCAAGCTTGACATCGTCCAAGCCGATCCACTGTCCGTTAAAATACGCTGTGAACTCAGACATTAGCGCCCTCCCTGGGCCGGTCTTTTGTACCTCAGTTAGGTGGGCGATTGTATCACCACATTGCTTAAAGCCGCCCTAATCGATCTTGACGGGACTATGGTACGCGCCCACCTGGTGCTGGCTCCCCGTGTGCGCTCCGCAGTAAGCCGGCTGGCACAGCGAATTCCGGTCTCGATCGTGTCCAGCAGAGACCACATCGTAGTGCGGAGGTTCGCCGCGAAAGCTGGACTGAGCGCACTTCAGATCTCGGAAGGCGGAGCCCGTATCTTCGACCCCACTACGGGAGAGACGCCGTGGCTCAAGGCGCTCAGCCGGCGGGATGCAGAGGCGATCATCGGATACCTCGACGGACATGGCCACGCTTACTCCGGCGTTGACGGTGACCGCGCCATCGGCTCGACCGCTGAGATACGCGAGTGGCGCGTCACACGAATTACGGCCATAAGTCTGACCCCCGAACGCGCAAAGGAGATCGCAGCGATGTTCGGAGAAATGCCCGGGGTGCATACGTCTGTCATCGTCCGAATAGACAATGGCGATTGGATGGTGGACTTCACTCACGCGGACGCCACCAAGGAAACGGCGGTGCTCAGATACGCCGAGTTGATGGGAATCGACCGAGCGGAAGTGGCGGGCGCTGGTGACAGCTATAACGACCTACCGTTGCTCAGGGCCTGCGGCATGAGGGTTGCCATGGGGAACGCGGCGCCCGAGGTGAAGGCCGCCGCGCACTACATTGCGCCGACCGTCGACGAGGACGGGCTTGCCGTCGCGATTGCCGAGTACCTTATGCCGATGCTGGAGTTTCCAAGCTCGGATGGCCGGGCCCAGAGCAGACCCTAATCTCCAATGGAGAGAATCCCAGCGCGCGGGTCTCCTGCTAACCGCCCAACTCCAGAGATTCGAGCAGGAAGTCCGGACGGTCGCAGCCGTAGGAGTCGGCAGTAATGGCAACTCCGGTGCTGACAAGAGCTGAGTCGATGCCGAAGCTCCGCGCTCCCCGAATGTCGGTGATGGGCTGGTCGCCGATCATTACCATGTCCGTGGTACCGCTGCGACGCGTGGCTTCTTCAAAAATTGGAGCTTCCGGTTTGCCCAGCCTGTGGAAGCGCAGGTCAGGGCGGCCGGGAAAGCGGAGCTCCAGTACCGCTTCGAACATGAGCGCCACGCTGCCGCTGGCGAAGTTGAGACTCGTTCCTGAGGGATACGCTAGGTCGGGGTTCGGCAACACGAGATGAACATCCTGGCCATGATCCAACTGTGTGAGCAGGGTGTTAAGCGCGATGTTGGCTGTATCCCGGTGGGTAAGGCCTGACTGATCACCAATGACCAGCACTTCAAATGGGTCGTCAAGTCCGACCAAATTTCCGCCGGACTGCTCGACATACCGGACGCTGTCTTGCGGACCGATAACGGCGCAAGCAGCACCCTGAAGGCTATGCTTGTCGAAGTGCTCCGCGATCAGCGACCCGGACGTGATGATCCTGCGGGACGCGATTGCCAAGCCAAAGCTCTGATAGCGTTCCGCGCTGGACTCTGGAAGACTTGAAGCATCGTTTGTCAGAACGTAGTAAGGCTTCTTGGTCTCATTTAGCCTGGCGATAAGCTCGCCGGCTCCCGGCAATGGGCCGAGAGAATGAAGCAAAACACCATAGGCATCAAACAGTAGCACCGAGTAACGTTCGATCAGGTAATCGACTCGAACACGCGGCGGCGCTGCCGACTCAATGGTCAAGCGCGTATCCGGACCAGAAGAGCGTAGGCGGACAACCCTTCTGAACTAGGCAGACAGTGCGGCGGGCTTCCTGCCTCTCCTCGGCTTGATCCAGAAATAGACGGCGTCAGAGTCGGTCTTGATTTCCAAATTTACGCCAAGGAATCTCATAGCGTCGCCCAGGCGACGGCGCACGGCAGCCTTGGACTCTCCGGCCTCCGGCACCAGTTTTCCGGCCGAGTCGGTTGAGTCTGCTGAGAGTTCTTTAATGTACTCCACGTACTGGCTGATGATTTCCTGACGCTTTCCCTTGGCAACTCTCAGCCGAGCCTCTAGTTTGTGAATCTTTTCAAAAGTTGGCATTCTTGGTCCTCCCAACGAAGATGTCGCTCACTAGATGCTGCCATAACTTTTGCATTCCTTCAACAAGTCTTCAACGCAAAAGTATGCCATCTTTGTGCGCACACACAAATGGCGGAGTCGACGCAGCCAATCTATTGGCTACATTAGTGGGCGTAAACAGTTACCGATTTTCTCGCTTTAGAAACGTTGCCGTCCAGAGGACATTTGACGAGGAAAGACTGGGCTGAAACTGCACTAGTCCTATGTTTTCGCCAGCATAAACGTTGGGCTGGCAGAAGCAGTGCTCAGGAGTAAACTTAAACGACTAGGGAGCGCCGGTCGCGGGGACAACGTTCCCGGCTTCGTCCACCGTGAGCAGCGACGCGAAGTCGTAGCCACGACGGCGGATCTCTTCCGAGCCTTCCTCGTGGCGGTCAAGGATGCAGAGCACTTTCACGACGGTGCCGCCGTCGGCCTCAATCGCTTCGATGGCCTGGATCAGGCTGCCACCGGTCGCGCAGGTGTCGTCGACTACGGCGACAGGCAGTTCGCCGGTGACCGGCCCCTCGATCTGGCGGCCCATGCCGTGGCTCTTGGCTTCCTTGCGGACGATCATTGCCGGTACCGGCGTGCCTTTCTGGTGGCTAAGCATGGCAATTCCGGCGACCATTGGGTCGGCGCCCAGCGTGGGGCCGGCCACGGCCCTGGCGCCGGACTGCAGCACCATCGGAAGCAGGGCTGACGCAGCCAGGTGACAGCCCTCAGGGTCCAGCGTGACCTTCCGGCCGTCGAAGTAGTATGTAGCGAGTTTTCCGGAAGTCAGCCTGAACTCGCCGAAAGCCAGCGCCCCGGTGCGGACCGCAACACGCAGCAACTCAGACGCAACACTGTCCGACAATCTACCCTCCTCCGGCGGCGTGGCGGGATAGTACACCTGCGCCGAACGGAGTGTACAGGGCCGCCGGTCGGCTGTGGCATGACGGAGAAGAGGTAAATTATACTCTAGCAACCGTGGCGACCGGTTAGAATGATTGCCTCCGGCCCCATCTACAAAGACTAATGAATCAAACCTTCCTTTCCGCAAGCGGACTTCGCAAGAGCTTCGAGCACGTTCAGGCCGTTGATGACGTCTCTTTCACGATCGGGAAGCAGGAGATTTTCGGGCTGCTGGGGCCAAACGGGGCCGGGAAGACCACTACCATCCGGATGCTTTCCACCGTTCTGCCGCCGGATGAAGGCGACGTAGTCATCGGAGGCCGCTCCGTACAGAGCGACGGCGGCGAGGTCAGGAAGATCATCGGCGTCTGCCCCCAGTCGCTGGCCCTCTACACTGAGCTGTCTGCGATGGACAACCTGGTGTTCTTCGGGCGCATGGCCGGGCTGGGAGGCAAGCAGGCCAAGTCGGCGGCGGAAGAGAACCTGGAAATCGTAGGGTTGCGGGAGAGAAGCGGTGACGCGGTGTCCAAGTTCTCCGGGGGCATGATGCGGCGCGTCAACATTGCCATCGCACTCATGGGCAGGCCGAGCCTGCTGTTTCTCGACGAGCCGACCGTGGGTATCGACCCGCAGTCGCGCAATCACATCTTCGAAACCGTTTTGCGCCTGCGGGACGAGGGTATGACGGTCCTGTACACGACGCACTACATGGAAGAGGCGGACAGGCTGTGCGACAGGATCGGGATCATGGACAACGGCAGGCTGATTGCCCTGGGGAACGCGCACGACCTCAAGTCTGGAGTAGGCGACCCAGACTCGGTGACTCTGGAAGAGGTGTTTCTCAGCCTTACCGGCCGCTCGCTTCGCGACTGACTCTATGCCCAGAGTCGTCCACGTAGCTCTACTGGAACTGAAGCGGTACGTGTCGGACAGGGGCGCTCTCGCGTTTGGGATAGCGTTGCCGATCGCGCTGTTCGCTTTGATGTACGCGGTGTTCAGCGGCGAGGGGTTCGACGGGACCGCGCACATCGTCGACCTGGACGGGGGGCCAATGTCGCGGGAACTCGTTGTGCGGCTGGAGGCCGTCGAGGGGCTGGAGCTGGAGTTCTACACCGAAGCCGAGGCTGAGCGCGCCCTCGACAGGTCAAGGATAGTCTTCGCCGCCTTCATTCCCGCCGGTTTCTCGGAGGACCTGACCAGCGGGAGGCCGACAAGGCTCACGTTCAGGCAGCGAGGCTCGGGCGGAGACGAGGGACGGATCGTTATGTCGATCATCCGCACGGCAGCCGAAGAGCTGGGCGCCAGATCGCAGATTCGAGAAGCCGTCAGGAAGGCGACTTCAGGCGAAGACTTCAGCGAGAAGCAGATAGACGAGGCTGTCGATGCAGCCCTCGCGCAGGCAGGTGGCGAGCCGTCCATTCGGTACGAGAGCAGGGCTGTGGGAGGGAGCGGCGATTTTCTCGACAGGCTGCTTCCGGGCGTGCTGGTGATGTTCCTGTTGTTCGCGGTAACGCTCAACGCCGAGGCGATGGTCGCGGAGCGGGAGCTTGGCACGCTGGAGCGCCTGCTCACCACGAGGATGGGCACGAACGAGCTGTTCGCGGGCAAGTTCCTGGCGGGCATCTTCCGGGCCGGCCTGCAGGCCCTCGTCCTGCTCTCTCTTGGGTTCGCCGTCCTCACACTCGCGCCATTAGATTCGTTTGCCGCGGCGCTCGGGGTGGCGCTGCTGGTCGCCGCGGCGGTTAGTGCCGTGGGACTTGTGATCGGCGGCTTCGCGAAGACCAGGAACCAGGCCACCTGGGGAGCCGTGCTCATAACCATGTTCATGACAGTTTTCGGGGGCACCTTCTTCGACGTAGGAGAGTCCGGCACAATGGCCACGATCTCCAACTTCACCCTCAACAAGCACGCGGTGGACCTGCTCATGGCCGCGATCCACTCCGGCCCCGGCGCCCTCGCGCAGGAGGGCGTGGCGATCGCAGTGCTCGGCGGGACCTGCATTTGCGCACTCGCGGCGGCCAGGCTTGTCTTCCGCGCGGTGGAGCAAGGGAGATAGCCATGTTCTCCGGGCTCGGCAAGGCTGTCCTGATCGCGAACAAGGACTTCCGGATCTTCCTGAAGGACCGGATTGCGATGGGTTTCACGCTGGCGTTCCCGCTGATGTTCGTGCTGGCCTTCACCATCGCGCTGGGCGGCGTGGGGGAGGACGAGGGCAGGTTGACGCTGACGGTCGTCACGCGAGAAGAGGCCGGGACGAGCCACGACATCATCGATGACCTGGTGTCGTCCTCGGACTCGAACACGACGTTCCGCACACTGGAGTATGGGCGCGCCTCGGCGATGGTTGAGAGCGGCGACCTGGACGGCTTCCTCGCGTTTCCGGCTGACTTCTCGGAAGCGATCGAGTCCGGGGCGCCGGTCCACCTGGAAATGGTCTCGGACGCAGACAAGCCGTTCACCCAGGCCGCGCTCGCAGGGCTCGCGGGCTCGATCTCCGGCCGGCTGGAAGCCAGCCGCACTGCAGCGCGAGCGGCCGCCCTGCTGACAGGCGAAGACGGCGGCGCGCCCGAGGCGGCATCGTCGACATCAGCCGAACCGATCGTGACGTTCGAGGTCGAGCAGGTTGGTGAGCTGAGGCCCTTCAAAGCCAGCAACTTCACCCTGCCCGGCTACCTGACGATGTTCGTGTTCTTTGCCGCCATGCTGGGCGCGACGGCCATAACAAGGGAGCGCAACAACCAGACGCTGGAGCGGCTGCTATCCAACGGCGTAAGCGGCCGCACGGTACTGATGGGCAAGTACCTGGGACTGGTGTACGTGGCCTTGATCCAGCTCACGGTGCTGTGGACCGTTGGGCTGCTGGGCTTTCGCATAGACCTTGGACACGCGCCTGCGGCGGTGATCGGCATCTCCGTAGTGCTCGCGCTGACCTCGGCGGGATTCGCGGTGCTGATGGCCACAGTGGTCCGGACCGAGCGCACCGCCGACGCGGCCGGTGTACTGGTGTCGATGATGCTGGCGCCGATCGGCGGGTGCTGGTGGCCGCTGTTCATTGCCCCGGACTGGCTGCGGTCGCTGGCGCTGCTCACTCCTCACGGCTGGGCCAACACCGGCTTCAACAAGCTCATGTTGTTCGGGGCCGAATTCGGGGACGTGATGCCGGAGTTCGGCGTGCTGGCCGGGATGGGCGCGGTCTTCATCGCGCTGGCGCTGTGGCGGTTCAGGTCTGCGGTATGATGGGCGGACCTTTCGAGAACAGCAGGGCCAGCAATAGGGAGCGAGGACATGCATACCGACAGCGCTGAGGTTGTGATCATCGGCGGAGGCGTGACCGGGCTGAGTTCCGGCTGGTGGTTGGCGAAAGCCGGGGTCGACACGATAGTGCTGGACAAGGGCGTGATCGGGTACGAGGCATCGAGCCGCAATGGCGGGGGCGTAGCGACGCGCGCCGCAGAGCCGCCGGTTGCGCCGCTGGGAGCGGAGTCGCTCAGGCTCTGGCCCACGCTGCACGAGGACCTGGGCTACCCGACCGAGTTCCGCCCGGGCACGATCCGGGTGGCGATGGACGAGAGGGAGTTCGCGCTGATGCGAGCGTCCGTGTTCGAGGGCGAGGGGATGGCGGACGACGCAGAGGAGATCGACACCCAGGAGATCCGGGAGCTGTTCCCAATCATCAACCCCGAGGTTCCCGGCGGCATGTACTCGGGGGTCTACGGGCAGGCAAACCCGCAGCGCACG
Organism: Dehalococcoidia bacterium; assembly: GCA_965237445.1. Classification (GTDB taxonomy): domain Bacteria; phylum Chloroflexota; class Dehalococcoidia; order Lucifugimonadales. The sequence continues at coordinate 1,397,138 of OZ250142.1, read as the reverse complement.
GTGCAGGCGTACGCCTGGGCTTTCCAGGACCACGGCGGACGCATCCACCAGCACACGACGGTTACGGGCCTCACGGTGGAGGGCGGCAAGGTGACGGCGGTGGAGACGGACCGGGGCACGTTCGGCGCGGGGTTCGTCGTGGACTCGGCTGGGCCGCAGACGGCGCTGATCGCGGAGATGGCCGGGGTGTTCGTTCCGGTGGCCCCGGCGCGCGTGGAGATCGTGGTCACGGCGCCGATCGAGTTCATGTGGCGCGGCGGCGTAAGCGGCAACGGGCTGTATGGCCGGCAGACGCTACGCGGGAATCTGGCCTACGGCGGCGGCAAGCAGGAGTGGATCGACGTCGACCTGCACTCTCCCGACAAGCCGAACACGCCGCTGATCCGCAACGTAGCGAGGCGGTTGGCGGAGATGTTTAGCGGGGCGGCCGACGTGCCGCTCATCCGTAGCTGGGGCGGCGTTGTAGAGCAGGCCCCGGACCACTACCCGATCATCGAAATGACGGACAGCCCGAGCAACTTCATGGTGGCCTCGGTGTCGGGGCACGGCTTCGGTCTGTCGCCGGCGACGGGCAAGGTGATCCAGGAGTTGGTCATAAACGGGGAGACGTCAGTGGACATCAGCGGCCTAGCGCTGGGCCGGTTCGGCGACGTAGGCCCCGGCTGGCGCGAGGAGCGGGGCTGGACGCCAGCGACGGAGTGAGCGGCCGGGTAACCGGCCACGCCTCTCGCTGATCGAGCGTCGGCCTTCCTGCGAGCCCCAAAGGCTCGAAAACTGTCACATTCCGTAACATTCTGTCACTTTCCCTAGCTGGGAAGTCCCGGCGCGGGTTACCAAATCGAGCCGGAATGAATACTGAATGAGCCTTGATGCGACAAAATGTGACAGTTTGTTACACGCGCTCATTGCTGTCCGGACCGTGACGAGGTGGCGCTCCGGTTCGCAGTTGTTGTGGGCTGCGGCGTTCATGCAGCTATGTTAGCACGCTAGTTCGCATAAGGCAAGGGCTAGAAGAAATATTTGTACTAGTAGCGTAACCTTAAGTCCCTCCATTCGATGGGACATGGACAAATGATGGAAGACAAAGAGCCTTCCACGCCAAAGTGAATCTTCACCAACTCTTCAACAGTCATTTGGCCTTACACTATCGTCAGAATTGGGGAAAGCTCTGTTGCGCGATGCTAGACCTGTAACGGCCTGGGCCAGCACAAGCATGGATACGGCCCCTAGCAGCCCAATGCGAATGGACGTGGACTTTGCGACGAAACCCAGTATCGGCCCTCCACTGATCATACCAACGGAACTCGCTTGGGAAACCATCGAGAAGACCGTGGCTCTTGAGCCAGATTCTGTGTTCTGGTTCGTCCATGCAGTGATCACCGGGTCGGAGACTCCCCAGAATCCCCAGGCTATGACGTATGCCGACGCCGCCAGTGCGAAGCTGCCGGTGAGCGCGAAGGCCGCAAATCCTCCGATTACGGCGGCGTTGATGAAGAGTAGCGTTCGAGCCGCCTTCCCTCGCTTGTCGATTTCGACGTGTCGGCGCACGAGCTCCAGAATCGCCAATCCCAATATCGAAGCCGCAACATTTATCGCTCCAATCCACACGACCACCTTAAGATTCCAGAGACTCGGGAAAGAGATGTCAGTTACCAGATGAAGCTCCCAGAGCCGATGAATCGGCTCGGTGGCCAGTCCATACAGTAACGAGATTGCCAAGATTGACCAAAGCTGAGGCCTGAGTCGAACAGCCTGCACGCCCCCTGCGAAGGTCGCCATCAGCTTAGTCCACGATCGCCGCTCTTCCAACGGCGGAGGCGCAAAACCTGTTTCGGGCATGAACGCAACCAAGAACAAGGCACAAGCCAAGTATGTGCCCCCCGTAGCCAATATAGGAAGCGAAAGGGATAGGCTGCCCAGGGTTACACCAATTCCCAAACCAACCAACTGACCAATGTATGCGAGCTGGGTTCCCCTAAGGAAAGTGGGTCCCAGTCCTATCCCATCAAGCTCATCTGAAATCCACGCCTCTCTTGCTCCACTTACCAAGGCACCGGCCAATGCTCCCACTATGTGGCCCACCACTATTAGCCGAAAAACAGGGAAATTCCCTTCTATTAGCAAGGCAGTGCCCGAGAGACATGTCGCAAGGATGATGGCGAGTCTTCGGCTGTATACGTCAGCAACCACTCCGGTGGGCACTTCGAGAACCAACAGCGACGCCCAATACACGGTCCCAAGGAAAACAAGCTGTAGGGCATCAAGCTCTGCCACGGTTATTCTGTAGAGCCCAAGGACAGCCAGTGTCATGCCATTGCTCAAGGACCCCAGCCCCACAATGAAGAAGTACGTATGCACGGGCGGTAGCTTGTGAAGGCGAAGTCTCAAGGTGTTGCCGCCTTCAGTCGGCGGCGCGGAGGATGTTGTAGAGGTGGAGGAAGAGCTTGTATGCCTCGCCGAGGAACTTGAAGCGGCCGACCTGGCGAGTGGGGTCCAGGTGCTCGAAGAACTCGTACTCAGAGAAGTAGACGTCGCCGTCCTTTTCCTCCAGCGCCGCGGCCATGCGGCGGGACTCGGCCGCGGGAACGTAACCGTCCGCGCTGTCGTGCATGATGAGTACGCGGGTGGTCAGCAACCCCACGTTGGTGCTGGGGGACACGGACTGCATGAACGACTGGAAGTCGGGCGGCAGGTCCCGCAGCAGGCGCTCGGCATCTTCCAGGTCTCGGACCTGAGAGCAGGTCGAAGGCGTCCCGGCCCTCCGGCGAGAGGGCGTCGCGGTCAATGGCGACGAAGGCGTCGCCGTTCGCGAAACGCCGCGTCAGCAGGTCCCGCTCCGCGCTGTTCGAGACTGTTGAGAGCACGTGGTTGGTGAAGACCTCGCGGGAGAGGGAGCGCGGCGTCCAGGGTTCGTCGGTGCCCTCGTAGAAGCGGGTCTCGGAGGCGATGGCGGCGAGGAGGTCGGAGGCGTCATAGTACCCGCCGAAGAAGTTTACAAACGCGACGGCCTCGCGCAGGCGCGGGTCCTGGGCGGCAACGGCGGCTAAGGACGCGCCGATGCAGAAGCCGCCGAGGCCGGAGCGCTCGGGGTCTACGGAGTCGAACCGCTGCATGTGCTGGAACGTCTCGACGACTTCACCGACCTCGTCGGCTTCAACGCGCATCTCCTTGTCCGGGTCGGTCCACGGAACCATGACCACCATACCGGCCCTCGCGAGGCCAGTGGCGAGGTTGACGATGCGCTCGTCGTTCGGCCCGGCGGGATTGACGCCTGGGACAAGGAGGACCGCGGCGAACGGGCCGTCGCCGGCGGGCTCGTACAGGTGGGCGGTGGCCTTGCCGCCCGTGAGCGGGTAGGTGACGTCGGTGCGCGTCGGCTCAGCCGAGAACCACGACTGCGGCTGGACTGGAAAGCCGGGAGCGAGCTGTGTCAGCAGCAGCGCCGCACGGATGCCGGTGCGCCCCTGCGCGGTGCCGGCGGTGAGCACGGTGACGAGCGCCACGGCGATGGCCAGGATGATCAGGCCCTTCTTGATTGGGCCCCAAAGAATCAGGCGAAGGAGGAATCCCATGAACTCTCCGAACGGTGTCTACAAAGATACAGCCTCTTTGCTACAGGCGCTCGCTCTCGAGTCCCTGGTCCGGAGGGGTACACGCAATCCTTTGAAACCTAATGAGTGAAACCTAAAGAGCGTTTCGAGGGACTCACGGCGTGGCCCTCCGACAAGCTCAAGGCGAACCGGGAGGACGGGCCTTGGCTTACATCAGGCCGACGAGGGCGGGCAGTTCCATTAGCGTGGTGATGCGGGGGCACCCGTCGTAGCCGGGGTGGTTGTCGTCCCTATCGAGCAGGACGGGGCTTATTCCGACGGCGCTTGCGCCATCCACGTCCGACATTAGCTGGTCGCCGACGTGCACGGTCTCCTGCGGCTCCGACCCTGCGCGTTCCAGGGCCATCCGGAAGATGGCGGGATGCGGCTTCTCGACTCCAGCCTCGCCCGAGGTGACGGCAAAGTCGAGGTACGGGACCAGGCCCATTGACTGCCGCCAACTCACCGCCGGGCCGGTTCATGTTGGAGATCATGCCCAGCGTGAGGCCCTGCTGCTTGAGCAGGTCGAAAACGGGGAGGACGTCGTCGAACCGGGTCATCTCGTACCGCTGTTGCCTGACGTTCTCCCAGACCTCCCACGCCCTGCCGGCGTCCACCTCGACGCCGGCGCCCTGGAGCACGAGCCGCTCATACTCCGCGAAGAAGCGCTTCGTTGACGCCGGGCCGCGGCTTCGCACCGGGAACGCGGCGTTCTCATCCGACATGAAGGTGTCGGCGAGCGCGTAGCCCCTCAGCACACCCTCCGGGGTGAGCGTTATGCCGAACGGCTCGCAGGCCGCCGACTGGATCTCGAAACGGGACGGGTTGAAGCCTGCCAGCGTGCCGTACAGGTCGAAGAATACGGTTGTGATCAACCCACGGGCGGCTTAGGCGGCGGCCTCCATGTCGCTGCCGCAGCACATGGGCGACTTGATCCGGCCGCACCCCTGGGGGCACTCGGAAATGCCGATGGTGTTGCCGTCGCGTTCGACCGACTTGTGCTCGAGGGCTGAGCCGCACTTGCCGCACGTGAGGTTCGTGACCTGCATTCCACACTGGTCGCATGAGTAGGTGACCATTCTGTTCTCCTCCTAATGATTGCGTTGTCCAAGAAAGGATTGGACACGTCCATCATAGCGCGAACGCCAGCCGAGAGGCTAACGTGACGCTGCTACCGGCGGCCTGTCCTGAACGCGACCGTCCGCCGGCGGCCGTCCTGGCGTGGCTCCGCTTCCGGCAACGCGTGAAGGAGGCCAGCGTCGTCCGGCTGCACGGTGTCCGAGGCGACCCTGTTCACGGACTCGGCTCCGCACCGGGCGCACCGTGTGCACGATCTGGGGACCCTTGCGGCCGTGGCGCGTCAGACGAACGGGAGGCATCAGGGCGCCGCACGAACTCTGCCTGTCGCCGGGGGTGTCGTCGACGTGGAGGGAGTGGAGGCAGAACGGGCAGTGGTTGCGGTAGCTGCCGTTGGTGACCGGAAGGACGGCGGCGGCGCAGTTCTGGCAGTCGAATCTGGTGTTTTCAGTCTTCTTGGACACGGTGAGTCTATTCCGCTACATGAGAGTCATGGGTGCGATTGTGATGTTGGAGCGTACTGGCAACGCTCTACTATTGCGTTGCGGTTTTCTTGGCGTGACTGTGTTGTGCGGCGTCGAACCCCATCTCAATCTTCCCCAGCAGACTGCGGGAGGGGCTAGGTGAAGGCTATTGATGGCCAAGCCGTGCCAAGACCACGAACACAGAAGTAGGGCTGGCCGGTCAGTTGTAAAGGGCGGTCTCGCCGCCGTCCAGGGCGATGGCCTGGCCGGTCATCCAGTCGGAGGCGGGAGAGGCGAGGTAGAGCGCCAACAGGCCGAGGTCCCGGTTGCCGGTAAGGCGCTTCATCGGCAGGCCCTCCACGCGATGGCGGTGTACTTCCGGGTTGTCGAAACCAGAGCGAGTCATCTCGGTTACGAACCATCCGGGCAGGATGGCATTCACGGTGATGTTAAAAGCCGCCCACTCCATGGCCAGCACCTTGGTGAACATCTTGAGGCCTGCCTTGCTGGTCTGGTAAGGCGCCCCGTAAGGGTACGCCATGACGGCGTTGGTCGAGGCGATGTTGATGATCTTTCCGTACCGGCGCTCCAGCATCTGATGTCCGACCGCGCGGCAGGCGAAGAAGGGGCCGCTGAGGTTGGTCCGAAACGTGCTATCCCAAGCATCGTCCGAGAGAGAGTCGGAGATGTTCCTCGGATTGTTGTAGCCGCCGCTGAGCTCGGGGCCGGGAGCCTCCGGGAGTGCGGAGACCGGGCCTCCGCTGCCCGTGCCCGCGTTGTTGACGAGGATGTCCACGCCGCCCAGCTCTGCCGTTGCGGTGGCAACCATGACGTCGACAGCCGCTCGGTCCGAGACGTCGGTGGGGATCGTCACAACCTTGCGGCCGTGCGCGCGGACCTCCTCTGCGGCGACATCCAGGTTCGCGGCGGTGCGGGCGGCGAGGGCCACATCGGCACCGGCCTCCGCGAACACCAAGCCCATGGCGCGGCCGAGGCCGGTGCTACCGCCGGTGATAAGCGCGCGTTTGCCTTCAAGGCTAAATTCTTCGAGCATTTTCTTCTCCCTGGGGGGCTGGCCGCCTAGCTAGAGCGCTCCCGTGCGGGCGAGTTCCTGGACGCGGTCCGGCGTGTTGCCGAGCAGATCGCCGAAGATGCGCTCGTTGGCACTTGCCATGACGTTCATCCCGTGCAGGACTCGGCCCGGGGTAGCTGACAGCTTCACCGGCAAGCCCGGATGCTCCATCGGCCCAAGGTTGTCATGGTCGATTTTCTCAATGAACCCGCGGCTACGCATGTGGATGTCGTAGTACATCCTCTCAGAAGACTGCACCACGCCGGCGGGAACCCCCGCCCGCTGCAGGGCGCGCATGACCTGGTACGGAGTCCGGCCGCGTGTGAACTTGGCGACGCGCTCGTTCAGCGCCGCGCGATTTTCCAGCCTCGCATCAATCGTGGCGAACCGAGGATCGCCGGCGAGGTCTGAGTCGCCAATGGCCTCGCACAGTGCGGTCCACTGCGACTCATCCCAGCACTCAATCACGCACCACTCGTCTTCGCCTCGGCAAGGGTAGCACCCATGCGGGGCTGCGTTCAGGCTCAGGTTGCCCGACGGCTCCCAAGCCTCTCCGTTGATGAAGTAGTGGAGCAGTGGAACGCCGAGCGTGGCGGCCAGCGCCTCCGACTGGTCCATCTCTATGAACTGACCCTGGCCGGTCTCCCCACGGTACTCCAGTGCGGCCATAATGGCAGTGGCCGCGGAGGCGCCGGACACGAAGTCGGTGTAGTGAATCTTCGGCCGGCTGTCGAATGGCGACTCCGGATGGCCCCAGAGATAGGAAAGCCCGGAGTACGACATGAGGTTCTGACCGTACGCCACATACCGGGAGTATGGACCGGTGAAGCCGTACCCCGGCATGCTGAGGGCAATCACGTCCGGCTTCACCTGCCTCAGCTCTTCGTAGCCTAAGCCCCTGCGCCGGAGCACACCGGCGGCGAAGTTGTCCACAACAACGTCGCTCACGGCCACGAGCTCACGTACGAGGTCGGCGCCGTCCGGATCCCGGAAGTTGACGGTTATGCATTCCTTGCTGCGATTCAGCTCTGAGAACATGGGGCCGGAGGCAAGGCCACGCTGGCGGCCCAGGTCCACGTAGTCACGGTGCTCGATCTTCACCACCTGCGCCCCCAACTCAGCCAGGTAACGCGACGACAATGGGCCTGCCCAGACGCGGGTGAAGTCGACCACACGAACGCCTTCGAGCGGCATTGCGGCGCGGCGCGGCCGGGGCGGTGGCGAGGCCCCCCGATCGGAGCGGGCCCATCCGCACGAGGGCCCCTCTACTCTGGCATCGTCTGGCTGAGGCGCCGGGCGGCGGACCGACCATGGCGTGCGGCTGAAGCGGTACGGGGCTCCGGGCATCCTGAAGGCGCCAATGCCGGAACGATCTGACTCAACGAAGAAGCCCCTCTCATTTGCGTGCGGGCCATCGGCCAGGTCCCGCAGCGTGTTAAAAGGGCTGGCCGCGAGGTGGTGACGCTCGCACTCGTCCAACATCTCCTGGGCCTTGAACCGTTCGACGAACGGCGCAACGAACTGGTCGACGATGTCCGGATTCGCTCTTCGGAACGCGGCCTCTCGAAAGGCAGGATCTGAGAGAGCATCGTCGCCCATCCACTCCACCAGCACGTCCCAGTGCCGATCGTAGAAGACGCAGAGGCAGACGCGGCCGTCCTGGCAGGGATAGTAGTTGTTCGGAGCTATGGCGAGGTCGTTGCTGGTTCGGCTGGCGATGTCCCCGGTGAGCGCATACCGCGATATGTTGAACAGCAGGTGCGCCACGACCTCCTGGACGGAAACATCGATGTGCTGACCCCTGCCCGACCGGCGGCGCTCGGCGAGGGCGGCAAGAGTCGCGTAGGCTGCGTGGTGGCATGCGAGCTGGTATGAGTGTTCTGCCGGCACGGAGCAGGGCGGCATGTCCGGGTCGCCTTGCATGAACATCAGCCCGCCCATAGCCTGTACGACCAGCTCTCCGCCAAGGAATCCACGGTGCGGGCCTGAACTGCCAAATGGCGTGATCGACGTGACTACCAGCCGGGGATTGATGCGACCTATGCGACGGATATCCAGGCCGATGCCATCCAGATAACCGGGCTGGAAGCTCTCGATCAGGACGTCGGCTTCGCGAAGAAGCGCGCGCAGTTCCGAGCAGCCCGTTCCACTCTCGAGATCCAGGACCAGGCTACGCTTGTTGGTGTTGTAGTTGAGGAAGTGCAGGCTGATGTCCTGGTCGGGAGCGGCGCGAGGGCTGTGCCGCCGGCCTGGGGAGCCGCCGGGCGGCTCGATAAGTACGACGTCGGCGCCGAGGTCCGCGAGGAGCCTGCCAAGACCCTGCGCCTCGGGGCCGGCCATGTCGAGCACCTTCAGATGGCCGAGTGCAGTATTTGCACCTTCTCTGACAGCAGCCGGCGAGCCGTCGGGCATCAGTTTCTCCACGCGGGAATGGGCGGAAGGTAGCAACGGGGACTGAGGGGTGTCAACTTTCAGAAGAGCCTCTCGATTTCGCTTGTGCAGGTCCGAGACCCATGATACTATTCGCGCTGTAAATCGTACAAATGTACCAGAACAGCTTCCGCGGAGGCCGCAATGAGCACCAATAATAGTAAGCCCAGTGACAAGGACAAGGCTCTCACCGTTGCCCTGAGCCAGATTGACCGGCAGTTTGGCAAGGGCGCCATCATGAAGCTGGGAGAGCGCGACCAGTCGATAAAGATCGAGGAGATCTCGACGGGGTCTCTCTCACTGGACATGGCCCTAGGAATCGGAGGCATCCCGAAAGGGCGAGTGACCGAAATTTACGGCACGGAGGCTTCGGGCAAGTCCACGCTGGCCTATCACATTATGGCCGAGGCCCAGAAGACCGGAGGTCAGGCCGCTTACATCGACGCCGAGCACGCCCTGGACCCCGGGTACGCTTCCAAGTGCGGTGTGGACATCAACGAACTGCTGGTGTCGCAGCCCGACAACGCGGAGCAGGCGCTTGAGATAAGCGAGTACCTCGTGCGAAGCGGGGCGATAGACGTCGTCGTCATTGACAGCGTGGCAGCCCTGGTCCCACGGTCCGAACTCGAAGGCGACATGGGGGACTCCCATGTGGGCCTGCAGGCGCGGCTGATGTCGCAGGCGCTTAGGAAGCTCACCGCCGCCATAAGCAGGTCCAACACTGCCTTCGTGTTCATAAACCAGGTGAGGGAGAAGGTCGGAGTGCTGTGGGGCAATCCGGAAGTGACCCCAGGCGGCCGCGCGCTGAAGTTCTACAGCTCGGTGAGAATCGACCTGCGCCGCATCGAGTCGATCAAGCAGGGGCAGGAGATCGTGGGCAGCCGCGTCCGTGCCAGAGTGGTAAAGAACAAGGTGGCGCCGCCCTTCCGTGTGGCAGAGTTCGACATCATGTTCAAGGAGGGGATCAGCTACGAGGGCGACCTGATTGAGCTTGGCGACGATAATGGCGTAGTCACGAAGCGCGGCGCCTTCTACTCGTTCGGTGACACGCGGTTGGGACAGGGACGCGAGAACTCGAAGGCGTTCCTGAGGGAGCATCCGGAGGTCGCGGGACACATCGAGGCCCAGATCCGGAAGACGCTCGAGCCTGAGGCTCCGCCCGTACTTGCCGAGACAGCCGGAGGCGAGTAGCAGTCCAGGGTACGGATTCAGGCGTTTGGCCGGGGGATGGCACGGGCGAGGAGCATGGCAACCGCTGGCCGCCCGGATTCCGGTGCTGACATGAACGGCGCGCCGGCCGGCGACAAGAAGCCGACTTCCCGCGCAAGAGCCGTCGCCCTGCGCTACCTCGCCCACCGTGCTCGAAGCGAGGTCGAGATTCGACGGCGGTTGCGCCGCGAATTCGACACACTGGTCGTGGATGCGATCGTTGGAGAACTGACGGAGTCGGGACTCATCGACGACACGGCGTTCGCCGGCGCGTGGGCGGAAGCCCGCAACTCCCGCCGGCCCCGAAGCGCAAGCGCGATCAGGATGGAGCTGCTGTCCAAGGGTGTGGCACGGGCAGCGGCGGACGAGGCGGTCAGCGAAATGGACGACGATGAGAGCGCGTACAGGGCGGGGCTCCCCGCGGCGCTGCGAAACGCCGATCTTTCCGATGAGGCGTTCAAACGGCGCATGTGGGGATATCTGCGACGCAGAGGGTACGGCTCAACCGTGACTCGCCGGGCCATCGAACGACTCAGCCTCGAGGTCTGCGCAGACGGCGCACAAGACTAGGGGAGGCGAGCGGCGTAGCCCGTAAGCGCCGATTTTGTATACTCTCCAACTGAGGAGAGTATTGGAAACCGAGACAGGCGAAAGCGGTAGAGCGTTTACAGTGGCGACGCCGGGCGCAGCGCCGCACAGCCGAGGCGCCACGATCTGATGCCTGATACCCCCGCCCTGAACATTGTCCTGATCGTCGTTTGCGTCTTTCTTTCGGGCTTCTTCTCCAGCTCGGAGGCCGCGTTTCTCTCTCTACAGAGGGCGCGCCTCGCGCACCTGGTAGAGACCAAGAGAAGCGGGGCGCTCAGAGTGTCCAAAATGATCGAGGAGCCTGAGCGGCTGCTCTCCACAATTCTGCTTGGCAACAACCTCGTGAACGTGACGTTTGCGTCACTGGTCACTGTCACAACGGTCTCCATCTTTGGTGAGGGACGCGAGGGCACGGGCGTGCTCGTCGCCACGGGCGTGGCAACCGCCGTGCTGCTGATCGTGGGAGAGATAGTGCCGAAGGCCTTCGCGGTCGTGTACGCCGAGAGGCTGGCCCTTCTGTATGCCCGGCCACTTCAGCTGATCGAGACGCTCCTGCTCCCGTTTGTGGCAGTGCTTCACCGGATCGGACGCGTCGCACGAGTGGGGACGGACCCGGCGGACGCGCAGAGATCGATCACGGAGGGCGAGCTTCGGACCCTGATCGGCATCGGCGAGGCGGAAGGCGAACTGGAATCGGGCGAGGCGGAGATGCTGGAAAACGTCTTCCGATTCGGAGACCGGCAGGTCCGGGAAGTCATGACGCCTCGAACGGAGATCGTCTTTCTGGAGTCGGGGGCCACGCTGCGCGACTTCCTGACCGTGTACGCTAACAACCCGCACACCCGGTTTCCCGCCTACAAGGAGTCTCCTGACGACGTGGTGGGTATCGTCTCTGTGAAGGATGTCCTGAGGGCCATTGCAACCGACGCTATTCCGAGCGACGGATCGATCTCCGAGGCCGTGAGGGACACGTACTTCGTTCCCGAAACGAAGCGAATTGACGGGCTGTTCGACGAACTGAGGGAGTCCGGGAACCAGATGGCCATCGTGATCGACGAGTTTGGAGGCGTGGCGGGGCTGGTGACGCTCAAGCGCTTGCTGGAGCAGATCGTGGGCCCGGTGGGCGAGGAGGGACAGGGGCCGGAGGAGGAGTACGAGGCCATAGATGAGAACACATTCAATATCGAAGGCAGTCTGAGCATCACACAGCTCAGGGAAGACCTTCAGATCGACCTGCCGGTAGGCGACTTCGAAACGGTAGCGGGTCTGGTGCTCGAGATGCTTGGGCACATCCCTCGCCCGGGCGAGCAAGTGGAGTACGAAGGGCTGACCCTCGAAGTGATGTCCGTTGACAACCTGAAGATCGACACGATCAAGATCACGCGAAGCCCAGCCTATCAGGAAGGGACCGAGCAAAGCCTCTGACCATGACCGCGCGAGCTTTCGAGAGGGCAGTCCGAGCGGCGCTTGCCGGCGAAGACGTGCGGAGCAAGCGTCTCCTGGCGGCAGTCTCCGGCGGGCCGGACTCCATGTCGCTGCTCTATTCGCTGTACGCGCTCCGGAATGAACTGGGGCTTGACCTTGTGGGAGCGCACTTGGACCACGGGCTGAGAGGCGAAGAGTCTGCCGCAGATGCCGCGTTCGTCGAGTCTGTGTTCACGTCGCTGGGCCTTCGATGCTTTGTGGAGTCCGTGGACGCAGCGGAGTTTAAGTCGGCTGGAAGATCGCCGGAAGAGGCCGCCCGCGAGGCAAGATATGACTTCCTGGCACGTGCAGCCGAGGCCTGCGGCGCGTGGGCGGTCGCGTTGGGGCACACGGCCGACGATCAGGCGGAAACGGTACTGATGAACATCATCCGGGGCTCCGGCCTGTCCGGGCTGCAGGGCATGCGCACCTTGACCAGCATGTGCCGTGGGGATTCCGAGCTTAGGCTGTTCAGACCGCTGCTTGGGCTGGGACGGGCGGAGACCTCCGCCTACTGCGAAGCGCTTGAGTTGAAGCCCCGGCTGGACCGGACCAACCTCTCGCCAGTTTTCAGGCGAAACCGGGTCAGGATGGAGCTCATCCCGGCCCTGAAGACCTACAACCCGGCGATCAGGGAATCGCTGCTGCGCCTGTCAGACTCGGCATCGATCGATCTAGCCTTCCTCGAAGCGGCAACCGAGAAGGCATGGTCGCGTGCCGCCGTCGAGGAGGACGGCTGCGTTCGGCTGCAGCGCCAGGCGTTCTCCGCCATCTCCGAGGCGGTGGGACGCCGCGTGCTGAGAAAGGCCGTTCTTCAAGTAAAGGGCGACCTGCAGGACATGGAGATGAACCACGTAGATGACATGATGCGCCTTATGGTGGGAGGCGCCGGCGCCCGGCTGGACCTTCCGGGAGGCATTCGCTTCGAGGTCGGATACGATGTCGCGACCATAGGGCCTACGGAAAGTGTTCCCGTTGCTCCCAGCCTTGAGAACTTCGAGCTTCAGGTGCCAGGCCGCACGCAAAACGGCGCGTGGACGGTCGACGCCAGATGCGTCGAGCGAGACCAGGCACAGTTGACGGCCGGACCGGACGGCATGACGGCAAGGCTGGACATGGCAGAGGCAGGATGGCCGCTGATGGTGCGCGCCCGCGAGCCGGGCGACAGGTTTCAGCCGTTAGGTATGACGGGAAGCAAGAGCATCAAGGCCTTCCTGTCCGACTCCAAGATCCCGAGACAGCGGCGCGACTCCACGCCGCTCCTTGTATCGCCAAATGGGATTGTCTGGGTGGTCGGCTGCCGCATCGCGCACTGGGCCAGTGTTCGAGAGGGGACCCGGAAGGTGCTGGAGATAGAGTTCCGCCGTACGCCTGCGGAGGGCGCGTTCACATAACGCGGTCGAGCCTCGGGCTCGGCGTCAGGCCCGGCAACCGGCCGCGCTTGGCAACAGGCCGGCCGTCAATCTCGTGGACGTCCGACCCGAAGCTGTTGGGATGGGCGGCTGCAATGTACGTCCCCACGCTGAACTGATCGACAGGAGCCCCGCTATCGACAAACTCGCCAATGCGCGTTGGGTTCATCCCGCCGCTGACCATGATCTCAACGTGCCTGAAGCCGGCATGGTCCAAACGGGAGCGGACCTCCTCTACCAGTGCGGGAGTTACGCCGCCCCTTTCCCGGGGTGTGTCGAGTCTTACGCCTCGCAGCCTTTCACGCAGAGACCGCGCGGCGTTTAGAGACTCTTCGGCCTCGTCCCTAAACGTATCGACGAGCACGATTCGCGGGACCTCATGGGGCATGTGTCTGTCGAAGGCCTGGGCAGCTTTAATGGTGTCGCCGAGCAACAATGGGAGCGTGTGCGGCATGTTTCCGGCAGGCGTAACGCCCGCGAGCCTTGCGCCCTGAATCGTCGAGCACGAGGCGCATCCCCCTACAACCGATGCGTAATCGATCTCCGCAGCCACGTTTGGATGAACGTGACGGGCCGCGGTTGAGAGAACGGGCGTCTCCTGCGCAGCCTTAGTGCATTCGGCCGCAGCGGTGGCCCACCCCGTGCCGGAAGCGAGCATCCCGGTGATGGCCGTCTCGTAAAGCCCTACCGACCCGTATGGGGCCTTGATTCGCAGGGCTACTTCTCCTGCCTCTATCTCCTCCCCTTCTTCGAGGGCCCACACTTCGCTGCCAACGTCGGGAAGTATTCTGGATAGAAGCCCCTTTACCTCTGATAGCCCGCACAGAATGCCGTCCCGCACCGCCGAAAGCTCGATCGACACCACCGGGTTCACGCCTTCGTTACGGAGGATCGTAAGCGTCCGCTGATAGTACACGTCGGCGGTGTCGCCTGCGAGCAGAGCGCGCCTTATGTTGAACTCGGGGTTGGTCATAGGGTATTCAGGGCCGGCTCGTCTAAGCTTTACGGGCCAGTAGGGTTCGTGAGCTTCACTCCCAGGATGTTGCGCGCGTGGTCCAGCGCGTACCGGTGGGCCTCCTCATTGAAGCTAGCCACGCAGTCCAATGGTATCTCCACGGGGTAGTCGCGGTTGCGTGCGTCCGCCGCAGTATGCATGACACAGATGTCTGTGCATACTCCGACTATTATCAGCTTCTCCGGTCCCAAATCAGCGAGCCGCTCCTCCAGATCTGTCCCGAAGAAGCCACTGTACCGGTTCTTTGGAACGTAATCTCCTTCGAAACCCGCGAGTTCTCCAATCACGCGCGTCTCATCGGTTCCCTTTACGCAGTGGACCGGAAAAATCTCAAACTCCAGGTCGTCCGGGTCGTGATTGTCGGCTACAAAGAACACGTGCGAGCCGTGTGAGGTCTCCCGCTTCAGCAGATCGATTACGTGCGGGATGATCCGGCGGCTGTCATCACCACAGTACAGGTTGTGACCCGGCTCGAGGAAACCGACGAGCATGTCCACGACGATAACTGCGTTTGCCATTTCTAACTGACCACCTCAGCTACAGTCCGGCTGTTCCAGATCTTTGGCAACCGGGAGCGGCACCCCAACCCTGGAGGCAAAAAGCTTTCAAGCCAGCCACAACTTACGGATTCGTTCATGCGCAGGAGCAGTCCTCGCACGTGCCTCTTGCGAACGTTTGCCGTCATCGGAATTAGCGTGACAGATTTCCAGGTCTGACGCAACGACCCCGGCCCCGTGCCGCTTTCATTGCAGTCATCGTCAGTGCCGCCCGAGGACACTCAACGCTCGGCGAAGACCGCCGAAACGCATGCGAAGCAGTCCCTTGAAATCAGTCCAAGCCGTGCTGAGGATGCGCACCCTTGTATCCGGGTCGTCCGTCCATGAGACGGGCACCTCTTCAATCGAGTAGCCTCCCTTTTCGGCCACAAGTAGCATCTCGGTGTCGAAGAACCAGCCATTGTCCTCGATTAGAGGAACGATGTTGTCGGCGGCCCGGCGGCTAACCGCCTTGAACCCGCACTGCGCGTCCCGGAAGCGCACCAGGAACATGGCGCGTATCAGCAGGTTGTACGCGCGCGATATGACCTCACGCTTAAGGGAGCGGCCCGTGACATGCGCTCCAGGGCAAAGCCGGGAACCTATCGCCACATCGCAGCGCCCGGCCTCTATGGCGCCCACGAGGGCCGGCAAAGCCTCCAAGTCCGTTGAGAGGTCCACATCCATGTACGCCACGGCATCGGCGTCGGAAGCGCGCCATGCCGCCTTTAGCGCCCTTCCCCTGCCCCGCTGGTCCAGCCGCAGGAATCCGACGTCATCAAGACCATCTGAAAGGCGGCTGCCGATCTCAGGCGTGGAGTCGGTCGAACCGTTGTCGGCAATGACGACGCGCCAGCCGATGTGGGACATGTCGCGAGTCAAGAATGCCCGAAGAGTGGTCACGCTCTCTTCGAGAGCGACCTCCTCGTTCAGGACAGGTATGACAATGTCTAAGGAGAATTGGATAGGCGTGCGTCGCCTCGGACGCTACACGACCGCGGCAATTATCAGGATTGCCCCGGCGAGACCATAGCCAGCACCCCCGAAGAGTGCCAAGGTCATAAGGGCAGGCGCCCACTTCAACATACGTTCAATGTTCAATCGACTGGACTCCTTCTCCACGGGACCAATCAGTCTCGTCCGCCTTCGCAACCACATTAATGTATGCTAACAGGCGTCGCCCATCCAGCTAAAGTCAGAACACATCAGCTTCACATCATCTGGGAGATCGATCATGACCACCACAATCGACAGCGCGGACGTTGTAGTCATTGGCGGCGGAGTTTCCGGGTTGAGTTCGGCTTGGTGGCTCGCACAGAGCGACGTGGACGTTCTCCTCATCGAAAAGGAGATCGTGGGATGGGAGGCGTCGGGACGCAACGGCGGACTGTTCGGCCACCGCGGCGTGTCGCCGGTTGGCGACCTCGGCAGGGTGGAGGAGGAGCTCTGGCCGTCCATGGAAGACAGGCTCGGATACCCGACCGAGACCTGCCTGGGCAGCATCCGGATCGCGCTGACTGACGAAGACTGGGACGAGATGGTGGAGTCGGCGCGGCAGGCGGAGGCACTGGGCGTGCACTACGAGATCATGGACAACGTCTCCGTCCGTGAAGCGATGCCGATAGTTGCGCCGGACGTGCGCGGCGGGGTCCTACGGCACGACGCAGGCCATGCGAACCCCCAGAGGACGTGCCAGGCATACGCATGGGCGCTGCTGGACCTGGGTGGCCGCATCTACCAGCACACCACGGCCACCGGCTTCACTGTTGAGAGCAACAAGGTCACCACCGTCCATACGGACAAGGGCGACATCGGCGCGGGCTTCGTCGTCTGCGCTGCCGGGCCTCAGACCGGCGTGCTGGCTGAGTCGGTAGGCGCGTTCGTGCCCGTGGCTCCTGGCAGGCCGGAAATCATCGTCACTGCTCCGCTTGAGCGGATGTGGCAGGGCGGCTTCAGCGGCAACGGCCTGTACGGACGGCAGACAGAGCGAGGCAACCTCGCCTACGGCGGCGGTTGGCACGAGTGGATTGACGTTGACCTGGGGACACCGGAAAAGCCCAACACGCCTCTTGTCAGGAACGTCTCCAGGCGAGTGGCCGAGATGTTCCCCGGAGCCGCCGACGTGCCGGTAATCAGGAGCTGGGCCTGCGTGGTCGAGCAGACCCCGGACTACTACCCGATCATAGACACGCTGACCAACCCGGAGAACTTCCTCGTCTGCACGATGTCCGGCGATGGGTTCGGGCTTTCACCAGCCACCGGCAAGGCGGTAGCGGACCTCGTGATGCACGGGGAGACGCCGATCAACATCGACGGGCTGCGGTTGAGCAGGTTCGCGGACGTGCCTGTTGACTGGCGGGAGCAGCGGAACTGGGTCCCCGGCGCCGATACCAGCATGCGGGAGTACGCCCTGTAGAGGCTCCCCAGCCCAGTACGGAATAGCGCCGCCGCATAGCTAGGACTCGTTACGGGCCTTCAGGTCCTCCAGGATGTCGCTGAAGTGGCGCTCGGCCTCCGCGTACTCCGTAAGGTAGGCATCGATGACCGCCTGCGCTCCTTCGATGTCATCTTCATACATGTGCTGGATCGCCACGCCCCTCACGGACTCGTACCTGCCCGGCGCGAGCCTGTTAGCTTCTCTCAGCAGCTCACCTGCCCTGGCGATGTAGTTGGAGTCGAGGCCCCTGGCGTTATGAAACACGGAGGCCGCGCCAATGAGGATGCGCCACTCCTCCGGCTCCTTGTCCAAGCCCTCCGCAAGCGCCTTCTCTACGGCCGCGATTACCACGAAGGCTTCCTCTGCAGAGAGCCCTTGCAGGTCTGACGCGGCGCGGCTAAACATCGAGATTCTCGGGTAGTTTCCAAGAGGCGGGAAGGCTGTCACGGCCCGCTCGAACGCCTCAACTCTCTCCGCGCCGGGCGAACTGAAGGCGTGAGCGTCGAATGTGGCCATGCCGCCAGCAAAAGGACGCGCGACCAGGAAGTAGACGGCCAGCCCGACGATTACGACAGCCGCAACCGCCGCAGCTCTGTACGCGGACTCGGGCCGGAACGCGCGGGAAACGCGGGCGAGCAGTGAGGGAGCTCGGAGAGCGGTGCCGTCGTACTCTTCGCCGGTGATCATCGGGTCCCGCGTCGTTTCAAGGAATCCAGCGTACCCGAGCAGCAACAGGAACCAGACCACGGTCCCCGGTGTGTCGAACAGGAAGAGGTTTTGGATGAAGTATCCTGCGGCGGCCCCTCCAAGGAGGATTGTCAGAGGCTGCTCGCGCACCGGCTGCCTCCTTGCCCTGCGGTACAGGACCGCTGCCAGCAGCACCCAGATCGCCGAGTACGACGCGAACCCCAGCACGCCCTTTGTGGTTAGTTCTTCGATCAGCTTGTTGTGCGCCTGGTCGAACGACTCGGCGACGCTACTTGCCGTTTCAGCCGATACATGTCTGTCGTACGCGATCGTGTAGTTTTCGGGGCCCCATCCCAGAATTGGTCTGTCGGCGAACGCCTGCAGTCCTGTCAGAGCGGAGGACGTCCGGCCCTGCACACTCCTGTCATCGGGGCCGATTCTCAGCAAACGGTCAACGATGGTGCTCGACGATCGCAACGCCTCCACTGGCGGCGTTTCGCGCGCGGCGTAGAGCAGCAGTGGCGCAATCAGCAGGAAGGCGAGCGCACCGGCGCAGGCCAGCCGGCCCAGGCGCACTTTGCCTATGACCACGTACAGGAAGGCGCATGCAGCCAGCGCGCCGATTAGCCCCACGGCAGCGCCTCTCGTTCCGCTCAAGACAATCAGATACAGGCTAAGCGCTATCGAGACCATCCAGAACACGCGCCACCAGCAGCCCCGACGCGAACTCGATACGTAGTAACTTGCACCGAAAGCAGCCAGCACAACAACAAACAGCCAGTACAGCGCCGTGGAGCCGATGACGACTGTCAGAATCCAGGCGAGGGCGATCACGGCCAGCCATGCGCCCGCCCACATGGGAGGGCTAAGGGTCGGTAGAGTTTGTCGCGTTCTTGCTCGCCTTCTACCACGTCCCCTGGGCCGCCGGCGTTCTCTCGGTTGAGGGCGGGGCGTCGACTCGACCGGCGGATTGCAGTACGAGTGCGCTAGAAACGCGCCTGCCACCAGAACGCATATAAGCATGTAAGAGCCGACGTAGGTCGGGTTGCCAAGCGTCGAGTACACCCTCCTCTGAGCTTGGATGTATGGCGTGAGTTCGATGCCCTCGCTCTGGGCCAGGCCCACCATCGCCAGCACAACGCCTACCGCAAGCCCCACGTTCAGCACAGCGCGCCAGTCCGACCGCGTCCTGTAAACCGAGACGAGCACCCACGCGTATACGAGCCAGTGCGCCACTGCGACGAACCCTTGCATCCGCTCGTATGTCGACCAGATAGATCGCTGTGATGAGACCCCGGCCAGCGCCGCCGCAAGCGTTATCGCGGTGTACAACGCGAACGCGGCCAGGAGCCATGAGCGCGGCAAAGCGTAATCCGGGTTCCGCAGGCACACGAGCACCCACAGGCCGAACGCAATCTCGGTCAGGAAGTACGTGAACAGCGCCTTGCCTACCACGAACGGGAACACCGTGTCCGGCAGAAGCCAGCCAGCCTCTGGCAGGACGTCGACGGGCAGCAGGCGCGAGGTGACGACCAACGGCGCAAGTACGACGAGCGCCAGCACGACCTTGATGGTCCGCAGCAGCGCCTTCTCGATCTGCGCGTCCAATTGTGACCGCGCGAGAGTCACCAATTACCTCCGTTCACGCACACCCTAAAGGCTGATAATCCCGTCCGTTCGGCGGTAGATACGTTATCAGGTAAAGGCGTGAATCGTTGCCCATGAGATAGCATTGGCAACTCTCAATTCGCCCAACGGAGCCATCGCCGATATGCCAGAGTCCTTAACACGGGAGCAGCAAGACCTCAGGGACCGCGTAAACGCGTTCATGCAGGAGGAGGTCAGGCCTCTAGAAGAGCCGGTTGACGCCAATGGACCAATCCCGGAAGAAGTCCGGCGGCGAGTCCGAGAGCGGTCCCGTGCGGCCGGCATCCACGGCCTGACACAGCCCGTCGAGCATGGCGGGACCAGCGCCGGCGCAATGGCCCTGGTGGTCGCAAGAGAGGCTGTCGCAGCCGCGAACTCCCGGCTGTCCGGCTGCGTCTTCGGTCCGGGGCCGGGGGTGCTTCACGCCGCCGAGGGCGACCTCCGGCAACGATACCTTGAGCCCCTTATGAGGGGAGAACTGCGAGGAGCGTGGGCTTTCACCGAGGCCGCGCCCACAGGCGATTCCTACAGGCCGACCTGGGCCGTGCGTGAGGACGACACCTTGATAGTCACCGGACGCAAGGCCTACGTGACCGGCGGAGCCCAGGCCGACTTCTTCGCGGCCGTTGTCAACGTGGAGGCGGCGGAGGACGCGCCGGGCGGGCCGGCGGTGGTGCTGATCGACAGGGACACGCCGGGTCTGTCAATTGAACGCGAGTTCACCAGCCTGGACGGCAGCGGCCACGTCGAGCTGCTGCTGGACGGCGCGCGCGTTCCTGCCGCCAACGTGGTCGGCCGCGTCGGCGAGGGCATGCCGAGGGCGCTGAACACGATCAGTGAAGAGCGCATCGGGTCCGCCGCACATGCCACTGGCATGGCCATGTGGGCCGTCCGTTACGTCACGAGCCATGCCACGCGACCTCACCGCTCCGGAACGCCGCTGGCCGACCGGGACGGCGTCCGGCTGCGGTACGCGGCCATGCGAATCGAGACTTACGCTGCGCGTTCGACGCTATACAGGACCGCGCGCCTCCTCGACTCCGGGGACACGGCGATCAACGAGATCATGGCCGCGAAGGTGTTCTGCACAGAGACGGCCGGACGTGTCGTAGACCAGGCGGTTCAGCTAGCCGGGGGGCAGGCGCTGATCACAGGGCACCCACTGGAGCGACTGTACCGGGAGATCAGGTCGATGCGGCTGGCGGGAGGCGCTACCGACATCCTGCTGCTGAACGTAGCCCGGGGCGTCTTCGAGTTCGGGGTGGGCCTGCTATAGCGGAGTTGCGACGGGCTGGCGTGATGGGCCTGAGGCCGGCCCTCGTTGACTCAACCTGTCGGATTGGCTAGCATGAAGCTGCAACCAGGAAGGTCGACCTCTCGATCTGTCGTGCAGCCCACGCTTGGTTGCCTTTCCTTTTCTGGGAGGTTCGCCAGACTCGAAGATGTACGTGATCTACCTAGACGAGTCCGGCGATCCGAACGCGTGGAGCAAACAGAACCACTTAATTATTGGTGGGATTGCGATCCATGAGGGGCAGATCCGGCGTTTAAGTAATGTCCTGGATGACGTCCAAGCTGAGTTCTTCCCCGGCATTTCAGTTCCTCTGAAATTCCACGCGGTAGATATCAACAGCGGTCGCGATCGATTCAGAAGCATTTGTAAGAGTGTTCGCCAGCGGATGCTGGAGACCGTTTACGATGAAATTGCAAAAACTGCATATCCAAACGCGGTCCTGTTCGCAACGGCAATGCACATCTCCTCGGTCAGACATGCTGAACAAGTTTTGAGGGATACTTTTCAGGACATCGCTCAAAGAATCAACACATTCCTCCTGAGATTTCATCATCAGGGGAAACCGCAGAAGGGCCTGCTAATCATCGATAGGTCGCAAAGCACCGAGAGCAGGTATCGGACTCTCATAGCAGATTTCAGAGGCGAAGGAACCGAGCATGGATACCTTCACAACATCGTCGACATTCCTTACTTCAGCCAGTCCAGCGACACTAGACTGTTACAGTTGGCGGATTTCTGCGCCTACGCTGTCTACAGATACTATGAGCGCAATGACGGTCAGTTCCTGAAGCGCATTCTTCCGAGATTCGATCGGCGGACGCCTGACCACGGCCCAGATGGCTTGAAGCACATTATCAAGACGGACGGCCTATGCCAGTGTGTGGCGTGCTCTTGGCGCCGACCTGAGTCTTTGACTTCGGATTAAGAGGCCCAGCGACTCCCGTCCAGCTACAACGAGGCTGCGGCACGCTAACGAGGCGGGCCTGACGTCGGCCCTTACGAGTGCAGCTCGATCACATCACGGTCCGCCAGCTCGTGCGAGCGGCCGACCCTTTGGGCGTCGAACTTGCCGGACTCGCCCCACAGCACCGCGTACTTGAGGCCCTCGCCAAGCTCGTTGTGAAGCTCGCGCGCCGCCTGCATCACCGTGCTTCCCATCGGCAGCACGAGCGGGCGCTCCCTCTCGAACTCCTCCAGCTTCAATCTGGGCGACTTCGTGTAGACGCGAATGACACCCAAGGCCTGGAAAAGCGCCTCAGCCAGTTCGTCTATTCCCACCACTTCGAGAGCGCTCGTCATGATCACGGGAAAGGTGCCCTGGAGCTCATCCTCGAACTCCTGGAAGCTGTCCAGTGCGCCGTCCATGTCTGCCTTGTTGGCGGCGATGATGACCGGCTTGGAGAGCTCGGGCTCCTCGGCAGAACCGTCCTCTCCGGGTGCGAGCAGGTCGAAGCCCCACTGTTCGAGCAGTTCGTACGCTTCCCTCGTCTGGGACGCAGGATCGTTCGTGAGGTCTACGACCAGCACAAACGCGTCCGAAGTGCGAAGCAGGCCGTACAGCCGGCTGTGTAGATGCGGGTACGACGTGGGCGGCGTGTCGATAAGCTGGAACAGCACGTCCTCGTAGGGCAGCATGCCCTGCGTGGGCTCCTGTGTGCTCGGGAAGTACAGCCCGCCCCTCGCGCCGGCCCCGGTCGCCTTCGCGAGCAGCGACGTTTTGCCGGCGTTGGCCGGGCCAACGAGCGTCGCCCTGCCGCCACCTTCCTTCGAGAGCGAGAACGGGTCGATCCGCCCCGTCTTGGGCCCCTTGGACGGCGCCGTAAGCTCGTCCATGAGCTTGGACATACGGGCCCTGAGCTGGGCGCGCAGGTGGTCAGTCCCCTTGTGCTTGGGGACTATCGCCAGCATTTCCTGCAGAATGGCCACTTTGGCCTGCGGAGACCTGGCCTCCCGAAACCGCTGCTCTGCCTCACGGTACTGAGGCGGTACATTCGTGGGCATGGCTACATACTAGCAGGAGGGCCTTGGGCCATGCTCCTACCTCGGGCCCCTAATCGAAGATGAGCACCGTCCGGGCCACGTGGCCCTGCTTCATGTCGTCGAAGGCGTCGTTGATCTGTTCCAGCTTCATTCGCTGCGACACCATCTCGTCCACCTTCAGGCGGCCGTCCAGGTAGAAGTCTATGTAGCGTGGCATGTCAACCCGGAAGTGGTTTGAGCCCATCGTGCTGCCCTGAATCCGCCGCTCGCGCCTCAGGAACGTGTCCGCGCTGATCTCGATCTTCGTGCCCTCAGGCACCATACCCAGCACGTACGCCGTAGCGCCGTCGTCCAGCATCTCGAAAGCCTGCTCCGACGTTTGCTTGGTGCCCACCGCCTCGAAGGCGTAGTCCACGCCCCGGTTGTTGGTCAGGCCCATCACCTTTTCCACCACGTCTCCGCCCGATGCATCGACCACGTCCGTGGCGCCAAGTTCCCGCGCCATGCCCAGCTTAGTCTCCACCGTGTCGACGGCGATGATCCGCCCTGCGCCCGCGATCCGCGCACCCTGCACGACGCTCAGGCCGACGCCGCCGCAGCCCAGAACGGCCACCGTGCTCCCGGCTTCCACGCGCGCCGTGTTGAGCGCGGCGCCCACCCCGGTCGTGACTCCGCAGCCGATCAACGCGAGTACCTCGAAGGGAATGTCGTCGCGCACCTTCACCACCGAGTGCTCGTGCACAAGCATCTGCTCTGCATATGACGCCAGCAACATGCCCTGCGTGACCGCCGTGCCGTTCAGGCTCAAGCGAGGCGGCTCGGACGGCTCCCGGACCACGCCGGCCTCTCGCCTGCAGAGGACCTGGCGGCCCTTCAGGCACATGTCGCACTCGCCGCAGAAGACCGAAAGGCAAGTGATCACCCTGTCTCCCGGCTTCACGTAACGTACCTGGCTCCCTACCGTCTCCACGGTTCCGGCGGCCTCGTGCCCGAGTATCGCCGGCGTATCCATGTAGTACTTGCCCTCCATGTAGTGGAGGTCGCTGTGGCACACGCCTGACGCGCCGGTGCGGATCAGCACCTCGTGCGCCGCGGGGCTGTCTATTTGGACCTCTTCTATCACCAGCGGAACGTCTACTTCGCGGAACACCGCTGCCTTCACGTGCTGCCTCCTCAGTTGTCTTTCGTATCCGCGGCCTCGGTCGATCGGGTAAGAGAGCCGCTTCGAGCGCTACCCCAAGTGCTCCAGGTCCCTGAGTATCGCGTGCGCCGCGTTGTGTCCTGGCGCGCCCGTGACCTCGCCCATGGGGTGGGTGCCGGCGCCGCACATGTAGAACCCTCTAACCTCTGTCCGGTACGACTGACGTTGCGACAGCAGCTGGCTCGGGATCATGTCCAGGTGCCGGATGTTACCGTCGGTCATGCCCACCCGCGCCTCGATGTCCATGGGCGTCTGTACAGTCCAGTCGATCAGGCTCTCTCGGAAGTTCGGCGCATACTCAGTAATCACGTCGATGATCTGCTCGCCCACTTCGTCGCGATAGTCGTCCCACGTTCCTTCCGCAAGGTCGGGTGTCTCGTACAGCACCCAGTTGGACATCACGTGCCCTCCCCTGGGTGCGAGGTCCGGCTCCACGGTTGTAGTCAGTTGGATGTACATGATCGGGCACGTGGTTGGCCTGCCCGAGGCCGCGTCCCGCCAGCTTTGCCGGTGGTAGTCCGTCGTTGGCATCAGATTGACGTTGAGGACAGAGTTGCGGTCGTAGCCGTCGCCCAGCCACCGGGAGAAGTCGGGCAGCTCCTTCATCGCCGCCAGCAGCTTCACGCATCCGGCGCTGGTCTTCCAACGCCTGATCTTCTTGTGAGTCTCTTCGCTAACGACGCCGGGTTTGAACAACGTGCCGAACGTTCGCTTGGGGTCCGCATTGGAGACTACGACCGAACCGCGAATTTCCTCGCCGCTCGCGAGGCGCACGCCCACTGCGTCTCCAGCCTTCAACAAGCACTTCAGACCACCGGCGCGCGAGTCCTGATCTCTGCGCCGAAGTGTCTGGCCGACTCCGCCATCGCCTTCGTTATCGTGCCCATGCTCATCCTGGGGATACCGCGGTCCTCCGGCCTGTTGAGCTGGCCGCACCGGATCAGGGCGATGCAGAAGAGGCTTCCGGGCGAGTCCGGGTCAGCCTCGGTGACCATCATGAAGTTGGCACGCACCCGTTCATCGTCGAAGTAGTGTTCCACGAGGTCGGTGAGGCTCCACGTCACCAGCCGGTCCCAGACCTCCTCCTCGCGCGTGCCTCGCACGTCCGCCGCGACCTCAGCGAACGTTGGCGGCTCCGTCAGGAAGTACCTGTGCAGAATTGCGGCAGCGCGGTCCCAGAAGTCATTCCACGCGAAGTACGACCGCGCGTCGTGCTCGGAGAACTCGCGTATCTGGTTCGCGGCGTCCAGGTGACTCGCCACGCCGGGGCCTCCTAAGAACGTGCCGTCCGGGAACGGGTGGAACCCCATCGAGAACGGGGCGTGCTTGGCAGAGTGGACGAACTCGAAGCCGTGCTCCCTTAGGTTGAGGTCGTCGATAACCTTGCCCTGTAGGTGAGCGCAGGCATACGAGCACATCGGGCCGCTGAACCCGGGCGCGAACTCGTCGGTCGTGGCTGCGCCGCCGATCTTGTCCAGCCGCTCCAGCACCAGCACGGACAGCCCGTTCTTCGCGAGGTAGCCCGCCGTGACCAGGCCATTGTGCCCCGCGCCCACGATGATCGCGTCGTACCTGTCGGCCATCGTCTTACCCCCTCCGGAATGGGGCGATGGTACTTGCGCGCGTAAGAACCGGTCAACGCTGTGAGTGCGAGGACGAGATTAAGCAAATGGCGGATGTTCCTGTACACCGATCGCAGGTCCCGCCAGCTTGACACTATGCGCCGGTATTCCTAACCTTGCCGCTAGACACCGGCACCCCCCTACTCGCTACCGCGTGTACGTGAAAGGCAACTGACATGCCCATGATGCACCTTAACGCTTTCTCCCAGTGCTGCCCCATCTCTCAGAACATCGGGCAGTGGAAGAACCCAAACGACAAGATGTCGGACGGGTACCTGGACGTCGAAGTCTGGGTCGAATTGGCGAAGACGCTCGAAAGGGGCTGTTTCGACGCCTTCTTCCTGGCCGACATCCACGGCCTTTACGACGGGTACGGCGGCACGTGGAATGCAGCGGTGCAGTACGCAGTGCAGGCGCCGGGTCTCGATCCCATGCCCCTGATACCAGCGATGGCCATGGCCACGAAGCATTTGGGCTTCTCAGTTACGTATAGCACCACCTTCCACGCGCCTTACGAGTGCGCCAGGGTCTTCACGTCGCTCGACCACTACACCAAGGGCCGCATCGGCTGGAACATCGTGACGTCGTACGTCAAGAACACGCAGGCCAACGGACTTGGCATAATGCTGCCACATGATCAGCGCTACGATCGCGCCGAAGAGTACATGGACGTTGTGTACAAGCTGTGGGAGCAAAGCTGGGACGGCGACGCTGTGGTCAGGGACATCGAACGCGACATGTACGTGGACCCTGCGAAGGTTCGCAGCATTGACCACGAAGGCGAACACTTCTCCGTTGTAGGACCGCTCATGTGCGAGCCGGCGGCGCAGCGAACGCCCGTGCTTTACCAGGCGGGCGCCTCGCCCCGAGGTCTCGACTTCGGAGCCAAGCACGCCGAGGCTATCTTCATGGGCGGAAGGGGGGCAGAGCTGCGGCAATACGTGGACTCCTTCCGGGAGCGCGTGGCCTCCTTCGGCCGGGACCCGCACGGCGTGAAGCTGATGATGTCCATAACACCCGTCGTTGGTGAGACGGAGGCGGAGGCCAGGCGCAAACACGAAGACACGATGCAGTACGCCTCGTTCGAAGGCCAGCTAACGCTGTACGGCGGCTGGACCGGCATCGACCTCAAGGGAGTGAACCCTGACACCCCGCTTGGGGAGGTCGACTCCGATGGCATGAGGGCCGCCGCCCGGCGCATGCGGGGCAAGACCATCCGCGAGTTGTTGGCCCAGCGAATAGATCACCGCTTGATTGGCGACCCTTCCTACATCGCCGACAGGATGGAGGCGGCCATGGAAAGTGGCGTCGACGGGTTCATCATTCAGCCCGTAATCCAGCCACAGTCCCACATAGAATTCGTAGACATGGTGGTGCCAGAGCTCCAACGCCGGGGCGTCTTGCGTCGTGAGTACGAAGAAGGCGAAACACTGCGGGAACGTTACTTCGGCAAGGGCCACAAGCTAACTCGCCCCGACCATCCCTCGGCGCAGTTCCGGGGCCAGGGAAGCCCAATGGCCGGGGCCGCTGCCCAATCGAACGGTTCCTAGCCGGCCTCTTTCACTTCCCACATAAGGCTTTGGCCTGAGGCCGCTACTTCCCGGACCATTGTCCGCAAAGCGGCTCGCACGTCACACGCCGCCGTTGGCTGTAAGGAAAACTTCGATGGCGGGAGCGGGAGGGAGTCGAACCCACCACCCCGACCGAAGGGCCGGGGCCAACGGATTTGAAGTCCGCGGGACCCACCAGGACCCATCCGCTCCCACGACCTGCGGCCAGCGTGGCCAACCGCTTAAAGTCTTCTCTAGCCTATACCCATCCCATCGGTCTTGCGAGGGGGCATCGCGATGGGGACTCCAGAACGGTTAGCTTACTGCTTCATCGATCCTGCTTTTGAGCGTTTGCTTGGATACCGCGCCCACTACCTGGTCCATCGGTCTTCCCTGGCTGAAGATCAGCAACGTTGGAATGCTTCGGACGCCGTAGTTCATCGCCGCCTGAGGGTTCCTGTCCACGTCCACCTTCGTGAACTTCATTCTGCCGTTGTACTCGTCCGCCAGCTCGGCCACGATGGGGGCAATCGCCTTACAGGGGCCGCACCATTCGGCCCAGAAGTCTACCATCACCGGCACGGACGCCTCGAGGACTTCCGGGCCGAACGTCTCATCCGTAATCGCGGTTGGCTCTGCCATCTTCACCTCAGTTTCGCGCCTGACTCTCTCGGCTCATTGCGTACTTCCAGGCTGCTCACTCAACAATCAAATTGCGAGAATAGACAATAGTCTGCGTCTCGGGGTCCTGCCACCAGAACGCGTCCAGCGGAAGCGACTTGGGCACGTCGAAAAACATCCAGCCCTTCACCTGGAACCCCTTCTTCAGCTCCACATTTCCCCAGAGAAGGGGCGAATGCGTCGTCCCCCCGGCCTCCGATCCTTCCGGCGGTTCGTACCCTTCTCCAGCCGTGCACGGATCGAGTGCGAAGATGCGGTCTGAGCGCGGATCGCCGAGTTCAGCAGTCTCCGAGTGCACGAAGAGCGGGGCCACGCCCGCAGTCAGATTCGTCACCCGCACCCGCACGGCAACGTACGCCCGGTTGGGGTTGGTGTGCTCCAGCAGGCGATATCGTTCGGTCCGGTCACAACCCCGGGGAGTCCCGATAATGATCCTGTCCGGCATCGCCGGCTCGGTGGCATAGACGTCAAGGACCCTGCCGCGCGAGTAGTGCTCGCGCATCTCATCGTCGCCGCCGCACGCCGCCAGCAGGCCGGCTATCATCACCGCTCCGAGGCAGAGTGCCAGCGACCGGCTGAGGACCGCACAATTTTTCGTTGTCCATTTCATCACATTCATACCTTCGAGACTCGATTCACAGCCCGTCCTTACACGCCAGCCAGCGATGGCATACCCCTGAGCCGGCGCACCAGGTCAGGAAGCACTTCGAGCAGGCCCTCCGCCTCCTCCTGCGTGTTCTCCCGGCCTACGGTGATTCTCAAACTGCCCTGCGCCGTTTGTGGGCTCAGCCCAATGGCCAGCAACACGTGGGACGGTTCCAGTGACGCAGAAGAGCATGCGCTGCCGCTCGATGCCATTATCCCGGCGAAGTCCAGGCCCAGTAGCACCGGCTCCGCCTCGATCCCATCGAACGAGACGTTCACGTTGTTGGGAACCCGCTGCGTGGGATGGCCATTCAGCCGCGTCCTTTCCACGCGCTCCAGTATCCCGGCTGCGATCAGGTCCCTCAGTCTCGCGCAGTGGGCAGCGTACTCTTCCCGTTCGATGCTGGCCAGCCTCAGTGCCTCCGCCATGCCGACAATTCCGGGCACGTTTTCCGTACCGGACCGCCGCTCCCGCTCCTGGCCTCCGCCCATCTGCTGCGCCTCGAAAGGCGTCCTCCTCTTTACATAGAGCGCGCCCACTCCCTTGGGGCCATAAAACTTGTGGGCGGAGAGACTGAGCATGTCCACGCCAAGCGCCTTTGTGTCCAGGTCAAGAAAACCGGCTGCCTGCACAGCGTCCGTGTGCACCGTTACCGTTCTTCCTCGCCGCGCCGCCTCTGCCTTTGCAGCGGCCGCGATCTCCGCGACCGGCTGAATCGTCCCGATTTCGTTGTTGGCCAGCATCACGCTCACAAGCGTCGTCCGGTCCGTCATGGCCGCTACCACTTCCGACGGGTCCACAATACCGTCGCGGTCCACCGGAACGTACGACACTTCGAACCCCAGGCCTTCGAGCTGCTCGCAAGTGTGGAGAACGGCATGATGCTCGATGGCCGTGGTGATGAGATGGTTGCCCTCGCGCAGCCGCGCGTAGGCTCCGCCCTTGAGCGCCAGGTTGTCGGACTCCGTCCCGCCGCTTGTGAACACGATCTCACTGCGCCGGGCATTGAGGGCCTTGCCCACCACCTCCCTGGAGTCTTCCAGGGCCTTTCGGGCCTCCTGCGCGAGCGTGTAGAGGCTGGAGGGATTACCGTAGCTCTCCGTCAGGTACGGGACCATCGCATCCAACGCCTCGCGCCTCAGGCCTGTGGTGGCGGCGTGGTCCATGTAAACGATTCCGTCGGCCATGTTTGTCAGGGAGAATACTCGTAGGAAAGGATTAGCAACCCGGCAATTGCCGGTTGACCGATGCCATTTAATCTTACCATTTGGGCCGATGCCCCATCCAGACTGCCCGGCGCTTCCGAACGGGCCACCGCTCCGTGTTAAAATGTTTCGTCTGTAACGCTGATACGCCAGCCTTGAAGCCTCAGGAAATCCCAACGGCGCGGCGCGAACGTAAATGAACGTGACTGAGTATGGAATCTCCCAGTAGAGAACAGGTCCGATGATAGAGCTTGAACAGGTAACAAAGTATTACGGCAGCTATCCTGCCATAACCGACATTTCATTCAGTGTCGACCAGGGCGAGGTGCTGGGCTTTCTCGGACCCAACGGTGCGGGAAAGTCCACCACCATGAAGATCGTAACCGGGTACATGCCGCCATCGAGCGGATCCGTGACCGTGGCAGGCTACGACATAGTCTCCGAGTCGCTGAGCGCCCGCCGGCACATCGGCTACCTGCCGGAGACCGTCCCGCTGTACACGGAAATGACCGTGGAAGACTACTTGGAGTTCATGGGCCGGATTCGGGGGATGTCCCGGAAGTGGATGCAGGAGCGCGTCCCTGAAGTAATCGACATCTGCCGGCTGGGAGACTACAGGAGCTCGCTCATCGGCAAGCTTTCGAAGGGATTCAGGCAGCGCGTGGGTATCGCGCAGTCGATCCTCCACGATCCCGACATCCTGATCATGGACGAACCTACGATCGGCATCGACCCGATTCAGGTCGTCGAAACCCGGCAGCTCATCAAGGACCTCGGCGGCGAGCACACGCTGATCGTGAGCACCCACATCCTTCCTGAAGTAAGCATGATTTGCGAGCGCGTGATCATCATCCACGAAGGCCAGATCGTGGCCATAGACCGGCCGGACAACCTGGCTTCCCGGCTCCGCGGCGTCGAACGCATCGAGCTGGAGGTCAGGGGCCGCCGCAGCGCTGTGGAGACCGCGATCAAGGGCGTGGACGGCGTGCTGGAGGTCGAAACGCTCCCGGCGGCTGAGGAAAACGGCGTCTCCACCTACCGCGTGGACGCCCGGCACGGCGTGGACGTGCGCGCTCAGATCGCCGTGGCCGTCGTGCGAAACAACTGTGACCTCCTTCGCCTGGAGGCCCAGGGCATGACCCTGGAAGAGATTTTCCTGAGACTTACCACGGAGGAAGTGTACGCGTGAGCATCTGCAGACATAGCGCCGAGGAAGTTTACGCATGACCAACACGCTCGTAATCGCCCTCAAGGAGCTGAAGTCATACTTCGGTACGCCCACCGCTTACATCGTGGGCGCCATGTTCCTTATCTTCACCGGCATCTACTTCGTCAACGACGTGGTTCAAGCATTCTCTGAGGCCGACGTCAGAGGTTACATCGTCCCAGCCAGCTTCTTCTTCATCCTGCTTTCGCCGCTCCTCACCATGAGGCTGCTGGCCGAGGAGCAGAAGCTTGGTACGCTGGAGCTCCTGCTCACGGCCCCGGTGCGGGACTGGGAAGTCGTTGTCGGAAAGTATCTGGCCAGCCTCGTCATTCTGATCGTCACGGTGGCCCTCACGCTGTACTACGTCCTCCTCCTTTACTTCTTCGGAGACCCCGACACGGGTCCAGTGCTGACCGCCTACTTTGGCCTCGTGCTTTACGGGGCCGCCGCCCTTTCCGTGGGAATCCTCGCCTCATCGCTCACCAGCAACCAGATCGTGGCCGCAGTGATCGGAATGGGCATACTGATGCCCCTGTCCTTCACGGACGTGGTCGGCAACCGTGTTGGCGGCGTGGCAAAGGAAATCATCAACGGTCTCTCGATGAGCGATCACTTCGACGATTTCGCCAGGGGTGTGCTGGACCTCAGCAATGTCGCTTACTTTGTAAGCCTAGCCGCGGTGTTCCTGTTCCTTACCGTCAGGTCTGTGGAGACCCGGAGGTGGAGATAGCATGAGAGACCGCAGGCACGAACGGAAAGACAGCCGGCTTTCGAGCATCTTGCCGGAGCTCGGAACGTTATCCTTCTGGAGCTACGTCTGCGCCGCAGCCGGCATTATCGGCGTGATCGCGGGCGTTACTTTCTACCTCACCATCCCGCAGATAGAGAACTTCTCCCTCAGCGTACTGATCATCGGCCTCTCACTCCTGTTCCTTGCGCTGGCTTTCTCGGCCAGGAGCGTGGGCGCATTCATGCTCGGCCGGCAGGGGCGCTACGGCGCAAACATACTGATCATGTCGGCCGCGTTCCTCGTGATCGCCATCCTGGTCAATTTCCTGCTCTTCCGGAATACGCTGAGAGTCGATGCGACCTCCACGCGCATATTCACTCTCTCGCCACAGGCCGTGAGTGTGTTGGACAGTCTCGAGGGCCCCGTGCAGGCCACGCTCTTCTACGATCCTTCCAGCCCGAGAGAGCAGCTCCAGGCCGAGCAGACGTCCGATCTGCTTAACGAGCTCTCGCGGCGCACCAACAAGCTGACATACCGGCTCGAAGACCCGGATCTGAACCCGTCGCTGGCAAGCAGGTACGGTGTTGTGACTTACCCTACTCTGGTGTTCGAAGACCTGACCAACAACAGGCTCCAGGAGTTGAGGTGCATTCCGGGTCCTGAGTGCAGAAACTACTCGGAACAGGAACTCATAGCGGGCATCCTCTTGGTGACTGGCCAGGAACAGAAGAGGATCTATTTCCTCACCGGGCACAAGGAGAAGGGCCTCTCCGTAGAAACGACGTCTGTGCAGCTTGGCGACGAGGGATATGACCTCGCGATCGGCGGCATGAGGCGTGACAACTACGCGGTCGGCTTCCTGAACCTGCTCGAAACAGGAAAAATACCGGAAGACACCGCCGTGCTTGTCGTCGCCGGCCCGCAACAGGACCTGACCGCAGACGAGAAGCAAGCGATCTTCGAGTATCTAAAACGCGGCGTCGTCAGAAAAGACGGCACGGTGACGGGCGCGAGGCTGCTCGGCCTCTTCGATCCCGAAACGCCGGAGTCGTTCGCGGACCTGCTCACCAACTGGGGCATTGACCTCGGCTACTACCCGATCGCGGACATCTTCAGCTCCGTGGCGGAGGAGCCGCTCACGCCAATCGTCCAGCGCTCCAATCAGCAGTACATCTCGCGTGAGGGCGTCCCGATCACCGAACAATTGAACACGAACATCTTCCCGGGCGTCACGGCCGTCGACATCACCGTGTCCGATCCAGTGGACGTACCATCCTACATTGACCTATACAGAATGATCGTCAGCACACCTAGCTGGATGGAGACAGACCCGGAGGAGGTCCAGTTCAACCCTGACGATGAGCAGATGAGCGTATGGTCGTACGCTACGGTGGTCCAGGCACTTGGGACATTCACCGAGGAACCGAACGAACTGGGCAACCCGCCCCCTGCAAAGTTCGTGATCTTCGGAGACTCGGACTTCGCCAAAAACCGGTTCTACGCCAGCTTCGACAACGCGGACCTGCTGCTCAACTCAGTGAACTGGCTCGCTGAAGACTACAACCTGATCTCGATCAGGCCCAAGATAATCCCGTTCAGGGAACTCGTGGTCACCACGGGCGAGCGTGACTTCATAAAGTGGTCTAGCTGGTTCCTGCCGCCCGCGGTCATGGTCCTCGTCGGCTTCTACGTCTGGTGGCGAAGGCGGTAGCCCATGAACTTACGCCTCACAATCGCACTCGTTGTCGTCGCGGCCGCCGTTGTCGTGGTCGTGCTCATCAACCCGTTCGCCACGGTTGAGGAGCGGCCCCCGGACGCTCCCTGGTTCTACCAGGTATCGATGGATGACATCACTGAGATCTCCGTACAGAACGCCGAAGATTACCGCAGGTTCTTCAAAAACGACGAGAACGTGTGGGTGTTCGAGGAGCCGGAGAACGTGCCGGCCGATCCACACCGCTGGGGCGGCATGACGGTCCTGCTTTCCGGGCCGAAAACGCGCCGGCTGCTCATCGACTCTCCCGAAGACATGGGAGAGTACGGGCTGGATAACCCGTACACCGTCATCGACGTCAAGCTCACTGGCAACCGGGAGATCACCGTACAGATCGGGGACGAGACACCAAACGGGTTCTACCGCTACAGCATGGTTGCAGGCTACGACCAGCTTTATCTCGTCAACGACTCGTGGGGCGATGTCCTCACGCGTCTGGCCATCGAGCCGCCGTTGCCGCCTTGGCACAAGGACCGGTTGCCCGAGACCATTCTCGGCCTTTCCCTGTACCGCCCGCTTGAGGGCGATAATCGAGAAGAGCTGCGGTTCAGGTACGACGACGACCAGTGGTGGGTGTCCGGTCCTGAAGACGTGAAGGACCGCAAGCCCGTGGACGAGGAGCGATGGGCCGAGATCGTGCCGCTCTTGAACGGCCCGCCTGACGCCTCAATAGCCGTTTACAACGTCGGCAGTGCCGGCGCGCCTTACGGGGTATCGAGGCTGTCCCCAACCGTCGAGATCAGGTACCAGAAAATATCCGAGCGCGGCACCGATTACACAGCAAAACTGACCTTCCGCGTGGGCGTAAAGGCGCCGGACACGGACAGGTACTACGGCCAGATAGCCTACAGCTCATATCCGGCCGAGCCAGTGATCTTTATTCCCGCCGGATGGACCGAGACCCTGTTCTCCCTCTTTGACGACATCCCCGTCGGCGAGGTCGCCGATACCGACGACTCGGAGTCGGAAGACACCGAGTCCCAGGAAGCCGCCGGCTAGCTGGGCGCCTTAGGCTCGCCGCGGGCAGGCGTCAGGGTCTGTACGCGTCAATTCCCACGGTTACCGAACTTGGCCCGGTGGGCATCACCAGCGTCTTCGCCCTGTCGGCGCCGACTACAACCACGTCGAACCTCTCCGGGCTCTCAAGAACGGGCATCGTCATATCCAATAGGTCCCGTTCAGTGAGCTCCTCCAGCCACCGCCACTGAGCGGCCACCCTGGCCTCTCCCTTCAACGGCATGTACTGGATCATCTTGCCCAGGCTCGCATTGGCGTGGGCGTGGAGGAACTCCTTGACGCCGCGTTTGGTGAAGCCCTGTGCGCCCACCGGGCGGGCCACGTCAGGCGGCAGCAGAATGAGCCTCTCTGCATCGTGGTTATCGCCGAGGCTCCGGGTGCCGAAGCTGAGGCCGTAGGCGATCGTCTTGAGCAATCCTTCGGCGGTGTCATTGCCCTGGTCCTGTATATCCAACTCCCCGTCGGAGATGAACACGGACACGGCGCTCTCACTGGCCTTGAAGCCCTTGTCCGCGTGGAACGGGTCCCATGGGCTCATCCTCTCGTTCTCAGCGATACAGTGAACGAACTTGCGCGTGGTGCCGATCGTATCCATGTCCATGCGGTCCGGGTACCACTGCCCAATGTTTCTGAGACACAGGGAGAACGCGCGCCCAATAGTGATATTCACCCTGTTGCTGAGGCCCGGCCCCAGGGCCGACCTCGCATTGATCCCCAGCTCCGAGGCTATCGGCCCATTCACGATCAGGAGCGGTGCCTGGGGACTGGTGGACATCAGGAGGGACTTGCCTCCGTGAGGGCCCATGCGGGACAGGGCCTGCACGGCGCCGATGATCACTGGCATGTGTTCCGGCCTGGCGCCCGCCAACGCCGAGTTGACGGCGATCTTCTCCACAGTTGCAATTCCAAAGCCGGGCGGCATGTCGCACACCACGTGGTCCGGCGGCAGGTTCGTACCCTTTAGAAGCTCGTCCACTGCCGCCCTTGTGGGAGGCAACAGGGGAAAGCCGTCACCCCAGTCCCTGCCGATGAACTCCTCATTCATGCGCAGCATCGTGTCGAGCCGGTCGCCGCCCTCGAAGCGCTCGACGTCCGCTTCCGGGATCTGTTCTGCCGACACCGCGCTTTCCCCGTTGCCCGTTAGAGACCTGACGATGTCATCGATTGCCGGCTCCGTGTTCCTCAACGACTCGGCCGGGGTAAGGTTGCGGTAAATCCGGGGGACGATCACGAACCTGAGCGCGGGCATGGCGAAAGTTCGCGCGCTGGCCTCGGCGTCGCCCTCGAATCGGCCGGAGATAATAGGGACAGCGGGCTTCCCCATCTTCTCGACCTCGATCATGTCGTGGACCATCCACGACGCGCAAGTACCTCAGTCGCCGGTGGCGCCGATGACGGCGTCACACTCCTTGGCGGCCTGCCTCAGTACATCGGGCGGCGCAGGGTACGAGCCGCCCGTGTAGAAGTTCGTCGTTAGGCCGGAGAACCTCTCGCCGAGCATCTCGCCTATCCGGTTCAGCGCCACATCCCCTCCGTGAGTGCCGCTCCAGACCAGTCCAATCTTCAGGCCGTCCAGGGTCGATGGCCTCGAGTTGACCGGCATAACGGCCCGTGAGCCTCTCTGTTCCGCCACAGGGTTGAGAACTTCCAGCAGGTGCATTGCGCGTTTCCCTCCTTGCATCCTTCCTAGTTCGAAAGACGCCGCAGCCATTCGCGATCAGTGCGGCGCAGTCGTTGTATCACCAAGCAAGGCGGGTGGGCAAGCGCGGCAGTCCCGGCGTAAATTTGCAAACTTGATATGTGTCCATTCGCCCTAAGCCTGTCGAAGGGCCGGAAGGGGGCCGAGCACCGTTAAGATGCTATGATCGTCAGCACAGAAGAGCCCTCAGTAGCCGAAAGGACGGGCAATGGGCCTCTTTCACACGACCATCGAAGTAGGAAATCCGGCTAACCCGGTCTACCACCAGATAGAGCCGATCGTGGATACCGGCGCTACCTACTCTATGTTGCCGGCTTCTCTGCTGGAGAAAACACTGGGGCTGTCCCCGACAGAAGAGACGGCCTTCCCGCTCGCCGACGGCGGGCAACGTACCTACGGTATGGGAGAAGCACTCTTCAGGTATGAAGGAAGAGAGCGGACAACGCCCGTGATCTTCGGCCCGGAAGGCGTCTATCTTCTCGGTGCAGTCTTCCTCGAAAGCTTGGGCCTGATAGCCGACACAACTCGCCACCGGCTCGTTCCATCCCGGGAACTCTACCTAGTGGGCATCCGGCAGGCTGGATAGCAGAGGGCGATACTCGCACTTCAGCCGTGCGCCGCGACTCTCGTTCACTCCCGGACAATTTAGGCGACCGTGCCTGAGCGGCGCCTGTGGACACGCCAGGAACTGCTCGTGGCCTTCAGCCTGTACTGCCGTTTGCCCTTTGGAAGACTGCATCACGGAAATCCCGAGATCGTGGAGATGGCGAGAGCCATCGGCCGATCTCCATCGGCGTTGGCAATGAAGCTCACCAACATCGCCAGCTTGGATCCCGCGATCACCCGGTCCCTGCGTACGGGCCTCCGGAACGCGTCCGCCAACGACCGTGCGATGTGGCGAGAAATGGAGGCGGACTGGCGTAGGTTTGCCGTCGAAACGCGGCTTGCGCTTGAGTCGCTAGGGATTGCTACAACTCCAATCGAGCCCCCAATGGAGGAAGACTACAGCTTCCCGGTTGGGGAGGATCGGCCCGTCGTCACCACAGCCCGCATGGGCCATGACTTCTTCCGCGCGGCTGTCCGCTCAGCCTACAACGAACGCTGCTGCATCACCGGCCTGTCTGTCCCCTCGCTCCTCATCGCCAGCCATATCGTCCCCTGGCGCGACGACGCTGCGAACAGAGCAAACCCGCGAAACGGCCTGCTGCTCTCCGCCTTGCACGACAAGGCATTCGATAGGGGCATCCTCACGATTACCGATGATATGACGGTCCATGTCTCCCCGAAGTATACTGAGAGCAGAGAACCCTACTTCACAAGAGCAATCACCCACTACGAGGGAAGCGCGATTCGCCTCCCGGAAAAGTTCGCCCCTGACCGGGAGTTCCTCGCCTATTACAGGCAGCATGTTTTTGAGGCACACTGAACCCCCGGCGCCCGGGGCGCCAGAAACGGAGCACAGCATGGACGCAAATGACACAGTCGAGATAGGCAGCGGACCGATCAAGTTCAATCTTCACTACTCTGACCAGCTCAACGATCAGGGCGTCACCATGAACGTCTATGGCGAGGTCGACGGGCAGGACGTCGAGATACTGCGATTCGACTGCTTCGACCACGCCCCACACTACCATTACGGCCCCGAGAAGCTGGACGAACGCTTCATGTTGGACAAGACCACCGAAGGCGATCCGCTCGACTGGACTCTCGCGCAGCTACGGACCCGCATGCAGGACATGACGAGACGCGCCGGCTACGAGCACCTCGCCGGCCGCATCGACCACGCGGCTCTGCACGCCGACGTGGACTCCGTGGAGTCGGCTGCGCGCGCCATGGCGCTGGAACAGCGGAGCACGGTGCGCCACGACAGGGGCGACGTGATCATCGAGGCCGGCGCCGTCAGGTTCGGCGTCGAGTTCAGGGAGCTCGCCTCCGACCGTGGTGTCGCCATACATGTGCTCGGCGACGCGGCCGGCGAAGAAGTCGAGCTACTGACCTTCGACTGCTTCGAGAACGCGCCCCACTACCACTACGGCCCCATGGCCAAGAACCAGCGTCTATACCTGGACGTCACGACCGCACCGGACTCGCTCCGCTGGGCGCTCGACCTCTTCAAGGGCGGCAAACTTGCAGCGATGCTCGATCGCGCCGGGTACTCTGACCACGCTGCGCGGCTGAATCCCGCCATGGTCGCCCAGAAGGTGGAGGAGCTGGAGTCGGTGGCCCTGAAGTTCGCCGCCGACAACGCCCGCTAGGGACGCCTCGCTTCTGCATTTTCGATTGGCCTGCTTAGGTCGAAACTTGGTTACGGAGAGAAGGACTTTTGGAGACAGACGTTAGACGTTGAGTAATGCTACTCAGCCAACCATGATACGATGTTAATTTCAACTCGGAACCAATAAGAGAGCATTAGGAGCTTCAGCGCTAGGACCCACTCGGTGCCGTATGAGACTCAATCTGACACGATTCCACTGTGTGAGTTTCCACTTGTTCAGCAACTTCATCGTCCCATCTGACAAGGACCTTGAGATTGATTCGTTGATGAACCAGACGCACACTCATGATCTGGCCGATGAGCAAGAAGGAGATCATAAGACTTCACTCTTTGGATCAAGATCCAAAATTGGAGAACTTACTTATCGTGTTCAGGGCCGATTAACCAAGGCCGCACATCTATCTGGGTTGGAGATAGACCTCTCGGTGTCAAGCAATCGTTCCTTCCGCGATTTATCTCTGCCGCCTAAGTCCTTTAGGCCAGTATCCTTGTTGGTTGGGGCATCTTCTGGCCTGTTCGGCCCTATCAATGTCAGTTTTCATGCCACATTCGAATATGATCAACAACTAGGCTACAAATCCAAGGTTTCCTTTCCGATTCCCCTTGTCATGCAAGACGCAGCAAATGGGATCACTCATATCGAAAGTGCCGAATTCAGCCGGAGGGATAATGATGAACTTGAGTATGAAGTTATGGTGATGTCACCTGCGGATTCCAGTGTGTTCACTCACATAGTCAGCTTGGATTCTACAATGGAGTTGAGCTTGCCTGCGATCCGACGGTTGCTAGATAAGACACGATCAATTTCAGCCAAACTTCTATTCTAACCAGGAGTAAGAGAATTGTTGCACTCAGGGACGGGAACTAGGAGCCCTCGTATCCTAAGACACCCGAGCGCTCATCCATGGGAGGATGAAGACCTCGAGAATATTGTCTATCCACATGAGGGTGTTGGTAAGATGCTGCTCTTAAAGTCTGGCAAGAGTACAGGATCCATTCGGAATCCATGTAGTCTCTCATCCTTCGAATGGCACACTACGGAGTCTCGTCGTAGGGCCACTAGAACTTCTTCTAATACTAAGAATCTGCAACAAAGGCTTGCAAACGCCAACGATTACTTCCGACGAAAGGCCAGTGAAGTCTTTAACGACAATGCATCTCTGAAGTTACTTGAAGGGATGTATCAAGACGTAGTTGTGGAAATCTCTGAATTTGACGCTTGCGAGCATGGCCTAGCCCTTGCCAAGCTTACAGCAGCCAGCTTTTGCGAGGTTGGAGCCAATGTCATCTACATCACTGAAGCAGGACAACGGTTCATAGACTCAATCCGAGAAAGTAAGTGAATCTGAGTATGGAATCTGATTCGCCGTCTCACCACATACAAGGCTTACGGGCTTCACAGGAATGACCCTTCCTGGATTACGCATAGCTGTGCTGGGCCCAGGGTTGGGATCACCTTCGAGCCCCGGTTTGATGAAGAGAATGCAGATTCGGACCGAGTTGGAAGCTGATGGTCACCGCCCCTTCTTCCCTGAAGACGAAGGGCTCTTGGCGCCGGAACATCCAGATGAACCACTTCTCGAACAGGAACGCAGGCTGCTGAGCAGCTCGGACGTTGAGCTCGTTGTAGTTCTATGCACCGCTGAGAGTCTTGGAGCAGGATACGAAATTGCGAATTTCGTAAGCGTGCCTGAAATCAAGGCTAAAACGGCAATCCTTTTCCCACGCCAGTTCTACGCTCCGGACAAAGGCCTACCGGCGAACACTGTTCGTGCCTATCACATCAAACTGCCTTACGCAGACGAACACTTCCGTAGTTGTCAGCTTGTTGCAGAATGTAGGAAGTGGGCCGAGGATAAACAAGCAAGTAAGTGGCCAGGCATCATTCCATTTGCACTATGATACGGATCTGCAACCGCCCCAGACTCGCCGCACCGTGCGCCTAGATCCTGCAAACCTCGCGCAGAAGGTAGAGGAGCTTGAGGCCATGGCCCTGAACGCTGCCGCCGACAGCGCCCGCTAGCCGCACGCCTCGGCGGGGTCGCGCCCGTTAGTGCCCGCCGAACACCCCGCCCGTCATCGAGTCCGGCCTGATCTTTAAGATCAGGCGGTCCTGCTTGGCCCCAAACGCCGAGCCAGTGTACTTGTGTGCCAGTCTGTCGATGTGATCGTCCGCGCCGTCGGCAGTGATCTCCGTAACAGTGCCCCGCACCTGTACCGCGCCCGTGATCGGGTTCTCTGGGTCCGCCACCGACACGGCAACACGCGGGTCCCGGCGCACGTTGTGCGTCTTGGTCCTGCCGTCCGCGGTGTTTACCAAGATGTGCTCGCCGTCCGTGTCCACCCACATCGGCGTCACCTGCGGCGAGCCGTCCGGCATCGTCGTGCACACGTGCGCCAGGAACGGCTGCTCCAGCAGCTTCACCACGTTCTCAGGAAGTGCGGGCATTGGCTTCTCCTTTGGAACTATCTGGACGACCGGGGCAGCTTACCGCTGGCTTGCCATCGAACAGCGTCGACAGGTTTATCTCTTCGAGAGGAATAGGCCTGCCGATACAGGTATGGAGGCGTTGGGACGAGCCCTTGGCCTTGTGGGTGCAGAGCCTGCCCCGTGCTCCGATACGGGGGCTGTGCCCTGCCCCTGCTTACATCGTCAGCGTCTTGTACAGGTAGAGAAGCCGCTGCGGCAGCGCGTAGATATCGTCCAGGACCTCGTAGCCGATATCCTGGCACATCGTACCGAGGTAGTCATGCCCGTTCTTGTCCACAGTCAGGCAGAACGGCTGGATATCCTTCAGCCGCGCCTCGTCGAACGCCATCTTCGTGTCGTGGACCGCGTACTCTTTCTCCACGCCCTCGCGGCTGTAGCCACGATCCTGCGGTCTGCCGTCGCTGATGAGGAACAGCAGCTTCGTCCGCGCGTCCTGGCTCTCCAGCTTCGACGCCGCGTGCCTGATTGCCGGCCCCATCCGCGTCGCGTGCAGCGGCGCTATCCGGTCGATGCGGCCCTTGACCCTCTCCGAGAAGTTCTCTTCTATGTCCTTGATCGTGTAGAACTCGACGTTCTCACGCCCATAGCCTGAGAACCCGTAGATACCATAGAGGTCCCCGATCGCCTCCAGCGCGTTGATCAGCAGCACCACCGACTCCTTCTCCACGTCGATGATCCGCTTGTACCCCCGGCGCACACCCTCGCTCCGCCGCGACCGCAGCCACACCATGTACTCCACCGGGTCCTCCGGCGCGTCCCAGTCGTCCGCCGCCCGCTTCGAGTCGTC
Organism: Dehalococcoidia bacterium; assembly: GCA_965237445.1. Taxonomy (GTDB): domain Bacteria; phylum Chloroflexota; class Dehalococcoidia; order Lucifugimonadales. The sequence continues at coordinate 1,355,351 of OZ250142.1, read as the reverse complement.
GATCGCCTCCGCCGTCGAAGCGCTCGTGTCCAGCAGGAACACTACCGCCACGTCGCGCTGCACCTTGTTCCGCCGCCAGAACAGTTTGTCGCTCGGGCTCACACCCGTCCGGATGTCGACGAACGCCTCGATGACGTCGTCGATGTCCAGATCCTCCCCGTCCTCCAGCTTCCGCACCTTGCGGAACATCTCCGGCACCATCATCTCGAACTGGCGCCTGATCTGCGTCACAAGCGTACCGTACGAGTGCACCGTGTTCGCGTAGTACGCAGAGTCGCCCTCCGCCATCGGCTTCTGCCGCACGATGCACCACCGCGGCTTGTAGTCGTTCGCCCGGAAGTCCCACTCGTCGTACACAAACGTCTGCGGCTCCGTCGGGTCCAGCGAGTCGCCCTGCTCGTCCACGTGCACCAGCGGCCCCTGGCCGTACTGGTCGGTCGCCGGCATGTTCATGCCGGCCTCGCGCATCATGTTGTCCGCGAACAGCCCGCTCGACTCGTCCACGTCGCCCTGCACAGCCTGGAGGTCCAGCTCAGCGCTGTTCTTGAGCATCTCCTCCAGCATCTCCTGGGAGATCGCCTCCGTGGACTCCGCCCGCTTGTCCTGGTTCTGCATCCGCAGCATGGAAAGGAGTTGCACCAGCTCCGGCTTGAAGTCGCCCCTGTAGTCGACGTCCTGGCTCGACTCGTACTCCTCTTCGCCTTCACCCTCCGTCGACATCTGCATTGCCTGCCCGAACTGCGACAGCAGCATCTCCAGGTCTTCCTCGTCGAACGAGAACTGCTCCTGGTCGTCCTCCAGGTCCAGGTCTTCCCAGTTGTCTTCCGGGTTCTCTTCATTCGGTATCTGGGAGATGAGCGCGTAGATTCGCAGCGTCGCCTCTGCCGCGTCCTCCACCGTCGCCTCAGGGTGCACCACTTGCTGCGCGATCGCCGCGATCTTGCGCGCTTCAGTGACGTACTGCTTCGGGGCCGGAATGCCCTTGTACTGCTGGAGGCTGAGGCGCACCAGGAACTCGACCATCGCCTCCTTCATCGGAAGCTCCAGGATGTCCGGCCTGTTCTCCACCGAGTCGGACTGCACCACCTGGTATGAGCGCCGTATCCCCGGGTACTCGTGCCGCACTCGCCCATCGAGCCGGCCGTCCTCTACCACCGTGAAGATGTCCAGCGCCAGCTTGCGGTCGTCGAACAGGTCGAAGTAACGCTGCATATCCGTCAGCCACGCCGTCTCCAGCCCGCCGGACCCGTTCGCGGTCGCACCATTAGTTTCCGAAGGTGTCGTCGTCAGACCTTCGCGGGACTCCAGCACCTGCTGCCTGATGTCGTCGAACTGGCTCGACGGCCGCTCGAACTCGAACCCGAAGCTGCCGAACTCCAGGTGCGCCACCTGGTGCGTCGACACAACCTTGAACCACGCGAAGTTCTCGTCCTTGGAGCCGTACCTGTCCACAACCGTCGGAAGGAACACCGTGGACCCCTCCGTCGACGGCGCCTCGCCGGAGACCCAGCCGATGTTCTTGCCCACCAGTTCCTGGCTCTCCGCGATCTTGATCTCCGCCCCTGCCAGCGCCCGGCAGTACATCTGCAGCACGTCCTTGACGCGCTCGAACTCCACGCCCGACGACAGCATCTCCAGCACCTTCTCGGAATAGGCCGACTCCAGCTTGAAGAAGGCCAAGCCGCCGTCCTTGTTCTCCTCGAGAACGCTCATGCCCTCGCCGAACCACTTGCCCAGCTGGTTCATGCTCACGCGGGAAAGCACCGTCGGGCTGCTCTTGATGAACTCCGGCACCGCTCCCGGCGACACCTCCAGCGCGCTGTCCGCGTAGTTCAGGATCCGCGAGTGGTGCTCCGAGTCCAGCGTCGACAGCGCCTGGGAGATCTCCAGCATCACGTTCGGTATGTTCGTGCCGCCGCTCCGCACCAGCCGCTCCGCCATGTTCATGAAACGCAGCCGCTGTTTCGGGTCGATCCGAGGCAGCGCGCGCGAGCCAGCCTCGAAGAAGCTCTTCACCTGCCGCCACCCGGTCTCCGACAGCGTCGACGCCAGCGAGATGAACGCGTCCTTGTCGTCGCCGATGAGCGGAAATATGCGCTGACCCAGCACCAGGCACTCTGCCGCCAGGTCATACGACCGGTGCGCAAGCCCGTCAAGGAACGTCACGAACCGTCCCAGCTCCTGGAACGTCAGGCTCTCAAGCAGGCCGGGGGTGTTTCCGTAGAACTTGCAGGCAAGCGTGCTCGATTTCCACGTGCCCTTGTATAGCCCGCGCCCGAGGCTCGCCCAGCTCTCGATGTGACGCGACCTCAGTCTGCGCGTGGTGGCAGGGCTGGCGTGGAAGAACGCCGTCGCCAGCGATGGTGAGTCACGGCATAGCGAGGTCCCGCAGTCCGCCCACTTCACGAAGTAGTTGAACGGCATGTAACCGGCAACTTCCGGGCTGACCTTGAAGTACTGCGCCGCGGCCTCCCACGAGCGCACGTTTTGCGCCGCCACCTCCGCGCCCAGGCTCGCCCACCGCCCTAGCTGAGCGTCGTTGAGCGCCTCCGCCATCGGCTCCCTCGCCCGCCGGAACTCCTCCAGCACGGCGGAGGGATATCGGGCCATCTCCTCTTCTAGCACGGAAATGGCCGCCATCGCCTCTTCGTTAACGTTCTCTTCTTGCATTCCTGCCATCAGGTCCCCGAGTCCTGCCGCGCCGACTGTGCGAACAGTTCGACGAGGTCCTCCAGAATCATCGCCGTCGCGCCCACGACCAGGTGGCCGTCGTGCGCGAAGCACGGTATTCGCTTCAACTCGCCGTCCACGAGTCTAACGTCGTCCCGCCGGTTAGCCGGGTCCAGCAGCCCTGAAACGGGCGCCTCCAGCAGCGCGTCGACCTCATCGCCGTTGGGACGGAACTCGTAAGGTGAAGGGATTGTACCAACATAAGGTGAGATCAAGTAGTTCGCGGTGGTCGCCGTATCGTCCAGTCTCCCCAATACCTCCACGTCCGCCGGATCGATTCCGATCTCCTCGTGCGTCTCACGCAGCGCTGTTTCCAGCAGCGACTCGCCCTCCTCCTGCACGCCGCCAGGAAACGCGATGTCGCCCTTGTGATGCACCACCCTCTGTGACCGCTTATGCAGCAGCACTTTGTGGTCGTCGCCTGAGGGGTACACGAGCGCAAGCACCGCAGAAGGCACGAACGATCCGCTGGGTGCCGGGCGCTCCATCCTGTCCGCAAGCGCCGCGCGCAGGTCCTCCAGCAGCGGCGTGGTCACGGCGTTCGGCCTCATGCGTGGGGCAGCCCCTTCCCCAGTCTGCTGGGGAAGGATGGGATGGGGTTTCTGGCCTCTAGCGATGCGGCGTCTGCCCCAGATAAGACCTGCTTCATAGAGTCGGCAGCTAGTGCGCTACTCCTCGAATATCGAGCCAACGACCTCTTCGATGCTCCTCTGCACCGAGTGGTCGTCGGTTACGGCCCAGTTCACGGCCACCTGGCACGCCCGCCGCGGCTTGATCCCCTGCACGATCATCTGACCGGCGTAAATGAGAAGCCGCGTGCTCGCGCCTTCGCCGAGGCCGTGCTCTCGGAGGTTGCGGACCTTCTCGCCCAGCTTCGCGAGCTGTCCCGCCGTGCCCGCGTCCACGCCCGACTCGTGCTGCACTATCTCCGCCTCGATGTCCGGAGGCGGGTAGTCGAACTCCAGCGCCACGAACCGTTGGCGTGTGCTGTGCTTCAGGTCCTTCAGCGCGCTCTGATATCCGGGGTTGTACGACAGCACCAGCAGGAACCCGTCCGCCGCCTCGAGCAGCTCGCCCCGCTTCTCCACCGGCAGAATGCGCCTGTGGTCCGTCAGCGGGTGGATAAGCACCGTCGTATCCTTGCGCGCCTCAACAATCTCGTCCAGGTAGCAGATGCCGCCCGCCTTGACCGCGCGGGTCAGCGGGCCGTCAATCCAGACCGTGCTCGCGCCCTCCAGCAGGTAGCGACCCACCAGGTCGCTCGACGTCAGGTCCTCATGGCACGCGATCGTCACCAGCGGGACGTTACGGCCGTTCGATTCCGCGTCAATCAGTTCGGGCTGCGGGCCTCCGGTCTGGCTCACCTTCGTCAGCGATGCCCCGATCCGGTACGACATGTACTCGATGAACCGGGTCTTTCCGCAGCCCGTCGGGCCCTTGAACAGCACCGGTATCTTTTGCTGGTAGGCTGCCTCGAACAGCTCGATCTCATCCCCCACCGGCACGTAGTACGGCTCCTCGGTGAGGTGATACTCCTCGATGATGTAGCTGCGGTATAGCGTTCTTGTCGATTGGGTCATCCGGGTCTGCTCAACTCCTCGCGGGCCAGGACCCGCCATACGATCCTATGAAATCAACCGCCTAGATTCCTTCGCACCGGGCAAGTACGCTCGCCGTCTGTCCCTTCACCAATACCGTCATTCCCGCGCAGGCGGGAATCCACCGGCGGCTGATGGTGGGGCCTCGGCTCCCCTCTCCCTTGATGGGAGATGGCTAGAGCCTGCCCTGAGTCCCTCGAAGGGGTGAGGGTGACATAACGACTGCCGTTCACACTCCTCCCGGCCACCTTCTTCAATTTTCCGACCTCGCCAGGACCCGCCTGTTCCACGTCTCCGTCACCTTGCGCCGCAGGTCCTCCGGCGTTCCGTCGTTTTCTATCACCGAGTCCGCGTGCAGCACCCGCTCCGTCTGCCCCATCTGCGACGCGATCCTCGCCCGCACCGCATCCTCGCTCAGCCCAGACCTCGCCGCCGTCCGGCTCACCGCATACTCCTCGGGCGCCGTCACCACCCAGACCTCGTCAGTCAGGGGCTGCCAGTCCGCCTCGATCAGCAGCGCCGCTTCGACCACCGCCGCCCTGCAGCCCTCCGATCGGAGCCCATCCAGCCGCTCCTCCATCATCCGGTACATCCTGGGGTGCATGATCGAATTCAGCCGGGTCAGTTCAGCCGGGTCGCCAAATACGATCGCGCCCAGCCTCTTGCGGTCTATCTCGTCGCCTTCGGTCAGAATCTCCTTGCCAAACGCGGCAACCACCGCCTGCCATGCATCCGCCCCCGGACGGTACGCCTCATGCCCCACCTTGTCCGCGTCGACAACCGTCGCTCCAAGCTCCCGGAGCAGGTCCGCGACCGCCGTCTTCCCCGTGCCTATGCCGCCCGTAAGTCCAATGACGTACATGTGGCCCCGCCACGAAAATCAAAGCGCAAGTCTAGCAGTACGCACGCGCGCCCGGCAAGGATAGGCCAGCGAGCGACGCAGTCCATAATCTGTCATTTCGAGCGCAGCCGAGAAATCTAAGGCTTCCCGCCCGAGCGCTCCGACACTCATGCAGCCCACGTCCCAAGAACAGCGCCGAACCTCCATGACTGTGCAAGTGCCCAGACCCCGTCAGATGCAAGCCCATTCGCCCCGTCCGAATAGGGGCGGTTCGCGAACCGCCCTCCCCGCCCCGACGCCGTCCAAAGCCTTTCAACAGGCTTGCTGAAGTGCCCCGCCTTAAGTCCGTTCACCCTGACACTGTCCTGAGCTTGGCGAAGGGGCCTGTCGAAGGGCCTCCCCGAGCGTGTTGAAGGGAATCTAAGCCTTCCCGCACCCAATTGGCCGTTTGGCCCCATAGACATCACTCCCTTGGAAGAGTGGTTGAGCTAGACGACCCCTTGCGGCCACTCGGCTCCCTTTCTTCGACGTGACTACCTAGTCCCGCGTCCCTCTATTCAGGACCTACTCGGAATCAACGCTCTCCACAACCTCGCTCACTTGCATTTCAGGCAGCGTTAGCACAACAAACGAAGGCAACCCCAACCGTCGCCAGAAGCTCATGTGCTGAACACCCGCCAAGCGTGCAACATAAAGCGTCATTACCGTACCGTGGGTTATCACGACGGTGTCCGTCCGCACACCGTCGATTACCAGATCGATCGCGGATGAAAACCTGTCCAGGGCCTCGTTGGCCGTCTCAGTTCCGAACATAAGCCGGTCTGGCTCGCAGAAGAATCTTTCGATGGCCGCCTCGAACTCCCCCTGTGTTGGCAAGAACGGCCCGCCGGTCCTGTGGTGCTCCTCCAGCCCATCCGCGACTTGGACAGGCACTCCAAAGCCCTCTGCAACTATCTCTGCGGTCTCCATCGCCTTAGGTTCTTTGCTGGTCCAGATCATGTCAGGGCTGTAATCGTCGAGCCTTACCGCCAGCAACTCGGCTCGCCTGCGGCCAGTGTCTCCAAGGCTCCAGGTGGACGCGGGCCTCTCGGGCTCCACGTCCGGCATCGAGTGCTTAACCAGGATCAGCCTACGCAATCGACATCTCACTCTCCAGTGCATGCCCTGAAGGTAGCCGAAGGGGAACTTCAGGCATTCGGCCTTCCCTACACTTCACGCCCAGAAAGATCACGGATCCCCCACCTGTCATTTCGAGCGCAGCCGAGAAATCTAAGACTTCCCGCCCTCCGAATGTCCCGACACTTGGCGAGATGGACCTCCAAAAATGCACACGAGCAGGACCGCCCCTCTCGCACATTTGCAGAAGTTTCTCTACCTGCAATACATTGTGCACATGCCGAGGCAGTACAAACACACCGACAAATTCAATCAACAGAGACAAGCCGCACTGTGCCAACAAGCAGTTTCCGCCCGTGGCCACCGCCTTCAACGTCGAACTCTCTTGCGAACACGGACGGAAGGGCATAGTCACAAAAGTGAAAATCTTCCGTTCAGCAAGATGGCCACGAAGCTCCAACTCAAGCACCGCCAGGGCACCAACGCCAAGCGCACACTATCTGCCGAGAGGCCGTTGCGCGAGCTTCGCCGCGCGCCCTTACCCGGCGGAACCGCCTGGATATCTGAAAATTTTCCTTCTCCTTGCGTTACGCGAACGCCAGTGCTAATATAAGCACCTTACGGACAAGAGTACTTCTTCAAATCGATAGGATATTCCTCTCTGGCCACTAAGCGATTTCACGAGATCAGAGATCCCATTCACGGGTTCATCAAGCTGGACAGATCCGAACGAACTGTACTTGACTCACCTGCAGTTCAACGGCTCAGAGACATTCATCAGTTGGCGATGTCGTACCTAGTCTATCCTGGTGCGACTCACAAGCGCTTTGAGCATAGCTTAGGTGTGATGGAGTTGGCTGGCAGAGTTTTCGATATCGTCACAGCGCAAGACAACATTTTCCATGACTCAGTGCGCACCGTGCTGAACTTCCCAGATGACGAGAAGCTCTACTGGCGTAAAGTGTTGAGGATAGCAGCATTGTGTCACGATATAGGGCATTTGCCGTTCTCCCATGCTGCTGAGAGAGAACTTCTCCCCGAAGGTAAGAACCACGAGTCGATTACTTCGTCCCTCATCTTAGACGGACCGGTGTCAGAGATTCTGAATTCCATGACTCCCAGACTCAATCCGCTTGACGTTGCCAAAGTTTCTGTAGGTCAGGAAGTATTGCCGCAGGAAGACTTCACAGACTGGCAAAGGCTACTTCACGAAATCATCGGTGGAGAAGCTTTCGGCGTTGATCGAATGGACTATCTCTTGCGAGATTCGCATCATGCAGGAGTGGCTTACGGCCGCTTCGATCATTATTAGACCCGTCGACTAATAGAAGCTATGCGAATACTTCCAGCTAGTGAACAATCCGATTCGCTATCTCTAGGCATAGAATCGGGAGGCATCCACTCCGCTGAAGCTCTCCTTCTAGCAAGATACTTCATGTTCATGCAAGTGTATTATCACCAAGTTAGGGTTGCGTACGACATGCATCTAGAGGAGTTTCTCCAAGCATGGCTTCCTGGAGGGCATTTCCCGGAAACTTGGGACAAACTCAGGATCCTGACCGACAGTAGGGTTCTTGGCGCCATTAGTGACGCCGCTATAAATGTAACTGCTGAAGGACATCGTCATGCTAAGAGAATCGTGAATCGTGGGCACTTCCGACGCGTCTACACTACAGCTCCTGAACACGAATCAAATCACGAAGAGCCAGTAAAGAACGTCGCAGAAGCTTGTATCGAGAGATACGGAATCCACAACGTCCTCTACAAGTCGTTTGTTCCAAAGTCTGATCCAATCGACGACTTTCCTGTCATCGACTCACAGGACAAGATTGAATCATCGCGGGCCATGTCAGTAGTCTTAAGACATATACCCATTGTGGACATCGGGTTTGTACTGGTAGACCCCAACCATTCGGAACAAGCCAAAACGTGGCTTCAATCGGAAATAGGTCAGATCCTCTCAATTTCAGCAGGAGGAAGATGAGTATGCGGCGAATAGAAATGCCACAACGACAGATCTTAATCTGCCACCTTGTCGAGGAGATGCGAAACAAGAAGAGCTGGGCTGGCCACACTCACATTCAAAAGTGTGTCTTGTTTCTTCAAGAACTCTTCCAAATACCAACTGGGTACGAATTCGTGCTTCACCTACATGGCCCCTACTCCTTTGAGCTACGTAATGATCTGACCTTGATGCGTACGCGATCGCAATTGGATGTAGAGGAGCGTCCAGGCTACGGGCCCTCATTTACTATAGGAGCTCGTGGCAAGTTAACCCTCAAGACTGCTTCACCCCACAGCAAATCCATTGAATTCGATCGCGTAGTGGAAGCCTTGCTGAGGAGCTCTCTTGGAACGACGTTCGGCTTCTTGAACGTCTATCCACAGCGTTCCACCTGCAGAAGATCTTTCCTGCTCTAAATGACAATCAAGTTGCCATAAAGCTTATCCGGCTCAAGCCTCACATTAGCATTGAGCTATCAGTTCAAGCAGTTTCACAAGTTAATCTTCTTCGAGATAAGGCTGAGAGAATTACAGTGTAGATGGCCTCAACACGAGATTTAGCCGTGCTTCTTCAGGATGTCAGCAGACTTGTCGGCTTGCGACCCTATCCGCAAAGCTTTCTCGCTTGTGAGCCCGCAGGCACCTAGATGGCTAAGACTCTCCCTCAAGTGGCGTTGAACATTGGCTGGATGCCCGCTACCCCCCCCCCCACCAGCGCCACCCCGATCCCCTGCTCCCCCGCGACCGCGTACAGCAGGTACGCCTCGTCCCCATCCCTGAAGATCGCCGGGTCCCGTAGCTGTCGCACCTTCTCCATCACGATCCCCCGCGACGTCGGCGCCGCGGGAAGCTCCGCCCCCTAGTACTCCGTCTCAGGCTCTAGCACCAGCGTCGGCTCCGCCGCCTTCCTTCCCAACCAGTCCCCATCCTGAGCCTTTCGAAGGAGCGCGTCGAAGGGACTTACCCAATACACCGCACACCATCAGCTTGTCGAAAGGCCTTTCCGAAGCCGCCTCAACCATGACGCCCTGCGACCTCTTGACGCGCGCGAACTCTTGTACTACTCTTAACTTATGCACACATGTTCTGGCATCGAAAAGTTAGCGGCGGAGAGCATCGTTCGCCATGATCGGTCAGCCTTGTTGACCACGACTGGGGAAATTCTCAGACTCGTACTCATTTCGCTCTCAACCGCCTCGTTGAAGCATCGTTTCCGATTGGTAAACGTTTCAAAGCGCCCGTAGTTAAGGAGGATACAGCTACAAAATGAATGAAGATAGACAAAATGAGACACTTGACCAATTTGAAGAGCAGGAGCCCCCGGCCCGGCCGAACTTGATGCACACTGGGACCTCGCGGCTCCCTCAGGACCTGTCCGCAAGGCAGCTATCGGCACTGCCACATCTCCTTAGGCCCGGCTCTCTCACCGCCAAGGCTAGGGCCGCCGGCATCGGACGCGCCACCCTCTACAGATGGCTCGAGGACGAGAACTTCAGGGTCGCCCTGCAGTCCCTACGTGAGGAGACCCTCCACATCGCCGAATCTGAGATTCAGGCCATGTCTTACGAAGCCGCCGAAGTCCTGTACGAGTCGCTTCGTTCCAATGATAAGCGCCTCAAGTTCCGTGCCGCCGGTACCATCCTGCAGCATGCCCAGCAGGCCCACTACGGACACCGCCTCGAACAGCGATTCGACGCGCTCCATGAGGCAACCAACCTGAGGAAGAACACGGTGCCAAAGTGGTAATCCGCACCCCCTCTTCATTGCGGTCTCTCGAAAGACGGTTCGTCAAAGAGCGCGCCGAAGTCGCGGTCAACCGCTTCGTCCTCTGCCTTCTTACACGCTGGGACGAATTTATGGACGCGGAAATGGACGCCGTGACCATCATCCGCAAGCTGCGGATCGACCCGAACAGCATGGACACTTGGGGGAGGACCATCGTGTACATCAACCGGTGCATCTCCGAAGGCAGACCTCCGGACCATAGCGACCTTGTGGCAAAGCTCGCGCCCTGGGTCCACATTTACCCTTAGTTCCACTTCAACCCGGGAACGTCACGCCAACACTCAGCTATAATCGCCTCAGGACTGTCTATCTCCCATGGCGTCGCAATCTCCCTACCGCGGGCTTCCCAGCGTCGACCGGGTGCTCTCAGAAGCGCCCATCCAAGACCTGTGCGATGAGGTATCCCGGGACTTGGTCGTCGAGGTCGTCCGCGACGAACTGGCAGTCGCCAGAGATGCCATAAGCAACGGCGTCCCGGTCCCGGACTTGGATGCCATCGTGGACGCAGTCCTCGCCGGCGCTGCCGAGCGTCTGCGCCGCTGGCCCCGGGCCGTGATAAACGCCACCGGCGTTGTGGTCCACACCAACCTCGGACGCGCCCCGCTCAGCCGCGAAGCCGTCGAAGCCGTTGCGTCCACGGCCGCAGGCTACGGCGACCTTGAGTTCGACCTCGCCACCGGTACGCGAGGCTCCCGGAACGAGTACCTTGGCCGGCTCCTCGCCGAAGTCACCGGCGCCGAGGCCGGCTTGGCCGTCAACAACAACGCCTCCGCCGTTATGCTGGGCCTTGCGGCCCTTGCCCACGGCAAGGAAGTGATCGTCTCCAGGGGCGAGGCCGTAGAGATAGGCGGCGGCTTCAGGGTCCCCGACGTCCTGCGCCAGAGCGGCGGGGTTCTGGTGGACGTGGGCACCACCAATAAGACCTACCTCAGCGACTACGAGGCCGCCGTGACCGGGGAGACCGGTGCGCTCCTCTCCGTCCACTCCAGTAACTTCAAGATCGTCGGCTTCACCGAAGCACCCACGATCGCCGCACTCGTTGGCCTCGGCCGCAGGTACGGCGTGCCCGTAATTCACGACGTCGGCAGCGGTTGCCTGCTGGACACGTCCAAGTACGGCCTTGCCCCCGAACCGACAGTCCAGGAGAGCGTAATTGCGGGCGCGGACCTGGTCTTCTTCTCCGGGGACAAGCTGCTAGGAGGGCCACAGGCGGGTCTCGTCGTCGGTAAGCACGATGCGGTCGCAAAGCTGGCAAGGCACCCATTGGCCCGCGCGGTTAGGATCGACAAGCTCAGCCTGGCTGCCCTCGCTGCCACGCTCCTGCATTACGTTCGCCGCGAGGCCCCGCAGAAGGTACCCGTCTGGCAGATGATCGGCGCGTCCGTCGGCTCCCTGGAGTACCGCGCACGGCGGTGGAATGAGCAGATCGGCGGCCAATCCTCGGTGGTCGATGGCACTTCAGCCATCGGTGGCGGCAGCCTCCCAGGCGAGCTGCTCCCTACGCGGGCGCTGAGCATAGACGGCGCGAGTATCGAGGGTGGCGCCCAGGCCCTCGCCGCGCGTCTCCGCACGGGCGCACCGCCCGTAGTGGGCAGAGTAGATGCGGGCCGCCTCCTACTTGACCCCCGGACCGTTCTGCCCGGCCAGGACGACGCCCTGATCGCAGCAGTCTCCTCGGCTCTGGAGGGATAAGTGGTCCGAACTGTGGCCGTCCCTCTATGGCCTGGCCTACACTCCGCCGTCATACCCGCGAAGGGAGACTCTTGCATAACCGTCATTCCGGCGAAGGCCGGAATCCAGACGCAGGAATGGCAAGTTGGAGGTATTGTCGAATTAGAGAAACTTCGATCCGTCATTAGAGTTACGCAAAGCTCTCCGCAGGCGGGTATCCAGGCGTGGTCGTCTGGACAACCATCTGGCCTGGCCCCCAGTCCGCCCGCAACCTCTAATCCCTTCCCCAGTCTGCTGGGGAAGGTAAGGATGGGGCCCCGTTGACCCTGTTCGAACACCACGGCGAAGAGGTCCTCAGCAAGACCGCTCCTCTGGCCGCCCGGATGAGGCCGCGCTCGTTCGACGAGTTCGTCGGGCAGCGCCACATAGTCGACCCTGAACGGGTGCTTAGAAAGGCCATCGAAGCTGACCGCATCCCCTCGATGATCCTCTGGGGCCCGCCTGGTACCGGCAAGACCACGCTGGCCTTCCTGATCGCCCGCCAGACCCGCAGCGCATTCAGCAAGGTCAGCGCCGTCACCTCCGGCGTGGCCGATCTTCGGCGCATCGTCAAGGAGGCGAAGGACGCCCTCGGCATGCACGGCCGCCGGACGATCCTCTTCGTAGACGAGATCCACCGCTTCAACAAGGCCCAGCAGGACGTCATCCTTCCCCACGTCGAAGACGGCACCGTGGTGCTAATCGGCGCCACCACGGAGAACCCATCCTTCGAGGTCATCTCTCCGCTCCTGTCCCGGAGCCGCGTGTTCACGCTCAATCCGCTTACCGACGATCAGGTCGAAGGCATCGTCCGCAGCACGCTGGAGGACCCGGACCGAGGCCTGGGCGCCGACCCGCCTGAGATGAGCGATGAGGCCCTCGAAGCTCTGGTCCGCCTCTCGAACGGCGACGCCAGGACCGCGCTCAACGCCCTCGAACTGGCCGCATCCACGGCCGTCCACAGTGGCGAACGCAGCCCCATTGACAAGGCCACCGTCGAGGACGCGATGCAGCGCAAATCGCTGATGTACGACAAGGCCGGTGACCAGCACTACGACACCATTTCGGCCTTCATCAAGTCGGTACGGGGTTCGGACCCGGACGCCGCAGTCTACTGGCTGGGCCGTATGATCGAAGCTGGCGAGGACCCAATGTTCGTGGCACGCAGGCTCGTTGTCCTGGCCGCCGAAGACATCGGGATGGCGGATCCACAAGCGCTCACCGTCGCCGTCTCAGCCCAGCAGGCCGTCCACTTCATCGGCATGCCTGAAGGCCGGATCCCACTTGCAGAAGCTACCGTTTACCTGGCAACGGCGCCCAAGAGCAACTCAGCCTACCTCGCCATCGACAAGGCGATTGAAGACGCCCGCCACGGACGGAACGATCCCGTTCCCCTGCACCTCCGTAACGCCGTGACCGGCCTCATGAAGTCCCAGGGATACGGACAGGGCTACAAGTACTCCCACGACTACACGGACCACTTCGCGCCCGACGAGAACCTGCCTGAGAACCTGAAAGGCCGCCGGTACTACGAACCGACCGACCAGGGGTATGAAAGGCAGGTGTCAGAACGGCTGCGCCGCTGGTGGGGCAACCGCCAAGACGCTGAAGGCTGAAACTCTCGCGGGAACGGATAGCTTCACACTTCCGGCACTGCGGCAACGGCTCGTGTAGCCCCTTCCGCAGGCTGTGGGTCGCCGATCCGGGCCACGCCTCGGTACAGGATCGCCGCCACCACCACCACCATCCCGCTCCCCAGGGTGATCGTCGCCGGGGCCCCAATCGCCGAGGCGATTGCGCCTGTCAGGAAACCCGACGACCACACGATCCCCCAGGACATGGACTGGAAGCCGAGTACCCTGCCCCGCATCCCGTCGGGCACCACTACCTGCAGCAGTGTCTGGATAGTGGTGTCGTAGACCAGCAGCCCCGCGCCGCCAAGTCCGAACAGCACCATTGACAACGGCAGGTTCCGTGACCAGGCAAACGCCACCAGGAACCCGCCGAACACGACGATGCCGAACGCCATCAGCCGTCCCTTGCGCTTCACGTCTCCCATGGCAGATAGCACCAAGGACGCCACGAAACCTCCCGCGTAGCTTGCTGAGAAGATGTACCCGAGGCCGGTCGGACCTGCCTTCAGAATGTCCCTGACCATGATTGGGATCATCGGCTCATGCATGAATCCGAAGTACTCGACGAAAAGGATGCCCAGGATCAGCATCCGCACAACGGGAGTACTGAACACGTACCTCGCCGCCTCCTTTAGTGCGGCCAGCGCAGATGTCCCGCTGGGCTTTTGGACCAACGCCGGCCTGAGTTTCAGCACAAGCAGCATTCCGGCCAAGTGGAACACAGCCACTAAGACGTACGCCCAACCGATGTCCAGGCTATCAAGGATCTTGCCTGCAACAAGCGGCGTCCCAATGCCGGCGGCTCCACTAACAACGTGTTGAATCGAGAGAGCCGTCAGCAGCCGCTCTCTGCCTACGACATCCAGCACCAGCGCCAGGGAACTGGGCGCGACAATAGCCAGCATCACGGCGTCAATGAAGCTGAAGAGCATGATGAATGGAAGCCGCAGCTGGTCTGTGAGAGCCAGCGCCGCGACGGCGGCGGCCACCAGCATCTGAACGAAAAGCGCGGCAGCCAGCACCCTCTTCCGGGGAAACCGGTCCGCAAGCACTCCGCCGACGACGCTGAAGGACAGAAGACCAGCCCCGGCCGCCCCAACGGTCGCACCCACCCAGAACGCTGAGTCAGTGGTCTCCAGGGCAAGCCAGGGCTGGAGGATCATGAACAGCAAATGAGACATGCTGAACATCAGCGAACTGCCGAGCAAGACCCTGAACTGGGCGTTGTCTAGTATCAGGCGCATTTCGCGGCCGTGAGTCCTTTACAAAGGGCGGGAACAGCCGGGAGAGTTTCCCCGGCTGCCGGCAACTGACCGGAGGGCGTCAGCCCCTAAGAGGCAGCGTACTCGCGGAAGACGCTTTCGACCAGGTCAAGGGCGTGGTCCACGTCTGCCGCCGATACCCCACTGTGCGTGACGTATCGCCACCGTTTTTGCGGCCCGCCGCCCTTCACTCCCAGCTCGGTGAGTTTCCTGTGGATCTCGCCGCGTGACTTGGCCGTCACCTCGAAGAAGACCAGGTTCGTGTGAACGTCTTCAGGATCGATCTCGATCCCAGGGATTTGCGCCAGCCCATTGGCGAGGCGTCTTGCGTTCGAGTGGTCGTCTGCAAGACGCTCAACCATGGTCTCGAGCGCTACGATGCCGGCGGCAGCGATGATGCCGGCTTGCCGCATGCTGCCCCCCAACACCTTGCGCCATCGCCGCACATTCTCTATCGCCTCGCTGCTGCCGCACACGACGGAGCCGACCGGAGCGCTCAAGCCTTTCGACAGGCAAAACGTCACAGTGTCGGCGTGCTTTGCCAGCTCGGCGACCGGCGTCTCCAGGCTAACCGCGGCGTTGAAGATGCGAGCGCCGTCAATGTGAAGCGCTACGCCACTCTCCCGAGCCACCTCCGCGACGGCGGCGGTATCATCCGGTGTAAGCACCGCGCCGCCGCAGGCGTTGTGAGTGTTCTCCAAAGCGATGAGGCGCGTCGGTGGGAAGTGCACATCCGGTGGACTAATCATGTCGCGGAGCCTGTCAATGTCCAACATGCCGGTCTTGCCGTTCTCCAATAGCTTAAGGGCCACGCCCCCAAGCACGGACGTCCCGGCTGCTTCCGAGCGGTAAATGTGAGACAGGTGCCCGATGATCGCCTCGTCTCCCCGGCCGCAGTGCGCGAGCACCGATGAGAGGTTGCCTTGCGTTCCGCTGCTAACCAGTACCGCCGCTTCTTTGCCGAGGGTTTCCGCGGCAAGAGCCTCGAGTCTGTTAACGGTCGGGTCCTCGCCGTAAACATCGTCGCCCAACTCGGCGGTTGCCATAGCCTCGCGCATCTCCGGCGTAGGCAGAGTCACGGTATCACTGCGGAAATCAACGACACGCATGCACAAATCTCCAGTGTTCTATTTGAGATCGAAAGAGTGAATTGGCTTGTAAAAGGTACCAGCTACGCACCACGTCTCGCCATGTTTCCGGCGATCGAAAAGCCTTGCTCACGTTCCACCACGCGTCAGATGGATACCCTGCGTAGCCACAAGGCGCAGACCGCAGCTTCCCAGAAATCCCAAGCATGGCCCCGTATCCCCCGTGCCGCTAGCGCTTGAGTGTTAACATTCCTGCTCGGACAGACTATTGGACAGCACACATCTGGCCTGACCTTGCATACTGTAGCCATCAACGTTTCCAGCGGACACCTGCAAGGCGCGGGACTGCTTTCGCTTCCGGACACTCCCACGCGCCCACCGTGCGTGATGGTGCTTGGGGCACATCCCAAGTACGGCGGAGAGCGCAAGGGAGACGCGGCCACGGCGATCTCGGATGCGCTTCTCAGGGCCCGGTTTGCAACGCTCCGGCTTGAGTATGGCGGCGACACCAAGACGCAAGTTGGACAGGACGCCGAGCTTGAGTATGCCCTCGCCGCACTACAGGAGATGGCGCTGCACAACCTTGTCGATGGAAGTTCTATGGGAGTCGCGGGTTACGCGTTCGGGGCGTCAATTGCTCTGCGTGCGGCACAAGCGGGAGTACAGGTCCATGCAGTCGCGGCAATCGCACCTCCTGCCCGCACGTTGACTGAAACTGCTTCTGCCGAGATTCTCGCCCACAAGCTAGTTGTCGGCGCGGGCCAGGACCACGACCTGCCTGCACAGCAGTTCCGATTTCTTGCCGGGCGGCTCTCGGAGCCAATCGAAATCGAAGAAATCAGAGACGCGGACCACTTCTTCACAAACCACGGGGAGCAACTGTCACAGATCGTGGTGGGCTTCTTCGAACGAAACTTGAGAGGGGCAGGTACCAGGCAAGGATGAGGCAGACTGCGATCAACTTCTTCACATCAGGGCTGTCTCTGGAAAGCGTGCTGGGAATGCCGGACGATCCTCCACGCCGCTGCCCTGCAGTTGCTGTTTGTCACCCGCACCCTGCGCTGGGAGGAAACAAGGACAACGGAGTCGTGACTGCCATTTGCAGGGCTCTGGCGTCGAGAGGGATTGCGTCGTTGAGGTTCAACTTTCGCGGAGTCGGAGACAGCGATGGCACATTCACAAATGGCGAGGCCGAAGGAGAGGATGTCGGTGGCGCACTGGATGCACTCAAGCACTGGCCTGGAATCGACGGCGGCCGACTCGCCGTAGCCGGTTACTCGTTCGGAGCAGGAGTGGCCCTACGCTCGGCGACTAAACTGAAGTTGGCGAAGTGCCTCGCGCTCGTCGCCCCGCCCACCAGCGCTGTACGATCCAAAGATGTGCGCCGATACCATGAGCCTATGCTGTTCGTAGCGGGCGATCGCGACCGGATTTCTCCCGCTGCCGAACTCGAGCGAGCGCTGGACGACTTGCAGGCGGAAGTAGGACTCTACGTTGTGCGGGGAGCCGATCACTCGATGACAGGGGCTGAGGTCGACGTAGCGAGTCGGGTCGCCCAGTTCATAGCCGACTCGTTATGAGCAGGGCAACCTACGCGGCACCTGTGCCAAGAACCAGACCAGTTACCAGGAGTGCGTATGGGCGACGCAAATGATGTTCGAATAGAACGGGACTCCATGGGGGAGCTGCCAGTCCCGGCCAGCTCCCTGTACGGCGCACAGACTCAACGAGCCGTATTGAACTTCCCGATTAGCGACCTTCGTTTCCCTCGCTCTTTCATCAGGATGCTGGGAGAGATCAAGAGGGCGGCCGCACAAGTCAACAGTGACCTCGGCTTGCTGGAAAACCGTCTCGCCGAGGTGATTGCCCGGGCCGCCGGCGAGGTCGCCGCTGGCGACTTGGACGGCGAGTTCGTCCTGGATGTATTCCAGACAGGCTCCGGCACTTCCACCAACATGAACGCAAACGAGGTGATTTCAAACAGGGCAATTCAATCCCTTGGAGGCACTGTTGGTTCCCGCGACCCTGTGCACCCCAATGATCATGTGAACCACGGGCAGTCCTCAAATGATGTCATCCCGACGGCAATTCACCTGGCGGCGCACAAGTCGATACACGACGCTCTCATCCCAGCACTGGAGGAACTGCGAGCGGAACTGGAATCCAAGGCATCCGAGTTCATGCCGGTCGTCAAGACCGGGCGAACACACCTGCAGGACGCCACACCCGTGCGTCTGGGGCAGGAGTTCCTGGGATTTGCCGGTCAGATGAAGCTCGGCGTCGTACGGCTCAGGGCCGCCGAGGAAGCCCTTGCCGAAGTGGCGCTGGGTGGGACTGCCGTGGGCACAGGTGTGAACTCGCATCCAGAGTTTGCGGCAAGAGTATGTTCCAAGCTGACAGACGTACTTGCTATACGGGTGGTCGAAACGACGAACCACTTCCAAGCCCAAAGTACACTTGACGGGATTGTGTTTGCCTCTGGAGCTCTCAAGACAGTAGCTGTGAGCTTGATGAAGATAGCCAACGACGTACGCTGGCTCGGATCCGGCCCACGTGCCGGCATCGGAGAGATAGAACTGCCGGAAGTCCAACCGGGTAGCTCGATAATGCCCGGTAAGGTGAACCCGGTGATACCCGAATCAGTATGCCAGGTGGCGGCGCATGTCATTGGGAACGACACCGCGATCACGGTCGCAGGCCAGTCCGGCAACTTCGAAATCAATGTGATGATGCCAGTTGCAGCGTACAACCTACTCCAGTCAATCGACCTGCTAACCCAAGCCGCTCGAAACTTCACCCGCCAATGTATCGCCGGCATCAAGGCGACCGAGCGCGGTCCGGAGATGGTGGAGCGGGGACTAGCAATCGTCACTACCCTAGTCCCGCATGTCGGTTACGATGCCGCGGCCGCGATCGCCAAGGAGGCGCAATTGACGCGCCGAACGATTCGTGAGGTAGCTTCGGAGCTAACCGATCTCACTGGCAAAGAGTTGGACGCCATTCTCGACCCTGCGTCGATGACCGAGCCGGGGCTGTCTGGGGGCGTCTCTGTCGGATAGAACGGCGTAGGGCTAGGGGGTTGGCTCGTCCAGTTGTTCCAGTACCCAGCGTTCCTCGTCCTGGCTCGTCGTTAGCATGCCGTCCAAGCGAGCATCCCGTAGCTGGTCCAGAAGCTGGCCGACCCGCGGCCCTTCCGGTGTCCCAAGGGCAATCAGGTCGGTCCCCGTAAGTAGTGGCTTCACTTGGCGGAGGCTATCCAGGTACAGCCGAATCGACGTGCGCAAGGAGACACGCGTCGTCAGTAGGGCGCAGGCTTCTAATGCCGCATCGCTGTAGCCTGCAAGGCGTTCCCTGATCCGGCTCGGCGCGATGCTATCGACGGACGGCCAATCCTCAATGTCCCTAAGCTCTCCTACCTCGGCAACCACCCTGGACCAGAAAGCACCGAGACGGAGTCTATTCGCAACCGCAAGCCTGTCCGCGCTCGATACGTCCCACACCAAGGCGGCCAACAGGACTGCGCCCCTCCTTTCGTCAACCGGCAGGTCCGAGTCTCGCAACCGCCCCGACGCCGAAGACTTCAGCGCCAGGGCCGGATGGACTTCCCTCAGGATGCCTTCGTCCCCAGCAAGTGCCAGGACAGACAGGGCCCTTGGCTCAGCGAAGATATGCTCGACCTCGTGCCTTATGCGATCCCCCGATAGGAGTTCGATCCGAGCGAGATTTGCCTTGAGGGAGGCTCGTGTGTCCGGCGAAATGTCGAATCCAAGCCGTACTGCGTATCTCACGGCCCGAAACATCCGAGTGGGGTCGTCTTCAAAGCTTCGGTCATGAAGCACCATCACCTGGCGGTGCTCGAGGTCTTGCCGTCCGCCGTGCGGGTCTATCAACTCACCCCAGCGTCCGGGTTCCAGGGACACTGCCATAGCGTTGATCGAGAAGTCCCGCCTCGCAAGGTCCTGGACAAGGGAACCGGGGCGGACTTCCGGCAGTGCGCCGGGACTCACGTAGGTCTCCGAGCGCGCTCGAACCAGGTCGATGTGTAAGTTGCCAGACCTCACTTTGAGGGTCATGAACTCAGAACGGGAAGTGACTTCACCGATCTGTGCCGCTATGAAGTCTACGGTGGAGGTATCTGCTTCCGTGACTACCAAATCGACGTCTGCAATCTGGTCCGTGTGTCCGAGAAGCGTGTCTCGGACCGAACCGCCAACAAGGTAGACAGCGGCGTTTACCCGAGCGCAGGCGTCCGCAGCCCTCGCCAGAGCTTCAAGGCTCTCTGATGGAAGGAGGCGCCGGAGAGCGCCGGATATGTTCATAGCGCCTCAACTCAGGCCCTGTCCACTGCCGCGCCAAGGACCGCGCAGTGCACCAGGGCACTGTACGTTAGTCTTCGAGAAGCTCGCCCGTGTCCAGGTTGTAGAGGTACTTGTTGCCTTCCCCCACGCCTTCCAAGATCACCACTTCGTGCACGTGGACGTCGGTCGCGTCGACGTAATCGCTGTTGCCCGTTGTCTCCACCATCAATCCGCTGATGGTCTTGAACTTCAGGCCAGGATCCACGCTTTCCATTTCAGCGTAATTCAATCGGTCCTCCGTATGTGCTTCCTCGGCATGGCGGCTCATAGAGGCTGGGGAAGCTACGCTTCAGCCTCTGTCCTGTCAGTGTTCGATGTTAGGAAGGAACTGATTCATTGTACAAGCGGCATTTCAGGGTACAAGCGGCATTTCAGGGGCGCACACGGCCCCGGTTGGCGTCATGCGGTAGGATGCACTCTCCGAGACGACACGCTTCCCGCAGATTGCGTACTACGAAAGGAGTCTGGCCATGGCGGAGTTCGATGTCCTGGTCCGAGGCGGAACGATCCAGGATGTAGATGCGATCGTCGGCTTTCAAAGAGCCATGGCCCATGAGACCGAGGGCAAGAGCCTGAGCGCCGATACACTCAAGGCTGGCGTATGCGCAGTCATAGAGGACTCTTCCAAGGGGTACTACTTGATAGCCGAGGTCGACGGTACGCCAGTGGGCGACCTGATGGTGACCTACGAGTGGAGCGACTGGCGAAGCATGACCTTCCTGTGGATACAGAGCGTCTTCGTGGACGCCAAGTGGCGCAGAAGAGGCGTGTACAGGGCCATGCACAACCACGTGGTGAATGAGGCAAGGCACAACCCGGAGCTATGCGGCGTGAGGCTGTACGTGGACCGCGACAATCACGGCGCTCAACGGACGTACGAACGGCTGGGGATGTCTAAGTCACACTACGACATGTATGAGATAGACTTCGTTCTCTAGCAGGGTGCTGAAAAACCCTTGCGGCCATCCTCCTGAACCCTTCCTGACCAAGAAGGGAGGGAAAATCATATCTGAGGGACACCCTCAGACTCCCGGCAAAGGGGCTTCGCCCCTCTGCACACCCCGTTTTTCAGCAGCCTGCTAGAGTTGAAGTCTCTCAGGGCCAGCCTGTCAGCCTTCGGCCGAATCAGGTCCGGACGGACACCACGTCAAGCCAGTTCCTGGGAATGAACTTGACGTTTAGCTCCTCGAATACGCCCTGGACTCCCTTGACCATCGCGTCGCTAGCTTTGTCGAGCGGCACTCCCGGCATAACACCGCGGATGAAGTCCTCGAAACGGCTGATGTCCTGCCAGCCCTCGATGGGCACAAGAACGCGGTCGGTCTTCTGGCTTACTACCTTGAAGCCGTTGCGCTCCAACAGCTCACAGTACTCTTCAGGCGTGAGATGTTTTCGAGACTCGACCCTCTCGGCCCGCACCGGGGACAAGCCATGATCCCGCCGGAGGTTCCTCGCCGCTCTCAGCATCCATTTCCTGTAGAACTGCTGCGTCTCAGGTGGGTTGCCCCCATCGTAGAAGGAGGTGTTGAACGCGAAGGTGCCGCCCGGCTTCACTACCTTGGCAACCTCTTTGATGAGAGCGTCCTTGTCCTCAACGTAGTGGATCGCATTGCAGTAGACGACGGTGTCCACCGGCTCTCTCAAGGTCTCAGATAGCTGCTCGACGCGGCTTTGGACGAACTCGACCGCCGAGTCCCGCGCGTCACAGAGATCATCCATTGCGTCGCGCAGAGCGATGGCGGAGTGGTCGATAGCGATAATGACCGTATCACGCGCGTCTATAAGCCGCCGGACGATCAGCGAAGTGACCGATCCGGAACCGCAGGCCAAGTCCACGATTCTCTGGTCCGGCCCCAAGTTGACCATATCCAAGAACCGATCCGTCAGGCTGTGATAGAACTGGTGACGGGTGAAGGGTTTAAAGTTGAACTCTTCAGTTGCCATCTCATTCCCCCAAGGCGAGGGCACCGGTACGAACGTCTTGGAAGTTGCGTCCCCGGGCCGCCGGTTTCCGAACTCCGTAACGCAAGCTAACCGCTACCCACTTCCAACACCGGGAATGTTAGCAAACGCGATGGGCATAGTCCACACGGCGACGATAAGTGCGGGGGATTTCGTGACTGGGATTGGCCGTCTCCAACGATGCATGCCTGCTTCCGGTGGCATTTCGGATGACCTGGCCGCGCCCAAGAGCAGGCGCCGACAGTAAGTTATCAGGTACAGATTGGCCTCCTGCTGAAAAAATGTGTTCCGTTTTGTTCCATTTTGTTCCATTTCGTAGCTGGGAGGCGGTGAGTTGCGGGGCAGTTTCGGAACACCTTTGGAACCTAAATGGAACTGTATCAGGGCAACAATGGAACACAAATGGAACACGAGGGCATGGCCCCTTCGGCGGGCTCTTGACCCATAAGAAAGCAAAGCCATTCATCGGGCCGTTCTGCAATGGACGAGCAACGTGCGTTTCCATGTGAATATTCTAGCACTGGTGTTCTCACGATGCAAGGGGCAGTCGATAAACGTATCTGTTCACTATTGATTAGGCACGTTCGGCGTTCGCGGCCTACCCCCATCCCAGTCCTTCGGCCTTGCTCAGCAACTGTTATGGAAGTCAACCATGTTGGGGTTTCCAAGCAGCATGGTGTTGAGGATGGTCAGCAGCTTGCGCATGCAAGCGGTGAGGGCAACCTTCTTGGGCTTGCCCGATGCCAACAAGCGCGTGTAGAACTCACGCAGCACCTCATTGTGGCGCATAGCATCCAGCGTGGGAAGGGACCAGAAGTCGGAAGACGCTGCTGTTGTGATGCCTAGCGGCGCGCGCGCATGGTGTCAGGGTGCGGAGACGTGTTCCGGGGCACTGCGATTTCCCTTGACGACGCTCTTAGATTTCTCGGCTTCGCTCGAAATGACAATTGGTGGAAGTTGGTGAGGCACGTTCGGCGCTCGCAGCTCCTACCCCATCCCAGTCCTTCGGCATTGCCCAGCAACTGTTATGGAAGTCAAGCATGTTGGGATTTCCAAGCAGCATGGCTTTGAAGATGGTCAGCAGCTTGCGCATGCAGGCGGTGAGGGCAACCTTCTTGAGCTTGCCCGATGCCAACAAGCGCGTGTAGAACTCACGCAGTACCTCATTGTGGCGCACGGCAACCAGCGTGGGAAGGGACCAGAAGTCGGACGACGCTGTTGTTGTGAGGCCTAGCGGCGCGCGCGCATGGTGTCAGGGTGCGGAGACGTGTTCCGGGGCACTGCGATTTCCCTTGACGACGCTCTTAGATTTCTCGGCTTCGCTCGAAATGACAATTGGTGGAAGTTGGCGAGCGTGTGAGTGGCTACTGGAAGACGAGGCCACCGTCGACGGACAAGGGGTGACCGGGAAAGAGTGCACAGACCGCATCAGGGAGCATTGCACAATTACTGTGCACGGGGGAAAATCCCCATCCCGACCTTCCCCAGCAGACTGGGGAAGGAGCCAGAGAGCCTCTTTCAACCGTACAGGCGGCGGTCAGGCAAAGTTCTCCTATCAGGGGAAGCGGTGTGCGACGGCATCCCAGTGAAGGACGCCGCCCTTTTCGAGAACTCTGAGTTCAGTTTCGCTCAGCTCGTCGCGGTAGTAGTAGCCGGGTTTCGACCATGGCACGTCGGTGTCTCTTTCTTCGACGAGTGCCTGGGGCCGGTCTTGTTCTTGCGGTTTGGATGTTCCCGGTCCGGCTTCCGGCCTGGGTCCGAGTTCTTCCGGTCTGGGTCCGAGTTCTTCTGGCGGGCCAGCTTCAACCCCGGAGGCCGGCTCCGGACTTACGGAGTCGAGCAGGTGGGGCGCCACGGTTATGCCCTGAGCCTCGGCTGCCTCCTGTACTGCCTCCGACATGGTAAGGGCGTCTTCATCGACGAACTCCTCGAGTCCCTCCTGCCACCAGCCGGGCTTCAGAATCGTTCGGCCCTCTTCCTTCTTCTGTCTCAGCCAGTCGCGGTAGCCCCGATGGCTAAACAACGTTTCTTGCGGCCGGATGACGTGATTGCGATTAAACACGTCCGGCATAATGTCACCTTCGGGCGCGATCATGAAGCCTTCGGGCACTTCGAGCTTGGGCTCGGGACCAGGTTCGGGCTGAGGCACCGGGAGCGTGTCCTGCGGGCTGCCGGCGCCCACGGCATCGTAGAAGCCCTGGCGCAGCAGCTCCCTGGCGGCCGCGAGCCTGTGGTTGGGCTTGAAGCCTGGCAGGCTCCCAAGCATGACATCGACGAGGAAGCGTACGGCCGCGCGTCCGCCGTTGGTCTCCTGGCGCACGATGGCTGCCAGTTCGGGGTCCGGGCCGGTGCGGAAGTGGCCGCCAGCGTACCGGTCGTGCCTCGATGAGCGCGGTGGGCTAGCCGGTGAGCCGCGGCCTATGAAGGTCTGGGCGTCATCGAAGCCGATGCTTACGAGGATGCGAGCGGCGCTGAGGCGGTGCGAAGGCTTGGCGTCATTGAGTTCGCCCTGCATGGCGGAGACAAGGAAGCGCACGATGAGCCTGCCGTCTGCGGTCTCCTCTCGCACAATGTCGACGAGGGACGCGGCGGTCATTGGCATTTTCTTCCTGTTGAGTCTGTTTCATAAATCAGATCTCCCCTTCGTTGCGGTGATACGCTCGGTAGGAATCGTAAATGGCATGAGGCCATGCGACGAATGCGGTTGCTTGACGCGATCACCCTCACTGTACGACCGGGCACATGGGTAACAGTTAGACCGGGGACATAGGTAACACTTTTGTAGGGGTCCTGTCGACCCGGCCGCTCACGTCGTCCAGCATTCCGATGATGAGCGGCCCGAACCGTATCGACCAGGTCCGCTCGTCCTGCTGCACAAGGCCCACCGGTTCGCCTGTGAGCGACTCGCTCAGGTACAGCAGGCCTCCCTTCCACTTGATCTGTCCGTTGCTGCGGACCCTGCGCACGGTGACCTCCCCTCCGTACTCCGGCGAACTGACACGCGATGGGTGGGTTCGCGGCGACGGCGTGTACAGACTGGCCGGAGGCATCTGCCCGAGCGTCTCGTGCGGCCTCTCGTTGTTGTAGCTGTGCCTGAAGCGGTCGAAGGCACGACGCTGCCGCCTTCGGCTGACCTGCGGAGGCGTGGCCGTCTCGGCCTTGAGCGTCCGGTGCAACCGCTCAAGGCGACCGTTCTGCTCAGGGTGTCCGGGTTCGATGCGCTCAGGGATGATACCCAGCTTGACCCACCACACCGACAGCGGCGAGAGGCTGCCAAGCCCCACGCTGGCGAACGGCACGCCGTTATCCGTGCGGATGGCCCTGGGCAGGCCGTACTCCCGGAAGGCACGCTCCAGTACGCGCCTGGCCTCAAGCCCATTGGGCCGCTCAAGTCCGTCACACACCAGCAGATACCTCGATGCCGCATCCTGAACGGTCAGAGGGTCGATCCGCGTCCCGTCTGCGGTGCGGAACCACCCCTTGAAGTCGATCGACCACACGTCATTTGGCCTCCTGGCGCCTGAGAAGGGCTCGCCCCACGGCGCGCTGCGCCGCCTGCGCCGCCGACGCTTCACCAGTCCGGCACGGTCCAGTATGACCCCCGCCGTACTGGGCGACGGCCACGACTTCTCAGACTCTATGAGCCGCAGCCTGCCGACTACCTTCTTGGGCCCCCACAACGGATGCCCTCGCTTCATCTCGATGATCCGATCGACCAGCTCCGGGGGTGTCGCGTTGGGGTGGTGATGCGGCGCTCTGCTGCGGTCCAGCAGACCCGCTTCACCCTCAGCCTTGTGGCGGCCGATCATCTTGTAGGCGGTCTTGCGGCTGACGCCGAACTGACGGCTCAGCTCGGCCACGCTCTCCTCTCCCAAGGCGTAACGCTCGATCAGACCCAATCGCTCAGATTCAGAACTCGCTTGTCTCCAGGGCAACACATTTGCCTCCTCGTGGAATGGTTCCCACAATCCCACAATGTGTTACCCATGTGCCCGGTTCAGGTGTAACCTATCTCCCCGGTCTGTACCCACCTCAATCCTCTCCCATCAAGGGAGAGGAGGCAGTTGCGCCGAGATACTGAGACAGGCTCCGTTGCGATGTTTTACCTAGAGCACACATGCGTTCTATTATGAGGCATAGCGCATGGTGTGTCAAACCAGTTCTCTCGTGTGCACGCGTTCAGGCCTGGATGCGGCCGGCTTCAGCCTTCGAGAGACCGAAAGCAGGCTCCTTCGACCTCCCCAGGGACGACGTACTGTCCTCTCATTGAGAAGAATTTTGAACAACGTTTGTGCGCTGGAGAGAATCCCCATCCCAGCCTTCCCCAGCAGACTGGGGAAGGGGCCGGAGACCCTCGCCCATCCGCCGAGGCGGCAGCTATGCAAAGGTCTCCATCAAGGGAGAGGAGGTTTTGGGGCGCGCCGTACATGGTCTTGCGAGCGTTGTCATCGGGGAAATATGCAAGATGATCCATTGAGAGGGAGATGCGATGTTGGTGCGTGTGAAGACGTTTCACAATGGTCTCGGTGTTGTGGCATGAAGCGGGCGCTTCGGCGGAATGAGTGCGAACTGGAATTGTGACAGTTGTCTGATCTTGGCGGAGACTGGACTAGTGCGCGCCTCTTTTTCGAGGGGTCGCAAAGACATCCGAGGGCTGTTATTGTTAAGTCCCGGTCCTGAAGACCACTTCGGCCGGACCGGCGGCGGCAGGCGATCCCAACGAATCCTGGCAAGACAATCCCCTTCAAGGTGCTACTTTTGCTGCCTTGACGAGCCCAAGATGTGGTGCTAATCTGCTCAAGCTGTGCGATGGATAGTGGTCTGACTCAGATATGGAACACCTTGTAGCAGTAGTATGAAGTGCCCTTTCTGCGGCCACGGCGAGTCACGAGTCGTGGACTCGCGGGATTCAGGTGACGAAGTACGCCGGCGGCGTGAATGCCTAAGCTGTGAGCGGCGTTTCACAACGTACGAACGCGTGCGAGCGAGGACAATACAGGTCGTCAAGAGCGACGAGCGGCGAGAGGATTTTGACAGCAGCAAGCTTTGGAACAGCCTTTCCAAGGCCTGTGCAAAGCGGCCTCTTCCCGTTGAGGCGATTCAAAAGATCGTCGACGATATAGAGGCGGATGTTGGCGCCTCCGGCCGGGCTGAGATTCCCAGCCGGTCAATTGGCGAAGAGGTAATGGAACGGCTCCGGACGTTGGACCGCGTGGCCTACATAAGGTATGCAAGCGTGTATCGAGATTTCAAAGACATTGAAACGTTCCGCGAGGAGATCGACGCTCTCATGGAGCCGAAGTCAGGCTCGCAGCTTTCCTCGAACCAGCTTACGTTCCTGGACGATCAGCCGCTCTTACCACAGAAGGGCCGCAGCAGGCGGTCCAGGACGCCCCAGGGCGACACCTCCTAGAGGGCATGCTCCAGGCAGTCATTGCCCGGGCACCGTCCCTCAAAGCACTAGGCAAAACACTAGGACGGGTGTGCTGGCGCATGCTACCATAAGAGTCCCTCGCGACTGTCACCGGCCCAAATGAATAGTTGATTCGCAATACAAAGAGATTACAAAGAAACTCAGGAGTCCAGTCGAAGATGTTGACCAAAGGCGCCCACAGCGATACTTCCACCTCTATCTCAACGGAGGACACGTTGAGGCAGTTGCTTGCGGCGCTCAAGTCCGCCGGCGTCCCGGACAGCGCCGTGGAGGCTGCGATCGCCGACGTTACGGGGAACGGCCACGCCGCTGCATCGAGCCGCAACGGCAACACTCCACTGGAGCTTTCGGATAACGCCCGCACTGTCCTAGAGACGCGTTACCTCTTGAAGGACGACAGCGGAAATGTCATCGAGGCCCCTGAAGACCTCATCCGGCGCGTTACCATTGCCGTAGCAAAGGGAGAACGCCAAGACGCCCGGCAATGGTGGGAAGACCGCTTCTATGGGCTCCTGGCCGGGCTGAAATTCCTGCCGAACTCCCCAACCCTTGTGAACGCAGGCACGGGCAGGGGTTGCCTGTCCGCTTGCTTCGTCGTGTCCCCAGAAGACACCCTTCCATCCATAATGGAGTCGGCCACAGATGCGGCCATGATAGAGAAGTGGGGCGGCGGCATCGGGTTCGGATTCTCAACGCTGCGGCCAAAGACGGACAAGATCTCCACAACTCACGGCTTAGCGTGCGGCCCCGTGTCAGTAATGCGGCTTTACTCCGCCGTGGGCGCAACTCTCACCCAAGGGGCGTTCCGGCTGGGAGCCCACATGGGGCAGTTGAGAGACAGTCATCCTGACGTTCAAGAGTTCATACATTGCAAGGACGGCGACGACGCGATCCAGAACTTCAACATCTCCGTGCAGGTCACTGACGACTTCATGCGAGCCGTTCAGGAAGGCGCCGACTGGGACCTGATCAACCCGCGCACAGACCAAGTGGAGAAGACGGTCCCTGCCGCTGAGCTCTGGAACGAGATATGCGAGTCCGCGTGGAAGACGGGCGACCCGGGGGTGGTCTTCATGGACCGCGTGTGGGAAACCGCACCCAATCCGCAGCTCGGCCGCATTGAAACGTCCAATCCGTGCGGGGAAGAGTTCCTGGAGAACTACGGCAATTGCTGCCTGGGCTCAATCAACCTGGACAGACACGTTATCGACGGAGACGTCGACTGGACTGAGCTCAAGAGAACGGTCCGTGATTCGGTGCGGTTCCTAGACGACGTGATCGAGGTCAATGAGTTTCCGCTCTCCAAACTGCGAGAAGTGAATCTAGCCACTCGCCGAATCGGCCTGGGAGTGATGGGCTGGGCAGATATGCTGCTCCGCATGAACATTCCGTACGACTCTCAAGAGGCGCTCTCCCTGGCGGACAGGCTTGGGGAATACGTACTCGACACCGCATGGGACGAGTCCGCGCGACTGGCCGACGAGCGAGGCCCGTACCCTGAGTTCGAGGGCTCAGCCCTCAAACAGCGGGGAATGAAGCCTGTCCGCAACTCCAGCGTGGTCACCATAGCTCCAACCGGCACGATCAGCCGCATAGCAGGCTGCTCAAGCGGCATCGAGCCCCACTTCGCCATCGCCTGGTGGTCGAACGTATTGTGGGAAGACCAAGAAGGGACGAGCCAGAGGCTTCTGGATGCGCCCACATCGGTGTGGGAGTCGCTCCAGGAGAAGCTGGGGGACGCAGACAACGTAAGGGCGGTGCTCGAACTGGTAGCGGACAATCCCGCGAAGGCCGAAGCGATACTAGAGGAGCATGGAATCGACCCGTCCAGCTTCCGAACTGCTATGGGCATCAGTCCGGAAGCACATGTCAGGATGCAGGCTGCGTGGCAGGGTCACGTGACCAACTCCGTGTCCAAGACAATCAATCTTCCAAACAGCGCCACGATTCAGGACGTAAGGGACTCCTACCAACTGGCCTGGGAGCTGGGGTGCAAGGCGGTCACGGTCTACCGGGACGGATCGAAGTCCATGCAGGTGCTGGAGACCGGGTCTGACGACGACGAGAATGCCGACGAGGCCCAGCAAGGAAGCATCAGAGTCAAGCAGGCCAGGCCACAACAGATCGGCGGCGTTACGGAGCGCGTACGCTCCGGACACGGGAACATGTACGTAACCGTTAACTTCGACGAAGGGTCCCGCCCATTCGAGTTGTTCGCCAACGTGGGCAAGTCAGGCGGCTGCGACTCTGCTCAGACCGAGGCCATTACGCGGCTAGTGTCTCTGGCATTGAGGTCTGGTATCGAGCCCAAGGACATAGTGGATGAGATACGTGGGATTACCTGTTGCCCCGTTTGGGATGCAGGGTCTCTGGTGCGTTCAGGGCCGGACGGCATTGCCCTGGTGCTGGACAGGCATCTTCAGGAGGCCGCACGGGATGGGGCTGAGAAGCTGCCTGCATCAGGTGAAGACGTAGCGATGCAGCTTGGGCTGACACCGTCCTCAGGACCTGCTCAAGCTGAAAGCCCAGCCAACGGGGTCGAAGAGCCGACCGTTATCACGGGGTCAAGGTGTGTCCAATGCTCCGGGCGGTTGATCCACCAGGAGGGGTGCGTGCGCTGCCTGGACTGCGGTTACACCAAGTGCGACTGACGCAAGGAACACACCTGCACTGAACCGGCACAGTTCGTTGCCTTCGTGATCGGCACCACTCCCGCCATGGGCCCGTCCCGGGGGGGGGGGGGGGGGGCTGACAGGGGCAGGTAAGGTCTAAGAAGAGTACAAACGGCAAGTGCTCTAGCAAAGGTTGAGCCTGCTCCCAGTCACCCCCTCGAGGGACTCGGGGCAGGCTCTCACTGTATGACCGGGCACTCTAACTCTCTCCATTGAGGGAGAACTTTGCATAATCCCCTGTGTGGAACGGGGAACCCCATCCCAGCCTTCCCCAGCAGACTGGGGAAGGAGCCGGGGAGCTTTGCCCATCACGGAATAGGCAGTTGTGCAAAGGTCTCCTCAAGGGAGAGAGGACTTGATGCTGGGGCCACCCATGTCCACAGCTATGGGCTGAAATTGCGAAACGTGTTTGCCCATCCCTGTCAGGTGCCGGGGGCGGGTAAGGTATAAGAAGAGTACAAACGGCAAGTGCTCCAGCAAAGGTTGAGCCTCCTCCCGGTCACCCCCTCGAGGGACTCGGGGCAGGCTCTCACTGTATGGCCGGGCACTCTAACTCTCTCCCTCAAGGGAGACCTTTGCATAATCCCCTGTGTGGAACGGGGAACCCCATCCCAGCCTTCCCCAGCAGACTGGGGAAGGGGCCGGGGAGCTTTGCCCATCACGGATTAGGCGGTTGTGCAAAGTTATCCTCAAGGGAGAGAGGACTTGATGCTGGGGCGACCCATGTTCACAGCCATGGGCTGAAATTGCGAAACGTGTTTGCCTACCCCTGCCAGGTCCCGGGGGCGGGAGAGTCTCCGATTTATGCCAAGAGCCGGAAGGGTTAACTTCGGCATCTGGTAAACTGAGTGCAAACGTCGGAGGAGACCCTCGGCTCCGGTTGTGCCTGTGACGGCCGGTTGTGTCCCAGGCTGTGACGGCCAGCGAGTTTCCCGTGTCTAACCCTACTGGGTTATCTCCGCAACTTCGCTTCTTTCGGCATACTGTCCCGCATTCATGAGGAGGAAGATCAGGTGCGCATCGCCTTCATTGGCGGAGGCGTCATGGCTGAGGCCATCATAGGTGGCATCCTGGACGCCGGTTTGGCCTCGCCCGGAGATATCGCCGTGGGGGAGCCGGACAGCGGCCGCCGCGACTACCTTGCCGAACAATACGGCCTGTTGGCACTAGAGCACAACGCGGAGACTCTGTCCGGAGCGAGCGTGGGAGTGCTTGCCGTAAAGCCGCAATCAGCGCCCCTGGTGTTCGCGCAGCTTGACGAATTCCAATGGAACGACCAGACGATGATCTCAATCGTAGCCGGACTGCGCCTTGAGGCGCTCCAGGATGGCCTTGGGACAGGCTCAGTGATCAGAGTGATGCCTAACACACCGGCTCAGATTCGCGCGGGCATGTGCGTGTGGACTGCAGCGCCGGAGGTTTCCGATGAAGGCCGGGACGCAACCCGACGCATACTTGGAACGCTGGGCAAGGAACTTTACGTTGACGATGAGAAGCTCATCGACATGTCCACGGCGCTGAGCGCCAGCGGACCGGCCTTCGTGTTCATGTTCATCGAGTCTCTCATCGACGCGGGCGTGTACATGGGGATGGCCCGCGACATGGCCCGCACGCTGGCGCTGGAGACGGTGATGGGCAGTGCGAGACTGGTCGATGAGACAGGACGGCACCCGGCGGACCTGAGCAACATGGTCACATCACCCGGCGGCACGACGGCAGAGGGGCTGCGGTCGCTGGAAGAGGACGGGTTCCGCGCGGCCGTGTTGCGCGCGGTTATCGCGGCTTTCGAGAAGTCTAAGGCACTGGGATCCGGCTGATGTTCTTCCGCGAGGTTGTTGGCACGTTCATTGATATGCTCGCGTGGGCCTTGTACGCCGCCCTACTAGCAAGGATGATCGTGTCGTGGGTCGCGCCCTCCAGCGACAATCCAATAGTGGCGATGATCTACCAGATCACTGAGCCCATCCTGGCGCCCATCAGGAAAGTCCTGCCTTCACTTGGAACGATTGATTTCTCGCCAATGGTGGCCATTCTCGTACTGGCCCTAATTCAGTCAGTGTTCTAGGACGCCTACGGAGCGTTAGGCGCTGCCCTGGGCAGACTGCCATTAGCCTCTACGAGTCACCTGCCAAGCCTTCGCTGAACAGCGACCGCCTCCCCGCGAAGTAGGGCTTTTCGAAGAGCATTCGCTGCCTTTCAGATAACTGCACGGCATCGGGCGGTACAGCGTAGCCGGCCCCCCACGACTGCTGCGAAGGACTGTACTTGAACAGCAAAGAGCGCCGATCGTGCGATGCGGCCCACGGCGCCGTTCCGTGAGTCAGCGCTTCGGTGAAGATCACCACGGAGCCGGCCGGAGCGTCAGGGCAAACCACACAATCGGCGCCCTCGTGGGCCTCGAAGACCTCGACGGGACATGGGTAGTTCGACTTGTGGCTGCCGGGCACGCCCACGAACCCTCCGTACGAACCGCCCGCGTCAACTAAGTTCCATGCGACGACCGTAAGGCCGCTGTACATCCTGCCGTTCCTGTGGTGATAGTACTCCGGCGGATCGTACGGGGTGCCTCCTCCGTGGAGTTGCAGCGCAGCGGTGCCCTGCTGCATGAAGATCCCGTAATGATGATCCAGCCTGAAGCCATCTCCCAGAACGTGGCCGAGGATGGGCATGATCCTGGGGTGGTCCAAGAGATCGCAGAACGGTTTACCCCACTCGAGGAAGCCTCCGGGCAGGCCGTTCAAGTTGCTGTTACCGAAGTTCAGACTGCCGGCGGAGTCCGGCGGAATGCGGAGATTCTGTTCGTCGAGCAGCTCGTTCAGGGCGGTCAGTTCGTCCTCGCCTAGAACATCGCGCAATACGATGAACCCTTGAAGATCAAACAGGTACCTTTCGACTTCGTTCATACCCCGCCCCCGGATACGGTGTGTGTCCGGGATTCTAGACGAGGCTAACGAAGATGTGAACAGGCGTAATGGCCAATGGGCGTTTCGAGTAGGGGGGAATCCCCATTCCGGCCCTTCGGCTATGCTCCAGACAGACTCTTTCGCAGCAGACTGGGGAAGGGGTGGCGCACCTGTCTTCGCAGGCATTCCCACGAAGTCTGAACAGGCGACGAATAGCTGGCTGCGCCCCGCCACCGGGGCGGTGTGCTATGTCTGGCCGCGGAGCCGTGGGTCCAGCAGGTCTCTGAGCCCGTCTCCGAGCAGGTTAATGCCCAGCACGACCAGCGTCACTGCCACGCCCGGGAAGAATGCCAGCCAAGGCGCCTGATAGATGAACAACTGTCCGGTTGTGGACAACATTCCGCCCCAGGACGCGTTGGGGGGCGGGATGCCGTAGCCCAAGAAGCTCAGCGTAGCCTCGCTGAGGATCGCGCCACCCATACCCAGCGTGGCCAGCGTGATGGCGGGAGCCATAACGTTCGGGGTAATGTGCCTTCCCATGATGCGCGGGCCGGTAGCTCCGAGCGCGCGGGCGGCGTCCACGTACTGCTGTTCCTTGATCACCAAGGCGGCGGCTCGGATGATGCGAGCGTACCACGCAATGTTTACCACTCCCAGGGACAAGATGATCTTGAACATCGCCCACTGGTCTGTGCTTAGCCCCAAGCGCTCGAAAAATGTGGGAGGACTGTGGCCCAATAGAGTGACAACCACAATAAGGACGATCAGTGTGGGAAAGGTCAGCCACGCATCAACCACGCGCTGGATGGCCGTGTCCGCCCTCCCACCCAACCACGCGGAGAGGATGCCGACCACCGTACCCAGCCCGACGCCCAATGCCACGGCACCGACGGCAACTATCATCGACACCCGGGCCCCGTGAATTATGCGGCTAAAGACGTCTCGTCCGACGTTGTCCAGGCCGAAGGGGTGGAAAGGTACTGCGCTAGGCCCAGGAATCACCATGGTCCCGGACGCCACGATCATCATACCTTCAATGCGTTCCAGTCTTTCGGTGTGCGCTTCGTTCACGCCTTCGGGGGCGATCCAAGTGGAGAACATGCCGGTGATCATGAAGAAGACGAGAATGACCAAGCCCAGCGTGGCGAGCGGCTTTGTCTTCACCAACTGGAGCCAGAGATCGATCCACCATGGCCAAGTCCTACGGCGGAGAGACGCCATCGCCTCCGGCGCGGATTCGGCAACTGTTCTGAGGTTTGGGTCCATCATTTCAACGACGCCTCTACTCGTAGCGGATCCTCGGATCCAGCCAGCCGTAGGTCAGATCAACTATCAGGTTGGATACGATGATGAAGAACGAAAGGAAGAACACGATACCCTGCACCAGCGTGTAGTCCCTGGTGCTGGTCCCCTCAACGAGGATTCTTCCCAGTCCGGGAATGTTAAATATCCGCTCAATGACAACCTGGTTGCCCAACAGGAACGGAATCTGCATTCCCACTATGGTGATTACCGGGATCATCGCATTCTTAAGCGCGTGCCGTGAGATGATCAGCCTCTCCTGCAAGCCCTTGGACCATGCCGTGCGAATGTAGTCCTGGCGGAGAACCTCCAGCATCATGGAGCGCGTCATCCTCATGACGCTGGCCGACCCGAATATCCCAGCCACACCTACCGGCAGAGCGAAGAAGAGCAGGTTCTTGACAGGGTTTTCATTGAATCCCACGTACTCAAGCGGCGGTGAGAAGTCCAGCCAGATTGCCGGGAAAATGAGAATAAGCGTGGCAAGCCAGAAGGAAGGTACGGCCAGGCCGAAGATGGCGATGAATCTGCCAAGATAGTCGGCGGCCGTGTCTTGGCGCACTGCGGACAGAACGCCAAGAGGAATGGCGACGGACGTTGAGACCACAACGGTCATGATCATGAGTTGGAGCGTGGGAGGGAATGCCCTTGCCAGGTCTGCCCAGACCGAGCGGTTCCCCACTATCGTCGTGCCCCAGTCTCCACCGAGCACACCCCATTGCCAGATCTTGCCGGAAGTGGCCCCGTACAGGCGAGTCTTGCCCTGGGAAGTGACCCTGAGGGAGACATCCCGCACGGGTCTGCTCAGCGGCTCCTCGATCGACTCCGAGCCTACACGCCGGCTAATCAGACCGCTCTTACGCTCCCAGGTGAGGCCGCCGTCCAGCGTCCTAAATATCATGCTGTCGGCAGTCGCGGCAAACCCAGCGGTTTGGCCGGTCTCTTCTTCAATGACGGCGAACGCAATCGCGGTAATGTCGCCGTCTACCGTCATCAGGCCGCCGTCGTCCGCGGCATAGGCCAGCGGTCTCGCCTGCCAGGTCAGGCCACCATCGACGCTGTTGAGGGCGAGCCCGCCACCGCCGACAACCCACATGCTGGCGGGGTTGTCAAATCCAATCGCGAGGAGGTCGTTCGATACGTCCAACGGTGCTGACGTCCAGGTCTCGCCGCCGTCGAAGGTCGTGAGCAGTGTGCCTGCTTTGCCAGTCGCGAATCCGGTCAGACCGTCGTCCAAGAACTCAATGTCTAAAAGGTCTTCGTCCACGCCGCCGTTCACGCTTTGCCAAGTCACGCCGCCGTCCGAGGTCTTCAGAATCGTCCCTCCGGCGCCGACGACCCAGCCGCGCTCGGCGTCTGCAAAGTCGACTTCCAGAAGGTTCACTGCGACGCCGCTTTCCTGTGGCAAGAAGGTGCTATAGGTGTGCTGGCCTTCGTGCCTCCGCACTCCCCCGGTGTCGCTGTAGAGTATCGTCCCCTTGTCACCAACCGCCCATGCGTTGCCCTCATCGCCGTAAGCTACGGAGTTCAGTGCGATGTCGTGCAGGTGGTACGCCGTCCAGACCTGCCCCGCATCCTTGGTGCCCCAGACGAACTTACCGCCGATGCCAAGGCCCTTGGCCGTGGAGATGAATGACAGAGCATCAATCGGCTCAGTGTGAATCCTACCGGCAGGTTTCCACGAATCCCCATCGTCCTTGGACTGGTAGACGGCCCCATCGTCCACAGGCCAGCCGAACACGAACTTCATGTACTGCACCAAGAAGGGGTCCTTCAGGCCCACCTTGGCCCTGGCGATTTCAAGGCCTTCCTTGGAGTCCGCCAGACTGACGCCTCCTCTTGACTCGCGAAGCGCCTGCATGACCGCGTCGCCAGGCATCAGCCTGAGCAACGCGGCGACGATCAGGGACGCAATTATCAGAGTGGGGAATATGAGCAGGAATCGCCTGACGGCGTATTGACCCATGTCGTTCCTTCAACCGTTGCGAGACTTCAAGGTCTCAACTTCACGCATCCAGCTTTTGTATTGCTGAACTGCGGCAACCGCATCGTTAGGCGGCCCGCGCCGGGCCGGAATACTCCTTCGGCGCGGGCCACCGTCTAGATCTGGCTATTTGCCTACTGAGTGGCGATCCGCTCCCTAGACGGAGCGTCCTCGCTCATCCACATCTGGAGGACCATGTCCCCAGGGTTGGACTGCAGGTGCGGTCCGGGGCTCTGGACCCACTCTGGGAACAGCGAGTTGTTGGTCCAGTTGGGAACGATCCACGTGTACTGCTTCTCAGCAAGATAGATCTGCATCTGGTCGTAAATCGCGCGCCGCTTCTGCGGGTCCAACTCCGTACGACCGGCAAGTATCCACTCGTCAAGCTGGGGGTCGTTCACGTTGAGGCGGTTGGTCGTTGACTCACTGTAGTACCTGTTGTAGAACAGGTCGTCGGGGTCCAGCCATCCGCTGTTGTAACCGAGAATGGCTTCCGTATCGAAGCTACCGGTCACGATCTGTTCCGACCATTCCTCGTTATTGAGGATGATCAACTCGACATCCATCCCCAGGTACCTTTCCCAGTCGGACGCGGTGCGTTCGGCAGCGTCCTGCAGGGCCTTTTCAAGGTTCCATGAGATGAGCGTTGCCTTGAATGGCTCATCAGGGTTCATGCCGAGTTCTACCATGGCCTCACTGAGAAGCCTCTTCGCCTCGTCAAAGTCAAATGTGGGCTCCGGGAAGTTCTTGTAGAACTTTTGGCCCAGCTCAGTCAACTGTTCCGTCGGCACGAACCACGGGTTGTCGTGTGCGAAGTCACGCGAAGGCTGGATGCCGCCGGTGATCAGGCACCATGCCTCGCAGGAGATGTCATTGATCAGAGCTACGGCGTGCCGCAGCTTCACGTTGTTCCAGGGTTCCCTGTCCTGCTTGCCGGCATAGATGTAGTTGGTGTAGGGCCCGCCACCCGCCACCACGTAGTGAGCGGTCAGGTCCGGCCTGTCCTTCAGTGCCACGAGGTGGTCCGGCAGAGCGCTCCAGAAGCCCCAGTAGTAGAGGGCCGGGCCAGCGTCGAGATTGCCGGAGCGGTACATGGCCATCTTGGCCGCGTCGTCTTCGGTTATAACGATCTCGATCTGGTCCACGTAGGGCAGCGCCTGATCGGTAACACCGTTTTCGCCGCGGAAGTAGTCGTGGTTTTTGTTCCAGACCATCTTGACGCCCTGCTCGTACCAGCCCGCCATCCAAGGGCCGGTACCGATCTGAGCGGCATGGGACTCGAAGGACCCGAAGTCCTCCAGCACCTCAGGTGCGTCCACCCGGTAAACAGGCTTGGAGATGATGGTCATGAACGGAGCGAAAGGCTCCGAGAACTTCATCTGAACCGTGTAGTCATCAAGTGCGGTGACTTCCGAGATAGGTCCGAGGGTGCCGGACCTGGGGCTGTCAGGCGAGAGGTGCCGGTTGAAGCTGAAGACGACGTCCGAGGCGACCATCTCACGGCCGCTGACCGGTTCGACGTCATGGAACTTCACTCCTTGCCGCAGAGTGAACGTGAGGGTGACATCATCCTCGAACACCCAGCTCGTGGCCAGTTCAGGCAGAGGGAGCAGGTTACTGACCTCCAGGGGGTCATCCCTGTACCAGTGCGTGAGGGAGTCGTGACTCACGGATGACGGGTACGTCGAGCTTCCGGGAGAGTCCGGATCGAAGTTCCGTGTGTCCAAGCCCGGGGCGCGGTACTGCCCGCCCGCGATTGGGTCGCCGATGGGCGGGGTTATGCGCGATACGGTTGGTGACAGAGCTTCCGGCTCCGCCATCTCCGTGTCGTCCATCTCTTCCGCCATTTCCTCACCGTCGTCCATGGCTTCATCGTCCATGTCATCAGTGGCCATGGCTTCATCTTCGTCCGTTTCCATGGCGTCTTCTTCCATGGCATCGTCATCGGACGTGTCGGTGGTGGCCGCCGTCGTGTCTGTTGTATCGGCGGGCTCTTCTTCTTCGGCAGCACACGCAACCAAAGTTAGGGCCATAACCGCCAACACAGCCAGCAGCACGGTCAGCCTTCGCAGACTAAACATTATCAAACTCCTCGCCGTCAAAAGTGGACTTCAACGATCCAGTGTACCCGAACGATCTCCAATATGCGTCTTCAAGGCACAGATTGTGCCCGCAATTCGGGCACTCTTCCACTGGAAAGGGATATTGTCAAGTTTGTGAAATCATTCTCAATCAAGCTCCGGCCCCGGTGGTCGCATTGGATTGCGGTGTTCGCCGGCCCAAGCAGACCGGCAGTTGCCATGAGGGCTGTCCGGGTGCTGCTAGAATGCGCTTCGCAAAGTGGATACATAGTCCTGCGAAGGAGGCTGCCATATGACGAACGGGAGCGCGAGCACTCTTGTAAGGGGCGGCCTGCTGGTAACGGGCGACGGTATCGAGAAGGCCGACGTCCTAGTGAGCGGCGGCAAGGTGGAGGAAGTTGGTCCGGTGCTCGAGGCCCCCGCCGGCGCCGACGTCATCGATGCCGAGGGCAAGTACGTACTCCCAGGAGGTGTGGACGCGCACGCGCACCCCGTATTCGGCGACAAGATGGATACGTACACCATGCGGGCCGCGTTCGGCGGCGTGACCACGGTGATCGCCTTCATCGGTTCGGAGCGGAACCGCCACATCAAGTACAGCAACAAATGGGGAGACCAGGACCGCACGCAGGACGTGGTGGCGAGTTTCATCGACTACGCTTCGGAGGTTTCGTACACGGACTTTGCGGTGCATGGGTTGCTGACGTACCTGGACGTGGAAGACATCGACAACGTGGTGCCCGATCTGATCGGGATGGGTGCGCTGTCGTTCAAGGTGTTCATGACCTGTAACCCCTGGGAACCGGACCACGAGGTCAACCTGCGGTCGCTGCCGGACCACAGCATCATGCGGGTGATGGAGCTGGCGGCTGAACATGGCGGCCTGACGATGACGCACTCGGAGTTCGGCGCCGGGAAATGGTACCTCCAGTACAGGCACATGAGTGAGGGGAAGACGACACGGCACTACCTTCAGCCAGCGGCACCGAACATCATCGAGGCAGACGCGGTCTACCGCGCGTCGACAATGGCATCGCTGACGGGCAGTCCGCTCTATCCGGTGCACCTCAGCGCACATGAGAGTCTGCCGATCATCCGGGAGTTCCGGGACCGGGGACTGCGCATCTTCGGCGAGACCTGCCCACACTACCTGACGTTGATCGACGACGACCTGATCGAGCGGGGGTACCTATTGAAGGTTAGCCCGCCCCTGCGGTACGACGAGGACCGGGACGCGATGTGGGATGGACTGGCGGACCGGACGCTGAACGTGATCGGGAGCGACTGCTGCGGCTACACGCGCTCGTTGAAGCTGACGCACGAGCTGGGCAGACACATCGAGGACCCGCCCCTGGACGAGGAGGACATCTTCGGTTGTGCGGCGGGACTGAGCACGCTTGAGTTCATGATGCCGGTGGTCTGGTCGGCCGGGGTGAACACGGGGCGGATCACGCTGCCGCGGTTGGTACAGGTGATGTGCGAGAACCCGGCCAAGGTCTTCGGGATCTACCCGCGCAAGGGCTGTCTGCGCCCTGGATCGGACGCGGACCTGGTGTTGTGGGACCCGGCGAAGCGGCACGTTGTCACAGGGGAGCGCGGGGTCACAGACTTCTCGACTTTCGAGGGATTCGAGCTGCTGGGGATGCCTGTTCTGACGATGGTGCGCGGCGATGTCGTGGTCCAAGACGGAGGCCTGACCGGCAAGCAGGGCCACTCTGAGTACGTACCGGGAGACCCGGCCGCGGCGTCGTACAGCCCCTCCGGGCACCAGGTGCGCTAACAGAGGAGAGCGACGGAAAGTTGGACCTGCCCATCGTCGGCACCGGCGACCACGTCTGGGAGGTGCGCCGTCCGTTCGGTCCAAGCCTATCAGGCCCGGAACCGGACAACGTCAGCCACGTTGCAGTCGACTCGCAGGACCGCGTGTACCTGTACCGCCGGGGCGACCCGCCGGTGGTGGTGACCGACCCTGATGGATCGGTCATCGACACGTGGGGCAGCGGGTTGCTGCTGGACGCTCACGGCATCTACATCTCGGCGGACGACACGGTGTTCCTGGTGGACCGGGACGCTCACGAGGTGCTGGCGTTCGACCGCGACGGCGAGGTCAAGATGCGGCTCGGCAACCGAGGGCGGCCCGCTCTGCAGGCGCCGTTCAACCACCCAGCGGACATCGCGGTGTCGCCGATCACAGGCGAGATCTACGTCTCCGACGGGTACGGCAACTCGGCGGTCCACCGATTCGCGCCGGACGGACAGCACCTGGGCACATGGGGAGAACGAGGCGACGGGCCGGGGATGTTCACGACGCCGCACGGCGTGTGGGTGGACTCGAGGGGCCGCGTCGTTGTGACTGACCGGGAGAACCACCGGATCCAACTGTTCACGGCAGACGGCCGGTTCCTGGAGGAGCGGCGGGACCTGTACGAGCCGATGGACGTGTTCGAGGACGGGGACGGGTTCCTGTACGTGACGGACCACACGCCACGCATGACGGTCTACGACGCTGACGGCGGGCTGGTGACGCGGGTGCGGACGCCGGATATTTCGCACGGCGTCTGGGGGGACTCGAACGGCAACATCTACCTGGCGTGCAACGAGCAGCCGGTGACGAAGCTGGTGCGGATTCGCGACCGGGGCTGAGGCGTACCTGAGCGGACTCTGAAAAAACGTCACCTGTCTCATTTCGTCTAATTCCACTGTCTTCGTAGCTGAAACCACTTGAGTGGCGGGCGTTCTGAAACGCCGACCATGCGGACGCGATGCTGTCCTGAGGCGCCCAAATGCGTTGTTAAGGCGTGACTGAGACTTTTTGCGCGGCTGCACAATTGAGGCAATCGGAGTAAGGCAATTGTTCCGCGCACGTCAAGAAGGGTAGAACCCGGGCCTCTCTTAAAGACGGGGAACGGCCTGGACTTGCGAAGAACGTGTGGCATTCTGCCGCGTTTTGGACATTTCATAGCTGGGAGGTCCGCGGGTGCGGCACCCGAATGGCTAGAATACGGCACCAGTTTTGCCCATGGGCGGCTCAAGACTGCACGATTGTGGCCCAGTTCTGGCCTAGCTGCGCCAGAGATGAGAGTGGGGTCTTTGGCGGAATGCGTGTTGTGTGCTGTGAATATCATGCTTCAATATTAGCACACTAGTTCTCCGAGGAGCAAGGCGGGGATGGTCAGGTCTGTAGGGACCTTCCGCGATGTTAAGATTTCGCTGTCGAAAGTGTCGAAGCCATCAAGTGGATGGTCTCGGAAGTCGAAGAAAGAAAAGAGATGAACCCACAGGTGTCAATACCAAAGGCACGCCTTGCTTCGTTCTGTCGTAGCAGAGGAATTAGGCGGCTTGCCGTGTTCGGATCGGCCCTACGCTCCGACTTCGGGCCGGAAAGCGACATCGATCTGCTGGTGGAGTTTGAGCATGGGCGGACGCCAGATCTCATTGACCTCGGGGGAATGGAAACGGAACTGAGCCGAATGTTTGGGAGGGAGGTGGACCTTGTCAGCCGGCGCGGTGTGGAGGCTAGCCTAAATCACCTGCGCCGGAAGAGCATATTGGAGTCCACTGAGATCATATATGGATCGTGACAGGGAGTACGTTCTGGACATCATAACGTCCGCCCGACTGGCGCAGTCCTACGTCCAAGGCATCGAAGAGAATGACTTCTTGTCGGAAACAAGATTGCAGGATTCGGTCATCCGGCGGCTCGAAGTCATTGGCGAAGCGGCGGGGCGAATCTCTACACAGTTCCGTGAACAGCATCCGGAGATTCCTTGGCACGACATGATAGGAATGCGGAATCGAATGATCCATGGCTACGACGACGTGGACCTAGAGATCGTATGGAATACGGTTCAACGGAGGCTTCCAGAGCTTCTTGAACTGATGCTTCCGATGGAACGCAGGGAAGACGACTGACGGCCCAACTACGCTGGCCTGGATTAGCAAAAGACGCCGCGCAATGAATCGTCTCCACATCAGCAAAGCCGACCGCGATAAACTCACGCGACATCAAAGACATGTTGGAACGCCGCTGAAGGGTGGCACCAATACCTAGGATGTCTCGCTAGTCAAAAGGTGACTTAGAAACGCCATCGGACTACGACGGAGTGTTGTACATCAAGATGGATGACGATGGTGGATGGAAGCACAAGCTTGTCAAGGAAATGAAGAGTGCCGGCTTGACATCGACGCGAATCTGATGATCGAGAGCTACGACCGTAGATGATACTGGATGGTTGAAATGAACCCACAGGTATCTATCCCAAAGGCCCGTCTTGCTTCGTTCTGTCGAAGCCGGGGGATCAGGCGGCTTGCCGTTTTCGGATCGGCCTTGCGTTCCGACTTTGGGCCGGATAGCGACATCGACCTGCTCGTGGAGTTCGAGCAGGGGCGAACGCCCGGCCTCCTGGGTATCGCGGGGATGGAGTTGGATTTGAGTCACATGCTCGGGCGGAGGGTGGACCTTCGCACCGCGGGGGACGTGAGCCGGCGCTTCCGCCAGCAAGTACTCAATGAGGCCCAAGTCCAGTATGAACGCGTATGACGAAGACCGTCTCTGACATGCTGGACGCAGACTACGCATCTCCGGCGGCCGTACGCGACGCGACCTTGACGAAGACGAGGGACTAGTCCTTGCACTTACGAAGGCGATCAAATGGTTGGAGACAGCAGCAAGAGAACCTTCTACAGCATTGAGACTAGCCGGCGGCCGTACGCGACGCGACCTTGACGAAGACGAGGGACTAGTCCTTGCACTTACGAAGGCGATCGAAATGGTTGGAGAAGCAGCTCGCCACGTAAGCGATTCAACTAAGCAAGTCGCGCCATCAATTCCCTGGGCACAAATCATCGCCATGCGCCACAGGTTAGTCCACGCGTACTTCGACATCGATCTTGACGTGCTGTGGCAGACCGTGGAGATTGACCTTCCTGCGTTGATTCCCCAAATAGAGGCGCTTGTGCCGTCTGAGTCTACGTAGCGCCCTCGACAAGGCATGGCGTCACTTCGACAGGCCATTTAGGGCGCTGTTCCTACTAGGCGGCTAGCTGATAAGGCTCCTGGCGACGTTTAGGATGTCTTGGCGCGACGCTGAAGGGGCATGGCGCCGAACGCTGTCACCCTCACCCTGCCCTCTCCCATCAAGGGAGAGGGGTTTAAGAGTACGATTGCAGACTGGGGAAGG
Organism: Dehalococcoidia bacterium; assembly: GCA_965237445.1. Lineage (GTDB taxonomy): Bacteria > Chloroflexota > Dehalococcoidia > Lucifugimonadales. The sequence continues at coordinate 1,311,707 of OZ250142.1, read as the reverse complement.
GGCCGGAGAGCCTCTCTCATCCGTCGATGCGGCAGTTGTGCAAAGGTCTCCATTGCGGGAGAGGGGTTTAGGAAGTTGCGGATTAGGTTAGGGTGATGTTTATGTAGCCGGCGCGTTCTAGGCCCTGGAACAGGGTCAGGATGTGGGTGGGGTCGATGTCGTATTCGAACTCGAAGCCGATGACTTCGGCTATGCGGTTCACGGTGCGTTCTCCGTTGGTGAGGTTCCACATCTCGTCGCCGACTATTCGGCTGGCGTGGAAGTTGAACCGGGGATCGCGAGCGGACATCTCGCCCGTAATCTCGACGAGGTCTTGGTACGCGGTGCCTGAGAGTCCGGGCGCCGACCGCTCGACCTTGCGAGCGGGGACAACCTCGCCGTCCGCAAAACTACTGCGCCGACGGCCGGCCGGGACCCATTGCAGCTCGGACTGGACCCGGTCGGTTATCTCCGCCTTAAGCGCGTTCGCGGCAGCCCTGACGTCCGTGCCTCGTTCGCCGCCCGCGAGGGCGACGGCGGAATCGATCGCCGCGCGATCCCGCGACGCAAGGTAGCCGAGGCGGCGGCGGGTCCTGGCCGGGTCGTCCGCGGCGTGCTTCAGCGCAGCCTGGGATATGCGGAACCTGCTCCGAGATGCCACGTCGCGCATGATAGCCATGGCCTCGTTCGGACCGGCGCCCGCAATGCCGAGCGCGGCCGCCGCGGCCACGAGACCGCAGCGGCGGAACACGGCAGGATCGAGGTTGTCGGCGGTGAGTAGCTGGGTGTGGAAGTAACGGTCCGGCCAAGACATGAACAACGCTGCCGGCACGCCGTACGCCGGATAGTACTTGTTGTCGCTCCACGGAGTGTATGGGTGCTCGACGAAGTTTACGGCGGGCACGGGGCGGCCAGTGCTGTACACCCATGGGAGGTCCTTGGGCGAGGCGTCGATAAGTGCGGCCACGTAGTCGTTGAGGAAGGTCGGCACCGAGTCCGGGCAACGGAAGTACATGAGGGCGGAGTCGACCTTGGACTGGGAGTGACCTACGCTGTCGAGACAGATCACCGCGAGTGTTTCCTTCAAGTCGTTGGGGTAAGTCTGCATGTAGAACTTGCTACCGTGGCCTTCGACATCGGTCAGGAATCGAATGGTGCACCTGGGCTGCGGCACGCGGCCGCTCGCGATAAGAGAGGTAAGGGTACGGGCGATTTCCACGGCAAGGGCCGGGCCGGAAGCGCAGTTGGCGGCGGGCTTGGTGCCGGCGGTGGAGTGGGTCACAAAGAGCACGCTTTCGTTCGTGTCCCCAGCGCCTTCGATTTCGGCCAACAGGTTCACGCCCTCGCCCTGCAGCAGTCTCGTCTCAATCTTCACCCAGGCGTGTTCATCGGAGGCGGCCATGACCTTCAGGCGCTCGGCTGCGGGCCGGTCGACGGCCATGCCCCACGCGGTGTTGCGGCTGCCCGGCATACGCAGTAGCTGCACGGCATCTGGAAGGGTGTCGCGCGTGCGGCTAGGCATATCCTGGTACAACAGGTAGTCGGTGAGAATGCCCGCGGCGCCGTGCCTCATCGCGAGGCCCGCGGCCTGGGGCCAGCCGTTGGTCCGGCGCGTGCCGTGGACGAACGCGATCTTGCCCTCGATGTCCTTGCCATCGAAGTCGGCCTCCGACTCGCCTGTGCCCACGTCGACAATGGGAAGCGTCTCGCCGCCTTCTGTTGTCGACGGCGACCACCATGCGAGGCATGAGTACGCTTTGTCGTACGACATGAGCAGAGGCCCGGCGGGCGAACCCTCGCGCAGCTCGGCGCTCACCGGCTCCCACGCTAGGGGTACCGCCTCGCCCATGAGTTCCGTATGGCCGTCCAGCGGATAGGTATCGCTCCACACCCTGTCGACACCGGAGCGCCGGAACAGGCCCTCAACGACGCGCGTTGCCTCGTGGTAGCCGGATGCACCGGGCGACCGGTAGAACCGCGTGAGGTCTGTGGCCCAGTTGAGCGCGTTCACGCCGGACAGTTCTGAGTCGATGAGGCCGAGCAGAGTGTGGTTGTCCATGTCAGGTCCTTCCTTTAATCCGGGGGGCAATCCTGGGGGGCCTACGCCGTAAGTGTTCAGGCTATATGAATGTTACGCCCCACCCCACTTCTGGAAACCCGCCTTCGCGGGCATGCCAGCAAAATCAAGACCCATCATCAAGGATTCAACGCGAAGTACCAAAGGTTACCCGGCGCCAAATTCTCTGAGGAACCGGACGAAGGCTGTCTCCATCTCGATCAGGCCGCCGACCGCTCCCGCGCCGTCGATAACAAGGTACTCGTTAACTCCGGCCGCGCCGCCGCCGATGCCAACGCCGCGGGCCATCGGCACGCCGAGTTCGTTCGGGAACAACGACCATGGCCCGGCGCCGGCGGTGGCCGGCGCGGTCACAACGGGCGCTCCCATGTCCTCCAGCGCCCCGAACAGCGCCCGGTACAGGTGCGAGTCCGGGTCACTCACGAACGGATCGAACACTCCGGTCGCGTCGATCTCTATGTCGTCGTAGCCGCGCCGATCGAGATGAGCGCGCATCTGCTGCAGCAACGTGTGGGCGCTTACGCCGCGCGGGACACGGAAGTCGAACTTCGCCGACGCAGCGTGCGGGAGCGTGAACGGTGCCGCGGGCGGGCCGGTGTCGCCGCTGCTGAGGCCGTTGAGGTTGAAGCTGGGGCCGTAGAAGTAGGCGAGCAGGGCCTCTTCATCGTCCATGTCGCGTGCCGGCGCCGGTACGCCAGCTACGCCGGGAATGACCTGCTTCCACGTCCCGCCGCCCATAGCCTCTCGATGGGCCCGTGCCGCACGAATCTCGTCGTCCGTGGGCGGGGGCACGCTCTCCGCGAAGCCGTCTATGGTCACCCTGTTGCCATCGATTTCGGTCATGGTTGCCATAGCCTGAACCAGGCGCCACGGGGGGCTGTCGACGACGGCCTTGGTCATGCCGTGGAGCGGCGCAGTCTGCGGTCCGCGACCCCAGCGGTAGCCGGAGCACTCGAGGCTCCCGTAAATCATGCCCTTACAACCCATGCCGACGTGCACGCGGCCCTGCGCGTCCTGTGAAGCACCCGGCCAGAGACAGGCGTCGGACTGGGCGAGCCTGTCGCGGTAGGCGGCGAACATCTGACGGTAGTGCGGGCTGCCGACGAGCTCCGAGCCTTCGAGCAGGACGAGCAGGTTCACGGGGAGCGTGCCCTCCGTGGCGATGAGGGCCTCGACGGCGTTGAGGAAGGCGACGTATGGCCCCTTGGTGCCGTGAGCGCCCCGGCCAACGAGAACCTGGGGGTACGGCGGGCGCTCCACGAGAGCGGCGGCGAAGGGCGGACTGTCCCAAGGTTCGTCCGGAGGCGCGAGGCGGACATCGAAGTAACTGTACAACGCGAGGGTGCGGGCCGCGCCGGCATCGTAGCTTGCCCAGACGCCCGGCAGGCCGCCAGTCTCCACGACATCGCACTCGGACAGACCTACTTCTGCATGCATGCGCGCGAGCAACCCGGCGCACTCGCGGACGCCGACGCGCTCTATCGAGCTGCTGGGCTCCTTGACCAAGCGCTGGATGCGACGGACGTGCCTGGGCTTGTGGAGGCGCAGGAATTCGAGGGCGGTGTCGATGCGTTCGTCGTTCAGAGGCGACTCTCCTTACCGGAGCTGGGTGCGTCGCACGTCGTGCCGTGCGGACTGCCCGCCGGGCGGTATTCTACGGCGGCCCGGCGGCGGCAGGCAACGCGAGGGCTCGCCGTCGCCTTGACCCTCGCGCGAGGCGGCGGCTATGGTGATTCATGTTGCCTCACAAACTGACTCACGAAGAGAGATGAGAATTGAACCAACTCACAGTCAGAGGATTCAACGAAGAGTTGGTGGATAGCATGCGGCGGCTGGCCCGACGTGACGGAACCTCACTCAATCAAGCCGCGTTGAAGCTACTTCGCAAGGGAGCCGGCCTAGCGGATGAGCAGGGAAACGCGAACACTATCGGGTCTTCTCTTGACGACCTGTTCGGCGCGTGGAGCCGCGAGGAAGCGGAGGCGTTCAATTCCGCCCTCGATGTCTTCGAGACGGTAGATGAGTCGGCGTGGGGTAGCAATTGTCCGAAAGCACGGACTTGAACCACGAATCGCCTGGAGTTCAGGCGCACCTGACCATCATGCAGGGAGTGATCCAGCGGATGGCGGAGAATAGCCGCTCGTGCAAAGTGTGGTGCGTAACGCTTGTCTCGGCCATTCTTGTGCTGGTAGCGCAGACAGGCGATCCACGGCACGCGTTGATAGCGTTGGCGCCGACCGCCCTGTTCTTTGTGCTGGACGCCTACTACCTAGCACTGGAGCGGGGCTTCCGAAACTCGTACAACGCCTTTGTACTCAATATTCACGGCGGCGAGGCCTCGACCTCAGATCTCTATTCAGTGCTCCCAAGGGGTCGACGGCCAAGGGAATGTTCTGGGCGATGTTCTTGTCGTTCTCGGTGCCGCTGTTCTACGTTGTGGTGGCGGCCACGGTCCTGCTGGCTTGGCTGCTGGTTCTTTAACCACAGACTCAATCCCGACGAGGAAACGACCCATGGCCGACAGAATCCCGCGTCACAAGGTTTTCATCAGCTTCTACGAAGAGGACATTAAGTACAAGGAACTGTTTGTACGCATGATGGGAAAGCGCCTGGTAGATAGGTCAGTTGACACAGGAGACATAGTCGATGCTGGACTAAAGACGCCGACTATTCGTCAGAAGATCCGCGACGAATACATTCGGGATGCGTCAGTGACGATTGTGCTGATTGGCCCCTGCACTTGGCAAAGAAGGCACGTGGACTGGGAGATCGGCGCCAGCATTCGAAAGACCAAGAAAAATCCCAGGTGCGGTCTGTTAGGCATCTTACTGCCCAACCATCCAAGCATTCGGACACAATCCCACAATACTCGATTGTTACCCCCCAGGCTGGCAGACAACTGCCAAGGGAACGATCCGTATGCTCTGATCTACAAATGGCCGCAACCGTGGACACCCGCGCAGATGGCCGAGTGGATTCATCGGGCATTCGTCCGCAGGCAAGGAGTACCACCCAGTAACGCGCGGATGTCCTTTGGTCGCAATTGGGTTCGACGCAAATGCTCACAAGGATGGACAAGCTAGAGATTTCACGCGAGGGGTTGGCTGATGAACACCACACAATCAAGTAGGGCAGGCGCGGAAGTGACTCATGTACGACCGACGGCGGTGGAGGCGCGAGAGGGTCACCGCGTTTGGCTCAGGTACTCCGACGGCTCCGAGGGCGAGGTGGACCTGTCCACTCTAGCCGGTGACGGTGTGTTCGAGGCTTGGGACGATCTCGCCTTTTTCGCCCGGGTGAGCATAACCGATTACGACGCCATCGCCTGGGGTGAGGAATTGGAGTTGTGCCCTGACGCTCTCTATCTGCAACTTACCGGCAAGTCCCTTGCCGAGGTCATGCCGATGGCAGCGTCGATTCTCAGCGATGCCTGAACTCTCGCGGTTCTACGGGATCGTGATCCAGATGTACTTCAACGACCATGAGCCCGCCCACTTCCATGCGCGATACGGGCGCGATACGGAGGCGGCCGCGCAGTGGTAAACATAGACCCTCCCATAATTCTGCACGGCCGGCTACCACCACGCGCCCAAAGCATGGTGGTTGAATGGGCCGCACTGCACCGGACAGAGTTGCGGGAATCCTGGAGACGTATGAGAAGGCGAGAAGCGCCCGACAAGATCGCTCCCCTGGAATGACGCGCAGCGCAACCACCGCACTTGCCATAAGGCCCAGGAACGAAGTCAGCTAGCAGGCAACATGAACTTCAATGTAGAGCGCGACGTGCCGGCTGAGATGCGGGACGGCGTGGTGCTGCGGGCGGACGTTTACCGGCCGGCGGGCGGGGGCTCGTATCCGGTGCTGGTGATGCGGACTCCGTACGACAAGCGGGGCGGGCGCAATGTCCAGCACGCCAGGGAGCTGGCAGCGCGGGGGTACGTCGTGGTGGCGCAGGACATCCGGGGGCGCTACGCTTCGGACGGAGAGTTCCTGTGGCAGTTTCGCGACAACTCGGAGGTGCTGGACGGTCCGGACGGCTATGATACGGTCGAATGGGCGGCCTCGCTTACGGGGAGCGACGGCCAGGTGGGCACGTGGGGCCACTCGTACCCGACGTGGTGCATCTGGCGCATGGCGGAGACGCAGCCGCCATCACTAAAGGCGATCTTCGCGGGTGGCATCTCGATGCGGTTGCTCGACCTGAACTCCGGCGTTTTCGAGACGGCACGGCGCCTTCAGTGGACGCACAGGATGGCCGTGGACGCGAGACAGCGCGCGGGCGGCGACTGCGGATCGGGGCCGCGCACGGCCGACGAGGCGGACGAGCAGTGGCGCACCGATCTGAGAGGCAAGTGGGTCTGGTACACGCCGCTGGACGACATCCCCGACGATGTGTTCTCGACTCTCACGCCGCAGCTCAGGACGTACCTGCGAGAGCAGAACCTGGAGCACTGGGCGCTGGACAAAGTGTTGCCGAAGGTGTCAGTCCCCACCTGCAGTCTCACCGGATGGTGGGACCGACTGATCGGCACCGTGGACATGTTCGCGGGCCTTGTGGCGAACGGCCCAGAGGCCGTGCGGGGCGAGCACCGGCTCATCATCGGCCCGTGGGGACACAACGTGGGAAACATGGGCCAGCGTCAAGGGCCGCTGGACTTCGGCCCAGGCATGACAGACACATACGCGGACGTGATCGCCCGGTGGTACGACTACCGGCTAAAGGGCATCGACGACGGTATGGGCTCGGAGCCGCCGGTGAAGCTGTTCGTGGTCGGACGGAACGAGTGGCGGTACGAGGAGGAGTGGCCGCCTGAGCAGGCTCAGTCCACGGAGTTCTTCCTGCACAGCGAGGGGAAGGCGAACACCGTCTCGGGGGACGGGGTGCTGTCGACCAACGAGCCGGGAGAGGAGCGGCCGGACTCGTACACTTACGATCCGCGAGACCCTGTGATGAGCCTGATGGACGCGGACGCGCAGGCGGCGCCACGCGATCAAGCGCCGAATGACGGGCGCGCCGACGTGCTGGTGTACCAGACGCCGCCGCTCGAGCAGGAGGTCGAGGTGATCGGGCCGATGGTGCTGAAGCTGTGGGCCTCGACGAGCGCGCCGGACACCGACTTCACGGCGAAGCTGATCGACGTTCACCCAGACGGGCTGGCGGTGAACCTGACCTACGGCATCGTGCGGGCCCGGTACAGGGAGGGATACAACCGGCCGGAGCTGCTCGAGCCGGGCCGGCCGCACGAGTTCACGATCAGACTGAATCCCGTTGGGGTGCGTTTTCTGAAGGGGCACAGGATCCGGCTTGACGTGTCGAGCTCGGACTTCCCGAACTTCGACCGCAATCACAACACCGGGGCCGACTTCTGGTCTGACGCGGAGTTTCGGGCCGCTCGGCAGACGCTGTACCACGACCGGGAGCGTCCCTCCAGGCTCGTCCTGCCTCTGATGCCGCTGTAGGAGGGGCCGCTGCCGCACGGAGGGCGCGGTATAATCGCGGAGGAAAGTGCGCCCAGGTGGCGAAACGGCATACGCAGCGGACTTAAAATTCGCTTCCCGAAAGGGAGTGGGGGTTCGAGTCCCTTCCTGGGCACCAACTATCCGCTATTATCTGGCCCGTATTACTTGGCCCGACTGCACCAAGTCGCGCCTACCTGAGCCTACTGCGTGTACTATCAAGGCCCCGGTGACGACAAGTCGACCAAGCTCCTGCGGCTGGCGGAGCGGGCACTGTACGTGTTCATCGGGCTGATGGGGCTGGCGTTGCTGGGCCTGATCGTGGGAGTGGCCTTCGCGATCTGCGCTCGGTAATACGGTAGGGCTAATCGAACCGGCCGGCGTTGTCGAACAGCATTGGCAGGCCGCCAGTATGCACGAACACGATGGCCGTGCCCGGATCGGCAGCGCCGGAGCGGACGTGGCCGATGAGCGCGGCCATGGCCTTGCCAGTGTACGCGGGGTCCAGTACGAGGCCCTCCGTTCGGGCGGCCAGCTTCACGGCCTCTACTGACTCGTCGGAAGGCTGATGGTAGCCGGGCGCCGCGTAATGCGAATCGATCACGATCTCCTCATTCGTTAGGCAGGCGGGCAGCGACAGCAGCTCGGCGACCCGCGCGGCCCACTCAGCCAGGGGCCGGTACGGCTCAAACACCTGGTCGACGCCGACCCCCGTAACCGACCATGGCAGGCCGAGAAGCTTTGCGGCGTAGCGCAGCCCGGCGTGGCCGTGTCCTGTGACGGTGAACAGGTTGGCCCGCCCGATGCCCGCCACCGAAAACTGGTCAGCCATTTCCAAGGCCGCCAGCATGTATGAGACAACCCCGGACAGGTCGAACATTGGCAAGGCCTGCATGCGATACGGCCTTCGTCCCTCGCGCCGCAGGTTGGCCTCAATCCCGGCCGCGAACTCGTGGGCCTCGATCCGGCGCGGGCCGGATACGGGAACGAATTGAAGGTCTGCGCCTGAGATTCGGGACAGCATCAGGTTCGCGTTGGACGGAGGCGGCGTTCCCACGGGGACAACCTGAACGTAGCGCAGGCCCGCCCTGGCGGACGCGGCTGCTGCGGCCCGGCCGGCGTTAGCGTCGTCCACATAGATGATCGTGTCGCAGCCGTTAGCAAGCGCATCGCCAATGCGGAACTCGAAATGGCGGACCTTGTTGCCGCCCATGCCAAGGCCGGTGAGGTCGTCGCGCTTCACGTATACGGCAGGGACGCGGCCGTCCGGTACGAGCGTCCTTGCCAGCCGGGGGCATTCATCCAGCGGTGTCGGCAGGTGCGCCAGCCGGGTTCTGGGAAGAGCGTCAATGGCCGAGCGTAGCTGGTCGGCGGTGACGTGCTTCTCAAGAGCCATGGGGCCTCTGCTCAGGGCCCCGTGTAGATCCCGGTGTCCGGGTGGAACGCGAACCAGCCGAACCAGAAGGAGGTCTGTGTTGGGACGCGCCGTAATTGACTAGCGGACTGGTCGCTGCTGGTGAGGTACTCGTTGCCCACGCTCCAGAGAGCTCCTGAATCGTCTTCCAGTGTGGCCGGCAGACCTGTGCCGTGACCAGAGGGTTCTGTGAACGTAAGGCCGTCGCGCTCGTAAATCTGGGCGGCGAACGTGTCAGAAGATCCGATGACGACAACATCGACGCCCGCCACCGTGTCGTTCACGACGCGTTCTTGCTGGAGGAGGTCGATGGGATACGCTTTGAAGGCGCCATCAATCTCCAGGCCCAAGACACGGGACTTGGTCTCGAGGGACTCATCCCTGTTCCAGATCGGGAACATCGTCTCAGAGTCTTTGAAGTACTCGTAGTAGATGGCTTCGGGATTGCTCTCCTCAACGTAGAAGTCGGCAGGGTATACGCCCGTATCGTCCGAGATGACCGTAGTATCCGGATGGTCTTCAAGCCACTCCGCCCATGTCGTAAGGACCGACGGGTAGTAGGTCAAGCGGGGGTGCTGGCCTGCCATCGGGCCGAAGACAGGCTCTCCAGTGAACTGGTGCCAGATGGTCTCCGTGCCGCGATCGTACATGAGCTTGTTGCTCCGGAAGAGGAGGCCGCTGGTACCGAAGGTTGTTGGCTTACCGTAGACCCTGGCGGAATACACGATTCCGGTGCCGCAGAGCGTTCAGTAAGCCAAGGCGATGGGCTCGCCCCCCAAGTTGTCGTTGGCCATTTCGTGGGCGTTGACGATGCGCAGGGGGTATGCCCTGTGCTCGCCATTGATCGACACTCCGAAGACTTTATCGTCAGGGTTAAGGTATGTGGCATCCTCAGGGGCAAGGAAGGGAACGAACTGGAGATCGGGGATTCCGTCCGGCCTCACGCCGCCCCACATGACCTCGGTCAGGTCTATCAAGGCATCCTCGCCGTACGGGACCAGGAAGTCCTTGAATCTAGGGTCGATAAGCGACAGCACGTCGGCCTTCCACTCCACGTAGCCCTCCGGGGGCCGGTAACCTTCGCTGTTGTTGCCGTACCACTCCTGCCAGTCTCTCCAGTTCTGGGGCGCGGTGGCCGGGTCCTGGCCGGTGACGTCGGTCAGGAACGCAAGCGACTCAAGGATCATGCCGCTGGTGCCAAAGAACCTCATCAGTTCCAGAACCACCGGCACCAGTGACTTGTCGGCATTCTGACGGGCAAGTTCCAGCGCACGGAAGGTGTCCGACTCCTGGTGGCCGCGGCCGGCGAACAGGAGGCGCATGTTGGCGGTGGAGTTGTACTCCTGCGCCATCGCCTCTTCCGCAGCCGCCGCAGTGGGCGCGGCGGCGGCCTCCGTAGGCATGGCGGTCTGCTCGGGCGTTTTCTCGGCAGGCGGCGGGGACGCTACGGCCGTGGCGTCCGGCGAGGCGTCTGAATCGCCGCAGGCAACGAGACCCAGGCTAAGCAGCGCAGCGAAGCCCATGGCCAATGTACGGGAAAGGTTCAAGTTAACGCTCTTTGTGAGGTATGCCCTGCCGGGCAGCGCTTCGCCCCCGACAGTAATAGATACGCTCGAGCCGCCCTGATTGGATCAGCTTCCATAAGCTCGCGCACCCGGCTATCCTACCACGGAGCAACGAACTGCCAGACCAATCTACTTGCCAGGAGGCCCACCCGCATGGACGGCTACGAACAGATACTTTTCGAGAAGCACGGCCCCGTTCGCCTGCTAACGCTCAACCGACCGGATACGCTGAATGCGATCAGCCCGATGATGGAAGACGAGATCCACGACGCTCTCGACGTTGCGGAGGAGGACCCGGAGGCGCGCGTGGTGATCATCAACGGTTCGGGGAGAGCGTTCAGTTCCGGGTATGACATCTCGGCTTCAAGCGGCAGGCAGCAGTACAACGCGGCCGCTGACCCCGGGGAAGGCCCTCCCGAAATCGACCCCGAGACTATGATGGTCAAGGGCCGGACGGGAGCGGCGCATATCAGCCGCAATTTCTACCGCGACCGCAAGATGGTACGCACGCAAACGCACATCCTCGAGCTGTCCATCCCCGTGATCGCGGCGGTTCATAGCTGGTGCATGGGCGGCGGGACGTGGCTAGCGCTAGCGAGCGATATCACGCTGGCGTCCGAAGATGCGGTGTTCGCACAGCCGGAAGTGAGGCAGATCTCCAATACGAGCTTCCTTTGGACCCTGTTTGCGGGGTACAAGAACGCGTTGCGTTACGGGCTGACAGGAGACCACGTCGACGCCAAGGAAGCCCATCGCATCGGCCTGATCAACGACGTGCTGCCGGACCGGGATGCCCTGATGGAAGAAGCGTTCCGGCTCGCAAATCGCATTTCGCTCGTATCGCCTGAGACCGTTGCCGCCAACAAGTACGTGGCCACTCTCGGAATGGAGATGATGGGCTTGAGAAACGCGCTTTTAAGCAACTGGATGCTTTCCACTGTCGCGCATTCTTCCGTGAGGCCGGACTACAGCCGCAAGGAAATGGACGACGCGGGGAAGGAGCGCGGCATGCGCGGCTTCCTGGAGGTGCGCGACGGCCCGTTCCAGCCCGAGCCGTTCGGCCCGAGGTCAAAACCGCGGGACGGCTAGTCTCGCGGGGCGAGCGCGATAACTGCTAGCCCTGGCTCGCCATTATCGCGCTCACCTCAGTCCTCACCCATCGAGGAGGGCATTGCGTAGCCAGCCTTTACCCCATCCCAGCCTCTCCCACGTTGGGGAGAGGGGATTTTGTGGAGTTGTGTAAAGGTCTCCACGTTGGGAGACCTTTGCGAAACATGCCGCAGACCCGCGCACACTCCCAATTTACCCTCACCCCTCGGTGGGACTTGGGGCAGGCTCGCATACCGACTCTAATGGGGGATCCTTCTGGTCAATGACGGCTTGTGTGCGGGAAATGGGATGTGCTGGGTGCGAGTGTGGCTTGCTGGTTGGGGCCGATGTGCCTTCCCGCGATGCGATTGCCGACAACGCCGCCAGGTACAACGCTCCACGCACCGCCCCACGCCCGCCGCGGATAGAGCGAATCCCACCAGACAATGACTTCCCATCGCAGTGGTGACCAGGGAGGCTTCAACTCCCCAACTCCAGGGACACTCTGGTACAGCGCCGCTGTCTCCGACAGTTGAGCGTTGTCTCTCAACGCCTTGCGGTACTCGGCGTCCAGACATGCTATCTCTTTATCCAGCCACTCGATGTGACGCTCAGTGGATCTTCGCACCCCTCCGCACAGGCCTTTGTCCAGGCGATTGCGCTCCTGCACCCTCTGGTTCACCAGTTGCTTGCGGCTTCAGCAAGCTGGCCAACATCTGACCTTCACCGTCATCAGCTGGCGTACTATCCAGCTCGAACACCTCCCCATAACGCGACAACACTCGGGTCCAGGATGTCTGTCTTAGCTTCGTACCCTGCAGCACGTGCGAAGCTGCGCACCTTGTTCGGGTGCGCTACGTGGACCGGCAAGCCTCTGTCCTGTAGCCGTCTTACCGCATCCCGCTCATAGGCCGTCGAGGTCGCGATTCGAAAGTCCGCACCGGACCATTCGACACTCATCCAGGCGCAACGACTTTCATGCCCTCAGCTTCAGCTCAGCCGACGCGCCCCCCACGCTCCAGATTGGCCGATGACAGGGTGTGAGGCTTCGTTTCTTCGGATGGGTCCCTTCGGCGGGGTCAGGGCGAACGGGATGGCGGGGTTTCACGGCGGGCCCTTCCACAGGGTCAGGGCGAACGGGGATGGCAGGGCTTCATCCAGTCACCCTCATCTCAATCCTCTGCCGTCAAAGGGACCTTTGCGGGCGGGCGTTAGCCTTGACTCGCCATTATCGCGCTGAGGAAGTGGGTGAGCAGCCACGACGTGACGTGAGCCGATACGCCGCCGACGTCGTGTGGCGGGCTTAGCTCGACGACATCGAATCCCACGATCTTTCCCTTCTTGCAGGTCTCGATCAGGGAGTCCCGAAGTAGCTGATACGGTATTCCGGCCGGCTCCGGCAGGGTTGTGCCTGGTATCTGGCTGTGGTCCATGATGTCGGTGTCTACGGAAACGTAGAGGAACCGGGACGGGCGCACGGCCCGGTCGATGGCTGCCACCGCGCCCTCGCGCATGAGTTGCCTTGAGGTGACTATGTTGACTCCGTGCTCCCTGGCCTCTTCCCACACCTTCTTGCTGCACCGGCGGATGCCGATCATCGTAATGTTGTTGATGAAGCCGAGCTCCGAGAGCCTGCGTAGCTGGCTGCCGTGAGAGAACTTGGAGCCGTTGACCTCGTCCGAGAAGTCGGCGTGGGCGTCGAAGTGGACCACGTCGACGGACTCATACCTCTCCATGCCGCGTCCGACGGGGAAGCTGATCGAGTGGTCGCCACCGACCGCGCCCACCAGCGCGTCCGTGGCCGCCATCTTCTGGACAACCTCGGTGATTCGATCCAGGTTGCCGACGATCTCGGCCGGAATCACGGAGATGTTTCCTACATCAGCGATCGTCACGCCCTTGAGGTACTCGGTCTCGTCCTCAATGTCGAACCAGCCCTGCGCCCCTTCGCCGGTCTCAAGGCTGACGTAATTGTAGGCCCCGCCGTCCCGAACAGCGTTGGGGCCCCGGGATGTGCCGGAACGAAGGCCGGGAATGATGACGCCGTAGTCATAGGGCACGCCTACCAACGCTACCTGGGAGTCCAGCGTGGAGATGTCACTGCACCAGGGGGAATTGAAGAACGAGCGTGGACCCGCAACGTGAATGCGGGGGCTCGCCGCGCTATCTCCGTGGTCGTGGCCGTGATCACCGCCTGTTTCCTGGTGACGGTCTTCTGCTGCTGCCAGTTCGTCGGCGTCTCTGTTCATTTGGAACCTCGGAAGGGTTCAGGATGAAAATCACCTTACCACAAGCAATTCCTAGCAGCGCCGTTGACACGTCCAACCCACGTTCTTAGCATCAGAGAACTCAACCAGTCCTTTCTCTGTACGGAGTCACTCCATGGCCGGGTTTCAATTCCAGTGCCCTCGCTGCCGCAACGCGATGGTAGCCGCTGCCTCCACCCTTGCGTGCTCATCGTGCGGGGGTCCGCTGGTGGTGGAGTACGAGCGAACCACGAACTCCGACGGGCGTAGTGTTCGGGCCGAACCTGAGATGCCGTTGCCACTTATGAGGCCCGGCGATCTGGTCACGCTCGGCGAGGGAGATACACCGGTCGTACGTCTGCCCGCAGTCCAGCGTGCACTCGGTCTCGATACTGTTTGGGGCAAGCTGGAACTTGCAAATCCCACGGGTTCCTTCAAAGACCGGGGCGCGGCCGTAATGTTGTCGGCGCTTGTCGAGCAAGGCGTGGGCGAGTTAGTGGAGGACTCGTCCGGCAACGCGGGGGCCGCTGTGGCTGCTTACGCGGCGCGCGCCAGCATTCGCGCGCACGTGTTCGTTCCGGCTAGCGCTCCAGCAGCAAAGCTGCGACAGATCGAGGCTTACGGCGCACAGACCCATCCGATCGCAGGCACGCGCGACGAGGTGACCGAGGCCGCGATGGAGTACTGCGAGAGAAACAGCCTAGCGTACGCCTCACATAATCTGAGTCCTTACTTTCTCGAGGGCACCAAGACGTTCGCGTACGAGATCGTAGACCAACCTCCACAGCATCTTGTTGTCCCGGTAGGGAACGGTTCGCTGCTCATCGGCGCGTTCAGAGGGTTCCGTGAACTGATCGAATCAGGGCTTATCGATGCAATGCCAAGACTGCATTGTGTGCAAGCCAGCGCGGTAAGGCCAATCGCTGCCGCCTACGCGGCAGAGTACTGGTCTGCGGAAGACGCCGCGTCGACCGTTGCCGGGGGCATCGCGGTGGGGAAGCCGCCTCGATTGGAGCAGGTGGTAGACGCCGTGCGGAGGTCTGAGGGCAGCGCGTGCGCCGTCGCAGAAGACGACATCGTTCGTTGGCAAAGGTTCCTGGCAGTCTCGGAAGGCGTTTACTGCGAGGCGACCTCAGCGGCGGCGTTCGCCGGTCTGGAGACGCTCGTCCGTAACCGCGTTATCGTGCCGACCCAGAGTGTGCTTGTGCCTGTTACCGGTTCCGGCCTGAAGGATGCTCTCCCGTCAGACTGAGAGTGCCGGCTGCTGTGTTAGCGGTAGCTCTCGATGGCGGCCCTGAATCCCGGGATTGAGCCCTTCAGCGTTTCATCGGTAACGCTGTAAGAGATCCGGAAGTAGCCGGGCATTCCCAAGCCGCTGCCTGGCACGACAAGCACAAGATGCTTCTGTAGCTCGGAGATGAACTCGATGTCGTCTTCGCAGGGAGACCGGGGGAACATGAAGAAGGCCCCCTGCGGCCGAGTGACCTCATAGCCCAACTCAATCAGCTTGCCGTAGAGAAAGTCACGCTTGCGCTGGTATGCCGGCACGTCCACAGTGGCGGACTGCAGCCGCGCGACCACCCGCTGCATCAGGGCGGGGGCGTTGACGAACCCGAGAATTCTGTTGCTGTAAATCAGGCCGTCGATAACCTCAGAGCTGTCTTCATAGCCGGGATTGACGGCGACGAAGCCTATTCTCTCTCCGGCGAGGCCGAGGTCCTTGGAGTGCGACGTTGCGACGATGGTGCGCTCATGGAATTGGAACACGTGCGGGTATTCCAAGCCGTCGTACAGAAGCCTGCGGTACGGCTCATCGCTGACGAGGAAGATTTCCCGATCCAGTTCGCGTTCTTTGGAGGCTATGACGGCCGCCAATTCCTCCAGGACTTCTGGGCCGTAAAGGACGCCAGTGGGGTTGCCGGGTGAGCAGATCAATACCGCCTTAGTCCGCCCGGTAATGCTCTGCCCGAAAGCTTCCATGTCCGGAAGAAAGCCCTCCGCAGAGGGGACGGTCACGAGGCTACCGCCATGGTTGTCTACGTAGGAGCCGTACTCAGGGAAGTGAGGCACGAAGACGATCACTTCATCTCCGGGGTCCAAGAGTGTCTTGAAGATAATATTGAGCGCTCCGCCGGCGCCGCACGTCATCACAACGTCGTCGGCCCCAAACTCCTGGCCGGTCTCTTCCGAGAGCTGGTTGGCCACCGAAGCCCGCGTTTCCGGGTACCCAGCGTTCGGCATGTACCGATGCATGCCTGGCAGCGGGTCATCGGCAATCCTCTTGATTTCGTCGTAGAAGCGCTGCGGCGGGTCAAGTACCGGATTGCCGATCGACAAGTCAAAGACGTTCTCAGGGCCGTACTTCTGCTGAAGCGCCGCGCCCACTTCGAAGATGCGCCTGATCCACGACCCCTCCGCCATGCGCGACTTTACCTTCTGAGCAACCGCCATTTGGTACCTCTGAACGGAAGATTTGAAGGGAGCTTGCCCTCATCCTACCCTTTCCCAGGCAGGCTGGGAAAGCTACAGGATGCGTGCGCTGCAAGGAAACCGTTGACAGGCAATAGCCCTCATACAGAACACTTGTACGCAGAGACATTGAAGAGGCCATGCCATGAGAATCAAACACGTTCCCGACACGTTCGAAAAGCTGCAGGTGCTGGGCGGCATGGCGACGGACGACGTGCTATCGCGTCCCGAGCCGACCAGCCGGACAGGTACGCCCTACACCAGCGCGAGGCGGAATTCGGTCCCTGGCGTGTACAAGGCCTCGATGCCGAACGGCAAAACCATCAGCCTGATGCGGGTGATGTTCACCGACTTCTGCAAGTACGATTGTCACTACTGCCCAAACAGCAACTGGGTGCCGAGAAAGCGCTACGCGTTCAAGGTAGACGAACTGGCGAACGCATTTGGAGAACTGCATCGCCGCCACACGGTAAGCGGACTCTTCCTGAGCTCAGGCATCGCGGGAAGCAGTTCGAAGACTACGGAACGGATGCTCAAGGTTATCGACGTCGTCCGTAGGAAGCAGGGTTTTCAAGGCTACATTCATATGAAGGTCATGCCAGGGACGGAAAGGCAGTTCGTGGAGGAGGCCCACAGGCTCGGCACCAGACTTTCGGTGAACATCGAGTCGCCGACGGGCGAGATGCTAAGCAGGATCAGCCCGATGAAAGACATGCAGCGCGACATCCTGGACCCGATGGGGTGGGTCGACGGCCTTATCCGCCGCAGAGGCACCGGCAATGGGGCAGTCGGTCAGGCGACGCAGATGGTTGTCGGCGCAGCGAACGAGTCGGACTGGGATATCTTTCAGCGCATCGATCAACTCTACGGCGACTGGAACTTCAAGAGGGTCTATTACTCGCCGTTCCAGCCAATACGTCACACGCCACTCGAAGAGCATCCGGCCACGCCAATGATCCGGGAGCACCGACTGTATCAAGTCGACTGGCTGAAGCGGATCTACCGTTTCTCCAACGAAGAGATCAAACTTGCGTACGATCCGAACGGGTATCTGCCCCACGAAGACGACCCAAAGACGTCGATCGCCGTTGCGAACCTCGACAACTTTCCTATCGACGTCAACGAGGCGAGCGAGACGCTGTTGCTGCGCGCGCCCGGCGTGGGGCCGACATCGGCAAGGCGGATCTTGCGCAATCGTGCGAGGCACCCGATCGACACGTGGCGCGACCTGCAGACGATGGGAGTGGTGCGTAAACGAGCATGGCCGTTCCTGAGGTTTCGGGGGTACCGGCCGCCCACTGCGAAGCAGCTAAGGCTGGACCTGTTCGGGGAAGCCGCGAAGGAAAACCGCCGAGGGGCGGTGGCCGCGGGAGCAACGGGAGCGCCCTGCGGCGCGGCTACGTCCTGCGCCGGCTGCCCGCTCTACGGAACGCCGGGGCATCCAGGGAGCTGACGGATACGATCCACGGCGGGCACTGGTGATACGTGCCGATGTTGTGCCCCTTCATCCATTTCTGGGGAAGGTTTAGGATGTAGCCTACGCTTACGCGCCGTCCCTGGAGACCCATTGACCTCTTCGAAAGCCACGCTGCCCGTTGCAATCGGACTCGATTGCGGACTGCCCACGGCTGACCTGTTCGAGAGGTTTCTCGACCTTCCCTATCCAGTGTTGCTGGACGCCGCCTGCCCCGATCCGTCCGGGAAGCGCTTCTCCTACATCGCCGCCGACCCGTTCACAGTTGTGCGTTCCAAAGGCGGACGCATAAGGATAGAGTCGGCGGGAGAAGGGCAGGAAATGTCCGGCAACCCATTCGATGTCCTATCAGGGCTCCTTGACAAGTATCGCCTACCGACATTGCCAGACCTGCCTCCATTCCAAGGAGGCGCGGCGGGATACTTTGCGTACGAGCTAGGGCGGCATCTTGAGAGACTTCCCTGCCAGACACGCGACGACCTGGACCTGCCCGAGATGTGCGTGGGGCTCTATTCCTGGGTCATCGTCAGAAACGAGCTTGACGGACAGACGTGGATCATCTCTACAGGGCTTCCCTCCAGCGACCGTCGAAGCGCAGAAGCGAAGGCGACGTGGGTGCGGGAGCGGGCGCTTGGCCCGCCGGCCCATGAACCGGCAAAGGGCGACCCCAGGGCATCGAACGTGACCTCGAACATGACGAAGCAGGAATACCTCGAGGCCCTATCGACTATCAAGCGCTACATCGTTGCGGGGGACATCTACCAGGTGAATTTTTCCCAAAGATTCGAGGCCGAATTGGATGGCGAGGCGTGGCACCTCTACCGAAGGCTGCGTTCGATCAATCCGGCCCCTTTCGGTTCTTTCCTTGGTCACCCGGACGTGACCGTGCTGAGCGCCTCGCCGGAACTTTTCCTGGAGTCAACGGGCGACTCGGTAAGCAGCCGGCCCATGAAGGGTACGCGTCCAAGATCCTCGGACACGGCTGAAGACAGGAGGCTGGCAGCCGAGCTCTCGGCGAGCGTGAAGGACCGGGCGGAGAACGTCATGATCGTGGACCTGGTCCGGAACGATTTAGGCCGAGTGTGCGTTCCGGGTTCCGTCCTGACCACCCGACTGTTTGGCATCGAGCAGTACGAGACGGTCCACCAGATGGTCTCGGTAGTCAACGGGAGGCTCAGGCCCGGCGTTAGCCCGCTGGAGCTGCTAAGGGCGTGCTTCCCGGGAGGATCGGTCACGGGAGCGCCGAAGATTCGAGCCATGGAGATCATCGACTCGCTGGAGCCGACCCAGCGCAGCGTCTACTGCGGGGCCATCGGCTACATCGGGTTCAATGGCGCGATGTCTATGTCGATGCCGATCAGGATTCTGCTGGTCAAGGAGGGCCGAGTCTACTTCCAGGTTGGCGGAGGCATAGTCTACGACTCGGACCCGGAGGCCGAGTACCAAGAGACGCTGGACAAGGCCCGGGGCTCGCTGCTGGCGCTGGGGCTGGCCTGAGGCGGGCTCTCTCCGGACGGCTACTCTGCGCCCGTTAGCCCTTCCCTCGGAGCGCCGACCAAGCAAGCCATGTTGCCGGACGGGTGCCGATTCTCGTGCATCAACTGGTGGGCCAGCGGTATCTCTTCGAAGGAGAACGCCTTGGACAGGCAAGGGGAGATGCGGCCCTCAGCAACCAGGTTGTTGGCGGCTATCGCCTCTTCGTTGTTGAACCCGTGTGACCCCTGGAACCGCTTTTGGCGTACCCAGAGGTACCGTAGGTCGACAACCGCGTTGTAGCCGGTGGTGCCAGCGCAGATGACGACGGTGCCGCCAGTATCGCAGACGAAGATGGAGGTGGGCACCGTGTCTTCGCCGGGGTGCTCGATGACGATGCGAGGGCTTTTGCGCTCCCCCAGCGCATCCCAGATGGCAGCGCCGAAGGCGCGGGCACCCCTCATCCAGGCGCCGTAGGCCTTGGTGTCCTCCCAATGCGGCATCATCCCCCAGTGGTCGAAGTCGCCACGATTCACGTAACCCTTCGCTCCCAACTCGATACAGTACTCGCCCCGCTCATCGTTCGAGACGACGGCAACAGGCACGGCTCCCCACTCGCGCGCAATCTGGATGGCCAATGAGCCGAGGCCGCCGGAGCCGCCCCAGACCAGGACGACGTCTCCTTCTTTCACCGCGTGTTCCGGCCAACCGAGCAACATGCGGTACGCCGTGGCGGCAACAAGCATGTACGACGCGGCGGCTTCCCACGTGAGGTCCGGCGGCTTTGGCAGACACTGGTGAGCGCGAACCTTGGTGAACTGAGCGAAGCTGCCGAAGCTTGTCTCGTAGCCCCAGATGCGGAAGGACCTGGCGTACGTAGGCTCGCCGCCTGCCTTGACGAAAGGCTCTTCCGGATCCCAGAGGCAGTTGTGCAGTACGACGTGGTCTCCAACAGACACGTTAGACACGCCCTCGCCAATCGCGTAGACGATACCGGAAGCATCGCTACCGCCGATGTGGAAATCGTTCGGGTCACCGCCCCTCTGCCGCACGCCGATTACGTCTATGGGCGAGCCAAGTGAGGCCCATACGTTGTTGTAGTTCACGCCCGCGGCCATAACGCCGACCAGCACCTCGCCGGGGCCGACCTCGGGAACCTTGACGCGCTCAATCCGGAAGGCCTGCATGGGCTCGCCAAACCGGTCTTGGCGTATCACCTGGGCATGCATCATTTCCGGAACTTCTCCGAGAGGCGGCAGGGCCCCAATTTCATAGATATCTTTGTTGGCAGTTTCGGTCATGTCTAATCCTTCAACGGACATGGTAATCGTCCCGTTCTGCGGACGACGCCAAGTTTAACAAAGGCACTTGAAGTCTTGATACTTTCTTGACATGCCCTCTTCATGCTGTGGCCAATCCCGGTTGGTGAGAGGAGACGTAAAGAATGAAGAGGAGACTGTTGGCAGGGCTGGTCGCGGCCGCTCTAGTCACCGTAGGAGTGGTTGGCGGCGTAGTGCTGGCACAAGAAGGCGAGGAGGAGGAGTCGGATAGCGACGGCTCTTCTACCTTCTTCGACCGAGTGGCCGAGATACTGGACATGGACGGCGTGGATGCCGACGACATAGAAGACGCCTTCAAGCAGGCGAAGCATGACATGGAGACAGACAGGGTCAGCGAATATCTTGACCAACTGATCGAAAAGGAAGTGATCGACCAGGAGACTGCCGACGAGTACCTAGAGTGGTACGGCGACCGGCCTCAAGGCCTGGCCAACTTCGGCCTGAAGCGCGGTCTCGGCGGGCGAGGATTCTCGTCATGGCTTAAGGATGAGAGCCGGGGCGGCTCGAAGGTATGGCATTTTAGCAAGCATTCGCGGTCTCATTTCTGGAAGGAAGGCACAAGCGAATAGATGACGACCCTCCAACTTCAGGCCCGCGAGGGCGCGCCTTCGGGGAGCGGGTACAATCAAGACCCAAGCCATGACGCAGAGGACGAGCGCATGCCAGCCAGGATACTCGTCGTCGAGGACGATCCCGACACCACCCAACTCGTACGCCTCTATCTCGCCCGTGACGGCCATGAAGTGTTGACGGCGTCTGACGGCGTCAAAGGACTGACCATCGCAAGGGAAGAGGCACCCGACCTGGTGGTACTCGACCTCATGCTTCCCGGCCTGGACGGCATGGAGATATGCCGTGAACTGCGCGGTTACTCGAACGTTCCCATAATCATGGTCACCGCGAGAGTGGAAGAGGACGACCGGCTAGCGGGGCTGGAGCTTGGGGCCGACGACTACATCACAAAGCCGTTCAGCCCCAGAGAGCTAGCCGCCCGCGTGCGAGCCGTGCTCAGGAGGACGTCCCACGATGCGCAGGAGAGACCTCCGGCCATGCTGGAGCGGGGCGGAGTTTGCCTGGACTTTCCGAAGCGGGAGGTCAGTGTGGAGAAGAACCCGGTAATCCTCACGCGAACGGAGTTTGACATCCTCGCCGTCCTGATGCGGAATCCGGGCCGGGTTTTTTCACGAGAAGAGATCATCGACCGTGTCTTCGGAGACGACTTTGACGGCTTCGACCGCACGGTGGACACGCATGTATCCAACCTGAGAAAGAAGCTCCAAGTGAGGTCCGACGGACCTCGATACATTACGACAGCGTACGGAGTTGGCTATCGGTTCGATGCTTAGGAGGACCGTCGCGAGCCTTCAGTTCAGGCTCGTGGTCAGCTTCGCTCTAGTCCTCGCGCTTACACTTGCCGGGGTCAGTTTGTACATAGGGCGCGTTGCCGACCGGGAGGCCGACCGGCTAGTGCAGGACGTCGATACAGCAAGACACCACCGGATCAAAGAGATTGTGACAAAGGTCTATCTCAGCCGCTTTGACTCGCGGGCGATGCAGATTGCGCTCGAAAATGCGGGCTCCTTTTACGGCTGGCGGCTCATACTCTACGATCCCCAGGGGCGGAAGCTGGCCGACTCTCACTTCACGCGAGCCCTCCCGGAGTTGGACCCTTCTCCCAACATGAGGCGCATCAACATAGTTTCTTTGGGCCAGCCCGCAGCGACGCTGTGGATCGAGTTGGACAGGAGTGACCACGAACGGATCGCCCCGGAGCCTGGGCCAAGCCGCATTGTGGACGACCTCAATCGTTCGCTGGTCTGGGCAGGCCTGGCCGGCGGGCTGATAGGCCTGATCGTGGTGTCGGCGCTGTCGCAAAGCGTGCTCGCGCCGGTGCGTGCGCTTGGCCGTGCCGCGAGCCGTCTTGGCGCGGGAGACCTGAAGCATCGCGTGGAACGGCCCGGGCTCGATGAGATCGGCGACCTCAGCCGAACCTTCAATGCCATGGCGGAAGGCCTTGAGACGGCGGAAACACGCCGCCGGGCGCTGGTGGCTGACGTGGCCCACGAATTGCGAACGCCGCTCTCCAACATCCAGGGTTACCTGGAGGCCGTGAAGGACGATGTGCTGGAGGCGGACGAAGAGACGATCGACACGATCTACGGCCAGGCGCGCCAGCTTTCTCGACTTGTCGAAGACCTGCGGGTGCTCGCCATGGCCGAATCAGGAGCGTTGAGGCTGGACCTCGCGGAGATGTCAGTGGGAGAGCTTGTGAGGCAGTCGGCGGACGCCTTCCTGCCCCGCGCGGCGATCCGAGGCGTGTCATTCGAAGTACAGGTCGACGAAGGCGCGGCATCGGTCATGGTGGACCGGGCGCGAATCGAGCAGGTGGTCGGGAACCTCATCGACAACGCAATCACGCACTCACCCGAAGGCGGCACCGTATCGTTAACGTGCGGGCGCTCCGACGACGGCGGAGTAAGGGTAACTGTGGCCGATAACGGGCCGGGATTTCCATCAAGCGAAGCGGAGATGGTGTTCGAGCGTTTCTATCGCGTGGACCCCTCGCGGAGCCGAACAACGGGAGGCGCCGGGCTTGGACTTACGATCGCGCGGCAGATGATCGAGGCGCATGGCGGCCGTATCTGGTTGGAGAGCGCCGAGGGCGAGGGTACCCAGTTCATCTTCGAGCTGCCAGGGCCTGAGAGCCACTCGAGTGAACGTTAGTCTAGGAGCGATGGGCCCGAAATTGTAGGGGCTGAGAGGCCGGCCCTATAATGCCATCATGCTAGTTAGAGATATTGGGGAGTTCGACCTGATCGGCATCCTCGCCGATGTGCTGGAGGCTGGGGAAACCTCCACGGGCGCGTCTCCCGGCGCCGGCGAGCTGCCGAAGCTTCGACTGGGCATCGGCGACGACGCAGCGGTGTGGGACGGGCCGTCCGGGGCGACAGTTCTGACCACGGACACGATGGTGGCCGGAGTCCATTTCACCCACGAGACGATCTGTTGGCGCGACCTGGGCTGGAAGGCCGTTGCGGTGAACCTGAGCGACATCGCAGCAATGGGCGCGTGGCCTACGTACGGGGTGGTCACGTTGGGGCTGACTGGCGAGGAGCCCGTGGACGGCGTGCAGGCGATGTACGAGGGCATGAAGGACCTGTGCCGGCAGTTCGGCGCGAGGGTTATCGGAGGCGACGTGGTGCGGGCCCCGATCATGTTCGTCACCGTGGCCATGACGGGCACCGCACAAGGGCGCGGTGCGCCGTTGCTCAAACGTAGCGCGGCCCGTGCCGGCGACATAGTCGCGGTTACGGGGTGCCTCGGCTGCTCAGCCGGGGGGCTAGCGCTGCTCACTGATGGCTCTTCGGGCACTTCTGAGCCAAGGGCCATGCACATGCGGGAGGCGCATCGGCGGCCGATGCCACGGGTCAGAGAGGGTGTCGAGCTCGTGCGGCATGGCGTCGAGGCGGCGATGGACGTGAGCGACGGGCTTGTCGCGGACCTGGCGAAGCTGTGCGAGGCCAGCGGCTTATCGGCGGTCGTGCGGGCCGACTGGATGCCCATCGACGAGCACCTCGCCGACGCGTTCCCCGACCGCTATCTGTCGATGGCGCTGGAGGGCGGTGAGGACTATGAGCTCCTGTTCACTGCGCCCGCTGATCTGGTTGAGGGGATCGCGGCAGAGATCGAAGTCCCGGTTACGGTGATCGGGGAGATTTGCGAGGGTGATCCGGGCGTCGAGGTGCGAGACGGCCAAGGCGATAGGCTGCACGTGGGGCCGGGTGGCTGGGACCACTTTGGCCGTGGGGGAGACGCGTAAGGCGTGGACAGGGCGACGATCCGATTCGAGGTGGAGGGCGCCGCGAGAGCGAGCGAGATCATCGCGGACCTGAGGACTGCCTCCGAGACGCTCTATTTTCCGATGAAGGTGGTCGGCTTCTGGGACCATCAGAAGGACCTGCACCTCTGTCCGCACGAGGAACGGAGGCAGGAGTGTCCGCACCTCATCCCGGAGGGGCAGCCAGGGCACGAGGACTACGTGCTCAGCCTGCAACGGGAGAGACAGGCGAACCTGGAGGTCTACTTCGAGCACGCGGACCTATCGATGTACCTGCGGTAGCGGGAGGTTGGGGCCGTAGATTCGGGCGTTCCTGAGATGGGGATTCAGCCAAGCTAACAACGCCAGGGCAAGGATAAATGCTCCCCCACCGGCGAACATGATCCAAATCTCCACGAACTCCGCTATCAAGCCGCCAATGAGCGCGCTAGCTGGAATGAGGACGACCGACATGCTGCGAGAAATGCCGAAAACGCGGCCCCGATACTCCTCGTTGACGGACGTGATCATGACTGCGCCGCTAGTGACAATGGCTATGGTGAAGGCCGCGGTGTCCAGGAATTCCAGAACCATGGTTATGGGGAGCCAAGTAGAGGCTGCTACTCCCAAGGTGCAGACCCCCGCCAAGCTCCAGCACGACACCATCACCCGGCCTGCCCCTAAGCGCCGTTCCAAAGGACCGGAGAGCAACCCTGCAACCATGCCGCCCGCAGCGGCGGCCGCCATGATTGCTCCGAGTGAAGCGGCCCCTCCACCCAAGCGCTCCTGTACGAGAGCAGGCCACAAGGGCCCCATAAACGACGCAATATTGATGAGCACTCCAAGCCAAATCAGGACACGAACTACAGGCATCCCTGACGCAGCGCGCCATCCACCGTACAGTTCCCGGGCAAGCGACCTTGGGGAAATCTTGGGACGTGTCTCGCCAAGTGGCGTGGGTGAAGCAATGCTCCCGGGAAGGCGGGCAAGCGCGATGCATAACGACACTAACAGGAACGATCCGGCATCGATCACCAACGCCCAGGCCGCGTCCGCTTTTGCGACCAACAGCCCGGCTACCGCACTTCCAATCAACGACGCCGTCTCCCCAGCAGCAGAGAAGAGCCCCTGAGCAGTCGTTAACAGGTCATGTCCGACGACGGATGGCATGACTGCCGCACGGGCGGGGTTCATGAAGGCTGTCAGGGCGTTAAGCTTGAAGATGGCGAGGAAGGCAACATAGGGAGGCAGGTGGCCGATTGAGACAACAATTAAGGCTACGGCACCCACCACGACCGCGGCGCCAACATTGGTTGTCACCATAATCGCCTTACGATTCCAACGGTCGGCAAGAACCCCGGCCAACGGCCCAAAGAGAACGTCGGGAATGTGCCAGACCGCCTGGATGATGGCCGTCTGCAATGTCGACTGAGTCTCCGACCAGACCACCCACATCACGGCGAGGTTGAAGAAGGCGTCTCCGAACACGGAAACGGTCTGCCCGCTCCAGAGCAGGGTAAACGAGTTGTACCTGAAGAGCCGACGGTGGTCGGCTGTGATAGCGAGAAGGTTGTGCTTTAGGTTCACCAAGTACACCGGCTGGTCACTCTACTCCCTTTGCTCCACTGCGTCTCGCAAGCCGGGGAAAGGCAGTGACTGCCTCCCGTCGCGCGGCGAAGGGAAAGTTGCTTGACCGGCGGGAATCGGGCTGCATAGACTCGGAGCATGCCCCTGGAACCTCCCTCGAGCGCATTGTTTACGGACCTCTACCAACTGACGATGGTCCGGGCCTTTCTGCGGAGCGGGAAGACGGGGGAGGCGGTGTTCAGTCTGTTCATCCGCCAGTACCCGCCGGACCGCGGCTACTTTATGTTTGCGGGGCTGGAAGACGCGCTGGCGTACCTCGAAGGCTTCCGGTTCACAGAATCGGACATCGAACACCTGCGACCCGGAGGAAAGTTCGACGAGAGTTTCCTGGACCAACTCACAAGGGTCTCGTTTACGGGGAGCGTTAGGGCGATGCGGGAAGGGTCGGTCTTCTTCGCGGGCGAGCCAGTGATGGAGGTACGGGCCCCGCTGCCGGAAGCTCAACTGGTGGAGACGCGGCTGATCAACATCGTGAACATGCAGACAATCCTGGCCACCAAGGCCTCAAGGGTGGTTGAGGCAGCGAGGGGGAAGCCGGTGGTCGATTTCGCGGCGAGGCGTACTCACGGAATGGAGGCCTCGTACGCGTTCGCCCGGTCGGCCTACATTGCCGGCTTCGAGGGCACGAGCAACGTGGGCGCGGCGGCGGCGTACGGCATCAGGCCGGTGGGGACGATGGCCCACTCGTTCGTCACGGCGTTCGAGAGCGAGGGGGAGGCGTTCCGCGAGTACGCGGAGGCGTTCCCCGACGACTGCACGTTGCTGGTGGACACGTACGACACGGTGGAGGGCGTGAGGCTCGCGATTGAGGTCGCGGGGGAGATGCGACGGCGCGGGCAGCGGCTCCGGGCGGTGAGGCTGGACAGCGGCGACCTGGCGGACCTGGCGCGAAGGAGCAGGGCAATGCTGGACGAGGCCGGGTTCCCGAAAGTAGAGGTGTTCGCCTCAGGTGGGTTGGACGAGTTCGAGATTGCGGCGCTGCTGTCGGACGGAGCGCCCATCGACGGGTTCGGAGTTGGCACGAAGGCGGGCGTGTCGGCCGACGCGCCGTGGACGGACTGCGCGTACAAGATGGTCGAGTACGACGGCCGCCCGGTGATGAAGCTCAGCAGCGCCAAGGTGTCGGCCCCGGGTCCGAAGCAGGTGTACCGATTCACGGGGGACGAGGGGTTGATTAGCCGCGACCTGCTGGCGGCGGCCGGCGAACGGGCGCCCCGGAACGGGACGGGCCTACTCGAGGAGGTCATGCGCGGCGGGCGACGCGTCACTCCCCTGCCCTCGCTGGCTGAGGTGCGGGAGCGATGCGAGCGGGACCTGCAGGCGCTTCCGGCCGCGTACAAGGCGCTCAGGTCGCCGGCGCGGTACCCGGTGGAGATCAGCGACGGGCTGCGCCGGCTGGGCGAGGAGACGGCGGCGCGGCTTCGGGCGGAGGGTTAAGGCTCGGGCCAGGCACCCCCACAGGGAAGATTGCCGCGCTACGATTGCAGCAGCCGGTCTCCGCAGCCTGTGCAGTAGAGCGCGTCTGGAGGGTTATCCGCATCGCACTGGCCGCAGAATAGCCGCGCCTCGTATGGGGCGGCACGTGAGCCACAGAAGCGGCAGAACTGACTTGTCACCCTGATCTGCCGGCCACAAGAGTGGCACTCTATGTTGGGGTAGTTTCGTCGATATCTGAATGGGGACATGCGCTGTGCCCAACTGAACCGGCCAGACACCCATAACGCGCCACCCGCCACCAACACCAGGGCGAGGGGAATCAGCAGAGGAGCTGACACCAAGATGTTGAACACGGCGTGCGTGAATGCCCCGAGCGCGAGAGCACCAATAACGAGGAGCGTCCGTCTGCCGCCTGAGGCTTGGTGGAGTCCGAGTGCGTAACCCCAAATGCAGCCGAACACCAAGTGAGCTAATGTGGAGATTGGCGCTCTCACAAGCATGACCTCTGGACCGAACTCCAGCACGTAGAACAGGTTCTCCAACGAGGCGAAGCCGAGGCTCGCCGCCGCCGCGTAGACCAGGCCGTCGATAGGCTCGTCGAAGTAGAGGGAGCGGTACGCTTTGAGCCGAACGGCGAGGAATTTGCTGATTTCCTCCACAGGCCCCACTACGAGCAGCATCCCAGGGGCGACAGCCGCAACGCCGGCCCTCTCTTCCAAGAACGATTCGCCCAAGACGACGTACTCGATGATGGCCGCTGGAATCGTGGCCAGGCAGCCGAGGCCAAAGGTTAGCGCGATGAGCTTGCGCGGGGCGGGCTGGTGGGAGTCTTTGCGTAGGTAGAACCAGAGCCAGAAGAGGCCCGGCGTGAATGAGACGAGGAGGATGCCGACGAAAAACAACGGTCAGGCGTGGCAAATGCGGCTATGGGTAAAGACTTGGGAGTCTACTTTCTTATGTCCAAGAGAGCCACGTCATCGTAGCGTATACGAGCCAAAAGTAAAGGCCAACGAAGGCAAGCCCCACCTCTACTACGCTGAAACCATTTGAAGTGACGCCGCCATGGACATGTGACCAATGGCGATTAAGGTTGATCTGCACATGGAGCATCAACCAAGTAATGGTTACCACCGGAGACACACCCAAGATCAAGGATGCCCACTCTTGGGCAAGGAAAACTGTAAGGAGGGAATAGAACATTAAGTAGGGTAGAGCAAAAGAAGTGATGGTGGCTGGGATT
This sequence comes from Dehalococcoidia bacterium, assembly GCA_965237445.1. Lineage (GTDB taxonomy): Bacteria > Chloroflexota > Dehalococcoidia > Lucifugimonadales. The sequence goes on along the minus strand of OZ250142.1, from coordinate 1,282,983 downwards.
GCCCATACTGGTGAGATGGTGGATGCCATACCCTGCCCTATCATCAGCTCTCTATAAGATCGCATGTGAGCGTGAATCCGAAAGAGGCCATAGATCGGAATGAGAAGCGTTAGTGCATGCCAGACAGGGTATGCCTCCTTGCCGGTTCCATCCCGATAGTGCTTCCAAGTCAGATAGAACCAGTAGAAGAAGTAAAGCCCAGCCGAAAGTATCGACATGATTAGGACGCGCACCAGCGGGATTCTAAAAGGAGGCCCTAGGCGATCCTGAGTGCCAGCGTGCCTTGGCTTGAGCTCGACCTGTTGGTCCTCAAGGGGGAAGCCGCACTGGTAGCAGTAAGTGGACGCCGGTTCGTTTACCGTGCCGCACCGGGGGCAACCAAGCGCGGCTAAGCGAGGGTGAACGGCGGTTTCGGCAGGGCGCTCTAGTGGAGTCCGTTCCCCCACCAGACTCTCGCCGCAGTTGTGGCAGAAGAGGGCGTCGGGGGCGTTGAGGGTCTCGCATGATGGGCACGGGATGGCCAGCCGCTGGCCACAGTAGCTGCAGAACTTGGCCTGGGCGATGACCTCTCTGCCGCAGGTCGTGCAGTTGCTGGCGTTCAGTGAGGTACCGTTCCTAGGATCAAATGCAGCATCCCAGACCGCGCTTGCTTCCGTTTGTCCCCATCCTAGCCTTCCCCAGCAGACTGGGGAAGGGACAGACCCGTCCCCGAGGCTATTGGGTTGGGGGTTGCCAGCCGCCCAGGGACTTTTCGACCAGGGCGGCGAGGGCCAGGGAGATGTCCTCGCGCCAGGGGCCGGCGACGAGCTGCACGCATATGGGCAGCCCTTCGGGGGCGGTGCCAGCGCGGACGACGGCGCCGGGCCAGCCGGTGAGGTTGTAGGCCATCGAGTAAAGATACCCGGGGTAGTACTCGTTGCCGTTAGACTCGCCGTGCTCCATTGCCGGGTGGCTGTGGTTCGGGCACAGAATCGCGTCGTAGTCCCCGAGGAAGGCGAGCATGTCCCTCCGGAACTGGTCAACCCAGACGAGGGTCTCGGCGAGGTCTTCGACGGACTCCGCATTGTGGCCCTGGGACTCGATCACTTCGAGTGTGAGCGGATGGGCTTCGGTCGTGCCAGCACGCTCCAGACTGCGCCTGATCTGGTCACCGCCATCGGCGCTGTAGAAGGCGGTGGTGCGATCCCACATGTGGTCGAGGCAGTTCGGGTAGGTCTCTTCGACGGTGACACCGGCGTCGGCGAGCGCCTGGGCGGCGTCGCGGACGGCTTTCGCGGTCTCGGGAGTTACGGGCGCCTCCGCGATTTCGGTGTGGTATGCGACACGGAGGCTCGATGGATCGACCGAGGCGGGGTCTCGCAGCGGCACGGGGAAGGCGTTGGGGTCAATGCCGTCGGGGCCAGCGATGACCGGAAGGGAGAGGACGAGGTCCTCGACGAACCGCGCCATCGGGCCGATCTGCCAGAGGCGCGCGAAGATGCCGTCGGCGGACGGGTAGTGGCCGGTGCTGGGTACGAGACCTGAGGTGGCCTTGATGCCGGCGATGCCGCAGAAGTGAGCGGGCAGGCGGACACTGCCACCGACGTCGCTGCCCATTCCGAGCGGGGACATGCCAGCGGCGATAGCGGCGCCTTCGCCTCCGCTGCTTCCGCCCGTGACGCGCTCGTGGTGATATGGGTTCACGGTGCGGCCGTATACGAGGTTGTCGGCCTCGCCACAGAGGGAGAGCTCGGGCAAGTTGGTCTTGCCGATGACGACGGCGCCGGCGTTTCGGAGTCTTCTTACTACGGTGGCGTCGCTGTCCGGGACGTACCCGGCTCTGCCGAGAGTGCCGCCTGTGGTGACGACGCCTGCGGTCTCGATGGCGTCCTTGATGGTGACGGGCACGCCGTGGAGAGGTCCGGCGATGTTGCCGCGGCGCTGCTCGTCATCGAGGCGGCGGGCTTCGGCGAGGGCGGAGTCTGCCATCACGACCACGACGGCGTTGATGGTGGGATTTATCTCACCGATGCGGTCGAGGTGGGCGCGGACAACCTCTTCGGAGGAGGTCTGTCCATCTCTGATCAGCCTTGCGAGGGTTGCCGCGGAGAGGAACGTCAGGTCATCCATGAGTCACCAGTCCGGTTGGGGGAGTTAAGCGCCATGCTAACCGCATCGGCGCGTTGATTGCACTTCCGGCACCGTAGCTGGGCTGGCGGCAAGTCGGTGCTTTGCTGGAAAATGTGTTCCATTATGTTCTGTTTTGTCCTGTTTCGTAGCTGGGACGGGGGTGGACCAGGGGCACAAACTGAACACGATTGTGGCACGAACGGTACCTGATCGTGGCAAGGATGTAACACGAACGTGACACGGGGCATGGCTGCTTCGGCTGTGCGATCCGGCCGTGGCCGGGAGATCGGCCAAAAGCGGCCGCCAGCCGAGCGTGGCCTGAACTCATAAGGTGCGCGGGGCGAGGCATGGCTGCGGTCATCGATTGCATTCATGCATCTATAATAGCACTGGTGTTCGGGTAGGGCAAGAGACTCGGGACATCGGGACATGATGAATGAGATACCCGGGTGGCAGTGGGCGCCACCTTTAACTCAGCGGATGGCCCTGAGCACGATATAGAAGCATATCGCCAAGTGAAGCGGGGAGGCTACATCGATTAGTCTGACACCAGGGCAGTAAAGGTTCAATGCAGCCATTTGGGGCAAATGGAGACTGAACAGACAGACGAAAGGGCTCGAAATGATTCTTGATCTACATTGCCTAGATCAAGAAGTTCGAACTACTTCCCAATTGGACGTCAGAGGATACTTCCTTCAACACTGTAAGTGAACGAAGTACATAGATGGCTGCGAAAATTGCATTGAGGCTACTCTTCTCAGAAGAGTAGATTACCAATGCATGGATAGTAGCATGGCGATTTGGAATTGACGCTCCCGAGAACTTTTCGCGTGCAGCGTCAGTGTAAATGCTTTCATACAGGTGGTTGCTGAGATTGCTCACACCTACGAGTCCTAATGCTCCATCAGGCAGGGCAGAAACTGGCAGTTTCTTGAGAATAGGCACAAGCTGCTCTCCAACTGAAACTCGGCCTACCCTGTTTTCAAACAAGCCTACGCGGACTGCACCTTCGATTGCTGTAAACAAGGCGGGAGGCACTAGAAGGTAGAGGCCCTTTTCATGTGCGATTAGCGCTTGGTGTACCGCAGCCTTCGCTTCCTCACTGACTTGACATTGCGACAGCTCGGCCTCAATTGCCTCTTTCACGTTCTCCCAATTCACTCGGTAGTACGTCAGGACCGCCTCGTCTGAGTACGCATCGTCGGTGTCCGAGCCAAGAAGATGTCTGGGAAACGTGCTGTGGGGAAACCACTCAACTTCCTTAAATCTAGCGTTCTCACGGAAGTGTGGTGGCTCTCTAAGTCGAGCGTGCCAAATCTGAGCTAAAACTTGGGCTGTCGATAATACTGACTCCGCTAGCCCAAAGTTCACAGACTCCATAAACTTGGCTGTCGGTAATACTGACTCCGCTAGCCCAAAGTTCACAGACTCCATAAACTTGGCTGTCGGTAATACTGACTCCGCTAGCCCAAAGTTCACAGACTCCATAAACTTGGCTGTCGGTAATACTGACTCCGCTAGCCCAAAGTTCACAGACTCCATAAACTTGGCTGTCGGTAATACTGACTCCGCTAGCCCAAAGTTCACAGACTCCATAAACTTGGCTGTCTGCAAAACTGACTCCGCTAGCCCAAAGTTCACAGACTCCACAAGCTTGACTGTCTGCAAAACTGACTCCGCTAGCCCAAAGTTCACAGACTCCATAAACTTGGCTGTCGGTAATGCTGACTCCGCTAGCCCAAAGTTCACAGACTCCACAAGCTTGGCTGTCGGTAGTACTGACTCCGCCTTTTGCGCGCCAGAGATTATGGGCTTCGTGGCACTGCGGCTCTCCGCTGCAACGCCGACAGCGGGCCCTATATCTTCAACAGCGCTGGATTGCGCACTTGATTCACCGTCAATCTCTCGACTAGTTGACTCCGTGAGATCTATTTCAGAATGCGAGTTCTTGTCATTCATGATTCGGCGCTTTGAGCAGGATCACATGTTGGTGCCACATACAAACTATAGATGGGCTAAGGCGATTCCGCGAGGCAGGTGTTGGAATTACGAGCCGATTTACCGCACAGGATGGTAAGTATTGTAGGGCTCTTGGCCACCCTTGCTCTCGCCTCGCATGCCTGGACAAGGAGTCTGAGATTACGGGCCCTTCGTCGCTCGCAAGAACACCAACGGTCGGTCGCAAGGAGGCTTATTGGTGGTTGTCTTCGGTGGCTAGCGCCTGGGTGCGGGCGTCTAGTTCGGTGGGGGTGATTAGGCTGTGGTCGAGGGCGAGTCGTTCGAGGGCGCGAACCCAGCGCTGATAGTAGCCTAGGGCGCCCACGAGGGACGTCCTCACGACTCAATGTGCAGCAGCGTGATTGTGGCGGTTGAAAGCACTCATGCACCTAGGATTGCACGGGTGTTCGTGCATGGCAGTGCTTCGGGTTACCTCACAACTTCGAGGTCACAGGGAGCTTGATTTCTGGCTCAGGCCGTGGTGACTTCGACTCTGAGGTTGCGACCGACGGCCCGGAGCGCCTTCTGCACCTGGCTCATGTGAGACCTGTGGTCGGGGTTGGTGAGCTTTCGAGTGGCAGACTCGCTCACGCCGAGCCTTCGGGCAAGCTCAACCTTAGTGACTCGCTGGGACTTCATAGCAGAATACAGCGCCAATTTGGCGGCAACGACGGTAGGGACAGGCACTGACACATGACCTTTTGCCGCCTTGCTTGGAGTTGGGATGGCCCACTTCTCGTGAACGTATCCGGCGAGCGCCGTAGCAAGAGCGTCCTCGGCCATCGTCAAAGCCTCGACCCCGTCTCTGCCGCCGGTCACAGCCTCCGGAACATCGGGGAAGGTTGCTACAAATCCTCCATCTTCATCGGGGGACAACTTACATGGATAAGCGTAGATCATTTGGTCAGAACTCCCTGCGATCGATGCCTAGCTGACGCAGTATTGCAGCCAGAATGCCCTTTGATAGCGGGCCTCGCCGTATCGTTGCAAACTGAGAGCCCACGTACATTCTTCCGTGACTGCCATTCCCGTGTGTCGGATCAAATCGAAAAGACTGTCCTCCACTTCGTTGCGGTGAAACGTTCGGTGGGATTCGTAGTTAGCCTGTGACAATGCGACGCTTTTGGTTGCTGAACCCCTTCACCCTCACCCCTCGAGAGACTCGGGGCAGGCTCTCGCCTTCTCCTACATTGGGAGACTTTCCCGTAACTAGGCGCTGATCCCCGCTCCCGCCCCGGTCACCCTCACCTCAATCCTCTCCCATCAAGGGCGAGGAGGCAGCTGTGCCGAGATTGTGAGAGAGGCTCTCCTGTGTGGCGAGCATAGACCCTCGCTCGCCTGATGAACTCACGGCTGGTCACCTGTAAATGATCGCACCTTTACATGCGATTTACAGACGACATCGAGGGTGGCGCGGAGGGCTAGTGGTGGTTGGAATCGGGGGCTTCGGTGGCTAGCGCCTGGGTGCGGGCGTTTAGTTCGGTGGGGGTGATTAGGCTGTGGTCGAGGGCCAGGCGTTCGAGGGCGCGGACCCAGCGCTGGTAGTAGCGGCCGTGACGGCCTTGCTGCTCGTCGGAGGCGGTCTCTTCGACTAGCCTTTCGCTGAAGTCCGGCCAGTCGTAGATGCCGCTCTCGTTTAGGGCTACGGCGAGGCCGAACACGCGACCTTCCCACGGCTCGTCAAAAACAAGCTCGCCGTTCCTTCGGGGCAACGCAGCGCTGCCGGTCATGTTTGATATGCCGCGATCGGGGGATGTGTGGGATTGCTCTTTCATTGAACTATGCCACTAGTAGACTCTTGAGAAACTGTACTGGGAGGGGCGTCTAATACCATCCCGGCTCCTCTAAGGGCTTGGGATAGGGTTAGTTGCATCGAATTTACTCCTACGTAGTCCAGGATACCCCTCATCCCCTTGAGGGACTCGGGGCAGGCTCTAATCTTCTCCCGCAAGGGAGATTTTTGCGAAGCTCGCTGTGCGGAACGGGAAACCCCATCCCAACCTTCCCCAGCAGACTGGAGAAGGGGCCGGAGAGCCTTACCCATCACCGAATGGGCACTTGTGCAAAGGTATCCACAAGGGGAGAGGGAACCAGAGGGACTCCACAGCTTGCTAGTGTTCGACTTGCTCCAAGGACACGGTCATGGGTGGAGACTCTTCTGGGTTCCGGTTCTGGGCTATGCAAAGGACTGCCTAAACAGCGACGGAAGTGGGCTTGGGGATGCCTACGCCGATCATGGAGTCGCGGGTGACAAGGGCGGCCAGTTCGTCTTCGGACAGGCCGCCGGTGCCCGCAGGGCGCTCCGGCAGCACCATGTAGCGGATCTCGGCGGTGCTGTCCCAGACGCGGACCTCCTTCGACTTGTCGACGTCCAAGCCGAACTCTCTCAGGACGGCGCGGGGCTCCATTACCACGCGGGACCGGTAGGCGGCGTCCTTGTACCAGGTCGGGGGCAGGCCGAGCACGGGCCACGGGTAGCATGAGCAGAGCGTGCAGACGACTACGTTGTGCACCTCCGGCGTGCTCTCGAGGACGACGATGTCTGCTCCCTCGGCGCCGCCGATGTCGAGCTCCGCGATGGCGTCAGAGCCGTTGTCGAGCAGGCGCTGCCTGTACTGGGGATCGACCCACGCTCTGGCCACGACCTGCGCACCGTTCAGGGGGCCGATGTCCTGCTCGTACATGCGCACGACCGCGTCGATGGCATCGGTGGTCACGAAGCCCTTCTCGACGAGGAGCGACTCGAGCGCCCTTGTGCGGACGGCGTGGTACGGCTCGGGGTCGGGGTGGTGGTCGCTGTCGTGGTGGTCGCCGCTCATGTGTTGCTCCGTATCTGGTCTGTTGATTTGTATGCGTCCGTAACTCTTCTCAGTTTCCGCACTGTTTCAGCCAAGCAGACGGAGTGCGTGTCACTGAAGGTCACATGTCTATGACCCACCCGCCCACCCTAGCAGGGGCAGGGCTGCGCCCTGCACCCCCAGGGTACTCACCCGCGAACCACACCGGATTGCTGAACTCCTGTTGAGCGCTCCCTGCGACTGCTTTTTCATCTTGTTCGCTACGACGAATGCACATACCAAAGACAAGGCAGGTAGCTGTACACAGGCTTATGTGTAAGGTTCCAGGTAGCATTCGAACATGTCTATGTACAGGGCCGACTCCGGCTCTGCCGATTCGCCCCAAAGCTCGCGCCCATCAAATTGCACGCAGTAGAGCTGCTGGGGGGGGACGGCCTCCCCATCCGGCGTGTCGTCGGGGAAGTCGTAGGCCGCGTAGACGGCGTGCACTGTGCCAAGCTTGCCCTGCACATATCGGGGCAGCCGAGTGTGGCCAGCGTGCTCGATGATGCGAGCGCGAACGCTGTCCCCTACCGCGAAAGCGGGCGGGCCCGGCGGAGTCTTGCGAAGCTGACTCTGCCTGTACATTCCTTCGCGGACACGCTCGGTCAGTTGAGAATCAACGAGCTGCGTCGCGCCCGCATCGGGATTAGCGCGGAAGTGTTCGGTCCTGGCATCCAACTCCTGCTCGCTCACGATGCCGCGCTCGAGCAGGCCGTGCTCGAAGGCGATCATCCAACGCTGGTAGTAGCCGGCCAGGTACACATCCGGGTCGAGCGCCTCGAGCCTCTTGCGCGAGAAGCCGCCTCTGACCGTGGTGACGAGGCCGAACACGCGGCCCTCCCACTCGCTGTGGAAGACTGGCTCGTTCTCTTCGGGCTCGACGCGACCGTAGCCGGGCACGCCGCCCATGTCATGTATTCCGGTCATCGTGTGCGCTGCACTCCTCGGATCTTGGCATACTTTATCACGCGATCTTGACCGGGTGGCTTGGGCAAGCAGACGTGTGCCTCGAAGGGCGTTGGCGCTGGAGGAGCTTCCCTTCGGCGGGGCTCACCAGAAGGCTCCCCGGGCCGTCTGCCAGAGGGATGTCTCCCTCTGGACTCCCTAAGTAGGCAGGCTTGTTCGTGCTCGCTTGTGCGGGGCTAGTCGTCTTCGCCGTGGAGGCTTTCGCCGCGGAGGAGGCGGGCTGCGATGTCGTAGGTCTGGCCGGTGGCGCGCACGGTGGGCGAGTGGGCGGACAGGAACCTCGCGGCGCCGATCAGGATGTGGTCGCCCGCGGTGGTTCCCGCGAACCCGCCGTACTGCCTGACTGCCGCCTCGTAAATCTGGAACATGTGGAAGCCGGCGTCCTCGCGCAAGAGGGCGTGGCCCATCGTACGAATGACCTCTTTACCACTGCCGCCCGCAAGCAGGTCGGCGACGATTTGACCGGTCTCGTCTACGTGGCCCTGCGCGTCGAAGGCATCCAGCAGGTCGGCAGTCGTCGCGTTGCCGGCGCGGCCGACGGGGATAGCCTGCTTGGGCACGTTCAGGAAGCGCTCTAGGTAGACGGACATGGCACCGTCGAAGATGCCGCGAGCCAGCGGAATCGACGGTGAGCGGCGCATGGCCTGGTCGACGGCGTTGGCGTACGTGAAGGTGTGGTGGACCGTGTCCCAGTCCGCGAACTCGTTGGTGATGCGGAAGTGGACGGGGCGGCGGGCGGCGGCGTACGCCACGGAGGCCGACAGATCGGAGAGGTGCGCACCATCGGCTACGAGGCGGGCCATCTCCTGCAGCGTCTCGTGCGGCTCGGCGTCGAGGATCATCTCACCCAGGTCCTGGCGGCCGTTCCACCCGTTGGCCTTCGAGGCGCCGCGGTCGATCAGATCGTCGAGTTCACCGTAGAGGTCTTCCAGCAGGGAGGCGAGGTCGACGGGGTGCCGCCAGCTTGCGCTCTCCTCCATGCGGGAGGCTGCGACCATGTTGTCGCCGGGCACGAGAGACGGCAGGACCTCTTCGGCGTGCTCCCAGCCGACGTGGTCGAGTAGCTCGAAGGACTTGTTCGCGAAATCGAGGGAGTGGCCCTCTCCCAGGAAGAGGTGGTCGGTGCAGGCCGCGTTGACGATGTCCGCTACGGTCCCGGGATCGAAGCCTATGTGTACGGCGGTGCGCAAAGTGCGCTCCGCAGCGTCTGTGGACCTGAGGTTGACGAACCTGCGGAACCAGTCCATGTACCGCTCAGGAGACTGCTCGGACGTTTCGAGCGGGTCGAGGTCGAAGCTCGGAGGCTCGTTCGCGGTGTCCGAGGCGACGTGGATGATGCCGTGGTAGAGGGCGAGGGGGCGGTCCTCTTCGGCCAGGTGGGGAAGGATGTTCGCCATCGCGGTGAGAATCGACATGCCGGAGGACCAACCGTCGGACCGGTTGCGCACGCCGAAGAGGGCGGTCTGCCTGATGGCGTCCTGCGCCCCACCGACGCCGTACAGCCCGATGACGGCCTTTGCCAGGACGAGCCGGACGTTGTGCTCGAGGCCCTCATCCAGCTTGCGGGTCCAGTGAATGCGGCGGTCTTCCTCGATCGGAATCGGGTCGATCCAGACATCGCCATCGCGCACTTCGGCGTGAAACGACGTGACATCGTCCGCGAACGGGTCGAAGGTGCAGCCGCCAGCGAGGTCGAACTTGGCGTGGTGCCAGTGACAGGTGAGTATGCCGTCTTTGATCGTGCCGCGTGAGAGGGGGAAGCCCATATGGGGGCACCTGTTGTCGAGCGCGTAGACCTCGCCCTCGGACAGGAGAACGAGCACGGTGCGGCCCTGCACGGAGACGACCCGGCGACCGTCGCGCCGAAGTTGATCAAGCGAGCAGACCCTGACGTTAGCGTTTACGTGAGAGGCTACGGTTGCCATGAGAATCCTCCTCGCGGGGAATGGGTGCGGGAGGCGCCACGCGGGAAGCAGGCTCCCGGGGCGTGCTCCGCCCCGCAAGCTCAGTCTAGCACCCTACCCTACCCGCGTCTCCGGTTTCGGGACTGGTGGCAAGGCTGCGGTACAATCGGCGGGGGACGCAGAATTCACCGCCAGGAGGACAAGATGGCTAGCGAGCTCATTCTTAGAGAAACGCGCGGCAGAGTAGGGATCGTGACGCTGAACCGGCCGGACTCACTGAACGCCCTGACGGGGGAGATGCGTACCACGATGAGGGCCACGATCGGCGAGTGGAACGAGGACCCAGGCGTCGGGGCGATCGTGATCACGGGAACGGGCCGGGCCTTCAGCGCGGGGGCAGACGTTTCGTCCTTCCAGCGGCCGCCCGCAGACAACGGCTCGCAGACGGCGCCGGGGCCAGAAGCGCAAGTGTCACCGTGGGCGGGGTTCGCGCGCGGATCCAAGCCGATAGTGTGCGCGATCAACGGCGTGGCGGTGGGCGAAGGGGTGACGATGACGCTGCCGTGCGATGTGCGGCTGGCGGCACCGGACGCGCGGCTGTCGTTCCGGTTCGTCAGGCTGGGGCTTACGCCGGAGATCGGCAGCAGCCATGTCCTGTCTCACCTGACGGGACTCGGACGCGCGGTGGAATTGATGCTCACGGGCAGGTTCTTCACGGGCGAGGAGGCTCGAGAGTACGGCATCGTGCTGGAGACGCGGCCGAAGGAGGAGTTGCTGGACCGGGCAGTCGAGCTGGCGGGAGAGATCGCGGAGGCGCCGTCATGGCACCTGGGGCAGGCGAAGCGGTTGGTGTACGAGCACGCGTTGGAGCGGGACCTGGGCGCGGTGATACGCGAGGAGTCGCGGGTGTTCACGGAGGCAAGGTCGACGAGCGAGCACCGGGAGGCGATGGCGGCGTTAAGGGAGCGCCGGCAACCAAAGTTTCACTAGCAGGGCGTGGCCCTGCACCCATAAAGGGGGCGGGGCCGGGGTCAGGAGAAGGCACCGTGGCGCGAATCTACATCGGCAAGAACTACGAGAAGCAAGCCTCTCCGGTCCAGAGCATCTTTCGCTTGGCGGGCAGCGGAGAAGATGCTCTTACGTATGCATTCGGATACTTGCTGGCCAACGATTCGGAGTTCTGCAAGTCGGTGCTCCAGCGTTTCGGCATTAGACTGGGAAGGTCTTTCAGCCGTGAATATGCCGTCCGCCTGCAGGAAGTGACCGCTAAGGGGTACGGCCGCAGAGACATCGTCATAGAAGGCGGCGGGGGTCGTATCGTCATTGAGGCCAAGATTGGCGACGATGAACCTACCGTCGAGCAACTTCTCAAGTATGCCGCTCAGAGCGACCTTTGGGGGCAGTATGACAAGAGCAAGCGATGGATCGTCGCCCTCACTCAAGTTGAATTGTCCAAAGCAACAAACAAAGAGGTTCGCTCCAAACTCTGCAAGGAAGGGATACGGTTCTCCAACGTTCAGTGGCACCAGATAGTCGATCTGGTTCTGAGATACAGGACTTCACATGATTCAGACGTTACGCGCCACCTGTTTAACGAGTTCATCAGATTCATAAGGAGCGATTATCGCATGGGCTACCACGACGCCGAAGTCTTTGTGCAAGATGTGAATTGCCTCAACGAGAGGATTTTCAAAGAGGCCTGGATGTATCTAGGAACCTCGAAAGATAAAAAAGCTCCATTGTACTTTGCACCTTACTTTACCCGTAAGGGAGCCAAAGGCATCACAATGATTAGCCGTGTGATGGGTGCGCACCTCGGCAAGCCAGCCGAACTCGACAAGGTTGAAGATGCCATCTATGCGCCATCCAAGGAACACCAATCCAAGTGGCGTGCGGGCCTGTGCGAGATTCGCACGTTCAATCTACCAGGGGACAAGACCTACCGGCTTCTCTTCCTGGACGAACCGATAAAGTTCAGAGCAACACCGCTGACCAAGAAGGCATTCAGAGAGATAAGTCCGTCCCTGCCCAAGACAATCCCGAATCAGATTCCAAAGGGTTTCAGCCTAGGAGTCGACGAATTGCTCAAGGGTTCGCTAATGGCCAGTCAATAGAAGTAATCTAGTTGTTCAGGGGAGGAGGGGTGGGCCGGACATGGCGGCGGGGATGAGGTCGGGGCGGATGTGGGCGCCGGTGAGGACTGCGGCCACTCTCTTGCCGGCTATCCGGTCGCGGTGCTCCACCAGGCCGGCGGCGGTTATGGCGGCGGAGGGCTCCACCATCACCTGCTCCATCTCGATCAGGCAGCGAACCGCGGGCAGCAGCAGCTCTTCCCGAACGAACCATACGTGGTCGACCAGAGGCTTGAGCTCCTCGACGATCGGGAGGATCGGCTCCCGGACGGCAAGGCCGTCCGCGGCGGTGTCCACGAAGGTGTGAGCGTCCCAGGCCTCGCCGAGCATTGCCTGGCCCATGGCTGGCGATGCCGTGGAGACTAGGCCTACGACGGCTGTCTGCGGGCTCAGTTCTTTGAACAGCGACGCGATGCCCCGGAGCAGCGAGCCGTTTCCCAAGGGCACGAGCACGTAATCGAAAGGCGGGCCTGACTCGATGATCTCCGCGGCGATCGTCGACGAGCCGAACGACATCTCTTCGACTACACCGTCCTCCCAGAAGGCGGCTCCTTCTTGTTCGGCGGTGGAGCGAGCGTAGTCCTTGGCGGCGTCGAAGTCGCGACCGTACTGCACGACCTCCGCGCCGCACAGCCTGATACGCTCGACTTTGGACGGGGTCGCCACTTCGGGCAGCATTATTGTGGCGCGTATGCCGCTGCGCCGGCACGCTTCGGCGACGGCGAGGCCGTAGTTGCCCGCTGAGGCGGCGTACACGCCGGCGGGGCCGACTTCCGCAGCCCGGCGAGCCACGGTTACGAGCATGCCCCTGAGCTTGAAGGAACCTATGGGGGAGCAGTCTTCGCGCTTCAGCCACAGGTCGAGGCCGAGCCTGCCGCCGAGCGTCGATGCGGGCAGCATCGGAGTGGGCAGCCACGGCTCCGAATCGAGGACTTCCCGCGCGATTTCAAGGCCTTCAGTTGGGGTTGTCAACGGATGACTCCTTCATGTTGGGCTGCCTATGGTAGGCAAACGGGGGTTAGGTACAAATGGCAAGGTGCAGAAAGCGGGCTATGGCCCAGCTCCCACGCTTTTTCCACTCCTTCGATGGGTGACGCAGATCACCCCGGTCTGTACCCATGCCGGCAGACTTGTGATATCTCGTAAAGGTCCATCCATGGTCGCACCAGATCCTTCAGGCCGCTTGTCCAAAGGAGGGGTGATAATGCCTAAGTTTCTTTAGCTCTTGTAGGTCGCCCGCATAGTGCTGAATCAATTGCTGGGCTCGAAGGGTACATCGTCTTAGTCCAAAGGAGGGGTACTCGGCGAACACATCGGTGTGGATGTCGTCAAGCTCCTGAGTTCGAGTTGGGGAGGCTCTACCAACACGGTGAGTCTCGTTCGGACTGTAGCACCGATTCAGAAGTAGGACGCCGCCTCATTGAAACAGCCGTGTTGAGGCGAAACAGCCGACGACATAGTACTGGACTACCGGAGGGTCTGGACCAGGGTGCGGCAAAGTTGTAGCGTTCGGGCAACCACTCTGGTCTCCGAGTCGTCACAATCGGCAGGGCGTCCGTGAGCCTCGCACGTGTATCCGGGGAGGCTGGCCACACCCGGAGACGATCGATGCACGATGCCCTGGCCTCGCTTCGCAGATGGCCGTCAAGCCGCACTGTCCAAAACTGCCAGATCCGAGACTTGAAGTTCCGAGGCTTGGTTGCCAGGCGCCGCCAGGGTCGGGGATCCAGCTGAGCGTGCACCGCCTTCGAAGGCATTGCATCCTGGCGTCAAGAGGATCGCTCAGACAGCATTCATCACCGTGCTGCGCAGCGCACGGTGAGTCCCCTCCGTACCTAGATGACATCTGGCACAGCATGATCAAGCTTAGCCTGCCCTTGTGCCTGAAGCGGCCACAAATGTCAACGCTGCTGCAGTAGCGTGCGGGCACCTGTGGCCCACCACACCGACATGCTGTTGGTACATCTTCCTGAACTCCGCTCCAGTGCCAATGTCAATCGAGCTTGATCGCGATGCTCGTGGGCTTTGCTGCGATCTCGAGACGCGGCACCTTCCGAGCAGACGGTCGCCGCCTGCGCCGCCGACGCTTCACCAGTCCGGCACGGTCCAGGGTGGACGAGGACTGTCCGGTAGGCCTTTGTACATGGCGAACATCGTGGCTACTCGGCGCTCAGTCTGCGGCAAAACCTTCTACACATCGTCTGTGCGGGCAGGCAACCTCGCCCTGATCAGACTCCAATCGCGAAGAGCTCTTAACTCGCTTCGTCATCCATGGAGAGACACAGGCACTCCTGTGGAATGGTTCCGACCAATCCCACAATGCCCATGCCCGAATCTAGGTGTAACCTATCAAGACCCGGTCTGCTACCGTTGCTACCTTCTCCCGTAAGGGGAGAAGGAACCAGAGGGTACTTATCGGCTCCGCATCTTCAGCCATGCAAATGTCTATCTCAAGGCAGAGGGGACTTCTTGCTGCAAAGACCCTTGGGTGACGATGGGTTGAAGCTGCGATGCTGTTTCAACAACCCTATCCAAGATTGCAGGTGAGAAGCATGCCTATGGACAGCTTTCTAGCACAGCTTGGGACAGGCGGTCAGTTGAGCGGGGCGTTCGGGGGCTAGAAGCTGAAGCCGGTGGGGTCCTCAATGGCGTCGATTTCGTTGATGGCGGCTTCCGCAGCCTCTTCGACGTCCTGAACGCCGAAGTCGAGGCATCGCGTCAGAGCGCGCTTTGCGAGGTCTCCGCCGATGGCGCCGAGGGCCCGGACGGCACCCACCTCCACCTGGCTATCGCCGTCCTGGAGGAGCGAGATCAGATGGGGCACAGAGGACGGATCGCCCACCATGCCGCAAGACTCGGCAGCCTCGTACCTGATGGCCGCATCGTCACTATCCAGGGCTCTCGTGAGGCTCGGAAGCCAGCGGGGATCGGCGGACCGGCCCATCGCATGGACGGCGCTCTGCCTAACTTTCAAGTCGCCGGTCCGGTAGCCTTCTTCGATGATTTCAATGATGCCAGTCGTGAGGAAGGGCGCAGCTGCCTCCACGGAGCGCCAGACCACTTCATGATCTTCGCCCTCGTTACGGGCGGCGCTCATGAGGGCATTGCTCAACCTGTCTGCGTCCCGCGCGATCAGCTTGCCCTCCGCGGCGAGTACCGCGAACCGGCCGAGGCTGACGGCGGCGGCGGAGCGCACATCAGCGGACGGGTCGCCAAGGAGCAGTTCCGTCAACGGCCGGATGGCGGCACGGTCTTCGCACTCCCAGAGCCCGCGAGCGGCCATTTCCCGCAGGGTGTCGGAGGGATCGTTCAGCAGCCGCAGAAACAACTCGTCGAAGTCGAGCTCCGGGTTGTCGTTTGCGAGCTCCAGCATTCGGGTGACGATGTCGTTCTTGCGACTGTACGGGATGGACGACCATGCTTCCTCCACGCCGGCTACAACCTCCGGCGGCGCGCCGGAGAGCTGAAGGAGACTGGAGTGAAGCAGAGGCCGAGATTCGTCGGCGAGCTCTCTCAGAATCGTATCTGTCATGTTGTGTCGGCGATGGGAGGGGTCATGCCCCGTCCAAGGCCCGCACAGTAAAGGCCGAACGGAGGCAGGCTGTCAAGTCATGCGGGCGAATTCAGGTGAGCCAGACAGGCTGTGTTAGGATTTCCGCGACAGAGGGGGAGGCTTCGTGAATGCGGCAGATCCCCCATCCCTTCGAGGGACTCAGGACAAGCTCTATCCTTCTCCCGCAAGGGGAGAAGGGACCACAAGCGAGTTCTGCAAGGACCTAGCCAGAGCAGAAAAGAAGAGGAACAGGGAGCGCGTCTCTGGATGGTATCAAAGAGAGGGCGAGGCAGGCGCAGAAAGATGCCTGCCGTTACGGCAGCGGACGTCATGGAGAAGCTGGGGCCTGAGTACGGGCCCGTGCACTGGGACGCCCGGCTGGACGCCGCGTCCGAGCTTGTGTATACGATCCTTTCGCAGCACACGTCCGACATCAACTCCTGGAGGGCGTACGACAGCCTGATGGGGGCCTTCGGCAGCATCGATGCGATTGCGGACGCGCCGGCGGAAGAGATCGAGGAGTCGATCAGGCACGGCGGGCTCGCGGCACAAAAGGCACCGAGGATCAAGAACGTGCTGACGCAGATCAGAGACGAGATCGGCTCATTCGACCTCTCATTCCTGGCAGACCTGCCGCTAGCGGAGGCGAAGGCCTGGCTGACAAGGCTGAACGGCATCGGGCCGAAGACGGCGGCTATCATCCTGTGCTTCGCGCTGGGGATGCCGGCTATGCCGGTGGACACGCACATCCACCGGGTGTCGAAGCGGCTGGGGCTGATCGGGCCCAAGGTCTCGGCAGACCAGGCGCACGACATACTCGAACCACAGGTGGCGCCGGAGGACGTTTTCGCCTTCCACGTGTACCTGATCCAGCACGGGCGTGCCGTTTGCAAAGCGCTTAGGCCGCGGTGCGACGAGTGCACAATGCTGAACTGCCCTTCGCGCGGGACTTTCGACGCGCCTGCGAAACGAGGCAAGGCTGCGGCCAGCCGACGGACGAAGGGCTCCAACGCGCCGCTTCCTCATGTGCCCGCGCCGCCGGCGGGCCAGGGCTAGCGAACCCCAGGGAGGAGTAAAAACCGGCCATGGTCATCGAACGCATCGCATTGGCTCTTGGCTCCGTGCTACCGCGCAGGCTCTCATGGGAGCTGTACTACCTTGTAGGCCGCACACCGTGGGACACCGGGGAGATCCCACCTGAGCTGACGGAACTGCTGGAAGACAGCGAGTTCAGTCCGGCACGCACACTGGACATCGGCTGCGGAACGGGGACGCATTCGATCTATATGGCGCGGCACTGCCCAGAAGTGGTCGGCGTGGACTTCTCCCGCCCTGCCCTACGGCAGGCACGCCGCAAGGCGAAGCGGGCGGGCGTGAGCGCACGGTTCCAGGTGGCGGACGTGCTCAACCTGGGGGCTCCGGGCAGCCCGGACATCGGAGGGCAGTTCGACTTCGTGCTGGACGTGTCGTGCATGCACACGTTCGGCGTGGAGGACCGCGCCCGGTACGGTGCGTCGGCACGGCGCGTGGTGCGGCCGGGCGGACACATGCTGCTCTTTGCGTGGCAACCAAGGCAGCAGGACGGCAGGACCGTGGGACTGTCGCCCGAGGAAACGCAGGGGATACTGGGCGACGCGTTCCGGATGAAGTGGGTGCGCGACGTGCCGCACAAGCGAAGGCCGCGCTTTTGCTACCTGTTCGAACGGCTGCCGGACGAGGGCTCAGACACCTAGCCGCTATCTTCCTTGATAATGCCCACGGCGTTGCCCTCAGCGTCGGCGATCACGGCGAAAGTTACCATGCCGGGCACCTGGGTAACGGGCACGAGGGTCTTGCCGCCGAGGCTCTCGGCCTTGTCCAGGTACGTCTGGAGGTCGTCGACGGCGACATAGAGCACAACCTGCTGAGGGCCCTGGGCCTCGACGATCCCGCCGTTGATACCGCCGCCGGTGTCCACCAGTCCATAACCCATGGGATTGCCGGCGTTCACGTCCCAGCCAAAGAGATCGGCCATGAACTTCTGCGTGCTTTCGGCGTTCTTGGAATGTATCTCCCAGTGGATTACGGGATTGGCCATCTTCATATCCTCCTCGCATCGCTTTGACTGCCGGTAAGCGCGGAACGGCGTTCGTTCCTCATGCTATACACGGCTCCGAAGGGCATTCCAGTGTTTCGCGAGGAACTATTTGAAGGCCCGCAACGCGCTCCAGCGATCCTGCTAGGATTGGCGCTGCGCACATGACCGACACGGGACTAATCCTAGCGATCGACCAGGGAACAACCGGCACGACGGCTCTGCTCGTGAGGCCGGACGGGCGCGTGGCAGGTCGAAGCTATGCCGAGGTCACACAGATCTACCCCAAGCCGGGGTGGGTGGACCATTCTCCGACAGAGCTGTTTGATTCCTGTGTCAAAGCTATCGACGACGTGCTGGCGTCGACTCGCACCGACCCAAGCGAGATAGCGGCGATCGGCATTGCCAACCAGCAGGAGACCACGGTGGTGTGGGACCGGCACACGTCTGAGCCGGCCGCCAATGCGGTGGTGTGGCAGTGCAGGCGAACAGCCGGGATGTGCGACGAGATGAAAGCGCGGGGGCTGGAGCCTGATGTGCGGCGCAGGACCGGTCTGCCAGTGGACGCCTACTTCTCGGCGACAAAGCTGCGGTGGCTGCTGGACCACGTGCCGGACGGTCAGTCGCGAGCGGAGAACGGGGAGTTGCTGTTTGGCACGGTGGACTCGTGGCTCATCTGGAAGCTGACCGGCGGGGCGACCCACGTGACTGACGCGACGAACGCGTCGCGAACGATGCTTCTTAATCTGGACGACTTAGCATGGGACCGGGACATGCTGCGCGAGCTGGATATCCCCACGGTCATGCTGCCCAGGATCGTCAACTCCAGCGGAGTTGCGGCCGAAGCAACTGAGGGCCCGTTTCGCGGCCTCGCGACGCCGATTGCCGGTATCGCCGGCGACCAGAAGACGGCGCTGTTCGGGCAGGCCTGCTTCACGCCCGGCTCGGTGAAGAACACGTACGGGACCGGCTGTTTCGTGCTTATGAACACCGGCACGGGCCGGCGTAACTCGACGCACGGCCTGGTCACCACGCTGGCGTGGGCGCTCGAGGACGAGCGGAACTACGCGCTGGAGGGCAGTGTGTTCTCGGCAGGGGCGACGGTGCAGTGGCTGCGCGACGGGCTCGGCATTATCGAGAGGCCGTCGGACATTGACCGGCTAGCTGCCGGTGCGCCGGACAATGGCGGCGTGTACTTCGTGCCGGCGTTCTCCGGGCTTGGCGCGCCCCACTGGGACATGTACGCGCGAGGCACGCTCATCGGCCTGACCGGCGGCACAGACAGGTCGCACATCGCTCGCGCGGCGCTCGAGGCCACGGCGTACCAGTGCCGGGACGTGCTCGACGCGATGGCCAACGACACGGGGGCCGCCCCCTCCGAGCTGCGGGTGGATGGGGGCGGGACGGCCAACGAGCTGCTGATGCAGTTCCAGGCTGACATGCTGGGGATGCCGCTGCACCGGAGCGCGGAGAAGGAGACTACGGGCCTTGGCGCGGCGTACCTGGCGGGGCTCGGCGTGGGAGTCTGGCGCGAGAAGGAAGAGATAGCGGAGCTCTGGAGCGGGGACCGCACATTCGAGCCTTCGATGCCCGAAAGCCGAAGGCAGTCGCTGTACGAGGGATGGAATGAGGCGGTGCGGCGCTCGCTGCGGTGGGCGGACCAGGTGGACGGCGAGTGAGGCAGCCGGCGGCGGTGCGTTCCAAGTCGTGTGGTACTATTCCGTGGGCTATTGAGACCCGCAATTCCAAGGAGCGTGAGTTAATCCAATGCTGAGCAGAATGCTGGGCGCGGCCCGACTGAATGTTGCGACCTTCGAGGATGTGGAACAGGATAGAGGCGCCACGATGCAGGCGTTGCTCGTGGTGGTCCTCGTCACCATAGCCAGCATTGTCGGCGGTATGCTGGCAGGCGATGAATTTGACATCGTCCGAGGGTTGATCTTTGGAGCCATACGAGGCGTGGGGGCTTGGGCGCTGTGGGCGCTTGTGACGTGGATTATCGGCTCTACCATCCTGGCAACCAAGGACACCAAGGCTAACTGGGGAGAACTGGCGCGGTGCACGGGATTCGCGCAGACCCCTGGAATCCTGAGCGTGTTCGTCTTCGTCCCGGGAGTCGGAGGGGTCATCGCCCTGCTGGCGTTCGTCTGGCAGCTTGCAGCAATGTTGGTGGGCGTGCGCCAGGCGCTGGACTACACCTCGACCTGGAGGGCGTTCTTCGTTGTCCTGATCTCGCTTATTCCCGTAGCGATCCTCTTCATAATCTTTGCAAGTATTCTGGGCATCGCGGATACGTCGACGGGCGGAGAGGTTGCGGATGCGGCCGAGCAGGCATTGAGGATGCTGGGAATCGGGAGCTTCCTGACGGCCTAGGCGCAGTGTGGGTAGGCTCCGGTCGGCCCTGAACTGCGGCCAAGCGCCGACCTACAGCGCGGCGGGGCGAGACGCAGTCGACACAGCGGGCCCGGGGCAACAGCTAGATGCGAGCAACGTTCCTGGTCTGCCTGGTGCTCGCGGTAATGGCGGCGGTCGCGTGCGGCGATACGGGCACGCCTGATTGCCCCGAAGGTACCGATCAGTTCGTGAAGTACGAGCTGTTCATGGGCCGGAGCAACGCGTCGGGCGAGGTTGTGGACGACGACGCGTGGGCTACGTTCCTCGGGGAAACGGTCACGCCGCGGTTTCCGGACGGACTGACGGTCCTGGACGGACTGGAGCAGTGGCGAAGCTCCGACGGAGTGATCGACAAGGAACGCTCCAAGGTGCTTGTGATCCTGGCGCCGTCGGGTTCCGACAAGATGCGCCTGATCGACGAGGTGTCCGAGGAGTATATGAGCCGGTTCGGCCAGGAGTCTGTGCTCCGGGTCGTGAGCGACGCTTGTGTTTCGTTTTCGTGAGTCGGGGGCGTCCTGACCACAACGAGAGCATTGCCTGACGGACCGTTGCCCTACCTCGAAGATTCAACGGCGCGCGCTTGCCTCCGCCCTTTCCCATCGAGGTGAGAGTTGCGCAACCCTCATCTACTGGCTGGACGCCCCATCCCAACCTTGTATGTTGAATCAGGGCGTGGCAGACCGATCTAACCATGGTCAAGGAGACCGCGGGGAAGCGTGGTCGCCACGCCCTTTGCTGCACTGGGAGCCCGAACAGTTGCATGGGCCATCTAGCCCGCATTTGCAAGGATGGGCCACAGTGATCGACAAGAGTATATGCAAGGAGGCGCCATTGAGAAAGTCGGAAATCCACGTGGGCATAGATGTGTCCAAGGCTCTGCTTGATGTCGCCAGCCTGCCGGATGGAGTGAGTTGGCAGGCGCCCAACACTCCTACAGGCATTGAAGAGCTGGTGCGGCGGCTGTTGGGACTGAAGCCGGACTTGGTGACACTCGAAGCGTGCGGCAATCTGCAGGTCCCGCTGGTGGCCCAGATGTGGTCGCAAGGACTGGCGGTTGCCGTGGTCAATCCCAGACAGGTGCGGGACTTCGCTCGCGCACGTGGGATACTGGCCAAGACTGACGCTATCGACGCTATGGTGCTGGCGAACTTCGGCCAGATGACCAAGCCGGCGGTCCGGCCTCCGGTTAGCCGTGAGACCCTGGAGATGCAGGCCCTGCTGTCGAGGCGGAGCCAGGTGCTGAGGATGAAGGTGGCTGAGGAGAATCGTCTGCATACCGCAATGGACCTGGTACGCAGCCGCATAGAGCGTCATCTCAAGGCCCTGGAGAGGGAACTGGATGATCTGAACAGTGACCTGGAACAGATGGTGCGCGACAGTCCCGTCTGGCAACAACGCCAGAACCTGCTGCGGTCCGTGCCCGGCGTAGGTCAGGTGCTCGCCTCCACCTTGCTGGCCAGGCTGCCAGAACTGGGTTGCCTCAACCGTAAGCAGATTGCGTCCCTGGTGGGTCTGGCGCCCTTCAACCGGGACAGCGGTAAGCTTCGAGGTAAGCGAACCGTCTGGGGAGGCAGAGCTGAGATAAGGCGCGTACTCTACATGGCGGCACTGTCAGCCACCAAGCACAACCCCGCCATAGAGGCCTTCTACCGACGCTTGATTGAAGCAGGCAAGCCCAGAAAGGTGGCCTTGGTCGCCTGCATGCGCAAACTGCTAACAATGCTCAACGCCATGGTCAAGGACGGCAGGCACTGGGCTCCCCAAACAGCAAACTAACCCTTGACTCTTAACACAGTTGCTTCCCCAGCAGACTGGGGAAGGGGTCGGAGAGCCTTGCCCATCACGGAATAGGCAGTTGTGCAAAGGTCTCCATCAAGGAGATCTTTGCGAAACATCCCAATGCCCCCTCACCCAAACCCTCTCCCACGTTGGGGAGAGGGGATTCTGTGGGGTTGTGCAGAGGTCTCCTTGATGGGAGAGGATGACTGCGTTGGTCAAGTCAACAAGGCCCCTGTAAGAGTGTTACCCATGTGGCCGGTCATACTCGTTTCGTAGGTCGTCGGGGCATGCAAGGGCCCACACTACGGCAGAGTGTGGGGGCTGGCTGGATGAGCGTCTTAACAGCAGTGCCGGCCGCCCTCATGCCAATGTGTCCGATCACCTTTGGCCCCGGAGGCGTGCAGCGGCGCCACATAGTTGCGCTTGCACGTAGCGCTTCTGGCTCGTAAACTAGTTTGCATTGCAAACCATAGGGCTGAGAGAATGCCGTATGACGAGAGGGAGGCGCGCGATGCAGGGAAATGAGAACGAAGCTACAACGCTAACACCCGAAGAAGGTCTGTACGCCATCCACGAGACCCTGGACAGGTCCAGAAGCGCGATGTACGTGGCGGGTTGGCAGCCCATCATGCTGATGTGGGGAGCGATCATGGCCTTTGGGTACCTATCGCAGTATGCGGTTGGGTCGCTGGCGCCGGTGTTCGCGGAGGACTACCCGTGGTATCCCGGCCCTCTGTGGGGCGTAGTGGGCGCTATAGGAGCGGTGGCCAGCTCCGTCCGTCATCGGTTACAGGGCCAGCCGTCGAAACGCCGTAGGCGCGGTGGCAACAGGTGCAGGAGTGAGGGTGCTTCTCTTCTGGCTCTCGGTCATATCAGCCGGATTCGTGATACGCACAGCCTCGGGGATGTGGACAACGGAGCCCGACGGCAGGGCAATTGCCGGCGTTGCGGTAGGCATCGTGGGGCTAGGCTACGTGCTCTTCGGCATCATGCACCACGCGTCGATCGCACTCGTTGGACTGGGCATCGCAGCGGCGTACTACATCCCGACATACTTTGCGGGCGACGCTGCTCCCCTCGCATCGGCGTTCCTCATCATAGCCATCGTAGCTGTGGCGTGGACATGGCTGCGCAGAAGCGCCATGGGATGAGCGACGGTCCAATCGTCTTCAACGAGACTATCCACCAATCGACGCGGCTGCGGATCATGGCCCTCCTGGTGTCGCAGCCCGAATCCGACAGGCTGGCATATGGGTTCGTCCAGAAGTCTCTGGGCCTGACGGGCGGGAATCTGACGACGCACTTGCGAAAGCTCGAAGACGCCGACTACCTGGCCTCGACCAAGGAGTTCCTGAACTCCAAGCCACGCACGTGGCTGCAGGCAACATCCGAGGGACGCCGCGCGTTCTCGGAGTATCTACGCAACCTGGAGAAGGCCCTCTACCAGGCGCCGGGTTCCGACCGATACGGGTCGTGAGCCGAACGCTTGGACCGTCTTCACTCCCTGTGACGGAGAAGAGACGCTGCTCTGTTCGTCATGGGGACATCCAGAGGGCCCGTTCAGGCGGGGTGTACTTCGTTGAGCCGGCCGGTGGCGCAGTCGTACACGAAGCCGCGAATGTTGTCCTTCCTGGGAACGAAGGGGCTGGCCTGGATGCGGGAGATGGACTGCCGCACGTCCTGGTCCAGATCCCCGAACGCCTCCAGAGCGAACGAGGGCCGAATGCCGGTGTCCGCCTCTATTGCGTCCTTGACGTCATCGTCGCGGAAGGTCAACATGCCGCAGTCTGTGTGATGAATCAGGACAATCTCGCTTGTGCCCAGAAGGCGCTGCGAGATGGCCAACGAGCGGATCACATCGGCGCTGACCACGCCGCCCGCGTTGCGTATTACGTGGGCGTCACCCTCGGCGAGGCCCAAAAGCTTGTGCGTATCGAGGCGCGCGTCCATGCACGCCACGACCGCCAGACCGCGCCCGGGCGGCAGGGGCAGGTCTCCCTTGTCGAAACTGCCAGCGTAGCTTGCGTTGTTTTCCAGTAGTTCGTCTGTGACTGTCATTAATGCTCCCTCAAGGTGCTTTCACTCAATGGTGATGTATGCTGAATGCGCGACTACAAGTACAGGTGCACATTGAGAGATTCCTTCCTCGCGTGATCAAGATGCCTCAGCACGTTGATAGTATCCCTGATCTCCGAGCCAAGTAAATGAATTGCGACAGCCGCAGCCGCGCTCCCTCAAGTGAAGGGAGAATGCGCCGACGAGGGGCGTACGTACGAGGGCCTGTCGGCGGACGTTACGGTATCTCGGACCGGGATGGTCGGACACTGCGCGAGGCCTGGTCACGCCTGGCGGCTCGTCTCAGAGACTCGGGCGCGGCTGACGCTGAAATCGAGGCGGAAGTGCTGCTGCGGCACACGCTAGGCCTGGACCGCGCCGAGTACTTTGCGTTGCTGAACGAACCTGTACCTGCCAAGTCAGCCGCGATGGCGGAAGGCTATGCAGATCGACGCACCGAGGGCGAGCCGCTGGCATACATCACCGGACGGCGGGAGTTCTACGGCCTAGAGTTCGCGGTGGACGAGCGGGTACTGGTCCCGAGGCAAGAGACGGAGCTGCTGGTCGACCTGGCATTGGAGGCGTGCGCGCCGCGAGGCGGCGAACGCATCGTGGTCGCAGACGTGGGCACCGGCTCGGGGGCTATTGCCGTAGTACTGGCGTCCAAGCTGTCGCGGGCGGTCGTGTATGCGATGGACGCGAGCCCCGGCCCGCTCGAGGTGGCGTCGGCGAACGCTGAGCGAAACGGAGTAAGAGAGCGCGTCAGGCTGCTTCAAGGCGACCTGCTTGGCCCGCTGCCGGAGCTGGCGGACGTGATCGTTTCCAACCCGCCTTACATACCCACCGAAGGGCTTTCAGGGCTTCCGAGGGAAGTGAGGCGGGAGCCTGCAGTCGCGCTGGACGGCGGGCCGGACGGCACAACGGTCATCTCGCGGCTATTGGAGCAGGCACCCAGTTTTCTCAAGCCTTGCGGAGCGCTGTTCATGGAGATGGCGCCGGAGCAATGCGCCGCTGTGACACGCATGGCCAAGCGCTACTTTCCGAATGCGAGGACCGAGGCGGTCAGGGATGCGTCCGGCCAAAACCGGGTGCTGAGTGTGCAGCAGGGCATGGCCCTGCACCCATAAAGAGCCCAACATAAGGGGTGGCGTTATGGTCGTCGCGTTCAGCGGCTCTTTAGGCTGCGACGGACTTGCTGAGCCATCGCGGGTGCCCATTCAGATCGCTTGTTTCCTGCTGGATCGGTGGAGTTTCGGCCATGGAACGGATAGATCAAGAGGGAATGCCGTTCGCTGTCCCAACTACTCACGATGCCGCCGTTGCGACCTGCTCCTAACACACATACTAGCGCCGCAGTCGGTCTTACTAAATCTATGACATCTCGTATGGGAATGAACTCTCGCTCACACAATCGCATCAAGGGATCTGTCGCTCGGTCAATGGGTAGGCGACATTTGGCGAGATTCGTGTAAGCTATGGAAGTAATGCCCCTTTTAAGGTAGTCCTCTACAAGAGGCCTGAATGAGCGGCCCCAAATGCTCCACATTGGAAGGGCTTCCTCGTAGGTTAACCGAATGGACTCCAGATAAGTCGCATCGCTCTTCCGAGAGCGTCCGTTCTTCTTCCATTTCCGGGTTGCCTTGAACATGTCCGCATTGGTTCTTGCGATCTCAGGTTCCTCTTCCTCACCTTCCAGTGTCGGCTCCCGTCCAACCGCCCCAACGCACAGAATTCCTCCTGGGCGATAGTTGCGACCGAGATAGCCTGGAAAGCGAATGTCATTACCATCAACGCGGCCCGGCCCAGGAACAGCCGCGCCTGCCTTGATACAGTTTTCAAGGTGAGGCTCTCGGCAGTTAACGACTCTCCACGCAAAGGTCAACCACTTTCTTTCCAACTTTGAGAGTGGCAGATCAACTCTCCCTCAGCAGTGTTTCATTGGGCAGACTCACGCTAGACGGCGATGCGCTCCAGGTCACGCAGTATCGCGTGGGCGGCGTTGTGGCCTGGCGCACCTGTGACCTCGCCACACGGATGTGTTCCGGCGCCGCACATGTAGAAGTTGCGGACGGCCGTCCTGTACGACTGGCGCTGTGACAGAAGCTGCTGCGGGATCATGTCCAGGTGCCTTATGTTGCCGTCGGTCAGCCCGACTCGGGCCTCCAGGTCCGCCGGAGTCTGTACGAGATAGTCGATCAGGATGTCCTCGAAATTGGGCGCGAACTGGGAGATGGTGCTTATGATTTTGTCGCCGATCTCCTTACGGTAGTCTTCCCAAGTACCTTCAGCCGGCTTGGGCGGGTAGTAAAGCACCCAGTTCGAGAGATAGTGCTGGCCTGGGGGGGTCAGGCTGGGATCGGCGAGCGAAGTGATCTGAATCGACATTACCGGGCAACTCGTCGGACGGCCCGCAGCCGCGTCCATCCAAGACTGGACGACGTAGTCCTTAGTCGGCCGGATGGCGGTGTAGATAACCTCATCGGCGTTGTAGCCTTCGCCAAAGTAAGCTGAGTAGTCCGGCAGGCCGTTGATGGAGGCAAGGAACTTTACACAGCCGGCCTGAGTCTTCCACCTGTTCACCTTTTCCAGGGTGGCCTCTCCTATTTCCTCCGGCTTGAAGAATGAGTTGAACGTGCGCTTGGGATCGGCGTTCGAGACGACCATAAAGGCGTAGATCTCCTCGCCATTGGCCAGGCGAACTCCCTTGGTTTCTCCGTTCTCCACAAGCACGTCGGCGACCGGCGCACCGGTGCGAATCACCGCACCGTGGCTCTTCGCAGCGGACGCCATGGCGTCCGTGATGTTGCTCATGCTGCCACGCGGAATGCCCTGGTCCTGCTCACGGGCGTTGCGGCTGATTGCCCTAAGCATGGCGTTGCTCATAACGCTTCCGGGGTGCCGAGGATCGCACTCCGGCGAGCCCATCATGGCGCCCTTCACCCTGTCATCGTCGAAGTAGTAGTCGGCCAGGTCCGTGAGGCCCCAAGTGATCATCTTCTCGAGGACAGGCTCGTTGGCGGTCCCTCTGACACCGTCCACGAGTTCGGCCAAGGTGGGCGGCTCCGTCAGGATGTATGGGGCCAGGATGCCGGCTGCCTGGTCCCAAAAGTCCTGCCAGTCAAGGTACGCGCGCCCATCGTGCTCGCAAAGCGCGCCGATCTGTCGAGCGACGTCAATGGAGCCCTTTGCCCCCGGACCTCCGATGTATGCGCCGTCAATGAAAGGGGTGAATCTTGCGCCGGTGCTGATGTCTCTCCCAGGCTTGATGATGTCAAAGCCGTGCTCCCTGAGCTTCAGCTCGTCTATCACCTTGCCCTGCAAGGCGTGGCAGTTGTAAGAACAGAACGGGCCGTTGAACCGGGGAAAGACTTCGTCAGTGGTGCAGGCGCCGCCGATGCGGTCCAGCCTCTCAAGGACGAGCACGGAGAGGCCATCTTTGGCGAGATACCCAGCGGTCACGAGGCCGTTGTGGCCTGCTCCGATAACGATGGCGTCGTACTGATTTTGTGGCATTAGAAGCTCCTTGGCCAGGCGGGTGTATTGTCGTACAGGAGAGGTGATCGATTATAGGTACGGCCGATATGGCGGTCAACAGCGGGCCGCGAACGCCTCAGACTTGTCTAATTTTAGTCAAAAAAGCCCTTTACCGAACACGGGTGTTGTGCATAGGATTTCTGACACGCTCAAACGAGTGCACCTCATGCAATCCGTGCAAGTAAAGTGGCAGTAGTACGGATCACCGGCGGGAGGCTGAAAGGCCGACGCATACGGGCACCTTACGCACGCGGCTTGCGGCCGATGATGGAACGGGTGCGCATGGCGATGTTCTCTGTTCTCGGCGCCGAGCAGGTGGAGGGAGCCAAGGTGCTGGACCTGTACGCCGGAACGGGAGCGATAGGGATTGAGGCGCTAAGCAGGGGCGCCGACCAAGTGGACTTTGTGGAGGCTGACCGGCGGAGGGCCGGGGCGATAGAGGAGAGTCTCCGGGACCTGGCTCCGGACGCAACGGGGCGAGTGTACTGGATGAAGGCGGAAAGAGCGCTGTCCAGACTGGAGGGCCCGTACGACATAGTGTTCGTGGACCCGCCTTTCAGCATGGAGAACTGGGATGGGCTCATGGAGCGGGCGTCGGAGAGCGCTGTGCTGACCGACGGCGGCACGCTGGTAATCGAACGACCGAAGAGACTGGAGCTTGGCGAAAGATACGGTGGACTGGTGAAGCAACAGGACCGCAACTACGGGGATGTAGCGTTATCCATATACACGGAGCTAGGCCGTGGCTAACGCGGTCTATCCGGGGAGCTTCGACCCGATTCACAACGGCCACGTTGACGTGATCCAGCGAGGCTCGAAGGTGTTCGACCGGCTGATCGTAGGGGTCTACGACGCGCCGCCCAAGCGGCTACTGTTCACGACAGAGGAGCGCACCGAGCTGGTGCGCCAAGCGATATCGGACCTGTCAAACGTGGAGGTGAGTTCCTTTGACGGCCTAGCGGTCGACTTCGCTCGGGAGGCAGGCGCCGCATTCATATTGCGTGGGCTCAGGGCCGGGTTCGACTTCGAGACAGAGTTCGAGATGGCGCAGATGTGGAGGTCGCTGGCCCCGGACATCGACGTGGTGTGCACGATGAGCACGCTGGATTACCTGTTTCTACACTCCAGCAGAATCAAAGAGGTAGCGGAATTGGGAGGCGAGATAGAAGGCTTTGTGCCAAAGCACGTGGTCGAAGCCCTCGCCGGTAAATTCGCAGAACATAGATAGGCACTGAAAGGAGGCCAATCATCAATACTCAAACTCTGGCTGACGCATTGGAAGACATGGTGAACACCGGAACAAGGGTGCCGGGGTTCAAGAACAAGGTGATGGTAGACATCGAACAGATGATGTCCTATGCCCACGGCTTGCGCACTTCGGCGCCTGCGGAGGTAATGGAAGCGCAAGAGGTGATCCGGCAGAAGGAGAGCATCATCAACCAGGCCAACCTGGAAGCGCGCCGGATCAAGGCAACCGCTTCTCAAGAGGCGGCTGCGGTCAAGCAGGCCGCCCAAGTAGAGTACCTGTCCAAGGTGGACGAGGCCGAGATCCTCAAGGCTGCCGAGAACAAGGTGGAGGAGATGCACGACGAGGCGCAGCAGGAAGCGCAGCGCGTCACCCATCGCGCCCAGGAAAAAGCCTACCGCATGGCGAACGAACTGGAAAAACAGGCTACAAAGAAGCGCGAGGGCGCCGACCAGTATGCACAGGAAGTGCTGTCGCAGCTGGAGGAGGAACTCTCCGACGCGCTAGGTCAGAT
This sequence comes from Dehalococcoidia bacterium, assembly GCA_965237445.1. Taxonomy (GTDB): domain Bacteria; phylum Chloroflexota; class Dehalococcoidia; order Lucifugimonadales. The sequence goes on along the minus strand of OZ250142.1, from coordinate 1,253,885 downwards.
TCGCCGAGGGATGGACAGGCTCAGCCAGGAGATGGCCGACAGGGGAGCCGCCGCGGCGGCCTAGCCCTCAGGTCACATCGCGTCACTCAGGCTTGTAAGCCACGTAGCTGAAGCTGAATAGGTTCGGAATCTCGTCGTCCTCGTACGGGACTTCGGATATTGAGTCGAGCCGTGCGAAGCCGGCGTTGGCGAGACGCTCCTGGTAGATTACCTTGTCCTCGGCGCCTCCGGCACACGACACCCAACTCTCTGAACTGGGCACGAAGTCTGACGGCAAGGGCTCCGACAGTAGCATGTCTGACACGTAAAGCCTGCCCCCGGGCTTGAGAATCCGGAAGGCCTCCCGAAAGACGGCATCCTTGTCCGGGGCCAGGCAGATTACGCAGTTGGAAATGATCACGTCTACCGAGGCATTCTCCAAGGGCGTGCTTTCCATCACTGCGAGGTGAAACTCGGTGTTGTCGACACCAAGCTTGGCCGCGTTGCTGCGGGCGAGATCGATCATGTCCTGGGTCATGTCTATGCCCACAACTCGGCCGTTGGGGCCGACGGCTCGGGCGGCCATAAAGCAGTCGATGCCGCCGCCGCTGCCGAAGTCGACGACCGTCTCCCCCGAACGCAGGGAACCCAATGCCGTGGGGTTGCCGCATCCTGCAGCGGCCTGCAGGGCCTCGGTGGGCAGTCCTTCGGTCTGGCCCTGGTCATACAGCGACTCGGCTACGTCCGACTCCGCATCGTCGCAGCAGCCAGTGGAGCTGCGGGCCAAGGCACCGTAATGCTCACGTACTTCCTGCCTGACATCTTCGTCGGACCTTACTGTTTGTCCGGTGGTCGCCATGTTGGTCCTCCGTTCGGTTTCTTTCACTCTAACTTGCGTCTTTAAGCGCCGCTTCGATTGCGCCCCGCTCCGCCTTCCCGCTGCCTGCCACGAGGTTTTCTCCCCATCGAACCATTGGCCGCTTGATCAGGCGAGGCTCTTCCAGCATGAGCCGGACCAGTTCACTATCGGTTAGCGAATCGAAGTCGAGCCCGAGCTTTCGGAAGCTGGGGCTGCGCCGGGAGAAGACGTCGGAAGCGGGCCGGTCGCCGATAACCTGTCGAAGTTCTTCCTCAGTGAATGGATCGCGGAAGTACTCGCGCTCATTCAAGCTCACTCCGCCTTCCGAGAGCAACGCTCTCAGTTCGCGACAGGCGCTTCAGTTCCGATACCAGTAGAAGTCAGCTTCTTGCATACTCACTCTTCTCCACGGTGCCCAGCAACAACTTTATGCTATGGGCGTGGCGGTGTCTGTATCAAGTGTTTGCAGCTCTGCAGACGGTCCGGAGAACGGCAAGTTACATGGCTATGCCTTTGGTGAGCTCATGCGACTCATTTGGGTTCAAGGAGGAGCAGTTCTCTCTTGTCTCCCTTGAGCAACATACTGTCCTGAACAGTGAAGTGCTTTTCGACTTCGGAGCGGAAGTTCTCTGAAGTGTAGTCCGCGTATTCTTCGCTCTTGTGTTGTACCAGCTCGCCGAACATCTCGTCGTCCCTCCCTACAAACTCCACGATGGCATGGGCATCCAAGCTCCTCAACCACTCCACAAACAGCGAGACCGGTATGTTGGCCGAGACCCGCATGTGGTGAATCAGCGCCAGGCACAACACCATATCGGGGCTTCGCCGGGCATCGAACGCGGCGCGTTCTCGCCCAGCCCAGCCCTGGCCAGGCGACAGGTTCGCAAGATCCATAACCAAAGGAATAATGTTCGTATCGCCCGCGTCGCGCGCTTCTCGATAGAGAACGTCCACGGCTTGGTGATCGCTGTCCACAGCGACGACCAAGCCCGAGTGCCGAGCAGCGACACGGGAGAACGCCCCAGTATTGGCGCCTAGGTCCCACAGCAGGTCCGGATGATGCGCTGAAGTGTGCTTTTCCACGAATGCGATCTTCTGGCCGAAGTCATCGTCACGATACGAATGGGTCTCCGAGTATTCAGCCCAAAGCGATTGTTCCCTGGAACGGAACTTTAGTCTGGTCACGAGACGCTTGAGGTCGTCTAGCAGCGCCAACAGCGCGGTCTTGGACTGCCTGCGCATGGGTACTGAAGTGGGTGCCGCCCCTGACCGGCGCCGCATCCGCCTCTCGACGGTTGCCGGAAACCAGATGTGTGAGGGCACGCCACGCTTGAAGCGACGCAAGCCGTGGAAGTACTTGGCGGCCTCTTCCGGGGGTATGCCTTCCAGGCAGGACCGCAACAGGGGCTGAAACGGGATGCCGAGGTGCGCCGTGAGCAATAGCGGGTTGAGGTACATAGAACAGAACTGCCGATAGCCCTGCCAGTAATCGCCGTCATCCCGTGGAACGAAGGAAGGGATGTCGATGAACACCGGCCGAGTTCCCGACCACTGGATGTTGAAGGGAGTGGCGTCTTTGAGTATCCAGCCGTTGCTTACGGCCGCGACCAAAAGGTCCAGTTGCAGGAGAGCGGCCTCCTTGAGCATGGAGAAAGGCCACTCGTAGGGCCATGTGTCGAAGATGATGGCCTCATGCTCGACTGCCGTAGACCAGCCCTCTCCGGTTACGGCGACGGCGCCGGGGTCTTCTGCGCGCAGAAGGTGTGACTGCACAACGTGGCGATCGGCTACGAGTTGCTTGTAGTACGGCTCGCTCAGCAATCGTTCGATGGTCGCCGCTGTAGTCGCCGTCAGACCGCGAACTATGCGGCGGCAGCCTGACTCATCGTCGACGCGGTACACCCGGCCCGACGGGTCCTTGAAGGACCCGCCTTCCGCCCTCAGCATTCTCGGAACGCCGCCGTCAGCGTTCTTCGCCGTCTTTGCGTTCTCGTGTGACAGCGCCGCTCCTGAACATCATGCCCTTCAGGCGCACCAAGTACGACCGCGCCATGTATCCGATGGCCGATATGAAGCCCAGAACGGTCACGATGATGAAACCGCCAGCGCCTGGGTCGATGTACGCAAGCAAGACATCAGACCGGGCGGGCGGGCCTGATGCAGAGTGGATGCCGTCGTATGCCAGGGCTGCAAGGGGCCAGAACGAGGCGGCGGTCAAGAACACGGCAATGGCGACTTTCAACAAGAGTCTATTCATATAGGAAATCCTCGTACCTGTAAGAGTGGTCTTCGGGCACGCCGCTTCCCCAGAAGCGGTCATTCCTAGGCTCCCGTAGCGGACTCTGCCCTCCGGACAGGCACTCTAGTATCGCATGGACGATGTCCAGCGATGTTACGTATCCCTTGCTCTCTGCTTCGTCGAATTCAGCAGCGCATCGGTCAGGAGGATACACGCCTCCGAGGATTCCGAACCGGTCCTGGAGGAAGAACGTGGGATCGTCTTCGATTTGCATCCCGTTTGACAGCCAAGCCCCGTGGTCACCGTAGACGAACAGGATGGCGTCGAGATCGTTGTACTCAATGTGATCGATGATCTGTTGAAGAACGATTGCAGCAGCGTCAAATCTCTCTTGGTACCGGGTGAAGAAGGATTCCCTATCGTCCTGGCTCTCGTAGTCAAATTGCTTCAATGGCGTGTGGCTTGGTAGCAAGAGATGAGCCATGACGAACTGGGGTCCATCTCCCGAGATCTCAGTCACCTCTGTCACGAAGAATTCCTCCCTCGGAAGGAATTGCGAGGGCCGATATCTGGTCACCTCTTGGTTCCAGCAGTATCCCCAGAAAGCCCACGGCCTTATTCCATCGTCCAGCAGAGAACACAGGGCAACATCCTGCTTGAAAATGTAGTTGTCGATTCCCGAACCCCGACGGTTCCCCAGATAGGCGTTCTCAAAGATTGACGTGGTCTCGTACCCGTTCTGCCTAAGAATCCAGACCAATGGACTTACGTCCTCTCCCGCAAAGTAGTTGGGCCACGAACCTGTGCCTTTCCAATGCTTAAGGTAAAGATCCAAATCCAGCGCCAAGAGCGTGTTCAGAGAGTGCCTGGTGGAAACGCTGTTGGCGAACAGGTTCCGAAAGCGGCGCATGCCCGCATCTTCATTCATCACGCGGTGAAATTCGGTCGTCTCGATCCCCATGAACTCCTGGGCAATGGCCTCAGGAACGATCGCGTCGAAGCTAACGAAATACAGATTCGGGGTCTTCTCAAAGGCTATGGAGCGGACGTCATGATCGTCGTCCCAGCCCTTAAGTTTGAAGCCGTTGCCAGCTTCCGCACCAGCTAAGTTATCTCCACCGCCACCGCCGAACTTGTACTCCAAGAAGATTGACAAAGCGACCACGATCAAAGCGACGGCTACAAGGGCGAAGGCGCCCCAATGTGAAGCGTCCACTAACCGAGACATCATGTTCAGCGCTAACCCCGAGCAAGCGCACATCCCAATAAGGGCAAGCCACATCGTTGTGCTGCTTATGTAGAAGAGGCCGCCCGGGGTGCTGATTCCCTTTACGATCTCTGATCCCGCCTCTGCCCAGGCCACTAGACCCGCGACCAACACTGCCAACACTGAAAGCGAGAGCCCTCCCCAACGATGTTCATCGATTAGCCGGAACGCCACGAACAGCGGTCATGCCCGCTGATGCACACGCAACGATCATCCAGACCCTGTTTCCCGGATAGAACAGCTCGGTGTGTACGACGTAGGCCATAACCAATGCCGGCGGAAGAGTGACCAGGGCTAACGCCGCGTTTCCGACAGCCTGAGACCGCAGCGATACAGCAAGCGCACCGAGCAGCAGGACTCCACTAACGGCAATCCCGCGCAGCATCACACTCCGCAGTTCGAACGGAGGGAAGTTACCAAGAGAGTCTGTGTAGGTGGCACCCAGCGCGGCCAGTATCAGCAGCGTTGCGAATGCGAGCTTGAACGCCGGCACTGATACTGCCGTGAGGCCTGCTCTGAGACGGGCGGGTGCTGCGAGGAGATTCAGTAACTTCACTTACAGATCAGCGACCCATTCGGCGCCGGCAGTGGGACGGATCTGGTCTTGCAGGGTCCCAGTTTGGGCGTCATGGCGGTGTTTATGGTCAGACGTAGGAGTCGCGGACGTGGTCGCCGAGGAGGCGAAGCTGGCGAGTGGTGCACTTCGCCAGTATGTCGGGATCGAACTGGAACCTGTTCAGGAAGGGCGGGAACTTCTGCGTGATCATCCGGCGGGCGTAGTGCACCTGAAGCAGGTAGCGTGTTTCGTCGCTGCGGTTTGCCGTTCCACGGTGCCACACCTCGCTGCGGAACATCACCACATCGCCGGCCTTGCACAATACGCTCTGCTCCGTGCGCCCCTGCCACTCCATGGCCCCGTTCGGATGTCGGCCAGACGTGTGGCTTCCGGGAATGAACTTGGTAGGTCCCAGTTCCTCGTAGAGATCATTCAAGTAGTAGTGGGCCGTCGAGATGAAGGCGGGCATCTTCACGCGAGGGTCGGCCAGCAGGTCTTCAGGAATTTCGACTGGAAGCCAGTCGCAGTGTAGCTGCTGGTCGGGGCGCCCCGGGCCTGTGACCCACGCGGTCATCCCTATGATGTGGCAGTCATCGCCGTGTATAGCCTCGGCGAGGTCAGCTAATTCCGGCTGTCCCACGTATTGCAGGAAAACGGGATCATGGTTGAACGCGTTGTTTATGTGCTTGTTGAGAAACTCCCCGTTCTCCGGTGTTGTGTGCTGGTCGAAGCTATCATCGTTTGCCGTAAGCCGGTCCATCGCGTCCCGTAGTTCGGCCACCTTGCCGGCGTCGATGGCCTTGGGGAAGTACGCATACCCATCTTCCTCTATTCCGCGAACGCGGCTGGCCAAGTCGGGTTGGGCCTTCAGTTCCAAGGGTTGCACCAATTCCTGTCTCCTGTTCTGTGAACCAATTCAGGCCGACTAGATTCCAAGTCGTTTAAGGCGTGGGCATGGTATTCAGGGTCCGACTTATGGGTCAACAGAGAGGGTTGGGAGCACGAGGCGAGTACAGGCCGTGGCGGTGGATGTACTCGATAACCGGATCCGGCACCAAGTATTGGATCGACCGTCCGCCAGACACTCGCTCCCTAACCTCCGTTCCGCTTATACCGACCAAGGGGCCGTCAAGGACTGAGACCTCACGGCCCAAGACGCTCAACGAAGCATGGCGACTGGCGCCCAGACGGTCAGGGCGCGGAAAAGCCACAACTTGGGCGCGGTCGAAGATCCCCTCGGGTCTCTTCCAGCGCGGCATTTCCGAGACAGAGTCAACTCCCAATAGAAGGTACAGCGACTCATCCTCCGGGAGTTCAGCACGCAGCCGGTCCAATGACTCGATTGTGAAACTCGGACCTGAGTGACAGATTTCAATTGCGGATGCCTCGAACCGGGGATTCTGTCCGATTGCCATCTCAACCATGGCCATACGGTGCACGGCCGCGGATACCGGAAGTCCTGCTTTGAAGTAGGGATTTCCCGCGGGCATGAAAATGACGCGGTCAAGCTCAAGCTCGTCCGCTGCTGTCTCCGCAAGTATCAGGTGCCCCAAGTGAACCGGATCGAATGTTCCTCCAAAGACACCGACAGCCATGTCACTCCCACTCCCACTCAAACTCCCCGATCCTCACCGTATCTCCCTCGTCTATACCGGCGCGTTCCAGGGCCCGCACCACTCCGAGCCGCCTCAGCCTAGCGTAGAATTGGGTTTGCGCTTGCCAGTCTTCCGGATCCAAGATAGCCGCGATTCGCTCCACTGCAGGGTCACGAACCACAAACACCCCATCCTCTTTACGAACCACGCTCACAGATACAGGCTTCGGCCTGAGAACCGGCGGGCTGTCCGGCTTCGCAGAGTCATCAACTACCACCTGCGCTTCGTCCAAGCATGTCAATAATGCGTCCAACAGAGGCATCAATCCCGCATGGGTGGCGGCGGAAACGACGACCACATTGCGGTCAGACTCCAAAGATCGACATACATGTCTCGCGGCCTCGCTTACTCCATCAAGGTCGCTCTTGTTCACCGCCACCACCTGGTCCTTGGCGGCGAGCCGCTTGTCAAACAGCGCAAGCTCTGTGTTAACGCGATGATAAGCATCGACAGGGTCTTCCAGAGACCCATCTAAGACATGAACGAGGACCCGTGTCCTTTCGACATGTCTCAGGAACTCATGGCCGAGACCAACTCCAGTGTGGGCCCCCTCAATCAGGCCGGGGATGTCAACAGCCACGAAGCTCCTATGCCTGTGTTCTACAACTCCTAGCACCGGCTCCAGAGTTGTGAACGGATACGCGGCGACCTTCGGGGAGGCCGCGGACAAAGCCGCCAGCAAGCTGGATTTGCCAGCATTCGGCTCTCCGATGATTCCAACATCCGCCAAGAGCTTGAGTTCCAACTGAAGTTCCATGCTCACGCTCGGCTCTCCGGCCTCGGCGAGTGCCGGAAACCTGTTTATGGAGGACGCGAAGCTGGCGTTACCCCGGCCACCCCTACCTCCAGGCACGAGCAACTCGCGCTCTCCCGAAGCTACCAGTTCAGCCAAGAGCACCGGATCAGGGCCGGTCGTCCATATTTGGGTCCCGGCCGGCACATCCAACACAACATCCGCTCCTCGCGGACCGCTCTTCCGCCCACCCGCGCCATCTCCTCCCGGTTCTGCGCGAAACTGCCGACGATAACGGAACGGGAGCAACGTGTTGAGGTTAGGGTCACAAGCAAAGTAGACGGATCCTCCGTCCCCACCCGAACCTCCGTCTGGGCCGCCTCGCGGAACGTACTTCTCGCGACGTCCACTCACGACTCCATTACCGCCCTTGCCACTCTCAACACTTATCAGGACACGATCAATCATGTTGGGATAATAGCAGTCATAACAAAGCTGCGGAGAACACTGAGACATACCCTAGCTGCCGTGGATGCCGGGTGGGCTTGCTGGAGAACTTGGGGAGTAGCAGTGAAACTACTGGTGATTGACGTTGGCGTAACAGACGAGTCCAGGACTTGTGAAGGTTGTTCGAGGGGCATTCAACACTAGGCTGAGACTTTACTCACAGGTCAATGGCGAGTGATCAAGCACCGGTGCGGGGCGATGATGAAGTGGTCAGGACTTAAGACTCGGCGAGTGACCGCCGAATGTTGGCAATGTCCCTTTCCAATGTCGAATCTGTGCTTAGGCGTGTCGCGATCCGCGAGCATGCGTAAGAGACGGTGCTGTGATCTCTGCCCCCAATGACCTTTCCGATCGTAGTGAGGCTCAGGCCGGTATCATGTTTGGCGAGGTACATTGCCACCTGGCGGGCCAAGGCGGTATGTCGATCGCGACGGCGGCCCATGACGGAAGCTACGTCTACCTCGAAGTAGCCACATACATGCTCAACGACGTGTTCTGCTGTAACCGGCCTAGGAGTGTGCCGTGGGGCGAAGTCGGCGGTGGCACGGTGGACCAAGTCAAGCGTCACAGGCTGGGAAAGGAGGTCAGCGAAGGCGGTGATTCGGTTGAGATGGCCGTCCAGTTCACGGATGCTCGAGTATTCGTGGGCAGCGAGGTAGTCAACGACTTCATCCGGGATTTCCGTGGCGGAGCGCTCCGCCTTGGTCTTGAGTATGGCTCGGCGAGTCTCCGGATCGGGCGCCTGAATATCTACAACGAGCCCACCGGACAGACGGGATTTCATGCGGTCTTCCAAAAGGGTCAATGAACCCACCGGTCTGTCGCTGGCGATGACCACCTGCCTGTTGGACATGTGGAGCGAGTTGAAGGTGTGGAAGAAGCCCTCCTGGGTCTGCTCCTTGCCGATTATGAACTGGATGTCGTCCAGCAGGAGCGCGTCAGCTCCGCGGTAGAATTCACGAAAGTCTTGAGTGCTGCCGGCCCGGATGGCACTGATGTACTCGTTTGTGAACTCTTCCGTGGTGCGATAGGCAACCTTTCGGCCCTGGGTGACGATTCGGTGACCGATGGCATGCAGGAGATGGGTCTTGCCCAAGCCCACGCCCGAGTAGATGACCAAGGGGTTGTACGTCTGGCCTGGACCGGCGGCCACAGCCATTGATGCAGCGTGAGCGAGCTCATTGGACTTGCCAACTACGAACGTGCCGAATGTGAAGTTGCCATTCAGGTGAGCCTGTTGCCGTTCGCGAGGGGAATCGTTCTTGTCGTCAACCGAGTGGAAAGTCTCCTCCCGGTCATCAATATTCCTGTCGGAGGGGCTGTAGGCCACGGTGAAGCGGACCTGCGGTCTTGCACCTGTGATCTTTTCCAGAGCATCACCGATCAGGCAGTACATGCGCCGCTCCAGCATCTCCGCCACGAACGGGCTGGGCGTACAAACAACGAACGAGCCATCTTCCCCGGGGAATCCGACCGTGTCCTTCAGCCACGTGTCGAAACTGGGGCGTGGCACCTGGAGCTGCAGATTTCCGAGGACGGAATGCCACAGACTATGTCCGCGATTGTCTGCCATGAACACTACTCGCAAGGGATGGGGCCAAACCCATGGAGCCCATGCCACAGGCATGGAGAGGATATGAAGGGTTTGCATTGCCGCCGGTTGAGATGGATTCTAGCACGCGCTTTCAATGGCCCCGCTAGCGTGTATTCTAGAGATAGTGTTCCGAATATCGTTTAAGCTTTGGACAAAACTGACGTGCTGTTACGTTGCCTTTTCGGGGCCTAACGCCGTGCGTTATGCGGCTCGGCGCCGGGCCCCGCATCGTTATGGAATGCGCGGGCGGGAGCGCCTGTGAGTCGGCGCTGATTTCACCCACCAGCCGAGGTCTCGAGACCACCTGACGCGGTGCCGGAGGCCACTTGGACACTCCGGCGGGCGGCGCTGAAGACGAAACGCGGGGACATGGCGAGACCGGCGGGCGGGCAGACGGAGCGGGGGATCAGGGCCGTTCGCCCAAGGTCACCTCAGCCTGCATCCGGACATTGTCGCGGTAGAAGACAACTGTTGTGGTCTCGTTCGGGAGATGTGTCCTGAGGAAGCGCGCCAGTTCCCCCGTGTTGTTCACTTCTACTCCGCCGATGGTGGCGATCACGTCGAACTCCTGCATTCCCGCCATGGCAGCAGGGCCTCCTTCCACAAGGCGTGCGACCACTACGCCGCGGTCGATGGGCGAGTCCTGGCCTGCCGTAGACGTATTTACCGGCGTGAGGTTGATTGGCGTGACTCCGAGGAAGCCCCGCCGCACCACGCCATTCGAAATTAGCTGTTTCAGAACGAACTTGGCATCGTCAACGTTAATGGCGAAGCCGATGCCAGCTCCAGCCTGAACAATGGCTGTGTTGATTCCGATGACTTCCCCCCTGGCGTTCACCAGCGGGCCACCGCTGTTGCCTAGATTGATCGATGCGTCCGTCTGGATCATGTCCACGATCGTGATGTTCGCGGTAACGTCCAGTGAACGGCTCAGGGCGCTGACGACTCCCTTTGTGACCGTGGGGGCGCCGTCGAGTCCGAGGGCGTGGCCAATCGCGATGACCTCCTCTCCCACTTGCACGCTGGAAGTGTTGCCCAACATTGCGGGGATGAGATCCTCCGCCTCAATGCGAACCACGGCTAGGTCAGTACGACGATCGGTGCCGACGATCGTACCCGGAACTCGCCGGCCGTCTATCAACGTAACAGTGATGTCCTGGGCAAGCTCCACAGCGTGATTGCTTGTGAGAATGTGGCCCTGATCATCAAGTACCACGCCTGTGGCCACGCCCGTTGATGACAGGGCCTCTTCAGGGTAAGTAGGAGCTCGGGCGGCAATGTGGACCACAGAGGGCGCGAGCATCCGCGCCACCTGAACGGTGGTTAGAGCACCGTGCTCAGGGGCGAAGGCGACGACCGACTCGCCGTCCGGAGTACTGGTTGAGGCTGCAGGCGTTGCCAGCGGTGAGGAGTCCGGAGTTGGCTCCGGGCTCGGCGACGCAGGAGGCGTGGCCACTACCGTGGGGGCTGGCGGCTCTGTTGGCGTCCCGGCTATCGTCTCGGTGGTGTTGTCGCAGCCGGCCACAGAGATGAGAAGGAACGCGAGAATAACAAATGCGGTCCCTAAGAGGAGAGACGAGGCACGAAGCCGGGAACGGCGCGGGAAATTCCCCGGATCTTCGCCTACAGAGTGATACGGGGCTGAAACCCCATGAAGAGTGACCGGTCGCAGAGTAGCCCTCCTACCGGGAGGGTGGGGCCGGAATGCGCGCCGGGCGGTCTAACGATTGCGGCGTCGGCGCCGTCTCAGGCGCCGGATGCTGCGCTGGCGATCAATCCGCTCCTGCTCTCCCTTGGTGCGGAAGTAACGCCGCTCCCGCAACTCTCGGAGAATTCCCGAGCGCTGCATCTGAGACTGAAACCGCTTTACGAGGCCTTCAGTGTCTTCGCCTTCCCGTAGCGTGACGAAAGCCAAGCGTCCTCCTGTTTTACCCCTGCAAAGTTCCGATTGCCCAAGGCGCACGAGCGGCCCGAAGTATAGCACACGAGGCGGTGCCCGATGGCGGCGAAGTCGAGCAGACGGACGCTGTGCCTGTCTGAGTCACGACGCTGGTCATTGCGCCTGACCCGAAAAAGAACGCGCCGGCGAAGAGAAAGAGACAGCGCCTTGCTCGACTGCCAAATTACCAGCCCTTCACGACCTTCCGCAAAGCCATGATGTGTTCAGGCCCGGTACCGCAGCAGCCACCGACGATCTGGGCGCCCACATCCAACCAATCGTTCGCATACTCGGCAAGCCGCGATGGAGGATTGGGGATGAGGCCATAGAAATCGTCGGCATCAGTGCCCCGCAGGCGCGCCAATGGGTTGTAGCCGATGTTCGGATATGCGCCGATGACGCCGCTAAACGCGTCGCGAAGCCTCGGAAGTCCGGCCGAAATGGCCTCCGGGTTCGAGCACATCAGGAGAACAGCGTCGACCCGGTGCCCCTTCAGCGCTGCCGCAAGTTGGTCCATCGTCTCGCCCGAAACCATTGTGCCGTCCGGCTGTATCCCTCGGACTCCCAGGAACACCGGAAGCTCGAACTCAGCCACCACGTCCACCGCAACGACACAGTCGTCTACGAATCCAATGAACTCCGGGAGCATTATGTCTACGCCAGCCTCTGCGACCGCCGCCGAAAGATCTGAGAACTCGGCCTTGAGCGCGGGCTCGCCCATGTGCTGGACATCTGACAGTTGGTCGCCCTTCAGCCCGCATACCCAGGGTGTTGCCATGCCCGCAGCCACATAAGCCTCGCTGTCTGCGGCGTCGCGTGCCTTGACGGCGTTCACTCCGCCCGACGAAGCGTACTCCTGCCACCTGTCATCGAGACCTGCGACGGCCATGCGGGTCGGAGTCGTGAAGACGGTGTTTGTGGTCACAATGTCTGCGCCTACTCGCATGTAGTCGGCATGAATCTGCTGCACCACGTCAGGGGCTTCTACGTTGGCAGTTGCCGACCAAGTGCCCAGCATGTTCGTGCTTGAGCCCGCCATGACGTCGACTCCACGACGGTGAATCTCGGAGCCGGTGCCCCCGTCCATAAGTATTTTCTCTCCATCTTCCAAGCGGCTTAGAATGTCTTGAGTTGGCATTTCACTTCCCCTTTCGTTTGTCGCCGGGAACTTAGGTTCACTGCTTCGGGAGCCGATTGAGACGCATCCATTCTCGGTCATGCTTTCTTGAGTGGTCAAATCCACGCACTAGTTCAGCACTTGCGAGACAGCGTAGAACGGACGAATTTCGGATGGCACGTAGCCTCGTGTATGCAGTAATGCCCCGTGGGGAGAAGATGTGAGAGATTGAGCATTTCATCGTCGTTCATTTGGCGCTCCAGGTGCGAGGACACGGTCTTCCCTGCGATTTCTCGCAAGTCTGCGGCCACGCCCCGTCACCCACTCCTGCTTGCCGAAGTCAGCGGGCGCTTGCGCCTGAGTTCAGTTTACCCCGCACTCATCCGTCAGTTTCGTGGCTTCGGTAAAGCAGCTTGAGTTCCTAAGACTTCCTAACGCTTTGTCTTCGATTTGCCGGACTTGCTCTCCGGTAAGGCCGAAGGTCTTGCCGATCTCTACAACCGTTCTGGCGCTGCGTCCTTCGAGTCCGAACCTGAGCCTGAGTACCGCGGCCTCTCGATGAGGCAGCGGAGCGAGTATGCGCTCAACCCTGCTCCTGAGGATGTGCTCCCAGCCAAGCATGTCCCTGGACAGCTTTACCTGGCGGTCTGCCAACCTGCTCAAGAGTTCGTCCACGCCGGCCGTGTAGCCGGAAGCGGCCGGCGCTTTTGCGACATTGGCTGACAATGAGTCTTCCGCGCCGGAACTGTCATGAGGCCCAGGCTCTTCTCTGTCTTCGCTTGCATTGACATGGTCGCGGATTGCCGCGAGGAAGGCCGGACCGTGTTGGTCCAGCTTGGACTTGCTGACGCCCTTGATCCGCAGCATAGAGGCAGGGTCCAAAGGCTTGTCGGCGCACATCTGCTTGAGGGTCGCGTTGCTATACACGACGAACGCTGGAACACCCATGTCGTCAGCCATGCCCTTGCGCAGTTCCCGCAGCTTTTCGAAGAGGATGGCGTCATGTGGTTGCGGATCAGTAGTCCCGTCCACAGCCCGGCGTGCCAAGGTGACGGACTCGCGTGCCTTCAGGAAGTCCCTGCCCTCGGCGGTTACAAACAGCGTAGGTAGTTCGTCGCCGTCCCTGCGGGCCAGCAGCCCCTTGTCGATGAGCTGGTGCACGGACTCCTTGAGATCGGCCTTCGAGATTTCACGGGCAAGGCCGTGCACTGACAACTGGTCGTGCCCCTGCTGTAGCAAGCGCTGCGCCCGGCTGCCCCTGAGGAGGGAGACGACATACTCCGTTCCGAACCTTTCGCCCGAGCGGATGACCGCCGACAGGATTTTCTGAGCAATCTCGGTCCCGTCATAAGCCTCCCATCCTGCAGGCAGCTCCCACTTGTCCAGGCACATGTCGCAAGCTTGACAGCTCCCGTCATTCCACTTCTCACCGAAGTAGTCGAGCAGGTAAACACGCCGGCAGCCTCTGATCTCCGCGTACTTCACCATGCGCTCGAGCTTCTCTGCCGCGTTGCTGCGCTGTGCCTCGTCCTCTATCTGGCCGATGAAGTACTGTTGGTTCCTCTGGTCAGCGTAAGAATAGAACAGAACGCACTTGCTGGGCAGGCCGTCGCGGCCCGCCCTTCCGGTCTCCTGGTAGTAGCCTTCAACAGTCTTGGGCAGGTCGTAATGCACGACTAGCCTGATGTCCGGCTTGTCGATTCCCATTCCGAAGGCAATCGTGGCCACGATTGCTCGGACTTCGCCGCGAAGGAACTTGTCCTGAGTCTTCTGACGCACGCTGTTTTCAAGCCCGGCGTGATATGGCAGGGCACTCACTCCCCGGTCAGTGAGTTTCGATGCGAGATTCTCAGTGCCCTTGCGGGAAAAGCAGTAGATGATTGCTGAGCCAGTCTCGATGCCTGACAGGAGTTCGATCAATTCTTCAAATTCGGACCCCTTGCGCCTCACTCGGTAAGTCAGGTTGGGCCTGTTAAAGCTGGCCGAAAACCGATTGGCGTCCTTGAGGCGAAGGACGTCCGCAATGTCCTGCCAGACCTTCTCTGTGGCGGTTGCCGTGAGGGCGATCAAGGGGACGTCCGGGAAGTCGGCACGCAGTGACTGCAGGTTGCGGTAGTCGGGCCGGAAGTCGTGACCCCACTCCGAAATGCAGTGGGCCTCATCGATCGCGATCAGACTGAGCTTCAGGCCGAGCAAGAACTGTCGAAAGCGCGGCATTGCAATGCGTTCTGGCGCGACGTACAGGAGTTTGAGCTGACCATGCTTAATCTGGCGTGCGACCTGGCGTGATTCTTCCGGCGCGGTGGCGCTGTTGATGCAGGCGGCGGGAATGCCCCGCCTTTTGAGGGCATCGACCTGGTCCTTCATCAGCGCAATCAACGGGGACACCACCAAAGTCAGGCCATCCATGCAAAGGGCTGGCAACTGGTAGCACAGTGATTTGCCGCCCCCCGTGGGCATCAATACGATTGAGTTGCGGCCGCGAAGCACGTTGCGGACGACATCCTCCTGCATGGGCAGGAACCGGCCATGCCCAAACCGTGACTTCAACAGTGCTTGAAGATCTTCAGTCACTTGTGCCCCAAGGTGAAGGATAGTGGCGGCATTGTAGCCGGAAGGGACCGGCACCAAATCATGTAAACTCCGGCGAAGCCAATCCCGGAGGCGAGCACAGGCTTGCCAGGCGGTCGTCGGACGGATGCAATGACTTCTCTGTGGATGCTATACACGGCGTTTGCTCTCGCAATAGGCGTGCTTGCGCTTGGGTGCGGTGGTGACGCGGAGGTTGGGCCCGTCATGCCGACGTTTCCGGCCGACCAGGTGCCGGCCGAGCGACTCGAATTGCAGGCTACGGCCACCCCGACCGTTTCGACGCCGGCGACACCCGGCACCACTACGCCGCCGGCCGCCGGCAACTCCTTTGGAATCTCGAACCGCGAACGCGTCGAGTTGAGCGGCGCGGTCCTTACCCTCACAGAAGAGATCGAGCGCGACCCGGACGTGGTCTGGACGTACATCGAGAGAGGAGATGTCCTGATGCGGCTGGGAGAGTTGGACGCGGCCGTGGAGGACTATACCGCAGCGCTTCGAATCGGCGGCGAGTCCCAGGAAGTCTATGCTTCACGCGCCGTGGCCCATGCGCTGAACGGCAACATGGCGAGAGCGCAGGAGGACCTGGACACGGCGGCGCTTCTCGGCTATCCGCCTGCGCCGTTGCAGGAACTGTTCGAAAGCATGCTACAGAACCAGGATCCCTAGGACGTGCCGGAGTGCTTCGAGCCTATGGGAGCGCGTACTGCGGCGCCAGGAGCTACGCCGGGTTGAAGCCGTCCGTCCGCAACAACGGAGGTGCCGCCGACAATGACGTGCGCGATGCCTTCGGGTGGGCTAACGGGGTCCTGGTACGTGGATGTGTCTATCACGGTCTGAGGGTCGAACACGACGAGGTCGGCGTCGGCTCCGACGGCGACGCGGCCCTTGCGGGCGAGAGCGGGTGCAAGGTCTTCCAAGCGGCGGGCCGGCATAAGCGTCATCTTGGAGATCGCGTCCATGAGCGTCAGGGTACCGGCCTCGCGTACAAACCGGCCCAGCACCCTCGAATAGGAGCCGGAAGTACGCGGGTGTCCTCTGCCATTTTTCATGTGGCCGTCGGTCGCAATGGCGGTCAACGGACTGGTAACGGCGGCATCCACGGCGTCCTGCGGGATCATGTGGGCGATCACCAGGCCGCCCTCCTCACGGTACTGTGCAAATGTGGCTTGCGTGAGCCTCTCGCCTGTAGCCACCCACTCCAGTTCACTGTGGGCGATGCCCAGCTTCGTCTGCCAACCCTCGTCGAATATGGCCGAGGAGATCTCCGTCAGGCCGGCCGCATATGGGTAACACTCCGTGGTGACGTCGATGCCGCGGCCGCGCGCCTCTTCTATGATTTGAAGCAAACGCGTAGTTGCCCGCATGCCGCTGCTCTGGATGTGCACGACGTGCAGCGGGGCCCCGGAGATTGCGGCCGCCGCGATGATTTCCACGAGTCCTTCGATGCTGTTAAGAGGCTCACGATGACCCATGCCCCGCATGTGGACGTGGCACGAGGCGTTGAAAATTGCCGCAGTGCGGAACATTTCCAGCACCTCCCAACGGGTGGCGCCAGGGGTGTACTGAAGCCCAAAGCCGACGGCGAGAGCGCCGTCCCGGAGGCCCTTTCTCAGATGAGCAGCCATTGCGGCAATTTCGCCGTCCGAGGCCTCCTTGCGGGCGCCGTCTGACACTGGAAGGAAGTCACCGGGGTCGTCCATCACTTCAATTCTCGCCGGAATGTGCCCAGCGCTCACGCCGTAGTTGATTACGGCCTGCCCCTCACGCTCGGCGTACCAGGCGTCCACGTCCAGCGTGCCCACCTCCAGTTCCAGCGCAGTGGTGACACCGTCCAGCGCCTGAATACGGTAGTTTTCGTCGTCCTGACCGTGGGAGTGCAGATCGACGAACCCTGGCGCGACGACATGCCCGCCGGCGTCGATCATGTTGCTGCCTTGCAAGCCGCCGGTCTGGATGCTGCGCACGGCACCGTCCAAGATGCCGATGTCCCGTACTGCGTCGAGGCCGCTGTCCGGGTCCATGACCCTGCCGTTGGAGATTACAAGATCGAACTTGCCGGAATGGGGCATGGTCACTCCTTGCTGGTTCCCGTATGGGGCTGGTTCCCGTATGGGGCTGGTTCCCGTATGGGGCTGGTTCCCGTATGGGGCTGAGTTACCCTATGCGGGCGATACGTCCGGGTGCTGCTTATGCCAGTCGGTAATGGACTGGAAAGCATTGGCGGCCGAGAGGGCCGAGTCCTCGTGGTACGCCCTGCCCATGAACTGGATGCCTGTAGGAAGACCTCGTTCGTCGAAGCCGTTCGGCACGGAAATCGACGGCAGTCCCAGTCCGTTTCCGATTGCGCCGGTAAAGTCGGGGCCGAACTCATCTTCGTCCCGGTCCCAGACCTTGTCCACGTCATTAGCGACGTTGATCACCGAAGGAGCGACCACCGCATCGTAGGGCGCGAGCAAGTCGTCGATCTCGCGGCCGAGGACCTCCCTGAGGCGGAGGGCCCTCAGGTAGTCCTTAGCGAGGACGGCGGTCCCCGCGAAGCCGTTGTACTTGCAGCCTACGCCCCTCAACTCGTGGGAGAGGCCTTCAGCCAGAAAGTCGTCGAATGCCGCTGAAGCCTCGGCATTCAGAATGGTGGAGACCATCTCGGCGTACGGGTAATCGGGGAGGGAGACTTCTTTGATGTCCGCCACTGCCCCGAGTTCGCGGAGAGCGTTCCCGAAGTTCTGGCTCACGGCCTCCTGTGCGCTTTCCAAGGCGCCGGAAAATACGCCGAGCTTCAGCCTCTTACCTCCAGCGACTCCCTCGTCATAACGGAAGGTGCGCTGGGACGTAGATGCATCGTTGGGATCGGGGCCTGCGATGGCCTGCAGGACGATGCCGCAGTCGTCCGCCGTAAGACCCATTGGCCCAAGCTTGTCGAGCGTCCAGCTTAGCGCCATCGCGCCGTAGCGGCTGACGCGGCCGTAGGTGGGCCTCATACCTGAGAGGCCGCAAAACGCGGATGGACAGAGTATCGATCCCCACGTCTCCGAACCTATGGCAAACGGAACCAGGCCGGCAGCAACGGCGGAGCCGGGCCCGCTAGACGAGCCTCCCGCCCACGCGGATGCATTCCAAGGATTGATGCCAGGCCCCGTGAAGGACGCGTCCGCGTTCCTGTATCCCATGCCTCCAGCCAACTCCACCATTGCCAGCTTCGCCGCAAGCACCGCGCCAGCTTCCTCCAGCCTCCGTATCACAGTGGCGTCGTGGTCGAAGACCTGGTGCCGATACGGAGCCGCTCCCCATGTGGTCGGTATGCCCCCGGAAGTTGCCAGCAGGTCTTTGGCGCCATAGGGAACCCCATGCAGGAGTCCCCGATAGGCGCCGGCGGCGATCTCGGCCTCCGCTCGCCTCGCCTGCTCGAGCGCTCTGTCCCGGGTCACCGTGACGACGGCGTTGTAGCGCGGGCCGAGCGTATCGAGGCGGTGCAGGAAGGCCTCGGCGACCTCGACCGGCGATATCTGGCGAGTGCGTATCAGCGAGGCCAGTTCGCGGATGGGCAGAAAGACGATGTCTTCAGTCATCGGATGCGTGCGGCCTGAAGAGGGGCGACGGCTCCGATGACATTTCAAGCTTGACGGCGGCGAGGGCTTCAGCCTGCTTCAGTACTTCCCGCACTCCGGCACGTACCTGTTCGAGTTCTTGGGGGCTCAGCCCATCGCAGTACCGGCGGCGGACTATCTCAAAGAGCGCGTCTTCATCCGGTGAAGTTGTGTTCAGACATCCTATAGCCTCTCTGCTTCCCGCGGGCTCATCCGGCGTCCCGTAACGGCGCAACGCTGAACACCACGCTGAACGGCTCGCAGTAGATGATGACGCTGCCGATTGTAGACACGTCCAGATCGGACGGCAGCGGGTAGTTCTGGTTGCCCACGTTTCCCTTGAGGTCTCCTAAGTCCACGTAGCCCTCGAGGTGGACATCCGCGCTGTTCCGCGCGTCGGGATGCGGAGACAGGATTACATGCAGTGCGGGGCCGTTTGTGACATTGAAGTCTTCGAACCGCAACAGGAGGGACCCATCGGCTGCCCGGTAGATGGTGGCGCTTCCGCTGCCCTTGTGGAACCGGTCCGCGTCCGTGAAGGAGCCTACTTTGACTTGTACGGGCGCCGTGGGGCTTGCCATTGGCTCCGGCATCTCTTCATCCACGGGCGCATCGACTGCTGCGGCCTCAACCATCTGGTCCTCGGCCTCCTCCTGGGACATGCCGGACGGCAACTCCGCGTTGTACGACATGGGGAAGTCTTCATCCACTACATCGTCAATGACGAGCGGGGAGAGGAACCACCAAGCAGCCCATACCAGCGGTATGAGCACCACTATGGCTGCAGCGATTAGAAGGTGCTTGAGCTTCAAGTTTCGTTGACTCCTTTTCTCCAAACTTCCTTTCCAGAGGACGATCACAGCGTCGTCCTAGCCTGTCTTCATCGTAGCCTTCCGGCGCGGGCAAAGGAAGGGACCGTTCTGCACAGGAGTCTGCCGTCAACCCAAGAGGGTGTCTAAGAAACTACCTCTCACCTCAGCAGGCGCCCTCTTAGTCAATAACGCTCGGAAAGTGTCACATTCTGTAACATTCCGTAACTTTTCATAGCTGGCAGGGTGTGGAAAAAGTTACGGAATTAAGATGAATTGAATACGGTTTGAATACAGATCGAGCCAATTTGAGTAAAAATGTGACAGTCTTCCCATAGCTACGAGGGAGTTTTCGGGCAGGGAGCCGCGCCGTGCGAGGAGGCTCGCAGCGGCCCGGTCGATGTGTCCTGCAGAGATCATGCGTCCATAATAGCACGCGCGTTCGCAGAAGGGAAGAGAGGGGGAAGGGATCAGACGTCTGCGGCGGGTTAGTTGCGCAGTGCTTGGCCGAGCACATACCCGCCTTGGGGGACGCGCATCCGGTCACGCACATCCCCATGAATACGCTCCCAGGTCCCATCACGTCGCCAGGTGGGGAAGTAGTGGAACGTGGTCCGCCATGGAGGCGGATCGTGGGGGAGCATGCGCCACGCGCACCCGGTGCGCAGTACATAGCGGATAGCGTTGACCACCTCCCGCCGCGAGTACTTCAGTGGCAGCCCTCCAGGCTTGGGAGGTAGAAGCAGCGATTCCAACGGCTGCCATTCCCGGTCGCTCAGGGCGCTGGGATATGCTCTGCGTGTCATGAATCTATGACCCTCCCGTCCATACCCTCAAGGGGATAAGTCAACCTTCTTAGGCACCCTCTGAGAACACGGATGAGAGGTGGTGCGGCGACAAGTGGCTCCTCGTGACTGGCATACCCTGCCATGCTGGATGGCGAAGGATGGTACTAGTCCCGGCCGCTCTTTTGCACGAGATTGTTAAGCCAGATGGGTATGCCTCAGCATCTGGCGTGCGAGCAGTGTCCGTTTGCCCGAAGTGGAAGGTACTCCCCTGACCTTCAGGCCACGCAGAAGAGCCGGGCGAACCGCAGGGCGGCCTTCAGGACTGGCCGGACCAGTCGTTCCGCCCAGGCGACTGCCAGCGTCACCGCGATCGCAATGGCGATGGAAGCCACGACATCCAGGGGGTAATGGACGCCGGAGTAGACGCGCGCCAACGCGTACGCTGCGACGATCACCATTAGGGCGAGGCCCAAGCGACGGTTGATGAGCCACACACCGAAAGCTATAGCGAATGTGGCGGCGATGGGATTGGAAGGGAATGAGGAGTCGGTTGGCCGATAGAAGAGGAGGTCAACGCTGTGTTCCAGGAACGGCCTTGGCCTCGAGTAGAACGCGTTGACGATGAACACAGCCAGACTGGATAAGGCCATGGAGACGAGCACGACGAATATGCCGATCTGGATTCGAAGGCGTTCCGAGGAACTGCTTCCGGCGAACCACAAGCCGAGCAAGAATATCAGCGCGGCAACTGGCACCAGGTAATCGCTCACCAGATACCTGACCAGTTGATCGAACAGCGGGGCCTTGCCCACGCCGCTGTTCAGCCAAAGAAATAGTTGCTCGTCAGCTTTCGCCAAGCCTTGGACCAGTACCTGAGATTGTTAGAGACCGCCAGGAGATAGTTTGCTTCTGTCAGCGATTGAAGTCCGTTAAAGGGCGGGAGGGTGCCTCGCCCCAAACGGAAGTTGATTATGGAGGTAACAGCGAGGGTGACGACCAACGCGGTTATGCAGCCGAGGAAGGCATACAGCGCCTGGCCATTAGCGGTGATGCCTCCTTCGAAGTCGTTGATGTTACGTTCGCCGGTTGAGAAGAACCAGACCGGTGCGGCAACAAACAGAGCGCCGCCGAGCGTTACGGATGCGGCCGTATGCCCAAACACCAGGATGCCCTTGAGCTTTCCCGCGGCTGCCCCGACCTGGATGGCGCCCAGCGCGGCCAGAAACACGAAGATGTAGTATTCGAAGATGAACTCCGACACTTGCGGAGGCTATCTTAGCGCGAGAAGCGTGTCGCCCGGCCGCTCGTGGAGCGTCAGAACGACTCCAAGGCTACGGCCGTGCACCATTCCAAATACTTGTCGTTGTTGCCACGGATCGCGGCGGCGTAAAGGCTACGGAGCTCGTCCGCGATCGGCCCCACGCCCCCACTGCCAACTGGACGGCTGTCAAGCTCTCCTACAGGAGTGATGTGGGCCGCCGTGCCGGTCAGGAAAACTTCATCGGCCAGGTAAAGTTCGCTCCTCCTGATGTGCCGCTCGGCGACTTCCAAGCCCATCTCGTCTTGCGCGAGGCGCATGGTGGAGTCCCTGGTAATGCCCGTCAGGTTGTTGTCCCCGACGGGAGGTGTGTACAAGCGACCTCCGCTTGCCATGAAGAGACTTTCCCCCGTTCCCTCGGACACCGTGCCGTCGGCGTTCATCATCACAGCTTCGTCGAACCCCGCAAGCGTGGCCTCGGTCTTGGCAAGAACGCTGTTCACGTAGTGCCCTGAGATCTTGACTCTCGGAGGTATCGCCATATCGTCGATGCGGCGCCAAGATGAGGTGCAGCAGCGAATAGCGCCGTCCGTCTCTATGTACGATCCGAACGGTACGATGATCAGCGTGAAGTCGCTCTCGAGGTCCTGGAGCCTGAGATTGGCAATGAGTTCCTGGCTCTTGTAGGCAAGCGGGCGGATGTAGACATCCTCAGCATATCCGCACCGGATGACAGCCTCTACGGTGATGTCGCATAGTTCGTCCACATCGTAGGGGATGTCCAGCATCATGATTCGGCAGCCCTGCAGGAACCTCTCGTAGTGTTCCCGCAGCCGGAAGACGAACATCTTTCCCTTTTCGGAATTCCAGTTCCCCCGGATGCCTTCGAACACGGCAGTCCCGTAATGGAGCGCGTGAGTGGTCACGCTTACGCGGGCTTGGTCCAAGGGCGTGAACTGTCCCTGGAAGTAGACGACCGGTTCGGGCATTACCTTTCTCTCCTACGCCAGATGGTGCGCGGCATTATACAGGCTGAATTCAACCCTGCTCCGGAGCGCGCGCTATCGAGTATAGCGGGCTGTTGTCCAGCAGCCGCCGGACGACGGCCGGTGAGACGTCTCGCGCCTGGGCGGTCCTAGACCAGCGATCCGAGAGCTGAGAGCTAATTGCCTCTGCCGTCAATGGCTTGTTGTTGGCAGCAAGGAGAGTCCTGAAGATTGACTCTTTTAGCGGTGTGTCGGGAAGCAAATAGTCAGCCGCGTCGGCGCAGTGATTAGCTATCTGTCGTACGAGCCGCCGCGGGTCTGCGGCTATGATTTCGGCGTCGCCTTCGCCCTGTTGGTCCAGATAGCACCGGCGGCTTGCTATGAGAACTGAGAGCGACCTATCTTGGTTGACGCCCCCGGAAAGATCCACTATGTACTGCGGCTGGTCTTCGATGTCGGCCATAGTCGACGAGTCTCCTGTTCTTGAGGTCGTATTCGAATCGTGCGCTTCGAACGGTTCGGTCGCTAGATGACGTGCTCAGGCCAGTCCAACATCTGGACGGTCACGGTCTCCCCGGCGTCTTTCCGCGGAAGATCTTCAGGGCATATGGCGAGGCCGTTCGCGCGCGCCATTGACGTAAGCAGATTGGAGGACTGGTGCCCAGTGGGCCGAGCGTAGTACGTCCCGTTACGCTTGGTGACCTGAACCCTCGCATAGACTCTACGGGCGTCAGTATTCAGGATGGGTTCCTCCAAGACCGCCTCAACAGAGGGTTTGTCCAGCTGGCCTTTACCCATCATCTTGTGAATAGCCGGCCGACCAAACTGCTCGAAGGCGACGAGCGCGCTCACCGGGTTGCCTGGCAGTCCGATGTGGGGCACTCGCTTTCCGTTCTTGCCGTCCAGGACACCGAAAGCCAGCGGTTTTGCCGGCCTCATCCTTACCGACCAGAAGTCCACCTGGCCATGCCGTGCCAGAACGTCCTTCACGATGTCGTAGTCGCCCTTCGAGACGCCCGCAGAGGTTATCAGCACGTCGGACTCCATTGCCCTGTCCAGCATCGAACTCATTGATTGCAGATTGTCCCTGGCAATGCCAAGTACGACAGGAATGCCCCCATACCTCATTACGCCGGCCGCTACGCCGTACGTGTTGCTGTCGTAGATCTTTCCGGGCTCCTGGGGCTCCGAAGGCTCCAGCAGCTCATCCCCTGTTGCAAGGATGGCAACCCTGGGCCGACGAACCACGTTTGCTTTGTCCATGCCGAGGGAAGCGAGCACTCCTATCTCCGGGGGCCTGAGGACGACGCCTTTGGTCAAGACAAGGTCACCTTTGGACACGTCCTGCCCGGCCGGCCGGACGTTGGCGGACGGAGGGGTCTGTTCACGAATGGCAATCTCATCAAGTGAGGCGCCTGACGCCTTGCGCTCCTGCTCGTCAGTGTCCTCGAATGGGACCACTGTGTCCGCTCCCGGCGGAATGGGGGCCCCGGTCATTATGCGGAGAGCGGTGCCTTCTTCGACGTTCTTGTCAGGCAAAGCGCCCGCCGCAATGACACCGATCACGCGGAGATGCACTGGAGTCTCCCGCGAGGACCTGGAGATGCATGTCCATCTAACAGCGTAGCCGTCCATCGCCGAGTTTTCCAAGGGCGGAATGTCCAGCGGAGCGAAAACGTCCTCATTCAAGACCTGTCCCATCGCTTCCAAGATCGGCTTTGCTTCCGGCTCCAGCACATTGAATTCGGCGAGGATGCGCTCCAACGCCTCTTCAACGCTGATCATGGATGCGTGATCGTGCCTGTGGATGTGCTCTCTCACGGCGCTAAGTCCTGAGCTCGGCGCCAAACTCCCGGTTGAGCTGACGCAGGATGCCTTGCTGAATCTTGTCCACCTGGTCCGCAGTTAGCGTGCTCTTGGAGGACCTGAACACGATCCGGTATGCGATTGATTTCTTGCCCGGCGGAACTCCCGGGCCGCTGAACACGTCAAAGGGCGTGCTCATGGCCACGATGCCATTGCGGTCAATGACCTTCTGGATATCCACGGCGGGAACATGTTCGTCGACAATGAGAGCAAGGTCCCGTTCGGACGAGGGGAACCTGCTTGTTGGCGTGAACTCGCGCTCACTGCTCGAGGCGGCCTCAGAGAGCGCGGCGACTGACATTTCGAACAACACTACGGCAGAACCTTCAAGCTCGAAGCGGGAAAGCACCTTGGGAGCGACCTCGCCGATCACTCCTACGAATTTCCCATCCACCAACAGCCGGGCCGTCCGGCCGCTCAGCAGGGCGGGGTCTTCCGCGGCCTCGAACTGCACCTCCACTCCCAAGCGAGGGAACAAGGACTCCAAGACGCCCTTGGCGTCGAAGAAGTCCATTTCCACCAGTTTGATCTGCCATGACATTGGAAGCCGCGAACCGGACAGCGCACCTGCCACCATCTCATGCTCTACGGGCAGCCCAATCTCATCCCCTGGATCGCGTAGGTAGACGCGGCCTATCTCAAAAAGCCGGATACCATCGCTGCGCGCTGTCCGCCGGTTCGACTCAAGCGTCTCCAGAACGCTAGCTCTCAAGCTGGTGCGGAGGAACGGGCGATCGCGGTTGATCGGATTCGATATGCGCAGAGGGGCCGGGCCGGCCGCAAGAGCGCCGACGGCCTCCAGGGCGTCCATGCTCGTGTGCGGGTACGTCACTATCTCCTGCATGCCGGCTTCGACGAGCGCGTCCCTGACCTGCTCCCTGGCGATCCGGCTGTCGTGCTGTTGGTGGTGGGGAATTTGTGCCGAGAGCATTGTGGTGGGGATGCTGTCGTAGCCTATGATGCGCACCAACTCTTCTACCACGTCATCCTCGATGGTGATGTCGGAGCGCCAGTACGGCGGAACGACCCATAGCGTGGTCTCTCTTTCCGGGGAAGGCGCTGCCTCTACTGCTTCGATGAGGTCGATGACGCCCTCAGGCTCTTTGGCCCTACGGAAGCCAAGCGAGGTCAGGACCCGTTCCACACGTGGCAGCGGTATGTCCATACCTAGCAACTGGCTGATGCGGCTAGTCCCAACCCTGATGGGGCTTTCCAGCCGTTCGCCAGGGTACAGGTCTATGATGCCTTCCGCGGCTTGTCCACCGGCCACTTCCAATATGAGCTGCGTGGCCCGTCTAAGGGCCCTTGGGGCCAGATCGGCTTTCAGGCCGCGCTCGAACCTGCGTGCGGCCTCGGTGTGAAGCCTGAGTCCGGCAGACGTCCGGCGGGTGTTAATCGCGTCAAAACTGGCCGATTCCAGCAGTACGGAAGTCGTTGAAGCAGTCATTTCGGTGTTGGCGCCGCCCATGACGCCCGCCAAGCCGATGGACGCGGCTGGGTCCGCGATAGTGAGCATTGGGGGATGGAGTTTTCGCTCCTCTCCGTCCAGCGTGACGAGCTTCTCGCCGGCAAGTGCCTGGCGAACGATCACTTTACCGTCCGTAACTTTGTCGAAATCAAATGCGTGCAGCGGCTGCCCGTACTCCAGCATCACGAAGTTAGTTACATCCACGATGTTGTTGATGGAGCGCTGACCTGCGCGCTGGAGCGCCTCCTTCAGCCACTGCGGCGAAGGCCCAATGCTTACACCGGTGATCAGGCTTGCCGTGTACCTGGCGCAAAGTGCAGGATCGTCAATCTCTATGGAGGCCGTGTCCTGAATCGGACTGCCGAGCTCTTCGTAGGCGACTTCAGGTTCGCAGGTTTCGGCGCCGGTTAGCGCGGCCACTTCGTGCGCTACTCCTAGGATGGATAGGCAGTCGACGCGGTTAGGCGTCACATCGAGTTCGAGAACCGTGTCTCCCAACACTTCGAACAGAGGCTGTCCCGGCTCTACATTTTCGTCGAGCACCAGGATGCCTTCGTGTTCCTCGCTGAGGCCGAGCTCCATTTCCGAGCAGACCATGCCGGCAGACTCCACTCCACGTATCTTTGCCTTCTTGAGCGGCTCCACTTTCCCGGAGCGGGTGCTGAAGAGCATTGCGCCTTCCCTGGCGAACGCGATGTTCTGACCAGCGGCCACGTTGGGTGCTCCACAGACAACGGTGGCGGTCTCCGAGCCTCCCAAGCTGACGGTAGGGAGGCTGAGCCTGTCCGCGTTGGGATGTGGGGCAATGTTCAGCACGTGGCCCACGATGACCTTCGCCGGATCCCAGACCGCGCCGATCTCATCGATTTGCTTTACCTCGACACCGCCCATGGTGAGCTTGTGAGCTAACTCACGGGGAGGCAGATCTATCGGGACGTACTGCTTAAGCCAGGACAGGGGAACTTTCAAAGCACGCTCCCGGTCCGCACTTTAGAGTCTGGAGTTGGAGAGGACGGAGGCCGAGCGCCATCGGCCCGGCTGCCAAGGACTGGGACAGCATTTCGGGAGGGGTATAGCTTTGGAGCTAGTCCTGTCACCAGTTAGAACTGCCTGAGGAATTGAAGATTGTTGGAATAGAAGTGACGAATGTCGTCAATTCCGTGCTTGAGCATGGCAATGCGCTCGACTCCCATGCCGAAGGCGAAGCCTGTGTAAATGTTTGGATCGTAGCCAACGCCTCGTAGGACGTTAGGGTGGACCATTCCTGCCCCCAGGATCTCTATCCAGCCCGATCCTTGACATACGCGGCAGCCCTTGCCTTCACACAGGAAGCAGTCGATAGCCATTTCCGCGCCGGGCTCCACGAACGGAAAGTAGTCGCACCTGAACCGTACCTGCCTGGACTCTCCGAACACACGGCGCGCGAACTCCCACAGGGTGCCTTTCAGGTCAGCGAAGGTCACTCCACGGTCCACCGCCAGGCCCTCGATCTGGAAGAAGTGCCACTCGTGGCTGGCATCGGTGGCCTCATACCTGTAGCAGCGGCCGGGAACGACGACTCGCACAGGCGGATCCTGCGCTTCCATGATCCGAGCCTGCATTGGCGACGTGTGGGTCCTGAGAAGCATTTCCTGGGCGTCTGAACCGTCGCCCCGATCGACCCACAGCGTGTTCCACATGTCCCTCGCCGGATGGTCTTTAGGGATGTTCAGCATTTCAAAATTGTAGCTGTCCAACTCTACCTCAGGCCCTTCCGCGATCTGGAAGCCCATGGAGACGAAGGCGTCGCACACTTCCCGCATCGTACGAGTGGTGGGATGCAGGCCGCCACTAACGACCGGCCAACCCGGCAGCGTAACGTCGATTGACGCGGCACTTTCCGACCGGGCGGCGGCGAAGTCGGCCAGACGTTGGTCCATGGCCGCCTCAAGTGAACGCTTGGCTGAGTTAGCGGCAGATCCGACGCTCCCCCGGTCTTCAGGCGGCAACTCGCGTATGCCGCGCAGGACCTCCGTAAGGCGGCCGTTGCGTCCAAGGAACGAGACGCGCCAGAGGTCGATCTTATCTGAAGAGTCGGCGGATTCGAGTTCGGCGAATGCGGCGTCCCTTATCTCGTCGACTCTGGCGACGCCCGAAGACGCTGACATCGGTTACCTCGTAGGCCAGGGTGTCACAGACCGAGCGTACTCAATGGGCGAGGGCACAAGGCACGCCTCCAGTAGGCATTTGGGTCTAGACATTGGTATGGAACCGCTTGCTTCAAATGGGCCTGGAGCGTGCGCTGCCAGTAGAAAGAACCTGCTATCGCTCCCAAGCTAGTCGAACTTCCGAGCACTACGTACAGTGTACCATGACCGCCATGCGCCGCAGTCCTATCCCACGGAACCGCGCGGACGCTGAGTTGCTGTTGCAAGGGGAACCGCAGGAGTGTCGAGGAACGTGAACGAAGGCGGCAGTTCGCCGGAACCTCCTTCAAGGCGCTCTTTCATAGAGAACCCCCTTCCCCTGTTGCTAGCAGTCGGGGCAATCGCAACACTTGTCGCCGGCGCGGCTCTGTGGCTTGCCGGCGGCTCCCCAACGGACGAGGTAACGATAGTCCTGCCAACGCCAACCGTGCAGGTTCCAACTGAGTTGAAGGTCTACCTGAGCGGTGCGGTCCGCAAGCCCGGCGTGTACCTAGTGGCGGAAGGCGACCGGGTGATCGACGCAGTGGAAGCGGCCGGAGGCACAACCGAGGATGCGGCGTTGGAAGCTGTGAACCTGGCGGGACGCCTGAAGGATGAAGACCACTGGCACATTCCCGCCCTTGGCGAGGAGACAGCTTACACGCCTTCGGGAACCTCGGAAGAGCCGGCAGTGTTAGACCTCAACATAGCAACAGCCGAGCAACTGATGAGCCTGCCGGGAATCGGGGAAGCCAAGGCGACGGCCATCGTCAGCTACCGAGAGGAAGTAGGCCGGTTCGACAATGTTGAAGACCTCCTGGGAGTGCGCGGGATTGGCGACGCGATCGTCGAAGGCATTCGCGACCTCGTTATCATCCGCTAGCCGGCTGGCGGCTGTGCCGTCGCCTTGAGGCTGATCTGGTGGTCCACGGCCTGGCTGGCGGGCCTGACGTTCGGACTGTGGGGTGACGCGCCCTCCACTTCGCTCGGCCTGTTTGCGGCGGCCACTGTCCTGACCACATTGCTGCTGTGGCGCCTGCGCGCTCCTCCCTGGTCGGTCCTCGCGGTGATCTTTCTCCTGGCGGGCATCCTTAGGATGGAACTGGACCAGCCTGCAGGGACAAAGCTGACGCAGTTCCACGGCGCTGGGATCATGGACGTCACCGGAGTCGTGGTCAGCGACCCAGAGGCAACCCGGTCGGCAGTGAAGTTCAGGCTGCGGGTGGACCAGGTAGCCGGACCGGGAGGCACATCGAGTGCTGACGGCGTGGTCCTGGTCACGGCCCACGCTCCTGAGGCACTTGCTCAAGAGAGGAGCCGGCCGTTCTTCAGGTACGGCGACCGGCTGCTGCTGACCGGCAGGCTTTCACCGCCGGTTGAGCTGGAGGAGTTCGATTATCCGGCGCACCTTGCCAGACAGGGCATATTCACGGTTATGTCATTCCCGAAGGCGGTCTTCCTGAGCGAAGGCCACGGAAATCCGGTTCGGCTTTGGCTACATTCGGCAAGAAGGAAACTGGGGACATCGATTGCGTCCGTTGTCCCCGAGCCGCAGGCTTCAGTCGGGCAGGCGCTGCTCCTGGGGCTACGCCACAATCTCTCCGAGGACACTATCGGGGCGTTCCGCTTCACTGGCGCCTCTCACGTGCTAGCAATATCCGGCCTTCACGTAGGTGTTCTCCTTGGGGTAAGCATCGCGGTCAGCCAGGCCGTACTGGGCCGGCGGCGGCAGCTGTACCTCGTTGCTCCGCTCGCCGTGATCTGGGGTTACACGCTACTGGCCGGCGCGCCTGTATCAGCGGTGAGGGCGGCGGTCATGGGAACGGTGTTCCTCGCGGCGCTCGCATTGGGCCGGCCCAGAAGCACGCTGCCAGCGCTGGCATTAGCGGGCGCGGTAATGGCCGGAGTGGAGCCGGGAGTGTTGCGCAGCCTGTCGTTCCAATTGAGCTTTGCGGCCATGGCCGGGATCGCTCTCTGGGCGGAGCCAATCGCCGTGTACCTCGGCGGCAGACACAAGCTTGAAACGGCGCGGGAGACCGAACCGGGCCTGCTCAGGAGGATGACTGTGGAGACAGCAGCGGCGACAATTGCGGCCACGGCCGCTACGTTGCCGCTGACGGCGTTCTACTTTCAGAGCGTGCCCGTGCTGGGTCTGCCAGCGACGCTTCTCGTGCTCCCTGCCGTACCCGCAGTGCTCGTGACTCACGGGCTGACGGCGCTGGCAGGACTGCTCGGTAACGTTGCGCTTCCGTTCGGATGGGCCGCGTGGCTTGCCACCGGATATGTTGTCGGGGTGGTCCAGATACTATCGCGCCTTCCGGCCGCTTCGATCGAGACGGGGCAGATCGGTCCAGTTCTCGTCTTTGTGTATTACAGTTTGCTTGCGGCTGCTCACATTGCTGCGCGCCACACGGTTAGGCTCCGTCTTCGGATGCTCCGTCCGGCGGTCGCGGCCCCGGCACGCGCCCCGAGTCTCCGGGTCGCCGGGTGGGCTGCCCTGGCAATCCTGGCTTTCGCCGGACTGCTCTGTCTGGCGACGCTGCTGTCTCGGCCAGACGGGATGCTGCGTGTGTCGGTGCTGGATGTTGGGCAGGGCGAAGCGATACTCATTTCGTCGCCCACCGGGGACCAGATGCTAGTCGACGGCGGGCCGGACGGCGCGCTGTTGGCAGACCTTCTCAGCAAAGAGATCCCGTTTCGGGACCGGAGCATTGAGCTCGTCGTGCTGACGCACCCGCACAGCGACCACCTAGCAGGCTTGACCGAGGTCCTGCGGAGGTACGATGTGAAGGCCGTCCTTGAGCCTGAAGTGGACTTCGAAAGCGCCGACTATGCGGAGTGGCGACGAGTGGTGGCAGAAGAGGGCGCGCGAACCGTTTACGCGCGGGCAGGTCAAGTAATCGACCTGGGTGGAGGTGCATACGCCAGCGTGGTAAGCCCTCCGACGAGCACAGCCCCGCTTCATGTGAACGATGCTTCTGTGGGTCTCAGGTTAGTATTCGGGAATGCGAGTTTCCTTCTGACGGGAGATATGTACGCCTCGGCGGAACGGACAGTACTGGCTCGCGGAGAAGTCCTGGACAGCGACGTGCTTAAGGTGGCGCACCACGGCAGCAGGACTTCGTCGTCAGGGCCGTTCCTGAGTATTGTCAGCCCTGCGGTGGCAGTAGTGTCAGCCGGAGAGGACAACATACACGGCCACCCTCATCCCGAGACCATAGACAGGCTACTTCTCCATGTGCCGGAGGAGCTGCTGTTCGTGACGAACAGTGCGGGGACTGTTGCGTTCGAGACGGACGGCGAACGGATTACCGTCAAGACTACCCGCTCACGGGAGGCGGGCGTGTTGAAGTAACATCGGAACCCGCAGAGGGCGGCAATGCCCTCCGAGAATCTGCGAAGTATGGCGGTAGGCATGAAACGAGTTGATGGACGCGCAGCGGATGAGTTGCGGCCGGTGCGGATAGATGCGGGTGTGCAGGGATATGCTGAGGGGTCGGCACTCATCGAGGCGGGTGAGACGCGCGTGCTTTGCGCCGTGTCCGTGGAGGAGACGGTCCCTCGATGGTTGCGGGGATCCGGCCGGGGATGGGTAACGGCAGAGTACGCCATGCTGCCGCGCTCAACTCTGACACGTACACCCAGGGAGCGGAACGCGGGAGGCCGTTCGAGGGAAATACAGCGGCTAATCGGCCGGTCCTTGAGGGCGGTCGTGGATCTTGATGCGCTGGGCCAGCGGATGTTTACGGTGGACTGCGACGTACTGCAGGCCGACGGAGGCACGCGCACGGCGGCGGTGACCGGGGCATACGTGGCGCTGCACGAGGCGGCCAGAGCTTTGGTCTCGGCCGGCAAGCTCGAGCGCATGCCGTTTCGAGCGGGGGTTGCGGCTGTAAGCGTGGGCCTGGTAGACGGCGCGCCCCTGCTGGACCTGTGCTACGAGGAGGATGCCCGCGCGGACGCCGATGTCAACGTTGTAATGACGGATGCCGGCGACATCGTGGAGGTGCAGGGCACGGCGGAGACGGCGCCCTTCTCCAGGGAGACGCTGGACGCGGTGCTTGACCTAGCCTGGAAAGGCGTGGGGGAACTGGTGCTGTGCCAGCGCGCGGCCATCGAGGGGGAGTGACGCCGCGGCTTAGTTTTACGCCAGGTGATGGCAGGGCCCACTGGTGGGCGTCAGGCCCCCAGCTTCGCCGCCAGGTCAACGAAGTCTGACGCGCAGACGTCGAATTGACCGTCGGCTGCAGGTTCGGGGCTGCGGCCAGGCCCGTGCTCCATGGGCCTAGGGATATAAGCTGTCCTGAGTCCGAGCTTCCCCGCGGCCACGAGGTCGCCGGTGTGCGCCGCTGCCATGACGACCTGGTCGGGTCTGAGTCCGAGCAACGCGACGGTCGTCAGGTAGCTCTCCGGGTCCGGCTTGTAGTGCCGGGCGACCTCAGCGCCGAGGATGCAGTCCCACGGCAGTCCCGAGTTCTTTGCCATGTTTGTCATCATTGCGACGTTGCCATTGGACATAGTGGCAATCACGTACCTGCTTTTGAGTCGATACAGGCCGGGGACGGCGTCAGCCCACGGCCTGAGACGGTGCCAGAAGAGGGTGATCTCGTGCAACTCGTCTTCGCTGAGGCTTGCGATGCCGAACTCGCCGAGCGCCTCCTCCAATGACATGCGATGCAGGGCGTCCAGGTTGGTCCAGGGGAGTTCTCCGGTTCGAACCTTGTTCATGTAGGGCCCGTACTTGCTCCGCCACGCGTCAGCGAAGGCGTCCCAGTCCGCCTCGATTCCCCTGGCGTTTCCAAACGCGCTGCTCTGCTCGCTGATGCTTCCTCGCCAGTCGACCACGGTGCCGAAGACATCGAAGATCACAGCCCCTACGTTTGATGTGTCCATTACTGTTGGTCCTTCACAAGTCAGGTGAGCCGGACGCCGATCAACCGTGTCCTGCCGCGGCGTCGTAGCGAGCGGCGCAGGACTCTACGACGAGGTCGATGTCTTCTGGCAGCAGGTAATTGGAGCCGGCCAGCTTGATCGCGAGTTCGCGCACTTGCTTCAGGTAGTCGTCTTTGGAAACGTAGCGCTCCTCCAAGGATAGCCGATCGTCGCCCGCCGCCTCGCGTGCATTCTTTGTGGGCGGAAAGAAGAGGGTGAATCCCTGCATCGGTATGAGTTGCTCGGGTGCGCCCGTCTCCGGGTCTCGCGGGTTCCAGCCTGTGTGCGTGCCGACGGGCGCGTCCAGGTCAGGCAGCCTGATGCCGGCTGTCTCGTTGCCGTCGGCGTCCAGAGCGGACGCCAGGGAGGGATACGTGCCGCCTTCCTTTGCTGGGTACGAGCCGATGCCCGCTGCTGCATCCGGACCCAGGTCCACGTCCCGGAGTACCCACAGCCTCTCGATGTCCGGCTGTACGAGTCCCGGAATGGCGGGCATAGACCTGAGCGCGTCGGCCTTAGTTACGGCGGTGCCGTCGTCCAGCCGCGGGTGCTTGCTTGGCGGCGGTTCAACGGAGTCTGCGGCCCACCGGTGGAGGTTGATCAGCGCGGCTCTCAACAGTGGCCGGTAGTCGACTACGTTGAAGGGGTATCTGGCCAGGCTACCGTCCGGCCCGGCGGCCGCCCGATCCAGCGATCCGGCGCCGTGCTGCGTACCCGAGAAGTGATACGACCTGGTCTCCGGAGCCTGAGGTGCGTCGCTCAACCCGTTCGGGTCGATGTGTTGCAGCGAGCCGTCGCCGCGCCAGTACTCGGCGGAGGAGTTGGTATACACGACCTTGGGCACGCCTCCCAGATCTCTCTGACGGGAGAGCAGGCCATCGGACTTGGAGGAGAACGCGTCCGAAGTTTGTTCGTCGGCGAACGGGAAGACGTGGCCGAATCCGGGCTCGGACTGCTGTGAAGGCTGGGCGAAGCGGTGGTTGAACTCGCCACGACGCCCTCCGGCAACGTGCGGAAGGAGGCCGTCGTACACCCTGCGCCCCGACTCGTCCAGGTTCAGCCCGAGATACAGGAAGTGCCTTAGCATGCGGCCCGTTTGAGAGACTCCGTAAGCGTATGCGTGCTCGAAGCCTGTCGCTACGGGGTTCAGGGCGGACGGGCGCCGCAGCCAAACTGCGGCCTCCCGGACCGCCAGCAGGCCCGCGCCTACCAGGACGCAGGCTCCGGCCTGGTAAACGATTCTGTAGATCTTGCCCGGCTGGAATCCTGTGCTCAGATAGACGTGCTCAGCGCTCGGCACGATGTCACCGTTCGACTCTCTGGCGAACCGGAACTCGTTGCGCGAAACTTCCGCGTCGGGGCCGTCTTCCCAGTCGCGGACTAACAGACGGGCACCGGCTCCATCCGTGTCCACAGCGGGATAGGGGTGGTGAATCCGGTTGGCTAGCAGCGTCGTCCGCATTGGGAAGTTGGGCCTTATCTCCACGACCGCTTGCCCGGTGGCCGGCCGGCCATCGACGAGAACCGGGGGCGCTTGCAGGCCGAGCATGGTCTCGTTCTGATGGACGTCCCATTGCCAGCCGATCGACAGGATGGAGAATCCGTGGCGGAACAGGAACCCGTCGCCGGGTGGCTGTTCCCGTGACGGGGCACTGGGCGGAACCCTGTTAAACGTGTTTACGGCCACCTTCCTGCCGCGGTTGACTACGTCTACCAGAAGTTTCCCGCTTCCGGGTGTGGTCGGCGTTATGAGGGTGAAATCGGAACTGAACCGGACAAGGCCGTCATCGTCACGGCGTGCGAGGCCGATGTCCGTGATCGACGAGTTCGCGGCGTTTTCGGGATCGGCCGTGAAGGTGACTACGCCGTCGATGCGCTCGTACGGACCTGTGTCGCCGAACGGCTGGCCGTCCGCGTAGGCTTCTCTCGAAGTGATGTCGACTGATGCAACGGGAGCCATAGTTAATCGCCTCTCACAAGCTCGGCAGGAGCTTCCTTGAAATTGGGCATGACCTCGGACGCGAACATCTCTATTGAGCGGATGAACTTCTCCTGGGGAAGGCCGGGGAAGCCGAAGCTGCTGAAGATGTGGTTGATGCCCTGCGCCCGCACCTGCTCCAGGCGTTCGGCGACCACTTCGGGCGTTCCGCGCAGGACTGGGATGCCGCCGCGGCCCTTGAGTGCGGCGGCCCGGTCCAGGTTGCGGGTGGCCCATGCCTCGTAGCCCTTCGGCAGACTGCCGTCCTTGCCGGCGGGCGAGCCTATGCGGGCGAGTATCTTCTGCGAGAAGTCCTCGCGACCTAGTGCGTCGGCCTCCGCCTCTTCGACCGACGGTGCGACATAGATGTTGATGGAGACGGGCGGATCAATATGCTCGTGGGTGTGTCCGTGCTCCTCCATCTTCTCCCGCCAGAGACGGATCGCGTCGGGGACCTCGCCCAGCGCGGCGGTAGGCCCTCCGAAGATGCAGGTGATGCCCATAGATGCTGCGTACTCCACTGAGGCCGGGCTGGTGCTGATGGCCTGGAACAGCGGCGGGTGCGGTTTCTGTACCGGCTTGGGGATCACCCAGACATCGTCGACGTTCACGTATTTGCCGTGGTACGTCAGAGTCTCCTCGGTCCATGCCTTGACGATGACGTCCAGGTATTCGCGGAACCGGTCACGGCTCTCTTCAACGTTGACTCCCAGGCCCTCGAACTCGCGGCGCTGGTAGCCGCTGCCGACTCCGAAGTCGAGTCTGCCGTCGCTGAGGACGTCCAGCATCGCGGCCTCCTCGGCCGTGATAACGGGATTGTGGAACGGCAGCACGACTATCGCCGTGCCGATGCGCATGCGTTCCGTCCGGGCCGCGACGTACCCGGCGAATGAGTAGATGCCGGACAGGAGCCCGTGCCTGGAGAAGTGGTGCTCGCCAAGCCAGACTTCGTCGAGGCCAAGCCGGTCTCCGAGTGCGATCTGTTCGACCGCCTCGTGCAGCGACCGGCTCTCCGTCCACTCCGGGTGGGACTGGACTATGTAGAACATACCGAACTTCATGGGCCGAACTTCATGGGCCGCTCCCCTTGTCACCAGACGCCGGCCCAGTTTGCCTAGGATGTCGCTGATTCATGGCGCTATGGTATGAAGCGGCCAGAACGCAGTCAAACGACGCGGGTGGCGGCTGCGCGCGGCGGGAACGCTGGTACAATCGCGCGGTACGGCCACGGTGGCCGATCAACGGAGCAGGAGGCCAGCCATGCAGTTGCAGCAGCGTCGACAGCCGTTAGAGCGAATCCAACCGACGATCCCCGCAGAGTGGTACTACGACCCAAGCATCTTCGAGCGGGAGATGGACGCGATCTGGACGAAGGAATGGCTGTACATTGGCCGTTCCGAAGAGGTGGCCAACCGGCGCGACTACAAGGTTGTGAACATCGGGGACCAGCGAATCGTGCTGGTGCGCGATCTGGAAGGCAGGCTGCGGGCGTTCCACAACACGTGCAGGCACCGGGGCTCGATCCTGTGCACGCAGGACAAAGGCAGCTTCGAGGGGGGCACGGTTGTCTGCCCGTATCACGCCTGGACGTACGCGCTGGACGGCAGTCTGATAGCGACGCCGCACCAGCTTGAGTCGGCGGACTTCGACATGGGCGACTATAGCCTGTACGGCGTTGCCGCCGGCGAGTGGGGCGGCTTCATGTTCATCAACCTCGCGGGCCACGAGGCCCCGCCGCTGGAATCTATGTTGGGCGACGTACCTGAGAGGTTCCAGAACTTCCATACGGAGCGGCTGAAGGTGGGCGCGAGCGAGACGTACGAGATGAACGTGAACTGGAAGGTGTTCTGGGAGAACTTCTCGGAGTGCTTCCACTGCCCGAACGTGCACCCGGAGCTGTCCAAGGTGGTGCCCATTTTCGGGAAGGGCCTAACAAGCGATTTTGAAGACCCCTCAAGGCAGCGAGACATTCACGACATGGAAATCAACCCCGCTACCGGCCGTCCGAGGCCCGAGCTGGGGGAGGGCATGGTGACCTGGACGATGGACGGCACAACGGACGTGCCCTACTTCCCGGACCTCACCGATGAGGAGAAAGCGACAGGGCACTCTTTCGCAGTGATCCGGCCCAGTTGGTTCGTGGCCTTTCACCCGGACTTCCTGAGGGTGGGACGCGTCGCGGCGCGTGGGCCGGAGAGGACGGACCTGGTCGTGGAGTGGCTGTTCCAGGAGAGCGTGCTGGCGGACCGGTCTTTCGACGCGAGGGAGCACGTGAGCCTGGGAATCCTCATCACGGAGCAGGATGCGCTGGTGTGCGAGCACAACCAGAAGGGGCTACGCTCGAACCGACACAAGAATGGCGTGCTGACGCCGCAGGAGTCCGGGGTCGCCGCCATCCACGAGTATGTGCGGGAGCGGTTGGGCGAGGCGTAGCGTCGGGCGAGTTGGCGAAGGGACATCAGGCGGGGCCTCTGCCGCCGCTTTTTCGAAAAAGTGTCACATTCTGTAACATTCCGTCACTTTTCCTAGCTGGGCCGTCCGAAGTTTGGAGCAATTTTGTAACCGTTTTGCAAACTGAGCGAGACGGTTTCGATACTGGATGCAACCAAATGTGACACTGCTGAAGCCGACTTTTCGTAGCTGAGGCTTGGCTGCGAAGCCTCAGCAAAAGGGCACCTCGGCTGTTGCAGGGATGCGCTGAACGGTTCATGCATCCATAATAGCACGGGCGTTCGCTGAACGGCAAGTTGAGGCGTGTCTGGGAAGGGACCGGATGCAGGGCGTGGGCCCTCAAACTATTCGGTTTCGCTCGAAAGTCAGTTGGGGATAGTTCCAGGGTTCCTTTCGGCTAACGTCTCCGACTAGTCCGACCAGGAGTTGGGACGGATCCCTTGTCGGCCTAGAGGACTTTTGCAGTGTTTCTGGATGCCAGGCGATGGCGGCAGGGCAGACCGCGAACCACCCTTACATCTTGCTGAGGGTGGGTCTGAAACCCACCTCCGCTTGGCAGGGGGCGCTTGGCAGGGGAAAGTATAGGGAGACGGCCTCCCCCCAAGGGGGTGGCGGAGCCTGATTCAAGGTAGAGAGGGGCAGAACGAACTGCTCTGGGAGCCCGGCGTGCGATCGCAACTCCTGTTGACCTTGGCATGGGGCCGTGTTAGGTTCGGCGTTCTGCTAGTGTCTCACCCTGCCGGAAGTCATGCTACGGCGTATTGGCACATCACGGTTGCAGGGGACGCACCAGCGATACGGTGACGTAGCGTTGTTTGACCTCGACCGTAAGCGCGCAAGGCAGGAAAAAGCTCAAGTGGCGGTCGTGGGAGCCGGACTCGCTGGAGTTTCGGCGGCCCTGGCAGCAGTCCGTGCGGGGATGAACGTCACTCTGATTGACGAGCATCCCATTGCAATGGACGTGATGGCCCAGGACATTCCACTGTTCTTTGGGCAGCGAATGTTAGCCACAACTGCGAACCGCGGCCTGATGCTGGAGCGCGTCGCAGGCAACAACCCCCTCATTGCAGACGCGATCGACGCGGGTGTAGACGTAAAGCTGGGAACCACAGTCTGGAGTAGCGAGCCGGACGGGACGTTAGGGCTGGCGGACAGTGAGCATTCCTGGCTTCTGAGCTACGAGTACGCAGTGTTCGCCACCGGCGCACGTGACCTGTGCTTTGCCTTCGACGGATGGGAAAAGGCGGGAGTCATGGGCGCGGGAGCCGCCCTTGCGCTGATGGACCGGTACCAGGCCCTATCAGGAAGGCGGATAGCGGTGCTGGGCGCCGGGGACCTGGGGCTGCACGTGGCGCTGCGTGCGGTGGAGAACGGACTGGACGTTGCCGCAATCGTGGACTCGTTGCCGACGCCACAGGCCAGTGCTGAACTGCTCCAGAGGGCCGAGGCCGCAAAGATTCCCATTTATGCGTCGCACACTGTACGTCAGGCCATTGGGCCCGACGAAGTTGTCCGCCTGCAGATCGGTCCAACCGGCAATGTCGCGAGCGACGGTCTGAAGGAGATCGAGTGCGACACGGTCTGCCTGGCAATCGGCATGGTGCCGTCGGCAGAGCTGATGTACTGGGCGGGCGTAGACCTCAGCTTCGAACCAAGCAACGGGGGCTTCGTGCCCGTGCTGGACGCTAACCTTCGGACTACGAACGAGAAGATTTACGTAGCAGGCGACGCCGCAGGGTTCACGGAAGGGCGGTTCATCGATCCTGAACATGCGGCCCGGCAAGGAGCCAGGGCCGGCGGGGCGATAGCTGCCGCCAGCGGAACCAGTGCGCCGGCAGGCGGCGAAAATGGGGCCTTGGGACATGAGGACGGAGACAGCCGTGTCGCTGAGATCCGCAGAACCTGGCTGGACTCGCTGACTCTTTCAAGAGGGCAGGAGACGGTGGTCTGTCTCTGTGAAGAGGTGACGAGGCAAGATTTGCTGGCGACAGTCCGGCGAGGGGCAGGCCATCCCGACCTTCTAAAGAGGCTGACAAGAGCCGGAATGGGGCACTGCCAGGGCCGTAGGTGCAGGGAGCAGATCCAGATGATCGTTTCCGATGTCACGGACAGTCCGGTGCCGGAAGTCCCGCTGGCATCGTACCGGCCGCCGTTCCGGCCGATCCCGCTCTCGATTCTCGCGAACCAGGATGAAACTGAGGAGGAGCGAGCGTTGTACGAAGGGACTCCATACGATTCGATCACGTGAGAGACAAGCGGGCACATGAGGGACAAGCAGGCACGTGAGGGACAAGCGGGCACGTGAGAGATAGCCACAGGCGATCCCGGGAGATATCTCAAATCTTCAGAGGAACCAACAGATGAGTCTGGACAGCGCGGATGCAGTTGTCATAGGTGGAGGAGTCATCGGGCTTTCATCAGCCTACTTCCTCGCGAAGGGCGGCATGGACGTGGCGCTGGTGGATAGGGGCATACCCGGCTGGGAGGCCTCCGGCAGGAATGGCGGATGGGCGATGGGTTTCGATCACAACGATGCCCGGATGCCCCTGGCGCTGAAGGCGATCGAGATATGGAAGACGCTGGATGAGGAGCTAGGTTCGCCTACCGAGTTCGTGCTGGGCGGTTCGATAATGGTCGCGCTCACAGAGACTGACTCCGTGTTCATGTCCCATCACATTGAATTGAAGGACCGGTGGGGCATCGAGACGCATGAACTGGACCTGCAGGGCATAAGGGAGATCCTTCCCGGGTGTACCTCGCGCGCGCTCAGCGGGATGTTCGTACCAGAGAGCGGGCAGGCCAACCCTCAACTGACAAGTCAGGCCTGGGTGTGGGGACTGCTTCGCGAGGGGGGCAGAGTCCACGAGCACACCACGGTGACAGGGATCACTACGGCTGGGGGAAGAGTTACGGGCGTGGAGACGACAGCGGGTCACATAGGCGCGGACATTGTGGTAAACGCAGCGGGGCCGTATGCGCGCGTGATATCGGAGATGGTCGAGCATACGCTGCCGATAGAGCCGGTGCGCATCGAGATATTGTGCACGGCACCGGCGCCGCCCATGACGACCGCGACGTTCGGCGGGATGGGCCTGTACTGCAGGCAGGCGGCGAAGGGCCACTTCCACTTCGGGGGAGGCCGGTATGAACGAGTAGACCCGTCGGTGCCCGCGTCCAAACCTACAACCGCCCTGGTGACGCGCGGCATTGCGAAGAGGTTTGTGGACTTTATGCCGGAGCTAGGCCACCTGCCGGTGCTCAGGACGTGGGCAGGGATCATGGACGTGACACCGGACAACCTTCCGTTCCTGGGCCCGCTCGATCACCCGGACGGCATGTACGTTAACGCCGGATTCGGCGGCGTCGGCTTCAGTAACAGCCCGGGCGCCGGCAAGGGACTCAGCGAGCTCGTGCTGAACGGCGAGTGTTCTTTCGACATCAGCGGGCTGGGAGCCAACCGGTTCGGAGACGACCTGGACTATGAGCCGCCTGTCATCGGGTCGTTAGAAGAGCATTCCAAGATAAGGACTTCTTCTAGGATCGCTCGGCATTAGTTCCATGAATCAAGACTAGGCCTGTTACTGACTAAGGATTTCAAAAGTTCGAATCGCGGAGAATCAAAAGATGAACGGTCGAGAGTCTCAGTTGCGGGCGCAATTGAGGTGACAGGGAGACAAATATGAAATTGAGGCTGAGGAAGGTTGGAAGTTTCGGCGTGTTGTTCCAGATCCTCGTTCTTGGTCTGGTGCTTGCGCTTGTAGCAGCATGCGCCGGTGCTGAGGATGACCCGGACGAAGCCGAGGGCCAGCCAGAAGCGGAGCAGATGGAGGCGACGGCGGAACCAACGGTGTCCGCGTCCGAGTCGGAGTTCGAGGGCTTCGAAGAAGTTGAGATAGCAGAGACGGAAGCTGCTGATGCTGACATGCGCCTGGCCCCCGCCGGGCAGTACGGCGGAATCCTCCGCACGATGACCGGGGACGATCCAGCGACGCTCGACTACATGAAGATAAGGGGAATCGGCACGGTCCAGCGGACCAATCCCGCCGGGAACATGCTGTGGCGCCTCCATCCCCTTGAGGAAGGCCAGGTCCTCAACGACCTGGTTGCGGACTGGGAGATAGCGGATGGAGGGCTGGAGTACAGCCTAAGGCTCCATGAAGGTGTCAAGTTCCATTCGGGCCCTCTGGTGGCTGACCGCCCCGGCGCGGGCACGAGCTTAGATTGCTCGGACGTGAAGCACACATTGGAGAAGTTCGGCAACCCAGATTGGAGCCAAAGCGCCAACTACGTCTATGCGATTGCGAGCGTCGAGTGTCCGAGCGACCTGGACGTGAAGCTGGTCCTGTCAACGCCTGACGCGGGCCTGATCAAAAAGCTGTCAGTGGGATGGTCTGCGATCATTCCCAGCGAGATGCCCTATGAGGCGATGGAGACGACGGTCATCGGCACGGGCCCGTTCATCTTCGATGAGCACATAACCGGGGAAAAGGCCGTGCTGGTAAGAAACGAAGAGTACTTCCGCGATGGCTTGCCGTACCTGGACGAGTACCACAATTTCGTGATTCCGGATTGGGATGCGATGATCGGCATTTTCCGGAGCGGGCAGCTTGACATGACTTCGCCTCACCAGGGCGTCGGGCCTCAGCAGGCTGCCGTGATCAAGGAGAGCAACCCGGAGGTGATCATAAACCTGCGGGCCAAGCTGTGGTGGCAGACGTTCGGGGGGCCGTTGGATAAGGAGCCCTGGAGCGACCTGCGCGTCCGTCAGGCATTCAGCTTGTGCCTCGATAGGGTAGGTGCGGGTGAGGTATACACGTACAGCACGAACGTACCAGGCGGGTACCAGCCGCACTGGACCAAGTGGAGCCTGCCTCCGGAAGAGGTTGCCAGCCTTATGACCCTGGGAATCTCAGACCAGTTCGGAGCCAACATGGACGCAAGGAGGGCGAAGGCCAGAGAACTGCTGGCGGATTACGGAGATTACAGTCCGGATAATCCGCTTGAGATGCAGTTCATGGGGGACCCGGTGTGGAGCGGATTCGCCTACTACCAGGACACGATGACCGATTGCGGCTTCGACTTCCAGCTAGACGAAGTGGCCGACTTCGGGGTCGCAGAGCAACGCCGGATCGAAGGCAACTTCTCTCTCGGCGAGATGTACGGTGTAACCGGCGTTGTGGAGCCAACCCTGAACTACGCGGACCCGTTCGTAACGGGCGGCGGTACGAACATGACGGGCTACAGCAACCCCGAGCTGGACGACCTCTACAAACAGCTCGTATCAGAGTCTGACCAGGTGGCCCGCGTGGACATCACGCACCAGATGGAGCGCATCCTGCTGACGGACATGCCGTCTGTGATGGTCTACTGGTACGACGAAGGGATGGCCTGGTGGCCGTGGCTGAAGAACTGGTGTCACTGCGACGCCGGCTACTACAGCATCCTCAACATGGAGGAAGTCTGGATCGACATGGATGAGGCCAGGAGGCTGGACCGACCGGCGGATGTGGCAACCATCTCCCAGTAGTACAAGACAGCCGAGATCAATTCAAGGCAAGAGGGCGGGTCAAGGCGAGAAGGCGGGAAAGACTTAGAGAAAAATTGGCTGGCTACCCGAATGGTGTTGGGTAGCCAGCCATTGAGAAGGACTGACGGCTCGATATGCGGGCATACCTTTTTAGAAGGTCTCTAATAGGGCTCCTGACGGTGCTTGGCGTTGCCACGGCGACGTTCCTGTTGCTCCGAGTGATGCCCGGAGATCCGGCTGTGTCCGCGCTGGGGGATCCGGGCAAGAGCGGGGGAAGCATGGAGCAGGTGGAGGCGCTGCGTGAGCAGTGGGGCCTGAACAAACCCATCCACGTGCAGTACTTCAACTGGCTGTGGGGAGCGGTCCGATTCGACTTTGGCGACTCGTTGCGAAGCAGGAAGCCGGTGCTGGAGGAGTACATGCGCAAGGTTCCTGTGACGGCGAGCATCGTGATCCTGTCCACTGTCCTGACGCTGGTGGTGGCGGTGCCGGCCGGCATCATATCGGCACTGAAGCAGGACACGGCGATTGACTACGTGGTGAGGGTGATAAGCCTCGCCGGGCTTTCGCTCCCCTCGTTCTGGGTGGCCGTGCTCATAATCGTGGCACTGGTCCGCTACTTCCAATGGCTGCCGCCAATCGATTTCGCGCCGATCTGGGTGGACCCGATCCGATCATTCAAACAGTTCATTCTGCCAGCGTTCGCCGTGGCGTTCGCGACGATCGGGATGGTGGCGCGTCTGACGCGGTCCGCGATGCTGGAAGTAATGCGCGAGGACTATGTGCGAACGGCGAGGGCGAAGGGACTGCAGGAGCAGATAATCACTTACCGGCATGCGCTGCGAAACGCAATTCTTCCGGTGATGACCGCGATGGGGATGTACATAGGATTTGGGATCGGCGGCCTGATTGTCGTGGAGGTGGCGTTCAACGTGAATGGCGTGGGCAGGTACCTG
This sequence comes from Dehalococcoidia bacterium, assembly GCA_965237445.1. Lineage (GTDB taxonomy): Bacteria > Chloroflexota > Dehalococcoidia > Lucifugimonadales. The sequence goes on along the minus strand of OZ250142.1, from coordinate 1,210,080 downwards.
ATCGCAGCGGTACAGCGGCGAGACTACCCTGTTGTGGAGGCCGTAACGCTGGCGGCCGCGTTCTTCATAGTTGCGACCAACATTCTTGTGGACATCATGTACGCGTTCCTGGATCCCAGGATCAGGTACACATGACCACAACGAACCCTTCAACTCCACAGGAAGGCGGGGCAACTCCCCAGCCGGGCGGGGTCCCCGCGAGTGCCTCGGCGGCGGCATCCGGGCTCACGACACTCCAGGAGCGGCCGCGCAGATCGATGATCTACCACGCTAGGGCGTTCATTTCCAGCAAGCCCCTGGGCACGGTGGGCCTGGTCATCATATTGTTCATGGCCTTCCTCGCCATTGCCGCCCCTTTGGTGGCTCCCAAGAACCCGAACAAGATAAATGCGTACGATACGCTTGAGGCTCCCGGTTCGAACTACATACTCGGCTCCGACCGCAAAGGCAGGGACGTGGCGAGCAGAGTGATCTACGGTGCGCGGATGTCGCTGCTCGTCGGATTTTCATCGGTGGCAATTGGATGCACGGCGGGATTCATCCTGGCCGTTACTACGGCCTACATCGGCAGGGGCCCGGACATCGCCGCGCAATTTCTGGTGGACGTGCTGCTGGCGTTCCCGTTCCTGATACTGGCGATCGTGATAGTGACGGTGCTCGGCGCGAGCACCCTGAACATCATCATGGCAATCAGCATAGGCTACGTTCCATGGACGGCACGAATTGTGCGGTCAACGGTGCTGACATTAAAGGAGCGCGAGTTCGTGCTGGCTGCGGTGGCGTCGGGTGCAAGCCAGCGGAGGATAATGTTCCGCCACATCGCGCCAAACTGTCTGGCGCCGTTCCTGGTGGTGCTGACCGCGGGAGTCGGGGGCGCGATCATAGCGGAGGCCACATTGAGCTTCCTGGGACTAGGGCTCCCGCCACCAACCGCCTCCTGGGGCAGGGACCTTCAAGAGGGGGCTTCCCGGTTGATCGAGAGCGCGCCGTGGCTATCGATCTTTCCAGGCATTGCCATAAGCCTGACGGTTTACGGCTTTAACCTGTTGGGGGACGCCCTTCGCGATGTGTTCGACCCTCGGCTGAGGACGCTGTAGCGGGGTTTCAGCGGCGTGCCGGTACGTGGCTGCATTCGCCGGCGGCAAGAATGCCACTACCGCAAGCTATCGCAGTCGAGAGCCTTAGACCTCTCCGTTGTCCAGTGCTGAGTGAAGGCAGGTTTCAAACCTGCTCTTCAGTGTCTTCCAGTTCAGCAGACTCACTCCGGCCCAACTACGCAACGGCCGCGTTGCGCTCGAGATTGCGCAGGACCAGGTTCATCATGAGGATGTGCTCCGGGCCGGTGCCGCAGCAACCGCCAATTACCGTGGCGCCGATGTCCTGCCACTCGCGGGCAACTTCCGCGACGCGGGCCGGACCGTAGTTGGTGAGGGTCATGTAGCGCTGCCGGGCCCTTTCGCCGAGGATGCCGACGCCGCCATAGCCGATGTTGGCGTATCCGCCAATATGGCCGTCGTAGGCGTCGCGGAGGTCGCGCAGGCCCGCCGTGATGTTCTCCGGGCTCGAGCACATGAGCAGGATGGCGTCGAGGTTGTAGCCTGCGACGGCGGAGACCAGGTCGCGCATCGTCTCGCCGGTACGCAGGTTGCCGTCCTCCTGAATGCTGCGGACGCCGAGCAGCACCGGCAGGCCGAGCCCGGCGCAGGCGTCGACGGCTTCAACGCACTCGTCGACGCTCGCGAGGAACTCTGGCAGAAGAGCGTCGACACCCGCATCGGCCAGCAGCTTGGCGTGCTCCGCGTACTCGTCGCGGAATGCGGCAGCGCCCATCAGAGCGACATCGGACTGACCCTGGGTGTTAGCCAGGCAGGGCGGGGCCATGCCGCCGGTCACGTATGCCTCCGGCTTGAGGGCGTCGCGAGCCCTGATCGCGTTCTCCGCGGAGGCGCGCGCGTACTTGGACCAGTCGTCCTTCAAGCCGATGGGCTCCATGCGGGAGGGACTTGTCCAGAAGTTGTTGCTGATGAGGATGTCGGCGCCGACTCGGAGGTAGTCTTGGTGCACCTGCTGCACCACATCAGCGAACGTGATGTTAGCAGTGGCTGACCACGCCTGCAGTCCGGTCTCTTCGGTTGCTCCGACGAGGACGTCTGCGCCACGAGCCTGAAGCTCGGAGCCAGTGCCGCCGTCCATGACGAGGGTCTCGCCTGCGTCCAGTCGTTCGCGGATCGTCTTTGTTGGCATGGGGGCCTCCTTTTTGGGACTGGTGCTGTGTGGGACTCGGGCTGTGTAGCGGGCTTTGGTCTGTACCCATCATTGTATCTTGGAGGGGCGTGGCAACGGTCCATCCTTGGTCGCAAGATCCCCATGGACACGCTCCTAAGCTCCCCCAAGAGCCCGTACAGTTGGTCGGACCCGAGAGGGATGTGCAAGGTTGGGCCCGGGAGTACATCGATCCCAAAGGAGGGGTGAATGGAATCAGGCGAAGTTTACATCGGTGTGGATGTGTCAAGCTTGAGTTTGTAGTTGGGGTCTTACCACGGTGAGCTGGGAAGGTGCTCCGAAGGGATCGCCTCATTGGCGTGTTGACGCTTCGTCCTAGCGCTGTGTACCGGAGGGTATGAGACCAGGGTTGCGGCCGAGGGCTGCCTGTATCGGTCGTCAAAGGTCCCATCTACAAGGGAGGCTGGCCAAGACCGACACGATCGATGCACTTGGTGGCTCGCTTCGCACAGTCTGTACGCAAACTGCCAGGAGAAGCCGAGAGGAAGTTGCGAGGCTTGGTTGCCAGGCGCCGCCAGGTCGGGATGATCACAGGGCGCCACCGCCTGGAAGCCCGGAACAACACATCACCTGGCTGAACAGTGAGTTGGATGACCTAGATGAGCATCTGGACAGCCTGATCAAGTCCAGCCCAATTCGGCCCAAAGTCATGCTGCGTAGCGTGCCGGGCATTGGACCTGTGGCCTCCACCATGCTGTTGGTACATCTTCCTGCGGCCAAGTCGATCCATGTCGGTAGGGGTGGAGAGGAACATGGACCACTCGTGGCTAGTTTCAATCCGGTGATCAAAACCTTCTACAGGTGCGAGGCAGGCAAACCAAAGAAGGTCGCCCTGAGAAAGCTACCGAGAATATACGAAAGAGACCATTCTCAGCCTGCAGAATCTTTGACACATGCCCAGGAGGCTCTTCCCCAGCATGCGGGGATGCTTTCTTTCACGCTAACTTCATGATCGAAGTCTCCGTGAAGGGAGAGAAGGGCTTGTTGCGCAGGTTGCAGGGTTATACGAAAGTTCCATCACATGGGAGACGGGATGGCCATTCGACAGGTCCTTTCGTCAGGCACGGGAGGGGCTCACCGAAAACGGAAGGCAGCGAGGGTTCGATCCCAGCCCTGCTGCTAAGGTGGCGGCGCCTGTGGGTCTGACTTACACTGCGGGCGATTCAGCAGTCTTGGGAGGGGAACATGGCCACGGTAGAAGTTCGGTACAGGTCCAAGTTCGGTGGCTCGGCCGAGTGGTACGAGCGTGGGCGGTCGCTCTTCGCAGGGGGAGTCACGCACCAGACCCGTTTCACTTCGCCCTTTCCGGTGCACTTCGAGCATGCCGAGGGGCCGTACAAGTACGATGTTGACGGCAACCGGATTACCGACTACGTGATGGGGAACGGGAGCCTGCTGATGGGCCACAGCCCGGCCGAGGTGACGTCGGCGGTGGCCGAGCAGGCGGCTAGGGGGACGCATCTGGGTGGGCGGCCACGCACGAGGTCCGATACGCGGAGGCGGTGAAGCGGCTGGTTCCGTCGCTTGAAAGGGTACGGTTCACATCGTCAGGTACGGAGTCGACCTACCTGGCGGTGAGGCTTGCGCGTGCGTACACGGACAAGACGAAGATCGTGAAGTTCCGGGACCACTTCCACGGTTGGCAGGACTACGGCGTGCCGGAGTCGGGGCAGGCGTACGGCGGGGTGCCCCAGGCCGTGCTCGACACCGTGATCGTGGCGCCCACGGACGCGGCGGCGGTCGACCACATCCTGGCCGAGGACGACGACGTTGCCGCCGTCATCGTTGAGAGCAACGGAGCGCATTACGGGACACATCCGCTGCACAACCCATCATTCCTGCAGGACCTGCGGGAGATAACGGAACGGCACGGTGTGGTGTTCATCATGGATGAGGTGATCACAGGGTTCCGGCTGTCGCCGGGCGGTGCGCAGGTGAGGTGGGGCCTGGAGCCGGACCTTTCCACGTTTGCGAAAATCATCGCCGGTGGCCAGCCTGGCGCCGCTGTGGGCGGGCGTGCGGATATCATGGAGCTGATGGCGTTCCGGAACGATCCGGACTGGGACTTCGGCAGCCGGGTGGCCCAAGGGGGCACGTACAACGCGCAGCCGGTGACGGCAGCAGCGGGCATCGCGACACTGGGGGCCATCGCCTCGCAGGGCATCAATGCGAGAGCGGACGCGCTGGCGGAGCGGTTGAAGCAGGGCCTCAACGAGGCGTTCATCCGAAACGAGATCGCGGGCCATGCGCACGGGATTTCGTCGATAGTGCAGGTGACGCTGGGCGCGGACTGCGACTGCGACCGGGGCCTGTGCACGATGCCCTACGACGAGATCGATGCGGCGATGCCGCGCGCGAAGTCGACGGCGCTTCGTCAGGCGGCGCTGGTCAACGGCGTGGACATGATGGGCGGGCGCGCGTTCTTCGTGGCATCGGCGCACAGCGAGGAGTCGATCGATCGAGACGGCCGAAGCCTTCGGGCAGGCTCTCCGGGACCTGCGAGAGGAGGGAGTTGCCTAGTTTGGCGGTAGGCGCATTGCCGGGTGCTTTTTGTGTTTAACTTCACAATCTTGACATTGTTGCTCTCCGCAACTAGTGTGCATCGGCGGAAAGGTGAATCTAGGACAGTAGAACCAACTAATGGTGCGCCTTAAACGGGCGCAAGCAGGCCCGTGTGAACGGGCCAAGTACAAATTGAAGAACCCATCCTCCCAACCTCCTCAGAGCGGACCCCCGGCACTGCCGGGGGTCTGTTCTTTTATGGGGCTGGGCGGACGGTGGGGAGTTGCGTGCGAGGGGGAGCCCGGGAGTTAGTTGGTCAGGATGTCGAAGATGTTGCCGACGCCGCTGCCGTCCATCCGGTAGAGCTCAGAGTAGCCGCAGCCGGAGCAGGAGACGACGGTGAACTTCTGGTTCTGCAGGTTCAGGAAGCGGGACACCCCGGACCCGGTAGTGCGGATCTCGCCGGAACTGTACTCGCTGCCGCCGCACTTGGAGCACTCGAAACTACGCTTGACCATGATGCCTCCATTGGTGATCGTGTAGTCAGGTGAGGCTAAGCCATAGGGCGCAGGGAGACCACGGGTTTCAGGGGCTCCTTTGGGGGAGGTTTACACGGAGCCCTCGGCGTCTTCCATGACTATGCGGGCGACTTTGCGGCCCATTAGCACGCTGTAGTTGGTGCCACGGTCTTCGGGGTAGATCTGGGTGGTGTTGCACAGGTACAGGCCCCGGACGGGCGTGCGCAGATCGGGCATGCGGTCCGAGTAGCCGGCGCCTATGATCGGCTGGGCGGCGTCGACGCGGTGGTGGTGGGACTCCACGACCCACGACTCGTCGAATTGCGGGTTGATCTTGCGAAGGTGCGGCAGGTACTCGGCCAGTAGCTCTTCGTGGTCCAGCCCGTACAGGCGGTCGCTCCTGTCGAGGTAGTTCGACAGGTACACGATGTGGTTGCCGCCGTAGTGTGAAGGGTCCACGAGGTTCGTCTGCTCGATCACGCCGACGAACGGTATCGAGCGGTCGGCGACGTTCAGCCAGTAGACGTGGGACAGCGGCCGGTCAAGCACGAGTATTAGCAGGACCGCAGCCATGTACTTCACGGCCTCCAGCTTGGCGACGTAGTCTTCGGGAAGATCGGGCGCGAGGCGGCGAAAGATGTGCGACTGCGTGGTGGAGATTACGGCGTCGAACGCGTGCGTCTCGTCCCCTGCCCTGCCGCCGGACACCTGGATGCCGTGGGCCTGACCGGCCTCGACCTGTACGCTGGTCACTTCGCGGCACAGGTGGACGCGGCCGCCCTGGGCTCGGATGCGTTCGGCCAGGACGTCGAACACCTCACCGAAGCTGCCTTCGGGGTAGACTAGCTGCTCCTTGCCGACGCCGCCCTTGCGGGAGGCGAAGCGGGTGTGGATCTTGCCCCAAACCCAGGCCATGCCGACCTCTTCGAAGTACTGCTCGCCGAACTTTCCGCGCAGCATGGGGCTCCAGAACGTGTCGTAGCAGCCGGGGCCCGCGTACTTCCTGAGCCACGCGGCTGCGGTGTGCTGCTCCAGGGGCCGCCAGTCCTTCATCGTGCGCAGCCAGAGGGTGACGAGGCCGAGGCGGAACCTGTCGACAAGGCTAAGCGGGGTGAACCTGAGCAGGTCTGTAGCGGTCACGAAGTCGTAGATCCGGCCTCCGTGCAGGGTGCCGACCTTCGAGTCGAAGTGCAGTATGCGGTCGCCCATGCCGATTTCTTCCATCAGATCGAGGATGGCGCGGTCGCCGGTGAACAGGTGGTGGTAGCCGCGCTCCAGCCTTCCGCCGCCAACGTCGAACGTGGAGGCCTGGCCGCCGAGGAAGCCGGTGCGCTCGTAGACGACGGCCTCGTGGCCGTGCAGGCCGAGCTCGTAGGCCGCCGCGAGGCCGGTCGCGCCGCCTCCGATGATGCCGACCTTCATTCGCACTCACCCCTCAGTCCGGCGTGGCGCGGCGCGTCAGCGGGCGCAGGCTCCGGTGCGCTCCCACCGCGCCACAGGCGGCGGAGCGAGAGATGCTCGGACCAGAGGAATGCCTGGCCGAGCAGGATCATCGGGAGGAGCAGCGCAGCATGCACGACGGCAGAGTAGCCGGCAGCCACGGACCGGTCGATAGACGCGAGCGGGAGCAGCACGAGGGTCTCGCGCACGATCAGCTCGAAGAGGCCCAAACCGCCCGGCGCCCCCGGCACTGAGCTCCCGATCTTGGCGATCGCCGTGACCACAACCATGGTGAGTGCCATCTCCAGGCGGCTTCCGAAGGCATCTTGCAGTCCGAAGGATAGCCCGGCGAGGTAGAACAGCGCAGCTTCGAGCAGCCAGATCGGCGCCGAGAGAAGGAACAGCCCGGCAATGCGAGTTGGGCTACGCAAGGCTGAGAGGCCGTCGAGGAAGAGGTGGGCGAGTTCCGTTAGAGTGCGTCCGGCGCCCTCAGGTAATGGACGCAGGGCCATGCCGATCAGGGTCGAGGCGCGGGATGGGTACAGCGCCAGTAGCAACAGCGCGCCGAACATAGCGAAGAAGGGCAGGCTGACCCCGGAAACAAGCAGAGGCCACGGCACGCCGGACCTTTCGCCCAGGGCCCGGGCGAGGCCGACGACGGGCAGGAAGCCGGCGGCCACCGCGACGAGGGCGAGGAGCGTGACCGCGTCCATGACGCGCTCGATCATGATCGTGGCGAATGCCGACGCCTTGCTGACGCCCTCGCGCTCGCTCACGTGGTAGCTGCGAACAAGCTCGCCTATGCGCATCGGAAGCAGATGGTTCGCCATGTACCCGACGACAACCACCGGGAAGAGGCGGGCGACCGGCGCCGACGTGAGGTGACGCAGGAAGGCCTGCCACCTCAGGGTTCTGATCCAGACGCCCACGAAGTACAGGGCGATGCCCGGCGCGAGGTAGCCGTAGCTCGCGCCTGCCAGCGAGTCGAGCATGCGCCTGAAGGTCGACGGTCGCAAGGAACAGGGTCAGCAACCCGGCGCTGAGGCCGATGCCTATCCAGAACCTGACGGTCATGAGGTTGCCAAGCCGCCGTACCAATTTGTGACCATTGCAAAAGGACCGAGTGCGTTCGAGAAACCCCATCCCAACCTTCCCCAGCAGACTGGGGAAGGGGCCAGAGGGCCTTCTTTAACGGCCGGAAAAGCAGTTATGAAAGGGTCACTTGTTGGATTGGGCATCACTACTCGGCTTCGAAGGACTGAGGCAGGTCCTGCGCTATGTACACGTAGGCGTCCTCGCTGCCCGGGGTGGATCCGAGCCTGCGGTGCATGAAGTAGTCCATCGCCCTGCGCCATGCGCCACGGTCAGCGAAAGACCGGGCGACCTTGCCGAAGGTCAGATTCCTGTAAGTGTGCTCAGGGAACCACCACCTGTGCCTGATCCTGACCTCTTCCTTGTAGCCCTCCTCTACAGTGAGGTTGAACGTGTCGCGGTTGTTGCCGTGGACGATCACCACGGCCGAGTCCAGGGCCCCGTCGGGCGTCTGGGCGGTGTATGAGGGGTATCCCACGCGGGTGTGGTCGCGCAGGTACCAGACCCAAGGCCAGGCGAACCCGCTCGTGCCGTCGATCGTGATCGGCACGGCGCGGCCCTCACCGGTCGAGGCGGCGATGCCATCGATCTCGTCCACCAGCCGTGGAATGTCGGGACTGCTCTGCGTGTAGACGATCATTTCGACAGGGCGGTCGCTGTTGGCGTAGGCGGCGGTGGTGCCCACGCGGACTGTGACGGCCAGAAGCACGAGCGCGACCGGTACGGCCGCGAATGACGCCGCATTGCCCCAGCCCCAGCGGACGCTCGCCAGGGCGCAGGCGCCGGCCGCCGCAACGGCCAAAACGACAAGGGCGGCAGTCTCCACGGCAGTTGAAGGCGAGGCGGTGTCCAGGCCGGTGAAGGCGAGCCGCCACAGCGCCCACAGCAGCAACGGAACTCCGGCCAGCACAAGTAAGCCGCCGCCTGGCAGCAGCCTGCGCCAATCGATCGACGCCCAGAGGTCGGCCATGAACTTCGCGGCCAGCAGGACCATGGGCAGGGCCAGGTTGACGAGCAGCCACGGCATCTTCTCGGCTGCAAGGGTGTACATGACGAATGTGGCGACGGCCCAGTACACGAGGAAGCGGCCGAGCCGGTCGCGCCGCCGGATATAGTACACGCCCGCCGCCAACGAGAAGAGCATTGGCAGGAACTCGTAGAGGGGCGCCAGGAGGAGGTAGTAGTAGTAGGGCTGGTGGCCGCGCGCCACATCCTGCTGCGCCTGCCAGTAGCCCAGGGACTGCCACCAGCCGGAGCCTATGCCGTCCAGGTTCGTGAAGAAGGTGGAGTACAGCAGAAACCAGATGACGTAGAAGACAAGGGCGCAGCCCAGCCATACGCGCCAACGCCACAGCCATCCAAGCCGGGCCGACACGGCCAGCAGCGCGACGACGATCGCCCCGGCCACGACGAGGCCGCCTCCTTCCGGCGCGCCGACAGGGCCGCCTGCGGACGCTGCGCGAGCGAGCGTGAGGCCGGACCAGCGTAGAAGGACCGTGTCCTGAAGCAGCCCGGAAAGCGCCGCGCCCTGCGGCAGGGAAAGCGTGAACAGCATCAGGAAGAACGCGCCTTCCCTGGACAGCCGCGAGAGGTCGATGCCACGCCGGACGTACGCTGCCGCGACGCGGGCGGTGTAAGCGGCGTTCCGACCTGCCCGCCGAGCGACGCGCCGGAACACGGCCAGCCGGCGCAAAGCGATCATGGCCGCGAGGTAAAGGCCAAGGACCGCGGTGAAGATGAAGGCCGTCTCCTTTGTCGCGAAGAAGAGGGCCAGCAGCGCCGCTCCGGCATAGAGGTAGCGGTTGCGGCCTTCGTCCAGGTAGCGCCACAGGCAGACGACAAGTCCAAGCGTCCAGACGGCTGCCAGGATGTCGTTGCGGGCGAACCGGCTGAAGTACAGCATCGCCGGCGAGAACGTCAGCATGACGGCTGCGGCCAGCGACGCGGCCCGGCCGAGACGCGCCCTGAAGAGCCACGGCATGGCGACCAGAGCCGAGCCGGCGGCCGCGTACAGGACGCGGGCCGTGACGTCGCCGGCTCCGAAGACGAAGAAGAGCGCCGCCGTGGACTCGAACTGGAACGGGCCGTGCATCATGGGATCGTGCGTGTAGCCCATGCCCTCGGAGAGCCGCCACGCGTAGTAGGCGTGGAGGCTCTCGTCGTGGTGGATCGCGCGTGAACCGAGGTCCCAGAAGCGCATTGCCGCGGCAGTCACCAAGAGAGCGGCGTACGAGGCCACCTCCCAGTATCGCGCGGCCACGCCGGCCAGCGCCCGGACGGCAGCCGTCGCCCGCAGGCCGTCTGCGCCGCGGCCGATCTGGCCCAGGGCCCCAGTCATTGCTGTACCTCGTACACGACAACGTCACCTTCCGCGAACCAGACGTCCGCGATCTGCTCGAACTTTGTGATGCCCGCCTCGCCGTATAGCTGGCGTTCCCTGTGTCCTACGTATATGTATCGTACGTCGTACTTGTGCAGAAGGACTTTCGCCTCGTTAGCGTCCGTCGTCGAGTAGATGCGCTCGACGTCTTCGGACCGGCCTTCGTATAACGATGCGTCGCTTCTCCACTGCTGCTGGTGGCCGGGCCAGCCGAGTATGGTAGGGACGCCGGAGCTGGACGACACGCGACCGTACTCCGAGTAGTCTCCTGCCACTGCCTCGACCACGGCCGAGCCGCGTGGCGCCTCGGTCTGAAGGCGCAGGATCGCGCGGTACTCGGCGGGCCGCGACCACTCCACGTGGGCCAGGCCGTTCAGCGTCAGAGGCTCGAAGCCGTGCTCGCCCTTGCTGAGCGCTGCCACGGGCGTGTAGTACAGTGACGCGGCCAGTAACACGATGAATCCTGCACCAAGCGCGCCGGCCGCCAGCCGCGATGTTCCTGAGGACCACCACCCGCCCACTGGCAGGCGGCGAACGCCGCCGCGATCGACAGCAGGAGCCAGGCTTGGTAGTAGAGCTTGAACACGGTGTTCATGCGCGTCTGGAACAGGTCGCCCACGAACACCAGCTCAGGCACGGTTATCAGAATCAGTCCGAGCGTAGATAGGGCGAGGGCGAAGACCAACGGAGCGGGGCTCTTGTGCGTGGCGTGCCAGAGTGTGGAATAGGCTGCGAGGACGATCAAAACGGCGAGCGGCAGTACGTGCGCCAACCTGCTCCACCAGTCGCCCACCTGCCCGCCGTTCTCGAGGTGCAGGAAGTACCATGCCAGGTAGGGCAGGAACCCTATCAGCACGGCCAGCGCCGCCGACACTTGGAATCTCACAAGATTCGAAGTCTGCCAGAAGGCTGAAAACACGAATGGGACGGCGGCGAACAGTAAGAGGCCCCACACAATCGCGAAGTGGAGTGGCCGCGTCGTGGCCTCTTGCACGGGATGTAGCCCGGAGAACTGGCTTGTGAACGACACGTGATACGGCAGGAAGAACAGGAAGGCCAAGCCAATCACCAGGGCCGCTACGAGGCGCCGCTCTCGAGGCTGCTGCGAGGAAACTCCCGCCGGCCTGAGCGTATGAGCGCAAAAAGGCGAGGCCCAGGAAGGCCGCGGCGAACACTGGCAGGTCCCACATGTTCGTGAAGCCAACGCCCCCCAATGTGAGTCCCAGAAGCAGTACGAAAGTTACGGGCGTCCATCTGACGCTCGGCCATCGGTCGCGGCGCAGCCTTGCCGGCGTCAAGTCCCTGTACGTGAAGAGCCCGAGGCACAGCGTCAGGAACAGGAGAACGAACGGGAGCGAGGTGACGTGCGCGTGCAGGTCTCCCAGGATGTAACTGAACGCCGGGAACTCCTGGATGGTGTAGTCGAGTCCTTGGCCGTCCACGAACGTGTTGATGACGCGGGTCGCTCGCCACCACCACCAGGGATCGTCCGGCCTCCAGGACGCGGCCGCCCCCGGCTCTCCCTGCAGGCCGTCGATGGCGACCCAGCTCCACAGCGAAGCCGAGCCCCCGCCCGCCGCTCGCAGAAGTTCGAACGTGCCCTCCAGGTTGGAGCAAACGGTCAGCAGACCGGCCGCCAACAGGCCAGCGCCAATGGCCGTGCGGAGCTTCTTCCCGCGCCAGCGGACAAGGTTGTACGCGAGTCCGAACGCGGCCGCTCCCGCCAGCGCCGCCGACGATGCGAGCGCGAGGTTGTACGCGACCCGGGTGGCGATTCCTGTGAGCTCCGCAACGGCTCCCGCCACCCAGTGGCCGAAGTAGTAGTAGCTAACCGACTCTCCGCGCAGCCACGGGTCTTCGGGCGTGCCGTAGAAGGTCCTGACCGAGGCGTTCAGGAAGCTGAAGTCCATCGGCTGCTCGGTATGGGAGATGCCCGGATCGTGGGTCCGAAGGAAAGCCCACCCCGCGAACAGAAGCAGGAAGACGAGCTCCACGGCCACCACAGTCCTCCACTCGGCTCGTAGGAACGCAGCGATTCTGCGCCGGCGGCGATACGCGTACGCGCCGGACGCGGCCGCCATGGCCCCAAGGATGAGTAAGAGCGTAAGCTGGGTGCTCGGAAGGACGTGTAGCTGGCTCAGAATCCAGGAGAGGTATCCGAGCAACAGCAGTCCCAGGGGCTTGGACACGCTGTAGCCACGGTCCGGGATTCGGGGCAGCAGCCTGAACAGCAACGGAAACGCTGTGAGGCCCGCGGCCTGCACAGCTATGAACCAGATGAGGATGTCCATTTCGCCCTCATTTTACCCGTGCGGTCGACGGGGCCTGCCACGGTGACGCGCTTCTGAAACGACATGAGTCAACGTAGCAATTGCTTTGACTCCCCCACCAGTCATTCCTAAGATGGAAGCAATTGTCCGGCGTACGCGGATGGCTCAGGCGACTCCGGCCAGCTCTTCAACGTCAATCTGCCTCATCATCCTTGAGTCTGAATGGCATACTGTCGTGGATAAGCTAATCGATTGGCGGCCGTTATTGCGCCTGGGAGGCAGGATATGACCCACCCGAAACCGGTTAGGATCACGGTTATTAAGAAGACTTTTCACAGGGCCCTTATCGATCAGTACACAGAGGGCATCAAGTGGGAGCCGAAGGGATGCTGCCACGATTTCGAGATCGGTCAGGAGTTCATCTCCGATGGCCACATGCCTGAAGGGTTCAGCGACTGGGCTTGGACCGACATCCAGAAGTACGTCATGACTCTGGCCAGAGGCGGCAATATGGTCGGCGTCAAACCGGGGATGTTCATAACTTGCTGCACGGACGGGTTCAGGCCGGTCTACTACAAGCTTGAGCGCATAGAGTGACGACAGCAGCGTAAGTGCCCAGACTTGATCACTGTCGGTGCCTTGAGCCAGTCGAGGTGTCGTTGCCGATTTGACAGGCGCGTTTGGCGCTGGCTAGACTTGAACCCACAAGTACAAACAGACGGCTTTGAACAGGACTAGTACGCCTTAAGCGGGGCTCAGAGAGCCGGGTTAGCTGCGAACCGGCGCCAGCGCAAGGGCCGAATGGACCTGGGAGCTTCCAACCGAACGCCGCATCGAGCGGTCAGTAGGCTTGGACGGAATGGGCGCCGTTATCTTCGCCCTGTGCGCAGCGAGCGCCGAATCGATTCGGCCGATGCGCTCACAGAGAGACCGCCTGCGGCTTGCCGCACCGGCGGTAACTAGGGTGGCACCACGGAACTTTGACCCGTCCCTTAACAGGACGGGTCTTTCTATTTGGGGCCGATTTAGGGAGAGCAGAAATGCAATCACTGAAAACACAGCAGGAAATGGGCTCGGCGGTCAAGCAGCGAACGGTGTTCAGCGGCATCCAGCCCTCGGGCGATATGCAGCTTGGCAACTACCTGGGCGCGGTCAAGGGCTGGGCCGAGCGCCAGGCGCAAAAGAACAACTACTTCTGCATAGTGGACCTGCATGCGATAACCGCGCGGCAGGACCCGGAAGAGCTTCTGCATCAGTCGCGGAGCCTTGCGGCGATGCTTTTCGCGGCCGGCCTGGACCCGGACCTGTGCACAATTTTCGTTCAGAGCCATGTCCCCGCCCACGCGGAGGGGTGCTGGCTGCTCAACTGCGTGACCCCTCTGGGGTGGCTGGAGCGCATGACGCAGTTCAAAGACAAGGCGGAAGGCCGTGAGAGCGTCTCCACCGGGCTGCTGGACTACCCGGTGCTGATGGCCGCGGACATTCTTCTCTACGACGCGCATGAGGTGCCGGTGGGCGACGACCAGCGCCAGCATGTCGAACTGACACGGGACATCGCGGAGAGGTTCAACCGGCTTTACGGCGAGACGTTCGTCGTGCCGGATGCGGTGATACCTGAGGTGGGCGCGCGCGTGATGGGGTTCGACGATCCTACGGTGAAGATGTCGAAGATGTACTCGCACATCCGCGGGCATGCCGTTCGCATGCTGGACGAGCCCGACGAGGTGCTGCGCACTTTCCGCAGAGCCGTCACCGACTCCGGCAACGAGATCGCGTTCTCGGACGATCCGGCCCGCGCGGGAGTCAACAACATCCTGGGGATCTACAAGGTCATCACCGGCAAGTCTGAGAATGAGGCGGAAGCGGACTTCGCCGACGCGCGCGGATACGGCGACCTCAAGTCGCGAGTGGCCGAGGTTGTGATCGAGGAGCTGGCGCCGATAAGGCAGCGCTACTACGAGCTGATGGACGATGTCGGCGAGTTGGAGCGGCTGTTGGCCGTGGGCGCTGAGCAGGCTGCAGCGGTGTCGTCCGCAAAGGTAGACGAAATGAAGCGGCGAATAGGATTCCTCGTTCCGTGACGTATGGGGGAGACGGTTTGACGGGCTACTATCCGCCGCTCGATGAGTTCGAAAGGCTGTCGCGCCACGCGAACCTGGTGCCCGTGTACCGGGAGATCGACGGGGACCTGGAGACACCGGTCTCCGCATACCTGAAGGTCGCGCGACCGCCGTACTCGTTCCTGCTTGAGAGCGTTGAGGGCGGCGAGCGCATGGCGCGCTACAGCTTCATTGGCACCGAGCCGCTGGAGGTCATCAAGACCGGGAAGGGCGAGGCGCTTTCGGACATCGACCCGCTTGTCCCCATCGAAGAGGCGTTGTCCCGCTACAAGATGGCGGAGGTCCCGTACCTAAGCAAGTTCAATGGCGGAGCGGTTGGGTACCTGTCCTACGAGTCCGCCACTCACTTCGAACGGCTTCCCACGCCCGAAGCCGACGGCCTGGGCCTGCCGGAATCGTTGATGATGCTGACGACCACGTTCCTGGAGTTCGACCACCTGCGGCACCGCATTCGCGTGGTGAGCCACGGGCACATCGACGGTGACGTGGAGCGGGCCTACTTCGATGCTGTCGAGCGGATCGAGGAGATTGTGTCGCGTCTAGACGAGCCGTTGCCTGTGCAGGCGCGAGGCGGCGATGGTCGGCTCGATAGCTGGGACGTCTCCTCCAACGTCAACAAGGAGACGTACGAAGAGAACGTCGATCGCGTAAAGCGGTACGTGGTCCAGGGGGACGTAATCCAGGTCGTACCGTCGCAGCGTCTGTCCCGGCAGACGGAAGCGCACCCGTTCCAGATCTATCGCGCGCTGCGTAACGTCAACCCCTCGCCGTACATGTATTACCTAAACCTGGACGATTTCCAGATCGTGGGGGCGTCGCCTGAGATGCTGGTCCAGGTAGTGGACGGTGTGGTCAGCACGGTGCCGATTGCCGGCACGCGGCCCAGAGGCAAGACGCCCGCTGAAGACGACGCCCTGGAGCACGAGCTTTCGACCAACGAAAAGGAGCGCGCGGAGCACATCATGCTGCTCGACCTGGGCAGAAATGATCTGGGACGGGTCAGCGAACCCGGGACCGTGCGCGTGATGGACGTGATGAAGGTGGAGCGATACTCCCACGTGATGCACCTGGTGTCGACGGTCTCCGGCAAGTTGGCCGCCGGCCGCACCGCCTTCGATGCGATGAGGGCGTGCTTCCCGGCTGGAACTGTCACCGGCGCGCCGAAGATACGGGCAATGGAGATAATCGCCGAGCTTGAGCAGGACAAGCGCGGCGTTTACGCGGGGGCCGTGGGCTACTTCGACCTGTCAGGCAACATGGACACGGCCATTGCTATACGAACGCTGGTTGTCAAAGACGGCGTCGCGTATGCGCAGGCCGGAGGGGGTGTTGTGTACGACAGCTCGCCGCCGGCTGAGTACCAGGAGACGATCGACAAGGCGATGGCCTCCCTGAGGGCGATCGATGTCGCCGAGCAGCGTGTGTAGGAGGCCTTGATTGATCCTGCTGATCGACAACTACGACAGCTTCACGTACAACCTGTACCAGTACCTTTGCGAGCTGGGCGCTGAAGTCAAAGTGGTTCGTAACGACGAATCGACCGTCGAGGAACTGGACGGCATGGCCCCGGAGAAGATCGTCGTATCGCCTGGGCCCTGCACTCCCAACGAGGCAGGGGTCTCCGTGGACGTCATCAAGCACTTTGGAGAGAAGCTCCCGGTGCTTGGCGTTTGCCTGGGCCACCAGTGCATAGGGCAGGCGTACGGCGCCCGCGTGGCCGGTGCCGGAGAGATCATGCACGGTAAGACTTCGATGATCAGTCACGACGGCAAGGGCGTGTTCGAGGGCCTTCCCGACCCGTTCGAGGCGATCCGCTACCACTCGCTCGCCGTGATGCAGGAGGGTATTCCCGACGAACTGGAGGTGACGGCATGGTCGGACAGCGGCGTGATCATGGGCTTGCGCCACAAGAGCCTTCCGGTTGAAGGCGTGCAGTTCCACCCGGAGTCGATCATGACCAGGACGGGCCACGACCTGCTCCGCAACTTTCTTGAGACATGACAATCTCCGAGAGTAACCTAACCGAGGGCATGAGCCTCCGATCCATTGGAGTCGTGCGCAACGGAGTTTCCGAGCCCAGGACCGTGTGGGAAGAGGTCGAGTCCGAGATTGTGCTGGAGGCCCCGTACGTTGCTTCCCTCGCGGGGCTGGATGCGTTCTCCCACGCGATAGTGCTGTTCTGGCTGCACCTCTCTTCTGAGTGGGCGCCCGACGAGAGCCGCGGCCCTTCTGACGAAGGCCGAAGAGGCACGTTCGCGACCCGGTCGCCGGTGAGACCCAACCCTGTCGGCGTTACGGTAGTCGAGTTGAAGGGCATCGAAGGAAGCACTGTCCGCGTTCACGGGCTCGACGCCGTCGACGGCACACAGGTGCTGGACCTGAAGCCGTACATCCACTATGGGGACAGGATCGAGGAGCCGCACGAGCCGGATTGGTGCAAGGACTTCAACGAAAACAAGCGGTACCTCGACGGCATACCGGTCGAGCGTGGCGGAAGGCAGGTCGGAGGCAGCCAATGATTGTGGAAGCGATACAGAAACTCGTGGAGGGCAACGCCCTCTCGGCGGACGAGGCCGCCGCCGTGATGAACGAGATCATGGACGGCGAGGCGACTCCGGCGCAGTTCAGCGCCTTCGTGACGGCCCTGCGCATGAAGGGCGAGACGCCGGCCGAGCTCGCCGCGCTTGTCGGCGTTATGCGAGAGAGGTGCCTGCGCGTTGAGATAGACGGCCCGCTGCTGGACACGTGCGGGACGGGGGGCGACCACTCCGGCACGTTCAACGTCTCCACGGCGGCGGCGTTCGTGGTTGCCGGCGCGGGCGTGAGGGTCGCGAAGCATGGCAACCGGGCAGCCTCCGGTTCCACTGGCAGCGCGGACGCACTGGAAGCGCTGGGAGTCAACATTGACCTCAGCCCCGAGTCCGTGGTCACGTGCATCCGGGAAGTCGGATTCGGGTTCATGTTTGCGCAGCGGTACCATCCGTCGATGAGGTTCGCCGCCGCGCCGCGCCGAGAGATCGGCATCCGCACGGTGTTCAACCTGCTCGGCCCGCTAACCAACCCGGCCAATGCCGGGTATCGCCTGCTCGGTGTGTCCGACTATGGCCTGGGACCGACAATGGCTGAAGCGCTAGCACTGTCCGGCAGCGAACGCGCGCTCGTCGTGCGTGGCAGCGATGGCATGGACGAGCTGACGATCGCCGGCCCGTCTACCGTGTGGGACCTGAGCGACGGCGAAGTCTCCGAGTACGAGGTCACACCCGAGGACCTGGGCCTGAGCAGAAGCTCCACGGATGACATACGCGTCGATAGCTCCGGCGAGAGCGCCGAGATCATCCGCGATGTGCTGGGCGGCGCGATGGGACCGGCCCGCGACATCGTTCTGATGAACGCCGGCGCTGCGCTCGCGGCCGCGGGCGCCTCTGACACGGTGCGGGACGGCGTGGAGGATGCTGCGGAGTCCATAGACAGCGGCGCGGCCCATGGGCGGCTGTCCGCGCTCGCAGAGCTGAGCCGGACGCTCACGTAGGCGCCGAATGGTGTACGCAAACGGCTGGCCATCGTGCGTGGTGTTCGACTTCGACTACACCCTCGCCGATTCTTCCGAGGGCATTATCAACAGCATCAACTACGCCCTGTCCAAGCTGGGACTGTCCGAAGCGGGAGGCGACGCGATCCGCACGACTATCGGGCTGTCGCTCGATGAGGCGCTGGTCACCCTGGCGGGCGAATCGAACCGGCGGCACGCGCCTGAGTTCTATCGGCTCTTCGTGGAACGGGCGGATGAGGTCATGGCAGACGCGACGAGGCTGTACGAGTTCGTCCCGGACGTGGTCGAGGCGCTGGACGGCGCGAACGTTGCCATGGGGATCGTCTCTCAGAAGTTCCGGCGCAGAATCGAATTCGTGCTCAAGCGCGACGGACTGAATGGCCGATTCGGGGCAATCGTGGGTGGCGAGGACCTGCCGAACCTGAAGCCCGACCCAAGCGGGCTGTTCACCGTCATCGACAGGCTCGGCTGTCGGCCTTGCGAGTCGCTCTACGTTGGAGACACCGTGACCGACGCGGAGACGGCGCGCCGGGCGAACGTGCCGTTCGTGGCAACGCTGTCGGGCGTGACGCCGCGCGAGAGCTTCGACTGCCTCCCCGTGCTTAGCGTCATTCGGGACGCGTCCGAGATCATGGGAGTTCTGGAAAAGCTGGGAAATTCAGTATGAGCGGGCCAGTGAACGTCAACGGCTGGCCATCGTGTGTAGTGTTCGACTTCAACTACACCCTCGCCGATTCTTCGGAGGGCATTATCAGCAGCATCAACTACGCGCTGTCCAAGCTGGGACTTCCCGAAGCGGACGGCGACGACATCCGTCAGACGATCGGCCTGACAATGGAGGAGGCGCTGGTCACGCTGGTGGGCGAATCGAAACGGCGTCTCGCGCCTGAGTTTTTCCGGCTGTTCCTGGAGCGAGCGGACCACGTCATGGCAGACGCGACGAGCCTGTACGAGTTCGTTCCGGATGTGGTCGAGGCGTTGGGCTGCGCGAACATCGCCATGGGAATCGTCTCTCAGAAATTCCGGCGCATGGTTGAATTCGCGCTCAAGCGCGACGGACTGGACGGTCGATTTAGGGCGATCGTGGGCAGCGATGACCTGCCGAACCTGAAGCCCGACCCAAGCGGATTGCTCAATGTCATCGACAGGCTCGGCTGCCGGCCCTCCGAGTCGCTCTACGTTGGGGACACCGTTACTGACGCGGAGACGGCGCGCCGGGCGAACGTGCCATTCGTGGCGGCGCTGTCGGGCGTCACGCCGCGCGAGAGCTTCGATGGCCTGCCCGTGCATAGCGTCATTCGGGACGCATCCGAGATCATGGGAGTTCTGGAAAAGCGGGGAAGTTCCCTTTGATCGCCCCCGACACTCCCGACATCCTGAGGCAGTTGGTGGATGAGAAGCGTGTTGAGGTGGAGCGTCTAAAGGCGGAGATGCCAATCTCCGAACTGGAGCGCCGTATCGAGCGACGGCCCTGGCCGCACAGCCTGGGCTACGCTCTCAAGGGAAGCACGACCAGCGTCATCGCCGAGGTCAAGAAGGCGTCGCCGTCGAAGGGACTGCTTCGCGCCGACTTCGACCCGCCCGCGCATGCGAGATCGTACATGGAGAACGGCGCGGCTGCCGTATCGGTCCTGACCAACGCGCGGTTCCAAGGGTGCGATCAAGCATCTCGAGCAGGTCCAGGCGATAACGCATCCCGCCGGCAAGCCGGTGCTGCGCAAGGAGTTCGTCTTCGATCCGTACCAGGTCGTGGAGGCGAGGGCGCACGGCGCCGACGCGATTCTTCTTATCGTGGCCATGCTCTCTGAAGAACAGATCCGAGAACTCATGGGGCTAAGCGCTGAGCACGGAATGGACAGCCTGGTAGAGGTGCACGACGAGCGGGAGCTGGACGTGGCGCTAGGTGCGGGCGCAGATATCATCGGCATCAACAACCGGGACCTGAGGACGTTTCGCACTGACATGGAGACGACGGACAGGCTTGCCCCGCTCGTGCCCGAGGGCAAGACGGTGGTCAGCGAGAGCGGCATCGCGTCTCGCGCGGACATCGCGAGGGTGTGTCGCGCCGGGGCGCACGCCGTGCTGGTCGGTGAGACCCTGATGGTCTCCGTTGATCCTGGCGCGGCGCTGAGGAGCCTGCTTTGACCAAGTTCAAAATCTGCGGCATGAGGGACGCCGGTCACGCGATCGTGGCCGCTGGGGCAGGGGCCTCTTTCATGGGCTTCGTGTTCGTGGAGGGAGTGAGGCGGCAGCTTGCCCCGGACGAAGCGCGGGCCATCATTGGGAAGTACCGCGCAGGTCGAAAGGATGCGCCCGGGCCGGGCCTCGTCGGACTGTTCGCGGACCAGCCGGCTGAGTTCGTGGTCGATGTAGTCAAGCGTTGTGGGCTGGACCACGTGCAGCTTTGCGGCTCCGAGGATGCTGACTACTGGGACCGGATGCCCGTGCCCGTCTTCAGGCAGGTACGCGTCAAGGACGACGGGGACCGCGACGAGTCTGTCGGTGAGACCGTTCGAAGAGTACAGACCGTGGCGGACCACGGCCAGACGCCCCTCCTGGACACGTACCGTCCGTACGTGCAGGGCGGGACGGGCCACACATTCGACTGGGCCATAGCCGCTGCGGTCACTCGGCGGTTCGAGACCGTCCTGGCCGGCGGGCTCACGCCGGAGAATGTCGGCGCCGCCATCGCCGCCGCCCGCCCGTGGTGCGTCGATGTGTCGAGCGGCGTGGAGACCGATGGAGTGAAGGACCCGGCCAGGATCAGAGCATTCGCGAATGCCGTGCGCGCCGCCGACGCCGACCCTGCTTTACTTCAACGTTAAGTAGCGCTCATGCTGCGTTGAAGCGCCCGGCGGCCTGCCCCCGTTTGTGACGGGTGAACCAAAGCGGCCTGCTTGTTGGCATGATCAGCGAGTGGCGCCTAGCCGTGGGCGTTTGGCCAACCTTACTTCAACGATAAGACCTGCGCCCCTTCACTGCTCGCTCTGGAGCAGCCATGACCGGACATGTCATTGAACAGGCCGCGCCGCCGTGTACGCGTCCGCATTGGGAGTGTGATCGGTCTTGTTATCTGTGCCTCAAGCCAATACTCTGGCAGACGCACTTCTACAGGGGGTACTGAACATGGCAGACACCACCTACTCGGACGTCCGGCCAATGGCCGTCGGCGCGGACGGCATCGCCTTCGTAAAGAACATCATGGCGCCCACCCGCGACGGCACGAAGCTCGCGTTGGACATTCACCTGCCTGCCGGGGATGGCCCGTGGCCGGTGATCCTTACGTACATCCCGTATCGCAAGGACGACCAGGAGCCGCTGGCGGGTATGCAGTACCACTGGGCGCAGCACGGCTACGTCGGCGCACGCGTCGACTGCCGGGGTACGGGCTCCAGCGAGGGCATGAACGACGACGAGTACCGTCCCGTGGAGCACCGCGACGGGTACGACGTGATCGAGTGGATCGCCGAGCAGGACTGGTGCGACGGCAAGGTCGCCATGACCGGCGGCTCGTACGGTGGGTTCTCGAGCGTGCAGGTCGCCGCCCTGGCGCCGCCTCACCTGGACACGATCATCCCCTGGAACTACACCGACGACAGGTACACGGACGACTGCCACTACCGAGGTGGGGCCTGGCGCTGCTACTACGACATCGGCGCATACGGCTGCTCGATGATCGGCATGAACTCGATGCCGCCCTACCCTGAGTACAGCGGCGACCGCTGGGCCGAGATTTGGGAGGAGCACCTGGAGCAGAACAATCCCTACCTGCTCACCTGGCTGGCCAACCAGAAGGACGGAGAGTATTGGCGTCCCGGCAGCATCCGGGGCCGCTACCAGGATCTAAAGGCGTCGGCGCTGCTCATCGGGGGATGGCGCGACGGCTACTGCAACGCGCCGCTCAGGACGTCGCAGCACATGACTGCGCCCGCCAAAGTGCTAATCGGTCCGTGGAACCACTCCGGGCCGGACTGCGAGACGCCCGGTCCTTCCCTAGCACGCGAGCATCTCACCGTGCGGTGGTGCGACTACTGGCTCAAGGGCATCGACAACGGGATCATGGACGAGCCGGACATCAACGTGTACATGCAGACGTTCGACGTTCCAGACGCGTACCGCACCCACACCTCAGGCTACTGGCGTTCCGAGCCGGCTTTCCCGATCCCTGGCGGCCACACGCAGCGGCTCGATCTCGGGAGCGACCTTGCGGCAACCAGCCCGGACATGACACGCGACGGCTACGAGGAGTACGAGTACAGGCCGTCCGTGGGCATAGCGAGCGGCCTTTGGAGCGCGGGCGTGGCATTCAGCCTGCCCAGCGACCAGCGAGTGGACGAAGCCTACTCTGCGAACTACACCTCAGAGCCCCTGGATGCGCCATTGGAGATCATCGGCATGGGCAAGGCCGTAGTTCACGTGAGTTCAACGGCGCCCGTCATGGCGTTCGTGGCCCGGCTCTCGGACGTCGCGCCGGACGGCACCAGCGCACAGGCCGCGATAGGCGTGCTGAACGGTACGCGCCGCAACTCGCTCACTGACCCGGAGCCAATGGAACCGGGAGAAGTCTACGAGTTGCATGTGGACCTGGACGCCACGGCATGGAGATTCGAGCGCGGCCACAGGATTCGGCTCTCCATAAGCAGCGCGGACTTCCCGAACCTGTGGCCCACTCCATATAACGGCACGAACCGCGTGTACCGTGACAGCGGCCGCGAGTCGTACCTGGAACTGCCGGTTGTGCCCACGCGGGATGCTCCGTCGGGCGAACTGCCGCCGGACGAGATGGAGTACGAGCCTTCCGCCGCGCCGCGCCGGTACCCGGAAGCATCGCCCCGCGTGGTCCCCTGGGAGATCACGCAGGACATGATGCGGGACCGGACCGGCCTCAGGCTTCACCTCGCAAACGAAAGTCGGGCGAGCTCAGACATGACCGTCAAGATGGAGTCCAAGCTGGAGGTGTGGGCGAACAACAGCAATCCCGCGGACACTACGGCCATAGGCCAGCACCTCAGGACCATCACGCGGACGGACAGCGTGATCAACGTAGACACTTCCGCGAACGTCCGCAGCACGGAGGAGGCAATCCACGTCTCCATCGAGCTGGACGTTCGTATCAACGGGCTTCCGCATCACCAGCGCCGCTGGGTGGAATCGTTCAAGAGAGAACTGCTTTGATCGCAGGTGTGCGGAATGCATGCCCAAACCGTAATTAGCGTGGAAAATGCCGTCGCCAATGGTGGGAGCGCCCGCCGACAATAGTGAAAATCACAAGACCCGGAGGTTTAACCTGAAATGGCGCAAACTCTAGAGATCGAAGGCCTCAAGAAGCGGCACCTGCCAATAAACCTGAGGCAGAGCGGGAACAGCGACGCGCAGATGCTGATCTCCACCCGTATCCGCAAGTCCCCCTGGTGGCACATGTCCAAGGAGGCGGGCTGCTGGGCGTACACAACGTACAACCACATGTACCACCCAAGGGCGTATATCAAGCCTGAGGACGGCGGGCTGTTCGAGGAGTACAAGTACCTCACTGAGCACGTCAGCATTTGGGACGTGGCCGTCGAACGGCAGATCATGGTCAAGGGCCCGGACGCCGCTGCTTCGTGGACCTGCTCATCACGCGCGACGTTGAGACCAGGGTGCCGCCGATGCAGGCCCGCTACGTAATTCTCTGCAATCAGTACGGCGGCATAATCAACGACCCCGTCCTGCTCCGTGTTGCGGACGACGAGTTCTGGTTCAGCATCTCCGACTCCGATGTCCTCTTCTGGGCGCAGGGCGTGAACTCGTCCGGCAGGTTCAACGTGGACATCCACGAGATCGACGTATCCCCCGTCCAGATTCAGGGTCCCAATTCCGTCCTGCTGGTGGAAAAGATGGTCGGCTCGCACGTCCGCGAGATGCCCTACTACACGCTGATCCACGACGAGGTCAACGGCCACAAGGTCACCATCTCCCGGACCGGATTCTCCGGCGAAGTCGGCTTCGAAGTCTACTTGCACGACGCCATGATTCACGCCGACCATGTGTGGCCCTATATCCTGGAGCAGGGGGAAGAGTTCAACCTTGGAGTCATCGCTCCCAGCCACAGCCGTCGCCTCGAGGCCGGCATCCTCTCCTACGGCCAGGACATGGACATCGAGAGTAACCCGTTCGAAGTCCGGCTTGGTTGGCAGGTAGACCAGGAGAAGGGCGACTTCATCGGCAAGGAAGCCCTGGCCAAGATTAAGGAAGAAGGAGTCGACCAGCGCCTGGTCGGCCTGAAGCTCGGCGGCGAGCCGATCATCTGGTACAACGAGGACTTCTACCTGGTCAAGGACAACGACTCGGGCGCGGACGTTGGCTACATAACGAGCGCCTTCTGGTCTCCGAACCAGGAGTCGAACATCGCCCTCGCCGTAATGCCCCGGTCGCACTGGAGGCGTGGCACGAAGGTCAAGGTGCAGTTGCCCAAGGACGGCATCGTGGACGCCGAGGTCGTGCGTGTTCCGTTCGTGGACCCGGACAAGGAGCTCCCCAAGACCGAGTTGGCGACCTAGAGAACCGGCCGTTTAGCAGACTCCAAACAGCAAGGGCGCCGCGAATTTCGCGGCGCCCTTGCTGTTTGGAGATGGTTGCTGCAGTTCGCCCTAACGACACTTCTTCGAGGACGAAGTAGACTGTCCGTCTCGCGGCTCGGCTTGTCTCCTGCGGAGAGGGGTCGGCTCTTAGGAGAAACCGCAACGCCCGGCATCCCCAAATGGAGGACCTGACATGTCCGAAGTCAGCATCGATGTTGGTTCCAGGCTGGAGCTGTTTGTAGACGACTTCCTCATCGAGCGGCTGCGCGGGGCCGAGCTACGGCTGCACCGCCCGGATCCGCAGAACGTCGCCCTGCGATTCGGCGAGCCTTGGGAGGGGAACACGTGCGGCTACGTCACAGTCTTCCAGGACGGCGACATCTACCGCATGTACTATCGCGGCAGCGGCCACAACTATGTCGACCCCGAGGCTGAGCATCACCAGCAGTACTACTGCTACGCCGAAAGCAGAGACGGGATCGAGTGGCACAAGCCGTCCCTTGGGCTGATCGCGTTCGAGGGTTCGACTGACAACAACATCATCCTCGACGAGGAGCCTCCCGCCCACAACTTCACGCCCTTCAAGGACGCCAACCCCGATTGCAGGCCGGACGAGGCCTACAAGGGCGTCGGAGGAGATAAGGAAGTCGGCCTTATCGCCTACAAGTCGCCCGACGGCATCCGATGGACCAGGATGTCGGACACGGGCATCATCACGGACGGGTATTTCGACTCCCAGAACCTCATCTTCTGGGACGAACTACGCGGCGAGTACCGCGAGTACCATAGGGACTTCGTCGGTTTCCCAGACGGGCGAGACATCAAGACGGCGGCGTCCAAAGAATTCATGAGCTGGCCGAAACCGGAGTGGCTCACCTACTCCCCCGGTAGGACGAGCGAGTTGTACACGAACGGTGTGATTCCGTACTACCGGGCGCCACACATCTTCCTGGGCTTCCCAACGCGGTACGTTGACCGGGGCTGGACCGAGTCCACCGACCACCTGCCCCAGCTCGAATACAGGCGAGTCAGGGGCAGCCGGTTGTCGCGGGAGGGTACGGCCGTGACGGACGGCATGTTCATGTCCAGCCGGGACGGTCAGCACTTCAACGTCTGGCCGGAGTCCTTCATCAGGCCCGGGCTTCGCCAGAAGGAGAACTGGTTCTATGGTGACAACTACCAGAACTGGGGAATCGTCGAGACGCCGTCCACAATCGAGGCGGCGGCCAACGAGATATCGGTCTACGTTAGCGAGGCCTCCCACCAGGCAGAGAACGCCGACCGGCTGCGGCGGCACTCGATCCGGATAGACGGCTTCGTGTCCGTGACGGCGCCCCTATCGGGCGGCGAGCTACTGACGAGGCCGCTCGTTTTCGACGGCAGGGCACTGGTGTTGAACTTCTCGTCGTCTGCGGTCGGAGACGTGCGAGTGGAGGTCCAGAACGCTCGAGGCGCCGCGATCGAGGGCTTCGGTCTCTCGGACTGCCACGAGGTGTGGGGCGACGATCTGGCGCGCACGGTGAAGTGGGGCGACACTACCGACGTGTCGAAGCT
Source organism: Dehalococcoidia bacterium (assembly GCA_965237445.1). Classification (GTDB taxonomy): domain Bacteria; phylum Chloroflexota; class Dehalococcoidia; order Lucifugimonadales. Next base: position 1,183,811 of record OZ250142.1, on the reverse strand, counting down.
CGCCGGACTGCCGGTGAGGCTCCGCTTTGTGATCAGGGACGCGGACCTATACTCCATTCAGTTCCGCAACGAGTGACGTTCGCCCTGCTCAGAGGCCCGGCCCACTATCGAAAATGCCCCCGGTTTGTCATGGGCACGAGGCGTGTACGGCCATCGATGAGAGGACGATGGAACAGGCCCTGTCCCCGGCCGCCGGGGTCGTTTGAGTGCCGTTTCGTCGACCCTACTAAGGAGCTCCCCAAGACCGAGCTGGCTACCTGGATGACCGGCAGTTAAGGCAGGCTCGAAAGCAAGGGCACCGTGCCATTCGCGGCGCCCTCCCTGCTGAGGTGCGCGTGGGAGCAGACGCCCGCTGTTTCGGGATGGCTAACCAAGTGCATGCTCCCCACAGCCGCGAACACTAACCTTGCCGATCGAGGGCGACAGCCACCTTCCCGGGCGAAGCATCTGCCTGGGCCGCTAGACCACCATCGAACTGTCCAGCAACGCCGCCGCCCCATCTCGATCATCAACTGACAGCGCCACGAGAGCGTATCCTGCTCTCCTCTCCACGATGTGGAGGCTCTGTATGTTCATTCCCGCGTCTTTGAACTTCTCGGCGACTTTCGCCAAAGCTCCAGGCTCGTCTGGGAGGCGGATCACCAGCGCCTCATCGATGATCGCCCGGAAGCCGGCCGCCGTGAGGGCCTCGAGAGCGGCATCGTTGTCGTCGGTTGTAAGCATGACAAGGCCGGTTTCGCCCGTGCTCTCCGTGTTGATCGTCAGGATGTTGACGCCGGCCGAGGCGAGCGGTGCGGTAATGTCCGCGATCACGCCGACTTCGCTCTTGCCCATTACGATTACTCTGTTCATCTCTCAGTCCTCCCGGTGGTTACGCTTCCAACACATCATCAACCAGCGCGTCTACCATTTCACGAGTCACGTGCGGCATCGTGATTATGTGAGCTATCTCGTCGCTTGGCGCAATCTGCCACTTGCGAATCAGGTCCTCTGGCGGCCTGGGAAACACCACTGTAAGGGAGTTCCTGTTTCGCCAAGCGGGGATGCCAACCTCATTGAACCGCTCTTCCGCATACCTTGCCACAGAGAGACAGTTCCTCACTATAGTCCTGAATCCCTCCAGTCCATGTCGTTGGAACGCGTACCAGAGCAACAGGGGAGTGAATGCGCTGCGGGAACCTGTGAGTGTCGTGTCCAGTACGCCTACCAGCTCTATCGCGCGGGCGACGCGGGAAACGTACTGCTTGCGTGTCAGCGCAATCCCGCACGGCAGCGGAGCGCCGATCATCTTGTGGCCACTGACAGATATGCTGTCGATTCCAGAGTCGAACCCGAAGGGCTGCGGGTCTTCCACGAACGGCAGGACCATGCCGCTCAACGCCGCATCAGCATGAATGTAGCGGTCAGACACGGCAAGATCGGCCAGTATGTTGCGGACTCTGTCCAGATCGTCAGTCGCGCCCTTCATGGTTGTGCCGATGTTGGCTATGACTATCACCGGTAAGTCGCGGTTGACCCTTACCGTGTCGTACAGGTCGTCGTAGTCGATCTCGCCGTTCTCCTGGCTCTTCACCATTATGTTGCGCGCCTTCAGGAGGCGCAGGAGTTTCACGACGCTGTAGTGCGTGTCCTGGGAGAAGTAAACGATTCCTTCGGGGAACATCTCGCGTCCAATGTACAGCCCGTACAAGTTGCCTTCAGTCCCTCCCGAAGTAACATACCCCCACGCTTCGTCCCTGGGGATCTTCATTAGGTCCGCGAACTCGCCGATGACTTCCTGCTCGATCATATGCGTGTTGCTGGCATAGATGCTGTCGTGGAACGGATCGCCGATGTTGTTGCCTGAGTATTGGAGGAATGGAAGGAGTGGGGAGTAGTCGTAGTCGAGGTTGCCCGGATATCCCGTCATCCTCCCCTTGGCAGCCTCGAACGTCTCCAGCATCCTGTCCAAGCGTTCCTGTGCGGCCTTGCCAATGCCTTGGCTGCCTTTAGGGCCACTTTGGGTGGAACTCGCCAGCCTGTTGTCGCCCTTTGGCATCTACTCGCCCTCCTGTTGGTGCGCCTGGCCATAGTCGATTGTCAGCGAGTTACCCGTGATAGGCAATCGTTCTTTGCAGTCTCCGACAGGGTCGACAACCTGCGTGACTGGCAATTGGATGGGAGCATGTCCACACGCTTGTCGGTCATGTGGAGCGGATGTTACAAAGGCTCGAGCAGGTCGCCAACGGCATCTTTGAACACCAAGGAAATCCCCGGGGCGGCCTGACCTTCTCCAGCAATGGGGAACAGTTGTAGGAGCGTGTAGACCGTTCTTGTAGATAGGAGGCGAAGGTGGCCATTGACGAGAGGATAATGGAGCGGGCCCTGGAACTGGCGCGTACCGCCGAGGCCCACGGCGATGTCCCGGTCGCGGCCATCGTCGTGAAGGACGGCGTGATTGTCGGCCAGAGCGAGCCGCGAACGATGGTCGACTCTGATCCCACCGCGCACGCCGAGTTGCTCGCCATACGGAACGCGGCCGCGAATCTGGGCACCCCTTACCTCGCGGGATGCACCATGTACGGCACCTTCGAGCCTTGCCCCATGTGCTGCGGTGCGATCATGAACTCAGGCATAGACACCCTGGTACTCGGGGGCAGGTTCGAGGGCGAGCACCGGACATACGGCGAGTACTCAGTGTCGGGACTGTTGAAGATGGCCGGAGCGGACCATCGAATTGGACTCACAGAAGGCGTGATGAGGGAGTCGTTCGAGACGCTGTTCACACCCGATAAACGCAATGACTGGCTGGACCGGATGCGAGGAGACAACCCCGGCTGGGGAAACCAGTAGGGCTGATGGCCAGGAGAATTCGCCTTCCGCACGAAGGAGAAGAGGTCGACCGCATCATTCGGCAGATCAGGGACGCCGCCCGGGAGACGCGAATGACCACGATTGCCGGGGCCGAAGTCACGTACTCAATCTGCGATCCATGGCCTCTTGAGCCGGAACCCGCGATCTATGACCACCATGGCAACATCTACGTACCCGCCAGCCGCTTCGAGTCCGACGCCTTACGTGCGGACCTGAGCGCATACCACGAGCACGTCGAGGTCCAACACAAACTGGCCGGCAGGTCGCATGCCTATGCGCACCGGCGAGCCCTGCTCATGGAGTTGCTGGCGGCCAGGGACATTTATGACAAGGACGGCCTCAGAGAGCACGTCCAGTACAGGGTGTGCAACTACCCAGCCTGGAAGATCCCCGACAGGAGCGCTATCACAAGTGAGCTCTGCGAGCTCTTGTCGGCCGATCGGCCGCTGAGGGGCAGGCTAATCGAAACCTTCAAGAAGGCGCGAATGTAAAGGCATAACCAAGTCAGCCGAAGCCCCTCACCAAACGGATTGCGCGTAGTGGGACCGAATCTTGCCGTCAGGCGTTACCAGCGGACAGTCATGCAGCTTGGCGGTCGCTAAGATTACACAGTCGGCAGGATCATCATGGTTCCAACCCAGTTCCAGGCTCTCAATCCACGTGGGGGCGTCAACGGGGAGCAGTTCGAGGCCGCGCAATCATGAGAGGCCGTCGGCGAATTCCTTGAGCGACACTGGCAGAAGGAGCTTGCCCTTCTTGGACTTGATGCCAATCTCCCAGATAGACATCGAACTGACCCCGATGCGTTCAGTATCTGAGATTGATTGCGCCGCTATTGCTGACAGCCTCTCCTGATCTAGAGTCCAGAATAAGAGCGCGGAAGTGTCCAAGACAATCATCGGAAGTCCGGCCACTCCTCCGCAGTGGGCGTGTCAATGTCCTCGTAGTAGACAGGCTTGCCCTTGATCTCGCCGAACACCTCCTCCACCGTATTGCCGCTCCCTATCGGCAGGACGCGATACACCGGCTGACCCCCTTCGGTGACGACCAGTTCCCCGCCGTCCGCTTCAACATCCATTGACACCCTAAGCATGTTGGAATGCAGCTGGTTCTTGGGGTTTCTTGTCATTGCTACCTCGCCGAGCCGAATCTGGTCATGATCCGCGCACTCCAACCATCATAGACCAGATCCGCCGTCAACCCCCTGGCCGCATACGCTCGTTGTACCGCCACCAGTCGAGCGGCTCGCCACTCCCTGTGACGTACGCTGGCTGCGTAGCGTGCGCGACCTCGTACGCCGCGCGCCGTCCCGACTCCAGCGCCCCGTGGACGCACTCCGCGTATCCGGCGGTGTGGGTCGCTTCGCCGGCCCAGAACAGCGGCGGCGTTGGAGCCGCGAGGTCGGCCCGCGCCTGGTACCTGCCCTTCGGGACCACGCTCACGCCGCCCCGCGTCCACGGATCTGCTGGCCAGTCGACAACCTCCAGGTTAACCAGCTCTGCCTCGATGTCGACTCCCGGGAACATCTCCATCAGTTGGCCTAGATATGCGCCCCGTACCTGCTCAGGATTTCCTGAAAGCTCCGCCACATGGGGCGCCCCGATGAAAGATAGGAGCGTCGGAGGTCCTGGCCGGTTCCAGAATGGGTTCATCAGCCCGCTGAACGGCGATGGGTTGGCGTACCTGATGCTGGGAACTCTTCCGAGTGTGTCCTCCCACCACGGCCGGCGAAACTCGGCGATCACCTTCATCAGCCCGCCGCTGTCCATGTCCATGAAGGACGCGCGCTTCGCTTCTGGCAACGCGGGCCTGAACTCGGGGACTCCCGCCTGCAGTACACCCACCGGCAGTGTGACTATGGCCGTCCGGGCGCGGAACTCCTCCGTTCGGGAGTGCACAGTGACGCACCCGCCGGACCAGTCGACGGCATCGGCCGGCGTGCCCAGGTGAATGATGTCCGAGACAGATTCGCTCAGAGCGTCCCACAGGGCCTTGTAGCCGCCCGTGAGCACGACGTTCGGGTTGCCCGGCCGGGTCACTCCCGTTACGGGATCGTCTGTCGTGTCGTGGAGGTGGTGAATCTCTGATGCGTTTCGCGCGCTCAGACGGCCGGGGTCCATTGGTGCGGACACGGCTAGCATCCTCTCGGCCGCTCTTAGCACATCCCCGCTCAGGCCGACTGCCTGCAGAGACTCCCGGAAGCTCAACGTGTCTGGGTTGGGATGGCCCACAGCCCTTTCCAGCCCCTCGGCGGCTTCTCGAGTCGTTGGATCACTGTCCGTCCACTCGCCGTCCCGGAAGATGTTCGCGTGCCTCGCGCTGCCTCCAATGTCCGCGTGGTGTGTCTGCAGCCCGAATCGCAAGATGAACTCCCACGTCGGTATCGTCGATCCGTGAACGTACTGGGCGCCGTGCTCGACCATCGTGCCGTCCGAGAGCGGCGCTGAGTAAGCGCGGCCGCCGAGCCTTTCGCGCGCCTCCAGCAGGATGACGTCGCGCCCCGCCTCACGCAGCGTGACCGCCGCCAGCAGTCCTGCCGCGCCGCCTCCAATGACGATGCAGTCGTGCGTCTTGGACATGAGCATACCTCCCCTGCGCGCGTTCTATGGTAGCTGCGGCAGAGCCCGCCTCTGGGTTGCGTGTTGGCTCGATTCAAGGACCGCCGCATTCCAACATTTTAGGCGATTGTATACAATGTTGACCTAGGAAAATCTTATCTGAGAGTGGGAGGCGGACATGCCATCTCGAAGCATAATGGACCGGCTCAACGCCGGAGATGTTCTACTTATGGACGGCGCCACCGGGTCTGAGTTGGGCAGGCGGGGCGTCAACGTCTCGAAGGGCTCAACGATGGAAAGCCTGGCCGTCTGGTCCGGCTCTGCCAACATCGACGCTCCGAACGTCGTGCGGCAGGTCCACGAGGACTATCTGAAGATCGGCGCCGACATCATCATTTCCAACAACTTCTGGACCAGCCGTCCCAAGCTGGAGACAATCGGCGAGGCCGACAACTGGGAAGCGTACACCCGAGCCGGCGGCGAGATTGCACTGCAGGCCAGGGACAACGTGAACCCCGAGGCCTACGTTGCCGGCGGCGTAGCACCTCCCGACAAGGACGTTCGCAAGGAGTTTGAGGACCAGTCCCGCGTGCTCGCCGATGTTGGCGTGGATTTCATGCTGCCGGAATACGTGGGGACCATCAAGAACTCGGTGATCGCTGTAGACGCCTGCGCCACGTCCGGCCTGCCCGTTTTCCTCGGCGTGTGCCACCTGGACAACGACGGCGTTATGGAGATCAAGGGCGAAAAGCTTGGCGATCTGGGTACGGCGCTGCGGGGTCATCCCGTCGATGTGATTTTGCTTATGTGCAGCTTCCCCGAGGGCATAACGGCCGGACTGCCGCAGCTACAGGACGTGTACGATGGCATCATCGGCGTGTACCCAAACATCGGCTACGGAAAGAACCCGAATTTCGGGAAGTCCATTACCGAGCAGTGGCACTCCATCGATACGAGCAGCTATCCGCCCGAGCGGATGGCTGAGTTCGCCCAGCAGTGGATGGAAATGGGCGCCCAGGTCATCGGAGGCTGCTGTGCCGCCGGGCCCGAGCACATCGAGGCCATGGCTCCCAGTCGTGAAGGCCGCCTGACGATCCTGCCACCTATAATTCGTCATCAGCCCCGGCGTGTTTGCATGACCGCCGGGGCTCAAATCCATTTGAAGGAGCGCGCACTAGGATGAAGGCTCAGATTGGTATCGGCACGGCTGTGGTCTTGGCGGCAGCCGCGCTGGTCATTGTTATCTTCTTCCCCGATCCCCTGTCACTCGGCGACGAGCCGAAACCCTCGCACAGCGACATCATCGCCGAGCTGGAGCCAGGCGTCTTTACGAAGCGCTTCGTAGAAGACGCGGTGCGGCGCTACGACAGGAACGGCCGCCAAGCCACAATCGACTTTTACAACACCGAAGAGAGCGTCAGCGACGAGTGGTACGTCTTTATCGTCGATGAAGATGGAGTGATCGTCGCTCACCCAACCATTCCTGACAGCTTGGGACGCGATCTGATGGGAGTACTCGGCACAGACATCAACGGCAGGAACTTCGGGGAGCAGATGATCGCCACGACCGAGGAAGGCCAGTGGATCGACTACACGTTCCTCAACCCCTCCCGCCGCAACCAGCAGGAAGTCAAGCACACATGGGTAGTGAAGCACGACGGGCTTCTGATCGGGTCCGGCTGGTACGAGAGGAGCTCTGCTTCCGAGTCCGTGATGAAGTCCGATCCGGCCGCATACACCAAGGCGTTCGTGGAAAAGGCCATCAACCGCTACGATAACGAAGGCCGCGAGGCCACCTTGGAGTACTACAACACCACGGCCAGCGTCGATGGCCAGTGGTACGTGTTCATAGCAGACGAAAACGATGTCATCATCTCTCACGCAACTATCCCGGGGAACGTGGGACTGGACCTGAAAGGGGATCTGGGCAAGGACATTTACGGATATGACTTCGGCCGTGAGTTGGTTTCGGCGACGGACGAGGGGAAGTGGGTGGACTACTTCTACCTGAACCCAGCGCACGGTGAGCGCAGGGAGAGGAAGCACGCGTGGGTGATAAAGCACGACGGGCTCCTCTTCGCGTCCGGCTGGTACGAAGTGGCCGACGTCGTGGACTTTCTGCTCCCGCCGGGATCCTTCTTTTACCTAACTTTCCCGTAACGGGAGACGCTCTTCAGATAAGCTGAACAGGAAGATACGAATTGAAGTAGGAGGTAAGACTATGCCGTCAAGAAACGTGATGGACCGGCTCGGGGCAGGCGAACTTCTGCTGATGGACGGGGGCACCGGCTCCGAGATCCAGCGCCGGGGCGCGGAGGTGCTCATTGGCGCGTCCCCGGAGATAGGCCTGCAGGCGTGGTCCGCCACCGCGAACGTCGACTTCGCGGACGTCGTCCAGCAGGTTCACCAAGACTACATCCGATGCGGGGCCGACGTTATCATCAGCAACAACTTCTGGACTGGACCGTCGCGCCTGGAGCCCATCGCCCTGGCGGACAGATGGGAAGAGTACTCGCGAGCCGCGGCGCGCAACGCGGTCGCTGCGCGGGCCGCCATGGGCTCGGAGGTATACATTGCCGGCGGCATCGCCCCGCCGACCAAACAGGGTCGAGACGGAGACACGAGCCGGTCGGACGTCCAGATCATGGGCGAAGACGCCTACAGGAAAGAATTCGCGGACCACGCGAAGCTGCTTGCCGAAGAGGGCGTGGACCTGCTTCTGCCCGAGTACATAGGCTACTTAGAAGACTGCGTAGCCGCCGTGGACGCATGCGCTGAGGCGGGGCTTCCTGTGTGGCTGGGCGTGCGCCACATAACCGCTGACGGCGAGATGCAGTACGGTGAGAGCCTCGAAGACCTCGGCCGCGCGCTCGAGGGGCATCCCGTAGACGCTGTGCTCCTCATGTGCTGCATTCCCGAGGCGATCACAGCCGGCATCCCCATTCTGCGCAAGACGTACGACGGCGTAATCGGCGCTTACCCGAACATCGGCTACTCGCCCGTAGCTCCCCTCGGAAAGCCCACTGACCCTGGGTACGAAGAGTTCGAGCACACCGGCGACATCCTGAACCTCGGCGGCTATGCGCCGTCGCGGCTCGCCGGATTCTCCCAGGAGTGGAAGGACCAGGGGGCGCAGATCATCGGTGGCTGCTGCGCCACGGGCCCCGAGCACACGTTGGCCCAGCGCGATGTCGTGAAGGCGGCGTGATCGACGGCGCCTGCCTCGTGTGACCCTGCCTCGTGTGACCTGGAAGGAGTGCTGAGTGCCAGGTAGGAGCGTGACCGACCGCCTGAACTCGGGCGAGGTGCTGCTGATGGACGGCGGCACCGGGACCGAGATTTTGCGCCGTGGCGCCGGAGGGCTGACCGGCCCGTCTCCGGATAATGTGATGGCTTGGTCCGCCATCGCGAACGTTGACTTCGCGGACGTGGTCCAACAGGTGCACCAGGACTACATCCGATGCGGAGCCGACGTGATAATCAGCCACAACTTCAGGACCGGGCCGTCTCGCCTTGGGACCGTCGGCCTCGCCGATAGGTGGGAGGAGTACTCGCGTGCGGCGGTTCGCAACGCGGTGGCGGCGCGCGATGCCATGAACCCGGAGGTCTACATTGCCGGCGGCATCGCGCCGCCGCCGATGCAGCTCAGAGGCGGCGGCAACGATGGCCGGTCGGACGTCCAGGTTATGGGCGGAGACGCCTACAGAAAGGAGTTCGCGGACCACGCCAAAGTGCTGGCAGGAGAGGGCGTGGACCTGCTTCTCCCCGAATTCGTAGGCTACCAAGATGACTGCGTGGCTGCCGTGGACGCGTGCGCCGAGGCGGGGCTACCAGTTTGGCTGGGCGTGCGCCACGTCACCGCGAACGGCGGGATGCAGTACGGTGAGACCTTGGAAGACCTCGGACGCGCGCTCGAGGGACACCCTGTCGACGCCATCCTCCTCATGTGCTGTCCTCCGGAAGCGGTCACGGCCGGCATCCCGTTGCTCAGGCGAACGTACAGCGGTGTGATCGGCGGCTACCCGGCAGTCGCTCTGCCCGGAAATGTCTCGGCCCGCCAGAACTCGGATTACGAGCAGGTCGGCGACTTCTTGATCCTCAGCGACTATGCTCCATCGCGGCTCGCCGAATTCTCCCGCGAGTGGAAGGACCTCGGCGCCCAGATCATCGGCGGTTGCTGCGCCGCCGGGCCGGAGCACACGCTGGCCCAGCGCGCGATCGTGAAGGCGGCGTGACCGGCGGGCGCCTGTCGCGAAGCCATGCCTGTCGAGAAGCCATGAGCCATTAAGGAGGACTGAATGCCAAACCGAAACGTGACAGACCGCCTGAACTCGGGCGAGGTGCTGCTGATGGACGGCGGCACCGGCTCCGAGATCCAGCGCCGCGGAGCCGAAGTGCTAACCGGCGCGTCTCCGGACATTGGCCTGATGGCGTGGTCCGCCACCGCCAACGTCGACTTTGCGGACGTGGTCCAGCAGGTGCATCAAGACTACATCCGCTGCGGCGCAAGCGTGATCATCAGCAATAACTTCTGGACAACGCCGTCTCGTCTGGGCATGGTAGGCCTAGCAGACAGGTGGGAGGAGTACTCGCGCGCCGCAGCCCGCAACGCCGTGAGGGCGCGAGACGCCATGGACCCGGAGGCATACGTGGCTGGCGGAATCGCAGCCCCGTCCCTGCAGGGCAGACTCGACGACACCAACCGATCTGATGTCCAGCTAATCGGCGATGACGCCTACAGGAAGGAGTTCACGGACCACGCCAAACTGCTGGCAGAAGAGGGAGTGGACCTGCTTCTCCCTGAGTACATCGGCCACATAGAAGACTGCGTGGCCGCCGTGGACGCGTGCGCCGAGGCGGGGCTACCCGTGTGGCTGGGAGTGCGCCACATCACCATGGACGGCGGCATGCAGTACGGTGAGACCTTGGAGGACCTTGGCCGCGCGCTCGAGGGTCATCCGGTCGACGCAGTGCTCCTCATGTGCTGCCCGCCAGAAGCGGTCACGGCCGGCATCCCGGTACTAAGGCGGACGTACAGCGGTGTAATCGGCGGCTATGCGAACATCGGCTATTCAGCGGTCGCTCCACTCGGAAAGGTCAAGGCCCGCCAGTACCCCGACTATGAGCACACCGGCGACTTCCTGAACCTCGGCGGGTACGCCCCGTCGCGGCTCGCCGAGATCTCCCGCGAGTGGAAGGACCTCGGCGCCCAGATCATCGGCGGTTGCTGCGCCGCCGGGCCGGAGCACACGCTGGCCCAGCGCGCGGTCGTGGAGGCCGCGTGACCGGCGGCGCCTGTCGCGAAGCCATGCCTGGCGCGTAGCAATAAGGAGGACATGAATGCCAAGTAGAAGCGTGACCGATCGCCTGAACGCGGGCGAGGTGCTGCTGATGGACGGCGGCATGGGCTCGGAGCTTCACCGCCGCGGCGTTAACGTCCTCAAGGACGCGACCGAGTCGAAGGGTCTCGAGACGTGGACGGCTCAGGCCAACGTCGACGCTGGCGATGTGGTGACTCAGGTACACCAGGACTACCTGCGCGTGGGCGCCGACGTGATCATCAGCAACAACTTCTGGACCAGCCCCACGGTCCTGCGCCGATCCGGACTCGAAGACCGCTGGGAAGAGTTCGCCACCGCGGCCGCCCGCAACGCCGTGACCGCCCGCGACAACATGGCCCCGGAAGCGTACGTCGCCGGCGGAATGGCGCCGCCCAATCTCCAGAGGAGGTTTGGTGTTGAAGAAGCGGACTATCTCGTGTCGCCATTGCCCAAGGGCAACAACCCACCGGACGTGGAGATCATGGGCAGAGACAGCTTTCACAAGGAGTTCGCCGATCAGGCCCGGCTCATCGCCGGCGAGGGCGCCGACGTCATGCTCCCCGAGTACATGGGCCGCATCGCGGACTGCGTCGAGTCCGTCGACGCTTGCGCCGAGACGGGCAAGCCGGTGTGGCTTGGCGTACGGCACGTCGCCAACGACGGCAGCATGCACTACGGTGAGAGCCTCGCGGACCTTGCGGAGGCGCTCGAAGGCCACCCGGTAGACGCCATTCTCATCATGTGCAGCAATCCGCCCGCTACGACTGCCGCACTCCGTGTCCTGCGCGACGCCTTCGATGGCGTCATCGGCGCTTACCCCAACATCGGCTACAACCCGACAGGACCCCTGCGCGACAATCCTCTCCTGACGAACCAGGAGGAGGCAAAGGGCCAGGACATCCTTCAGACCGAAAGCTACCCGCCATCTCGCATGGCCGAGTTCGCGTTGCAGTGGAAGGAGATGGGCGCCCGGATCATCGGAGGTTGCTGCGCCTCCGGCCCCGAGCACATCATGGCCATGCGCCCGGTCGTCAAGGGCTCGTAGAATCGCAGTTAAACGCAAAAAGGAGAAGATGTTGCCTTCACTTTCGATATCTGACCGCCTGAACACCGGAGGGCCGCTGCTGATGGACGGCGGCACCGGCTCGGAGCTGCACCGCCGCGGCGCAAACGTGCTGGTCGACACCACCGCGGAGACCGGCCAGCAGGCGTGGTCGGCCACGGCCAACATTGAGTTCGCCGACGTGGTCCAGCAGGTACACCAGGACTACCTGCGCGTCGGCGCGGAGATGCTCATCAGCAACAACTTCTGGACCATCCCGTACCGCCTGGCCACGATCGGCCTCGAGGACAGGTGGGAAGACTACGCACGCGCGGCCATGCGGAACGCGGTCCAGGCCCGCGACGCGCAGAATCCCGACGCGTACGTTGCCGCAGGCATCGCTCCACCCGGCGCGGAATCGGGCCGGCCTGATGCTAAGGCGCTTGGAGACGAGTACCGCAAGCAGTACGCCGACCACGCGAAGCTGTGCGCAGAAGAGGGTGCGGACGTGATACTGCCGGAGTACGTGGGCTACATCGACGACTGCGTCGCCGCCGTCGATGCGTGCGCCGAGGCCGGCCTGCCGGTGTGGCTCGGCGTGAGGCACATCAACGCGGGAGACGGCTCCATGCAGTACGGCGAGAGCCTCGCGGACCTTGCCGCTGCCCTCAAAGGCCACCCGGTCGATGCCGTCCTTCTCATGTGCAGCAATCCGCAGGCGATCACTGCCGGCCTGAAGGTGCTGATCCCCGCCTTCGACGGAGTTGTCGGCGCATATCCGAACCTCGGCTACGCTCCCCTCGCGGAGCTCAAGGAGCCGGAGATGCTCTCCAACCAGTTGCCGGCCGAGGGCAGTGACTTCATCCAGCTTGGCGAGTACTCGCCCTCCCGAACCGTAGAGTTTGTGAAGGACTGGCTGGATATGGGCGCGCGGATCGTGGGCGGCTGCTGCGCCTCCGGCCCGGAGCACATAATCGCCATGCGCGCGGTCATGTAGGCGTCCATAGTCGTGCCTCAAATTCCGTGCGGCGAGCATTGCACAAGCAAGGATCGATAACAAAAATCCGCTCTCCCTTGATGGGAGAGGGTCAGACCGCGTCCTGAGCGCAGTCGAAGGAGTCAGCCCCGAGTCCGTCAAGGGTGTGAGGGTGGAGTTGGGGCGCTGAAATCGCTAACGCCGTACAATTCTTCCGGCCCGAATCGAAAGGCGGCCACGCTATCCCTTTCCGGGGGAGTGGGGGTGTCCCCCACAACCATCCGGGTGGGCAGGTGGGACAGACACGTATGTAGTTGATAGACAAGCGAGAGGAGCGAACATGACTAGAGCATCCATAACCGACAGGCTCGCCTCGGGCGAGAAATTCCTCATGGACGGCGGCACCGGCTCCGAGGTGCAGAGGCGAGGCGCTGACGTCCTCGTCGGCGCGACGGCCGATACCGAGCTACTGGCTTGGTCCGCCACCGCGAACATCGACAATGCCGACGTTGTGCAACAGGTGCACCAGGACTACCTCCGCTGCGGCGCTGATGTGCTGATCAGCAACAACTTCTGGACCACGCGCGGTCGCCTGGACATGATTGGGCTGGGAGACCGCTGGCAGGAGTACGCTGAGGCTGCGGCGCACAATGCCATCGCGGCCAGGGATGCCATGAATGAAGACGCCTACGTGGCCGGTGGCATGGCGCCTCCGATACCGAAGCCCCGCGCGGCGCGCGGCAAGTCGGACTGCGAAGTGCTCGGCAGGGACGTCTACTACGAGGCGTACCGGGAACATGCCGACCTGCTCGCCAGGGCCGGCATCGACATTCTTCTGCCGGAGTACATCGGCCACGCCGAGGACTGCGTCGCCGCCGTAGATGCCTGCCAGGGGTTCGACCTGCCCGTGTGGCTCGGCGTCCGGCACGCCAACGACGACGGCACCATGCAGTTCGGCGAGTCCTTCCAGGACCTTGCGGACGGCCTGCGCGGCCGCCAGATCGATGCCATCCTCATAATGTGCACCCGCCCCGAACCGACCGATGCGGCTCTGGAGCAGCTTCGTGAAGCGTTCGATGGCGTGGTTGGCGCGTATCCCAACGTGGGCTACAACCCAATGGCCCCTGTCCGCGGGCGTCAGCGATCCGGCCCGGACATCATCTCGCCAACCGCGGACCCGCCCTCCATGGTCGCCGAGTACGCCGCCAAGTGGACGGACGAGGACGTGCGCATCGTAGGCGGCTGCTGCGCCTCCGGCCCGGAGCACATCCTGGCCATGCGCCCCTTCGTCAAGGAAGCGTAGAGCAAACTAAACTGTTCGGATGACCCCTTCCCCAGTCTGCTGGGGAAGGATGGGATGGGGTAATCTGACTGCCATAATCCATTGAAGCAGAATTTTTCACACGGATAACAAGAAGCAGAAAGGAGCACCCAATGCCATCGCGTTCCATAGTCGACCGGCTGAACGATGGAGAGCACATCCTCATGGACGGCGGCACCGGCTCAGAGGTGCAGCGCCGCGGCGCGAACGTGCACGTCGGCGCCACTGCGGAGACCGACCTCCAATGCTGGTCGGCGACCTCAAACGTCGAGTTCGCGGACGTCGTGCAGCAGGTGCACCAGGACTACATGCGCTGCGGCGCGGAGCTGGTCCTGAGCAACAACTTCTGGACCACGCGGACCCGCCTCGCGCGCATCGGCCTCGGCGACGAGTGGGAGAAGTACGCCCGCGCGGGCGGCGAGAACGCCGTCCTGGCCCGCGACAGGCAGGACCCGGAAGCCTACGTGGCTGGCGCCTTCGCCCCTCCCACGTTCCATGGCATCACCGGCACAAGAAATCCCGATGTAGACACCATGGGACGGGATGCCTTCCGCGAAGAGGTAAGGGAGCAGGCCGCCGTGCTCGCCGATACGGGCGTCGACATCATGTTCCCCGAGTTCGTCGGCCACATCGCCGACTGCGTTGAGATGGTGGACGTCTGCTCCGAGTTCGACATGCCGCTTTTCCTGAGTGTTCGCGGCATCCAGCGGAACGGGTTGATGGGTTCCGGCGAGAGCCTCGCCGACCTCGGCCGCGCGCTGGAGGGCATGAGGGTGGACGCTGTCATGCTTATGTGCTGCAGTCCGGAGGCCATTACAGCCGGGCTGCCCATCCTGCGCGAGACCTACCACGGTCCCGTCGGCGGCTATCCCAACATCGGCTACAACCCCATGGCGCCCCTGGGCGGCCGCAAGCACACCGGCCTGAACATCCTCAACACCGAGGGATACTCCCCGTCCCAGTTGGCCGGCCATGCCGCTGACTGGAAAGATCTGGGCGCCCAGATTATCGGTGGTTGCTGCGCCTCCGGCCCGGAGCACACCCTAGCCATGCGCCCCATCGTCGAGGGGGCCTAGAGCTTTGAATTGGATATCTGTTGAATAGATGAGACCTTTCTCGTGCGCCATCTCTTGGAATCGACGCTCTCCGGCCCCTTCCCCAGTCTGCTGGGGAAGGCTGGGATGGGGTACAGACCGGGGCGAAAGTCCTCTTAACTCAAGCTAGCTAAGGAACAACACCATGCCCACAGTCAAAATCATGGACCGGATAGCCAGCGGCGAGACGCTGCTTATGGACGGCGCCACAGGCTCCGAGATCCAGCGCCGTGGCGTCGACGTCCTGCTCGGCAGCGATGGTGACAAGCTCGGCCCATGGTCTGCCACGGCCAACGTGGACGCCGCTGATGTGGTGCAGCAGGTCCACCGGGACTACCTCCGCTGTGGCGCTGACGTGATCATCAGCAACAACTTCCGTACCACTAAGAGCAGGCTTGAGCCCGTCGGCCTCGGAGACCGGTGGCAAGAGTACGCCACCGCCGCTGCGGTGAATGCGGTGACCGCACGCGATCAGATGAACTCGGAAGCATACGTTGCGGGAGGAATGGCCGGCCTTGGCCTCGAGATGCTCGGTGTCGGAAAGGGTACGGACGTCCAGGTCATGGGCCGCGACGCTTACTACGACGAGTTCGCCGAGCATGCCAAAATAATGGCCGACGCAGGCGTCGAAGTGATCCTCCCCGAGTACATGGGCTACATCGAAGACTGCGTAGTTGCCGTGGACGCGAGCGCCGAGGCCGGACTGCCCGTGTGGCTGGGCGTACGCCATGTGAGCCCGGACAGGCAGATGCAGTACAGCGAGTCTTTCGAGGACCTTGCCCGCGCGCTTGAGGGACATCCCGTCGACATGGTCCTGCTTATGTGCAGCAGCTCCGCGTCCCTGGACGCCTGCCTTCCAATGCTTATGGACGTCTACGACGGACCGGTCGGCGTCTACCCCAACATCGGCTACAACCCTATGGCAATGGTCGGCGGAAGGACCAGGATCGGTCCGGACATCCTCTCGACAAGGGGGGAAACGCCATCACGCCTCTCCCAATACGCCGGGGACTGGAAGGAGCGTGGAGCTCGGATCATAGGCGGCTGCTGCGCGACCGGCCCCGAGCACACCCTCGCCATGCGCTCCGCCGTGAAGGGCGCTTGATGCTCCGTTGGCCAAGTCGTGTGACAGTCGAACAGCACTCATCCCCTCTCCCTTGATGGAGTGCGATGTAAGGCCGTTGCTGTGTACGATGTAGAAGGCTCTCCGTGCCCCTACCCCAGTCTGCTGGGGAAAGAGCCTGCCCCGAGTCCCTTGAGGGGCTGGGATGGGGTTCTCTTCCGCACGCCGTCAGTCTTGTCAATGTCTTCCTTGATGGGTGGATCTGAGACAGCCGCATGACTTCCCTACCACCCCCCGTCAACATACCGGAACACGCGCTCCGGGCTGTTTATGGACACGCCCGCGCAGCGTTTCCCGGCGAGTGCTGCGGCTGGCTCAGCGGCCCGGTCGCGGATTGGTCCGTGGCCGAGATCCATCCCGCCGTAAACGTGCAGAACGAGGGCGCGCATCCCACTCATCCGGGCCGCGGCGTCGAGTCGGCGTACGTCTTCTCGCCGAAAGACCTTTTTGCTCTCGACGACAGTCTGAAAGGTGACCAGCCGGCTCGCGTAATCTACCATTCCCACCCCAACGGCAGGGCGTACCTGTCCGACATCGACCGTAAGGTGGCGACCAGCCCATGGGGAGAAGGGCCCGCTTATCCTGTTCAGCAGCTCGTAGTCGGAGTAGAGGACCGGCGCGTCGTAGAGGCAGCCCTGTTCGCGTGGTCGGACAATGGGGGCGGGTTCATCGAGGTAGCCAGGTTCGAGCCGGCCTGAAGACGTCTGAATCCGGCGCACTCTGGATCGGTCCCTCGGGCCGATGAATCGCCGAAGGTGGGCCGGTTTGGCATCTGCGCCCACTGTATCTGTTTGAAGCAATTCCAAAAGGAGTCGAGTCATGCCCAAGCTCGCGGGCGCCGATGTCAACCAGTTCTACTTCCAGCGCGGCGAAGGCCCGGACATCGTCTGGGTCCCCGGAGGAGACCAGCGCGGCGAAGACTTCGAGTACCAGATCGCGGCGTTCGAGGGCGACTTCCGCAACACGTCGTACGATCCGCGCGGCGTCGGCGAGACCGAATGCTCGGCTCCCACGCCGTGGTCGATCGCTGACTTCGCGCGTGACTGCGCCGAGCTGATACGGGCGGTGTGCGACCCGCCCGTTTTCCTGACCGGCCTCTCGATGGGGTCCCTCATCGTGCAGCAGGTCGCCCTGGACTTCCCGGAGTTGGTGCGCTGCGCCATTCCCATGGGCACTGCCGCGAAGCCAACTGGCTTTAGCAGGGATTGGATGGAGGCTGAGATCGAGTTCTTTCGTGCGGGGGGCAGGCTCAGCCGGGAGTTCGCCATCCACCACTACGGGGCGTTCCTGTTCCCGTCCGAGGTCTTGGGCGACGAGGAACTATGGAACAAGGTCAAGGAGGTGGCTGACGCCGCTTACGGGGAGCGCGACAGCGAGATGATGATTGCGCAGTGGGAGGCGTGCGTAGACTTCGATGTACTCGACAGGCTCCCGGACTGCAAGGTCCCCATGCACGTTATCGCCTTCTCCCAAGACATGCAGACGCCCCAGCAACACGGCAGGCAGGTAGCCGACGCCGCGCCTGACGGCCACTTCCACCTGCTGGAGGGACTCGGCCACGGTTCTCTGGTCGGGCACCGCCCGGACGAGGTGAACGCCTGCATCCGCTCGATCATTTATGGCTATCTGTAGTCCGCTTCGGCAACATGGAATGCTGACGAGTCCTGTGGTGGAGCATTCTGGAGAGGGCGCTCGCTTGCGGCCGGTGGGTTTGGGGAGTGTTCTCCCAGCGATAGGGTCCTTTGCTCAATCCAGTGATTTGGGTAATACTCGCTCCTCGCCCTTGATGGAGACCATTGAAAAACACTGTCACCTGAGCAACGAGCCCTCCTCTCCCTTGATGGAGACCTTCGCACAACTGCGAGACTGCACCAAGAAATCCCCTCTCCTTCGATGGACACCTTTGCACAATTGCCTATTCCGTGATGGACGAAGCTCTCCGGCCCCTTCCCCAGTCTGCTGGGGAAGGCTGGGATGGGGTTCCCCGTACCACACAGGAGGTTACGCAAACGTCTCCTTTATGGAGACCATTGCACAACCGCGAGACTGCACCAAGAAATCCCCTCTCCTTCGATGGACACCTTTGCACAATTGCCTATTCCGTGATGGACGAAGCTCTCCGGCTCCTTCCCAGTCCGCTGGGGAAGGCTGGGATGGGGTTCCCCGTTCCGCTTCATGGAGCCATGCAAAGCCCTCCCCGATGGGACAGGTTTGAGGTGAGAGCCTCCCCTGAGTCCCTCGAAGGGGCGAGAGACGCGCGCGTCCTGAAACTGTGCTTCACTCTGGCAGGATCGCTCGTCCCTCCGGGACGCCCCCTGATGGGCGCATGTCTGCCCCGTACCCCGATACGGGGTTCGTGCCTTGCCAGGAGCGGTGCTCGGCTTGACTGAAGAAGTAGCCTCTTCGGGCATCGCGCGCCCGTCGGCATACCGCTGGGTCAGCGTCGGAATCTTCCTGCTGCTTGGCGTCAGCTCGTTCCTGGTCCACCTTGCGCTGGGCCTGCTCCTTCCGGCCATTAGCGACGATCTCGGCCTCTCGCCCGTCCAACAGGGCATTCTAAGCTCGGCGGCGTTCTGGGCCAGCCTTGTCATCGCGATTCCCGTTGGCTGGTGGGCCTCCCGGTTCAACCCGAGAACATTGACCACCGTCATGGTGACCGTGGCGTCCGCCTGCATCTTTGTCCAGGCGTGGGCGCCCGGATTCATCGTGCTCAGTATTGGTCGCCTGGTCTTTGGCCTCACGCTTGTCGCTCGTGAGCCGGCGCGGGCGCTGCTGACGCTTCAGTGGTTTCCCAGGCGCGAGATCGTGATGGTCAGCAGCATCTCGAATCTCTTGTTCGGTCTCGTTGTTGGTGGCGGCCTTGCCGCGACGCCGTTCATTCTCGGTTTCGTTGATAACGACTGGCGAAGTGTGTTCCGCGTATTCGGCATCTACTTTTCCGTCCTGACTCTGCTCTGGCTGTTCCTCGGCAGGGAGGGGCCTAACCGCGACCGGGAGAGGAGGTCGCCTGGCCTGCGAGACCTGGCTCTCGTGAAGTCCGCTCTTGCCTATAGGGATTTGTGGATTGCCGGTTTTGCCTTCGTTGGGTACATGGCATCCTACACGGCATTCCTGAGCTTCTTCCCCACCCTTGCGGAGGCCGCGCATGGCATTTCAATCCGGGACTCCGGCGTTGTCGTGGCGGTCGGTATCGCCACGGGCGGCATCGCAGGCGTGGGGTTCGGCTACTTAGCTCTGGACTTCGACAGGGGCAGGGCGATCCTCCGGATCATGGGCGTGGTCGTCGCAGCCACCTTCGTCGGCATGATGTTCACCGGTTCATTGCCTGTCCTGCTGGGGCTTTCGCTTCTCAACGGGATCGGCTCCGGCTTCTTCCCCATCCTCTACACCGTCCCGTTCCTGTTGCCTGGCATCCGCCCTAGAGAGGTCGCCGTCGCCTCCTCTTTCCTGACGATGTGCATGTCCGCCGGAGGAGTGATCGGCCCCCTGCTAGCCGGGTCCATCGAAGAGGCAATCGGCAGTCTGAGGACCGGACTGGTCGTCTGCGGTTTCCTGTCAGTTGCTCTGACCATCGCCGGCATCACCCTGCGAGTCCGGTCCAACCATCCCTCCTCCTGACGTTCGACAGGGATCCCGCCTTTCTGCCCAAACAAGACCCTTGGCACAATCGTCATTCCGTCGTAAGCTGGTATCCAGCGGTGTGGGGCACTCGTTGAGTTTGCTTGGATGCAGCTTCTCTTATTGACCTCGCTGGATAGGTAGGCTGGAATTCATTCCTGACATGCCGAACTTGCTTCGACACACTACCCTCGTTGGAGCAAACATCCACTCCCTTTGTACTGGCCATTTGCCGTCTGCGTACATGTGTGCTACTATGGGTGCATGAACATCATCGACCACGACACGCCGGCAGTCCTGCCCCGCCTCGCTGGCGAATTTTTGGTGGATGCCCTTCCCCTCGCCCTGCTAGACCGTGTTCCATTTGTGTTCCATTCTTGCCCCGTCCAAGTACCGTTTGTGCTCCACTCGTGCCCCATTCGTGCCCCGATAACTCCCCGGCCCAGCTACGAAACGGAACAGAATGGAACAAAACGGAACACATTTCCCCGAAACCGGCTTGTAAATCACCGTTTTGCACAGGCTGGTCGGGACCAACCGCCAGTATTCGGGACGGGTAGCAGGGGCACAATCAGAGCGTGTCCGCTTTTGGCCGGTTTTGGCCGCCTGCGGAGTTTCCGCATCCGCTCCTCAGCTACAGAACGACCGCATTTGACCGGTTTGGGCGGACACGCAGACGCTCCCCTTGCCCGAACATCCGCTGGCGGCTATCTTGACTGCCCTATCCCTCGCCGCGTGAAAGGACAAAATCGCCAATGCCCCGCGTTCTCATAGTCGCCTTCGACGGACTTCAGCCTTCTCAGGTCCAACCCGATCTCGCTCCCAATCTGGCAGCTTTCTTCGCCGGGGGCGTCACCTTCGCCAGGAATCACCCGGTCTTCCCAACCGTAACCCGGATCAACGTCGCCAGCCTCATGACCGGCTGCCACCCCGGTTCGCACGGACTTGCCGGCAACACACTCGTCATACGTGACTACAATTCAAACATCACGGTCCCTGCCCTTGAACCTGAACTCGTCAAGGTGAGGCAAAAGACTGGAGCCGTCCTGCTGAGACCCACTTTGGCAGATATTCTGCATGGCCACGGGGCCGAGTACGTTGCCGTGGGTGTCGGCACTTCCGGCAACGCGTACGTCCAAAACCCGCTCGCAGAAGACCTCGGTGGTGCCACGATCCACCCGGAGTTCTGCATGCCTCGTGCCCTTCACGGGCAGATCGTAGAGCGCTTCGGCCCATGGCCTCCCTATATGGCGCCGAACATCGCCCAGATTGAGGTCGGCACCAAGGTACTCATCGAGTACGTGCTCGCGGAGCGCGACCCTGAGGTTGCACTGATCTGGTACTCGGAACCGGACACCTCGAATCACAAGAGCGGAGTCGGTTCCGTGCTCTCCAACAGCGCTCTCGCTGCTGCCGACGAGCAGTTCGGGACGAATCATCGCTTGGCTGGAGCGCAACGGCACCCTGGAAGAGACGGACGTGATCGTCGTGTCTGACCACGGATACGCCACCATCGATGAAGTCGTAGACGTGGAAGCCGAGCTGCGGGCGGCTGGATTTCCCCGGCGGCGGCCAACCGGGCGGTGTCCTGGCTGCCTCCAACGGAGGCACGGCGCTCCTCTATGCCCACGAAGCTGACCCCGCCACTGTGGAGCGGCTGGTGGCGTGGCTCGTGCGTCAGCCGTGGTGCGGAGCCTTGCTGGCGTCCGAGCGCGTTGGCCCGGTGCCAGGCACGCTTCCCGCGAGCATCGCCAACATCGATGGGCCCAGAGGCCCCGACCTTGCGATGTCCTTCGCCTGGAACTCCGACCCCAACAGCGCCGGCTTTCCCGGCCACTCGGCATCCGTGATCGGACCCGTCGGTGCCGGCACCCACGGCGGCATGAGCCGCCACGAGTTGCGAAACACTCTCATAGCACGAGGCCCAAGCTTCCTCCCCTCGACCGTGATCGAAACTCCGACCGGCAACATCGACGTTGCCCCCACCATCCTTCATCTGCTCGGCATGCCGGGCGGCGGAGATATGGATGGACGAGTTCTGCACGAAGCACTGGCAGGCGGCGGTGCTTCGCCGGATGTCGAGTACCGCTCGGAGACGCACTCCGCCGAGCTCGGCGACTACCGGCAGCAGGTCACCGTTAGCACCGCGGCAGGGTCCAGATACGTCGATTGGGGCAACTCGGTTGGGCAGTGAACGGCCTGTGATATTATCAATCAGGTACGGGACCAGGCCAACGTAGCTCAGTGGTAGAGCAGCTGTTTCGTAAACAGCAGGCCGTCGGTTCGATCCCGACCGTTGGCTCCACTCCCAAAGCACAGCCCGGCGCTCACGGTCCCCTCCTCTGTCTGGGTGGGGATCTGCTCGACGCCGCAGCACTCGCCTAACGTTGACCTCGCCGCGCCCCTGCTCGTATCGTGTTTCCGATCTGGATCACTCAGTTTGGCAATGGAGAATTTGACATGCCCCTGAACGCCTATCTCCACTTCAATGGCAACTGCCGCGATGTCTTTGAGTTTTACCGGTCCGTCTTCGGAGGTGAGTACGTGATCTTTCAGACCTTTGGTGACGCACCTCTCGACACAGGTGTGTCCGAAGCGGACCAAGACAAGATCATGCATGCCACCCTCTCGATCGGTGACGGTGTCATCATGGGCAGCGATGTGCCCGCCAACTTCGGGCCGCCGCGTGAAGCCGGCACCAACTTCTCCCTTAGCTATCCGACTAACAGCAGGGAGGAGACCGACGAGCTATTCACCAAGATCTCAGAAGGCGGCTCCGTGATGATGGAACCCCAGGAAATGTTCTGGGGCGCGTACTTCTGCGCCTGCACAGATAAGTTTGGGACTAACTGGATGTTCAACTACGATCCGCCACGGGAGTAAGTGCGGTGTTCGCGCCATCGCAGGGCGGAAGACGCGCAACGTATCTCGCCTATCTGTGTGTCTCGGCCGTTGTTCTGGCTATGGTTGCGGTGGCCTGCGGCGCCGATTCGGACGCCGCTCCCAACGAGAAGCAGATCGAGCAGGGAAGAGCGGTCTATGAAAGGGACTGCCAGGTCTGCCACGGCGACGCCAGGACAGGCGCAGGCGCCACCGATAACGCCCCGGCGCACGGCCGGACCGGTCACACCTGGCATCATCCGGACGGACATCTGAAGCAGATCATACTCGGCACGGCGGACTACCCTGACAAGACGATGCCGCCCTTTGAAGGCAAGTTGAGCGAAGAAGAACTCGACGCTGTGCTGGAGTACATGAAGGCGGGTTGGGACAGCGAACAGCGCGCATGGCAGGCAGAGGCAAGCAGGAACTGGCTGGAGTCCCAGGGCAGCGGCCATACTCCGTGACGGCCAGGTTCCTCCGTGGCGCTCTTGCTCACGCCGTCCGCAACAGGGGACTTGCCCTCTCTTGGTTGATACTTGCGATAGGCGCTGCCTGTGCCTCACCGCAGGACGATGCCTCGATCGAGCGCGCAGAGGCTGTTGTGTCTCCGGTTCCGGCGGCCCGGTCCGGAGAGGACATCTTCGTCTCGATATGCGCGGCGTGCCACGGCTCCGAAGGACAGGGCCAACCCGAATGGCATGTACCCAACGAGGACGGCACGCTGCCCGCGCCCCCCTTGAACGGGGACGGACACACTTGGCATCATTCCGACGGCTTCCTGTACCGCATCGTTAGGAACGGCGGCAAGTTCCAGGAAGACCCCGTCCTGTTGCCCGGCTTCAAGAGCTCGATGCCGGCATTCGGCTCTCAGCTAAATTACGAAGAGACCATCGCCGTCATCACTTACTTCAAGAGCCATTGGGGCGGCAAGACAAGCAGAGGCCTGTTCATCCGGGACGCGCAGGCCAACGCCAGCGCCAACGACCCCTTCCCCGAACACTGAAAAATGACGGAGGTCTTTGCCAGGGATCTGGCGTGCGTTGATGAATTCAATTCGGGCATAGAAGCCTTCGTGTAAGCTCTCCCGCCTGCAGTGGACTTAACCGCAGAGAGGGCAGCCTCTCACTCCCCCGAATCGAGCCCCGCCTCTATGACGCCACGGTCGAGGGCCGCTTCAATTGCGCGCATCAGACGGCGAGCCGAGTCCGGCGAAAGCTCAACGGCGACTCTGGCATCGAGTCCCGCGCCGCCGTTCACGAAGTCCAGGTTCACTGCATGGTCGAACTGGGCGTTGGAAGGGTGATCGTAGGATACGTTGACCTGGTCCAGCTTGAACCAGCCGTTGACCCCCCGCGCGCTCCCAGCGACTTCTGCCTTCTCCACGATCATCGTGCACATGGCTTACTCCTTTGATGTCCGGGATTGCGCTCGGCTATCCAAGATGGGTCTGGAAGAAGGCAATAGTCCTGTTCCATGCGTCCATTGCCTGTTCCTGCCTGTAAGCAGGCCTGTCGTAGTACCAGAAGCCGTGGCCCGCACCGTCGTATCTGTGGAACTCGTACGTCTTTCCATGCTCCTTCAGCGACTCTTCCTGCTGGTCCACCTCTTCTGGTGACGGGCTGGAGTCGTCATTGCCAAACAGCCCCAGCAGGGGCGCCGATAGCTGGGGCGTGTAGTCGATTGGCGCCGTTGGCTGTTTCTCTGTTAATCGCTCAGCAGGCATCACCACGTTGCCGCCCCAAAGGTCGACCACGGCTCCAAAGCCCTGCGTTCGGCAAGCGGCCAGGTAGGCATGTCTGCCGCCCGAACAGGTTCCCATGATTCCCACCTTGCCGGAGCAGTAGCTCTGGCCGCCCAGGTACTCGCGAGCCGCCTCGAAGTCAGCCACTGCAACATCGTCCGCAACGCCTCCCTCGCTCCGAGCATGGGCCGCTACGTCTTCCGGAGTGCCATGCCCGAAGCGTTCGTACAGGTTGGGAGAGATGGCCGCGAAACCATGGTCGGCCATCCGGCGGGTGAACTCCCTGTACAGCTCGTCCCAGCCCGGCATGTGATGAACGAGCACAACTCCCGAGTACGGGCCGTCTCCGCTCGGACGGGCGAGGTACGCGCTCACGGCATCGCCTCCGTGACCTGAGATGGTCACGAGCTCCGTCGTCATACCCTCGAATTCATCGGTTCGTCTTTGGTTCCACATAATCGCCTCCACTCTACTTTGCTGTCATCGCGACTCTTCATATTCTGGTTCGGTAGTACAGGGTTGCTAATTCCCTATACGTGAGCGATCCGTCACCCTCTGCCGATGTAAGGCATTGTGGTTGCCATGATTGTCATGAACTGGACGTTGGCATCCAGCGGCAGTGCTGCCATTTGGACCACGGCGCGGGCCACATGCTCCACGTCCATAGTCGGCTCGACCCTAACAGCCCCGTCTGGCTGCAGCATGCCCTCCGAAGCGCGAGCCACCATCTGTGTTAGCGCGTTGCCTATGTTGATCTGACCGCAGGCTATGTTGTACTTGCGGCCATCCAGGGAAGTCGACCGCGTCAGGCCGGTCATCGCGTGCTTGGTGGCGGTGTACGGTGCCGAGTTCGGCCGAGGCATATCCGCCGAAATCGAGCCATTGTTGATGATGCGTCCCCCCATTGGGTCCTGGCTCTTCATAATCTTGAACGCTTCCTGCGTGCATAGGAACGCCCCGGTCAGGTTCGTGTCTACAACGGCCTTCCACTGCTCGTAGGTAAGGTCCTCTAGCGGCACTGCGAACGCGCTGATGCCGGCGTTGTTGAAGAGCAGGTCCAGCCGCCCGAATGCGCTCGCTACCTCCGCAAACAGCGCGCGTACAGCGTGAGGGTCACCGACATCCGTCGGCACGATGATGGCCCTCGATTGGTCTACTTCGGCGGCGTGTGCGGTCTCTTCAAGAACGTCCCTTCGGCGTCCGGCAAGGGCAACCGAGTAACCCTCCTCGAACAATGCGAGCGCGGTATGCTTGCCAATGCCCGATCCCGCCCCCGTTATCACTGCTGTCCTGCCGTTCGTGCTCATTTTCGCTCCTTCATGTGTACCGGGCGTCGGCACCCGAAGTTGCCCTCAAACCCCGCTCGAGCCCAATTCGAAATCTTCAACTCGCACCCAACACAGTGATAAGAGTGATGGCCCACATCACCGCTCCCAGCATCCCCAGTGCTATTTCAACAAGACTAACCGAAACTGTGCCAGCCGCTCCCCTTACTTTGCTCCAATAGGCATTGATATTTCCCTGGACGTGCACCAGCATCCAAGTGAGGGCCGCCAGCACTACGACTTCGATCGCCAACCCTAGGACCAACTCACTCCTCGTGAGCGCTTCTACTACGGTCCCTGTGGCGGCGGCATCGGCAGACTGTTGTACCTCGACTGCGGCATCTGTTCTCAACTGCGGCTCTGGGCCAACTCCCACACTAAGAGCAGTGAGTGCGCCGCCTATGGCCCGAAATGTGAACGGCAGCACGGCTGCCACGCACCAACCGGGGGAAATTGTCGAGCGCAGACCTTGCGACCTCATAAGGTCCCTGAAGGCCGCCATGTGCGCGTGGGCCCTGTAAAGGCCGTAGATCGGCACCAACAGCGTCAGAGCGTGCCAGACTGGATACTGAGTAGTCGCCGTCTCCTGATTCGGCGAGTGAGGCTGCGTAACGCTGTCTCGGTACTGCTTCCAGGTCAGGTACATCCAGTAAAGGAGGTAGAGCCCAAAGGAGAGCACGGTGAAGACAAGCACGCGGCTTTCCGGCACCAAATGCGCATCGCCAGACGCCGCCGGGGCTGCCTCCGGCCGATAAGTGTCTACACTTCGAAGGTCGGCACGCAGCACTGCGCCACACTGGCTGCAGTGCGTGGTCTCCAGAGTGTTTTGGCACCCGCAGCGCGGGCACGAGAGCTTAAGCGTCTCTGTACTGCGACCGGTCGGCCTGACCGTGTCCTGACGGGGATCGTCATCCTCCGCATCTGCGTTGCCAAGACTCTGGCCGCACTCCGTGCAGAAGCTGGCGTCCGAGTCTGTGCTCCGGCCGCATTGAGGACATTCCACCAGAGCTATCCTCCGTGCATTGAAGAACCCAAGCTTAACACGCTGGTCTTCACATTGACGGAGTATGGGGTGGGCCATAGTATGCGCAAAATGGTTAGCCACGTGCTGTCCCCCATTTCCAGAAAAGTCAGTTCTACCTTTTACGGCTGGCGCGTAGTTGCCGTCAGCTTCATCTTCAACGCCGTCAACGACGGCACCTGGCTCTTCGGTTTCGCAATCCTCTTCCTTCCAATAAGCCGCGACCTCAACCTCAGCAAGACAGCGATCTCTATCCCTTTCACCATCAACCGATTCCTCATGACGACGCTCGGGCCGATCACCGGGTATCTGATCGACCGCTTCAGTCCGGGCACGGTCCTGTTCTGGTCAGGGCTGCTTGCAGGATCCGGCTTCATCACCCTTAGTTTCACGACAAACTACCTGGCCTTCGTGGCGATTATGGTCGGGATGATCAACCTTGGCATGATGCCCCTCATCCCCGGAGGTACGGCAGCGGTCGCTCGATGGTTCCTGGTTCGGAGGTCGATGGCCATGGGCGCTGCCAACGCGGGCTGGCCGGTGGGATTTGCGGCGCTACCGCCGCTGCTGAGCCTCGGTGTAGCCACAGTGGGTTGGAGAACTACCGCCGCCATCATCGGAGTGGGCATTTGGCTCATCGTTGTTCCCCTCTCCAGGGTGCTTCGAAAGTTCCCGCATGACATGGGCCTGCGCCCGGACGGTACAGGGCCTCAAGCGGCGTCTGAAGCACGGAAGATGGCACCGTCCCAGGCCCGCCAGGAACTGGAGGGCCTGTCTGTGCGCCAGGGCCTTGGAACGGTTCGGCTGTGGCTGCTTTCGCTCGCAATGGGGATGCACAGCGTCACGATAACGGCCGTCTCAGTGCATTTGGTGGCAATACTGGTTTGGCAGGGGCTGCCTGAGAAAACGGCCGGAGACATGTTGGGTGTCTGGGGCGCTTTCATGGCCCCGGCGCTGCTCACGCTCGGCTGGCTGGGCGACCGCTGGCACAAGACCAAGATCATCTCGCTGGGCCTCTATATGAGGTCCTTCGGTTGGCTGCTCCTCATTACCTGGCTGGACGGCGAAGTTTGGAAGTTGGTCGTCATCTTCGCGTTACTCTCGCCCGACTTCGGCGTGTTCTCCGTCATGATGGCGCTGGTGGCCGACTGGGTTGGTCTCCGCAACTACGCCACGATACGGAGCGCGATCTTCTCGATCTCCGGTCTGCTAGGGGGGATTGGGCCAATCTTTGCGGGAGTGGTCTTTGACAGGACGGATTCTTACGGACTCTTCGTCTGGACCTCATTCGCCCTGGGCGTGAGCGCCGCGACAATCATCTGGCTTCTGCCTACTTCACCCATTGGGCATCCAGTATCGCGCACCGCGCAAATGGCCGCGCATTAGTTCTATTCAAGTAGCACTCAATCGGTTACCATTTCCAGTCAGTTCTTGAGCAAGGACACGCAATTTGCTGGCTAAGACGAATTCGTGCGCCGTCGTTGGTCTCGACGGGTACATTGTGGACGTGGAAGTAGACATACTTCCCGGCCTTCCTGCGTTCAACATTGTGGGCCTTCCCGATATGGCCGTGCAGGAGGCGAAGGAGCGTGTACGCTCCGCTGTCCGTAATTCAGGATGCGACTTTCCGATGAAGAGAATAACGGCCAACCTTGCGCCAGCAGACTTCCGCAAAGCAGGGCCCTCCTACGATGTGCCGATAGCGGTATCTTTGCTGGCAAGTTCTGGCCAGCTTCCACCAGTCTCGGAGGATGCGGTGTTCCTGGGCGAGGTCTCTTTGGATGGAGGCGTACGCCACACCAACGGTGTGCTTCCGATGGTGGCCGTTGCGCGTGACCAGGGATTCAAGCAAGCGTACGTCCCGCAGAGCGATGCAGAAGAAGCGGCCCTGGTCGAAGGGATCACTGTATTGCCGGTCCGTGACCTCCGGTCGCTGATCGCGCACTTGAGAGGGGACGACCCTCTGGAACCGGTACGTCAGCCTCAGGGCGGCATTGTGGGGGCGCTCATCGCCAGGGCAGAAGGCCCATCAGGCCCTAACGGCGCAGTCGATCCGGCCTTTACGGGCGGCGTAGACCTCGCCGACATTCGTGGCCAGGAACATGCCAAGCGAGCAATCGAAGTCGCGGCAGCCGGTGGCCACAACCTCTTGATGAGCGGCCCGCCGGGAAGCGGCAAGACGTTGCTGGCCCGCAGCATGTCATCGATTCTCCCTCGTATGACAAGCGAGGAGGCCCTCGATGTTACGAAGATATACAGCATCACCGGCCTCCTGCCGAGCTCCTCCCCGCTTGTGACATCCAGGCCCTTTAGGGCGCCCCATTACACGATCTCCAGCGCCGGCCTCGTGGGCGGCGGCCGAATCCCCCGTCCTGGCGAGATCACCCTGAGCCACAGGGGAGTGCTGTTCCTGGACGAGTTGCCTGAATTCGGCCACACTGGGCTGGAGGTCCTGCGCCAGCCCGTGGAAGACAAGGTCGTGACCATCAGCCGCGCTCAGGGAACGGTGACGTACCCCGCCAACTTCATGCTCGTCGCCGCCATGAATCCATGTCCTTGCGGCTACCACGGGGACCCCAGACGCGAGTGTTCCTGCTCCTCGAGCGAGCTCGTCAGATACAGACGCAGGATCAGCGGGCCCTTGAGAGACCGCATTGACCTGTTCATCGACGTTCCCCAGGTTGATTACGAGAAGCTTGTGGCCTCCAGTCGCGGTGAGCGTTCCGCCGACGTACGCCAGCGCGTTGCCGCGGCCCGCGCGATCCAGGAAGGTCGGTTCGAAGGCAGCAAGATCGTTGCGAACGCGGAGATGGGCCCGGTAGAGGTCTGGGATCACTGCAAAGTTGAAGAGAGTGCGCAGGGCTTGCTTCAGGCAGCAATGAAACAGATGCACCTGTCCGCACGTGGCTACCATAGGCTCCTGAAGCTATCTCGCACAATTGCCGACCTCGCATGCGAAGATCCCATTGGAGTGACCCATGTCGCGGAAGCCCTGCAGTATCGCCCAGAAACGCAAGGCTAGCGCTGTCGAAGCCGGGCAGCGTTTCGGCTCGGGCAGACTGCGGGTCAAACCTTGAACTGGTCAGACAGTCGACTTCTCGTCGGCGTTGAGGCCATCACATTCGACGTGGACGACACCTTGTGGGACTTTCAATGGGTGATGCGTGGTGCGTTGAGCGCGGTCCTTGAAGAGCTGCCGCAATTCGATGAGGAGGCGGCCGACAGGCTGAATGTCGACAGAATGATCGCCATACGCGATGAAACGCACATCCGGTTATGGGCAAGAGTCCCCGACCTCAACACAATCCGTGAGGAGTCGATCAAGCAAGCACTTCGAGATGCCGGTGTCCCGAGTGACGAACTTGGCTCACACCTCGCCCATGTCTACTTCAGTTATCGGAACTCTAGCGGCACACTCTTTCCGGACGTTCCCCTCGCGCTGGAACATTTGGCGCTGAGATATCGGCTTGGTCTGCTGAGCAATGGCAACACCGGCGCGGTTGCACTGGGAATCAGTCATCTGATTTCTTTTGAAGTGTTCGCGGAGGGCCATGGCGGAATTGAGAAGCCGGACCAGCGGCTGTTCGACATCGCAGTTGAGAATGCGGGATGTCCCGCACAGAGCATAGTCCACGTAGGCGACTCCTGGGAGAACGATGTCATCGGCGCAGCCAATGCCGGACTTAGGCCTGTATGGCTCAATCGCACCGGAGCGCCCGCGAGAGACGGTGACGTACTGGTCGTTCAGTCCCTGGAGGAGCTGGCAGCCCTCCTGCCGTAGTGGATCGGTCAGTAGCATCTTGAGCCACCGGGACCTCTCATGAGCAAACCTGTCAGAACCCTTCTAGTCGGCCTCGGCGCCCGTGGGAGGAAGTGGGCGCGCATCATGGACGAAGAGCCGCTGTGTGAACCAGTTGGGTATGTGGACCTATTGAATCTCCGTTTGGAGTGGGCGCGTTCTCGCTTCGTCGGGCAACAGGCCGTTTACTCCACGAGTCTCGATGACGCGCTATTGGAGAGCGGACCAGATCTGGTAGTGCTGGCCACGCCTCCGATGGGCCGCTACCGTAATGCGCTGAAGGTCCTGAGCGCTCGCTGCGACGTGCTCTCGGAGAAGCCGTTAACCTTGGACTTCGACGAGGGGGTGAAGCTGGTGCAGGCGGCTGAAGAGGCGGGCTGCGCCTTCTCTGTGGGCCTCAACTTTCGTTACCAGCACTGCGTGACCGAGGCGCGTCGGATACTCCGTAGCAGAGAGATCGGTAGACCGAGACTGGCGGGATACACGTACTGGCGTAAACGGGACGGCCACGCGCCGAACCTGAACCGTTACCCCGTATCTATGCGCCAGCCGATGCTGTACGAGCAACTAATCCACGCCATCGACGAGATGCGCTTCGTGTACGACGCAGAGGTGACTCGAGTTCTCTGCCGGTGCTCCAATCCAGTATGGAGCATGTATGAAGGCGACAGTACAGTGATAGCCGCGCTGAGCATGACCGGTGGAATCGAAGTCGGCGTCTTTGGGACCTGGTCTGGCCAGACCAGGTCCGACTATTTTCTCTGGCGGACCGACTGCGATGACGGTGCGCTCCTACAGCGACAGATCACTTCCGACCTCAGTGTGGTCAGAGGGGCTGAATCGTCTGTCGCGTCCCCAATTGCGTTGCCGGAGCAGGAGCACCTTGTGGACGACGCGCGGCTGCTATTCACCGATGTGCTGGGACAACTCTTGGCCGGTGACAGGCAACCGCACCCATCAGCGCGCGACCACATACGGACGTTCGCCGTTGTCGTCGCGATGGAAGAGTCCCACACTCGGGGTGCCGCAGTGGAGATGGCTGACTTCTACGAACGGCACGCGGTCCCACATGAGTGGCGGCCGCCCGGCCTGCCGTAAACAGGTGCCTTGGACCCTGTTCTCCCTGCAGAGTGCGTAACACGCGACGGAGTGCTACCCGTGAATCTAGCCACTCTTGCAAGTAAATGCAAAAGCTGTGAATTTCTCTTGCCAACAAGGGTTTTGACAGACGATTGTCTTTTGCGTATCGTTCGCATCTGTGAGTTGCGAGAATAGTACGGCTCAGACACTCAAAGCTTCCGGGCACAGGCCAACGCCCCAGCGCCTGATGATTCTCTCTGCGGTCCGCCATGCAAACGGTCATGTGACCGCTTCGGAAATTCTGGACCGTGTGAAGCGCACCTATCCGTATATAGACGTGTCCACGGTCTACCGGACGCTTGGCGTACTTAAAGCAATGCGCGTCGTATCTGAGACCGATATGGGCGGCGTCGAAGCGACGTACGAGTGGATAGACGACACTCGCCATCATCACCTGATCTGTCGGCGCTGCGAAGGCCTGACCTTGCTGCACGATGTCCATGTCGAGAAGCTGGGCGAGGAGATCATGGCAGAGTTCTCCTTCAAACCGGAAATGGACCATCTCGCCATATTTGGGCTCTGTAATCAGTGTCGATCAATCGAAGCAAAGTCCTAGCTGGGCGCGCCAGGCCGCAAGATAGAACGAGAACTTCCCTACTGAGCTACGCGTGCGCATAAGACAGGTAGTAAGAATTGCACTGATAGCGGTGACGATTAGCGTCACGGCTCTTGCGTGTTCCAACGACAGCCCGTCGTCGTCCCTTGGTGATGTTGATCGTGGAGAGACCGGAGATGCGCTAAGAGTGGTCACCACGGTCTCGCCATTGACCAGCATCGCAGAAAACATAGGCGGGACCAAGATCAGGCTGGAAGGAATAATCCCAGAGGGCGTAAATTCTCACACTTACGAACCTGCGCCATCTATTGCCAGGGTTATGTCCGATGCCGACCTCATCATACTCAACGGCCTGTTCCTGGAAGAGCCAGCGCTCAAAATGGCCGAGGCGAACCGAAAGCGGGGAGCGGTGATCCTAACGCTTGGTGACAAGGCCATTGCGAGAGAGGACTGGGCGTTTGACTTCTCGTTCCCTGAGTCCGACGGCCGGCCCAACCCTCACCTCTGGACAAGTCCTCCCCTTGCCCTAAAGTATGCTGAACTGATTCGCGATGCCTTGATAGAACTCGACCCGGAAAACGAGATTTACTATGAACGAAACTTCAGCAAGCTCAGCGAGCGGATAGTGGACTTGGATGGGAGGATTGCAGCAGCCGTGGAGACCGTGCCGCAAGAGAATCGAAAGCTGCTCACTTACCATGACTCGTTCCCGTTCTTCGCGGACCGTTACGGGTTCCGGATAATTGGAGCCGTGCAACCGTCTGATTTCAAGGACCCGTCGGCGCGCGAAGTGGCAAACCTTATTGACCAAGTGAGAGACAGTAATGTTCCGGCAATCTTTGGCTCCGAAGTCTTTCCCAGCCCTGTCATGGAGCAGATTGCCAAAGAGGGAGGTGCGGTCTTCGTAGATCAACTGAGGGACGATGATCTACCAGGGTCCCACGGCGACGCACGCCACTCGTACTTGGGGATGATGGCATCGAACATCGAGGCCATGGTGCCCGCGTTGGGGGGAAGTGCCGACTCGATGACGGGATTTGATGCTGGCCCCGTGTTCGAGGGCGAGAGCAAAGCAATCTATCCGGAGTAGACGGTACGTTGCTTCATCCAATCCCGCATGCCCGCGCGAGTCACGAGCCGATTGTCGAACTGCGTAACGTCAGTTGTGGCTACGACGGCACGCCAGCACTCACCGGCCTTGATCTCGAGATAGGCCGGGGTGAATTCGTAGGCCTGCTTGGGCCGAGCGGGTCGGGTAAGACAACGATCCTGCGTACCATCCTTCGATCCGTCGATGTTTACAACGGAGATGTGCTCGTGGACGGGCGCTCGGTCTTCGAGCACAGGCCGCGAATAGGATACGTGCCGCAGCTAGAAACTATTGACTGGAACTTCCCGGTCACTGTCGAGCAGGTCGTGATGATGGGCCGAACCGCAGAAAACCGCCTGCTCCCGTGGTATCGCCGAGTTGATCGGGAAATCGCGAACGAAATGATGCGGCGCCTCGGTATAGCGCATCTCGCCCGCCGCCATATAAGAGAGCTGTCGGGCGGTCAGCAGCAGCGCGCGTTCCTTGCCAGGGCGCTAGTGAGCAATCCAAGGCTCCTGCTTCTGGACGAACCCACGATGGGGGTGGACATAAAGACTCGCGACGAGGTGATGCACCTTCTTCACGACCTCAATCACCAAGACGTAACCATCATCTTGACCACCCATGAAATAAACGCTGTCGCGGCACACCTGCCCTGGGTTGTCTGCCTGAACGGAGGCATCATTGCCTCTGGTCCTCCCAAGGAAGTATTCACACCGGGCGTTCTAAAGAAGACTTACGACGCGGACCTGCACGTTACGGAGTATCGGGGAATGACTCTTGTGGCCGAGAGCCCGCACGTTCCCGGCGCAGGCGAACCTCATTCGCATGCGGACGAGATGCCGGACCTGGGACATCTGTAATGTTCGCTCCGCTGGAGTACGAATTCTTCGTCAGGGGCCTGCTTGTGGCCACGCTCGTGGGTGGGCTGTGCGGCCTCATTGGCGTTTACATCGTGCTCAGAAAGATGGCGTACATAGGACACGGCCTTTCCCACGCCATCTTTGGCGGTGCAGTGGCGAGCTACGTCATGTCCATCAACTTCTTTGTGGGCGCGAGCGTATGGGGATTCGTCTCAGCGATGCTCATAAATCTGACCACCCGGAAACGCAATATCGGGGCGGATGCTGCGATTGGAATAGTCACTACGTCCAGTTTTGCCCTCGGCGTGGCCCTCATTAGCCGATCCAAAGGGTTTACGCGCAGTTTTGACGCGGCCCTCTTTGGGAACATACTGGCCGTAGGGCAGAGCGACGTCGTCGCTGTTGTGGCCGTAACCTTCCTGACCGTAGCCGTAATGTTCGTGGGTTACAAATACTTCCTGTTCACCACTTTTGAGCCGGAGGTAGCGCAGTTCTATGGTGTTCCCACCGGCTGGGTAGACGCCGCGTTCTCCCTGATCCTGGCAGCGGTAATCGTAGTTTCGTTGCAGGTGCTGGGAGTAACCATGATCGCGGCTGCTATTGTCATTCCACCTGTTACGGCGCGCCTGCTCACAAACGACTTCGGCAAGATGATGGCGCTGTCCGTGGTCATTGGCGCTTTCTGCGGGCTGGGAGGCCTGTATGCCAGCTTTTACGTTGACGTCTCATCCGGACCGTCTGTCGTACTCTTCTCGGCGGGCGTGTTTACGTTAACCCTAGCCTACAGTTCCCTGCGTGAGAGGTGGCTCTCTGGAAGGATCGGACTACGCGGCCGCACCTCGTACTCTCCCTCGAAGCCGGACGCATAGGAGTAGCCCGCACAGCGCATTGGGTCGGCCCTCGGGCTGCACGATTGGTACCGTTGATCTTCCCCTAATTCCGCAAAGAGCTTCACACAGGCGGAACTTCACAGAATGCGCTTAATCGTAGAAAACGCACAGTTCAGGCTGCTGCTCGCCTTCACCCTGTTTACGGGCATGGCCCAGCTTCTGTTCATGATGCTTCAACCCTGGCTGGCCCTGGTGACCACGGACTCCGCATTTTGGGTCGGCGCCACGGTCGGCGCGTCCGGAGCTGGCCTGCTGTCATTCAGCGTTGTCGGCGGCGTCCTAGCTGACAGGTTTGAGAGGAGGAGTGTTCTTGTCGCGGCCCTGTGCGTACAGGTAGCCGCCTCCGCGGCGATCGCGGTGCTCGCTTTTTCGGACCAGACTCGGGTCGGGTACATCATGCTGTTGGGCTTCGTGGACGCCGCAATGCTTGCCGTACTCGCACCCAGTGCGACGACGCTGGTTTTGGACGTGGTGGGAAGGAAGAAGCTGTTGCCGGCGTTGTCAATCGATCAGGTTGTCATGGGAACCGCCGGCATAATCGCGCCGCTGGCCGCTGGCAGAATTATTGACGCCTTCGACATCGCATGGGCATACGTATTCGTTGCGGCGTGCCAGGCGGCCGCTGTACCGATTGCGCTCAGGTTGCGCCGGGGTGCCAAACGCGGATCCGGCCAATCGTCGCCGTTGACCGACCTGAAGGAGGGTGCTAGGTACGTGTTCGAAGCACCGGCGGTGCGGACGCTGTTCATCGGCATCCTGCTAATAGAGTATTTCGGCTTCATGCACGAGCCGATGGTGCCAATCATGGCCAGAGATGTACTCGAGGTCGGTGCAGAAGGTCTCGGGAATCTCATCTCGGCAGGCTACGCCGGAGGTCTAGTTGCGTCATTGGTGCTCTCCCGCTTCGGAGAAGTGGAACGCAAGGGCCGGCTGCTAATTTTCGGCGCTGCCATGTTCGGAGGGCTTCTGGTCGCATTCGCCTTCTCGAGGAACATGCCCTTGTCATTGGCGCTGTTCGGACTCAGCTACGCTGGGATCATGGTCTACGACACGACGGTGCAGACGTTGCTGCAGATCGTGGTTCCGGACCAGATGAGGGGACGCGTACTTGGGTTCCGCTCGATGTCATGGGGCATTGTGTGGCTGCTTGGTTTCCAGACCGGCGCAATCGCGGAGGCGATCGGAGCTCCTGCGACAATTGCGCTCGGCGGTGGAGTCGTTGTCGGAACGGCCACGGTGCTCTACCGCAGGGTGGCCAAGATCAGTGGGAGACCGCCTGTGGAGGCCGTGGCTTCGCCCCCGCAAACCGATTGACGGCTTCGCTCTATCAGACTAGCAGGGGTCCTTCGCTAGTACATCCGGACCTACGGCCAGACCGGACAGGGTATCGTCAACGAACGGGTTCTCTCCAGCCCTCAGGGCGGTGGCCCAAAACCGCCTTGAGGCGTAGTTCTGAAGGCAACTCGGCTTACGGGACTCTGCGGCCCATTCGAGCAACGCGTCGAACTCATCTATCGCGTCTTCTGTCCGTCCTAGCAGGGCGTAGGCAAGGCCGCGCCCGTCTCTCGACGCGCCCGTTGAGTCCATTAAGACAGCCGTACTGCAGAACTTCAGCGCCTCAGACGGCCTTCCCAAGACGCTCAACTGCCAGCACAGCGTCCTGTTAAACATCACATCACGCGGTCTGAGACTTTGTGCTCTTCGGAGATCTGCCAACGACCTGTCCCATTGGTGCAGCGCCGAGTAAGTTAGACCCCTGTTGAAGAATGCCGGCGCCAGGTTCAAGTCCAAGCTCAGGGCGCGGCTGAATTTGCTGATCGCCCCAAGCAACTCATCTTGATGAACAGAGATTTCGCCATGCACCAGGTATGCGGATGCCAGGCTAGGATCGATGCTGATCGCCTGCTCGACATCTTCCAAGGCACGGCTGAGGTCTACCGGAGTCCCGCGTTCCAGGTATAGGGCCGCCCGGCTAACGTACGCCTCGGCATGGGCCGGATCGATAGAGATTGCCGTTGACAGGTCGTTGAAGGCTAACGACGGATCGTCGTCCGCACCGCGCGACAGGTACGCCTTTGAGCGGTTTACGTATGTTGGCGCATGGACACGGTTGAGCAGGCGCACAGCATCTTCGTTGAAGATCTCGCGGGGACTCTCCAGGTCATTGCGAAGGACACGAAGATCCAGGTCGAGTTCAACCCCGAGGTCGTGAGCCGCTACCGGCTTCTGGGCTACGAGAACCGCAGAGTGGCCGATCAGGATTTCCGCGACAACACCGTAGACGCCGGGGAGGTCGGCGCTGGCCATAGCGTAACTGCGCTCTACGAGCTGAAGCTGCAAGACGGCGTCAGAGGCAATCTAGGCACGGTGTTCGTGCGCTACGAAGATCCCAATGACTCGGTGATCGTTGAGCTCGAGCGCAGCCTCTCGAAGAGCGAACTGGCCCGGAGGTTTGAAGACACAGCTCCCAGGTTCCAGCTATCGGCCGTGGTTGCCGAGTACGCGGAAATTCTTCGGGGCAGCTACTGGGCCCAGGAGGGCAACCTTGGTGATGTGGCCTGGCACGCAAGCCGGGTACAGAGGCTGCTGAACAACGATCCGGATATCGTGGAGTTGGCTGATCTCGTGTACTTCGCTGACGCACTCAGGAGCGGCGGCTAAGCGCACTGCATAAAGCCCAATCATCTTCCCGATGGCATTCAGTCGCCGCGCCGGCTAACTCCAGCAGGCGCGGCGACGTCCTTCTCGAAGATTCCGATGTTCGCCTTCAGATAGTGACTTGGACTTGGGGAGCGTGGCGAAAAAGAACTGGTCGGGGTGGCCGGGATTGAACCGGCGACCTCTTGCTCCCAAAGCAAGCGCGCTCCCGCTGCGCCACACCCCGACGCTACTTCGATGATACGTTTCCGGCCAGCACCCTAGCAAGGCGAGCTGATGCCGGGCGCGGTCACTTCGTTCAGCCTTGGCCCCGCGTCCTTGGCAAAGACCTGCGATCTTCCCTGCTCCAGGCCCAGCTGCGGCAGAGGAATGGTTACACTGGAGGCCGCTGCAGATGCCAGCCGGTCTCCCTCTCGTAGGCCCGGCCCAGACGGAACAGGGTAGCCTCTTCGAAGGGGCGGCCCATGAGTTGCAGCCCGATCGGCAATCCCGCTGTGGTGAACCCGCACGGCAACACAAGGGTCGGCAGGCCGGACAGCGACGCAGGACCTGAGAAGACCCTGCGCGGCAGGTCCTCCCGCAGGTCTCCAAACGAGCCGCCAGTGCCGGCCGCGATCGCCAACGGAGGAGCGGCGGTGTGAGTTGCAGGCGCTGCCAGCACGTCGAATCGATCCAGGGCACCCAGCATCTCCGCCCTGACGAGTGCTCTTATCCTCTGTGCCCTCACGTACGCGTCGGCAGGCGTGGCCGCGCCCGTCAGCAGCCGCAACTGCACGTTTGCGTCGTATTCCGATGCCCTGGTCCGAAGCCACGGAGCGTGATAGTCGGCCGCGTCTCCGTCTGAGATCACGATGACCGGCACTGGAGACCGATCGATGGCGGGTAGACTGACCGAGGAGATCGTGCCTGCCAGGCGTTGGATCATGGCCATCGCTTCATCGAACGCAGTCTTCACCTCCGGGTCCAGAACGTCAGGCTCGCACAGTTCTACAGGCAGACCGATGTTTAGTCTGCCGGTCCTGGCTTCGAGTTCCTCGGGGTAGTTGGGCACCGGGCTCTGACTGCTCGTGGGATCTCTTGGATCATGTCCAGCGATGGCCTGCAGCATGATCGCGCAGTCGAGTACTGTCCGTGCCATTGGCCCGACCGTGTCCAACGACCAGGACAGGGGCGTGACGCCGTGCCTGGGCACCCGACCGTATGTGGGCCTGATGCCGACGATTCCGCAGTACGACGCTGGGCCGCGTATTGAGCCTCCGGTATCGGAGCCGAGCGAGCCGAAGCACATGGCCGAGGCTACGGAGATGGCCGAGCCGCTGCTCGAACTGCCTGGATTGCGAGACCGGTCCCATGGGTTCTTTGGCGTGCCAAATGCGTGCTCCACAGTGCCGCCCATCGCGAACTCGCTCAAGTTCAGTTTGCCCATGAGCACGGCCCCTGCGTCCCCAAGCCGCTCGGTGACGGCCGCGTCTGCGGACGGAACTCGCCCCGCGTGTATCTTGGAGCCGGATGTCGTGAGAACGCCGGCCGTGTCGATGATGTCTTTTAGCGCAACCGGTATGCCGTGGAGCGGCCCCTTCCGGTTCCCGCGGGCTGCCGCGTCTTCTGCTCGCTTTGCCTCTGCCAAGGCCGAGTCCCCGGTGACCGTGATGAACGCGCGCAGGTCGTCGTCCAGCCGCTCGATGCGCTCGAGACACGTCTCTACCAGGTCCACCGGGGAGATTTCGCCGGCCTCGATGAGCCGCGATGCCTCGGAAATTGAGAGCAATGCGAGTTCGGGATTAGACATCGTCTGTGCCTTTAACGGCACTGAAGCCGGTGGCCGGCTCTATGCCTTCCAGCGCTTCATCTCCTACTGCGTCAAGCTCGGAGAGCAGCAGGTCTAGCCGCTCGGCGACCGCCGCCAGGAGCGGACCGCTGGGAGCGATGCCTGAAGCCTCAGCCCACAGCCTCGCCCTTGCCAGGCCGGTCACCGACTGTCGTTTATCGTCTTTGCCTTTGGTCATGATTGGAATGTTATCGCAACCTGGTGAATTGACGCCTCACCCAGTCTAAACCTAGAATCGACCCACTACGGCAAGGAGGTGTGAGACATGACAACTATCGTCGGATCGGGAGACTTCACGTATGAGGTGGTCCCGTCCTGGCCGGACCTGCCCAAGTACTGGTCATTCGGCCTCGCGTCGGATGCCGCGATCAACTCGCAGAACGAGATCTACGTGCTCAGTCGCGGGCTGCACCCGCTGACGATCTGGGACCCGGACGGCAACTTCATCTCGTCATGGGGAGAGGGCACGTTCTCATCGGACCCGCACGGCATTTTCATTGGCCCAGATGACAATGTCTGGATCGCTGACCGCAACTACCACACGGTCACCCATTACACCCCAGGCGGGGAAGTGATCATGACGCTCGGGGAGAAGCTCGCGCCATCGCCCACTTTTAGCGGCATGCCGTTCAACATGCCGTCAGGGGTTTCGCTGGCGCCGGACGGCAACATCTTCGTGTCCGACGGATACGGCAATTTCCGCGTGCACAAGTTCAGTCCAGCCGGCGAACTTCTTCACTCGTGGGGCAGGTCGGGAGACCGGCCCGGCGAGTTCTGCCTTGTCCATAACATCTGGGTGGACCGGAACGGCCGCGTTCTGGTCTGCGACCGGCACAACGACCGCATCCAGACGTTCGACCAGGACGGCGGGTACACCGGCCAGTGGGTGGACCTGCACCTGCCGGGCGACATCTGGATCAAGGACGACATTGTGTACGTCGTCGAGCAGGGCGGATCGACGGGCGTCAGCATCTGGACGCTGGACGGCGAGCCCATCACTCGTTGGCGCGGCGACGACGGCCCCGGCAAGGGCACGTTGGCCGCCGGACACGGCATCTGCGTGGACCACGAAGGCAGCATCTACGTCACTGAGATCGGCGACGCACAGCGCGTCACGAAGTTCAAGAAGGTCTAGCTCTCTACAGATGGCGCGTCCTGTCGGACCCAAGCTGCTCCATTTCCGGCAGGTGCCTCGCCGGGCCGGAAAAACTGAATCTGTCTCATTCCGTCTCGTCCCGTAGCTGAAAGGCTGTGATGATGAGGCGAGACAGAGGCGCCTGACAGGCGGGGCCGAGGCGGGTTCAAGGCGGATAGATGCGGACTTGAGGCACCGTTGGGAAATGGGTCCACTACCGGCGCGGCGATAGCGAAGTGCGGCGCCACCGGCGCATGCGCGGTCAGCCGAGATTTTGCGGCAAGCTCGAAACCGTGTGTTGGGAACATGCGTTCATACTAGTACACCGGTTCGAATACGTCAAGGGGCGGATGACATCAGGGACTTTAGGTCGCAGTATCGGCAGGCGTTGCACAACCTTAGCTTGCAATCTGTAAAGGGGCGGGTCATTCCGGCTCGTGGTTAAGGTGAACAGTCCCCGCAGGATCGTGTGCGTCAGATTCATTGGAACGCACGCCGAGTATGACCGTATCGACGCCGAAGGAGTGTGACGATGGTAACTGTCAGACCGGTCCGATCGGAGCAAGACTACGAGGCCGCGCTCGCCAGGATCGACGAGTTGATGGACGCTGAGCCAGACACGCCGGAGGATGACGAGCTGGACATCCTTGTCGGCTTGGTGGAGCGATTCGAGGAGAGCCACCATCCCATCGGCCCACCTGACCCTGTCGCGGCGATCGAGTTCCGCATGGACCAGGCGGGTCTGACACGGCGCGACCTGGCGCCCTACATAGGCAGCCGCGCCAAGGTGTCGGAGGTCCTGTCCGGCACGACAGCAGTAACGATGGCGATGGCGCGGGCGCTTCATCGACACTTGGGCATACCTGTGGAAGCGTTGCTCTAGGACCCGAGATGGTTGAAGGACGATACGCTGGCAGATGTCGAATGGAACCGCTTTCCGCTAAAGGAGATGGCCCGGCTGGGCTGGACCAAGGAACTGTCTGGCCTGAAAGACCAGGCGGAGGACGTTGTACGCTCACTGATTGATCGTGCGGGAGGGCAGAGAGTTGCCGTCGCGTCGATGTACCGGAAGAATGATCACCGGCGTATAAACGCCAAAACGGACGAGTATGCGCTAAACGCGTGGTGCTGGGAGGTGCTCGCGAGAGCAAACGAACGGCCCCCAGATACCCCATATCAAGAGGGGACGGTGACGCAGGAGCTACTCAGGGATGTCGCGGGAATGAGCAGCGCGCAGCGAGGCCCAGTGCTGGCGGTTGAGGCGCTTGCGGAGCGTGGCATAGCGGTGAAGACAGTGCACCACCTTCGTAACACGCACTTGGACGGCGCCGCCCTTCGCCTGTCGGACGGACGGCCCGTGATAGGGCTCACGCTTCGATACGATCGGATCGACAACTTCTGGTTCACGCTGCTGCATGAGCTGGCGCACGTGGGGCTGCACATGGACGGAAACGGCGAGGACGGGGGATTTGTGGACGACCATAGCCTCCGGAAAGCCGACACTGGAGCAGGGGAGTCTTTGGAGGTTGCGGCTGACCAGTGGGCTGAAAATGCGTTAATTCTTCCGAGAATGTGGTCCGAGAGCGCGGCGTACTTCAATCCAACTCCAACTGCTGTCGTCGAGCTCGCGATGGAGGTCGGAGTGCACCCGGCAATTGTCGCCGGCAGAGTCCGTTACGAAGAGAACAACTACCGGCTGCTGTCGCAGTTCGTCGGTACCGGGCAGGTTAGGAAGCTGTTCGAGTAGTGGAGAATTGGCGCGGCAATACTTCAATGACTGTGAAATTGAAAGCGGAAAGGCAGCGAATGAGGCGGGGCAGGGTGATGTACGAAAGAGTCTTGGAACTAGCTTGCGACGTCTGCGGCAGACCTGCCAGATGGCAGTGCTGGCAATATGGCAGGTGCCTAGGGCCCAAGTGTGACGTCTGTCGGCCAAGGGGTCCGATCTGGGAAGTGTGAGCAGCGGCACGCTGCAATTCTGTGATTCAACAGATTCAAGTCGTGAAGGGAGTTAGACAATGCCAGGGTACGAAAGAGGCGGAGCACGCAGGGCTTCCGGTGGGCGCCGCTCGGTTCGTGGGTACACACTCCGTGGCAGGAATGGGCGGGTCAACTATGTGGGAGTGACTAACAATCCTGGCAGACGGGCCGCTCAACACAAGAAGGGTGGCAAGCGTGGATCGATGAACGTGGAGACTCGCGGAATGTCGCGAGAGGCTGCGCAGCGTTGGGAAGCCCGCAGGCTCGATACCTTCCGTCGCAACCACGGTGGAAAGACCCCGCCGTTCAACCGGACGCGAAGCGGAGAGTGGAGGTTCTAGGAAGATACTTGGGCCGGATCACATGGGTCACTTGCAGTTGCATGGGTTGTTCGGGTGCGAGCGGCCGGGTGCTTCGCGATGCGCCACGCAGCGCCGGTGCGGGTGGGCTCACCCTCAAAGGACGGGCGGCCGGAATTCCCCCGGCCCCTCTGGATTCCCGCTAGCCCCGGGTTCCCGCTGGCGCGGGAATACGGGAATGACGATGCAGGCGGGGTGCATTTGATGGTCCAACCTGCGCGATGTGAACGGGTTTCGGGCGTACCGGCGGCTTGAGGGCGGGCGGTGTCTTGCGTAAGGCCCTTCGACGGGGCTCAGGGCGAACGGATTGGGGGCGATGGCTTTTGGGGAGGTAGGGCCTAACCTCAAGGGAATGGCAGGCGGAATTACCCACTGCCCTGCCCCTCTGGGTTCCCGCTAGCCCCGGGTTCCCGCTGGCGCGGGAATACAGGAATGACGATGCAGGCGGGGTGCATTTGATGGTCCAACTTGCGCGATATGAACGGGTTTCGGGCGTACCGGCGGCTTGAGGGCGGGCGGTGTCTTGCGTAAGGCCCTTCGACGGGGCTCAGGGCGAACGGATTGGGGCCGATGGCTTTGGCGTACTGAGGGCGAGCGGTGTCTTGCGTAAGGTCCTTCGACGGGGCTCAGGGCGAACGGTTTGGGGGCAAGTGCTTTGGCGAGATAGGGGCCAACCTCAACGGACTGGCAGGCGGAATTACCCACTGCCCCTCTGGATTCCCGCTAACCCCCCGGTTCCCGCTGGCGCGTGAATGCGGGAATGACGATACAGACTGGGCACGGCACGCTATCGCCATCGTTGCTCTGTGAGGGGCGGCACTCGGCTGTCAGGGAAATCGAGACGTGCGCGATTTCGGGATCTTGCGCGTCACCGATCCACTCCCCGCACTTACCGCAATACAGGTCGTGGACATATCGGCGAGACGCTACGTCGATGTGATGGCTACCGCAGCGAGCTACGGCTACGACATCGGTACGGGTCGTCTCCGGCGTGATGACGAAGCCGTCGAAAAACGTACCGGCACAGGAAGGGAGTTGACTGATATCGACCAAGGTGTGAGGCATTGCGAAGGCCGACCTCGACTACTCCGTGTAGCCGTTTCGGGCGTCTTTGCGGCGGCTTGCTTCGGGCCTTTCGGACGGGTCGCCGAACCCGCCGCCGCCGGACGACAGGCTTACGATCCTGTCTCCTGGGGTGACTCTCACACCCTCGAGCTTGGACGGAAGCACGCGCTCGACGCCGTTGGACACGATGCTGTATATGTGCGGGAGACCCGGCC
Organism: Dehalococcoidia bacterium; assembly: GCA_965237445.1. GTDB lineage: Bacteria > Chloroflexota > Dehalococcoidia > Lucifugimonadales. The sequence goes on along the minus strand of OZ250142.1, from coordinate 1,139,357 downwards.
GGCCGCCGAACAGCCCGTATGGGGGGTTGATCGTCCCATCGCCGGCCATGTTGAGGCGCGCCTCGCCGTCGCCCTGGTAGATGATCTCGCACTCCGCGCCGTAGCCGCCCCTCCACCTGCCGTCGCCCGCCGAGTTGGCGCGGTACTCGTGCCTGACCACGAATAGCGGGAACCGCTCCTCTGTGATTTCCACGCTGGGGCTGCGTATTCCTCCAACCACGTTGATCTCGCCCACGCCGTTCCACCCGTCCGTGCCGTTCGCCGCGCCTCCGCCTCCACGCGCCATGAAGAAGTGCCAGATGAACTTCCGGTCCGTCCTGGGATCGATGCCAGTTATGGCGTACCGGAGCCTTCGGGAGTAGCCGGCGGTCACAGCCTCCGGCACAGCCTGGGCGAGCGCTATGAAGATCGCCTCGACGATTTCTTCCGCGCAGTGATTGGTGCTCATGCAGACGGGCGCAGGCGGGTTCGCGTTGACGATGAGTCCCTTCGGCGCCTCCACGCTGACCGGCCGCATGGACCCTTCGTTTTTGGGCACGTCCGCAGGCGCCATGTACATGATCGCCGCGTGCGCGATCGAGCGTGTGTTGGCGTACGCGCTGTTAATGAAGCCCGTGACCTGCCGGCTGGACTCGCCGAGGTCTATGTTCATCGCGTCCCCGCGTATCGTGACCTTGGCGCGAATCGGAATCTGCTCGGCGTCGAACCCGTCGTTGTCAACGAACGACTCCCCGTGGTACACGCCGTCCGGCCAGCCGGCGATCATGCCGCGCACCCTCGTTTCCGTGGAGCGCATGATCTGCCGGACCGTCCTCGTGAGCAGGTCCGGGCCGTACCTTTCCAGAAGCGAGTGAATCCGGCGCGCGGCCGTCATGACTGACCCGATCTGCGCGTTAAGGTCGCCCACGAACCCCTCCGGGTGGCGGACGTTGGCCGACATCATGTGTATCAGGTCGTACCTCGGGACGCCTTGTCCTGAATTCGCAGCGGCGGTATGCGCAGCCCTTCGTGGAAGATCTCGCTGGCGGCCGGGTTGTACCCGCCGTGGGTACCGCCTCCAACGTCGCTGTGATGGGCGCGGTTCACCGTGAAGAACCTTATCCTGCCCTCATGGAACACGGGCCAGATCACGGTAATGTCAGGCAGGTGGCTCCCGCCGAAGTAAGGGTCGTTGACCATGAACAGGTCGCCCTCGTGGATATCATCGCCGAAGAAGTCCACCACTGCCCTGGCCGCCACCGGCAGCGCGCTCATGTGGACAGGTATGCCCTCGCCCTGCGCCGCCATCTGGCAGTCCGCGTCCAGGATCACGGTGGAGAAGTCCCTGCTGGAGTTGAGGATCTGCGACATCGATGTGCGCAGCATCACCTCAACCATTTCCTGCGCGATCGAGTCGAGCCTGCGCTCCACCATCGCCAGCGTCACGGGGTCCGGCTCGCCATCGGTTGCCGGCGCGGCTGCCTGCAGAGGCGCGACGTCCAGAACCAAGCCACCGTACTGGTCCACTTCGGCCGTGTCGCCTTCGTCGAGCAGTATCGTCGTGAACTCCGTCTCCAGTACCGCCGGTCCATTGATCGACGAGCCAGGGGGCAGCGCCGACGAATCGTAGACGGGCGCATCGACCCAGTCCCCGGTGTAAATTCTGCGAGTGCCCTTCCGCGCGGCGCCCGCGTCCCGGGCGCTCGAGGTCGCCGGCGGAGCGTCCGTGCGCGGAAGCGCGCCGGTAACGACGACCCGCAGCGTGACGAGCCTGATCTCATGGTCGACCTGCCGATACGAGAAAAGCTCTTCGAATCTCTGGTGGAAGTTGCCGGCCCACTCACCGAGTACCGCTTCGCGGTCGCCGGAAAAGTCCGGCGCCTGCACCGTGACCTCGTAGATCTGGTCGAAGTACCTCATGTCGGAGAAGACCTGTGTCGTGATCCGTCCTTCGGGCACGCCCTGTCCCAGCAGGTTCTCGACGCCTTCCCTGGTAAGCTCACCCACGATCGCGCGGGCCTCGTCCAGATCGATCGAATCGAGATTGGAGGCGTGCGAGCGTGACAGGTCGTACTTGAGGTCCGTGTTCAGCATCCCGTAAGCGGAGAGAACCGGGGCTGCCGGTGGAATGCGCACGGTCTCGATGGCTAGCTCCCGCGCCACGCGGGTGACATGCAACCCGGCCGCGCCGCCGAAGGCCACGATGTCGAAGTCTCGCGGGTCTACGCCGCGCCTGGCGCAGAGCACCCTGATCCCCTCCGCCATGGCGGTGTTGACGACCTGCTGCACGCCGTGTGCCGCCTCCACAGTGGTGAGGTCCAGCGGCTCGGCCACGCCCATTCTCAGGGCTTCGTTCGCGGCGTCGGGATCGAGCCTCTCCCGGCCTCCCAGGAAGTTGGCCGGGTCCAGATAGCCGAGCGCCACGTTCGCGTCCGTTACCGTGGAGTCTTCGCCTCCCTTGCCGTAGCAGGCGGGGCCCGGGCTTGCTCCGGCGCTGTCCGGCCCCACGCGGAGAATCCCGCCCTCGTCAACGCGGGCTATGCTGCCGCCCCCCGCTCCAAGAGTGTGGATGTCTATCATCGGCGTGGCTATCTTCCAGCCCGCCTCGAACTTCTCGATCGCGAGGTGCGGTTCCCCGTTCTCGACCAGCGAGATGTCGGTGCTGGTGCCGCCCATATCGAAGCCGATCAGGTTCGAGGCCCCAGCAAGCCAGCCGTACCTCGTCGCGCCGGCCACGCCGCCCGCGGGCCCGGACAGGATCGCGCGAACGGCCTGCTGCCGGGAGTCTTCGAGCGTGGCCACGCCGCCGTTGGACTGCATGATCAGTATGTCGCGATCGCCCGCAGCGCCCTCCAGCCGTTCGCTAAGGCGCTTGAGGTACTCGCCGAACACGGGGCCGACGTAGGCGTTGACAACCGTAGTGCTAACCCTGTCGAACTCCTTGATCTGCGGAAGAACGCGGTGGGAGAGAGACGTGTACAGGTCCGGGAAGCGGCTCCGGATAGCGTCGCCTATCCGCCGCTCGTGGTCGGGGTTCACGTACGAGAACAGAAGGCACACCGCCAGGGAGTCGATGTCCTCGCCCGCCAGACTGTCCAGCGCGTCCGCAAGCGAGGACTCGTCGAGCGGCGTCTCAACCGAGCCGTCGAACCGCACACGTTCACGCACGCCAAGCCGGAGGTATCGCGGCACAAGCGGGTTGATCGGCGGCAGGTGGAGGTTGTACCGGTCCTCCTTGAGGCCGTCCCGCATCTCGAGGACGTCCTTGAAGCCCTCGGTCGTGAGCAGGCCGACGCGCGCTCCCTTGCGCTCGACAAGCGTGTTGGTCGCCACGGTGGAGCCGTGGATGAGCATGGTGGTTTCGTGAAGCAGGTCCCGCGCGTTCAGGCCGTACGCGGACGCAGCCTCTGCCAGCCCGGCGGCCACGGCTTCGGAAGGATCGTGAGGCGTGGACGGCGTCTTGAAGTATCTGGGCTCTTCGCCGTCCCGGGCTATCACAAAGTCCGTGAACGTCCCGCCGACGTCTATTCCGATCTTGAACATGCGGCCCCCGATTCCTCTTCTGCTAGCGCGCCAACGCGCCCATCGGGTCCCAGGGCGGCAGCACGATCGGATCAGTTTCGAGAGCCGGCCGCAGGTCGGCGGGGACGCAGTCTCTGTGTACCGCGATTTCTGACACGTACTCGTCGAACCATGAGTCGTTCATTAGCCAAAAGCCCCTGTCGCCAGGGCTTTCGCCCGCGCTGTTCTCGACGCGCCAGCGGCGGGGCCGGCCATCCACGATGTCGACGCCGGTGAACAGCATCGCGTGGGTCATTCGTGACTGGTGGTAGTCAAGGCGCTCGGCCTTCGTCATGGAGAACGAGACGTCATACACGGCATCGTAGTCGTAAAGGTCCGCATCCCATATGCCAAGATCCTTGTGGGCCTGCTTGCCCGTGTCGCAGCCGAACCAAACGGTGCTGCCGGCAACGATTTGTTCCATCACGATCTGCTTCATGAGACCAACGTCAATGTTCAGGTAACGCACGTCCGACTCGCCGACCACGTTGCCGAGGTGAGCGATCGTGTACGTACGGCCCAGAGGGCTGGACTCGCGGGGATCGTGCACCAGGCAAACGAACTCCTCGTACGGCGTGGAAACGTACTTGCGGGCGAACTCGACCGGAGTCAAACGGCCATCCCGATGGAACGTGCCCTTCTGGTCTTTCCACTGCCACAGGAACTCGGCCGGCGGGTCACCCAAGTGTATGCACAGAATCTTGTACACGGTCTCCAGGGCGCGCCGCTTGATTTTCCGCATCGACTCGGCATTGCCCCTCGATGCGTACTCCTTGCGGATCCGGGAGGCTGCCTTCCTCAGGTGATAGGAGATCGCGGCATTCATTTTGGCGGTGTTGCCTGAGGACTCCGTCTCCGGGAAGACCTCCTTCGGTACGACGCCGTACTTCCGGATCAGCGGTGCGAGCATGTCCCACTGTCCGGCGTCCGGGATGGGCTGCCCCAGCATCCAGGCCACCGCGCGATCGTCGACGGGCCTGTCCGCGAGTTCGATTATCGTCTCCAGGAAGAAGTTAGAACGCTCCACCTTGTCCCAGAACATCAGGTAGCTCTGGCTGAACTCGAAGCTGTCCAGGTCAAGCTTCTTCACCGTCTCGGCGCGGAAGAGATTTAAGGCGGCGAAGATCCAGCACCTGCCCGATCGCTTCTGCTCCGTGGCCGTCCAGGTGTCGAGCACGTGAGAGTAAGTGTGCACGGCTCCGGTGACGAGGGACCGGTCCAGGGCCACCTCGTCAACGTCGGACTGCGTCACGGCGTTGAGCATCAGCCGGTTAGCGGGTTCGGCATCGAAGGCCGTCCGCATCGCGTCCAGTTGCTCAACGGTAATGCCTATGCTGGCGGCGGGCGCCGCGGACGGGGCCTGTACCTTGGTTGCCATAGCGTGCTCCTTGCGACTGCGTTCATGCGAGACCGGGAGGTGCCCGGCGCCGGTTCGCGCCATGATGCAATCCTGCCGGAACGGTGTCAATTGGGCTGGCAGCCGTCCTCGCTACAGGCTGGGGCCTGTGAGACGGCTGTACTCTAGCCGAACGGCCACCACCATCGCCGCTTCTTCCCTGAGGAGGCGGACGCCTGAGGCGCAAACCATGGCATCTGTATGGGACGGCGGCCGAGAGAGTCCAACTGGCCCAGCACCCTCTCCAACTGTTCGAGCTGCAATGGTTTTCGGACGTGGCGGCTTGCAGGGATGGCATACGATTCCAGCAGGCTGGCTTCGGCCTGAGTGCCGGTCAGGAGCATTACGGGGATTGAAGACAGGTTCGCGTCCTGGCTCATTTCGGCAAGGACTTGCGTACCGTCCTTGTTCGGCATGCGGAGGTCCAGGAGGATAAGGTCAGGCTTGGGCGCGTCTGAGTGCTCACCTTCCTTCCTGAGAATCGAGAGCGCGATCTCGCCGTCTTCCGCGTGAGTGATGTTGGCGTTGCGCTCGGACTGCTCGATGGTGTCCTGAGCAAGCCGAGCGTCGGCCGGGTTGTCTTCCACCAACAAGATTTCTACGGAGCTGTCACCGGAACCTGAGACCATAAGAGCACCTCCCTGTGCTTTCCGCCAATCTACGTTGCAGCCGGGATGGTGAACCTGAAGACCGAGCCATTGCCGACTTCAGATTCCACCCAGATCTTGCCTCCATGGAGCTTTGCGATCTTGTTGCACAGCGCGAGACCGATTCCGGTCCCTTCGTATCGAGACCGGGAGTGCAGGCGAGTGAACATGCCAAAGATTTGCGGTTGGTATTCGGGAGCGATTCCTATTCCGTTGTCTTCTACGGCAAACTCCCACTTGTCTTCGCGCAAGTTGGCGCCTACGCGGATGTGCGGATCCGCCTGGCCGCGGAACTTCAGCGCATTGCCGATAAGGTTCTGGAACATCCTGGACAACTGAGGCTCGTCGCCCTTGATTACGGGAAGGTCGGAGCATTCGACCATAGCGCCGGACTGCTTGATGGCCTGGTCAAGGTTCTCGATGGTTGAAGCAACGATGTCGCGGCAGTTGACGGGCTCGAACGGCCTGGCCTGCGTGTCGATGCGTGAGTACTCCAGCAGGTCCTTGATGAGCTGGCTCATGCGCTCTGCGCCGTCGATTGCGTAACGCATGAACTCCCTGCCGGTATCGTCCAGACTGCCGGCGTACCGGTCCTGGATGAGGCCGATGTAGGACGTAATGGTCCTGAGCGGTTCCTGAAGATCGTGTGAAGCCGCGTATGCAAACTGCTCCAGGTCGTCGTTGGAGCGCTCGAGCGCCTCCTGCGTGCGCACGATGTCAGCGTACAGCAGGGAATTGGCGACCGCCGGGGTGATCTCGGCCGCCACGCGAGACATGATTTCCGCGTCCTTTTCCGTGTAGGCGTTGCGCTCCAACGACCTCGCGTTGAGCACGCCGAACAACTCCCCGCGGTAGATCATTGGCGCAAGCACCACGGACGGAAACCCAATGGAGTTGGGATACTGCTTCGCCAGTTCCTCCGGGTCTCCCTGGATCACTAATGGGCGCCTGGACACGACCGCCTCGTTGTTGACGGTCCCGTCCAAAGACGTGACCTGGCCCCGCTGACGCCCCTCTACCGCCTGGCCCAGTACGTACGCGTTTGAGAAGGAGTTGTCGTCCAGGTTGACGAGGCTAATGGCGAGGCGGTCGAACTTGATCAGAGACTGAAGCTGCTGGGCGAATCCAGAATACACCCTCTCGATATCCAGGCTGGAGCTGATGATGCGGCCGATCTCAACCAGGAGTGCGTTCTCCTGGGCGAGCATCCGTCTCTCTTCCCCGGCCTCGCGGATTGCTTCCTGCGCCGCCTTGATGCGCGTTATGTCGTGGGAGTAGATGCGTACGACCAGGGCGTCCGGGACGTAGATAATCTTCTGCTCGAAGACTGCGTCCTTCACCTCGACTTCTCTGGTGATGAAGTCTTCGCCCTCGCGCATCAGCCTTCCAAGCAAAGGCCCAAGGTTACTTGCCAGCGGGTGGAACAATCCCTCTGCGTACTCTTCACCGAACAAAGCCTGGACAGCGGGGTTGAGGTACACCACGTTGCCGTCCAGGTCCGTTTCGATCACGGGGTTGGGATTGAACTCCGGGAACGAGGCGAGTCGCTTGGCAAGCTGCTCGGCCTCCTCGCTCTTTCGTTCTTCAGAGGCCTGCCCGGCTCCAACCAAGCGCTGGACTATGCTGGAAAGGTGGTTCTCACGGCTTTGCATGCAACTGCCTCACTCCACTCCTACAACCCAACCATCGCCAGATTACCAGACCCTTTCCGATACAGTCCAACTACGCGGAGCGGTGGGAGAGGGCCTGTGCGTGGTAAACTTGCAGCTTCATTCAAGGCCCTTACTGACAATGGCAGGTGGGCCGGTTAGTCTGCTCGCGGCTACCGCGCCGCATCTGTGCGGGTCTGCCGGATAGCGAAGGCCATCTGGAGAGAGAGGCGAAATTGGAACCAATGCCAGAGGGATGGGACTCCGCGCTTGCGATTGTGGCCCACCCGGACGATCTCGAGTACGGAACTGCGAGCGCAATCGCCCGTTGGACATCGCAAGGCAAAACCATCCGGTATGTGATGGTCGCTAGCGGAGAGGCGGGCATCGACGGGATGCACCCGAACGAGGCCGGCCCGCTGCGCGAGCGGGAAGAGGTGGCAAGCGCGAAGGTAGTGGGCGTGGATGAGGTGGAGTTCCTGCGTTACAAGGATGGCGTGATCGAGTACGGTCTCCCGCTTCGCAGGGACATCGCGCGCGTCATCAGGCGTCACAAGCCGGAGGTGGTGATCACGCAGGGTTACGGTCTCACGCGCGGCGGCGTATCGCTCGTGATGGCGGACCACCGCGTGGTCGGTCTTGCGACACTGGACGCTGTCAGGGACGCTGCCAACAGGTGGATCTTCACCGAACTGCTCGACGAGGGCCTCGATCCCTGGAACGGCGTCCAGTTCGCCTGCTCGAGCGCCGGCGGGCCCGGCGCAACTCACTTCGTGGACGTCTCAGACCATATTGAGCGGGGCGTGGCCGCCCTCGCGGAACACAAGGCTTACTTCGAAGGACTCGGCAGGCCGTTCGATCCTACCTGGATGTACGAACGGGCCAAGGGCACCGGAGAACGCTTTGGATGCCAGTACGCCTTGGGCTTCAGCGTCGTCAGGTTCTGAGCCGGGAAGCAGCACTGCCTGGCGCCCTCAATTGGCAATCGTGGGGTAGGCTAGGTAGAATCCGCGGCCAGAAGCATAGCTTTCCGAGGTACTTTCCATTTGTGTAGGTGTACCCTGCTACCTACAATCGGATGCTATCTGCCAAGTTGTTTCAAGCAGGAGTGATCTCGCTTCGAGGCCAGCGCACCTTGCGCTAGGGAACGGATTGATGTCGGAACGCTTACTGGACCGAATCGACGCACCGGGCGACCTGAAGGGTCTGACGTACGACGAGCTCGCCCAGGTGGCCCACGAGGCCCGGGACACGATCATCTCCGTGATAACCGAGCGAGGCGGGCACCTCGCGTCGAACCTGGGCGTTGTCGAGCTGACGCTGGCGCTGCACCGAGTTTTCGACAGTCCCAAGGACAGCATAGTCTGGGATACCACGAACCAGACTTACACGCATAAGCTGGTAACCGGACGGCGCGACGAGTTCCAGAACATCCGCCTTGAGGGAGGCCTTTCCGGGTTCGGAGAGCCGAGCGAGAGCCCCCACGACACGCTCTGCGCCGGCCACGCTGGCACCGGTCTCTCCATCGCGCAGGGCATCGCTGAAGGATCCTCCAGGCGCGGGCAGGACTCCTGGACCATTGCCGTGGTCGGTGACGGCGCGATGACTTCTGGGTCAAGCTTCGAGGCTTTGAACAACATCGTTCACCTCAACCCGGAGAAGTTCGTTGTAGTCCTCAACGACAACGGGATGTCCATCTCAGAGAACATCGGGTTCCTGACCAACTGGCGCAAGCGGGTAATAACCCATCCCGAGTACCGCGCGATGATCGACCGCATGAGGGCGCTCTCCAAGAAGGTGCCAACCGGGGAGCTGATCTACAGGCTGGTCAAGAGGGTCAACACCGGGCTCCACGGCATTATCGTGCCCACAATGTTCTGGACGGAGATGGGGTTCCAGTACCTGGGGCCCGTGGATGGACACGACTCCAAGCAGCTTGAAGAGACCCTGCGGCAAGCCATGCAGCCCACCGGTCACGTGCCCCTGATTCACGTCGTCACGCACAAGGGCCGTGGCTACGAGCCGGCCGAGGACGACCCAGTGAAGTTCCACCAGCCGAGCTCTCCGTTGGGAGCAGGATCGGGAGCGCCAACGTACTCGAAGGTGTTCGCGCAGACCGTCTCCCGTCTCATGCGTGAAGACGAGACGGTCGTCGGCATCAGCGCGGCAATGCTGGAGGGTACGGGGCTGGTGGAGGTACAGCAGGACTTCCCGGACAGGGTCTTCGACGTGGGCATCGCGGAGCAGCACGCGGTAAGCATGGGTGCGGGAATGGCCTCCAACGGGCTCAACCCCTTCGTCTCAATCTACTCCACGTTCCTGCAGCGGGCCTTCGACCAGATAGTCCACGACATCTGCATACAGAACCTGCCCGTCACGCTGATCGCGGACCGCGCAGGCATCGTAGGCGAGGACGGAAAAACTCACCATGGCGCCTTCGACATCTCGTACCTGAGGTGCCTGCCCAACGCCGTGGTCGCGGCGCCGATGGACGAGAACGAGCTACAGCACCTTGTCTACACTGCCTACAAGCACCGCGGGCCGTTCGCGATCCGTATCGCCAGGGGCGCGGCCACGGGCGCGCCTCTCGACGCCGAGCTCAGGGAACTGCCGCTCGGCAAGGGCATCGTGGTACGGGAGGGCAGCGACGTAATGATCTTTGCCCTCGGCAAGCCGGTGGGCCCGGCCCTCGAGGCGGCGGAGATGGTCGAAGAGCACGGAATCTCGTGCGGCGTAGTGAACCCAATCTTCGTCAAGCCGCTCGACGTTGAACTGGTCCTGGACTCCGCTCGCAGGACCCATCGTCTCGTGACGGTCGAGGAAAACGTGCTGGCCGGGGGGTTCGGCTCGGCTGTGCTCGAAGCTCTAGCAGAGGCCGGAATGGACGATGTGTCGGTGCACCGCATCGGCATGCCTGATATTTTCGTCGAGCACGGCACCGCGGCCGATCAACGCCGCAGCTTGCAGTTGGACGCCGAGGGCATCGCCCAGCAGGTACTGAGCGAGTTCTTTCCGGACGCGGCGTCACGCGATGGCAAGGTAGGCCAGGCAGTGAAGGCGGGAGCCTAGCGGGCCGCTAGCAGACCTGGGGCGCCAGGTCCACTTCGCCGGCAGCCCCGTCGACGGTTACGTTCTGGCCGTCCAAGATCACCGTCGTTGCGTCTCGCGTCATTATCACGCCTGGTATGCCGTACTCGCGCGCGATGACCGCAGCGTGCTGAAACGTTCCTCCGGCGTCCAGCACGAGTCCGCCGAGAACGGGAAACACGGGTGTCCAGGCGGGCCCAGCGTTCGGAGCGATGAGGATGTCGCCCCGCTGCACCACCGGCGGCTCCGCGCCTCCCTTCACGACCACCGCGCGGCCTGTCACACGGCCCGGCGAAATACTGACGCCCTTGATTACCGTACCACGCAGCCCGGCGTCGGCAGACACCTCATACGCTGAGTTGCGGTCTTCAGTAGCGGGAGGGCCGCTGCCGATCGTCGGTGGCGGACGCATCGCGATGCGGGCTGAGAGTTCGGCCTTTCGTTCGGAGACCAGCTCACGGGCGTTCAAGCCGGCGTCACCTTCCGCGATCGACCGGATCTCAGCCAGTGATAGATGTAGCACATCGTCGGGTTCCGCAACGTGCCCGGTCTCGACGAGCCCGACTCCTGCATAGTGGACGGCCTCCCGGTAGGCTCCGGTCACGCCCTGCTCCATTATGTGATTATGGTTTTCCATCATGGCCGCGTCTTCCTGGGCGGCTGTGAGCTCCCGTTCGAACTCTGCCAGCCTGTCACGGTCGGCGGCCAGTTTGTGTCTGATGCGCCGTCCGGCGGCCTGTCGCCGGGACCGGGAGGCGCGGTCTAGCTCGTCGAGCCGGTCGAGGTCCTGCTGTGCGTATTGGCCGATAACGGCCAACGTGCGGCCCGGCTCCATGTTCCATGAGGGCGTGTCGTAGCTGGTGTCCGAGCCGTAGCCGTAGCCCGTTCGATGGCCATAGTCACGCAAAAGCCGGCGAAAGCGCTCAAGAAACTTCTTCGCCTCAGCGCTGCGTCCACTTCGCCGAGACTTCAAGGCCTCGTAGTCGCCTACGGCTACAGCACTCCCGACTTCTGGGTCCTGTTGCGCGAGCCGGGCCAGGCCTCTCAAACGCCTGATTAGCCTCGTGGTGAAGTTCGGGAGTCCCTGCAGGAACTCCACTGATGCCGCCTGCGGCTCGCCCGTCAGCCGATTGAACGCCGTCGGCCATTCGGGTCGATCGCCTCGCTGCGTAGCTCTGGCCCAGTGGAGATGGCCCATTACCTCTCCGTTCGCCTCCATTGCGAACTCGAGGTTGCTCGCCCGTTGAGTGAGAGATACCGACTTCGGATTGAACTCCTCCAAAGTCCCAAGCAATTGGAGGGTCCTCGGTTCGATCTCTGCTTCGTAGATCGAGGTGTCTTCACTCCGGTAGCTTAGCTCCTTGTCCAGGTATCGAGTCTGGGTTTCTTGAATCGTGGACTCGGAAGTCTCGGACGGCCGGGTGTAACAAAATCCGTTCAACATGCGATAGATGTGACTGTGGCTGTATGGAACGCCGGTCTTTTCAAAGCAGCGTTTCAGCCACCGGTACCGGTGATGGTAGCTGTCTTCTTCGAGCCTGAAGAGAGGCCCTCCGGCCAGACTCCAGAGATGTGCCTCATCCTCCGGATCGGGCCACTCGAACTGAAATGGAGCGCTGCTGGAGAGGCTTGTGATAGGCCTCGACTGGAGGACGAACACGTCCGGGTCAACTACGGCGAACTCGATATCCTGCGGTGAGCCGTTTGCGTCCACCAGTTGCTTGCCGTATGCGCCAAGGCGGGCCAACTGCTGTTCGCTCATTGCAGGCAGGTCCCACTTCTCCCTCGGCGGCGCGGTCTTTTCCGTGCCGGACGGGCTTGGTACGAACATCACGTCCTTCCTAGCCACGTTCCGGCTCGCCACGGCGAACGTGCCGGCATCCAACTCAAACGTGTCCGTGGGAGCCTCGCCGGTTACCACGCCTTCGCCCAAGCCGAGCGCCGCGTTCACCAGGAAGCGGTCGTCGCTTCCGCTGATGGGGTCACGCGTGAACATAACGCCGGCAGCGTCCGGCACGATCTGCGTTTGCACGACGACCGCCATGCTCCCGGCGCTTGCTTGCATGCCGAGGCGCAGCCTGTACGCCACCGCATGGGCCGAGTACAGCGAAGCCCAGACCCCAACGACCGCTTCCAGGACGGCATCCTCGCCCGTTACGTTCAGAAACGTGTCGTACTGGCCTGCGAAGCTGGCTTCCGCAAGGTCCTCAGCGGTAGCGGATGACCGTACCGACACCGCTATCGAGTCGCCTAGCCGACCGTACGCTGCCCGGACCGCGTCTGCCGTGTCCGGCGGCACACCCGCTTCAGCAACGCACCGCCTTGCTTCCGAGCACGCCTGCTCCAGTGCGGCAAGGTCGGACGGCCCGGCTGCGGCCATTCGATCGAAAAGATGCTCGCTCAGCGAGCTAGCAACCGCTTGGAAGGCGTCCGCCGACACCACAAATCCTGAGGGCACCGGGAGTCCGCCGGCAACCATACGGGCCAGGGAAGCCCCCTTCCCTCCCGCGAAGTCCGGCAGACGCGCCGCAGGCTCTTCCAGGCCCACGACAAAAGGGCGGGCGGTCATAACTGACGCTACAGCGGACATGTGATGCCAAGCTCCTTGCAAAGCCCCCGTAGTTCGTTCACCGTGGCGTCTTCTATCGCCACGCCGTAGCGTCTGCGTTCGGTCATTCTGCGGTGCTCCAGTTCCCCTGGAAGGAGGATTTCGTCGACACCCTGTTTAGGCTCACAGGACTTGACCTCTGAGACAAGATTTTCCAGGCGATGCGCGAATGCCTCCGGAGAAACGAACCGTGTGTAGTCGATCGCCAGCATCAGGTGGCCCACGTCGTGCTCGGCGGGATCGGCGTACGCGCCGGTCCCGAACGCGGCCCCGCTCATCACGCCTGTCAGGATGTCGGTCATGAGCGAAAGGCCGGTCCCCTTGAACTCGCCCACCGGGACGAGGGGCCCCAGCAGGGCGAGGTCCGGGTCCGTTGTCTCCGTCCCGTCCGGCGCGTATGCCCAGTTGGGCGGTACGGGCAGGCCCTGCGCCTTGGCCCATCGAATCATGCCTTTGCCGGACTGCGTCAGAGCCATGTCCAGTACCAAATGGAATGGCTCCCGCGGCACCGCGATCCCCCAGGGATTGGTGCCCAGCAACGGCGTGATGCCACCCCAGGGCGCCATCTCCGGCCCGGCGTTGGTCATTGCCACGCCGATCAGCCCCGCCTCCGCCGCTCGCGTCGCGTAGTAGCCTGACGTACCGTAGTGATTGCTGCGCCTGACAACGGCAGTACCGACGCCCGCTGACTCGGCCTTTGCTATCGCCGCGTCCATCGCGAATGCGCCCGCCACGGGCCCCCAGCTCTTGTTGGCGTCCACGTGTACCCATGCGGGGCCTTCGGCTGCAATGACGGGCGCTGTATCTGCGCAGACCGTCCCGCCCTTGAAGCGCTCCCACACCTTGGGGAGCTTTTCGATGCCCTGCCCCTGTCCGGGATGACCTCGGAGCGTGGCGTCCATTATCTGGTCTACGAGCACCGGCAGGTCTCGCTCAGTGGCCCCCATCGCCGCGTATATGCCGCTTGCGGCGGACTCCACAACCTCAACGGCGTAACGGGAGTTGCCCCCGCTCAAGAGCCCAGCGCTCCTATCCGCCGGCCGGGACGTGGCTTACCGGCGCCTTGGACGCGGAATGGCGCGCGAGCTTCCTGAACAGGTTGGGAAGGCTCTCGTTGAACAGGGTGTACAGGACGGGGACCACGATCAGGGTCAACGCCGTCGAGCTTGCCAGCCCGCCGATCACCACCGTCGCCAGCTCAGCGCCTATCAGCCCGCCGCTGTCGTTCGGCGCGATGGACAGCGGGAGCAGCGCGAAGCTCGTCGTTAGGGCCGTCATGAGAATCGGACGCAGCCGGACTCTGCCCCCGTTGATCAGCGCGTCGTAGACGTTCATGCCCTTGTCCCTGAGCTGCTCCACGTACGAAATCAAGACTATGGCGTTCGTGACCACGATCCCGATCAGCAGGAGCATGCCCATCATGGCCGGCAGCCCCAAGGTGCGGTCGGTCATCGCCAGCGATGCGAACACGCCGATGAGCGCGAGCGGCATGGACAGCACAATCACCATTGGGTTCCTGAGCGACCCCAAGCTGGCAACCATAACCAGATACACCAGCACGAGTCCGACGGCCGCCGAAATGTAGATGGCCTGGAATCCATCCTCCAACTCCTTGAAGATGCCGCCGTTCGTGACCTCGACCCCCGATGGCAGGGCCACCGCCTCGATCACCTCGTCCACCAGCGCTCCAACAGCCTGCGTGTCCTCAGAGGTAACGTCGCCCGTTATCGTCGCTGAGCGCAAGCCGTCCGTACGGCTGATGGAAACCGGGCCTTCCCGAATCTCGACGTTGGCCACCTGGCTGAGGGCCGCCGAGCCCAGCGGTCCCGAGATAAGAAGGCGCTTGACGTTGTCCACTCCCAGTACCGCCTGCGGGGCTCCCCTGAGCACCACATCGACATCCTCGCCGTCTATGGTCATGCTGGTCACGGTCTGACCGATCAGGTACTGACTGAGCTGAGAGCCCACCTGGCGCGTGTTGAGTCCGATTAGCGCTGCGCTCTCCGGATTGACCTCAATGGAAATCTCGTCGCGGGCTTGCGTCAGATTGCTTCTGACGTTCACCACGCCGTCAAGCTCTAAGAGAGCGCCAGTAAGTTCCTGCGCCGTCGCGGCAATGTTGGCGTAGTTGGGCCCTGTAACGCTGATCTCCACGCCGCTGGTGGGTGGCCCGTCGGACATCTCCCTTACGCTGAGCCTCCTGCCCGGCTCGTCGAGCTCGGACCGCAGCCTGTTGGCAATGTCATCGGGAGCATCCTCCTTTAGTACCGCCAGGATGTTCGCCTCATTGAACCCGGCGGGAGCGCCGCCAAACTCCAGATCGGTTGCGCCGATCGTTGCGGTGTACGTATCGGACACGTCGCGCAGCCACTCTTCGATCTCCATGACCGCCTCGACCGTCTGCCCTGGAGGCGTACCGGCGGGCAGGGAGACCTCTATCGCAAGGAAACGTCCGTCGCCCTCGGGAAAGAGCGTTATGGGGATGACCGGAGTCAGTCCGAGGCTGCTCACGGTTATCGCACCGGCAACCAGCAGCGTGACGATACGGTGCCTCAGCGCCCACTTCAGTACCGGCGTGTATGCGCGCTGCATCCACGTCTCACGCACATGCAGGTCGCCCTCGTCGCCCGCTCCCTCCGGCAAGTCGCCGGGGCGAAGCAGGTACGCAGCCAGCACGGGCACCGCGGTTAGGGCCACTAGCAGCGAGGCAAGCAGTGCGAACGTCACCGTCAGCGCGAATGGGAGGAAGAACGCCCCCACAAGGCCGTGTATGAACGCCAGCGGCAGGAACACCACCACCGTCGTGAGGGTCGACGCGAAGATGGCGGGGCCCACCTCCATCGTGGCATCGAGCGCCGCCCTCCAGCGGTCTCTCCCGCCCTGTACGTGCCTGTACACGTTCTCCAGCACCACGATCGAGTCGTCAACGACGCGGCCCACGGATAGTGCCAGCCCGCCGAGCGTCATGAAGTTCAGCGTCATGTCCTGCCACGCCATCAGCAGCACGCCGGTGAACACGCTCAGCGGGATTGAGAGCGCGATCACAGTCGTCGGCCGGAGGGTGTTCAGAACCCCGCGTATTGCGGATGGTCTTACGGTCAGCATGAACACGAAGACCACAGAGACCGCGAACAGGAAACCGAACATCGCCTCCTTTTGGAGCGTGTCGATCTGGCTCTGGATCTCCGGCCCCAGATCGGAGACCAGGACGATTTCGACATCCGGCGGCAGATCGCCAGTCGCGTCCAGGGCTTCCCTGACGGCGGACGTGACCTCGATCGTGTTGGCCTCGGGCGTCTTCAGCACGGACACGCTCACGCCGGGCTTGCCGTTGGTGCGCGAGATGCTGGACGGGACCCCCATCCCCAGGCTTACGTCCGCTACGTCTCCCAGCCGTACGGGGCCGGAGTCCGTGGCGCCGACGATGAGGCCTTCGATGCCTTCGACGGATTCCAGCATGTGAGTGGTCTTGGCGATGATCGCCTGCGATCCCTCAAAGACCAGGCCGGCCGGCAGCGTAAGGTTGTTCTCGCTCAGAGCCGTGGAGATGTTGAACAGAGCGACGCCGTTGGCCGCCAGTCTTTCCGGGTCAACCGTGACCTCGACCCGCCTTTCGACCTCCCCTTCGACCTGGACAAGCATGA
The DNA here is from genome assembly GCA_965237445.1 of Dehalococcoidia bacterium. Lineage (GTDB taxonomy): Bacteria > Chloroflexota > Dehalococcoidia > Lucifugimonadales. The sequence goes on along the minus strand of OZ250142.1, from coordinate 1,122,786 downwards.
TCCCGTCGATGCCGGAGATCGCCGGCAGCACCTGCTCGGTGACCACGCTCTGCAGGTCCGCAGAGTTCTCGTCCGATACTACGCTGAACTGAAGGACTGGAATCTGGGAGGGATTGAACCGGCCTATCTTGGGCTCATCTACGCCACTCGGAAACGGGAGGTCCTTGAGGGCTTCGCTAATGGCGCTCTCGGCTTCGGCCATATCGGTCCCGAAACTGAAGTGCGCCGACACTACGGAGGTCCCCTCGATTGACGTGGAGCGAACGGTATCCAGTCCCGGCACTCCAGAAATGGCCCGCTCGACAGTAGAAGTGACGTCGCGGACTATCGTCTCAGGGTCCGCGGACACGTACGTGTATTGGATCGTGACCAGCGGGAAGTCGATCTCGGGAAAGAGTTCGATCTTGAGCGACCGGTAGGCGAGCACTCCTCCCGCAAGGAGGATCAGCACCGCCAAGAGCGTGACGGAGGGCCTTCGGATTGCCGCGCTGGTGATGAACCTCAAATGCCGTACCTCACGCGCCGTTCTGTCCCAGCGGTTCAGGAAGGAAACTTACTCACTTTCATTGTACTTACGCTCCGTACCCCGCGGGAGGGCCAATCTTGCCCGCTGACGGCGATTTTGTGCACGGGCTTCACCAATGGGCGGGACGGCATGGGGCACCTGGTAGAGGTATGCCAGCGCCCAAAGCTGTGAAGTAGAAGCTCTCAGGTATGCGATGGGAGCGGATGGTATTATTGAAGTCAGAAACCACTGGATAACATTCGGGAATCAACTTGGGAGACTAGAATGCTTGGCGGCTGGTCCATGTTCATCGCAGGTGCCTTGCTGATCATCTTGGGTATCATCCTCAGATGGGACCTGATCGATTGGCTGATCGACTTCGCCGGCTTGATCTTGATAATCGTTGGTGTCGTCGCGCTAGTCATCGGGATCATCAACGCCTTGAGCGGCAAGAAAAGCAGAAGCAGCGACTGGTAGCCTGGGTCCGGACCCACTCGACCGGCGCTGCCGCGCAGGGAACATAGCGGGAAGGCAACACCCATGGGAATGATCTCCAGAATGTCCACCATAGTTAAGTCCAAGATGAACCGTCTGCTGGACCAGGCGGAGGACCCCCGCGAGACCCTGGACTACTCGTACGAGAAGCAGATGGAGATGCTGCGTAACGTAAAGCGCGGCGTGGTCGAGATGGTCGCCACGAAACGTCGCCTCCAGATGCAGACCGCCAAGGCCAGGACAACGTGATCAAGCTCGACGACCAGGCGCGTAGGTCGCTGCAGGCGGGCCGCGAAGACCTCGCCCGGACGGCGCTCGAGCGCAAGCAGCTTGCATTGGCCGAGCTGGAAGGCCTGGACCAGCAGATCGCCGGACTCGAGTTGGAGCAGGAGAAGCTGACCAACGCGGAGCAGCGCCTCCAGGCCAAGGTCAGCGCGTTCCGCACCAAGAAGGAGATCATCAAGGCCCAGTACAGTTCTGCCCAGGCGCAGGTACGGATTGGCTCCGCCCTGTCGGGGCTCTCCGAAGAGATGGGCGACATCTCTCTCGCCGTAGAGAGAGCGGAGACCAAGACCGAGAACCTGCGCGCCAAGGCCGGCGCGATTGACGAGCTCGCCTCGACCGGCGTGCTGGACGACGCGGCCATGCTCGGCGGAGGCGACGACATCGAGCGGCAGCTAAGGGCGGTCACCGCCACGTCCGCCGTCGAAGGCGAACTCGCTGCTCTCAAGGCGGGCCTCGGCCCGCAGGCAAGGGAGCTTCCGGAGGGGCGGTCATGATCGTTCGCATCCTCACCGAGGGCCAGTACAACCTGCCCGGCGCGCACGTGGACCGGCTTGACGAGTTGGACAACCGGCTCGTGGAAGTTGTGGAGGCCGAGGACGAAGAGGCCTCCGACGGTCTGCTCAAGGAGCTGCTAGACGTCGTGCGCGAGAACGGCTCGCCTGTGCCTTTGGACGAAATCGTGGAGTCCGACATCGTCCTGCCCGAACCGGACATAACGCTCGTCGAAGCCGAAAGGCTCTTCACGGGCGAAGGGATCATCCCGGACTGACGATCAACAGGGGCTCACGACCTTCCGAACGCGCCGAGACAGGCCGTCGTTCGCCTTCCCCCGCCGGCCTCGAACGCATGGTCAAGGCGCTGGCACGCGAGCTCGGCTTCGATCTGGCTGGCATCACCACGGCGGATGCGTTCGAGCGTGACGAAAAGGCCGCAGTGGAACGCATCCGCAACGGCCTCATGGACGGCCTGCCCTGGTACACGGAGGAGCGGGTACGCACGGCAACGCACCCCAAGCGGTTGCTCGAGGGTGCAAGGTCCGTCATCTCTCTGGCGCTGAGCTATAACACCGGCGAGCCCGAAGGCGATGGAAGCTCTCTCAAAGGAAAGATCGCGAGGTACGCGTGGGGTGACGACTATCATGACGTCATCAAGGCCAGGCTGAGGCAGTTCATAGCGGCCCTACCAGAGAGGATCGGGCACCCGGTCAAGACCCGCATCTTCGTGGACGATGGGCCGATGAACGACCGCGCCGCGGCCGAGCGTGCCGGCCTGGGATTCTTCGGCAAGAACACCAACATTCTCACCCCCAGCCACGGGTCATGGGTGTTCCTGGCGCAGGTCATTACGGACCTGGAGTTGCGCCCTGATCTTCCGCTGGCCAAGAACTGCGGCGATTGCGTCCGGTGCATCGTGGCGTGTCCCACGGGCGCGATCGTCGCGCCCTACGTGCTGGACAATCGCCGCTGCATCTCCTTTCTGACCATCGAGCTTCGCGGGCCCATCCCGAGGGACCTTCGCCCGCTTGTGGGCGACTGGGTGTTCGGCTGCGACATCTGCCAGGACGTGTGCCCCGTCAACCGCGCCGCACCGGAGACCGCAGAGCCGGCGTTCCGGCAGCGGCACGACTTCGCTGCTCCCGACCTGCTCCCGCTCCTGGACCTGGACGATGCAGGCTTCAGCGAACGGTTCCGGAAGAGCCCCGTGAAGAGGGCCAAACGTGTTGGACTGCAGCGTAACGTGTGCGTCGCCCTCGGAAACATCGGCGACCCGGCGGCGGTACCGGCCCTGGCGTCGGCGCTCGCCACCAAGCCGCCGCTGGTGCGCATGCACGCCGCGTGGGCGCTGGGCCGCATCGGTGTGTCTGACGCTGTGGAGGCGCTAGCAGCACGCTTGCAACATGAAGAAGACGAAGAGGTTCGAGAGGAGATACTCGCCGCTCTTGCCGGGACCGGCGATGTCGATTGACGACCACTATGGCGCAAATAGGATTTCTAAGGCCTGAAGTCGGGCACAACTCAAGGGCGCGATACTTCGCTCTCGCACCAAAAAAACTTCAAGACCCTACCGCGGCGAGGAGGCACACATGACGCTTGGACAGTTGAGGACTGCAGCCGAATCGCTTGCAGCCGACCCGGACAACGGCCCGGTCTATTCCATGGCCGTCCAGCAGTTGACCAAGGTGGCGGGGAAGATTGAAATCGATCCCGGCACATTTGCCAGGCTCCTCGTACCGAAGCGGTCCCTCATTGTCAACTTCCCCGTCAAGATGGATGACGGCCAGGTGAGAGTGTTCACCGGATATCGTGTTCAGCACAACGTCTCGCGCGGCCCGGCAAAGGGAGGACTCAGGTACCACCCAGACGTCACGCTGGATGAGATGAAGGCACTTGCGATGTGGATGACGTGGAAGTGCGCCGTGACCGATATTCCGTTCGGCGGCGGCAAGGGCGGGGTGACGTGCGACCCGAAGCATATGTCGGACAGAGAGGTGGAGGGTCTTACACGCCGTTACGCGACCGAGATAGCTTTGCTCATTGGTCCGGACACCGATATTCCCGCGCCGGACGTCAACACGGACGGCCGCATGATGGCATGGATCGTCGACACCATAAGCATGCATAGGGGATTCACCACGCTGGGAGTTGTCACGGGCAAGCCCACGCAGGTGGGCGGCACGGTCGGCCGCGTGGAGGCAACGGGACGAGGCGTCATGATCGCCGCGCGAGAAGCCGCGCTCCGGCTCGGCATCCCGTTGGAGGGCGCCCGCGTTGCCATTCAGGGTTACGGGAACGTGGGGTTCAACGCGGGCAAGTTGATGCAGGACGAACTGGGCTGCAAGATCGTCGCCGTGTCCAACAGCGAAGGCGGGGTCTACTCCGATCATGGCATCGACGCGCAGCAGTTGTTCGACTACAACGTGCGGCACGGCTCGCTCGAAGGGTTCCCGGGGACCGACTCAATGGGCCCCTACGATGTGCTGGAAGTCCCCTGCGACATCCTGCTCCCCGCCGCGCTCGAAGCAGCGATCACCAAGGAGAACGCGGGCCGCATCAAGGCGCGCGTTGTTGCCGAGGGCGCCAACGGACCGACCACTCCAGAAGCTGATGGCATCCTCCGCGACAACGGCGTCCTCGTTGTGCCCGATATCCTGGCCAACGCCGGGGGGGTCATAGTCTCGTACTTCGAGTGGGTACAGGACCTGCAGCACTTCTTCTGGGAGATCGGTGAAGTGCGCAACAGGCTGGAGACCATCATGGTACGCAGCTTCGACCACGTCTACCGGATCGCCGCGGAGGAGCAGGTTGACATGCGGGAGGCGGCGCTGATGGTTGCGGTGCGTCGCGTCGCTGAGGCCATGGATATACGTGGGATATACCCTTAGCCGCCGTTGCGTTATACTCGATTCAGCACCCGATTTAGCCTTAGTGGAGAAGTCCGGAATGCCTTTCTTACGTTTACTTAAGGTTCCCTTTCTTCTAGTTATGGTCCCCGTAATGGCCTACAGGTACACGTGGGGAGCCAAGAAGGACGGCTTCGGCTTCGGGACCAACCTCGTCGCCACCACCAAGTGGGTTATCGCCTACGTCCCCGGCGGCGTCCCGGCCGGCATCCAGGCCATGAAAGACCACCTCATCGCTGCTGGGAAGGCCAAAGCCGCCAACGGCTAGCGGCCTTTCGCTTCGCCGCGCCCGTCGCGCCCTGAGTTCGAAAGCTGCCGACTAGTACGTCGGCATCAGCAATCAAGAATCGGAGACCGACGGGCACGTTCACTAGTTGTACAAGCTGGCCTATGCTGAGTTCGCCTTTGACCGATCGAAACTAGAGGGCGATGCGCTTCGACCGTGTCGGGAATGTCCAGACGTAGCACTGAGCGTGCGCATTTGGGATCATTTTGAACGATTCGACTGGCTCCATTCCAAGTTGGGACCATGCGGGACACTTGCCCCCGTTCTTTGGCGAGGCAGCCTCTCCTGCCCAACGTTCGCCGTATCTGGTTGGGCTTGCCGATCTGGCTCTTAGATTCGGCGACACTCAGGAGCGACGTCGGCTCATTGCCGGCTTGCTGGACTATCGGGCGGCACTGCATGCTGCCGGATTGCAGGATGGCTTTCAGTGGATCGATGGCAGCTTCGTCGAGGACACAATGGTTCACTCCCAACGTGAGCCTGCAGACATTGACGTGGTGACCTTCTTTCGTCTTGTGGGCGGGCAAGAGCAACAGACGCTGGTCGAGGAAAACCCGTCCCTGTTCGACCCGCGAGCCAACAGGCGCCGCTATGGCGTGGACGCGTACACTGTCGACCTCGATGGCGGTAACCCGTCCTTCTTGGTGAGGACAGTCGCGTACTGGAACAGCCTCTGGTCACATGACCGTAACCAAAATTGGAAGGGTTATCTGGAGGTAGACTTGTTGGGCAGCGATGACGCGGCGGCGAGGGCCGTGTTAGATGAGTCGGCCGGCCGGGAGGAGGAAGCATGAGCATCAGGGAACGCCAATACCATGAACTCCGCGCCGAGTTGGCAGCATTGGAAGATCTCCTGTCCATGACGCCAGAAGCGGCGGTAATTGACCGCATGAGCCTGGAGTACCGGAAAGCACAGGTTCAAGAGGAACTAGAAGCAAATCCGCCGCCGCCTCACTGGCCGGCAACCGCCCATCTCACGTTCAACGGCAAGCCGGTGGTCGACCGGCAGGGCATCTACGCCGATTTCGCTGGCGCCGCAGTGGATGCATTCGCCAAAGCTGTGACATCTCTTGCGGCCAGTCGACATGCCGTGCTTGGAAGGCGCGGAATCATCGCCCATCAGGATGATTACCGCTTGCTGGTCACGGGTACGTCTCACGGTTCATTTGGATTTGAGATTGAGGAAGCATTCGATCCTCAAGCCACCTACATCCCGGGCGAGTCTGGGGTCGAACTTGCTATCGGACAGGCAAAATGCATCTTGGAATCCCTTGTTGGCGACGAAGAACTGATAGTCGAGGCCATCGCCGACACGGACGAGCGGGCCCTGGACGACATAAGAGACTTCCTAGAGGTTATGGCCGGTAGCGAAGCTGTCTGTTCACTTTCCTTCAGAAATGATGTCTTTGGATTTCGGGACGTCGGGCAGGTCAAGCGCGGCTTGGCCTGCCTTGCAAAGGACAACATCCGCGAAGGAGAAGAGCAGTTGGTGGGGCACTTTCAGGGATATCTGCCGAAGAGCCGCCGAGCTGAGCTCGTGCAAAGCCCGTCCGGAGATGTGATTTCGTGCACTGTTGACCGCGCAGTGGACGACGCCGAATCCATCAACGAGATTTTGGGCCAAGACATTACGATAAGAGCACGGTATAGAAAAGTAGGGAGCAGTCGCCCTCGTCACACCATTTTGGGCTGGGCCTCAGATTGAGTTGAACAAGGCAGCCAGGCTAGGCGTAACCAAAGTCTAGCCGCCAAATGGGTGCAGGGCCTAGCCTTGCCTAGAACGGAATCCCCCAGAGGGCGTACCAGTTTTCCAGGTTCGGCTCCACTGGCACCTTCTCCTCCTCCATCAGCGCGCCCAGCCGCATCTCCGCCGCGTTATCCCGTTGGCTCTGGCCGGATAGCACGAGCGGGTAGAACTTGCCACGCTTGATGTTGTAGATCCAGTACGCTTGCTTGTTCTCGAAGTCGAACCGCAGCACCGCCGCGATCAGCCGGTCTCCGAAGCCGTGCTCGGTGATCGTCTCGCCCACGACATGGATCGCCGTGACCAGGTCCTCGAAGTCCGGGTCGTCCAGGACGACCCATGTGGTGCCAAAATGATCGGGCTTGACCTCGAACTTCGTGCCGGCCGCCTCCTCACCGACGGCCAGCAGCTTCTTCAACTCGCTTTCAAGCTCTGCGAAGAAGCTGGACTCCACCGGGTTGAAAACCACGCCCGCGAAGTTCGTGACGTTCAGGTCCGTTCGCCCGCTTAGCCCCACGGCCGTCGTCGCGATCGCGAAGAACTCTTCCCGGCTTGGCGCCTTCAGCTTCGGGCGGCCGAAGAGCGTGCTCAGTATGCCCACCGGCTAGAAGCCCCCGCGTTCCATGTCCCGCTGCATCCGCATCAGCCGCTCGACGCGCTTCTCGACGGGCGGATGGCTGGACATCAGCCTCGCCATATTGTCGCCTTTGAGCGCGTTCACGATGAAGAACGCGTTCGCGTGCTCCACCTGCCGCAGGTCCTTTTCCGGAATGCGGTACATGTCGTTGCTGATCTTCTGGAGCGCGGAAGCGAGCTGCATCGGCGCGCGCGTGATTACCGCGGCGCCACGGTCTGCGGCAAACTCGCGGTAGCGCGAGAGCGCCAATATCAGAAGCTGGCTCACGAAGTAGACGGCGATTGTGCCCGCGTATACCGCGAGCATGACAAGCATCGCATTTCCGCCGCCGCTGTCACGGCCCCTGCCGCCGCCGAATCCGCCGAACAGGCTCATCCAGAACAGCATCTGCAACAGGAAGCCGGCCATGATCACGATTACGCTCGCCCACGTCAGCACCATCACGTCGCGGTTCTTCACGTGCGTCAGCTCGTGGGCCAGCACCGCCTCCACTTCCTTCGCGTTCAGTCGCGACATCAGCCCCCTGGTCACCGCTACCACCGCATTCTGGGGGTTGCGGCCCGTCGCGAACGCATTCGGCACGTGCGTGTCCATCATCGCGATCTTCTTGGGCTTCGGCAGGTCCGCCATCGCCGCCAGCCGCTCGATCGTCGCGTGCAGCCGCGGCTCCTGCTCCGCGGTCACCACCTTCGCGCCGGTAGTCATCAGGACGAGCTTGTCGGACATGTAGTACTGGAAGATCGACATGCCGACGGCCAGGATCAGGATAAAGAACCACGGCACTCCGGCCCAGAAGAGCAGACCCATGAACGCGATGTACACGAAGACCAGCATCAGGATGGTGAACGACATCCTGAACGTGAGCTCCCTGTCTCTTCCGTACGAGCGCTGTCTCATCGGCCCTCCTCCGAAGCGGTCAAGCTGTCGCCTGTGCCGGTAACTGCGAGTCCCGGGAGCGTACCTCCCTGCAGCTTGACCAACGTCAGTACCTGATTATACGAAAGTGCAGCTTGCTGGGACTGCGATTAGCCGCGAAGCCCCTGCTCGAGCGCCTCGGCGACGGTGGTGATGTCCTTGTCGCCGCGCCCACTCAGGCACATCAGCACGATCTGGTCTTCGTCCAGCTTCGGCGCGAGCCGCGTCAGGTGGAACACCGCGTGCGCCGGTTCCAGCGCGGGGATGATCCCCTCGGTGCGGCACAGCAGCTGGAAGCCCTCCAGCGCCTCCTCGTCCGTAACGCTCACGTAAGTCGCGCGGCCGGAGTCTTTCAGGTAGCTGTGCTCAGGCCCCACGCCCGGGTAGTCGAGTCCGGCCGATATGCTGTGCGCTTCCTGTATCTGCCCGTGCTCGTCCTGCAGCACGTAAGACATGCTGCCGTGCAGTACTCCGACCTCGCCCATCGTCAGAGTGGCCGCGTGGTGGTCCGACTCCACTCCCTGCCCTCCGGCCTCGACGCCCACGAGCCTCACATCCTCGTGCGGCAGGAACTCCGAGAACAGGCCGATCGCGTTGCTCCCCCCGCCCACGCACGCCACTGCGTAGTCCGGCAGGCGGCCCGTTGCCGTGTGAAGCTGCTGCCGCGCCTCGCGCCCGATCAGCGACTGGAAGTGGGACACGATCATCGGGTACGGGTGCGGCCCCATCACGCTCCCTATCAGGTAGTGGGTCGTCTCGACGTTTGTGACCCAGTCGCGGATCGCCTCGTTTATGGCGTCCTTCAGCGTGCGGCTCCCGGAGTGAACGGGGCGGACTTCCGCTCCCAGCAGCTTCATGCGGAACACGTTGAGGGCCTGCCTCTCGATGTCCAGTGCGCCCATGTACACGATGCACTCCAGGTTGAGCAGCGCGCACACGGTGGCCGTTGCCACGCCGTGCTGCCCCGCGCCCGTCTCCGCGATGATCCTGGACTTCCCCATCCTGCGCGCCAGCAGCGCCTGCCCAACGGTGTTGTTGATCTTGTGGGCGCCCGTGTGGGCGAGGTCCTCGCGCTTGAGGTAGATCTGAGCGCCCCCAAGCTCGCTGGATAGGTTCTCCGCATAGTAGAGAGGCGTAGGCCTGCCCACGTAGTCCTTGAGCAGCGCCGACAGCTCCGCTTCGTACGACGCGTCGTCCCGGACGGCCCCGAACGCCGCCTCCAGCTCTTCCACGGCAGGCATCAGCGTTTCTGGAACGAACCTGCCGCCGAACTCTCCGTACCTGCCGGAAGCGTCCGGAAGTGTGGTTTGCATGTCAGTCACCGGCTCTCATATGAGTATGCCCTAATTATAGACGCGGCTTGCCGGGCAGGCCCTCTAACCTCGAATAGCGAAGACTCTTTGAAGGAACTGTTCAGGCTTTGTGGGAATCCTCATTCTGCCGTCATACCCGCGACGGCGGGTATCCAGGGGCGGTGTGGGGCGTTCAACTCATTGACTCTGAATAATAGTTGCCCCCTGCCCTGCCCAGACCTGTTGCCTTCTGCGAACTGGTGTGCTAATATAGGCCCATGAGCATCAACACACATCAGGTGCCTGCGGCGCGCCGTCAGTTCTGCTGCGACCGCAGATACCCCTTTATGGGTCCAGGGCTCTGCCCTGGTGTTCCATTTGTGTTCCAAAATGCCCCGAAACTACCCCGTTTAGGTTCCAAAGGTGTTCCGAAACTGCCCCTCAGTTCACCGCCACCCAGCTACGAAATGGAACAAAACGGAACATAATGGAACACCTTTTGTGCAGAGACCCCGTTCGCGGTGGGCAGGCAGTCTCTTGCGGTCCCATTAGCCTTCCTTGATCTATGGGCGATCCAAGGGCCCTCCAATGCCTCCGGACCCCGGCGCCCAGTACCTGACGCCCCACATCCGTTGCCATGCTGCCAACCCGCCAATACAATGAGTTGGCTAGAAGTATGAAACCGGAGTAGATTGATGCCCCTCTACGAGTACACATGCGCTTCCTGCGACCACACATTCGAGAAGCTGCGCCCCATCACCCGCATGGACGATCCGGCGCCGTGCCCGGACTGCAGCGGCGAGTCGGAACGGCAGCTTTCCGTCTTCTCCTCCTACTCGACCGGTGCTAACGGCGAGACAAGGGCCATCGCAGGCGGCGGCGGAGGTTGCTGCGGAGGAGGTGGCGGCGGCTGCGCCTGCGCGGCCCGCGCCTAGCTGCCCGCCTAGTTCCCGGAAGACGCCGGCCGGGCACTCTTCGCTGACTGACCGCCGGGGAGCCGCCCCAGCGCGAACGTCGGACCTGCGATGAAGATCAGCGCCCCCAGGATCGCGGAGCCCGCTATCCAGAGCGTCGCGTCCAGGAAGAAGCCCTGCGGGAACATCGCTACCAGGTAGTCCGTCCGGGGGTCCAGTTGCCACAGGTCGTTTGCGAACGACACGAGGTGGAACGCCAGGAACAGCCTCTCGAACCCGATCAGAGATCCCAGGCCAAGACCGCCAACGATCGCCAGCGTCAGTGTCCCTCCCAGCCGCAGCAGCTTGAGTACTCGCGGCAACCCCTGCCGGCCAGCAATCGCCAGCCTCGCGAGCATGTAGACCAACAGGAACGCCCCCGTCGCCTCGGAGATGCGGTAGACGCCTCTAACCAGGCCGCGAACGTCCTTCATGTGATGCACCTCGCGGTCGTTGTAGATGCTCCTCCGGACTCCTGCGACCTGAATCCGAACGTCCAGGTACTCGTCGTTCCCGTTGAAGTAGTCCCTGATCTGCCGCCCGGCCGATAGCAACTCCTCTCGCTCGATGCCCGTGTATGCTGCCACCTGGTGTCTGTCGAACCCGAAGCTGTAAAGTATGGGGGCGTTGATCACCCACCTCGCGCTCACCGCGATGAGGAAGATGGGCAAGGCGGCCACGAACGCCACTGCCAGGGCGCCGGTGATGATCGAAAGTATTCTCGGTCTGGACATCGAGTTCCGTACAAGGTCTGCTCAGCCGAATATCAGGGCGGCCGAGTCGGCTGCACATCGTATCAAGCTGAGTGAGTGACCACATGACAGACCGCAGCGATTTCCCGGACTCCTTCGAGGGCGTCATGAAGCTGACCGCCTTCATGCGAAGCCCCGAGGGCTGCCCCTGGGACCGTGAACAGACCCACGAGTCCCTCAAAGCCGGCCTGATCGAGGAGTGCTACGAACTCGTCGAGGCCATCGAGTCCGGCGGCGTCGCAGGCCTGATGGAGGAGTTGGGAGACCTCGCCATTAACCTGGCCTTCCACGTCCGCATCGCCGAAGAGTCCGGAGAGTTCGCACGTGAAAACGTGTTCGGCGGATTGATCGACAAGATAGTCCGGCGCCACCCTCACGTCTTTGGCGACGCGGAAGCGGACAGCCCGGAAGACGTGAAGCGGCAGTGGGAAGCCATCAAGCTCTCTGAGCGATCGAAGGACGGCAGGTCCTCCTTGGACGGCGTCCCCAGGAGCATGCCCGCGTTGGCGTACGCGCAGTCGGTCCAGGAGCGCGCGGCCCGGCTGGGCTTCGACTGGACCAACGTTGACGGCGTCTTGGACAAGGTGGCTGAAGAGGTCTCCGAACTGAAGACAGCGGGCTCGGACGCCGAGAGGGAGGCGGAGCTTGGCGATATCCTGTACTCCATAGTCAACGCCGCCCGGTGGATGGGCTTGGACGCCGAGGCCGCGCTCAGAGGCGCGAACGCCAGGTTCCACAGCCGCTTCGGCGCTATGGAACAGTCTGCGAAGGGACGAGGCCTCTCGCTGAGCGACGTGCCGATGGACGAGAAGGAAGCGCTATGGGAGGCTTCCAAGAGGGCCGAGCACAGTACGCCAGGAAACACGCCAGAAAACTCGGACAGAACGGCTGAAAGATAGGAGGGGCTTGCGTATGAATATCCTGATTAACCTGAGGACCGAAGACAGTGGCGTAGAGGCCCGTCACCTCGAGCAGATCAAGGCGGTGTCCTCCGATGTGGAGTTGCTCGACCTGCAGTCCGAAGGCGAGATTCTGGAAGCCATGCCTGACGTAGATGTGGTGTTCGGCACGTTCACCCCCGCGATGCTGGAGCGGGGTCGCCGCCTCCGTTGGGTACAGGTTACGAGCGCCGGCGTGGACTCGGTCCTGTTCCCGCAGTTCGTGGACAGCGAAGTGGTTCTCACTAGCGCCAAGGGCACCGTGGGCATTCACCTCGCCGACCATGCCATGGCCCTGCTGCTCACCCTGACGCGCGGCATCGCCATCGCGATTCGAAACCCCCGCTGGGACCAGCGCATGCCCATCCGCGACGTCTCATGGGAGCTAGAGGGTATGACAATGGGAATCGTCGGCCTCGGCGGCACTGGCCGAGATCTCGCCGTTCGCGCACACGCCTTCGGTATGCGGATCATCGCCGTAGACCCCCAATCGGTCGAAGCGCCACCGCAGGTGGAGGCCTGCCTGGGCATGGATGGGTTCGATGCCTTGTTGGAGGAGTCGGATGTGGTCGCGGTCTGCGCCCCGCTGACACCTGAGACTCAGAACATGTTCGATGCGCGCGCCTTCGAGAAAATGAAGGACCACGCGCTGCTCATCAACGTCACTCGGGGCAAGATCGTGGAAGAAGCGGCGCTCATGGACGCACTAGCGAATGGCGTCATCGGTGGCGCCGGGCTTGATGTCACACCAGAGGAGCCTCTGCCGGAAGATCACCCGCTGTGGCGAATGAGCAATGTCGTGGTGACGCCTCACACGGCTGGCGGCTCTCCGGTCAGGGGCGATCGCATCGTGGACCTGTTCTGCGAGAACCTGCGTCGGCTCTTGAGTGGAGAAGACCTGATAAGCGTGATAGACAAGAACAAGGGCTATTAGCCGGAAGACTTCGCCGCCTCTAGGCGGGAATGGAGTACACATGCAGGAACCAACCATAGACAAGGAAACGCTCCGGCGAATGGCGCGGGACTTCAATGTCATGCCGCTGTCCGAGAGCGAGCTGGAAGCCGCCGTCCCGATCGTACAGGCGTACGCGAGGTCCGCCACACGGTTTGATGGAATAGACTTTTCAGAGGTGGTGTCAGGCCGCATCATCTCCTTGTACCCGGAGAGGCAAGACGATGGCGAGTAGCGCACCGCACCAGATGACGATCGCAGAGATCGCGCCGATGATCGAGTCAGGCGAGGTCTCGCCGGTGGAGGTCGTCAGGGCCGCTGTTGAGCAGGCCGAGAGACTCCAGCCGTTGCTCAAGGGCTTCATCACGCTCCGGGCCGAGGCTGCTCTGGAGGAGGCGGGCGAGCGTGAACGCTCCATAGCAAGAGGCGGCTACCGTGGACCCTTGGACGGCATTCCGGTCGGCTTGAAGGACAACATCGCCACCGAGGGAGTGCTGACCACTGTCGGGTCAAGGGTGTTCGCCGACCATGTGCCGGACTCCGACGCATTCGTCGTAGAGCGGCTCAAGAGCGCCGGCGCGATCATCCTCGGCAAGGAGAACCTGCACGAGTTCGCCGGGGGCGTCCCCTGCGACAACCCCTACTACGGCTCGGTGTCGAACCCCTGGAACCTTGACCATGTCGCCGGAGGGTCAAGCGGAGGCAGCGGCGCGAACGTCGCGGCCTGCGTCACGTATGCGTCGCTCGGAACCGATCTTGGGGGTTCCGTCCGCATTCCATGCGCGATGTCGGGAATCGTAGGCATGAAGCAGACGTTCGGCCGGGTCAGCCAGCGCGGGCTCCTCGCGACCAGCTTCAACGGCGACCACATCGCTCCAATGACCCGCAGCGTGCGTGACAATGCCCTGGTGCTGCAGGCCATAGCCGGCAACGATCCGCTGGATCCGAGTTCCATTCCCGTGCCTGTCCCCGACTTCTGCTCAGAACTCGGACGTGACCTGACAGGCGTCAAGATAGGCATTCCAACGGAGCATTACTTCACCGCGCCTATAGACCCCAGCATTGAGTCACTGGTCCGCGCCGCAATAGCCCGGCTGGAAAGCATGGGCGCGGAGGTCCGGGACATTGGCTTGGAGTGCGTGGAGTTCATAGACCTCATGTACATAGGAATGGCCGCGGAGGGCTTCGTTACTCACGAGCCTTACCTGGAGTCCCGACGGCATCTGTATCGACCCGAGATGCTGCATCGCCTCCTGGCCGGTCAGTTCGGACTCGCCCGGGACTATGTGAAGTCCATGAAGGCGCAGCGGCTCATCATGCAGGACTTCTACCGCATCCTTCAGGACGTCGACGTCATAGCTACGCCCACAGTACCGATCACCGCGTTCCGCAAGGACGCACACTCCATGGATGTGGGGGGAATCACCGTGCCCGCCATGGACCTTGGCGCTCGCGGCCCAGAGGGCGGCGAGCCTCCGGAGCACGCGGCCCGGTTCCAGAACATTGCTTCGCGAAACACGCGGCTGTCGAACACGACCGGGCTACCCTCTGTAACGGTACCCGCCGGGTTCGCGGAGAACGGCCTGCCTGCCGGCCTGCAGCTTATCGGTAGGCCTTTCGAGGAACCGTTCCTTTACGGAATCGTCAGCCGTTACGAGGAGATTTCGCCTGCAATGGGCAAGTTGCCGTCTCTCACCAAGTTGCCGTCTCTAACTTTGTGAATGTGTTAACTAATTTGACACTGCGATTCCCGTTCGTATAGTGTGCCCATCGCATAGAAACGGGAACCGCTAGACAATATGGCAGTAATCCTTCAGCGTCCAGCGTCGCTAAGAGGCGGCGCGGGCGTTGGATTTATTGCGCGTTACCGATACCACTTGGGGAGGGCATCATGCGCTTTGCGAAGAAGGCAACTCTTACACTTGCAGGGTTGCTCCTACTGTTCGCGCTTGCTTTTGGGATAGCCGCTTGCGGGGCCGCCGAAGAGGAAGAGCCGGACGAGGTCGCGGCCACTGAAGACACCATGGAAGCGGAAGATGAGTCCATGGCTGCTGAAGAGACCATGGATGAGACTGATGAGTCCATGACCTCGGAAGACACTATGGATGAGACCGATGAGTCCATGGCCGAGACCACGGAGGACACGACCTTCGAGGCCGTGGAAGACGACACTGGCGTTTACATTGCCAAGCCTGTTGTCGGAGAGATCTTCATTACGTCCGCTTCCGAGATCAACGAGGACAACATCTTCAAGGCTCGCGGTCTGTCCGTGTGGACGGACGACCCGCCCAACAAGGACAGCATTCTCAGGCTGCGTGGCACAGACTATCCGTCCTGGGACAGCGACAAGCGAGGCACGCCAACGGCGCCCCAGCGCCTGATGGACGACACCCTCGTGCGATTCCGTGCTGACAACCCGATGGAGCCCTGGGACTTGAGGCCGATAGCGAGCCTTGCTGAGTCTTGGGAGTTCGTGGACGATAAGACCATCAGGTTCTCCCTGCGGCAGGGTGTGCATTGGGCGGACCAGTCTCCGGTCAATGGACGCGAATTGGTGGCGGATGACGTGGTTTACAGCTTCGAGCGCAGGCTCCGGCCCGGTGGCCGCCACGGCGCGGTTCTGGGGCCGATCACCGGCATAACCGCGCTTGACGACTACACGGTTGAGTTCAAGTTTGAAACCCCCTTCGCGCCTTTCATGACCGTAATTGGAATCACGCCATACGCGATCGAGCCGCCGGAATCAGAAGAAGAGTATGGCGGACTGGACGACTGGGAGGCTGCCATTCGGACCGGCCCCTGGCAGATGGAGTCCTATGAGGTTGGCACACTGACAACGCAGGTCAGGAACGACAACTACTGGCGAGGCCCGAATGGCGTAACTGGAGAGGACCTGCCATACGCCTCCAAGGTTTTCGGAGTTGTAATTCCTGAAGAGGCCGCCGCCGTAGCCGCCTACAGAAGCGGCCTTCTCGATGCAGGACCTGCCTGGCAGATTTGGGGTGCGTGGGGTGCTCTCAAAGACCAGATGATCACCTTCCTGGACAAGCCTGAGCTCGTCTACAATTACCATCCCGCCGGCGGCGGTGCTTGGACCACCTACTACTACGGCGCCAAGCTTGAAGGGCCGTTCCTCAACAAGAAGATCCGCTGGGGCGTGGCGATGTACAACGACATCAGCTTCGAAGCCTGGGCGCCTTGCTGTGGCGGTGCTCAGCCGACACGCTGGGCCGCGCTGGACAACCCATGGTTCGTGCCAACTGAGGATCTCTCGCCGGACGGCGCCCAGTTCTATACGAACTTCCCTGCCAACACTTTGGACCTGGAGAAGGCCCAGCAGTACGTTCGCGAGGGCAAGGTGGAGTTGGGGCTTGACCCGGACGAGCCGATCAAGACAACGATGACGATCTCCCAGCCGGACACAGCTATCCTGGACATCGCCACTCGCATCGTGGCGGACCTGGCTAAGATCGGCATCGAAGCGGAGATCGTTGCCAACGACTCGAACCAGTTCCAGTCGATCATAGCAGGCGACTTCACTGGACTTGTTGTCCAGTACGTCACGCCCGCCAAGGACCCCAACACGCTCTTCTACAATCGCTATCACAGCGAGTCCGGGTTGAACCAGCCTGGTACCAACGACCCGCATCTGGATGAACTGATCATTAAGGGCCAGTCGACCTTGGATCCGGCAGAGAGAGAGCTGGTTTACAGGGATATCCAGATCTATTTGGCCGAGATGCAGTACGACTGGGCGGTCCCGAACTGGACCAACGAGAACGTGTTCCCGGAATGGGTCAAGAATCCTGGTCCATTCACTACCGGCCGGTGGATTCAGGATATGTACTTGACGGCTTGGGTGGACGATGCCCATCCGTCGAGGACCGAGTGGGAGTGGGAGGAATAGAAGTCCCTTTAGCCTGTAGGAACACGGCACAGGGCCCGGGGAAAGGACTGTCAGAGGAAGGAGAGGTTCATGAAACTTAATGGCGGGAAGTTGTGGACCGTAGCCGGGTTACTGGCCATTCTTCTGCTTATCTTTGGGGCCGCTGCGTGCGGGGCCGCCGAAGAGGAAGAGGCCGTGACTACGGAAGACGCCATGGAGGAAGACGTTGACGACTCCATGGCCGCCGAGGACACCATGGAGGAAGAGGTTGACGACTCCATGGCTACCGAAGACACCATGGACGAAGACGTTGACGACTCTATGGCTGCCGAAGAGCCCGAAGACGTGATCGAAGAGGGCGAGTACGTGGCCAAGCCGGTCGTCGGTGAGATTTTCATTGAGTCCGCTTCGGAGATCAACGAGGACAACATTTTCAAGGCCCGTGGACTCTCGGTGTGGACGGACGATCCACCCAACCGCAACAGTATCTTGAGGTTGCGGGGCAACGACTACACGACTTGGGACACTGACAAGCGTTATCCCACAGCCCCCGAGAGGCTCATGGCGGACACGCTGGTCCGCTACCGTTCCGACAATCCGATGGAGCCCTGGGACTTGAGGCCTGTCCCCAGCTTGGCTGAGTCCTGGGACTTTGTGGATGACACCACAATCAGGTTCACTCTGAGGCAGGGTGTGAAGTTCTCGGACCTGTCCCCCGTTAACGGCCGCGAGATGGTGGCGGACGACGTGGCGTACAGCTTTGAACGCCGCCTTCGCCCCGGAGGCCGCTACGGAGGTTCGTTGGGGCCTCTGACCGATATTACGGCGTTGGACGACTACACAGTCGAGTTCAAGTTCGACGAACCTTTCGCGCCCTTCATGACTGTGATCGGCGTGACTTTCTACGCGATCCAGCCGCCTGAGGCTGAAGAGGAGTTCGGCGGTCTGGACGACTGGGAGGCCCAAATAAGAACAGGCCCGTGGTACATGGAGTCCTACGACGTTGGTACCCAGATCACCCAGCTCCGGCATGAGAACTACTGGCGCGGCCCCAATGGCGTAACCGGCGAGGACTATCCGTATGTAGAGCAGTTGCACGGCATCGTCATACCGGATGAAGCCGCTGCTGTGGCAGCCTACAGGTCCGGCCTGTTGGACGCAGGTCCCGCGTGGCAGATCTGGGGCGCGTGGGGCGCTCTCAAGGACAACATGATTACGTGGGTGGACAAGCCCGAGTTGCTGTACAACTACCATCCTGCCGGCGGAGGAGCGTGGACCACGTACCACTTCGGCCCCAAGCTCGAAGGCCCGTGGGTCAACAAGAAGCTCCGCTGGGGCGTAGCGATGTTTAACGACATCAGCTTCGAGGCGTGGGCGCCCTGCTGCGGCGGCGTGCAGCCCGCGCGCTGGGCCGCGTTGGACAATCCTTGGTACGTTCCCACTGAAGAACTCTCGGCGGACGGGCAGCAGTTCTACGTAAACTTCCCTAAGAGCACCATGGACCTTGAGAAGGCCCAGCAGTATGTCCGCGAGGGCAAGATTGAGCTTGGCCTTGACCCGGACAAGCCTCTCAAGACCACGCTGACCATCTCGCAGCCTGACAGCGCCATCTTGGACATCGCCACGCGTACCGCGGCAGATTTGGGCAAGATTGGTATTGAGGCCGAAATCGTCGGTGTGGACAGCGCGGAGTTCACCGGCGTAATCGCTGGCGAATTTACCGGCCTCGTGGTTCGCTACGACTCCACCGGCTCGCGGGAGGCGGACTCACTGTTCTACAACCGGTACTACAGCGAGTCTGAGTTCAACGCCGCCGGCGTCAATGACCCGCATCTCGACGAGTTGATCCTGGCGGGTCGCCGGGAGCTTGATCCGACAAAGCGGGAGCAGATCTACCGAGACATCCAGATTCACATCGCTGAGATGCAGTACGACTGGGCTGTCCCGAACTGGACGAATGAAAACGTGTTCCCAGAGTGGGTGAAGAACCCCGGCCCCTTCACAGCGGGCATCTGGATCCAGGACATATATATCCCGGCGTGGGCAGACCACGACCACCCGTCCCGCACCAGGTGGGACTGGGAAGAGTAGCTTCGAAACCTCCCGAATTTCGGGAAGAAAACTACGGAGTGGCAAGCAGGGCCGGATATGTTCGGCCCTGCCCCTCCGGACACATTAGGGCCAGGCTGCAAGGCCCAAATTGGTTAATCTTGAAGGAGAAGGCCGATGCGCATATATCTGCTCAGACGCGTCCTGCTCTTAGTTCCCACACTGTTGATCGCCTCGTTCTTTGTGGCGGGAATCGCGCGCGTGATGCCCGGCGATGCATTGCAGGCGTATCTAGGCGCTGGCCGGGATGTCTCGACCACCCTGGGAGAGCGGGAACTTGCGATACTGAAGGCCAGACTCGGCCTGGATGACCCGTTCGCGGTGCAATACATCCGGTTTATCCTGGGCTGGACGGACCAGGAAGGCCGCGTACTGCGCAGCAGCTTCAGCGACGATACCTGGCGCCAGCTGGGAGAGTTCTCGGCGGACCCGGTAACGGACCTGACCTTTGTTACAAACGTCGATGGCTGGTCGGTCGGAAAGGAAGTCCTCTGGGGAAGCGGTGACGCTGGCCGCACCTGGACGCCTCAGCACAAGGCCGATGCGACCATGAACGCTATATCTGCCGCAGATGTGGATCACGTCTGGGCTGTGGGCAACGACGGGACCATCATCCATAGCGAGGAAGGGGGACGCCCCACCTCCGGCGGCGGCAGGCGCGAGAGCACCTGGCTCGATCAGTCGTCGGGCGTCACTCTGCACCTCACGGACGTAGTGGTCTCGGACACCGAGAACGTTTGGGCAGTGGGCAATGGCGGCACGATCATAGCAACCTCGGATGGTGGCGCGACCTGGCATTCTCAAAGCAGCGGCACGTCCGAAGACCTGCACTCAGTCGCATTTGCGGACGTGAACAACGGCCTTGCGGCAGGCGCGAACGGCGTGATCCTGCGTACGTCCGACGGCGGAGAAACGTGGAGCGCGGTAGGCAGTGGCACGTCGGAACGCCTGCGATCGGTGGCTTTTGCAGGGACCAAGGCTATTGCCGTGGGCGATGGAGGCACGGTCACTCGAAGTGAAGACGCCGGGATTTCCTGGCGCATGCAAGAGGTTTCCTACGTTCTGGACGGCGACGCACCCGGCGAACCCGTGGAGTTGCGGGAAACTCTGCGTGGTGTCGGGTTTATCGACGAGCAACGCGGATTCGTCTATGGGAACAATGGCCTTATCCTGGAAACGCCGGACGGGGGAGAGTCCTGGGAGCGGGTTTCGCTGATCGATTCCGACGACGAGCCTATCCCTTCCAAAGATCTCCTGGCTGCATGGACAGTGATCAATGAACGCTCCGGTAACGTACGTTACTTCGTGGCCTCGTCCAAGAGCTTCTGGCAATGGGGCGCGGTCGGAGGCAACCTGGGGAAGTCGCTCGTGGGAACGAGAACCGTTACCGAGGACCTGCGCCGAACACTGGCGCCTACGCTGCAGCTTGGAGTGATGACCATTATTCTGGCCACGGCGGTGGCAGTCCCGCTTGGGATTCTGTCCGCCGTCCGGCAGGACACGTGGATGGACTATACCGGCAGGACCGTCGCCATCGCCGGGCTGGCAATCCCCAGCTTCTGGCTCGGAACAATGGTGATTCTGCTCCCGGCTGTCCTGCTCGACTGGACTCCGCCCCTGCAGTACATTTTCTTCTTCGATAATCCGTTGGCAAATCTTAAGTTCTTTGCCATTCCGGTTCTGGTGGGCGGCCTGTTCGGCTCTGCCAGCGTCATGCGCATGACGCGCTCCATGATGCTGGAGGTTCTGCGGCAAGACTACGTACGAACGGCTTGGTCGAAGGGATTGAGGGAACGTGTGGTGATTTACCGCCACGCGCTGAAGAACGCCCTGATACCGGTGGTCACGATCATCGGCATGCAGGTCCCGTTGATCGTCGGCGGCTTGGTCGTAATCGAGCGCCTGTTCAGCGTGCCGGGCATTGGCCGTCTGCTGCTGGACGCGGTTAGGCTGCGAGACTATCCGGTGATACAGGGCATAAACCTGTTCTTCGCGGCGGCAGTACTGCTCTCAAACCTGATCGTGGACATGACCTACGGCTGGCTGGATCCTCGAATACATTACGGATAAACAATGGCAAAAGGTCATTCACGGCTGTCAGAGTCGCATGAGTAAGGAATGAACGCATGACGACAAGCACAACACCAACTGAAAGAGCTGAGGAAGTACTCTCAAGGGCCAAGTCCAGGACTTGGTATATTGACCTATGGATCCAGTTGGTCAAGACCAAGCCTTTGGCAACCGTTGGGCTCGTGATCATGCTCTTCTTCCTGATCATCGGGATCTTTGCCACTTGGATCGCTCCGGAGGGGATCAACGAACCCAATCTGGACCGGATTCGTACGTCGTTGGCGGAAGCGGGCGATGCGAGCGAGAGTCAGCCCGACTATGGCGTTTGGGAGGTCCCGGGGCCAAGTTGGCGGCATCCTATGGGCCTGGACATCAACGGTAGAGACTTTATGAGTTTGGTCATTCATGGAGGCCGGACCTCGGTGCTTGTGGGCATTGGCACTGTCGCCTTCGGTATCTTCTTCGGCGCAGTGTTGGGCGTGACCTCCGCGTGGTTCGGCGGAAAGTTCGACCTGTTCATACAGCGGATCGTAGACGCGTGGCTCACATTCCCGGCTCTGCCGGTTCTCATCACTCTGGTGACGATACTGCCCTCGAAGGTGGGATTCATGCCGCTTGCGGCCTGGGCCATGACCAAGATCATTCTCGCGCTCGGGATTCTCTGGACGCCCTGGAACTCCCGGATCATCCGGTCAGCGGCGCTTGTGGTAAAGGAAAGCGAGTATGTGACCGCCGCGAGGGCCTTGGGCGCTACCGATGCGCGGATCGTGTTCGGCCACATAATGCCGAACGTAGCTGCGCCGATAATCACGCTTGCCACGTTGAGCCTTGGCGGGGCCATCCTGTACGAAGCCTCACTGAGCTTCCTTGGCTACGGTGTGCCGCCCCCCAATCCCACGTGGGGCGGAATGCTGACCATGTCGCAGGTCACCCATGTTTTCAACGCGCCGTGGTTGGCGATATTCCCCGGCATTGCGATCAGCTTTGTAGTGCTCGGAATCAACCTCCTCGGGGACGGCCTTCGCGACCTCTTGGACCCGCGTCTACGCGGCCAAACGTAGGCAAGCTACGGACCTTGAGCGGGTGAGGTGGATGGTGACGCGGAAGAGAAAGCTGCTGGTAATAGCAGCGTTGGCTGCGGCGCTAGTGACGTTGCTCGTCGGTTGCGGGTCCTCTTCCGGGCCGGCGCTCCAGTTCGACGCAGTCGCTTACGAAGCAGCCGCCGAATCCCAAACTCCTGATGCGGTCGGCGACGCGGGCCTCGTCTCGCTCGATGCTGATTCCAAACCCGAAACTACTGATGAGATGAACGCAACCGCAGCTTCGGTCGGCGCAAAGGAGGCCGCGCCCGTCTACGTCAGCACCTCCGCGTTGGATGACCTCGTGGACCACGACAGGATCGTCGAGTTCGCCAGGACGGCGACACTGTCGCCTGCCCAAAGCTTCGATCCTGCGGCAATGAAATGGCGGTACGTCCCCAGCCTGGTGCGCTCGTCCGTTGACGCGACGGCAGAAGTACCCGACGAAAGCTACGCCGAAGTAGCCGCAGTCACAAGTCCGGTCGCAGAATCGGCCGTCGTCTCTGACGGTGACACTAGCGCCCAGCCTGCGTCCGGCACCCCGGCCGAAGCGCTTCAAGACGCATCGTTCACACTGGTAACCGTAGACACCGGCGATGGTGAGCGCGTCATCCTCGTTCCCTCGGCCGGCTACGAGAAAATCTGCCCCCACCGCCTGAGAATGGCCAACGAGTTTGGAGACCTGGAAGTCACGGACTTCTAGCCACACACACGCATTAAGGGCCATAGGACATCGTATTGTCGGGGCCCTTCTCATGCCGTGATATGAACAAGCGGCCGCCCCTTGAACCTGTGGGCTCGTCATGTACCATTGACACTGTCCTTAAGGGACGTCCTACTGTCGACGAACGCTAACGAACGACCTTTAGGAGTGGCCGAATGGAACGCGTACAGCTAGCTGTCGTAGGGGCGGGTGCGGCTGGGGCATCGGCGGCTATCGAAGCAGCCAGGGCCGGCGTGAAAGTCGTGCTCTTCGATGAGAACCCCATCGAACCCTCGATGATGGCCTTGGACGTGCCGCTGATGTTCGGTGAGCGGTTCGTGAACACCGTGCGAAACCGCGCCCTGATGCTGGAGCGATACGTTACCTCCGGCGAACTGCTCCAGCAGGCCGAAGAGGCCGGAGTGGACGTGCGGCTGGGCATCAGTGTCTGGGGCAGCTTCAAGAACGAGGACCACAGCTACCAGCATGAGTACCCTGTACTCGGCCTCTCAGACCAGGAACACTCCTGGATGATCGAGTACGAACGCTTGATACTGGCCCCCGGCGCTCGCGATTTTGCTCTTGCGGTCCGGGGCTGGGACTCCGCAGGTGTCTTGGGAGCGGGAGGTTTCTTCAGTCTCGCAGGGCGGTATCAGGCACTGTCCTCTCAGCGACTGGCAGTGCTGGGCGCCGGCGACCTCGGCCTGGAAGTCGCTCGCACTGCCGCCGGCATGGGCCTGGAAGTGGCGGGTGTGGTCGATGTCACCGCTGATGCTCGCGGGAACAGCGCGGTCAGGGCCGAACTGGAAGAGCGCGGCATTCCGTTCCACCTCTCGAGCACCGTCCTGGAAGTACGGACGGACGGGGACGAGGTGAACGGAATCGTAGTCTCCGAGATGGACGAGAACATGGCTCCGGTCGGCGCAGCCACGACGCTGGACTGCGACTCCGTAGTCTTCGCCATCGGTCAGGTCCCCGTGGCCGACCTCGCCTTCATAACCGGCTGCCAGATGGCCTTCAAGCCGGAGCTTGGTGGATGGGTGTCCGAGGTCGATCACAACATGGAGACCAGCGTTCCCGGCGTGTTCGTTGCCGGCGATGCTGCTGGAGTCAACGGCGTGACGTCGGAGGAGACCGCCGTCGCGCAGGGCCGCATAGCGGGAACGGCCGCGGCTCACAGTCTTGGCGCTACGGACCGGGCGACTGCTGATGGACGTGTAGCCGAGCTGACGCCGTCGGTCGGCCCGGGCGACGCCGGCGCTTTTCAGTACCGTCAGCGCTGGTTCGACGCCCTGCGGCAGTCCGGGGGGAGCGGCGTGCTTGTCTGCAAGTGCGAGGAAGTCACCCAGGGAGAGCTGCTGAACGTAGCTCCTCCCCGGTACCTGGGCTGGAGTTCGGAGCAGATGAGCAGCCGGAACATCACCACGCTGCTGGATGATGGCCCCGTGGACCAGGACCAGGTCAAGCGTCTGACGCGTGCCGGCATGGGCTATTGCCAGGGCCGCCGTTGCCGTGAACAGGTGTCGATGTTGCTCGCTCACGGCACGGATACCCCCCTGGCCGAAGTGCCGCTCGCCTCTTACCGCGCGCCATTGCGTCCCCTCCCCCTCAAGATAATTTACGCCCACGACGAGACACAGGAAATGCGGGACCGTTGGTCCGGCTGGTTGCATATGCCGCGCAACTTCAGGAGAGGCCCCGTGGGAGCTCACCCACCCGGTCAGTAGGGATCCGGCAGGGTAAACGGATTGGCCGTCAAGTCCAGCAAATCGCTTTAGGAGAGTCCCAATGGCATTCGACAAGGCTGAAGTAGTAGTCATAGGAGCCGGAGTCAGCGGGTTGAGCACGGCATGGTGGCTCGCAAAGGCTGGCATTGACGTGGTGGTGCTTGAGAAGGGCGTGATTGGGTACGAGTCTTCGAGCCGCAACGGCGGAATGGTCGGCGCGGGCGGCGTGTCCGAGCTGAAGGACCGTGCGCTGCGCATGGAGGCGGCCCGCCTCTGGCCGACCATGGACGACGAGCTCGGCTACCCCACCGAGTACGAGCCGGGCACGATCAACGTGGCTCTCCACGAGGACTCCCTCGAGTTCCAGAAGGAAATGGTCCCCGAATTGCAGCAGATGGGGGTAGACGCGAAGGTTCTGGACGCAGACACAATCAAGGAAATGGCCCCGCTCATCTCCCCCCGTATCCTCGGCGGGCTGTTCAACCCCATGGGCGGCCACGCCAACCCGCAGCGCTCTGTTCAGGCCTACGCTTGGGCTGCCCAGGACCACGGCGCCCGCATCCTGCAGCACGTCACCGTTACCGGCTTCAAGGTGCAGGGTGAGAGCGTCACCGCGGTCGAAACGTCAGAGGGTGACATCGAGACCAATTTCGTGGTGTCGGCCGCTGGTGCGCAGACCACTGCGCTGGCAGAGATGGTCGGCGCGTTCGTTCCAACGTCGCCGTTCCGTCCTGAGATCGCGGTTACCGCGCCGGTGGAGCCGATGTGGTCGGGCGCCGTCAGCGGAAACGGCCTGTACGGCCGCCAGACCAAGCGCGGCAATCTGGCCTACGGCGGCGGCCCGCACGAGTGGACAGACATCGATGACATGGACTCTCCCAGCAAGCCGAACACCCACATCATTCGAAACATCGCACGTCGCATTTACGAGTTGTGGGAGGGCGCCGGAGACGTCCCGCTGATCCGCAGTTGGGCCTGCATTGTGGAGACTACGCCGGACTACTCGCCGATCATCGACACGCTGGACCACCCCAACAACTACGTGGTCGTGACCCTTGCCAGCTTCGGATTTGCGCCGTCGCCCGCCACCGGCAAAGTCGCGGCGGACCTCGTCATGCACGGTGAGTCATCGATAGATATCGATGGCATTCGCCTCAGCAGATTCAAGGACCTGCCGAGGAACTGGAGACAGGAATACAACCGGGAGAAAGGCGCCTACAACACGTAAGCGCCCCGTGGGCGCGGCGTTAGCTCATCCGCTGATAGCCGCCGTTGCCCTCGAAGTCATGGCTGGTCCATGCGCCGATGTCCCTGCCTTGGTGCACGTGGATGATCATTTCCTGGCGGGGTATGCCCACGGAGTTCAGTAGCTGGCCCTCCATGGCATCCAGCACTTCCTGGATGTCTTCGGTGGTCAGCCGCTCGGCCACGCTAAGGGACGAGTGCACAACGTTATCGGCGAAGTGCAGGTCGAGCCTTCCCACGAACTGCTCATCCTCCACTATGGTGTAGCACTCTGAATACTCCGTGCGGCATTCTCGCTCGAACAGATATTTGGACATTGCTTACTGCTCCATACGGCCTCACCGGCCGTCGTTCTACGACCTGATCTGGCCCTCGCCAACCACCGTCCACTTGTAGGAGGTCAACTCCCGCAGTCCCATTGGCCCCCGGGCGTGCAGCTTGTTGGTGCTTATTGCCACTTCCGCTCCGAGCCCAAGCTGCCCGCCGTCGTTGAACCGAGTGCTGGCGTTGACCAGCACCACCGAGGCATCGACCTCGTCCAGGAAGCGGTCGGCGGCGGCGGAGTCCTCGGTCACTATGGCCTCAGAGTGGCCCGACCCGTACGTCTCGATGTGCTTCATCGCGTCGTCAAGTGAATCGACCACCCTGACGGATGCCACAAGAGCCAGGTGTTCCCGCCCCCAATCGCTCTCCGAAGCCTTCTTGACCTGCAGGCCGTTCAGGGGTTCCAGCAGGCTGCGACTCCTCCGGTCGCATCTCATCTCCACGCCTGAGTCCGCCCAGCGTCTGCCTATCTTCGGTAGAAACTTCGGACTGACGGCTGAATGGACCAGTAGCGTGTCCAGGGCGTTGCATACTGTGGGCCGCTGCACCTTGGCGTTGTGCGAGACTTCTACGGCCATATCCACGTCCGCCTCCGAATCGACATACACGTGGCACACGCCGATTCCCCCGGTCACTGCCGGCATTGCTGCATCTTCGGCCACGCGCCTGACAAGCTCGGCGCCGCCCCTTGGGATCATCAGGTCTATGTATTCTGTCATCTTGAGCATCTCGCCCACGAGTTGACGGTCCGTTGACTCCACGAACTGGACGGCCTCCTTCGGCCCGCCTGCCTTCTCTATAGCGTCCCGGACAACGCCGGCGAGCGCCGCGTTCGAATGAAAGGCTCCTTCCCGCCCCTCAGCACCACGGCGTTGCCCGCCTTGAAGCAGAGCGACGAGATATCGATCGTGATGTTGGGTCGGCTCTCGTATATGGCGCCGATGACGCCGAGCGGGACCCTTCGTCGCCGTACCTCGAGGCCGTTCGGCAAGGTGCGCTCTTCGAGTACTTCACCCACCGGGTCAGGCAACTCGATGATCCTCCGCACATCGTCTGCTATGGACTCCAGCCGCTCCTCACTCAGCCTCAGCCGGTCCAGTACTGCCTCTGAGAGTCCCTGCCTCCGCGACTCTTCGCAGTCCGCTGCGTTGGCCTCCAGGATCTCGGCGCGCCGGGAATGCAGGCTCTCCGCGATGTTCCGCAGGCTTTCGTTCTTCACTGCCGTCGGGAGCCGCGCCATCTCGCGGGCCGCCATTCGGGCTGCCTGTGCTTTGGAAGTTAAGCTGTCCACAACGCTCTGCATGGTCACCTCCGCGAGGGTGGTTGGGCAAACACCATCATGTTGTTGCGGTGCACAACCTCGGCCCCGTACTCATATCCCAGGATGGCTTCTATGTCGGCGGACTGGATGCCCTTGATTCGCTCCAGCTCTTGGGCGCTGTAGTTGCAAAACCCAGCGGCGATCTCCCTTGAGGAGTCCCAGATTGGCACAATGTCTCCGCGTTCGAATACGCCGCAGATCGACGTTACTCCCGCTGGCAGCAGGCTTCGATTGCTGTTGGTCACCGCATTCGAAGCACCCTCATCCACGATAACGTGTCCGGTTTGGCTCTTCCCTGCCACCATCCAGCGCCTGCGGCTCTCCGTCTTGGTCCCCGAGGCCGGGATCACTGTGCGTCTCGGAGCGGCGCCGTCTTCCGCCCTTCCGAAGACTACGCCATCGAGCACGCCGTCGGTGAGCCCGCTGCATATCACCACGTTCGTACCTACTTGGGAAGCCACGCGCGCCGCTTCGAGCTTCGTGACCATTCCGCCGCGCCCCTTGTCGTCGGCAGACGGTCCGGCCATGTCTCTGATCGCGGCGTCCACATTCTCGACTCTGGGCACGAACTCTGCCTCGCTTGGATTGAGGCGCGGGTCCGATGTGTACAGGCCGTCGACCTCTCCCAGCATCACCAGCAGGTCTGCGTCCACGAGGTTGGCGACCATGGCCGAAAGGTTGTCGTTGTCGCCAAACACCTGCCCCACAATCTCGTCGACCGCCACAACGTCATTCTCGTTGATAATCGGAATCACGCGTTGCCGCAGTAGCGCGAGCAGCGTGTTTCGTGCGTTTAGGTAGCTGAGGCGGTCGCTGACGATGTCCCGCCGTGTAAGCATGGCCTGAGCCACGGGGATTGGCCGGTCCCGCCCCGCAAACAGCCTTGCGTAGCGCCTCATCAGCTCCACCTGCCCAACCGCTGCCAACGCCTGTCTTTGCACGACGCTCTCCAGGCCCGGTGCCGCGCCCAGGATGTATCGTCCGGCGGCAACGGCGCCCGAAGATACCACCACCACGTCCAACCCCTCTTCGTGCAGATGGGCAATCTGGCCGGCCAGATCTTCCATTACCACGTCGTTCAGGCTGTTGCCCCCGTGCGTCAGCAAGCCGGTTCCGAGCTTCACGACCACTTTACTGTACACGGCTCCGGGACCGTGACTTACGGCTGTTGAGGATGGAATGTGGTGGCCCTTCGAGGTCATTGGAAGATCTCAGTGGAGAGAATGGGACGCCGGAGTGCGCCGTGTCTCGATTATACCAATCGGCATTAGCAGGCTGCTGAAAAACGGGGTGTGCAGAGGGGCGAAGCCCCTTTGCCGGGAGTCTGAGGGTGTCCCTCAGATATGATTTTCCCTCCCTTCCTGACATGAAGGGGCCAGGGGGATAGTCGCAAGGGTTTTTCAACACCCTGTTAGTGCGGAACCTGCACCCATGTAGGCATATAATAGCGGGCACGCCCGCACCCTGGGGCATCTAAACTTCATCGGAGCGATCAGACATGGACGTAAACGCCGCGGTTGCCCGCATTCTGAAGACGGAACAGGTGGAATGGGTTTCCTGCTTTCCATCTAACGAGTTGATCGAGTCGGTTGCCAAAGAAGGCATCCGCACTGTTATGTTCAGGCAGGAGCGCGGCGCCATTATGGCGGCCGATGGCTACAGCAGGCTGAACCAGAGGAAGAAGTTCGGCGTGGTCATCACGCAGGGAGGCCCCGGTGCCGAAAACTCGATGGGCGGGATCGCCCAGGCTTTCGGCGACAACATTCCGATCCTGTACATGGCTGGCGGTCCCTCTCTGGACCAGTACGCAGTTAGGCCCAACTTCTCACCCGCTCGGACTTACCAGACCGTGTCGAGACATGCGGAGGTGATAAACGATCCCTCGCAGGTCGCCTCGACCATGCGCAGGGCGTTCCACGCACTGCGAAACGGTCGGCCGGGGCCCATCGTGATCGAGATCCCTGCTGATGTTGCAGGTCAGGAGGTTCCCGAAAGCGCCCTGGACTACCAGCCGCCCAAGCGCGCAATTCAATGCCCCTCTGCCGGCGACGTCAGCGAGGCGGTAGACCTTCTACTGAACGCACGCAAGCCTGTCATCTGGTCCGGCATGGGTGTCCTGCTGGGAGGGGCAACTGAGGAACTTAGGGATTTGGCCGAACTCACGGATATTCCTGTCTACTGCTCCATGCCGGGCAAGTCGTCCTTCAATGAACGGCATCCTCTCGCGCTAGGTGCTGGCAGCGCCGCCACGTCTTTGCCCGCAAGACGCTGGCTTCAGGAGTCGGACGTTCTGTTCGCTGTCGGGTCGAGCTTGACCCGCACAGGCTACGGTCAGCCTATTCCCGACGGTAAGGTCATCATCCACAACGTGGACAGCATTGAGGACATCAACAAGGACTACACCGTGGATGTCGGCCTGCCCGGCGACGCCGGTGCGACACTTAGCGCGATGCTGGCTGAGGTAAAGTCCAGACTCGGAGAGAATGGTCGAAAGGGGCAGTCCGGAGTGGCCGCTGAGATCGCTTCCCTCAGGCAGGAGTGGCTGGCGCAATGGACCCCGCTGCTCAACTCGGACGAGGTGCCCATCAACACATACCGTGTTATCGGCGAGTTGGAGCGCAACCTCGACCATGACTCCAGCGTGGTCACGCACGACGCTGGCGCGCCCAGAGACACGATCATGCCCTTTTACACGGCAACGACTCCCCACAGCTACATCGGTTGGGGCAAAACAACCCACCTCGGCTACGGCATCCCTCTGATGATCGGCGCGAAGCTGGCAAAGCCTGAACGGTTCTGCCTGAACTTCATGGGCGATGGCGCTTTCGGCATGTCCGGCCTCGATATCGAGACCTCGGTAAGAGCGGGCGCCCCGATAACCACCGTCGTACTCAACAATGCTGGCATGGCCACCTATCCCGGTGGTTACCCGACTGCGAACGAGCTCTTCGGCACCACTCGCATGACAGGCGACTATGCCAAGATCGCGGAGGGACTCGGCGCCGTCGGTATCACGGTTACGCAGCCCTCGGAGCTAGCAGACGCCATCGGTCAGGCCCAGAGGCTCAACGCGGAAGGGAAAACGGCGCTCATTGACGTGCACTCGAACCTGGAAGGCCGAAGGTCCACCTTCTAGCAGCTGTATCCCTTCATATGCCTGCTGGACTGGCTCCCTATCATGTCAGGAAAATGTTGGTCAGTTAGCGAGAGACATGTTGGGGGCGGGTTTCAAGAGCCTGTTTCGCAATCTCGGCGCAACTGCCTCCTCTCCCTTGATGGGAGAGGATTGAGGTGAGGGTGATCCCGTAAAGCACACGACTTCGTCGCATATCCTCAGACCATCTACGATTCTCACCGAGCGTTTCACCGTAACAATGGGGAGATCTGACTTATGAAACAGGCTCTTCAAACCCGCCCATGGTGGCGGACGGAAAAAGCAGGCGCAAACTATGCGAGCCCGCACACGAACCATTGATAGTTATCTTCTGTCCGGAGGTGCCGCCATCTCCGCCGCGCCGCTCTCAGGGCCCACTTGGACGCGCACACCGGCAGCAGTCAGGGCTAGGCTTGCAATTGGACGCACCTCAACCTTTCATTCAGCCGCACCCTAACCTTGCATTTGGACGCACTCGCCGCGTTACTTCAGGGCGCAACCCATGCGAATACTCGCCGTCGCCAGTAGAGGCATGCTGATGACCCCTCCCTCAACTGTCGCAAAGTGGCTGCTCAGGAGCTGCCACGGGGTGGGTGCCGCCTTTCATTGAACCCAAAGCACCACTCCGCCTAGCCCAAGAGCAACAATGACCATTGAAGTGCGGACATACGGCTCTCGCGGTCCCGCAGTGGTCGCCATCCACGGCGGCCCCGGGGCAGGGGGCTCCATGGCGCCGGTAGCCAGGGCGCTCGCCGGTTCATTCCGGGTTTTCGAGCCGATCCAGCGTGGCAGTGGGGACCGCCCGTTGTCTGTGGCCCGCCACATAGAAGACCTTCGCGATGTCATCGAGGCGATTCCGGGCGGTTCCCCCGCACTCGTCGGCCACTCCTGGGGCGCGATGCTAGCCCTCGCCTTTGCTGCCGCACATCCGGCCGTCGTCGGACCCATCGCGCTCATCGGTTGTGGCACGTTCGACGTCGACTCAAGACGCGAGTTTCAGGCCACCTGTGAAGCTCGCATGGACGATGATTTCCGAAAACGAATGGAACAGGTCCAAGCGGGTGCGGACGATTCATCTGACCGAATGGAGGACGTTGGCGCCCTGTTTTCTGACTTGTACGCCTACGATCCCTTGGACGCCGGAGAAGGGCAGGGCACATTCGACGCCAGGGCGCACGACGAGACGTGGAGCGACATGATTCGTCTACAGACGGAAGGCGTGTATCCAGCCGCCTTTTCGGCAATCCGGTCGCCCATGATCATGATGCATGGTGCCTATGACCCGCATCCGGGCCGGATGATCCATGCCAACCTCAGGCGGCTCGTGCCGCGGATCGAGTACAGGGAGTGGCCCAAGTGCGGCCATGAGCCGTGGAACGAGCGGGCCGTCCGGGAGGAGTTCTTCGCCACGCTATGCGATTGGCTCACGTTGCACGCATCCGGCGAGGTTGTATCGGGGTGATGCATAGAGTGGAGCGGGAGACCGGATTTGAACCGGCGACAGCCTGCTTGGAAGGCAGGGGCTCTACCACTGAGCTACTCCCGCTCACGGCCGGCTTCGGCGAGTCGATTCATTGTAACAGTGATATGTCAAGGTCAGGACGGCCTTCGACACGGTTCTCGCCTTGACACCGTCTTGGACGCTGAACATACTGGCCTCGCCCACACTTGAGCAACTGTTCAGGTCTGAAGTCATCCTCAAGAAGCGCGCCCCAATCACCTCCGCCTTACCGCCAAAGAGCCTGCCCCGTACTCCGATACGGGGCCGGTATCCAGAGATGTGGCGGGGCATCCGCAAGTCTGAACACTTACACTCGCTCGTAAACTTAGGAGGAGGGAGGCCGTTGCTCCTATGAGAAAGTTCCACGGCTAGCATGCTATTGAGACTTCTGACAGTTCTCGTTCTGCTGACGTTGTCGGTTGTCGCCTGCAACGGCTCGGACGAGTCCATCCCTGAAACACCTGCGCCTGCGGTTGTAACCTCCTCGCCGATCGCTACTGTGGAGTCGGAGACTGTGGCTGTCTCAACTAGCACTCCAGAAGTCGCGGCATTGTCCGAGCCGACGCCTACGCCCTCGCCCACAGTGGAGTCCTTCGACCTCTCCAACGTGATAGTCCCCGCGGTGCCTGTGCCATCCCTAACGCCGTTCAGGACAGCGCAACATCCCCAGGAAGGCCGGCTTGATCTCACCCAAGAGCGGACTATCGAGATCAGGAGGTTGATTCCCAAGCGTCCCATAGAGTGGGCATTCATTACTCGCGATCAACTCCGTTCTAACCTTGTGGACATACTCGAAGAGGATCGTGACGAGATTCTGCTAGATCAGAAGCTCTTTCAAGTTCTTAGGCTGATTGGCCCTGAAGTGGTTCTGCACGACATTTGGTTGGACGTTCTCAGCGAGAACGTTGCCGGCTACTACCACTTGGAAGAGGAGAAACTCTACGTAATCACAGACAGTCCGGAGTTCACCCCGCTCAATCTGGTAACCCACGCTCACGAGACCACGCATGCCTTGCAGCAGCAGAATTACGACATACATGCCACTCGCGAGGCTCTTGAAGGAAACAGCGACGCCTACGCAGCCTTCACCGCCCTGATCGAAGGTGACGCGAGCATCGTAGAGGCCATCTACATGATCGAGCACTTCACTGAGGAGGAGCAGCGCCAGGCCCGGGAGGAGAGTCAAGCGGCTTCATCAGACGCTCTGCGCAACGCTCCCTACGTTGTCAGGAGGCTATTCTTCTTTCCGTACTTTGACGGTTTCACGTTTGTCCGCGATCTGCTTGGCATCGGGGGATGGGATTCTGTAAACGACGCCTACGAAAACCCGCCGTTGTCAACCGAGCACATCCTTCACATCGATCGCTTCTTGGCTCGCGATATGCCACTGGAAGTGGTCCTGCCCTCACTCGCTGGACGACTCGGAGATACTTGGGAAGAGTTGCGCAGAGACACATTGGGTGAGCACATGCTGCTCACATACCTGGAAACTGACCTGCCGCCGCCATATGCCTTTTCGGCTTCATCGGGTTGGGGAGGCGACAGGTATTCTCTGTTGGAGGGCCCGGATGGGGCCTTGGCGCTCGTGGCGGTTGTTGCCTGGGACACTCGAGACGATGCCGTTGAGTTCCTTGAAGCATTCCACAGTCACTTAGAGCGGAAGGCTGGTCTGGAGTGGGAACCTCTTGACGAATCGGAAGCGCGCTATCGCATGAATGCAGGCTCCCAGACGATTACCGTCATTCGCGAGAGCAGGAGCGTGAACATGGTCTTCGCCCCCAATGCGTCAGTGGCAGAGATCTTGACCGGCGCCCTCTCGGAAGCAGCAAACGCTCCGTAACATCTCTGCGTTCTGCAACTACCCCCAAGACCAAACCACCTTCCACCCCGACGTCGCCCCTTCTGCCACACTCGCCCCACCTGTCATCCCGCCGTCACCCCACATGCCATCCCGCCGTCACTCCACTTGTCATCCCGACTTCGCCCCCCTTGCCATCCCACCCCACCTGCCATCCCGCCGTCGCCCCACTTGTCATCCCGCCGTCACCCCATCTGCCCATCCGCCGTCGCCCAACTTGCCATCCCAACGTGACCCCACTTATCATCCCGGCGTCGCCCCATCTGCCCCACCGCGGCACCTCACTTGCCCCACCGCCGTCGCCCTACCTTCTATCCCGCCGTCACCCCATTTGTCATCCCGAGCGAAGCCGAGGGATCTAAGACCGTTACAAGGGACGGGCCCCGCTGCTGCAGAGCACGACACGCCCTTCGCCTTCAATACTGGCGCAGACCCGCATTCGCCCGCATTCGGTTAAACGTAAGCTACTCTGGGTCCTTGAATGGGAATAAGCACTTCTCTCTAGGCCTGAACGTTATCCTTGCCACGCGGCCCATTGAACTCTGAGAACGCGCGTGCTATTATCTACACATGGACCCTGAACGATACTTTGCTTGGCGCCTGGTCAGCCGCCTCGCACGTCGCGGTTCCCTTTCAGGAATCATCTTCGTAGGTACGAGTAGACTGTCACATTTTTGCTCAATTCGGCTCAATCCGTATACAAACCGTATTCAATTCCTCTCAAAATATGTGACTTTCTCCAACGCTCCCAGCTATGAAAAGTTACGGAATGTTACAGAATGTGACAGATTTTCGAATCTCTCCCTCAGGCCGCACTGCAGGCCCACGCAGGTCTGTGCTGATATAATGGCCTGACTTTCCAGACGGAGCGGCTTGGGCCTTCTGCTGGAAGGCCGTTGATACCGATTGGGGGACTCCCGAACGTGTCCACACCGGAAACTGAACGCCCGCATCAGCCCGCATCCGTTGATGGTCTGGCTGCCACCGCCCGCAACATCCGGCGACACATCCTGAACATGACCGCCGAAGCCGGCAGCGGCCATCCCGGCGGGTCGCTTTCCTCCGTGGAGATATTGACCGCGCTTTACTTCAACGCGATGCGCCACGACGCCGCCAATCCGAAATGGCCGGACCGCGACAGGTTTGTACTGAGCAAAGCCCACGCGTGCCCCGTGCTATACGCCGCTTTGGCAGAGGCTGGCTACTTCCCCGAAGCGGAACTCATGACCTTCCGCAAGCTCGACAGCCGGCTCCAGGGTCACGCGCACGTGAAGGCGCCCGGTGTGGAGATGTCGGGCGGCTCCCTCGGCCATGGACTCTCGTTCGGCGTCGGCGTATCGCTGGTGATGAGGCTGGACGAAAGGCCCTCGAGGACCTACGTCTTGCTTGGTGACGGCGAGTGCGACGAGGGCCAGATCTGGGAGGCGGCAATGTCCGCTTCACACTATGAGTTGGACAACATCGTGGCGATAGTGGACCGCAACGGGATCCAGAACGACAGGTTCACGTGGCAGGTCATGAACCTGGAACCGCTGGCCGACAAGTGGCGCGCCTTTGGTTGGCACACGCTTGAGATAGACGGCCACAACATCGGCGAAGTTTTGGACGCCTTGGAGGAAGCGGGCGCAACGAAGAACAGGCCGACCGCCATAATCGCGAAAACGCTGAAAGGGAAAGGCGTGGACTTCATGGAGAACAACCCGGACTTTCATGGGAAGGCCCCCACACCTGACCAACTGGAAGCCGCTCTGGCCGCGTTGGCCTGATTTCAGGACTGGGCTGAAACTTGCTTATTGAACGATCCGAGTCTACTAGGGAGGCCGTCGGCAGGGCGCTGGTTGAGTTCGGCCGGTACACGCCCGACCTCGTCGTCTTGGGCGGTGACCTGAACAAGTCCACGTTCACAAATCTGTTCGGCGCCGAGTTTCCGGACCGGTTCTTCGACTTCGGTCCGGCGGAGCAAAACATGGTGAGCGCTGCTGCTGGCATGGCCGCCTCCGGGAAGACCGCAGTAGTCAGCACCTTCGCTGTGTTCGCGACGAGCAGGCCGCATGACCAACTCAGGGTAGGGGTGTCTCAGGCGAATCTGAACGTAAAGGTAATTGCCACCCACGCGGGCATCATTACCGGCGAAGACGGTGTTTCGGCCCACGCCGTGGAGGACATTGCCATCATGTCCGCGCTCTCGGCGTTCAAGGTCGTGGTGCCGTCCGACGCCGTGGAAGCGGTAGAGGCCGTCAAGCACGCGATCAATCATCCGGGTCCGTACTACGTTCGCCTGTCCCGGCCCGCTACACCAGTGTTGCACGGAGATTCCTACAAGTTCGCGTTCGGTAAGGCTGAGACCTTGCGTGAGGGCTCTGACGTGACCCTCGTAGCTTGCGGGATCATGGTCAAGACCGCACTCGACGCCGCGACGGACCTGGCCTCCGAGGGAGTCGAATGCCAGGTGCTCAACATGCATACGGTTAAGCCGTTGGACCAGGAAGCATTGATTCAGTCGGCGCGGAAGACGGGAGCGGTAGTAACTGCCGAAGAGCATTACCTGTCAGGAGGCCTCGGCAGCCTGGTAGCACAGGCACTCGGCTCCGGCCATCCGACGCCCCTGGAGATGGTTGGGTTGGAGGGGTACACAGAGTCCGGGCAGCCGGACGAACTCCTGGACAAGTACCGTCTGGCGAAGGGCGACGTTATCGCCGCGGTGAAGCGGGCCATCGGCCGCAAAGTCGGGCAGTAGCAGCCCTACCCGAGCATTCGCATCAGATTCCTCGGGCCCTTGCCTGTGGCGAAGGCCCTCATCATCTTCTGAGCTTCCCGGAACTGGTTTAGCAGCTGATTGACGTCATGGGCTGACGTGCCGCTGCCTCTCGCGATTCGGCGGCGGCGGCTTCCGCCAATGATCGAAGGGCGCCCCCGCTCCCCCGGAGTCATCGACTGAATTATCGCCTCCATCCTCTTGAAGTGGCTCTCGTCGATCTCGTTTGCGCCAAGTTTCCCCTTCAGGCTTCCGCCCATACCGGGAATCATGTCGAGGAGGTTGCTCAGCGGACCCATCTGCTTGAGTTGCTCAAGCTGCTTCAGGAAGTCCTCCAGATTGAAATCGGACTTCCGCATTCTCTTGACCGTTTCGACCGCTTCTTCCTCGTCGAACGTAGACTGCGCCTTCTCGATGAGCGTGAGCACGTCCCCCATGCCAAGGATTCGTGACGCCAGGCGGTCCGGGTTGAACGGTTCGAGGGCGTCCGTGCGTTCCCCGGTTCCGATGTACTTGATGGGAACGCCCGTAACCGAGGTTATCGATAGCGCGGCGCCGCCTCTCGCGTCCCCGTCCAATTTCGTAAGTACCAGGCCTGTGAGGCCAATTTGCCGGTGGAACTCCTCGGCTACCTTCACGGCCTCCTGGCCGGTCATGGCGTCGACTACAAGCAGGGTCTCACTAGGAGTCACCGCTTTCTTGACGCGCTGCAGCTCCCACATCAGCTCTTCGTCCACTTGGAAACGGCCGGCTGTGTCAACTATGACCCAAGAGGCTCCCAGCTCCACGCCTCGATTGACGCCGGCTCCAGCGACGACTTCCGGCGAAGAGCTTGCGGGGTCTTCGGCGTACACCGGCACACCGATCTGCTCCCCCAGGGTTTCAAGTTGGAGAATCGCTGCCGGTCTTTGAAGGTCGGCAGCTACGAGAGATGTGGACTCTCCGGACTGCTTGAGATGCGCGGCGATCTTGGCTGAGGTTGTTGTCTTGCCCGAGCCGTTCAGGCCGACCATCAGCATCACTGAAGGGGCGGTCGATGCCGGCTCCAGTGCCTTGACGGCTCCTCCCAGCACCTCGGTCAACTCTTCATTGGCAATCTTGATAACTTGCTGGCCCGGACTGAGGCTCTTGAGCAGCTCTTGGTCTAAGGCGCGCTCCTTGATACTAGCGATAAAGGATCTGACTACCCTGAAGTTGACATCCGCCTCGAGGAGAGCGAGGCGGACCTCTCTGAGGGCAGCGTCAACATCCTGTTCGGTCAGGACGCCCTTGTCGCCGAGTCGCCTGAAGATACCTGTGAGCTTGTCTGAAAGCGTTTCGAACATGCACTCAGCCTACAGTCCCAGTGCTCGCCTAGTCCAGCGAGGACTCTGGGAAAAGGTCATCGTTCTTCGGCCAGGTCTCTCAGCAGGCCAATGGCCAGGGCCGCAGCCTCGCCCATCCGCAGCGGCTCGACGAATTCGATCACGTCATCCGGAGAGTTGATCCGGGAGAAGTCGTCGGCCAGAAAGAACAGCACCGGCACCCCGACATTATCAAAAGGGGCGTGGTCGCTGGTGAATGGGCCGATGTCGAGCCTGCGCTCCACGGTGATGTCATGCCGCTCGCCGTAATCCATGACGGTGCTGGCTAACACACCGCTGCCAAGCACCGCGATTACAGGCCCTGAGCCCAGCGCATCGAAGTTCAGCATCGCGAGGATTTGCTCCTGCTCATCGCTGGAAATGCTTTGAACGTAGTGAATGCTGCCATGCAGGCCCTCTTCTTCACCGCCAAAAAGCACAATTCTCAATGCGAACGGGAGCGACTCGTAGGCGAGTTCGCTGGCCACGGTGAGCACCGTCGCGATGCCCGAACCGTTATCGTTGGCCCCGGGCGAGTCTGGGACCGTGTCATAGTGGGCTCCCAGCACGACCACACCATCCCCGGTACCCGGCTTATCTGCGATGACGTTGTGAGATGGTGCTTCGTGGTCGGAGATCGACAGCAAGAAGGTCACGTCGGGGTCTTTAGCTAACTCGAGCAACTCAACAGAATCCTCCCGCGATACCGATACCGCGGGAATTGCGCTCTCAGCCTGCAGTGAGCCCCGATACAACCCAGCGCTGTGGTTGTAGATGACTGTCCCGACCGCGCCTGCGGCCGCCACTCTCTTGATCTTTTCCTCGAAGGTAATGATGCCGCGCTCAATGAGGGCCACCTTACCGGCAAGCCCGTCTTCAGGTACGTCACCATCCTGGGCCAAGCCCACGTATTCCAGTGCGCCCTCAACCTCGCCCCGGGCGCTGAAGTCAAGCGGAATAGCCTGGAACCGTGCGGAGTTGGCTCCCATCGAAGCCGCCTCTGTTTTAACGGTTTGGAATGTAAACGGCTGCAGCGTCGTCTCATACCCTAGGGAAGTCATGACATCCCTGAGGTGCGCTGCTGCATCCGCTTCCTCGTCTGAACCGCTGGCTCTCGGGCTGTGGTTCTCAGTCAGGTCCACAAGCCGTGCCCAAGCCTCGTCTGCCAGCCGTTTTGCCTCAGGCGCTATCCCCTCGCTTGGAGGTGCGGCGGCAACGGTAGGCGTGAGAGTCGTGGCGGGAAGCGCTGCGGCGGTAGGTACTGGTGTAGAAGTGATTACGGCGACAACACTTGGATCGATGGTCACCGATTCGGTTGTTGTCGGTGGGCTTGATGCGCTGTCGCCGCAGGCCAGAGCAAAGGCCGCAAACAGCAACAGTGATGCAAGCGCTACACGATACGGCTTAGGAAACGGAAAGTATGGGGGCATACGTGCTAAGACCCGCCCAACGGTTCTTGCTGAAATCCCGGATGGCTCACGGTAGCCGCCATGCTCTGCGACTCAAAGGAATCGTGGGCGAATGTAGGCGGATCGGCGATGCCCGCCCACTCGCCGATCCGTCGTGCAGGCGGGACAACGCAGATCTTTGTTACGCCTTACTGCGACGGAGATCGACCGTTACGTTCGCCCGGCGCTTGAGGCTTGGCCGCCGCCGTTATTCGCTCCTGGATGCCAAGGTCGACGGCAGTAATGGAAGACACGCTGTCGCCGGACTCCAGCTTGAAGACCCGGACTCCCTGTGTCGCGCGCCCGATGTTGGAAATCTCCGACATGTTGGTGCGTAGGACCTGGGCCTTTCGTGAGACTACATACACCTCGCGCGCGGCGTCGACGATCTGGGCTGCGGCAACTGGACCTGTTTTCTTGGTTATGCTGAACGTCTTGAGGCCAATGCCGCCCCTCTTTTGTGCGCGGTAGAACCGGAGTTGTGTCAACTTGCCGTAGCCATTTCGGCTGACCACCAGGAGGCGGCCTTCAGGGACCACGACATCCATGGCAACTACCCTGTCTGCGCCTCTAAGCGCGATTCCCTTGATCCCTCCGGCGCCACGCTGGTGCGGCGTGATCTCGTTTGCCGGGAACCGGATCGACTGCCCGTTCCGAGTGACCATGACGACGTCGTCTTCTTGGTTGCAAAGAGTGGCGGAAACAAGGTCGTCGCCATCCTTGAGATTCATGACTATGAGCCCTGCACGACGCACATTCGCTATGGCGCTGAGAGAGAGACGCTTTATGAGCCCTTTCCTGGTTGCCATCAGTAGGAACCTGTCCGATTGTTGGAGGGTTTCAACTGAGATGAGCGCCTTGACCTGCTCTCGTGATTGCAGGGGAATTACGTTGACAACGGGAACACCGCGTGTGTTCCGAGATGCGTCCGGCCGCAACTCGTAACCCTTCAGCGGCAGAACTCTGCCTTTGTCTGTGAAAAACAACAGGGTGTCGTGCGTGTCCAACACCAGAATGTGGTCCACAGGATCGTCCTCGCGAGTGATCATGCTGAGGACGCCCTTCCCTCCGCGGTGCTGGTTCCGGTACGTGTTCGCCAGAATGCGCTTCACATATCCGCCCCGGCTGAGCGTCACAACAATCTGCTCATGAGGTTCGTAGTCCTCGCGGCTGAGGTCGTGGTCCTCGAAGCTGATGTCTGTGCGGCGTTTGTTTCTGACTTTCTTCTTGAGTTCGTCCGTTTCACTCTTTATCTCCGCCAGCACGAGTTGCGGGCTCGCGAGTAGCTCCTCCAACTCTCGTATCGTCTCCTGAAGCTCTTGGAACTCATTCTCAATCT
This sequence comes from Dehalococcoidia bacterium, assembly GCA_965237445.1. Lineage (GTDB taxonomy): Bacteria > Chloroflexota > Dehalococcoidia > Lucifugimonadales. The sequence continues at coordinate 1,081,770 of OZ250142.1, read as the reverse complement.
TCTCTCTCTCCAGGGCGGAGATACGGCGTAGCTGCATATCCAGGATCGCCTGCGCCTGCACGGTGTCGAGATTGAAGTTCGAGATGAGGCCCTGCCTCGCAGAATCGACATCCTCTGAATTGCGAATCAGCTGTATGACTTCGTCAAGAAACTCCAGCGCGATCCTTAACCCTTCGAGTAAGTGCGCCCGCTCTTTTGCCTTGCGCAACTCGAACTCGGAGCGTCTGGTGATGACCTCCTTTCGGAAGTCGATGAAGTGGCTGATGGCGGCCTTCAGGTTAAGGATCTGAGGCATGCCATTCACAAGCGCGACCATGTTTACAGCAAACGTCGTTTGCATCGCCGTCAACTTGTGGAGGTTGTTTAACACCACGCGAGGTTGTGCGCCGGACCGCAACTCAATGACAACGCGCATGCCGTCTCGGTCAGACTCATCGCGGATGTCTGAGATGCCCTCGAGCCGGCGGGTCTTGGCGAGTCCCGCGATCTTTTCGACGAGTGCGGCCTTGTTAACCTGGTAGGGAAGTTCATCGATGATTATTCGGGAGCGGCTCCCGCGGGGCACATCTTCTATATGTGTCTTGCCCCGCAAGGTGATGTGTCCCTGGCCGGTCTCGAACGCTTCCCGTACGGCGTCAAGTCCCATGATAGTGCCGCCAGTCGGAAAGTCCGGGGCCTTCACGGAACGCATCAGCGACTGCGTTGTAAGTTCCGGATCGTCAATGAGCCGGATAATCGCATTGCAGATCTCGCCGGGATTATGAGGCGGGATGTTCGTCGCCATGCCCACGGCGATTCCTGAGCCCCCGTTGACCAGGAGGTTAGGGAGTCTGGCAGGCAGAACAGTCGGCTCTTGGATGGAACCGTCGAAGTTGTCCTTGAAGTCAACGGTTTCCTGATCGAGATTCGCCAGCATCTCCTGGGCCACGCGGCTCAGGCGGGCCTCCGTGTATCGCATGGCGGCAGGCGGGTCGTTGTCTACGCTGCCAAAGTTACCTTGGCCATCCACCAGCGGAAGACGCATTGAGAAAGGCTGTGCCATGCGCACCATTGCCTCGTAAACAGGGATGTCGCTGTGTGGGTGGTACTTGCCGAGTACCTCTCCAACAAGTCTGGCGCTCTTCTTGTAAGGCGTGGTTGGGCGCATACCCAGGTCGTTCATTGCGTACAGGATTCGGCGCTGCACCGGCTTTAGGCCGTCCCGGACGTCTGGGAGCGCACGCGAGACGATTACGCTCATCGCGTAGTCCATGTAGGACTCACGCATCTCGTCTTCGATGAGCAGAGGTCTTATGAAACCATGCTCTGTACGTTCTGGCGGTGATGAAACCATCGAGGACTCCTTAGAGGCGTATCCCCGCCGGGCTAAAGGTGCCGCAGAGGTGATCGAGTGCGTGGGTTGTTCGGCTCAGGAGCGGTTCCACACTGCAGTCGCCCAACCCGAACATACTCCTTATTATACCATGTTCAAACCTGCGCCAAAGCTGATTTTGGAGCTGTCTTAAACTAGTTCGGGGCGCGTTGAGGGTTGCTGCACACTAGTGCGAGCCGCCTCAGACTGAGAGCTAGTCGGTGTGCTCTGACGCGCGGTCAACCAGCGATTCAAAGAGCCGGTCGAAGTGGGGCGGCGTCTCCTGACGCCGTTCGGGATGGAACTGGACGCCAATCGTCCATCGATGGTCCGGACTCTCCAGTCCCTCGATGAGGCCGTCGTCCAGCGCGTATGCTGATGCCAACAGGCCCGGCGCCCTCTGCGGTTCCCTGGCTCCCTGATGATGGATGCTGTTGACACGCACAGTGCCGCCGGAACCCACCACGGCAGCGAGCTTGCTGCCTGGCGCGATGTAGATGCGGTGGAAAGTCGAGGGCTGTGTGTCCAGGTCTGGCCCTCTATGACCGTCAAGGTGCTGGATCAGCTTTCCGCCCAATGACACATTGAGAAGTTGCATCCCGCGGCATATGGCCAGCACAGGGAGGTCTCGGTCGAGGGCTGCCCGCAACAGTTGAAACTCCATCGCGTCTCGTTCTGGGTTTACATGAACCCCCGCGCTGGGGTCCACGTCCTCGCCGTATCGGGAGGGGTCCACGTCCTCACCACCGGTTAGCATCAAGCCCGTGACATCGGCAAGACGGCCCGAATGCGAATCTAGCCCTTCGGGCCGTACTAGGACCGGCTCCCCTCCATAACGGAGGACGGCATCCATATAGGGCTTAATCCACTTGGTATCTCTATCACCATCTGTAACGGCGATGCGAGCCTTTGGCGATTTGTTCACAACACTCCGGGAAGTTAGGGTTGTCGATGTAGCTGAGTCAGATGTGCGTGTCACGTCTAAACAGTTTCTGTGGGACCGAGAACAGAATAAAATCGTCTCACATCGCAAACCTTGAGGGAAGTTATGGTCAGTCCAGAAAATGTGGGAATGTCGACCGCGCGGTTGGAGAGAGTGAGCAGATGGGCCCAAAGATACGTAGATGAGGGCAAGCTGTCCGGCATCTCGGCAATGATCGCCCGGAAAGACAAAGTTTGCTATTCACAGACTTTCGGACATCGGGACCGAGAAAATGGACTGGCGATGGAGCATGACACGCTGCTTCGCATCTATTCGATGACCAAGCCGATAACCAGTGTGGCGGTGATGATGCTCTACGAAGAGGGTTGCTTCCAGTTGGACGACCCGGTGAGCAGGTTCATTCCGGAACTTGACGGATTGAAGGTGTGCACTGGTGAGGACGCGCGCGGGCCGACTACAGTCGGCCAGTCCACCCCCATTTCGGTGAGGCATCTGCTCACGCATACGGCCGGACTGTCGTACGGATTTCACCCGGGATCCACCGTAGACAGGTTGTACCAGAATGCCAACGTACTGGACCCCGCAAGCACGCTTGAGGAGATGGTGCATAAGCTTTCTCAACTGCCGCTGGCCCACGAACCTGGAAGCGTATGGAGGTACAGTGTGGCGACAGACGTCCTGGGCTACCTGGTTGAGGTAGTCTCAGGCGAGGCATTCGACAACTTCCTGGCTCACCGGGTGTTCGAGCCCCTGGGCATGGTCGACACCGGATTCTACGTTCGCGAGGATCAGCTCGACCGATTCGCCCAGCTCTACGGTCCAGGGGAGAACGGGTCAATCGCGCCGATGGAATCGCCGCTGCTAGGCAGGTTCACTCGCGAATGCGCGCTGCTCTCTGGTGGAGGGGGGCTCGTTTCGACCGCTGGCGACTACATGAGGTTCTGCCGGATGCTACTCAGGGGCGGTGAATTGGATGGAGAGCGGCTGCTCAGTCCGCGTACGGTTGAAATGATGTCGATGAACCATTTGAATGAGAGCCTGCTCCCGATGAAGATGGGTGATCACACAATGGACGGATATGGGTTCGGACTCGGATTCAGTGTGCTAACGAATCTGAGAGATGCTGGAGTGCTAGGGTCGCTGGGTGATTACGCTTGGGGTGGCGCGGCGAGCACGAAATTCTGGATTGATCCCCAGCAAGAACTGATCGGGGTCCTGATGACGCAGTTCATGCCGAATGATTACTATCCAATCCGCAATGAATTCCAGGTTCTCGTTAACCAGGCCATCGTGGAGTGACGCAATAGTACGGTCTGAAAGGCGAAGTACTCGCTACGGCATCGCGTTAACGATGACCGCAGCGGTCTTGCTGTTGGTCGGCTGCGGTGATTTGGCCCCGGCAGAGCCGGATAGTGACTCCCAGCCGTTTGAACGCTCGAACATTGAGGTTCGGGCGGGACAGAAAATCATCCACGGCATTTGAAATCGAGTCTGGCCATACTCTGGAGTTTCGAGTCGAGGCCAGCCGGGACGTCAACAAGCTGCTGCTGGATCCCGAGGGACAGGAATTGGGTCGTTGGGATCGGGCTGACCACATTGAACTGAACTCGTTCAAGGCTGAGGTGACCGGGGAACACATTTTGGAGTTTGACAACTCCTACTCACGCCTGACTCGCAAGTCAGTCACCTTGCTGTACCGGGTGCTGCCGCCCGGCGAAAACTGAAGAGGGAACTAGCAGCCGCATTTGGGCCGCATCTCTTCCGACGCTCTACTTGCGTGGAGCAGCCAGAGTTGCATTGCCGGTGCGTGCCTATTGTGATGGCTCTCAACGCGTGCGCAGTCATCCTTCCGAAAGCTTCAAGGGAAGTGCGAAACTCGCGCCGATCAGTTATCTCCGAAGCATGAAGAGTTAACCAGTTTGAAGAAAAAGCCAGGGATGAAAGTCGTTAGGATGATGTTGGCGTGCCTGCTGTCGGCATTGCTCACAGGTGCGGCTTGTAACCGTCACGATCCGGTGGTGAAGTGGGGATACGATGGGCCGGGCGCGCCGGAACATTGGGCCTCGTTGTCCGAACGGTACGCAGCTTGCGCCGACGGCAAGCACCAATCTCCAATTGATATCACCGAACATGACGGGGGCGATGCCATGCCCCTCTCGTTTTCATACAGCGTCGATGCTGCTGCCGTCCGCAACGATGGCAAGTTGGTGCATGTTGACTATGCGGCGGGCAACACGCTGAGCGTGGGCCGGCGGACCTACGAGCTAAAGTCGGCGCACTTTCATTCACCCTCGGAGCATCGGATAGACGGCGCGAGCTTTGCGGCGGAGTTGCACCTCGTCCATGCGGATGTCAACGGTAACCTGGCAGTGGTAGGGCTGTTGTTTAGACCAGGCACGGCCAGCCCAGTAGCGCAGGATGTTCTCGACGCCGCCCCGGGCGCCGGCGATACCGTCACCGACGGCTCTAAGCTCAACGCCAGAGGCTACGCGCCGGACGAACTCGGCTATTACCGGTACGACGGCTCGAAAACCACGCCCCCTTGCGATGAACCGGTTGACTGGTACGTGATGAGCCAGCCGAAAACCATCTCCCCGGAGCAGGTTGATGGCCTTCTGGCGTTAAGCGGCGGTCCCAACAATCGTCCTGTCCAGCCCACAGGCGACCGCGTGATAACAACCCACTAATGCGCCGATAATGCCCAGTAAGATCGGTGAAGTGTCTAGCATGAGGGTGCAATCGGCCGCGCGGAGATTTGCACTTGCCTCCTTCCGAAAGTCCTTGACATCAATAGAGACGTTTGATATTCTGCCTATTCGTCGATTTATGTCCTTAGGGCCAACACCTCTTTTTTGACCGGCACCAGTCCCAGCCGTAGTGCGCCCTTCTACGCCTCTGCCCTTGAGGCGGCACGGCATTTACTCTCATTACCCCCTGGAGAGGAACTCACTGCATGACCTCGACTAACGTTTCAAACAGCCACGCGTACATCACGAACGGCGGCTCGGCTCTCAATACGCGCTCGTACGGCTCCGTAACGTCGGTGCTGGACGTCCCGAATCTGATCCAGGTTCAATTGGACTCATTTCACTCGTTTAAAACCAAAGGCCTTGGAGAACTGTTCAGCGAGATTTCTCCCATAGAGGACTTCCCAGGCGGACGGTTTGAACTTAGTTTCCTTGAGCACCGGTTCGATGAGCCCAAGCACGCTGAGGAGGAGTGCCGGACCAGAGAGATCACCTTCTCCGCGCCCATGTACGTAACAGTGCAACTCAAGCTCAAGACTCCCGGCCCTGGTCAGGGCGAGGTCAAGGAGCAGGAGTTGTTCATAGGTGACGTTCCGATGATGACCTCGACCGGGACTTTCGTCATCAACGGTGCGGAGCGCGTCGTGGTTAGCCAGCTGGTCAGGTCGCCCGGTGTCTACTTCACAACCAACACCGATCCGGCCACCGGCCGCCCTCTAACCTCCGCCAAGCTCATCCCTTACCGCGGTGCGTGGATGGAGTTTGAGACGAGCAACCGTGACGTTGTGTCGGTCAAGGTAGACCGCAAGCGTAAGACACCCGTGACCATGCTGCTGAGGGCCTTGGGTTACTCCACGGACACGGAGATTCACGAACTCTTTGAGGACGTGGACACCAACCCAGAGCACCATTTCATGAAGACCACCATCGATAAAGACACCACGGTGGCAGATCAGGATGAAGCTCTCCTTGAGTTCTACAGGAGACTTCGCCCTGGCGAGCCGCCAAGCCCTGAAAATGCTAGAAACCTTCTGGACAACCTGTTCTTTAACCCCAGGCGCTACGACCTTGGCAGGGTTGGCAGGTACAAGCTCAACCGCCGACTCTTCGACGGACGAAAAACGGAGCAACGTACCCTGGAGAGCGACGACATCGTCGCACTGCTCCGCATGATGATCAGGATCAACAACAGCGAGGCGAGTCCGGACGATATAGACCACCTCGGCAACCGGCGTGTTCGTGCCGTGGGCGAACTGATACAGAACCAGGTCAGGGTAGGGCTGCTACGAATGGAGCGGGTCATCAAGGAACGTATGACTACCCAACTCGATCCTGCAACAACCACACCAGCGGCCTTGGTAAACATCAGGCCCGTAGTAGCGGCGATCAAGGAGTTCTTCGGCGGATCGCAGCTCTCGCAGTTCATGGACCAGACCAACCCGCTGGCTGAGCTCACGCACAAGCGCCGCCTCTCTGCCCTAGGGCCAGGCGGTCTTTCGAGAGAGCGAGCCGGATTCGACGTCAGGGACGTGCACTATTCCCATTACGGGCGCATCTGTCCTATAGAAACGCCCGAAGGCCCCAACATCGGCCTTCTTGGTTCCTTGGCCACATATGCCCGCACTAACGAGTTCGGTTTCATAGAGACGCCTTACCGCCCCGTTTGCACGGAGATGTCTAGCTCCACGCCGGACATTGAGGGGCACGTGGTGGCGGAACGAATAGCGGACGAAAACGACAAGACTGTACTCAGACCCGGCAGCAAGATAACGCGCAGGACGCTCAGGAAGATCAACTCTTTGCCGGAGCGCAAGATCGCCGTCATTCCTTTCGTATCGAAAGACCCCGGCGACATTGTGTACCTCTCCGCGGACGAAGAGGAGCACTCACACATAGCTCAGGCAAACGCTCCCCTGGATGGGGCTGGCCAGTTCGCACAGGAGGCTATTGAGACTCGTGAAGGCGAGTCAGTTTCCATGGAATCACCCGGTGCGGTCGAATACATGGACGTGTCTCCGATGCAACTGGTTAGCGTTTCGACTTCGCTCATACCGTTTCTCGAGAACGATGACGCAAACCGTGCGCTCATGGGGTCTAACATGCAGCGCCAGGCTGTCCCGTTGCTGCGGCCCGAGCCGCCGCTGGTGGGCACGGGCATGGAGGGACGTGTAGCCAGAGACAGTGGCCAGGTGGTCCTGTCTCGCGGAGACGGCGTGGTGACCAAGGTTACCGGAGACATGATTGTAGTCTCGGACGCCGATGGCCGGAACGACGAGTATCCCCTTCGCAAGTTCCTGCGCAGCAACCAGGGCACCTGTGTCAACCAGAGGCCAATAGTCACGAAGGGGGACTCAGTTTCCGTCGGCCAGATTATGGCTGACAGTTCCTCGACCGGACAGGGCGAGCTTGCACTCGGGCAGAACACGCTTGTGGCTTTCATGAGTTGGGATGGCTACAACTTCGAAGACGCCATAATCATGAGCCGCAAGATGGTCAAGGACGATAAATTCACCTCAATTCACATCGAAAGGCATGAGGTTGAAGCGCGGGATACGAAGCTCGGCCCGGAGGAGATAACGCGAGACATTCCCAATGTCGGCGAAGAGAGCCTGAGAAATCTCGACGAAGAAGGGATCATTCGCGTGGGTGCGGAGATCGGACCTGCCGATATCCTGGTTGGGAAGATCACGCCAAAGGGCGAAACCGAACTGAGCGCTGAAGAAAAGCTGCTCAGAGCGATATTCGGAGAGAAGGCCCGCGACGTTAAGGACACATCCCTTAGGGTTCCGCACGGACAACGTGGCAAGATCATCGAAGTAAAGGCCTTGAGCCGTGCTAACAACGACGAGTTGCCTCCAGGCGTTAACAGGCTGGTGCGCGTTTGGGTCGCCCAGACCCGCAAGATAGCCGAAGGTGACAAGATGGCCGGTCGCCACGGCAACAAGGGTGTGATTTCGAGAATACTGCCGGAGGAAGACTTGCCCTTCCTCCCAGACGGCACTCCGGTTGACATCATTCTCAACCCGATAGGCGTGCCGTCTAGAATGAACTTGGGCCAGGTGCTGGAAACTCACCTCGGATGGGCCGCGCACACCATGGGGTTCCGCGCCGTGACGCCTGTCTTCGACGGCGCGCCAGACAATGCCATTGAGGGCACGCTCGCGCAGTCATGGCTTATCACCAAGTCCGGTGCCGTGGATCCAAGGCCATTGGACGAAGAGGGCACTTCGAGAATTGACTTTTCGGTTACGAGGCAGTGGTTGGCTGACCGCGACTACGACTTCGATGAGATATTTTCGAATGCTAGCCCGGAACCGGCACGCGAAGCATGCATGGGGATCTGGCTCAGGGAAGATATGGGCAAGGATACTTCCGACATGACTTCCGAAGACATGATGCAGGAGATTCTTCGCCTGAATCGCGAAGAGCAGGTCGCGGCCCCGATCCTCGGCAAGTCGATCCTGTATGACGGTCGAACGGGCGAGCCTTTCGACCAGCCGATAGCCGTCGGCTACATCTACATGATGAAGCTTATTCACCTCGTCGAAGACAAGATTCACGCTAGGTCGACGGGCCCGTACTCGCTCATCACACAGCAGCCGCTCGGCGGCAAGGCCCAGTTTGGCGGCCAGCGTTTCGGCGAAATGGAGGTGTGGGCACTGGAAGCTTACAGCGCTGCGCATAACCTCCAGGAGATGCTAACCGTCAAGTCCGACGATGTCGTCGGCAGAGTCAAGACATACGAATCTATCGTCAAAGGGGAAGACGTCATCCAGCCTGGCGTGCCCGAATCGTTCCACGTCCTCTTGAAAGAGTTGCAAAGTTTGGGTCTGTCCGTGGAACTGCTCCACGAAGACGTGAAGCCGGTTGGGCTCCCCGCTTCGCCAGCGGACGATGTCGTGGAAGGCGATACGCTGATGGGCGCGCTGCCGGCTCTGGAGCTGATTGATGGTGACGGTGAGACAGAGGACAGCTCTGTAGCTGCCGTACCCGGTTCGCCCGTAGTTGGAGCCAACGGCGCGGCAGACTCTTCGCCTTCAATCGCTGACGGGGACTCAGTCGAGGAAGCCTAAAGTTCCCACGTTGGGCAGCGTACGCTCTCTAGTGTTCTGAAAAGTTGCAGGAGACGCAATATATGGTCCAAGACGGCTACGACTTCAATGCGGTTCGGATTGCGTTGGCATCTCCGGATCAGATCAAGATGTGGTCTTATGGGGAGGTTACCAAGCCGGAGACCATTAACTACCGCACGCTAAGGCCAGAAAAGGACGGCCTCTTCTGCGAACGCATTTTTGGGCCTACCAAGGACTGGGAATGCTACTGTGGCAAGTACAAGAAGATCCGCTACAAGGGCGTGATTTGCGACCGTTGTGGGGTTGAGGTGGCCCGCGCCAAGGTTCGCCGGGAGCGAATGGGTCACATCCAGCTAGCAGCCCCCGTAGCCCACATATGGTTTTCGAAAGGCATGCCCAGCAGGCTGGGCCTGCTCCTCGATCTCTCGCCAAGAAACTTGGAACGTGTCCTTTACTTCGCGCAGTATCTGGTCATTTCTGTAGACGACGATCTTCGCCTGGCTGCCGTGGAGGAGCTTCAGGAAGAACTTGAGAAGATACTGAAGAAACTCGAAGAAGAAGCCCGCTCGAAGATAATCGAACTGGGGGGCGACTTCGAGAGCGAAGAGGCAGATTCGGAACTCTCCAAGGAAACGCGGAAGAGTATCGCGAGCGTCAGGTCCAGCTACGAGGAGGACAGCGTCGGGTTCGAAAAGGAGGTCTTGGATGAGATCTCCGATCTGGAGAGCTTGCGAACAGGTCAGTTGCTGACCGAGAACCGCTACAGAGAACTCAGCGAGCGGCACGGTGAAGTGTTCAACGCCGGCATGGGCGCTGAGGCCGTCATCGATATTCTCAAGAGTAAGGACCTGGACGAATTCCGCGATGGGCTCCAGGAAGAAATCAGGACAACCACAGGACAGCGTCGCAAGAAGGCCATCAAGACCCTGAGAGTCGTCGAGGCCTTCCGCAAGAGCGGCAACAAGCCGGAATGGATGGTATTGACTATCTTGCCCGTACTACCTCCTGAACTCCGGCCAATGGTTCAGTTGGACGGGGGCAGGTTCGCCACCAGCGACCTGAATGACCTTTATCGTCGTGTAATAAACCGCAACAACCGGCTCAAGAGGCTGATAGAACTCCAGGCCCCGGAAATCATCGTCCGAAATGAAAAGCGAATGTTGCAGGAGGCAGTTGACGCGCTCATAGACAACGGCAGGCGTGGCCGAGCGGTGGCCGGCAGCCATAACCATACGCTCAAGTCACTTTCAGACCTCCTTCGCGGGAAGCAGGGGCGCTTCCGCCAGAACCTGTTGGGCAAGCGCGTCGATTACAGCGGCCGCTCGGTGATCATTGTCGGTCCCGACCTGAAGCTGAACGAATGCGGCCTGCCGAGGCGTATGGCGTTGGAGCTGTTCAAGCCATTCGTCATGAATCGGCTGGTCATCAAGGGCTATGCTCACAACATCAAGAGCGCCAAGCGGATGGCGGAACGCGTTCGGCCGGAAGTATGGGACATACTCGAAGAGGTGATCAAAGACCGTCCCGTGCTGCTGAATCGCGCGCCAACACTCCACAGGCTGGGCATACAGGCGTTCCAGCCAGTACTCATCGAGGGCAGTGCAATTCAGGTGCATCCGCTGGTCTGCTCCGCGTTCAACGCGGATTTTGATGGTGACCAGATGGCCGTTCACGTGCCTCTTTCAAGGGAGGCGGTGTTGGAAGCCAAGCGGCTCATGCTCAGCGTATACAACATGCTTCTGCCTAGCTCCGGAGAGCCTAGCGTAACGCCAACTCTGGATATGGCGCTGGGCTGTTACTATCTCACGATCATCGACTCCGATGCGGACGGTGATGCGCGCGTGTTCGCGAGCCCCGAAGATGCCCAACTTGCTCACGAGCTTGGGCAGATCGGGCTTCGCACGGCCATCAAGGTTCGCAATCTGGCCTCGGTCAATGGCAAGGGAACCAATGGGGACGCGGCCGAACTCATCAAGACTTCCGTTGGCCGCATCATCTTTAACGAAGTTCTGCCTTCAGAGTTGGGATTCCGCAACGAGGAAATTGAAAAGAGCGTCCTGAAGGAGATCACCAGCGAGTGTTTCAAGGTGTTAGGCCACATTCGGACCGCCGAGATTCTGGATGCCATTAAGGACCTCGGTTTCCACTACGCTTCCAAGGCAGGAATCACAATCGCGATCAATGACATTGAGGTCGCCCAGGAGAAGCCGGCCATATTGAAAGAGGCCGAGTCCAAGGTGGAACAGTTCCAGCAGCAGTACCTCGATGGCCTGATCACCGAGGATGAGAGGTACCGTGCGTCTGTGGACGCTTGGACCGAGGCCAACGACAGCCTGACTCAGAAGATCCAGGCCAACCTGCGCAACTACGGTGGTATTTATCTCATGGCAACCTCGGGCGCAAAAGGCAACGTAGCCCAGATCAAGCAGATGGCCGGAATGCGCGGACTCATGTCCAATCCGAAGGGCAGGATCATTGACCGGCCCATCAAGTCCAGCTTCAGAGAAGGGCTGAGCGTGCTCGAGTACTTCCTGTCTACGCACGGTGCCCGCAAGGGCCTGGCAGACACGGCTCTCCGTACGGCGGACAGCGGGTACCTTACGAGACGTCTCATAGACGTGTCCCAGGAGATCACCGTCGTCGCCGACGACTGCGGCACCCCCACCGGCCTTTGGATTGCGGTAGATTCCGAAGAGTCATTGCTGTCCTCGTTCGACCAGCGGGTCAAGGCGCGCAACCTTGCGGCAACCGTGGTTGATCCTGAGACCGGCGAGATACTCGCAGAATCCGGGGAAACAGTCTCGGAAGAGATCATACGCAAGATCCGTGAGTCCGGAGTTGCTGGAGTTTCGGTGCGTTCCCCGTTGATATGCGAGGCACGGCGCGGCGTCTGCTGCCTGTGCTACGGCATTTCTCTGGCTTCACTTGAACCGGTGATCCATGGCGAGGCTGTTGGAATCATCGCCGCTCAGAGTATCGGTGAGCCCGGCACGCAGTTGACGATGCGTACCTTCCATACCGGAGGCATCGCAGGGTCGGACATTACCAGTGGCCTGCCAAGGGTTGAGGAACTCTTCGAGGCCCGTTCACCCAAAGGTGAGGCTGTGCTGACGGAGATCGACGGCGCAGTTGAAATCAATGAGTCGGTGGAGGGGCGGACGATAACCGTGATGAGCTACGAGGAGTACTCGGACGAGTACGTCCTCCCGCCTGGATATATCCTTGAAGTGGAAGATGGCGAAGAGGTCATCATCGGGACCAAGCTCGCGGGACCGGAAGAAGTTGCCGAAGACTCTACCGACCTGCAACCTGTCTCAGAGATCCATGCGCGCGTTTCAGGAGTCGCGCAGGTTAACGACGGAGTTGTAACGATTTCCTGGTCGGACGAAGAGCATCGCGAGTACTCGATCCCTGCAGCGGCCCATATCATTGTCACTGGCAACGATACAGTGAAGGCGGGCGATGCTTTAACATCCGGCCCGAAAAATCCTCAACAGATTCTGCAGATTCAGGGCAGGGAATCCGTACAGAACTATCTCATTGAGGAAGTTCAGAAGGTCTACCGCTCCCAGGGCGTCACAATTCACGACAAGCACATAGAAGTCATCATCGCCCAGATGTTGCGCAAGGTACGTATAGATTCTCCGGGTGACACAAACCTGTTGCCGGGTGAACTCGTGGATAGGCAACAATACGAGGACATCAACGCAGGGATCTTGGCCGAGGGCGGCGAGCCTGCCACTGCCAGCCCCGTACTCCTCGGAGTCACGAGGGCGTCTCTCAGTATGGATAGCTTCCTGGCAGCCGCTTCGTTCCAGGAGACCACGCGGGTACTGACCGAGTCTGCCGTCAACGGTGACGTAGACTACCTGCGAGGCCTAAAGGAGAATGTCATCATTGGCCGGTTGATTCCTGCAAGGTTCGACCTCACCGAAGAGGGCAGGAAGCGTCTGGGTGTTGATGAACTGGCAGCGATTGAGCAGCCGCAGCCTATTGGCGATTTCATCAGGGATGCCATGAGTTCCTTCGAGCCAAGTGAGACTATGGAGGAACTGCCGGCTCTGTAAGCCCCGCTGAACGGTTGCATGAGCTGAGGCTGAACTTAGGGGGCCTCGTAGTACTGAGGTCCCCTGTATGCCTTCGCTCTCCGATTCGCGCTTTGGCCGCTTCTCATGAGGAACTGTTGCTGTTCTCCTCTTCACGTCCGCGCAATTGCTCAAGGAATTAAATGGCATGACTGATCGGGACACGATTATCTCTGGGCAGAACATTCACAAGACGTATCACACGGGTGAAATTGTCTTGAAGGCACTGCGAGGTGTGGACCTGTCCGTCACCAGGGGCGAGATGGTGGCAATCATGGGGGCAAGCGGCTCAGGCAAGACGACGCTTCTGAATTGCATCTCCGGTTTGGATGACGTTGACGAAGGCCAAGTCCGCATTGGCGGCGTAGACCTGTCCTCTTTGTCGGACGACGAAATCACTCGGTATCGAGCAACTCGCATGGGGTACGTGTTCCAGTCGTTCAACCTGCTTCCGGTTCTTACCGCCGTGGAGAATGTAGAGATGCCGTTACTTGTGTCAGGGGTGCCCACCGGTGACGCGAGGCGCAAGGCTCTGGATTCCCTGGATCTCGTCGGCCTCGTGGACTGGTCCTCGCACTATCCCGCGGCACTCTCGGGCGGCCAGCAGCAAAGGGTCACGATCGCGAGAGCGCTGGTAAACCAGCCTGAGATAGTTTGGGCAGACGAGCCGACCGGCAACCTGGACTCCGGCAACTCAGAGGAGATCATGCGTTTGCTGGATCGTATGAACCGGGAAAACAACCAGACGTTCGTGATTGTCACTCACTCTGGCGATGTAGCCGAATTTGCGCATCGCACGGTCACTATGGCAGACGGGCTTATTGTGGAAGACGGAGTCAGGACTGATTCCGTAACGGCCTACAGATAGGGCCTTGGACTCCATATTCGGAGCGCCAATAGAGGCCATCGCCCTGGTCCTTGCTGGGCTGTTTGCTCTGCTCGCCGGGTTTGTGGCCTTCGTCCTCGTCCGCAACACCATCCTGGCGCGAATGGCCGTCCGCAACGTTGTCAGGCGCCCGGCCCGCACTGCCCTCGTGATCACCGGCCTCATGTTGGCGACCGCGATCATCGGCAGTGCCTTCACCACAGGCGACTCGATCACGTTCAGCATCAAGCGTGACGTTGTCGATGCACTGGGCGAGGTCGATGAGCTCGTAGTAATCGACCGCGATTCTGAAGTCTGGGAAGACATTGGCGTGCCCGAGACCTTTCCTGAGTCCGTGTTTGGTGAAGTCGAATCCGCCTTGACCGCAGACTCGCTGATCGATGGCGTCATGCCGTCGTTGTCTGAAGTTGTGCCTGTAGTAAACATCAGGTCTCAGCAATTCGATGTGAGCGGGCAGATCTCTGGCCTTGACCCCCAGCGTGTCCCGCCATTCGGTGTGCTGTTGGACCAGCAGGGCCTTCCCATGGACCTGGCAGGCCTCGGCCCGAACGAGGTCTACCTAGATGCTGAAGGAGCAAGCGAACTCGCCGCCGTCCCGGGGGATGTTCTGGGCTTGGCGCTAGGTCCCGGCGAGCTTCACGAGGTAACGGTTAAAGGCATAGTTGATGGCTCGTACGGCAGACAGTCGGACGTCAACGTCGTCGTTATGCTCCCCTTGTCGAAAGCACAGGAGTTGCTGTCCGCCGACAATCAGATCTCCACGATACTAATATCTAATCGCGGTGACCGCTTCCAGGGCGAGACAGTCACCGCTGAAGTAATGGATAAGTTCGCGGAGCTCCCGGCCATTGTCGAGGCTGGCCTCAGGATTCAACCTATAAAGCAGGATTTAATTGAGCTGGCCAACGAATTGGGCAGCCTCTTCGTCTCCTTCTTCACCACATTCGGCCTATTCTCCATAGGTGTGGGGTTGCTATTGATCTTTCTGATCTTCTCCATGCTGGCCGCCGAGCGCAAGAACGAGATGGGCATGGCTCGTGCCGTGGGAATGCAGCGCAGACACCTCGTGCGCATGTTCGTGTTCGAGGGGGCCGTTTACGGAATCGGCTCATCCTTGGTTGGTGCTGCCGTTGGGATTGGACTTGGCCTGCTGCTCGTCAATGTCTCAGCTTCCATATTCTCCACCACAGACGAGGGCTTCGAACTCACCCCCCACGTTGGGCCGTACAGCGTTCTCGTGTCATTTCTGATCGGGGGCGTGATTACCCTGATCACCGTCTGGTTCGCGTCTCGTAGTGTGAGCAGGCTGAACATCGTCCGCGCCATCCGCGATATCCCGGAGCCAAGCGTGGCGCGAGCCGGTCGCCGAACGCTTGTATGGGGCATGCTGATAACCGTCGTCGGTCTTCTAATTCTGTTTGTGGGGATTCAGTCGTCGCAACTCACGGCCTTTGGCCTGGGCATTTCGATTGTACCGATGGGCCTGGGCATGGTCCTGAGGTGGCGGGGAGTCTCGCAGAGGCGCGTTCTATCGGGAATTGGACTTTGGCTGGTTGTCTATTGGTTGCTGCCCGCATCGGTTATAGAAAGCCTGAAGGATGACTGGAGCCAGGATTTCAGTATCTTCTTCCTTTCCGGTGTAGGGGTAGTTGCCGGCTCGGTCCTCCTTACGGTCAACAACTCTCCGGCCGTTCTGGTGGCGGTTACTCAGACCGTCGGACGGTTCCGCAGGTTCACTCCCGTCATAAAGTCGGCCGTGTCATATCCCCTTCGGTTCGGATTCAGGACCGGCCTGTCCATTGCGATGTTCGCGGTAGTCATTTTTTCCGTCGTCGTCATGGCCTCGTTGAACGAAGCATTCGCCGGACTCTTCGACGATCAGAACCGCCTCGGGGGAGGCTATGAGGTTATGGCCTTCAGTTCCGGTGACCTCAACCCGATTGGCAACACGGCAGAAGCCGTGGAGGCGGACAGCGATCTTTCGTTTGTGAGCCGAGTGAACGGCGTCCCGTCCGTCGGTACCTTCCGCACCATATGGCAGGCGCAGGCGGGGCTGGGGGACGCGAACTCTGAAGGCAAGTTTGAGGATGGAAACAAGTACAGGAGTACAGCCATAGTTGGTGTTGACGATGACTTCGTTGAGTCCAACAGCTTCCAGGTGGAGCTGGCCGCCTCTCAGTACGCTGGCCCTGACGGATTCGACAGTTCTGCCGTTTGGCGGGACATAGGCGAGAATCCCGGCTTGGCCGTCGTCAACGCCCTGCTCATACCCACTCGGAACAACTTCGGATTTGACATAGCAAGCGACAGGTTCGACTTCACCGGCGTCGAAGGCCTGTTCTTGGAGAACGAGACGTTTGCCCCCATTGATGTGACGGTCAAGGACCAGCGTAGCGGCGCTGAGTTTAAGCTTACGGTCGTAGGCGTGTTAGACTCATTCGCTTCCCAGGGGCCCTACCCGGCTGGCTTTTACACCTCAAGCCGCACACTTGAGCAGCATGTGTCTCGTACAGTAACTCCAACGCAATTCTTCTTTAATGTTGAGCCTGGCGTGAGCGACGCCGCGCAGAGGATTGAGGCGGCCTTCTTCGCCAACGGGCTCGCCAGCATCGATCTCAACGATGAAATAGAGGAGGCGCAGGCCGCGAACAAGTCCTTCTTCAACCTGCTCGTCGCCTTCATGGCTCTCGGGCTCGTGGTTGGCATCGCGGCCCTGGGCGTAATCAGCGCGCGGGCTGTCGTGGAGCGGCGTCACGAGATCGGGGTCCTCCGCTCGATAGGCTTTTCGCGCCGGATGGTCCAGGCTGCCTTCCTGTCGGAGTCGTCTTTCATAGCGTTGGTGGGAATTGCCCTCGGAGTGACCCTGGGATTCCTGATGTCGTTGAACATTGTCAACGACATACGCAGCGACGAAGCGAACGTCTCGTTCGTCGTGCCGTGGTGGCACATCATCATTACCGCTGTGGGTGCCTACCTGTTCTCGCTTCTCGCCACATATGTCCCGGCGAGGCAGGCGGGTCGTATCCCGCCGGCAGAAGCCCTGCGGCAAGACCATTGATCGGAGGCTAACTAGCCTCCCAGGGCGAGGTCCACCTTGTTCACGGCCTTGGCCATCAGCTTGGCGTGCTCCGGCGTCATGTTCATGTTGAAATCGAACCGCACGCTACGGCCTAGTATGTCCAGGGTCTGCGGGCACATATCCTCCGAGTACTCCACGTTGCCCTTGTACGCTGGGTCTCGCCACGGATACCCAGACGGGTGGTGGGACCGTTTCTGGAGGATGCTCTCCCAGTTGCTATAGATGTGCCTGTCCGGGATGCCCTCGTTGTACACCGTTCCGGCTGGCAGCCCTTCCGCCTCAAAGGCTAGCGCGTAACCGCGCGCTAGGGCGGCATCGTGGAAGATCAGCGTCGCGGACACGCCTGTGTCGCCCGCCGGATCGTCCATATGCCTAGTCACATAACCTCGTGCCTCTTCGAGGGCGTCCATGAACGCCGCCTGCATAGCCCGTTGGTGCTCAATGATCATCCCTAGCTTGCCAAGTTGGACCCTTGCGATGGCGCCTAGCACCACGCTTGGCCGGTACGTCTCGCCCGGGAACGCCTCGTTTTGCCATCCTTCCTTCTGCCACATCCTCATGCCGGGATCGGCCCTGAAAGAAGCTCGTTCGTACACGTCCCTGTCGTTCGTGAACAGCAAGCCGCCCTCGCCGGAGCTAATGGTCTTCGCGTAGTTCAGGCTCCACGCACCGGCGTTTCCATATGTTCCTATTGGTAGGCCTTTGTACTCGCCGCCAACACATTGGCAACAGTCCTCGAGCACCATCAGGCCATGCCTCGTTGCGACCTCTATGATCCGGCTTAACCTTGCCGGCGTCCCGTTCATGTGCACTGGGATCACCGCCTTCGTGTGCGGCGTGACCTTCCGTTCCAAATCTTGAGGGTCCATGCCCAGTGAGTTGTCGATCTCCGCTATGACCGGGACCGCACCTACAGCGACAACCGCTGCTGGCGTCGCAATGTAGGTGTATCCGGGCACGATGACCTCGTCGCCGGGTCCTACGCCTAGACCTGCCAGCCCACATGCCAGCGCGCTGGTGCCGGAGTTCACCATGAGCGCATGGTTCACCCCCAGTCGTCGGCTTGCCTCCTCCTCGAAAAGCGCCACGTCGTTTGGCCCGTGATAGCGGAAGTGAATGTCGCCTCGAATCACGCGCTCTGCGGCCGCGGCCTCCTCATCGCCGAAGACGCTTGGCCCGGAAACGCCCTTCGGAAGCGGCGTATCGATCACCGGCTGTCCGCCGTCTATTGCGAGCCTCTCGCGATTGTGCATCTCCGGTCTCCTTACGGCTTGGCGTAGGATCGCGGGATATCTTGCCTTTGTGCCGGCCACGGCAACGCTGGCTGACGTCTTTCCCGCCAACATCCTTGTAGCTCTTTGTCTGTCTTCATACCATTCTACGGACGTTGCTTGCCTGCGACGCACGAAACGTGCATTCCATGTTTCCTGAGGAGGAACAATGTTAACGCGTTAACGCTCGTACTTGAACAGATCGAAGAATACGCAGTCAATCACACTACTCAGTTGGAGCCGCACCTGTCAGAACTAGCGCAGTACGCCCGCGAGACCGTAGAGACGGCTGGGATGCTATGCGGTCCCAAGGAGAGAACTTTGCTGCGCTTCCTGGTCTGGACCTCCTGGGCCCGCCGAATCCTCGAAGTTGGGAGCTTTACCGGATTCAGCGCTCAGACGATGGCAAGATAATCACGTGTGAAATCGAGCCAGCCACGGTTGCCATTGCTCAGGAACACTTCGATCGCGGACCAAACTCCCACTAGATCGAGCTTCGTGTCGGCCCAGCATTAGACACGATGAACTCGCTGGAGGGCCCTTTCGACCTCGTCTTCAGAGATGCCGATAAAGAGCCCTACGCCGACTACTACGAACGTGCGATAGTGTTGATCTCGGACCGGGGAATCATTGCCGGCGACAACGTGCTTTGGAGCGGCTCAGTTGCCGATCCGCAGCACGACTCCGCTAAGACCATGGCTGCCTTCAATGCCCGGGTCGCCAACGACGAAAGGGCACCCAGTTCATGCTGACCGTCCGCGATAGAGTACTGCTCATTCGGAAAGCTTGCCCCCACGAGTCGCGAGAGGATGGGCGCCATGTTTGATGTCGCACACCACGACTAGCTCCCGAAGCGCTATCGACCGTCCTTCGACATCGCCTCCATTATGGCAGTCGAGTTCATCGGCAGATCCGTCATCCGTACGCCCACCGCGTCGTAGATCGCGTTTGCAAGTGCGGCTGCCGGCGGGATGATGTTGACCTCCCCCACGGCCCTTACCCCGTACGGATGCCCCGGGCTGGGCACCTCCACGATTACCGTAGAGATCATCGGCAGGTCCAGCGTCGTCATCAGCCGGTAGTCTAGGAACGTCCCGTTGGTGAGTCGTCCGCTGTCGTCATACTCGTACACCTCGTTCAGCCCCCATCCGGCTCCCTGAATCGTCCCGCCCTGCATCTGGCCCTCTACGTAATCGGGGTGGACTGCTCTGCCTGCGTCCTGGAACACTGTGTATCTGAGGATGCGCACTTTCCCAGTCTCAGGGTCCACCTCCACGTCCACAATGTTCCCTGCGGCATAGCTATGCCCGGCCCCTTTCACGACATCAATTGCCGAAGCACCGACAATGGGACCGCCGGTCTCGCCGAGCCTGCCGGCCAAATCTTGGAACGTCATCGCAAGCTCTGGTTCAGCCGCGCACTTGATCACCCCATGCTCGTACGTCAACGATTCCGGGTCCACGTCCCACAGTGCGGCGGCGCGTTCCACCATCTGCCCGCGCACGTCCTCCGCGGCTCGAATTGCGGCCAAACCCGTGGCGAAGGTGACGCGGCTGCCGCCCGTGCCGTGCGTAAACCCAATCGAGTCCGTGTCCACAACCGCTGGATGCACAGATTCTGCGGGAATGCCCAGCACTTCTGCCGCCTGCATCGCTATAGAAGTCCTGGTACCTCCAATGTCTGTGGAACCTTCCACGAGGCCCACTGTTCCGTCCGGGTTCACGCTGATCGAGCAGGAAGACCTTCCACCACCATGCGACATCATCCCCACCGCTACGCCTCTGCCGATGTTCCGGCCAGCGACAGTATCGGAGTAATGAGGGTGATCTCGCATGGCTTCAATGGTCTCTTTGAATCCGATACGAGGGTAAACAACTCCGTCGGCGCGCCGCGTGCCTTCCTCTGCCGCGTTCCTCAGTCTCATGTCCAGCGGGTCAATGGATAGCTTGCGGGCCAACTCGTCGATGGCCTGCTCCATCGCAAATGCGGCGTTGGGATAACCCGGGGCCCGGTATGCTGCCGCCTTCGGACGGTTGACCACTACGTCTCGGCCTTCAATGCGTACGTTTGGAACGTCATAACAGGCGACCAACGCATTAGCCCCGCCGGCGACGGGAGAACCGGGGTAGGCGCCGGCCTCGTAGGTCAGATCTGCATCGATGGCCGTGATTGTGCCGTCGCTACGCGCGCCCACCTTGATACGCACGTATCCTCCAGGAGCCGGCCCGGTGGAAGTGAACTCCTCTCCGCGACTCATAACAACTTTGACCGGTCGGCCTGACTTCCGCGACAGTAACGCCGCCACGGGCTCTCCGTAGAGCTCGAACTTGCCTCCGAAGCCGCCGCCAATCTCCATCGGGACGCACCGGATGTCTGAGTCTGACAAGCCTAGAATGAGCTGCAGGTAGTCCCGCACAAAGAACGAACCCTGCGTGCTCGACCACACGGTCAGCCGTCCGTCCTCGTTCCATAGTGCAGTGGTGTTATGCGGCTCGATATACCCCTGGTGGACCGTGCCGGTGTGAAAGTCGCGGTCCACGACCGCAGTCGCCTCCTCAAAGCCTCTCCCGACATCGCCCGCTTCCATCTTGAAGTGCGCGGCGAGATTCGTTGGTCCGGCTGGCGCCTCGCCTAGGGTCGAAGTTCGCAGGTCATCGTGAAGTATCGGTGCCCCGTCTCGCAGTGCCTCCCGGCAGTCGAGCACCGGGGAAAGAGGCTCATACTGAACGTCGATCAATTCTAGGGCCTGCTCAGCGGCGTGTTGGTTCGCCGCGGCAACAGCCGCAACTGCGTGGCCTTGGTACAGGACCTTGTCGCTCGCCAGGATGTTGTCCCTGAGGTACTTGGTCGGATAGAGGCCCTTGCTCCAGTGCGAAAGATCGGACATGTGCCCTGGTGCCGTGGGTGGAAAGTCCGATGCTGTAACAACCGCATGCACCCAGGGCAGGGACTCGGCCTTCGAAGTGTCTATCGAGAGTATGCGCGCGTGGGCGTGTGGACTCCTGAGTATCTTCCCGTGGAGCATACCGGCGATCTGCAGATCGGCCCCGTAGAGCGCTCGCCCGGTGACCTTGTCCGCCCCGTCGTGACGCACGGGCCTGGTGCCGATTACTCGCAGCGCTCCATCTGTGGTTCCAAATTCAGCCAAAATGCGCTCCTTTCACTCGTCTTTAACTCTGAGGGCTTACTTAAGTCTTGCTGGCCGTACAGGGTACCGTCGGCGCACATTCTGTTGAAGCCCTGAGGGGGCCATGTTAGCCTCAGACGAATTGCGTATGTCCAGGGCAAAGCAGAACAAAGAGGAAGACGTTGCTCCATGGGCGAGGCTTTCCATGGCCACGGAGAACTACCTGCTGTCGATTTTTCATCTTGAAGAGCTGGCAGTTCGAGTTACGGCAAGTGAGCTCGCCGAGGAGATAAAGCGCCTGCCCGAGGGCGAAGGCGTTGGCACGTCGCTTGCATCGATCGGTGGCATGGTCCGCCGCATGGCTCGCGAGAATCTCGTCAGTGTGACCGCAACCAAGGAGATCGTGCTCACGCGTCTGGGACGAAAGGCGGCCGAGAGCATAGTCCGGCGGCATCGTTTGGCCGAGCGCCTGGTAGTCGACCTGCTCGGCCTCGACCTTCACAAGGCCCACGTTGAGGCGCACCTGCTTGAGCACGCGATCTCTCCCGAGCTCGAAAAGAGAATCGCGGAAAAGCTGGGCAACCCAACAACGTGCCCGTTTGGCGCTCCAATTCCAGGCAGCGGGTACCGTGCCCCCAAGAACATGTTCATGCTCGATGAGGCCCGCCAGGGCCAGGAGCTGGTGATCGACAAGGTCCCGGAGGATGACGAAGCCCTGCTGGAGTATTTCGTTCGAAACTCTGTTCTTCCAGGACAGCCTGCAACTGTCAAAGAGGCAGCACTTTATCGCGGGGTCATAATCCTTGACTGCAGTGAACAGGATGTCGTGCTGAGCTACGAAGTCGCTGCCCGTATCCGCGTACGAAACCCTGCTAGCTGAGCGAAGAGCGCTGGCTATGGGGGTACTATCGCCCCTGCATCTCCATCAGGTACGTCACCAGCATCCAGCGCTCCTCCTCTGTGAGCAACGACTTGAACGCTGGCATCGGCGAAGTCGACGGCCTTCCGGTCAACACCGTAGCGTAACCCTGCCTGCCGCCCTCCGAGACGAAGGCGAACAACTCCCCAGGCTGAGAGTCCGTTGAGATATCGGCCATTAGGTCGGCCGGGAGGGGCCCCCGCTCCATGAACTGCTTCATCGTGCCGTCGCCAGTCATGCTCCCGCCGTGGCAGACCAGGCAGTTCACCCTGTACAGTTCCTTCGCTTCGCTGGCCTCATAGTGGTCAGCGTATGCAGATGGCATGGTGAGAACGGCGTACTCTTCGAGGTTCGAATACGATACCTCTCGTCCCGTAATGGGCACCGAGTCAGGTGGGGGAAGTAGTCGTGGCCCTTCCTGCGATCGCAGCGCCGGAGAGTAGTGCATCTCGCTAAAGACAACCACCGCATGCGCCCCCCGCTGTGGGAAGGCCGGTAGCGTCATGTTGACGAAGCCCTCAACGTTCGTTTCGCCCGTTTTTGTGTTGTAGCAGCCAGTGGCGAGCGAAGCGACCAGCAAGAACAGCACCACGATCGACAGTGCCGGCCAGCGAAATTGCGCACTCATCGCCCGTGCTCGCCTGTCCACCGATGATTTGAAGTCGCCAGAGGTCACCGTAGTCTTACTCCCAGCCCCTCTTGACCTCTTCGGCCCCTGCACTTCTGAGCGTCTCTTCCGCTTGTCCCATGCGGTTCTCGCCGGATGTAACCGTCACGCCCACGTACCCCTCGGTAATGCGAGTGTCGTAGGCTCCCATGAACAGCCTGGGCAGCCGGGACTCGAACACTATGCCCACAACAGTGAACAATATGGCGCCGAGCATGGTGCCTTCATACATGATTATCGCCATCGGCGGGATGGAGAAGATCGGTTTGCCGCCTGCTACCAATGGAAACGCAACCTGCGTGCCCGCTGTCAGCAGCAGCCCGACAATGAAGCCGCAGGCCGCGCCTATCAATGGGAACCGGTAAAGCTTGTGCACGGGCTCCGTTTCCCCGAAGGTCCCCTCAGGGTACGGAGCGCCGCTCAGTACCTCTACCTCGTTCTCCTCGAACTGGGCCTCCCGAAGGGCGTCCATTGCGTCGGCCGCCTTGTCTTCCTCTGTAAACAGACCGATTACGCTTCTCTCTGCCATCGCTCCGTCCTTACTCTCTGATTGTGGCCGGCACGGTTCGCCGCCCGATCTTTGTCTCGTCCCGGAAGACCATCGACTCCTTGACGTCAAACAGCGGTATGAGCGGGAACACCTTCGAGAACAGGATCATTCCCATAAACACCCAGGCGAACGTGGCCGACACCATGAGTATCTCGATCATGCTTGGGTGGTATGAACCCCAGTCGAACAGCATGTGCTGCCTTCTCATGAGCCCCGGCACGATGATCAGGAACCGTTCGAGCCACATTCCCACGTTGACTGAGACTGTCGTAATGAACATCAGCCACAGGCTTCGCCTTACGCTTCGGAACAGCCAGGCTGTGACCGGGAAGAAGAACGCCGTAATCAGGAACAGAATGAACAGCCCTGACCAGGGCCACTGGAACACTTGCAGTTCCCTTAACGCGATGTCCGGCGCCTCGAGCGTGTACAGCGCAAACACCCATTCAAGGAAGAAGAAGAAGAACCAGGTGACGGCAACTACGATCAGCAGCCTTCCAATCGCGTCGAGGTGGTCGGGGCCCAGGTAGTTATGCCACTTGAATCCCCATATCATCAGCACCATGACGGTTGCCACTGCGGCGACCCCGGAGTGGATCGCGCCGATGATGAAGTAAGGGGCGAAGATCGTTGAGTGCCATCCTTCGACGCCTATCTGGACTGCAAAGTCCCAGGACACGATGCTGTGCACAGAAACGAACACCGGAAGCACCAGAGCTGAAAGAAGGATCCCGGCCACGCCCTGTAGCTTCCACTGACGTGGAGTGCCGCGCCAGCCGAGGCACATCACGCTGTAAACCTTGTTAACCCAGCCCGTGGTCCTGTCCCGAATGATGGCTAAGTCCGGCAGCAGCGCAATCATCACGAACAGCGTGCTTGCGGTGAGGTACGTCATTACGGCCGATGGGTCCCAGATAAACGGCGAGCGAATGTTGATCCAAACGCCCCTGGCAAAGTCATACGGGAACACCCACAGGTCTGCGCGCCAGGGCCGGCCCACGTGCACAAGGGGCGCGGCCATCAGTGCGGCCGTGAGCGAGAACACCGTGAGCACCTCGGCTGCTCTGGTCACCGGCCGGCGCCACTCCGCATGGTTCAGCCTAAGTATGGCTGAGATCATGATCCCTGCGTGGCTGATCCCAATCCAGAACACGAAGTTGACCATGAAGAAGCCCCAGAACACGGGGCGATTGAGGCCGGTTACGCCCACTCCCTTGTTCAGCATGTAGCCGAACGCCGCAGCGCCTGCTAGGAAGACGAGCAACGATATCCCGAGCGCCGGCATCCACCAGCTTCGGAATCCGAGCACCCCGTTGAGTAGCTCGTTGTTGATTGTCCTTTGGTCTACCTGTACGTGTTCCTGCATTTGGCTTCTGCTACTCCGGCTTCGCCAGCACTTTGACTTCAGTCCTGTGGAATGGCTTGTGCCACTCGTACATCGAGCCTTCCTTGCGCTCCCAGATGTTGATGACCGGGAACACTCTCGTCGCCAACATGTACACCAGCACAGACCCTCCCAGGACTCCAAGTATTAGGAAGATGTCTTCCATCCCCGGTGTGTGGGCTGGAGGAATCGCGTCCAGGGGCAGCTCCTTGAGATGTGACTGGTCAGCCACGGAGTACGCCCCCACGTACAGCCTGATCCGGTCAAGAAGAGTGCCGACGAGAATGCCGAATGCGATTAGAGTTGGCCCGATTATGCTCTTACGAACCGTGTTCCACATCAGAACAAGCAACGGGACTACGAAGTTCAGAAGGAACGTTGTAAAGAAAATTGGCCAGTACGGGCCTGTCATCAGCAGTTCGATTACTGCCTGCTCGCTGGGCTTCTTGCCATACCACAGGACTATGAAACTGGAGAACCAGAACCAGAACCAGAGCAGCGACAACGCGAACATCAGCTTGCCGAGGCCCCAGAAGTGTTCCAGCGTAATTACGTCTTTGTATCCGCACCACCTGTGCAGCACGTACATGGTCACGATTACCGTGGCCGCACCGGCCTGCAGTGCGTTCGCGGCATGTGTCGCCGGGTAGAGCGCGTCGATCCAGCCTGGAACTAGTGTCATTGCGAAGTCGACCGTCACCAGGAAGTGCACGAATACCAGCATGAGGAAGTAGAACGCGCCCAGAATCCCCAGCCGGTGCTTCTGCATGTGCCACTGTTTGGATGTGCCGTACCATCCCCGCGCAAGTCTGCTTCCCCATCGCTGTCGCCAGCCAGAAGAATGATCGCGCAGCGCCGCCAGGTCCGGCAGGGCCGAGACCCAGAGCATCATTAAGCCGATCACCACGAGTGCCAGAAGCGCCAGCCCCGTCCAGATGTGCGGCGAGTACGTTGGAACATTCGCGTACTCGGAACCCGCTCCGCCGGCCTCGAAGAACCACAGAGAACGTCTCTTGTTCTCAAGGCTCGGCAACACCCACAGGAGGGGAATGAACAGGAGCAGGTTGAACAGTCCGACCGCTGTGAACATCTCCGCCGTGCGTGAGATCGGCCGCCGCCACTCTGCCTTGGCCATGCGCGGTGCGATGGCGGCCATGGGCGCGGCCTGGCAGGTGGTGAGGATGAACGCGAACAGTGCCGCGTGGTAGCCCCACAGCGCCATGTTGCCCACGCCGTCGGTCAGCCTCAGGATGAAGCCGACAATGCCCAGGATCA
Organism: Dehalococcoidia bacterium; assembly: GCA_965237445.1. Classification (GTDB taxonomy): domain Bacteria; phylum Chloroflexota; class Dehalococcoidia; order Lucifugimonadales. Next base: position 1,055,413 of record OZ250142.1, on the reverse strand, counting down.
CAAGCACGCCGCATATCGCCACTGCGGCCTTGAACGCCGGCGCCGTTTTCTCGTGACGCGCTATCATGTCGCGCCCTACGCCCGCATAGGTGGCCGTAGCTCCGCGAGCAGACCCGTTCGGGCCTGGTCCGTTACGCATGTGCTCCTTCCTTGGCTCCCTCTTCGACCTTCTTCAGATACACCACGTTCGGGTTCGTTCCAAGCTTGTCAAACAGATGGTATCCGCGCCCGTCGTCCGAAAGCTCCTCGTCCATCATCTGACGCGCCTTGCTGTTCTCGTTGTTCAGATCGCCGAACGTCAGCGCGTCCGTCGGGCAGGAATTGACGCACGCGGGATTTAGCGAGCGTTCGCCGTCCTCCACCTCGCGTCCCTCCCGCTTCGCCTCACGGGTCGACCTTCGGATCCGCTGCACGCAGAACGAGCACTTCTCCATGATGCCCCGGCTGCGCACCGTAACGTCCGGATTGAGCTGGTTCTTGAGGCTGTCCGGCCACTCCGGCTCCCAGAAGTTGAAGAACCTCACGTGATACGGGCAGTTGTTGGCACAGAACCGCGTACCGATGCAGCGGTTGTACACCTGAACGTTCATGCCCTCCTCATTGTGATAAGTGGCAAACACCGGGCACACGGGCTCGCACGGGGCGTCCGCGCAATGCTGGCACATTATTGGAATGAACCTTGCCTTTACGTCCGGGAACTCACCGTCCCAGTAGCGTTCCACGCGCATCCACTGGATGGCGCGGCGCTGGTTGTAAAGACCCTCGGTGTTGATGGGAACGTTGTTTTCCGATTGGCAGGCGATAACGCAGGCCTGGCAACCGATGCACCGGTCGATGTCTACGACCATTCCCCACTTGTGTCCCATTTATGCGCTCCTGCCGGTCAGTCCATCAGGACCTTGCGGCTACCCCTTTCGTTACTAGGACGTGATCCTGATCACGTCGTGATGCTCGTCAGTCGCTAGGTCGGGTTTCGTGTTCTCGAACCTGGGCAGCCTGACCCAGTCGCCTGTCTTCTCCACACGCACGCGGGTGGCCGCCCACGCCAGCGCGCCGGTGTCTGCGTCCGTCGACGGCGTCAGCGCGTCCATCACATTGCTGCCGCGACCCTCGGCGTAACGTCCGTAAGCCGTATGTCCTTGCCCCATTGGCACGCAGACCGTGCCCGGCGCCACGCCGGGATGCGGATAGGCGAGCGCCAGGATCTCACCGGCTCTAGAGCTCAGTCGAAGCACGTCGCCTTCCTTGATCCCCATTTCGTCCGCCACGTTGTGATTGATCTCCGCCCACGTCTGCCAGGCGGCCGTCGTGATCGTATCGGTCATCGCCTGTAGCCACGGCAGGTGGGCGCCGCGCCCGTCCTGCACCCCGGACGACGCGAACGGCACGAGGTTGAAAGTGCTCGATCCCGAAGCCCCGGACGTCGATGGCTCTCTGTACTCCGGTAGCGGGCCCAGGCTCGCCGTCCCACCGCCGCCTGTTCCGCTGTCTTCCTGCCAGAAGCCGTGCATTAGCGCAGCGTTCCAGAAGGCGCGGAAGTCCGTGAAAGAAGAAGCCGGCGTTGTCCCGACAGATCCTCGGTTGGCTTCCCACATCTCTCGTGCGCTGGCTTGGAGCACGTCCTTGAAAGTCTCGCCTTCGATCCCCAGCTCGATGTCCAGCGCCTTGGCCAGCGCCATCAGTACGTCGCCGAAGTTCTTTGTGCCAAGCTGTAGCCCGCGTGGCTCGAAGTACGGCCGCACGACAGGCTGTTGGAATCCGATCAGCCTTGCGCCTGTCCCGGGGTTCGGCACACTGCTGCCCCAGTCCTCCAGCGGGCTGTTCTGTGGCAGGACGAGGTCCGCCATGTTCGCCGTGTCGTCGATCATCTCCGAGAAGCTCACGATAAGCGGCACGTTGTAGCTCGCATCCCTGAAGCCCAGCGACTCCGGCAGGCTGTACATAGGATCGACGCCCCGCACTAGCAGCGCGTCCACCTTGCCGGCCCGCATGTCGTCGACGAGCTGCTGCATCCTGCTATAGGAAGCTCGCTCTCCTGTCGTTGGAGCCTCCACGAACGGCGCCGGATTGCGCAGTACGCCGCCCTTCACACCGACGCTTCCCGCCAGCGCGTTGAGCGCATACACCGCCGCCAAGCTCGAGTAGCCGTTTGTGTGCGCACCGGCCGAGCCGCCCCCGAGCGCGATGCCCGGCTGGTGGCTCGCGAAGTCGTGAGCGATAGCCCGGATCTTCTCCGCCGTCACGTGCCCTAGCTGCGACGCCACATGGTCCGGTGAGTACCTCGACACGAAGCCATCGGGGTCGCCGCCCGTCACGCTGTTCGCGGCCCCGGCGTCCGCGCTCCCCTCTTCGATGAGTACCGCCGCAATGCTCCGCGCCAGGAGCCCTTCCATCCCGGGCTCCACGTACACCCACTCGTCGGCATTGGCTGCGGTCAGCGAGAGCCGCGAATCTACGTGCACCAGCTTCCCGCGAGAGCGGTGGCCCTGCCGGAACTCTCCGTACGCCCTCGCGTATCGCACAGGAGAGATCCAGGTATTCAGAAAATCTGCGCCAAACGACAGGACCATCTCCGATTCGGCGATGTCGAAGTCCGGCATGAAATCGTCGCCGAAGGCGTACTGCAACGCGGCGTCCAGGTTCGTGCGCTCCAGCGTCTCGTAGGTCAGGTGTTGCGCTCCGAGCCCTTCCGTGAATTTGCTTATCACGTGGCCCAGGTGCGCGTTCTCCGGGTTCGTGAGAACGACTACGTTCTTCCGGCGGCCGCTGGGCAGCGCCTCGAGTTGGGCTGCCAGCCTGGTGATGCCGTCAACCCAGCCGACCTCGTCCCACTTGTTTTCGCCGCGTTCGCCGTAGCGCACCATCGGTCCGGCGATCCGGTCCGGGTGGTACAGCGCCTGCAGCGCAGCCTCGCACCGGGCGCTGTGCTTGCCTTGGTTGATCGGGTAGTCCGGGTTCCCTTCCACCTTCTTGGCTCGGCCCTCGACCACCCTTACCACGATGCCTTCCGGCGTTGTGCACTGGCCGCACACCGTCGCGTACCAGTTGTCCAGCCCCGTGACCATGTCCTCCGGCATCTCCAGCGACGACTGCACCAGCATCTCGTGCTCAGGAATGCCGCACGCTTGGAAGGCCACGGCGGATACCGCCGTACCCCCAAACAGGGCCATGAACTGTCTTCGAGTCAAGCCCATGCCGATTAAGCCCCAATCCTCATTGGTAGTGACACCTCATTAGTAGTGACACGTCGTGCAGTCCGTGGGAGCGTCGTTATCGCGGTGGCAGTCCACGCAGTCTCCCATCTTCAACGATCGTACCTGCTCGACCTTCAACATCGACCCGACATCCCCGTGACACGTCGAGCACACCTCCGCTGGCGTCACGTTGTCTCGCTCCGCGAAGAAGTTGATGTGCGCCTCGTGCACGAAGTTGACGTGGTCGGGTAGTCGGTGCACTCGTAGCCAGTCAATGGTGCGGCCTGCGGCGTGGATGTCTCTTAGCTTCTCCACCTCCGCATTGCCATCGCCCACTGACATGTGGCACGTCATGCACAGGTTGACGGCCGGTATCGTCGCGGCCGCTCCCTTGGTGACGTTTCGGTGGCAGAAGGTGCAGTCGAGCCCCACCTCTTGCACGTGTACCGTGTGCGGAAAGTCGATCGGCTGAGTCGGCGCGTTCGTCTGGCCGAACACCGACAGCGGTCGGCCCAGCCACGCCGTGACGACGAACGTGAGCACCGCGACGAGCACGAACAGGCCCACTGCGCTGGAGAGCCCCAGCAGGCCCAGCATGATGAAGCCCTTTCTCGAGGGCCGCCGTATTTGAAAGTCACCGGGTAGCAACTGGGGTTAGGACTCCGGCCTATCGATCAAATCCCCTCTCCCTTGATGGAGACCTTTGCACGACTGCCGCCTCGGCGGATGGGAGAGGCTCTCCGGCCCCTTCCCCAGTCTGCTGGGGAAGAGCCTGCCCCGAGTCCCTTGAGGGGTTGGGATGGGGATTCTCCCCGGCGCATAAACGCTATGCAAAGCTCTCCCTTGATGGGAGAAGGTTGGGGTGAGGGTGAACGTGCGCGTCATGCCTCAAATCCAGAACTTTGGGAATATGCGGTCGATGACGCCGTTGCCGTCGTTCGACAGCACTGCAACGTCTATGGCGCGTATCAGGAAGAAGACGAACACCGCGAACGAGATGATCGCCAGCGCGTAGAAGACCCCCCGCACTCTGCTGCAGGAATCAGGCAGATGCCGCGACGCGACCAGCGACGGCACGAAAACGTGGCCGATTAGCATGTTGGTCGCGAACAGCACGATCATGCCTACCATGAACCAGAGGTTGGTGACGAGCTTACCGATTTCCGCCCATTCAGCCGGCCCTAGATGAGCAGGGTCCATACAGTTCCTATCAGTGTGCCGATTTCGCCCAAACGCCCGCGGCGCGGGCCATTTTGAGCTTGGTGAAAACTATCACTTTCTCGCAAATAGTGTCAAGGCCTAAAGTAGCTACCGCCCTAGCTGTTGGGAGGCGCGAGGACCGCTACATTAGCTCCAGGTTCTTGAGCCCTGAGCCCGTGTTCATAAGTAGCACCATCTCATCCGAAGCAAGAGCCCCGCTGGCCAGCAGTTTCGGCAGTGCGGCCGCCGTTGCAGCTCCCTCAGGACACATGAACACCCCTTCCAGCGCCGTGACCTCCGCCATGTACTCGCGGATCTCCTCGTCAGACACCGTCAGCGCGCCGCCTCCGCTCTCCCGCAGCGCCCTGAGGATAAGGTAGTCGCCGATGGCTCCCGGCACGCGTATTCCTGGCGCGATCGTCTCCGCTCCCTGCCACGGCTCCGCGAACTCGGTCCCCGCCTCGAACGCTCGCACGATTGGCGCGCACCCTTCCGCTTGGACGCAGAACATCTTTGGTCGTTCCGGCCCTATCCAGCCCATCGCCTCCATCTCCGCGAACGCCTTCCACATGCCCACGATGCCCGTGCCGCCGCCCGTCGGGTACACGATGGCGTCCGGCAGCGACCAGCCCATCTGCTCGGCGATCTCGTACCCCATCGTCTTCTTGCCCTCCGCCCTGTACGGCTCCTGGAGCGTCGACATGTCGAACAGTCCATGCTCCTCGGCCATCGCCCTGGATAGCTGCCCCGCGTCGCTTATCAGCCCGTCGACCAGCGTCAGGCGCGCTCCGAACTGCAGCGACTCCTTCTGCGCGGCCTCCGGCGCGTCCTTGGGCATGAAGACGTGTGCCGAGATCCCTCCTCTTGCCGCGTAAGCGGCCGTTGCCCCCGCTGCGTTCCCGGCAGACGGCATCGTGATCTTGGTGATGCCCAGCTCCCTCGCCTTGGACACCGCCGCCGACATGCCTCGCGCCTTGAACGATCCTGTCGGGTTGAGGCCCTCTTCCTTGATGAGCACCTTCTCGAAGCCCAGCCGGCTGCCCAGCCTGTCCGCCTCGAAGATCGGCGTGAATCCCTCGCCGAGCGTCAGCACGTTCGCCTCGGACCGCACCGGCATCACCTCGAAGTAGCGCCACATGTTCGCGGGCCGCCCCGCCAGGTCCTCGCGCTTCAGCGCCGTCGCCGCGCCATCGAGGTCGTACCTCGCGTACAGCACCTTCCCGCACTCGGTGCACAGCCTGTGCGCCGTCTCAGCGGAGTGTTCGCGTCCGCAGTACGTGCATTCCAGGTGTGTCAGAAAGCTCTTCAATTCCATCCCTCGTTTCCGGCCTCAGGCCCTAAGCCCCCATCCTCTACTACATACGCGTAGAGCCACATCCTAATTCTTCACCGGCCCGCCCGGAAAGTGACCCTTACACAACTTCCACTCCGTTGATGGAGACCAAATCTGCATTCGATAGAGATCCTCAGGTCCCTTCTCCCCTATGTGGGAGAAGGCTAGGATGAGGGGTAAGCTGCGGATACGTCATGCTCTCCTTGATGGCAGAGGGCTAGACCCCGCCCTGTCCGCCCCCTTCCCCAAATCTGCATTCGATAGAGATCCTCAGGTCCCTTCTCCCCTATGTGGGAGAAGGCTAGGATGAGGGGTAAGCTGCGGATACGTCATGCTCTCCTTGATGGCAGAGGGCTAGACCCCGCCCTGTCCGGCTCCTTCCCCAGTCCGCTGGGGAAGGCAGGGATGGGGCACGCCGTCCTATCCGGCCCCTTCCCCAAATCTGCTGAGACCATTGCAAAACTCGTCACACGACGTGAGAAATCCCATCTCCCTTGATGGAGAGCTTTGCAAAACCTACCTCTAGCCCCTTCTCCCCTATGTGGGAGAAGGCTGGGATGAGGGAGATCAAAAGGTTATACAAAGCCCTCATTGATGGGAGAGGGCTAGACGCCGCCCTATTCGGCCCCTTCCCCACTCTGCCCTGTCCGCCCCCTTCCCCAGTCTGCTGGGGAAGGCCGGGAAGGGGCACTCCCCCCGTTCCACCGCACCCGATTGCAGCTACCACACGTTCTTGATACTCTGGCCCAACTGAATCGACGACCTCACGCGAAGGGGAAGACCGTGGTCAAAGCTTACGTACTGATCGAGATGGTGGCCGGCTACTCCACCCAGTTCGTTGACACTATCGCAAGCCGGCCCGGCGTTACTCTCACCGATCGCGTGACCGGCCCTTACGACGTTCTGGTCGTAGTGGAGGCCGATGACCTCAACGGCCTCAGCAGCCTCGTCCAGGGAGAGATACACACGCAGCAGGGCGTCGTTCGCACCACCACCTGCGTCGCCATGAACTAGCGTAGTACCTTGAATGCCTTTTCAGCTTCCACTTCTCCCTCATGACGCAACTGCTATTACACGGCTGCCGGCCCCAACGCTGGGGGTTGGCAGCTTCTTTCTCTCAACTTGGAAACGGTTACTGACTTGACACGGCGCACAGTCGTTGGTTAACTTGTGGCGCGGGATTGTGGCTTCTGCCTATTTCGTCGTAGAAAATTCAATTACCTGAGAGGGTTGCGAACATGATGGAACCCGGGTCGCCGACAGCGGATTCTGATTACAAAGAGGGGTTGGTTCACAATATGAAGACGACTATTCGCAAGATGACCTCCACTGCTAGAGACGTGTTTGGTGGAAATGACATCGCAGCCGGACCGGCTGGCGCTCCGCGCTCCGCCGCGTTGAACGCTCGTCCCGTGTTCGTTGCGATGGCGCTTCTCGCGGCTATCGCCGTTGGCATGATGTACCTGCTGCCCGGCAGCCCGCTCCATGCGCAGTCATCAGATGTCATCGAGTACGCTGAGAACCGCACGGATGCGGTGGCGACGTATAGTGCGACGGACCCTGAGGGTTCCGCGATCGTCTCGTGGACGCTGGCCGGCGCCGACGCCGATGACTTCAAGATCGAGGACGGCGTACTGAGCTTCAAGAAGTCCCCCGACTACGAGGCTCCCAAGGGCGGCGGCCAGACAGAGCAAGACACCGAGAACATCTACATGGTCACGGCCCAGGCGACCGACGCCACGAAGCGGATCGGCACCAAGGAAGTGACCGTCGAGGTCACGAACGTGGAGGAGGGCGGCAGCATGCGCCTGTCGGCCGTGCAGCCCCAGGCCGGGACCAGCTTCTACGTCATCGATGAAGATGGTGGCACGACTGGTACTCAGATTACAGACCAAGACGGGGTCACGAGCTCCATCAAGTGGCAGTGGTCCAGGTCCACGTCTAAGACTGCGGGATTCAGTAACATCGACAAGGCCACTGAACCGGCCTACACCCCGAAGGACACAGACAACGGCTACTATCTGCGCGTGACGGCCAGCTACACCGACAGGGAAGGCCCGAACAAGAGCGCGCAGGCCACCTCCGACTACGCCGTGCAACTGGCGCCGAGCAACAATGCCGCGCCCAAGTTCGCCGACGACCAGGACCCGGACACGGCTGGCGTCCAAGCTGCCGCCGCCAGGTCTATCGCTGAGAACACCCCGAAAGGCGTGGACATCGGCTCCCCGGTTGAGGCCACGGACCTGAACGCCGGCAGCAAGCTCACCTACACGCTGGAGGGCACCGACGCCGACGACTTTGACATCGACAGGAAGACCGGCCAGCTGAAGACGAAGAGCGAGCTGGACGCCGATGATGACGCTTCATACGAGGTCACCGTCCGGGCGACCGACCCTTCAGGAGACCCCCAGGTGGCGGCGGTCGAAGCCAACAGCGCTACGATCACTGTGACGATCACCGTCGAGGACCTGGCCGAAGACCCGCAGGTCTCCGATGAGACAATTGCCGCCTTCGTTGAGAACGACGCCATCGCCACCGCCCTCGCGACCTTCATGGCAGTCACGGAGGGAGATGCCACAATTACCCGATGGTCCCTCGCAGGATCCGACGCCGGAAAGTTCCAGTTCGCCGAGCCCACCTCTGGCGCGCTCACCTTCAAGGCACAGCCCGACTACGAGAAGCCCGCGGACGCCGACGAAGACAACATTTACGAGATCACCGTCCGCGCGACCGACTCGGACAGCAGGACGGGCACCAGGGACGTGACCGTCGAGGTCACCAACTTCGACGAGACCGGCACGGTGGCCCTGTCGCCGACCCAGCACCGGGTCGGAGTGGAGATCACGGCTACGCTCAAGGACGACGACGGCGGCATCTACGGCCTCACGTGGCAGTGGTACGACGACGATGTCACTAACGCTGATAACGCCATTGCTGGCGCGACCTCGGACACCTACACGCCGAAGGCCGCAGATGTTGGCGACACCCTGAATGCGGTGGCCACTTACCGCGACGCCGCGGGCGGCGACACGGATGACAGCGCCGCGTCTACAAACACCAGCGCAGCACTGCGCGACACCCGGAACAAGGCCCCTGCCTTCAAGGATTCCAAGGACAACACCATAACCATGGCCGAGAGGTCGGTCGCTGAGAACGTTACGGCAGCGGATCCGAGCGACGACGCCACCGACGACTCGTCCGACAACGTGGGCGACCCGATCGTGGCCGAGGACCCCAACATCGCCACGGGCGCGGAGGGTGACTCGCTGGCCTTCTCGCTGAGCGGTTCCGACGCGTCCAAGTTCCGGCTCAGGGCCGCCGTCGCCGATGACACCGACGCCACCATGCTGAGCGTGCAGGTCGAGGTCAAGGGCGATCCGAAGTTCGACTACGAGACCAAGAACACCTACATGGTGACCCTGACCGCCACGGACGACTACGGTGAGACCGCAGACCTCGCACTCACCATCATGATTACCGACGTGAACGACGCACCCGATATCACCGGCTCGGGCGAGGTCGAGTACGCGGAGAAAGGGACTGGTTCGGTGGCGACGTACAGTGCGACGGACCAGGATGGTTCCGCGATCATCTCGTGGACCCTGGCTGGCGACGACGCTGATGACTTCATGATCGAGGACGGCGTCCTCAGCTTCAAGAAGTCCCCCGACTACGAGACCCCCAAGGGCGGCGGCCAGACAGATGATGACACCGACAACATCTACTCGGTCACGGTCGAGGCGACCGACGCCACGAAGCGGATCGGCACCAAGGACGTGACCGTCGAGGTCGCGAACGTCGAGGAGGGCGGCAGCATGCGCCTCTCGGCCGTGCAGCCCCAGGCCGGGACCAGCTTCGAAGTCATCGATGAAGATGGTGGCACGACTGGTACTCAGATTACAGACCAAGACGGGGTCACGAGCTCCATCGAGTGGCAGTGGTCCAGGTCCAAGACTAGTGGATTCAGGGACATCGACAAGGCCACTAACCCGGCCTACACCCCGAAAGACGCAGACAACGGCTACTATCTGCGCGTGACGGCCAGCTACACCGACAGGGAAGGCCCGAACAAGAGCGCGCAGGCCACCTCCGACTACGCCGTGCAACTGGCGCCGAGCAACAATGCCGCGCCCAAGTTCGCCGACGACCAGGACCCGGACACGGCTGGCGTCCAAGCTGCCGCCGCCAGGTCTATCGCTGAGAACACCCCGAAAGGCATGGACATCGGTTCCCCGATTGAGGCCACGGACCTGAACCTCGGCAAGCTCACCTACACGCTGGAGGGCACCGACGCCGACGACTTTGACATCGACAGGAAGACCGGCCAGCTGAAGACGAAGAGCGAGCTGGACGCCGATGATGACGCTTCATACGAGGTCACCGTCCGGGCGACCGACGCTTCAGGCGATCCCCAGGCGGACCCGGCGGACGAGGCCAACAGCGATACGGTCGAAGTGGGCATCACCGTCGAGGACCTGGCTGAAGTCCCGCAGATCTCGGACGAGACAATTGCCGGCTTCGCTGAGAACGGCACAATCACTGACCCACTCGCGACCTTCACGGCAGTCTTTGAGGGTTCGGCCACAATAAACCGATGGTCCCTCACAGGACCCGACGCTGGGAAGTTCCAGTTCGCCGACACTGCTGTTGGCGCTCTCACCTTCAAGGCACAGCCCGACTACGAAATGCCCGGGGACGCAGACGGCGACAACATGTACGAGGTCACCGTCCGCGCGACCGACTCGGACAGCAGGACGGGCACCAGGGACGTGACCGTCGAGGTCACCAACTTCGACGAGACCGGCACGGTGACCCTGTCGCCGACCCAGCACCGGGTCGGAGTGGAGATCACGGCTACGCTCAAGGACGGCGACGGCGGCGTCTACGGAGTCATGTGGCAGTGGTACAGCGGCGATGTCACTGATGCTGATAACGCCATTGCTGGCGCGACCTCGGACACCTACACGCCGAAGGCCGCAGATGTTGGCAACGTCCTGAATGCGGTGGCCACTTACCGCGACGCCGCGGGCGACGACACGGATGACAGCGCCGCGTCTACAAACACCAGCGCAGCACTGCGCGACACCCGGAACAAGGCCCCTGCCTTCAAGGATTCCAAGGACAACACCATAACCATGGCCGAGAGGTCGGTCGCTGAGAACGTTACGGCAGCGGATCCGAGCGACGACGCCACCGACGACTCGTCCGACAACGTGGGCGACCCGATCGTGGCCGAGGACCCCAACATCGCCACGGGCGCGGAGGGTGACTCGCTGGCCTTCTCGCTGAGCGGCCCCGACGCGTCCAAGTTCCGGTTCAGGGCTCCCCCCGCTTCGGAGACTGGAGCCACGCGGAGCGTGCAGATTGAGGTCAAGGCCGGGGCGAAGTTCGACTACGAGACGAAGGACACCTACATGGTGACCCTGACCGCCACGGACGACTACGGTGAGACCGCCGACCTCGCACTCACCATCAGAATCACCGACGTGAACGATGCGCCGGAGATCACGGTGACCGACCCGGATACCGACGTGGATGAGAATGCCGCACCTGAGTTCGCTTCGGCGACCGACACAAGGAGTGTGGCCGAGAACACGGATGCGGGCGAGAACATCGGCGCGCCGGTTGAGGCCACCGATGCCGACGCCGGCGACACGCTGACCTACACACTCGGCGGCGCCGACGCAGCGTCGTTCGACATAGACGGCGCCACGGGCCAGATCATGACGGAGGCGGCGCTGGACCACGAGACGAAGGCCAGCTACGAGGTCACCGTGACGGCCAGCGACGGCACCGACGAGGACTCGATCACGGTTACCATCGCGGTGACCGACGTGGACGAAGAAGCACCGGCGATGACGCTGCTGGATCGGTACGACGCCAACGATAATGGCGAGATCGACAAGGACGAGGTTATAACGGCTATCAATGCCTACCTCTTCGACGATGCCATTACCAAAGACCAGGTGATAGAGGTAATAAATCTCTACCTATTTGGTAGCTAGTTCTAGCGACGGCTCCAAAAGAAGGCAAGGACAGGGAGTTCCGTTTGCTTTGAGAAAAGTAAACGGAACTTCCTAGGTAATTTACTGAGGAAGGGAAGCCTTGAACAGAACAACATTCCGGGTATTCATGGCTGCTGTGCTAGCGTGTTTGGGGGCGATGTTGGTATTGCTTCCCTTGGCTGCACAGAACAACCCCAGCGCCAGCCGGTCCTTCAGCGCGGCGACAGTAGAGCCGGGCGAATCGGTGACGGTGACGATCACTGCCTCCGACTATGGGCAAGCTGGCGGAGTGACGGAGACGCTGCCCGCAGGATTCACCTACGAATCCAGCAGTCTCGCAGACAGCCAGGTCAGTGAGACTGGACAGAGTGTTAGGTTCACCCTGCAAGGGGATGATTCCTTCACCTACGTCGTCACCGCGTCGATGACTGAGGACACCTACATGTTCTCCGGCACGCTGAGGGATTTCGACAGGATGGATTATGATGTCGGCGGCGATTCCAGCGTGACGGTGGAGGCCGCTCCAGAACCAACCCCGAGCCCTACTCCTACGCCAACACCGGCACAGGGTGAGCCCAGCGCCAGCCGGTCCTTCAGCACGGCTACAGTGGAGCCGGGCGAATCAGTGACGGTGACGATCACTGCCACGAATTACGGGCAGGCTGGCGGAGTGACGGAGACACTGCCCGCAGGATTCGCCTACGAGTCCAGCAGTCTCGCAGACAGCCAGGTCAGTGAGACTGGACAGAGTGTTAGGTTCACCCTGCAAGGGGATGATTCCTTCACCTACGTCGTCACCGCGTCGATGACTGAGGACACCTACATGTTCTCCGGCACGCTGAGGGATTTCGACAGGATGGATCATGATGTCGGCGGCGATTCCGAGGTAACTGTCGCGACCACTGGGCCTAGCGCCATCCGATCATTCAGCACGGCGACAGTGGAGCCGGGCGGCCAGTTGGTGGTTACAATAACTGCCTCCGACTACGGGCAGGCTGGCGGAGTGACGGAGACACTGCCCGCAGGGTTCAACTACGAGTCCAGCAGCCTTAACTCCAGCCAGGTCAGTGAGACTGGACAGAGTGTTAGGTTCACCCTGCAAGGGGATGATTCCTTCACCTACGTCGTCACCGCGTCGATGACTGAGGACACCTACACGTTCTCCGGCACGCTGAGGGACTTCGACAAGGACGATCATGATGTCGGTGGCGATTCCGATGTAATCGTCGAAACTCCTGAGCCTGCTGCCAGCCGGTCGTTGGATCCGGAAACTGTGGAGCCGGGCGGGTCGGTGACGGTGACGATCACTGCCACCAACTACGGTCAGGCAGGCGGGGTGACGGAGACGCTGCCCGCAGGGTTCAACTACGAGTCCAGCAGCCTTAACTCCAGCCAGGTCAGTGAGACTGGACAGAATGTTAGGTTCACCCTGCAGGGGGGACACTTCCTTCACATACACTGTCACTGCCTCGATGACTGAGGACACCTACACCTTCTCCGGCACGCTGAGGGACTTCGACAGGCAAGACCATGATGTCGGCGGCGATTCCAGCGTGACGGTCAAGGTGAAACCGGAGCCTACGGCCACGCCCGAACCTACGACCACGCCCGACGCGGCGGCTCCGATGGTGTCGTGGAACGTGCCACAGGCCCTGTCGCTTAACGTCATGATACGGCCGATCCGCCCCAGCACCGATGACAAGGATCTATCCTATACAATCGAGAAGGGACGGCTGCCGCGAAACCTGCGCTTGGACGAGGAGACCGGCTACATCACCGGCAGGCCCACACGGGAGACTGTCGCCTCCACCACTGTGACCATCAAGGTCTGCGACACGTCCGGGAACTGCGATTCCTTCGAAGTAAGGTTCCCCCCTGTGCGCGATCGCACTATTGAAGAGCCGGAGCCCACGCCGACTCTGCCTGACGTGCCGTCAATTGACCTGTCCGGCGTCAATGTAGGTGATGCGGCGCCATCGAGAGGCCTGCAGTTCGCCCTCGCCGCGACCGGCGGCGCACTGCTGCTAGGTGGCATCGGCGTCATGACCGCCCGAAGGCGCATCCGCGCCAGGGTACGGAGATAGCCAACACTTCCTTCAATCCCCTCTCCCTTGATGGGAGAGGGTTAGGGTGAGGGTGAAAACAAGGCCCCCTCTCCAACATAGGAGAGGGGGCCTTCCTGTTAAGCTCTAACCCAAGATCCCCCTTGTGAACTAGAGGCAGGGCATCGCAATCAATGATTTACCACTATCTCATATTGTGAACTCCCGGTAGTCACCCGGGCCGATCTCGTTGACGATTGTCCTGATTTCGGAGACGCGCCGTTGAATTGCCGGCCATGCGGTTGAGAGCAGAACGAGGATGGCCAGCCGTCTTCCATGAAGATTCTGTTGGTGACGCATTTGCTGGTCCGTGGTGATCAGCAGTTCGTAGCCACGTTGCTCTGCCTCATCCAAGAGCTCGCCATTGCCCAGGCGCGACCACCCCAATTGAAAGGTTGTGTCAATGGAGTGATTTGCCAAATGATTCCGAAGCGGTCTTGGTACCCCTTGATCGAGAAGAATCTTCACGAACGAGTTTCAATTGAGAGCGATTCTATTTCATGGTCTAGAACCGCCTTCACATGTGCGGCGCTAACACCCTCGAACCAGTCGAGGAACTCGTCCACAGTAGCCCCCGCCCTGAGATTCTCAAAGAGCGCGGACACCGGCACACGGGTCCCTCGAAACACCAGGGCCCCACTGACTCGGCCGGGATGACGCTCTATAGCGTCGCATTCTTTCCAGTTAGCCATGAGTTCCCTTCAATTCGACAGTGTTTTTGGCTTTCGTCAGACCGTTGAGTTGAGCCTGTTCGGAATTGCCCGTAGCGGTTGCTTCCCAACTCTAGAGATCCAGTATATCAGCGGTATGCATACTCCCGAGCGCCCTTGCCCTCAGCGAACGCGTGTGCTATTATCAGCCTATGGAAACGCAAGTCGCTCTCTCACCGCCGCACCGCTCAATCTGCTGCTTAACCCCTTTATGGGTCCAGAGCCTGCCCCGTACTCGATACGGGGGCCATGCCCTGGTGGCCGGTCCGTGCGGACATTCGCACCATCGGCGGGTTCGGGAGCATTCCAATCCCCCGTCTCTCTACTGCACCGGCAAAGCGCTAACGTGCCTTGAAACAGCCTCAACCCAGCTTCGCAGACGCGTCGGAAATGCCTTGTCTACAGGGTGCCCCAGCTACGAAGTGAGGCAAAATGAGACAGTCGCACATTTTTCTCGCTAGCGAGAAGCGCGGCCCCACTACACGCACCTCCACAGCTTGAGGCTGCTGGGGGCCGCCGCTACCATTGCCGCGTAGCTATGGAGGCCGCCGTCAGTTGACAGACCAGCCCACAACCGAGAGCATTGAGTATCTCCGGCGCGAGATCGACAGGCATAACCACCTGTACCACGTGCTGGACCAGCCTGAGATCAGCGACGCCCAGTTCGACGCGCTGTTGAACGATCTGCTCGCCCTGGAAGCACAGCACCCGGACCTTGTCACGCCCGACTCGCCCACGCAGCGCGTCGGCGCCGAGCCGGCGAGCGGCTTCCAGGAGGTGCGCCACCCCGTACCTCTGCTCGGCCTCGGCAACGCGTTCGACGAGGACGAGTTCATGGCATGGCACCGCCGCGCCGCAGACACGCTGGAGCGCGGCGACTTCGAACTCGTGTGCGAGCTCAAGTACGACGGCCTCGCCGTCGCGCTCACCTACGAGGACGGCGTGCTGGTGCGCGGCGCGACGCGCGGCAACGGCACGTCCGGCGAGGACGTCACGCTGAACCTGCGCACCGTCCGAAGCGTGCCGCTGCGCGTCCGGGGCCGCCCGCCCGCCCGGTTCGAGGTCCGCGGCGAGGTGCTCTTCCCGAAGTCGGCCTTCGAACGCTTCAACGAACAGCGGCGCGAGCAGGGCCTTCCCACGTACGCCAACCCCCGCAACACCGCCGCCGGCTCGCTGCGCCAGCTCGACCCTCGCCTGACGGCCGAGCGTCCCCTGGACATCTTCGTATACAGCCTCGGCTGGGCCGAAGGCGCCGTGCCGCCTGACACGCACTGGGAGCGCCTGTCCTTCCTGGCGGAGATGGGCTTCAAGACGAACCCGCACAACCGCCTGGCGTCCACTCCCGGAAGAGGCGATCGACTTCCACAAGGAGTGGCTCGAGGCCAAAGATGACCTGGACTACGGCTGCGATGGGTCGGTCATCAAGATCAACCGCCTGGACTTCCAGCAGCACTTGGGCCACGTCGGCCGCGAACCGAGATGGGCCGTGGCGTTCAAGTTCCCCGCAACGCAGGAGACCACCAGGGTGCTGGATATCCGCGTGAACGTCGGCAGGACAGGCAGCCTCAACCCGTACGCCATCCTGGAGCCGGTCAACGTCGGCGGCGCAACCGTAAGGCAGGCCACGCTCCACAACGAGGACTACATCCGTTCCAAGGACATCCGCATCGGCGACTGGGTGGTCGTCGAGCGGGCGGGCGAGGTGATTCCGCAGATCGTGACCGTGATCGAGTCGCGCCGCACCGGCGAATGAGCGCGCGTTCGAGATGCCCGACACGTGCCCAAGCTGCGGCGGGCCCGCGGCTCGCAAAGGCGAAGAGGCGGTGACGCTGTGCGACAACCCGGCCTGCCCGGCCCAGCTCGTAAGGCTGGTCGAGCACTTCGTCAGCCGTGGCGCAATGGACATCGAGGGCATGGGCTCAAAGCAGGGCCAGGCCCTCATCGAGCACGGCCTGCTATCGGACGTCTCAGACCTGTACGCGCTCAAGCTGGAAGACCTAATAGCTATCGACCGGATGGGCGAGAAGAGCAGCTCCAACCTGCTCGCCGCCATCGAGAAGAGCAAAGAACAGCCCCTGTCGAGGCTGCTAACGGCCCTGGGCATACCTCACGTCGGCTCCGAGGTTGCCGAGGTTCTCGCCGCCAGGTTCCTGAAGCTCGAAACCCTTATGGACGCCTCCACCGATGACCTCGAGGCCATCGACTCCATCGGGCCCAAAATCGCCGAGGCCGTCGTCGAGTACTTCCGCAACGAAGCCAACCGCGCCGTCGTCAGCAAGTTGCGCGAACGTGGTGTCAACATGGAGCAGGAGGCGGAGGAAGACGCCGGGGCCCCGGTCCTCAAAGGCCTGCGGTTCGTCGTCACCGGCCGCCTTGCCAGCTTCAGCCGCTCGGAGACCCAGGACCGCATCAAGGCGCTCGGCGGCGCCGTCAGCGGGGCCGTCAGCAAGAACACCAACTACCTCGTCGCCGGTGCCGACGCCGGGTCGAAGCTGGCCGACGCCCAGCGTCTTGAAGTGACGATCATCGACGAGGATGAGTTCCAGGCCCTGATAGAAGCACGTACCCTGGAAGCTGCAAGAGACACCGACCGCGTAGGCGTCCGCCCGAAACCTACGCCGTGCGCTCTCCGAAGACCAGCGGCACGACGTTCTCAAGGAAAATGCGCATCTGGCCGGCTGGTCGAACGATGCGAATCGCACGATCACCGTATCCGCCCCGGCATCGGCGTACCGCCGTATCCGCTCCGCGGCCTGTTCCGCCGGCCCGTACGGCCCCCAGCGGTCTCCCCAGATGTTGATCCCGTAGTATCCGCGCAGGAACCGGTCCGCCTCCTCCGCTGCCGCCTCCTCGTCGTCGTTCAGGTTGACGGTGACGTAGAACGCCGCCTCCATCTTGGCCGCGTCCCTGCCAAGCTGGCTGCTGAGGCTCCTTACGCGCTCCCTGACCTGTACGAACTCGTCCGGGTAATCGGAGATCGACATGATCCCGTCGCCAAACTCGGCCGCACGCCGGAACTGCCGGTCCACGTTCGCTCGCCAGTGGCAAGCGACCAGCACCGGCACGGCGCCCCTCGGCGATACTGGCTCCACGCTCACGTCCTCCAGATCGAAGTGTTGACCGCGATGCGTGACCGTCTCGCCCGCCATGAGCCGCCGGGCGACGGACACCACCTCCTCGAACCGGCTGGCCCTCGTGGCCGGGTCCACCCCGGCGTTCCACCACTCGCGGCGCTGCGCGTCGTTGAATGCGCCTCCAACGCCCACACCCAGCACGAGTCGGCCGCCGGAGATCAGGTCTACCGTACCGGCTGCCTGCGCCAGCGAGACCGGGTGCCGGAGCGCCGCCAGCAGCACCGCTGTCCCCAGCCGTACACGGCTCGTTTGGGCTGCCACGGCGGCCAGTGTGGTCAGCGGCTCCGGCCTCGGCTTTGCCGTGAGGCTGTCCCCGACCCATACCGAGTCGAGCCCGGCTCCTTCCGCCATCCTGGCCATCTCAAGCACCGGCTCCAGGTCGGTCGGACGCCTATCGCTCATCAGCAGTGCCCTCGTCGGCAGCAGCACACCCAGCTTAGGCACCCTACGCGATGCTTCCTCTCCATTGATGGGAGAGGATTGAGAGCCTGTCCCGAGTCTCTCGAGGGATGAGGGTGATTTGGGCGGCGTATTGGGAGTCGAATTACAGTCATACATTGGTCACCTGCCTTCGCAGGCCGTTCGAAAGCCCCTGAGTCTCCATCATGAAATCATCCTCCAGTCAGCGCCTTGATGATCCCGGGCTCTATGGCCTCGGCCAGCGCCAGGTCCACTGGCCTGTCGATATCGATTCCCAGCCCCGGCGCGTCGAAGTACGCCGTCCGCAGTCCGAGCTCACGGGCAGCTTCCCGGTGCCCGACGAAGCTGCGGCCCGTCAGTGCCGGCCTGAACGGCGAATTCGCTGGCACGACGATCGCGTTGGTGCCGCCGTCGAATCTCGCCGGCGCAAGCGTAAGGACGGTTCCCCCCTGAGACACCCGGACGAGTTCTTGCACGTCCTCGCCGCGAACGAACGGAAGGTCCGCCGGAAGGTACAGTGGCGCCGCGCCGGCGGACTTCAACTCGGCAAATGCGCAGGTGACTGCGCCTGTCAGATCGGTGGCCTTGTCTTCGGCCCACTCCGCACCAAGCTCCCGTGCGAGGCGGCGAACGCCCGCGTCCTTCCCCACCACCACGGTCCGCCCGCAGACAGCGGTGGCAGCCGTGATCACGCGCCGCAGCATGCCTAGGCTTAGGGCCGCCCGCTCTTCGCCGGTAAGCACCTCGGCGAGCCTGGACTTGGATTTGCCCAACTCTTTCACAGGCACCACCGCCGTCACAGCACTCATGCCTCGATCCAGCCGCTTCATCTTCGTCTAGATGGTCAGCCCGGCAATGCGGCAGATTTGCTCGGCCAGACGTACCTTGTCAGCGTCGTCTTTCATGACCGTGTCGGTCACAACCACGTCCATCCCCAACGCCTCGATCTCCGGCGCGAGGTCTCGGTCGGCTTCGTCCACAACGAACACGTCGCACAGCTTCCGATAGCTCCTGGCGACGCCGAGAGCAGACACGTCGTGCCCAAGCTCGGCTAGCATCTTGGCCGCCGGCCCACGTAGCGCCTTGCCTCCGACTATCGGGCTAACGGCGATCCTGGTACCGGTGAAACGCTCTATCGCCAGCCTGACGCCGGAGACGGCCAGGACGGGCGCCACGCTTAGAAAGGGATTGGAGGGACAGAACAGCAGCGCGTCCGAGTTGCCCAGTGCCTCGAGGAACGCAGGTGAAGGCTCAGAGTCCTCTTCTCCGTCGAATCGTAGACCCTCAACCGCCGGCTCACAGCGATGCTTCACGAAGTACTCCTGAAACGCTAGCTCGCCGATCTGAGTCAGCACCCTGGTCCTCACCTTGTTGTCGCACATGGGCGCCACGACGTGCGTCACGCCGAGCGCGCGGCACAACGATGCCGTGACCTCAGACAGCGTGTAGCCTCGGCGAAGCATCGCCGTGCGCCGAAGGTGCGTGGCGAGGTCTCGGTCACCTAAGCCGAACCAGGTGTCCTCCCCTAAAGCACTGAGCGCCCCTAGAGTGACTCTCGTGTCGCCTTCCAGCCCCCATCCGGTCTCGCGGTTGTAGACCCCGGCAAGCGTATACATGACCGTGTCCAAGTCTGGCGAAACGTGCAGCCCAAAGAACTCCTCATCGTCTCCTGTGTTGACCACAACGGTGAGGCGGCTAGGTGGCAGCACCTTGCTTAGGCCCAGCGCCAGTTTGGCGCCGCCTACGCCTCCAGCAAGGGCAAGCATGGTGGTGGAATCGTGGGGGGTCGCTGTCATCTCCAGGTCAGGAACGCAAGACTATAATACAGGGCACAAACCCTCCAGGCAGGGGAAGTGCCCATTCACATTAGCCGCCTCGAGCTACTGAAATTCCGCAACTACCGCGAGCTCGATCTTGAGCTGAAGTCGGGAATGACGCTCGTTCACGGCGACAACGGACAGGGCAAGAGCAACCTGCTTGAAGCGGTCTATATGCTGGTGATAGGCAAGTCCGTTCGCACGTCTACTGAGCGAGACATTGTCCTCCAGGAGCCACTTACGCATGAGGTCCACACTCAAGTTGTTGCGGAAGCGCAACAGGACGGCGAGAGCGTCAAGATTATGGTTGGATACCGGGTGTCGCCCTGCGAGTCCGGTCAACAGGCGCCTGGCCCTGGGCAGCGAATTTCAGTGGAAGACGCTGTCATACAAAAGTATGTCAGGATCAACGGGCTTCCCAGGCGAGTCTCCGACCTCGTTGGCCGGATAACGGGTGTGATGTTCAGCGCACAGGACCTCGAGCTTGTATACGGGTCTCCTGCGTCTAGGAGAAGGTATCTGGATATCATCAACTCCCAGTTGGATCCGGCGTATCTTCGTTCACTGCAACGGTATCAGCGCGTGCTCAGGCAGCGTAACCATCTGCTGAAGAGTATCAGGGCAGGTCGGGCGCAGGTAGACGAACTATCCCTCTGGGATCGTCAATTGGCAGATGAGGGCGCGTATGTATCCGTCTGCCGTCGGGACGCGGTTCGACATCTCTCAGACCTTGCCAGGCCCACCCACGAGGAACTGGCCGGCGGGAACGAGCCTTTGGACTTGGAGTACGTCCCAAGCGTTCCAATGGATGAGAACGGAACTGAAGAAACTGGCGAAAAGCATGCCGGCGCGCTCTTCGCCGCTCGGGAACGCGACATCGCCGCCGGTGTAACTACGTCAGGTCCGCATCGGGATGACGCGCGCATTTTGGTTGACCGTCGGGATGCGGCCGCATTCGCGTCTCGCGGGCAGGCACGCACCGCGACATTGGCCCTCAAGCTCGCTGAGGCCCGCTACATCAGCGGACGCAGTGAGAGACAGCCGCTGTTGCTCTTGGACGATGTGCTCTCCGAGTTGGACCCCACGCGCCGGAACCTTGTGCTCGAGCATGTTTCCAGGTACGAGCAATGTCTGGTCACCACCGCGGACCCGGAGAGTGTCGATAGCCCGTTACTCGCCGGCGCGGCAAGGTACCTGGTCCACCAGGGGGCTATCGCCAGGTCCTCGGGATGAGAGCAGAAGCCTGGCTCTCAAGTCTATGCGGCTTTCCTCCTTTGATATAATCGGCCCGAACTGAAGCGATCCGTCCCGGACTCTGTCGAGCGGCTCTGTAATTCCGGAGAAATCCACGTGACAGCCTCTGTACGTAATCCAATTGGGGAAGTAGCGCGCACCATCACCGCCTCTGGTCGTGTGAAGTGAACGCGTTCGACGGGCTGGAAGACGTTGAACTGCTGGAGTTGGTGAAGGAGAAGAACCGGGACGCGCTTGAAGCTCTGTACAGTAAGTATGGGAACGCCATCTACTCGATGACCATGTATATGCTCAGGAGTCCGCAAGCGGCGGAAGAGGTCACTCAGGACACTTTCTTTAACGTCTGGAGGCGGGCGTCCAGCTACAAGTCAGGAAGAGGTTCCTTCAAGTCGTGGCTGTTCAGCATTGGCCATCACAGGGCCATAGATGAGATTAGGCGGAACAAGAGAGACAGAAACGTAGTCCAGT
This sequence comes from Dehalococcoidia bacterium, assembly GCA_965237445.1. GTDB lineage: Bacteria > Chloroflexota > Dehalococcoidia > Lucifugimonadales. The sequence goes on along the minus strand of OZ250142.1, from coordinate 1,033,776 downwards.
ACGATGTCGATATCGAAAGAAGGGCTGCTGACGATACAACCGATCCGGTGAAGTACACGGCGTCCAGGTTTGAACTTGGCAGGATTAAGAACGCGTTGATGGAGTTGAGGCCGGAGCAACGAAGCATCGTTGAACTGGCATACTTCGGAGGCCTGACACACTCGGAGATTTCCAAGAAGCTGGACCAGCCGCTCGGAACGGTAAAGACACGGATGAGGCTGGCGCTGAAGAAGCTGAGGGAGGTGCTAGGCAGCCATGCACAGGAGTGGGTTGAGCATGGAATGTAGGGAAGCGGCGGAGTTGTTGGACACGTATGTCCTGGGAACACTCGATGACGAGGAAAGGGAACACGTAGAGCGCCATTTGGCAAGCTGTGCTGATTGTGAAAGCCAGCTCAGCGACGCTGGTGAACTGGCAGTGCATATGGCCTACTCGGTGCCCCGGCTCGTGGCCCCGGATAGGGTGAAGCTCGGCCTCTTCGAGCGCATCGACCGGTTAGGGCCGATTAACGCACCGCCCCAGCGCCCGTCGACAGTGCTGGCTGCGCTTCGTTCCGCCGGTGGCTTCTGGCGCGCCTCCGCCGGCTATGCGCGTCTCGCGATGGCGGCCGCGTTCGCGGTGGTGGTAATTGGCGGCGGTGTGTGGTTTAACAACCGCATTGACACCGTGAGCCACGAGAACAGCGTGCTTAAGGCAAGGCTGGACGATGTCGAGTCCATCGAAAGTGAACTGACTGCCGTCATGAACGATCATGTAGCGGCGCTTTCAGAAGATCAGCACTCACTTACCACCATGGTTAAAGAGATGTCTGAGTCTGAGGGCGAGATGATTGACATGATTAAGGACCAGCAGGACATGGCCTACATGCTTGCCTCGCCTGACAAGCTCGTCAGCGTTCTCACTTCAACGTCGCAGGCGACAGCCACCGCAGGTTCCGAAGCGCAGGGTCTCATCATTTTCGAAGGGGAAGGCGCGAGCGCGTTCCTCACCACCCGCGAATTGCCTGCCAATGCCGAAGGATCGCTTTACAGGGTTTGGCTGGTACGGCACGGCTTCCGGCACGATGCCGGAGTGTTTAGCGTGGACCCCACGGGTTACGGGCAGGCCATCATAATTCCGGTGGGGTCTTGGGATGAGATTGAAGCTATAGAAATCACCGCGGTGCTTTCAGGCGAGAGTGTGTTGCAGGGAGACCTGTAAGCATTAAGATGCCGGGTTCGCCGGTCCGCATTCAGAGAATTGTGCGGGCGAGAGTCTTCGCTTGAATCTCCAAACGGGCCAGCCCCGACCATCTTGTGATATCTTGTCTGCGGCTCAATTGAGTCAGACTGAGTTTGTCTAATACTGGAAGCAAAGTGCATAGCTATGCACTTTGCGAAGGCCGACTCGTGTGGTACTGTATAGCGGCCTAGATTCCTGTTTATTTACCGAGGCGGAGGCTTTAAAAATGTCTAAGCTGTCCTTGATCCTGGCTGTGGCTGCGCTCCTGCTGCTGCCTGCCGGGATCGCTTTTGCCCAGGAAGGAGAACCGCAGCCTAGTGTGGGTCTGATTTCCGATTACACCGATGCTGGCGGCGCGGTTCACCCCAATGGCGCTATTATGGTGACGCTCAATGGTGTGCCGCTTCTTGCAGCTAACACCGCCTATGAGGCTTGGCTAGTCAATGACAAAGGCTCTGTGAAGCAGAGCATTGGATTAATTGACGTTGTTGCAGACGGCACTGAAGGCACCGGAAGCGGCAGCTTGACCTTTCAGAGCCCAAGTGAAGACCTCATAGCTACGTACGACAAGCTTGTTGTCACCGCGGAACCAGTGCCCGACGTCGATCCGGCGCCTTCTGACGTGATTGCTTTCAGCGCGTCCGTGCCGAGAGAAGCCATGAAGTACATCCGCGAACTGCTCTCGAGCGGTGGCATGGGTCAGTTGGGCCAATTGAGAGCTCAGACCATGATCGCAGTGAATGATGCGAACCGCGCCGCTGCCGCTCAAAATATTGATCAGATAAAGATGTACGCCGAAGCTCTGGTTAACGAGATCGAAGGCATGGGCGGCAGCAACTACGCGGATCACAACGGGGATGGCGCCACTGCCGACAATGGCGACGGCATCGGCCTGCTGGCGCACTCCTCAAACCGCGGGAATGCCCTGGTTGCCGCGGCAGCCGCACCTGAAGTTGAAACCATCGTGATGAATGCGGCCGCTGTAGACGGATACGGTGCTTACGTAGATGACAATCTGATGATGGCCAGAGATGCTGGGTTGGAAGTGATAGCCGCGGAAGTGCCTCTGCTGGCGAGGACTTACGCAGCCAACGCCGCAAGCCTGATGAACGCTGCCTTGGAGGGTTTTACTACCTCTGACGCATTCTCAGGCACCCTGTCATTGGAGCCGGGTGTAGTCCACGTGTACGCGGCGGCACAGGCAATGGCCACTTACACACTCCAGCCTGGGACGGACGGCCTGCCATCCGACATTGGGCCGTCGATCGAGTCCCTGAGTGTTGGCGATAGCGCAGTGCCGGGTGTTGTCGGTGGCATCTTGGCCGGTGCAATCGCGCTCATGGTTGCTGGTGGACTACTGGTAACGATCCGCAGACGGTCTCGGATTTCCGCCTAGCCGCCCTTCAAGGGGGAACCGACAAGAGAGGCCCCGTTGCCCGTGCAATGGGGCCTCTTGTATTATGCGCGAATCTGCGCATCCTGCATGCCGGGCCCATTAGTCGGTGCGGAGTGCGGCATTTCGCCTGCTGGAGTTTGACTCGAACATGAAGCGATGGCTAACTGTTCTTGCCCCTATCTGCTTCCTGCTTTCCGCCGCTTGCGGAGATTCACAGGACACAGTCAGCGTGACGCCCACGCCAACTCCGCCGGACATCACGACTATTCTGATGTTGACCGGCGAGACAATGCAGAACCTGTCCACATTCCACGTCCGATTGGAGCATGAAGGCGGAACGACCCAATTTGCGCCTGGCATTGTTCTCAGCGAGGCCGAGGCCGAAGTCGTCAACCCGGATCGGTTGGCTGCTTCGTTTAAAGCCCAGTTCGGAAACTTGGCCGTAAACTCTGAGTTCGTCGCAGTGGGAGAAGATAACTGGTTGACCAATCCTCTGTCCGGCGAATGGGAGTCAATCGAAGCAGACGTAAGCCCGCTCGGCTTCTTCAACCCTCGAAGAGGCATCAACGCGATCCTGGCGGAAGTCCACAGCGTGGAAGAGCCTCCAGACGTCAGTGGGACCGTGTACACGTTGAATGCCAGCGTACCTGCCAAGGCACTCGAATCGCTGCTTGGCTCGTCCATCGAGGGGGCGACTGTGGCTGCGAAACTTGTCATCGACACCGACGGGTACTACTTGACGGAGGCGAGGGTAGAGGGAAGGGTCGTACCCTCAGATGTGGAGGGCGTAGTCCGGCTCTTGTGGTTGTCGAGATTCAACGAACCGATGGTTGTCGAGCCGCCGGAGTAAGCCTTCGGGGCATGCGTCACATCGGGCTGTACATCTCATTGCCCTCCGGCCTAGCGCAGAAGCCAGGCTGTCAGAGCTAGCGTGTTCTTTAGGGTCCTGCTGCGCTGTTTCGGCAGAGGGGATGGTCGTATTCCCCCAAACATCGCGCTCATACCTGTGTGCGCGGGGGTGTTCGTTGCCGCGGACGACCAGACGGTAATAGTCACCATCCTGCCCGAGGTGTTGCTTGACCTCGGCGTCCAATTGAACGAGTTGGACAGTGGTGCTTGGACCATCACGGCCTACCTGTTGGGGTATGTTGCGGCGATGCCCCTGATGGGCAGGGTGTCCGACGTTTGGGGCCGTAAGCAGATGTACATTGGCGCTATGGTCCTGTTCATTTTGGCCTCCGTAGGGGCCGCCATAGCCGGAGGCCTTTGGTGGCTTGTTGCCGCCCGAGTAGCCCAGGCCATCGGCGCGGGAGCGCTCGTGCCCATCTCGATTGCTATCGTCGGCGACCTGTACTCGGCCGGAAACCGGGCGGTTCCGCTTGGAATGGTTGGAGCGTCTGCGGAAGCGGGAGGTGTAGTGGGCCCCCTTTGGGGCGGCCTCATAGTGAAGTTCCTGGACTGGCCTTGGGTTTTCTGGGTGAACATTCCCCTTGGCCTGATCATTATCTTCTTTATGATGACGATGCTGGGTAAGAGCCGTTCGCAAGGAGGCTCGATCGATATCGTGGGCGGCATGCTGATTGCCCTGAGTCTGTGCGCGTTCACTCTTGGGTTGGACAGGATAGGGGAGCCTGACCTATTGATGGTCGTCTACCTCGTAGTATCTGCGGCCACGATTGGCCTGTTCATCGTTAGACAGATTTCGATCCCTGAGCCCCTGCTGCCACTGACCATGTTCAAGATCAAGCCCTTCAGTGCCGCCAACATTACGCATCTCCTGATAGGCGCTGCGCTGATAATCGGCATGGTCACGGTCCCTCTGATGGCCAACACCGTACAAGGGGAGTCTGCCCTTGAGGGTGGGCTGCGCCTGATGAGGTTGACCGCCGCCATGGCTGTCGGCGCTGTTGTTGGCGGGTACGCATGTAAGCGTCTCGACTACCGTATTCCTTCCGTGTTGGGCCTGATGTTTGCCGCTACTGCTTTCTTCATGATGAGTACTTGGGGACTGGAGCTGGGCCAGGTTGCCCTGACCGCGCCTCTGTTGATCGGAGGTGTCGGGTTTGGGCTGCTAATTGCACCCATATCTCTCGCAGCGATCAACTCTGTGGCTTCGGAGTTCCGGGGCGTGGCCGCCGCCATGGTCACGGCGATGAGGATCGTCGGCATGACGGCTGGCATAGCGGCCATTGCGGCCTGGGGTACGGGGCGGTTCACGGATCTTACCGTCGGCATGTCGCTTCCCCTTCCCCAGTCAGGCGACACCGCCTCGGAGTCTCAGGCGCGTGCGGACATGTTCACTGCTGACTTGATCGACATCGGATTGTCGCTCTTCAGCAACTTCTTTTTCTTTGCTGCAGTTATCTGCGTGGTCGCGCTGGTGCCGGCAGCTTTCATGGCATGGAACTACAGGCAGACGCAGGAGAGCGAGGCTTCGTAACAGGAGCAACCGGCAGAATCCGGGTAGCGCCGGTGACGGGGCTATTAGAGGTCGGCTACGAGCGCAGCCTCAGGTGCTCGAATAGCAGCGGATGTACCGCCTTGGCAGCGTTCATGGCGGCCCCGACAACTTCACGCAGAGTGAAGTGGGCCGTCGGTTGCGTCCGCAGTTTGAACAGGTGGTAGCATTCGCGCAGGTTCATCAGAGAAAGCACTCGGCGCTTGTGTGCGTGCGTTACCACGTACGGAGCAACAGACGGCACTTCTCCCGACAGGCGCCTGAAGGCACGGCTGGACAGCTCGACGGCATCCTCGAAGCGAGCAGTCAGACCCGCCTCCCTGATGCGTGGTGGCGTCACAAACCCATTCTCTGCGGTCAACGGCTGCGCAATGTACGTCTGCATCCGGTGCCGCGAAAACTCCCTGTACGCTCCGTAGTCCATAACTAGTTCGAATCCGTAGCTCACCGATTCAAGCTCGCGTAATGGAACGTCGTGGTTCCCCATTCTCCCAAGTGCTTCGTCAGCCAATGCCCTTCGCCCGGCGGCATCCAGCCGCCCGGCGGCGCTCCAGGCGGCCGCATACGGCTGCGACGAGGACCGGTACAGCAATGCCGCCGCCAGCTTGCGTTCCGCCTCCGGGTCCGCATGCACAACCCTGGCCTCGAGTCCGTTTGGCGTGCGGCCTGTGTCGGACGAGCCTTCGGATGGTTCCCCGTCGACTCGCCCGGTCGCCTCTCGAAGTCCGGCCCGCGTCAGCGCAAGGTACTCGTTTCGGTCAGCGTACTTGATGAGCGTAGGCGTCACTGCCTTTGCTTGGACCTTCAACTCTTCGCCAATCTGTCGCGACTCGGCAAGGTCCGAAGACAGCAGCTTGCTTGCCGCGTGCTCCATCCCCCGCGCATTGATCGTCAGACCCACGTTGGTGAGCGTGGCGGCGGGCAGCAGGAACCGTGCGTTGTCTATGGCACGGCGTTGCAGACGGTTGGCGTACACTCTGTCGGACTCTCTGGCGCCCTGCTTCACGATGCCCTGTAGGTATTCCTGAAGGGCATCCGAGACGGCTTCGTATGCATCGAACAGCGCTCTGCACGTCTCCACGTACTCGCCTCTGAGGCCGTGGCCCTCCAGTTCCTCCGGAACGTGAAAGTTATTCCTCTCGATCACCAGGTACCTGGAGGAAAGCTCTGTGTAGGACGCCAGCCTGTTGTCTTCTATCTCATCGCATGCCAGCCTGGAGACGTTTTCGATTGCCATGTGGATGACCGCATGCTCGGCCACTGAGGCATGACCGTAGTTGAGCACGACTCGCTCGTGAAACTCAGCCGCCCTGGCCTCGGAGACGCGTTCCGCCATGACGTCGAACGGGTCTGTTGAGCGGGAAGTCATGGCGAACGCCACGGCGATCTGCTCTTCCGAAAGTTCCCTGGGGTCCAGGGGATAAATCCGTCTGCCCGGCGGCACTTGCTGTTCAGGCGCCAACTTGGTCAATCCCACGTTCTCGGATCAGAGCACGCGGTATCCGGCGTAAGTACGCAACGTACGGATGCCGTGGACTTGCCCTTGGGGTCCCGACCACCTAGACGAGTAGCGACAGCGGCGTCTCCAGCAGGGATTTGACCTCCATCATGAACTGAGCTCCCTCAGCTCCGTCGACCACCCTGTGGTCTGCCGAGAGCGTGGCTGTCATCATTTCCCGGATCACGATGTCATTGCCTTGCACCACCGCCCTCTTCTCCACCGACCCCGCTGCCAGCACACCGGTCTGCGGCGGGTGGATTATCGCTGTGAAGCTCGTGACGTCGAACATGCCCAGGTTGCTTGTAGAGAACGTAGAGCCTGTGTACTCCTCGTTGCGCAGCGTGCCTGACTGTGACCGCGCGATCAGGTCTTTGGCGGCCTCGGATATCTCCCGTAGCGCCTTCTCACCGCAGTCCAATATCCCAGGGACAATGAGTCCCGACGCCTCCGCAATCGCAATTCCGATGTTGATCCGCTCGTTCATCTGGATACCGTCGTCGGTGAAGAAGGAGTTGAACTTGGGATACCTCTTGATGGCGCCAACGCACGCCGTAACTATCATGTCGTTGACGCTTATCCTGACCCCCTGAGCTTCCAGCGACTGGTTGATCTGCCGGCGGAGGCTCATGGCCTCAGTCATGTCGATGTCGGACGTGATGTAGAAGTGAGGCTGTTCCTGTTTGCTCCTGACGGTGACCCGCGCGATCTGCTGCCTCATGCGTGACAGCGGGATGACTTCGCCAGGACTAGCAGCGTCCTCGATCGCCGCTGGCGCCTCCGCATGCATCACAGGCTCGAGGTCCGGCTCCGGGATTGATGGCTCGGCCTCCTGCTCTTCGTAGTCGGAAGCATGGGCTGACGGGGCTTCCTCGACAGTCGCCGATTCGTCTCTGATGCTCGGCTCTGCGTGCACCTCCGCTCGTGACACAATCGGCTCTAGGTCAGGCTCCGGCATGATTGGCTCAAGGGAATCTTCTGCCACAGGCTCTTCGATCTCTTCGGCAGCGTCCTTCTCAGCCACATCGGTCTCTTCCACGGGCTCTTCGATCTCTTCGACAGCCTCCTCTTCAGCCACATCGGCCTCTGCCACAGGCTCTTCGATCTCTGAGACAGCCTCCTCTTCAGCTACTTGGACCTCTGCCACGGGCTCTTCGATCTCTTCGACAGCGTCCTCCTCAACCACGTCGGACTCCGCCACAGGCTCCTCTATCTCTTCGGCAGGCACTTCCTCAGCAGCGTCTTCGTCCGCCACGGGCGCCACGGCCTCAGGTGCCTCGTCCTCTGCCGTTGCGGTGAAAGCGAGAACGTCGTCTTTGACCACTCGCCCCCCTGGGCCGGTTCCCGGGACCTCGTTGATATCGATGCCACGCTCCTCGGCCAGCCGTCGGGCAAGAGGTGACGCCCTCGAAGGTCCGGCCGCCGCCGAAGGCACGGGCTCCGGGCCAGGCGCCGGCGTTTGGACCACTGCCTGCTGCTCTGGAGCGTCCGCCGGCTCGGCAACTTCGTCGGAGGTGTCTTCGACCTGCGGCTCCGTCTCCGGCGGGGCCATGGCACCGAATCCTGTCAGGTCCTCGTTCGCCTCGCCAACAACGGCGATGGTCTGGCCAACCGGGACCGTGGATCCTTCGTCTACCAGGATCATCCGCAGAGTGCCGTCTGCGTAAGACTCAAACTCCACTATTGCCTTGTCAGTCTCAATCTCGGCAATCGCTTCGCCCATCTGTACGGAGGTGCCTTCGTCCTTGAGCCAGCGGACGATGGTACCTTCCTGCATGTCGTAGCCCATCTGTGGCATGGTCAGTTCAGTAGCCAGTTTCCCGCCTCCTTAGTTTGCCCTTAGTTTGCTTGATGCCGGCGGACTCACTTCCGTCCGCTGGTCCAATGTAGTTATCCTTGTGCGTTATCCGTGTGGTTACGCAGGTCATAGCCCTAGGCGTTTGTCTATCTCGGCTATCACCGATTCCACGCTAGGTATTACACGATCTTCGAGATTTCGCGCGTATGGGCTCGGGACATCCATTCCGCCAACCCGCACAACCGGCCCGTCCAGGTAATCGAAAGCCTGCTCATGGATCTGGCTTGCTATCTCGCCGGCGAACCCCCCTGTTCGCCAGCTCTCTTCCACGACGACCGCACGACTAGTCTTGCGAACCGATTCGAGCACAGTGTCCATATCGAGCGGACTCAACGTTCGCAGGTCAATCACCTCAGCGTTAGTGCCCATGCCATCCAGCCGTTCGGCAACCTGCTCTGCCACGCGAGCCATACGGGAATACCCGATGAGTGTGACATCGTCTCCCTCCCGCACAACATTGGCCTGTCCGAATGGGATCTCGTAATAGTCGTCGGGTACCTCTCCGCCCACCCCGTACAACAGGGAGTGCTCCGAAAAGATCACCGGGTCCTCCTCTGAAATGGCTGTCCTGAGGAGCCCAAGCGCGTCGTACGGGTTCGAGGGCGTCGCTACCTTCAGTCCGGGGACCGAAGCAAGCCAGGGCTCGAATGACTGCGAGTGGGTGGCCGCAAGCTGCCCGCCGCCCCCGGTAACCGTGCGTATTAGCAGAGGGACCGAGATCTGCCCGTTGGACATGTATCGGAGCTTGGCCGCATGGTTCACCACTTGGTCCATTGCCAGTAACAGAAAATTGATTGTCATTATCTCGGCTATCGGCCGCAGGCCTCCCATGGCAGCCCCTACCGCCGCTCCTACGATAGCCGACTCGGCGAGCGGGGCGTCGATGACCCGCTTGGCGCCAAACTCGTCCAGAAAGCCTCTTGTGACTGCGTATGCCCCTCCATAGTCGCCTATGTCTTCACCCACCATGAACACTCGATCGTCGTTCAGAAGGGCTTCCCGCAGACCTTTGGCTATAGCCTCTCGGATGACCATCTTAGGCATAGACGTTGTCCATGATGTTGGCCGGGTCAGGTATCTCGCTCTCTTCGGCGAATCTCACCGCTTCCGCTACGGTGCTCTCTACATCCTCGCCGATCTTCCTCAGGTCCTCGCTGGACATCGCCTCGTTCTCGAGCGCCAGCTCCTGGAACCTGGCGATGGGGTCGCGTACCTGCCAGGAGCTGACCTCCTCAGAGTCCCGGTAGTTGGAAGGGTCTGCAACCGAGTGGCCTCGGAACCTGTAGGTCATCGCTTCGACGAAGACGGGACCGCTGCCGGACCTGATTCGGTCGAGAGCCATCATGGTCGTATCTCTGACAGCGATCAGGTCCATGCCGTCGATCTGGGCTGCAGGTACGCCATAGGCATCCGCGCTCAGGTAGATGTCCTTACCAAGCGCGTGCGTCTTCTCTACGTGGGTTCCCATTCCGTACAGATTGTTCTCGAGGAAAAACAGGATCGGCAATTTCCAGACTGCTGCGAGGTTGATCGTTTCGTGGAACTCGCCCTCGTTCACAGCGCCGTCGCCGAAGAAGCAGAGCACAACCCGGTCCTCTTCACGGTACTTGATCGCATGCGCCAGTCCTGCGGCAATCGGAAGCTGGCCGCCCACGATCGCATATCCGCCCATGAAACCTTTTGACACGTTGAACAGGTGCATTGAGCCGCCCTTGCCGCCGCTGCTTCCGGTGGCCTTCCCGCACAGTTCGGCCATTACGGTGCTGGGGTCCATGCCTTTGGCCAGCGCGTGACCGTGGTCGCGATAGTGGCTAACCACGTAGTCGTCAGGGCGTAGGCACGGAATGGCGCCGGCTGCCACGGCTTCCTGTCCGATGTACAGATGTAGAAAGCCGCGAATCTTGCCTTGCATATAGAGCCGTGAACTCTCCTCTTCGAATCGGCGAATGAGCACCATCAGCCTGTGAAGCTCAATGGCCGTTTCGGCGTCTATGTTGAACGCTGAATTCACGCTATGCCGACCTCAAGTGTCTTCCGGAGCTTTCAGAACGGTCTCACCGAATGAGACGAGCATGCATTGGGTCAATTGCAAGTTGTGCCATCATGCGGCCTAAATGTGTATCGCCGCCCCATTCGAAGCTAAAGCTGCCTCTTTCACGGCCTCGGATATGGTGGGATGAGGATGTGCCGCCCGCCCAAATTCTAGACTGGTGGCCTCGAGGTGACTGCCCAGCACCGCCTCCCCCAACAACTCGGTGACCTCTGCTCCTATCATGTGGACACCTAGGACCTCGCCCAACTCCCCGTCGGTAACAACCTTCACCATACCGTGTGGCTCGTCCATCGCCAGCGCCTTGCCGCTTGCCGCCAATGGGAAGCGGCCAACTCGCACGTCGTGTCCACGTTCTACCGCCTGCGCCTCAGTGAGGCCAATGCTTGCCACCTGTGGATTGCAGTATGTGGCCCTGGGCATCGAATCGTAGTCCAGCGAGTGAACTTCTTGGCCCGCGATACCTTCAACCGCTGCCACTCCCTGTGCGGACGCAACGTGCGCGAGCAGGAGCCTTCCAGTGACGTCGCCGATGGCAAAAATCCCTGGAATGTTCGTCTGCATGCGCTCGTCTACAGGGACAAAGCCGCGTTCCGTCCGTACACCTGCATCTTCTAGGCCCAGGTGCTCAACGTTCCCTGTTGATCCAACCGCCACAAGTACCCGATCGCACTCGATCGTCTCTGTCCCCCCCTCGCTGCCGATGGTCACATTGGCTCGTTCGCCCTCAACAGTTACGTTCTGGACCGTGCAGCCGGTCCTGGACTCGATTCCCTGTCTTCGGAACGCCCTCTCTAGCTCTCTGCTGATCTCCTCGTCTTCAGCAGGTGCAAGTCGAGGCAGCATCTCTACGACAATCACCCTGGCGCCGTAGGCTCGGTACACGTAGGCAAACTCGGCTCCGGTAGCGCCGCCTCCCACAATGACGACGGTCGCCGGGACATCCTTGGAAGCCAGTGCTTCTCGGCTTGTCATTACTACCGCGCCGTCGATTGGCAGGACCGGTATCTCCCGAAACCTGGCCCCAGTGGCAACGATCACGTTGTCCGTTGAGATCGGCTCCCCGTCGATTGTCACCGTGTTCCTGTCCCGAAGCGCGCCTGCCCCTCTGATGACGTCCACGTTGTTCTTCTTCAGCAGGCTGGCGACTCCTCCAGTAAGTCGTTTCACCACTCTGCGGCTCCGGTCAACGGCTGCGCCAAAGTCGAACTGGAGATTGTCGTAAGATATCCCCATTCGGCTCGCCTCGCGCACGAGGTTCAGGACTTCGGCATTTCTGATCAGGGCTTTGCTGGGAATGCAGCCCCAGTTCAGGCACAGACCGCCCAACTCTTCCTTCTCGACCACCGCCGCCCTCAGGCCAAGCTGCCCCGCGCGAATCCCGGCGACGTAACCGCCCGGGCCGGAGCCAATGATCACAAGATCGTAGTCGGACAAGTTCCCTCCATTGCAGACCGGCCAGCTTCGCGGCATCGTGGGAATGAGTAGTAAATCGATTATATCCCTTGCGGCTGGAGTCTGAACATTATCCCGGCCAGCTTACGCCAAAGCATCGCTCCATCGAAATAGGTTATGTGCCGGTCCCATTTGGGGCAGTGCTAAGCCATTTGGGGCGGTGCTAAGATTGTGTCCATCCGGTCCTGTGTGAATTTGAGCGGAGGTCAATAGCGATGACTAGCCCCACGACCTTGGGTCCCGTACTCTCAGCCAGAGGGCTCGGCCAGAGCTTCGGCGAGCGCCTCGTCCTGAACGGCGTGGACGTGGACCTGCACCACGGCGAAATCCTCGCAATTGTCGGGGTTAGCGGCTCCGGCAAGTCAACGCTCCTGTATGCCCTGGCCGGGCTGCGGAAGCCGGACCAAGGAACCGTTGCCTGGGGCGATCATGCCGACGTGTGGAGGCTGCGCGAGCCGCGTATCACGCTGGTCCGTCGCACGACCTGTGGCTTCGTCTTCCAGTTCCCCGCATTCCTCGACGACCTCACCATAGCCGCAAACGTCGCCGTTCCATTGGTCGTGTCTGGCACCAGGCCGCGCGAGGCGCGTGAGCGGGCCCGCGAGCTGCTCGAACGGTTCGGTTTGGGTCCTTTGACGGAGGAGTACCCGTCCACTCTCTCGGGCGGGGAGTTGCAGCGCGCGTCCATAGCCAGGGCCCTGATGATGGGTCCCAGCATCGTCTTCTGTGATGAGCCCACCGGCGCCCTGGACGAGTCGAATTCCGAGCTCGTGATGGGCGAGCTCCGGCGGACCGCCGATGAGTTCGGAGTCGGTGTGCTGGTCGTCTCCCACGACCCCACGGTGTCGGCGGCATGTGATCGTGTCCTCCGCCTGGACGACGGCAGGCTTGTGGAGGAGCGAGTGGCAGCATGATGCTCTTTTTTCGCTTCTTCTGGCCCCGCTCGCTGCGGTCCCTTTCGGCGTGGACACCGCTGATACTCGTTGGCGTCATATCCTGCGTCGGTCTTTCTCTGGCACTGGGATTCCGTTCCGGGCTGCTTGAACAGCAGATCGCAACCATAGAGCGGGACGGCCCTCGCGGCCTTCAGCCCAGGACGCATCCGGTCGAAGGTCCACTTCGAGCGTCTAACTTGGTCTACACCACTTACGGACCCATGGTGGTGACGACCATAGCGGCCGAAGAGGGCCTCCCGATTGGCCTGCCGGGCATCGCCCGCGCGGGTGCCGATGGCACCGCCCTCGCCTCTCCGTCGGTCCTCGATCAGCTCCAGGACGACTGGACGGGCGAGATCGAGGCGTGGCTGGGTGGCCGACCGGTGCAGGTCCTTCCCGACGCCGCGCTGACACACCCCCGCGAACTGGTAATAGTGGAGTTCGTGGCTACCGTCCCCGAAAGCGTCGCGTCCAGCTTCTATCCGATCCTACCGGGCAGGGTCAAGTGGCCCGACGATACCAGCTTCGTTATCCTGGGCATCGTCATCCTTGTGCTTCCGTCCGTGGCTCTGGCGAGGGCTGGCGCCGCCGTACACGTCGCCGCCAGATCGAGGCGCTATGGTCTATTAAGGGTACTGGGCGCGTCGCCCCGCCAGATGGCATTCATGGTCGCCGCCGACATGGCCTTCCCCCTGCTGGCGGGCGCTCTACTCGGTTCGATCGTCTACGCTGCCTTCATGTCGATGTGGGGCTCGTTTACACTTGCGGGCACCTCGTACTGGACCCGTGACCTGCTGCTCCCAGTCGCCTACGCTGCCGGCCTGCCATTGGCCGTTGTCTTTGTCGGGCTGGTGAGCACGGCCCGGATAGCATACCGCGCCGGACGTGACCCCCTTGGCGTCCTTCGAAGGGCGCGGGGCCCCGCTTCGTACCTCTCCTACCTCTCGGCTGTAGGCGTGCTGGCCGGCCCCGCCGCCATAGTCGCGGCTTCCGAGATGAGCGACAATTTTACTTTGTCCGCATGGTTGATCGTGGCCGGGCTGCTTCTGGCCGTCGTCGGCCTGGAGGGATTGTCCCGGATCGCGGTAACACTTACGGGTAGGCTGCTCGCCGACCGGACCAGGGCGCAGATAGCCGGGTCCCGGATGGCACGTTCCACCGATGCCCTTCTCGGAGTGTCCGCCACCGCGGTCGCGGTTCTTCTCGTGGTGTTCGTGGCATACGCGAGCTTCTGGGAAGACTATCCCGCCGTCGGCGCATTCGACGTGGTGGCCACCCTGGATGGGCGCATGGAGGCCCTGCAACTGGACCGGATCGCCGCCGGCGTGTCTGCCTACGAAGGCGTGACCCGCGTCGTACCGGTGGTTAGGCATCCCACCGCCGGCAGGTCGGTGTACACGATGACTTGCGACGACGCGCCTGGATCGGTGGAACTCGACGCCCCCTGCGCCCCGGGCAGCGTCTACCTTTCTGAGCCGGCTGGGGAGACCGACGTGATTGTCAGGGCCCACCCACTCTTCGACGGCGAAGACGGCGAACTGCCCATAGCAGGCATATACCCCGTGGCAGGCCGCGTCACCGCATCTTGGATAAGGCACTATTCGCTGCTGATGGTCGAGCGGCAGATTCCAAGCAAGTATGGACTCCTCCTCATCACTACCGACGGCGCAAGGGACTCTCTGAAGACGGCCATACAGGGACTGAAGGGCAGGCCCGAAGTACTGTCGGTAGCGACCCAGACCGCAATTGTCTCGGGGATGACCGACCTCGGACTGGTCGCCGACACGACGATTGCCAACCCATACCTGCTCGTCATGGCGGCGACGGCCGCCGCGATGGGTGCTGTGGCACTGCTCTACGCTGTCCTCTTGCTCTTCCGGCAGCGTCAGACCGAGTTCAGGATGCTCCGCTGCCAGGGCGCGACCCGAAGGCTCTTGGCGGCAGATCTCGCAGTCCTTTTCGCAGCTCCACTGATCTTAGCCTTCGGCCTCGCCGTAGCGTCTGGGATCACACTCGCCAAGACTTACAACGCCGCTTTTGGCCTTTCCACGCCCTACGGCGCCGAACAGGTGCTGCCCGTACTCATCTCCATGCTGGCGGTAGGCATGATCGCGACGGTTCTCGTCGCGGTCTGGGCAACCCGTATCCCGCCTCTGGTCACCGACCCGGACGCTGCAGTCGGCTAGCAATCGCACCAGGCTAGATTGTTGCGGCAGTGCGGCGGCATGAAACAGCCATCGCCGTTGCCTGCATCCGGATGAGGAGGGTCGAATTGACAGCGATTCGACTCGATGGTAGGTTTTAAACGTTAAGTGCGGAGTGCCCGGAGCACGTCGTCCCGCTCTAGGGATGGACGCCGGTCATAACCGCACTTCCCCCAGCGTCACCATTTCCCTCTTCTCGCTGTGAAGGCCGATGGCGCACTCTTTTCGATAGAAGAACCCCTTCCCTCAGCGAACGCGTGTGCTAATATAGAAGCATGGACACCGAACAGCACTTCGACGGCGACGCAGCCAGCCGCACTGCACGATGCCATTCCCCACTCGGTATCTCCCGCTCAGCTACGAGGAGACTGTCACATTTTTGCTCAATTCAGCTCATTCCGTATACAAACCGTATTCAATTGGTCTCAGAATCCGTAACTTTCTCCAACGCTCCCAGCTATGAAAAGTTACGGAATGTTACAGAATGTGACAGTTTTTCGAGCCATCGGCTCCGCCGAACCTGCCGGAACCCTGGAAGACTAAGCTCGCAGAGGACCCCATCTATTCGTCTCCAACGTGCAGTCAGGAAACCATGTGCGGGGCTCCAGACTACGAAACTAACTGCATCTAAAAGAACGGGACCTGATTGTGAGTAGGCGTACAGGGTCCACCGGCCAAGTAACGCAACTCACCCTTTGCCGCCAAGTGCCCCTTTGCCGCCAAGAGCATTGGCGCATGGCCGCCCTTCAAGTACAGACTGACCGGCGGTCAATTGTTCTCTGATGACGACAATTATCGCAGTCGTTTCGGACACCCACTGCCACGAATGGACCGAGGTGCATCCCGAGATACGGGAGGCAGTGGCCGGTGCTGATGTCGCCGTCCTCTGTGGTGACATTGTCCGCGGGGACGTCGTCGAAGGCTTCAGGTCCACGGCCAAGAGGGCGGTGATTGTCCACGGCAACTCCGATCCGCCCGAGCTTCGCAGCGCGCTCCCCGCTGTGGAGGTCATCGAGATCGAGGGCCGCAGGATTGGCGTCACGCATCCCGCATGGGGCGGCCCCGAGTTCCCCCTTCGCGAGCTCTTGCCAGACTTCGAAGACATGGGCAGCGTGGACACCATTCTGTTCGGGCACATCCACGAGACCGTCGACGAGGTAATCGGAGGTATCCGGTACATCAACCCTGGCCAGGGCTACGAGTCCTTCATGGTGGAGGGGACGTTCGCCATCGTAAGAGTCGACCGCGGCGAGATGGAAGTCGAGTTCAGGACGGTGACGCCCCGCTGACGGCGCGGCGCGCGCAGGCGCTGTTCTGGCTAAGCTCGCCTCTCCAGCAGTAGGCCATTGCGGAACTCCATCGTTCGCGGATGGATGAGTCGCCCGCGTCCGAGATGCGACTCCGTTTGCATGCTCACGAACGTCAGCAGAGCTCCGTCCAGGTCGGTAAGCGCCTGCTCCATTAGCTCATCCTGGTACGGGTACTTTCGCTTCTTGACGGGGTCAAGCTTGTCGGCGATGTACACAATCTTGCCTGCCAGCCCGAGGCTCGGATGGCCCGTTGTGTGCCAGTGGACGGCCTCCAGCACGTCGGCGTCGTTCACTCCGGCGCAAGTCGACAGCCATGTCGCCGCCACCGGACCATGAAGCAGCATCGGCAGCGCCCGTTCGACTTCGCAGACGCTGAGGCCGTACTTGTCGGCCAGGGACAGTAGCCGCTCAGCGGTGTCTGCCCGGAACAGGTCATGGCACGCCGCGCCAAAGTCGACGTCAAATTGATCGGCCCCGTGGATGTTGGCTAGTTCGCCGGCGATCTCCCTCACCCGCTCGATGTGCGAACGAAGAGGCTGAGGCAGCCTATTGAGGCGCTCTACCGCCTCAATGGGGAGTTCGGTAACCGTGCGCGGCACGACCGCTACGCCATGCCGCCCAATGGCTGACCGCCGAGCACATGCATGTGCAAGTGGTCCACCATCTGTCCGGAGTCGTCCCGCTGGTTGATTACCAGCCGGTAGCCTGATTGGCTTATGCCCTCCCGCACGGCCACCTCCTCGGCGGCAAGGAGCATCGCGCCGACCATGGTTCCGTGGCCGGGCGTGAGGCTCGAGAGAAAGGTGAAGTGTTCGTTCGGAATGACAAGCACATGGACCGGCGCCTTCGGCGCAATGTCCCGGATCACGAAGCAATGGGAGTCACGGTAGAGAATGTCCGACGCCATCTCTCCGGAACCGATCTTGCAGAAAATGCAGTCGCTAGCCATGTTGAGTCCTCAAGATCACTTCTTGGCTACACCCCTACTCGGAGACCCTTGCACAAACTCCAGCAGCAGCAAGAGAAGGGCCACAAAATCCCCTCTCCCCAACGTGGGAGAGGGTTAGGGTGAGGGGGATTCGGCGAGTTACGCAAAGGTCTCCCTACTCGGGACTGAGTTCATCTCTTGCCCACCTCGCCAACGCCTTGTCTGGCGACGCGATCTCTTCGATGGACGTGTAGTAATAGTCTTGCCATCCATGCTTGGGAAGTCCGGTAAACACCATCAGGTTCAGTGGGTACTCCTCGCTGTCGGTGACGCGCCGGAAGTCATCCCGGAAGAGAAACGTCGGCTTGCCAAGCGCGATGGCCATACCCAGCTCGACCATCACCCCTTCGTCGGGAGGCGCGCCGTTAACAACCGCGAAGATGGCGTCGGACTCGCGAACGTCCCTGAAGTCGGCCGCGCCGATGAGATACGCCCAGCCGGGCTCAGTCACGTCGATCTGGTTGTTGCGTCCGAACGGCTCCCAGACCTCCAGACCCAACGCAGTCACGGCGTCAACAAGCTGCGGCAACAGCAACGCCTTCTGCTGCGTCGAAAAGCCATACGGATTTGCGAGGTAGACTGTCTTGCTCATCGTTCAGGCGTAACCAGCTATCTAGAGCGAGGGTTGCTCCGATTGCGTGCCACAGCTCCCCTAACTGTCAGTTCGGTCAAAATAGGTAACTGACCATCAGGAACGAAAGCGCAAACATCAGCAGGAACCCACAGACTGCTGCAATTGCCGGCCTGCCGTTCGTCTCGAATCCGAATGCCACTCGCGTTGCGACCGCCATGGCGGCCACCCGCCATCCCGTAGTTGTCCATGCTATCAGGAAGGGGTTTTCCGGGATTACCACGACCGCTATCAACAGGCCGGGTGTCTGAGCTATGCCGACATACCTGAGCATGCTCTCTAACTCTGGCCGTACAGAGCCCCTGCCCAACAGACTCGACCCCACGACGTAAGTCACGCCGGACCAGATCAGCCAAGATGCGACCTCCAGGGCGATGCCTAAACCGATGGAGGACAGGATCGGGTACTTGAACTGCACCGGAGAGCCGCCGGCCACACCAACAGCTCCCCCGATTACGCCCACAAGCAGCACAATGAGCAGCGCTTGGTACGCTGCCCAGCGGTCTTCGGTTATGTCCTCGAAGGGAGCGGGGTCGAGCCTCGCGGCCCCCAGCATCCGCCTCCCCAATCCCCCGATGAAGCGCCGCCATTCACTCATTTGAACGGCTCAACAACTACCCGGGTGATCAGGCGGACATCTGCATGATCTCAATGCGAACGTTGTCCGGGGCTTGAACGAACGCGATGCGCGGGAAGCCCCCTGGCATCGAGATTGGCCCCTCGAGCAGCGGCGCACCGAGGCGTCCCAGTCGCGCAATCGCGGCATCGATATCGTCAACTTCGATACCGATGTGCTCTAGGCCCCAGTGAGCATCCGAGTCGCCCGGCCCCATCTCCTCGCCGGTGCGATTGTTGGAAATGTTCACGACCACGCCGTCGGTGGTTCGACAACGAATGAACCGGTCTCCGAACGGCCTGACGTCATCTCCAAAGATCTCAAAGCCGAATGCGTCCACGTACCACTTGGCAGTCTCCTCCGGGTCCGGCGACTTAAGATGGACGTGGTTGAATTTGTAGGTCAAGGCATGCCTTCCTTTCGGATCGGATTCGGGATCAGCCAACTGTCGGCAAAGGCTATGCAACCCGCAAAGGAGTGTCAACACTGACATCCGTCCTCAGGGGGAACTTCAGACGCCGCGCCTCTGCACACTCTGTAAGGCTCACGTATGCGGCTGAGTGCCGCCAACACCCTCGGTCTGCCAAGGACATCAGGGAAGCACGATGAACTCGGCCTCGCCGACTTTGACTCCTTCATGGTAGACATAAACATAGTACCGGCCGGGTGCCCATGGCTCCGATGCTGGCGGACCGGTTGCGAATGACCAAGAGCCACCGATGTACTCTGACTCTGCCGTAAATGCCAATGCGCGACGTTCAAAGGCGAAGCCGTCCTCATAGTAAGTGGCGTACTCCAAAGGGACTTCGACTGATCCAATACTTGTCGGCACGGAATAAGAATAATTCAAACAGATGAACGCCCAATCTATTATCTCACTCACGGAGAAGTTGAGTTCGTATCTGCTGGCATAGCAATCCTCCGCCGAAAGTGCGACTTTGACAGGGTCTACGCTGCCGGTCACGCTTGGCAAGGAGGAGATTACCGGATTCTTGTCCAGACCAGATCTGTCGTAGGATTCCGTGCCCTCATACCAGCGTGCCGTTACTGTGGGTGTAAACGTAGAGTGGCCGAATGCCCTTCGAAGCTCCGCGATTCCAACGGCTGTCCCCTCCGTAGTCTCGTCAGTTTCGTCCTCCATCTCGGAAGCTTCGTACAAGGAACGGAATCCTTGCTGGAACTGATCCTCTCCAAGCGAACGATAGAGATCCAAGAAGATCCGTTCTCCAAGCGAGTAATTGCAACCAAATGCTGAATGTGTTTTGTCTTCTCCGGACGCCCCAAGTCTCTCCATTGTGGCGATGTTCTCTGCGTATCCGCATGGGGCATTCTCCGGTTCGAGCGGTCGTGCAACCCTGGTGCTTTCAGAGATTGCCGCGATGAACTCTGAAGCACCTTCGTCTATCCAAGCAAGGTTTCCCGACCAATAGTAGTGTGCCACTTCGTGTGCGATTATCGCGGCCGCACTTTGCGCTTCGTGGCTTCCGTCGTCTGCGTCGTACTCGGGCAGCACTGCAACATGCGTGCCGAAGTTACTCCCTGCGAATGTGTCAGTAACGCTATTAGCGAACAGAAGCGCTGCGTACTTGGTAGGAAACGGGGCATCCATAAAGGTTTCCGCGTTGCGCACGGCGTGCTCCAGCAGATTCATACTCCGTACAGCTCCCGGTCCCAGGCGTATGATCGCCAATTCGATGTCACCAACCAGAGGAAGTCGAATCGACCGTTCTTCTAGCGAGACCCTTTCGGAGTCTAAAAGGGCATCAACGAGTTGAGGATTGTTCTTGTCGACACCGTAAAGCGTGGCCACGATCTTGGCCCAATCGTCCGAGATGCCAGCGCTGATCGTAGGATGTTTCATGATTCGCTGGAAACTGTCTGCCCTGAACAAAGACAACCACCCTAGAGACTTCAGTGCCAAGTTGTCTGCCGGTCCCAAACGTGCCAGAAAGGGCATTCCTGCAATTTGCAAAGCTTGAGCAGGATGATTTCGAGCAATCCGCTCCAACCCTTGAATCACGGATGCTTCAAGAGTGTCCATGTCGTCTTGAACCCACGGCAGCGAGAGGATCGTACCCGCCAGCGCTGAGCTGTGCTCACCTGCCCACCCCAGGTCGACGAGTGCTGCGGCTTCACTTTCATCAACACCATCCATGACCCAAGAAAGCGAAACGGTCGTAAGCGCATGGTCTGGGTTGTTCTTTGCAGCAAGCCCAAGACCGTCAATGGCTTTGGCCTCAAACTCTCGTATTGAGTCGACGACCCATTGGAATGCAAGAACCTCATCTGCCAATTCAGGGCTGTACAGTCCGATCCATCCCAGGTCGACGAGTGCTGCGGCTTCAGCCTCATCGACGCCATCCACGACCCAAGACAGCGAGGCGATTACACGTGCCAGGTCTGGCAGTTCCTCCGATGAAATGTATGCCAGGATGTCTACAACAGAAACCTCCGCCTCCGATAACCCTTCAGACATCCATTCGGAGCCGATAATCACGTCAAAGGCGGATTTGCCAAAGGTGGCGAGATGCACCAGTCCTTGCACGGCGTTGCGTTCAGACGCCTCGATGCCGTCTTCCACCCATGGCAATGAGGTGATCTCTCGGGCAAGCTCCGACTCGTTTTGCTCAAGCCAGGCCACATTTTTGAGTGTGCGCCAGGAGGTATAGACGGGTGTGGGTGAAGGAGAAGGCGTCGGCGTGGGCGTGACAGGTGTGGGAGTTGGCGTGGGCGTAGGTGAGGGAGTTGGCGTGGGCGATGGTGTGGGCGATGGCGTGGGTGTAGGTGAGGGAGAGGGCGTAGGGGTAGGCGTGACGGACGTAGGCGAGGGCGTAGGGGTAGGCGTCGGTGTCGGTGTGACGGACGTAGGCGAGGGTGAAGGCGAGGGAGTTGGTGTTGGCGTGACGGGCGTGGGCGGAGGTGACGGAGTCGGTGTCACAGGCGTTGCGGAAGGGGAGGGAGTAGGCGTCAGCGCGATGGGCGCAGGTGCGACGGGTGTGGCCGTCGGCGTGACGGGCGTAGGTGAAGGCGAGGGCGTTGGGGAAGGCGAAGGGGATGGCGTCGGCGTGACGGGGGTTGGTGAGGGAGTGGGAGTTGGTGAGGGTGAAGGCGTCGGTGACAGCGTGACGAGAGTAGGCGTCGGTGACAGCGTGACGGACGTAGGTGAAGTACGGACAACTGCTACTGGCGTCGGCGTATCAACCCGGCCAACACTCCCTGAAGTCGATTGGTCTTGAGAACAAGCCAGACTCACGAAGCTGACCATCGTCGCCAGCATTACGGCGAGAGAAACTGAAGATGGCATTCCGCGCCGCCTCCTACTGCACTTCACTCAAGTGCAGGCGAGCGGAGTACCAATGTCGCCGGTCTGCCATTGTCCGGAGCTACCAGAACAATGGGACTCTTCTTACAGTCCCGCGGCGTAAGCCGAGTGGAAAGTGTCCACGCCGGCTCTGAACTCGTCGCCCTCGTGCACGATGGCCACCGGGCTGGCGAATCCCCTTGCGAACTCTTCTCTGAGCACTAGCAGCCGGTGGCCGCGCGCCTCTAACGCTGACCTCGTGGCCTCGTCCAGGCCTTCGTCCACGCTGGTCCACGGGTTCGAGGAGTCCACTCGTGACGAGTCGATCGCTTCCTGAGGGCCCATTCCAAAGTCCACCATCTTGATGATGAGCTGCGTCACACAGTTGGTGATCCGCCGGCCCCCGGAAGCCCCAACTGCGATCCGAGCACCGTCCCTGTCCAACACGAGGGCCGGCGTCATGTTGTTCAGTCCGGCCTTTCCGGGCCCTATAGAGTTCACGCGGCCGGGAATTGGATCGAACCACATCATGCCGTTATTCATGACCACGCCAGTCCCCTTCGGGACGACGCCCGAGCCGAAGCCGGACATGAGTGTGTTCGTTAGCGATACGGCATTACCCTCGCCGTCCATGGCGCACAGGTGGGTGGTGCCGTTGTCTATAGCGGGTAGGCTGGCGGGCAACTGCTCTTCAGGCCGGCGTCCCTCCTCTTGCCACGGGTCGCCGTAGTTAAACCAGCCTGGCGGGGATTCGCCGATGTCCGCGCGGCGGCGGTCGGCGTATTCGTCTGATAGCAAGCCGTTCCAGGGTACGTCCACGAATGAGTTATCCCCGAAATACCGGAACCGGTCGGCGTAAGCCAGTTGAGAGCTCGATATGTAAGCGTGCAGCATCTCGGTGCTGTTGTGGCCCATGGCCGCAAGATCGAAGCCCCGCACTAGCTTGAGAGTCATAGCGCTGGTCGGCCCCGCGCAAGCGTACTTGGGCAAGCGCACAGTAAGGCCCCGGTAGCTAACCTCGAGCCCTCTGTCCCATACGTAGGGTCGATAGGCGGAGAAGTCGTCCTCGGTAAGTATGCCGCCGCCGTCCCGGATGCCCGACACAATGGCTGTCGTGATATCGCTGCGGTACATCGCCTTAGCGCCGTCGCGACCAATGGCCTCGAGTACGTCAGCAAGCTCAGGTTGTCTTAGGGCCGTGGGCGAGTCCACGCCACCTGACGGCATGCTGTCGCCGGGAAGGAAGATGCGCCTTAACTCGTCGTAAACAAGAAGCTTGTCAATCATTGCCCCGAACGAGTACAGGGTGTACCAGTCGGGAGAGTAACCTTCGCGGGCGGCGCGCACCGCGGGCTCTACGACATCCCGAAAGGGAAGGCGGCCCAAGCGCCTGTGTGCTTCCGTCAGACCGGCTACTGCGCCGGGCACTGCGATGGACCGGAAGCCGTGGATGTTCGCGTCGTCCTCGACCGGGACCCAGCCGAAACTGCCCGTAGCGCCTCCCTCCGCCGTCTTGTAAAGGGTGGGCGATGCTTGCTTCGAAGCCCGCATCGGGAAGCCGACTACGCCTCCCTCTTCACCGACCTGGTACGTCAGGTAGCCACCGCCCCCAAGTCCACTCGATCCCGGCTCGACGACTCCGATCGCCAGGCATGCGGCCACCGCGGCGTCCACGACATTGCCGCCCGCTTCGAGCATGGTCGTGCCGGCCTCCGTTGCCACCGGATGCTTCGTTGCCACCATCCCACGCTGGGAAACGGCCTCGTTCTTGTAGAAATGTGTCTTTGTTGGGGAAACGGTCTGGACCATTAACATCTCCTGGCGTGGTCGCCGAATGTCGTCGCGAGCCTAAGTTGGGAGTTTGCAGTCGCGATTATAGGGCGGCTTGCCGGACGTGCACAAACTTCCAACTTGGCCGCTCATGCTAGCCTCTCTCCTTAGATCAACCGTGACCCGTCCGCCCAGTTGCCATAAGCGAACTAGAGTGCTAATATGGATGCATGGAAACCACCAAGAAGTTAATGTCGTGTCGACACACCGTTTCGCTTGCGCCTCTTATGAATCCAGGCCCTCTGGTTACATCCGAAGGAGCCGTGCATTGATGGCCGCTTTTGACCGCCTGTGGGAGTTGCGATCTCGGACGACGGCTAGGAAACGGCAGCTTATGGCCGATCACGGCGGACATACCTCAGTTCTGGGTTACGATGAGCCGTCAGGCGCCAACACGTTCTGCCGTCGCAATCAGGTCCCGTCGTTCGGCTTCGCTGCCGGTTCTAATGGCTCCAGTCCCCGTCCTGACAACATCTTGAGCTTGTCGAAAGGGCACGGTCGAAGGAGCCGCCAATCCCTGGTGTTCCATTTGTGTTCCATTCGTGCCCTGGAACGGTTCCATTTAGGTTCCAAACGTGTTCCACAAGTGCCCCGAACTTTCCCCGGTCCCAGCTACGAAATGGAACAAAACGGAACATAATGGAACACTTTTTCTCGGATGGCCCGTTCGCCAGGCGTGGCTAGCTTTGGACACAGACCTTTTCAGACCTGAAGTAAGCCTGCGCGCTGGGGGTCGATCGTTAAGCTGCCCATTCATGGACACTGCCGAAACGGGTCTCTGCCGGCGGACTCACATTTCGAGGATTCTGAGAGCGAGCGCGCTGCTAGTTCCTGATGAGAAGTCCTGGCTGGCAAGTGCGACAGTAGCTGGTTATTCGGCGATTGGCGCTGATCTGCCGTATCGGCTCGCTGCAGCGCGGGCACGGCTTGCCGCCTTTGTTGTGGACGCTGAGAAAGTCCCGGACCTTAAGATGAATCTTGTTGCCCATCCTTTGTCGAAGCGTCTCTACAGCGCGTGTCGTGACCGCAGAGCAACTCAAGCGAAGTCTTTCGATCTCCTCGCTCGTCAGCGCCTTCCGTCGCTTGAACGGGTAAATGCGGGCATCGAAGAGGATCTCGTCCGCGTAGGCGTTGCCAATGCCTGAGATGAAACGGCCCCGGGTAAGGACTCCCTTGATCTCGCCGTAGAACGGCTTGAGCCGCTGTGAGAACTCTTCCGGCGGCAGCACTTCCAGCACGTCAGGGCCCTGTTCAATCAGCCGCGGCACTTCATTCAGCCCCGAAATAGTGGTCAGGTACACCATACCCATCTGTTTGTCGTCTATGTAACGGAGGTCTTGTCCGTCGTCCAGCGAAAGACGCACGCAGGTTCGCTTGGCCACGCGCTCGGCCGACGCGCAATGCCGGAAGGCGCCAGTAAGCATCGGATTGACAACGATAATGCGATCACAGGACAGGCCAATCTGCATAAACTTGCCGCGCCTTGTAAACACGTCGACTGACAGCCCGCGCAAGCTTTGTGCCAGGTCTTCACCGGTCATGGACCGAACTACGCTGGGCTTGAGGACTTCGGCGGACACTATCGTCCTTCCCCGAACCGTGACGTTCAGATAATCCTTGATAACTTCGAGGTCGGGGGCCTCAGGCATTGCTTTAACGGTTCCTTACCGCGAGTCAGGTTCACGTTCAGTGTCAAGATCTACTTCGTCTGCGGCAAGCTTGCGTTTGAACTTATGTCGCACCCTGTTGAAGGCAACTGCGGCGACAACTGCCGCTACAGTGCCTACGCCCGCCGCGATAGTGACCTCTTCGAAGTTTGTTTCAAGGAAGGACTTCACCGACTCTCCATAGACGGTGATTAGGACTGCGATTGCTAGAAACCTCAAGCCTCTGCCAACAAGTGACGCGAGAACGAATCGGCGCAAGTCCATGTCAAGCACACCTGCCGAAATGGCGAAAACCTTGTAGGGCAAGGGCGTGATAGCAGCCATGATGACGGCCCACGCACCGTAACGCTCGAACATCGACTCGACGCGGCGCACGGTGCCCTCCTTGGCCAACCGGTACAGTGTCGGTCGTCCGAAGCGACGGCCCAACCAGTATCCTGCGACCGCTCCCGCAACCGAGGCTACCGTCGTCAAGAGGGCAAGCCATATTGCCATGTGTCGCTGAGACAGAGAAATGGCGATCAGCAACGGATCAGGCGGAATTGGAAAGAATAGCGCGTCTGAAAAGGAGTTCGCGAATAGCGCCAACGAAGACCAAGGGCTATCCGCGAATCCCTCAACCCAGTCCGACAACGTGTGAAGCCAGTCCCAGTTCAGCAATGGATGTGCGAGCGGACCACTCCGGGCGGATGCCCGGTCCTATTCACTTCTGCCCAGTCCCATTTCCAATTCGAATACGAACTTGCCCGTTGATGCGCGCACTGCGAGAGGGGCCGTTTCGGCTTGCTGAGTGGAGTCCGGATGAAGCGAGAGGCGCCTGCCGTCTGAGTCCACAACTTCATAAGAGACGCCACCCACGGCAACCGAGTAACTGCTTCCCGTGGGAACTTCAGTGAACCCGGCAAGGGCATGAAGAGTGGCCTCCTGTTCCCATCGAATCTGTTCGGCCTCTTCAACTGTAACAGCCCTGAACCGAACGCTGTCGTCGGGACGGGCCTGCGCGACTAGCGGCAGATCGGCGCTGATCACGGTAGCAATCTTTGGGTAGCCGCCCGTAACCCCACGGTCGGCCATAAGCACAATAGGCTGCCCGTCTCCGGGGACTTGCACGGCCCCCATCGGCGCGCCGTCTGACACTATGTCCGAGGATCCGGAGTGCTCGATTACCGGTCCCATAAGCCTGTACCCAACGCGATCTGATTGCGGGGCCACCGTGTAGACGGAGTTTAGGAAAGTGAATTTCCCTTCGTCGGTGAACGCCTCATGTTGTGGCCCCAAGACCACTCTCACATCATGCTCGTTTCCATAGTAAGGGGCTAAGCTGGGATCTGGTTCGCTCTGCATGACAACTGCACCGAGTTGGGTTCTGCCCACTTGGATAACGTCGTCATTGGAAACTGCTCGCCCTTCGAAGCCCCCGAATCCAGATTTCAGGTACGTGGACCTGCTGCCTAGAACCCTTGGAACTTTGACCCCGCCAGATAAGCAGAGGTAGCCTCGCAGGCCGTCTACGGTGGTGCCCACATTGAGGACAGAACCTGCTGTCGCATTAAACGCTTGCCACTGTGGTACAGGCATGCCGTCGAGTTCGACGGGCGCCTCTGCTCCTGTTACCGCCACCCGGCAACTTCTGAGTACCAGCAGCTTTGGCCCTGCGAGAGTGAATTCGAGAGCTGCAGCATTCCCACGGTTTCCTACCATGAGATTGCCAGCTCTCAGAGCGAATTTGTCCATGGCGCCAGAAACGGGCACACCGAAGCGCTGATAACCGTAACGTCCCAGGTCCTGTACGGTTGTCAGGGGTCCGGGACTGTCCACCCTCAGGGCATCCAGCGTCATCCAGAAGGCTCCATGACTGGAGAATATGCTCCGGCAATCACATGTCCAGCGATCTCCTCATATGCGGCGTCGTCCTGCAGCGGCGTGAATCTGACGAAGTCTCCGGCATCCAAAAGCGAAGGAGGCGCTCGCATGTGATCGAAGAAGCTAAGTGGCGTTCGGCCGATAAGGCGCCAGCCGCCAGGGCTGGCAACCGGGTAGACTCCAGTTTGCGCTTCTGCGATCCCTACCGAGCCCCCTGGTGTCTCCACTCTGGGAGTCTTCATCCGGGGAGTGACCAGCCTATCTGAGAGTCCTCCCAAGTATGGAAACCCAGGACTGAAGCCCATCATGTAAACGGGATAGAGCGGCTCAGAATGTAAGGCGATCACTTCTTCGACCGAGATCCCATTGTGCTCGGCGACGAACTCAATATCGGGTCCGTAACTCCCACCGTACAGAACTGGTATGTGGACCGCCCGTCCCCGTCCCGCCTCTTCTTCGGGGTGCAGGCGCAGCTCCTCAAGTAGCGATCCAAGTGCCTCGCACACCTCGATCTGTGTTGTTCGCAACGGATCGTATTGGACCAGCACAGATCGGTAGGACGGGACGATGCCGATGATGCCTTCTATGGGAGAGCGATTAACTGCTTCGGCAAGAGCGTGTACCTGTCGGTTGGTAGTCAGTGAAATGTCGTTCCCAAACTCAACGACGATGGCCTCGTCGCCGGCGTTGAGCATTATATGCGCAGCGTAAGGCATTGGTTCGTTACACGAGGCTGGCTAATGGCTTGATGTCAACACCTGCCGACTCCAATTCACGGCGAACGGACTTCACCATTTCCACGGCGCCTGGCGTATCTCCGTGCAGGCAGAGGCTATCCGCGTCCACTTCGATCTCTTCTCCCGTGATCGCCGTCGCCACCCCCTCTGTCACCATTCTCACGCTGCGTTCGGCCACTTCGATCGCGTCACGAATCACAGCGCCAGGAACGGATCTGGCTACAAGAGTGCCATCTGCGTTCAGCGCCCTGTCCGCAAAGATCTCTTTGGCTACTCTCACCCCCATAACCTCCGCCACACTAAGCCATTGTGAGCCGGCCAATGCAAGTAGGATCAGGCTGTGATCGATCTCCAGTATTGCCTCGCATATCGCAACGGCGAGCGCTTCATCATTTACGGCCTGGTTGTACATGGCGCCATGGGGTTTCACGTGCTGGAGCCTTTTCCCCGACGTAAACGCCTGCAAGGCTCCTACTTGGTACTTGACGTCGTTCTTCGCCTCTTCGGGCTCCACCTTCATGGTACGCCTGCCAAAGCCCTGTAGGTCTGGAAAGCTGGGATGCGCACCCACAGCTACGCCGTTTTCCTCGGCTATGCGAACTGTGTGTGCCATCCAACCCGGGTCTCCGGCATGAAATCCGCAGGCCACGTTGGCGGAAGTGATGTATCCGATGACTTCCTCGTCGTAGCCCAGCTTGTGTACACCAAAGCTCTCGCCCATGTCGCAGTTAAAATCTATTGCGCCTGCCATTGGCTGTCCCCTCCCAGTTCGTCAATCCACGAGCTTCCCCTGCATGCTAATTATAAGTCCCCGCATCAGTACCATGTCCGAAGAATTCAATCGCGTTGCTTTGAGAAGCTAAGCCTAACCGCTCACTTGATTTGAAGCTTGTAATGCTCGGAACCGCAAGGCATCCGGCAGAACGGATAGTTTGAGGCCTGACTCCACGACTTCGGCTGTGCTTGTTGAGGGGGATTTGCAGTAGTGTAGAATCCACGAAGCTGACCGAAGTCAGAGAGGAGAGGTACTCATAGACGCCGAGTTGGTTGAATCTGCGGCTGTTCTGACTGCCATTGGCATGGGTACCGCCTTTGCACTCCTGGTAGGTCTGTTGGTGCTTGTATTGGTGTTGACGAGGGCAGTTGAGCTTCGTGCACGATTTGAATGGCCGTTCGGCAAGACTCGCGCCGAGCGTGAGGCCCGAAACCGCACGATTGCCGCTACCGTTGCCGTGGGCGCTCTACTCGCCCGGCGTGATGCGGAAGAAGGCGAGTGACACCGGGAGTAATAGCCAACTCTCCCTACTTGAGCTTCCGGAACAAGGCTGCCATTGACTGAACTTCTGGACTTCCTGCGTTCGACGGGATTCAACAACATCGACTGGCGCAACGGCGTGATGCTGGCCGTTGGGTTCGTCCTCATCTACCTGGCAATTCGGAAGGGCTATGAGCCGTATGAGTTACTTCCCATTGGACTAGGCGTGATCGTGGCTAACCTACCTCTGACTGGGATGCTGGAGGGTCCTGGAGGAGGAGTTCAAGAGGGTGGACTGTTTGGCCTCGTCTTCCACTATGGCCTGTCTTTCTGGAACATCCTCCCTCCAATCATTTTCCTTGGTATTGGGGCCATGACAGACTTTGGCCCGATAATCGCGAATCCGAGGATGCTCCTGCTCGGAGCCGCGGCGCAGATCGGGATCTTCGTGGCATTTTGGGGCGCCTTGGCCACGGGGAAGTTCGACCTTAGTGAGGCAGCTTCGATAGGTATCATCGGCGGAGCCGATGGTCCAACGACAATCTTCCTGTCTGCCAAGCTGGCTCCCCATTTGCTGGGTATCACCGCGGTCATCGCCTACTCTTACATGGCCGCAGTAGCGATCATCCAACCTCCTCTCATGCGTCTGCTAACTACAAAGGAGGAGCGAGAGATTGAAATGAAGCCTTTGAGGGAAGTCTCCAAGACGGAGAAGCTTGTTTTCCCTCTCGTGGCGTTAATCATCATCGTTCTGGTCGTGCCGAGAGCTGCGCCTCTAATTTCTATGTTCATGATCGGCAATCTCTTCCGGGAAAGCGGCATGGTGCCCAGGCTAACCAATGCCGCGTCCAACGAACTCCTTAACATTGCCACCATATTCCTGATGCTAACGGTTGGTACGCAGCTATCGGCTGAGCGTGTGTTCTCAGTGGATACCATCCTGATACTGACGCTTGGGCTGGTGGCGTTTGGCTGCGGAACCGTTGGCGGATTGCTGTTTGCCAAGCTGATGAACCTATTCCTTAAGGAAAAGATCAACCCTCTGATCGGGTCAGCGGGGGTGTCGGCGGTGCCGATGGCCGCCCGCATCTCTCACCACGTTGGTCAGGAGTCAAGTCCAAGGGTGTACTTGTTGGCCCATGCCTTGGGGCCTAACGTTGCAGGCGTAATCGGTTCGGCCGTCGTGGCCGGAATCTTTATCTCAGTGTTGTAGCCGTGTCGAAGAAAGTCCGTGTGCGAGTGGGGGAACGCTGGTATGAGGTGGAGGTTGGTGACCTGGACTCGGACCCTATAAGTACGGATGTAGACGGTGTACGGGTTGAAGTAAGTTTGGGCGACCTCGCGGGAGCAACCGGAGTCCCACAATTGTCCACTCCGGTCGCCCAGGCTTCTATTCGGCCACCTCACGCTAGAAGAGAGTTTTACTCTCCAGCGTCCGGCGTGGTCGCTTCGGTTTCAGTCTGCGAGGGCGACCAAGTAGTTACGGGCGATGAGGTGTGCGCAATAGAGATGATGGAAGGCATGAAGGCTCTCAGAGCCGATTGGAGCGGTTTGATCAAGAGAGTGTGCGTCGAGCCCGGCCAAGAGGTGAGCGCGGGCGAATTGATTGCTGAGTTGGAGTAGTCGCCTGGCTCGGAACGCAGTGTCTCGTGATTCTTCCATCGCGTTGTTGGCCGCATATGGTGTCTGATATACTGCGCGCGCCTCTTGCCGGTAGCTGTCTTTGTCCTGCACAGGAGTGCGACCCCAGAGCACTTGAGCAGAGGGGATAGCGCCTCGATTCTGTTTCTCCAGTGGAGATAGAGGGGTTCAAGCCAAGCCGGCTGTTAGGCCAACGGACTGAACGTAAGCGCTCTGCGAGACCGCTTACGGAATAGCTTTCAAAGACTAAGGAGGAGCCAATTGAAGTGGATTGACTACGCTCACCCGCAGACGGTACGGGAGGCTGTCAACCTCATGGCTGATGCCGGAGAGGGAGGGGCACGCGCCCTGGCGGGAGGGACAGACCTTCTGGTCCACCTCCGGGCGAATGTGTTTACACCGGACGTGGTGGTAGACGTAAAGGGCGTGCCCGAACTTAACGAAGTCTCCTACAATCCGACCACCGGTCTCACGATTGGGGCGGCCGTCCCCTGTTACAAGATCTACGGCAACGAAGCCGTAAGTGCTGCTTATCCTGGCCTCATTGACGCTGCGTCTCTGATAGGCGGTACTCAGATTCAGGGCAGGGCTTCGCTTGGGGGGAACCTTTGCAACGCTACGCCAAGCGGCGACTCTATTCCGATCATGATTGCCCTTGGTGGTGTCTGCAACATCGCTGGCCCGGACGGTGAACGCCAGGTTTCGGTTGAGGACTTCTGCACAGGTGTCCGACAGAACGTCCTGGGGCTGGGCGAGATTCTCGTTTCGGTCCACTTCCCTCCGCCGGAACCACATTCCGGTGCCCGTTACATCAGGTTCATTCCCCGTAACGAGATGGACATCGCCGTTGCAGGCGCCGGAGTCTCTGTCACCCTTGAGAACGGGAACATTGGCTCAGCCCGTGTGTCGTTGGCGTCCGTGGCACCCACTCCGCTGTTCGTGAGGGAAGCCGGAGATGCTATGGCTGGCAAGCCAGCCACCGAAGAGACTGTGCGAATAGCCTCCGCGTTGGCTCGTGAGGCTGCCAGGCCCATTACGGACATGCGTGGCACAGTCGAGTATCGTCGGCATCTATGCGAGGTACTAACACGAAGAGCTCTGCTGACCGCCATTGAGCGAGCGCAGGCGAACGCATAGCGCGTCGACAATTAGACGGATTCAGAGAGAGGACAATACATGCCCGCCAAGACCTATGTACAGACAAGAATCAACGGCGAGGAAGTGGACTTCCTTTGCGAACCGAGGCAGAGTTTGCTGGAAAGCCTTCGAGACGTCCTCCAGTTAACTGGAACCAAGGAAGGGTGCAACGACGGGAACTGCGGAGCCTGCACCGTCATAATGGACGGCCGCATTGTTGACTCGTGCCTGGTTCTCAGCGTCGAATCAGAAGGCCGCGACATCACCACAATCGAAGGTGTGGCCACACCTTCCGGGCTGCACCCGATCCAGCAGGCGTTCCTGGAGAATGCTGCGTTGCAATGCGGGATATGCACGCCCGGATTCATTGTGGCCTCGAAGGCCCTGCTGGAGAAAGAGCCCAATCCGTCCGAATACCGCATTCGTGAGTGGCTGGCGGGCAACCTTTGCCGTTGCACTGGGTACGACAAAATCATCAGAGCGGTGATGGATGCTGCAGGTCGGATGAGCGCCTAGGGGGTTTAATATGACCACCACATACGAGCCAAACATGGTGCTGGAGACCGGTAAGTACCGCGTGATCGGTACGCGTCCCGTCCGGCATGACGGAGCGGACAAGGTTACGGGCCGCGCGAAATACGGCGCTGATTTCAGTACCGTTGGGCTGCTCCACGGCGCGGTTCTCAGGAGCCCGCACGCACACGCTCGAATCAAGTCTATAGACACTTCTAGGGCGGAAGCGTTGCCGGGCGTCGAGGCGGTTGCGACGGCTGCTGACTTTGCGCGAGGCGGACCTGAGGGTCTGATTGATCTTGGGGAGACAACCGGGAACATCAAGTTTATGCGGGGCAACGTACTGGCCTCTGGCAAAGTCCTGTATAGAGGCCATGTGGTTGCAGGCGTAGCCGCTGCCAACGCTCACGTTGCTGGCGAGGCGATCGGGATGATCGACGTGCAGTACGAGGCACTTCCCGCTGTCCTGAACGCCAAGGAAGCCATGGCAGATGATGCCTCCGTTCTCCATGACGACCTCAGGACCGAGGAGTTTGGAGAGACCGGGGACAGGCCCAGCAACATCGCCAGCCATTTCCAACACGTTCTAGGTGACCTCGACAGTGGCCTAGCTGAAGCTGACGTGGTGATCGAAAAGGAATTCACCACAGAAACTGTCCACCAAGGCTACATCGAACCGCATCCCTGTACGGCACTTTGGAACGAAGACGGCCGCCTTCACGTCTGGACCAGCACCCAGGGTGCATTCACTGTGCGGTCATCTATGGCGCAGATCCTTGGCCTGCCGGAATCGAAGATCAAAGTGACCCCGATGGAGATCGGCGGCGGCTTTGGCGGCAAGATAAACGTCTACTTGGAGCCAGTGGCCGCGCTGCTCTCTCGAAAGAGCGGCCACCCGGTCAAGATGGTGATGAGCCGGGCCGACGTGTTCGAGGGCACAGGCCCCACACCGGGTTCCTACATGAAGATGAAGATGGGCGCCACAAACGCCGGGAAGATCACCGGCGCACACGCTTACCTGGCATTTGAGGCCGGCGCATTTCCGGGTTCCCCTGTTGGGGCCGGCGCGCGATGCGTGTTAGCGGCCTATGACATCCCCAATGTGCTCGTGGATGGATACGATGTGGTTGTGAACAAACCCAAGACCGCTGCCTACAGAGCGCCAGGATCCACCAACGCGTCTTTTGCTACGGAATCGGTCGTCGACGAACTGGCAGAAGCTCTCGGCATGGACCCAATAGAGTTCAGGCTGAACAACGCTTCCAAGGAAGGCACTCGCATGGCGGACGGCCCAGTGTTCCCGCGAATTGGGCTGGTGGAAGTCCTTGAAGCCATGCGCGACCATCCCCACTACGAGACGGCAATTGAAGGCCCCAATCGCGGCCGAGGCGTCGCCGTGGGGTTCTGGTTCAATGCCGGAATGGCCTCCAGCTGCGACGTCACGGTCAACCCAGACGGCACGATCAACCTGATTGAAGGATCGACGGATATTGGAGGGACCCGTGCCTCGTTGGCGATGCAGGCTGCTGAAGTACTTGGAATAGACGCCGAAGACGTGCGGCCATCAGTGGCCGATACCGACTCGGTTGGCTATACAGCCGTGACCGGCGGGAGCCGCGTTACTTTCTCTACAGGCTGGGCAGCCCACGAAGCTTCTCAAGACGTGAAGCGGCAGTTGATAGCAAGGGCGGCGGCCATCTGGGACGTGGATGAGGACTCGATCGAGTATGCAGACGGTGTAGTGCGCTCGAAGGCTGATCCAGAATTGAGCATGTCATTCAAGGAACTGGCCTCCCGGCTAGCTGAGACCGGAGGGCCGGTTGTAGGCAGCGCGTCAGTTGATCCAAAGGGTGTGGGCGGCTCATTCGCTGGCAACATCGTTGATGTTGAGTTGGACCCCGAAACCGGCAAAGTTGAAGTCCTCAGATTCACGGCATTCCAGGATGCGGGCAAGGCGATACATCCCAGCTACGTAGAAGGGCAGATTCAGGGGGGCAGCGCTCAGGGCATAGGCTGGGGCCTTAACGAAGAGTACTTCTACAGTGATGATGGCCGGATGACCAACAGCACCTTCCTGGACTATCGAATGCCGACGTCGCTCGATCTGCCGATGATCGACACGGTAATTGTAGAGGTGCCGAACCCGGGACACCCGTTTGGGGTACGTGGGGTGGGCGAGGCGTCCATCGTTCCGCCACCGGCGGCGCTTGCCAACGCAATCCATCAAGCGGCAGGGGTTAGATTGACACACCTGCCCATGAATCCTGTGGCTGTGACAGAGGCTGTCCAGGAGGTCAACGGAACGTAATGCGCCAACCCAATCGGGTGGCAAAGCGGCCGCACGAAATAGTGCGAATCCGTTAGGAGAACTAAGCGAAGGCGGCCGTTGGGTCGCCTTCGTACGTTGGAGAGGAGTGAGTATGACAACTACGTACGAGCCAAACATAGTGTTGCGGACAGGCGAGTACAATGTTCTGGGCTCGCGTCCCGTGAGGCACGACGGCGCCGACAAGGTAACCGGGCGGGCTAAGTACGGTGCGGACTTTCAGGCTAACGGCACTCTCCACGGCAAGATTCTGCGGAGCCCGCACGCTCACGCCAACATCAGGTCTATCGATACGTCTCGTGCGGAAGCGCTTCCGGGCGTTAAGGCAGTGGTAACCGCCTCCGACTTGCCGGCCAGTGACGACCGTGGCATCAAGTACAAGCGCGACAACATCCTGGCTGACAAGAAAGCATGGTATGTGGGCCACGCCATAGCTAGTGTGGCGGCCGTCAGTCCTCATGTTGCGGAGGAGGCCCTGGCATTAATCGATGTGGACTATGAGGTCTTGCCTTCGGTCCTGACGGCGCCCGAGGCCATGCTGGACGATGCCCCGATACTTCATGATGACCTTAAGACGAAGTCCCTCGGCGAGCAGACCGACAAGGTCAGTAATGTCGCCGAACACTTCCGGCAGGAGCTTGGCGATATCGAAGAGGGATTCGCCGAGGCAGATGAAGTGGTGGAGGGTGAGTTCTACACCAAGACCGTTCATCAAGGATACATCGAGCCGCATCCGTGCACTGTGCTGTGGAACGAAGACGGCCGCGTGCTTGTTTGGTGCAGCACCCAAGGCGGCTTCCTGGTCAGGGACCGGACGGCGGAGATTTTAGGTCTCCCGGTGTCAAGAGTGAAAGTCACTACCCTTGAGATCGGAGGAGGGTTCGGCGGAAAGACCGAAATCTACCTGGAGCCCGTCGCTGCGCTGCTCTCTCGCAAGACAGGCCGCCCGGTGAAGATCGTGATGAATCGCCAAGAGGTCTTCGAAGGCACCGGGCCAACGCCCGGCTCGTACATCAAGGCGAAGATAGGAGCGAACAGGGAGGGCAAAATCACCGCCGCCGAAGCTTATATGGCATACGAGGCCGGCGCGTTCCCGGGTTCTCTCGTGATCGCTGGAGCAATGACAGTTTTCGCTGCTTACGACGTGGGCAACGCAGTTGTCGATGGGTATGACGTGGTCGTGAACAAGCCCAAGACGGCGGCTTACAGGGCACCTGGCGCCCCGATGGCGGCCTTCGCGATCGAACAGCTCGTTGACCAATTGGCTGACAAGGTCGGGATGGACAGACTGGACTTCCGGATCAAGAACGCCTCCAAGGAAGGCACCAAGCGGGTTATAGGACCGCCCTTCCCCAGGATCGGCTGCGTGGAGGTGCTGGAAGCCCTCAAGAACCATCCGCACTACAGTGCGCCGCTTGATGGCGAGAATCAAGGTAGAGGAGTCGCTGTCGGATTCTGGTTCAACATCGGAGAGCCTTCCGCCTGCACCATCGCCGTTACCGCAGACGGTACGATGAACCTCGTTGAGGGGTCTGCGGATATCGGCGGTACCAGGACGTCGATTGCCATGCAGGCCGCTGAGGTGCTTGGCGTGGACGTCATGCGGATCAACCCCCAGGTCGCAGATACCGACTCGGTTGGATACACGGCCCAGTCGGACGGCAGCCGCACGACGTTCGCAACGGGTTGGGCGGCGTACGAAGCCGCTCAGGACGTCAAGCGGCAGATGATCGAGCGGGCCGCCAAGATTTGGGACGTGGATGGCTACTCAGTGGAGTACGTGGACGGGGAGGTGCGTTCCAAGTCCGATTCTGAGTTGAGCATGACCTTGACGGAGGTCTCCGAGCAGATGGATGCCACGGGAGGGACCCATCGTCGGAAGGGCTTCGGTGAACCCGCGCGGCGTCGGCGGGTCTTTCGCCGGGTCTATTGCGGACGTAGAGGTCGACCCGGAGACGGGGAAGGTGGAAGTCCTGAGGTTCACGATGGCGCAGGACGCGGGGAAGGCTATACATCCGAGCTACGTTGAAGGCCAGATGCAGGGAGGAAGCGTGCAGGGCATCGGGTGGGCGTTGAACGAGGAGTATTATTACAGGGACGACGGCGATCTTGCCAACGGCACCTTCCTGGACTACCGGATGCCGATCTCGCTGGATCTGCCGATGATCGACACGGTGATCGTGGAGGTACCAAATCCTGGTCATCCGTTTGGGGTGCGAGGTGTGGGCGAAGCTTCGATCGTGTCTCCGCTTGCCGCGGTAGCGAATGCCGTCGCCGGGGCGACGGGAGTCCGGATGTCGAAGCTGCCGATGAGCCCCGGGTCTATTGTGGAAGCGCTCGGCAACGGTACGGGATAGTCCAATGGCCCTCGTCTTCGTCCCTTCGTTAATGCAGCCTCTGACCGGCGGTAAAGACCGTGTTGAGGTGACGGGATCCACGGTTAGGCAGGTTGTCGACAACCTGGAGGCGGAGTACCCGGGAATCAAGGACCGCCTTGTGGAGAACTTCCGGATCAAGCCGAACGTCGCTGTGGCGGTTGATGGCGAGATTACGCCGCTGGGGTTGCTGGAGAAGGTGGGGGAGAGCAGCGAGGTGCACTTCCTGCCGGCGATAGGAGGAGGCTGAAGAATGGTCCCAACTGCAAGTCAGAACGGAGACACATTCGAAGGGGTAGTCGTGCCGATCCTGACGCCGCTGATGCCCGGCGGCGATCAGGACATTGGCTCGCTTCGCCGGCTGGTCAACCATCTTCTAAGCGCCGGTGTGCACGGCATCTGGGCGTCGGGCACGACAGGCGAGTTTGCGAACTTCACCGACTCTGAGCGGCTTCGGAGCATCGAGGCGGTTGTGGAAGAAGTGAACGGCCGGGTTCCGGTTATCGCGAACGTGTCGGGGCCGGCTACGGACGCTACGGTGCGACTTGGCCTGTCGGCCAGGGAGAGCGGCGCCACGGGCGTGGCGGCCACGCCTCCCTACTATTATCCGAGCGGCCAGGACGAGCTGCTGGACCACTACCGGTATATCAGAGACACGCTGGATGCGCCGCTGTGGGTCTACAACATTCCGCAGACGGTGAAGACGGCAGTGGCTCCGGCAACGGTGGCAAAGCTTGCCGAGGAGGGCGCCGTTGTGGGGATCAAGGACAGCTCCGGGGGCGGCGAGGCGCTCGCCGAGCTGAACACGCGTATTGCCGAGAGCGGCGCGAACCTGTACCGATTCATTGGGAGTACTCACCGGATAGGCGTTGCCCGCGCCATCGGGGTGCACGGAGTGATCCCGGGCATCGCGAACCTGCTGCCGGCGGTATCGGTCAAGGGCTGGGAGGCCGGATCAGCCGGCGACGAGGAGACGGCGCAGCGGTGCGACGAGATTCTGCTCGCCTCAGGAGCGCTGCAGAACGTGGCTAAGGGTGGTAGCGCGAACTCGAACAACGTTGCGTCCATGAAGGCATCGCTCGCGATTCTCGGTGTCATCGAGCATGGGACGATGTCCCGGCCGATGAGAGAGCTGACCGAAGACGAGAAGCAGGCGCTGCCGCCGATTCTTCGAAAGCTTGGCCTTCTGAACTAGGGTAGTTCCTGGCCGGACTCCCGCCCGGCCTACTTCGGGAAAACTTGCGCTCCACCTGATCCGGGAGGTGCGTAGTTTGTGGCAACCGCTCCGACTGGATATGGCGGTCTCTCTTGCCATTCCGGGGGCTTTGTGAACCCTCATTTCCAGCCTCTCCGGAGCGGCATTCGGAAAAATATGTTCCATTATGTTCCATTATGTTCCGTTTCGTAGCTGGACCGGGGTGATTTGCGGGACCGCTTCGGAACACGATTGGAACCTAATCGGAACACCTTCGGAGCCGAAATGGAACACGAATGGAACACGGGCCGCGTGCCTTCTATTCGTGGTGCGGGGCAGCCAAGGCGAGGCCGCGTATCGAGAGCGGCACAGACTCCCGGACCACGGGTAATTGCAAAGGACTCCCCAGGCGGCCAAGAGTGTCCGCATGAAAAGGCCAAGAGCGGCCAATGCGAACCTGACGAGCGGTCGCAGGACTAAAATTAGCGGCCAAAACCGGACAAAAGCGGCCACCGGGGTGTTTGCAGGGAACGCACCTGCGACGGCCGTGATTGCCGCGCGGTTGAACTGGTCCGTAGTGATCATGCACAAATGTTAGCACGACAGTTCGGGTAGTGCAAGCGTTCGCATAGGCTAGTATATGTTCTGAGTTGGTGAGGCTCGTTCGGCGGCCTCGGCTCCTACCCCATCCCAGCCCTTCGAACAGCCCCATTGGCATGCCCCTTCGACAGGCTCACGGCGGAGTCAGGACGAACGGAACGGTGGAAGAAGGCCCCTCGAAGGACTCGGAGCAGGCTGCTTGAGAGGCTCACAACTAACTGGCTGGGACTCCCAGTTAGAGCATGTCTCAAGAGCACAAACGCCTCGGTCCCACCCGCCCACCCTCGGTAGGTCTTGTATCTGGGGGAACATCCCCCAGACCCCCTGCCAGAGGGAGGTGTCCCTCTGGACTCCCTCGATACGGCCTTTTGAGACAGGCTCAGATGTAACAGTTCGGACTCCGTGAGACGTTAGGTCTGTTAGACGTGTGGCGAAGTGACGGCCCTGACCTGAATCGACGCCTGTTGCGGATCGACAGGGGTCTCGTGAGTTTGCCGAACGGCTCACCACGAACGGGCTTGATCCTCTCATTGCTGAATCGTTGCATGACAGCGTGATGCTTGTCACCCAAGTAGGCGATGTGCGCCGAAGACTGTGGTTATCCAAGGTTTGGGAGGCAATGGGAACAAGGCTAGCGTTCGGAGGAACGTCGCGCTGGACCACTACAGGCACACTGCTTTAGACAGCCATTGACATTCTCAATGGACATGGAGCAGTAGACCGGCGGGGTAGCTGTTCTGAGTTGGCGAGGCTCGTTCGGCGTTCGCGGCTCCTACCCCATCCCAACCCCTCGAGGGACTCGGGGCAGGCTCTTCCCC
Organism: Dehalococcoidia bacterium; assembly: GCA_965237445.1. Taxonomy (GTDB): domain Bacteria; phylum Chloroflexota; class Dehalococcoidia; order Lucifugimonadales. Next base: position 993,898 of record OZ250142.1, on the reverse strand, counting down.
AGCAGACTGGGGAAGGGCCAGAAAAGTACGGACTTTGTCACGAAGTCTGAACAGTTGCATGGCATCATGCCTGTTCAAGCTCCATGGGGTAAGAGTTCTTTGAGAGGGACCGGCCGGTGGATTGTGCGAGTGTGTCGCCCATGCGGGTCTGGCATTGGACCGAGATGTTGCCTGATTTGACGGTGTTGGAAGTAACAGATAGGCTACTTCCGAACTAGGAAGCAGGCCTCTTTATCAAGCAGGCCTCTTAACACCAAGGAGGAGGGTAGCATGAAGCTAGGCAAGCTATGGGTGGCAGGATTCCTTGCCGTTGCCATAGCCGCGGTGGCGATGGTTGCTGTGGCGTGCGGCAGCGCGGAGCCTGAGCCGGCGGAGCCTGCGATGAGTACCGAAGACATTGCCGCCGCGGTGAGGTCAGCGATGTCTGAGTCGCAGATGTCCGAGGAAGACTTGTCGGCGATGATGTCCGACCAGATCGCCGCGCAGGTGGCTGCGATGGCGGCAGCGAATCCGGGACTGAGCGCCGACGAAGTGAACGCGATGATCGCGGGTGCTGTCGCGGACTCGAGCGCGATGCTGGCCGACCAGTTGGCCATGATGGGCGACGAGGGGATGTCCGACGAAGAGATGGCGGCCATGATGGAGCAGGCGATCAGCCAGGCAGTGGATGATGCCGTGTCGATGGCGATGCCCGAGGAGGCGGAGGAAGAGATGATGATGGAGCCGGGCATGTCAGGTCCGAAGCACGGTGGGACGCTGAGCGTTGCCACTTCGGGTTTCCTGAGCTTTAACCCTGACCAGATGGGAGTTGGGGCCGGCGGCGACCTGTTCTACTTCCACCGTGCGTTTGACGGGATAATTGAGGTGGGTCCTGATGGCGGCCTCGTCAACAAGACCATCGAGTCCTGGGGGGCGAACGCTGAGTTGTCGGTGTACACGATGAAGGTACGTCCCGGCATGATATTCCACGACGGTGAGGCCGTTGAGGCTGAGGACATCAAGTACTCGATCGAGCGGATGCTGACGCCCGAGAGCTCGGCTCCGGTCAAGAGCACACTGTCGTATCTGGAGTCGATCGAGGCTCCTGACGCGAGCACGCTGATATTCAACCTGAATGGTTCGAACCCGGGGTTCCCGCGAGACCTGACGGACTACCATCTAAGGGTGCTGCCGTCCCACGTAGATTTCAGCAAGATTATTGACGGGAGCGTCGGCGGATCCGGACCATTTGTGAAGGTGAGCCACAACCCATCTGAGAAGACTGCGTACGTGCGCAACTCCAACTACTGGGAGGGCGAGAAGCCGTACGTAGACCAGTTGGTGATCTACTACATGCCGGAGGTCACGACGAGGATGGAGGCCATCAGGGCCGGCGCCGTCGACTATAATTCCATCGAGGACCTCTCGCAGATCCAGTGGTTCGAAGACCACGGTAGGATCTATGTGAAGCAGATACCCACGGCGTCGATCCGCAACATGGCGATGGACAATCGCGAGCCCGGGATGTACATCCGCCCCGGCAGCAAGGACGAGACGGACCTGATCGAGGCGGGCAGCGTCTTCCATGACAAGAACCTGCGGAAGGCGGTCCAGTACTCATACGACCGGCAGTTCGTGAAGGATGCGGCGTTGTTCGGGACAGGTTTCATTGCCAACGACCACCCTGTGGGGCTGCAGGACCAGTATTACTGGGATGACCAGGTACAGGTCGACCAGGACATTGACAAGGCGAAGGAGTACCTGGCGGCCGCCGGATACGCGGACGGCATAGACGTAACACTCGATACCATGGAGCCTGGCGGGCTGCTGGACATGTCCCTGGCCTTCAAGGAGAGCGCAGCGGCGGTCGGCATCAACGTCGAGGTGGTGAACCATCCCAGGGACACGTACTGGACGGAGATCTGGCTGAAGACGCAGTTCAACACCGTTAGCTGGGGCGGCCGTCCGGCGAGCCAGGCGCTGTCGCTGCCGCTGCGGAGCACGGGCGACTGGAACGAGTCGCACTGGAACAACCCGACATTCGACACGTTGCTGGACGCGGCGTTGACGGAGTTGGACTTCCAGAAGAGGAAGGACTACTACGTGCAGATCCAGGAGCTCCTGATCGAGGAAGTGCCTACCACGTACACCATGTACACATCGAGAGTTGCCGCGCATTGGAACCACGTGTTCGGAGTGACGCTCCATCCATACTTCCATGTGTTCTACCAGGACTGGTGGATCGAGAAATAGAACGGGATCCGACTTCTGATCGGGACCCAAGGCTGAGATCGTTCGAAGGAACAAGGGGGCCGCGCGATGCGCGGCCCCCTCTCTTTTTTGAGTCTGCGGAGGCGAGAAACCCCGCGAGGTTCGCCTGCCTGCGGTTTGTCTTCAGCCCGAAGCTCGCATGCGACCGGGGCTGGTTAAGGCAAAGACTGTGCCACCCTTCTTTCTGTGTACGCTCTCGGTGAAATCTGCGGCTCTACTCACTCGCCGCCCGTTGTGGTTCGACTGGGCTCACCACGAACGGGGGTAGCTGGGCTCACCGTAAGCAGAATAGGGATCCTTCCGCGGGTCTAGGGCGAGCGGCGTTGGCAGAGGGCGGGTTTCAAACCCGCCCCTTGTATGTTGGAGAAGGTGGAGAGGCAGGGCCTGCCCTCAGAGGATCGGCAGGTGGAGTTCCCCCGGCCCCTCTGGATTCCCGCTAGCCCCAGGTTCCCGCTGGCGCGGGAATGCGGGAATGACGATGCAGGGTGTGGCGCCGTTTAAGGTTTGACAAGTGTAATGCGGACGGAAGAGTGGTCCTTCCGCCGGCCCCTTCGACAGTCTCGGGACGGGGCCCTTCGACGGGCTCAGGAGGGCCTCAGGGCGAAAGACGTGGGCGGAGGGTGGGTTTGAACCCCGCCGCTACGAGATGCGGGAAGTTGGCAGAGTTGGGTCCCTCGACGGTTATAAGGTAAATGTACCGGGGGGGGGGGGGCAGATTGTGCGGCAGGACCGCGCGTGCACCTCTTTAGACTCAGTGGATCAACGGAAAGGGCATGGGGGGTGTGATGTATTGCACAAGCATGCAGCCAGGCACGATGGCGAATACGGCAAGAGTATGTCCGGGAGTTGACTGTTTAGGAGGGGGGGGGGGTAGGCTGACGCTTAACTTGGCGTGGATCGAAGTTGGAATGAAGGAGGAACGAATGAAGCTAGGCAAGCTGTGGGTGGCGGGGTTTCTGGCCGTTGCCATAGCCGCAGTGGCGATGGTCGCTGTGGCGTGCGGCAGCGCGGAGCCTGAGCCTACCGGGCCTGCGATGAGCACCGAAGACATTGCCGCCGCGGTGAGGTCAGCGATGTCTGAGTCGCAGATGTCCGAGGAAGACTTGTCGGCGATGATGTCCGACCAGATCGCCGCGCAGGTGGCTGCGATGGCGGCGGCGAACCCCGGTCTGAGCGCCGACGAAGTGAACGCGATGATCGCGGGTGCTGTCGCGGACTCGAGCGCCATGCTGGCCGATCAGTTGGCCATGATGGGCGACGAGGGGATGTCCGACGAAGAGATGGCGGCCATGATGCAGGAGGCGATCGCCACGGCGGTTGAAACGGCCGTGGACGAGGCGATGCCTGAGCCTGCGGAAGAGATGATGATGGAGCCGGGGATGTCCGGTCCGAAGCACGGCGGGACGTTGAGCGTTGCCACACCGGGCTTCCTGAGCTTTGACCCAGACCTGATGGGAGTGGGGGCCGGCGGCGACATGTTCTACTTCCACCGTGTGTTTGACGGGCTGTTCGAAGTAGGCCCTAGCGGCGAGCTGGTCAACAAGGGGATCGAGTTCTGGGAGGCCAACGCGGACCTGTCTGTGTACACGATGAAGGTACGTCCCGGGATGAAGTTCCATGACGGTGAAGATGTCGAGGCAGAGGACATCAAGTACTCGATCGACCGGATGATCGACCCGGAGAGTTCAGCTCCTGTGAGGTCCACACTGTCTTATCTGGAGTTAATCGAGGCGCCCGACGCCCATACGCTGATATTCAATCTGAATGGTTCGAACCCGGAGTTCCCGCGCGACCTGTCCGACTACCATCTCAGGATACTTCCGTCCCACGTGGACTACAGCAAGATCACGGACGGGAGCATCGGCGGGTCGGGTCCTTTCGTGAAGCTCAGCCACAACTCAGCCGAGAAGACGGCGTACGTGCGCAACTCCAACTACTGGGAAGGCGACAAGCCGTACCTCGACCAGTTGGTGATCTACTACATGCCTGAATTAACGACGAGGATGGAAGCGCTGCGGGCGGGCGCGCTTGACTACGGTGGAGTCGAAGACCTCTCGCAGCTCCAGTGGTTCCAGGACAACGACCGCTTTGGAGTGATTTCGATTCCCACGGGGGCGCTCCGCAACTTCACGATGGACAACCGCGAGCCTGGGATGTACTTGCGTCCCGGCAGCACGGACGAGAACGACCTGATCGAAGGTGGGAGCGTGTTCCACGACAAGAACCTGCGGAAGGCGGTCCAGTACGGGTACGACCGGCAGTTCTTAGCAGATGCGGGGTTGTATGGCGCGGGGGTCATCGCCAACGACCATCCGGTAGTGTCTTTCGACCAGTACTACTGGGAGGACCAGGTACAGGTTGACCGGGACATTGAGAGGGCTAAGGGATACCTTGCGGCGGCCGGATACGCGGACGGAATAGACCTGACGCTCGACGTGATGGAGAACTGCGAACTGCTGGCCACGGCCCTGGCCTTGAAGGAGAACCTTGCCGAGATCGGCATCAACGTCGAGGTCGTGAACCATCCCAGGGACACCTACTGGACAGAGGTGTGGCTGAAGACGCCGTTCAACGGCGCGTGCTGGGGCGGCCGTCCCGCGAGCCAGGCGCTGTCGCTGCCGCTGAGGAGCACGGGCGACTGGAACGAGTCCCACTGGAACAGCCCGACGTTCGACATGTTGCTGGACTCGGCGCTGACGGAGTTGGACTTCCAGAAGAGGAAGGACTACTACGCTCAGATCCAGGAGCTCCTGATCGAAGAGGTGCCGACCACCTACATCTACTTCGTACCGGCCACCGTCGCGCACTGGGACTACGTGTACGGCTCGGGACCCCAACCGTACTTCCACCTGTTCTACCAGGACTGGTGGATCGAGAAATAGAACGGGATCCGACTTCTGATCGGGACCCAAGGCTGAGATCGTTCGATAGACAGGGGGCCGCGCATCACGCGGCCCCCTGTCTTTTTGAGTCTGCGGAGGCGAGAAACCCGCGAGGTTGACTCTAGGCAGTCTGCCCTCAGCCCGGCCTTTCGCCTCGACCCGTGGCTAGCGGATTCAGTTGTGTGCCGCTTTCGCTCTGTCTACACTTGCGATGACATCTTCGCCATTGTTCGCTGTTCGGCATTGCTGAGGTCTTCTTCACCGGCGTAGTGGCGCCAAGGCAGATTTCTTTGGCGCCCACCCATCTGCTTCCTGGAGGCTGGGGACTAAATGGTTGCTTCCAAACGAAGTTTGTGATGGATGTCGCAATGGTGCAGCTAATGTAGACGACCGATTGGATCAGTATATGTCCTGAATTTGACGGTTTCGGAAATCAAGGGTAGGCTGGCGCTTGATTGGAGATGGGCCCGGAGTTAGAAGGAAGGAGGAACGAATGAAGCTAGGCAAGTTATGGGTGGCGGGGTTTCTGGCCGTTGCCATAGCCGCAGTGGCGATGGTCGCTGTGGCGTGCGGCAGCGCGGAGCCTGAGCCCACAGAGCCTTCTATGAGCGCAGAGGACATCGGCGCCGCGGTGAGGTCAGCGGTTGCTGATTCGCAGATGTCCGAGGCAGACCTTTCGGAGATGATGTCCGACCAGATCGCCGCGCAGGTGGCTGCGATGGCGGCAGCGAACCCCGGCCTGAGCGCCGAGGAAGTGAACGCGATGATCGCGGGGTCTGTCGCGGATGCCAGCGCGATGCTGGCCGACCAGTTGGCCATGATGGAAGAGGGCATGTCCGACGAAGAGATGGCGGCCATGATGCAGGAGGCGATCGCCACGGCGGTTGAAACGGCCGTGGACGAGGCGATGCCTGAGCCTGCGGAAGAGATGATGATGGAGCCGGGGATGTCCGGTCCGAAGCACGGCGGGACGTTGAGCGTTGCCACACCGGGCTTCCTGAGCTTTGACCCGGACCAGATGGGTGTCGGAGCCGGCGGGGACGTGTTCTACTTCCACCGTGTGTTTGACGGGATAATCGAGGTAGGTCCCGATGGCGGGTTGGTGAACAGGACGATCGAGTCCTGGGAGGCCAACGACACGCTGTCCGTGTACACGATGAAGGTGCGGCCCGGCATGAAGTTCCATGACGGCATGGACGTTGAGGCAGAGGACATCAAGTACTCGATCGATCGAATGCTCTCGGCGGAGAGCTCGGCTCCTGTGAAGTCCACACTGTCGTATCTAGACTCTATCGTGGCGCCTGACGCCGGGACGCTGATATTCAATCTGAAAGGTTCGAACACGGAGTTCTCGCGCGACCTGGCCGACTACCATCTTAGGGTGCTGCCGTCCCACGTGGACTTCAGCCAGATCACCGACGGTAGTACCGGCGGTTCCGGTCCGTTCGTTAAGGTGAGCCACAACGCTGCCGAGAAGACGGCGTACGTACGCAACTCGAACTACTGGGACGGCGACAAGCCGTACCTCGACCAGTTGGTGCTCTACTACATGCCGGAGGTCACGACCAGGATTGAGGCGCTTAGGGCCGGCGCCGTCGACTATGGTGGCATCGAGGACCTGTCACAGGTGCAGTGGTTCGAAGACCACGATAGTATCCTTGTGAGGGAGATACCCACGGCATGGATCCGCAACATGACCATGGACAACCGCGAGCCCGGGATGTACTTGCGGCCCGGCAGCAAGGACGAGACCGACCTCATAGAAGCGGGTAGCGTCTTCCACGACAAGAACCTGCGGAAGGCGGTCCAGTGGGCCTACGACCGGGAGTTCGTGCGCGAGGCGACGTTTTTCGGGTATGGCTTTACAGCCAACGACCATCCTGTGGGGCTGCAGGACCAGTATTATTGGGAGGGGCAGACCCAAATCGTCCAGGACATTGACAAGGCGAAGGAGTACCTGGCGGCGGCCGGATACCCGGACGGCATAGACGTAACACTCGATACGATGGAGGCGCAGGGGCTGCTGAACATGGCCCTGGCCTTCAAGGAGAGCGTGTCCCAGGCCGGCATCAACGTCGAGGTCGTGAACCATCCCAGGGACACCTACTGGACAGAGGTGTGGCTGGTGACGCCGTTCAATTCGGTTAGTTGGACTGGCCGTCCGGCGAGCCAGGCGCTCTCGCTGCCGCTAAGGAGCACCGGCGACTGGAACGAGTCGCACTGGATTAACCCCCGGTTCGACGAGTTGTTGGACTTGGCGTTGACGGAGTTGGACATCCAGAAGAGGACGGGATTCTATCGCGAGATGCAGGAGATCCTGATCGAGGAAGTACCTACGACGTACGCCATGTACTCGTCGAGTGTCGGGGCGCACTGGAATCACGTGTTCAACGTGCAACTCCATCCGTACGCCCACACCTTCTACCGGGACTGGTGGATCGAGAAATAGGAGCGATGTCCGACTGAAAATCGGAACCAAAGCCTGAGATCGTTCGAAGGAACAAGGGGGCCGCGCGATGCGCGGCCCCCTGTCTGTTTCAACCTTCGGACCCGAGTAACCTTGCAAGGTTAGCCTAGCACCGGCTGCTCTCAGCCCGATCTTTCGAAAGGGCCGTGGCTAGCGGATTCAGTTGTGTCCCGCCTCGTTCCGTCTACACTTGCGATGACATCTTCGCCTTCGTTCGCTGTTCGGTATTGCCGAGGTCTTCTTCACCGGCGTAGTGGCGCCCATCCAGATGCCCCCTGGAGGCTGGGGACTAAATGGTTGCTTCCAAACGAAGTTTGTGATGGATGTCGCAATAATGCAGCTAATGTAGACGACCGATTGGATCAGTATATGTCCTGAATTTGACTGTTTAGGAAATCATGGGTAGGCTGGCGCTTGATTGGAGACGGGCCCGGAGTTGGAATGAAGGAGGAAAGAATGAAGCTAGGCAAGTTATGGGTGGCGGGGTTTCTGGCCGTTGCCATAGCCTCAGTGGCGATGGTCGCTGTGGCGTGCGGGAGCGCGGAGCCTGAGCCCACTGAGCCCTCGATGAGCACCGAAGACATTGCCGCCGCGGTGAGGTCAGCGGTGTCTGAGTCGCAGATGTCCGAGGAAGACATGTCGGCGATGATGTCGGACCAGATCGCCGCGCAGGTGGCTGCGATGGCGGCGGCGAATCCCGGCCTGAGCGCCGAGGAAGTGAACGCGATGATCGCGGGTGCCGTCGCGGACTCGAGCGCCATGCTGGCCGACCAGTTGGCCATGATGGGCGACGAGGGGATGTCCGACGAAGAGATGGCGGCCATGATGGAGCAGGCGATCAGCCAAGCCGTGGTTGATGCCGTGTCGATGGCCATGCCTGAGGAGGCGCCGGAAGAGGCGATGATGGAGCCTGGGATGTCAGGCCCGAAGCACGGTGGAACGCTGAGTGTTGCCACTACGGGTTTCCTGAGCTTCGACGTGGACCAGATAGGTGTGGGCGCCGGCGGCGAGTTTTTCTACTTCCACCGGGCGTTTGAGGGGCTGATCGAGCGAGGTCCCGAAGACGAGTTGGTCAACAGGCTGGTCCAGTCCTGGGAGGCCAATGACGATCTGTCCGTGTACACGATCAATGTGCAGCCCGGCGTGAAGTTCCAGGACGGTGAGGACCTTACGTCTGAGGACATCAAGTACACGATAGACCGGATGCTGACGCCTGAGAGCGCTTCTCCGGTGAAGGCCACACTCAAGTACGTAGAGTCCATCGAGGCTCCTGATACCCATACGTTGATTTTCAATTTGAATGGTTCAAACGCGGAGTTTCCGCGCGACCTGGCCGACTACCACCTCAGGGTGCTGCCGTCGCACGTGGACTACAGCCAGATCACCGACGGCAGTGTTGGCGGTTCCGGCTCATTCGTTAAGGTGAGCCACAACGCTGCCGAGAAGACGGCGTACGTACGCAACTCGAACTACTGGGACGGCGACAAGCCGTACCTCGACCAGTTGGTGATCTACTACATGCCGGAGGTCACGACGAGGATCGAGGCGCTGAGAGCCGGCGCCATCGACGTTGGAACAGTCGAGGACCTGTCCCAGGTCCAGTGGTTCGAAGACCACCCGGACATTAGCATAGAGCAAACGCCGACGGCGATGGTCAGCAGCTTCACTATGGACAATCGCGAGCCCGGGATGTACGTGCATCCTCAAGACGCGGATAAGATGATCGAAGCGGGCAGCATCTTCCACGACATAAACCTGCGGAAGGCGATCCAGTACGCATACGACCGGGAGTTCGTGACTGATGCGACGCTCTTCGGGCTGGGCTTTGTCGCCAACGACCATCCTGTTGGACTGCAGGACCAGTACTACTGGGAGGGGCAGACCCAGATCGTGCAGGACATCGACAAGGCCAAGGAGTACCTGGCGGCCGCCGGATACCCGGACGGCATAGATTTGACATTCGATACGATGGAGCCTGCTGGGTTACTTAACATGGCGCTGGCCTTCAAGGAGAGCGTGGTGGCGGCCGGCATCAACGTCGAAGTCGTGAACCATCCCAGGGACACGTACTGGACGGAGGTGTGGCTGGTGACGCCGTTCAATGCCGTCCGTTGGGGTGGCCGTCCGGCGAGCCAGGCGCTCTCGCTGCCGTTGCGGAGCACCAGCGACTGGAATGAGTCGCATTGGAACAACCCCCGGTTCGACGAGTTGCTGGACCTGGCGTTGACGGAATTGGACTTCCAGCAGAGGAAGGCCTATTACGCTGAGATCCAGGAGTTGCTGATCGAACTGGCGCCTACGTCGACCGCCATGTACTCGCCGAATATTTCCGCGCACAGGAATCACGTGTTCGGCGTGAGAGCATTCCCAGGGCCACACACGTTCTACCGGGACTGGTGGATCGACAAATAGGAGGAAGGCCCGACTGAAGATCGGGACCCAAGGCTGAGATCGTTCGATCGACAGGGGGCCGCGCGTCGCGCGGCCCCCTGTCTTTTTTGAGTCTGCGGAGGCGAGAAACCCCGCGAGGTTGAGCCAGAGCAGTCTGCCCTCAGCCTGACCTTTCAAAACGTCCATGGCTAGCGGATTCAGTTGTGTCCCGCCTCGTTCCGTCTACACTTGCGATGACATCTTCGCCTTCGTTCGCTGTTCGGTATTGTCGAGGTCTTCTTCACCGGCGTAGTGCCACAAAGGCAGATTTCATTGACGCCCACCCACCTGCTTATTGGAGGCTAGGCGCTTAGTCCCCAACCCCCAGAGGGGTTCTCCTCTCTGGATTTCATAAGGACTAAATGGTTGCTTCCAAACGAGGTTTGTGATGGATTTCGCAATAGTGCAGCTAATGTAGACGACCGATTGGATCAGTATATGTCCTGAATTTGACTGTTTAGGAAATCATGGGTAGGCTGGCGCTTGATTGGAGACGGGCCCGGAGTTGGAATGAAGGAGGAAAGAATGAAGCTAGGCAAGTTATGGGTGGCGGGGTTTCTGGCCGTTGCCATAGCCTCAGTGGCGATGGTCGCTGTGGCGTGCGGGAGCGCGGAGCCTGAGCCCACTGAGCCCTCGATGAGCACCGAAGACATTGCCGCCGCGGTGAGGTCAGCGGTGTCTGAGTCGCAGATGTCCGAGGAAGACATGTCGGCGATGATGTCGGACCAGATCGCCGCGCAGGTGGCTGCGATGGCGGCGGCGAACCCCGGTCTGAGCGCCGAGGAAGTGAACGCGATGATCGCGGGGTCTGTCGCGGACGCCAGCGCCATGCTGGCCGATCAGTTGGCCATGATGGGCGACGAGGGGATGTCCGACGAAGAGATGATGGCCATGATGGGGGATGCGATCTCCATGGCTGTCGATGATGCCGTGTCGATGGCGATGCCCGAGGAGGCGGAGGAAGAGATGATGATGGAGCCGGGCATGTCCGGCCCGAAGCAAGGTGGGACGTTGGCTGTTGCCACTACGGGTTTCAAGACCTTTGACCCGGACCAGATGGGTGTGGGCGCCGGCGGCGATTTTTTCTACTTCCACCGGGCGTTTGAGGGGCTGATCGAGCGAGGTCCCGAAGACGAGTTGGTCAACAGGCTGGTCCAGTCCTGGGAGGCCAACGACGATCTGTCCGTGTACACAATCAAGGTGCAGCCCGGCGTGAAGTTCCATGACGGTGAAGACCTTACGTCTGAGGACATCAAGTACACGATAGACCGGATGCTGACGCCTGAGAGCGCTTCTCCGGTGAAGGCCACACTCAAGTACGTAGAGTCCATCGAGGCGCCGGACAGCCATACGCTGATATTCAACCTGAATGGATCGAACGCGGAGTTTCCGCGCGACCTGACCGACTACCACCTCAGGGTGCTGCCGTCGCACGTGGACTACAGCCAGATCACCGACGGCAGTGTTGGCGGTTCCGGCTCATTCGTCAAGGTGAGCCACAACGCTGCCGAAAAGACGGCGTACGTACGCAACTCGAACTACTGGGACGGCGACAAGCCGTACTTAGACCAGTTGGTGATCTACTACATGCCGGAGGTCACGACGAGGATCGAGGCGCTGAGAGCCGGCGCCATCGACGTCGGAACAGTCGAGGACCTGTCCCAGGTCCAGTGGTTCGAAGACCACCCGGACGTTCTAGTAAAGGAAACGCCGACGGCGTCGGTCCGCAACCTCACTATGGACAACCGCGAGCCCGGGATGTACGTGCATCCTCAAGACGCGGATAAGATGGTCGAAGCGGGCAGCGTCTTCCACGACCTGAACCTGCGGAAGGCGCTCCAGTACGCATACGACCGGGAGTTTGTGCGCGATGCGACGCTCTTCGGCAAGGGCTTTGTCGGCAACGACCATCCTGTTGGTCTGCAGGACCAGTACTACTGGGAGGGGCAGACCCAGATCGTGCAGGACATCGACAAGGCCAAGGAGTACCTGGCGGCGGCCGGATACCCGGACGGCATAGACTTAACATTCGACACGATGGAGCCTGGGGGGCTGTTGAACATGGCCCTGGCCTTCAAGGAGAGCGTGTCCGTAGCCGGCATCAATGTCGAGGTCGTGAACCACCCCAGGGACACGTACTGGACGGAGATCTGGCTGGTGACGCCGTTCAATGCCGTCAGTTGGGGTGGCCGTCCGGCGAGCCAGGCGCTGTCGCTGCCGTTGCGGAGCACCAGCGACTGGAACGAGTCGCACTGGATCAACCCCCGGTTCGACGAGTTGCTGGACCTGGCGTTGACGGAGTTGGACTTCCAGCAGAGGAAGGCCTATTACGCTGAGATACAGGAGATGCTGATCGAGCTGGTGCCTACCACGACCACCATGTACGTGCCGACGGTCACCGCGCACAGGAGTCACGTGTTCGGCGTGAGAGCCTTCCCAGGGCCACACACGTTCTACAGGGACTGGTGGATCGAGAAATAGGAGCGGGGTCCGACTTCTGATCGGGACCCAAGGCTGAGATCGTTCGAAGGAACGAGGGGGCCGCGCGATGCGCGGCCCCCTGTCTTTTTCAGTCTGCGGAGGCGAGAAATCCCGCGGGGTTGACTCAAGGCCGTTTGCCCTCAGCCTGACCTCTCGTGTTCTGACTACACTTGCCTTGACCTCCGCTCCCTTTCCCACTGTTCAGCGTTGATGGGACCCTAGCCCCATTGTGGCGAGCGCTTCCGCAGGCTCAGGCCAAAGGCGAACGGAGTTACTCTCACAGGGTCTGAGAGGTTGCTTTGAACTGCCAAAACTTGACAAGAAGTTGGGCTGTTGGGTAGGCTAGCGCGGAATTCGGCCCACAAGGCCGCCTTGAATTGGAGGAGGAAAGAATGAAGCTAAGCAAGCTATGGGTGGCGGGGTTTCTTGCCGTTGCCATAGCCGCAGTGGCGATGGTTGCTGTGGCGTGCGGCAGCGCGGAGCCTGAGCCTACCGAGCCTGCGATGAGCACCGAAGACATTGCCGCCGCGGTGAGGTCAGCGGTGTCTGAGTCGCAGATGTCCGAGGAAGACATGTCGGCGATGATGTCTGACCAGATCGCCGCGCAGGTGGCTGCGATGGCGGCAGCGAACCCCGGGCTGAGCGCCGAGGAAGTGAACGCGATGATCGCGGGTGTCTGTCGCGGACTCGAGCGCCATGCTGGCCGATCAGTTGGCCACGATGGGCGACGAGGGGATGTCAGACGAAGAGATGGCGGCCATGATGGAGCAGGCGATCAGCCAGGCCGTGGATGATGCAGTTTCGATGGCGATGCCTGAGGAGGCGCCGGAAGAGGCGATGATGGAGCCGGGCATGTCGGGTCCGAAGCATGGCGGTACGCTGAGTGTTGCCACTACGGGTTTCCTGAGCTTTGACCCGGACCAGATGGGTGTGGGCGCCGGCGGCGACGTGTTCTACTTCCACCGGGCGTTTGACGGGATAATCGAGGTGGGTCCCGATGGCGGGTTGGTCAACAAGACGATCGAGACCTGGGAGGCCAACGACACGCTGTCGGTGTACACGATGAAGGTGCGGCCCGGCATGAAGTTCCATGACGGCATGGACGTTGAGGCAGAGGACATCAAGTACTCGATCGATCGAATGCTCTCGGCGGAGAGCTCGGCTCCTGTGAAGTCCACACTGTCGTATCTGGACTCTATCGTGGCGCCTGACGCCGGGACGCTGATATTCAATCTGAAAGGTTCGAACACGGAGTTCCCGCGCGACCTGGCCGACTACCATCTGAGGGTGCTGCCGTCCCACGTGGACTTCAGCCAGATCACCGACGGCAGTGTCGGCGGTTCCGGTCCGTTCGTTAAGTTGAGCCACAACTCATCAGAGAAGACGGCGTATGTGCGTAACTCCAACTACTGGGAAGGCGACAAGCCATACCTCGACCAGTTGGTGCTTTACTACATGCCGGAGGTCACGACGAGGATTGAGGCCCTGCGGGCCGGCGCCGTCGACTTTGGTGGAATCGAGGACCTTTCCCAGGTGCAGTGGTTCGAAGACCAGAGCCGCATTCTGGTGAAGCAGATACCCACGGCATCGATCCGCAACATGACCATGGACAATCGCGAGCCCGGGATGTACGTGGCTCCTGGCAGCAAGGACGAGACCGACCTGATCGAAGGCGGGAGCGTCTTCCACGACAAGAACCTGCGGAAGGCGGTCCAGTACGCCTACGACCGGGAGTTCGTGCGCGAGGCGACGTTTTTCGGGTATGGCTTTACCGCTAACGACCATCCTGTGGGGCTGACCGACCAGTACTACCTGGAGGGGCAGATCCAAGTCGACCAGGACATTGACAAGGCGAAGGAGTACCTGGCGGCCGCCGGATACGCGGACGGCATAGACATAACACTCGATGCGATGGAGGCTGGGGGGCTGCTGAACATGGCACTGGCCTTCAAGGAGAGCGTGTCCCTGGCAGGCATCAATGTCGAGGTCGTAAACCACCCCAGGGACACCTACTGGACGGAGATATGGCTGGTGACGCCGTTCAATTCCGTCAGTTGGACTGGCCGTCCGGCGAGCCAGGCGCTCTCGCTGCCGTTGAGGAGCACCGGCGACTGGAACGAATCTCACTGGAACAGTCCCAGGTTTGACGAGTTGCTGGACCTTGCGCTGACGGAGTTGGACTTGCAGAAGAGGAAGGACTACTATGCTGAGATACAGGAAATCCTGATCGAAGAGGTACCTACGACGTACGCCATGTACTCGTCGTCTGTCGCGGCGCACTGGAATCACGTGTTCGGCGTGGCACTCCATCCATACACCCACCGTTTCTACCAGGACTGGTGGATCGAGAAATAGGCAGGTCTGAGTGCCAAGAGGGTCCTAACTAACCGGTCCCGCGGCCTACTTGGCGATCATTCTGTTCTTAGACTGACAGTTAGACTCGCACAGGGGGCTGGGTGCTACGCCCGGGCCCCGATACCATCGACAAATGGCAGGCTTCCCCAGCCTGCACGGAGGATTTGAGCAATCGGACGATATATCCTAGTCCGCCTCGGTTTCATAGTGATGACGCTGATCAGCGTATCCATGATCATCTTCGTTTTCACGGAGCTGGTACCCGGAGACGCCGCGGAGGTTATTCTCGGGCAGCAAGCGACGCCTGAGTCTCTCGAAAACCTTCGGAAGAAGCTGGGCTTGGACCGACCGCTGGTCGTACGCTACGTAGACTGGTTCCTTGGCTGGCCCGAGGACGAAGGCTCGGTGTACGGGACCCGTGACGGCGGCGAGAGCTGGAGTAACCTGCTCGCGGACACGGCCGAGAAGATATCCGAAACATACTTTCTCACGCCCCAGCAAGGCTGGGCTGTCTCATCCGGCCGGATCTACGTCACAAAGGACGGCGGAAGGCGCTGGAACAGACAGTTCAGGGCGACGGAGAGTCTCTCTTCGATTGCGTTCGGGGATGAGGAAGTGGGCATGGCGGTGGCGGCCAATGGGACGATCTATCGCACCACCAACGGAGGTGTTCCCGGCGTAGACCCGGAGTCGCAGGGTGAGAGGGAGGTTTTCACCTGGTTTGAGGTCGATAGCGGCACGAGCGCCTCACTGACGGATCTTTACTTCCCCGACAGTTTGCGGGCATGGGTGACGGCTGAGGACGGCAACGTTCATTGGAGCGAGGATGGCGGGGTAACCTGGCAGGAATCCACCATGCCGGAAGAGGTTGCGTCCTTGCGAGCGATATCCTTTGCTCCCGACGCCGTTTCCGGAGTCGCGGTCGGCGAATCAGGGACGGTTGTGATGAGTTCAGACGGCGGCAAGACGTGGCGCCGTGTGGTCGTGGAGGCCGATGACGTTCTGAGCGACGTTGAGTTCGCGGGCGTTGCTACGGTCTGGGCTGTAGGCGAGAGCGGAGTTGCGCTGCAAAGCCGAGACGGAGGCGCTACCTGGGCCAACATGGAAATTGGAGCGCCTGAGGGCATGGACTTGCTGGACGTGGCGTTCGATGGCCCCTCGGGCGCAATCACAGGCGATGACGGCTTTGTAACCACCACCGGTGACGGCGGGGTCACATGGACGCTGCAACAGATCATGGCCAAGGCAGAGGACGGGACGGACATAGTTTCACAGGAACCGTTCCGCAACGTGACGGTGAGGGTGACACCTGAAGGCGACGTGTCTATGTGGGCCGTTGCGATAGGCAAGAAGTGGGATTGGGGGCTCATTGGAGGTAACTTCAGCCGTTCTATACGGGGCGACTCAGTCAACACGCTGATTGGCAATGCACTGCCAGCCTCATTGTTACTCGCGGGTATCGCATTCGTTGTATCGGTGCCGACGTCGGTCATAGCGGGCGTCGTGGTGGGCCTGCGCCCGGATACGATAATCGACCGCGTACTGAGCCAGGGCAGCATCTTCGTAATCTCGTTCCCGGACTTCGTGACCGGCATCTTGCTCATGTTGATCCTGGCGTCATGGCTGGACCTGTTGCCGGCGTCATCCCTAACGCTGCCCGGTCAATCTGTATGGAACCGACCGGACACCCTCGTTCTGCCCACGCTCACGGTTACTGCGGCGCTGTTCGCGTACGTCATGCGCATGGCGCGAGCCAACGTTATCGAGGTGATGAACAGCGCGTTCGTGCGCACGGCAATTCTCAAGGGCATTCCGATGCGGCGCGTGGTAATCAGGCACGTGCTTCCCAACGCACTGCTTCCGACGATTACTGTGATTATGAACAACGCTTCCTGGATGTTCGGCGGGCTGGCGATCATCGAGACAGTCTTCGCTTATCCGGGCATCGGCAGATTGCTCCTGTCCGCTATCGGCAGCCGTGACGTGCCGCTCATCCAGGGTACCGCGCTGATAATCGCGTGCGTGACGGTGTTCAGCAACCTGTTCGCCGACCTGACGTACGGCGTACTCGATCCCAGGATCAGGCTGGCCTGATGGCTACTGCAGAGCTGGGCCAAGCCGTAACCGGGGGCGCGAAGCCCGCGCTGAATGCCGCGTTTGGGAAAGTACGCAGCCTCCTAACGGTGGTCATGAAGACCAACACGGGACGCATCGGGGGCGCCATCGTTGCGCTTCACGTGTTCCTGGCGCTGTTTGGCCCGTGGGTTGTGCCGTACGACCCGATCTACTTCGACCCTGAGGCGCTGGAAACCAGGTTCAGCGCTCCTTCAGTGGAGCACCTATTCGGCACTGACAAGTTCGGGCGGGACGTGTTCAGCCGCGTGCTGGCAGGCGCCCGATCTATCGTCTGGATCGCGGTTGGCGGGACTACACTAGGCATTTTCCTGGGGCTCCTCGTGGGCATGACTTCTGCGTACCTTGGCGGCAGGTGGGACCTGTGGATCATGCGTGGCGTGGACGTGTGGCTCGCGTTCCCGGGTCTGCTACTACTGCTGCTTGTGCTGGACCTCAGCCGCAAGACGCTGCAGGTGGACGAGTCGTTGGTAATCATCCTCACACTGGGTATTGGCATGATGCCGGTCAACAGCCGTGTGATCCGGAGCGCGGCTCTTGCCGTGAAGCCTCTGGAGTTTGTCCAGAACGCGCGGTTACGGGGCGAAACGTTCCTGTACATCATCTTCCGGGAGATACTGCCGAATATCCTTCCGGTGGTTGTGGTGGAGGGGACGCTGCGAGTGGGCTTCGCGCTGCTGGCGGTATCCGGCCTGGGATTCCTGGGCCTGGGCGTCCAGCCGCCGACGCCTGACTGGGGCCAGATGATATCGGAGGCAAGGAACAACATGAGAGGCGCTCCGTGGTCGGCGCTGGCGCCGGCGTTCGCCCTTTCATCACTGGTCGTGGGCGTGAACCTGCTGACCGACGGCATACGCCAGTCGCTAAACCTGCCGGTGAACCGGTAATCGCATGAATGAGAACGGCAACGCACGTCTCCTCGAGATAAATGACCTGGCGGTCACCTTCTACACGCAGACAAGCGTGGTGAGGGCAGTACGGAACGCATCCCTTCACATCGACCGCGGCGAGGTGCTCGGGCTAGTCGGCGAATCCGGTTGCGGAAAATCCACGGTGGCGTTCGCGCTTATGGGATACCTGCCCGGATCGGCGCTGGTGGAGGGGTCGATACTGTTCGAAGGGACAGACGTCGCCAGCCTGCAGGCATCCGAGATACGGCACCTGCGGGGCAACCGGATCGCGATGGTCTACCAGGACCCCGGAACTTCACTAACGCCGACGATGCGAGTGGGGCCGCAGATCGAAGAGGTGCTTGTCGAGCACATGGATATGTCCCAAGGGCAGGCCCGTACGCGGACGGCGGAGCTGTTCGAGAGCGTAGGGCTGGCGGACCCGACGGCCATCGGCCGCCGTTTCCCCCATGAGCTCAGTGGCGGGATGCAGCAGCGCGTGGTGATTGCGATGGCGCTGGCATGCGACCCGCACCTGCTGATCATGGACGAGCCGACGACTGGCCTGGACGTGACCACTGAGGCAACGATCCTGGACCTTGTGGTCAGCCTGAAGGACCGCGTCAATGCGGGCATCCTTTTCGTGAGCCACAATCTGGGCGTTATCGCGAGGATCGCGGACAGGGTCGCCGTCATGTACGGGGGACAGACCGTGGAGGAAGCGCCGGTCAGGGAACTGTTCAAGGACACCAAGCACCCGTACACCACGGGCCTGCTGTCCTGCGTGCCTCAACCACCGACCGAGGCCGGCGTATCGACGAGGTTGCAACGGATACCGGGTTTTGTGTATCGCGCTGAGGACGAGGCGACGGAATCCTGCCTGTTCCAGGAGAGATGCCCCATAGCCCAGGAGAAGTGCAGTTTACAGGCGCCGCAGATGGAATTCGCGGACTCAACCCACCAGGTCCGGTGCTTCTATCCGGATGCGGTCAAGCCGGAGATATGGGGAACACCAGAGCCGAGAATAATCGCAGAAGCGGACGGAGCCGATGAGATCCTGGACGTTGACGGCCTGCAGAAGCTGTACGGCGGCGCGCGTAAGAAGTACCTGCTCTTCGGCCCAGAGGTGCAGCAGCCCGTCCGTGCAGTGGAAGGCGTGAACTTCAAGGTGAGCTCCGGCCGAACGCTCGGCATCGTGGGCGAAAGTGGATCGGGCAAGTCAACCGTGGCGCGAACTATCGTAGGCTTGACTGCGGCTAACGACGGCCAGATAGTTCTTCGCGATTCGGAACTCGCGGGCGACGTGGAGAAACGTTCGAACGAAGAGCGGGCGGCCATGCGGATGGTGTTCCAGAACCCGACGGCGTCGCTCAATCCCAAACTGCCGATCAAACACACGCTCACGCGAGCCTTGCGACGCTTCGCTGGAGTCAGTAGGCGCGACTCTCAGAAGCGCGCGGGTGAGTTGCTGGTTTCGGTGGGTATGGACCCGGAGTATCTGGACCGCTCGCCTGGTCAGCTCAGCGGCGGACAGCAGCAGCGTGTGGCGCTTGCGGGAGCCTTCGCCGCGAACCCAGATATTGTGGTCGCGGACGAGGCTGTGTCCTCGCTCGACGTGTCGGTGCAGGCGCAGGTGCTGAACCTGCTTGAGGAACGGCAGAAGGAGGCGGGCAACTCGTACGTCTTTATTTCGCACGACCTCGGAGTGGTCCGCTACGTTTCGGACGATATCCTTGTGCTCTATGCTGGCAATGTGGCCGAGTACGGCTCTGCTGCAGCGCTGCTGAACCCGCCATTCCACCCGTACACCGAGGCGTTGCTTTCGGCAGCGCCCGTCCCAGACCCAGACGCCGAGCCCTCACGGATCCGCCTCGAAGGTGCGGTGCCGACGATGCGCGAACGGTTCACCGGCTGCTTCTTCGCGGGTAGATGCCCACGCAAGCTCGGGTCGATCTGCGATGAAGAGCCGCCTCCGGCACGGCAGGGCCCTGACTCGGCGAACCACACGATCTACTGCCACATTCCTGTCGACGAGCTTTCGAAGCTGCAGGAGTTGGGCGAGCCTCTTGCCTCTTCGTCTGTGCCGGCCTAGTACCCTGCAGGCGAGGCAGGGTAGTACACTCGTTTACCACATCCCTCTTGACTTGAGCGACAACGCTGGTCGATCCCCAAGGACGCACGGGCATCGACTTTCCAGAAGTGCATCAGGAGTTAGCAAATGGCAAGAACTGCGGAAGCTATAGTAGTAGGCGCTGGCGCGGTAGGCGCCAACACAGCGTACTTCCTGGCGGAGAAGGGCATGAAGGATGTCCTACTCATCGACAAGGCGGGGCCGGCGGGCGGCACTACCGGTCTGTCAGTTGCCTTGACCAGGTTCAACTACTCGAACGTCGGATCGGCGTCACTTGCTTTTGAGAGCTACAAGATCTTCCATGACTGGGAGGACAGGATCGGCGGTGCGTCCGGTTTCAGGCCAGTTGGCCTCATTCACATTGCAGACGAAGAGCGGATCGGCTGGGTGCGGGACCAGGTGGAGTACCTGAACCGTGATTTCTCGGACGAGATTTCCATGATCTCCGCGGACGATTGCAAGGAACTCCAGCCGTTCATGTACACGGAGGATATCGTAGGCGCCAGCTACCAGCCTAACTCCGGGCACACGACTTCCACCGAAGCGATCAACAGTCTTGTCACGCGTGGCCAGGAACTGGGCATGAAGACCGAGATGGACATGCGTGTCCAGAGCGTCAAGGTCCAGAACGGCAGGGCTGTGGGCGTGGAGACGGATTCAGGAGACATAGACGCGCCGGTGGTGGTCTTGGCCACAGGGTCATGGACCGCTCCGCTCGCCAAGACGGCGGGTGTTGACGTTCCAATCAAGGGCGGCAGACTAAGCGCCGGTCTGCTGGAGAGGCCGACGGACCTCGGCATAACCGATCATATGGCCATCTCAGACTCCGTCGCGGGCGGCTACTGGAGGCCTGACCTGCCAGGGATGACGATGATCGGCATTACGTTCCCCGAACAGGACTATCATTGGCCGGATGACCCGGACACGCACAACACGCTGATCCTGCAAGAGGAAATGCTTCGGGCTGCGAGGAGCATCGCTCACCGCTTCCCCGGCATGGACAGGGCCGGATGGGCACGCACGTGGACTTGCGTGGACGGTTTCACGCCGGACCACCAGATGATCCTGGGTGAGACGGATGAGGTACCAGGCCTGTGGATCGGCGCCGGCGGCAACGGCCACGGCTTCAAGACGGGACCCGCGACCGGCATTCTCATGGCAGAGTTGATCATGGACGGCGAAGTCAAGATCATCAAGGACATGTCCGAGTTCCGGTACGGGAGATTTGGCGACGATCCTTGGGGAGGCTTCGAGGGGGGGTTCACCAGCCGCTATGCTGAGCGGCGCAACCGCCGATTTGGAATCCGGCAACTCAGAGAAGAAGAGGGTATGGAGTACCGGGAGGTCCCAGTAAGCCCGCTGGACGACTAGCGCGCGCCCAATGCCGCTGAAGGAACGATTCTTCATTGAGAAGGACTCCCAAAATGGGAGTCCTTCTGGTTTTCTTGGTGACCGTCGCGTAGCGAGGGAAGTGTGCCTTACGCTGGCGCGTTAGGCATCACCTCGCGGGCGAACCACTCCACGCGGCTGACCATTTCCTCCGACGGATACGACCACACGGCTCCGTAGTACCGGCATCCGGCATCCGCGTAGGCCCCGATCGTGTCCAGGAACGCGCCGGCGTCTGTGAACGCCGTGAAGTGCTGCAGGGCGGGGGCGAATTCCCCTTCGATCCCTAACTCTTGGCGCCGCGCCGTGATTAGGTCGAGCTTCTGCCTGTATTCTTCCGGCTCAAGCCCGGTGGGTATCCAACCGTTGCCGTAGCGGGCAGTCAACTCCAACATCCGCCGGCCACGCGTACCAAACCAAAGCGAGGGATGCGGCTTCTGGACGGGCGACGGCGAGATCTCCGCCCCCTGCGATGAGAAGTGCTCTCCGTCGAAGTTGACCGGTCCGCCTGCCCACAGTCGCGTCATCAGGTCTAGGGCCTCGGTGGTCTGGTCCACGCGAACGCCGTTGCGCTCCCACTTGCTGAAGCCGTCGAATTCTGGCTGGTGCCAGCCGGCCCCGACGCCAAGGATGGCACGGCCGCTCGAAAGGACGTCCAGCGACGCCACGATCTTGGCCAACTGAGCGGGCGGGCGGAACGGAATGGGCGTGACGACAGTGCCGAGTCGTATGGTGGAGGTTGCGCCGGCCACGTACGCCAGGATCGTCCAGGCGTCGAGCGTGTCAGGTCCCTGCGGCAGCATGTAGTGGTCCCAAACCAGGAGGGAGTGAAAGCCCTCGGCCTCTGCGGCAGCCGCGACGCTCGCGATCGTCTCAGGATCGCAGTAGCCTTCTTCGACTGGGTAGATAAGGCAGAATTGCAGTGTGGGCCTCCTGGCGGCGTATGGCCTCAGAGTTGGTCAGGATGTTAGCACAAAGATTGTCCGTGCCACTCCCGAAGAAGGTTGCCGGCATGTGCCGGCCTCTTCCCGCTGTGCAGGAAGGAGAAGGGGTGCTCTGATACCCACTCCGGCAATCTTCGGCGTAGCTGTTCGAAGCGTTCTCAGCTAGTATTCATCAAGCGAAAGAGGAGTTGTCCGAATGCGAAACGAATTCACAGCCGTGATTGAACGTGACGGGGACTTGTTCATTGCATATTGCCCGGAAATCCCCGGTGCGAACGGCCAATGGGAAACTGCGGACGCTGCCCGTGACAGCTTGGGTAAAGCAATTGCGTTAATCTTGGAGGATCGGTGAGAAGTTGGTCTTCGAGGGGTCCCAGCTGAAGCCATTTGCGAGAAGGTTACGATGGAGTGAGGCGAAGCGCGTTACTTCGCCATTTACGGCGCCACGGCTGCTACCTGAAGCGGGAGGGTCGGTCGCATTCGCTTTGGTGGAATCCGTCGACAGGTGCGAGGCGTAGCTTAGTTCTCGGGTACTAGAATCGCTGCCACTGCCGTTCAATTGGCAGTGGAGAAGTACCGCGCCAGCTCGTCGCGGCTGAACGTGGGCAGCGGTTGAACGCCGTCGGCGGTTCGCAGGACCTGACCGTACTCTGGCTCCGTGAATGCCCCTATCTCCCAGGCTGGCACGCCTTCGGCCTCGAGGGTGCGTAGCAGCTTAGGCGTCTCTTCGGGCGCGACGGCAGCCAGTAACGCTCCGGACGCGATTAGGCCCATGGGCTCGAGTCCCAGCGCTTCGCATACTGCTGCCGTCTCTGGCAACACCGGGACTCGTTCCAAGTCCACCGTGAGCCCAACTTCTGCCGCGGATGCCATCTCCATGAGTCCGGTCGCCAGGCCGCCCTCAGTTGGGTCGTGCATGGCGTGGACGCCGCCGGCCTCCAGTACGATATAAGCGTCCTTGACGACGCTGATTCCCGGATCGAACAGCAGATTCCGAGAGCGCTCGATCACCGATGCAGCTACGCCGGCCGCCTCCAGTGCCTCGCCTGCCTCGCGCGCGAGTATCGATGTACCTTCGAGGGCGATGCCTTTGGTCAGTACGATCGAGTCTCCGGGTTTGGCGCCGGATGTGAAGACGGCTCTATCTTTGTTCACTTCGCCCAGCAGGGCACCTACGGCAATTGGGCGAGGCAGATCCAATGTGATCTCGGTGTGGCCCCCGACGAGAGTGATTCCCAGGTCATCGCAGGCGTTTGTGAGCTGTTCGAAAATGTCTTCGGCCTGCTCAGGAGCGGTGCCCTCCGGCAGAAGCAGCGTGGCCATCAGCCATTTGGGAGTTGCGCCCATTACCGCAAGGTCGTTGGCGTTGACCTGGACCAGGTACCAGCCGATCAGGTCGGTCGCAAACGTGATCGGGTCGGACTTGGCCACCAGGTAGCGGTCTCCGAGGTCGATCAGCGCCGCGTCTTCGCCGAGCTTGGGGCCGAGCACGACTCGCGGATCGCGGACCTCTATCCGACCAAGCAGATCAGCCAGAAGATCGTGGGGCAGCTTGCCTGCTTGCAAGCTCAAGGTGCTCCGTGTCAGGAGTTGGGTGGTCGGTAGCCGGCGCTCTGGGCCAGGCGCATCGCGTCCCGTTCCTCTTCAAGCGTTACCAGTGGAGTCGTACGGATCGAAGCGGTTGCTCCACTGGTTGAAAGGACCTTGGACAGAGCCATCGCGGAGACGTTGTCAGGCATTTCTACGAACATGACGAGATCGGCAATGGCAAACGCCGCCCAAGCTCCCTCGACCGTCCCTCCTAAACTCTCCACCTCGCGTCGCATCGGCTCGACGTAATCGTGTGGGTCCTGGTTCAGTGCGTCGCAGAACTCAGGCACGAAGCCAACCTGCATCAAGTAGTGAGGCATCGATCAGGACAGATCAAGCGTTGGGCGGCCGGTACTCCGCGCCCTGTGCCTTGGCCATTGCCTCGCGTTCCTCCTCCAGGGTGACCAGCGGCGTTGTGCGGATGGACTTCGAGGCGCCGCTTGTGGAGACTGCCTTGGAGAAGGCGATCATGCTTACATTGTCCGGCATGTTGACGATGCCAACGAAGTCCGCATCGCCGAAGACAGAATACGCGCACTCGATGCTGCCCCCCAGATTTGCAGCGGCGGGTTGCAGGACGGCCATATGGTCCGCTGGGTTCTCGACCAGAGACCTGGCGACTTCCGTGCTCCATGAGATCTGCAGGAGATAATAGGGCAATGCTCGCTCCTCTGAGTGAATCTAGGAAGGACCCCGTTCAGGCATCCCTGGCTGCGAACTTCGGGTGCTTGTACCGGAAGTCATCCATTCCTATCAGCTTTTGGTACGAGCCAAACTTGTCAATGTCATCGTCGTCGACGTCATCGAGTGGGTCGAAGACGGAATCCTCGTCCTCGAAAACTCGCCTGATGCCGTAGGTGGTGAACCTCTCCGCCGGGATGCGGTCTGCTCCGCGTATGAGCTCGCGAATCTCGCGCGGCTTGAGCAGCTGGCCGTGCTGAGCGCCGGCGGCCGTTGAGATGCTCTCATTGATCAGTGTGCCGCCCATGTCGTTGACTCCGGCGGCGAGCAGCATCTGCGCGATGCGAGGGCCTTCCTTAGGCCATGAGACTTGCAGGTTGGGGATCCAGTTGGTGAGCATGATCCGCGCCACCACATGCATCCTCAAGATCTCCAGTCCGGTTGGCCCCGGTCTCATTCCTTCGATCATATTCTGGGCGAACATCGGCGCCTCTGTGTGCACGAAGCTCAGGGGCACGAACTCGGTGATTCCGCCGGTGCTTTTCTGAATGCCGCGTATCAGGTCCAGGTGCCTCGCAATGTGCTCGTTGGTCTCAACGTGGCCGTACATGATGGTGGAAGTTGTGGGTATGCCGAGCTCGTGAGCTGTGGTTATCACCTCGACCCATTGATCGACACGAATACGCCCCGGCGAAATCCGGTCGCGCATGTCCTGGTCGAGAATCTCTGCCGACGTGCCGGGCAGGCTGCCTACTCCGGCGTCCTTCAAAGCCGCCAGGTACGCCTTGATCGATGTCCGGGACCTGATGGAACCGTAGAGCACCTCTTCAGGCGAGAACCCGTGGATGTGAATCCCGGGCGCCTCTTCTTTGAGCGCTTCGCAGAGCCTGATGTAAAGGTCGCCCTCCATGTGCGGGGGCAGGCCGGCCTGGATGCACACTTCGGTGGCTCCCAGGCTCTCGGCTTCCTTGACACGCCGGATGATCTCGTTGAGCGGCAGGAAGTAGCCTTCTTCCAGCCGGAAGTCGCGGCTGAAGGCGCAGAACCCGCAGCGCTTGATGCAGACGTTCGTGAAGTTGACGTTACGGTTCACAACGTACGTGACGACGTCGCCGACGGCCTGCCGTCTCAGTTCGTCCGCAACCATTGTGGCCGCGTGAAGCTCCAGGCCGGTGGCCTCCAACAGAGGCACCGCCTCTTCGCTGGAAATGTCGCGGCCGCCCAGAGCATCTTCCAGAGTGCGGGCGATTGAAGGGGAGATGGTCGAGAGGAGCTTTGAAAGCTCGGTCACGCTATCTCCGTTAAGAGAGGCTTCCGGCATACCGTTCCATTCCTCCCTTCAGATAACCGTCTGAGTCTGCCATCGAGTCAATGCGGGGCTTCAGTTCAGTATGCAGATAGTCCCGCTTATGAGTGATGTACTCCGGATAGACCGTCAGCCGCGGCTTCAGGTCCATACCCATTGCCCGGGTCTGCCTTCGCAACTCCGTCAATGTTGGCCAAGGCGCCTCTGGGTTGACGTAGTCGATCGTCAGTGGCGATACGCCGCCCCAGTCGTTGATACCTGCCAGCAAGTATACAGGATAGTCTCGGGCGTTCAGGTTCGGCGGGACCTGAACATTGGACTCCGGGCCCAGGATCAGCCGAGCCGCGGCCGTCGCCCACAACAAGTACGATGAGTCGGCATCCGGATGATCTGCCATGGCGGTGCCGGACTTGGCGCGGAAGTTCTGGACGATCACCTCCTGAATGTGACCGTACCGGTCATGGAGGTCTCGGATCGCCAGCAGCGAGTCCACTACCTCACTTCTGGTCTCGCCAATGCCGATCAAGATACCCGTGGTGAAAGGTATCTTTAGCTCTCCGGCAATGCGAAGAGTCTTCATCCTGACCGCCGGCCACTTGCTTGGTGCAAGCTCGTGGGGTCCTCCCGATTCCTTCAGACGATTGCTGGAGTTCTCCAGCATGATGCCCATCGACGCGTTAACCGGTCTGAGCCCTGCCATCTCCCTGCGGCTCATCGTGCCGGGGTTGCCATGTGGAAGGAGACCTGTCTCCTCCAGGATCGCGGACGACACTTCCCTTACGTACGCGAGCGTTGTTCTGTGGCCCCTGTCGCTCAGCCACTCCTTTGCCTCTGCGTACCGTTGCTCTGGCCTCTCGCCAAGCGTGAGCAGCGCCTCCGCACAGCCCATCCGGTCTCCCGCCTTTGCGGTGGCCAGGACTTCATCCCGCGTCATATACAGCCTATCGGCTTCGTCGGGAGATTTTCGAAAGGTGCAGTAACCGCAGAAGTCCCTGCAGAGCATCGTTAGGGGAATGAATACCTTGGGAGAGAAGGTGACCACGTTTCCTTTGCCCCGGTCACGGAGCATTGCTGCAGCGCGGCAAAGGTAGGGAAGCTCTTCTTCTGCGCTTGTGGCTAGGAATCGAGCATCTACTGCCGGCATTTCTGCGCCGTCCAGAACGCGAGCGACGCCCTCCTTCAACGGGCCTCGCAGGCCGGCGAGCGGGTCAGCTACGGCCTCCTGAAGCTTCGCAATGGTCTCCTGTCCGCTTCGGAGAGCTACGCTACTCAAATGACCTTCCCTGGAATGCTGTTGTCTTCTACCACTGTGCCACAGTCGGGAGCCAATGCACACGGATTCATGGCGTAGAACGGCTCCTGCGCCTGCTAGTCAACACTCGCTGTCGGACGGTGCGCATGATGTGGGAGTATCGGTGTACAAGCCATTCCGGGCAATGTATGTGGCTACCGAGTCGGGCACCCGATAGCGCAAGGACAGGCCCGCGGACGCTCTTCGCCGAAGATCGGTGGAGCTGATGGCAATTGGCGGCGACTCGACGATGTGGAACCGGTCCTCCGCTGACGGAAGGGAGGCCTCAACGGCTCGAAGGACCTCGCGCGTATCGTGTCCAGGCCTGTCCACCACGACAAACTTCATGAGTTGAAGTAACTCGTCAATGTGCTGCCAGTGGGGAAGACCGGCTAGCGCATCGGAGCCTAGAATACAGAAGAAGTCAGAAGCCTCATCAGCATCCCCGCAAACCTTCTTAAGTAGATCTCTATCGTACTTGGGGCGCGGTGTATCTATCTCGACGCGAGACAGACTGAATGCAGGGTTGGTCTTGATTGCAGCCATGAGCATGCTGAACCTATCTTCGATCGATGCGAGGTCCTGGTCGGGCTTGTTCCAGGGCTTTGCCAGCGGAAGGAAGATGACCTTGTCCAGCTTGAGGGCGTCTCTTACGCACTCTGCCATGATTAAGTGGCCGAAGTGCACGGGATTGAATGTGCCGCTGAAGATGCCCTTTCTCACACGATTCTCCGGATACTGGCACGCAGACGTTGAATTGCGAAGTGGCGGCGAACAAGCCTCAAACTTCTCAGGTCACAGAACAGGGTTAACTTGTGCGTGGCCAATGCTTGATTAACCTCTTGAACCGCTGCCTATAATATGGGCCGTGTCCTTCTTGCGCAATGAGACTCAATCAAGACGTAGGCCTGCAACACTCTCCCGTGCGGCATTGAAATGACCGAACCCGACATACGTTATGCGAGACTGACCAGAGGACTGCCCAAGACGAAGATCGTGTGCACCCTGGGGCCCGCCACGCGGTCCGAAGAACAGATAAGCGCCCTGATCTGGTCCGGCATGAGTATCGCGCGACTTAACCTATCGCACGGTACGCTTGACGAGCATAGGACAATTGCCGAGCGGGTACGCCGCACCGCCGCTGACTTAGGGATGGCCGTGAGCATCATGGTGGACGTGCCGGGCCGCAAGTATCGGACAGGGCCGACCGTGGGTGGTGGCGTCAGATTCGAGAGGGGCGACAGGGTAGTCCTGACGAGCGAGGACTCCGATGGTGCCGACGGTCGTATACCTGTATCTCCATCCGGCTTTCATCATGATGCCATTCCGGCACACACGGTACTAATCGACGACGGCAGGATAAGGTTGCGTGTGAGGGCCGTGGAAGGCCTCGACGTCCAATGCGAAGCCATGACCAACGGCCGCATCACGTCAGGGAGGGGCGTAACCTCGCCGGGCAAGGCTTCTTCTCTCCCCTTTCCCAGCTCTGAAGACGTAGAAGCCTTGAACTTCGCGGCCGAATGCAGTGCAGATTTCGTCGCGCTTTCCACAGTGGTAACGCGCGCGGATGTAGATTCGGCACGGGCAGCGCTGGCCGAGCTTGGGGTCTACCCACATCTCATCTCCAAGATCGAGCAGGTTGAAGCACTGGAGTGTTTCGACGAAATCCTGGACGCAAGCGATGCTGTCATGGTTGCTCGAGGAGACTTGGGCACAGAGGACCGGCTATCCAGAATACCGCTCATTCAGAAAGACCTGATTTCCAGGTGTTATGCGGCAGGCAAACCCGTAATCACCGCAACCCAGATGCTGGAATCCATGATCAGTTCTCCGACTCCAACCCGCGCCGAGGCGACCGACGTCGCGACGGCCGTGTTCGACGGCACAGACGCGGTCATGCTGTCAGGCGAGACCTCAATCGGGGACTATCCGGTGGAGGCAGTCCTCTTCATGGCAGAAGTGTCCAGAGAGGTGGAGGAGGCACTGCCGTACGAAGATATCCTGGCAGAGCGTGCAGCGTACCGGGAGCAGAAGACGGACGACGCTATGGGCTACAACGCGGTCCAAACGGCATACCAGCTAGATGCAAGCGTTATAGTGGCTTTCACGGAGTCTGGAGGCACCGCGGGAAGAGTCTCCAGGTATAGGCCGAAGGAACCCATCCTGGCGCTTACACCGCACGAACACATCAGGCGGCTCCTGACTCTAAGATGGGGCGTGACGCCGTTGACGATAAAGGAGCCCCAGACCGTCGATGACATCTTCAACGTGGCGCTCGAGAGCGTGAGAAGCACAAGAGAGGTAAGCACCGGCAGCAAGATTGTGCTGGTGGCCGGACTCCCCATAGGCGTGCCCGGGGGAACGAACATGCTCCGCGTTCTGGAGGTGGGCGTTCAGGAATGAAGGTAGGAGAGAGCCCACAGCGTTAGTGTCGCCTGCCGGCTTGATGGCTGCTCGTTGTGAGAGGCGAGTCGTGTCGGGCAGTTGGCGGCAGGCTGTGAAGCACTGCAGGGCAGGCGAGTTGGTTCTCTGCAGATCGACGAAGCGGACTTCAACTCTGGCGATCGTGCAGTCTGTCCCGCTGCAAACTCCCCCCAAAAGTCGTACCCAGGGACGCTTCGCGAAGTCTCAGTTACAACGCTGGCAAATGCCGGGCGGACGGCATGGTGACTGGCTAGGGTTCCCTGATGAAGTGCGCAGAGCGTGTCCACAGATCTACGTCATGAAGTCGAACTGTGACTTGGTCACCCGGTGAATCGCGGTCTGTGAGCTGGATGCGGGTGCGAAACGGGTACTCCATGAGCTCAATGGTTGACGGACCGTGCTCGCGCCGTTCGAGGATAATCGCCTGAAAGACGTTTGAAGAGCCGCCGTTGCTGCCCTGGCCAGTCCTTGCTTGGCGCAGGTACTTCAGGAACCAGTATCGCTTGCGAAACCTCTCTATCCTTGCCAACTCTCTGATCTGAACGTCAGCGGAAGATGCTATCGCGAGGACCTCTTCGGCCTTGTACAGGGGAACTCCGCACCGAATGAAATGCCCGATCTGTCTCTGCATTACCAAGTCTGGGTACCTGCGCAGAGGAGCCGTTGCCTGGATGTACTCTGAAACGCCCAGGCCGCCGTGATGCTTAGCTTCCGTACTCAACTTAGCCGGGCCCAGCAGCCTGACAGCGGCGAATTCACGAACTGGATCGTACTCTAGGTCCCGTTCGTGGGCGAGGATGGGACCGCCGGCCATCGCTTGTGTCCTGAATGCTGCCGGAATCTGGTTGTCAACGCAGAACTTCGCCATGAGGCAGTTGCAGAGAATCATGAGTTCGGAGATCAACCGTCTGGACATGGATGCCCTGTCGGTAACCTTGACGTCAATCTGCCCGATCGGGCCCACGGAAATCTCCATCTCAGGTCTGCGGAAGGCAACAGCCCCGGCCTGCGCCCTTTTGCGCCCCCTTGCCTCGCCAAATCGGTCGAGGGTTGCGACAAGCTCGTGCCATTTGCCGGGAACTTCGTCGAGCTGATGGTCCACATCATCATAGGAAAGCGCCGTATCGCTGCGCACAACTGAGGAAACGATCTCCCAGTTGACGACTTCGCCGTCTTCGGTGATATCTATGAGTACGCTCAGCGCCGGCCTCCGCATTCCTGGGCCCAGACTACCTACCGACTCGGATAGCGAAGGCGGCAACATTGGAATGACTGATTCCGGCAGGTACAGGCTGGCTGATCGCCGGGAGGCCTCCACGCAAAGTTTCCCTTCAGGGTCTACAAGGGAAGCGGCATCTGCAATGTGGATCCCAAGCCGGTAGCGACCGTTCAAATGCTCCAGAGAGATGGCATCGTCGCGGTCAGCCGTGTCTGCATTGTCGATGGTGATTGTCGGTATGCGGGAAAGGTCAGCCCTGCTGCCGTCGGAAAGTGCGGCTTCCCCGTCAACGCGTTCGGCCTGCAGAAGTACATCTTGGGAGAACTCATTCGGGATGTCGGCATCCAGTAACTCCAGGGGCACGTCCTCGCTCAAAAGACCAGCGCTGACCAAGAGGGCGAACGCCTCGCGCCGGTGGTCCCTCGATCCCGGCGAAGCGCGGGCGGCGAGCTCTCTGGCCGAGGCGGCTCTCGTGTAGTTGTCACCGTAGACGACAAAGCCGCGCAGGTGGTCGAGCAACTCGCGCTCGTACTGGCTTGGGTTGGGCGGCGCAACGCCTGACGCGAGACAGGCGGCGAGTGCGGTAGCAGAAGCTTCTCGCTCGGTCTGGGCACGTCGGTGGCTCAGGATGGCTTCCACTTCTGCCTGCGCCCTGGGGATGTATCCATCCACACTAGTCTTGAAGTACGGGTCGTCGCGTTCCAGATGGAGCAAGAGTGCGGCAGTCTGCAATGGGCTCGGAGGCTCGGGCCAGTAGAGGTCGGCGATGTCCGCGAGGCTCAGCGCGGAGCGCTCGCCGGTGCATAAGTCCCAGATCTCAGCGAGGTCCAGGTCGGTTGCCGACGATTCGCAGGCTGTACTGAAGGCATTCAGATCGTCTTCGTTCGCGGCGAACTCTCCAGTCTCAAGGAGGACGCGTTCAGTGGGGAGTCTCGCCTCCTTGTTGCGTCCGAGAGCCAGCCTGACGCGTGTCCCCTTCGTCTCGATGACGCGTCGTATGGATAGACCGTTCGCAAGCCGCACTACGACGATTGCCCCAGGTTGCAAAGGAACTCCTGTAAGTCCTTCCGAGTTAGTGAACGAGGGATGGTGCGGTCGGGAAGGCTCCGTGAGGTGAGCATAGCAAAGCGCCAGAGGCATCGTACAGGCGAAGCGAGCGGGGCAACGCAGACTTGGGCGGGCTCAGAGCAACGCGTTTCATTCAGGTCTGGCGTTGTCTGTGACATTGAGGCTTGCTACCCTCAACGCAGCTTAGGCTCTAAGGAATTGGCGCATTGGATAGTCGACATCAGCAAGCTTTGGAACATCTTCGCGAGTTGGGAGCCAGACCGGCCGTACCGTTCCATGAAGGCGGGCCGTCCGAATACATTGAAGGGCGGCTCACCGACGCTGGCCTGCCAGTGAGTTACGATGTCTTTGGCAATGTGATCGTCCGGTACTCCCATGGAACGCCGTCCGGCACCCCTCCCCTGGCATTCGTAGCGCACATGGACCATCCTGGCTTCGAGATTACGGAATCAG
This sequence comes from Dehalococcoidia bacterium, assembly GCA_965237445.1. Classification (GTDB taxonomy): domain Bacteria; phylum Chloroflexota; class Dehalococcoidia; order Lucifugimonadales. The sequence goes on along the minus strand of OZ250142.1, from coordinate 961,514 downwards.
ACGGTTACACCGCGACGGCCAAGGCGCTTGGCGGCATTCCGGCTGCGGCGCTGCACAAACCGACGAGGGTGCTGGTCATCATTGGGGACGGCCGCAGAATCGCCGCGGAGACCGAGCCTCTCGACCCTGGAGGTGCCCGGACCGTCGCCCTGCGGAGCGAGGAGATCGAGGCTATCAATGTCGGTATGGCCGTGGTGTTCGACCTCCCGGACTTCGAACTTGACGGCGACGTGATTCGCATGCGCGCACTGGACGACCTTGCCGGGTGTGCGGCGACTCTTGCTGTGATCGAGAGCCTTGCTGAAAGCAGTGGGAGCGCTGACGTGTTCGGCGTGTTCACACGGGCCGAAGAAGGGGGCCTCTTCGGCGCACGCCTGATGGCCGAAGCGGGCACGTTGCCTGCCGATTCGCTTGTCGTATCAATCGAGTCCAGTCCGGTGATAGCCGGTGTCTCGCAGGGCGACGGCCCTGTGATCAGGACGGGCGATGCGCTGACAACGTTCGATATGGAGGCCGAGGGCGTACTGCAGTCGGCTGCTCGCTCTCTCGCAAAGCGTGACTCGGCGTTCAAGCACCAGCGCCGGCTCATGAGCGGCGGTGTCTGCGAGGGGACGGCATTCTCCGCCGCGGGCTACAGTGTCACCGGGCTGGCTTTCCCACTCGGTAACTACCACAACGCGACGACGAGCATCCCCGACCCGGACGGTGATGTGGGAGCCGAGTACATCACACTCAGCGACTTTCTGGGTGGCGTTGACCTGCTGGCCGAAGCGGCCGTGAGCGTCTCGGGTAGGGATAAGACGCCCGCCGCGGACCGGCTTGGCCCAGTGCCGGATGAGGTACGTTTGAGGCTTCAATCCTGATTCCAAGCAGTTGAAGCCAGGACTCCCCAACCTGCGAGTAGCCTTGTTCCGCTTGCTGGTGGGCGGCGGCACTTCCGAGTGACCTAAAGAGCCTCTCTCACGCCGTCTGTAGCCCTGCGCTGGCCTAGTACGGCTCGGTGGTAATTTCTCCGGGCCAGAGTGCCAAGCGAGGCTATCTTGACACTGTAAAGAAAGGAGGTGTTATCACCTACCCTGCACAGATTTGCCGTCTCCAAGTCTGGCGGCCATGACGCCGCCCACCAGCTAACGGAAAATGGCTGACGATCTTAGATTGTACCAAGGGCCCCTCTGCTCCCGGCCCGTCCAAGTGATAGAATTGCAAAAGGCCGACCCCTAGTGGGTCTGGCCCTTTTGGGCGTTTGACGTGACTGCGTCAGGCGTGCCTTGAAAGAGCGAATAACAAGCGGGAGAACTTCGGAAACCGATCATGGGCCTTGAAGTGTTAAGTGGCGTGCTGCAGGCCACGCCAGAGTACCAGGACCTGCTGAGTCCGCTCGTCCGCAGGGCGCGCCGTACCAGCGCACAGGTCCTGAGTGAAGGCGCGCCGCTTGCGCTGGCAACGCTCTGGCGCGATCTTGGGACGCCGGTGCTGGTCATTACTCCGCGACAGGTCGAGGTCAGGCGCATGGCCGATCAGATCGCTACGTGGAGCGGCTGCCCGGACCGGATTTACGGCTTCCCGGAGAGCGAGGTACTGCCATTCGAGCGTATCTCCGCGGACGATGAGACAACACGTGAGAGGCTGCGGGCGCTCATCGCATTGGGCGAAACGGATGAGGCAGCGCCGGTCATCGTCGCCTCCGCGGGCGCGGTTGCACAGAAGACCCTGGGCAAGGAGTTGTTCGGTGCCGCCTGCCACACCCTGCGTACGGGAGACGAGGTCGACATAGGTGAACTCCTGAAGCGTTGGCAGGCGATGGGCTACGAGTTCGAACCCACTGTTATGGAGCCTGGCTTCATGAGTCGCCGAGGTGGGATTCTCGACATCTTCCCGCTGAGTGCACAGTGCCCCTCGCGAATAGAGTTGTGGGGCAACGAGATCGACAGCATACGGCGCTTCGATCCTGAGACGCAGCGGTCTGCCGGACCGGCGGATCACGTGGACGTGTACCCGGCCCGGGAGACGCTGCCCACTCTGACCGATCCTGAGGAGCTGGACCGGCTTATTGGTCACGTGGACGCTGTGGATTGTACAGCCCAGGCAAGGGACCGCTTGCACGATGAGCTGGCGCGCCTGGCGGGCGGCCACTCGCTCGATGAAGTGGACTACTACGGGGGCTTCTTCAATAGGGGTTCGATTCTTGACTACTTCCCTTCCCGGGGAGTGCTGGTCGTACACCGGCCCGCCGAAGTTGCGGAGGCCGCCTGGGAGATCGACGAGCGATCTCACGAACTGCGCTCAGCCAAAGAACGGCGCGGCGAACTGCCATACGGCTTCCCGTCGCCAAACTTGCCCTGGCGTGATGTGGAGCGGCTATTGGCATCCGTCTCCGTCCGGCTTGACTTGACGCCGTGGGGGGCAAGCGAATTGCTTGCAAACAAGATGCATTCCTTGCCGGTTACTTCCACTGCCGGGTACTACGGCGGCCTTGAACGTTTCGCGGACGAGGCGGACAGGCTGACGAAGGGCGGCAGTCGCGTTATCGCGGCAACTTCCTTGCCCAATCGGCTGGAGGAGATTCTGGATGAGTACGGCGTAGGGGCAGACCTCGTCGAAGAGCTCCAGGACATTCCCTCCACGAGCAGGGTTACTGTGGTGCGCACCAGGGCGGGCGACCTCGGAAGCGGGCTCATTCTCAATAGCCCCGACGGAGACCTCGTGGTCTTCAGCGATGCTGACATCTTCGGTGTCGCCAAGCAGCGACGGGCAAGGCGCAGGAGCGCTGCCCGGGGCCTCGAGGCGCTGGCCGAGGAGTTTCAGCCCGGCGATTACGTCGTTCACGTCGAACACGGCGTGGGGCGATTCGTGGGCACCGGAAGCGGTCCAGGCGAAGGTTCGCACTCCGAGTACATGATCCTGCAGTACGCCGCGGGCGACAAGCTGTATGTGCCTATGGGGCAGCTCGATCGCGTCAGCCCCTATCTGGCCCCCGCCGACCGGAACCCGGCTTTGACCCGGCTCGGGGGGCAGGAGTGGAAGAAGGCGAAGGCGCGCGCCGAACGATCGACGCGCGAACTGGCTGCCGAGCTCCTATCCCTGTATGCAACGCGAGAGCTTGTGGACGGTTACTCGTACGCGCATGACAGGTCATGGATGTCCGAATTGGAGGACTCCTTCCCCTTTGAAGAGACGCCGGACCAGAAGCAGGCAATCTTCCATGTCAAGGAAGATATGGAGTTGCCCAAGCCGATGGACCGCCTGGTATGCGGCGACGTTGGATACGGCAAGACTGAGGTGGCGCTGAGGGCCGCATTCAAGGCCGTCATGGATGGAAAGCAGGTCGCGGTGCTGGTCCCGACCACGGTCCTGGCGCAGCAGCACTACGCCACGTTCTCGCAGCGGCTTGGCGCGTATCCCGTGGAAATTGAAGTGCTCAGCCGGTTCAGGACGAAGAAAGAGCAGCGGGAAGTTGTGGAGAGCCTGGCGTCTGGTGCTGTAGACATCTGCATCGGAACGCACAGGCTCGTTCAAAGCGACGTCCGGTTCAAAGACCTGGGCCTTGTGATCGTTGACGAGGAGCAGAGATTTGGCGTGGAGCACAAGGAGCGCCTGAAGCACATGCGCACATTGGTGGATGTGCTTACGCTCACTGCCACGCCGATCCCCCGCACACTGCACATGTCGCTGGCCGGCGTGCGAGACCTTAGCGCGATTGAGACGCCCCCCGAGGAAAGGCTGCCCATCAAGACGTACGTCTCGGAGTTCAGCGATCAACTGATCCGCGAGGCGATCTTGAGGGAGCTTGACAGGGAGGGCCAGATCTTCTTCCTGCACAACCGGGTGCACAGCATCGAGAGCATGGCCACTTACATCAGGCGCCTCGTTCCCGAGGCGGACGTCGGGGTCGGCCACGGCCAGATGCCGGAGACCCAGCTCGAAGCGACGATGTCCAGTTTCGCGTCGGGAGAGATGGACGTCCTGGTGTGTACAACGATAATCGAGTCAGGCCTCGATATCCCCAACGTGAACACGCTGATTGTCGACCGGGCTGACACTTTTGGCCTTGCGCAGCTCTATCAGCTACGCGGACGTGTCGGCCGGGGCGCGCGGCGCGCGTACGCCTACCTCCTCGTCCCGCCCCACCGGAGCCTTACGGAAACGGCCGAAAAGCGGCTCAAGACGATGCTCGCTGCGACCGAACTGGGCGCAGGATTCCGGATCGCCATGAAAGACCTTGAGATCAGGGGAGCCGGAAACATCCTGGGGTCTGCCCAGAGCGGCCACATCCACGCCGTCGGTTTCGATCTGTACACGCGCCTCCTTTCGGGCGCCGTTGAAGACCTGCGCGCCCAGCGTGAAATGGCCCGCACGAACGGTACCGAGAATGGGTCGAAGGAAAATGTGCCGGAGTTGCTGGAGCCTGAGAACGCGACCGGCCCGCCCTCGTCATCCGATGTCGGGATTGAGTTGGGAATTCCCTCGCACATCCCTGCGGAGTATGTGGCAGACCTTCCCACTCGCCTCGGGCTTTACCGCAGGATCGCCGGTCTGGAGCGAGCTGAAGATGTGGACTTGATGGCTGACGAGTTGAAAGACCGGTTCGGAGCGTTTCCCTGGCAGGTAGAGAACCTCATGTACCTGACAAAGCTGCGGGTTATGTGTGTTGACGCCGGGATTCAGTTTATTCGCAGAGAAGAGAAGGTCATCGTCTTCCAGCTCGGAAGCGAGGTAGGAGGCGCCAGGAGGCCATTGGAACGAGCGCTGGGTCGGCATGTCAGAGTGGGCAACACGCAGCTACGCATAGCGAGGCAGGAAGGACCCGACATGGATTCTGGGGACCTCGTGCTGGAGACTGTGAATAGGTTGTCGGACTTTCGAAGCGCCATGCTGAACGGCGTATAGCGGAGCGCGGCTACTCCGTCTTCGACGGCGATGTCTTGCGCCGTCTTGTCGATGCGCGAGGATGCGCCGACATGTAGACCTCTTTGGCCTGGGCCTGGGTTACGTGGGTGTACAGCTGGGTCGTCGCCGGGCTCGAGTGGCCAAGCAGGTCCTGCACCACCCTGAGGTCAGCCCCTCCCTCCAGCATGTGCGTGGCGAACGAGTGGCGCAACGTGTGCGTGTGCACCCTGGACGATAGTCCCGCGCTGGCCGCGTATCCCCGGACCTTGGACTGAATGCTGCGGGCGCTCAGCCTGCCGCCCCTGTGGTTCAGGAACAGCGCGAGGCCGCTTCCCCCGCTTTCCAATTTCGGTCGGCTATCCCTGAGGTACAGCGCGATGGCGTCGCGTCCATGGCCGCCAAGCAGCACCACACGCTCCTTGGAGCCCTTGCCGGTCACGCGCAACTCACGGCTGAAGAGGTTCACCTCGGTAACATTCAAACTGGCAGCCTCGCTGACCCTGAGGCCCGCCCCGTAGATTGTCTCTAGCAGGGCCCTGTCCCTCATTCCAAGCTCGTTGGAGGTGTCGGGAGCGTTCAGCAGCTTCTTCGCTTCCTCTTGAGACAGAAAGCGCGGGAGTCTGGAGTCCAGGCTCATTATGCCTCGCGACGGCATCGGATCGGCCTCTATCTCTCCGAGTCTCATCAGCCAGCGGAGAAAGGTCCGCAGTACGCTCAGTTTTCGCGCAATGCTGTGCCGCACGTATCCTAGCTCTACCAGCCACGCCAGATACCCTCGCAACACGGTCCTGTCGAGCGACTGCAGGTCCGGGATACTCCGGGACTCCATGAACTCGAAGAGCGGCTGAATGTCAGTCAGATAGTTCCGGATGGAGAGTGCCGCCAGGCCTTTCTCGATGCGTAAGTGTTCATCGAACTGGCCAATGACCTCGTCCCACCGCGCAGCGTCCACGATTAGACTGCTATCTCCAAGGGGTCCGCCTTCGGTACAGGGCCCTTGTACTCGCAGGAGAGGCATTTGGCCTTTGTTCGCCCCTCCGCCGCCAGCAGTTTGCCACACTCCGGACACGGTTGCGGCAGCGGGTTGACAATGCTCTTGCAGTCCGGATATTTGATGCAGCCGTAGAAGATTTTGCCGTTGCGTCCCTTCTGTTTGCGCTCAATCATGTCGCTTCCGCACTGTTCGCAGGTCACCCCGACGCGGAGTGGCTTGGTGTTTTTGCACTCTGGATACCCAGTGCAGCCCAGGAAGCGGCCGTGCTGAGAGTTCTTGACATTCATGCGCTTTTCGCACTCGTCGCAGAGCTCGTCTACATCCTCACTGACCAATTCGCGTACCGCGCGCTCCTCAGGGCTTTCGAAGGGCCGCGTGTTCTTGCATTCTGGATATCCAGTGCAGGCCGTAAACTTACCGAAGCGCCCGGACTTTATCACCATTGGGCGTTCGCACTTCTCACAGACCTCGTCGGACTCTTCATCTATTTCGTTGCGCGGGACGCGTTCCGCGTTCTTCATCGCTTCGACCACGGCCTCGTCGAAGGGCGTGTAGAAGTCCTGGAGCACCGGGGTCCACTCCCGTTCCCCGCTGGCGATCTCGTCGAGCTGCTCTTCGACCTTCGCGGTGAAGCTCACGTCCATAACGTTGGGAAAGTGAGCGGTGAGCAGCTTGCTTACGGCAATTCCCAGCTTCGTGGGTACGAACCGCCCCTGCTGCTTGCGAACGTAGTCGCGCGCCAGAATTGTCGCGAGCGTCGGAGCGTAAGTGCTCGGGCGGCCGATGCCCTGCTCCTCCAGAGTGCGTATAAGCATGGCCTCCGAGTATCTGGGAGGAGGCTCTGTGAACTTCTGCTCGCACTTCAACCCGCGGCTCTCCAACTGCTCGTCCTTCGAAAGTTCGGGCAACGTGCGGTCTTCGTTGGCCTGCGAAACTACGTAGACCGTGCGGTAACCTGGAAACTTCAGCACAGACCCAGTGGCTCTGAAAGTGTACTTCTTCCCTGATGCGCCGGTCGCCGCCACATCGATGGTCGTGGCGTCGTAGAGAGCGTCCTTCATTTGGCAAGCCACCATTCGCCGCCAAATGAGGTCGTACAGCCGGTACTGCTCTCCGGAAAGGTGAGGCCGGAGCGATTCAGGGCTTCCTGAACACAGAGGTAGGCCTGATGGCTTCGTGGGCCTCCTGGGCTGCCTTGGACTTTGTGCGATAGCGCCTCGGCGCATCTGACGCATACTCTTCCCCGAACCTTTGCCGGATGTAGTCGCCAGTCTCGCGCAGTGCGGTTTCGGCCACCTGCGTCGAATCTGTCCGCATATACGTGATCAGTCCTGACGGGCCGTCCCCGCCTAACTCCAGCCCTTCATAGAGTTGCTGGGCTATGCTCATGGTCCTCTGAGCCGTAAATCTGAGTCTTCGCGAGGCCTCCTGTTGCAGCGTACTCGTTATGAACGGCGGCATCGGCCGCCGTCGAGTCTCCTTCCTGACGGCCGACTGGACCGCAAACTCGGCGCCCTTAAGGTCTCCTTCGATCTCGGCCGCTTCAATGCCGTTGGGTATCTTCGGGCGGCCCCTTCGTCCTTGAATGGCGTGCAGTCCCGCCGAAAACTGACCATCCTTGCCGACACCCAGTTTCGATAGAAGAGCATCGATCGTCCAGTACTCTTCCGGTACGAAGTCGGCTATTTCCTGCTCGCGGTCCACCGCAAGCCTGAGCGTCACCGACTGGACGCGCCCGGCGGAGAGCCCGCGCTTGACTTTGCTCCAGAGGACAGGACTCAGGCGGTAACCCACTACGCGATCGAGTATGCGGCGAGCCTGTTGCGCGTTAATGAGGTGCACATCCAGGTCCCTCGGGTTGTCGAATGCCTCTTTAATCGCGTCCTGGGTGATCTCGTGGAATACTACCCGCTTGGTCTTGGAAGCATCGATTCTGGCCGCCTGCATCACATGCCATGAGATCGCTTCACCCTCGCGGTCGGGGTCGGTCGCCAGGTAGACCGTACCGGCCTCCGCCGAGGCCTTGCGCAGTTCGCTGATGATCTTGCGCTTGTCCGGGAGCGCGGAGTACGAGGGGTGAAAGCCCTTCTCGTCTATGTCCACACCCATCTCTTTTCTTGGCAAGTCTCTGACGTGGCCCATTGAAGCTTTGGCCACGTATTTGTTGCCCAGGTACCGCTCGACGGTCCTGGCTTTGGCTGGTGATTCGACTATAACTAGGTCTTTACGCATAATTTCCTTGCTCTGTGACTCTGTACGTGGACTGCGCCTCTTTGAGCCTGACGTAGTTCATTCCGCCAACGTGACGCACCATGCTCTTCAGTTCCATCATTGCGAGCACGCTGCTTACGGTGGAAGCGGAAAGTCCTGCGGTTCTAACTATCTCGTCCACATGTACAGGGTCGAATGTAACGTGCTTTATTACCTTGCTCTCATCCTCATTCTCAGGGAACAGGGCCTTCATCTCAATCTGCTGCTCCACGTACGTCAGGTTTAGCTCTTCGAGGATATCGGAATGGTCGGTGATCAGCTTTGCCGCGCTATCTCGGATCAGCGCGTTGGTGCCTGCGCTTGCAGGCGACAAAATGCTGCCCGGCACAGCGAAGACTTCTCTGTTCTGCTCCAAGGCGTGTCTTGCTGTAATCAGTGCCCCGCTCCCCCGGTTGGCCTCAACAACAACTGTCCCGAGTGTCATGCCGGCCATTATCCGGTTTCTTCTGGGGAAATTGCCCGGCGCCGGACGCGCGCCCAGCGGGTGCTCTGAGACGAGCGCCCCATTCTCGGCAATAGACTCAGATAAACTGCGGTGCTCTCTGGGATAGATCCAGTCCAACCCTCCGGCAAGTACCGCAATGGTGCGCTGCTCGGCGTCAAGCGTCGCCCTGTGCGCGATGCCGTCTACCCCGCGGGCAAGTCCGCTTACAATGGCAACGCCTGAGCGAGCCAGGTCGTAAGTGACCTGGTGAGCCACCTGCCTGCCGTATGGGGTTGGCTTCCTCGTTCCGACTATGGCCACCGAGCGCTCGTCGCTCGGCAACAGAGCGCCGCGCACGTAGAGTAGGGGCGGCAAGTCGTAGATTTCCTTGAGGCGGGGAGGATATCCATCGTCGTGCCAGGTGAATGCCTCCACTTCCATGGATTCCAGCTTGTCCATCTCCGCATCAGGGTCGATCGAGCCGCGTCTGCGGCCAATCGACTGCACGGTCTTGCGGTCCAGGCCGGCGCCTGAAAGTTCGGATGCGCTAGCATCCCAGGCCTTGGAAAGGGCGCCAAACCTCTTCTCCAAAAGGGTGAACCGGGCACGTCCAAGTCCCGGAATCCTGTTGAAGGCCACCCAGTATTTTCGTTCTTTATCGTCCATGTCAAGGGGGCAGGGAACTCAAAGTGGCGGAGAGGGCGGGATTCGAACCCGCGGTCCCGGGTAACCGAGACACGCGCTTTCCAGGCGCGCCTATTCAGCCGCTCTAGCACCTCTCCACTACGGATCTGTCCAACCCCTCTAGCCTAGCACTGCAAGACGGGTGGATGACAAGAGATAAGACCAGACGGGCACAGTTCGTGCTTTCCCCGCCGCGTCGTCTGCTGTCTTGCCAGCGGAGAGGGCGGGATTCGAACCCGCGATCAGATTGCTCCGATACCGGTTTTCGAGACCGGCGCCTTCAACCGCTCGGCCACCTCTCCGGAAGAACGCTGATTATAGCACCGGCCCCTTAGGTGGGAGCCGCTTGGGATAGCTCCTCGGGTTCCTCGGAGTGCCCCACCATTCGGATGCCCAGCTCTTCCAGTTGCATGGCCTCAACCTGGCCCGGGGCCTCAAAGAGGGGGTCCACAGCGCTCTGCGTCTTGGGGAAGGCGATCACGTCCCTGATGTTGTCGCGTCCCGTTAGTAGCATTAAGAGCCGGTCAATGCCCGGTGCGATGCCCCCGTGGGGCGGAGCGCCGTACTCTAGTGCGGTAAGCAACTGGCCGAAGCGCACATCCATGTCTTCATCGCTGTACCCAAGTCGTCGAAGCACACGCTCCTGCAGCTCGCGATTGTGGATTCTGATGCTTCCGCTTGCCATCTCGGTGCCGTTTGCCACCAGGTCGTAGCAGTGCGCGATCACCCTGTGAGGTTCGGACTCGATGTATCGCTCATTCCCCGCCTTCGGCGTGGTGAAAGCGTGATGCATCGCGTCCCAGCGACCTTGTTCTTCGTCCCACTCGAACAGCGGAAAGTCAACAATGAATGCAAATGCGAACAGGTCCTGGTCGGCAAGTCCCAGTCTCTGTCCCAGCTCGTGCCGTAGAGTGCTCAACGCCATGTCGGTTGTCTTCCGGGGACCGGCCACTATCAGGATGGCGTCGCCTGCTTCTGCGCCCGTCTTGTCCGCGATCGATCGCACGTGGTCGATAGAAAAGTACCTCGATGCTGATGACCTCACGTTTTCTTGTGAGATCGGGTCGCCACTGCCCGGTTCTCCCGCTAGGCAGATCCATACGAGTCCCCTGGCTCCGCGTGAGCGTGCCGTTTCTACCAGGGCATCCAACTGTCTGCGTGTGTATGTGCCGCAGCCAGGGGCGCGCAGTGCGCGTACCACTCCACTCTCTTCGAGGGCGTTCGAAAAGACGGGAAAGTCCATGTTCGCCGCGACTTCGCAAAGATCGGCCAACTCCATTCCAAACCGAAGGTCCGGCTTGTCTGTGCCGAATCTGTTCATCGCTTCTTCGTAAGTCAGCTTGGGGAAGGGTTTCAAAATCTTCTTGCCTGGCATGAGTTCTTCTACCAGACCCGTGTACAGCTCCTCAATGAGGCTCAAAACGTCCTCTTCTTCAACAAAGCTCATCTCTAAGTCGAGCTGCGTGTGCTCGGGCTGCCGGTCCGCACGCGGGTCTTCGTCCCTGAAGCACCGCGCGATCTGGAAGTACTTTTCAAAGCCGGACACCATCAGGAGCTGCTTCAGTTGCTGGGGCGATTGAGGTAAAGCGTAAAAGCGGCCCGGATAGAGCCTGCTGGGCACCAGGTAGTCCCGTGCGCCCTCCGGAGTGCTCTTGATGAGTATGGGCGTTTCGATCTCGAGGAATCCGTTGTCGCTCAGGAAGTCACGAATGTACTTCACAACGCGGTGCCTCAACACGATGGTCTCTTTCATGCTCTCGCGCCGCAGGTCGATGTATCGGTACTTCAGCCTGAGCAACTCATCCACTTCGCTCTCTTCGTTCACGTAGAAGGGCGGTGTCTTTGAACTGTTCAATACGCGCAGACTGCTGGTCTGTACCTCGATCTGGCCGGTCGACAGGTTCAGGTTCTCGGTTCCGGGTGGCCGAAGGCCAACGGTACCCTGGACCTGGGCCACCCACTCTTGCCTGAGCGCCTCGGCGGCCGAGTGGGCCTCAGGAGCGTCTGCGGGGTTGAAGACCACTTGGGTAATTCCCTCCCTGTCTCGCAGGTCAATGAAGATGAGGTTCCCGTGGTCTCGCCGCCTGTGCACCCAGCCTGCCAGTGTCACCTGGCTGCCGACATGTTCGGCTCTAAGCTCGCCGCAGTTGTTGGTCTTGAGCACAGTTCGCTCCCGTGAGATGTATGAGGACTGATGTCGCGAAGGACTCAGTAACTACCGTTGTCAGGATGAGTATGGTTGCTGGCAGAGGCCATGATCCGGCTGCACTGCGACCCGCTCTCACCACTGCTTGTTCAGCGCCAGCCTGACGAAGGTCTCCGTTCTTCGCACGCCCTCGATCGAGCCAACCTTGGTTCTAAGAAACACACCCAAGGCTTCTGCGTTCGGAAGTGCGGCCCAGGCGAACACATCGAAGGAACCGGTTGTCGAGACAACCCACTTGATCTCCTCGAGCGCCGCCAGGTCTTTCGCTACTAGGTCCCCTTTGTCAGGCTCCACCTGTACGCCTATTAGGGCTTCCGAGTCCAGGCCAAGCTTGGACGAGTCCGGCAACGCGACGACCCGAATGTACTCATTCTCAAACAGCCGGTTCAGTCGGCGCCGGACCGTACCCTCGCTCACACCAACCTTGCGGGCTATGGTGGCGTTCGTGGCCCGCCCATCTTCCTGGAGTAACGCTATGATCTGCCGGTCTCGTTCATCCATTTCGACACACCATGTGAGCTAAGGATTCAACAATAATATTATCAACCCACACGTGAGTGCATCAACTCATACGGTCATTTCGTAGCGATCTTATGCGTGAGTTGCGATTATCGCCGGACGGTTAAATGCGAAATCGGGACACGGCCAGATAGCCCCCGACAGCCGCACCGATCAGAGCCCAGATTGCGGAGAGGGGATACCCTATGATGGCCACAGATACAATGAGGGAAGTCAGAAAAGCGGCTGCCACGCCACTGACGGCAACGTATTGGAGAGCCGTTCCCCGTTTTCGATTTACACTTTTGCTCACAAGTTCGCCAATCGTGTAGCCAAGTCCTGCTAGAGCCACAACTTCGAGCAGCCCGAAGAGGACTGGCGCGAGAAACCCTATCAACAGACCCCCGCCGACTCCGATCAAAAGGCTTACTGCAACCGCCTTGGCCAGCTCCAGGTTGCTGACGTCGAACATTGGCAGCGGCGCGGTCTTGGCACAGTCCGGGCATCGGGCGCCGACGGGCGCGTACACCATGCAATCGGGGCAGATCGTCGCCTCGCACCTTCCGCACCGCAGGTTCGTGGGTGTGCCGGGATGCCTTTGACAGTATGCGCTCTCAGTCATCCCCGGTGGCTCCACTTCCCTCGGAAGAAGGCGACCTTTCAAGCCAGTCACTCTTCACGGGTACGTCGCGGTCCCACAGTATGCGGTTCAGGACAACTCTTCTCTTGGTAATGCCGTCCGGTGCGGTACTCTCGTTCGCCATGACCCTCTTCGCGATGAGCAGCAGCATTATCCCCAATGTTGTCAAAACCACCTCTGGGGGCTGGTTAAAGGCGTACGAAAGGGGAGGTAAAGTTATCAATGCGATCAGGGTCCAGAGTCCGGTCTCCTTGAAGATGAGCCTGCCCAGAAACCCCAACACGAAGGTCATTATGAGCATCTCTTTCCACATGAAGAGACCAAGAAGCACTCCCACACCGGTTGCGACGCCTCTGCCCCCCGTGAATCTCATGTACGGTGACCAGTTGTGCCCGGCTATGGCCGCCAGCCCCGCCATGCCCTGCACGCCAAGTCCGAGATCTGGGCTGATGAAGGTCCCGCCTGCTATCACTACTGGCAGCGTGCCTTTGCCCACGCAGTCGTAGATGCCGGTGAAGAAGCCCGTCCAAGCCCCCGCCTGGGCCATCAGATTGGTCGCGCCCATGTTGCCTGAACCGTAGGAACGAATATCGATGCCCAGCTTGCGGCGGGCGACAAGATAGGAAGTGGGAATGCCGCCCCACAGGTACGCGCCAATGATGACGACTGCGCTCAGAAACACGTCGTTCGTCATGGCCGATCCATGGATGGAGCTGAGTTGCTCACTCGACCGCAGCCTTGCGCTGCGGCAGCAATGCCCTTAACCTCTCGACGGAAGTGACAGGAGGGCCCACCGTGCCTGGCTGAGGTTCGTTTGGGTTGCCCAGCCCGTGATAATCGCTTCCCCCGCACGGTATCAAGGCCCAATTCGTCGGACAGGCCCTTTAGCCACTCGACCTGGTCCGGCGTGTAGTCTCCGTAGTACACCTCCATGCCCACAAGACCGGCGGCTTTTAGTTCAGTTAGCTTGTGCCGCAGGTCTGAGATTCCCTCACGGCCTGACTTGGCGGCGGAGTAAGTGGGATGCGCGATCACAGGCAGGGCGCCGTTCTCCAGCAGAATGCCCACGGCCTCTACCGGCGTGAGCTTCTCGCGTTCTACGTACGCAAGTCCATTGCGCCCCAGGTGTTTATCGAACGCGTCCTTGGGATACTGTACGTAGCCGGCCTCGGTCATGGCCTGTGCCATGTGCGGCCTCCCTATGGACGCGTCGCCCGCGATCTCCTGCACTCGCTCCCAGCTTATGCGAATGCCAAGCTCATTCAGCTTGTCGACCATCCGCTTCCCTCGGAGTTCACGGCCTTCCCTGAAGCGTTGCAACGTGGACTGAAGCTTGGTGTCCTCGTAGTCGACATAGTAGCCAAGCAGATGAATCTCGGCTTCGGCCACGTCCGTGCTCAGTTCGATGGCCGGGATGACGGTAAGCCCAGGATGGCGCCTCGCTGCTTCGAGCGCCTCAGGCACTCCTTCCGTCGAGTCGTGGTCGCTTATCGCGATGATTCGCAAACCTCGCGCGGCGCACAAATCCACCAGTTTCGTTGGTGTGAGCGTGCCGTCGGACCTGTTGGTATGCAGATGTAGATCGACTGTCGCCAAATTTCGCTCTCGTCTGTTTCTACAGCCCATTATCCTAGAACGCCCCGTCACATTCGACGGGGCGTTCTTCAAGGTCGTTGCTCCGACCTGGTCTGCCTATTGTCTTGAGCTGTCTATCGGGCGTACTGGACCGCCCGGCTCTCCCGAATCACCGTAATCTTGATTTGGCCGGGATAGGCGAGGTTCTCCTCGATCCTCTTGGCGATGTCCCTTGCAAGAGCAGCCGCCGTGACATCGTCAACGTCAGTGGGATTGACAAGCACCCTTACTTCCCGTCCAGCCTGTATGGCGTAACTCTTCTCAACGCCATCGAAGCCTCTGCAGACGTCTTCGATGGCCTTGAGCCGCTTCGTGTAATGCTCCACGGTGTCCCTGCGCGCGCCGGGCCTGGCAGCGCTGATGGCGTCGGCTGCCGAGACGATAAAGCACTCCGCGGAAGTCATCACGTCGTCATGGTGCTCGGCTATCGCTGAGCAGACGTGCTTTGCCACGTTGAACTTCCGGGCAACGTCCGCGCCGATCTCGGCATGGGGCCCTTCTACCTCGTGGGTGAGCGCCTTGCCGATGTCGTGCAGCAGCCCTCCCGTGCGGGCCACCTTGACGTTCGCGCCGACCTCTCCGGCCATCATTGCTGCAAGGTGGGACACCTCGATGCTGTGCTGGAGCACATTCTCGCCGTAGCTGAAGCGGTACTTCAGCCTTCCAAGCAGCCTGACTACTTCGGGGTGCAGGCCTTGGACTCCCGTGTCAAAGATAGCGTCCTGCCCGCGCTTCCACACATCTTCGCCGACTTCCTTCTCGGCCCTTTCCACCATCTCTTCGATGCGTGCGGGATGAATGCGGCCGTCGGCGATCAGCTTTGACAGTGCAACCCTGGCAATCTCGCGGCGCACAGGATCGAAGCAGGAGACCATCACGGCCTCGGGAGTCTCGTCGATTATCAGATCGACACCCATGGCCTTTTCGATGGCCCGGATGTTCCTGCCCTCGCGCCCTATCAGGCGGCCCTTCATGTCGTCGTTTGGCAGTGGGACCGACGTCACCGTCGCTTCCGAGACGACATCCGAGGCCAGGCGATGTATCGCCTGCGAAAGGACCATTCTGGCCCTTCCATCCGCTTCCATGATTGCCTGCTGCTCGACATCCCGATATCGTCGAGCAACTTCGTACTGAATATCCTCTTCGGCGCGGGCGATCAACTCGGCTTTCGCCTCTTCCGTGGAGAGGTTCGCCACGCTCTCCAGTCTTTCGATCTCCTGTTGCCTGATCGCCTCCAGTTCAGTCTGGATCTCGGCCGATTCGTTCTCTTTGCGAGCTAGTCTGCGCTCTCGCTTGTCCAGATTGCTGGCCCGTCTGTTGCAGTTCTCTTCTGAGTTCGCCACTCTGCGTTCCGTTCGCTGCAGTTCGGAACGCCTTTCCCTGATCTCCTTCTCGCTTGACGAGAGGATGCTTAATGCTTCTTCCTTGGCCTCAACCAGTCTCTCTCTGCTCTTCTCCCTTGCCCTTTCCAGTATCCTTTCCGCTTCAGAGTTGGCTGCTCCAACCTGTTTGCGGGAGATAAGCATTCTGCCAAAAAAGCCACCAACCACCCCCAACAATAGGCCGACCAGGACGGCGAATATCGCGATGATCGCTGATTCCACGCGAATCACCCCCCTAATCCTATTGGACGTTTTTGCGTTTCCGTCCTACTTGGATGGTATCTTTAGACCCCTTTCATGTCAATTGCCGCAGGGATACTCCAATCGACCGTTTACGCCGTGTTACAGGCGTTGATGGGCCTTCGCTGCCTCTGCCGCCCGCCCGTGGAGGCACGTTGACCAGGCAGCCTGTTTTCGTCTCCACGGGGCGCTGTTAGAAATTGCAAGCAGATAGCCGTTCGAGGTCTGGCCAGGCACGCTATCTCCGGCCGTTTCGCCCTCTGGCCGTAAGGAACTACAGAGTTCTCTGGTTATCCGGCCTCCTGTTCATGGTCGGCAGATGGATGCAGCTCATGATCTTGGCGTGGCTGGTCTTGGAGCGGACCGACTCACCATTCATGGTCGCGCTGGTTGGGTTCTTCGCATGGCTGCCGATGCTCCTGCTGGGACTGGTCGGCGGGCTGCTCGTCGACTCCATGAACCGGGCATGGCTGATCCGCGCGACTCACGGCGCCACCGCGGCTGCGGCCGTCATCATCACGGTGCTTCTGGCCACAGACGCGATCGAGGTGTGGCACGCATACGGCGTGATCCTGGTCACGGGTCTTGGGAACACGATCGACCAGCCGGCGCGCCGCGCTCTCGTGCACGATTTCCTGGGTTCGTCCGGTGTCACCAACGGACTTGCCCTGGAAGCGGTCGCTTTCAGCAGCAGCAAGGTGATTGGCCCTGCCGCAGGGGGAGTGATTATCGCCGCAGCCGGATTGACTGAGGCTTACATGGTCGTCTGCCTGCTGTTTGCCAGCGCCGCCTCGCTGGTCTGGCTGATGAGGGTGACCCATGAAGCTCGCCGGAGCTGGAGCGCGCGCTCCGTTTCCGCCGACCTGGCGTCGGCGGTAAGGTACACCCTGAGCCATCCTGTAATGAAGGCGGTGGTGGCCATAACGGTCTTGATGAATGTGTTCCTGTTCCCCTTTACGCAAATGGTCCCTGTGATCGGGAGGGACGTGCTCGGTGTTGACTCGGGTCTTGTGGGAGTCCTGATGGCGGCCGACGGGATGGGAGCGCTGGTTGGAGCGGTAACCATCGCATCGATGGCCAACGTCAGGAGGCACGGCCTCGTGTTCGCGTTCGGTGCGATGGCGGGCACATTGTCGCTCGTGGCGCTGTCGTTCTCGCGCGAGTACGGTCTGTCGATCGCGTCGATGCTGGCCCTAGGCGTAGGCATGGCGTGCTTCGGCACCATGCAGGGAGCGATAACGGTCCTGGTATCCGACCACGCGATGAGAGGCCGGGCGCTGGGAGTTGTCGGATTGGCCATAGGCACCAGTCCTCTCGGCTCGCTCCTAGTCGGGACCATGGCGAACTCTCTCGGCGCGACAAGTGCCATCAGGATCAACGGACTTGTCGGCTTTCTCCTGTTGGCGGTCGTCACTTCGTTGTCCCCCTCGATCAGAAGACCCCTGACCGCCCCCGATGCGTCGGATCGCTAGGCCTCAACGGGAACTCGCATGACGCAACAGAGACAACGCGCGGCAGCCGGCGGCCGTTTGGGACGGGCTCACGGCGCGCTTGCCAATCGCGATTTCCGTCGACTGTGGTCCGGCGCCGTTCTCTTTCAGATCGGATGGTGGATGCAGATCACGGTGCTCGGATGGCTCATCCTGGAGCGCACCGACTCGCCCTTCATGGTGGCTCTCATTGGTGTCTTCGGATGGGGGCCCATGCTGGGACTCGGGCTGTTCGGAGGTATGCTCGCGGACGCCCTTAGCCGCACGGCAGTGATCAAAGCCACGCACACAACTAGCGCCATCGGCTCGGTCGCCCTGGCGACGCTCTTGATCACCGGCACATCCGAAACATGGCATGTGTACGGCGCGGTCCTCTTGGCGGGCATTGGACGCGCTCTCGACCAGTCCGCTCGAAAGGCGCTGATCTACCAGCTCTTGGGCGACCGTAGGGTGACGAACGGGCTGGCGCTCGACTCTGCCGCTTTCCACGGCGCCAAGGCTGTGGGCCCGGCGTTGGCGGGTGTGCTGGTCGTTTTAGCCGGAGTCCCCGTCGCTTACGTGGCCTGCGCCATCATCTTCTGCGCCGCTGCGCTAATGATGTGGACGGTCTACGCCGATCGTGTGGAAACTATGCGGTGGAGTGTCCGCTGGGTGTTGGGAGAGATGGTCGCGGGCTTCCGGTACGCCATGTCGGACCGCACGATCCTCGGAGTAATTCTCGTGACACTCCTCGTGAACATGTTCCTGTTCACTTACGTGAACATGATCCCCGTCATCGCGCGCGATGTGCTCGGAGTTGGTGCGGGCCTGATGGGCGCGTTGTCGGCTGCCGACGGCATCGGCGCAATCGTGGGCACCGTGGCCGTGGCATCGGCGCCGTCGATCAGCAACCACGGCAGGATCTTCGTCGTTGGTTCCTTGCTTGGCATGGGCTCTCTCTCCCTACTGTCGTTCTCAGACATCTATCCGCTGTCCTTCGTCTTGATACTTGCCATAGGGCTTGGGACCGCCGGCTTCAGCACCATGCAGAGCGCCATCGTAATGCTCGTTTCCAGGCCGGAGATGCGCGGCCGTTGCATCGGCGTGATCACGCTCGTAGTAGGCGCGGCGCCCCTTGGCGCGGTCCTGCTCGGCGCGGTAGCGGACTGGCTTGGGCCCTTGGCCGCGGTACGAATCAATGGCATGACCGGCATGTTTCTGCTGATCGCCGTGGTGTTGTGGGCAACGTCCCTGAGGCGTCCGATTCTGCCCGGCCGCGGCAGCGAGGCGGCCGCAGCCTAGTTTGCCGGCGCCGGTTCGAGGACCTTGCACGAAATCACAAGCGCGCTGCTCGGCCGCCCATTTTTGGATTGACCGCGTTCTTTCGCCAAACGTATAATTCGGGTGCCTTGCCCGCCTGGGACGACCGATCTTACCTAGCATCTGGCCCGAGGATTGAAAGCGGGATACATGACTGCTCCTGACGATCATGTAAGAGACGCTTGCGGTGTGGTTGGCGTCTATTCACGAGACCTCAACGTTGCAAAGGTGGCGTTTGACGGCCTCTTCTCCCTCCAGCATCGCGGCCAGGAGAGCGCGGGAATCGCGACCGCAGACGGCTCCAGCATCAGGATCAGCACCTCGATGGGCCTCGTCAGCCAGGCATTCGACGAAGAAGTACTGATCCATCTTCCCGGGCACATTGGCATCGGCCATACCAGGTACTCCACGTCTGGATCGTCGAACCTCACGAACGCGCAGCCCGTTCGAGCAAGGGGACGGGACATGGAGATCGCCCTTGGGCACAACGGCAACCTCGTGAACGCCCTGGAACTTCGTGATGAGGTACTGGGTTGGGGTTGCGAGCTGGGCACTACCAGTGACTCGGAACTTCTTGCTCATTTGCTGACCTGCGCCCCCGGCGCAACGTTAGCCGACCGGTTCGCGTACTGCATGAGAAGAGCGCGGGGGGCCTACTCCGTCGTCGCCCTCACCCGTGATGCGTTGCTGGCATTCCGTGATCCAATGGGTGTGAGGCCGCTCTGCATAGGTCGCATCGAAGGCGATTGGGTCGTCGCCTCCGAGACGTGCGCCCTGGACAACATCGGCGCCGAGTACGTGCGCGATGTTAGACCAGGAGAAGCCGTGTCGTTCAACGGAAAAGGTATGAAGACCCTTTACTTGAAGGAGCCGGACGTAAGCGCCTTCTGCTCGTTCGAATACATCTACCTCGCCCGGCCCGACAGCGTTCTGGAGGAACAGCTCGTTTACAACACGCGTATGAGGATGGGCGTGGAGGTAGCGCGGGAGCACCCGGTCGATGCGGACGTCGTGATTGGTGTACCCGACTCGGGCACGCCCGCGGCTGTGGGGTTCTCTCAGGAGTCCGGCATCCCGTTTGGCGAAGGCCTCGTGAAGAACAGGTACGTGAACCGCACGTTCATACTCCCGGACCAGCGCCAGCGAGACCTCGGCGTGCGCCGAAAGTTTAATCCGCTGGGCCAGGTGGTCTGGGGGAAACGGCTCGTCGTCGTGGAAGACAGCGTCGTCAGGGCGAGCACTATACCTCAGGTTGTGAAGATCCTCAGGAAGAGCGGCGCCAAGGAAGTCCATGTTCGTATCGCCTCGCCGCCTATCGTCTGGCCGTGCCAGCTCGGCATAGACATGCCCACGCGAAGGGAATTGATCGGGTCTCACATGACCGTGCCTCAGATCCGCGAGTACTGCGGTGCGGACTCCCTCGGATACTTGAGCCATGAAGGACTGGTAAAGGCCATAAGAGTACGCAGAGAAGACCTCTGCATGGCCTGCTTCACCGGGGAATCTCCGGTACCCGTCCAGTTGGAATTGGACAAGCTGGCGCTGGAAGTCTGAACCCCCCGATAGAACCCGAAGAAACCGATTTCGCCCTTGGTCGCGGGATAGCCAACCTTGAAAGCCCTACTCAGCGTATTCGATAAGACGGACCTGGAAGTGATTGGCCGCGCTCTTGAGACTGCGGGGTTTGAGCTGGTCAGTACCGGCAACACTCATCGCAGCTTGGAAGAGGCTGGGCTGGAGGCCCGGCAGGTGTCCGATCTTACCGGCTTCCCCGAGATGCTGGGCGGGCGGGTTAAGACCCTGCATCCGGTAATCCACGGCGGCATACTGGCGTTGCGTGACAACCCCGGCCACGTACGGGAACTCAACAAAAATGGCATCGGACTGATCGATGTGGTCGTATCTAACCTGTACCCCTTCGTCGATGCCGTTAGCCGCCCGGACGCGACATTGCAGGACGCGCTGGAGAACATAGACATCGGCGGCCCAACGCTCATCCGGGCATCCGCCAAGAACTTCCCTCATGTCCTCATCGTCGTCGATCCTTCCGACTACGGCTGGTTGGCCGAGCGACTGGCGGAGGGCCCGGGCGCCGTATCCATGGAAGAGCGCAGAGCGCTGGCGCAGAAGGCGTTTCAGCACGTCGCCGCCTACGATACGGCCATCACCCGGTACCTGAACGAGGGCGACCCTCTATCCGGCACAGAGATTACGTTCGGATACAGAAGGGTGTCGGAGTTGCGGTACGGCGAAAACCCGCACCAGTCGGGAGCGCTGTACGGGGACCCGCTTGAGCCGGGAGGGATCGCGGGCGCCTCCCAGCTACACGGCAGGCCGCTTTCGTTCAACAACATCCTTGACGCCGACGCCGCGTGGCGGGCCGTGAAGGATTTTGAAGACACGGCGGTGGCGGTCATCAAGCACAGCAACCCGTGCGGCCTCGCGGTACACCCAGACCAGGCTACCGCGTACAGGCGGGCGTTCGAGGGCGACACCGTGTCGGCGTACGGCGGAATCGTTGCGTTTAACCGGCCGGTGCAGACCGAGTCCGCTAGGGCTATGCGGGGCGTCTTCTACGAAGTGGTCGTCGCGCCCGGTTACGATCGGGATGCCTTGGAATTCCTGACCAAACGCAAGAACCTCCGCGTGCTGGAGGTCCGCCCCACGCGCGATGGCAGCGGCGCTCTGGATGTCCGGCTCGTTTCCGGCGGCGCCTTGGTGCAGACCACGGACGTGCTCGACGAAGACCCGGCAGCGTGGCACATAGTCACGGAGAGGCATCCGACCGACCGTGAGATGGCAGATCTGGCTTTTGCGTGGAAGGTGGCAAAGCACGTGAAGTCCAACGCCATTGTTGTCGCGAAGGACCTCGCGCTGTTGGGAATGGGCGCCGGTCAGCCCAACCGGGTCAACAGCGTCCGGCTTTCGCTGGGTGCCGCTGGCGCCGAATCCGAAGGAAGCGTGCTGGCATCCGATGCCCTGATGCCGTTTGCCGACAATGTCGAGACCGCGGGTGACGCCGGCGTGGCGGCCGTGGTCCAGCCGGGCGGATCGATTCGCGACGACGAAGTTATCGCCGAGGCGGACAGGCGCGGCATGACAATGGTCTTCACCGGAGTCCGTCACTTCCGCCACTAGGCCCGGGGGTTCGTCCCTACCCGGCCGCTTGCGGAAAGCTTGTAGACTGTATCCATGCCGAATCGGCCCTCGGAACATCCATGAAATCGGTAGCGGTGCCGTCTGCAGTCCCCGCATTGGTTCTTGCGTCTAACTCGCCGCGACGGAGGGACATCATCGGCGCCCTGGATGCCCATCTCGAGTGCGTAGACTCGGGATATGTCGAAGGGGACCGTGCGCCGGGAGAAGAGCCGCAACGGTTCGCCCGACGTCTGGCGCAGGGAAAGGCAAAGGCGGTCGCCTCTCGCCGGCAACGTGGGATCGTCATCGGCGCGGACACCATCGTGACACTGGACGGCGATGTCTTGGGCAAGCCTGACTCAGAAGCCCAGGCGGTCGGGATGCTCGAACGCCTGAGAGGAAGAACCCACCATGTGTACACCGCCGTCTGCGCCGTCGACGCGCAGACCGGCGGCTCGATTGCCGCAGGCGCAGACACCGCGGTGACCATGCGGGAGTACTCCGATTCTGAACTGGAGGATTACGTCGCTTCTGGAGAACCCTTCGATAAGGCAGGGGCGTATGGGGTGCAGGACGAGAAGTTCAGACCGGCGCGCCTTGTGGAAGGGTGCTACCTGAACGTCGTCGGGCTGCCGCTCTGCCTTACGGTGCGACTCATCGATCAGCTCGGCGCGGCGGCGCGTCTGGTTCCTGATTGGGAACCGCCGGACGGATGCCGTCCGTGCGAGGTCCCACTCTCAGCCTGTTCTGGTTCTGACGTTCCCGGCCAGGCCGGCGGGCGCGAATCCTCGCGGGCAGTCGAGGAAGGGGCGCGGGCGACGTGAGCTTCCTCGGCATGGGCACCATGGAGGTGTTCGTAGTCCTGCTTGTGGCCTTCATCTTCCTTGGACCGGCAAGGATGATCGAGACTGGCAAGTCGCTCGGTCGGACGATCCGGCAACTGCGCCGGATGAGCGCGGACCTCTCCGAGTCATGGCTGGATGAGGAAGACTTCAGCTTGGTCGAGCGCCCCAAGGTACACAGGAGAGGCGGCAGGGCCGCCACTCCGGACCACGACGAATCGGGCCGGAACGCTAGCGACGAACAGGTAGCGGAGCCGGATGGCCCGGTGGCGTTCAGACAAACGTCTGGACACGCGGATGACGATGCTTCACCGCCAGGCAGCGAAAGGCCTGCTACGTGAACGACCGCAGTCTGCCGGTCACCCAGCATCTCACAGAGCTCAGGCGGCGCGTCACGTGGTCGGCGGCCTCCGTACTGGTCACTACGGGCGTTGCCTTCGCATTCCACCGCCAGATCCTGAGGCTGCTCATGGAGCCCGCGGAGCGCTTCGAGGACATTCCAAACCAGGGGCCCATCTTTACGGAAATGACCGAATTTATCGGCGTGGCCACCAAGACCTCGCTTCTTGTGGGCATTTTCGCCGCCTTGCCGTTCATCCTGTACCAGGTTGTGATGTTCGTGGCGCCAGGACTGAAGGCACGGGAGAAGGTGTATCTGTACGCGATGCTCCCCACGAGTGTCCTCGTCTTCCTGGTCGGCTCTGCCTTTGGTTACCTTGTTCTGTTTCCTCCTGCGATAAATTTTCTCCTCAACTTCGGCAGTGATGTAGCTGCTCCGTACATTAGGCTTGGGAGCTACGTAAGTCTGATACTTACCCTCCTGTTTTGGATGGGCATCTTGTTCCAGACGCCGCTTGTCTTGTTCTTTCTCGCCAAGATTGGCGTTGTGAACTACAGGTGGCTTGCGGGAAAGCGCAGGATTGCCGTGGTTGTGGCCTTCATACTGGGGGCCCTGATTACGCCCACTTTCGATCCGGTCAATCAGGCCCTCGTGGCCGTTCCCATTATCGTTCTGTATGAGGTTGGAATCTGGCTTGCCAGGTTTGGCGGCAGACGAGAGAGTCCTGCCGGTGCGCTGGAGGCCGAAGCCGGCCGGCACTAGCCCCGCACTTCATCTCCCGAGCGTGCGAGCATTTAGCGTGGCTCCTCGGTCGTTCGCGCTGGCTCCCAGGAGTGGGTTTCGCGCCGCTCGAAGTGCCGCCACGCGAATGCGATGCCTCCGAACGCGATGACACTGAGATAGGTTATCGAGCGGTCCAGCAATGCGACCGACAATGCGTCGCTTCGTTCGAGGCCCAGTAAAAGCAGTCCGGTGATGCCAGGCTCCACCACCCCAACGCCTCCCGGAATGGGCGCTGTGCTCAGTATCGCGTGACCGAGCGAGACGATGATCAGAAGTGGCAACTCCATATCCAACCCCAGCGCCGCCACCACGAAGTACAGTCTGGCTACCTCCAACGCCCAGCCGGCAAGCCCCAGAACGAAGACGGTTGGCAACCGTTTGAAGCTTCCGAGGGTGCCGTGCTGAAAGTCGCGGTACATGCGCTGGAGGCGCGAGGGAAGCCTCCTGGCAAAGTGGCCTCCGAAAAATCTCATTGCGACAACAAGCCCTGCAAGACCGAACAAGAGCGCGGCCGACGCCAGAAAGATGTACGTGGAAGCCTTGGACTCGGTGGTGGCAGTGAACGTAAACGCCGCTGCCATCAACAGAACGAACACTGCCGCCATGTCCAGGACGCGCTCGGCGAGGACGGTGCCCAGGGACCAGGAGATTCCTCCGCCGGAATCCTCGGAAAAGGCGTACGCTCTGAATGCATCGCCCAGCCTCAGGAACGCAATCGCATTGATGAACCACCCAATCACTAGCAGCCGGGCGCACTGGAACGCCGGGGGGAGCTTGGCGCCTGGCGCGGCGTGGTCTCCTGCGTTGCGTGCAAGTATCCGCCAGCGGACTGCCCGGAACACGAAGCTGAAGTAATACAGTGCAAGTCCGGCCGCGTACAGGCCGGGGTCCATGGAACGGACATTGTCCCACGTGTTCCCCCAGTCCACGTTGAATCTGGTTGCCAGGAACCAGACGAACGCGATGGCAACCACCAGCCCAATCAACGCGGGGCCGGACAGTATGCGCCGCCTAAGGGTGCGGCCCCGCTCCATGGTCCTGTCCGCGTCGCTCCTCATGCTGCTACTTGGGCGCCCGGGTAATCGGCCTCTTGGCCGGAATGCCGGGTCGCCGTGGGTATCGGGCCGGAGTTGGGCGCACCTTCGTCAACACGATCAGTGACCGGCGCTGCCCGAGTTCGGGCACGTCGACGTGAGTCACGTCTGCGATTTCACCGCCGAGAACGTCAATTGCCTGCTCCGAATCCGCGAGCTCATCCTCGATCTCTTCGCCCTTTTGGCACACCACTGCGCCGCCAACCGCGCACTGCGGCAGCGTCAGCTCGGCCAGTACATTCAGCTTTGCCACAGCCCTGGCAACTACCAGGTCGAACGCCTCCCTGCTCCGAGGGTTCCGGCCGGCCTCCTCGAGCCTGGCGGTGACCACCTCTGAATGCTGAAACTCTAGTACCTCGACAATGTGGCTCAGAAAGGCTGTCTTCTTCGAAGCGGAGTCGACAAGCGTGAGCCGGATTGAGGGATAGGCGATCTTGAGCGGCACGCCCGGGAAGCCGGCACCGGCTCCGGCATCCATCACCTTTGGCGCGCCGGCTAGCGTGGACGAAACGGCTTGGGCCACGGTGAGCGAGTCCAGAAAGTGGCGGACCTGGACGGCCTCCAACGCGGTCACCGAGGTGAGGTTTGTCCGTTCGTTCCAGGCCTCCAGCTCCCGGTGGTAGATGTGGAACTGCTCGATCTGTCGGGCGCTGAGCCTAAGCCCCAGCCTTGCGGCGCCCTTAACCAGTGTGTCCAGTCTCCGCCTCCCATGCGTTCAAAGGCCTTCGGACGTGGGGCCGGTGGATTATATCACCGGCACAAGGGCCGCTCTGCGGTAGAATTACATGAGCAACAGCATTGGTTTCCCAAGACTCTGTCGACAGGCGCATGCGCATCTCTCCGTCATACCCGCGAATGCGGGTATCCAGGAGTGGCATTGGGGGTCTTCGAGAAACCAACTTTCAAGAGTTGCGTGCATGCGTGAAAAGGTCGAGTGTGGATGGACGTCTGGAGTTGCTGAAACTATGAATCAGCAAGAAACATTCAATACTAACAGGCTGCTGAAATTCGGGGTGTGCAGAGGGGCGAAGCCCCTCGCCGGGAGTCTGAGGGTGTCCCTCAGATATAATTTTCTCCTCCTACCTGGCCAGGGATGGGGCGGGGGGAACTCAAGAAGAGCTTTTCTGCAGCCTGTTAAAGGGCAGCGTCGGGAAGCAGAGCGACGTAAACGTCGCCGGATGAAGGTGACGGGCACGGGCGTAAAGCGGTTGCAGGCCATCATTCTGCGGCGGGCTCAAAAGGCACCAGGCTTCGAGGAGTCCGACGGTTGAAATCTGTCCCAACCGCAATGACGATCGCGGGGTCCGACTCCGGCGCCGGTGCCGGGATTCAAGCCGATCTGAAGGCATTCGCCGCGATGGACGTCTACGGTACTTCTGTGCTCACTGCAATAACCGCCCAGAACACCCTTGGCGTGACCGATGTCTTCGAGCTGCCCGCGTCGATTATCGGCTCGCAGATCGACGCGGTCGTCACGGATATCGGTGCGGACGCGGTCAAGACTGGCATGCTCTCCAGCACTGCCGTCATCGACTGCGTTGTAGGGAAACTCCGTGAGCACAACATCCAGAAACTTATCGTCGATCCTGTAATGGTCGCCCAGGCGGGAAGCCGTCTCCTCCGTGAAGATGCCGTCGACGCCCTTCGCGAGAGCCTGCTGCCCATGGCGCTGCTCGTCACCCCCAACAGGTGGGAGGCTGAGGTACTCGCGGATCGGCCTGTTACCGATGTTGAGAGCGCGCGCCGCGCCGCGCAAGAGCTTGTCGCGATGGGAGCGCAGTCTGCCGTGGTCAAGGGCGGTCACCTCGAAGGACCGCCTACGGACGTGTTCTTCGACGGCACCGAGTTTGCCGAGTTCACCACTCAGCGGATTCAGACCGCCAGCACGCACGGAACAGGCTGCACGTTTGCGTCGGCCGCTGCCGCCTGCATCGCGCGCGGGCAGCCGGTACGCGATGCGGTAGCCGCCGCCAAGGATTACATCACCGGCGCAATACGCGCTGCCCGGCCAATTGGGGGCGGCCACGGCCCCGTTCACCACTTCTACAGGTTCCAGGCTCGCAACTGCTGAACCCCTCAAACATGGTTCAGGTCTGCCAATCGCCTTTTGTAGAAGAGTGACGGCAGGTGCGCATGCTTAAAGCCGGCCTCTTGCCCGCGGAGCCATCACATCCTCCCGAGACTTGCCCTCTGAGAACGCGCGTGCTAATATAGACTCATGAACACCGAACAGCACCTCGACCGGTCCCCGGTGACGGGCGCCGCACGCCCGGGCTCCATCCCTCGAATCGGCCTCTCAGCTTCGAAGGGACTGTCACATTTTTGCTCAATCCGTATTCAATCCGTATTCAAACCGTATTCATTTCCTCTCAAACTGTATAACTTTTCCCAACTCCCCCAGCTAGGAAAAGTGACGGAATGTTACGGAATGTTACAGATCTCAGGAATTCGATAGCCTCATCGCTCCTGGGCCCGAAGGTTATGTTAGGTAAAACATCGGCGCATCCGGCCCCTTCCGCGTCCCGGCCCTGGCATTCTATGTACGCTGGCAGCCTGTGCTAGTACCCTTTGTCGCTAACTGCATTCGCGAGGGTATCCGCTGACATTGAAAGCAGCAGCGCACGCTCCTGAACTCACCGAAGAGGCCAAGCAGGGCCGCGTAAAGCTGGCCTGGGCCGTTGTCGTAGGCCACGCCTTCAAGCACCTGTACAACTCGGCGTGGCAGAACATCCTCATGCCCGAGATCAAGATCGGCATGGGCCTCGGAGGAGTCCAGTTTGGCGTGCTGGCGGGCGTCTCCAGGGCGTCGTCATGGGTGACGACCATGGTCGCCGGATACTTGGGAGACAGGTTCTCTAATCATGCGGGCCTGATGCTGGGCATCTCACTCGGCACGATGGGGATATCGTTCTTCCTGGCCGGAATATCGCCCAACTACGGAGTGCTGTTGCTCGCGGTCCTGTTGATGGGATTCGGGCCTTCCCTGTACCACCCGCCGGCGATTTCGTCGCTCTCCCGGCGCTTCCCGGATAAGCGCGGTTTCGCCATCTCGCTCCATGGCACGGGCGGCAGCGTCGGCGAGGTAATGGGCCCGCTCGCAGCCGCCGGGATGCTGACCCTCATCGCGTTGTCAGATTTTTGGGGGGAGGCTTGGCGGGGCGTGCTCCAGGTCAGCATAGTGCCCGCGCTAGTCGGTGCGCTGGTGATCTGGGGAGTCATGCGTACATTGTCCGGCGGGCCGCCTGTCACAACGTCGCTCAGGCCGTACATCGCATCGTTGATCACGCTTCTGCGGGACCGGAAGATGCAGGCTCTGGTGGCAATCGCCGCACTGCGCAGCATGGGGCAGGGGGCCATCAGCGCCTTCCTGCCGGTGTACCTGAGGCAGGACCTGGAGTTTTCCGCAGGGCTCGTTGCGCTATACCTCGCGTTGGCCCAGGTCGTGGGCATTGCGGCCCAGCCGGCCATGGGATTCCTGTCTGACAGGTTTGGGCGAAAGGCCGTGCTGATTCCTGGCATGGGCGCCCTGGGGTTCCTGTATTGCGCGCTGACCTACGCAGATACAGGCCCACAGTTGGTCCTTACGATTCTCGCCATGGGCGCGTTTCACTACTCTCTGCACGCGATCTTCATCGCTGCGGCGATCGACGTGGCCCGGGGCCACGTGCAGTCCACGGTGGTCTCGCTCATCTACGGAGCCGGCTTCCTCGGAACGGCCTCTCCGATCATCGCCGGCGCGATAGCCGACTCACTGGGCACGCACGTCTCGTTCCTGTTCGCGGGGAGCGTGGTCCTGGCGGCAACCGCGGCGATGTTCTTCCTCACCCTGCCGCGCGCCTCAGATCAGCCCCAGGACCCGTAGGCCGCGACTAGGCCGGAGCGCCGGGCGGGCTGAACAACACAAGAACGCCGGGCCATTGACGGCCCGGCGTTCTCTAAGAGTCAGGCTGAGCGGAAAAAGCGCGTTAGCCTTCGTCCATCTGTTCCTCCAGAGCTGCATTGACCCTGGCAGCCGCGTCGGGCGTCACCCAACTCTCCCAAACTTTGTTGTTGTTCAGGAACCACGCGGCCGCTTCGGCAGCCTCGCTGCCGGGGTTGGCGTCCATCCACTGGAAGATGCTCTTGTAGAGGTCTATGGTGAACTCCCAGTTCTGAAGCAAGGCCACAACATCGGGAGCCCGCGGGAGCAGGCTCTTGTGAACAGCGACCAGCACTAGCGACTCGGCGAACGCGCAAGCCTTGGTGGTGGCCCAGCACTCCTGCGTGTACGGAGGCTCCTCCAAGCGGACCAGGTCGAGTTTCAGCGCGGGGTCCCCTGTGCCCCACATGTACCCTAGCCACGGCTCCTCCTTGGAGTAAGCGCCGTTTAGCTCAGCGAACATCGCTTCCTGGGATCCCGGGTTGATCACGCGTAGGTGGTCTACTAGCCCATATGCCTCGATCTGCTCCGTGTTGACCATCTCGCAGGACCACCCGATCACGCAGGCGACGAGACGCGCCTTGCCGCGGCTGTCCGCGGTTGCGAAAAGCTCCTGGTACTCTGGCTTCTTGAGATCTTCGGGCGTCTTCAGGTCGGGGTACTGATCGGCGATGTACTTGGGAACGACGAACGTGCTCTGCCAGTCGCCAACGAGGCTGGTACCAACCGATACTACGTCGCCGATCTCGATGGCCTTCTCCCAACCGATAGATTGATTGGGCAGCCAGACTTCCAAGGTTACGTGGATGTCGCCTTTCTGAAATCCTTGGAAGTTAGGGATAGTGGAGCCGAAGACCACCTCCGTCGGGTATCCATATCCGTGCTCGACTATGAACTGAGCGATGCGATTCTGGACCTGTGCGCTCGTCCAGTTGAGGTCGGAGAAGATGATCGTGTCCTTGGCCTCATCTTCCATCATCATGGCCTGTTCTTCGAGCGCCATAGCGACGATTGCCTCGATCTCCTCCTCCGTAAGGGAGTTCTCGGCCACGGCCATCGATACCTCGGACGAGATGTCAAGGCCGCCCATTGCCTCCGTCGTGGCCTCGTCGACGGCGCTGCGGACCATTGCCTCGATCTCTTCGGCCGTAGCACCCTGTTCGGAGGCGCTCATAGCGGCTGTGGTGGCCTCGCCGACGGCGTTGCGAACGAGAGCCTCTATCTCTTGGGCCGTAGCACCCTGTTCGGAGGCCTCCATAACGGCCTTTTCCACCATGGCCTGAATCTGATCGGCGGAAATCTGAGCTTCACCGAGGCCGCTCATCATTTCCATCTGAGCTTCGCCAAGGCCGCTCATCATTTCCATCATGGAGGACTCCACCATGGACTGGATGTCTTCAGCCGACATCTGCTCCTCCGGCATCGACTCCGCTACCGCATCACTAACGATGCCTCGCATTGCTTCTTCGCTGATCCCCTCATCCGACGCACAACCCACCGCTACAGCCGCCACCATCACTAGAGCCATGACAAGCAACGACGTTGCCAATCCAAATCCGGGCAATCTCTTCCTTTGCATAATTGATCTTCCTTCCTTCATTCTTATTGTCGCCCTGTTGGTCGCCGCCTTCTGTTCACCTCCTAAGACAATTAGATAACTTGCCGCTCGCTCACCTTCCGCAACTGTAATGCTAGCGTAAGAGTTCAAGTGCCGCCACTTCCTCGAAAGCCGCGCTTTGGAGAAGCCGGGATGGGCGTAGTTCGGTGTTGACGGAAGACCGCTACCCGATAAGGGCGCGCTGCCGCTCCCTAGCCGCGGATTGCGTTATGCGGTCGATGATGATCGCCACCGCCACAATCGACAGGCCGGCGATAGCGCTGTTTCCCGCCTCCTGCCTGCCCAGTGCGCGCAGGACGGCTTCACCCAATCCTCCGGCGCCCACGAGCGAGGCGATTACCACCATCGCCAGCGCCATCATTGTGGTCTGGTTGATACCGGCCATGATGGTGGGCAACGCTAACGGTATCTGTACCTTGGCAAGAAGCTGGAACGGAGTGCTCCCGAAGGACCGCGCCGCCTCTATGGCTTCGGCGGAAACCTGCCGGATGCCTAGCGATGTAAGCCGGATGACGGGAGGCACGGCGTAGATCACCGTTGCCATGACGGCGGGCACGTTCCCAAGCCCGAAGAACAGGATCCCCGGCACAAGGTAGACGAAGCTGGGCATCGTCTGCATACCGTCGAGGATTGGGCGCAGGACGGAGTCTACGAGCGAGCCTCGGGCAGCGGCTATCCCCAGCGGTATCCCGATGATGAGGGAGATGCCCACCGACACGATGATGAGCGCCAGCGTCTCCATGGTGCCCTCCCACAGGGTGCTGGTGCCCCCAGGGAGCCTGCCCATGAGTCCGACCAGAACGAGGGTAACCAGCGCGAACGCCGCCATCGAGCGGCCGGCGATCCTCCACGCTGTTAGCGTCACTCCCATGATCACGAACGGCCAGGGCATCCACAGCAACGCGTCTTCGATGGTTACGAGGACTTTGGTGACCGCCGTCTTGATGCTGTCGAACAGCCAGGAGGCCTCGACCGTCAGCCAAAGGACCCACTCGTCCACTTCGGCGCCTATGGTTTTGCCCCACCTGGTGGGGAAGTCCATGCCCGGCCCCCAGACGTTGAGGCATACAATCAGGGTGATCAGCATCGCCGCGCCGGATAACAGGTACCAGGCGTACCCGTCCAGGCTGCGCTTGAGGAGCCGCAGGGCGATGCTCACTTCCCCGCGAGTCGATAGAGTGCCCGGCGCCGTGCGCCCGTGCGCCGCTTGATCCGCTTCTGCCATGGCCTGTCCTCCCTTCCTCAATCCGGGCCGTCGTCCATCGCGCCGGTCTCGGCGATTCTGGCGAGCAGCGCGCCTCTGTGAACCTCGCCCAACAAAGTTCCGTCGTCGCTCACCACGGCTATGGGGTGCTCCGTCTGGGCGGCCAGGGGGATGATCTCCTCGATGTAGGAGTCCGGACTCGTGGTTAGCACGCGCTCGGTTGCGATGTTCTCCAGACGCTCGACTCCCTGGCGGGCCAGCGCCGCCGCCATGTCTTCCGTGATCAACCCCTTCAGAACGCGGTTGTGGCCGAGCAGGAAGAGTACGTCTGTGTCGTTGTTTTGCATCACGTGCAGCGCGGCGCGCGGGCCTTGCCACTCATGAGCGACAGCCTTGGGCTCCTGCATGATGCCGGCGGCCCGCAGTACCTTTGCCTTGGAGACGTCCTGTACGAACTCGGTTACGTAGTCGTCCGCGGGCAGCGTTACGATCTCCTCCGGCGTTCCAACCTGAACGATCTCCCCGTCTCTCATGATAGCGATGCGGTCCCCAAGTTTGAGGGCCTCGTTCAGATCGTGCGTGATAAACACGATGGTCTTGTGCAGCGCGGTCTCCAGGCTGATCAACTCGTCCTGCATCTCCCTGCGAATGAGGGGGTCCAAGCCGCTGAACGGCTCGTCCATGAGAAGAATGTCCGGGTCTACGGCCAGAGCGCGTGCCAGCCCAACGCGTTGCTGCATTCCGCCGCTCATCTCACGCGGGTAGTAGTTTTCCCATCCCTTCAGCCCCACCGTCTCGATGGCTTCCGACGCTGTCACGTACCGTGATTGCCTGTCCAAGCCCCGGACCTCCAGGCCGTATGCCACGTTGTCCAGCACGCGCCGGTGGGGAAGAAGGCCGTAGTTTTGGAAGACCATCGCAACCTTGTTGCGCCGGAACTCGATCATTTGCTCAGGCGTGTAACTCAAGATGTCCTCGCCGTCGAATCGAACCTGGCCATGCGTGGGATCTATCAGCCTGATCAGGCACCGGACGAGGGTGGACTTCCCGCTTCCGGACAGGCCCATGACAACGAAGATCTGCCCTTGAGCCACGCTCAGGGAGACGTTCCGCAGGGCTACCACGAGGCCGAGATTGCTCTGAATCTCGTCTCTGCTCAGGGATGCGTACCGGGGTTGAAGTGCTCGTTCGGGCCTGTCGCCGAACACCTTCCAGAGCCCGCCGACCTCGATTTCAGGAGTTGTTTCGTTCACGGTGGAGTCTGCTCCAAGTTCATTCCTGGTTCATTCTACGAAGGGGACTCCGGCCGGCCCGCAGGTTAGAGTTCGGAGAATCCCTCGGACCGGCGGCCCCGCAGGCCGAACGGCTCAATGGTCACGGTTCTGTCCGGGTCTTCGACGGTCCGGCCGATGCGCATCGCGGGACAGTCGGACTCGGCAGCGGCCTCGATCAGGGCCTGGACGTCCCGGTCGGGGGCCACCACGCAGAAGCCGATGCCCATGTTGAATACCTCGAACATCTCAGAGTAAGGCACCTCGTGCGAGCCGGAGGTGCGAATCAACTCAAAGATCGGCGGTATATCTGGCCACGAGTCAATCACGTATCCTACGTCAGCCTCCAGGCGCGGTAGGTTGAGCAGACCGTCCCCTGTAATGTGGGCCAGACCCCTGATCCCCAAGCCCCTGTCCAGCATTTCGACGACTTCCCTAACGTAAATCTTGGTGGGCTTAAGCAGCTCTTCTCCGAGAGTCGTATCCAGTTCTGGGAAGTATGATTGGAGAGCTTCGGACTTCTCGCCCCACGAACTCTCCGCCGTAAGTCCGAATACACTTCGTGCAAGCGTGAGGCCGTTCGAATGGATCCCAGAGCTGGAAAGTCCGACTATCGCATCCCCCGGTCGGATTTCTCGACCAGTGATAATGTCGCGCATCCCAACCTTGCCGATGCACGTTGCTGCGAGGTCTAGCCCGGTGCCTTCCGCTTCGCCGCGAATGACATCCGGGAGCAGTGCCGTTTCGCCACCGACAATAGAAATGCCTGCCTGTCTGGCCCCTTCCGCGAGGCCGCGGCCGATCTCCGACATTACCCTTGCGTCCGACTCTTGCACGGCAAGGTAGTCAACCATCGAAACGGGCCTCGCGCCCACGCAGATGACATCATTGACGTTCATCGCCACGCAGTCAATCCCGATGGTGTCGTATCGGTCCATCAGTTGGGCAATGACTGTCTTCGTTCCAACGCCGTCCGTGGACATCGCCACACCCAATCCGTCAATATCAACTACGCTGGCGAAGTGGCCGAGGTCAATGGCTACTTGCCCCTCAGGCCATGTCGACCGCATCGAAGCGAAGAACGAAGTGAGAGCGTCCGGAACGGCTCTGGCGTCTACGCCTGACTCGCGATAAGTTGGCGTTACTGACATTTCTTCTGCGTCCAATCTGGGAATCCCCGTCCACTTACAGGTTTAAGGTAGCAGCCGCCTACTTGGGGCGCAAACGCCGGGTTGTGGACACTCCGCAAGGCTTCCCATAACCTAGACGGATGTTGGTAGTGGCAGTATGCCGGACGGCGTGCTAGAGGTAAGAAATTGGGGGTGAACGTGGCAAAGTTCAAAGTTATAGTACCGGGCACTCCGGGTCAAACCGGAAACTACGCGCTGGAGATGGAGGCCCTGGGGGCCACTGGAGCAGAGATTGTCGAGGTGAGCGGCGCGTCAGAAGAGGGCTTTCTGGAGGGTGCCCACGACGCGGACGCCGTGATCGCCAAACGCATCAGCATCAATTCTTCGATGATCGACAGACTTGAGAAATGCAAGATCATCGCGCTGCCTAGCGTGGGACTGGACTCGGTGGATGTTGCCGCGGCCACCACGAAGGGAATTCCGGTCACCAACTGTCCCGACACCTTCATTCAGGAAGTGGCCGAGCACACTGCAGTTCTCATTCTCGGCGCCTATCGCAGACTACTGCTCATGGACAGGATCGTTCGTGAAGGGCGCTGGTCCGAAGGGCGGCCGGTACTATACAGATATCCCAGACTCTTCGGGCAGACTCTCGGCCTCATTTCGTTTGGCAACATTCCCCGGGCCGTGGTCCCTCTCATGCGTCCCTTTGGACTGCAGATTCTGGCCCACGATCCGTTTGTGCGAGAGACTGTGATGATTCAACACGGCGTGGAGCCGGTGAGCCTGACGGAGCTGCTCCAACGTTCCGATATTGTTTCAAACCACCTGCCCGGAACCGGCGGAACGACCAAGCTGATTGGCGAAGAGCAGTTCAGGCTAATGAAGCCACGAGCTATCTTCGTTAACACGGGTCGGGGTACAACGGTGGACGAGGCAGCTATGATTAGGGCGCTTCAGGAAGGCTGGATTGAACACGCCGCGCTTGACGTGTTTGAGCAAGAACCACCCGATCCCGACAATCCTCTCTTGCAGATGGAGAACGTGACGTTGACGGCCCACGTCGCGTCGGCGTCTAACAGGTTCGATGTAGGGTCCCGCAGGCGTGTTGGAAGGGAGATCTCCATGGTGCTGTCAGGCCGTTGGCCGCTCTCCTGCGTCAATCCGTCCGTGCTTGAGGACTCCGATCTCATCAAGTGGCAGTCCGGCTAGAATCCTGGAAACGACACCGCTACCGTTGGGATAGCCACACCACCGAACTGATCTGATAGGGGCCGGTCTGAGGACCGGCCCCAGCTGGTTTCCTGCCGCTGCCGGTTGGCCGATCAACTGAAGGAGGTTCGAAATGTCCGGCCCACTCGAAGACGTGAGAATTCTGGACCTCACGCAGGTACAGGCCGGGCCTTCTTGCACTCAATTGCTCGGGATGCTCGGCGCTGAAGTCATCAAGGTGGAAGAACCACGGGAAGGAGACCGGACTCGACATGAGTTGGCCCACCGTGAAGACTCAGATAGCTTTTACTTCCTGCTCTTCAACGCGTGCAAGAAGGGAATTACACTTGACCTCGCTTCGGACACCGGCCGGGACCTGTTTCTGCGCATGGTAGAGGTCTCGGATGTAGTGGTCGAAAACCTTGGACCTGGCGTCGTGGAGCGGCTGGAGCTCGACTATGAGCACGTGAGGGTTGCGAACGAAAGAATCGTCTTTGCTTCGATTAAGGGATTCGGCAGTTACGGACCTCTAGCTGGATTGCGGTCATTCGAGAACATCGCACAGGCTGCAGGGGGTGCGATGAGCGTTCAGGGAGAGCCTAATGGCCCACCAACGGTCACCGCCGCCGGAATCGGCGATTCCGGGGCTGGTTTGCACTGTGCCATAGGTATCCTTGCAGCGTTGAGGCGCCGGGACCGCACTGGAGAGGGTGGCCGCGTTGAGGTGTCGATGCAGGACGCGGTCGTGAACCTGCTCAGGAGCCGCATGGTAGAGACACTGGGAACGGGTGCACCTGCTGGCAGGGTAGGTAACAGGGTTTGGGGTAATCCATCCGTGGTCTATCGATGCAGCCCGGGCGGCCCAAGTGATTACGTCTCAATATCTTTCGGCGGAGAGGCGTGGGACAGCCTATTGGCCATCATGGGCCGGGCCGACCTGATTGGAGATAGCCGATATGACACGCAGGCCGCGCGCAGTCGCCGCCCGGAGGAAGTGGAAAGCATCGTCGCCGCGTGGACCCAAAGACACATAAAGGAGCACGTGATGAGGGTCATGGCAGACGCTGGGATTCCGTGCAGCGCTGTCCTGGATACTCGCGAACTGCTCGACGACCCCCACCTCATTGAGCGCCGAATGGTGATGGAAGTCGACGATGTGCACAGGGGCAACTACAAGACAATAGGCTGTCCGATAAAGACCTCCCTTGGCGAGTCTGCTATCAGCCCTCCTCCACTGCTTGGGGAGCACACACACGAGGTTTTATCCTCGCTGCTCAAACTGGATTCTAAAGCCATCGCCGACCTCGAAGAGGCAAACGTCATCTAGCAGGGCTCAAGCTAATTCGGGCCGCTCCGGCTAGGTTGCGTTGGACTTACCCAAATGCCTTCACAACGCCGCCTGGAGAGGGGCTCGCCTACTTGCTCTCCTTGTCAGTGCGGGAGTGCCGATGCTAGAATCCTTGCTGAAATCTCAACATGTGACTGCGGATTGCTGTGCGTACCGGCGTTCCGAATCGGGACAAGCTCGGCGGTCTGAAACTGGGACGAATCACCAATTCACGGAGGTCGTTTTTGTCTGACATAAATGTGGCAATCATAGGGGTGGGCAACTGTGCCTCGTCCCTAGTCCAGGGTGTACAGAAGTACTCCGACGCCACCACAGGCGATAATATTCCAGGCCTGATGCACCCGGTGCTGGGTGAGTACGGCATCGGTGACATCAACGTTGTTGCGGCCTTTGACATCGACGCGAACAAAGTGGGTTTGGACCTATCAGAGGCAATTCTTGCCGAGCCCAACAACACCGTAAAGTTTGCAGATGTCCCCTACACGGGCGTCACAGTTCAGCGCGGCATGACCCACGACGGTATTGGCAAGTACATGTCCGAGGTCATTCAGAAGGCTCCCGGCGCCACCGATGACGTGATCGGAATCCTGAGGGACCGGCAGGTGGATGTAGTTATCAACTATCTTCCAGTCGGTTCCGAGCAGGCCACAAGATGGTATGTGGAGCAGATACTGGCCGCAAATTGCGCAATGGTGAACTGCATCCCGGTGTTCATCGCGAGCGGCGAGGGCGACTACTGGCAGAGGAGATTCAGGGAGGCCGGCTCGCCAATCATCGGCGATGACATCAAGTCCCAGGTAGGAGCGACCATAGTTCACAGAGTGCTTACCAGGCTGTTCATGGACAGGGGAGTAGAGCTGGTTAACTCATACCAACTGAATTTCGGGGGCAACTCGGACTTCCTGAACATGCTGGAACGTGACAGGCTCACTTCGAAGAAGATCTCCAAGACCAACTCCGTAACCTCACAGGTTGACCATGTATTGTCTGGTGAAAATATTCACATAGGTCCAAGCGATCACGTTTCTTGGCTGAGCGACCGCAAGTGGGCGTATATCAGGCTTGAGGGTGAGAGTTTCGGGGACGTACCGTTGAATCTGGAACTGAAGCTCGAGGTATGGGACAGCCCGAACTCCGCCGGCGTTGTCATTGACGCGATCCGATGTGCCAAGATAGCCAAGGACAGGGGAATTGGCGGACCGATACTAGGACCTTCGGCTTACTTTATGAAGTCGCCTCCTGTGCAATACACGGACTCCGAGGCTCGCCAGATGGTGGAAGACTTCATTGCCGGCAAGGAAGGATTCGGCCTCGCGGAGGACGGAGTGTCCGGCGCCTAGCGACGTGCGCCGGAGGTACCATCCGTTCGGAGGAAAGGGTCAGATTTAGGTGGAGGCGGAGGGCTTAGCAAGGACGGGAGCCTGCATGCCTTTGGAGACTCAAAGACCTCTGAAGTTGGCGCTGGTTTCGCCGTATGATCATTCATATAGAGGCGGCGTAACAGACCACATCAACAATCTGGCACATCAATTCAGAAGCTGGGGCCACCACGTCAAGGTCATTGCTCCATGCTCGATGCCAGAGAGTGTGGAAGACCCAGACTTTATACACATGGGTCGGCCTGTTCCCATCCCCAGCGGCGGGTCCATTGCTCGAGTCTCTCTCTCCATATGGCTGTATCCGCGCATCAAGGCTTTACTTGAGCGCGAGGCGTTTGACCTGATTCACCTTCACGAGCCGTTCGCTGGATTCACGTCACTTTGGACCATCAAAGCCTCGGAGACGGTGAACATCGGGACGTTTCACACCAATGGTGGTCACAAGGTCTACCACTTGGGAGGCAAACGCCTGGCCCGGCCTTATCTCAGGAAGATCCACGGACGTATTGCCGTCTCAAGAACCGCTTGCAGATTCATCAGCGACAACTTCCCCGGCGAATACGAGATCATCCCAAATGGTATTCAGGTAGACAACTTTGGCCCTGACGTCAGACCGTTCGATCATCTTCGAGACGGCAAGTTGAACATTCTCTTTCTTGGAAGACTAGATAAGAGGAAGGGTTTGAAGTACTTGCTTGGGGCTTACTCCAGGTTGAAGTGGGACTGGCCCGAGACACGCCTGATAATAGTGGGTCCGGGAACTCCCGACATGGATTCCCAACATATAATTGGCGAGCGCAATCTGAAGGACGTCGTGTTTGTTGGAGGAGTCTCCGAGGAAGACAAGGCCCGGTACTTCCGCACAGCCGATGTTTACTGCTCTCCAGCGACCGGAAAAGAGAGCTTCGGTATTGTTCTCCTGGAGGCAATGGCTTCAGGCACTCCGATCGTCGCCAGCCGCATAGACGGGTACTCGGACGTGATCCGTGATGGACATGATGGCGTGCTGGTACCTCACAAGAACGAAGCTGTTCTTGCTAGCGCAATTGAGCATCTGCTCCAAGACCAGGAACTCCGCGCAAGTCTCTCCCGCAATGGTCTCAAGTCGGTCCAAGCCTATCGCTGGGAAAGAGTGGCGCAGCGCGTGATGGACCACTACATGGTCCATATGGAGGCGCGCGGGAGCGTTGCTGTAGGTTAGTGAGCACCCAGGTTCGGGCGTCACTTCGAAGGGCGCTGGGAGTCTACTTGGAACGGCCCGCAGCACGCGCACTGACTTGGGCTGGGGTTTCTCCGGATGCGGTAACAATTGCCGGCCTTGTTGTTGCCCTTACTGCGGCAGGATTAGTCGGTGCAGGGTACCTTCTCGCTGGGGGTTTGGTGCTATTGGCTTCCGGCGTCTTCGACATGCTAGACGGTGCCCTAGCGCGGGCCACTGGCAGGGCCGGCCCGTTTGGAGCATTGCTGGACTCTACGGTAGATCGCGTTTCCGAGGCCGCCATTCTTTTTGGTGTGTCGGTGCACTTCCTCTTCGGTGATTCATCGCTTGTTGTTCTATTGTCCTTCCTGGCACTCACAGGTTCCCTCATGGTCAGCTACGTTCGTGCCCGTGCCGAGGCGCTGGACGTCGATTGTGAGGTAGGGGTAATGACCAGGACGGAGCGGGTAGTGGCTCTTTCAGCAGCACTAGTTGCCGCCCAGTGGCTGCCTATGGTGCTCGTAGTTGTCCTTGGAGCTATTGCTGCTCTAGGTATGGCCACGGCCGCGTACCGCGTCGCCTATGCACGCCGCCGGCTTCAGGAGCGCGGCTGACCGCTCTCGCCGTCAGCTCTACTGTCTACATCGTTGGCTACAATGTCGATGTGTACAAGTTTCTGTCTGTCACCCTCTCTTTGGCCGCTGCTCTGATGCTTGCCGGCCTAGCTTATGTAGACCCGATTGCTGCAGATGAGACGCAAGAAGGCCCGATCAAGGTCACGCTTGCGGAAGCTACATCGGAGTTTCCGCAAGGCATACGGTTCAGATTGCGTGCTGAGAGCGAAGCCCCCATAACTTCGGTGGCTGTTCGGATCAGATCTGTGGCCCGGAGTTGGGGAATGTACGAGTTCCTCGATCACGGCGGTGGCAAGGTTGTGGATGCAAGGCTGTTTTGGTGGACCATCGCCCCGCCCAGATACATTCCACCAGGGGCGCTGCTTCTTGTGAGCTTTGAGATTAAAGACTCCGCCGGTAACTTTCACGAGACTGGCTTCCAAGACTTCGTGTACGAGGATTCCAAGTTTGAATGGAAGGAAGTGACTTCAGGTTCGGTCACCGTTGCGTACCACGGTCCGATCAAGCGAAGGGCAAATGCTGTCCTGGACACTGTGGTTCAGACCCTGGAAACCATGGCTCCCATACTTGGTACAGACCCTTTAATTCCCATAAGGGCGACCGTGTACAACAATTACGGGGAAATGTTGGCAGCGTTACCCATCTGGACCCGGCAGATTGGACACGAACTTGTCGCGGAAGGCCAAGCATTCGGGGAATTCAATACTCTGCTGCTTCTCGGGAGTGGCAGGCAGGCGTTGGGCACGGCCGGCCACGAGGCCGTGCATATTCTCACGCACCAGGCTGGAGACGGGGCCGTGAGCAACTTACCAGCTTGGCTGGACGAAGGTCTCGCAGAGTTTGGCAACCCTGCACCTGGGTTCTCCTATGATATTGCGCTGGAATTTGCGCTCGAGACGGACGTGCTCTTGCCAGTGGTGTATTTGCGGGGCTTGCCGGAAGACGCTGAAGAAATCATCATCTTCTACGGGCAGGCGAAGAGCATCGTCTCGTACATGATCTTCACTTACGGGCCGGATAAGATCCGCTTGCTGTTGTCCGAACTCAAGCGTGACGTGCCGATGGACGATGCTCTCAAATCGGTGTATGGCTTCGGTCTAAGTGCTCTGGACAACTCTTGGCGCGCTTTTGTGGGCGCACCCGAGTATGTAGCTCCCGAGGTGCGAATCTCCAGGCCGGACGTGCAGCCACTGCCGACCATTGAGATGTATACGCTGGCCACCGAGCCTGTGGCACCTAAGTCAGACTCGCAAGCCGAGGAGCCGGTGCCCAAGACGATGACCGATGGGCAGGACTTGGGCGAGGTGCCTCCGGAGGTTGTGGTCCAGCCTGCGAGCGGTGGCTGCAACTCGCACGCGAACGGCGCGACAGGTATGTTGGACATCTCTGCCGCCGTCATGTTGGCATGGCTTTTCGCTCTTGCCGCGCTTAAATGGCGACGCAGAACCCTATGCTAAACTAGCCGCAGTCGGGGTGTGGCGCAGTTGGGAGCGCGCCTGCATGGGGTGCAGGAGGTCGCTGGTTCAAGTCCAGTCACCCCGACCAGGCAACTATTGCACTGCTTCTCTCAAGTCCACGATACACCTACTCTGGCTGTGGCACCCAGCCCCGCTCCTCGCGCCAGCCGGGCTTCACGTCAGCGAATCTGCCCATCCGCAATCCGCCAATGTCGATGGTGGTCTCGCCATGAAGTACGAGATCGGATGCCGCCTTGCCGGTTGCCGGAGACAGGCCGAACCCGTCTCCCGACATAGTTATCACTATCATGTTGGCGGGCTGCCCTACGAAGTCGATTATCGGCGTGTAGTCAGGTGTTTGCTCCACGACGCCGCCCCAGCTCCTTAAGACCGGTACGTCTTCAACGCCGGGGTAGAGTTCCGCCAAGCGGCGAGCGACGTTGCGAATCAAGGGTGTGTTTGGCTTCTCGGGCGAGTGCAACTCCACGTCGATCCACTCCTGGTTTCCTCCACCGTACGCTAGGTTTCCGCGCGCAGTCTGACGCCCATATAGGCCGCTGGCTACGATCATGCCGGGCCACGCAGGAGGAAGTGGAGCAGTGACGATGATTTCCACACGTCCCGGAGATACGGGGACGTAGGCGCCGGCCATCTCAGCTACCAAGCCTGTCTGCGGGCCGGCTGCACAGACAACAAAGTCCGTTTCCACATCGCCTCGTCCCGTTAGAACGCGCGCGGCTTTCTCTGCGACAACGTCGATCCCTGTAACAGTTGTGTCCTGGTGGATCCGACCTCCCAGGTCTTGGAGTGCCCACGCATACGCTTGGGATGTGCGCTGGGGGTTGGCGTGGCCCGCGGTAGGCGTGTAAAGCCCGCCCAACACCTGATCCGAAGCCATGGGTACCCACTCCCTGAACGTGTCGCCGTCAATCCACTCGTGGTCGCCTCCGACAAGCCTCACATGGTCTAGCATGCTTAGTAGCGATACGAGTTCCCGCTCGCTCATTGCCATCCTGGCGAATCCGCTTTGCGTCCACTCGGTTGGATAGCCCAGCAATTCGTCCATCTGCGGCCACAGGGCAACCTCTGTGTGGGCGAGGCCGTCAGTGCCGGGTATGCCTCCGATGTGGCCTATTCCGCCCCCGTTGCGGCCCGATGCCTCCCAACCGACTATGCTCTTTTCCAGTAGCACAACGTCAATCCCGTTGCGAGCCAGCCACCAGGCCGTACTTAGACCTGATACACCCCCTCCGATGACCGTGACTTCTGCCTTATCAAGACTCGCCATGTTATGAAGCCCTCCACTATTGCCGTAGCCTATCGGGACGTCGTCTGCGTACTGCGGGGCTGGGTGTGCCGCTCATGGTATCTTACAGATGCGCAAATGAATCGCTCCATCGCGCGACAGTATCTGAGCGTCCCGGCAATTGCCGAAACCATATCCGGAGTAGCGATAGTGGCATACGAAGGTTCACATCAGAAGTATGAAGCGGTCTGTGAGAAGAATGTCTTGATTGCGGGAAGGGACGGCGTCAGGCTTGCCGGGGACATCTACTTCCCTGCAGAGTCTGGAGAGAGAGCTGCGGGACAGTTCCCTGTAATCTTGGAGCGCACGCCGTACGATAAGTCTGCGCCCCAGCAAGTTACAAAGGCGAAATTCTTCGCACGGCGTGGTTATGTGTGCGTCATCCAAGACGTTCGCGGACGGCTGAAGTCGGAGGGCGAGTGGCACCCCTTCGCCAAGGAAGCCCCGGACGGATACGACACCGTTGAGTGGCTGGGCGCACAGGAGTGGA
Organism: Dehalococcoidia bacterium; assembly: GCA_965237445.1. Taxonomy (GTDB): domain Bacteria; phylum Chloroflexota; class Dehalococcoidia; order Lucifugimonadales. Next base: position 918,500 of record OZ250142.1, on the reverse strand, counting down.
GTACAGGGAAGGTCGGCACGATGGGAGACTCCTATGCCGGCAGCGATCAGGCAGCACTTGCAACGCTAAACCCGCCGCACTTAGCGACCATGATTGTCGCAGTGGGTGCGGCCAACTACTTTCACTCTTCCATGCGGCAAAACGGCTGCCTGGAGCAGAGATTCCTGATCTACTCGTTCCGAATGGCCACCAATAGCAGGGAAGCCCTCGCTGACCCAGCTCTAAAGGCGCAGATCGATGCGGTGTTCCCGGCTGGCATCGGTCAGATAGTGAACAGCTTTCCGCTCAAGAAGGGAGTAACCCTGCTGCGCAGTTTTCCCACTATTGAGCAGTGGGCGATGGAGCTTCAGACAGAAGTGCTGTACGGAGACTACTGGAAGCAGCGGGGGTACGCCCCAGAGGAGTACTACGACGAACACGCGGACGTTCCAACTCTCTATCTGGGCGGATGGTACGACTCATATGCCCGCAACACGCCTCGCAGCTACGAGCTTCTCAGCAAGATCAAGAAGTCACCTCAGAGGCTTATGATGGGTCCTTGGACTCACGGCCAGTATGAAGTGACTGCATCTGGCGACCTTGACTACGGCACCGACTCGCACATCGACTACCTGGATCTCAAGCTTTCCTGGTTCGACCACTACCTCAAAGGTATGAACACCGAAGCCGCTGAATTGCAACCCGTCATGTTCTTCACAATGGGCACAGGACACGGAAGGCGAGGACCAGAGGTTAAGACACTACGCTCCCAGTCTGAAACCAAGACGCATCATGGGGGCTACTGGAGAGGAGAACAGGACTGGCCCCTGCCCGGGACTAAGTACACAGACTTCTATCTGATTGAATCAGGCCAACTTAGACCAGACGAGGCACCGGGGAGGCTGCCAGGTCCCACCCAGTACACATTCGACCCTCGGAACCCTGTTCCAACCATTGGCGGCGGGATTTCCGCCGCGGACCCTATCATGAAGCCTGGAGCATTCGATCAACGTGGGCGTGCAGACTTCTTTGGTTGTACTGACACTCTTCCCCTTAACGCACGTCCCGATGTGCTGACATTCCAAACGCCTCCGCTGCAAGACGACATCGAAGTAACAGGACCCATCGAAATGCACCTGTTTGCGTCGTCCAGCGCTGTGGACACTGATTTTACGGCGAAGCTGATCGACGTCTATCCACCAGATGGGTCGTCTGCTGACGAAAGGGCCTTTAACATCACCGACTCGATAGTTCGGGCACGATTCAGGAATGGGTGGGAGAAGGAAGAACTGATGACGCCTGGCGAGATCTACGAGTTCGTGTTCGAACTCTATCCAACCTCCAACGTCTTCAGGAAGGGCCACCGTGTCAGACTGGACATCAGCAGCAGCAACTGGCCCCGGTTTGACGTGAACCCCAACACGGGCGGGCCGCTAGGCGCTGGCGGGCCTGTGGAAACCGCCATACAAAGTGTGTACCACGATGCTGCGCACCCGTCGCGCATTGTGCTACCGGTCCAGCCTCGGTAGTCGAATTCAAAAGATCAGGCTATGGGCAGGACTTTCTGAACTGTAGCCTCATAGTCTTGGGTGTCGAGTGACTGAATTTGAGGCTCCTCCTGTTCACGTCGTTAGGCCAGCAGGAAGCAGGCGTCCATCTAGTCGCTCTACTAAGTCGATCTCGCATCGGTGCAGTGGGGGCACTCGGCAGGACGTAGTTGCAAGAAACAGAGCCCCAATTTGGCCGTCAATCACTCTTGGGCATCCATGAGGAAGCTTTGGGTGTTCTCGCATTCTTGGTAGCGTAGCAGACCTTCGCCGACAGGCCGCTTACACGAGCAACGGTTCGACAGTACCCGTCTGAATAGCCGGAGAAGGCTTGGTCTGTCCCCCAGTGACCTGCGGCGCCGCTGATGGGCCGGATTGAAGCTATGCCATCGCCATGACGCTGTCGGCTAGGCGGCCATCCTTAAGCGCCTCACATGCCGCAATGATCACGTCGGCAGCATACTCCAAGCTTACGTCACTGCTGTTTATCGTCATGTGGTAGAGTTCCGGCGCCTCGGGGTCACTTAGCTCGAAGAAGCGCTTGAAGTTGTAAACTCGCGCCTCGTCGCGCCCATCAACAATCTCCTCTGCTCTGCCCCGGTCCACCTTCTCACGATCCATGATCCGCTTCACTCTGTCATCCAAGTGGGCCACGATTCCCACTCTAAGAACGTTGGGATTGTCCTTCAGAATTACGGATCCTCCCCGTCCTACTATCACGACGTTGTCGTCCTTAGCAAGGTCCTCCATCACCTCTCGCATGGCCTCCACATACTGATCGTCCTCGACTTCGTGTCCTTTGGTGATGGTTGGTTGCGGCAACTCCTCGTATTCTTGGGTCAGCAGTGCCATCGCACCCGGCCCGAAGTATGGGTCGCCGCCTGCACCTGTGATTGCCGACCGTTCCAGTATCCGCTGAAGAATTCGGGAGAACCGTTCTCCGCGCGTCGGGGGCCGTTCATCGATTTCGTGCAGAGCCTCCACAGTAGCGCCCACGCGGCGCGCGGTGTTCGTGAGTATGAGCCTGTCTACGTAGTCGGCCCCCAGCTTCTGGGCGACTATCGGGCCCACGAGTCTTCCTCCGCCGCCAGTTAGGCCTCCAATTGTGATTATTGACATCTTGAGCACCTCCGAATGTGCTTTCGAAGCACCGGGTATTTGCCTAGTTGATTCTGTGCCTTCTGTACATTCTCTTCTTACAACTTTAGCAGAGAAACCAATTTGTGATCGCGTATCAGATTCCGTCCGGCGAGGTCTGCGAGTTCTATAAGGACTATCACCGCTGAGACTGTCCCCCCGGCTCGTTTTACCAGTTCGGCGCCTGCGGCCAGCGTCCCGCCTGTCGCCAAAACGTCGTCTACAATCAGTACCCGATCGCCGGGAGTAAGCGCGTCCGAGTGCATTTCCAGCGCGCCCCGCCCATACTCCAGGTCGTAAGAAACTACGTGCGTTTCACGTGGAAGCTTGCCAGCCTTTCGCATTGGAATGAATGGCAAGCTCATTTCCAGTGCCATGGGCGCGGCGAAGAGAAACCCTCTTGCCTCTATCCCGGCCACCGCATCGAACTCAAGACCATCTGCCGCGTCACTCAGAGCTCCTATTGCGGAACGGAACGCGGCTGCGTGGTGGAAAACTGGAGTAATGTCTCGAAACAGAATGCCCGGCTGGGGAAAATCTGGAACATCTCTGATGTAGTCCCTGAGGTCCATTCAGTCTCCCTTTGACAGCATTGGACTGGGTCGAAGTTCAATGTCCAATCCCTTACTCAAATCATGCTGTAGCCGCTGCCCTTGCGAATGTCGTCAACGCCGGTGCCGGTCCCACGAGGGTTATCGATCATTCCGTATTCACTCAGAATCTGCTGGCTGTAGGTCACGCGGCCTGACACCTTGTCCACCGGCTCCGTTGCCAGTAACAGGACAGACTTTGCCATAAGTTCCGCTGGCTCTCCTCGAGGGTCGTCCATGCCAGATACGAGTTTGTGGAAGACGGTACCGGGCGTCGGCACGACCAGTGACGGAGACACACAGGTCACGGAAACACCGTCCTCGAACACTTCCTCAGCCAGACCTTGGGTAAACCGCTCCAACGCGGCTTTCTGAGAGCCGTAACAGGTGCCTCCGCTTCTACCTGCGCCGGCATATGGCCCTCTGCCCGGACCAATTGCCGCTCCGGACGAAATGTTGACTATACTGCCGCTCTTGCGGGGAATCATGTCTTGAAGCACGAGTTGGCTGAGTATGAACGGGGCATGGAAGTTGATCGACCACGACCTCATCCACCGATTAATCCGATAGTCCTTGATTGGAACAAAATAAGTTAGCGCGGCGTTGTTGACGAGAACGTCCACTGGCCCGAACGTTTGGTGTGCCGTCTCGATAAGGCGCTCACACTCCTCTGACATGGAGATGTTTACTGAAACCGGCTCCGCCTCTCCCCCAGCATCCCTGATCTGTTGGACCGTCGTGCTGAGTGAGCCTTCAAGCGGGTGCTCGCCTTCGTTCATAGTCCTGGCTGCAGCCAACACTTTGCCGCCTTCGGACGCCATTGTCTTAGCTACTTCGGCGCCGATGCCTCTGCTGGCTCCTGTTACTATGACAACCTTGCCGTCTAGCTTTCCCATGGTTTACTCCATTCTCTCCGCCGCACTTGCCCAGTGCAGTGTCGTCTACACGGCTGCATCTAATCTCTTGATGAAGTCGCACATTATCGCATTTCGGTCCACCCACTCGAGGACTCGCACCGGATGGCGATTCCAGTCGAAGCTGTAAGTGAAATTGTTGTTAAAGATGGGGCTTGGAGTGAGGCGATGCCTCGTCCAGTTCGGGTTCATCGCGTAGGCGATGACCGACATGTCCCACAATTGTTTTGCATGGCCGGGTAAATTGGGAACGTACTCGACAAATATGTCATACAAGTAGTCACCGATTGCGCCTTTACTTTTCACATGCTGTGCGACTTCGGCCTCCGATGTAAACATGAGCTCGGAAACGTTCCAGCCGGGCACGTGCACCACAGGCATACCGCTGTCAAACACGGTCCTCGTAGCGATCAGGTCTTGCCTGAGATTGAAATCGTACCAATCCGGATAGTGGTAAGGTGTGGCTCCCAGTGCGACTACGACAGCTCGTTCCCGGATCGTGGGATCTGTGACGATAGCCGATGCGACGTTTGTCACCGCTCCGAGCGTGAGTACGTAGAGTGGTCCTTCCCTTTCCTTCACGGATGCTTCCAGCAGTGCATTGGTCGCTGGATTGTCTACTGGTCTATCTGGCGCACTCATCCACTCCGTCGATCCCCGAGTCACTACCCCATCGAAACTTAGAGGACTCTTGTTCAGTACGCGGAGAATCTCCTGGTAGCTATTCTCCATACCGTCTGCAGGACCTGTCGAGCGCTTGCTGTGAAATGGCGCGGCAAAGATCCCCTCGACGTTAAGGTTATCGGCAAGGAGTGCTTGCACTATCGCGAATTGATCGTCGATTTCGTTGTAAGTATCCGTGTCGATGACAACGTCGCAGTTACCGGCAGGCGGCTTCAGGAGTCTGACAATGACATCATGATCGATTGGAGAAAGGGGCGTCTCTGCCATATCTAACGTGTCCGGTTCTACTGGATGGCGACCATGGGCCAAACAGGTAGTTGCCTTGGCGCAAGCGTATCACAACGCTGCTTTGGACCACCTACTGAGGCGTAAGTGGTTGAAATAGCATGCAACATTGAGCACACTACCTGTTAGCAAACTAGTGCCTGCGGAATGCGGGCGCTTGGGAGGAACTAAACTTGACATCGGACAATAACTTTTACAACCGGTTGGGGGTCAAGCGCATCATCAACGGCCATAGCTGGGTGACCGTCTTGGGCGGCAGCCTCATGGCTGAACCGGTCAAAGAGGCTATGGTGGAAGCCTCCCAATGGTTCGTGGATATGCATGATCTCAACCGCAAGGCTGGTGACGTGATCGCGGAGTTTTGCGGTGCGGATTCCGGGCTCGTCACGGCGGGTTCGGCCAGTGGGATGATGCTTGAGGCAGCGGCGTGCATGACTGGTACGGATCCAGCGAAGATCGATGCGCTGCCGCACACGGAGGGCCTAAAAAACGAAATCGTTATTCATCGTGCGCATCGAGTTTCATATGATCACGCATTCCGATCTGCGGGCGCCAGGCTGGTCGAAATCGGCAAACCTGGCGTCACGCATGAGTGGGAGTTGGAAGCCGCAATTGGCGAGAACACAGCGGCGATTGCGTATATCTTCGGACCGCCCCAGCGCGGTGCCATCCCACTCTCGCGCGCCGCTGAGATAGCCCACGCTCGAGGTGTTCCAGTGGTAGTCGATGCTGCCGCCATGCTTCCGCCTCAGGAGAACCTCACAAAGTACCTGAGGCAGGGTGCGGACATGGTCAGTTTCAGCGGCGGCAAGGGCGTCCAGGGACCGCAATCGACAGGAATCCTAGCGGGCCGAAAGGACCTCATGGAAGCTGCTTACCTGAATGCAGCGCCCAATGCGGGCATAGGTCGGAACGCCAAAGTCTGCAAGGAGGAAATCGCCGGGCTGGTGACCGCGCTTCAGATGTTCGTGGACACGGACTTCGACGCCGTGTACGCCGGTTGGCGCCGGATAGCTCAAACGGTCGTAGACGCCCTGAGAGACGTCCCGGGCATTTCCGCGGAGGTCGTGCAAGCTGACCACTCTCGGGAAGAATTCCGGTTCATGAGTGACAGGGCCGTCATCCGGTTCGATCAAGTGCCGGATGGCTGGGATGTCGCGAAGCTCAATGAAGAGTTGAAGGCGGGCAATCCATCTATAGTCCTTTGGCCTAACACGTACGAAGATTCCCTTGATGTCTACGCGGTTACCCTGCAGGAAGGTGAACCGGAGATCATCGCCGACAGAATTCGAGAAATCCTTACGTCCTAATGCTGAATGCTGTGATCGTGGGACGGATGCAACATACGAGCACCTGATGGCCGAGACTGGCCCTCAGGAACGCCCTGCTACGGAAGTTTCTGTTCTCGTAGTTGAGGATGAGGAGAACTTGGCAGAGGCCCTCCGGTATAACATGGAGCGCGAGGGGTACTCAGTTTCTGTTGCTAACGATGGGGCCAAGGCACTCTTGTCAGTCAGGAACGAAACACCGGACCTGATCATCCTGGACGTCATGCTCCCGGTCTTGGACGGCTTTGAAGTCTGCCGGATCTTGAGGAAGGAGACGGCAGTGCCCATCTTAATCCTGACGGCTAAGGATGATGTCATTGATCGTGTCTTGGGCTTGGAACTTGGTGCCGATGACTATCTGACCAAGCCCTTTAGCATGCGGGAGTTAACTGCTCGAATGCGCGCAATTCTCAGGCGCCCTCGCATGGTTCGGGAGATGTCCGATGCAGATAGCGAAGGGAAGATACACACTTCAGAAGATCTTAAGGTAGACCTCTTCAGCCACACCGTTACGCTGGCTGGAGAGGAGATCAAGATGCGGCCGCGCGAGTTCGATCTGTTGGCGCTCTTGGTAGCCAACAAAGGGCGAGTACAGACAAGAGATCAGATACTCGACAAGTTATGGGGAACGGGTTACGTAGGTGACACCCGCACCGTCGACGTACATGTTCGCTGGTTGAGGGAGAAGATCGAGGCGGATCCTGGCTCACCGGTGCGCATCGTCACAGTGAGAGGTGTAGGCTACCGCTTTGAAGGATGAAAACTAACCCGCATTTCGTTCGTACTTCGGGTGCCTTAGTTCTCGTAGGCGTTGTAGTCATATCTTCGATCGCCGGATCAGCAGTCTGGCAGGCTGGCGGCTCTCCTCGCAGCGCGATAACCGTTGCACTAGTTGCCTTTGCGGCGGGGCTACTCCTCGCATTTTTTTACATTAGCAGCCGAATATCATCTGAGGCCACACAGGAGATCGCTGAAGCTGCGCGGCGCGTTGCGGAAGGCGATCTGGAGCACCGCATGCCGTCAAGTTCCAGTGCGGGTACGCAGGAACTCGCTGCGGCTCTGAACTCCATGGCCGACAAGCTTCAGGAGATCATCTCCGAAGTGTCGGTTGAACGGGCCCGGCTCTCGACGGTGCTGGACACAATGGCGGATGGGGTTATGGTCGTCGACCGAGACAGCCGGATTTCGCTTATCAACAGGGCCGCTGAGCAACTTTTGAGGACTGGGCCGAACCCGGTCTCACGCTCGCTTCAAGAGATTGTCCGAGACCATGAATTGCAAGAGGTGGTCAGCGAAGCTGCCGACGGACAACAGCCGTGCCAAGCTGAGGTGCAATTGCTCTATGGGGGTGGTTACGTGCGCGCGCTTGCTACGCCTGTTGCTGGTGCCGAGTTGGGAGGTGTGTTGCTTACCCTTCACGACATGACCGAGCTGAGGCAACTGGAAACGACTCGAAAGGAGTTCGTGACAAACGTCTCTCACGAGTTAAGGAACCCACTAGCTGCAGCCAAGCTAATGGTGGAAACCCTTGAGACGGGAGCACTTGAAGACCCGCCCACGGCCATGGACTTCCTGGGAAGACTGAACGGTGAGATCGACCGCATGGCGGAACTTGTGGAAGAGCTTCTCGAATTGGCCCGACTCGAGAGTGGACAGACTGGTCTGCATCTGGCGCCGTTCGATCTAACGGAAATGCTTGCCGAGGTGAGGGAGTCTTATCAACCAAGAGCCGAGCGCACGGGGATACGTCTGAGTTTCGAGTTGGAGAATAGTTTGCCTTGGATCGTGGGCGAGAAACAGAAGTTGCGCCAGGTAGTGGCCAACCTGTTGGACAATGCCCTTAAGTTCACACCGGCTGAACGCCAGGTAACGGTATCTGCAGCTTCAAGGAGCCGGTACGTGGACGTATCGGTGGCAGACACGGGTCCGGGCATTGCCCCTGAGCACGTCCCGCATGTGTTTGAACGGTTCTACAAGGCTGACAGGTCAAGGCACGACGAAGGGTCAGGCTTGGGATTGGCGATTGCCAAGCACATTGTGCTGGCGCATGGAGGACACGTCGATGTCAAGAGCAGTGAGGGCGAGGGCACCGAGTTTACCGTTCGTTTACCGCGGGCTGACTAGGCAATGGCAAGCATGGGGCAACAACAATCGAGTTGTGCCCTTGAATTTGCAGTCTACGGGCAGAAATTGAGGGGCCGTTAGGGGCTTGCATGCATTTGGGGCTGGTTCCGGTGCCCAACCGTGTTCCCCTATCTCAAGTACTCTGTGACAACATCGTCGAGCGCCATCTCGCTTTCAGAACGAGCTCTAAGATATGCGACTTCTGCGCTGGCACGGATCCGTACCGCGTCAGCGGCGGCAGTGTACCACTCAGCCGTAATTTCGGACTTCGTAACCACGTCGAAGGCTGCGCTGCGGGCCGCCTTTTCTGCCTTTGCTCGATCTATCAGAAATTCTGAATCAGCGTCTTCGCCGGCCTCAATCTGCTCTTGGATGGCATCGTCGAGCTGTTGAGCAGTAACGTTGGCAGTCTCTGCTTGCGCTACCGAATCATTTAGAGCAATTTCAGCTACTATCGCGGCCGCGATCTTTTGGGCCGCATCCTTGCGGGCCTCTCTCACGGCCCTGGCTCTGTACGCAGTTTCTTCGTTGCGGGAGAGCCACTTAGCCATGGCTTCGCTATCGTTTTTGTCCTCCATTAATCGTTACCCTTCCTCTTCGCCAGGTGATGACGTTACTCGGCCATTTGGCTCCTAGCTCGTTGCCCAGTCTACGCCGTTGAGGACTATTTTCTGAAACTCGGGTGTCTGGAAGCTCTGGCCATCGTGTCCGAGCAGAGTAACGAAAACTCTACCCTCGCCGTAGCTTCTGGTCCAACCTAGCGGAAACGTGCCTGCGGGCATGAACATATCTTCGTCCCGCCAGGTGTGCGTACCCTCTTCGGAAGTGCCGGTTATGTACACGTCGTTTCCGTCCTCGTAGTCCACGCCCATGTACAGTTCGTCGTTTGTTTCGAAGTCCGATACTCCATGTGCTCCGGGGTTGTCCGGGTCGGTCACGTTCACGGTCATGCGGCCGTACGGTGGGTGGAAGCTCTTCGCCATCTTCCAGCCGCCTCCAGTAATCTCGCTGTAGCCTGGCCAAGAATCGGGTACGCATCCCGAGATGTGGATACACACAAACCCTTTCCCGCCGCTGATGTACCCTTTCATGCCTTCTTGTTCCGCATCGGCAAGTGTCGAGTCGCCCTCGCGCAGCGTGTTGAACACCAGTGCATCGTAGGACGCCATGCTGGCATTGTCAGCAAGCACGCTGGCGTCTTCCGTGACGGTAACAGTATGTCCGGCGGCGGCCAGGAAGTCCTTCAGAACGGGTGTGGACTCTTCGTAAGGGTGCCTTCCTCCCGAGACGACTAGCAGGTTCATGTCTATCCTCCACAGTTTTGCTGGCCGCACTGGAGTGCGGCGCAAGCCGACGCTTCAATTCTGACCTGAGTCATCTCCTCAAGTCAGCTTGACGTTGACGATTGTGAGCATCTTACGGCTTAATGCTCTCGAGGTGTAGGTACTGGGCTATCTATGCGAAACGTCATGCCCGCAGCTACTGTTACTAGAGGAATAGGCTTGGGGCCCGGAAGAAGGTTCCCGGGCCCCGGCGGCGAGGAAGGTTGGTACGGTTAGTCTAGTTGAGAGATCCGTTATGGGCTTCCCTTGCCCATTTCAGGACTTGAATTTACTTGCTGATCATATCGAGGCTCTGCTGGTACACGGACCGAGCCATGCGGACATATCCAGTTTGGCGGACCATGTCGTAGGCATTCTCAAGATAGAAGGTAACGAAAGTCTTAACCTCTGGCCTCTCCAAGGATTTCTTGTTGACGTAGATGAACAGCGGTCTGGAGAGCGGGGCGTACTCGCCGCTCTCGATGGTTTCTGGGCTTGGGGTGACGCAGCCTGTACCGTTGTCGACGGCCACGAGCTTCAACTTGGACTTGTTCTCTGAGTAGTAGGCGTAGCCGAAGTATCCGAGGGAATTCTTGTCTCCGCCGATGCCCTGTACGAGTGTGTTGTCGTCAGCGCTTGCGGTGTAGTCCGGCCTGCTGGCCTGGGCTTCGCCAACTATCTCTTCTGTGAAGTAGTCGAAGGTGCCGGAGTCTGTGTCTGGGCCATAGAGTCTGAGTTTCTGGTCTGGGAAGACTGAGCGGACCTGGTTCCAGTTTTTGACAGTGCTACCGGGCTCCCAAATCATCTTGAGTTCTGCGACGGTAAGGCAGTCTACGAAGTCGTTGTTAGGGTGGACCATAACGGAGAGTCCGTCGGTGCCGAGGGGAATCTCGTAGAATTCGATTCCGTCGGCTGCTGCAGCTTCGGCTTCGGAGTCCTTGATTTCTCTGGAGGCATCGGAGATGTCGGTTTCGCCGACCGTGAAACGCTTGAAGCCGCCGCCGGTGCCTGAGATGCCGACAATGACGTTGATGTCTTTATAGAGCTTGCTGAACGCGTAAGCCGCTGCTTCGGAGACGGGAGCTACTGTGCTGGAGCCGTCAATCTCGACGGTCCCGCTGATGGAAGTGTCCATCATGTCCCCTGAGGTGTCGGACGTCTCCACCGCCGGAGTCTCCTGAGTGTCAGTGCTCGTGGTGGCGTCTCCTTCATCTCCACCACAGGCAACAATAGACAGAACGGCTAACATCGAAACCATCGAAGCTGCCATCACGCCGATGTGCCCCCACTTGCCGATCAATGTATTCATTAGTACTTGCTCCTCCCGAGTCTTAATGCGGTTCACTAGCTTAAGTGCCGATTGTTAAGGTGCAGTTAACGGAGAGTTAAGGTGCGGATAAGGCTGTGTTAACAGTTCTTTAAGGGCCGGTGAATTGAAATGTTCCGGACACTTTTACAAAACGTTAACGTTACGTTAATGGTGAGATAACACCCCACGCGGCCGTACAGTTGATTATAGTCGCCATGGATTACACTGCATTTGATTCCAACCGCGCAGTCAGCCGGCCCACCGAAGCAGGGTCAAAAGGCAAGGTCGCCGTCATGGCTCACGACTCCAAGCGGGATGAGCTCGTGGAGTTGCTGAGAGAATGCCGTTGGGCCTTACGCCACCGGAAGCTGGTGGCCACTCATGTGACGGGTATGGTCTGCTCCCAGCGACTGAACATGGACATTGAGTTGCTTCAGAGCAGCGCGCACGGTGGTGATCTCCAGATGTGCGCAATGGTTGTGGACGGCGGTGTGGACGCGGTGTTATTCCTTAGGGACCCTCTCTACGGCAGGCATGCTGGTGGAGATGTGGCGGCGTTGATTCGAGTCTACGATATGCATCAGATACTTGTCTCGACTAACGTGGCAACCGCCAGAGCGGTGCTGGGTAACATGCCATTCTCTCCTGAAATGCCTGCTTCTCAGGCCGAAGAGTTGCTGGGATCGGGCCGCATCGCAGATCCAAACCGGAACTAGTCTACGAACGGCTGACTCGGACAGCATGTTGGATTATGTGCAGCTAAGCAAGAAGGGATTCTTGGAACATTTGACACTTGGTGATCGGCTCGCGGATGAGCCCGCATCAGTCCCTCTTCACTCCGCGCTCCCGCTTGCGCAGCGAGTCGCGGCAGAGGCGGTTGGCACGTTCTGCATAGTGTTCGCAGCTGCTGGCTCCGCAATGGCAGACGGTGACTCGGGAGGAGCCGTCACGCTTCTCGGCGCTGCTCTTGCCTCGGGACTCGCAGTTACATTGGTAATCCACGCCACGGGCCATATCTCTGGAGCTCACATAAACCCAGCCGTGACACTGGGGTTTGTAATCGCGGGCGTTCTAAGGGCAAGGGACGCCATTCCATACTTCGCGGCCCAGGTGGTAGGAGCGGTGCTTGCGGCCTTCTGTCTGAGGGCCATGCTCGGCCCAGTCGCAAACGTGGGAGGGCACTTGCCCGTTAGAGGGAACACTGCGGCCTTCGGAGTGGAGATTGTCATTACCTTTACTCTCATGTTTGTGATCATGGCCGTAGTCACTGACGGGCGCGCTCCGGCAAGCACTGCTGCTCTCGCCATCGGAGCGGCGGTTGCAGTTGGCATTCTCGTCGGCGGCGTAGTGTCGGGCGGGTCAATGAACCCGGCGCGCACTTTCGGCCCTGCCCTCGCTTCCGGAAACTGGGCAGGCCATTGGCTTTACTGGGCGGGCCCGATCATAGGCGCCTCCCTTGCAGCCGTGACCTATGGGCGCTTGTTCGTTGCGCCGTCGCTGGAGGGCAGTATGGAGAAGGTACGAGGCGATGGCCGATAGTGAGGGACCGGCATTCGACGTGCTGTTCGTCTGCGTCCACAACTCCGGGAGGAGCCAGATGGCCGAGGCGTTCGTTTCGGCCCTCGGTGCCGGAAGGGTTTCGGCGGGGTCCGCCGGCACTCAACCGGCTTCGTGTGTTTCTCCTGTTGTGAGGGAGCCGATGTTGGAAAGGAACATTGACATCTCGTGGAATCGTCCAAAGGCGCTAACTGAAGAGATGGTTAGGCGGTCGACCCGCCTGGTGACAATGGGGTGCGCGTTGGACAACGCGTGCCCTGCTCCGGTCCTGGAGGCTGAAGACTGGGGATTGCCCGATCCTTCCGGGCTCCCTCTGGAAGAGGTGCGCACGATCAGGAATGAGATAAAGGGCAGGGTTGTGCGGCTACTTGAAGAGTTGGATCGCGGCGCATGACTCAGCGTGACCGCAGGTCATGGCAGGTCAACCTGTGGTCCCGGCCCATACGTGACCGATCCGAAGCGTAATATCTATGGAAATCCCCAGTTCCACTCCCTATGAAGGAATTCCGATGAAGGAGACCAGCCGCACTGCTACTCGCTGGAGGTCTCCGCGGCGTGGGCGGCGGGACATCGAGGGCAAGGTCGTCCGCTGGCTTCTAATCGGATGTGCCGCCGTCTCCATATTCACAACTGTAGGTATCCTGATTACTCTCCTTACGGAGGCCTACCAATTCTTCATTGAAGTCCCTGTGTGGGACTTCATCACAGGCACTCGATGGACGCCGATCCTCAAGCCTCAGTCATTCGGCGTACTGCCCTTGGTCATGGGCACGTTGTTAGTCGCTATGATCGCTGCCGCAGTGGCCTTGCCAGTGGGCCTGTTCACCGCGATCTTCCTCTCCGAGTATGCCCCGGAGAGGATTAGCAGGATCATCAAGCCGATCCTGGAGGTACTGGCCGGAATACCAACAGTGGTCTACGGGTACTTCGCTCTTACCTTCGTGACGCCGCAACTTCAGAAGGTGATACCGGACCTGATCATCTTCAACGCGCTGAGCGCAGGCATGGTCATGGGGATTATGATCATTCCCATGGTCTCATCGCTCAGCGAAGACGCGATGCTTGCGGTACCGCGGTCGCTCCGCCATGCTGCATACGCGCTGGGGGCAACCAGGTTAGAGGTCTCACTGCGTGTGGTCGTTCCCGCTGCGCTCTCCGGCATTGTGGCCGCTTTCATTCTTGCAATTTCGAGGGCGATCGGTGAAACGATGCTCGTGACCATTGCCGCGGGAGCTACACCCAGAATGAGCTTCAACCCTCTAGAGGGCGTTCAGACCATGACGGCATACATAGTCCAAGTGTCCTTGGGAGAGGCGCCACACGGCACTCTTACCTTTAAGACCATCTTCGCAGTTGGGTTCCTCTTGTTCCTGATGACCCTCTTCATGAACCTGATCGGCCACTTCCTCGTGTCCAGATGGAGAGAGAAGTACGAATGAAGGCCCCTGCGGTTCGATTCAATCCAAGACTGCAGCGGCGCCACCGCATTGGGAGCGTGTTCTACGGCCTGTTCATTCTCTCGATCGCCTTAGGCATCGTTGGCCTTTTTGTGTTGATACTGCAGGTCCTCATTCGCGGCCTTCCGTGGCTGACCTGGGGATTCATCTCCAGCTACCCGGCTCCCGATCCCTCGGAGGCCGGCCTGCTCTCCGCGCTTATGGGCACGATATGGCTTATGGGACTCACCGCGGCCTGCACGGTGCCTGTCGGCCTCGGGGCAGCGCTGTACCTGGAGGAGTATGCCGAGAAGAACCTGTTCACCAAGTTCGTGGAGATAAACATCTCCAACCTTGCGGGAGTGCCGTCCATTATTTACGGTCTCTTGGGTCTGGCGCTGTTCGTGAGTTGGTGGAACTTGGGCCGAAGCTTGCTGGCTGGCGCACTCACCCTGTCGTTGCTCGTGATGCCGATCGTGATTATGGCATCCAGGGAGGCCATTCGAGCCGTGCCCGATTCGCACCGGCAGGCCGCGTATGCTCTCGGGGCAACCCAGTGGGAGGTGGTCAAGGGTGTGGTTCTTCCTGCGGCCTTTCCCGGAATCCTCACAGGGACGATCCTGGCCATGTCCCGTGCGATTGGCGAGGCCGCGCCTGTCATAGCTATCAGTGCCCTCGTCTTCCTCACCTTTGTGCCTTCCGATCCGCTCGACCGGTTTACGGTGCTGCCGATTCAGATCTTCAACTGGGTCAGCCGCCCCCAGGATGGCTTCAGGGGTATTGCGGCGGCTGGCATTATTGTCCTGCTCGTCATTCTGCTGAGCATGAACTCAATAGCGATCTACCTGCGCAACAGGCATCAGACCCGGTCGGAGGACTAGCGTGACTACTTCCAACACGGTGCTCAAAGTAAGCGACCTCCACGTCTACTACGGCTCGTTTCGGGCTCTGAAAGACATCTCCCTGGGTATCCGTGAGCACAAGGTCACGGCGTTGATCGGTCCGTCCGGCTGCGGCAAGAGCACACTGCTGCGGTGCTTCAACAGAATGAACGACCTGATTCCCGGCTCCAGGATAGAGGGCAGCATTCTCTATCGAGACGAGGACCTGCATGCGGACGATGTTGATGCTACCGAGATTCGCGCCCAGATCGGCATGGTGTTCCAGCGCCCCAATCCTTTCCCCAAGTCCATTTTCGACAACGTAGCATTCGGCCTCAGGATAAACGGCTACGGTGGTGACTACGCCGAGGCGGTTGAGAGGTCGCTGAGACAGGCGGCGTTGTGGGACGAGGTCAAGGACAGGCTTAAAGACAGTGCCCTCGCCCTCTCCGGCGGTCAGCAGCAGCGGCTCTGCATAGCCCGCGCTCTTGCCGTTGAGCCTGAAGTCATACTCATGGACGAGCCGGCCTCCGCGCTTGATCCGATAGCCACGCTGGCGATTGAGGACCTGATGCGCCAGCTCAGCAACGACTACACCATCATCGTTGTGACGCACAATATGCAGCAGGCCGCCAGGGCTTCCGACGATACGGTTTTCCTGATGATGGGCGATGACCGAGCGGGTTATATGGTAGAACAAGGCGCCACCGCGCAGGTCTTCACTAACCCAAAGGAAGAGCGGACGGAAGCGTACATAACGGGTCGGTTTGGCTAGGAGTGCATGGGCCTGAGCGTGTCTTAAAGGCGGCACGATCACGCGGCCCTATGGACATCGCCCGGCCTCTGAACAAAGAGTAGAATCCGGCCTGCCGGAGCAACCGGCGGAGCCGCAAGGAGTTGGTTATGCCTCGCGCTGGGTTCGATAGAGAGCTTAGGCTGCTTCAGGACGATCTGCTGCTCATGGGCAGCATGGTCGAGAAGGCCATAGTGAGGGCCGTGGACGCTCTCAAACGGCGGGACCTCGAGGAGTCTAGGCAAATCGTCTTGGAAGACGAGGCCATCAATCACAAGCGGTACCAGATCGAGCGACAGGTCATCGCGCTAGTGGCCGCCCAGCAACCAATAGCCGGAGACCTGCGCCGGCTCATCGCCGCGAGCCACGTCGCCGTGGAACTTGAGAGGATCGGCGACTACGCGCAGGGTATCGCCAGGATCAGTCTGCAGATGGGCGATGAGCCCCCTCTCAAGCCGCTCGTAGACATCCCGCGGATGACGGACTTAGCCACAAACATGCTGAGGCGCAGCCTAGATGCTCTGGTAAACCAGGACGTCGTGTCATCCCACGCTGTTTGTGATGACGACGATAAGGTCGACGAGATATACGACTTTCTACACAACGAACTGATCCAGATGATGATCGCGGACCCGACGACCGTTGAGAGGGCCACCTACCTGATCTGGGTCACGCACGACCTGGAGAGGATCGCCGACCGCGCGACGAACATCGCCGAGCGGGTGATCTACATGGTCACCGGCGAGATGGTGGAGACTAACGTAAGCTCCTACTAGCCGGGGTGCCCCCGGGTTACTTCACCAGGGTCAGCAGGAACTCGTACACCAGGTTTGCGGCCAGATAGGCAGTAATTTCGGCATGGTCGTACGGCGGCGCCACCTCCACAATGTCGAAGCCCACCGTGCGCATTCCCTTGAGTCCGCGAATCAGCTTGACCGCCTCCCGGCTCGTTAGGCCGGCGATCTCCGGCACGCCGGTGCCCGGCGCAAATGCCGGATCGATCAGGTCTATGTCCAGGGAGACGTGAACCGGATAATCTCCCGTTGCGCGCCGCGCTTCGTTCACTGCCCACTCGATGCCGTTTTCATCGATTTCGTCTGTGGTAATGGCGGTGATGCCTGCGGATTTAACATCGTCCAGGATCGCCATTGACGATGAACCCCTGATCCCGACGATGGCCGAAGCGTTCGGATCGATCAGGCCCTCGTCCGCCGCCAGCTTTACCTGAGTGCCATGGTTCATGGGCCGTTCCGGGTTTGGCTCCCAGAAGTCGGGATGTGCGTCGAAATGGAGCAGCGACAACTTCCCGTACTTGGCGTATAGCGCGCGCAGCACAGGAAGGCTTATCGTGTGGTCGCCCCCAAGGACTATCGGGAACACGTCCGCATCAAGCACTGTCGACAGTCCCTTCTCGATCCGCTCGACTGCAGCCTCTATGTACCCAGCACTGACGCTAAGGTCGCCGTAATCGATCACCCGGAGGCTGCGGAACGGCTCCCGGAGTTCGTCCTCCTCCCACGCGTGCAGTTCCATCGGGCCGGTTGACTCCCGAATGGCCCTGGGTCCGAACCTTGCGCCCGATCTGTATGTGGTGCCGATGTCCAGCGGCGCGCCGATGATCGCAACGTCTGCGTGGGACAGGTCACGCGTCGTGGGAGCCCCCATGAAGGTAAGAACCCCCGCGAACGGCGCGGACCTCTGCCAGTCCGCTGGCATGGGCCTATCTTTAGTCACGCCTTTCCGGTCTCCAATTGGGCCATGGCCACTTGGTGCGCTTCTGTCTCGCTCCGCATATTCTTCCCCCTATGATCGTGAGTCCTTCGTGAATGCAACGTGACCACATGTCAGACTGCTTGGCCTCAACAGAACAAGAATTGCAAATCGGGTTTCTCTAATGATTCAGTCCTTCGCTGATAAGGACACCGAAGAGCTGTTCTATCGTGAAAGTAATCGCCGGTTTGCGGCAATCGCACGTGTTGCCCTCAGAAAGCTCTTTCAATTGAATCAAGCGCGCCTTCTGTCTGACCTCGCCGTTCCCCCTGGCAATCGGCTGGAGAAGCTAAGAGGTGAACTCGCAGACTACTACTCCATACGAATCAGCCGACAATGGCGTATCGTCTTCCTATGGACTGAGCGTGGGCCGGAAGGCGTCGCTATCGTCGACTACCATTGACAGCACCCCTATAACGTCATAGGGTATGATACACCCTAGGGATCGTACTAATTACCTCTTGAACATGTTTGACCACATTACCCCCGGCGAGATCCTGCTTGAGGAATACCTCAAGCCGATGGGCATTTCTCAGAACGCGATGGCCAGGGCCATCGGAGTCGCCCCGCGCGCGATCAATGAGATAGTCCACGGCAGGAGATCCATTACACCTGCCATGTCGATCAGGTTCGGCGTCTTCTTTGGCCAGTCCGACGAGTTCTGGCACGGACTTCAGGTGGAATGCGACTTCCGCAGGATAGCCGGAGAAAGGGACGCCCTCACCTCCGGCATCCGGCCCGCAGCGGGCCTTCTCGAGACGGCCTAACGTAAGCCGCCAGTTCCCTCGAGTCCCGGAACGCATACCCTAGTGAGTACAGGGCCTAGTCCTGCCCACTTATGCGCGTTTTGGCCATGTTCTCGATGAACGTGGCTATGGCCGAATGATCGGCGTCGCCCTTGCCGTCGTTGATGAGGGCGCCCACCATCTGCCTGACCAGGCTGGTAACCGGCAGGGGGACTCCCAACTCGCCGGCGGTTATCAGGGCATTGTTAAGGTCTTTTTGGTGGAGGTTGATGCGGAAGCCCGGCTCGAAGTTGCCCTCGATCATCATTGGGGCCTTGGCGTCCATGACGGCGCTACCAGCGAGACCGCCCCTGATCGCCTGGAAAACTGTGTTGGGGTCAAGGCCGGCGCGCACCGCCAACACCAGCGCTTCCCCAACAGCTTCGATGTTCGCGGCCACTATGATCTGATTCGCCAGCTTGGTCGTGTTGCCGGCGCCGTAGCCTCCGCAAAGCACTGCGCTGCTTCCCATTGCGTTGAGCAGGGGAACATGACGCTCGAACACGTCCGCCTTCCCTCCGACCATAATCGCCAGCGAGCCGTCGATCGCCTTCGGCTCTCCGCCGCTGACGGGCGCGTCCAGGAACTCGACGCCCCGCGCCTCGCAGGCAGCGGCCAGCTTCTGCGACGTACCGGGCGCAATCGAGCTCATGTCGATAACCGTCGATCCCGCCGCGGCGCCCTCGAGCACTCCTCCCGGCCCGAGAACCGCCTCCTCTGAGTTTGCGGAGTCCTGGACCATCACGACGGTGGCGGAAGCACCAGTTGCGGCTTCCGCGGCCGAAATACCCGCCGAGGCACCTTCTGCCGCTGCGGCCTGGGTCTTCTGAAGATTGCGGTCGTATCCGGTTACTTCATACCCTGCCTTGAGAAGGTTGACAGCCATGGGCCTCCCCATGATTCCCAGGCCCACGAACCCCACGCGCTCATCTCCCATGGCGTTCTCCTTGCGAACTAGAGTCTGCTTCAGATGCGGGCAACATTGTTCGGTAAGGCAACCTGACGGTCAACAAGAGCCAGGTGCCTGATGCTCAGGCCGGTAGACTGACTCTCAACCGCGAGATCCCAGCAGCAAAATTCTTAGGAAGTGTAACATTCCGTAACATTCTGTCACTTTTCCTAGCTGAGGGCCTTGAGAAAAGTCACATTTTCTGAGATGAATTGAATACGGTTTGTATACGGATCGAGCCGAATTGAGCAAAAATGTGACAGTCCCCTTATAGCTGAGCGGGAGGTCTCGCGCAGGGAGCATCGCCCTGCTTCTCGGACTGCCGGAGTTGGGTTGAGGTGTTGTGCGGAGTCCACGCAATCATTTTAGCACGCCAGTTCGCCGCAGCTCAATAGCTGATGGCCTCAGTAAGGGAGTGTCATGGAAAGAGAAGAGTGGTCAGTCTTGACCGAAATCTCTAACGAAACTGCTTGCAGCGTGATAAAGTTCTTCGAAATTAATAGTCCACCCCGTCCGAGGGTGGACTGCTATTGCAAGCTAATGGAGAGGGTTCCCAATGGCTGAAATGACCGGAGCACAGGCGCTAGTACGGGCACTGAGAGCACAGGGTGTAGACACTATCTTCGCGCTTCCCGGAGCGCAGATCATGGCCGCCTTCGATGCTTTGTATGACTACCGGGACGAAATCACCCTTGTTCAAACGCGCCATGAGCAGGCCACCACTTATATGGCGGACGGCTACGCCAAGGCCACCGGCAAGGTCGGCGTGGCAATGGTCGTTCCGGGACCCGGCGCGACCAACGCTGCCGCTGGGCTTGGGACAGCTTACGCCAGTTCATCGCCGGTGCTGATGATCTCCGGGCAGGTCAACTCAACCGGAATCGGCAAGAATCTCGGCCAGCTTCATGAAGTCCACGAGCAACTGGACATGTTCCGTCCAATCACCAAGTGGAACCATCGCGCGATGCAAGTTGAAGAGATCCCGGAGGCGGTCCATGAGGCCTTTCACCAACTAAAGTCAGGCCGGCCTAGGCCAGTCGAGCTAGAGATCCCTCCCGATACGTTAGCCGCAACCGGTAACACCGAGATCATCGAGCCTGAGGAGTACCCGCATCACCCGCCCGACGGCGACCAAATCGCCGCGGCAGTGGCGGTGCTGACTGACGCTGCCAAGCCGTGCGTGATCGCAGGAGGCGGAACGCTAATATCGGGCTGCGGCGATGAGCTCCTCGAGCTGGCGGAACTGCTCCAGACTCCAATCATATTGACACCCGAAGGCAAGGGGGTCATTCCCGGCGCCCACCCGATGGTCGTGGGCGCTCACTACGGCGGCGTCGGACCTGTCGAGGAGGTGCTTGGAGATTCGGATGTCCTGCTCGCGATTGGCACGAGGCTGCTCTTCAGAAACATGTCATTGGACCATCTCAAGATAGTCCAGGTAGATGTGGACCCGGAGGAGCTCGGGAAGGGGCAATCTGTTGCTGTGGGCGTTGAGTCGGACGCAAAGCTCGCCCTTCGCGCCATCGTCGATCGGCTGCGATCCCAAGGTGTCAGCAGGGCTTCCCGCGCCGATGATGTTGAACGTTACAGAAGTAATTTCGATGGCTACATCAGGGAGGTTGCTCCGGACCAGATGGGTTTCGTTGACGCGATCCGCGCGGAGATGGACGACGAAGGCATCATCGTGAGCGGTGTGACCAGCATCGGGTACTGGAGCAACGTGGCGTACGAGGCGCGGCTGCCTCGGACGTTCCTTACCTCGTCGTACTTTGGCACGCTGGGGTACGCGTTCCCGACCGCGCTGGGCGCCAAAGTGGGCCAGCCGGACCGCAAGGTGGTTGCCATCAGCGGCGACGGCGGGTTCATGTACAACCCCCAGGAGCTGTCGACGGCGGTCAAGTACGGCATAAACGCCGTTTGTGTCGTTTTCAATAATGGGGTGTTCGGCGCCTCCGAGTGGGACCAGAAGGTAAGGTACAACCAGCGGTTCATAGGGACCGATCTATTGAACCCGGACTTCGTCAAGATGACGGAGGCATTCGGGGCAGTGGGGATGAGAACCGACGCCGACGGCTTCGGGCCCGCGTTCCGCAAGGCGTTGGATACCGAAGCGCCGGTGGTGCTGGACGTATCAGTGCCGAACATGCCGCCGCCGTTCCAAGTGCGGCGGTAAGTCCGGACGGGGGTTACTCCGACTCGGCTTGAGTCCTCCGCCAGGCGATGCCGCTTATCGCCTCGAGAACGACGCGGTGTGCCGCCTGTGCCGTGATCTCGCCGGGGCCGTCATACGGCGGCGATACTTCGACTACATCCACAGCTACCACATCCACGGACTTGGCTATCTTCCGCACGGCCCGCAGCATCTCGGTCGCGCTGATTCCGCCGGGCTCAGGCGTCCCGGTGCCGGGGGCGTACGCTGGGTCCATCACGTCTATGTCGACGGAAAGGTAGACGCGGTCCGGTCCCTCCAGCGCCTCGGCTATCGCATCTTCCAGCACCGCGTCGAACCCCCTGGTCTCGATCTCGGACATCTGGTGCCAGCGCATTCCCTGCTCCCGCATCCACTGGAACAGGTCATCGCCCGGCCAGTAGCCGCGCAGGCCCACCTGCACGAAGTTCTTGCCGGGAATCGCGCCGCTTTCGATCAGCCGCCGCATCGGGCTGCCGTGCGAGATCGGCACGCCGCCGTAAGAGGAGTCCGCCGTGTCCGCGTGAGCGTCGAAGTGCACCATGCCGACGTTGCCGTGTCCATAGAAGTCACCCACGGCCGTCCCTCCGGGCAGCGTAATCGAATGGTCGCCGCCCAGAATCACTGGAATTGCTCCTGCCTCGAGCGCTTCGGTCACCTTGAGCCTGATGGCCTCGTGGCTCTTCGCGAGGTCGCTTGGAGGGCAGATGGCGTCGCCAAAGTCCACTAGTTTGAGCTTCTTCAGCGGATAGATGCCCATGCCCATGTGGTAGAGAGAGGTGTAATCGGACGAGTAGTAGTCAGCTTGGCGTATGGCTCTTGGGCCATACCGCGCGCCCGGCCTGTTAACCACGCCCATATCCACGGGCGCGCCTATTACGGCAATATCCGCGCCACTCTTCGCCAGGTCCTCCGCGTTGTCGATCCAGGGCGCCTTGAGAAACGACGGAAGCCCCATGTAGGCCGGGTAGCGGTCAGGCGGGCGGGATTGAGTCATGGCGCCTCCGAACGCGCGAGTGGTTGATGGTACGTAAGCATCCGGCGCAGAGTAACACAAGCCACCCTCATGCTCTGCTACACTGGCCTTCCTCGCGGCCCAGTCGCGGTCCCTGCACAAGAACCGTCCAGGAGTGCGATTGCTAACTTCGAAGGCCCCAGACAGCCGTCCGCATCGCGCAGTACCTGACCTCACCGGCGGCATGGTCAGGCGCCGTGCCGAGCAGCGCGAGCAGGGCCTGTCTCCAAACGCCGCACGCTCTGCCCAGAGCAGAGGCAGGCGATCCCCAGAAGCGCCCGACCTGATCCGCACTGCCTTTCAGAAGGACCGTGACAGGATCGTCCATTGCAAGGCCTTCAGGCGGCTCAAGCACAAGACACAGGTCTTCATCGCCCCCTTAGGCGACCATTACGTCACGCGGCTTACCCACACGTTAGAGGTAGCCCAGATCGGGCGGACCATCGCGAGGGCGCTGGACCTGAACGAAGACCTGGTGGAGGCGATCGCGCTGGCCCATGACATGGGCCATACTCCTTTCGGGCATACTGGCGAGGATGTCCTGAACGAACTGACCCCTGACGGGTTCGTGCACAGCGCCCAGAGCCTACGCATCGTCGACCGCCTGGAGAAGGACGGCCGCGGCCTCAACCTCACCTGGGAGGCGAGACATGGTATTGAGTTCCACTCCAAGCCCCGGGGGGACTTTCTGCAGCAAGTGCTACCTGAGGACCTGACATTGGAGGCGCAGGTCTGCAGAGTAGCCGATGCAGTGGCCTACCTGAATCACGACATGGCGGACGCCTTCCGCGCCGGGGTTCTCTCCGCACCGGACCTGCCGTCCGAAGCCGTCGCGGTGCTGGGCGACAGGCATTCGCAACGAATCAATACGATGGTGACCGATGTGGTACGCAGTTCGTGGGACTGCACAGAGGCGCCGGCGCGAGGAGCGAGCGCGCCCGCAATCCGGATGGGTGAACCCGTTAAGGATGCAGTGGTAGCGCTTCGGGAGTTCATGTTCGATCACGTGTACCTCAGGCACAGCTCCGGACCGGAGGCCAGCGCAGCCAGGCGGGTCGTCAGGACGCTGTTCGATTACTTCGATACGCATCGTGACCGTATTCCTGAGGAGTATGCGCTGCGGAGCGAATCGGCCGAACGTGCCGTCATCGATTACATTTCTGGGATGACCGACCGCTATGCCTTACGGATAGCGGAGGAGATCAGCCCCGGGGTGGCCGGAGAACTCCGGCGCAGATTGCTATAATTCTCCTGTGACCCCCACAGACCGAGTCCGCGCGAGGAAGGTCCGCAATCTCGTCAAGCTGATCGCTGAGCACCTGGAGGCTATGCAAAGGGATGCTCACGGTCTGGAGTACGATCCGTGGCGTGCTGAGGTGGACCATCTCTGGAAAGAGACATTCAGGCAGATCAGCAGCTTGCCCGAACGCTTACAGCCGAGATGCCTTGAGATGATCCGCGAACCCTGGATGTCCTACTTCTCCAGCTACGTTGCGGCTTCGGGGGGTCATGGTCCTGCCAGATAGGCAGGCCGGAAATTAGAAAGACAGGTAAATCCAAGTGTCAACCGAGCCAGGCGCCGATGTGTTTCACCTTGCAGAACCGGACGTCGAGCTAGGCAGGCGAATGGCGGTTGCGGCGCATCAGGTGGTCATCGTCCTCCAGGAGACGGGCCTGCCGGAACACCTGACCAACGACCTCGCGGCCGTCAGCACGGACCTGGGAGGCCTATGGGCCGCGCATCGTGCCCTCGACTCTCATCTGGAGACGCTGTTTGAAAGCAAGGGCGACTGGGAGGCTATCGCCGATTGCCTCGTTGACCTGGGCTCGTCGATTGAGCATATGTCATGGCATCTGAAGAACGTGAGGCGGCCTTTGGGCAGGATCAGCAGGTACGCTTACGGAGCGGCTCAAGAAGGCTCCGGCGGTTGTGAGGACGGAATAGACGCCTAGTGAGTCAAGTAGACGACGTCAAGGCCAGGCTGGACATCGTGGACGTGGTCTCCGCGCACGCGGCGCTGCAAAAGGCCGGCCGCAACTACAAGGCCCTGTGTCCATTCCACACAGAGAAGACTCCTTCGTTCATTGTGAATCCGGACCGTCAGAGCTGGCGGTGTTTCGGCGCCTGCTCCACCGGCGGGGATGTCTTCTCATTCGTAATGCGGGCCGAGAATCTGGAGTTCGGAGAAGCGCTGAGGACGCTGGCCGACAAGGCAGGGGTGACCCTCGCGCCCCGTCGCAAGGACGGCCGAGGCGATGCCCTGATTCAGGCGAACGAAGTGGCGGCCAAGTTCTTCCGGGAAGCGCTCGTCGCCCCAGAGGGCAGGCATGCGCTTAAGTACCTCGACGATCGAGGAGTCGACAACAGGGCGCGAGAGCGGTTTGGGTTGGGGTTCAGCCGGCGGTCTTCGGATGGCTTGAAGTCTCACCTGACTGCGTTGGGGATTTCCGAAGACCAACTCGTAGAAGCAGGCCTGCTCTACCGGTCGGAAGGCGGCGCAACGCGGGACTTCTTCTGGGGCCGCCTGATGTTCCCGATCCACGACAGGCAAGGCCGGGTGACGGGATTCGGCGCGCGCTCCCTGGACGGCTCGCAGCCGAAATACCTGAACACGTCCCAGACGCCGCTGTTCGACAAGAGGAGTACCCTCTACGCCCTGCATCTGGCCGGCGATTCCATCCGGCGGGAGAGTTCTGTGGTAGTGGTGGAAGGGTACATGGATGTCATCGCGGCCCACCAGCACGGGCACGAGAATGTTGTGGCGTCCATGGGCACGGCGCTCACCGAGCGGCAGGTCAGCCTCCTGCGCCCCATGGCCAGGAGCTACGTGCTCGCGCTGGACCCGGACACAGCAGGGCAGGAGGCCACACTGAGAAGCCTGCAGTCTTCGTGGAGTGCCGTGAGCGTTCAGGCTGTAGGACGCGGGACGCAAGACATGTACAGGCGGGACCCGGTGAGCCTCAAGATTGCCGAGCTACCGCAGGGAAGGGACCCTGACCAACTCATCAGGGAATCACCTGCCCAGTGGGAATCGCTGGTGAAAGAGGCCGTCCCGTGGCTGGACTTCTACCTGCCGAAGGAGGCTAGCAAATTCGATCTAACCACGGGGCACGGCAAGGCGCGCGCGGCCGAGGCACTCTTCCCGCTGGTCGCGACGATCGGCAACGACTTCGACCAGGAGCATTACTTCCGAATGCTGGCCGGGATACTCGGTGTGACAGCAGAGCAGCTAAGGGCCAGCGGTGTGGGAACGCGGCCAGTAAGGGAGCCGTACCGGCGAAGACGGTCTGAACGGAACGATCGCATTCAGGCTAGCGCCTCCGCGCTTTCGGTCGATGCAGACGCCAGCCTTGAGATGTACATGCTTGCGCTCCTGGCGGAACATCCGGAGCTCAAGGCCGCAGCAGCATCTTTCTCGCCCGACAATTTCAAGAGAATAGAAAACCAACAGGTGTTTACCAGCCTGCTAAGCTACACTACAATTGAAGAGATGGAGGAATCGCTGGAGCAGACACTGCTTGATCATCTGAATCTAGTAAGACAGGTCAAGCTGGAGGACGCGGATCCAAGCAAGGTGGAGTCCGCCTTCGAACAGTGTCGCAACCGCTTAGAAAGCCGCCGGCTCAGAGACTTGCAGTCCGACCTTCTCCGGACAACGGGCGGTGAACCCCCCTCGAGGGAAATGAGCGCTACAATTACAAGCGTGAATTCTCGGCTGAAACATCTCTTCACACAAAAGGCCGCAAATCCTGAGACGCGTACTCCGCGATTAAGTTGAGAGCGAATGGCGACTAAACGAATCGACGACGAAAGCGCAGAGGAGTGGATCAGGGGCCTCGTTGTAAGGTCCACCACCACCCAAGACCTTATGGGCATATCAACAAATGCCCGGGAAGACGGTCTCATCCCCAACGAGGATGGGACCGTTTCACGTCCGGAGGATGTGAGTGCAATTGAACTGCTCCGCACAGGGCGGCGGGCCAGAAACGGCAAAGCCGACCCGCTGACAGGAACGTGGGGACAAATCGTCGACACAACGGAGATGATCGACGACCCGGTGCGCATGTACCTACGCGAGATCGGCAGGGTGAATCTACTCAACGCGAAGGAAGAGCAGATTCTTGCCCGGCAACTCGAAGCCTTCAAGTACATCCAGCAGGTGGAAACCGACCTGACCGGCCTGGACGGCAGGCCTCCCAGGGCCTGGCAGTGTGTTATGCAGATGCAACTCAAGACTTGCGAGGCGCAGCCGCTCGTAGATGGCGTCAAGCGGTATGTCCGCTTGGATGACGATTCCACGCTCGACAACCTGATGAACCTTCCGGAATTCAGAGACGCTATAGACGGCGAACTCCCGGAAGACATGCTGCATTTCCTGGGCGACGTGCTCAACAAGGACCCGCTGGAGGTCAAGGCGGACCTGCAACGGCTATCTCTGAACACGCGCCTGATGCCTTCCGAAGTGCTCCAGATCCTCGATCCCGATACCAACATTGTTTCACTCAGAGAGCAGATGAACGAGATCGGGTTCACGCAGAAGCTCGAGGACTACGAGCTGGTGTTCCACAGGCATCTGGCCCAACTGAAGAACAAGGGCAAGCACGCCCAGCGGCACCTTGCCGAGGCCAACCTCAGGCTTGTTGTCAGCGTTGCGAAGAAGTACATAGGCCGCGGCATGTCGCTCCTGGACCTGATCCAGGAAGGCAATATAGGGCTCATACGCGCGGTGGAAAAGTTCGAGTACCGAAAGGGCTTCAAGTTCAGTACGTACGCTACGTGGTGGATCCGACAGGCGATTACCAGGGCCATCGCCGACCAGGCAAGGACGATCCGCATTCCGGTCCACATGGTTGAGACAATCAACAAGCTACTCAGGATCAGCCGGCGGCTGGTCCAGGAGTACGGACGTGAGCCGACGAGCGAGGAGATCGGCCGGGGAATGGACCTACCGTCCGAGAGGGTCCGCGAGATTCTGAAGATTTCTCAAGACCCCGTTTCTCTGGAAACGCCGATTGGCGAAGAAGAAGACAGCCACCTGGGAGACTTCATCGAGGACAAGGGAACGGTGGCGCCGTCCGAGGCGGCGTCCTTCCAGCTTCTCAAGGAGCAGGTGGACGATGTGCTCTACACGCTGAGCGATCGCGAGGCGCGCGTACTGCAACTGCGATTCGGCCTGGAAGACGGCAGGCAGAGAACGCTGGAAGAGGTGGGCAGGGAGTTCGGCGTGACACGGGAGCGCATCCGGCAGATCGAGGCCAAGGCCCTCCGCAAGCTGCGCCATCCCAGCAGGTCAAAGAAGCTGCGCGATTTCTTGGAGTAGAGACGGGCGTCTCTTTCCGGGCGGCATGTGCTACAGGTCGCTTGCCACTCAGTAACGTAACGACGATACGAGCAGGCGGCGCTCGACTTCGGACGCGGCGGCGTCTACCATCGATTCGGCGAACGGCCCGAACAGCTTCTCCCTGAACGTACGCGGCAGCCTCAGTTGTTTCTGACGCGGCGGCACACCGGCCAATTCGGCGGCGAGTTCGACGCCACGCTCGAGGTCCCCCAGTTCGTCGACGAGACCAAGCTCAAGCGCCTTCGGTCCCCAGTACACTTCGCCGGTCGCCAGTCCCCGGACGCGCTCGTCGGTTAGGCCGCGGGCGTTCGCGACCACGGAAACGAAACGTCCATACGACTCGTCGATCATAGTTTGTATTTTGCCGGACTCTTCATCGGTCGGCCGCCGCCAGAAAGCGCCCATATCCTTGTGCGCACCGCTCTTCCTGACGCTCATGGCCACGCCTAGACGGCCTAGCAACTCCTCAAGGATGGGTGTGGCGGAGATTACGCCAATGCTTCCAACGAGCGCTCCCTGTCCGGCCACGATTCGCTCTGCGGCACAACCGATGAAGTAACCGCCGGATGCACCAACACCCCGGATCACGGCCACCACCGGCTTCTTCTCCGATATCTTACGGACCAAGCCGTAAATGTACTCGGATGCCGTGACGGAGCCGCCCGGCGAATCTATATCGAGCACCATGCCGGCGAACTTCCGGCTCCTCTGGACCTGAGACAGGATGCGTTCGTAGTCCGAAGACCTGACGCGGCTCCCGATGGTCCCGAACATCTCTACGACCGCGATTCGACCCTTCTTCCTCGGAAGAAGCCACATTAGCAACACACTCCACTGTAATTTGATGGAGCCTAGATGTTCTCTCGGCTACGAAGGCTATTGTAGCCGCCAGCCGGTGGCAGTCGCCAAGACCAGAGTCGCGCGGCAGGAGCACGGAGAGGGGGGCTGCGCTTCGGTTGGCATGCGGGAGCGCGGCACGATCTGGGTATTGCTTGGAAAGCGCCCCAAAACAGGAGGGAGCCTCGTTGACGCATCCAAAGCACGGCCCATACACTAACCCGGCCAAAACCTGACGCCAGAACCTTCCCGCCCGCCTGTTCCCGAGGCATGATGACACAACATACGAGAACGACTCCTGATGACGCCCTGCTCGCAAGCATCGAGGCGGCCGCTGTGAGCATGACGGAGGAGGCCGGTAAGTTGCTGTCCGGCTACTTCGGCAAGGAGATCACGGCTGAGTTCAAGGACAAGGAGCGTACCAACCCCGTCACGCAGGTAGACAAAGAGAGCCAGGCGTTTCTGGAGCGCTCCATTCACGACCGCTTCCCGGACCACGGTGTCCTGGGCGAAGAGGATGCGGAGGTGGAAGGAGAAAGCCCGCTTGCGCCGGACTTTGTTTGGGTTCTCGATCCATTGGACGGGACGAGGAACTTCATGTACGGCCTGCCCATTTACGCCTGCTCGGTTGGCGTTCTGTACAGGGGATCGCCGGTCGCCGGCGCCGTGTACGTGCCCTGGCCCGGATCGAGCAGCGGCGTGGTCTATCACGCGAGGGCCGGAGGGCAGACCATTGCGGCCGGCAAGCCGGTCCGTGTGTTCGAGGCCGCGGAGTCCGAGGGCAACCGCATCATGTCGATGCCGGGGTCGTTTGGCGGCCTGCTACAGTTCCGGGATGGCGTGCGCAAGAATGTCGGCGACCTGCGCATGAGCGGAAGCCTCGCATATGAGACGGCGATGACGGCGAACGGGGTGCTCCAGT
Source organism: Dehalococcoidia bacterium (assembly GCA_965237445.1). Taxonomy (GTDB): domain Bacteria; phylum Chloroflexota; class Dehalococcoidia; order Lucifugimonadales. The sequence continues at coordinate 888,806 of OZ250142.1, read as the reverse complement.
ACATGATCACTCTGTGGCCCAAGATCTGGGACGTGGCGGCGGGCGTGCTTCTGGTGCAGGCGGCCGGGGGAACGGTGCTGGCGGGCCGGTGGTCGCGCCGGTGGGGGCTGGTCCCCAAGGTTGAATGGGACCCGTTCGATGGCTTTGTGAACTGGCGTCACGGCGAGACCACGATGCAGGACCTCCGCCGGTGGTCCGGGCCTTTGGTCTTGGGTAGCGCGGGCGTGACGGGGTACGTGACGGGCGGGATATCGGCGCGCCGCAGGCTTGGCGCGTCGTTGAGGCGTGCTGTGCGTAGGCTACCGCGGGCGGTCAGCCGACGGTCGGGGCACGACTAACGCCGGACGCGGGCGGGAGAGGCGCCGGGCAGCTACACGAACGGCCAGGGGACGTGACGGTAGGGGTCAAGGTCGGGCAGGGCGCCATGCTCCAAGAGAATACCTATGCGGGCTACCATGGCGTCGATCTCTTCGGCCGATACGGCGTCCGCCAGCTCTGCGCCGACTCCTGTGCCCGACTCTAGCTGGTCGGCGACATTGCTTAGCGTTGCCAGATCTTCATCCGGGATCTCGAGGCCCCACATCTCCAGCATGACCGTCCTCACCTTGAAGTGGCAGTGGAACGTCAGGCCGTGGTCTATGCTCCAGACACGGCCGTCGTAGCCCAGCAGGCAGTGGCCGGCCTTGCGGTCCGCGTTGTTGGCCACCGCATCGAAGACGGCAAACCTCTGCAGCGCATCTTTGTGATCGTCTGCCAAGTCGAAGTACGAGACTCTTGGATCGCATTCGACGAACAACTGCATTGAGCCGATGCCATAGGGACCGTCCTCCCGCACGAGCGTCAGGGGCACGTCCGGCCAACCCAGTGCTCTCGCGAGTATGAAGGCGGCGTACTCGCGCTTGTACAGGGTGCCATGATCGAAGTCCCAAAGCGGCCTCTCGCCATCCCTCGGCTTGTACACGGCCCTGACGTATCGGTCCTGGCCCGCTTCCAGGTGGAGCAGAAAGGTGTAGTTGGAGCCCCGCGCTATGCGCCAGCCTCTCAGTACTTCCGCCGTTTCCAGTATCGTTCGCGCCTCGTCCTCGGATGGCGTGATCGCCACCCCATCCTGCCGCCGCGTGTCTTCTGAGCCTGAGGCTTTGGCGGATGTGCGGCTACGTCGCTGGGAGGTCATGGGGGATTGCTATCGCGCGGGAGGGCGCTCGGACAGCTGCGCCGGCTAGAGCTCGACGCGTTCCTGGCTGTGTCCGTTTCTCCTCACGCAGAAGTGGCCCTCTGCGTCTATGGCGCGTCCGCACAGAGGGCAGATCGGCCGGCCGGCAGCGCAGATCTTTACCGCCTCTTCGGCGAAGTATTCGGCCCGTTCCCTGGTGACCCACAGGCGCACCTTTGCGGGACTGTCCTCCTCCGCATTCTCCATGTCGTGGACGTCGATCACCAGCAGTCCGGAGTTCTGGTCTCCTCCCACTGCCAGCTTGCCGAGCTGGAAGTCCAGCCGGGTCAGTCCCGGGGCCTCTCGATGGCTGGGAGGTTCGTCAGAAGCGCTGGGAGCCTTCATGATGGCCATGAGCCGCTGGACCACCATTGCGAGTTCGAATAGCTGCTCTTTTTCCAGCCAGATGCTAGCGGAGCTGGAGCCGCTATCGGCGAGGATGCGGAACGTCCTGCTGCCAGGTTCGCCGATCGCCTCTGATCGGAGGCCGCTGATCTGCGTGAATTGCAAGTCAGGTTCTGCCATGGGCGGTCTTACTGCCAGTGCTCCGGAAGTATCGGTTTCTCGAAGCCCAATTCACGCGTTACCCACTCCTCTGCGAACATCCCGTCCTTGTAAGCGGAGTGCTGGGTGGGCTGATACGTGGCCCGGTCTGCAAGCGCCTCGAGGAGCACGTGAACCGCCCTGCGGTCCAGAACGCCGCCGTCCTCATCGCTCATGATCAGTGTCTTTGTGCCGATACTTTCGGCCACCCATCGGGGATCGAAATAGGAGAGCGTATCTAAGACCGCTTTCCGACTCTTCGGCTTCATCCTGAGATAGTCGTTGATCTCCTCCACCGGGTACGCCGATGTCGATGGCGCGACCTCCTCGACGTTGTAGAACGGTCCGGGGCTATGCACCAGGTGCGTAAGGCCCGGGGCCAGGCCTGCGACCAGGGCGGCCAGATCGTTGCCTTTTGCCACGACTCGGGACAAGTCTGCCTCCGGCAGCGACCTAAGGTACTCCAGGCCCCTCAGGCAGTCCGCGACTGCGCCTCTGAACACGTAACCGGCTCTGTTCTCGATGCCTGTGGTCAGCATGCCTGGAAAGTCGGCGGCGAACGGTCTGTCCACGTTGCGCTGTCCGCGAACGCCCAGCGAAAAAGTGATGTACCGGCCGCGGACCTGGTTGGCAGTGCCCTGGGGGATCGTCTGGACCACGCTCGCGTATCCGGGCACGAAGTAGATAACCGGGAAGGGGCCGTCGCCCACCGGCATGCTCAGGTACGCAAAAAGCCTGTACGGACCAATGCTGGTCAGTCTCACGCTGTACATAGACGCGAACTCGGCGTCCCTGAGATGGAGGGCCTCTACTTCGGGTGCCGGGTCAATGGCGCTTAGTTCCTCGAGCACATCTGCCCAGTATGCGTCGAATCCCTCCGGCCTTTCTCTTGGCATCGCGCTCAGTGCCCGTTGGGGTGAAGCTGCATCAGGAAGAACTGCTCGACGACTTCGTCGTGCCTGTGAGAGCCCGCGTCATGGCCATGGTCTGTGTACGGGTACAGCCGCTTCTCTGAGCTGCGTATCGAGTTGAACACGGCGTATCCTGTTTCGGGCGGGCAGACGTTATCGCGGAGGCCAATGTTGATGATGATTGGACACTCGATCCGCCGCGCGAAGTTGACGCCATCGAAGTAAGACAGTGTCTTCACTACGACGTCGCGGCTGTCCGGGTGCAGTCTCAGGTAGTCGTTGATCTCTTCGTATGGGTACGTGTGCGTAAGTTGGATGCAGTCCACGAACCCTACAAGGTACGGCGCTCCAGCCGCCGCGGCCTTGATTTCGGGACGCATCGCCGCGGCCGATATCGTCAGGCCGCCGCCCTGGCTGCTTCCCGTTGCCCCGATCCGGTTTTCGTCCACCTCAGGCCTCGAGCGTAGGAAGTCCACGCCGCGCCAGGCGTCGACGTAAAAGCCCCTGTACGAGTAGGTATTCCGGTCGGTAATGTTGTGCGTGAGCAGGCCGGGATAGCCTGGATCGAACTGTGCACGGCTTCTCACCTTGCCTCGCGGGGCGACCGTAAGCACGGCATACCCTCGCTTGGCCCATCCCTTCTGCATTGGAGGGTCGCTGAGGTAACCGGGCGAGAACAGCAGCCCGGGCAACTTGCCGGAGCGGTCCTTTGGTACGCAGTACCAGGCCGCAACTCGCACGTTGTCCAAGCTGTTGTAGAAGACCTGGTAGACGGCAACGTCGTCAGTGGTGCGGAGAGGGTCGGGTACCACCTTTGCTTTAAGGGGGATCTTGCGTTCCTGTTCCGATACGCCCTGCCAGAACTCGTCAAAATCCGCAGGCCTAATGGTCCTTGTGACGTAGTTGTGCGGCGCTGCTCTCGGCACTCCGGTGATACCCCCTGCGAAAGCGGCCTCATTATACACTAGCGTCCGTCTCGCGCCGACTGTTTCATAGTACGGTGCACCTTGCCACCCGTGAGGTCGCCGCATTGGTCCTGCATGTACTCATATTCCTCGCCTCCGCAGTAGGAGCGGCTTCTCTTATCGTCTGGGCCGCGCTCGTGTTTGGCCGCGGAGGGTTCTGGCGAGTCCGGCCCACGCTGCCCGGTGCGACAGGGCACGCGGGTGAATGGCCCTCGATAGCCGCAGTTGTGCCCGCGCGCAACGAGGCCGGCGTGCTGCCTGTCACGATTCCCGCTCTGTTGGCGCAGGACTACCCGGGCCCGCTCCATGTCTTCCTCGTGGACGACCGCAGCACCGATGGGACCGCGGACCTTGCTATGACAGCCGCGCGCGATCGCGGCCGGGCAGAGAGGCTGACCGTAGTGTCCGGAGAGGCGGCTCCGGACGGCTGGGCCGGCAAGGTCTGGGCGCTGGCGCAGGGAGTCCGGGAGGCAGGGGACGGCCCCGACTATCTGTGGTTCACGGACTCCGATGTTGTTCATCCGCCCGATGCCCTGGCCCGGCTCGTATCCCTCGCAGGGTGGGAGCGTCTGGACCTCGTGTCGGTCATGGTGAGGCTCAGAATGGAGGCCTGGACGGAGAAGCTGCTGATACCGGCGTTCGTCTACTTCTTTGGCAAGCTGTACCCGTTTCAGTGGGCGAGCAATCCAAGTCGGCGCACGGCAGCGGCCGCCGGTGGATGCGCGCTGGTGAGGCGCAGTGCGCTTGAAGACGCAGGCGGATTATCGATGATCTCCGGCGAGCTAATCGACGACTGCGCTCTGGCGGAACTCGTCAAGCGCCGGTCAGGCGGGCGCATTTGGATCGGACACGACCGCAGCATGCACAGCATCCGGGAGTATGGCGGAATCGGAGGCGTGTGGTCGATGGTTGCCAGGACCGCGTTCACGCAGCTCGGCTACTCCGCCCGACTGCTGGCCCTGACCGTGATCGGTATGCTGCTGACTTATGTGGCGCCCGTGTTCGCAACAGTCATGGGCATCGTCTACCTGGTCTGCGTAGGTCCTTCCTTCGCCGCGATACTCGCGGCCTCGGCGGGACTCGCTGCGCGGCTGCTGATGACGGCCAGCTTCGTCCCGATGCTTCGCTGGTACCGTGCGCCAGTCGTCGTCTCGCTGCTGCTGCCCCTGGCTGGTCTGCTATACACCGGCATGACCGTGGATTCTGCCTTCCGACGATGGCGCGGCGCCGGCGCTACCTGGAAGGGCCGGTCTTACGGTTGAGGAAAGCAGGTTCCGAGGGAATCGTGAGGTAGTCGTACTATAATAACTCTGGTCCTTCGATGCGACGAGGACCTCCCGTGGGGAAGTGTCGGAATTTGGTAGACGAGCATGACTTAGGATCATGTGCCGCAAGGCGTCCGGGTTCGAGTCCCGGCTTCCCCACCATACTTGACGAAATCAAGAACTTTTACACTGAGGTTCACTCTATCGCTGTAAGATGGTTGGGGGGTCAGAGACGCTGGGGGGATGAGTGAGCGAAGGATCAGGAGGCAAAGAGGGGATGGCCAACGACACCAACGAATTCTACTATGAGTTGAAAACCCATCTGGAATCATTCCGACAACAGGAGCCACTCCCTAAAGTTCCGGTGACCACGACCGGTATCCCGCGTGAAGGACTAACCGTAAAGTATCACCATCTGTCAGCCGGATCTGCGCAACCGGCAGAGATGGCCAGCGAAGCTGCCAAGGTCATAGGGGTCGCTGGTGTCGGCACTGCCGGGGGCGCAGCCGTCGGTGCAGTCATTGGCAAGGTAGTGCTAGGCGGAACACTGGCTCGGATCGGCGTAGCCTCTGCTGGCGCAGCTATCGGTATTCCCATTCTCGCACCGGTGGCCCTCGTAGGCGGGGCAATTTCCACGGCAGCCTACGCGGCTTACAAGGTAGGCAAGGGCAAGCGTGAGCAAGAAAACGCCGAAGACCTGTTGAAACGGCTAATGGAACACATGCAGGGATTCAGTCCATCAGTCGATTGGCCTGAAATCGAGATGTACGTATCCGCGCCTGACGCTGGCCTAGCCGCTATATGGCAGCCCGGACTCGAAGGGGGGTATCGGAAGACTGCTGAGGCAACAGCTGAGAAGGTGGCCCCTGGGCCATGGCGAGTTCGATTGTGGTTGGTGCTCCGTAACCTGTTGATCAAGATTCGCCACGGGAGCCGCTGCTGTGGGCATCTTGGGCAACCAGCATGTTGAGTAGAAGCAACTGAGGCTCCCGGCGGGAGCCACCATCCGCACCTGCACTAGGGATCAAGCGCACCGTCATGTGAGCCGAAGGCACACGTCCTTCTGAGATGGCCCGAATCGTTGCCGCCCCGATGGCCCTGTGCCACAATCCGATGAACCCCACGGCGGAGGCATGCAATGGCTACGTTGGCGACGACAGAAGAACTCATCACCAGGCGCGAGCCGGACCACACCGTGAGAGTCGAGCCGTGCGCCAAGTGGGTGCGGGCAATGCACAACGGGCAGTTCATCGCGGATAGCAAGCGTACGCTGTTGATGTTCGAGACGCGGCACCTCCCGATCTACTACTTCCCGCGGGAAGACGTGCGCATGGACCTGATGACGCCCACCGACCTGATCACCCAGTGCCCCTACAAGGGCGACGCCGAGTACCACACCCTTAATGTGGGCGGTGAAAGTGTCGAGAACGTCATGTGGGGATATCCTGCCCCCATCGACGAGTGTCCCGAAATCTCCAACTACGTCGCCTTCTACTGGAACAAGGTAGACCATTGGTTCGAGGAGGACGAAGAGGTCTTCGTTCACGCCCGCGACCCGCGCAAGCGAATCGACTGCCTGCCCAGCACAAGACACGTGCGCGTCGAGCTGGACGGCGTCGCGCTGGCCGAGAGCAGCCGCCCGACATTGCTGTTCGAGACCGGACTGCCGACGCGCTACTACCTGCCCGTGACGGACGTGCGCGCCGACATGCTGGCTCCCAGCGAGAAGACGACCCGGTGCCCGTACAAGGGACTGGCGAACTACTACTCCGTGCAGGGCGTTGAGGGCGGGGAGGACCTAGTCTGGTTCTACCAGCTCCCCACGTCGGAGTCGATCAAGATCGCCAATCTGGTCTGCTTCTTCAACGAGCGTGTCGACGTGTTCGTTGACGGAGAGCTGCAGGAGCGGCCTTCGACTCCCTGGTCCCGGAGGTAGCGGCGCCCACCGGTCAACATCGTCCTGTGATCCATTGTGAGGAAGCGTAGGTGTGGGCAGACGGCTATGAGATAGGCGCCAAGACAGCAGCGAAGCTCTTATCAATGACTTGCGATGCCACACGTAGAACTTAAGGAATGCACAGGCTTGACGCTTCTGAACGGATGCCAACCGGACCAATCGCGACCCCCTGGGTCAGCTCAGGGCAAAGCGCGTAATCTGTTGTTACATTCGTTGGAGCTGATGCGCGAAGGCGGATGCTATACTCAACAATCCGTACAACCATGACGGCGCTCTAGCGCCGGGAGGTGGTCATGGCGGAGCATAAGCTGACTTTCGCACTGTCGGATCCTGATGATTCACGCCCGGGTGGCTTGGTGTCCGAGATTCTCACAGCCCTGGAAGGAATCCAGAACGCAGTTCGGCTTATGGTGCAGTACTTGGGAGACAGGGATAAGGGCCCTGGCCAGCCTCCCAAGTGGGTTCGGGACCAAAGCACGTTGCGCCTCATAAAGGTTCGGGAGGGCTCGTTGGTAGTTGACCTCGTCGTAGAAGCCCCTGCAGATCGTCAAGTCTATCTCGATGACTTTGGGAATCGAGCAATCGTAGCATTGCAAGAGTGGAATGGTGAGCAGCCTTCCTCCCTGCCAAATGACGTAGAAGAAACCCTCCATTCGACCGCGTCAAAGCTTTCCGACGGCGTGCGACTTTGGTTGGGGAACACGGAAACCCCCCGCAGGGTGGAAGTCACACGCAGGAGCCTTCCAGCACGTCGAACTGCATGCACCAATGAGGCATTGCTAAAGGGTTGGTTATATGAGGTCAACTGGGACAAGGGTACAGCCCAGTTACACGACTACACGGGCGAATTCGTGCAATTGAGGTTCGCCAAGGAATTCCACGAGGACATGCTCCGGCATGCTACGCAACATGTCGAAGTGAGAGGAAAGGGAAAGTTCAACGAGAGTGACAATTGGACCTCCGTCACAGTAGAAGAGATTAATGCCGCCCGTTCCTTCACTGAACCTTTTGATGTTGAAGCGTTCTTAGACGACCCGAATCCAGTAGTTTTCGATCCTGAAGGTTTAGTGACAAGTAGCGAACCCTTTGATGTAGACGAGTTTAATCACGGCATCCGTGAAGGACGCGATGTGGGGTGGAAACTGCCAGAGTGATTGTCCTCGATACGAGTGTCGTTTCTATCCTTTTCAGAGGGGACGAGCGCAAGCACTTCTACCTGCCCCATATAACCAGCAAGCGCACCGTTCTGTCTTTTCAGACGGTTGAAGAAGTGTGGTTCGGGGCATTCAAAGCCAAATGGGGGGCACGTCGAAAGAACGAGCTCTCGTTCCATCTACAGCAATATCAGGTGATTTGGCCCGACCAAGAGATGGTAGAAATCTGCGCGAGTTTACGCGCCCGGCGTGAAGGCACCGGGCGCAGTTTAACCACCTCCGATGCTTGGATTGCAGCCACCGCATTGCGCCTTTCCTGCCCGCTTGCATCAGATGACGGAGATTTTGATGGCATCCGACACTTGAGCCTGATACAGGCGTCTCGGACAAGCTGAACGAGCTAAGGGCTGCATTCGCCGCAACGGCAGGCAAATGCGACCGTTCCCTCACAGCCGCTTCTTCACGCTTCTGCCCATCCATACGAGATTGAGCACGACCAAGACGGCCGCCGCTATCCAGAGGACTTCTCCCCACACAGTAGTTCCACCAAGGGAGACGCCAAGACCGGCGAAGAAGGCTAAGCCAGCGAGTGCGAACAGCAGAAGATGTGCGACGATTCTCGATACCTTGGGCGTGACGCAACTTCCTTCAGGCGATTAGGCGAGCTGTAAGCTCAAGAAGTAGTCTCTCCCACTCTACTCCGGTTTCTCCAGTGTTAAAGCGAGCCAGACGGGCAGTGCCGCTCGAGGGTTCTCGTTCCAGTCCAGCAAACTGTCGTCAGTTCCTGGCAGGTACGAATAGTCCTGCCAGAATCTTGAGTCCTCGGCGGGACTCTCTACGATTCGCCGCAGGATAAGACCAAGGGCTGCCGGAGTGTTCAGCAAGTCCGTGAGAGTCCAGTTGAAGCCAAACGAACCACTCTCTTCATCTTCGTAGGGCCCCGTATCCCAATATGGCTTGGCAACATCTATTGGCTTGATCTGGTCTTTCCAAGGCCGCTGGAATGGATGGATATCGCAGAAGACGTAGTGTCCGCCAGGACGCAGGATGCGGTAAATCTCCATGAAGACCGATCTCAAGTCTGCAATCCATACGAAGAAACCGTTGGAAGAAAAGACGACATCGAATTCCTTGTTCCCGACAAGACTTAGGTCGGCAGCATCAGCTTGCACGAACGTGATAGGTAGTCCCAGACCTCTCGCTCGTTCCGAGGCCACCGCCAGCCGACGTTCTGAGATGTCAACCGACGTGACATTCGCGCCCATCCCCGAAAAAGCGAACGCTGCGAGGTTGTCGCCGCTACCAACAACGCACACGTCTTTGCCTGTAATGGAGCCTGCTGCCTCGCGCACCAGTCCAAGTGCGCCCCCTGGAAAGGCGAGGTCGGGCTCACTGGGGCAGCGTTGCCAAAGTCCGCCCTCTTCTTCAAGCCTCTCCCACCGCTCTGCAGCCTCGTTCCAATGTTCCCGGTTAGCTTCGTGGATCGCATTCATAGATTGGCTCTTAGTCGTCGGTATCCGGCACGTCTGCAAAATCATCTTACCAAAGTGGACCTGAATTAAGGTTCGGCTGGTATCGCTATGCCATGTGTGTGGGTTCTGGGGAGAGGCGGTTACAAATGACATTCACTCCTGCGACAGAAGCCAGCTTACGAGAGCATCCACGAACGCGTCGCCGTAGCCGGGCACATGCCCGCTGCCTTCGCCGACCCACAGCTCGACGCTGATTCCCTCGACGCAGCCCGATTCCACGCGGAAAGCCTGCGTCTCCGCGCCGGACACGTATTCGTCCAGGTCGAGAATGGCGTACGGCTGTGGGTCTTCCGGCCATTCGCAGCCAGCGCGTCCGCCCCAGCGTGCCACCATTTCCCGTGCCCCGGCGTAGAACGCCCGCTCGCCACCGCCCTTCGGGTCCGGTTCGGTCTCATCGCCCTCGAACAGGATGACCTCGTCCGCCGTGCCATGGACGTGCAGCGAGGACACGGGGGCAGCGCCGTCGCAGCTTGAGTCCTCGACATAGCTCGTACCCGCCAGGCTTGCCACGGCTCGAAGGCCGCTTAGACCCTTGCACGCCATGTGGTGGGCCATGAACCCGCCGTTGGAGTAGCCGAAGAAGTACACCGGCCCGAAATCCCCGATCTTCCTTGCCTCTGCGACCAGCTCAGTCAGAAAGGCAACATCAGCTTCGCCGGTTTTGCCGCCGTCGCAACACAGGTCGGTGGGGTTCCAGAAGCGTGCCCCTTCGCCATCGCCCTGGCCGTTGGGCAGCAATAGAGCAAAGCCGTCGGTGTTCACTCGCTCGTGAAGGGGCACGTAAGTGGACTGGTAGGCGGAATCGCCACCGAAGCCGTGTAGGGAAACGATGAGCGGGGTCACGCCGTCTACAAACTCCTCGGGCATCACCAGAACTGAGCTTTCCTCAGGTTCGGAGTGGTCGACGTAGTGGACCTCGGCACCGGAACTCTCCACCAGACTGACTGTTCGTTCCTGGGCCGTCCCCTCCAGCAGCTTCGACTTCTCGTCCTTGTCCTTGGACCACTGTTCCTTAGAGGTGAGGTCCGACTCCGATTTGGATGCGGCCTCCTCGAATTTCTGGACCTGGGCGTCCTGATCGGCCATGCGCTCTTCGAATTCCGGCACCCGCTTATCTACGGCCGGATCTTCGCCCCCGCCGGCACACCCAATCATGGCGACGACGAATATGATGCATGCTGTCACCGGGCCAAAGTACCGCAGGGTGGCGGTCACAAAGCATGCCGGGGCGAGGATCGTCTTCATCGGCTACCTGTTGGATTGGTCTGCGTAGTGCATCACAACAGAGGCCCTCAGCGAAGAGCCGCCATTTGCTCTGGGGTACTGGCAGTATAATGCCCTTCGGATGGACAGCACTTTGTGGAGATTCGGTGGCAGGGTCGCCCCATTTGAATTGAGACTACCGCGGCCAATCCGATCCCTATGCATAGCTGCCGGCCAGGCAGACTCATCGGTGGAGAGTAGGCATTGTGGTCCGTGGAGCGTCTGTCTCCGTCACCCCGCCATTGCAAAGGAACGACCATGACCAAAGCAAGAATAGGCGTGATAGGCGCCGGGTGGTGGGCCACCCAATTCCACATCCCCAGCTTGAAGACGTACGAGCGGGCGGACCTGGTGGGTGTTGCCGACGTCAAGCCGGAGAAGGCAGCCGCGGCCGCTGACTACTACGACATCCGTAACACGTACGACAATCACCAGGACCTTCTGGCTTCGGGCGTCGACGGCGTCGTCATCGCGGTCCAGCACGCTTACCATTACGAGGTCGCCCGCGACGCGCTGGATGCTGGCATTCACGTGCTTGTCGAGAAACCTATGACCCTAAGCGCCGCTCACGCGTGGGACCTCGTCGACCTCGCGAAGAAGAACGATCTTCACCTCATGGTTGGCTACACTTTCCACTTCACCAGGCATGCGCAGGCAGCCCGCGAGATCGTTCAATCGGGCAGGATCGGGGAGTTGCAAATGGTCTGTGGCATCTTCACCTCTTGGGTCGAGTCTTACCTGCGGGGAAGGCCGCAAGACTACGCCGAGGCCTTTGGTTATCCCGTCACCGGCCCGGAGGCCAACAGCTACTCGGACCCCCAGATTGCCGGAGGCGGCCAGGGCCACCTGCAGGCGACGCACCCGATGGGCATGGCGTTGTGGGTTACCGGCCGGCGCGCCGTGGAGGTCCACGCGTACATGCAGAGCTACGACCTTGCTGTGGATCTGGTCGACTCGTTCAGCTTTAGGCTGGACAACGGCGCCTCGGGCACAATGGCCTCCACCGGCGCCAAGCGGCCGGGGCAGCGGCTGTACCAGGGCTTCGTGTACGCGGGCAGCGGCGGCTGCATTCACCAGGACCTGGCCGGAGGACGGCTGGAGGTCCAGTACAACGACGGCACTTCCGAGCAGTTCCCAGACCTGTCGGCGGAGGAGCAGTACCCGGCGCATCTGCCATCGCGCGGGCTGACCGACCTTGCGCTGGGCGGCTCGGAGAACCGTGCTCCCGGCGAGTTGGGCGCGCGGGTCGTAGAGTTCCTGGAGGCAGGATACGCCTCGGCTGAGTCCGGAAACCCGGTGAGGACCGATTCGCTGACCTGACCCCTCGGCCCTCAATGCAGGCAATGCGTCCGGGTATGTGCCTAAACGTGGGCTCGGAGTTCTAGAAAATCGCTGAGGAGCGCACCATGGAACGAGCGGGCTTTCTGCTGAAAGTGAAGCCGGACAAGATCGAGGAGTACAAGCGCCGCCACGAGGCCGTGTGGCCGGATATGCTCGAAGCCCTGCGGCGCCACGGTTGGCGCAACTACTCGCTGTTTCTCAACGATGACGGGACGCTCTTCGGCTACGTTGAGTGCGAGGATAGCTTCGAGGCGTGCCTGGAGGGCATGAAGGGCGAGGATGCCAACCTCAGGTGGCAGGAGTTCATGGCCCCGTACTTCGAGGCGCTGGAGGGTCGGCCGGACCAGTCGATGGTTCAGCTCGAGCATGTCTTCTATACGGACTGAGAAACTTTACATCTGAACGAATCAGGGAGTAGCTGAGGAAGATGGCCAAGCTTGAGTTTGTCGACGCACACGTCCACTACTACGACATGCAACACCCGGAACTGGTGTACGAGCACTGGCAACCGGAAGAACCGGACCCGATCTTGGGATGGCAGATGCAGAAGCTGGCCGAACGAAACTATCTTGCCAAGGACTTCATCGCCGAGACCAGGAACGCCAACGTCGTCAAGGCCGTGCACGTGCAGGCCGCCATCGGCAGTCCAGACCCGGTGACGGAGACCGAGTGGCTGCAGGAGGCGGCTGGCCGCACGGGTTACCCCCATGGCATCGTCGCGCACGCCGATCTCCGAGATCCCGGCGTGGAGGGCGTCCTCGAGCGCCACTGCGAATCGCCGAACATGCGCGGCATACGCGACTTTTCGTACGGCGACTACCTGGTCGAGCCGGACTACCACCGCGGCTTCGCTCTTCTGGAGAAGTACAATCTGGTCTCCAGCATGCCGGCCGAGTGGCAGGACATGGAAAAGATCCGTGACCTCGCGCGCAGGTTTCCGAACATCACCATCGTGGTCGACCACACCGGCTTTCCCCAGGAGCGCACGGAGGAGTACTTCGAGAATTGGAAGCGCGGCGCGGCCGTGGCGGCAACCTGCGACAACATACGCTGGAAGATCTCCGGCCTGGGCATGGGCGACAACGACTGGACGGTGGACAGCATCAGGCCGCACGTGCTCACGTCGATTGAGACATTCGGTGTGGACCGCTGCTTCTTCTCCACCAACTGGCCCGTGGACTGGCTGTGGAGCACGTACGATGAAGTTGTAGACGCTTACACGGAGATCGTCGCGGACTTCAGCCGGGAAGAGCAGATCGCGCTGTTCTCAAAGAATGCAGAGGAACTTTACCGAATCTGACGGGGAGGCCAGGTCTCACATTGACGCTTCAAGATAGAGGTCAGTACAAGGAGGTTTGCTGTGCTGCTCGGGGCCGCCGGAAGAATCCCCGGTGATTGGAGAAGCGTCAATGTCGCTGCCCTGAAGGAAGCGCGCCGAGAAGGCTTCTCCGTGCTAAACGTTGTGGTCGGCGAACCGGCAACCATGGGCAATGCCGACATCGAGCGCCTGAAGAGCATGTTCGAAGAAGCCGGCCTTCTGGTTGGTCAGACCAACGGCTCCTACGGCGGAGCCCTGGTGAGCCCCGACAACGTGGAACGGACCCGCGCAATAGAGTTCATGAAGCGCATGTGCGGTCTAACGGCGTTGCTGGAAGCGCCCAACACCTATCTCAGGCCCGGAAGCTTGAATCCCGCGGGAGCATGGCTGCCTCATCCGGGGAACAGGTCGCCTGAGGTGTTCGACAGGCTGGTAGACAGCGCTCGCCGGATTTGCACGGCCGCGGCTGACGAGGGCGTGAGCGTGGCCGTTGAGGGCGGATGCGTCTCGCCTCTATACTCGGCCAGGCGGGTACGGGATTTCTTCGATGCCGTCGGCATGGCGGCGCTCGGATTCAACCAGGACCCCGTGAATTTCGTCAGCAGCTTGGACGACGCGCTGGATATGCTCCGATTCCAAGTCGGTTTCTTCGAACTGCTCGGAGACGTGACAATTGGAGCTCACGCCAAGGACTTCAGGATCGTGGAGCAGCTCATGGTGGGGTTCGAAGAAGCCGAGATTGGAACGGGCCTCTTGGACCACGAGATGTTTCTCCGAGAGATGCAGCGTGCATGTCCGGACGGTCACGTGCTGATCGAGCACCTGCCCCCTGACCGCTACGCCGCCGCCGCTGCGAAGTACAGAGAGATTGCGGCCTGTGCGGGGATCGCATGGGAAGACGGGGGCGGAGGCTAACATGGGAAGGCTTGTCGGAAAACGCGTCCTGGTAACGGGTGCTGCGACAGGCATTGGCAAGGCCACGGCCATCCGTGTTGCCTTGGAGGGTGCGCTTGTGGCTATGTTCGACATCAATGACGTAGCCGCCTCTGAGACGCTTGCCGCGATCGAGAGAGACGGCGGAAGCGCAAAGTACTGGCACGTCGATGTATCGGATGAGACAGCCGTCAGTAATGCAGTGGACGAGGCGGCCAGCTGGATGGATGGCGGTGTGGACGTTCTTTTGCATATCGCAGGGGTCCTGACAGGCGCAGGGGTTGATCTCACCAGCGTAGACGACACGATCTGGGACCACGTGATCGACGTAAACGTCAAGGGATCGTTCCTGGTTAGCAAGCACGTTGCCCGTTACATGACGGCACAAAGGAGCGGCGTCATCGTGCTCACCTCGTCAGGTTCGGGAGTGCTGGAAGGTAGCTCCTCGATTGCCTACGGCGCCAGCAAAGGCGGGACCCATGGGCTTTCACTCACTCTCCAGGGCCATCTGTCGCAGTTCGGTATCAGAGTCAATGACGTGCTGCCCGGAGAACTGGACACGCCGCTGAAGCTGTCCGCCATGGAGGAGATTTTGCGCAACACCGGCGATCAGGAGGGGTACGATCGCACCCTTGCCAATCTCTCGGACCCGGAAGGCGTGGCGGCGGTGATGGCCTTTCTCGCATCCGACGACGCCGACTACGTACGCGGCAGCATCCAGACCATATGAGGCCGATGAGAGTATCCATGGTCAAGCTCGCCTGCTGCGCCCAGCCACTATCGTCAGCCTGGGCGAGCAGCGCACTGGTTTCTCGAGCGGCGGCACCGAGCCCTATCGAAATAGAAGGCGGCTACATCGCCAGAAGTTGTCCAATGAATCAACCGCAACGCTCCTTAACCTGCAGATCCTCGACTTAAGAGTGAAGATGCTCGATTTCAATCGCTTCGAATGGATCAGCTTCGACTGTTACGGGACCCTCGTCGACTGGGAGGCAGGGATTTCCACAGCCGTATCCGGTGTCCTGGAGTCCCACGGACTGAACAGAAGCAAGTCCGAAATCCTGTCGCTGTTCGCCGAAGTTGAGCCAAGGGTTCAGAGCTCGGGGGCCTTTATCGAGTACCGTGATGTCCTTCGGCAGGTCATGGAGTTGATCGGCGCCGAGCTCGGCCTGCGATGCTCCGAGTCCGAACTGAACTGCCTCGCTAACACCTTGCCGCACTGGCCGGTCTTCCCGGAGGTAGTCAAAGCGCTCGATGCCTTGAAGAGTCGGTACAAGTTAGCCGTAATCTCCAACGTGGACGACGACCTGTTCGCCGGCACGGCTGAAGTGCTTGGCGTATCGTTCGATGCTGTTGTCACGTCCCAGCAGGTCCGCAGCTACAAGCCCGATCTTCGCAACTTCAACGCCGCTGCTTCGCGAATGGCTGTCGACACCGAAGGGTGGCTGCATGTGGCCGAAAGCCTGTACCACGACGTCGGGCCCGCCAACCGCCTCGGCATCTCTTCCGTGTGGGTCAATCGCGCGGGTCGTGGCGGCGGAACTCGTGCTAGCAACGCCTCTCCCGATCTCGTCGTTCCCGATCTCGCCGAGCTTGCCCGGATGGCGTGCCCGGCGTAAGTCTTCGCACCCGTTGGCACCCCTGGGCTCTCCGCTCGCTTAGACGCATCGCTTGATGCCTAGTGCCGCAATGCCCTCGTGCCCCCGTTTGTAGTACAGTCTCCGCCAGATCACGGCGTGACCTGGTTGGAAGGCGATTGGCAACCACACAGGCTCCACAGAACCCGCGATTCGAGGCTCAAGAGAACCCGACCTTCTCTGCCTCTCTCGGGTACGCAGCGCAATTCAGCCTGATAGCCTCGGCCACTCTCATGGTTACCCCGGTCGTCGTGGCCACCAAGTCCGGCGAAGGCGAAGGTTATCTGGTGTGGATGGTCTTCGCTTCCCTGCTGGTCTGCGGCGTGTCGACCATTCTTCAGGTGCGACGGCTTGGACCGGTAGGTGCAGGCGCCGTCCTACCCATGTTCACGGCCGCATTCTCGATCCCATTCTGTATCACGGCGGTCGTAGACGGCGGACCCGCCACCTTGACCACTCTGGTGCTGGTCTCCGCTGTCATTCAGTTGCTCATTTCAAGGTGGCTGTTCATTCTCAGGAGGATCGTCACTCCAATTGTCGGCGGGACCGTGATGATGATCCTTTCCATCACCCTGGCTTCAGTTGTGTTCGGCCTACTGAACGATGTTCCGGAGGAGCAGGTAGGCCCCGCGGCCCTTACTGCGTTGGTCACTCTCGTCATTGTCGCCGCGCTCGCACTTCGGGGTTCTGAGATCATTCGACTTTGGGCGCCGCTCATTGGAATTGTGGGAGGTTGCATAGCTGCCGTAGCCTTCGGTACTTACGAAGTCGACAGAATCACGAGCGCCGCCTGGGTCGGCCTGCCGAGCGAGTGGCCAGGCTTGGGCGTGGACTTCGGCATTCACTTCTGGACGCTCCTTCCGAGCTTTCTCATTCTGGGCGTGATCATCTCCATACAGGCCAACGGCGCTGCCATCTCCACGCAGCGCGTCTCATGGCGCGACAATCGAGCCGTTGACTTTCGGCAGGTACAGGGAGCGCTGGCTGGGGCTGGCGCGACGAACCTCCTGGCTGCCATCGCCGGAGCTGTGCCCAACATAATCAATCCAGGCACCTCAGCATTCACCCAAACTACGGGCGTCGCCTCTCGCAGGGTCGGCTACCTGATTGGCGCGATGCTGATCATCCTAGCATTCTTGCCGAAGGCCTCTGGCCTGCTTAGCTCGATACCCGGCCCGGTTATGACCGGCTACCTCATCCTCGTGATCGGCACACTGTTCGTGGATGGAGCACGTACCGTCATTCAAACCGAGGAGAACAGCCAGAAGATGGTCATTGCCGGAGTCTGCTTCTGGATCGGAGCTGCCTTCCAGTTCGGCCTCTTTCAGAGCCCGGACATCGGCGCCGTTGGCAATGCGCTTCTCAAGAGCGGCGTGACAACCGGAGGCTTCGCGGCGATAGTCATGATCCTGTACCTGGAGTTCACCAATCCTCGACGCATGAGGTTCCAGTCACGTCTTGATGTTGAGTCACTTCCGGAGCTCAATGAGTTCATCGGGAAGTTCGCTGACAGCAGGGGCTGGAACTCCCAGATGAAAGACAGGCTCAGCGCCGTGGCCGAAGAGACTCTCCTGACACTGGCTCCCCTGGACCTCGAGTTGGATCTGGACGCCGAAGACGACGAGGACGACGGCGAGGAACGGCAGTTGGTCGTTGTCGCCTCCAGCGAGGGACTTGTGGCCGACCTCGAGTTCATCGGAGGCGGCGGTGAGGGAAACATCGAGGACCGCGTCCGCCAGCTCCAGCAGTACGACGAAGAGACGCCACCCGAAGAGGAACTCTCGCTGAGACTGCTGCGGAACTACGCCTCGTCCGTGCAGCACCAGCAGTTCCACGGCACAGATCTCATAACCGTGCGCGTTGATCCGCCCGGTGTCCCCTAGGCAAGAGGGGGCCGAGTAAGCTCATTTCTGGTGTCGGCATCAAGGCATCGACCGGAGCCTCGGCCTTGCCCGGACCTCGGAGCGTTGCAGCTAATATAGACCGTGCGCTCGCGCGATAGATATACTAACGCCCCGTTCAGCCAAAGCCGGCAAGACTGAAGCGGCATTTGGACGGACAGCAAATATAGCCATTGCCTACCGCAAAGTTTCAGGAGTTCGTCGACAGCCATCCCCTTCTGGGGGCCATCGGGAACACGCCCACCGTTAGGCTGGACCTGCCGCTCGACATCGGCAGCGCCGACCTCTACGCCAAGCTGGAGTTCCTGAACCCGGGCGGCTCGGTCAAGGACCGGCCGGTGCTGAAGATGCTCGTAGAGGCAGTGCTCGACGGCGACCTCACGGCCGACAAGACGATACTCGACGCGACGTCCGGCAATGCCGGCATCTCGTACGCGATGATCGGCGCCGCGCTCGGATACAAGGTCGCGCTCGTTATGCCGGAGAACGCCAGCGAGGAGCGCAAGAAGCGGATAGTCGCCCATGGCGCCGAGATCATCTACACGGACGCCATGCTGGGGTACGACGAGGCGCTCTACGAGGTGAAGCGCCGCTTCGAGCGGGAGCCGGAAACGTATTTCTGGTGCGACCAGTACGGCAACCAGAACAACCCTCTCATGCACTACGAGTCCACCGCCCAGGAGATCCTGGACCAGGTACCTGGCATCACTCACTTCGTGGCCGGTGTGGGCACGGGCGGCACCATCAGCGGCGTCGGCAGGCGCCTCAAGGAGGTCGATCCTGCCATTCAGGTCATCGGCATCAACCCGCCTGAATGGCCCGGCGTTGAAGGACTCAAGCCGCTGGGCGAGGAGCACATAGTGCCCGACACGTTCGACCAGAGCGTTGTCGACCGCATGATCCCGGTGGACGTGGAGGCCGCGCGCAAGATGTCCCTGCTGCTCTCATCGAGGGGAATCTTTGCAGGCCAGTCGTCAGGCGCGTATCTCCTGGGTGCCTACGAGGTCGCCGCGGACGCCGGAGAGGGCCGTGTGGTCACCATCATGAACGACATCGGGGAGCGCTACTTCAGCACCGGCATGTGGGACTAGACGCGAACTCCCGCAGCCGACGCGCACACTTTTAGTTCCCCAAAGAGACAGAGAGACGCTGAGTGCGTGTCTCCGGAGCTATCCTGAAGGGGCGTAAGGGTCCCGCCTCTCCTGCTAATCGATAGTGGCTGCAGGCTCTTTCTGGACTAGACGTCCAGGTTCTTCACTTCGAGAGCATGCTCTCGAATGAAGTTGCGGCGAGGCTCCACTACGTCGCCCATCAGCAGCGAGAACATCTCGTCGGCCACCGAGGCGTCCGCCAGGTTCACTTGAAGCAGCGTGCGAGCCTCCGGGTCCATCGTGGTCTCCCAAAGCTGATCGGCGTTCATTTCGCCAAGGCCCTTGTACCGCTGGATGTTGACGTTCTTCTTTCCTTGCAGCGTCTTCAACGTGCCTTCGCGCTCGCCCTCGCTGTATGCCCACCAGGACTTGCGGCCGCTGCTGATTTTGAAGAGTGGCGGCTGCGCGATGTACATGTGGCCGTTGGTGATCAGTTCCGGCATGTTGCGGAAGAAGAACGTTAGCAGCAGCGTGCGGATGTGCGCGCCGTCCACGTCCGCGTCCGTCATGATGATGATACGGTGGTAGCGCAGCTTCGTTAGGTCGAAGTCCTCTCCCAGACCGGCGCCGATCGCCACGATCAACGCCCTGATCTCCTCGTGGGCCAGCATTCTGTCCGCCCTTGCCTTCTCGACGTTCAGGATCTTGCCCCGCAGCGGCAAAATGGCCTGCGTTGCACGGTTGCGGCCCATCTTCGCGGTGCCGCCTGCCGAATCGCCCTCAACGATGTACAGCTCCGTGTTCTCCGGATTCCGGTCCGCGCAGTCCGCCAGCTTGCCCGGCAGCGACCCGCCGTCCATCGCATTCTTGCGGATGATAAGGTCTCGCGCCTTGCGGGCCGCGTCTCTGGCGCGCTGCGACGTCTGGCACTTCTCGATGATCCGCTTCGAGTCCCTCGGGTGGTCTTCCAGGTAGATCGTGAGGGCTTCTGTAACCGCGCTCTCCACCTGGTTGCGGATCTCAGGGTTACCCAGCTTCGTCTTCGTTTGGCCCTCGAACTGCGGATTCGTGAGTTTGACGCTTATCACGGCCGTCAGGCCCTCTCGGACGTCCTCGCCAGACAGGTTCTTATCTGAGTCCTTGAACAGCTTCTGCTTCCGGCCGTAGTCGTTCAGGACCCGGGTCAGCGACGCTCGAAACCCCGTGAGATGCGAGCCGCCGTCGATCGTGTTGATGCAGTTGGCGAACGCGTAGACCGCCTCGTTGTACGTGCTGTTCCACTGCATCGCCGTCTCCACCAGCGTGCCGTTTACCTGGCGCTCCACGTAGATCGGCACCTTGTGCAGCGGCTCCTTGTTGCGGCCCAGATGCTCCACAAACTCCGAAATGCCACCCTCGTAGTGGAACGTCGCCTCGAATGCCTTCCCTTCCCTCGTCGGATGCCAGTCGCTCCTGAAGTGAATGGTCAGGCCCTTGTTTAGGTACGCCATCTCCTTGAATCGCTGGGAGAGTACGTTGTGGTCGTAGGTGATCTCCTCGAAGATTTCGGCGTCCGGAACGAACCTGATCGTCGTGCCGGTCGCCTTCTGGTCGTCCTCCGCCTCGTTCGACTCCAGCTCGATCATCACCTCGCCGCGGGAGTACTCTTGCCGGTAGATCCTGCCGTCCCTGCGCACCTCCACGACCGTCTCGTAAGACAGCGCGTTGACGACAGAGCCGCCGACTCCGTGAAGTCCGCCCGACACAGCGTAGGCCTTGCCACCGAACTTCCCGCCCGCGTGCAGCGTCGTCATCACCGTCTCTACCGCCGGCACGCCCGTGTCCGGGTGAATATCTACGGGGATGCCCCGGCCATCGTCGGTGACGGTCACATAGCCGTCGGCGCCGATGTGGATATCGATCGTCGTCGCGAACCCGCCCATGAACTCATCAACGGCGTTGTCCACGATCTCGTAGATCAGGTGGTGCAGGCCCCGCTGGCCCGTGCTGCCGATGTACATGCCCGGACGCATCCGGACCGCGTCCATGCCCGGAACGACTTCGATGTCGCTCGCTGTGTACAGTTCGGCGCCCAACTCTGGCTGGACCTTGACCATGCTCTTCCCTCTCGCTTTTCTCAGGTTTAGACCGAGTTTACCGGCCTGCGCGCCCATGAAAGAATGTTCCAATGAGAGGGTGAAACGGGACGCGCTGAAAGCTGTTTGGCATCATCCTAAGTTTACCATTGTCTAAGACAATGGTCACAGGAATTTTAGGTCTCGTTCGCGCGTTTTTGGCCGCTCTTTCGTACGTGCGCCAGCTACGCAACAGTCCCCTCGCCCTCGATGGGCTGACAGGGTATGTGAACTAGCGCACCCGCCATTGATAGTGTGGGGTATCCTAAGTGGACGCTGCCTCTCTGCCAGCCCCCTTTCACCCCTTCGGGGACTCCCTTCGAGGGACCACTTCGTCAAGCTCGGGACGGTGTCAGGGCAGGCATTCGCCTTGGCCCTCTCCCATCAAGAGAGAGGGGACTAGCGGAAGCCGATTTGGGTTTGTGCAATGCTGTTCGGTAAAGGGGAAATCCCACAAAACTGTCACATTCCGTAACATTCTGTAACTTTTCGTAGCTGGAGGCTCTCGAGAAAGTTACAGAATTTGAGACTAATTTGATAGCTGAATGAGCCGAAAATCACACTGGATGAGCAAAAATGTGACAGTCGAAAAGCAGCGGGTAGGCTGTTTCGTGGGCGCCGGGAGCAGGGGGCGATCCCCCGCGCCGACTCTCTGTCATGGTGTGCTCGCAAGTACATGTAACCATATTAGCACGCTAGTTCGCCTAGAGCAAGGCTTGATCGCAAAGGTTCAGGGTCGGTGAATTGAACACTCCACACCATCCTCGGAAAGTGGTCCTTGTTGGAGGACGGGGTGAAAGGGCAAGACGCCGGGACCGGCCGCGTGGTAGAACGGGGCAGGTAATGTCTCCAGCCTAGTCCTTTTGTACGCGCAAGCTGACCGTACATGAACCGGTAGATGCTCTCGTGAGAGATGACTATCCGTCCAGCCTCCAACTTAAGCCGACCGGCAACCTGCTCGGGCGACCAGCCCTGGTCCAGGCGTGAGAGCACCCGCCCCCGCAGAGCATCGTCGCGCTCCATACGAGAGCCGCGCCACCGACGCGCACGCACCTGCTGGTCGGCATACACTGGCCTACATCCACCGGTCCGTGACCCATTGCGCTTCAGCTCCCGGGCAACTGGCGATGGCGAGCAATCCAGACCTGCAGCGATTTGCCGGATCGATCGACCCTCGGCTTGTAGGCTGGCACTCTCACACCACTCTTCGATGGGGACATGTTCATAACGCTTTCCCATGACAACACCTTAACCAAGTGTTGCACTTCGTTTGTGAACCTAGATTATCCAGAGGGGTGGGGCAGAGGGTTTGGGATCATCGTTCCCAGCTCCGTAGCCGATGCATTCGGCAGGTGAGGCAATGGTCACTTGCGGGTAGTAGGCCGAAGGAGTCTGCCAAAGAAACTAGACTTCCTCCAGAGCACTGCCAAGCGAGCCTGCCCTAACTCCCCACCTAGTGGGTAAGGATGAAACGACCGATGGTGGAGACGCTCTCCATTGGGAGGCCGGGGATTAAGGTCGCATGTGAAGAGTTGCTAGCGTAAGGGGCACTTGCAGCATCAGGGGTTGCTTTCCCAGCTTGTGCGGAAATCTAGTTCCTGAATTAGACTGAATGCGTTAATGCATCGTACGTTGAGGCTTCTGGCTACATCGGGTAGTTGACGGTTACCTCGTGTCTGTTTTGGCCTGGACCGTTCGTTAGTTACCACGCACCGATTGTCAACATCAACGAGAGCGTATGCGATCAGAAACGGATCCCGCCCGACCTTTTCGATTTCGTCGTCCGTCAGGTCATCGGCGTACCCTTGTTCCGTAACATACGCGACGAAATCTGCGGCGGCCAGTTCGTCCAGACGCAAGACGCCGCGATTGTCCGTTAACCAAGCGACTAGCAGGTCCTGCCGTCTAGGCTTAGGTAGGATAATCTCCTCGTATATCTCTTCCGGTATCTTCACATGTCCTAAGGTGCTCATCTCCATTAGCCAGTCCCAAAACTCCGGCACTCTCTGAATTGGATAATAGTCACGATTCGCGTCAATGAGAACATTGGCGTCGAGGAGATACAACACTACAGACGCCTGTGGCTAGCGGCCAGTTACCGTAAGAGGTTGAACTTGACGAGGTTTGACTCCCAGTATCCTAGACGCCTTGGACGTTGACAGGGAATCTGCCGCCATCATGTCCTTTACGAAGCTTACTAGCTTGTTTCCCAGCCGGTGGCGACGCAATACGTAGTAGCTGGGACCCCCGTTCTGATCAGGGGCATTTGTACGGCCGCGCTGTTTTCTTGCTCGCCATTCCCTTCGATATCCTGAGCTAAGGCGATTGAAGAGGTCATAGCCAATTTTGGACGCCCGGTACGCCTTGTAAGCGACCATGGTGCGGCTAACCCTCGACTCTTTAGCGAACGCGCTAATTCGATCCGAAACATCCTCAAAATTGGAGACGTCACCTATATCCAGCCGCTCTAGCGCGTCCGGTGGGAGTAGAAAATCTCCGGCAATATCATCGCAGAACTGCTCAACTTCGTTTCCACTGTATTCTCCACTCACGCCGGTCTGACCCAAGAGCAAATGCACGGTCTCATGTAGCAGCGTGAACGACCATGCCGATCTTGCATCATATTCGTTGATAACAATGAACGGGGCGACCTCGTCCGCTATAGAAAAGCCCCTGAAAGCGGTAGTGTCTAAGGCGGACTGGTAGTTACCAACGTCCCCCTTAAGCACTACAAACACGCCTCGACGTTCTAGGTGCCTGCGTAAGAGATTGAAGGCGGCTGATGGGTTTGGTTGCTTACGGTACGCTGCATAATCGACGCTAATCAGCACTTGGAGAGTTCTCAAGACTGCGGTCCGGCCGTCCTCCAACCGATGAGAACCAACAAAGGGCATCGGTTCCGCTTCATCGTCGTCTTCTAAGACAGCGCGGACCATGCTCTGACGTGCTCTGATGTCCCGGACCAATGCGTTCAGCAACGCCGAATCGGATGCCAGTGAATCACCACGAAGCGTACGAAAGTCAGTACCAAGGTCGCCCTGCCTTGGCGGACTGGACAGATAGAACGTCAGCAGCGGTCGATGGTACTGAGCGGCCATCTTCACTAGCTGGGTTCGGGATGGCTCTCTGTCACCGTTCTCAAGAGCCGCCAGTTTGTAAGCCGCTGACGATACACGGCTGTCTTGAAAGCCGAGCTTCCTAGCTGCCCCTTCTTGGCTAAGTCCGGCAGCCTCGCGTGCCCAAACCATTATTTCGGGGTTTACTCGAGGCATCGTCTTGATACCCTCAACTACTGTTTGTTCAACATCAATAGTACTAGGTTAGCTTGTACATCCAATAGGGACGCGTACATGCTTTATGTTTGCCTTACCATGGTCTGTCTTTCTGCTACCCACTCTTGACACCTCTCAATGTGTTGTCCCCCCTCAACCCCCTCAACCCCCGCTAGCTGCTCGCGGTGGTAGGCGAGCTCCTCGTCGGACAGGTCGGACGCGGGGCTGTGGATGTCGGTGGGATGCGGGCCTGGCGACACGGACGGCGATCCCGGCAGCAGCGCGCGGAACCCTTCCGGGTCGTCGCGGTACTTCGTCTTGAGAAAATCGATGAGGCGCCTGGTCCGCTTGTCCATGCCGTCCTCGACGCACCGGCCGCCTTGCCTTGACCGCCTCGGGGGCCGGCGCTACACTCGAACCTCTTGGCGGGCGGTTAGCTCAGCGGTTTAGAGCGCTGCGTTGACATCGCAGAGGTCACCGGTTCAAATCCAGTACCGCCCACCACGCCTTACACAGCGATAGCGGACGCGCCCCTGCTTAGATCTGGTTCTGGTCCTTTGCGGGCCTGAAGATCGAGTCTTCCGGGAACTGGGGTGGCGCCGAGCGGTTGCCCAGCATAGAGCCCAGCAGTTTCCCGCCGACAACACCGATCGTTATCCCGGCCACAATGCCCAGCGGCCCCTTCGTAAGGAAGGACCTCCGCGACATTGCCCGGCCCTCGGCGTGTTCCTGCGGCTGCTCGCTCATCTGCTGTTCACTCCCGTTCGTGGCGTGGTTTCTCTTACCGGTAGGGTGGGCATTATATGGGTTGCGGTGCAGGCCCAACAAGCTGGCTCGAAATCCTGTAATTGTTCAGATTCCATGAGACGAGGTCACCAGAGCCTACGGACCGTCATTCCGAGCGCAGCGAGGAATCTAGAGACCCTGTCAAAGGAGACGGTTGTTGGCGCAGGGACCAAGCGCCCAAGCGAGGTTTTTAGATTCTTCGTCGCTGCGCTTCTCAGAATGACAGTTGGGTGGGCGGCTCAGTTCTCAATGAATCTGATCAGTTACGAGGCCCCAGGAGTTTGGCGTCTATGAGTGGAAGGCCCCACACTGCCACTGGAAACCCGCCTCCGCAGGCCTTTGCGAAACCCTGCAGGATGAGGCGACACAGGGTGTCGGAAACGACACAACGAAGCCAATCCGCGCCCCTCTGGATACCGGCATACGCCGGTAAGACGATTACGCAACGGTCTCCTTGATGGGTGAGGATAGGGTGCAGGGCAATGCCCTGCCTGCCTAGCCGGTGACTGCCCCCTCGGACGCAGACGACACCAGCTTGGCGTACTTCGCCATCACGCCGCGCGTGTACGCCGGCTCCGGCGCGGTCCACTCGCTCCGACGCCGCGCCAGCTCATCGTCGGGGACCCGCATGCTTAGCTCGCGGCGCTCCACGTCCATCACGATGGTGTCGCCCTCGCGCACCAGCCCGATCGGCCCGCCGACCGCCGCCTCCGGCGCAACGTGCCCGATAGACGCTCCCCGCGTGGCGCCGGAGAACCGCCCGTCCGTCATTAGCAGCACGTCGTCTCCGTGGCCCTGCCCGGCCATTGCTCCGGTTACCGCGAGCATCTCCTGCATACCGGGCCCGCCCTTCGGTCCCTCGTACCGGATCACCACGACGTCGCCCGACTCAATCCTGCCGCCGGTCACAGCCTCGAATGCGGCCCGCTCGCCGTCGAACACTCTCGCCGGCCCTTCGTGACTCAGGCTCTTCGTGCCGGCCACCTTGAGCACGGCCCCCTCGGGCGCGAGGTTGCCCCGAAGGATCACGAGGCCGCCCGTTGGGCTGCGGGCCTCCGACACCGGGTAGATCACGCGCCCGTCCGGCTTCCCGCCGAACGTCGCCAGATTCTCGGCCAGCGTTTTGCCGGTGACTGTCATCTCGTCCGGGTGCAGCAGTCCCGCCGCCAGCAGTTCCTTCATCAGCACCGGCAACCCGCCAACCCGGTCTACGTCGGACATTACGAACTGCCCCCCAGGGCGCAGGTCGGTCAGGTACGGGGTGCGACGGCTGAGCCTGTCGAAATCGTCGATGCTTAGGTCCACCTCGGCCTCGCTTGCGATGGCCAACAGGTGCAGCACCGCGTTCGTCGACCCGCCCATCGACAGCACCACCGTGATCGCGTTCTCCAAAGACTTCCGGGTGATGATGTCCCTCGGCCTGATGTCGCGCTCCAGCATCTTGTAAAGCATCGCGCCAGACTCGAACGCCACCGACTCGTTGCGCGGGTCTATCGCGGGTATGGAGGCCGCGCCCGGCGCGGACATTCCCATCGCCTCGATCGCCGATGACATCGTGTTCGCCGTGAACATGCCGGCGCACGCGCCCTCGCCCGGGCACGCCGCGCACTCCAGTCCGATCAGGTCATCTAGCGACATATTGCCCTGCGACCACGCGCCAACCGCCTCGAACACGTCCTGGATGTTCACATCTTTGCCCTGCCAGTTGCCGGGCATGATCGTCCCGCCGTACACGAAGATCGCGGGCACGTTCATCCGCGCCATCGCCATCAACGCGCCGGGCATGTTCTTGTCGCACGCCGCCACCACCAGCAGCCCGTCCATCCCCTCGGCCATCGTGACGGTCTCTATCGAGTCCGCGATCACCTCACGGCTCACGAGCGATGCCTTCATCCCCTCCGTGCCCATCGAGATTCCATCGCTCACGGTGATCGTCCCGAACATGAACGGCACCGCGTTCGCAGCCCACACCCCTTCCTTCACCTTGTCTGCCAGCCGGGTCAGGTGGACGTTGCAGGGAGTCACGTCCGAAGCCAGGTTTCCGATGGCCACGAACGGCTTTTTCATGTCATCGTCGTCGAGTCCGACGGCCCTGAGCATGGCCCTCGCCGGCGCCCTGTGCGGCCCCTCGCTTACCGCGCCGCTGTGCCACTTGAGGTTAGGCCGGGTCTGAGTTGCCATGCTTACGTCTCCTTGCGGGGTGTGGTGAAAGGGTACAGCGACCTGGCTCGCCGGTACAGATTCCGTGGAGCGCGGCGCTGCATGCCGGCGCCGCGCTTACAGGCGCTCCTCGAACCAGGCGGTAACGCGCCGGCCTATGTCCATGACCTGGTCCCTCTGGCTGATGCCGTGGCCTCCGCCCGGATAGTAGACGAATTCCGTCTCCACGCCGTGCTCCTTCAGCGCTCGATACAGGATGTGCGCCTGCTCGATCGGCACGTCTGCGTCCCTGTCGCCGTGAAGGATCAGCGTAGGCATCCTGGCGTTCTTGATGTGCGAGATGAACGAGTAGTGACGGTAGTCGCCATCCGGGTCCCACGGGTCCGGGTACCCAAGGTAAGTCCCCACCCAGTTCTTGATGCCCGAGAAACCGTGCCAGGCCCGTCTGTAAGGGGCCGCCGCGCCGATTGCGCAGGCGCTGAACCGGTCCGATCGAGTGAGCGCCCAGCCGGTGAGGAAGCCGCCGTAGCTCCATCCCGTGATGCCGAGCCGGCCCTCCTCGGCCGCGCCGATCTCGATGCAGCGGTCTATCCCTGTCAGTACGTCCTCCCAGTCCATGCCGCCAAGGTCGTTCAGGTTCGCCTCTGTGAACTCGATTCCCCAACCGGTGCTGCCGCGAGGGTTTGGCATGAAGACGGCCATCCCTCTGGATGCGGCGTACTGGAGCCATCCAAGCCGCCCCATTCCCATCGCGTACCGGTTGGCGTGCATCGACGCCGGGCCGCCGTGCACGTCCACGATCATCGGCCACGGCCCTTCGCCGTGGTCGCCGACAGGCCGGATGAGCAGCCCCTGGATGCGCTGCCCGTCGCGGGAAGTCCAGTGCAGGATCTCGGTGCGGCCAATCTCGAGCTCCGATGCCTGCGCATGCAGATCGGTGAGCCTCCTCAGTGCGAGAGTCCCGCCTTCAGGATCTCGCCGCATGGACCTCCGCCGGCGTGTGCGCATCCTCGACGATGACGGCAAAGTTCCCGTTGCGGTCCCGCGAGCAGGGTGGCCATGATCCCCCGCCTATCGCGCCTTCGGTATGCCAGAGCTGCGTCCTCGCGCCCGTCTCGACGTCGAGCGAGGCTATGCCGCTGCCGCCGTGTTCCTGGCCCGCGATGTACAGCGTCTCACCGTCCTCTGACCACTCGATCCAGTTCGGGCTCGTGTGCCGGCTGCCCTCAAGCTCCCTGGCATCGCCTCCACCAGTCGGCATTACGAACACGCTGCCGCCAACGGCGCCCTGGTCGCTCCAGATCGAAGACAGGAACGCTATGCGATTTCCGTCCGGCGACCACGCAGGCTTCGCAAGCTGCCGCTTGGTGTGGTGCAGTGTCTGTGCCGGTCCGCCCCCGGCATCGAAGCGCACGAGCCGGGCCAGGTACCAGTCGTACTTGTAGGGTCCATCCGACACGACCGCCGCGAAGCTCTCTCCGTCTGGCGACCAGCCGAACTCCCAGATCTGGAGGCCGGCCGGTGAAGCGCACCCAACCTCACCAGTCGCAACGTCTGCCACGTAGATACGGTTGTACTTCGGCTCTTTCTCGAATCGGACGTGATCCCGCCGCTCCTTCTTCCGCTGCGCCTCCTCTGGGGTGTCGGGCTCGGTCATCAGGAAAGCGATTCGGGAACCGTCCGGCGACCAGGAGAACGTCTGCAGGTTTGCGCTTGCCGCTATGCGGCCCTTCGTGCGGGTCAGCCGCTCCGCCTCGCCGAAGCTACGATGCATCACGTACACTTGTCTGCCCAGGCCGCTCTCCCGATCGGATAGGAACGCGAGCCGGCTTCCATCTGGTGACCACAGCGGCAATGCGTCAGCCCCGGCGCCGGAGGTGAAAGGACGCGGCTCTCCGCCGCTTGTGGGCACCGACCAGAGCTGGGAGCGCGGCGACGAGCCTCCGTTGCCGAACGGCTCTCCCAGGGCGTACACGATGCAGTTGCCGTCGGGGTGGACTGCCGCACTGGAAACAGTCCTGAAGCTAACCGTGTCTTCTATCGTTACAGGTCTCGGCATTGGATGCTCCGGTTTAGAGTTACCGACTGAGATCGGGGGGAAGGACGTGTGTAGCTACCGCGCTGACCAGATAGTGCGGTAGTTGTCGCCCCTCACCACGGCAAGAAGCTCGGACTTCTCGTGGTCCTTGAGCTCCTGCAACGCCTCTTCACATGTCGAAAGCAACGCCTCGTCGCCGGGGGCTGCCTTGCTCACGCGATCGATGACGCGTTCCCAAACCCCTGTAGTCACGAGGCTGTCGATGTAACGCAGCCACGGTATTAGCGTTAGGCTGCGTAGGCGCGGAAAGCCCGGTCGCATCCGCCGCAGCCCGCGCAGGCGCTCTTGGGGCGAAGCGGCCATCGGCATGACCTTCACCATTGGCCCGTCTCGCTCGTTGGTCCTGACATCGAGGATTAGGGACTTGCGCAGCGACGGGAAGAACAGAGATATGACCTCTGCATCGTCAATAGTCTCTTTGACCTTCTGTAGGTCTATGCCGAAGTCGCCTTCCGTCAAGTCAAATTCCTGTATCTGGAGAAGTCGCGCGGACTGCCGGCCGGACTTGCTATTAACTAGGACGCTTGGAGCTTCTTGACCTGGTCCATGAAGGCTGGGAACACCTTGGCCCAGTCTCCCACCACACCCAGCGTGGCGTCTTTGAAGATGTTGGCTTCTTCGTCCCGGTTGATCGCTACCAGGTTCTTGGCGCCGGAGCAGCCAGCCATGTGCTGGCTGGCACCGGAAATGCCGACCGTGATGTACAGGTCAGGCGCGATCGTCTTGCCGGTAAGTCCTACCTGGTGCGAGTGGTCCAGCCAGCCCGCGTCACAGGCTGCGCGAGAAGCTCCCAGTGCGCCGTCAAGGACGTTGGCCAACTCCTTGAGCTGGTTGAACGGATCGGGTCCGCCCAGGCCGCGCCCGCCGCTGACCACAATTGAGGCATCCTCCAGCCTGACTCCCTGTGAGTCTTCCTGAACGGTGTCCAGGACCTTAACTTTCACGTCTGAAGCTTCGATGCCGGGGCTGAAGGACTCGACGTCGCCGGTACGGCCCGCATCAGCAGCAAGGGGCTCGACTGCTCTCGGACGCATTGTAAGCACCTGCGGGTCCCCCGGGCCGAAAGCGATCTTCGCAACCGCGTTACCGCCGTACACGGGCCTCGTGGCGCCTACACGGTCGCCTTCCATCCATGCGTCTGTGCAGTCCTGTGCGATTGCCGCGTTCAGCCGGTACGCCAGCCGGGGGCCAAGATCTCGACCGGTGTCCGTCTTGCCAATCAAGACGATGTCAGCACCGGCGTGGCCACAGAGCTTGCTGATCGCCGCCACGGATGCGTCCAGAGACGGCCCGTCCAGCAGCGGGTCCTGGACCAGGTACACCTTGTCCCCTCCGTGAGCAATCACGCCGTCGGCAAGTCCCGGGCTAACTTCACCGCCCATGAGGGCGACGGAAACCGAACCTCCGCTGGCGTCGGCAAGCTTGCGTCCCGTAGCCGTCAACTCATGCGTGACAGCCTGGACTTCGCCTTCCTGCAGCTCGCCGACAACTAAGACTGATGACATTTGGCTAACTCCCTCTTCTGGGCAAATCTAAATGAGCTTGAGTTCCCGCAGGCGGTCCGCCAGCTTGCGGCCGGCGTCCGCCTCATCTTCGCCAGAGACGATCTCCACTTGAGCGTCACTCACCGGCTGGAACAGGTCCTGCAGGACTACTCTGGGGGCGAGGTCCTCTGGACTCAGACCCAGGTCTTCGATTGACCATACCTCCGGGCTCTTGCGGGAGGCGGCCATGATGCCGCGCAGCGTCGGGTACCGTGCCTCCCCAAGCTCGTTGCTTACCGTGACCAGCGCGGGGGTGGCAGCTTCCACTACCTCGTAGCCGTCGGCAAGGCTGCGGTGAACATTTACGGTGCCGTTCTGCACGTCGATCTTCTGGGCAAGTGTGATGCAGGGCAACCCGAGCGCTTCGGCTACTCCCATCGGTACGTGGGCGTTGTCCCAGTCCGACGCTTGCCTGCCGCACAGGACCAGGTCGACGTCGCCCGCCTTCTTGATCGCTTCCGAAAGGACTCGCACCGTGGCGAACGCGTCGAGTTCGGCCGCGGCAGCGTCGTCCACCATAATCATGCCGTCTGCCCCCATCGAAAGAGGCTTCTTCATGACGTCCAATACGAAGTTGTGCCCCGCTGAAATGACCGTCACGTTGGCCTCGCCTGCGTCCTTAATGCGAAGCGCGGCCTCGACCGCGTGCTCGTCGAAGCCGTTGACAACCGGCGGAATGCCGGCAGGCGGCACTACCTTCTTGGCATCAGCGTCGATCTTGAATGCTGAAGAAGGGGTTTCCGGATCAATCACCTGCTTTACGCAGACGACGATGTTCAATGCCATTGAGGACTCCTATCTCTGCAATAAGGTTTCTGAATGCTGCGGAATGTGAGGATTCGCACTCTTACCAAGGTCCTTGTACACACTGGGCAATTCTCTGACCGGCGGGACACGCCCTGGAGGCCCTCACAACTTCAGAAACGACCGTAATTGGGGTTGTCTGGCTTCGTACCAAAACAGAGAAACTATAGCATCAGGAGAAAAAATGTGTCAACGACGCCCAGTTGATTTGTACTTGTGCTGCCCCGTCTTTTCGAAAGGGGACCGGGGACTGCCTCGATGTTGCTTGCCGGGACCATACGCAAACGAACATTTCTCGTGTAATGAAATTTCTGTCTTCTCGGGCGGAGGCCTGCCTCTGATCTGCCGATTTGCGTCTCCACGCATGTGAACGTGTTCACAAGCTCTTACCTGCCTGTACCGCTTGCACGGCGTGTTGCAGGCGTGGACGGCGCAAGAACTACGCATGTTCCGAACTGCAGTACGTTATTTCGACGCAAAATTAGTGGCTTTTTTCGGCTTTAGTCTCTTGACCGCCAAGCAATACACGTATTAATTTAAGACTCGGCTAAGACTTCTCCAGTTTTAGTCAATTAAAGGTCAATTTCACACAGATTGACGTTAACGAATCCAAATCAGGAGGATCAGCGTGTACGCGAGACAGATAGCCTCAGCCCCTGCACAACACAGTGACTGCCCAAGGTGCCAATCGAGGCTGATCAAAACGTATAACGAACCTGAGTGCCTGCAGTGCGGGTATCAAGACTACAGGTTCGCCGGCGAGGCCAGAAGAAATCGCGATCAGAGTCTTCTCAGTTCCGCCACTCGATACGTTGTGCGATACATCGGTGACTCTCCTTCCCTGAGGAACGTGACCACGTACGTTCAGGCAGTCAGGACCGGAAACCGGCTCGCTCATGAAGTTGAGTGCCCGTTCTGTCCTGACAAAGCGATCATGGAGCAGTCTTCACTTTCCGGTAAGCGCCGGGAGTTTCGAGAAGAACGCTTCAAGTGTGCCGATTCGCACCGGGTGTCCCTGACACCGGACAAGTCGGGCTTCCTGGCCTGGAAGTAGGTCGGATGTGTAAGAGCATCTAGACCATAGTCTGCTAGATCTTCAAACGACGCCCGCATTTGACGCGGGCGTCGTTTTTCGTTGCACTTAGTCAATGACTACGATCGTCGAAAAGCACAGGTCTGCTGGCAGTTCGCCACTCTTCGTGTGCGACTTTTCGCCGCCGAGAGGGTCTGACCCGGCTTTGCTCGAACCGGCGCGTAATCTGAACGCAGACTTTATCTCCGTGGGTTACAACCCGGGTCGCTTCGTAACAGCGAACTCCGCGATGGCCGCGGCGTTGATCAAGTCGCGCTTCTCGAAGGACGTGCTGGTCACAGTTGCGACCCGCGACATGAACAAACTCGCCATGCAGAGCCTGCTCTTGGGCGCGGACTTGCACGGTCTGGACAACATCGTGGTGCTTCGCGGAGACCGATTTACCCGTAAGGAACTGTCGCAGGCCAGCGAGGTAAACGACTTCACTCCAACCGGGTTGCTCTCATCTATCGAGGCCATGAACGCTGGCAAGGACTACCGGGGACTTGGTCTGCGGGCCCCTGCCGGCCTCTGTGCCGGTGCGACCATCGATATCAGCAGAGACATTGAGAGCCAGTTGCGATTGACAAGGCGGAAGGCGGAGGCCGGCGCACAATTTTTCCTGCTTCAGACCGTATTTGGCGCGAGCACTGCCAGCGAATTCCTGGATAGGTACGCGGACCTCCACGGATGTGCCCTGGAAGCGCCGGTCTTCTGGGGAGTCCAGATGCTGGTGAAGGGCGGCATAGCTTTCGGCGGCGTGCCCTCTTGGGCCACGGCTGACCTGGAGCGCGGCCGCTCCGGCACGGACATAGCGCTTCAGGCGGTCGCAGACCTGTTCCAGGCCGGGCATCGGCGAATATACGTCATACCGCCAATCCTGCGGCGCGGCCCTCGCGATTACGACTCAGCGATGGCCTTGATCGAGGCCGGAAGAAGCCTGAGTTCATGACTTTCCACGTAGCCTCTCGTTCATGGTACGGCATGCTATAATTTGGCCGATCTAGTAGCCATCGTATACTGAGGGCGGCGTTGTCGAGTCAGACTGGTAAGCGTTACAAGTGCGGGGAATGCGGCGCTGAGTTCGTCGTGACCAAAGGTGGAGAAGGCGCCATCAAGTGTTGCGGCAGATCACTGGAGATTAAGTAGAGTGGCCAACCAACTGGGCAGACGGTATCAGTGCGAAGAGTGCGGCGCCGTTATTCTGTGCACCAAAGCGGGCGAAGGGTCTGTCGAATGCCACGAAGCGGAGATGAATGCTCAGCAGCCCAGGAAGCTGCCGTCCTCCGACTAACGGCTTCTGGCACTCGTCAACAGACGCGGACCCCATCCTGAACTTGATTGACGTGCGTCTGAGAAGGAGCCCTCTTGCAGGCATTGAAATGATGATTTGTGCAGAGGGAAACAGGACTAAGGAGTAAGAAAGTTGCCATCCAAGAAGGCTGTTCGCCAGTCGTTGCGGCGCCGTGATAGAAACGTCGCTCTGAGGAGCCGGGCCAAGACCTTGGTTCGAAGGGCGCGGCGCAGTGCTGAAGAGGGCAACTCCGAAGCCGCACAGGAAGCGCTTGGTGCGGCCGTGAAGGGTCTGGACAAGGCAGTGCAGAAGGGCGCGTTGCATTTGAACAATGCGGCCCGTCGCAAGTCGCGGCTTGCGACGCTGGTCAACAGCGCCGGGGCCGGTCCTCAAGAATAGGGTCAGTCACGCTCGCCCCAACCCGGAGCCTTGGCCCTGTGCCAAGGCTCTTTTGATTTGGCCACGGTAGCTGCCCTCAGCCGCTTCCACGAACCGCTAGCCATCAGAAGCAAAGCAACGGCTATCGAGAATCCCGCATCGGCCTTCGCCCTAATGGGCATGCGGAATTTGCAGGAGTAGGGAAGGTGTACAGGATCAACGAAAAGGCAGTCGCCTGGTTGCCCCGTGAAGAGATCGAACCCAAGGCCCTGGACCAGATCCGGCTCATCTCCGCCATGCCCTTCATTCACCGGCACATCGCCGTGATGCCGGACTGCCACTTAGGCTTGGGAGCCACGGTCGGCTCTGTCATTCCCACTGTAGGTGCGATCATTCCGGCCGCGGTTGGCGTGGACATTGGCTGCGGCATGATCGCCGTCAGGACTGCATTGGCACGTGCCGACCTGCCAGCAGATCTGGCGCCTCTGCGGGAGAGCATCGAACGGCGCATCCCCCTGTCGGTCGGCGGGCGCAACCGGAGCCTGTATGCCACGGCGGTCGACAAGGTTCGAGAACTGGCTGACCGCGCCGGTCCACGAAGAAAACTGTACGATTCCATAGCCCCGCATTGGCAGCTTCAGCTCGGCTCGCTCGGCAGCGGCAACCACTTCATCGAGGTCGTTGAGGACCGGAACGACGCCGTCTGGGCGTTCCTGCATTCCGGCTCCCGGGGCGTGGGCAACCGGGCTGCGACTCATCACATCCAAGAAGCACAGCGGCTCTGCAAGAGCAGGAAAGTAGATTTGCCTCACGCCGATCTGGCGTTTCTGGAGGAAGGTACGCAGGAGTTCGCTGACTACATCGAGGACTTGCGGTGGTGCCAGGAGTACGCCCTCGCCAACCGCGAGGTGATGATGGACCGTGTACTGGCCGCTCTCGCGGAGGCGTACTTCGGCGACCACACGCGAGATCTGGAGCGGGTACAGACGATTCAGTGCCACCACAACTTCACTGAGAACGAACTTCACTTCGGCAAGCGCGCCTGGATAAGCCGGAAGGGCGCCATCAGCGCGTACCCCGGCCAGCTTGGCCTGATACCCGGCTCGATGGGAACGCGCAGTTACGTTGTTAGTGGCCTTGGCGATGCCGAGTCTTTCTGTTCGGCGCCTCACGGGGCTGGCCGCCGATTCAGCAGGACCGAGGCTCGCAGGCGGTTCACGATGATCGACTTCGAACGCTCGATGCAAGGCATCGAAGTCAAGCACGATGCCGATTTCCTCGACGAACTGCCGGGCGCCTACAAAGATGTGGACCACGTCATCCGTCAGTCGGCAAGCCTGGTCGAGGTGGTGAATACGTTCAGGCAGGTGGTCAACGTCAAAGGTGCGAGCGGCCGTTCCCGCTCACCTCGCGTCAGAAAGAAGAGGCGTTAGCCTGCCTGCGGAACGGCGAACTCATCGCTCTCGAACTATCCGCAACAGACCTCAGTCCAAGTCTTGGCATCCATGAACCCTTTCAGCCACCGGTCTTCGACCCCAAGTTCCGGCTGGAACCTGACCTCAATGCCGTGGCGTCATGCGAAGGGTTGACATGATAGATCTTCAGTGCTAGATTTTGTCCAGAACATCTTTTCTCTAGGGCTTCCGCTTCTTGGAATGCCCTGTTTGAAGGCTTAAACGACGCCAAAACGCGGGAGAAGATGAAACAGACAGAAGTAGGGGAGGAAACATGGCCACGAAGAAGCTGTCGGAAAAGCAAAAGAACATCATGAACTTTATTGTCGGGTTCATGGAAGAGAACCAGTACCCGCCCACTGTGCGGGACATCCAGCATGGATGCGAGATCAGCTCCACATCCGTGGTCGACTACAACCTGCGGATCCTCCAGCGGGAAGGTTATCTGGCCCGCCAGCCCGACGTATCCCGAGGCATTGTGCTCGGCGAGAGGCATCGGCGCGCGATCTCCAACACGGTGGCGGTCCCCATCATGGGCAACATCGCCGCAGGCTCTCCGCTGCCCGTTGCCCCTTCGAGCGGTTGGCGTGAGCAGGGCATCGACAGCGTGGACCTGCCCGCGTTCCTCATCGATGGCAAGGAGGACGTCTACGCCGTCCGTGTTCGCGGTGAGTCTATGATCGACGCTCTTGTTGCCGACGGCGACCTTGTGCTGCTGGAGCCCGCATCAGACGCGGGCAACGGAGATATGGTAGCCGCCCGGTTGCGGGACGACGAAGTAACCTTGAAGCGCTTCTACCTGGAAGGGGGCAGCGTCAGGCTTCAGCCTGCCAATGTGACCATGGACCCCATAGTGGTCCCGGCAGACCAGGTAGCCGTGCAGGGAAAGGTCGTCGGCGTAATCCGGACCATTTAGCCGGTGCCGCCACTGAGATAGGCGCTACCCGGTAGCTGCATCGCGTTGACCGGCTCGTTCTTGGACAGGTATGATATCGCTATGCGTATACCAGCCGGCAGGTGCTGACAATGTCGTTTAGGCCTGGGCCATTAGAGATTTTCCTTATTCTCGTAATCGTGCTCATCATCTTCGGAGTGGGCAGGCTTACCGACGTCGGAGGCGCGATGGGCAAAGCCATCCGGGAGTTCCGGAAGGCGCAGTCGGACGACGATGACGCCCAACTCTCGTCCGAGGAAGAGGCCCCGGTCAGCACCAACAGGTCCGCTCGCCACTAAGGACAAGCTCCTGCCCCCGGGCAGAGCTTCGACAGTAACGTGGCATTGCCCGGCGGTAACGGGCGCGGCATCTAGTTCGCTACTCTAGACGGTCCAGGTCTTCCTTCAGACGCACCACCTCAGGGTCCGGTCGACGCTTGCCCATGCCCCGCCTTGGAGTCGCTGCGCCCGGCCCGGCTGGGAACAGTTCGAGCGCTTCCATCGGCAGGATGTAACCGCCCTTGACCACCTGCACCACGTCCCTGAGCGCGGTCATGTCCTCCATCGGATTGCCTTGGACCACGGTGATGTCAGCAACCTTCCCGTTCTCCAGCGTGCCGTAGTCGTCCAGTATCCCGAAGTCCTCCGCGCAGTTGCTTGTCGCGGCCTTGAGCACTTCCTTGTTTGGGATCCCGGCTTCGGTCATTAGCTCCAGGCCGATGGCGTAGTCCCCGAACTCGGATATCGCGTCAGTCCCCATCACGAACTTGCGTGCCCCCATCTCCCACAGCTTCCCGGTGACGTAGAGTTGGCCTTCCTGTTTCCACTGGGCATATGTGAGATTCTCCTGCTCCGCCGGGGTCAGAGGCCGTTCTTCTTGGAGACTCAACAGGGCCTCCATCTTGCGGTACCCGGTCTGGATGGTGGGACTTAGCCACATTCCATTCTCGATGATCCGCTGCCCGATTGCCGGATCGAAGCGTCTGGTGAAGTCCATCTCCACGAACTCGTAGTGCTCGATTGAGTCGAAGCCCGCATCCACGGCGTTCCTTACCGCGTCGGTCGCGATGGCGTGGAGAGT
The DNA here is from genome assembly GCA_965237445.1 of Dehalococcoidia bacterium. Taxonomy (GTDB): domain Bacteria; phylum Chloroflexota; class Dehalococcoidia; order Lucifugimonadales. Next base: position 850,792 of record OZ250142.1, on the reverse strand, counting down.
GCAGGTACGCCCCTGCCGGTGGCACTCGTCCGCGATCGCCGCGAGCTCATGGACGGTGTACGAAGCGTACCGATAGTCGGTGATGTACGTGCCGCCGCCTGATCCCATGACCTTGATGAAGTCTGCGCCCTCCTTGATCAGCCGCCGCACCGCCTTGCGCACCTCTTCCGTTCCGTCCGCCTCCTCCTCGCAGAAGTGGAAGTGCCCCCCGGTCATCGTGATGCTTCTGCCGCATGCGTGCACCGTGGGGAAACCTCGAAACAGGCCCGCGCTGATCCCTTCCTTGAGGTCGAAAGTAACGCGCCTGCGCGCTCCCGCGTCTCGCATGGTGGTCACGCCGGCCTTCAGCATGTGTCGGTAGCCGTTGCGCACCGTTCTCAGGAGCATCAGCGAGTCCGAGTCCTCGTCGTTGACGTGGTCGTAGTTCTTCGGATGGTCCATCCTGTCCGCGGTGCCGTACATCAGATGGACGTGCGAGTCCATCAGTCCCGGAAGGATGCACGCGTCGCCCAGGTCCAGGACCTGCGCACCCGGCGGCGGTTCGGGCATGACGGCGCCATAGACGCCGGTGATCCTGTCGCCCTCGAACCAGACGCTCGCGCCGTCGGTGTGCTCGACGTCCGCGCCGTCGAAAAGGTATTTCGCCTTGATGATGTTGAGAGATCTCGGCATGGTCACTTCCGTATCGCTCCGAAGTTAGGCTGGCCTGGCGTCCCGATAAGCGCCAGTTCGGTCATAGCGCCCGGTCGGGGTATGCAGCGAACGAGTAGACGAGGTCCGCGAATGACTGTTCCAGCTCCGTCAGGCCGCCCACTGCCCCGCTTGCTTCGGTCACCAGGTACTCGTTCGGCCCGGAATGGCCGCTCGCGTACCCGATTCCGGTCGAGCCCAGCACTGGCAGCCCCAGCATCTGGCTGAACGCGCCGGAGGGTCCGCTCACACCTTTGCGCGGCCACACTACCGGCTCCATGTCCCGGGCCTCGAACACCCTCAGCGCCGCCTGCGCTATGTCGTCCTCGATGCTCAGCCTCTGGGCGCCAATCGACATAAGAGTCTTAATGCCTATGTCGCCATACCCCGTCCGGTCGAGATGCTGCCGGATCTTCTGGAACACGCGCTGCGGGTCCATGTTCAGTGGGAGCCTGTGGTCAATGGTGCAGTACGCCGCGTTCGGGAGTGTCCACAGCGTCGTGCCCGGTCCCGTGAATCCCGCTCGCAGGCCGTCTATGTTCATGGTCGGCTGGAAGCAGAACCGGTGAAACACGTCTCGGCCGGACACCCCGCCGGCAAACTCAGGCACCTTGACACCCAGAGGCACACCGGGAACTGCCGAGCCTTCGCTGCCGGAGTAACGCTCCGCAAGGTCGTTGATCAGCTTCTCCTCGGCGTCCGTGGCCGGCAGCAGGTCGTCATAGAAACCGGGAACCTTGGAAGTGTTTGTTTCCGGGTCGTACAGCGTGCCTAGCGCGTGCACCAGCCGCCAGGCCGGTGAGTCGATCACGCCCTGCGTAGACGAGTGCGCCGCTCCCCCAATCGGGCCCCGGCCCCACCTTTCTGACGAGCATTCCAGTTCGATCTTGAGACACCCTTTGTTTCCCAGGAAGAAGGCCGCGTCCCCCGTTGCCGTCTGGCATGGGCCCGGCCACAGCACGGCGTCGGCCTTCGACAGGCTACTCTCGAAGCGCTCGATCAGGTACGGGACGTGCACGCTGCCCAGGAACTCCTCACCTTCGCACACGAACATGAGGTTCAGCGGGAGTTCTCCCTCCACCTCGCGGATCACCGAGAGCGCGTTGATGAACGCGAGGACGGCGCCCTTGCTGGCGGCGCCCCTACCGTACACGACCTCCTCGAACGGCTCCCTCGACTCGAGCACGACATCATATGGATCGTGGTCCCAGCCCGTGCCTACGGTGTTCGTGTCGAAGTAGCTGTACACAGCCAGCGTCTTGGGTGCCCCTGCGTCGTACCGTGCCCAGACTGCGGGCAACCCGGGAGTCTCGACGATCTCGACCTCTTGGCACCCCAAACGGCGATAGATGTCAGCGACGTAACTCGCGCATCGCCGTACGTCGTCGGGGCTCTCCTGGCTTGCGCTAGGCTGCGCCATGTAATCCCGGACGCCCTGCAAGTGTTGCGGGCGTCGCTGGCGGAGTAGTTCGTGCGTTGTGTCTCGCTTGTTCACTGCCTGGTACTCGCCGGTGTTCTGATTTCGCTCGCGGCTGGGCCTCGGGGCCCTGCTTTCGCAGCTCCCCCTTGCTTCAGGCGCTGCGGCCCCTCCGGCTCTTGAGGTAGTCCACCACTACGTACTTTCCAAGCTGTCCTGGAGTGCTGTAGAAAGCGCGCCCCCGGTTGATCCGCGTCACATGGTTGATGAAATCGATCAGCAAGTAGCTGGCTTCCAGCATAAAAGTGTTGATCGTGATCCCGTCCCTTGTGCAGCGCTTAACCTCGTCCAGCGTGAGGTTGATGGTCGAGTAGCTTGGCGGATAGCTGAAGTAAGCATGACCCCCTTCGAGGTGTGCCGTCGGCTCGCCGTCAGTGATCATTAGTATGTTCTTGGTGACTGCCTTTTCCTTCGCCAGCATCCTTCGGGACAGCATCAGCGCGTGGTGCATGTTCGTGCCGGACACCCATGCGTTCCACGTAAGGTCCCCAAGGTTCTCCGTGCTTATCTCCATCGCGTAATCGGAGAACCCCACCATTCCCAGGTAGTCCCCCTTGTACTGCGACTTGATCAGCCAGTACAGCGCCAGCGCTACACGCTTGGCGGCAATGAAGTTCCCGTACATCCCCATGGAGCGGCTCTGGTCCAGCAGCAGCACCGTGGCCGCGCGGCTGAGGTGCTCCGACTGGCGGATCTCCAGGTCGTCGGCCGTCAGCTTGACCGGGACGGACGGCCCCTGCCTAAGCACCCCATTGAAGACGGTCTTGTGCAGATCGATGTCTGTCCCATCGCCGAACTCGAACTTCTTCGTCTCGCCGGTGGACTCGCCGCCCTCGCCTCGCACATAGACCGGATGTGAGCCGATCCGGTCCTTCCGAAGCTCTGAAAACACCTGCCTGAGCGCCTGCTGGGCCAGTTTCCGGATCGCCCGGGCGGTGAGTTCCAACCTGTCGCCCTTCCGTCTTAGGTAGCCTGCCTCCTCGAGTTGCTGGACCACTCGTTGCAGGTTTTCCAGTTGCCTGCGCGCATCCTCCCCCAGGTACTCTTCCACTTCGGCAGGGTCTAGGTCTTGGACATCGCCCCGTCTGATAACGTCCTTGATGCGCTGCTCCAGATCGTCGATACCCTGCAGCTTCCCCATCTCCTCCATCGCCTGTTGCAGCGTGACCGGCTCGTCCCCCATGAACGGGTACTCCTGGCCTGAGGTATCGAAGGGGAACATCATTTGAAGACGGGCCATCAACTCGTCCATCTCGCCCCTCAGCTCGGGGTCGAGCGCGGCATCCAGCATTTGCGAAAGCTCGGCCCGCATCTCCGGGCTCATGCTGTTCATGAGCGACTGCGCCGCCGCCATCTGGCTCGCGAGCCGTTCTAGCAACTCGTCGAGACTGGCCGGCCGGTCGGGATCAAACATGTGGCCGAACTCTTCCATGAACCCGTCGAAGTCCGGGTCCAGGCCGTTCGCCCTGTCGTGGAGCATCTGGTTTAGCGCATGGGTCATGTTGCGCAGCTCATCCAGTTGCTCCGGCGTCATCTCTTCGATCTGCTGCCTCATGCCCTGGGTGAAACTCTCCATCGCCTGCCGGTTGAGCATATCCAGCAGTTCGTTGAACTTTCGCTGCGCTTCGGGGTCCATGAACTCGTACTCTCGAAGCTGCCGGATCGAGCCTGCCGTGCTGTCCGGCAGCTCGTCCAGCGTCTGCTTCCCACTTGCGGCGCGTGACTCCAGGATGTCCATTGCCGTCCGCAGGTGGTCGGAGGCTTCGTCCGTGTTGCTCAACTGCTCGCGGGCCTCACGCAGCCGCCGGTCTATGCCCTTACGCTCAGTCTCCACAACGTCGCGCAGGCGCTCCTTGAGATCGTCGATCAGAGACTCCAGGTTGAACCGCTCCAGCATGTTGCGTCGTTGCTCCTGCACACGCTGCATCAGCTCGTGCAGTCCCTCGATGCGTTGGTCCTGGTCGTCGCCTTCGATCCCCCGCTGCAGCAGGCCCCGCAAAGCCTGTTCTACGTCGTGGCCGGCCAGAATGTCCTCGGACAGATGCTCCAGCAGGTCGTCGTTGTCGAACAGCGAGACCTGCTGGGTGCCGTCCCATCTCGAGTACCTGTATCGGACCAAATCAATGCTCCCGCTGCCCTGCGATTGTCACAGGGAGCCGTCGGGCCATACTACACCACGAAAGTGAGCGCCGTGCTTCGGTCCAATGGCCGTTTGCGCGTCCAGGGCCTCGTAAGTACGATTCTTCCCAGGACGATTCATGGCCATCCCTCCGCTCCGCAGTGATCGGGACAAATGACGTACACAAGGTCCGAAATAATGAGTTCCGGGACGGTGATGCGCATACACCGGTTCCTCGAACAAGGAAGAATCGATGAGGCCGCGGCCCTCTTCGGCGAATGCCACCACGCCGATCAGGGCGATCTGCTGTTGCTCCTTGGACCTGAAGCGCGCGAGACCCTCTTGGGCTCGCTCTCGACCGGCGACGCGGCCAGGGTCATGGAGTATCTGGAGGCCGATGAAGCCGCAGACTTGTTCGAGTACATGGACTCCCATGCGCTCTCGGACGTCCTGGATGAGGCCCGTGCCGATGTTGCCGCTGACGTTCTGCGTCAGTTGCCGTCAGAACGAAGCGACGAGCTTCTCGACCATATGGAAGAGTCTGAGGATGTCGTACCTTTGCTTGAGTACGATGACGACTCCGCGGGCGGCCTGATGCGGCGCGAATTCCTTTCCATCAGTTCCGGGACAACCGCATCGAACGGACTCGACAGCCTCCGTTTGCTCCTGCCAGAGGCCGAATCCATAGGCGCAATCTTCGCAGAAGACGATGATGGCCGGCTTGAAGGCGTGCTGAACATCACTCGTCTTGCCCTTGCCCGGCCGGGGAGCATGGTTAGCGAGATCATGGACCCGGATGTTACTTCCGTGTTGCCAACATCGGACCAGGAGGAGTGCGCGCGCCTGATGGAGCGCTACGACCTCCGCTTCCTGCCGGTGGTGGACCGCCGCGACCGGTTGCTGGGCGTGATCCTGGTCGAAGACGTGGTTGACGTCCTTGAAGAGGAAGCCACGGAGGACATGTACGGCATGACTGGAATCGGCGGTGAGCGTGTGTTTGGCTCGTTCACTGGCTCCGTCCGAAGACGGCTGCCCTGGCTCTCGCTGAATCTTGCCACCACCTTCCTGGCCGCGCTCGTCATAGTCGTGTTCGAGTCGACTCTGGTCAAAACGGTAGCCATCGCGGCCTTTCTGCCCGTGGTTGCCGGTCAGGGAGGTATTGCGGGCACTCAGACCCTCACCCTGGTTGTCCGTAGCATGGCCCTGGGTGATGTCCCGCCCAGGACTGCTGTCCGCCTTGTTCGCGATGAGTTGGCGCTGGGCCTGCTTCACGGGCTGCTGGTGGGTGTAGTCGTGGGCTTGGCGGCCTTCGGATGGAAGGGGAGTTACATGCTCGGAGTGATCGTGGGTGTGGCTCTGGCTGGCAACATGGTTGTCGCGGGAGCCATGGGTGCTGCAGTTCCGGTTGTACTGCGCGCCTTACGTTTGGATCCTGCCGTGGGCTCCGCCGTGCTGGTCACCACATTGACCGATGTCCTCGGCTTCCTTATGCTCCTCGGCTTGGCGGCCCTGCTGTTGACGCGGCTCGGCTGATTGTCCGTTGCTCTGGAGGCGGGGCGCGTTATCGACTGGATGGTCCATTCCGCCACTTATTGCTATCTGAGGGAGAAAAGAGATGACACTGAAAGTCCTGGGGACCGACTATTCTTGGACCGTTGTTGGCCGTCAGGAGAGCATCCTCGCCGATGCCGGAATAAGTCTGGTCACCGCTGAGGACCCGCGCGAGGATGCTCTCATTGAACAGGTGTCAGACGCGGACGGCCTGATTACCGGCCTCGCCCGGATAACCGATCGAGTACTTCGTGCCGCGTCGATATGCAAGGTCGTTAGCCGCGGCGGCGTTGGCGTGGACAACATCGAAGTGGCGACTGCAACGGATCTGGGGATCGCAGTTGCGTATGTGCCCGACTACTGCGTCGGCGAGGTGGCCGACCACGTTATGGCAATGCTGCTGGCCTGGAACCGCAGGCTGGTGCAGTTCGACAGGTCGGTCAGGGACGTCGGCTGGGCATTCCGCAACAGGGACCTCGGCATAACGCGGTTGAGCGGAATGACTCTGGGAATCGTCGGTCTTGGCCGCATCGGTCGCGCGGTGGCGTTCAGGGCGGCGCCCTTTGGGATGGAGGTTCTCGCCTCAGACCCTGTTGTCGCGTCAGAACAGGCGTCAAGTCTGGGGGCCACCCTTGTTGATCTGCCTGACCTGCTGCAGAGGTCCGACTACGTTTCGGTCCATGCCCCGCTGACGTTCCGCACCCGAAACATGATCGGCGCGCCGGAGCTGGCCTCCATGAAGCCCACGGCCTTCCTGATCAACGCCTCCAGGGGCCCGCTGATCGACGAGTCCGCCCTTTACGAGGCCCTGGCTTCCGGGAGTATCGCCGGCGCCGGTCTCGATGTGCTCGTCGACGAACCGTCGGCCGATTCGAACCCCTTGCTGCGCCTGCCAAACGTGTTCGTCACGCCCCACGTGGGTTATCTCTCGCAGGAAGCTCAGACCGAGCTGGAAGTACGGGTCGCCAATGCCGTGGTCGACGTGCTGCAGGGGAGGCCGCCTCGTAACCTGGCCAATCCGGAAGTCCTCGGCCGGTCTCGGGCCGGGTTCTGAACGCGTCTGCTGAGGGCGTTCTCAGTAGCGCCCCGCGTCAGATCAACGAGTAGCCTTGCCCTCCGTCGATGACGATGCACGCGCCGGTCAGGAAGCCCGCGCGCTCCGACGCCAGGAATGCTACGAGGTCTCCCATCGGCTCGGGCCATCCGAACTTTCCCATCGGCAGGTTATGCTCGATGAAGTCGTTCACCACCTCAGGCGAGTTTTCGTTTTGAAAGCGCTCCCAGCTTCCCTGCGAATGAGAGATGGAGCCGGGCGCTATGCTGTTCACTAGCACCCCGTCCTTGATCAGCGACCTGGCCATGTGCTTGGTCGCGGCAATCAACGCCGCCTTGGCCGACATGTAGGAGACGTTGCCGCCGTACTCTCGCCCGTAGATGGACGTGACGTTGATGATCCGCCCCCATTGCTGCTCGCGCATGTGGCCAACTGCGAGCTTTGCTAGCTGGAAACCGCCGAACAGGTTGAGATCGAACGTGGCCCTGTAGTCATCCAGGTCGACCTCCGGGAAGTCAGCACGCGACCTCGAGCCGCCGGCGTTGTTCACCAGTATGTCGATCGGACCAAGTTCGTCGACTACCCGGCTGTGCAACGAGTCCATGCCGTCCACGTCCGACGCGTCGGCCACAACACCGGTCGACGTGACCCCGTGTGCGCGGATCTCTTCGAGCGTCGCGTCCAGCGTCGCCCTCGTCCGCCCGCAGATCGCGACGTTTACGCCCTCGCGGGCCAGCGACAGCGCGGCCTCCCTTCCCAGGCCCCGGCTGCCACCGGTGACCAGCGCCACCCTGCCTGCAATGCCCAGATCCATCGCCTCACTCCTCTAACGGGACCCTTGCAGAACTCACCTTTAACCCCTTCTCCCATAAGTGGGAGAAGGTTGCGATGAGGGGATCAGACGGTTATGCAATGTGAACTACCAGTATAACTTGAGAGGGGCGGTGCAGGTCGGTTAGGCTTACGAACACCATATCCCGTAGGTATCTGCTTTGCCATGACTACGGCCACCTTCGCCAACCGAACCCTCTTTCACGGCAATAACTTGGACTTCTTGAATGGCTAGCCGTGGACGTCGGGTTCAGGATGATAACCGCGAGGCAGCCCTCGCTCGTCTGCTGGAATTGCAGCGGTCGGGCCGCCGTATAGGCCCTGACGCCATGGATGCGCATGGAAATGAGTTTGAACTGAAGACAACGACGACACAAAGCCTGAGTACCGCCCGCGATATTGGGTGTGCATATCTCGCTAGGATGCGGACCCAATATCTGATCGCGGCGCGAGGACGCCAGACAGACTACGGTTTTGCCTTCGATGACATCTTCTTCCTGCACCCTAGCGATCTTGAGGACTGGATTCAGCCTCATGAAGCACGGCTCCAGGGAGACCTAGATATTGTTGGTCGGGCGCACGGCGCTCTGTCAGCATTAGGAGCTTGCGTGAACACGCTGAGGCGCTTGCTGTATATCGGTCAGCGCGGAATCACGCTCAACAATCCGAAGATACCCTGGCGGTATATCACCGAACATGGCACGCGGCTCGGGGAGAACCCATCTCTCGACCTGAAAGAGATAGTTGTTTCCCGGCCGCTTCCAACTTCAGACGTTGACTCCTAGACAGACGCGGTCGAAAGTCATCCCAAACTGCCCGCGCTGTTGCTTTCTGAGCGTCAGATAGAGACCGTCGATATCGGCGAATAAATGCCGTCTTGATGTGGTGATAATCTAGATTTAGTTGGTCTCGTCCGCCGTTCGGCCGGGGAGCATTTCCGTGCAGAGACCCGCCGCTTTTGCCCACCTCTTCAAAATTAGCGGCTCGATAGATCGTCCCCTCATGATGTTCATCATCGGCCCAAGACACGCACGCTTCTATACTTGGAAGGTGCGGGTACTTTCCGTGCCAATCTTGCCGAATCTGACGTAGAGCCATTCCAACCGCGCAAGTCGCAATCGCTAGCGTGTGTTCTTGGCCAGTTGAGTCTTTCACTCGCTGGCCTTGCACATCGGGATCGATCCACATCCGAGCAAGCTCGATGAGGTTCATAGGGCCATACCCCTGGTATGTAACGCTCAGACGTGGAAGAGCGAAAAGCAGCACACCTCCCCGCACGCCGTCGAGTGTGATCCAGTACGGCATCTGAGCCATTGTTCGACCACGGTGTAAATAATGATTTTCAACAATTAGAGCGGTTGCTTCCTTCAGATTCGCGATGTCGAGGGCCAGGCGATCTCGAAGTTTCGCCGTCGGGACTTTCGCTATGTGCGGGAGTCCCATCACGACGCCAAGTCAACGTATCGGAGCCGCTTGCCGATGCAACCCCGCACCAGGTCAGCTATCTGGGTCAAGGTGTCGTTAGGCCGGTTGTTGTGGCGACCCTCGAACTCGGTCACGTACCGGACAAGGTGCTTGCCGGACATCCAGTAGTAGATTCCGACGTAACCCCGCTGGAGCGTGGACCAGAAGGACTCCAATCCATTGATGTGGGCCATGTCGCGGGCATACTCCCCCACACTGTGGACTACGGCTTCGTGGGGGCGGTTCAGGCGGCTGTAGGCGGAGGCCTCGTCGGCGAACACCAGGGTTGTCGGCTCCGTGCGTTTGTGCACCAACTGCTGGAGCGTCGGGCCGTCCGTGGCTTTCGCCGTTTCCGCGTCAACCTGGCCGGTCTCCCGGTCATTCACCCCAGCAACGGCGGTCTTGACGACTGTACCGCGCCCGGCCCTGAGCTTCGTGGACTCGTGCTTGCTGCCCTCTTCACCGCCGATGTAAGTCTCATCAGCTTCCACCGGCCCTGAGAAGACCGGATCGTCGCCGGACATGGCATCGCGGATGCGGTGGCCCAGGAACCAGGCCGAGGTCTGAGATACACGGAGGTCCCGATGCAGTTTCATGCTGGAAACGCCTTTAAGGTTGGTCAGAATCTGGTAGAAGGCTATGGCCCACTTGCGGCAACTTATCTTCGAGGCCTGCATGACCGTGCCGAGCTTCACGCTGAAGTAGGAACGGCAACCGGTGCACCAGTAGGGCATGGGCTTGGCGTTGGGGACTTCCCGCGTGCGCTCGCTACCACAGCGGGCGCAGACCCGGCCATCTGGCCAGCGGATCGACTCGAACCAGTCACGGGCGGTGTCCTCGTCTGGGAACATCTCCAGCAGCTCCACGATGCCGATGCCCTCACGGAAACTCTTGCCTGCCATCGCTCCATTCCCTCTTTGACTTTGAAGAAAGTATTCTCGCTGGCAGGCAGTTTGTCAAGTTATCTTGGTAATTCCGTATGCAAAGGCCCCTCGGCGCTCGCCGTTGGTCAGTGCTCCATCACCGTGCCGCCGTTCGTGTTGATCGACTGGCCGTGAATCCACGAGGCCGCCTCGGTGCAGAGGTATGCGATCAGCCCGCCCACTTCTTCCGGCGAGCCGTTCCTGCCTATCGGGTTCCCCGCGGCCATCCTCTCCCACGTGTCGTCATCCTTGAGGTCCGCCATCCTGTGCGTGTCCACAGCGCCCGGGCACACGCAGTTTACGTTGATGCCGTGAACGCCCAGCTCGTGCGCCATCGACTGTGTCATCCCCACCATCGCGAAGTTCGCCGCGTTGTAAGCCAGCGTGTTCGCGCTTCCTCGCTTCCCCGCCGTCGAAGATATGTTGACGATCTTCCCGCCGTCGCCCTGCTTGATTATCTGCTTGACGGCCTCTCTGGTGCACAGGTAAGTGCCCGTGATTTTCACGTCCACTACCCTCTGGAACAGGTCCGTCGGGAGCTCGATGATCGGCACCCTGTCTGCGCCGCGGGCCAGCGCAGCGTTGTTTATGAGAATGTCGACGCGTCCTAGCGTGTCCACGGTCTCTCGGTACATCCGGAGCACGTCCTCCTCATTGGAAACGTCGCCAACCAGCGCCAGCGCCTTCCGGCCCATGGCCCGGGCCTCATCGGCCACGCTCTCGACGTCGCGCCAACCGATCTCCTTCTCTTCGGGAGGAAATCGTGAGGGATCACGGCCCGTTCCGGTCACCACCACGTCAGCTCCGAGCTCCGCTAGCGCCAGCGCCGCCGAGCGCCCGATGCTGCGAAGCCTTCCTGCTCCAGTAACTATGGCCACCTTGCCTTCGAGTTCTGCCATTGTCTTAACTCCTGTGCCGTGCGGGTGCTCAACAGGGTACAGGCAAGGCCCAGTTGGGTACAGACGAAGCACGTCCGGGTAGCTTTGGTGTGAGAGATGCATCACCCGGTAGCAGATGAGCTCTTCTGACCACAACAGACCTGGACTTCACACATGCCTTTCGATTGCAAGCGTCCTGGGAGCGGCGCCCCGATCGTTTGACCTAAGCGTACAACTGTGCTAATATGAGCACATGAATCCCGCAGATCGCTGTACGTATGAGACTCGCCACGTAGATGCGTCCCTTGTGGGCGCCCTCGTCAGCGCAATCTCACACCTCGTAATTGCCTTGTCGGCACAGCCCGCTCCGTCCGACTGCACTCTGGTACCCGCAGCGTGTTCCATTTGTGTTCCATTTATGCACCGAGACTGCCCCGTCCAGGTTCCAAACGTGTTCCGAACATGCCCTGCGAATCACCATGGTCCAGCTATAAAACGGAACAAAACGGAACATAATGGAACAGATTTTTTGAGGGGAGCCCGGAAAACGGCTCGAGAGCTCTCTAGATTGGCAAGCCCGCCGCTTGCGCAATGCACCCTGCTGGCGGCGGAATCCTGAGTCTTAAACGTCCGGGCAGGCGGTTCGGCCTATCGCGGGACCTGCGCCCAGTCTCCGCCCGTCCGTCTTCAGATCCCGGGCCTCATCTCGTGCCACGAAGTTGCCCGCTCGTAGGCGTAGGCCACGCGCAGCATCGTCTCCTCGTGCATGGACGGAGCCATGATCTGAAGACCCACCGGCAGCCCGTCGGACAGGCCGGTCGGCACTGAGATTCCCGGTATGCCGGCGATGTTTGCCGGAAACGTGAACATGTCGTTGAGATACATCTGGACCGGATCGTCAACCTTGGCGCCGATGTCAAACGCCGTAGTCGGGGTAGTGGGCCCAACTATGACGTCGAAATTCTCAAAGGCCTTCTCTAACTCCGCCCTGATGAGGGTCCTGACCTTCTGTGCTTTCAGGTAGTACGCGTCATAGTATCCTGCCGACAGTGCGTACGCGCCCAGCATGATCCTCCGCTTCACCTCCGGCCCGAACCCTTCCTGCCTCGTCAGTTCTAGCGCGTCCCACATGCTTCCGTCCCCTGCGTACGAGTATCCGTACTTCACGCCGTCGTACCTGGCCAGGTTGGCGCACGCCTCCGAAGGCGCGATGATGTAGTAAACGGCCAGCGCATTCGGCGTGTTGGGCAGCGAAATCTCCTCCACGTTCGCGCCGAGGCCGGATAACACGTCTATGGCGGCCCTCACCGCTTCCTCCACGCCTGCCTCCATCCCAGGTACGAAGTACTCCTTGGGCACCCCGACTCGCATCCCGGCAACGCCCTCGGCCAGACTGCTCGAATAGTCCGGGACCGGCGCCTCGATCGAGGTCGAGTCCCGCGGGTCGTGTCCGGCGATGACGCCGAGCACGGTCGCCGCGTCCTCCACCGTCGACGTGATCGGACCGATCTGGTCGAGCGAGCTTGCGAACGCAACCAGGCCGTACCGGCTCACGAGGCCGTACGTCGGCTTCAGGCCAACGACGCCGCACAGAGCCGCCGGTTGCCGCACGCTCCCCCGGTATCCGAGCCAAGCGAGAACACGCACTGCCCCGCCGAAACGGCTGCCGCCGGACCTCCGCTGCTGCCTCCCGGCACCTTCGACTCATCCCATGGATTGTGCGTGGGATGGAAGGACGAGTTCTCGGTTGAAGAGCCCATCGCGAACTCGTCCATGTTGCCTTTGCCCAGAAGCACCGCCCCCGCCTCTCGTAGCCGCTGCGCCACTGCGGAGTCGTAGACCGGCACGAAGCCACGCAGCATCTGCGATGAGCATGTGGTCTCCACGCCGCGTGTACAAAGGTTGTCCTTCAGCAGCATCGGAATGCCCGTCAGCGCAGTCGCATTCCCGGACGCGATGTCGGCGTCAGCCTCCCGAGCCAGCTTGATGGCAACATCTGCCGTCACGGTCACAAATGCGCGAATTGAGGGTTCTGTCTCCTCGATCCGCTCCAGGTAGGCTCTCGTCAACTCTTCTGCCGAGACCTCCCGGCGGTCCAGTAGCCCCCTCGCGTCTGCGATCGCGAGTCCAGGCAGGTCACTCGACTTCAGTTGAGCCTCCCGTCTCCTGAAGCACGGCCCTGATCCTCACGAAGTCGTCCTGCCGAAGCGGCACGTTGGCGAGCGCCTCGTCGGCGTCTATGCTAGGGCGAGGCTCGTCGGTACGCATTACGCTTGTGATGCCTGAAGCATGTCCCGTCGGTTCTACGCCTTCGGTATCCACGCGCTCCAGCACAGTGAACTGCACGAGAATATCGGACAGTTGCCTGCGCATCGTTTCCAGCTCTGCGTCTGTAAACCGAACGCGTGCAAGCGCTGCGATATGCCGAACGTCTTCGAGAGAGAGCTCCACTGCGGGGCCTTTTGCTTGGCAGGCTGCGTCCTGCCGGGGGATTCGCCCCTTATTCTACTTTGCGGCGGAGGTCGGCGCAGTCTGGAAGTGAGGCGGTCCGGTTATCCCCGCCCAATCCGCTTCCGGACCGCGAAAGCCGCAAGTCCACCCAACAGAAGTACCGCCGAAAAGTCCATCATCCCGTTCGCGCCATTCGTGGCGCTACAGCTTCCGCCTGCGGGCTGCTCAGTAGCGGCCGGCTCGTCCTCCGAGTTTGAAGTCTGGTCCGTGGCCTGTTCGTCGGCATCAGATGTCTCCGGTTCGCCCACGCTCTCCGAGCTTGCGAGAGTCTCGACTGCTTCTTCTTCGTCGCCCGAAAGGACAGTCTGTGAGCCGAGGGTGTACAACTCGATCGTGGGCTGCGCCTCGGCCGTAGGCCGTGACACGACTTCTGAAGCCACGTACTCTGGCGCTCCGACAGCATCCCGCCATTCGCCGTCAAGCTCCTCCAGCGTTGTCCCATAGACCTCTTCCACCGCCGTCGCCACCCGCTTGCCGCTCTTCAACGCCTCCATTAGCTGACCCATTCTATCCGGGCCGTACCTGTACACCATGTAGCTGACAATGCTTCGGGCTTGGCCGTAGAAGATGATCGCCTTCTCCGGGTCCCCGGGCATGGCCTGCATGTGTATCACTGGTAGAAGCTGGTCCGTCTCTATCGCGAACTCTAGAGCGATGTCGTAAGAGTAACTCGGCTCAGGGTTGCCAAACTCCGCCAGCCCTTCGTTCAGCCACGAAGGCACAAACCCCAGTCGGCCCGCGCCGGCCCGGTCTACAAGTATGTGAATGACTTCGTGGCCCGCCGTGCCGAGCGCCAATCGGCCGCTGCCCAGAACCAGCACCACGTTGTAGTCGCCAAATGCCCTGCCCTCCGTGATCAGTTCCCGGCCCGTCGTCGCGCTCCTCGGCGGCATGCTGCTGAGCATCTCGCGGTTGTTGTTGTAGATCGTTACCCTCATCGGCACCGACGTGTCCGCGCCCAGCAGCGGGCCCATAAACTGAACTGTCCTAGACACCGCGTCGAGCACGTTCTCGGCGCGTGTCTTCACCGGACCGTGGTACGTCACCGTAACCGGCCCTTCCGAGATCTCTTCCCAGGTAAATCGAGGGTCTTGGTACACAAAGTCCACCGGCTCTGTCTGGAAGACATTGCCCGCGGCGTCCTTGATCTCGAACCGGACCTGCAGTAGGGAGCCCGGGGGAATGTAGCGGGCTGATGTATTGGTGCGCCAGAACAGTTCGCCGTCAACCAGCGGTGCTGCGTCGTGCTCAAGATACGCGAGCACCTCAGCGGCTCGTGGAACTGCAGCCTTGAACATTACCGAGACGGACTCGATCTCGGACTCGCTCTCCGCGCTGAGCTTGAACAGGATTCCTTCTGGAAACCCTGACGACACTTCAGTGGAGTGCACGATGATCGGGCCCTCGTCTGCCGAGGCCGTTGGAACAATCAGCAACGCCGCCCCCGCAGCTACGAGTCCAAGCATGACGGCTCTCCACCGGCGGCGTGCGTTCCCAACAGATGGCAATCTCATACCTACATCCTGACTTGGCGGCTTGGTCCGGTCAACATTGATTACGTTCAGCGTTCCGGCGTGGTTCTTACGATTCTACTCGGACGCTGCCTTCACCTTCACCGTGTACGAGGTTGGCTGGTGAGTTCCGAGGGTAACCGGCGATACGGCTAGGATCACCTTCTCAAGCTCGGTTCCTAGTCCCTGAATTAATGCCTGGCCTCGAGTGCCGTCTTCCAAGGGCATGTCGAAGACCTCGAAGTTTTCATCGCCCCGATCAGCAATTACCTGCACGATGAACTTTTGCGGCAGCACGTTCTCGATTCGTGCGAACCCTGACGCGGTCCAACCTTGGTCCTGCTCCGCATCGTCGAAGAATCCGGCTTCGGGTATCGAAATGTCGTCGAGGACGAACCCGTCGGCATGAACTGCCCCATCGGTAATGTACTCGAACCGGACTAGCACCGGATCGCCGGAGTAGTCGGAGATGTCCACCGACTCGGCCACCCAGCCCTTCGAATCCCCGGTATAACCTGGCCCATACGCGTTTCCCAACCTGTCTTCGTCGCTCGCCCGCTCGGGGTGCAAGATGTCCCAGGTTTGCCCATTGTCTGCAGAGACTTCGAGGTAGGCGTAGTCCCAGCCTTCCTCTATTTCAAACCAAGCCATGTACTCAAGAGTGGCTTCAGACACTCCTGTGAGGTCGAACTCGCGTGTGAGCGTGGTGTCGATCGAGTCCCCCTTGTTGCTCCACCAGCAACCTCGGCCGCTGTAGCAGCTTCCGCCGAAAATTGTCGTTTCGCTTGCGCCCTCAAACTCAATGGTGAAGTCTTCAACGAGCGGCCGGATATCTAGGTAGACGGCGCTGAACTGTTTGGCTTCTCGCGTCAGTTGTGCCTCGCCTCGAAAATGACGCGTTCTGGCGCGTCCGACTTCGGAGCCTGCGTAGCCATACGGACCTTCGAGTTCGTTGATGTAGTTGGCCACAACCCAGTCCTTGAACACCTGCGTGAAGTTTAAGCCTCGTTTCTTGAGGAAAGCGTCCACTCCCAATGCTCCGTCCGCGGGCTCTCTCAACAGTTCGCTTATGGCTTCATTCCCTCCAAAATGCTCGCTCAGGTACACGAAGAACCTGTGTGCAGCCTCGTAGTGAGCAAGGGTGTCGATGGACTCGTAGTCCATGTAGTTGAGCTGCACTCCTGGATTCGAGAGAAACCTATCGTGCCTGTCCTGGTTCCTCGGGTATCCGGAAACGTCTACTGCGAACTCCGCCAGCCCTTCGTCGACCCACGCCTCTTCCGAATTGTCGAGGTTTGCGTGCACAGCGTGCATGAACTCGTGAGCAAGAACACGTAAGTACGGAACAGTGCCAAAGTCCAGGTACTTGTCGGCGCTTATGTAGACCATCTCCCTCTGGTTGCTGTAGGGGTGCACCTGTACGGTGTGCCCATCAGCGGAACTGAAGAGTCCGCCGACTTGGTTAATGACCGTGTTCAGCACAGTTAGCTTGGGATCGCCGTCCACACCGGGCGATCGGATGTCGCCCAGGGAGCCCGTGATCTCAGGTCTGACGCGGTTCTCGAAGAGTTCGGAGGCCGCGACAAGGTCACTCTGAGGAAACTCCAGTTCAGGACCCACGTACCAGTATGCGTTGTCGCTTACGTGCTTCAGAACTGCGGTGACCGCGTAGTTTTCGTCGCTGGCTGGATCGTAGACATAGAAGGAGGCGCTCTCACCAACCTCGTACGGTTCATTGGTGGGAGCCAGAGAGCGGGAGGGTGGATTGTCCGGCCCGGTGCGCAGACGAGTGGCCGCCTCATAGAGGTCAAGGTCCGGAGGCACTGGAATCGTTGGGAAACCTGGCCCTACGTTTCCTTCCACTTCTTCTGCCGACGTGGTTGTGCCAGCATCCGATTCACCAACAGTGACAATAGAGGTTACTACCTCGGTTGTTTCGGGCGCGCCGCCGGTCGCTGCGTCTTGTGGCAGAGCAGGCTGCTCGGTTTCCGAGGCCACCGCCGGTTCTGCTGGAGCTTGGGATTGACCGGCTTGTTCGTCATTGCTTGAACCGCAAGCAACCCCGATTAGAGACAGCGCCAGCAGAAACCCTATGGACCAAACTACAGCTTGAACTGTTCGCTTAGATACTGTGTTCACCAGCACTGTGTATCATAAGTTGGGTCTCGAAGGGATGCATGAGAACAGATCACTGTGGGCGGCGAATTGCGGGCATGGGGGAGTGTGGTGGGGCTTGGATCGAGGAAGAACTCCAGTTGACAACAGTTGAAGTTGGCATTGTGTACGCTCCAGGTACGTGCCGCTCGCTATAGAGACCGCTATTCCTTGGGAATCCCGAGTACTCTGATTGGGCGTGCTTTGCCGTTGGCATTGGCTACTTTGCTCTTGCTGACAGTTGCCTGCAGAGACTCTGGGGAAGACGCTCCTATGCTCGTGATGCAGACGCCACCGTCCGACGCGTCGGCAATTGCGACGGCTAGTCCTGCCACGTCCGCGTCGTCACTTCTAGCCACTGCGGCGGCCTGTACAGCGGAAGAGGAAGAGTCTCCGCAGGAGTTCATCACTCAGTCCGTCGAACCCGGCGCCTTGGCCGCAGCCAGGCGTTGGCACACTGCCACTGTGCTCGACGACGGTACCGTCTTGGTCACCGGCGGCCAAATGAGGAGTGGCGTGACTGCCTCCACGGAGTTGTTCGATCCGAACACCGCCGCTTGGGAACTGAAGCACTACATGGGCCATCGCCGCGTTCACCACTCAGCCACATTGCTGACCAGCGGCAAAGTACTGGTAGTGGGCGGCCAATCCAGCATCTTTCAGTGTCCCGTCTCTAGTGCCGAGATCTACGATGTGGACAGTGGAAGTTGGACCTCGACTCCTGGTCCGAATGAACCGCGAAGGTCACATACTTCCATACGTTTGCCGGATGGACGAGTACTTGTCACAGGCGGAATGACGCTCGTGTTTGGTGGAGTGACGGCCTCGACGGAGATGTACGATCCCGAGGCAAAAGAGTGGACAACCGTTGGTCCGATGTCGACGCCCAGGTGGGACCATTCTCTAACTCTGCTCCAGGACGGACGTGTAATTGCTGTCGGCGGGAGGAAAGAGGGCGGAGGCTACATTGACCTCATTGAGATCTTCGATCCCGAATCGCGCACTTGGGCGGAGGCAGCGCACTTGCAGATGCCGAGGGCTGGCCATTCGGCGGTGTTGGCCGCTGACGGAACTGTCGCCCTCGTTGGAGGCGCTTCGACTGGGGGCACAGTGGAAATCTTCGATCCTGAGATCGGGGAGTTGACCGCTGGCCCCTCAATTGACCTGGGATTTCAGTACCACAGCGCCGTGATGTTGGCGGACGGCCGGCTGCTTCTGGGGGGTGGCGCTGGGGAGGATTCTCCGGTCTCATCTCGGACAAGCATCTATGATCCCGCAGCACGGATGTGGGTCGACATCAAGTCCATGACCTTTAGCAGACTTGAGCATGCCTACTCGCTACTCCTCGACGGGCGCGTTCTCGTCACTGGTGGTCGGAACCTCATAGGTCCGATCGACGACGCTGAGGTCTACGATCCCATTGAGGATGAGTGGGTAATCGCGGGAGCAGCCGCCAACCAATAGCCTCGCTCACCGAACCTGTGGTTCGGTTATACTCCCGAAACATCGGACTGCAGTGTCAATTTGCGGCTTGGGAGGTGGAGAGGTGCGGCCCAGGCAATTGACGAGCCTGTTTGCGGGGGCTCTCACGCTCCTGTTTTTCGCCGCGTGTTTCAGTGCTGCGAAGGAGAGTCCGAGCGATCCCCAGGTTGTGGATGCAGCCCCTATCGCATCCGCGTCCGGCACCGACGTCATCGGTTCGCCCACGGCCGTTTCTACTCCAGAAGCCAAGGCCATACCTACGGGCAACCCCGCTATGAGCATTCCCCGCCGTTTGCATACCGCTACCGTCGCGAACAACGGCGATGTGCTTGTAATCGGCGCGATGGACTACGATATGAATGGCGTGGGCGAGGTGAGCATATACAAACCTGGTACCCATCTTTGGGTTGAAGGGGCCAGTATGAATCTTGGTCGTGGCCTGCACACGGCCACGCTGCTCCGGGACGGCGCGGTTCTGGTCACTGGAGGCGGCGATGCCTCGGGTGGCTTTAGCGAAGCGGAGCTTTACGATCCGCAGACCGATTCTTGGAGTCCCGTCGGCAAAATGTCACGCCCGCGCGCTCTCCACACAGCCACCCTTCTTGAAGACGGCCGCGTACTGGTGGCGGGCGGATGGACTGGACGCAGCAGCTTGGCTACTTCCGAGATCTATGACCCTGCGACAGAGGGATGGAAGATGGCGGCTCCAATGGTGCAGGCCCACGGCTCCCACACAGCAACGCTCCTGAACGATGGCAGGGTCTTGGTTGCCGGAGGCGGCAACAATGGTGTGCTGCATGTAGAAGTGCAAACCTACGACCCGAAGTCAGATGTGTGGCGCCTGGGCGCGGCAATGACAAGTGCCCGTGGCTTTCATTCGGCCACATTGCTACCGAACGGCAGGGTCCTTGTGGTTGGAGGGCTGAACATGAGCAACGAGGCCATAACTTCAGCCGAACTCTACGATCCGGCCTCTGATATCTGGACTCATGCTCCTGATATGAACGAGGCTAGAGGTGACCACACAGCTACCCTCTTGCCTGACGGCAGAGTACTGATAACGGGAGGCAAAAGCCAGGGCGGTCCGCTCAGTACTTCCGAGCTGTTCGATCCTGACACGGGCGAGTGGACTCTGACAGGTTCCCTAGATGAAGCGCGATCGGCTCACACCGCTACCCTTCTCGCAGGGGGACTAGTACTGGTCATTGGAGGGGTAAGCAAGGGCGGCGGCCACCTGGTCTCGTCGGAGTTGTTTGATCCCGTGACTGGACTCTGGTTCGATGCCCAAGAGTACGCCTTATGGTATCCGAAAGACCTGCTGCCGGACGTTGATTATAGGCAGAATGGGTACGCTCGAACTTTGGCCACCACCTACATCAAGTCTGCGATGCCCTGAAGCTGTGCGGCCTACCTGAACCCTTTCAACTGCGGTTGAACCGGTTCATGGCCGCGTCCACTCCCTCCGCAAGCACTGCCGACACCGCGTCGGCGGCCCGCTTGATACCTTCCTCGATGAGCTCGGCGTCCACCTTCGAGGCGCGCCCCAAAACGTGCTTCACCGCTCCACCACGAGGAGGCCTTCCCACTCCAATTCGCACGCGGGGGAACTCCTGCGAGGACAGGCAATCGATGATTGACTTGATGCCGTTGTGCCCGCCGCTGCCGCCTTTCGGCCTAATCCGGAGCACGCCCGGGTCCAGGTCCATATCGTCGTAGATGACGAGTATGTCCGACGGCTTTAGGCTGTACTTTGACGTAATCTCACGCACTGCGAGCCCGCTTTTGTTTACATATGTCAGTGGCTTGGTCAATGCCACGGCCTTCAGTTCCACAGTCACTACTTCGGCCAGGTAGTGCTTGCCGCGGGCCTGCGTACGCACTCCTTGCTGTTCCGCAATATGGTCAACGCAGTGGAACCCCACGTTGTGACGAGTTTCAGCATAATCGCTGCCAGGATTGCCCAGACCGACGACCGCGAACTCCGGAGCGTCTTGTCGGCTCCTTAGGCGGTCGAGTAGTCGCTCTAACATCGGAGACTGAAGAAAACTGAACGATAGCTATCAGACGACAATCTGCGGAGTGGCAACTTACTCGAGCTCGATGTCACCGCTTCGTCCGCCAGTCTTGCGCACAAGCCGTACGCCCTCGATTCTCATCTTCTTGTCGGACGCCTTGCACATGTCGTAGATGGTCAATGCTGCAACGCTCACGGCTGTCAACGCCTCCATCTCAACCCCCGTCTTTGCGTAGATCTTGGCGGTGGCCGTAATCTCGACCGATGATTCCGCCTCGTCCAACTCGAACTCGACGGTAACTTGGTCTAAGGGCAGTGGATGGCACAGCGGGATCAGCGTTGATGTCGATTTCGCGCCCGTGATGCCGGCGACCATAGCGATGCCGAGAACATCGCCTTTCTTGATTGCGTTTTCCTTAATCAGCGCAAGTGTCCCGGGAGCCATCCGTACATTGCCCTTCGCCACTGCCATTCGGTCCGAAGGCGCCTTTCCGCCAACGTCAACCATGCTACCCCTGCCTTCTTGATCTACGTGCGTGAGTTCAGAGTCGGCGTGACTTCCGACACGGTCATGCTCCTCGTCCTCTAGCGCAAGTGAATCAGGCAGTCTCTGAGGCCTCAACTCTCTATCTACGTTCGTCCGTCTGCCGCCTCTAGCGTAAGCGCCCGCCTCTCTGCGTGCCAACAGATCCGCCTTTTCGTTAAAGGCGTGTCCCGAATGTCCTTTTACCCAAGTCCACGTCACATCTCTTTTGGCTGCCACGCCGTCCAGGAGTTCCCAGAGGTCCAGGTTCTTCTTGCGCTTCCAACCCAGGGTCATCGTGTTCACCACATACTTACTGTCGCTGAACACATGGACCTTTCTGTCCTCGGGCACAATTCTCAGTCCCTCGATCGCAGCCGTCATCTCCATGCGGTTGTTCGTGGTTCGAGGCTCACCTTCCGAGAGGTACCATTGCTCGCCCTCCATTACTAGAATCGCGGCCCACCCTCCGGGGCCGGGGTTCGAGAAGCACGAGCCGTCCGTGTATATCTCTACTGTTGACAACGGATCACTTTCCCATGTGTCGGAATCGGCCGGTCCGGCCAATCGCCTCAGCCGCCGATGTGGTACATCTCCACCTTCTTTGGTGAAGGCCCCGTCATCGCAGCGCGCTCCTCAGAGTACCGGTCAATCCTGGCTCCCCAGGTTGCCCGCACGATGGCCTCGATCTCATCGTCGCTAGCGCCCTCCCTTAAAGGCTGGCGCAGGTCCGTGCCTCGTGAAGCGAAAAGGCATGTGAACAGCATTCCTTCGGGGGAGAGGCGCATCCTCGTGCAGTCGCCGCAGAACGGCTTGGTTACGGACGCTATGACGCCGAGCTCCCCTCCGCCGTCCTTGTATCGGTATCGCGTCGCCACCTCTCCGAGATAGTTGGCTTCCACAGGCTCGATCGGCAACTCTGAGTCGATCTCAGCCAGTATCTCTTCGGCTGACACCACATCGTCCATTTGCCATCCATTCAGAGTGCCCACGTCCATGTACTCGATGAACCTGACTATGTGGCCGCGGTCCTTGAAGTAGCGTGCGAGATCGACGATTGTGTGGTCGTTCACACCCTTCTGCACCACGGAATTGATCTTCATTGGTCCAAATCCCGCTCTCTCCGCCGCCTCGATTCCCGCAAGTACGGTGTGCACACCAAATCCACGACCGTTCATCTTCTTGAAGACTTCGTCATCCAGCGTGTCCAGGCTTATGGTTAGGCGGTCAAGCCCAGCGTCTCGCAGCTTGTCAGCTTTGGAGGGGAGCAGATAGGCGTTGGTGGTCATTGTCAGGTCTTCAACGCCATCGACTTGAGCGAGCGACTCGATGAGCTTCTCGATGTCTTTCCGCACTAGCGGCTCGCCGCCGGTGACGCGCGCCTTCACTGCGCCTAGCCTCACCAGCAGCCTTACCAGCCTGGCCATCTCCTCGAAGGTCAGGAGTTCGTTCCTTGGCAAGAACTGGTACCGCTCGCCAAAGATCTCCGCCGGCATGCAGTAGGTGCAACGGAAGTTGCAGCGGTCGGTCACAGAGATTCGCAGGTCCCTCAAGGGCCTGCCAAAGACATCTCTCATGTTGTTCGAGGATAGGTTGCCGGTTGTCATGGAATGGTACTTTCCAATTGGATCGCGAATCAATTATAGCGTGCTCAGCTTAGGTATCCACGCTTGCCGGGGGGCGGGTGATACTCGTTGACAGGCTGCCGAACCGGGCCATATACTGTGGCATCCTCAGGAGATGGTCAGGTCGGCCCCGGTGCATCCCCAGAAGGCTCGAAACTCCTAGGTGCGTGACTAGTGAGCGGCCCATTAAGTTCGGCGGCCGTACTACTGTACACTTCTCTCTCCTTCCAGGTCTCTTCCGGCATCACGGAACGCCTTCAACTTGCTGCCCGTCGCAGCCCCAAAACTGCCTTTGAACTCGGAACGAGTTGGCTACGTGGCTAAGTTCATATTCGTCACTGGTGGCGTAGTTAGTTCCGTTGGGAAGGGGATCAGTGTGGCCTCCATAGGCCGGCTGCTGAAGAGCCGAGGCATCTCCGTGTCTCTGATGAAGCTCGACCCTTACTTGAACGTCGACCCGGGAACCATGTCTCCCTACCAGCACGGAGAGGTCTTCGTTACGGACGATGGGAGCGAGACCGATCTGGACCTCGGACACTACGAGCGCTTCATAGACGTAAACCTGACTCATCTCTCTAACGTTACCGCTGGCCAGATCTATAGCGAGATCCTGTCCAAGGAGCGGCGAGGCGAGTTTTTGGGCGCGACGATCCAGACAATTCCGCACGTAACTGATGCGATCAAGGCTAGGATCAACCGTCTTGCCGCAGAAAGCGAGGCCGAAGTAATTGTCGTTGAAGTGGGCGGCACAGTGGGTGACATCGAAGGTCTGCCGTTCCTTGAGGCCATACGCCAGATGCGCAATGAGGTGGGTAGGGACAACGTGGTTTACATCCACGTTACTCTCCTGCCGATCATCTCTTCCACAAGTGAGCTGAAAACTAAACCCACTCAGCACAGCGTTCGAGAACTTCGCAGCATCGGCATTCTGCCCGACCTGATAATCTGCCGGAGCGACGAACTGGTCCCAGACGACATCAAACGCAAGATATCCATCCACTGCGACGTACCGCTACATGCGGTCATTTCGCTTCCGACTGCCGACACCGTCTACCAGGTACCGTTGATTCTCGAGGACGAAGGCCTGGGCCGTTTAGTAGGAGAGGCGCTGAGGTTGCCTGATCCTGAGCGCGACATGGTCGACTGGCGTGCCATGGTCAACCAAATCACGGAACCCAAAGAGACCGTGCCAATTGCAATCGTCGGCAAGTACGTCGACCTGGAGGATTCGTACATATCGGTAAAAGAAGCACTCCACCATGCCAGCCTATCTCACGGCTTGGATGTAGAAGTGGAGTGGATATCCTCTGAGCAAATCGAGATTGATGGGCCGGACCGGCTGCTGAGCCGCGCTTCCGGCATAGTCGTGCCTGGAGGGTTCGGCCCTCGGGGTATAGAAGGCATGGTGCGCGCCGCCACTTACGCTAGGAGCCATGAGGTGCCTTACTTCGGTCTGTGCTTGGGGATGCAGGTCATGGTCATAGAAGCCGCGCGCTCCCTGCTCGAGCGACCGGAAGCTAACTCCACGGAATTCAACCCCAATACTCCTGATCCCGTGATTGACTTGATGCCTGACCAGAGGTCGGTCACCGACATGGGCGGCACGATGCGACTGGGCGTGTATCCATGCGATCTGGTCAAGGGCACCCGCGCGTACGCCGCATACGAAAGGTATCAGGTACTTGAACGCCACAGGCACCGCTTCGAGTTCAATAACGCCTACATGGAGGCCCTCGAGCAGGTTGGTCTCAGTCCCAGTGGGATTTCCCCTGACGGGCGGCTCGTAGAAATCGCTGAGTTGCACAGTGATCTGCATCCGTTCATGTTAGGGGTCCAGTTCCATCCTGAATTCCTATCGAGGCCCGACCGGCCGCATCCATTGTTCCGCAAGTTCGTGGGCGTGGCAAAGGACGTCCTCAGGGAGGGCGGACAGCATGAATTGCCTATACGGGGATAGAATGTAGTAACCTGCCCGTCCTACCGGTAGCGGCAGAGTCGCATTGCAAACACCTCCGGCCACGAATTGACTCGATCAGTTCTCGCGCCCGCCGCGCTCCCTGGGCATTCGACAGGTAGTCGCCGAAATCGTTGAAATGCAGAGAAACCGGCCCATTGTGATATAGTCAGAGGAGTCCCCACTTGCGTATCTTCTTGGATACCGCCAACCTCGAGGAAATCCGTCAGGCATCCAAGCTTGGCCTGATCTCCGGAGTAACCACCAACCCATCTCTGGCCGCCAAGGAAGGTATTGGTACAGCAAGCCTTTACAGAGATTCGGTGTTGGAAATCTGTGAGATTGTGGACGGCCCCATTTCTGTGGAGGTCGTCAGTTTAGAGGCTGAGGCCATGATCGAGGAGGGTTGGGGAATCTCCCAATGGCACCCTAACGTTGTCGTGAAGCTACCAAGCACGGGGCCTGGATTCCAGGCCATGTCACAATTGTCGCGAGAGAACGTGAAAATCAATCAGACGCTGTGCTTCTCGGTGAACCAAGCCCTGTTAGGCTCCCAGGCTGGATCAACTTACGTTAGTCCGTTCATCGGCAGACTGGATGATGCGGGACACGACGGTATCGGAGTAGTGGCCAGCATAGTAAAGGCCCTCGGGAACTTCGATCTGCCGACTCAAGTTCTCGCGGCCAGTATCAGGCACCCATTGCATTGCGTTAATGCGGCGTTGGCAGGAGCGCACGCAGCCACAATTCCTTTCAAAGTGTTAGAGCAGATGGTCAAACATCCAATGACTACTGCAGGACTGGATAGTTTTACCCAAGATTGGGAGAGGGCGGCCGGTCAAAATACCGAGTGACTCGCCGCAAATGAGGTACAAACCGGAGAAACAGATGAATCTCAACGAACTTCAGGCCATGTCCAACGAAGAGCTGCGCAAGGCCGCTGAGGGCCTGGGAGTGCTCAACGGGAACGGCTCGAATCCGCGACGCCAGGACCTTTTGATGCGAGTGTTCCATGCTTACGCGGAGAAGGACGGGCAGGCCATGGCCAACGGCGTGCTCTCAATCGTCAATGACGGTTACGGGTTCCTCAGACAGAATGGGTCGAGCCCGGGAGGCGGAGACGTGTACGTGTCTCAGTCCCAGATTCGCAGGTTCGGCCTCCGAACTGGTGACAGAGTGACAGGGAGAGTAAGACCGCCGAAGGACGGGGAGCGATACTTCGGTCTGGTCCGTGTAGAGGCGGTAAACACTTTGGAGCCTGAGAAGGCGCGCAACAGGCCGACATTTGAGTCTTTTACCCCGATCTTTCCGCTCGAACGCATCAAGCTGGAGACGGAATCCGACAAACTTTCCGCCAGACTCATCGACCTGCTTGCGCCGATAGGACGCGGCCAGCGCGGCATGATCGTGGCGCCGCCCAAAGCGGGCAAGACAACGCTTCTGAAGGATGTCGCCAACGGCATATCCGCAAACGCGCCTGATATCGTCCTCATGGTAGCCCTCATCGGCGAGCGTCCTGAGGAAGTAACCGACATGCGGCGCTCCGTAAATGGCGAAGTGTTCAGTTCCACGTTCGATGAGCCGGTGGAAGATCACTGTCGCGTCGCCGAACTCGTGTTGGAGCGCGCAAAGAGATTGGTCGAGGGTGGTCAGAACGTCGTCATTTTGCTCGACAGCATCACCCGCTTGACCAGAGCCTACAACCTTGCCGTTCCCACGAGCGGACGTACCCTGTCAGGCGGTATCGATCCCATTGCTCTCTATCCGCCGAAACGTTTCTTTGGCGCAGCCCGAAACACGGAGGAAGGCGGTAGCCTCACGATCTTGGCTGCCTGTCTCGTGGAAACGGGAAGCCGCATGGATGATGTTATCTACGAGGAGTTCAAGGGCACCGGAAACATGGAGGTGCACCTGGACCGCAAGCTAGCCGAGCGCCGCATCTTCCCCGCGATAGACATCGACCGCAGTAGCACGCGACGCGAAGAGCTGCTGCTGGATAGCAGTACCCTGCAGAAGGTCTGGCTGCTCAGGCGCATGGTGGGCATGATCACTGGCGACGGCGGTATGCAATCCCTCGAAGCCACAGGCAAGGTCGTGGAACGGATGAGGAAGTCAAGGAGCAACGAAGAATTCCTGAACAGCCTTGCCAAGGATATGTAGGGCCGAAGCACTCGGACCTGACTTCGAAGCGCCCCTTTAGGTAGTTTCCCGGCTGCCGTCCGCGATGCGCTGCAGCACTAGCAGCGCCTTTTGAACTGCTTCGGCTCGGTGGCTTAGCCTGTTCTTGTGCTCATTTGGGAGTTCGGCTATCGTCCTTCCAATTTCCGGCAGGAAGAACACCGGATCGTAGCCGAAGCCGTTTTCACCCCTTGGGTCGTTCGTGATTGTGCCCTCCGCAGCGCCTTCGACCACGTGTACCTCGTTGTTGGGTAGGGCGATTGCGATGGCGCATCTGAACCGGGCTGTCCGGTTCTCCTGGGGATGGTCGGCGAGGTTGCGTAGCAGCAGCGCGATGCGATCGCCGTCGTTGGCCCCCTCGCCTGCGTAGCGCGACGACAATACGCCGGGCGCTCCGCCTAGCGCGTCCACCTCTAGGCCTGAGTCGTCCGCAAGCGTGGGAAGCCCGGCCGCTTCGCCGTACGTAGTTGCTTTTAGCATGGCATTCTCGGCGAATGTCGTGCCCGTCTCATCCACATCGAAGTCCAGTCCGATCTCATCCAACGAGATCAGCCGGTAAGGCGCCTCATGCAACATGCATTCGAGTTCCGCGAGCTTGCCCCTGTTGCGCGTCGCCACCAGCAGTGGCGGCAATTCGGGCGATGCATGGCCCACGTCCGAGGTAAGAGCCTAGTCGTCCCCGTCCCCGGAGACAGCGGTTGCGGTTTTCGCTTTGCTGCCGTTGCGGTATGCGAAGCGCTGGAGCAGGCCGCCGACAGTATCGCGGAAGCCGCCGTACTCAAGCTCCGTGTACGGAAGCATGGCGGCGCCGGACCAGCCCTGGCTGCGCATCTCCATGCCCTTCCGCTGCGCCAGCGCTCGGACCTCATCCCACGCGGGATTGTCGAAGAAGTCTATGTGAGAGTCTGAGAAGTACCCCTCCGCGCTAAGCGAAAACCCGACGCATGAGACCAGCGGCAGGCAGTAGATGCCCGTTACCGGCGTGTTCAGGGCCACCGGCATGAGCGGCATCACGTGCGAGCCCCTGGCATCGCCGCCGACATAGTGCGCCTTGGCGTATGGCGAAGTCAGTTCCTCCGGCGCGGGGAAGATACCCTGGTTGCGCACCAGCGCTATCGGGTCGTCCTTGCCGGTGTATGTACCAGCGATCGAGTGCAGGCGCTGCGCTGAGATCGCCGCCGCCTTCTCGCCGTGGGTGCGGGAGTAGATGGAGTCAATTCCGAACCGCTCGTTGTCCCGCAACAGCGATGTCAATTGGTAGTAGTCCTCAGGCGTGTGCAGCTCAAGGATGCTGTCGCCTCCAGTGTTTTCCATGTCTATGACGTGGAACGTAAAGCCTTCGATCATCTGGGGCAGCATCAGCCCGGCGCAGTACATCGGGTCTGCGAACCCCAGGAACATCGGCAGGTTATACGCGCCCGGCCCGCACTTGTCGGCCGCCAGCATGAAGAAGGACTCCGCCGGCCTGGGTGCGGCCAGCGTGTGATCGAACTCGATCTCCGCTACGGCCGGGCCTGCGCCGCGGACGTTTCCGGAAGGTGCGTCAACCAGCAGGTCCTGGCCCGCCCCGTACAGGCCGTACTCGCGGGCTATCTCCGTGGCCTTAATGAACGAGTCCCACGCGAACTGGTGGATCTCAGTGTTGTCCTCTCCTCGGGTGTGCGACATCAGGATGGCTATGTCGTCGCCAGTGTGCGAAACGAATGCGTCGATCAGCAGCCCGCGCCTGATAGCGTCTGCCGTTTCTTCGCGCACGGAGGCCATCATCCTTGCGGATGGCATCGTGTGGCCGCCGATAGAGCCAACGTCCGCTTTGATTAGCGAGAGAGTGATCCGCATGGTGCTTGTGTCCTTCTTACAGCATCCCGACTCTCAATCGGGGCTGGGGAAATGTATGTTGACTGACGGCAAATATGCCTGCAGCTAACTCTAAGACTTGCCAAACACTGCGTCAAACCGCCGGACGCAGGTTGGCCGGGCAGCCTCTATGTTAGGATTTAGGCCCGCCCAGGGTGCCGCAGGAGTGGTGTGATTCACGTACGCGCAAACATTAAGGAGGGGTGGCCGAGCGGCTTAAGGCGCCTGTCTTGAAAACAGGAATCTCGAAAGGGAACGTGGGTTCGAATCCCACCCCCTCCGCCATCAGCTCCGTACGTTAACCATGAAGGTCCACGAGTACCAAGCCAAACAGCTCTTCAGAGAACAAGGTCTGTCCGTTCCCGAAGGTTCCGTCGCGGCTACGGCCGCTGAGGCCCGCGACGCCGTGTCCAATCTTGGCGGCCGCGCCGTCCTCAAGGCGCAGGTGCACGCCGGCGGCCGCGGGAAGGGGGGCGGCATCCGAATAGTGTCGTCGCCGGAGGAGGCCGAACGCGAGGCAAGCGCCATGCTCGGATCGCGCCTGGTGACGCCGCAGACCGGACCGGAGGGCGCTCCTGTGCGCCGCCTGCTGGTCGAGGAGACGGTCGAGATCGAGCGCGAGTTGTACGCCTCGGCGGTTGTCGACGGCTCCACCGGCTGCGTCACGCTCGTGGCCAGCGAGGCTGGCGGCGTCGACATCGAGCAGGTTGCCGAGGAAACGCCGGAGCGGATTGTGCGCGTGCCTGTGCCTCCCGCCATCGGCTTTCAGCCGTGCCATGGCCGCAAGCTGGCTTACGGCCTCGGTCTGGGCGCTAACCTGGTCCGTCCCTTGGGCACGCTGGCAGGCCGCATGTACGACCTGTTCACGCGGTACGACTGCTCGCTGGTCGAGATCAACCCGCTGGCGATCTGCTCGGATGGCCGTCTGCTGGCGCTGGATGCCAAGGTCGCGTTCGACGACTACGCGCTGTTCAGGCACCCCGAGCTGGCCGAACTGGCGGACCCGGAGCAGGACGACCCCTTCGAGGCGAGGGCGCGCGAGCACGACCTCAGCTACGTCAAGCTCGACGGAGAGGTCGGCTGCATCGTCAACGGCGCCGGACTCGCGATGGCCACGATGGACGTTGCGACCGAGGCTGGAACGGCGCCCGCGAACTTCCTGGACGTCGGCGGCGCGGCTGACGAGGCGAAGATTGCCGAAGCACTCAAGATCGTTCTCTCCGACCCCGGCGTGACCAGGGTGCTGGTGAACATCTTCGGCGGCATACTGCGCAACGACATCGTTGCGGGCGGCCTGCTTGCAGGCGCCTTGGACGCACCAGGTTCGATGCCACCGATGGTCGTCCGGATGCTCGGCGCCAACGCCGCCGAGGGAGTGCGGATGCTCCAGGAGTCGGACCTTGACGTCACTATCGTGGACGACCTGCGGGGCGCCACCGAGGCCCTGAAGGTTGGCTAGGGCCGCATGAGCATCCTCGTCGGAAGAAACACGCGGCTGCTGGTCCAGGGCATCACCGGGCGGCAGGGGAGCTACCACGCTGGCAAGTGCCGCGAGTACGGCACGAACCTTGTGGCCGGCGTCACCCCCGGCCGCGGCGGGCAGATATATGACGGCGACGTACCCGTCTTCGACAGCGTGCAGGAGGCCGTTGCCGAGACCGGCGCCAACGCTTCGCTGGTGTTCGTGCCGCCCGCCTTTGCGGCGGACGCGATCATCGAGGCCGCTGATGCCGGCATACCCGTGATCGCCTGCATTACCGAGGGCGTCCCGATCCTGGACACCGTTAAGACCGTGCCTTACGTGCAATCTCTCGGCGCTACGCTGATCGGCCCCAACTGCCCGGGCGTTATCTCGCCTGCCGAGGGCTGCAAGGCCGGCATCATGCCCGGCGATATCCACATCCCCGGCCGAGTGGGCATCGTTTCGCGCAGCGGCACACTCACCTACGAGGCGGTCGGGCAGCTCAGCGCGCTCGGCATCGGGCAGTCGACGAGCGTCGGCATCGGCGGCGATCCGGTCAGCGGCATCACGTACATCGACGTTCTGTCGGCCTTCGAGGAGGACGACGGCACCGACGCGGTCGTTATGATCGGCGAGATCGGCGGGACGCGGGAGCAGGAGGCTGCCGAGTTCATCGCGAGCGAATTCTCGAAGCCCATCGCGACGCTGGTTGTCGGCCAGAGCGCGCCTCCCGGCAAGCGGATGGGCCACGCCGGCGCCGTCATCACCGGATCTGCCGCGCGCGCCGAGGAGAAGGAGCGCGCCCTCGCGGCCGCCGGCGCCGCGATCATCCCCAGCCCGGCCGAGATCGGCTTCACGATGGCCTCGCTCCTGGGCGCCGCTTAGTCCCGACTGCCTGGGCCGGATCGGGGCCATTTGATAAGGTCCTTCGACGGACCCCTTCGACAGGCTCTTGGCGTAGTCAGGAAGGGCTAGAAACCCCTTCGACGGGGCCGCTCTCAGGCGGCAGATCCCGGAAAAGTGTCACATTCCGTAACATTCTGTAACTTTTCGTAGCTGGAAGGATCGGCAGAAGATACAGACTTTGAATACTTATGTTTACAGATTGAATACAAACTGAGACTGGAT
This sequence comes from Dehalococcoidia bacterium, assembly GCA_965237445.1. Taxonomy (GTDB): domain Bacteria; phylum Chloroflexota; class Dehalococcoidia; order Lucifugimonadales. The sequence goes on along the minus strand of OZ250142.1, from coordinate 819,406 downwards.
GCAACCAAATGTGACACGTTCCCCGTAGCTGCGTAAGAGCAGACCGGACGCCACGCACCTGCAGGGGCGCGGGCCTGAGCTATGCGGTGATGGTGCGCTAATGAGTGCATGCAGCCATATTAGCACAGCAGTTCGCACGAGGCAAGTGGCGGTCTATGCGGGGCCTCATTCTCTCTTCGCGCCATCGAGGAGAATTGCAAGGTACTCAACGCTTAGAATTTTAGACCCTGGCCCGTGCTCCCGGCAGGCCAGGGAGTAGACCGGTGAAGCTACTATGTTCAATGAGGCGGCAGTCTCGCCGGAACTTCCATCGAGTGCGGGGCCTGGACACTTCAAGTACATCACATAGGGGAGAGACCACCTGACTTCGTCTGCTGAGTTCGTTGCGTACGTGAACGGCGAGGTCATGCCGCAAAGCAGGGCCGTTCGGATGATGCAGTCTATGTCGCTTGGGGCGACGGGCGGCTTCTACGACTCGGAGCGCACGTTCGGCGGCCGCGTCTTCAAGCTGCACCGGCACCTTGAGCGGCTGTACCGCGGCCTCGAGTACAGTGGCATGGACCCCGGCGTCACGATCGACGCGATGGCGTCGGCAACCCTCGGCCTGGTGGATGCCAACCTGTTGCTGCTCCCGCCCGGCGCGGACCTGTCGGTTACGCAGATCGTGAGCCCGGCCGTTCCCGCCGCGCCGGAGGGCGGCGGATTCAACGTCGTCATCCACTGCCAGCCGATCGACTTCGCGTCGTTCGCCCGAGGCTACGTGGACGGCGTCCGGATCGAGACGCCCGCGACGTACCGCGCTCCGCCAACGCCGGGCCAGCGCACATACCAGCTCATGGCCGACGCCGAGGGCAGCATCACCGAGTGCACGGGCGCCAACTTCATGTTCGTTTTGGGCGGCAGGATCAAGCTGCCGGACCGCCGCAACGTGCTGCCCGGCGTGAGCATGGCCACGGTGCTGGAGCTCGCCGAAGAGTTAGGCATCCCCGTGGACGAGGACGACTACGCGACCTGCGACGTGTACGCCGCAAGCGAGGCGTTCGTCACGAGCACGCGCATCTGCCTGCAGCCCGTCGCCACCGTCAACGGTCTGCGGCTCGGCCCATCTAAAAGCTCGGGACGTACGGGGCTGCCCGGCCCTGTCGCCGCCCGCCTTCTGGAGCGCTGGAAGGAGGCGGTTGGCATGGACTTCGTGGCGCAGGCGCTGAGGCAGGGGTGGCCCCTAGGTGTGGCGAGTGCGCTGTCGCCCCTTCGAGGAGAGGGTGAATGGGATGGAGGCGGTCGTCGATCTATGGAACAGCTACGGGGGAGGCGATAGAGATGTCTGGTCCCTTCTCCCCTCCGTGGGAGAAGGCTAGGATGAGGGGGCCCTGAGCAGAGTCGAAGGGATGAGGGGCAATGAGCAGAGTATCGAGGGCGCGCCGCCTCAGAAGAGACTCTACCGACGCCGAGCGTGTCCTGTGGAGACTGCTCCGCAACCGCCTCCTTGCCGGTTGGAAGTTCCGCAGTCAGGCGCCCATAGGCCGCTACATCGTTAACTTTGTGTCACTCGAAGGCAGGGTGGTCGTTGAATTGGACGGGAGCCAGCACATGGGCCAGGCTGAGTATGACGAAGAGCGTACGAGATGGCTGACAGGAGAAGGCTTTCGAGTGATGAGGTTCTGGAACAACGAGGTCCTGTTGCAGACTGAATTGGTTCAGGAGTCAATACTGTTGGCAAGACTGGGGACTCACGCTAGGCGCCATGCGCCCTGCCAGATTCACCCTCACCCTGCCCTCTCCCATCGAGGGAGAGGGGATTTTGTGGCACTTCATTTGGAGTTGAAGACTGGGAACTCACGCTAAGCCCCTAGAGTAGCTCGCCGCAGGCCCTCGCGCCCCTGCCCCTTTCACCCTCACCCTAGTCCTCTCCCATCTAAGGGAGAGGGGCCCATTGGGGCAGGAAGCAGGGGTAGGTATGGCGCGTGCTAGAATGCGGCCATGATGACGATGGAAGAGCGTGTCAGCAGGTTGGAGGGCGCTTACGAGCAGGTGGACCGGCGCCTTGGGGACCTAACGGACGCCGTAGCTCGCGTTGATGTGAAGATCGACTCGCTGCGGACGGATATGGACGGGCGCTTCGACTCGCTACGCGGCGATATGGACGGGCGGTTCGACTCGCTGCGAACGAATATGGACGCGAAGCTCAACACGCTGATACTTGTCATCGCCACGGTTGGCGTCGCGATTGCGGGGGCCATCGTCGCGCTCGCCTTCAGGGTCTGATCGGGCGGCGTCCGGCGGCTTAGGCGTCACTCTCACCCCCTCGAGGGACTCGGGGCAGGCTCTAGCCCTCTCCAATCAAGGGAGAGGGGACTCCTCAGAGGTGGTCCAGGGTTGTTCAACGGTCTCCATCAGGAGAGAGGGGCATGAGAAGCAGGCTCTTTCGGCTGCGGGTTGGCCGGAGTGCCTTGAGTTTGCCTTGAACGGAGCAGCGACGCCTGCGCCGCGAGGAGTGCGGACAGCCCTTACCGATCTAAGGGCGAACTGGAGGGGCGCTCAGAGCTTTGCGCCAGCTAGGGGAATGGGTGGAATGTCAGCCTCAAATTGCCCCTTCCAAGTACCCCCACTTCCCCCTAAACCTATTGACACCTATTGAGGCGCTTGGATATAGTTGCGCGTGGCTTTGAACGGGTACCCGCCAACCCCCTCCCTGGAGGCTCGGCAGACCGCCCGGCACAGGCCGAAATGCATGGGTTAGGGGTGCGTCCCGCCCATTGACAACTTTGAGCGCGATGGTGTAAAACTGCGTAGATTCTGCTTCGAAAAGGCGAGATGCCGTTCGGTATGGAAGCCAGTTTTAGAAGAATCCACCGTCCGAGGACATGTTCCCCGGACGGTTACGTGCGGAAATCGGCAAGCAAGTTAGCAAGACCCAAGAACAATCTAAGGGGGTAGACGGTGAGTAAATTCAGGATCCTTTCGATCTTTCTGGCTGTGGGCCTTTTGGTCGGGGCCTTAGGTGTCGGTCCTGTCCTGGCTGGTCAGATCGATGTGACCGGACTTGACACGCGGGATGCCTCCTATGCTCCGTACGCGCTAGACGTGGACGCGGGCGAGGTCGAGTGGGCGACAGGCGTAGGCGCTGACGTAGCCGCCGCCAAGTACGCCAACGACTCTCAGATGGCCGTCTTCTACATCAATGACGACGATCTGGAGGGTACGTCCAATGAGCATATCGCTACTTGGAACTCCGGGGCCGTTGTGACAAATGGCGTCACTGAGGGGTTCAATGTTTGGACCGGCGCGGTTGGTGACATCGAACACACAAGCTCTCTTTCCGCCGTAGATGAGGATGGGGTTGCTGCGACATCGACGTTCACCGGTGTTGGAGGAATGACACCGATACACTCGGTGACCAAGATAATTGCGGTGACCGCCAGCGGAACTTCCACGTTGACGAGGCAAGCGCTCGCATCACCTGAAGACGACCTTGTGAAGGTGCTCGGAGGGACAGTTGACTTTACCTTTGTCGAGATAAGGTTCAAGCACCACAAAGTCGACTCGTACGACGAGCGGGCCAGGGTGGTCAGCACGTCCGACCCACAAGGCGAGCTAGTTACGGTTGATGAGGTGGCTGGAACTGATAGCTCTGTTTCTAGCGCAGACAGCGATGTCTTCCGTGGCTCAGTCCAGCTTTCGAAAGACCCGGGAACACAGGGTCCCGGTGAGGATGAGAGTTCTGTCTGGGTGCAGGACGGCGACACGCTGACTGTGCACTACCTGGACGAGGACGGGGACATCGTTGACTCTGACTCGATCACGGTGGACGCTGCGAAGCCGGTGATCGACAACATCACACCGGCCGACGGTACCCACACGAGCGTGACCAACCCGACATTGCAGTTCGACGCAACGGACACCGGCTCCGGCTACGATGCGAAGAGGCCGGCCGATTTCTTCGATGTGTACGTTGGCACTGAGGTAGACGCAGACGGTGATCTAATAACGACGACGGCTGAAGGTGCAGGCGCAGGCAGAGAAGAAGGCGACCCGGTTGGCGGTGTCAAGCTTGGAGGGACCAGCGACTTCGATCTGTCGCCGGTTCCGATTAGCGACGGATACCGCGTGATCTTCACCACGTCCGAGTCGTGGCTGGACAGTGACGTCTTTGGTGGCCACGCCGAGAGCGGCCAGCTCAACGTCACCCTGGTGGCCAGGGACATTGCCCGCAATGAGGCCGTGACAACGATCTCGGTCACGATCGACACGGGCCCGCCGGTTACCGTCAGCGCTGAGACCGGCATTGGCTGGGACAACGTGAAGGAAGAAGAGACGAATGGCGTAAAGAACGGGGTCAAGCTCGTGATGAACGAGGCCATAGACCCGGACTCGGTGCAGGCAACCGACTTCGAGATTGACAGCCAGGCCGCCGCGGATGCGGTGGTTGGTAGCGGCAAATTCAAGGGCGTCATCTACCTGACGGCGCAGAGTGACTTTGATGCTGACGCGAGGCCTGACGTTGAGGTTGTGGGCGAGGTCACTGACCTCTCCGGCAACGAGGTCGATACAGACGCGACCACGGCCGAGCGGAAGAACGCTAAGGACAACCTGAAGCCGACGGCGACGGTGTCGCGGGACAACGTGCTGCTGGCTGAAAAGGACGACGAGGTAACGATCACTATCGAGTCGGACGAGAAGCTCAAGTCCTCCGGTGGAGCCGTGGTGTCGATCTTCGGCCCGGACGCAGGCACTGCCGCCAATCTGCACAAGATGGCGACGGCCGATGAGCCGCAGGTCCACTCGCTGACGCACTCGATCGGTGCGGAGGCAGCCACGGGCAAGTACGGCATTGCCGTCAAGGTCACGGATCTGGGCAACAACTACTCGACGAACCTGGAGTCTGCGAGCAAGGAAGAGGCGGACGTTGAGGACGGCGTGATAACCGTGGCGAACGGCCCAATAGCCGACGACGACGTTGATGGCGACATCGACGAAGACGACATCACGCTAGAGGTCAAGGACTCGAATGGGAACGTAGTAGCGACATCGACGCATATCACGGCGGTGGACGCAAGCGCCCGAACGATCACGATCAGTGTCGAGGGCGGCGCCACCGCAGTGGTCAGCTACAGTTACGCGGCCGCCGACCACACGTTTGAGATCGATATGTCCGCACCTGCTGCTTCGTTCTCGGTAGCGGACGAGTCGGAGATCACCAACAACTCGCCGTTCATCAAGGTCAGCTTTGATGACGCTGAGTACCCGGGTGACAGCTACACCGATGTCACGCTGACGTCGGCTACGCTGACCATGGGTGAGGATGAGACGGACATTGCGGCCGACTTCGCGGCCGAGGCAAACGGCCACAACTACCTGTGGGCGGGCGTAGGCTTGGCCCTCGGCGAGTACACGCTGGCCGTGACTGGTACGGACACCGCGGGCAACGCGACGGACGCCTCGCTGACCTTCACGGTTATCGAGAGGCCGTCAACACAGGTCGCTCTCACGCCTGGCGTGAACCTGATCTCGCTGCCTGGCACGCCTGCCACGACTTCGGTCGAGGGCGTGTTTGGAAGCTCTGATGTCACGTCGGTCCTGACGTACGATCCGTCGACGCCGACGAAGTGGCTGGCGGCCGAGAGGGCGCCGGACGGAAGCTGGGTCGGTAACCTGACTGAGGTCAGTGCAAGCTTGGGCTACTGGGTCACGACTAGCAGCTTTAACGCGCTCTCAGTGGACATCGTGTCCTTCAGCGCGGGCGGAGCGACACTGCCGCCGACGCACAGCCTGGTTCCGGGCTGGAACCTGGTAGCGGTAACGACACTGGACGAGGTTGTGAAGACGGCTGACGCCACGCCGGTGGACGCCAACACCTACCTGGGTAACAACTGGCTCCGCGCGATCACTTACAACGCGGAGGCGGGCCGGTTCGAGACCGCTGGTCCGGACGATTTGGACGATGATGGCAACCCGCCGACATTGCAAGTTGGCAAGGGCTACTTCGTCTGGATGACCAAGCCGCACACGGTAGTCCCGTAACCGGGCACCCTGCGACAACGTAGGTAAGCGCAGCGCCCCCGCCACAACGGCGGGGGCGCTGCTTTTTTGGACATCCCTTCGAAAGACTCAGGGCAGGCTCTTTCGGGACTCCCCGTCGACAGACCCAGGAGGATGCCAGTACGGCGTCTAACCCTCTCCCTCGATGGAGGAGGGGATGTGAAGATGGAAGGCAACCCAATATCGCCTTCCTAAGCGGCTCTGAAATGCCTACAATTATTTGACAGAACCGTCGTAGCCTGTACCTAGCGTATTGTTGCCAGTTGGGCGCGACTGACGAAAGACAGGGTGGTTGAAGGGTGGCGCCTCGGCGCAGGCGCCAGGCAAGATCCGGGAGGGGAAACCGACAATGAGACTGAATGCAAGAACAGTTATGGTCCTGGCCGTGCTGGCGGCACTTGCAGCCGGACTGCTTACGGCAGGACAAGACACGGCGCAGGCGCAGTCGCAAAGCGAGATCCCGCCGTTGCCGTTGTTTTACGCTGGCAGCGTCACAGTAGACGGTGAGGCTCCCCCCGAAGGCCTGACGATCATCGCCAGGATCGAGGACTACGAAAGCACGGCGGCGGCGGTGGTGAATGGGGCTTACGAGAACCTGGTTGTGGGACCCCCCAGGCGTGCCTACAACGGTCGCCAGATTACGTTTCATCTGAACGGAGTAGTGCAGGCGGCTGAGACTGCCACGTACGTTATCCCGGGTGCGAACGAGAGTGTGTTCAGATTCGGGTTCGACCTTACATTCGACCGGGTCCCGGAGCCCGGCGAGGGAGTGACATCCACGCCCACGGCCACGCCTGAGCCGACACCGGAGCCGGGCCAGATTGAGGGCGAGCTTCCACCATTGCCGGCGATCTACGGCGGCAGCGTTACGGTTGCTGGCATCACGCCACCCGCGGGCCTCACGATCGTTGCCATAATCTCTGGATACGTAAGCGAGCCTGTAAACGTCGTAGGGGGCGCGTATGAGAACCTGGTCGTGGGGCCGCCGAACAGGACGTTCAACGACCACCAAATCACATTCCTCCTCGACGGCAAGGTGCAGGCGGCGGAGACGGCGACCTACAAGGTGCAGTCGTCGCCTACAGCCATCTTCCACCTGGGCTTCAACCTGACATTCGCGAACCTGCCACAGCCGGAACCGACTCCGACGCCCGAGGTGGCCCTGCCGGCCATCTACGCCGGCGAGATCGTCGTGTCCGGCGGGGTGGTGCCTGAAGGCGCTACGCTCGTGGCGCGGATCGGCTCATACGAGTCGGCGCCGGGGGTGGTCGTTGGCCAGACGTACGAGATGCTCGTCGTGAACCCTGGGGACATCGCGTTGGTCGGGCAGCCGGTAGAGTTCGTGCTGAACGGAGAAACCGCTATCACGATGGGCATGTACGTCAGCGGCGCGAACAACGACAGCTTCCTGCTGGTGTTCCACGCGTTCGCAACGCCTGAGCCGACGCCGGAGGCAACGCCTGAGCCGACGCCGGTGGCAACGCCTGAGCCGACGCCGGAGGCAACGCCTGAGCCGACGCCGGTGGCAACACCGGAGCCTACGCCGGTGGCAACACCGGAGCCTACGCCTGAGCCGACACAAGAGGCAACGCCTGAGCCGACACCGGAGCCGACGCCTGAGCCGACACCGGAGCCGACGCCGGAAATGACGCCCGAGCCGACACCGGAACCGACACCCGAGCCGACGCCTGAGATGACGCCCGAGCCGACACCAGAACCGACGGCGGCGATGACGGCCGAGCCGACGCCCGAAACGACGGCCACCGAGGCCCCGGCCGAGGGCGGCGGCGGTTGCGGCGCGAGCGACGGCACACTAGCCGGCAACGCGGGCAACCTGGTGCTGCTGTTCCTCGGCCCGCTCGGAGTGATCGCGCTGCTGCGCAGGCGGCGGCATTGAAGACTGAACGCTGCAGTTAAGCGCAAATATTTCTGGCCCTCCCCGACACCAGGGAGGGCCAGGGCAGGCAGGGCATAGCCCTGCACCCACTAAGGGCAGGGCCATGCCCTGCACCCACTAAGGGGGTCGGTTGAGTATCGATCTCCTTTTGCGAATTCCTTCGCACGAACGCAAAAGCGACGGGCCCGGTAGCGTCATTAGGCTTCACTCCTTACGTGGGCCGTAGATGAACGGCACAAGCCTGGCCGAGGGAACGAAGACGTTATGACTGCTAACTGCATCACGGACGTGGATGGCATCGCCGTGGGCCACCACACGGATGCGGTGAACGGCACCGGCTGCACTGCCGTGCTCTGCGAGGCGGGCGCCGTCGGCGGCGTGGACGTGCGCGGGTCGTCGCCGGGCACGCGCGAGACCGACCTGCTGCGCCCCACCAACAGGATCACGCACGTGCACGGCGTGCTGCTGAGCGGCGGCAGTGCCTTCGGGCTTGACGCGGCGAGCGGCGTGGTGCGGTACCTCGAGGAGCGCGGCGCAGGCTACAAGACGAGCGCCGGCGTGGTGCCGATCGTGCCCGCGGCGATTGTCTTCGACCTCGGCGTGGTAGCGGCGAGCGTGCGGCCCGGCCCGGTCGACGGCTACGCGGCGGCGCTAGCGGCGTCGGCAGGCGCCGTGGCCGAGGGCTCGGTTGGCGCAGGGACGGGGGCGACGGTCGGCAAGCTGCTTGGAGCGGAGCGCGCCGTCAAGGGCGGGCTCGGCACGTGGGCGCTGGACCTCGGCGGCGGGCTGGCCGTCGGTGCGCTCATGGTCGTGAACGCGGTCGGCGGAGTCCACGACCCGGACACGGGCGAGCTCGTGGCGGGCGCGCGCAACCCGGGCGGCGGCATGTCGGGCTGGCTGGAGCTGCTTGAATCGCCAAGCGCCAGCGCAGGTGCGCTGCCTGCGGGCGAGAGCACGACGATCGGCGTCGTGGCCACGAACGCGGCGCTCACCAAGGAGCAGGCGAACAAGCTGGCGTCGGTCGCGCACGACGGGATCGCGCTCGCTGTGCGCCCGGCACACACGATGTCCGACGGCGATACGATGTTCGCGCTGGCAACCGGCGCGCACGAAGGCCATGCCGACTTCGACCGGATCTGCGCTGCTGCGACCATGGTCGTGGGCAGGGCGATCGTGCGCGGCGTACGTCAGGCGAACGGCCTCGGCGGGTTTCCGGCGGTGTCGGAACTCTAGCCAACGCACCACCACTTCCGGGATACTTCACGGGCTGATATGACGTCCCATCGACATTCATGGAGACCCTTGCGTAAGAAGCGCCCGGAGTAGTCGAAGGAGACCTCTGACCCCTTCCCTAGTCTGCTGGGGAAGGCTGGGATGGGGCACAGACCGACCAACACTCAACGACAGGAGAAAGCTGAGCCTTGCGAATACTGCTGACTAATGACGACGGCATCCACTCGGAGGGACTTTGGGCGGCGGCCCGTACGCTCAAGAACGCGGGCGACGTGTTCGTAGTGGCGCCGGACCGCGACCAAAGCGGCATCGGCACGGCTATGACGCTGCTGGACGTGCTGCGCGTAAACGACGAGGCGCCGCTGGTGGAGGGCGTGACGGCCGTGAGCGTGCAGGGCACGCCGGCCGACTGCGTGATCCTGGCCACGGAGGCGCTGTACGATGAGCCGTTCGACCTGTTGGTGTCGGGCATCAACCAGGGCGCGAATCTGGGCCACGACATCCTTCTGTCCGGAACGGTCGGAGCCGCGCTCCAGGGCTACCTGCGCGGTGTCCCGTCGATCGCCATGTCGATCGCGTCGCTGACCGATCTCAAGTACGAGGCGGCCGCGGAGACCGCGAGGGCGCTGGCCGAGTCGATCAGCGCCAACGGTCTGGAAGGCCCACTGCTGATCAACGTGAACCTGCCTAACGTGACGCCGGCCGAACTCAAGGGCGTGGAAATGACGACGCTTGGCGGGTCGGCGTTCATGCCGTCCGTTCAGAAGGAAGGCGACGCCCGGCGGTCGCACTACTGGATCAAGCAGAACAGACCGAACACCAAGCCGCCGGCCGAGGGCACTGACGTGTGGGCTGTGAGAAACGGCCGCGTCTCGATCACCGCCCTAAGCCGCCTGCTCGACGTCTCAGGGACAGACGATCCGCATCACGCGCTGGGTGCAGATGTGACTGCCGCACTCCACGGAGCAGGGTAACTCAAGGTTTTGCCAATAGAAGCATAGCTGCGCATTGCGGCAGCCGACCGGCGCGGTGTATACTTATTCCAAATAGAGAAAGAAATCACAAAGAGGATGGGACTAGAAAAGCCTCAGATTGAGGCTATAAAGAAAGAGTATCAGGCCCACGACGAAGACACCGGGTCCTCGGAACTGCAGGTTGCCCTGCTGACTTCCCGGATCAACGGCCTCACGGACCATCTCAGGGTCCACAACCACGACGAAGCCAGTAGGCGCGGATTACTGAGTATGGTAGGCCGCCGCCGAAAGCTCCTCCGGTATCTCAATCGTAGTGACGTCGGCCGTTATCGGGCCATCATTGCCAGGCTCGGACTAAGAAGATAGCACCGTTTGCGGCGCTGTCTTCTTCCTTTGCTACCTTCTCCCCGCTCCCTCCCCTCAAGAGAGGACATTTAACCAATGTTATCCAGCTATGAGTGCACGATTGGCTCCAAAACCCTAAGTATCGAGTCCGGGAAGCTTGCTCTGCAGGCGAACGGCTCACTCACAATCCGGTACGGCGATTGCCTGCTTCTGGTGACGGCCACGATGTCGTCGCCAAGAGAAAATCTGGACTTCTTGCCGCTCACGATTGACTTCGAGGAGCGGCTCTACGCTCGCGGCAAGATTCCCGGAAGCTTCTTCCGCCGCGAGGGCAGGCCGAGCACCGACGCCATCCTGATCGACCGGCTGACCGACAGGCCGCTTCGCCCCCTGTTCCCAAAGGACTTCCGTAACGAGGTCCAGATCATCATCACCCCGTTCTCCGTGGACCTGGAGAATCCCCTGGACGTGCTGACCGTGATCGGCGCATCGACGGCGCTGGGCATATCGGACATTCCGTTCGGCGGGCCCATCGGCGTAACGCGAATGGGCTTCGTTGACGGCGAGTTCGTTGTGAACCCCACGTTTGAGCAGATGGAGGCATCCGAGCTCGACCTCGTAGTTGCCGGATCGCGGGACGGCGTAATGATGATGGAGGCCGGCGCTAACGAGATGTCCGAGGACTTCGTCGTCGAGGCCATCGAAAGGGCGCAGGAAGTGAACCTGGAGCTCGTGAGGTTCCAGGACCGCATCATTGCCGAGATCGGCCGGGAGAAGTCGGAGTACACGCCGTTGGTGACGCCTGAGGGCCTGCGCGGCGAGGTGGCTTCGGTCTCGGGCGCCGGGCTGAGCGACGCGGTCGCTTCCGGCGGCTCGAAGTCCGAGAAGTCGGAACGGCTCGCCAAACTCCAGAGAGAGACGGTCAATGCGCTGTCCGACAGGTTCGAGGACCGCGACATTGTGGATGCGTTCCGGTCCCTGCACGGCGATGCCGTTCGGGAGCGGATATTCGAGCACGACGAGCGATCAGACGGGCGCCGGCCCGACGAGCTGCGAGCTGTGTCCTGTGAGGTCGGCCTGATGCCGAGGACGCATGGCACCGGCCTGTTCAACAGAGGCGAGACGCAGGTCTTGGCCGTAACGACCCTCGGCTCCGTGGGCGACGCACAGAAGCTGGACACGATCAACCCAACCGAGTCCAAGCGTTTCCTTCTCCACTACAACTTCCCGCCGTACTCCACAGGCGAAGTGCGCCGCGTCGGGTCGCCCAACCGCAGGTCCATCGGGCACGGAGCGCTGGCCGAACGTGCGCTCTTGCCGGTGGTCCCCAGCGAGACGGAGTTCCCGTACACGATCCGCATAGCGGCGGAGGTGCTCAGCTCCAACGGCAGTACGTCGATGGCCACTGCATGCGCGTCGTCACTGTCGCTGATGGACGCAGGCGTGCCCATCAAGAAGCCCGTGGCGGGCATATCCGTCGGCCTGGTCACTGACGGCGAATCGGACCGGTTCGTCACGCTCACGGACATCCAGGGCGTCGAGGACCACACCGGGGACATGGACTTCAAGGTCGCCGGCACGGTCGATGGAATCACCGCCATCCAGCTCGACATCAAGATCAAGCACATCACCATGGAAATGGTGAGGGCCGCCCTTGATCAGGCGCGCGAGACGAGGCTTGAGCTCCTCGAGGAGATGGGCACCACGATCGCCACTCCAAGGGATGAGGTCAGCCGGTTCGCGCCTAAGCTGCAGGTCATCAATATCCCGGTTGACAAGATCGGTTTGGTCATCGGCCCAAGCGGAAAGACGATCAGGGCCATCACCGAGGAGACCGGCGCGACTATCGATATCCAAGATGACGGCTCGGTGTTCGTTGGCGCCGTAAACGCCGACGCTGCCGACGCTGCGATCGGCATGATCCGGGACCTGACCCGAGAGATTAAGGTCGGCGAGATCTTCACAGGAAAAGTTGTCAAGATCCTCAATTTCGGCGCGTTCGTGTCGCTCACCCCGGGTAAGGACGGCATGGTCCACATCAGCGAACTCGCGGAGCACCGTGTCGAAACTGTTGAAGACGTGGTCGACATCGGAGATGAGATCACGGTATTGGTCCGGGAGATCGACTCGATGGGCCGCATAAACCTGTCACGCCGGGCCCTTTTGGGCGATGGCGATGGCGATGGCGATGGCAATGGTGGTGGTGAAGGCGATGGCGAGCCGGCTGGGAGCCGTTCATTCGGAGGCGAACGCGGTGACCGCAGAGAGCGCGGCGGCCCGGGAGGCGACAGGCGTGGCGGTCCGAGAGGCGACAGTCGCGGCGGTCCGAGAGGCGACAGTCGCGGCGGTCCGGGAGGCGACAGGCGTGGTGGTTTTGGAGGCGACAGTCGCGGTGGTCCGGGAGGCGACAGGCGTGGCGGTCCTGGAGGCGACAGGCGTGGCGGCTTTGGGGGCGACAGGCGCGGCGGTCCTGGAGGCGACAGGCGTGGCGGCTTTGGGGGCGACAGACGCGGCGGTCCTGGAGGCGACAGGCGTGGCGGCTTTGGAGGCGACAGGCGTGGCGGTCCGGGAGGCCGAGACCGGGGCTAGCAAGGCAGGCCGGAGGGTTGGAACGTGGCGATAGACGTCGTTGTCCACGGTGTGCTGGGCAGGATGGGCCAGGAAGTGCTTGCCATGGCCTCTCAAGAGCCAGACTTCAGTGCCATTGGCGGGGTTGACGTACAGGCCGAGCCGGGCGAACTAACGCCGCCCGGAGGGAATGCGCCCATCCCCCTTACGCGAGACCTGTCGGATGTTGTGTCGGCCGGCGCGGTCGTCGTGGACTTCACGAACGCCGAAGGCGCGGAGAGCGCCATCTCGACGGCCGCTCCGCTCGGTGCCAACGTCGTGGTCGGCTCTACAGGCATAACTGAGCATGTCATGGAAACGGCCGGAGAGCTTGCGTCCAGGCATGGCGTCGGCATTGTGATTGCGCCGAACTTCGCGCTGGGCGCTGTGCTGCTTACGCACCTTACGCGAATCGCCGCTCCCTTCTTCGACTACGCCGACCTGACCGAGACGCACCACGAGGTCAAGATCGACGCGCCTTCAGGTACGGCAATCTCGATTGCTCGCGCCGCGGTCGAGGGCAAGGGCGGCGAGTTCGAATCTCCTGCCGCCGAGAAGGAGATCATCCCAGGCACACGCGGCGGCGATCACGAAGGTGTGGTCATTCACAGCGCGAGGATGCCGGGACGTGTTGCCCACCACGAGATAGTTTTCGGCGCGTTGGGACAGACCCTGACGCTGCGGCACGACTCCATAGACCGCCGCAGCTTCATGCCTGGCGTCGCCATGGCGATACGTCACGTTGCCAGCAAGCCCGGCCTAGTAGTCGGCTTAGAGAACATTCTCGGCCTCTAGGTTCGGCTGGGAAGACGCCGGAGGTTCCAGTTGAGCGGGGCTAGAATTGCCGTTGTAGGGGCTACCGGGGCTGTTGGGCAGGTGTTCCTCGACGTTCTGGAGGAACGGCGCTTTCCGGTAGAGTCGATTCGCCTGTGCGCCTCAGAGCGCTCAGTGGGCAAGAAACTGACTGTGTTTGGCGAGAAGATTCCCGTTGAGCTAGTCAGAAAGAAGCTGCTGAGGCAGTCGGACATCGTCTTCATCTCCGCCAGCGGAGACGTAAGCCGTGAGGTCGCGCCTACAGCGGTTGAGCGCGGCGCCGTGGTCATCGACGACAGTTCCGCCTTCCGGATGCACGCCAGGGTTCCCCTCGTTGTACCTGAGGTGAACGCCGACGACCTGGAATCGCACATCGGCATCATCTCGATCCCCAACTGCTCCACGACGCCTCTGGTCATGGTGCTGAAGCCGTTGGAGCAGTTGAGTGGAGTCCGGCGGGTTGTAGTTGATACCTATCAATCCGTGTCCGGGACCGGCTCCGCCGCAGTCGGTGAACTTGACGAGCAGAACAGGAACATTGCGGAAGGTCGAGAGCCGGCGGAACCGGAGCAGTACCCCCATCAGATCGCTTACAACCTCATCCCTCACATTGAGCCGTTCCTGCCCAGCGGGTACACGAGGGAGGAGATGAAGATGGTGGAGGAGACCCGCAAGATCATGCACAGGCCAGACCTGGAAGTATCTGCCACCTGCGTCAGGGTCCCTGTGCGAGTGGCCCACAGTTTATCGGCGCACATCGAGTTCGAAGACAAGGTCGACGCGGGTGATGTTAGGGATGTCCTGTCAGGTTGCCCCGGGGTGACGGTCTTGGACGACCCTTCAGCTAACGTGTACCCTACACCCCTGTGCGCGGCCGGCAAAGACGATGTGTTTGTGGGCCGTGTCAGGAAGGACGCGTCGCATCCGAACGGCATAGCCATGTGGATCGTGTCGGACAACCTCAGGAAGGGCGCTGCTACGAACGCCATTCAGATTGCGGAAGAGGTGCTCGAGCGCGACCTCTTGCTCAAAGACCAAAGGAGGCAGCCGCCATGGCAGAGATCGGACGCCTGATTACCGCAATGCTCACCCCGTTCGACGAAAACGGGGGCGTGAACTACGGTGAGGCGCGCCGGC
Organism: Dehalococcoidia bacterium; assembly: GCA_965237445.1. Lineage (GTDB taxonomy): Bacteria > Chloroflexota > Dehalococcoidia > Lucifugimonadales. The sequence goes on along the minus strand of OZ250142.1, from coordinate 804,361 downwards.
TTGCCAAGGGGCTAATCGCCTCAGGCAGCGATGGCCTCGTCGTCAGCGGGACCACCGGGGAGTCGCCGACGCTGTCGGTAGAAGAGAAGCTCAAGCTGTTCTCCGAGGTCAAGGACGCCATCGGCGATGGCGCGGCCGTGGTGGGCGGCACCGGCAACTACAGCACTGCCGAGAGCGTGGAGCTGAGCCGCGAGGCGGAGAAGGCCGGCGTTGATGCCTTGCTGCTTGTCGTTCCCTACTACAACAAGCCTCCCCAGGAGGGCCTGTACCAGCACTTCAGGACCATCGCCGAGTCGGTGAACATACCCTGCGTCCTGTACAACGTGACGAGCAGGACCAGCCTCAACATGGACCATGCCACAACCGTCAGGCTCAGCGAAGTCGACAACATAGTGGGCGTCAAGGAGGCTGGCAGCGACCTGGACCAGATCACGCGGATCATCCGCGACGCAGGCGACGACTTCAGGGTGTGGAGCGGAAACGACAACGAGACGCTGTACATCATGTCCCTGGGCGGCTATGGCGTGGTGAGCGTCCTGTCCCACGTGGTGGGCAACCAGATCAAGGCCATGATGGGCATGATCCTGGAGGGCGAAATAGAGAACGCCGCTGCCGAGCACAGGCGTCTACTTGAGATGTTCAAGATCGGCTTCATCTGGTCTAACCCCATACCCGTGCGGCACATGGTCGCCAGGGCCGGATACGACGTCGGCAATCCCAGGCTGCCCCTCGTTCCACCTGACGAGGCCACCGCAGCCCAGATCGAAGCCGTCATGGACACCTACGACATCGACCTGCCGGACCCCAGTTCTGTGGGGTAGGTGCGCCACCCGGAAGCATACCTTGTACGAGAGTGAAGTAGGGCCTAGAGATCGGCTGGAGATCATCGAAGGCGCAGCCAGATTCGTGCTACGCCCTAAGCGTAAAGACCTTGCCCTTTTGGGTGGTCTGCGGGACAAGATCAGGCCCGGAACCCCGCGATTCGACATCCGCAAGTTCCGAGAAGAGGGTTACGAGCCCAGCGCATATCGGGATTGACACGTCAGCGCTTGTAAGGTTGTTATGGGCCGGTCTACTGACGACTACTCCCGCGCTGGTCTGCTGCCCGATACACGTCAGCCTGCTATGCTCTAAGTGTACTGGGCTCATCGCGCCCGAATGCAAGGCTACGCGAAGAGGAGGAGCGCCATGTCGACTCTCGAACAGGAGATTCTTGCTTACGACGAGATGCGCGCAGACATTGAAGAGCAATACTTCAACGAGTGGGTGGTTGTGCGCCACGGTAAGGTCGCCTGTCATTATGACAACCCTGAAGAGTGCATCCAATTCGCCATCGAGCGTTTCGGTCGAGGGCCGTATTTGATCAGGCATGTAGGGGCGCCCCCCGAGAGCCTGCCGGTTTCTGCGCTTTTCGGAGGGATGCGTGCCGAGAGTTGAAGTTGGCTTTGAGGACAATCCGGCGGCACTGTACCAGTGGGGGCCAATCCTATACGTTAGAATCGGATTTGACTCTTCCTACAGACCGGAAACACCTTCGTATCCAAACATTCCGCCGGTTAACCTGCCGGCACTCGTAGATACCGGCGCTCTCTCAAACTGCATTGATGGCTCCCTAGCAAAGAGGCTGCAACTCCCGGTGGTAGACCGTAGATCTGTAACCGGAGTACATGGGCCGGTGGAGACTGATTTCTACGCCGCTCAGATATACATTCCCGCAATGAATTGGATATTCCCGGGGATATTTGCAGGGCTGCCTCTCATAGAGTCCAATCAGCCCTACTATGCATTGATCGGGAGGGCGTTTCTCCATCACGTCACGTTTACGTACGAGGGGAAGACAGGCCGAGTCGTTATTGACAGCACTTCTTGACAGTGCGTGGGACTGGAGACTCTGACGCTCGACAGACGGATGGCCTCTCTTCCTAGGTCGCGTCGCCACTTTGTGCAAGTAGACTGAAATAGTAGTCTCCATCCAAAGCTGTGGAGATTGACCACACGGCCGCAAGGACTGGATACGAGGTCGGGAAACCCAGGCTTCCCCTCGTTCCTCCTGACGAGGCCACTGCGGCTCAGATCGAAGCCGTCATGGACACCTATGACATCGATCTGCCGGACACTTTCTCCGTTGCGTAAGGGTTAGTCTCACCGTCACTTATAGTCCAAGTCGAGGATTCCGCAAGTGCGGAATCCCGAGTCGGCTGGCATCGTCCTAACAGGCACGTCACATCCGGGTGCGTCTCTTTGATTGGCCCTGCCCCACGCCGAAATCCGTTGAAATCCGGTGTCCAAGCACGTACCTTATGTGAACTGTCGAACTAACAACGCCGCAGGCTGCGCCGGGTCCGGTGGGCAGCGATTTTCGAGCCCATTCCCGGCGTGCCGCGGCGTTTATGCAAACTGCGGTTTTGAGGAGTTCGGATGAAGGTCGCGGCGCCCCTGGAGGCGCTCCCGGGTGAGCGGCGTGTCGCGCTCGTGCCGTCGGTCGTGCCGGCCCTCGAGGGAATCGGAGCCGAGGCCGTCGTCGAGAGTGGCGCCGGAAAGCGGGCCGGGTTTGAGGACGCCGAATACGAGTCGCAAGGCGCGGCCGTTTCCTCCAGCAGATCGGAGCTCTTTGAGACCGCCGCTGTCATTGCGCAGGTAACCCCGCTCGCGGCCGAGGGCGGCCAGAACTCATCGGACCTGGAGCTGTTGCGCCCTGGCCTCGTGCTCGTAGGCCTGCTGGACCCGCTGGGCAAACCCGGGAACGCGGCGATGCTCTCGGAGCGAGGCGTTACCGCGTTCGCGATGGAGCTGATTCCCCGCATCAGCCGTGCGCAGCCGATGGACGCGCTCACCTCCCAGGCGACGATAGCCGGGTACAAGTCCGTGGTCATGGCCGCCGCTGCCTCAAACAGGATCTACCCGATGATGATGACACCGGCGGGCACGATCACCCCGTCCCACGTGCTCGTGTTGGGCGCAGGTGTCGCGGGCCTGCAGGCAATCGCCACTGCGCGGCGCCTGGGAGCGGTCGTGCGGGCGTACGATGTTCGTCCCGAGGTGAAGGAGCAGGTGGAGAGCCTGGGGGCCCGCTTCCTCGAGGTCGAGCAGGAACGAACGGAGTCCGAGGGCGAGAGCGGCTACGCTCGCGCCATGGACGAGGCCTACTACGAGCGCCAGCGCGAACTCATGATGCGCGCAGTCTCGGACAGTAACGTGGTCATAACCACGGCCGCGGTGCCCGGAAGGCGCGCCCCGGTCCTGGTGAGCGAGCAGATGGTGCGCGAAATGCGCCCCGGCTCGGTCATTGTGGACCTTGCGGCGGAGACGGGCGGGAACTGCGAGTTGACGCAGCCCGGGGAGGACGTGACGGTCGCCGGAGTGAAGATCTTGGGTCCTGTGAACCTGCCCTCCAGCGTGCCGTATCACGCTAGCCAGATGTACGCGAGAAACATCGCCGCTTTCTTAAAGTTGATCGTTCGGGACGGTGAGTTACGGCTTGATATGGACGACGCCGTTGTGCGCGACACCCTGCTCACGCACGAGGGCGAGGTTGTCAATCCACGTGTAAGGGAGCTTCTGTCGCTTCCTGCACTGGGGTCTTGAGTAGCGTAAGGGGAGTTGCCTGATGGAGGAATTCGTTCCCTCTCTGACCATATTCATTCTGGCGATTTTCGTCGGGTTCGAGGTCATCTCCAAGGTGCCGGCCCTGCTGCACACGCCGCTCATGTCCGGCGCCAACGCCATCTCCGGCATCACACTCGTTGGAACGCTGATCACGGCGGGCGCGCAGCTGAGCACGCTTACCACCGTGCTGGGGTTCCTGGCGGTGTTCCTGGCCACGATTAACGTCGTAGGCGGCTTCGTGCAGACGCACCGAATGCTCGGTTTGTTCCGGAGGTAGCAGCGAAGTGTCCTTACCAACGACACAACTGCTGTACCTGATCCCCGCGGTCCTCTTCATCCTCGGGTTGAAGATGCTGTCGCATCCCCGGACGGCCGTCCGGGGCAACCAGTTTGCCGCCCTCGCGATGTTGATCGCCATAGTGGTGACGCTGTTCGACAACCGCATTGTCAGCTTCGAGATCGTGATCGCGGGCCTTGTGTCGGGTGCCCTCGTCGGCGTTGTCGGCACGTACCGCGTGCCCGTTACTGCGATGCCGCAGTTGGTGGCCGTACTAAACGGTTTCGGAGGAGGCGCTTCCGGCATCGCCGTGGGTGCCGCACTCCACGAAGAACTGGTCGCGCCCCACTACGGCCTGGCCGTGGACTTCACCATTCCGGCCTTCGCATCCGGCATTATCGGCGGCGTGACATTGCTCGGCAGCGCGATCGCCTTCGCCAAGCTCCAGGGCCTGATCAGCGAGCGCCCGGTCCTGCTGCCCCTGAGGCACGTGTTGAGTGCCCTGTTGTTCGCCACCAGCATCGCCTTCGGAGTGTGGTTCCTCATGGAGCCGGAGACCGCCTGGCTGTACTGGGCAATGATGGGCACCGCCTGCGTCCTTGGTATCTTCCTGGTGCTGCCGATTGGCGGCGCGGACATGCCGGTGGTCATCTCCGTGCTGAACTCGTACGCCGGCCTCGGCGCGGCTGCCCACGGCTTCGTCGTACAGAACACCGTCCTCATCACCGCCGGCACTCTTGTCGGCGCGGCCGGCTTCATCCTCACCACGCTGATGTGCAGGGCAATGAACCGCTCGCTCCCTAACGTGTTGTTCGGAGGCGTGGGCGTAGTGGTAGGCGGCGCGGCCGCGGATGAAGACATATACGCGGGGAAGGTTAAGTCCACTACCGCCGAAGAGGTGGCCCTTCTAATGGAGAACGCCCGTCGGGTGGTCATCGTTCCAGGCTATGGCATGGCGACGGCACAGGCCCAGTTCGCCGTCCAGGACCTGATGACCAAGCTTGAAGACAGGGGTGTGATCGTAGAGTTTGGCATTCACGCCGTCGCCGGAAGAATGCCCGGGCACATGAACGTCCTCCTGGCGGAGGCCAACATTCCGTACGAGAAGCTAAAGGAGATGGACGAGGTCAACCCGCTCTTCAGGCAGACGGACGTTGTTCTCGTGATTGGCGCGAACGACGTTGTGAACCCGATGGCCAGGGCCTCTGACCCTTCGATCCCCATCGCCGGTATGCCGATCTTGGACGTCGATCAGGCGACTACCGTCGTCGTCATCAAGCGCAGCCTGAGCCCCGGCTTTGCCGGCATCCCCAACCCGCTTTTCGCGGCCGACAACACACTGATGCTGTTCGCGGACGCCCGCCAGGCCTGTACCACGCTGGCCGCCGAAGTCGGACGCGCCTAAGGAGCAAACGAATGGCGACAACAGTCCTCATCTGCGTCGACGGACTCGATCCCGAGTATCTGGAAGCCTGCGAAGCGCCCAACCTGCGGCGCCTGCGCCGAGAAGGCGTCTACACCGTTGGCCGGTCGATGATGCCCTCGGTGACCAACGTAAACAACGTCTCCATACTCACTGCGCAGTACCCTTCGGCGCACGGCATCTGCTCAAACTATCGCCTGAATCGGGACACCGGCCAGGAGACGTACGTGGAGTCGGAAGAGTACATACTTGCCGAGACCATGTTCGAAGTTGCCTCCCGGCAGGGCGTCGAGACCGTGATGGTTACGTCTAAGGACAAGCTGCGGACCCTGCTGTCCCGGTCCGTGACGACCAGCGTATCGTCCGAGCGCCCGCCGGACTGGATCGTGGAAGCGGTCGGGCCCGCGCCTCCCGTGTACTCGCTGGAGGTCAACGTGTGGTCGATAAGCGCCGCTACGTTCATTATGTCCCGCGTCGACGCCGGCATCGTGTACATCTCCACAACCGACTACCCAATGCACACATTCGCGCCCGACGAACCGGAGTCCCATCGGAACATCGCCATGCTGGACGAGGCAATAGGCGAGCTGCTGCAAGCCCACCCGGACGTGACGCTGCTCCTCACGGCGGACCACGGCATGAAGCCCAAGAGCCGTATGGTGGACCTTGAGGGCGCCCTGGCGAAGCGCGGCATTACCGCGGCTGCCGTCCCCATCATCAAGGACAGGTACGTAGTTCACCACGCCAACCTCGGCGGCTGCATGTTTGTGCATCTCGCCGCTCGCGATGTCGACGAGGCGGCTAAGGTGATGTCGGACATTCCGGGCGTCCAGCGAGTGCTGGGAGCGGAGGAGGCATCGGAGACTTTCCGGCTTCATCCGGAGCTTATCGGCGACCTCGTGGTAACGGGCGATGAAGACACGGTGTTCGGCGATCCGGCTCAGGTCGAGCTGCCGCCCCGACTCCGTTCGCACGGCTCCGAGCATGAGCGTGCCGTGCCGATCTTCGCATACAATGGCGACTTTGAAGGGTTCGAGTTCACTGAGAACAGGGACATCGGCAGGTACGTGTTCGAGCGCGTTCTCGCCTGACGGACGTACCTGGCGCAGCTCCCGCAAGACATAATCGAGGTAAGAAGGAGGCCGACATGCCGGAGTACCAGCAGCTCATGGACAGGCTAGCGAACGGTGACGTGATCGTTCTCGATGGCGCGAACGGATCGGAGATTCAGCGGCTTGGCGTTGACATGCACAAAGGAGCATGGTGCGCCCTTGCCACTGAGACGCACCCGGATGTTGTTCGCACGATACACGAGAACTACATCCGGGCAGGCGCGGAGATCATCACAACCAACACGTACGCGTCCGGCCGGCAGTTCCTTGAGGACTTCGGCGGCAGTGACTTCGGCTTGGGCGACAAGTCGGACGAGCTGGTCCGCCGTTCCACCGAGCTCGCGTTTGAGGCGCGAGAGGCGGCCGGCAACGGCCCTGTTTGGGTAGCGGGCTCCATCTCTGCGCTTGGCGCGCTGGAGAGGCTCGGCGAGGCTCGGATGCGCGCAAGCTTCGGCCGCCAGGCCGAGGTGCTGGCGGAGTCGGGCGCGGACCTGCTGCTCCTCGAGATGCTCGCCTGCGACGGCCCGTTGTCCGTAGTCGCCATTGAAGAGTCCCGCAAAGTGGGCCTGCCGATCTGGGTGGCGCTAAGTTGCATGGCAGACGACTCCGGTGAGATAGCGCTGGGCTCCCGGCAGGGGACAGGGAATCAGGGCAGACGCTATGGGACTGGCACGTTCGGGGAATCGGCGGCAGAGATAGCGGAGGCGGGCGGCGATGTGTTCTTCGTCTTCCACTCGCAGGTCGAAATAGCGCGAGAGGGGCTCAGGCAACTGCGTGAGAGCGTGGGCGGTGTTGTAGGCATCTACCCGCACTGCGGCGATTTCAAGGCCCCCGACTGGCAGTTCGTAAACATGATTTCCCCCGAGGACTACCTGGAAGAGGCGAAGTCCTGGGTCAGCGACGGCGCACAGATCGTGGGCGGCTGCTGCGGCATCGGACTCGATCACATGAAGCTGCTCAGGGACGGCCTGCCGCGAAACGTTCCCCGAAACTGAACCTGATTGAGCGTCAGAGGGCGCCCGCTAAGCGCCAACCATCAAGGAGTCGGTAATGCCTGAGTACCAGCAACTGACGAAACGGCTAGACAATGGCGACGTGCTCATCCTCGACGGGGCCACGGGTTCAGAGACCGAGCGGCTCGGCATTTCGGCGCACGACCAGGTGTGGTGCGCGATGGCTACAGAGACGCATCCGGATGTCGTTCGCGAGATTCACGAGAACTACATCAGGGCGGGCGCGGAAATCATCACAACGAACACGTTCACTTCCGGCCGTGACGTTCTTGACGGCGCCGGCCTGGGCCACAAGTGCGATGACCTCAACCGCCGCTCTGCCGAGCTCGCGCAGGAGGCCCGCGACGCCGCTGGCAACGGCCCTGTTTGGATCGCGGGCTCGATTGCGGCTTTCGGCGACTGGGAAGAGATGGACAAGATGCAGATGCGCTCGAACATCGCCCGCCAGGCTGAGGTTCTAGCGGAAGCGGGCGTAGACCTGTTCCTGCTGGAGATGCTTGGCGCCGATGGCCCGCTGACCAAGGCAGCAATCGAGGAAACGTCTAAAGTCGGCCTCCCGGTCTGGGTGGCGCTGAGCTGCGTGGCCGTTGATGGCTCGTCTGACCTGGAGTTGGGTACCCAGCTCGCGGCCGCTGATGCGCCAATGCGGTACGGTACCGGCACATTCGGTGAGTCGGCGGCCGAGATCAAGGAGGCCGGCGGAGATGTATTCCTGGTCTTCCACTCTCAGGTGGACGTCGTTCGGGAAGCGATTCGACAGTTGCAGGAGAGTGTTGGTGGCCATGTTGGCGTGTACCCGCACTGCGGCGAATGGAAACAGCCCAACTGGCAGTTTGTGAACATGATCTCGCCCGAGGACTACCTGGATGAAGCGAAGACCTGGGTGGAAGACGGCGCTCAGATCGTGGGTGGCTGCTGCGGCATCGGCCTTGACCATATGAAGGTGCTGGGAGGCGGACTGCCCCGCAGCACACGATAAAGCCGCCGGGGCTTTTGCGCCCTGGAACCGCGTCCGGCTGGCGGAATCAGTGCGCAACCGTACGTGGGTGGTAGCATGGGCCTGAGAGCATCTCGGGACTACCTGGAGAACGCAGGGATACCATGCTCACTCAACGCCCGGCTCCATCCACCGTCCGTTCAGCGCAGAACTTCCTTGGCGACTACGTAGCTAGGACCAGGGAGTTCAGCCGCAACGCCAACCTGTACGTTGTGCACGTGATTGGCATGGACATGATCCATGGCTCTTTCAACGTGCTCTTCAACCTTTACCTTCTGGCCATCGGTTTCGATATCAGGTTCATCGGCCTTCGGCTGATGGTCCAGTTCATCTTCCGGGCGATCACGGCTATGCCTGCGGGCCTCGTGTCGGACCGTATCGGCAGGAAGGCCTCCTTCATTCTTGGCGATGGGGTCGGCGCTCTCATTGCGCTGATCATGATCCACACCACCAGCGAGGCCGTTCTGTTGATCGGTCCGGCCGTCGGCTCATTCTTTGGGAACCTGCACCACACCTCTGAGAGCGCGTTCATGGCGGAGAACAGCCGCCCGTCGGAGCGGATACATCTTTTCTCCGTAGCAGGTAGCTTCCGTACGTTCTCGGCCATGTCCGGAGCCCTCTTGGCGGGCCTGGTGCCTGCGATGTTCATCGACAACATCGGGGCCGTGGATGCCTATCGGTACGCTACCTACGCTGGACTGTCCCTGTGGTTCCTGTCCCTGGTTCCCGCGCTGATGCTGAGATCGGTGGAGGCCGTCGAGCAGCCTGAGCGGCAGGGGCAGACGCCCGCACGGCCCCAGCGCAGCTTCAGGACATTGCTCTCTGACATCAAACACCCCAGGCTCATCTTCTTCTTCGTGCTGACCAGCGCGCTGATCTCCTTCGGCTCCAGCACCGTGACGCCGATAGTCAACGTGGTGTTCCACGACCACTCCGGCCACATCCACGCCAACGAGGTTGAAATCGGGGTGATGTTCGCGGTCGCCGAGTTCGGTTTGGCGGTCGCCACGCTGGGGATACCTTTGATTACAGCCCGGATGTCCAAGGTTGGCGGCGTGGCGATGGCAAGGTTCCTGTCCCTGCCGTTCCTTGTCGCTCTTGGAGCGCTCCCAATGTTCCTGGGAGACGGAACAACGTTGCTGCTTGTACTCGTCAGCATGTCGTACGTGGGACGGAACACGCTGTTCGGGGTCAGCTATCCGATGGACGAGGCGTTCAATATGGAAGTCCTGGATCCCAGGGAAAGGGCAAGCGGCACGGGCATCGAGATAGCGGCCGGCGGAGCGGTGTCGGCATTGGCGATTATCGTCGGCTCAAGGCTGGTGGACTCGGGCGATTACACATCCCCGTTCCTCATTATGGCCGTCTGCATCGCCCTGTCCACGCTGATCTACTGGCAGGTCTTCAGGCCGGTCGAGGCCGCCGCAGTATTGCCTTCGACTTCCGACTCCAGCGCATCCGAAGGAGCACGGACTGTTGCCGGCGGCTAGGAACCTGGATAAGAAGTCGATGCCGCCAATGCAACCATCAGTTGATCTCGCTCAAGGCTGCGTGCCCTCCGCTCGGACCGAGTTCCTCGGATTGAAGACCAGGTGACAGGCGGGGCCCCAAAAGATCGTCTGTGGTCGCTGGACTTTGTGATGGCGATCGGGCTGCTGTACTTCCTCTACGCTGCGTTTACGGCGCAGTACATAGTAATACCAGAATACATTGTGCACCTTGGCGGTGAGGAGTGGCAGCTTGGCATCGTAATCAGCTCGTTTGCTATTCTCCCGCTCCTCTTCAGGCCGTTTATGGGTAGATGGACGGCGGCCGTCGGTCCCAGAAAGGCCGGCATGGTCGCGGGGCTCTTGTTCACCGCCGCCATTCTGCTGCACGTGCCCATAGCAAGCATCTGGCTGCTGATTCCCGTGCGGATGCTCAACGGAGCCGCGATGGCGCTCGCCATCATTGCCGGGTTCCTTGCGGTCGCGAACCTCGCGCCGGAGAGTCGGCGCGGTGAGGGCATGCCTTTGCCAACATCGCCGTGAACGCTGGCGGAATCTGGACGCCCTACCTGGGGTACTACCTGTTGGATTCGATCAGTTTCGCATGGGCATTCATCGCATTTGCGGCAATGAGCTTCGCCATGGCGCTGTGCGCCGCCGGTATTTCGACCGCCCGGGCGGCAACACCGCCGCCGGATGACCCGGAAAGCACGGACGATGTTCCACTCATCAGCAGGCCGGCTCTGTTCCCTACGTTCATTCTGCTGACTCACACTGTCACTCTGGCCCCGCTGATCACCTTCCTGCCGTCATTCGCCGAAGAGCGCGAGCTCGGCAACCCCGCCCTTTTCTGGACCATGTACTCGGTCGTCTCCATGGGTGCGATGCTCTTGTCAGGACCCATGGCGGACCGCTTGGGCAGAGGGTCCGTAGTGATTCCAGGCCTTGTGCTGTCCATGGCCGCAATGTTCATGCTGTTTGCGGGGGAAACCCAACCGGTCTTTCTTGCCGCCGCCGCTGTGTACGGAGCGGGATTCGGGATGCTGCAGCCGGGCCTTCAGGCGTTCATGATAGACAGGGTGCCGCCCAGGGAGCGCAGCGCGGCGATGGCCACGAACCACTACGCTTGGGATATCGGCCAAAGCGGTGGCGCGCTCGCGCTCGGCCCTATCGCCGGCCTGTGGGGCGTGGCCTCCACGTTTGCGATCGTTGGCGCCATCAACGCTGGCGGCCTCGTCACCTTCGTCGCAAACTCCGTACTCAGTTCGAACCCTGTTCTTGACAAAGAATCGGAAGAGTCCTCGTCCTAGAGATTACAAGGCCGGGATGCTGCGGCCGCAATGAATCGACAAAGGGCCCTTAGCGTGGTCCGCCCACCTTGCCCACCTTGCCCACCTTGCCCACCTTGCCCACCTTGCCCACCTTGCCCACCTTGCCCACCTTGCCCACCTTGCCCACCTTGCCCACCTTGCCCACCTTGCCCACCTTGCCCACCTTGCCCACCTTGCCCACCTTGCCCACCTTGCCCACCTTGCCCACCTGATTGAAGGGCCGTGCGTCTGACGACGCGAGAAGGAACGGCTCTGGACGTTCGACTTCCTGATGACGCCCGGCGGGCGTACCATTGCTGCGGGCGTGCTGATGTACGTGCCCGTAACGGACGCGTTGCTGCTCGTCCCGGTGCGGATGATGGACGGCGTGGGCCTGTCGCTCGGCACGTTGGCGTCATCGACGCGGGCGGCCTTGCTACCTTCATTACAAGAGTCGTCGTGGATTCGAGTGTCAACGTCAGACCTGAGCCACGAAGCGTCCAATATGACTTGCTGGGAGAACAGGGTGACTAGACTGAAGTGACTCCCCGAAATATCTACGCCCGGACCGAGAGGCACTATTGAAAGACGAGACCTTCGGCGTTGCCAATGGGGAACGGCTGTGGTCGGTGGACTTCTTGATGGCGCTTGGAATGGCGCAGTTCGTCTTCGCGGTGTTCACGGCGCAATACACAGTAATCCCCGAGTATGTCTTTCATCGAGGCGGCGAAGAGTGGCAACTTGGCATTGTCATCGCCTCGTTCAGCATCGCCACCATGGTTGTCAGACCTTTCATGGGCAGGTGGGCAGGCAGGATCGGCCCAAGACGGGCCGGTGTCATTGCGGGGGTCGTGTCTACGGCCAGCGTTCTGCTGTACATACCTGTAACTGAGGTCTGGTTGTTGATCCCAGTGCGGATGCTCAACGGCTTTGGTTTGTCCTTGGGCGTCATTGCCGCTTTTACTGCCGCTGCGAACCTCGCCCCGCCTAGTCGCCGCGGCGAGGGCATGGCCTTCGTGAGCATTGCCGTGAGTATCGGCTCAATCTGGGCGCCCTTGCTCGGCTTCTATCTCGTGGACTCGGTCAGTTTCGCGTGGGCCTTCATCACTCTGGCCGCTGCCTGCGTAGCGTCCGGAATGTGCGCTGTGGGCATTACTTCCGCCGGTGGCACGGCTCAGCCTGGCCATGGGCCGGAACGCAAGGACGATGTGCCGCTCATTAGCAGACCCGCCCTGTTTCCTACGTTCGTCCTGCTGACTCACACGGTAACGCTGGCCCCTCTCATCACGTTCCTGCCGTCTTACGCCGAAGAGCGGGAACTTGGCAATCCTGGCCTGTTCTGGTCTCTGTACTCACTGGTCTCGATCGGTGCGATGCTTGTCTCAGGTCTGATGTCGGACCGTCTTGGCAGGGCGTCTGCGGTCGTGCCGGGACTGGCTTTGTCCGCGGCCGCTATGTTCATAATGCTGGCAGTGGAAAGCCGCCCGTTGTTTCTTGTGGCGGCCGCGGTGTACGGTGCCGGCTTCGGGTTCTTACAGCCAGGTCTTCAGGCCTTCATGCTCGACAGGGTTCCGCCCAGAGAGCGTAGCGCGGCCATGGCAACGAACGCCTACGCATGGGAGATCGGAGAGAGTGGCGGTGCACTCACGCTTGGCCCCGTGGCCGGCGTTTGGGGCGTGGCCTCCACGTTTGCTATCGTCGGGGCCATCAACGCGGGCGGCCTTGTTACCTTCATCGCAAATGCCGTGGCCGCGCCAAAGGGCAGACAGACTTCGCAGACCAACTGAGACGTCCTGTCCCCGCTCAAATGTATCCACGCATGGCGGCCTGAGCGCTGGCTCACTCGTTGAGTAACCGAAGTTACGACTACATGTCATGCGGCAGCATACAGCCTTTGGGCCAGTGTGCTAATGCCAGCGCACGTAGTTCGCGATACAACGCTCAGTGATGTCGCATGAAAGAGAAGTGAGGCGAGGGTCTCTGGGGACGAATCACTATGGCCAACCGCTAATGGGTAGGGGGATCTAGGATGCCCTTTCCCTGCAGAATTTCGATGTATGAGGCCCTGTCCAATGTACATCGAATGGCTTCACGTAGTTGAGACGCATTCAACTTCAGTTGTTGCCGGATACTATGGAACATCGGGAGATCTCCGCTGCCCTTCTTGGATCTTCGGGTTCGGACAACGACTCTGCCATCAACCACCAGCCAAGCATGAAGATCCCTGCCTTGCCTGGTCTCGAAGCCGTACTTATCGATCAGCCTGTCGAATTCACGAGCTGATAGCGGCATCGGCCTTTCGTATCTTCCTTCGGAGCATATCCCAGGTCGACTTTAAGTCGGAGCCGAGTCTATGCTCCTCTTCCTCAAGGGTCAGATACAGTTCTGCGATGGCTTTCTGAAGATCGATAATGGCCGCTGATAGAGTGGTGCCGAACCCAAACTCATTTATCTCCGGCGCTTCGACGACGCACTCGCCCCCCTCGATTCGGCGGATGACCTCTATGGGTGCAGTAATTCGGAGCCTGCCATCCCGCAGACGACCTATCTTGAATTGGGTTGGCAGCGACGTGGCTTCCTCTACCATCCGCCTCGCCTCGGTCTCGGTAAGATCTTCCACTGGGTCACTCTCGACCGCAGATTCAATCGCCACCCGCCTCGCCTTGAGTTCGGTAAGACCCTCCAAGACGCTTTCGATGTCAACTTCAACCTGCTCTGGAAGCTGGGTGAGCCTAGCCGTGGCCATAAGCCTCACACCTCCTTCTGATGAAGGGCTCTAATGGACGCCGAGCCTAAGAACATGTCGTTAGCCCATATCTGGAACTCGTAATCTCCCTCCCGAGGCAGCTCGAGAGGCGGGAACTCCAGATGGAAGTCAGAAGACGCAAGCCGACTCTGTATCTGCACGTCCGCCTCAGCCACTCCAAGGACCTCTTGAGTTTCGGCTTGGATGAACCGTATCTTGAATCGGTAGGATCCCTCCGCGTCTGACACCTTGAAATACAACGTGACAGGTCTTTTTGTTGGGAACTTCCGTGCGGATACGGCATTGAAAATACCAATGAGGCTCTTCTTCTTGTTTACTGGATCTACAGAGGCGGAGTCGCACACCAATGCAGCCACGAGAAATGGAGCGACCTGACTCGGAAGGGAAGCCTCAGAGGAAGACATTTAGCCAGAGAGAGGAGCTAGGAGGCTGACGTGTGCGCACTCTGCATCGTATGAATCAGTGTATCCTATCTTTTGAATCCCCACTACTTTCTACGTCACCTCTGATTCTCATAATCAGCGTAGCAACCCATCTGTTTGGGCGCATCGCCTGATCTGCTCCCTGCTGCTTACAGTCAAGCTTTGCGCTTCCCTCAACTCAGTAGCTATCCCTGTGACCTCAAAATGTTAATGTCATGCGAACGGTTGCCCTATCCGAACGCCGGTGCTATTATAGATTCGTGACTGAAGCAGCCTGCGGCAACAACTCTGTGAAGCATCGCGCTTCAGTGGGCGCACTCCTTGAAAAGCGCCGGCTGAACATAGTCTCATTTCAGTTTCCTACTCGTACAAATGCGCCCCAAATCAGCGTCATTTCCGTCGCCAAGAAGTTTCAAACCGCCCGCAACCCGTGCGGTTCCGGCTACGAAAAGAGTGAAACGAAACAAAATGAGACAGTTGACGGATTTTACGATGGACGAGTTGCCGGGCCGAGGCCCATCCATTCTGGCCCTGCTGCTCGCTTACTCGAGTGCGGACGCAATGGCGACGCATGGCCGCACCGCCAACACACCCGATCAGTGTGCCCGGGATGGCCGCTTTTGGCCGCTTTTGGCCGCCTGTGGAAAATTGCTCGCCCATCCTCAGCTACGAAATGTCCGCTTCTGACCGGACGGGCCGGACACTCGCCGGGATCTTGGCTTCTGCACAGCAATCGCTGGGCCTGGGCTCGGGTCCCGCGCTCTGGGCAGCAGACACGCGGAACGCGCTTGAGCTGCCTCTATGAATGCTTCTATTGACACGCGCGAATCCGCGTCCTTAGAATATCGCTGTTAGCAGTCCTCATACGAGACTGCTAGCCACAGTATTAGGAAATTCCAGAAGGAGGGCAACTATAGTGGCTACGGATACGCAGGTTTCGTTCAAGCCCATCGGCAATCGGGTCGTCGTTCTGCCTCAGGAGGGCGAAGAGCAGATGAGCGCCGGAGGGATCTACATCCCGGATACGGCGAAGGAGAAGCCCCAGGAAGGCGAGGTTGTGGCGGTTGGTCCGGGCAAGCTCAACGACGATGGCGTTCGTGTACCCATGGACGTGGAGGTAGGCGACACGGTCGTTTACTCCAAGTACGGCGGCACCGAGTACAAAGACGGAGAGACCGAGTACTTGGTTCTGCGAGAAGACGACATTCTGTTCAAGAAGTAGTGCGATCCCACAACTGGTCGCAGAAAGAGAGGTTGGCAGTAAATGCCTGCTAAGCAGCTGAGTTCAAGTGAAGAAGCCCGCGCGGCACTGAAGCGCGGGATTGACGTTATGGCGAACACAGTCAGCGTTACGCTCGGCCCCAGGGGCCGCAACGTTGTGCTGGACAAGAAGTTCGGGCCTCCGCAGGTGTGCTCGGATGGAGTCACAATCGCCAAGGAAATCGAGTTGGAAGACCCATTCGAGAACATGGGCGCCCAGCTTCTGAAAGAGGCCGCAAGCAAGACCAACGACGTGGCCGGTGACGGCACGACGACGGCAACCGTCTTGTCGCAGGCGATCATTCACGAAGGGTTCAAGAACATAGCCGCCGGCGCAAACCCGATGGCGCTGAAGCGCGGGATCGAGCTCGGTGTCGATGCTCTGCGCGGAGCCATCGAGGAGCTGTCCACGCCTGTCGAGGGCAAGGACCAGATCGCGCAGGTTGCATCGCTCTCTGCCCACGACGACGAGATGGGCGGACTGATCGCCGACGTTATGGAGAAGGTCGGCAAGGACGGCGTAATCACGGTCGAGGAGTCCCGCGGACTTAGCTACGAGCAGGAGTTCGTGGAGGGCATGCAGTTCGACCGGGGCTACATCTCCCCGTACTTCATCACCAACCAGGAACGCATGGAAGCGGAGATTGACGACCCCTACGTGCTGATCACCGACAAGAAGGTGTCGGCAGTGGCAGACCTCCTGCCCGTGCTCGAGCAGGTGAGCAAGTCCGGCCGGGGAATCGTGGTAATCTCGGAAGACATCGAGGGCGAGGCCTTGGCCACCCTCGTGGTCAACAAGCTTCGCGGCACGGTGCGCTGCCTCGCAGTGAAGGCTCCTGGCTTCGGCGACCGCCGAAAGGCGATGCTGGAGGACATGGCGATCCTCACCGGCGGCACCGTGATCAGCGAGGAAGTGGGTCGCAAGCTCGACTCTGCCTCCCTCACGGACCTCGGGAATGCCCGAAGGGTTGTTGCCGACAAGGACAACACCACCATCGTGGACGGCGCCGGTTCTGACGACGCCATCCAGGGCCGAGTTGGCCAGATCAGGGCGCAGATCGAGGAGACCACCTCGGACTACGACCGTGAAAAGCTAGAGGAGCGCGTTGCCAAGCTCTCCGGCGGCGTTGCGATCATCAAGGTGGGCGCGGCGACCGAAGTGGAGCTCAAGGAGAAGAAGCAGCGCATAGAGGACGCACTGTCCGCCACCCGCGCCGC
This sequence comes from Dehalococcoidia bacterium, assembly GCA_965237445.1. GTDB lineage: Bacteria > Chloroflexota > Dehalococcoidia > Lucifugimonadales. Next base: position 787,469 of record OZ250142.1, on the reverse strand, counting down.
TGTGGAAGAGGGCATCGTTCCCGGCGGAGGCCTGTCGCTCGTGCGTGGCCGCTCCGCTCTCGAAGGCCTCGACGTGGAAGGCGACGTGGCAACTGGTGTCCGCGTGCTGGGGCGCGCCCTCGAGGTGCCGCTTAAGCTGATCGCCGCCAACAGCGGCCTGCCTGGTGAAGTGATACTGAAGGAGAGCGAGAGCGCCGAGGGTGACTGGGGCTTCGACGCTGAGACCGAAAAGTACGGCCACCTGCTGGAGATGGGGATCATGGACCCCGCCAAGGTGACGCGTGCGGCCATCGAGAACGCCGCGAGCGTGGCGGCAATGGTGATCACGACCGAGTCTCTGATCGCCGAGGTGCCTGAGAAGGACCTTCCCATGTCTGCCGCTCCTCCAATGGACTACTAAACGTAGACTGTCACGGAACGCACACGGAGGCCCCGGCAACTGCCGGGGCCTCTGATTTTCGGGGTCCTTGGCGCTTGCCCTGAGACGCCTGCAGGTTCAATATAGAGGTCGCTATGGCAGGACGCCGCGATTCTTCCCAGAGACTGTCCGACTCTGACCTGGAGTTCTTGGTGGGAGAGGTTGCGCCTCACGTCTCCGATTCGCAGCGCATGATGCGGGCCATCAGGCAGAATGAAGATCTGAGAGCCGCTGTAGCCGGCGACAACAGGGTGTTTCGTAGAGTCGTCGAAGACGAAGAAATCCTCGTCAAGATATCCCCCGCCCTCTACTTCGAGGTCCTGCTGCGCCAGGCTGCCAAGGACCTGGAAGAAGCCTCCTACACCGTCGAGCGCGCCGGCAAACAGCGTATCGTTGTGTTCGACGCCGACTCGGTGGCACACCTCCTGGCCCGGCCGGCCGTGCTGGAATACCTGGCCGCGATGATGGCGTCATTCACACGAATACACAGCCACGTGACTTGGGTACGGATACGGCGCGGCCTCCGTCGCAAGATACGCCGCAATGACATGGACGTTGAGAGCCTTCTTAAGCTCTGTGACGAAGCGACCGAGACCGAGAAGTTCGCCTACTACAAGCGGATCGCTGACGTCTGCCTCTTCATGACGGGTGTTTTCCCTGACCACTATGGCCCCGGCCGCTGGCGCAACGGACCAACAGTGCAAGACGCCATGCCGCTCAGGCGCGGGCAACTCAGCCTGGAGCAGTACGAAGAGCTGGGGCGCAGGTTCTACGGCTTGGCTGAGCGTCATCCGGCCTCCGCGCTCTTGGAGTTGTCAGATGTGTTCGGCACGCTGGCCGAGCACTTCACATCGGCCGGCAAGCCTCTCACCCACGTCACGGAGAACTATCTCAACGCGGGCGGCGCCAGGCTGTTCGCCGCCGGTTGAGTACATCCTTGAGTTACATCTTGCCCGCACGTATAGTTGAGATGATCGTACCTATGGGCACTGACAGGCCTGCGGAGCCCCGCATGAGGAAGTTCACCATCGCTATATGGAGCGAACGGTTCGCGAGAGCAGAACGGCGCACTCATCCCAGGTGCTGCTGAAGCTCGCGTGAAACTCAGACTCCGCCGGCGAGGTCTGCACCAATGACGTACAGCGCATGGTTTCAGTGCTTCAAGGGTTGTCCCGATCGTTTTCCCCTGACCGAGGTCATCTACCGATGTCCGAGCTGCGGCGACCTGCTCGAGGTCGCGCACGACGTGGAGGCCCTCGCTACCCGAGAGCCAGCCGAGTGGATGAAGCTGTTCGACGACAGGTACATGACCACGCAGTGGCCGTACGGCAGCGGCGTCTGGGGCAAGAAGGAGTTCGTTCATCCCGCAATAGAAGATGAGAACGTAATCTCACTCTACGAAGGCGGTTCCAACCTCTTCTGGGCCGAGCGATTAGGCAATGAGATCGGCCTTGAGGACCTCTGGATCAAACAGTGCGGCAACAGCCACACAGGCTCGTTCAAGGACCTCGGCATCACGGTGCTTGTGTCCGCCGTCAACGAAATGATCGCAATGGGCACTGACATACAGGCAGTGGTCTGCGCCTCCACGGGCGACACCTCCGCGTCCCTTGCGGCCTACTGTGCTGCGGCCAGCATCCCAACCGTGGTCGCGCTGCCCAACGACAAGATTACGCAGGCACAGCTTGTACAGCCCATGGCCAACGGGGCAATCACGCTATCTCTGGATACCGATTTCGACGGCTGCATGGAAATCATCCGTCAGCTTAGCGAAGACCCCCGCTTTTATCTGGCCAACTCTGTAAACCCGCTTCGCATCGAGGGCCAGAAGACGATCAGTATAGAGATAGTCCAACAGTTCGACTGGCAAGTCCCGGACTGGGTGATCGTTCCTGGAGGTAATCTGGGCAACGTTACCGCGATCGGAAACGGCTTCACTCTGATGAAGCAGCTTGGCATCATTGACAGGCTGCCAAGGCTCGTATGCGCTCAGGCAGAGGCGGCCAATCCGCTGTACATGAGCTACCTTGGCGGATTCGAGAACTATGAACCCATGACGACGGCCGATACGCTCGCGACGGCAATCCAGATTGGCAACCCTGTCAGCATAGAACGAGCCATAGCGGTGCTGCGCGCGTTTGACGGCATCGTTGAGCAGGCGTCGGAGAATGAGTTGTCGCACGCAGCCGGCTGGGCGGACCGCACCGGCCTGTTCACATGCCCGCAAACAGGCGTGGCGCTCGCGGCGCTGTTGAAGCTAGTTGAAAGCGGTACCATTGCCCCTGAAGACCGGGTGATCGTGATTTCCACCGCCAGCGGGCTCAAGTTTGCCGACTTCAAGGCCGGCTACCTTGCCGGAGAGCTGCCAGGAGTAAACTCCGAATTCCCAAGCCGGCCGATAGAGCTTCCTGGCGATTTCGACGCTGTTGTGAAGGCAATAGCACAGGCTACACCATGAACGGAGTATTGAGATGGAAGTAGAAGGTTACAGGCTCAACCGTCCTGAGGATGTGGATACGCCCGCATTCCTGGTCTACGAGCATCTGGTACGTCACAACATTCGCGAGATCATAGAGGTCTGCGGCAGTGCCGACCGCGTCGTCCCGCATGCCAAGACCCACAAGTCAGCCGCTGTCCTGCGCATGCAGATGGAGGCAGGCATCACAGCGTTCAAGGTTGCCACTCTCAAGGAAGCCGAGATGTTGGCTGAGAACGGCGTCAAAGAGATCCTGATCGCCCATGCGCTGCTGCATCCCAAGAAGCTCGATCGTTTCGTCCGGCTCAAGCGGAAGCACTCCGACCTTAGTCTGAGGACCTTAGTTAGCAGGCCGGAACATCTGGAAGTGCTCTCACAGGCTGCAAGCGCCTGCGGCTCTCCGATTGACGTGTACGTTGACCTGGATACCGGAATGCATCGCACCGGAGTGCAGCCCGGTGAGGAGGCTGGCCGCTTCTATGCCAGCGCCGCCGCGACGCCGCGTCTGAACGTGCTGGGCGTACACATCTTCGATGGGCAAATGCACAGGCCCTCCTTCGAGGAGCGGGAAGCTATCTTCCAGAAGAGTTTGGGATACGCACACGACGCCTGGGACAGTGCACGTCGTCAGGGCATCGAGGTGATCGACAACGTTGCGGGCGGCTCCTGGTCGTTCCATTACTTCCTGAGGGACGAGGGCTTCAGGGTTTCGCCCGGAACGTGGATCTACTGGGACGCGGAAAGCATTGAGCAGAAAGACCTGGGTTTCAAGATCGCCGCACTCGTTCTGGGTCAGGTAGTCGATCGAAACGAATTGCAGGACACCGTGACTCTCGACATAGGTTCTAAGGCGATATCTCCGGATCTCCCCAGAGAGCGCCGCTTCAAGCTGGTTGGCCATCCTGAGTGCGAGTTGACCTCTCAGAGCGAAGAACACGGCGTCGTCAAGCTGAACGGAGCGGATCTCAGTGTAGGCCAGTTTGTCTTCGCCGCGCCGGGCCACGCTTGTACAGCCTCAGTGAAGTACCCTGAGGCGCTCGTCGTCGGCGAAGACGGCAACCTCATAGGCACATACGACCACTCGGCCCGCGACCGCTAGTATCCGGTCAGCTGGCGGCGAGAATCACTCGCCGCCAGCTCTGCGGTCGTACTCCGGCGTGATCTGCAGTCCTCATTCGCCGGACGTCGCCTGAAATCTTAATAAGTTCTTGATAGTCGCCTGCTATAACTGTATGCAGTCCGAGGCGTGCTTCACGCTTTCAACAGCACTGGGAGGCGAACCATGACTGACCGGAAGATCGTATTCCTTAGTGAGTGCATTCGGTGCAATGGCGACCTTTGCCGCAACCGAGACTTCTACGGGGAGTATGTTCAATGCCTGCAATGTGGATACGTAATCGATGTGGAGGACGATGGCGATTGGAAAGACTACTTCGCCTGCAAGCTGGCGGCGGAGGCCGCCTAGAAGTCATGGATCGTGGAAGGGGGACTACGCAATCCAAAGCCCGCAATGTGGCCTTAGAGTCGCATATTCTCGCAGGCCGTAGGCGCTTGGTCATCGCGGCCGCCGCCGTCGTTGCGGCTCTTTTCCTGTTCGGGGCCTGTGGCGGTACTGAAGTCGATTCGCCCATCGGGAATGAGTCCCAGGCGTCGGCGGAATCAACGTCTGCGTCTGCCGCGGTAACGCGATCAGTCTCGCTGGACGCGCTCACGGACAATCAGATCGTCGCTGCACATGAGCAGGTCGTCAATTCCGTCTACGAGCGCGCGTTGCCGTCCGTGGTATATATCCACGTAACTCAGCGGGTGGAAGACCAGCAGAGCTTGGACTTCCTTTCGCAGTTTGCACAGGGACAGGACATTCCGGACCTGGTTCGCAGCGGGGAGGGATCGGGATTCGTTTGGGATGAAGAAGGTCACATCGTAACGAACCATCACGTAGTCGCTGGTGCGGACATGGTGACTGCCACTTTTTCCGACGGGTCCATGGTGGAACTCGAGCTGCTGGGGAGCGATCCGCACTCCGACATTGCGGTTCTGAAGACTAGGGAAACCGAGAACATTCCAGCCGCAGTGGAGCTAGGCGATAGTGACGAACTCATCGTGGGGCAGGTGGTGTTGGCATTAGGCAATCCCTTCGGGCAAGAGTTCACGCTGACCAGCGGCATCATCAGCGGATTGGGCAGGGAGATGAGGAGCGGCAACTCTCCTTTCTCAGTGCCTCACGTTGTCCAGACCGATGCGGCAATCAATCCGGGGAACTCCGGAGGGCCGCTGTTGGACCGGAACGGCCGCGTGATTGCGATAAGTACTCAGATCGCCAGCCAGACCGGCGGAAGCATGGGCGTAGGATTCGGGATACCAGTTAACACAGCCAAGTTGATTGTGCCGGAGCTGATCTCCAAGGGTAGCTATGAGTACTCATTTCTGGGGATCAGCGGATTTTCCCTTACCCCGCCACTAGCCGAGGCGATGCGCCTGCCGGATGACTCTCGCGGGACTGTCATCAGAATGGTCTTGGAGGACAGTCCCGCGCAAGAAGCCGGGCTTCGTGGCAGTCCGCCCGATTGGGACGCCGAAGGCGCTGGCGAGCAAACCGGGCCGGACGTGATCGTGGCGATTAACGGCGCTGACGTACGGGACTTCTCCGATCTCATCGAGTACTTGAGTGACAACACGAGGCCAGGCGAGAACGTGGATCTGACGGTAATCCGAGACGGCGAAACGATGAGCGTGGAAGTGACGCTGGGCACGCGTCCCAGCTAAGTCGGTCTGACCGCAGCTCTAGGCTCACGCTGGAAATCAGAGCGCCCCGGGAAACCTCCCGGGGCGCTCTGCGTGTACGACTAGATCTAGCCGACCTCTCTTACATCATGGCCTCGGTCTCCGCATTGAGGAACTGGCCCGTGCCCTCGCCCAGAGAGTCCAGTACCCACTGGTTGAACCGGTGAGGTCCGAACTCCTGTGGAACGAAGTTGCCATGCTTGAAATGCCGCGACTTCAGTCCCGAATTCTGCCATTCGCAGTTGCGGGCATCCTGCCGATTCGTGAGGTCCCAAAGCTCGACCATGAAATCAATGTCGAAATCTTCCTGTTCCATCGCTTCCGGCTCGAACAGCCAGTCGTAGACCATCTGGATGCTATCCGGGCCTGTGGCAATCATCTGATGCGTGTTCAGATAGTCGCGGTGGACATTGATGAAGAAGTTGGGCCTTACCACACCGGCGGTGTAGAGAACCCCCAGTTCGTCTTCATTGAGGTGTTTGAAAGGCTTCACCATTGAGGAGCCGTCCATAGTGAGGGACTGCGCACCCGGCATGTATCGGCTCTCAAGTTCAGGTACGAGGTTGCCGTTTTCGTCCTCCCGGATGCCGTACGCGCCCCCGTCCCAAAATGATTCTACGATCGTGCAGAGCTCGGGATGCACCTGCGGGCAGTGGAAGCATTCGGCGAAGTTCTCAAACAGGAGCTTCCAGTTCGCCTTTATGTCCATCACGATGCGCTTGCCAATGCGTAGCTCGTCCATATGGTAGTTGGCAAATCGGGCCGGCAGGTTGCCCAAGGCGGACTCGAGCGGCGGTGCGTCCTTGCCGGCGAGGTTCACGAAGATGTAGCCGCCCCACGAGCCTACGGCAACGTCGTACAGCGAATAGGTCTTCATGTCAAAGTCCGCCGACTCCAACTGGTGCGGCGTCGCGATCAGGTCGCCCTCCAGCGAATATGTCCAGGCGTGGTAGGGGCACACGATGGTGCCGCCCTCGAAGCTTCCCTTGTCCTGTGTGCAAAGTATCGAGCCGCGGTGCCTGCATGTGTTGTGGAAGGCCTGCAGGGTCCCCTTGAGGTCACGCGTGACGACGATGTTCTGTGTGCCGATCCTCTTTACAAGGTAGTCTCTCCGGTTGGGAATCTCCTCTTCACGACCCACGTTCACCCACATGTTGTACCAGAACACTTCAAGCTCGCGCTCATAGTGAGCAGCGTCATAGTAGTAGTGAGCTGGGATGCTCTTTTCAAGCTGCGTCATCATTCTTCGCTCGTAGGTTGCTGCCTGCAATGGGTTCTCCTTCTGCGCTGTGTCCCCTCTGGGAGTCGTGCCACTCCGGCCGTGGCAACTAACTGAGAATGCGGCTGCTACGGCTCTTGAGCGGATGCTATGTGTCAGGACGAACTGCTGTCAATAGCTAGAGCTGTCTCTTGTAGGGGCGGTCGCTGCGCTGATGCAGCTCTTGGCGGACCGAGTAGCAGGAAAACGGACTGACCTTGACCGCATCTACGCGTGCCAAGATCCCGAAAAGCTGTTCGAAGTAAGACTACATTTAGTCGAGTGCGCCTTCCGGTTTGCCAAGGGAAAACACTTTGCTTGGCCTCCACTGGGCTTCGCAGCCATCGAACGTCAGAATAGCGAGGAAGCGCCCGTCCACGCTGTAGGCACGGCAAAGCTCGCCGGTTTCGGCGTGAGGCAACCGCTCTGTGAGTGGCAGAGGCCTGCCGTTCCTGATCGCTAACTCATGCCGTCGGCCAAGTACCATGGCGGTCATTCCCGAGAGCGATGCGTCCGGGGCCGCCATCACGTCGGATATTGACCCTTCCTCGAAGCGTAGCTCAGCCTCCTCGAGCGTAATGCTGTCTCGGATGACGAAGTTCCCGCTCCTCAGCCTCTCGAGGTTCTTCAGATGTCCGCCAACTCCCAGCTCTTGACCCAGGTCATGTGCCAGCGAACGCATGTAGAAGCCACGCCCGCATTTGATCAAGACGGTGGCCTCGGGAGGCGCCCAGCGCTCCAGTACTAGCGAGTGAACGACCACTCTTCGAGGCGCTCTCTCTACTTCGATGCCCGCGCGCGCAAGCGTGTACAGGCGCTTGCCACGCTGTTTGATGGCGCTATACATGGGGGGAATCTGGTCGATTTTCCCCAGGAAGGCCTCCATCGCCACTTCCACTCTCTGCGCGGTAAGGGTGCTGGCGTCCCGGGTCTCGGTAACGGTTCCCTCGGCGTCGTAGGTGTCGGTTGAAACTCCTAGTTCAATCGTGCCTCTGTACTCTTTGACGCCATCCACCACGTACTCCATTGTGCGCGTCGCTTGGCCGAAGAACACCGGGACAACGCCTGAGGCGATGGGGTCCAGCGTACCGCCGTGGCCAACTCGCCTCATGTCGGCTGCCCGCTTCATACGGCGGACGATGTCCATGGACGTAATGCCGCTTGGCTTGTTGATGTTCAGGATTCCGTCCACGGTATTGCCGGCCGTAGACTAGCTGCCTTCGGATTGCCCGGTGTGGCCGGGTTGAGCATCCGTTAGGCGCTGCAAGAACTCGGCGTCACGCTCGATCGACAGGTCGAGGTGGAACTCGAGCATTGGGACGGTCCGCATGCGGAGTTGAGGCTTAATTCGTTGCCGGACGAAACCCGCGGCGGAACGCAGCGCCCGCATTGCGCTGCGTTTGTCAGACTCGTCGCCTAGTATGCTGACGTAGACTGCACAGTTCTTGAAGTCCGGGGAGGTGTCCACCCGCGTTACGCTGACCATTGAGTAGAGTCGCGGGTCGCGGATCTCGGACCCGATTACTTTGCTGACAACAGTGCGAACTGTGGAGTTAACGCGCTCCAAGCGGTGGTTCATTTCACCGGACTCCGGAGACGTGGCGTATCGGGTTTCTCGGGCTGGCCTATGACTCCCGCAGAGTGAAGGACTCGAGGAGGTCCTCTTCTTCGAAGTCATTGAAGCCGTCGAGAACCATGCCGCCCTCGAACCCGTTGGCAACTTCCCTTACGTCTTCCTGGAAGCGCTTGAGACTGGAGATCCCGCCTTCGAAGAGCGTTTGTCCGTTACGAAAGACGCGTATTGTCGAGTTCCTCAACATTCGCCCGTTGGTCACGTAGAACCCGGCCGCCGTTCGGCGCCGCCCGACTGAGAATGTGGCCCGCACCACAGCTCGGCCTTCCGTGTTCTCGACGATCTCGGGCTCGAGGAGTCCTTCCAGCGCCTTCGAAACATCGTCTATCAATTCGTAGATGATGCTGTAGTGTCGTACCTGTACTCCCTCGAGTCGCGCCAGGGCGCTTGCTCCGGGCTCCGGTGCGGTGTTGAAGCCAAGGACCACGGCATCTGCCGCGGACGCGAGCATCACATCACCCTCGGAGATCGTGCCGGAGCTCACATGAACGAAGTTTACTCTGGTCTTTTCCGTACTCAGGGCCTCAAGCGCGGCCCGCACGGCGTCTACGCTTCCCTGGACATCCGTCTTCACAATCAGGTTAAGCGCTCGAACGTCTCCCGACTCGATGCGCCGGTGAATCTCTTCGAGAGTGACTCCTCCACGTTCCAGTATGCCGGCTTCCCGCTCCCTGCGGCGATTGTCCGCGAGCGTACGGGCCGCTCGGACGTCTCCCATTGCCTCAAGGATGGCGCCGGCGTTAGGCAGTTCGGATAGGCCCGTTATCTCTACTGGCAGAGACGGTCCTGCAACAGAGATGCTCTCGCCTACATCAGAAAACATGGCGCGGATTCGCCCACGCAACTCTCCTACAACGATACTGTCTCCTACCTTCAGCGAGCCCGTCTGCACGAGTACCGTTGCTATCGTTCCCCTGCTCTTATCCACCCTGGCCTCGATGACGACGCCTTGTGCGAGCCGGTTCGGGTTCGCCTGCAGCTCGCTTACCTCGGCAACTACCTGGATGTTGTCAAGCAGGTCATCGACGCCCTGCCCGTGGAGGGCGGATACCGGCACCGCGATGACATCTCCGCCCCACTCCTCTATCAGTAGCTCCTGCTCGGCCAGTTGCCTCTTAACTCGTTCTATGTCGGCATCCGGGCGATCTACTTTGTTGATGGCTACAAGGATGGGGACTTCGGCGGACCTCAAGTGATCGATCGCTTCGACCGTCTGAGGCATTATGCCGTCGTCTGCAGCCACTACCAGGACGGCGAAGTCCGTGACCTTGGCGCCTCTCGCCCGCATCTCTGTAAACGCTTCATGGCCGGGCGTGTCGATGAACGTAATCGCGCCGCTGCCCCGTGATATCTGGTACGCCCCGATGTGCTGTGTAATGCCGCCGGCTTCTCTGTCCACCACGTTGGCGTTGCGAATGTGGTCCAGCAGCGTGGTTTTGCCATGGTCGACGTGCCCAAGAATGGTGACTACGGGTGGGCGCTCGGCCAGGTCTTCTTCAGGCTCGCCCTCAGTAGTCAGGACGAGGGAAGCGGGGGATTGCTGGTCTTGAACTGGCCCAACGTCGTATCCGGCGAGTATGGCGATCTTTTCCGCCATCTCATGGTCTATAACCTGGTTGATGGTGTACATATAGCCGGCCCGCATGAACTCTTTAATTATGTCCACGGGGTCAACGTCCAAGAGCGTTGCTAGGTCGCTGACCGTCAGCGTTGCGGGTATGTCTACTTTAGGCCGTCTTGGCCGGCCCCTCTGTACTTGGTTTGCCATGTCCCTCCATCTTCAAGCGGGCTGCTTCAGTTCACACTTGCTGCTGCCCTTTCGCTCGCGGCTTCCGCCACCAACGCTTGCCAGGCCTCAGGACTGATCGAGGTCCTGAGCGCCCGCTCAACTCTTCCACGATTCAGTTCACGTTCTTTGCAGTCGGTATCGTCAAGGCATAAGTAAGTGCCGCGCCCATTCATTCTGCCAGTGCGGTCGACGTTTGTTATGCCGTCCGGCGAAGCTACGATTCTCAGAAGCTGCCGCTTGTCCGTCCTGTTACCGCAATTCACACAGGTCCTAAGGGGAACGCGCCCCTTGGCCGCGCTCATCGCCGCGTGCGCCTCCTGGTGCCTCCCCTTCGCTTCCTGCGGCGGTTACGGTCTTGGTCATTTGCAGGTCCGCGTCTGCGGCCACGGCTGGCAGTAATCCCGCCCCGCAGGCCTGCGATGTCCTCGGCGAACCTGATCTGGCCAAGCTCGGACTCCGAACCCGACCTTCTGAGGGACCATACGTCCTCGGACAGGTCCGAAATGCGTGGAGCCCCCAGCACCGGCAACGGTTCCCCTAGTTCCTCTTCGACCACAATTCCAAGCTCTTCGTCCGTTGGCAGCAGTTCCTCGGGAACGCCAACTTCCTGGACGTCATCGACAGCGCTCTCTTCAGCTGCCTCGATGGCTTCGAGTTGCGCAAGCAACTCATCGTCCGATGGTTCTTCAGACTGCTCTTCTTCGGCTACAGTTGCTGCGGTCTCGACGACCACTTCCTCCGCATCTTCAGCTATGTCGACAGCTTGCACCTCGACTACAGCCGAGTCCTCTACAACCGTTTCGTCAGCGACCGTGGCTTCAGCTAGCACAGGCTCTGCCGCAACTTCGACTTCAACGGGCTGCTCCTCAACAACCGTAGCGACAGGCTCAGGCGCGAGCTTTACTACAGGCTGAGTGGTGGCCTCGAGATGACTTGAGATGTCTACTTTCCACCCAGTCAGCTTGGCCGCCAGCCGGGCATTTTGCCCTTCCTTGCCGATAGCAAGTGAGAGTTGCCTGTCGGGGACCACTGCAATTGCGGACCTGGACTCTTCGTTGATGTCCACGCGCAATACCTGGGATGGGCTCAGGGCGTTGGCAATGTACGCTCTGGGATCGCGGTGCCATTCCACCACGTCGATCCTCTCGCCGTGCAGTTCGTTGACGATGTTCTGGATTCGAATGCCCCGAAGCCCCACGCAGGATCCAACCGGGTCGACGCCGTCCTGGCGTGCAAACACTGCTACCTTGCTGCGGGCGCCGGCTTCACGGGCGATCGCCATGATTTCCACGGCGCCGTTGTAAATCTCAGGCACCTCCATCTCGAACAGACGCTTCAGCAGGTCCTGGTCTGCCCTGGAGACGATCAGTTCCGGTCCCTTAAAGGAACGTCCAACCGTCTTGAGGAGAACTTTGAACTTCTGGCCGATCCTCACCCACTCGTTCGCGGACTGCTCGGCGAACGGAAGTGTGGCCTCCACGCGCCCGAGCTCCACAATCATCTGACTGGGCTCGATGCGTTGGACAGTTACCTGGAAAACTTCTCCCTCTTTGTCCGCGTACTCTTCGTAAACCAGCTCACGCTCGGCTTCCCGCAATCTCTGCATGACCACCTGCTTGGCGGTTTGCGCGGCAATCCGACCGGCGCTATGAGGAAGCTCCTCAACCGGGATGACGTCGCCTATCTGAGCCGCGGACTTGAAGCCGCGCGCCTCATCGAGCGTCATTTGAATTTGGGGGTCTTCGATCTCCTCCGCCACGGTCTTGACGATGTAAACGCTTACATCACCCGTACCGGGATCAAGCTTGACGGATATATCCTGCCCGCCCATGATGCTATCCTTGCGATACGCTGATACAAGGGCAGCCTCAATAGCGGACAAGACGGTCTCGCGGGGGAGGTTACGTTCAGCGGCAAGCTGAGTTAGGGCTACCAGGAAGTCGCTCTTCATGTCAGCCTCCTCAGTCTGCTCGCGTATGCCGTATAACAAAGAAAGTGGGGAGTCCCCACTTCTTCCCGGCACCAACTGGATTATCACCCATGAGTATAGCAGTCTCCCGCGATTGGCTCAAGCCAATGCTTACCGCCGGCCGCTTGTCTCGTTCTTTCCTGGACGCATACGTCACGCTCGAAAATTGCGTCAATTACTAACATGTGCGCCCTGATTGTTTGTACTTGACCGCAACCGATTCCATGAGTATGGATGCAAGTTGAAATGCTGTCTTTTTCTGGTGCTGGCCCTGGCGTTAACTGGAATCATTGCATCTGGGCCCGCGTGCGGCTCCGGATCAGGATCGAAGGAGCTTATGGTCTTCGTGGCCTCCAGCATGACCGACGCCGCGGAAGAGGTTGGGGAGCGATTTCAGAGCAAAACTGGAACAAGGGTTGCCTTCAACTTTGGAGCGTCCCAGTCACTTGCACGGCAGGTGGCTGATGGCGCGCCTGCGGACGTGATACTTACCGCGGGCAAGTTCCCGATGGATTATCTCAACGATGGCGGTAACATCTCCTTCGGTCCCGTGCCTCTCTTCTCGAACAAGCTGGTAGTCGTTACGAGGCCAGATAGCAAGAGTGTGGATAACCTTGCGGACCTGCTTGACCCACACTTTGACGCCGTTGCGCTGGCGGACCCGGAGATCGCCCCCGCGGGACGCTACGCCAGGGAGGCGCTTCAGGCTGCCGGACTCTGGGAGGCAATGCGGCCAAGATTAGTATGGGGAGGCGATGTTCGGGCTGCTCTGGCGTACGTGGAGACGGGCAGCGCGGACGCCGCCATCGTTTACAGGACCGACGCTCTGATAGCGGAGGGCACAGTCATCGCAAGTGTGGTGCCGGACGGCACCTACGGCCCGATCGAATATCCTGCGGCAGTTCTCACATCTGCTCCTCTGCCAAAGGAGGCACGAGAGTTCATAGACTTTCTCTCTGGCGAGGAGGCCCGGAAGGTGTTTCAAGAACACGGTTTCATCGTGCTGGAATGATCCTGAGAACCGCTGGCGCGGGCCCGGTTCGGGCCGCCCGCCGGACCGGAACCGTGTCATAGTGATCGGAGACCTGCCCCTAATCGGCCTCACGCTTCGGGTTGCAGCGGTAGCAACCCTGTTGAACCTGCCGTTTGCCCTCGCCGTTAGCTGGTTGGTGACGAAGAAGAGGATTCCCGGCGGATTCATCATAGATTTGGCCGCGTCGCTTCCTCTGGCGTTGCCGCCTGTGGTGGTCGGCTACTTCCTGCTCCTCATCCTCGGACGCGGCAGCCCCGTTGGGTCCTTTTTCAGCGATACGCTGGGGTTCAGCCTTGTGTTCACCTGGCTTGCCGCAGTACTTGCCTCGGCGGTTGTTTCGTTCCCATTGATGGCACGCTCGGTAATGGTCGCGATGGCCGGCGTGGACGAGCGGCTGGAGATGTCCGCTCGAAGCCTCGGAGCCGGAGGGTGGCGAGTGTTCGCATCCATAACGGTCCCTCTCGCGTATCGTGGAATCTTAGCCGGTGTGCTGCTGGGATTTGTAAGAGCCCTCGGAGAGTTCGGGGCCACAATCGTCGTGGCTGGAAACATCCCCGGCCGCACTCAGACTCTGCCGCTGGCGATTTTCAGCAAGGTCCAACTGGGAGACGATGCAACGGCGCTGCGTCTCGTGGCCGTCTCGATCGTGCTTGCATTGGCAACGCTTCTTGCGCACAACTGGCTGTTGGGCCGGACCGCCGCAAACGGAGAGTAATCGAACGATGTCACAGTTCCCCGGCAACTCCGATCATCGAGAGACACTACTCTCGTTCAAGTTGGTGAAGAGGTACAGGGACTTCACTCTGGACTGCGCGGGCGACCTCGGCGAAGGGATAACGGCGGTCTACGGTCTCTCAGGCAGCGGAAAGACGACTCTACTCAACTGCATTGCAGGTTTGACGACACCCACAGACGGACAGATCGAACTCTCCGGCAGAACGGTGTATTCCAGACGACGGAGAGTAAACATCCCTCCTGACAGAAGAAGATTCGGTTACGTATTCCAAGACTCTGCCCTGTTTCCCCACATGACCGTAATTCAGAACCTGCTGTACGGGTACAGGCTTACTCCGGCAAGTGCTCGTCGCGTCGAACCCGAACAGTTGGTGGAGATGTTCGGCTTGGGGACGCTTTTGGAGCGCGGCGTTGGCCGCCTTTCCGGTGGCGAGCGTCAGAGGGTTGCTCTGGCCAGGGCGCTTGCGACATCCCCGGAACTGCTTCTGCTCGACGAGCCACTGTCGTCGCTGGATGTTCGCTATCGTGGCGTGATTATCCAGTATCTGAGGCGTGTGCGCCGCGAGCTTGGCACGTCGATGCTCTACGTGACCCACTCGATCTCAGAAGTCCTCGCGCTGGCGTCTTCAGCGCTTGTGTTGGACTCCGGCCGAAGCGTCGCGCACCTGCGGCCCACGGAGTTGGCAGCGGACCCGCAGCTATCCGCGCTGTCCGACAACGATGCACTGGAGAACATGCTCGAGGGCGTGGTCGCGGGGGAGCCAGACGAGGACGGCTTGACCAGGATTACCGTCGGGAGCGTGGAGTTGCTTGCGCCGTCGGTAGAGGCCGCGCCCGGCGATACTGCAACAATCGCAATTCGCGCAGCCGACGTGATCATCTCCCTCGAAGAGTCCCATTCTCTGAGCGCGCGAAACATAGTTCCCGCAGTGGTCGAAGAGACGCACGCTCTGGACGGCCGTGCGTTCGTCTACCTCGACGTCGGCGTGCGGTTGGCCGCGGAGATTACGCTCGGCTCGCTCAGAGCCCTGAAGCTGAGGCCGGGCAGCGAGGTCTGGCTCATCCTGAAAACTGCAGGGATTGTCGTTACCGGGCCGGCGAAGGGTGCCCCGTACAGGCGACGCTAGGCTTAACGTAGGGGTCTTCGGGCTGGCATGGTGCCCGACAGTGTACTTAGTCCGGTAGAGCAGATATCTAGGAGCGGACATTTCACGCACCTGGGCGTCGCGCGGCAGGTTGCCGCACCATGTCGCACGATCAGCGCGTGAAGTTCGGCCCAGAAACCCGCCTTCATCGGTGTGCGGCTCATTGCGTACGCACGGCACTCCGCATAGCTAATGCGATCAGGCATGATTCCTAGCCGCGCGAACAGCCGCCGGGCGTATCCGTCGGCCACGAACGTGGGACGGCCCAAGGCGTAGAGCAGAATCGCGTCCGCCGTCTCCTCGCCGATGCCATGAATGGCCAGCAGCCGACGCCGCAGCGAGCAGGTGCTCTCGTCTATTGCGCCGCTCAGCTCCTCCCCGAACCCAGCCAGGAACTCTGCCAGCAACTTTAATGTGTGTGCCTTACGCTGGTGAAAGCCTGCCGGCCTGACCACGTTAGCCAGCGCCTCCGAAGATGCACTTCGAATTGCCGAGGCCGAAAGCAACCCCCGCCGCTTCAGCGCGCCAATTGCCATCTGCGCGTTGCCCCATGACGTCGCCTGAGTCAGCACCGCGCCGGCAGCCACCTCGAACGGCGAATCGGCGGGCCACCAGCCGTCCTGCGGGCCATACTCACGGGAGAGCCGCTCGAACACTTCCAGCAGGGCATGTGGGCCCCCTGAGCTCGCGGCAATTCCTTTCGAACTGCAGTCCATGTGGCAATTATGAGACACACTTGTAGTTGGCGGTAACCCTACAGCTCAAGAGTCATTCCTCGCATTGCCGCACTTCACCGGACGCATGTAGACTCAACATGGAGGTCGCCCTAAGTGCATCGATTCGCAGACAGGCTGCTTGCCGCCGCCGAGGCGAACCGCAGCCTCGTGTGCGTTGGCCTGGACCCCGATCCCGCCTTGATGCCAGTCGCCGGTGTGGCGAACTTCAACCGTGCAATTGTTCAAGCTACACACGATGTCGTCTGCGCGTTCAAGCCAAACCTGGCCTTCTACGAGGCGCTCGGCATTGCAGGCCTTGAAGCGCTAAAGGACACTGTTGCTTGTATTCGCGAGGCTGCCCCATCCGTTGTGATCATCGGCGATGCCAAGAGAGGCGACGTCGAATCGACGAACGTGTTCCACGCTAAGGCGCTGTTCGACTACTGGGACTTCGATGCCGTCACGGTCAACGGCTGGGCGGGCGGCGAGGCGCTTGAGCCGTTCCTGACGCGCGAGGACAAGGCAGTTCTCGTCTGGTGCAAGTCCTCCGACCCCGGTGCGGCGGACGTTCAGGACCTCATCGTGCAAAGCGACAGTGGTCAGGCGGAGATGCACCACCGCATGGCTTTGCGGGCGAGGGAGTGGAACACGCGCGGCAACGTGGGGATCGTGGTCGGTTCCACCTTCCCGGCCGAACTCAATCGCGTCCGTGCCGCATGTCCCGGCATGACGCTTCTGGCCCCTGGGGTCGGAGCCCAGGGCGGCGGTTTGGCGCCGTCCGTCAAGGCGGGCATGGACGAGCACGGCCGCAACGTCATCATCGCTGCCTCTAGGAGCGTCACCTATGCCTCGAAGGACCCGCAGAACTATGCTGAGGCAGCGCGCCGGGTCGTGCTGCAAATGAATGAGCAGGTGAGTTCGGTGCTCGCCGAAGAGGGCAAAGGCTGGTGCTAGACATTCGGCTTGGGGATGTCGTTGTACTGCGTAAGCAGCACCCATGCGGCGGCCTCGAATGGGAAGTCTCGAGGCTTGGCGCAGACATCGCCATCAACTGCCTGGAGTGCGGCAGACGAGTGATGCTGACTCGCAGGGAGTTGGAAAAGCGTACTAGGCGGTTGGTCTCTTCGGACGGCAGTCAATTGAAGAAAAGAGCCCCCGGATAGTCGGCTCACCGGTCCTGAGATGCGCTGCCTCAGCAGTAGCGCCGATCACGCTCGGTCGGAATTGCGGCCCGTCGGAGATTGGCTTTCGTTGACCTGACCTTCGTTGACACCCTTTAGGCTCGTACATAAAATGAATTGACTCTGGGAACGGGCGAGGGAGGCAGATTTCATGCTAGAGATGGAGATCGAGAGCATCCGCGTCAGCCTCATGAGCTATCAGCGCGTGGTCATACTGCGCGTCAAGGGAAGTAATCGATACCTGCCGATTTGGATCGGTTCCGCGGAGGCCGACGCAATTGCTTTGCGCCTTCAGGACGTAGAGGTTCCGAGGCCCCTGACCCACGACCTGTTGGGCAACGTTATAGCCGCGCTGGGCGCTTCGGCAAGTGGCATTGTTGTATCGGACCTGACTGACGACACCTTCTACGCAAAGGTGCTCTTGCAGTCCAACGGGTCCTCGTACGAAGTTGACTCGCGTCCGAGCGACGCCATCGCGCTGGCAGTGCGTCAAGGCTACTTCCTGATGGATCCCAAAGGGGATAAGCAGCAATTCACTACGCTCACCGAGGCTGAGGAGTTCGTCACCGAACAACGCAAATACCATGATGACTTCTCGCCGCAGATAAGCAAGGTATGCCCAATCTTCGCTGATGAGGCGGTCGTGGAGAAGGCGGGAGTGGAGATGGATGAGGAGACCGGTGCTGCCAGGCTCACGCGGGAAGGCGATCCCAAGCCGGTGAATGACGAAGAGTTGAAGCGCCTTTCCGCCTTTACCGAGTTCATCAACGAGCTGAACCTCGATGATCTCGGCAAAGAGGAGAAGCCCAGCTCCTCCGATTAGGACGCACCCAGTCGGGAGTTTCATCCGGCGTCATGGCGTGTCCGCCTGCCATAGTGCTGGCCCTGCGCTTGGTCGAAGCGGCTACCTGCAAATCGATGGCGGTGGGCTTGGTTCCCGCCACAGCATGCTAGGCAGGATCATGGTCCCGCACACCCTGGTTGGTTCATGATCCTTGGGGTCATCTGGCCTTGATCGATGCGCCGGTTCCAGCTTCGCTTCTACACACGCCTGGGTCAGTCCGAACAAGACCGGATAAGGTACCCTGCAAGAACGGCCCGAGCTTGGCCAAATTGACCGGCAAAACCACTTTGTGATAATATCCGCAATCCGTTCGGAGACTGTATGAGTTCCAGCGGGAAGCGCACCGCACTGCGGCTCCTTGGAGTAGGTTGGTATGTAGCACTGTGCATCTCCGGAGGCGCGATGGGTGGCTGGTGGCTGGATCGGTTGGTCAACTTGAGCCCAGTTCTCACTTTGATAGGGTTGGGTCTTGGAATCGCAATGGCCGTGATTGGCATGATGAAGATGCTTATGGATCTGTTCCAGCCTGAGCCCAGCGAGGGCTCGGACTAGTGTCCAAACTGCTTGGCAACCCGAAGATCCTTGTTGTAATCGTCGTTTTCGCGGTGCTCCTCGTCTTGGGGTTGGCGGGTGGTGCGCTCGGAAACGAGTTTGGCGGAGGATTCCTCGGCGCTCCGCTCCCGCATCTGCAGCTCGCCGCCGAGCCCGTGCTGGCCGACGAACTTCTGCCGGGCTGGAAGCTCACCAACACGATGCTGGCCACGTGGCTCACAATTCTCGTGTTGGCGGCTCTGGCGTTCTTCGCCACCCGGCGCATGAAAGAGGTCCCCAGCGGACTCCAGAGCCTGTTCGAGGTGGTCATTGAGTTCTTCTTGAACCTCACCGAGAGCGTGGCCGGCAAGGAAAAGGCCCGCCGGTTCTTTCCGCTGGTTATGACCATCTTCATCTTCATTGTGGCGGCCAACTGGCTCGGCATACTCCCCGGCTTCGGCACCATCGGCAGGTTTGAGCCTGCCGAAGAGGTCATCCACCATGCAGAGGACAAGGCCAAGAAGGAGGGCGAGCACGCCAACCTTGAGACCGTCAAGCTGGCCATTTTCGAAGGTGACGGCGCTCTGACCGTACAGAATTTCGGGTCGGTGGGAACTGAGATCACGGGGGCGGAGTACGAACACACTGAGGAGGAAGATCGGCCAAGGGCCGGTCTGCTAGTGCCTTTCCTCCGCAGCGCCAACACAGACATCAACACAACGTTGGCCATCGCATTAGTGGCCATGGTTATGATCCACTTCTGGGCGTTCCGCTCCCTCGGAGTCTTCGGACACGTCGGCAAGTTTATAAACGTCAGGCAGGGCCCCATTTGGCTGTTCGTTGGCCTTCTCGAGGCCATTAGCGAGATCGCGCGCGTCATCAGCTTTACGTTCCGGCTCTTCGGGAACATCTTCGCCGGAGAAGTACTGCTTTTCGCCATGGCATTCCTCTTGCCGCTCATAGGCATCATGCCGTTCCTGGGATTGGAACTGTTCGTAGGCCTGATTCAGGCATTCATCTTCTCCATGCTCACACTTGTCTTTGCATCGACGGCCACAGTCGCCCACGACGAGGGTCATTGATGCGATTGAATTCTCACCGTAACCGGCAACCTGGAAGTCAAAGCTAGCGGAGGTCTATCGATGGAAGGCGACATCGGCAATATTGGAGCCGGATTGGCAATCGGTCTCGGAGGTATCGGTCCCGGCCTTGGAATCGGCCTGCTTGCCGCCAAGGCAATGGAGTCATTGGGCCGGAACCCTGAGGCGGCTGGCCCGATTCAGCAAAACATGATCCTGGCCATCGCGTTTGCTGAGGCAATCGCCATTTACGCCCTGGTCGTGGCCGTCATCATTAAGTTCGTCTAGTTAGTTCCATAGCTCCCTCTCCCTCGATGGGAGAGGGTTGGGCTGAGGGTGACAGAAGCGAGTTCTGTAGCCTACTAACTTACTCCCGCCCTAACGATTCAACGGAGATAGAGGCATGGAAGCCTTAGGCATAAGTATTCCCGGGCTGATAACTCAGTTAGTCAGCTTCCTGGCGCTGTTCGCCATCCTGTACGTGCTGCTGTACAAGCCAATCGTCAGGATGCTGGACAATCGCTCCCAGCGGATCAGGGAGAGTCTGGAGACGGCCGACAGGGTCCGGCAGGAGTCCGAGCAGTCTCAGGAAGAGATGCGTCAACAGATTGAGTCCGCCCGCGCCGAAGGGCAGCAGATGATTGCCCAGGCGCGCGAAGTAGCAGAGCGCTACCGTGAGGAGGAGCTCGCTAAGGCCCGCGACGAAATCCGTTTGGAGCGGGAACGGGCTGAACAGGCTCTCCAAAGGGAGCGGGACAACGCGATCGAGGACCTGCGCAGGGAGTTCACTGGACTTGCCGTTACGGCAGCTGAACGCGTGATTGAGAGCGCGGTGGACGGGGAAGGGCACAGGCAGTTGATCGAAAACGTCCTCGAGGAAGGCCTGCAGGTCCGGCGCAACTAGCTATGAAGAACGAGACTGTTCAGGCCGTGTGGGTAACCCTTAGTGACGGAGAGACCTGTTCTTGCCGTCATACCCGCGAAGGCGGGAATCCAGGGGTGGCACGGGGCATTGAACTCATCGAGTTTGAACAGCTACTGAAGAACGGGCTCTAGAGGACTAAATCGTGGCGTATCGAGCTTCGGCACGTCGGTATGCGCAGGCCGCCTTTGAACTCGCCTTGGAGGCAGACGATCTGGACGGCTGGCTCCAAGATCTGCAGATAATCGGGACGGCCGTTGAAACTGAATCGTTGGGGGACGCGCTCGACTCTCCGCAACTGACCGCTTCGAGGAAGGTTGCTTTGATCGACGAGCTTTTCGGCGACTCGATTCGGCCCCTCACCCGTAACCTGCTGAGTCTTCTGGCCTCCAAGAACGCCGCTCGCATCGCGCCCGACTTGGCGAACGAGTTCGCAGCCATGGTTGACTCGCACCGCGGCGTGGTGAGGGCGGAGGTCGTTACCGCGGTGCCTATGGACCCCGAGCAGGCGGCCCGGTTGTCGGAGATGCTCAGAGGTGTCGCTGGGCGGGATGTGGTAATCAGTTCGCGTGAAGACCCCAGCATACTGGGCGGTATCATCGCCCGCGTTGGGGACCAGGTGATAGATGGCAGCACGCGGACTCGTTTGGAAGGAATGAGGAAGAGATTGGTCCATGGCCGTTGACGCTTGCGCGCGTCTTTTGCGCCCGTTGACCCTCTTCGAACGGAGGATGACCGATGGCAGTTAGGGGACAGGACATTGCGTCCGTAATCAAGCGGCAAATACAGGAGTTCGGCCAGCAGCTGACAATGGTGGATGTCGGCGTCGTCGTGGAAGTCGGCGACGGCATTGCCCGTATCCACGGTCTGTCCGGCGTAAGCTACGGCGAGCTCGTGGAATTCCAGGACGGCACCACTGCCATGGCCCTCAACCTGGAAGAGGACAGCGTCGGCGTGGTGATCATGGGAGACCCTGCCGGTTTGAAGGAAGGCGACGAGGTCCGGAGCACCGGGCGCATCGTCGAGGTGCCTGTCGGTGACCAGCTCATCGGACGCGTCGTGGACGCCCTCGGTCAACCCATGGACGGCAAGGGGCCAATCACTTCGGAAGTCACAAGGCCTGTCGAGGTGGTCGCGCCGGGCGTTGCTATTCGCCAGGGCGTGGACACACCTGTGCAGACGGGCGTCAAGGCCATCGACGCGATGATCCCGGTCGGTCGCGGCCAGCGCGAGCTGATTATCGGCGACCGGTCAACGGGCAAGTCCACTCTTGCCACAGACACGATCATTAACCAGAAGGGCGGCGACCTGCTCTGCATCTACGTGGCCATCGGACAGAGGGTGGGAAAAGTCGCGCAGACTGTGGCCCTCCTTGAAGAGCGCGGCGCAATGGACCACACCATTATCGTAGCCGCCAATGCCGCGGATCCGGCGCCCATGCAGTATCTTGCCCCGTACGCGGGCTGCGCCATGGGGGAAGAGGTGATGCACCAGGGCAGGGATGCCCTGATTATCTACGATGACCTCTCAAAGCACGCGTGGGCGTACCGTCAGATGTCCCTCTTGCTAAGGCGCCCGCCCGGCAGAGAGGCTTATCCGGGAGATGTCTTCTATCTGCACAGCCGTCTGCTCGAAAGGGCCGCGAGGCTGGACGAGGAGCACGGTGGCGGTTCGCTTACCGCGCTTCCAGTCATCGAGACGCTTGCCGGCGACGTGTCTGCGTACGTTCCTACAAATGTAATTTCCATCACGGACGGCCAGATTTACCTGGAGCCGGAGCTGTTCAACTCAGGAATCAGGCCCGCCATCAATGCCGGTCTCTCCGTCTCCCGGGTGGGCAGCGCCGCGCAGACCAGGGCAGTTCGCAGCGTGGCAGGGCGTCTTCGCCTTGACCTGGCGCAGTATCGGGAGTTGGCCACATTCGCCCAGTTCGGCACGTCCGACCTCGATCAGGCCACACGCGACCAGCTGGAGCGCGGGCAGAGAGGCACAGAGATCCTCAAGCAGGACCAGAACGAGCCTGTGCCCCTGGAGCACGAGGTGACGATACTGTTCGCTCTCGTCAACGGGTTCTTGGACGACGTCGAGATTGCCAAGGTGCGTGACTTCGAGACGGGACTGCGAAGCTTCATGGACTCGAACCACCCTGACACTTTGACGCAGATAACCGATAAAAAGGAAATCGACGACGAGTTGGACAAGGCCCTCAGGGTCGCCATCGAGGAGTTCAAGGAGAACGTGCCGTACTAGGCCGGACTCGGAGCTTTCGGTCTGCTGAAGTTTTGCGGCACTAAAGACAATGCCAAACCTGAGACAGATAAGACGGCGCGTTCGGAGCGTCGAGAACACGGCCAAGATAACTAAGGCCATGTCCATGATTGCCGCGTCCAAGATGCGGCGCGCTCAGGAGATGGCCTTGCAGAGCCGTCCCTACGCCGAGACGATGCGCTCGCTCCTCTCTCACCTCGCCGCGCAGCCCCGCGACGAGGAGGAGGCCCACGATCTGCTGACCCCAAGGGAAGTTCAACGGGTCCAGTTGATTCACATCACGCCGGACAGAGGTCTGACCGGTGGACTAAACTCCAACCTCAACCGCGCCGCGGGCCAGTTTCTGGTGGACCATGCCGAGAGCGCTTCGATAGTCGCGGTCGGAAGGAAGGGGCGCGACTTCTTCGTGCGGGCCGGCGCCAACGTCAAGGCCGTCTTCAGTGATCTGGGAGACAGGCCTTCGTACGCCGATTTGACACCCATCGCCCGAATTGCGATAGATGACTATCTGGCAGGCGAGTCCGATGCTGTGTTCATCTCCTATGGAGACTTTTTGAGCACCACGGTTCAGCGGCCCAGGATCCTTCAACTGATTCCGGTCGAGCCGGCCGAGCTCGATCAAACGGAGGCGGTCGGGTACATCTATGAACCTGATGCCCTGGCGGTGTTGGCGGTACTGCTGCCCCGCTTCATCGAGATGCAGATTTACCATGCAGTACTTGAGGGCGTCGCCAGCGAGCAGTCCGCCCGCATGGTGGCTATGCAGAACGCAACGGACAACGCCAACGAGATGATCGATGACCTGACGCTTGAGATGAACAAGGCCCGACAGGACATGATAACTGGGGAGCTTCTCGACCTTGTCGGCGGCGCGGCCGCGATCGAGGCATAGAAGCTTGGTAGGTGCGGACTTCAAGGAGGGACAATGGCGACGGGTAAGGTAATACAGATTATCGGCACCGTAGTAGACGTTGAGTTCCCGCCCGACGGAATGCCGGCGGTTTTCAATGCGCTGGAGACCGCGGTGGGAGAGGACCGGCTCGTTCTTGAGGTGGAACAGCACATCGGCAACAACTGGGTACGGTGCTTGGGCTTGGGACCCACAGAGGGGCTGCGGCGCGGTGTCGATGTGCATGACACGGGCCAGCCGATAGCAGTTCCCGTAGGGGAGGCCACCCTCGGCCGTCTGTTCAATGTTCTTGGTGAAACACTCGACGGCAAGGGCGACGTTGGTGCCGAACTGGCGTGGCCGATCCACCGGAGGCCGCCAGGCTTCCAGGACCAGGCTACCAGTATCGAGATACTGGAAACAGGCATCAAGGTCATGGACCTGATGACACCGTTCACTAGGGGCGGCAAGGTGGGAGCCTACGGTGGCGCGGGTACCGGCAAGACCGTGATCATTCAGGAACTCATCCGCAACATCGGCGCGGAACACCAGGGCGTTTCCGTGTTCGCGGGAGTGGGCGAGAGGTCCCGCGAAGGCAACGACCTCTGGCACGAGATGCAGGAGTCCGGCGTTATCGACAGCACCGTTCTCGTGTTCGGCCAGATGAATGAACCGCCCGGGGTTCGAGCCAGGGTGGGCATGACTGGACTGACCATGGCCGAGTTCTTCAAGGAGGAGCGCGGCCAGGACGTCCTCCTGTTTATCGACAACATTTACCGTTACATTCTTGCGGGCATGGAAGTGTCCGCTCTTCTCGGACGTATGCCTTCCGCTGTCGGCTACCAGCCTACTTTGGGCACCGAGATGGGCGAATTGGAAGAACGGATTACCTCAAGCGCCACCGGCTCAATTACGTCGTTCCAGGCCATCTACGTTCCGGCCGACGACTATACTGACCCCGGCATCGTCACCACGTTCGGGCACTTGGACGCAGTGATTTCGCTGGACAGGGCCCTCGTTGAACAGGCCCTGTACCCGGCCGTGGACCCGCTGGCTTCGTCGTCAAGGATCCTGGAGCCTGCGATCGTTGGTCAGGACCACTACGATGCCGCTAGGGGAGTCCTGCAGGTCCTTCAGCGGTACCGGGACCTGCAGGACATAATTGCCATTTTGGGCGTTGAAGAACTCTCGGACGAGGACCGTGCCATCGTTGCCCGAGCCCGCAAGATCCAGCGGTTTCTCACGCAGCCTTTCTATGTGGCAGAAGTGTTCACCGGCCAGCAGGGCCGTTACGTTCCAGTCAGGGAGACCGTCCGCGGCTTCGTGGAGATCTTGGATGGCAAGCACGACGATCTGCCCGAGCAGGCCTTCTACATGATTGGGTCCATTGAAGAGGCTGTGGAGAAGGCCGCGCAGATGGCGGCGGGCTCCTAGGCCCGCGCAGGGTCGCCGAGGAGGTACACCGTGGCTCCCATGCGTCTGGAAGTCGTTTCGCCGGAGAGAGTCGTCTACTCTGAAGACGTGGACATGATTGTTGCTCCGGGCATAGACGGAGAACTCGGCATCCTTCCGCGCCACGCGCCGCTGCTTACCGCGTTGAAGCCGGGCGAGATTCTGGTACGGCAGGGCGGACAGGACGCCTACATGGCAGTGGGAAGCGGGTTCCTCGAGGTGCTCGGCAACAAAGTCACGGTCTTGGCCGATACCGCTGAGCGGGAGGACGAGATCGACGAGGACAGGGCCGCTGAGGCAATGGACCGGGCGCAGGAACGTGTTGTTGGCGCAACGGCTGCCATGGACTTGGAGCGCGCCATGGCTTCGCTCAGGCGTTCACAGGCAAGGCTTAAGGTCGCTCGCCGTCGAGGAAGACGCGCGCCGCGGCCAGGAGTTCCTGCCCGGTAAAGCAACCGGCCCCCCTGGCGCTGCTAGAGTTGATGTAACTCCCGGTTCAGTAGTCGGCACATCGATGGTGGTTACTATCTGCGGGGCTACTCAACTAAGCGCTGTCAAACTCTCCTGCTTTGCGGTCTCCCCCACCTTCTTCGAACGCTCGGGCAACGTTCGTTTCGGCCAGTACGGCAATTCCTCCGTCACTTCGCCAGTCCGCTGTGGAAGCACCTGTCGTGAGCAAATTCGAAGTGTTGGAATGGGGCATCTGTACAGCACAGAACTGCCACTAGGCGGTCGCCACATTTAGTAACCGGAGACTTACCGTGCACTCCCTGCTTGGGTAACGGAAACTGCGACGTCATGCGATCGTTTGACCTAAGCGAACTCTAGTGCTATTATTGATGCATGAATGCCATCGACAACCGCAGTCACACCTCGACCCGCGCATCTATGGGTACAGACTCCGTCCAGAGCCTGCCGAAGGAGCCATGCCCTGGCGGCCGCTTTTGGCCGGTTCTGGCCGCTCGTGGAGAACTTGACATCGTCTCTCAGCTACGAATTGGCCGCTTCTGGCCGCTGGCCCCGATGGACCGCACGCGACCAGGAACCCCCGTGTTCCATTTGTGTTCCACAGGTGCCCCGATTAGGTTCCGTTCATGTTCCAAAGGTGTTCCGAAACTGCTCCGCAACCGACCGGTTCTCAGCTACGAAACGGAACATAATGGAACAAAACGGAACACAAAATCTGAGAAGAGAGAATTCCCCTACTTGAACAGGTCCTTTTTCCCGCTCATTTGGCGCCGCCCAGGTGACCTCGAAGGGCGGCTACTGAGGGTCAGGAGGTCCGGAACAGACTGGCGCCGAGAGCTTCTGTTGATTCCGGTCGAAGCCTTAGGTCAGCAGACCCTCAGCCGCTGCGGTATCAGCCCTCTGCGCTCCTGTTCTTTCCTGAGGTAGTAGGTCATGGACTGCAGGGAAAGCACGGGGTCGATGTTTCGCATCACCACGTCATCTGGGATGCGCGGTGCCGTGGGGGCGTAGTTGAGAATACCGAAGACGCCCGCTTCCACAAGCTGATCGATTACCGATTGCGCCTGTTCGGCAGGAACGGCAACGATGCCGATGACGATACCTTGGCTGTGGACCGCTTCCGACAGGTCCTCCATGCTCCGCACCCTCAGATTTCCGATAGCGCTCCCAATCTGTGACGGGTCCCCGTCGAAGATGGCCACTATCTTGAATCCTTGCGGTGCGAATCCTGGGTAACTGATGATCGCTCGTCCAAGCCGCCCCACTCCCACGAGGCAAGTCCGCCAGTCCCGGTCAAGGCCGAGGATCATTCGAAGCTGAGTTGCCAGGGAGGTGACGTTGTATCCGCGCCCCTGCTTGCCGAACCTGCCGAAGTAGCTCAGGTCCTTGCGTATCTGGGCGGGGGTCATCTGCAGGCGCGCGCCCAGGTCCTGCGAGCTGACCACTCGGCTCCCGTCGAGCTGAAGCTGCGACAGTGCCCGGACATACATGGGCAGGCGGCTGACTACAACCTCTGGGACTTCAGTTGAGTCCATCCGGTTTCCTTAGAAGACAGGCACTATTGATGATAGGCGGGGATGTGTGGTCTGAACGCGGGACTTGCGAGGAGATATAACATTGTAACTTCATTCACAATCACCGTCAAATTCAGCTTGCTGCATGCTCCAGTAGGTTTGAACCTGATTGACAGCGATATTCGGCAACTGCTAGAGTTGCTGCGTCGCTTGGTGTCGATGGCGAATCGTTTCACTACCGGTTTGTTGTTGCTCCCACAGTCCTGCCACCCCCGAACCGTTGCTGGTTTCCTAGTCTAGTCCGCGATTCGTCGGACCATATCGAATAGAGCCGCCGCCATGACCGAGGATCGGAAGGTCCGTCTTAACCGGGGCCTCCGCGGAATATATATAGACCGGACCGAGGCCAGCTTCATCGACGGCCAAACCGGTCGGTTACTCTACCGTGGATACGACATAAACGACCTCGCAGAGCACTCGACGTTCGAAGAGGTCGTACACCTCCTCCTATACGGCGACCTGCCCAACGCATCCCAACTTGATGAGTTCGAGTCCGAACTCCGCTCCTGGCGCGCCCTCCCCGAGGAGATCATCGGTGTAATTCGGCTGGTCAAGAACTCCCATCCCATGGACGTTCTAAGGACTGCAATCTCGGCTCTGGCGGCATTCGACTCGGAAGTAGATGACATGTCCGTGGAGGCGACCCTGCGAAAGGGAGTGCGGTTGACGGCGCAGGCGCCGCAGATAGTCACTGCCCATCACCGGATCCGACAGGGTCTGCAACCCGTGCCCCCCTCCGCCGATCTTTCTCTTGCGGCCAACTTCCTGTACTGCCTCTTCGCCGAGAAGCCGCACCCGGAAGACGCGGCTCTGCTGGACAAAGACTTTGTACTTCACGCTGAACATGGCGTAAACGCGTCATCGTTCGCTGCCAGGGTTACCGCCTCCACGATCGCAGACCTTCACTGCGCCATCACTGCGGGCATCAGCGTTCTGAAGGGGCCGTCGCACGGCGGAGCTGCTGAGGGCGTGATGGCAATGGCGATGGAGATAGGCAGTCCTGAGAATGCGGCCGGCTATGTACGGGACCTCTTGGCCGGCGGGGGCCGTGTCATGGGTTTCGGACACCGGGTCTATCGGACGATTGACCCTAGGGCCAAACATATCAAGCAGGGCACCAAACAGCTGGGTGAGCGGAAAGACCAGCCCCAATGGTTCTCGATTCTCGAGGCCGTCTCCGAGACAATGGAGCCTTATGCTAGGAGGGGCGTAGCCGAGAACGTCGACTTTTGGTCCGGCGCGATGTACTACCTGCTAGACATACCGGAGGACCTGTTCGTCCCGATCTTCGCTATAGGTCGCATACCGGGCTGGATCTTGCAGTTTGTTGAACAGCTGGAGAACAACATAATTCTTCGCCCGAGGCTTCACTATGTTGGTCCCGATAACCGCCAGTTCATCCCTTTGGAAGAACGCAAGTAGTGATCGAATCGCTTCGGCTGAAGAGGAGCGATGACCTGAAGGAGAGATCGGATTGAATGAGCAGAAAGATCCGGCGGCCGAATGCAGCCATTACTGGGTCATTGACAGTCCAAACGGGCCAACCAGTGGGGGAGCTTGCAAGAACTGTGGCGAACTTCGGGAGTTTCGAAACTCGATGATGGAGACGGGATGGGACGGGGGAGGCGCCCAGCGCCGTCGCGCGAGGCAAGCTCGCAAGTAGCTCACCCCGCTGAGGCCGAGGTTCGCCGGCGCATACGCGAACGCGGGCGCATAACGTTCGCCGAGTTTGCTGAGATCGCGCTCTATGATCAGGTCGGCGGATACTATACCCGCGGCCCCCTCGGCGATTACTTTACAAGCCCCGAAGTCCATCCTGCCTTTGGCGCGCTGCTTGCAAGGCTGGCACATCGCGTTTGGGACCTCTCCGGCCGTCTTTTCCGCTTTGATGTAGTCGAGTTGGGATCGGGCAACTTGCAACTGGCTAAAGACTTCACCTCGTACGCTGGGGACCTATGCGAAGACTTCTACAACGCCCTGTGCTACTTGGCCATAGACAGGACCCGCGCAGACAAGCGGCCCTCTGGCGCTGGCTTTGAGCAGCTTGTCGCCTGCGGCGTGCCGCTTCGCAATGTAGCCGGACTTGTACTCTCCAACGAGCTTGTCGACGCCTTCCCGGTTCATCGGTTCCAGATCAGGTCCGGCGCGGTCCAGGAGATCTACGTCACTTTGGACGGAGATGAAATCCAGGAAGAGCTTGGCGAGCCATCGACGCCATTGATTGAGGAAAGGCTGACAAAGCTAGACATTCAGCTGCCCGACGGTTTCCGGGGCGAAGTTAACCTTGGTGTCCGGCCGTTCATGGCGCAGCTTGCTGGTGCGTTGAGTCGAGGCGTTGTGTTGACCATCGACTACGGTGATCAATCACGCCATCTCTACTCGTCAGCACGCGGCGCAGGCACGCTCCGTACGTTCCAGCGCCACCGGATTGGCAATGCGCCGTACTCGGGAATCGGCACGCAGGACATCACAGCTAGCGTAGACTTCAGCGCATTGGAGGAGGAAGGTGCCGTGGTGGGACTCCGCTCACGATGGATGGCAACTCAGGCCATGGCGCTGATGGCTCTGGGTATTCGCGATGTGGTCGAACAGCCTTCTTGGATCTCGCTCTCCCCGTCGTTGCGTGCACAGAACCGCTTGGCCATTGAAGAGTTGGTAAACCCAGACGGACTGGGAGGCTTCAAGTGGCTCTTTCAATCGAAGGGCTTGGTAGTCAGCAAGCTTGAAGAATTGCTCGAATCTCCCCTTGAGTGTCCGGGCTGTGCCGCCTCATCGACCTTACCTTTGAGCAAGGGTGATCGCCTTCCTCTCGGAGAAGGCAGACATGCAGGGGCTACGATTGAACTGGAGGAACTTTGGCCGTCGTTGGATTGATCTCCTATGCGGGCTGCTGATCGCGGCCTTGCGGTTCGTCAGATTCGTCGCTAAGTTTAAGTTCGCAGAGCCTCGCCGTGGTTATGAACCCCGTATGGCCAACCATTCGGTGATTTGGCCGTACGCTGCGGGTGCCGACACTCCACTGCCTCATCATTACTTCCAGCGTCTCAATCGCGTCGAACCTTCCGGACTTCCTAAGTGCGATCGTAAGGTCGTGCACCTGGAGGACGGTGGGTAGGAAGCACAGGATCAGGCCTCCCGGTGCGAGTGAACAGGCCGCGTGCGGCACGGTGTGCCACGGCTCTGGCAGGTCAAGCACTATGCGGTCTACGTTCGTTTCGTCGAATCCTTCGTACACGTCCCCAATCTTGAAGGTCACGTTTGAAGTTTCACCCAATGCATTGGCGGCGTTCGTACTGGCGCGCTCGATCATGTCCTCGCGGAGGTCGTACGTCGTCAAGTGCCCCTTTGGGCCGATCGCCCGCGCGAGTGTCATCGTTACCGCGCCCGATCCCGCGCCTGCCTCGACTACATTTGCGCCGGGAAAGATGTCGCCGTACACCAAAATGGAGCCCAAATCCTTTGGATACACAACTGTCGCAATGCGGGGCATGTAGAGAGTGTGTTCTGCCAGTGTAGGCGGCAGGACAAGAAGCTTGTGGCCTCTGTTAGTCTTGATTCGAGAGCCGTGAGCACTGCCAATGATTGCGTCGTGGGTAACGAATCCCAGGTGACTTTCGAATCGGTCCCCCTGTCCTAGGAGAACAAGGTGTCGCCGCCCGCGGCGGTCCGTTATCGTGGCGTGATCACCTTCTTTGAAGACATGCGCGTCTGAGCTTTGCATAGCTGGTAGGTTGTGTCCGGCTGGATCGGATAGATTGAGGCCGCACCTCGTGGTACGGCCCTCAACGATGCGCGACCGGCCTCGATTACAACTTTGAGGCCTTTTCTATGAGATCGTCTACGTCAATATCAGTTGCCCGGGTGTAGGTCTCCTTGTGCCTGAGCACCCCCTCCTTGTCGATCAGGAACACCGATCTTCGGGGAGCGCCGACGTTCTCCATGTACACGTCGTATGCCTTGGATACCTCCCCGTGAGGATGGAAATCGGACAGAATCGGATAGGGAATTGTGCCCAAGGATGAGGAGAATGCGCGCTGGACGTGTTGGCTGTCTGCGCTGATTCCCAGTATCTGAGTATTCACTTCTTCAAACTTGTGGTTGTTCGCACGGAACGAAGATACTTGGTCCGTTCAGCCGCCGGTGAACGAAAAGATGTGAAACGAGAGCAAGACATTCTTCTTGCCTCTGAACTGGCTAAGCGTCACGTCGTCGCCGCTGTGTGCGGGAACCGTGAAATCGGGCGCCGACCGCCCTATCTCTGCTACCATTGCTATTCTCCCGAGGTTGATTTTGGGAAGGTACGGAGCGCATTATAACAGCGGCAGAAGAGACTGCCGGTGAGTGCTTTCCCGCATTGTGGCACTTCTATTCGCAATCTCAGGCGCATACCTTCTGTTATACTAAACTTGAGTTTGCCTATTCACCGTGGCTTACGGCAAACGCCGTGATTCGTACATGTAAGGCATGCACAGATCGGCGAGTTAGCTGTCTTGAATGACCGAATGAACCATCCCGCCGGAATGGTGGGGGAGTTAAGGGTTCTGAACCGGAGCAGGTTGGGCGTTGGGCTCTAGGTTGATGCGTAACAGTTTCATTTACCTGTTGATTATCGTCGCTCTTGCGGCAATTTTCCTGACGCTGTTGCCGGACTCGTTAGGTCGAAACCAGGAGTTGCCCATAAGCAAGGTGATTTCAATGGCCTTGCGAAATGAGATAGACACCATTGAGGTCAAGGGGGAACAGCTTAACGTTCTCACTACACGTGGCGAAGTGTACACATCTCGCAAGGAAGAGGGCGCGAGCATTGTGGACACGCTCGAGGGAGCCGGAGTGGACCTGGCGGTCAGCAGGGTCAACATTCAGGTCCAGGGGTCGTCCGGGCTAGGAACTCTGTTCAGTATTATCTTCAACTTCCTGCCAATCATCTTCTTTGGCGCTGTCCTGCTTTTCATGATGCGTCAGGCTCAAGGCAACACAAGCCAAACGTTTAGCTTTGGCAAGAGCAAGGCTCGAATGCTCATGGGTAACACGCCAAACGTGAGCTTCTCCGACGTTGCGGGAGTAGAGGAAGCCAAGATCGAACTCCAGGAAATCGTGGAGTTCCTGAAGTACCCTGAGCGCTTCCAAGTTCTTGGCGCTCGCATTCCCAGAGGAGTTCTCCTCATCGGCCCGCCCGGCACTGGCAAGACTCTCTTAGCCAGGGCCGTGGCCGGCGAAGCGGAAGTCCCGTTTTTCTCGATCAGCGGTTCTGAGTTCGTGGAGATGTTTGTGGGTGTTGGCGCGTCCAGGGTTCGCGATCTGTTCGAACAGGCGAAGCGCAATGCGCCCTGCATAGTCTTTGTTGATGAAATTGACGCTGTCGGCAGACATCGGGGAGCAGGCTTGGGTGGCGGCCATGATGAGAGAGAGCAGACTCTCAACCAGATCCTGGTGGAAATGGACGGCTTTGAGACGGGCACGAACATCATAATCGTCGCCGCAACCAACCGGCCGGACATATTGGACCCCGCGCTATTGAGGCCTGGCAGGTTTGACAGGCGCGTCACGCTGGACAATCCGGACGTCAGGGGCAGAGAAGAGATTCTCAAAGTGCACATCAAAGGAAAGCCGGTTGCTACCGAAGTGGACCTTGAGACACTTGCCAAGCAGACGCCCGGATTCAGCGGCGCCGATCTCGCCAATCTCGTGAACGAGTCTGCAATTCTGGCCGCTCGGCGCTCCAAGCAAGAAGTGGGCCATGATGAATTCGCCGAGTCAATCGACCGAGTGATCGCGGGGCCAGCCCGCAAGAGCCGCGTTATCAGCGATCGCGAAAAGAAACTGACGGCCTATCACGAGGCTGGCCACGGCGTAGTGGCTCACCTGCTTCCAAACGCCGACCCGGTCTATAAGATTACAGTCATTTCCCGCGGTTCGATGGGCGGCTACACGCGTACTATACCTGCGGAAGACCGGCATCTTTGGACCAAGGCGCAGTTTGAAGACATGATCGCTTACGCAATGGGGGGTAGAGCTGCCGAGGAAGCTGTGTTCGGTGAAGTGACCACCGGTTCCAGCGATGATTTGGAGAAGGCGACCACCATCGCCCGATCCATGATCACAAGATATGGGATGAGCGACAAACTTGGCCCAAGAACCTTTGGCAAGAGGGAAGAGTTGGTGTTCCTGGGCCGCGAGATTTCAGAACAGCGAGACTACAGCGATGCTGTGGCAGAGGCGATCGACGAAGAGGTCAAGAGCTTAGTCGATTCGGCCTACGCAAAGGCGAAGAATCTGCTTTCTACGCACATTCAAAAACTCGAGCAGGTGTCTCGCTATCTTATTGAGAACGAGACCATAGAGGGCGAGCAACTTCAGCAGCTACTCAGTTCGCCGGTGCCTGAGCCGGGTCCCGCCGCCGCAGACTAGCTATAGACCAGCGCGCCGCGTCGACTGAACCTTCTCTCAGAAACGGACCGCCTCCTTAAAGTTGCGCAGGGCTTCGATGTGTGCTCCGGGCGAGTCGAGGTCACAGTTCATGGTTGAGACAACCAGGTGCGTACCTCCGATCCGCCTCCATGCCTCTATGTAGTCTCCGGCTGCATTGAGGTTCTTGCCGTCAACCGTAATCGACGTCTCGAATCCCAGAGCGGAAGGATCGCGTCCCGCTTCGCGGGCGTAGTTCCTGACACGCTCCATGGCCTCCGCTGTTTCCTCGTTCGGGTCGCCAAGTGGAATCCAACCGTCCCCCATGCGTCCAATGCGTCGCAGAGTCGCTTCGGCGCCCCCGCCGAACCATATCGGAATCGGCTGTTGAACCGGCAACGGGCTAATTCCAGCGTCAGTGATTCGGTGCCACGTTCCGTCAAACGTGACCAGATCGTTCGTCCACAGCCTTCTCATGACGTCGATCTGTTCTTCCTGTCGACGGCCCCGATTGCTGAAGTCCTCTCCCAGCGCTTCGAACTCCACGGGGTTCCAGCCAACACCAACTCCAAGGCGCAGCCGTCCGCCGCTCAGAACGTCAATCGCTGCTGCCTGCTTTGCCGCCAACACCGTTTGACGCTGAGGGAGAATTACAATACCTGTCACGAGTTCAATAGCCGTAGTTACGCCCGCTAGGTAGCCTAGTAGAACGAAAATCTCATGGAAGGGGTGCTCGTTGGTGTACGGGCCGCTCCAACCAGGTCTGCTCCCGGCATTCGCGCCTATCACGTGGTCGTAGGCCAGGATGTGCGTATAGTCCATGTCTTCGACGGCCTGCGCGTAATCGCGGATGGCTGCTGGATCGCTGCCGATCTCGGTCTGCGGAAACGTTGCTCCTATGCGCATATCAGTACCTCCGTGTTGGGGCGCGGCAATCTGTGGTCGTGTAGAGGTCCAGAATGTGGCCTCCGAGTCTTCTGGGACTCGCAATCAGAACGGCCGGTACCGATTCGCTATCGGCATTCTCCGATCTCGTCCAAAGTTGCGGGGCGTGATCTTAATTCCGGGCGGTGCTTGGCGGCGCTTGTACTCGCTGCGGTCTACAAGTTCAATAGCCAGCTTGACGGCGTCCGGCTCATGGCCCTGGGCCAGTATCTCGTCAAACGTCAGATCATCCTCGACGTAAGCCTTCAAAATGGGGTCTAGCACATCGTAAGGCGGCAATGAGTCATCGTCGCGCTGGTCTGGGCGCAGTTCCGCGCTGGGCGGCTTGTCCAGCACGGTCTGAGGGATCACATCGCCAGGCCCACGCGCATTTCTGAATTTGGCCAGATCGTAGACAATCGTCTTCGGGACGTCCTTGATCACGGCGAACCCGCCTGACATGTCCCCGTACAATGTTGCGTAACCTGTTGCCAGTTCGCTCTTGTTCCCGGTTGTGAGCACCAGCCATCCGAGCTTGTTGGACATTGTCATGATCAGGTTGCCGCGAATTCTGGACTGGAGGTTCTCTTCGGCGATACTGAAGTCCGTGTCTCCGAAGTGTGGCTCGAGCGAGCCTAGAATTGCCTGGAACCCAGCCTCAATGCTCGTCTCCCAAAGTGAAATGCTGAGATTCTCGGCCAGTTGCCTAGCGTCCAGCACACTGCCTTCAGACGAGAATCGAGACGGCATTGCCACGCCCGTCACGTTCTCGGCGCCCAGGGCATCCACCGCAATGGCCGCGACGAGGCTGGAGTCAATCCCCCCGGAGAGGGCTATCAGTACCTTCTCGAATCCACACTTGCTAACGTAGTCTCGTGTTCCTAGGACCAGTGCTTCGTATACTTCCGCCGAACCATCGTATGAGCGTGGCTGCACTGGCGCTGGTATAGCATCCGGCGCCTTGTCGCGTCTGCTCGACACGAATATGCGGCAGTGGTCCGTCGCCCTTTCTGGAACTCCACGCTCGGACCGCCTCTCGCGAATCCTGAGTCTGGATGGAGAGTCCACATCTAGATCGGCAACTACTAGACTTTCTCGGAACAGACCGGCCCGGGCTACCACTTCGCCTTCAGGACCCATGATTAGACTTGCGCCATCGAACACCAGCTCATCTTGCCCCCCAACAAGATTGACGTAGGCAACGAACATCCCGTGGTCCGAAGCCCGCGTGGACAGCATCTTCTCCCGAAATGTATTTTTGCCGGCGTGAAACGGTGACCCATTTATGTTGACCGCGATCTCCGCGCCGGCGGCATGTTGAGTGACGAGAGGGCCAGTAGGATGCCAAATATCCTCGCAGATGCTTACTCCAACTGCTGTGCCGTTGATCTCGAATATTGGACAGTCGGAACCCTCCCGGAAATAGCGCATTTCGTCGAAAACGCCGTAGTTGGGCAGGAAGGCCTTGTGGTACACGCCGGCCAGCTTTTCGTCGCAGGCTACTGCTGCGGCGTTGTAAAGGTGCGTGCGCCCATCGATGAAACCCACTACAACCGCTATCCCAGTTGATGCAGCAGTAATCTCTTCGAGGTACTTGAGGTTGTCGCGAACAAACTGAGGTTTGAAGACCAAGTCTTCGGGAGGGTAGCCGGGTATCGCAAGCTCAGGGAAGGCTACGAGGTCCGCTTCCTGGGCCCTCGCCTTTTCAACGTATCGGATAATCTTCCTGGTGTTACCTGCCAGATCTCCAACCGTTACGTTTATCTGCGCCATGGCCAGCCGAAAAGTGCGCACCTTGCCCTCGTTGTCCTGGGTCAACTGGAATGCAAAGTCGTTGAAGGCTGGCCTCTCCTACGTGTTCTTGTTCACGTAGTCGTTGGTCCGCTCCAGTGCTTTCTCGATGTTCTCCGCGGAATTGGCGAAGGAGAATCGCAGGAAACCTTTTCCGAACTCTCCGAAACACTCGCCTGCAAGCGCGGCAACACCGCCCTCTTCCAGCAGGCCGTCCGCAAACTCTCTGCTGGTCATCCCAGTGTCCTCAATATTGGGGAACACGTAAAAGGCCCCCTTGGGCATGACGCAGCGAATGCCCTTGATGCTGTTCAGCCCGTTCACTATGAGTTCCCTGCGCTTCTTGAACTCTGCCACCATTCCCTCCGCGTCCTCCTGGGGTCCTTGCAACGCCTCGAGGCATGCCACCTGTGTGAATGCGGCTGTGCAGGACACGCTGTTCGTGACAAGGCGGCTGATTGGCTCAACCAAGGGTTCGGGCATCACACCGTAACCTGCGCGCCAGCCTGTCATGGCGTACGTCTTTGAAAAGCCGTCAAGGATGATCGTGCGGCCTAGAGTGCCTGGGAACTGCGTAATGCTCTCGAATGTACCCTCGAACATGAACCTCCGGTAGATTTCGTCCGTGAGGATGATGATGTCGTTCTCCACAGCCAACTCTGCGAGTCCCTTGAGGTTTTCGTGGGAGAGTACGCTGCCACACGGATTGTTTGGAGAGTTGACTATCATCATTTTCGTCTTGGGCGATACCTTGCTGCGCACCTCATCAAGGTCTACGCCGAATTCCGTTTCCTCATGGAGCTGCATGGGAATGGGCACCCCGCCCGAGAAGTTGATCATCGATTCGTAGATTGGGAAGCCGGGATTCGGATAAAGGACCTCGTCTCCGTAATCGATGAGCGCCATGATTACGAAGAACATAATTGGCTTTCCGCCGGGCGTGAACACCACGTTGTCAGCGGTAACGGGGATGTTCCGCGTGACTGCCGTCTCTTCAGCGATTCCCGCCCGAACGTCCGGCAGGCCTGGAGACGGTCCATAGTGGGTCATGCCGTCATCTATCGCCTGCTTGGCTGCGTTGATAATGTTCCCGGGCGTATCGAAGTCGGGCTCGCCGATCTCAAGGTGGACAATGTCCTTGCCCTGTGCTTCCAGCGCTCTTGCTTTGGCCAACACTTCGAAGGCCGTTTCGGTTCCAAGCCTTCCCATGCGCTCGGCGAGTTTCATTGTTCCTCCTTCACACCAATGCGGAGTTGATACATAAGTCTTTGAGTAGCGAGTAGTATACAACGGGTAGGCAGATTGGGAAATCGAAGTCATTTCCCTATGCTAGAATCCGCTTGCGTTGCCATGGCCTTGAGCCTTGATGGAGGGCGGAAAATGAAGGTCTATATTGGCGTCCCCCGTGGATTCTGTGCGGGCGTGGTTCGAGCGATCGACGTTGTAGAGCTTGCACTGAAACGGTTCGAGCCGCCCATCTTTGTCAAACATCAGATTGTTCACAACCCGTATGTGGTGAAGTCCTTGGAGGAAAAGGGTGCGATAACCGTTGAGGATGTGAACGAGATCCCGGAAGGCTCTACGGTAGTATTCTCAGCCCACGGCTCTCCGCCCGAAGACTTCAAGAAGGCTGCCGCCCGCAACCTCAATGTGATTGACGCCACATGCCCTCTAGTAACTAAGGTCCACAACGAAGCGCACAAGTACGCTAAGGAAGGACGTCAGTTGGTACTTGTGGGGCACCGCGGGCATCAAGAGGTAAAGGGCACGATGGGCCAGGAGTCTATGCACCTTGTTGACGAGAGAGACGATATGGACTTGCCGGGCTGGGCTCCAGAGAGGCCTATCACCGTGCTAACCCAGACTACGCTTTCCGTGGACGATACTCAGAACGCGATTGATGAAATCAAAAGCAGATTCACAGATGTGTTGGTTCGTAATGACCTCTGTTACGCGACCACGAACCGTCAGACCGCCGTCAAGCAGTTGTGCAGTTTGGTTGATCTAGTCTTGGTAATAGGAGCGCCCGAAAGCTCCAACTGCAATCGTCTTCGGGAGGTGGCGGAGACCAGCGGAGTGACGGCCTACATGATCAATGGGCCTGAGGAGCTGGATCTTGCTTGGTTGGATGGGATTGACAACGTCGGGATAACCTCGGGCGCGTCCACGCCCGACTACTTGGTGCAGGCCGTCATTGAGGCTATTTCGCCGGACGAAGTTGTGCCCATTGATGGAGTAGATGAGGACGTCAGCTTCGTCCTGCCCAAAGAGCTTCGCTCAATATCCCAGTAGGTCGTCGGCGCCCGCCCGCTCAATGGCGCAATTTTTGGCGGCGCGGCATCGCCGGCAGTACAAGGGCGCATCTGTGTCCCAGACGGAAGTGGAAGTTCTGTTGCTGACAAATGCCGGGCTCTTACTTGGAACACGCCATGTGGCGGCGGTGACTGGTTCCAAGCCGCATTGTTGACCTAGTTTGGCGCCCACATCGTGCCCAAGCGGTCGAGAAATACGCGTCGTATCGGCCCCTTGCAAGGCGGCAAAATCATACGGTCTGCGCTGGAAGGGTGTCTGCACGACGCCTTCGGTGCATCTGACGCGCCATGGCACAGGAAACCGGCTCGGTGCCCTTTGTAGAATAGCTGCACAGGCATCCGATCCCGTCAGGGCATGGCCGTCCCTCCGGCGTAGGGCGAGATTGAGGGAACTACAACCGCCTGCGAGATTTCTTCGGCACCGGTTCGTTGGATAGTTGATCTTGGAGGAGCTTTGGAAGTAAGGCTGGAAAGTCTGATCGACGGGGCAAAGTCCGCCGATGGAGTGGCCGTGATCGTGGACGTTCTGCGGTGCTTCACGACGGCGTCTGTGGCGCTGTCGCGAGGGGCCGATCGCATCGTGATGGTGGCGGAAGTGGAGGAGGCGATTGAACTGCGAAATCGTGGGGTAGGAACTTACTGCGTGGGGGAGGTGGGTGGCAAGCGGCCGGACGGGTTCGACTACGGAAACTCGCCGACCCAAATGCTAACGGCTGACATCGAGGGCCGGACGCTGATCCAGTCCACTAGGGCGGGAACCGTCGGGGTGACGGCGGCCGGACGCGCCGACCTCATATACGGGGCTGCACTTGTCAATGCCAGCGCTACGGCCAGCGTCATCTCTGCTCAGAGTCCAGGGCGCGTTACGGTGGTGGCCATGGGGTCGAATGGGCTGATGCGTAGCGATGAAGACGAGCAGTGTGGGCTATACTTGCGCAATCTGCTGCAAGGACGCCGCCCGAATCCCGATGCAGTCCAGAGCCTTGCGCGGGCGGGAGCCGAAGCTCACAAGTACGGTGATCCGGCCAGGCCACACTTTCCAACGTCTGACTTGGAGGAGGCTATGGAAGTTGATCGCTTCGGATTCGCAATCCGAATCCAGAACGAAGACGGTCTGCTCACGGCCCGTGCCGAGTATCCCTCAGGCGTAGGGTAGGTTGAGCCCGTGACACTCCAGAAACATAGGGGGACTACTTGAAATTTCGTTCGCTTGGCCGCACAGGCCTCAACGTGTCGGTAATCGGGCTTGGGACGAACAACTTCGGTTCCAGGATGAACGCCGATGAGTCCATCAAAGTGGTTCATCACGCACTGCACAGTGGCATCAACTTCATTGATACGTCTAACAGCTATGGAGGGACACTTTCGGAGGAGTACATAGGCCGAGCCCTTCAGGACAGGCGTTACGATGCCGTGATTGCTACGAAGGTCGGGAGCCGCTTGGTTGAAGGCGTGAACCGCAACGGACTAGGCCGCGCGCACATCATGCGTGAGATCGATGAGAGTCTGCGACGGCTCAGGACCGATCACGTTGATCTGTACCAGACACATTGGACCGACGTTCAAACTCCTTTGGAGGAAACGCTCCGGACTTTGGACGATCTCGTGCGTTCTGGCAAGGTCAGGTACATTGGGTGTTCGAACGTCGCAGCGTGGCACATGTGCGAAGGCGTCATGGCATCGCGGATGCACGGTCTGACTACTTATGCAAGCGTGCAGCCGCAGTTCAGTATGCTTTTCAGGGCAGCAGAAGCGGAGCTCGTGCCGGCATGTGAACGATTCGGAGTAGGCATTCTTCCGTACTATCCATTGGCGAGCGGGTTTCTTACGGGAAAGTACCGTAGGGGGAAAGACGCTCCGAGTGGGGCGAGGCTGGCCCAGAGCGATAGAGGCATGCTCAACGAACACAACTTCGACTTACTGGAGAAGCTGGAAAAGTTCGCGGCCGACCGGGGCCGGACTGTCCTTGATCTTGCGTTCGCTTACCTGCTGGCGTTTCCGGCGGTCAGTTCAGTGATAGCCGGTGCGACGAGGGCCGAGCAGATAGACGCTAACGCGTCCGCCAACGACTGGAGCCTGACCGAAGAAGACATGTCTCAGTTGACTCAACTCCTTGACACTGTGTCCAAGCCCTCAACCGTGGAGAGAATACTGCAGGATTGAGAGGGGTAGGCGCTGCGCTTAGATAGAGAAGAGCGGCAGCGCCAGTATGGCTGTCCTACGCTGGATCCTGGCAAACGGGGCAAACGGAACAAAGGAAGGATGCAAGCATGACCTCACGTGACCGGGTAACGATTGTGGCCCCCGGAGACGACCCTCCACAGGTTCAAGGGTCTGACCATATGAAGCGGCTCGAGTCTTATGGAGACCTGATCGTCCACACCGACAGACCGGACTCGCTCGATGAGAAGGTCCGCCGGGTTATCGATGCCGATGTGATTTTGAACAGCCGTGGCGTCGTGACCTGGTTTGAAGATGCTCTGAGCAAACTGTCCCGCCTGCGAATGATAACGACTTGCGGCGTCGGCACAGACAGTATTGATCTGAAGACTGCTTCAGACATGGATATCGTCGTATCCAACCAGCCCGGCAGAACAGCGCCGGTGGTGGCTGAGCACATGATCGGATTGATGTTCGCCGCGGCCAAACGGGCCTACTACCAGACCGCACAAATCAAGGCTGGCACCTGGATGAGGATGGACAATGTGTTTCTCCGCGGAAAGACATTGGGCATTGTCGGGACCGGGAACATTGGAGCTGAGATGGCCGGAATGGCCTCTGCCTTCGGTATGGAGGTAATCGCCTGGACATTCAACCCGTCGCAGGAGCGGGCGGAGAAGATCGGGGTTCGTTACGTAGAACTGGATGACTTACTTAGGCAATCGGACGTCATCACTCTTCATGTAGCTCTCAGTGACGAAACCAGGGGCATGATTGGTGCGGAGCAGTTCGAGTTGATGAAGGACGGCGCCATATTCGTGAACGGAGGGCGCGGTCCTCTGGTCGACGAGATGGCTTTAGCCGATGCGTTGAATTCAGGAAAACTGCACGGAGCGGCGCTGGACGTTTTCGGGGAAGAGCCGCCTCCTGCCAATCATCCTTTACTCGCGTGCGAGCAAGTGGTGTTTACGCCTCACATGGCGGATATGACGCCGGAAGGCGTGGAAATGCTGAACGAAGGCGCCGTTGATAACATCATCGCCTATCTCGAGGGCAGGCCGCAGAACGTCGTGAACTAGGCTGAAGGGGCCGACGGCCCCGCTACATCGTTCACCCCATACCGTCGAGGCCAACAGTAACGTTGTCACCCTCGACCAGCACGGGGGTGATCCTTTCGCCGCCGGAAAGCATAGTCACGGTATCCCAGGCGCTGGGCTTCAACGCGAGATTGACCTCGTCGTACGACGTGCCTTCCTCGTCAAGCTTCTCCTTCAGGGCTACCGAATAGGGGCAGTCAGGGTGCATGTAAAGTACTCTATCCACTGGCCTTCTCCCCTGTAGGTTATGACTCTCAACTCGTGACCCAGTGGATTCTAGCAGGCATGTCTGCCTAGTGCTGCCGCAACGCTTATAATTGCCGTTCTATGGTTCCAGACGAAGTAGCTGAAGACATGTCTCCGTTTCACGGTCTGAGAGTTTTCGAGTTCAGCGAGACCGTTGCGAGCGCCTACTGCAGTCGGCTCTTGGCGACTCTGGGAGCCGATGTGGTGACCGTCGAGCCAGCAACCGGCGGCCCAATTCGGATGCTCGGGCCATTTTCAGGGGACGCGCAGGATACGGAGACTGGGGCGGTCCACCTGCACCTGAATGCCTCGAAGAAGAGTGTGGCACTGAACCTAAACACCACCGCCGGGTGTGAGGTTATGGAGCGAATGCTCCGGCAAGCCGATGTGGTTGTGCAGTCAGCAGTTCGCGCTTCCGAAGCGGTAGTTGGCTTCGAATTGCTGCAAGAAATTCGACCGGAGGCAGTCCTGGCGACAGTAAGCGGTCTTGGCTCGCAGGGTCCTTACTCAGAGTATCTCGGTACAGAGGGTGTGGCAACCGCTCTGGGCGGCCTCACTTTTCTGAGCGGCGATCCGGGCGAGACTCCCCTCAATCCGGCGGGCAACACGATTAACTGCGCTGCAGGAGGCTACGCGGCCGTGGCGCTTCTCGCGGCCCTGCTTCAGCGCGAGTTCACGGGGACCGGACAGCATGTGGAGATCTCCGTAGCGGGCGCGGTGGCCAGCATTATAGAAGTCTCGTCGCAACGGTTGATCATCCAAGAAAACCCCGTACAGAGGACAGGAAACTGGCAAGGCGCGGCGCGGGGAATCTTCCACTCCCGTGATGGGCACGTTGGGTCAATCATGCGAGGACGGGAGAGATTGAGTGATATGGCCGATTGGCTGGGCGTGGAAGAGCTCAAGGACGAGCGGTTCGAGCCGTTCGTCAAGATGCAGGAGCTGGACCCGGAGTTGGAGGCGGAGCTAAACGGTCTCTTGACAGTGGGCTTCCTGGGCCGAGACAAGTTGGACACCTACCACGCGATGCAGGCGATGCGTATGCCGTTCGGCTATGTGGCTGACTTTGCGGAGGTGTTGTCCTCTCCACAGTTGACCGATAGAGAGTTCTTTCAGGAACTGGAGCATCCCAGGGCAGGAAAGCACATCATTCCGACGGGACCGTTCACGTCCGAAAGTATGCCGTGGCGACTGAACCGGGCGCCGTACGTGGGTGAGCATACCGAGGAGGTGCTTTGCGGCCTCTTGGGTTACTCAGGGTCCGAGTATGCTGAACTTGAAGCTGCCGGAGTCGTTTCGTCAACCTGCCCGGACGGCCAAAAGACATGAGACCTCTTTCAGGAGTGCGGGTCGTCGACTTTACGGACATATGGGCCGGCCCGTGGTCTTCGCGGATGCTCCGAGAGTTGGGCGCTCACGTAGTTAAGGTCGAGGGCCCGCGCCAACAGCCAAAGCCGCCGGAAGTAAATGTGTTCCGCGTTCAGATAGTAAGCGACGAAAAGGACGACAAAGGGC
Source organism: Dehalococcoidia bacterium (assembly GCA_965237445.1). GTDB lineage: Bacteria > Chloroflexota > Dehalococcoidia > Lucifugimonadales. Next base: position 743,855 of record OZ250142.1, on the reverse strand, counting down.
GCCCGAAGTACTTCCGCAACGCCTACCAGACGATGACCAACCCTGGCAAAGATCACGTTGCACTCAACTTGAAAGACACCGAGGGAGTTGAGCTTTTCAAGTCACTGGTTGCCGTCAGCGACGTAGTGATAGAGAACTGGGCTCCGCACGTCATGCCCAGCCTTGGGTTGGGATACGAAGACCTGCGCAAGGTGAGGCCGGACATCATCATGCTTCGGACCTCAGCAATGGGCCAGACCGGCCCCGAGCACAGGTACACAGGGCTAGGGGCGACGGCAGAGGTACTATCCGGACTTTGCACAGTATCGGGCTATGAGGGCGGGGAGCCGCAAAAGTCAGGGATCAACTACGGAGACCCCTTCGCTGGCATCCACGGTGCATTCTCCATAATGGGGGCTCTCCTGCGCAGAAGCCGGACCGGGAAGGGAGCATTGATAGACCTGTCACTCAGCGAGTCTCTTGTCACCACCCTCGGCGAGTTTACGGTGGGCGTGAGCATGAAGGGCGAACAGCCACCGCGCATGGGTAACCGGCACCCGACAAAAGCACCACACAACGTGTATCGGTGCGAAGGGGAAGACAATTGGGTCTTCCTGGAAGCTGGAGCAGAGGCTGAGTTCGAAGCATTATGCACCGCGATGGGTCGCCCTCAGCTTGCCAATGACCCGCGGTTCGCAGACGCTGAGCGAAGGAAGGCTAACGAAGACGCCCTCGACGCCGAGATCGCCGCATGGACGTCCGGAAGGTCTCACATGGAGGTCATGGAGACGCTTCAGCGCGTCGGCGTGCCGGCGGGGGCCGTGTTGGATGGAGGCGATGTCGTGCGGAACCCGCATCATGAGGCCAACGGTGCGTTTGCCTGGGTGGGCCACCCGGATGGCAAGTCGTATCCAATACCCCAGATGCCCTGGCGCGTTCCAACAGCACCTCCTGAGGAGGCCGTGGCTGTTCCGGCATTTGGGGAGGACAATATCCGGATCTTCACGGAGCTTTGCGGTGTACCAGCCGAACGGGTGGGAGAGATGCTGGAATCGGAGGCAATCCTCAGCTAGAAGCTCGACTGCGTTCGAGGCGGCGGCGCATCCCCACCGCGCCGGGAAATCTCAAGCTCGAATCGACTTGAACTTCCGCACCTGCTCGCTGATAGCGGTCTCCGTGGGAAGCCTCTCCATACTCGAAGCGCCAAGGAACCCGACGACGCCCTCCGTCCGCTCCAACACATGCGCGGCATCTTCTGGTTCGGCAATGGGGCCGCCGTGACAGAGCGTGAGGATGTCCGGCCGGACGCTTACGGCGGCGTCTCTTATCGATTGAACCGTTCTTACGGCCTCATCGAGGTCCATGGCGGTCTCGGCGCCAATCGATCCCTTGGTAGTCAGCCCCATGTGCGCGACCACAATGTCCGCGCCCGCACGGGCCATCTCGGAGGCCTGATGCTCATCAAACACGTACGGGCAGGTCAGCATTCCCATTCCCGAAGCCTGGCGAATCATGTCGATCTCCAGGCCAAAGCCCATCCCGGTCTCCTCCAGGTTCCGCCGGAACTGACCGTCGATGAGGCCCACGGTCGGGAAGTTCTGAACGCCATCGAAGCCGGACGCTCTGAGTTGGCCGAGAAGCACCCGCATTGAACGGAACGGGTCGGTGCCGCACACGCCTGCCAGAACGGGAATGCGACTCACAATGGGCAGGATCTCCGAGCCCATTTCCAGAACGATCGCGTTGGCGTCGCCATACGGCATTAGTCCGGCAAGCGAGCCCCGTCCGGCCATCCGATACCGGCCTGAGTTGTACACGACCAGCAGGTCCGCGCCGCCTAGCTCGGAAAACTTCGCACTTAGCCCCACCCCCGCCCCCGCGCCTACGAGTGGCCTGCCCGACGAAGCCTCTTCTCTGAGAAGCTCCAGGCACTCCGAGCGTGAAAGGAATGGCAACTAGATGGCGCCGTCCATGACGACGTCCAGCACCGCCGGCGCGTTCATTTCAATGGCCTTGTTGAGCTCCGGGCCGATCTCCGAGGGATCCTCGATGCGTACTCCGTGCATTCCGAATGCTCTTCCGAGTGCGGCGAAATCGAAAGGCACAGGGAAGTCCATCGCCATGTACTTGCTGGGCTCATCGGGCCTGCCCTGGATATCGTTCTTGTAGATGTTCATGTTGAGCTTGAGTATGCGGTACATGGCGTTGTTGCACATTACGAAGACGGTGGGGATGTTCGAGTTGACGGCGGTCCAGAGCCCCTGCACGGACATCATCGCCGAGCCGTCTCCACAGACAGCTACGACCGGCCGGTCAGGATTGGCCAGCTTTAGCCCAAGCCCTCCTCCGGGGCCCCAGCCGATGGAGTTGCCACGGGCGCTGAAAAAGTCGCCGGGCTCATTGAACTTGGCGGCGGCTTGCAGGGAAGCGCGATTGCTGACCGAGTCGTCGAACACGACGGCGTTATCGGGCAGCGCCTCGGAGAGAGCGAGCATCGCGGACTCGGGTGACATAGGCCGCCGGCTGCCGCCTGACGGCGCTGTACTGCGAAACGCCTCGTCTGCTGCCCTGGTCTTCGCGGCGACTGCTTCGGCCCTTCCGCGCGCGGCCTCAATCTGCGAGCCTGTCATTTCAGACTCAAGTGCCTCGGCGAGTTGAGCCAATGCGGCGCCCGGAGATGCGAACACTCCTACATCCGTGGGTTCGGACTTGCCTATCTCGTCCGCGTTGATGTCGATGTGAACCAGCTTAGTATGGGGTCCGAGCACAGTGTCGCCCTTGTAGAAGAACTCGCTGAACACGGGACATCCCGCGGCCAAGACTACGTCGGCGTTGTTCAGAGTCTCGACGGCAGCCGAGTGCCTGACGGTCATTGGCCCCATGTACTGGGGATGGCCTGTCGGGAAGTTCACCTGGGTGCTCAAGTACCCGTAGACTGCCGCGCCAAGCTGTTCGGCCACTCGAACTGCCGCCGCGGTGCCGCCAGTCTCCATGACACGGTCTCCAACGAGCAATATGGGGTTCTCGGCTCTTGCGAGGAGCTCTACGGCATCTTCGATGTCCTTCGGATCGGCGTTCGGCGACTTAGTGAACCGCCTGGATGGCACGATGTCTATGTCGGCCTCGTCGTCCAGCGAGTTGGCCGAAAGGGACAGGAACACCGGTCCGGTGGGAGGGCTGGCCGCCTCGTTGAATGCGCGGCGGATGGCGGACGGGTACTGTTCAGGGTGCGTGATCTCCGCGCTCCACTTGGCATAGGGACGCGCCATTTCGGCCAGGTCGCTGCGACCTTCGGTCAGCTTGCGGACGTCCTTGTTGCCGGCCGTAACGACCAGTGGCGTGCCTGTGTTGTAGGAGTCGATCAGGAGCGCGAACGAGTTGGACAGGCCGTTGTCTATGTGCAGACTGACGAAGGCCGGCGTGCCTGTTGCGCGGGCGTACGTGTCCGCCATGCCGATGGCAACCGACTCCTGCACGGCCAACACGTACTCGAAATCGGGGTAGGCTTCCATAGCGTCCAAGATAGGCGCTTCGCTTGTTCCAGGGTTTCCAAAGATATACTTCACACCCTCGGCCCGGAGCATCTCCATCAATGCAATGCTGCCTCTCATGCGGATTTCCTCCTCTTAGAGAGCGTTTTCATGTAAGTGTTCATCAGTCCTTAGCGTCCTTGGACGCGACTGGAACAGGCGAGTTTGGGGAAGCTGGCCAGCGTCAGATGTATATCAGGGCAGGGGCAGGGCGCTTCTCGAGTGCGCGCCGCCCAGGGCGACGATGCCTGTGGCCCTGACTCCGGCAATGGCAACGATACCCACCGAATTGACGCCGCCTATGGCCACCAAACCCATGGCGTTGACGCCGCCTATGGCTACCATTCCCATGGCGTTGACAGGGCCGATTGTCACCAACCCCATGGCGTTGAGGAAGCTCAGCGAGACTGCTCCTACGGAGTTGAACACCCCCGCGGAGATCATCCCGATGGCGTTCCAGCCCGTCGCAATGATCCCTACGTCGAAGAACAGTACTTTCTGCTTCTCTGTTTCCACTGTCAGTGTCCTCCTACACAAGACTTCCTATGACATAACCCTGAAGTGATGGTGAACCCTAGCGAAGGATAACCGATCTCAACGAACGGCGGTCTGCGTCAGCTTCGCCCCGATCAGGGCAACTGGGGCCGCTGCCAGCCGCCCAAGCCGTCCTCGACGACTTTGGCAAGGGCGAGGGCAACGTCCTCACGCCAGGGCCGGGCGACGACCTGCGCGCTAATTGGCAGGCCGTCCGGCGATGTACCGCCACGGACTGTTACCCCGGGCCAGCCAGTCATGTTGTATGCGCTGGTGTAGCTGAATCCTCCCCGCCTGGACTCGTTATTAACAGTTCCGCCGTGCTCGGTGGCCGGGAAGGCGCAGGTTGGGCAAAGGATGGCATCGTACTGCCGGATGAATCCGAGCATCGCGCTCCGGTAAGCGTCCAGCTCTTCCAGCAGGGCCGTGAACGATGCGGTATCCAGTGCCTGGGCAGGGTCGAGCCGCCTTTCGACGAATGGACTTGCCTCGGCGGTGCCCGCGCTGTCCAGTAACCGTTGCACCCACGCGCCACCGTCCGCGTTGAACAGTCTGCCAAAGAGGTTCGGGTGCTGGGCGATGGGTTCGGGCCGCTCCTCCTCGACATGGACGCCGGCGTCTGCCAGGCACCGGGCCGCTGCCCGCACCGTCTCAGCCGTTTCAGCCGTTGGCGCGAACACGCCATTGTCTGTGTGCATGGCCACCCGGAGCGTGGTGACGTCCACGTCGGCGGGATCGTAGAGCGGAGCGGGAACGATCCCCGGGTCGCGCCAGTCGGGGCCCGATATGACGGACAGCATTGGGTACAGGTCGTCGACAAAGCGAGCCATGGGGCCGTTCTGCGTGAGCGAGTCCAGTGCGCCCATGGCGTGGTGAATGGCATGGCCCGTGCGGGGCACGCGGTAGGAGTTGGGCTTGAGGCCCGCGATGCCGCAGAAGTGGGAGGGCAGCCTGACGCTGCCGCCAGTGTCGCTGCCGAGGTCCATTGGGGAGCAGCCCGCCGCGATGCTCGCAGCGGCTCCGCCGCTGCTTCCGCCGGGCATGAGCGAGGGATCGTAGGGGTTGTTCGTCCTGCCGTAGACGAGGTTGTCGGTCTCACCGGACAGAGTGAACTCCGGCGTGTTCGACTTGCCCAGCAGGATGGCCCCGGCCTGCCTCATGCGGGCTACGCATGTCGCGTCCTCAGAGGGCACGTCGTCGCGGCGGCCGACCGTTGCCGCCGTGGTGCGCACGCCTGCCGTGTCTAGGGAGTCTTTGATCGTCATCGGGACGCCGTGCAGAGGGCCGAGGTCCGCTCCGCTAGAGACGGCTTCGTCGGCTTTGCGGGCCTCTTCGAGGGCGCGGTCTCCGCAGATGTGGACGACGGCGTTCAGGACCGGGTTGACCTCGTCGATGCGCTCGAGGTGGGCGCGGACAACTTCCTCGGAGGACACCTCGCGGTCCCTGATGGCCCTGGCGATCGTTCGGACGGAGGAGAAGACTATGTCATCCATTGCGGACGCTCCTTGATGTATGGGGCCGACCGGTCGATTCCCGGCATGGCCGCTGATGAGAAAGCCGTTCTGACAGGCCTCAAGCTGCCAGGAGAGCCAATTCTATGCTTGGGCTAAGTGCCAGGCAACCGTGAAGGTCCCAGGCGGTTGCTGAGATGGACAGATCCGGGCCGCAACGTGCAGCCAAGCCATCAAAAAAAGGAAACTTGTCTTGTTTTGTCTCATTCTCCCTTGATTCATAGCTAGAGCCGGCTGAATCCGGAGACGGATGCAAGTCATCCGCCAGACACGAGTGGAGCAGTTGTCGAGCGTCTTCACGGCAGTTTGGATCAAGAGCGGGACAGCACGGCCGAAGCTCGTATCAGCATAAGGGGCAGGCCCTAGACGCAAAAGAGAGATACTTCTCCCCAGGCGGTGTATTGAGTTTTGGATGGCCGTGCTTTCGAGATCCATGCACCAATAGTAGCACGCTAGTTCGCTCAATGTAAATTGCAGTCCTGGCAAGCGGATGCACTTCGGTGGACGGCGGCTGACGTGAGTCCCGGAAAGGGTCGTTTGTCGAGCGGGCACGTCGCCCATGCGGTACCGCCGGCAGGGAGCGGGCCGGAGTCAGCTGTCCCTAAGGAATGCGGTGAAAGGGGCTCTGGATGCGGGCGTGAGGCGGACCGGGGTACCGGGAGCCAGACCGCCGGACGACACGTTGCGGGTGCGAATGACATTGCCGGACGGCATGAGAATCCTGAGGACAGTCTCGTCGCCGCGGAACTCGCTCGATTCGACGGTCGCGGTGCCACCGGCACTGTACTGGACTCGAAAGTCGTCGGGGTGAGCGATGATTGAAACGTGTGAGCCTTCCTCGATCCCTTCTTCAGAGCTCTGCCACTGGAGGCGGCCGACCTCAGTGGAGGCCCACTCGTTCTCGATGATGCCGTCGATGAAGTTTGCGGCGCCACAGATTCGCGCCACGTGAGGGCACGCGGGCGAGTGATAAACGGTCTGGGGAGTATCGATCTGCTCGATGCGGCCTTCATGAATGACCGCCACCTGATCGGCGGTGGCGAACGCCTCCTCCCTATCGTGCGTGACGAAGACCGTGGAAATTTGGCCGTCCCTGAGAATGGCCTCGACTTCGGAACGCATCTGCGCCCTCAGGCTCGCGTCTACGTTGCTGAATGGCTCATCCAGCAAGACGACCACAGGCTGAGGAGCTAACGTACGGGCAAGGGCGACGCGCTGCTGCTGACCGCCCGACAGTTCGTGGGGATACCGGCCCTCGAGGCCTTCCAATCGCACCAGCTCCACGGCGCGCCGGAGTTTGGAGTGCTTCTCGCCAGAGGGAAGGCGGTGCAGGCCGAACGCGACGTTCTGCGCCACAGTGAGGTGAGGAAACAGAGCGTACTCCTGGAACAGCATGCCGACGCGCCTGCGTTCCGGAGGAACGTGAATGGTCCCGCTGGCAACGGTCTCTCCGCGCAGCAGTACCGCGCCCTGGTTCGGCGACTCGAACCCGGCGATCAGTCTGAGCACTGTAGTCTTTCCGCACCCGCTCGGTCCCAGTAACGATAGGATCTGGCCGGGGGCCAAGTCGAATGACACTCCGTTCAAGGCGGTCACATCGCCGAACCGTTTGGTGACGTCTTGAAACTCCACGACCGGCGTAGTCATGGCCGCGCCTTCTCTCCCCTAAGCACGAGAAGCGCCATGGGTACGGACGACATCAGGATAAGGAGCAGTGCGGGCGCCGCCGCTCTGGCGAAGAAGGCTTCCGAAGAGGCGGACCAAACGTGAGTTGCCAAGGTCTCGAAGCCAATCGGTCCCAGGATGAGTGTGGCGGGCAGTTCCTTCATGGAGATGAGGAACACGAGGGCAGCTCCAGCCAGCACGCCAGGCCTCATGATGGGGAGCGTGACGTTCAAGAGCACATTCATGGGCGATCTGCCGAGTCCCCGTGCGGCTTCCTCCAGTCGGGGACTGCTGCGCGAAAGAGAAGCGCGCGCGGCGCCAAGGGCTGCAGGCAGGTGCAACACGACGTAAGCAAACACCAGTACCCAGACGGTCTGATAGGCGAATCGCGCGTAGTTGGACGCAAAGAACACGAGGGCAAGAGCCACGACCAACCCCGGCAACGCATAGCCGACATGGCTCGCCCGCTCGATGGTGCGGCTGAAGACGCCGGGATACCGAACGGATACGACGGCGACCGGCACCGCGAACACGGCCGCAGCAGCCGCGGCCAGACCTGCGGAGAGTGCCGAGTTTCGAGCGGCCGCCCAGAGGAAGTCAATCTCCTCTCCGGCGGCAACACCTCTAATCAACCAGTAGGCGAGCACTGCCATAGGAAGCGCGAGGGAGGCAAGAGCGACTGATGCGCAGAATGCCTGGGCTGCCCAGTCCCACCGGCCGAGGTCCACAGTCGGCTGCCTGCGCGCGGACCCGGAGCCCGCGCCGTAGTATCGCAGCCTACCTCGCGTGACGGCCTCACCCCAGAGCGCGGCCAGGGCGATGAGTACCAGGATGAGCGCCATCGCCGCGGCTACGGACCTGTCGAATATGGTCTGGTACTGCTGGTAGATTGCCCACGTGAAGGTCTCGTACCTCATGAGCGAAACGGCCCCGAAGTCGCTCAGGGTATACAGGGCCACAAGGAGCGATCCCGCGGCAATTGCCGGGCGGAGCAGCGGCAGCGTCACGCGCTTGGCCACGCTCCAACTTCCGTGTCCAAGGCTTCTGGCTGACTCCTCCATCGATGGGTCAAGGTCCGCAAGGACCCCGCGCACCGTGAGGAAAACGTAAGGGAAACTCAGGAGGGTGAGCGTAAGGGCTGCGCCGGGCAGACCGTAAATCGAGGGCAAGCGCTCGATTCCTAATACAGGCTCGATGAGTTGCTGGAGCAGGCCTTTCGGACCCAGCGTGGATATGATCAAGAATGCGCCCACGTATGTGGGTATCACCAGCGGAAGCGCGACGAGCACCGCCCACAACCTGCGAAATCGCATGTTTGTGCGGACGGTCAGCCATGCCAATGGCACGGCAACTACGATCGAAGCCGCCGATACCACGGTAGCCAGCAGTACGGTCCTGCCCAGGACGTATGCTGTACGGGCACGGAAGATGAGGTCCCACGCCTCCTCGCCTCCGCCGAACGCCCTTGCCAGCAGGTATGCCAGCGGCAGGACCATTGCTGCCCCGACCAGGGCAGCGGGAATCCAAAGGACGGAGGGAATCGATTTCACGCCAAGGAACGCGCGGAGAGACGGGAGCTGGCGCGCCAAAACTGGCTCGGCTATCACGTTGCCATTCTCTCAAACGAAGGGATTGAGCGTCCTTATCCAGCCTATGTGCCCAGCCGGTTCATTTGGTGAGTATAGCCATTGGACTCGGATATGTTAAGACGTGTTTCACACAGTGTATGTGGGCGCATTCTGGCTTGATGCGGCCGATGCGCTCTTGCTAATGCACCCGGGGCAGGGGTGACCGACATGTCAGAAGACTGGGAGCCTTTAGTCCAGGAGGTCGAAGCTCTCCAGACGGTATTGGTCCGCTGAAACGGTCTTTCCCAGCTCGGCGGAGGCGCATCCCTCGGTGACGATGTCGGGCAAACGCTTCACGCTGGCAGCGTACGACCCCGACCGATCACCTCCCGGCGACTCGAAGTCGATCCGTACGTCGGCTAAGGCACCGGCTTCGTCGTACTCGACGACATTGCTGGATACCGCGTATCCGGTCCACGACCAGCCCTCTCGCCGGAAGGCCTCGCGTTCGGCTACCTGCTCATAGGCTGTTCCCAACGCCGCGAGACCACGATAGCTGTCGATCATCCCCTCGACGGGGCCTTCCTGAGCTACGAGGTGGTCGAGAGACTCATCACCGATCCATGCCCAGTACCGGCCTTCGGGCAGATCGATGAGAGTCGGCGCGAAGCGGTGACCGCCCGTGTGGCTTGTCCTCCACACGCGCAAGCTGCCTGCGGAAGCGTACTCGTCCCTCAGCCTGCGGTACACTTGGTAGCCGAACCGCGCGCAGCAGGCGTCGCGGCTGCCGTGCGTGCACACGAGTACGTCCCGCACCCCGCTAAGGTCCCGGCGGTACTGGGCGAGTCCATTGTCATGTGAGCCGCCGTTGAGAAGCCTTCCAACGAGGCTGCCGATGTCTTCAGCAGGAACTACGTACTCGGTTGTCCGGAATCGGCCACCATCTTCGGGGAGCTTAGCTTCCAGGACCCGGGTGTGGCCGGGAACTGAGTACTCATCATCGCGTATCAATCCCTGAATTCTGAGGGCGCCGCCACGCTCCTCGTAGCTCCGAGCGGCGTCCATGATTCCCGGTGGAAAGGACGCTGAGTCGGTAATCTCCTTGCTCCAGGGCGTGTCCACCTCGATGGCGAGGCAGCGGTCCCAACGCGCTGCCGAAGGCACGGGGTCTTCGCGGTCCTTGCGAGCGACGAATGTACAAAGCATTCGCCCTCTCACCATCTGTGCGGCTTGTGTGCTCACTATCCGTGCTCCTCCGGGCAGACTAGGCCAGATGATAACGCCTCATAGACTGCAGCGAAAGGCAGTATCAGGCGCATGGCGTAGGCTGTTCTTATCAAATCACTATGTGCAGAGCGAGCAACTTCAACGCCCGCACGATTACGTGATGCCTTTCAGACCCGGTGGGCCTATCCAGATACGTGTGTCGCTTGCCAGTCGAAGACGGCGCCGATGTACTCTTCCCTGTTGGAGGTCAGTCCCTCGTAGACCGTCTGGCAGTCCGCCGGGGAGGCAAGGTGGGTAAGCATCGGCCTTGTCTTGAGCTTGCCGCCGCCGATCCATTCCAGCAGAAGGCGATAGCTAGTAGTGATGTCGCGGGCCCGGTGCGTGGGATGCTGCGGCCACGTCCACTCCAGGGCCCCGATCATTCGGATGGAGTTCATGTGGATGTGCAGCAGCATGGGCGTGGCGTCGAACACACCGTAGGCTCTTGGAGTGCCCAGGAGAATGATCTCGCCGAGCTCCCTGGTGAGCAGGGACACTTCGGCGATAACCTCGCTGATTCCGATTGCCTCCACGACGATCTGCGGGCCGAGGCCGCCCGTCCAGTCCATCACCGCCTCTTTCAGGTCCTGCTCTCCGCTGTTGATCGTATGCTCGATGCCGCACTCCCCGGCCTTGTTCAGGCGGAAATCCGAAAGGTCGGCGGCCATCACGTCGGCTCCGGCGATCTGGAAGATCTGCGCGGCGAAGTTGCCCACCAGGCCCATCCCCACCACGAGGACGGAGTCTCCCGGCTGGACGCTGGAGGAACGCAGGGCGCTGATGCTCACGCCGGCCATGCGGGCGAACACCGCCTCGCGGCCGTCGAGGTCCGGAGGTATCGGCAGGGCCATCCGCCCCTCGTCGGCCATTACGTAGCCGGCGTGGCGGGAGAAGCTCAGGACCCGGTCTCCCGGCCTGCACATCGTCGCACCCTCGCCCACGGCCAGTACCTCCCCCACGTTGCCGTACCCGGTGTTGCGAGGATACTGCTTGTGTTCGCGGAAGGGCATTTGCTTCACAAGGCCCGTAAAGCCCGCCCCTTCGGTACCGGCGCTGACAATCGAGTATTCGGTCCTGACCAACGCCTCACGCGGAGCAAGGGTCTCGTCCAACTGCCGCTCGCACAGCTCGATGCGGCCAGGCTCCTGTACGATCAGTTCCTTGACGTTCAACTCTCGGCCCTCCTCCCGCCGGTCTCCAGTCGTGCGATGCCCGGGGCATGATCAGCCGCGTCGCTATCGTACACCCCTCGATGCCTGTCGATGCCCTCGCGTTTGGTACCATTGGCTCTCGTTTCCAAGGAGGCCAATTTGCTCGAAATTTTCAAGGTCCGCAGCGAAGAAGAGGAACGCGTCGATGTTAGTGGGCTGAGGCAGACGGTGACCGAGGTCTTCCGGAAGATGGGCGTGCCGCCGGAAGACTGCGAACTTGGCGCCGACGTGCTCTTGGCCGCAGACCTAAGGGGCGTTGAGACGCACGGCGTGTCGAACATGCTGCGCTCGTACGTGAGAGGCTACACGAGCGGGTCGATCAACCCGCGGCCGAACTGGCGCATCCTCAGGGAGTCGCCTTCGACGGCCAACATAGACTCGGACGGCGGTCTCGGCATCATCGTGACGCCGAAGGCGATGGAGATCGCAATCGAGAAGGCGTCCGCGTCAGGCATGGGTGTGGTCACGATTCGCAACTCTGGCCACCTGGGCATGGCCTCCTACCACGCTATGATGGCGCTGGAGCATGACATGATCGGCGTCTGCATGACGGCATGCCCGCCGCTCGTGGTGCCGACGTTCGGAGCGGAGCCAAGGTTGGGCACGAACCCGATCGCGCTGGCAGCTCCTGCGGACGAGGAGCCGCCGTTCGTGTTCGACGCGGCGATGTGCACGGTAGCCGCGAACAAAATCAAGCTGGCGCAGCGGGTGGGCGCCAAGCTGATGCCCGGCTGGGTGACGAACCCGGACGGCTCACCGGCCATGGAAGCTATCGACCCTCCGGAGACGGACTCTATGAGGGATTCTGAGATGTGCCTGCTTCCCCTCGGCAGCACCCGGGAGCTCGGCTCGCACAAGGGTTACGGGCTCACCGCCGTGGTGGAGATACTGGGCGGCATCATGTCGGGAGGCGGCATCGCGGGCATGGCCGGCAGGGGAATGTTCGGCCACTTCGTGGCGGCGTATAACGTGGAAGCGTTCATGGACACGGCCGAGTTCAAGAGCACGATGGACCAGTGGCTCAGATACCTGCAGTCGACAAAGCCGGCGCCGGGCCATGACCGCGTGGTGTACCCGGGCCTGCCAGAGTTCGAGGAGCAGAACGACAGGCTAAGCCGGGGCATTCCCCTTCACAAAGAAGTTATCGACTGGTTCAAGAGCATCTGCGAGGAACTTCAAATCCCATTTGAGCTTTCGAGGGCGGAGGTCTGACGTCAGCTTGCTCCCGGGGGACCAGGACGTGATCCGTGGTCCCCGCTAGTTTTCGAACGGCGAGGGCATGGGCCCGACCGGCACCTCGATCAGCACAGGCGCGTCATTTGCCGCGATGCTTTCCTTCAGCGCGCGCTCCAGTTCCTCAGGGCCATCCGCGCGAATGCCGCGAGCGCCATATGCCTCGGCCAGCTTCACGAAGTCCGGGTTGTGCAGCTTGCCGCCGATCTCCCGGCCGTTGAACCTGAGCTGCTGGTCACGCCGGACGTTACCGAGCGCGTTGTCGTTGAACACCACCACTATGGCGTTGATGCCGTACTGTACGGCGGTGGCAAGCTCCTGCGAGTTGAACATGAACCCGCCGTCTCCCGAGACGGCCACGACCGGCCGGTCGGGATCGGCCACCTTCGCGCCCAGCGCCGTAGGAAAAGCGTACCCGAGGTTGCCGTAATAGGATGACGTGAGGTACGTGCCCGGCTGGTACACTGGGAAGTGAATGCGGCTGTAGTAGCCGATCTGGGTCATGCCCGCCACGACGATTCCGTCCTCCGGTATGCCAGCGCGCAGGGCGGCGGTAAGGGAGTCTTGAGGCTCCGTGCGCTTCAACTGTGACCGCCGGATGGCCTTGAGGGTCTCCAATCGGTCCCCGGCATCCGCACGACGCGGGACAGAAGTCGTTAGCACGCCGTGCAGATCTCGAAGAGTGGCAGCAGCGTCTCCGCACAGGCCGAACGTGGGCTGGTGGTTGCGGCCAATCTCCTCTTCGTCAATGTCAATCTGGACGACCTGCATTTCCCCTGGCGGGGTCACCGTAGCGAAGCGACTGCCGACCACAAGGACGAGATCGAACTCGGACCCCTTTTCGATCAACGGCTCTCCCATGTATCGAAGTCCGCCGATCGAGAGTTGGTGCCTGTCCGAGACGGCGCCCTTGCCCTCCGAAGTGGTGAGTATCGGGGCCTGCATGTGCTCCGCCACGTCCAGCAGCGGGCCGGAGGCGCCCGACGAGATCACGCCTCCGCCTGCCCAGATCACAGGCTTTGAGGCGGCGCCGAGCAGGCGCGCGGCCTCCCGCACATCCGATGCCGGGGCTGATCGCCGCACGTGGATACCCGGCTCCAGCAGCTCGACGTCCGCCTGTTTCGCGAGGGTGTCTGGCGGCATCTCGATCTCGACCGGACGCGGCCGGCCCGTCTTGAGCTGGCGGAAGGCCTCGTGTACGGCGGACGGTGTTTCGGCGGGATCGAGTATGCGGTGCGCCCACTTGGTGACCGGCCTGATGGTGTCGAGCTGATCGTCGATTTCGTGCAACATGCCGCGTCGAACGCCGATGAGGCGGCTCGGAATCTGGCCGGCAACCACGAGGATTGGTGACGACGCAGCGTACGCGGTGCCGATGCCGGCTGACGCGTTCTGGAGGCCGGGCCCCGGCACCACGAGCGCCGTGCCGATGCCGCCGCCGCCGCGCGCGTAACCGTCGGCCATGTAAGCGGCGGCCTGTTCGTGGCGCACTGTGATGAAGCGCATGTCCGGCTCGTCAACGAGCGGGTCCAGCGCGTGGTACATCTGCACGCCGGGCATTCCGAAGATGACGCTGACGCCCTCGCGCTTCAGCGATCCGATCAAAGCGTGCCCGCCGGTCATGTTTGGCATGTGTACTGCTTCCTAGAGTTGGTCTTTGTGTCTGGCAGGATTCGGAATGTCGCTACGCGGTCAGCCGGCCTTGCTGCCTGGCGGCCCACATGTCCGCGACGTCTATGGCGCGCATGAACTCGACGCCCTGGTAGCCTTGCATGTAACGGACCAGCCGCTCAAGCATCCTGAGACGGCCCGGACGTCCGATGATGTACGGGTGTGTGGTAAGGGTGAAGGCCCGCCCGTAGTGGTGCGCCCCCTCGAAACCTTCCGACCAGACGTTGTAGACGTCTTCCGGGCTGGAGGGCCTGCCCAACCAGCCTGCGTGCCTGTCGTACCCGAAGTACGGATAGTCGTCCCACTCCCAGTGCACCGGAATCTCCACGAGTTGCGAGCCGTTGGCCTCCACCATGTACGGGATGTCGTCTCCCATGAGGCTGGAGTCGTAAGTGAAGCCCCGCTCGGCAAGGAGCGGCAGCGAGTCCTGGCTCAGGTCCCAACTCGGCGACCGGTACCCTCTGGGGCGCTCACCGGTTATCCGCTCGAGAATGTCGGAGCCTCTGTCCAGGACGGCGGCCTCCTCGTCGCGGTTGAGGTCGGAGGGCGGCTCGTGCATGTACCCGTGATGGGCGATCTCGTGACCCCGGTTGACGATGTCGAGCACCATCTCCTCATGCGTCTCCGCAACGTAGCCGGGAATGTAAAAGCTTGCGGGGACACCGCACTGTTCCAGCATTTCCAGGATCCTGGGTACTGCAACGCTTGGGCCGTACTCCCTCAGAGACATCAAACTGGGGAGTCGAGCGTTCTCTTTATCGTGGTAGATGGCACTCGACACGCCATCCACATCGAAACCAAGCATTACGACGCAGCGCGTGCGGCCGGGCCAGATCCCGCTCATTTGATAGCTCCAAGCATGGTGTGGGCTGATTCTCTCACACACTCCCGGAAAGGTCAGTCCCCGCGCCGGCCGCAGGGTGGCGGAGGTTCTGCTATTGTCCGAGAATGCGGCGCAGGAAGATGTTGACCTTAAGCATCATCGCGGCGGGCCTACTTATTCTGCTGCTGTACGCGGGAGTCTCGTACGCGATTGCCTCGGGGTTCACCAGGAGCGAACGCAGCCCACTGGAGGACCATCCGGAGAATCATGGGCTGGCTTATCGCGACGTGGAGTTCATGTCCAGAGTCGATGGGGTCCTGCTCAAGGGCTGGTGGATTTCGCGAGAGGGCTGCGGGCCAATGGTGGTCATGGTTCACGGCATAACGGGCAACCGTACGAACGGCAATTCGCTGGGGCTGGCGGCCCGGCTCCACGAGCTTGGATACAACGTGCTGTTGTTCGACCAGCGCGGGCATGGGGAGTCCGAAGGTGAGAGGTCGACAGGGGGTATGCTCGAGCAGCGAGACTTGGGCGGGGCGATTGACTTTCTGAAGACGGAGGGGATGTCCGAGTCTGTGATCGGCGTCTATGGTTCGTCGATGGGCGCGGGTACGGCGCTCCTGACCCTGCCGGGCGAGCAGGGAATTCAGGCGGCAGTGCTGGTAAGTCCGTACGCCTCTGCGGCAGACCTCATCGCGGTGGAGATCGCCCGAAGGACGATCTTGCCGGAGTGGTTTGCGCCGGTGTTCATACCTGGCGCCTCACTCTTGTCCCGCATGCTGTACGACATCGACGTGAGCGCGCTGACGCCGGAACGGGCCGCGGCGGAGTTGGACTACCCGGTGCTTGTTATCCACGGAGCGGACGATCCCCGCGTGCCCTTCGAGCACGGCCGGCGGGTCTACGAGGCGTCTCCGGAGGGGAGCACGTTGTGGAGCCCGGAAGGCATGGGACACTCAGACGCGTTCGAGCTAGCGCCGGATGAGTTCGTCGAGCGCGTGCATGCGTATTTCTGGCCCCGTCTAGGCGGCGAGTAGCCCTAGCGTCTCCTCGACGACGCGGTCCGGCGGCACGGTCAGCGCCTCCGCCGACGTCCTTGCCTTGACCTCAATCGCGCCGTTGCGCAAGCCGCGCGGGCTGACAAGGACCCGGACCGGCATGCCGAGCAGGTCTGCGTCGTTGAGCTTAACGCCGGCGGATTCGGCACGGTCGTCGTAAAGCACCTCAAGGCCGGCGGCGCGCAACTCTTCGTAGAGCTTCTCGGCCATGGCCGAGACTGACTCGTCCGCTGCGTTCAGGGTGGTGAGAATGACCTCATACGGCGCGATGGCTGGGGGCAACGTCATGCCCTTGTCGTCGTGGTGCTGCTCGACTGCCGCGGCGAGAAGGCGGCCCAAGCCTATTCCGTAGCAGCCCATCAGGATGTGCCGGGACGAAGCGTCCGCGTGCTGGACCTGTGCATCGAGGGGAACGGTGTACCGCGTGCCGAGCTTGAAGACGTGGCCCACCTCGATTCCCCGGCGGGTGACGAGGGCGCGCCCGCAGTTTTGGCATGCGTGGCCATCTTCCGCGAGAGCGATGTCCTGGGTGATGTCAGGTTGAAAGTCGCGCGGGACGTTCGCGTTCAAGTAGTGGTGGTCATCGCGATTTGCTCCGACTACGAAGTTCGACCCCATCTGGACGGAGTCGTCCGCAACAACGCGAACGTTCGACAGTCCGATCGGCGATGCCGACCCCGCGACCACGCCGGCGCCGGCCACTTCCTGCGGGGTCGCCAGGCGTATCTCCGAGGCTTCTAGCGCGCGCTGCAGCTTGATCTCGTTTACCTCCAGATCGCCCCTGATGACAACGAAGCAAAACTGGCCGTCGGCCATGTAGAACACAGCCTTAAGTGTCTGCGTAGTCTCGACGTTCAGGAACCGTGACACGGCCTCGATGGTCTTCTGTTCGGGCGTGTGGACTTCCTCAAGGGGCTTCGGATCACCGGTCGTTCCCGGTGGCTTGGTGAACAGGGCCTTCTCTGCGTTCGCCCCGTAGCCGCAGGACTCGCAAAGGATGATCGTGTCCTCGCCGGAGGGCGACAGAAGGATGAACTCGTTGGACTCCTTGCCGCCAATGGCGCCGCTGTCGGCGTCCACCATTATCGCGCTCAGTCCGCATCGCTCGTAGATCTTGTTATAGGCGCGGACCATGGCCTGGTAGCTGAGGTCCAGACCATCTTCGTCGGAGTCGAAGCTGTACGCGTCCTTCATGTCGAACTCGCGGACGCGGATCAGTCCCGCGCGGGGCCGCAGCTCATCGCGGAACTTTGTGTGTATCTGGTACAGGATGAGCGGCAGGTCCCTGTAGCTGCTGACGCAGGACTTGACCATGGTGGTGAGCAACTCTTCGTGCGTGGGAGCCACAGCCATAGGCCTGTCCCGCCGGTCACGCAGCCGGAACAGGTCCGGCCCGTAGAGCTCGTTGCGGCCCGATCTGTCCCACAGCTCGATTGGCTGCAGGACGGAGAGGCGAAGCTCCTGGCCGCTCTCAGCGTCCATCTCCTCGCGGATTATCTGCTCGATCTTGCGCAACGATCGCCACGCAAGCGGGTAGTACGCGTAGACGCCAGACGCGGCCTGATGGATCATCCCGGCCCTGAGCATGAGCTTATGGCTGGGGATCTCCGCTTCGTGCGGATCGTCCCTGTGAGTGGTGCCGAAGTATCTTGAGTAACGCATTTGTGTGTGTGCAGTCCTTCCGGAACGGGACAGAACCCGTCCTGACGACGGGCGGGGAGTCTACATCAAATACCGAGGGAGTGGGTGCGAGCTATGCTCCCGCCAGGACCTCGCGCTCTGCCTCTTCGACCTCTTGGAGCAGGGCACTGAGCATCTCAGACTCGTCCACAATGCGGGCCTTCTTGCCTTTGCGGAAAATGATGGCGCGCCCGGCGCCCGCGGCGATGCCGACGTCGGCGTCCTTTGCCTCTCCGGGTCCGTTGACCTCGCATCCCATGACGGCCACCTTCAGCGGTGTCTTGATCTTCTTGATCATCTCGTCCACGGAGTTGGCGAGCTTCATGACGTCCACGTCCGCGCGGCCGCAGCTTGGGCAGGCCACGAGTACAGTGCCCTCCTTGCGCAGTTCGAGTGACTTCAGGATCTCGATGCCTGTGTAGACCTCCTCGGTGGGGTCGTCACTCAGTGAGACACGAATCGTGTCCCCGATGCCATCGTACAGAAGCGTCCCAAGCCCTATCGCGCTGCGAATGCTGCCCGCCTTTGCCGTTCCCGCCTCGGTGATTCCGAGGTGCAGGGGGTACGGCACAAGTTCGGCCATCCGGCGGTACGCCTCCACGGTAGTGTCTATGTCGAACGCCTTCAGGGATATCTTGATGAGATCGAAGTCGAGCTCCTCCAGGATGCCGATCTCCCAGAGGCCGGTCTCCACCATGTGATCGACGACCGAATATTCGCCTTCTTCCGCCTCACCGGCCTTGGGAAGCAGGTTCACGCCGTCCTTGTGACGTGAGAGCCCCCTCGTCTTGCCGATTCCGCCAACCGGCGGCAGGCTTCCGAAATTCACGCCAATACGGATCGGAACGCCCCGTGCCTTGGCCTCTTTCGCGATGTTCTCAACCTGGGAGCGGTCCCTGATGTTGCCGGGGTTCAGGCGCAGGCAGTCCACGCCGCTGTTCAGCGCCTCCAGCGCCAATTGGTGGTGGAAGTGAATGTCCGCAACTATGGGGACCCTCGACTGGCGGACGATCTTCTTGAGGGCCTTCGCCGCCTCCATGTCGGGCACTGCGGACCGGACGATGTCCGCGCCCGCCTCCTCGGCGCGGCGGACCTGGGCGACGGTGGCGGCAACGTCGCGGGTATCGGTCTTCGTCATCGTCTGGACGGAGACGCGGGCGTCTCCCCCGATCTTCACGTCGCCTATCTGTATCTGTTTAGAGACTCTGCGCTTGATCATGAGCGCTCCTTCTGAGCCTGCGTTTCGCTAGACGGGACTTCTGGCGAAGGTCCAACTAAGGTAAAACGCTCTCCCCTCCAAGCAGGTTCGAAATGTCGATGTAGCTGATGATGATGATGAAGCCGATGATGACGACAAGGCCAACGAAGTGAACAAGGCCTTCCTTTTGGGGTGAAATACGCTTTCCACCTCGCGCCCATTCTATCACCACGAAGAGCAGGCGCCCGCCGTCGAGCGCAGGGATGGGCAGGATGTTGAAGACGGCGAGGCTGATGCTGATAAGGGCCATGAGCTCGAACACGGGCGAGATGCCGATCTTGGCAACCTCTCCGGTCACACGGGCTATTCCGACAGGCCCGGCAAATCCCGGGTCGGGCCCACCCGAGAACCATTGGGAAATGCCATCTTTAGTCACGTCAATGACTTCCCAGATCCTGCCGACCGCCCTTGGAACAGCCTCCCATATCGGGTAGCTGCGTTTGACCACCCTGGGGTTGGCGGTGGCAATCATGATTCCCACGGGGCCCTGCCTTACGGTGTCGCCGACCTGGTACTCGCGATAGAGGGCGCGGGCGTCCGCAAGAGAAATCTCGCGCTCGGGATCGTTTACCGTGTTGACTACGGTCATCTCAGGCGGGTCGAGCCTGGGGACAACGGTTACGGGCTCGATGACCATGGTCTCAGCGGATGAGCCCAAGCCGAAGACAAGAGGCGCGCGGCGGACAAGTAACTCGGTGTTATCGCCCAGCCGAACCATGATCTTTTGGGCCAGCTCGTAGTGGTTGTCCACCGGCTCGCCGTCAACCTGGATGATTATGTCGCCCGCTCGAAGCCCGGCCTCTTGCGCCGGCGAGCCATCGCCAACGCCGGTAATCATCGCGTCCCCTACCACCGTGTCCTGAGGAATCAGGAACAGGATTGTGAACACAACGACCGGGACCATAATGTTCATGAACGATCCAGCCACCAGGACCACGATCCGCCTGAACACGGATTGAGCCGCGAAGCTCCGGGGATGAGACGGATCGTCCTCTCCCACCATCCTCACGAAGCCGCCGATGGGAATGAGGTTTAGCGAGTACAGAGTCTCCCCGTGCTGATACCCGAAGATGCGCGGTGGGAATCCGAATGCGAACTCGGTTACCTTGATTCCGAACCTCTTGGCCGTGACAAAGTGCCCTAGCTCGTGGACGAAAATCAGGAATCCCAGGATCGGAATTATCAGTAGCCAGTTTGGGAGGTCGGGCAATCTAACGGCCTCCCGCAATCGAGGCGACGCGATCTCTTGCCCATGCAGCAGCAGCAAGGGTCTGTTTAACCGTGGGATCGTCGATTGAGGCGTGGTCAGCCAGAGCTTCTCTGATGACCTGCTCGATCTCCAGGAAGCCAATCTTGTGCTGAAGGAACAGGTGCACGGCTGCTTCGTCCGCCCCACAAACGGCGGCTGGCCACGTGCCTCCCCTCTTGCCGGCGTCCAGGATGAGCCTGAACAACAAGTATCGGTCTTCGTCGAGCGGCTCGAACGTTAGCGCTCTGGTTGCGAGCGGATCGAACCTCGGAATCGACGCGTTAGGTACGCGCTCCGGGTAGAAAAGCGCGTAGTGAATCGGCAGGCGCATGTCGGGCGGGCTGATCTGCGCCTTCACCGAGCCGTCAACGAACTCAACCATCGAGTGGATCATGCTCTGTGGATGGACAACGACCTCTATGTTTTCCCATGGAACGCCGAACAGGTAGTGTGCCTCGATGACTTCGAATGCCTTGTTTGCCAGCGTCGCCGAATCGATCGTTATCTTGGGTCCCATCTTCCAGGTGGGATGACGCAGGGCCTCTTCGGGAGTCACACACGCCAGCTTCTCGACCGGCGTGTTCCTGAACGCTCCTCCGGACGCGGTGATGATCAGCCTCGACACGGCCCGCTCTTCGCCGCGCAGGCACTGCCAGATTGCGCTCGGTTCGCTGTCGAGCGGCAGGATGTCAACGCCGTTTCTGGCCGCTGCCTCCGAGAGAAGCCCGCCCGCCATGACCACGGTCTCCTTGTTGGCCAGGGCAATGTTCTTGCCGGCCTCGATGGCTGCGAATGTTGGCTCAACGGCTACGTCTCCGACAGTGGCCGTGACCACCATGTCGACCTCCGGCGCCTGCACCATGTCGACGAGGTTCGCGGACTCGCAGCCTTCGTGCGAAAGGAGAGTCTCATGTCCCTCCGCGCCGTCGCAGTAGACCAGGGAAGGCCTGAACTCCCTTACCTGCCTCTGCAGGAGCGACAGATTCCTGCCCGCGGCAAGGCCATGAACATTGAAGCGGCTGGGAAAGTCCCTGACGACGTCGAGAGTCTGGGTGCCGATGGAACCCGTGGAGCCAAGGATGGTAAGGCCCTTCACTGAATCCACCATATGAGGAAATAATACATGACGGGCAGGGCCACAACAATTGAGTCGATCCTGTCGAGCAGGCCCCCGTGTCCGGGAAGCAACTGCCCTGAGTCTTTCACGTCCGCGACCCTCTTCAGCTTGGACTCTGCCAGGTCGCCGATCTGTCCAACTACCGATGCGGACACGGCTACGACAGCGATCTGCCATGCTAGAGCATCGAGGCCCAGCACGTACTTGAGAGCGATGCCGGCCCCTATCCCGGCGGCAAGCCCGCCAGCCGCGCCTTCCCAGGTCTTGCCGGGACTTATGGACGGCGCCATCTTCAGCCGGCCGGTGTATCGGCCCACGAATAGCGCGCATGTATCGGACGCGAAGATCACGCCCAGCGCAAAGTAGACCCACTCCCTGCCGGCATCCGAATCTCGCAGCAGGATTCCGTACGACAGCAGCCCGCTCGTGTACAGTACCGCGCCGGTGGCTAGCGCCGCCTCCCGGACCGCGGCCTTCGCGGACCTTCGGCGAAACCAGGCCGCTCCCAGGGGCAGCACTATCGACCCAGCGATGGTAATGGGAACTATCCCAGCGCCGATTTTGCCCGTCGCTGCGAAGTAAACGGCAATCGGCAATGCGGTTGCCGCGACCATGATGGCCAGACCGACCGGATTGGGCGCCTGCAGGCGCAGCAGCGCCGACGCCTCGAAAGAAGCTACTAGCGCCGCAGCCGAGACGAGCGCGGCGAACCAGGGGCCGCCGACCCACACGAGTCCTGCGAGGGCAGGGAGGGCAAATGCGGCTGTTCCTATGCGGGCTGCCATCATGCTCACTCAGGTAGCCACAGGAGTGAGGCCGCCGCTCTCCAGCGCGCAGTCCCGGCGGCTAAAGCCCGCCAAATCGCCGCTGCCGGCGTCGGAACTCCTCCAGCGCGCGATCGACTTCGGGCTCATCGAAGTCCGGCCAGAGCGCCGGTGTAGAGTAGTACTCGGAGTAGTGGGACTGCCAGATCAGGAAATTGCTGAGCCGCATCTCTCCGCCCGTGCGTACTATCAGGTCGGGGTCCGGCATTCCGCTCGTAGACAGGTAGCGGCAGAACAGTTCCTCGCTGATCTGCTCCGGCGACAGTCCGTCCCGCAGGATGCGGCGGACCGCTTCCAGGATCTCCTCGCGCCCTCCGTAGTCAAAGGCCACATTGAGCGTGAGGCCATCGTTGTCGCGAGTAAGGTCGGTGCTGGCTTTCACGGCCTTCCTCAACTGAGGCGACAGCCTGTCAAGGCCGCCCAGGTGCTGGAGGCGGACGTTCTGCTCGTGGAGCCTGAGGGCCTCCTGCTCGATCACCTCGCCCAGGATCTCCATCAGAGCGTCGACCTCTTCAGCCGGCCGGCTCCAGTTCTCGGTGGAGAACCCGAAGATCGTGAGGTACTTTACTCCCCGCTCAGCCAATGCCCTGGTCACGCGGGCGATATTGTCAGTTCCGGCGCGGTGGCCTGCGGAGCGTTCGAGACCGCGCCCCCGCGCCCATCGCCCGTTCCCGTCCATGATGATGCCGACGTGTACGGGAACGGTGGGCGTGAGCGATGCGTCGGAGACTTTCGGCTCGAACTGTGCCGGAGCCTCAAGGGGACGCGCGCTCAAATCTCCATCACCTCGTCATCCTTTTGCGCCTTGAGGACGTCCATCTCCTCGATGTACCTGTCGGTTACCTTCTGAAGGTCCCCCTGTGCGCGTCTGGACTCGTCCTGTGACAGTTCCTTGTCCCTCTCCAACCTGCGCAGCTTGTCGAGCGTATCGCGCCTTACGTTGCGAGCCGCCACATGCGCATCCTCAACTTTACGGCCCACAAGCCGCACGAGATCTCTTCGTCGCTCCTCCGTCAGTTGGGGGATGTTGAGCCTGATCGTTGTGCCGTCGTTGTTGGGCGTCAGTCCCAGATCGGACGTCAAGATGCTTCTTTCGACATCGCGGATGGACTGCTTGTCCCACGGCTGGATCATGAGCGACCGGGCCTCCGGCACGCTGATCGTGGCGAGCTGGTTGAGCGGGGTTGGCGCGCCGTAGTAGTCGACCGCCAGGTTCTCGACCAGTGCCGGGCTCGCCCTGCCGGTGCGGATTACGTTTAGCTGTCGCCGTAGTGCCTCCACGGCGCCGGTCATGCGTAACTCGGTATCGTCCATCAACTCCTCAACGGTTGCCATTGCTCCACCTCCTGTCAGGATTGTCGCTTTGGATCACCGTAATGAGCTGGCGTGGCCCGCTATTGCGGTGTTGAAGATGCTACCACGGACCCGATCATCTCTCCGGCTACGATTCTCTCCAGGTTACCCGGCGCCTGCATGTCGAAGACGACTATGGGGAGGTCGTTCTCCATGCACATTGCCAGCGCCGTGCTGTCGATCACCTGAAGTCTCTTGCCCAGGGCGTCCTGGAACGTGAGAAAGTCCAGTCGCTTGGCGTAAGGGTTCTTGTTGGGATCGGACGCGTACACGCCGTCCACGTTGTGCTTGGCCATCAGCAGGACGCTGCTGTCTATCTCCACCGCTCTCAGGGCAGCAGCGGTGTCAGTCGTCATGAACGGGTTGCCGGTGCCTGCGGCGAAGACGACCACTCTTCCCTTTTCCAGGTGGCGTATCGCCCTGCGGCGGATGTAGGGCTCGGTGATCTGCGGCATGGTAATGGCGCTCTGCACGCGCGTCTGGAGGGCGTACACGCGCTCGAGCGAGTCCTGCAGGGCGAGGGCGTTGATCACGGTGGCCAGCATGCCGGCATAGTCGGCGGTGGCCCTGTCCATTCCGCCTTCTTCCCCTTCGACGCCGCGCCAGATGTTGCCGCCGCCAACAACCAGTCCCACCTCCACGCCCATCCCGGCGACGTGCTTGACCTGGCTGGCCATGTAGTTCACGGCCTGGGGATCGATGCCAAAGCCGCCGTCACCCTTGAACGACTCCCCGCTCAGCTTCAGAAGAATGCGGTTGTACTTTGGAGCAGGCATTCTGCCTCTTGCTACTCTCCGAGTGAGTAGCGTGAGAATCTTCGAATTCTGATGTTCTCGCCCAACTTGCCGACCGTCTCGGTCACGAGGTCTCCAACGGTCCGGGTTGTGTCCTTGATGAACGGCTGCCTCAACAGGCAGCTCTGCTCAGGTTCTACTGGCTCGCCTTCCGGTATGTCTTCGGCGTCCACGAACAGAGGCGACATGGCGGCTACCTGCAGCGCCACGTCGTGAGCTAGCTCCCGGAACTCAGGCGTACGTGCAACGAAGTCCGTTTCGCAGTTCATCTCCACCATGGCTCCGATGCGACCGCCGCTGTGGACGTAAGTCTCTACCAGTCCTTCGCTCGTCTCACGGTCGGCTTTCTTCGCTGCGGATGCAATTCCCTGCTCGCGTAGAATCTCTTCCGCCCGGTCCAGGTCGCCGCCGGCCTCTTCGAGCGCATGCTTCGAGTCCATGACGCCCGCGCTGGTACGCTGTCTGAGCGCCTTTATCATATCCACGCTAATCTGCACTTAACTCAGACCTCTCTCGTCAACTCCAGCCGGCGGGCAGGGGCTGTTGCCGGTCGCGCCGGTTGGACTCAGTACGTGTTTTGATCGTTCACGGGTAGGGGAGAACGCGGCCATGTTTTGAAGGGGTTGCCCCTGCGAAGAGCGCCTAAGCTCCCGCAGATGAGGCTTTCTCCGATTCCTTCGGAGCCTCACCCTCGCCAGGTGCGGCGCCCTCGCTCGCCTGGGCGTCGGAGGATGCTTCGGCCTGTGTCTCAGGAGCCTCTGCGGACACCTCAACCTGGACTTCCGGCTCTTCGCTGTCTGCGGCTTGGTCGACGGCGGTTGGTTCAGACGCGGCTTCCGCGGGCGTTCCGGGCGAGGGATCGTCCGGAGTAGCGGAGTACGCGATCTCGCCGATGGCCACCGTCTGCGCCGCTTCCTCAGCCACGGAGTCCATGTCGCTGAGCATCGCCTCTCGCCGGTTCTGGCCGTCGATGACCGAGTCGGCGATCTTGCCGGTGACAAGGCGGATCGACCGGATGGCGTCGTCGTTACCAGGAATCGGCCAGTCGATGTTGGTCGGATCGCAGTCCGAGTCCACAAGGGCTACGACCGGCACACCCACTCTGTTCGCCTCGCGGACCGCTATCTCCTCAGCGCCGATATCGACGACAAAGATGGCGCCCGGCATTTCGGTCATTTCCTTGATGCCGCCCAGGTAGCGGTTCAGGCGGGCCATCGACTTCTCTAGCTTCATGACCTCCTTCTTCGGAAGGCGGTCAAACTCTCTGTTGCTCTGCTTCGTCTCCAACTCCACCAGGTAATCGATGCGAGACTGAATTGTCTTGAAGTTGGTGAGCGTGCCCCCAAGCCATCGGCTATTGATGAAGAAGACGCCGCAACGCTCGGCCTCTTGCAGGATCGTGTCTTGCGCCTGCTTCTTTGTGCCCACCAGAAGGACCTTCTTGCCCTGGGCCACCGTGTCGGAGATGAACTCGCAGGCCTCCTCCAGCATTCTCAGCGTCTTCTGCAGATCGATGATGTGGATGCCGTTCCGATGTGTGAATATGTACTCACGCATCCGGGGATTCCACCGCCTCTTCTGGTGGCCGAAGTGGACCCCGGCTTCCAGAAGGGACTTCATTGTTAGCGGAGGGGGCTCCTGGGTCTCTACCACCTGTTGGGCAAGTTGAGTCATTCCTTCGGTCTTCTCCTCAATCCAGTCTTGAACATGTCGATTGGCAACCGATTCTTGGTCTCTGGCGCTTGCGATCCATGAGACCTGCCAACGCGTGACTATACCACAACTAGCTACAGAGTACGCCCAATTGTGCAAGTCCGGAACAGGCTAGGGACTGGCCCTGCTGGCTCACCAGACCATCTGCGCTGGGTTGTAAACGGCGCTCAACGCAGGCGGTCGAACCCTGGGCAGGCGTCGAATCCGCTGTCGAAGCTCAAAATGCGATTCGTTCCAGCCTTCCGCATCACTGCCACATGCAAGGCATCCCGCGCGGACAGGCCGTCTATCGAGTCGATGAGCGCTCTGGCGCTGCGTATCTCTGACATGCCGAAAGTCAGGATTTCGTCCGCAATCGCTTCCAGGTTCGCAAAGGCGGCGTCGATAGCATCAAGGCGCTGAATGGCCGTGAATCTGTGGAGTATCTCCTGGAACACCTCAACGTCGGTTACAAGCTGCTCACCGTCTCTCACCAGTTGTGTCAGGAGGACAACTGCACGGTCCTTGTTTGGATGCGGGGCTCCGACCAAGTACATAGGAATGTTGGAGTCGACAAAGATCATGGAGGAGACTGCCCCGCTTCAATCTCCCTCAGCATGTCCTCAATGTCGGCTGTCGGAAACTGGAGCCGCGAGGCATCGGCGATGGCGCGCAGTTTGACTTCAACAGTTCCAGGATGGTCATCCCTTGCCTTGCGCAACGCCTGCCGGACCCATTCCGCGACGGTCAATCGCTGTCTGCGGGCGACACCCTGAATCTCTAGGTATTCCTCTTCGTCTAGGAGTACTTGAAGTCGTTTGGCCATGACAGCAGTCTAGCTGACTCAACTAGTATGAGTCAATCATACTGCTGCTGTGAGCGTCGAGCTGTTGCGTTTGCGCCCTGCGAGCGTCTCCGGTCCACTTAATCACGAGAATTCGAACTGAGGCCATTGATGGAAGCCAGTCTGCTTGGATTGTTCGATTGGGAGAATGCGCCCTGAGGCGGCCTGCAGGTGGCTCAGACATTCCTGGATTGCTGCCGATAGCCGACTTCGGAAGATTACAGGTCCAGGTACCACAGGAGCTGGATTTCGCCGGGACACTCAGCGTACATATCGTGGTGTATTCCTCTTAGCTCACTTCCCTTGCCGGCGTAGAAGCGGCAGGCAGGCACGTTGACGTCCTGAGTCTCGATCTTGAGGCGACGGCACTCCCGTTGCTTTGCCCACTCGACACACTTGTCGAACAACTGGGAGCCAATTCCCGACCGGCGATATCCTCTGCGGACTCTGATATCCCAAAGTACCGCGAGGTCCGTTCTCCCTTCCAACGTGTTGAGCCCGGGGCTGTTCCAGGCGACGGCCGCCCCACCGACACGGCGTTGTCCATCGAAGGCGGCAAAGATCGCCCAGTTGGATATGTCGTGTTTGACCCATCCCGTTGGAGGCCAAAACTCATCGTAGTCCTTCTCATATGGCGGATGTACGGGCTCCTCATTCAGGGTCCAACCCCCCAGACCGCCATCGACCAATTCGACGCGGAATCGCGAGCGTACCGTAAGCGCCATTCGTACCTGTGCGTAGCCCTCAAGATCAAGGGCTGACTCCTGGCGTACTGCGATGCTCATTGGTCGTGGAACTGGGCAAAGTGGAGAAGGACGCCCGACGGGTCCCAGACGAAGGTGACCAGCGCGCCATAAGCCTGTTCTTCTGGCTCGCGGGTCCGGGCCTGCTCATAGCCGCCTTCCTCAATGACCGTGGAGGCATGCTCCCACCACGTTCGGGCATCCGCTAAGGCGATATGCTTCACGACGATTTACCTCCGGGACTCTCCACCAGGATCGATCCGTGCATCCTGGCAAGCCTGCGGTCGAATGTGTAAAGGGGTGTCGCTCCCGCCCGTTCGGCCGCTTTGAGGATCATCAAGTCCGAAAACCCGGCGCCTCCCTGCCGATATCGATGTGCAGCTGAGGCGACGTCATCAGAATTCTCGACGACTAGACTGTCCGATGCTGTCAATTCCATCAATGCCTCTGCGACTCGGGTTCGTGTGAAGCGGTAGCTTCGTTCCAGTACCCAGGCGACCTCTATGACGACCTCGCGGCAAATGAACCCTGGATTGCCGGGCGTCAGCCCGTCTAGCAACCAGCGAGCCGCCTCGGCGTGTTCAGCGTTGTCGCCCACCAGGTAGCGCACGATCACATTGGTGTCGAGCGCGGTCATTCCTCGATTGCCCCCTCTGCGATGGCACGGTCCATGTCTTCCAGGCTCACCGGTGGACCGTCATACTTGAGGCTGCCGAACAGCCGGCTGGTGGGCCGCACGGGCATTATCAGCACCCCTTCGTCCACAATGACATAGCGGACCCTATCCCCCGCCTTCACTGCCAGCGAGTCCCTGACAGCTTTGGGCAACGTGGTCTGCCCCTTCACGGTTATGCTGGATTCAAACATCGAAAGTGCCCCCTAGCCTTACACAGTGGCCATCTGCCTTACATTATGGCCTATAGTAATGCCTTCCGCACTGGCCTGGCCAAGCTTAAGTAGGCTGTTTCTGGGAAAGGCCTTCCAACCACCCAATGCTACTCCCCCCAAGACCGTCATCGACTATCTCGACGCGGAATCGCGAGCGTACCGTAAGCTCCATACGTACCTGTGAGTAGGCTTCAAGATCGAGCGCTGATTCCTGACGGACTTCGATGCTCATTTGGTAAATGGATTGCCTATGATTTCATAATCACGTAAATAAGAGCACGGGGCTACTCCTTCCACAACGCTTACGTTGCCGTCCTCGTACTCCGCATGTGTGATCAACTTGGTCCATTCTGGCATTGGCTTTTCCAAGTACGGATTCGAATAGAAAACTGCGCTTGACCTATCAACTGCATGAGGATGAACTCCATAGAATGCCACGACGCCAATCACATTCTGATAGATCGGCCCACTTGAGTTGAACCAGAACCCGTTTAGTCTTTGGCTACTGTAAGGCTCTGGAAGTGGGGCGGTGTTAGTAATATCTCTGCGGGAATTGAAAGTGAACTGCTGGCTGCCAAATAACACTTCATCTAGCCGGTTATTTGACATATCACAACGCAATGCGATGATTAGATTCTCCACATTCTTGTAGCGCTTCGCTTTGCCATAAAGGCTATTTTTCGTCTTGCCAATGTCGTCTATGCTGTCGGCTCCCCAAGCTGTGCCAGCCACGAAACGCTCAGTCTTTCCCCGCCACTCAGGTGAAACTGGCGTCAGATGGCCAATGACCTTCCATCCATCCCACGAAAACGATGCGCTAGGGAAGTGCTCAAAATGAAGCCCATGCTGCACTTGCGAAAGAAGTTCATCGTATTCTGTCTCTTTCAGCAATTTCTCAAAAGGTGCCCTCATGTGATCTCCGCGTAGAGAGTATTCCAGTCTCCCTTCCACTCGGATGTACAGGCGAAAATCACCGGACTTAATCGCATCTATTGCGTCAAGTGCCCGTAGCTCATTCCAATTTCCTCGTATTTTGGTGCCTAACTCCAAGTCGATGTCTTTCGCCTCCACCACATAATTTAACTGAGAACCATCAGTGACCCTTTCAGTCACCGCAAAGTCTGGTGTCAGCCCGTCAATAATGGGTGCTGCTACGACTCTTGCCCCGGTGCCAAGCAGAAACTCGTACAGAAACAACTCGAACATGGCGGCGTTGAATTGAGTTTCGTCTTGTTGGGAACCCAGTCCCTTGTGGCGCATTCTGCCGACGACATCTCGCTGTTGCTTGTCCGGTAGCCGCTCCACCCACCGTTCAAGCATGTCTCGAACTCGTTCGAACTCTGGCCTCGAAGTGCGATCCAGGAATGAATACGCCGTTTCAGCTCGGAGGGCGGGTTTGGTGTAGCTTCTGGGCTTGTCGTCAAACAATCGTGACATGGGACTTCTCCAGGCTCTTGGTTCGATGGCGTACCATGTTGAAATCGAATTCACTGCAGGTCTCGCTTATTTCTAGGGGCCCTTCGTCGAGGTTGACGGCAGGCTGCAACATTGCGCAATAGGGATTTTGGCTGTCAACACCAGGTTGGCCCAGATAATGCCTTGCATGTGAAAGAGGACTCGTACCTCTGACTTACCGTAAAAGGGCAACCGCCCCAACCAACCGCCGGCGATGAGGGGAGCGCGCCTGGCTAGCCTCACACCCACCCCCTCAGCCTCCCTCGATCATCGCCTTCAAATGCTTCAACTGCTTGCCGTCAGCGGCGCGGATGGCGATACGGAGCAGGGGTGAGACCATCCGCCACCACAAGCCCGTAACATGACAGTCGGCCACCAGCGTAACGCGGGTGGAGCAACCGTCGATGTCGTGGAGCTCGTACCTGTAGTCCGCCGTCACACCGCCTTGCACTGAACGCAGCACGATCGACTTACCCGCGTCGCAGTGGACAATGGTGCTCGCGCGCTCCTTGCCGCGCGCACGGAACACAAGTTTCGTCCCTTCCGCTGTCTCTCCATCGGCCGCCATCCCTTCGACTCCGGGCATCCACCTATTGGCATTCTCCCAGTCGGTGAGCCCCTTCCACACCTCTGAGGCGGGCATCTGAATCTGCTCTTCGATCGCCAGCGTTCGCGACAATTCCTTCCTCCTGGCTCGTTCAATCCATCATCAGACACACAACGCCACTGCGAATCGTCTGAGCTGAACTGAATGGGATTATCCAACGAGAGTGGCGTCAGCCATTCTAGAGACGTCAGGCCCAGTATGCAGCTAGTCCCCTGCTACGCCGCACACCTCTACGTCGAATGCGTACCAAGCACAGAAGAGTTCGAATCCATGATGTGTATAGCCGCAAATGATGGTGGGCGATAGAGGACTCGAACCTCTGACCTTCTGTGTGTAAGACAGACGCTCTAACCAGCTGAGCTAACCGCCCGCGCTAATGCCCAATGACCGTCAGCGGTCTCATCGATCTTGCCGGCGTTGTGGGAAGCGCGCTTGGCGGGACTTGAACCCACGACCTCAGCCTTCGCAGGGCTGCGCTCTATCCAACTGAGCTACAAGCGCACAAGATGCCGGACTCTAGCCTGAATGGCGCCCGTTCAGGCTGGTGCCGAAGGAGGGAGTCGAACCCACACACCCGTACGGGTACTACGTCCTGAACGTAGCGCGTCTACCGTTCCGCCACTTCGGCACATGTGCCAACTGCTGCCCTCGTCCGGCGGCGCTTTCCACACCACACACTCGCGGGATGCGCGCGTGGTGGGCGGTCGAGGACTCGAACCTCGGGCCTCCTGCGTGTGAAGCAGGCGCTCTAACCACTGAGCTAACCGCCCAGGCGAGGCGAGATGTTAATGAGCTGCCTTCACGGGATGGTGGCAACGGTAGGATTTGAACCTACGACCTAGCGCTTATGAAGCGCCCGCTCTAACCCCTGAGCTACGTTGCCCCGTAGTTGGCCATTATTGGGATATTATAGCAGGCATTCGTAGCTGTCAATTTGAAAAACAAGCGCGATACAGCCCCTTAAATCGTGTTTCTAGGCGCTCTTCGGACTCGGGTTTAAATCGTCGACAGGCCCTGCGAAAGGAGACAACGTGGCCACCGATCCCACAGCGGCAATGTCGGAGGCGGACGCTGTAATGGACCGGGCGTCCGATGAGCTGGACGCGGTCCTGGCGGGCATGTGCGCCGCGAAATGTGAAGTAGGACATCGAGCCGTTCCCGGCCTTCATGGGCCACGCTACGTTGAAGGCTGTCGAGATAGAGGACGCTCCTGCGATCATGGCTGCGGCCGGCGCCGCCGACCCGGACGTTGGCTGCGTGGTTGTCTGTCCGGACGGCAACCTGTACGAGCTGGTCATGAGGATGACGCCGGAACATTCCGATGAGAGCTGGCTCGACAGTGCCGGGGATCTGAAGCCGCTCGAACTGCCGTCTGCGGCGCGCGCTTCCGTCGGCTACGCTGCCGTCCGAGTGCTGGCGCGGCTCGTGCGGGTGCGCATGTAGCTAGAGTCGTCCACTGCTTACTCGAACTCGCCTCTTGGAGTCCATCCCCTCCAGAGGCGCCTTGGCATGCTCTTGAAGAACGTGCCCCACGTGGGAGGGTCGGGGCTGGTCTTGAGTAACGACCTCAGAGCGTGAGTTGCTCCCCCCACAAGCGGTCTTCCGTGGCCGCCGCACAACGTATCGAACTCCTCGTTGGCCAGCCTGTTGAGCGAGTGGCGGTAGGCCTCGCCATCGTAGCCGGGGAATGGCACGGAGCGGCTTACGCGGTCTCCATCGCTGAAGAGCGTGTCCCCCGAGAACAGCAGCTTTCGGCCCCCGTCCATGAAACATAGGCTGCCAGGTGTGTGGCCGGGCGTGTGAATCACCCTGACGCCGTCCCCGATCGGGAGCACATCGCCGTCGCTGACCAGGTCGGTCACCTCCGTGAACCGTAGGTAGGGAATGGGAAGCCGCACGCTCGTGAACACGCCCATGTAGCTGAGAGAGACTTCGCCGTCCGGGTGCACTTTCGAGTCCAGCCGGTGCGCCGCGACTCTGGCGCCTGACTTCTCGGCAAGAGCGAATGCCGACCCGGTGTGGTCGGGGTGACTGTGAGTGACCAGGATGTACTCGATGTCCTTGATGTCGCGGCCGATGGACCGCAAGTACTCCTCGATTCTCCTTCCGTCGCCGGGCGAACCGGCATCGACGAGGGCGAGCGAGTCCCTGCTCTCAATCAGGTAGAGAGCGGACCAGAAAGAGCCGGGTATCTTGTGGACTCCCTGTACGATCTCCATTTGGATAAAGCTTACCATTCTCCTGGCGATTTGGAGCCCTGCCGGCCGCCCTCGACCCGTTGCTTGCCCTCTGCGAACGACTGTGCTAATATAGACGCATGGCCAACAATACGAGCTACATCCGCGCACCGCGCCGCCAGTCCCGTCTTGCTCGAAGGCGCTCCCAATTGCAACGTAGCCTGCCCGGCGATCGCTCCGGGAGCGATATCCCGGCCGCGTGTTCCATTCGTGTTCCATTTCGGCCCTGGAAGGGTTCCATTCAGGTTCCATTCGTGTTCCATAAGTGCCCTGAACTCTCCCCCTTCCCAGCTACGAAATGGAACATAATGGAACAAAACGGAACACATTTTTCGGAATCGGCGCGTTTGCCATAAACTGTTAGCTGAGGTCGCGGACACTTCCGGACCCCTGAATGAGCATGCCGTAGGCGTTCGTCAGTCGGTCAGGACAAGCCTTCGCGCTGCCGAGGCGATCGGAGCCCCGCCTCCGGGAGCCTGAGCCCGAAGGCGCAGCCGCTGCCCCAACCGCCGCATTGTTGCCGCCCCAACGGCGCGGGCGTAAACTTGAGCACTGGTTTACCGGCAGTCCCAACTCGTTGAGAGGTGCCAGATGGCGGCAAGCACAGCAGTCGAAAACCTGAGGCAAACGGCGCTCAGGCACCTTTGGATGCACAATCGAGACTGGGTGCGGATGGCCGAGGAGGGCGATCCGACGATCATGACGAACGCCAGCGGCGTGAGGGTCATGGACGACGAGGGCAATAGCTGGATTGACGTAAACGGAGGCTACAACTGCGTAAACGTCGGCTATGGCCGGACCGAGATAGCGGAAGCGGCGTATGAGCAGGCGAAGCGGCTGCCGTACTTCCCGAACGCCTCAACGTCTGAGCCGACCATACGCCTGGCCGCGAAGGTCGCGGAACTGGCCCCCGGCAGCCTGGACCGCGTGTTCCCAACGTCCGGCGGCTCCGAGGCTAACGAAACGGCGCTGAAGATCGCCCGGGCGTACTGGCGCAGGCGGGGAGAGCCGGGCCGCTTCAGAATCATCAGCCGCCGTGGCTCCTACCACGGGATGACCGGCGGCGTGATGTGGCTGGGCGGCTACCAGCCGACCGAGCGGGACGAGTTCGGCCCGGAGCATCCGGGCATGGTCCACGCGCCGCAGCCCAATCCCTACAGGTGCGAGCGCGGCGGAACGACGCCGTCGGAGTGCGCCATTCGCTGCGCGGAGGCTGTCGAGCAGTTGATCGCGTTCTACGGAGCCAACACGATAGCGGCGGTGATCGCAGAGCCGGTGTCGCAGCTATCCGGCGCAGCCGTGCCCGGCGACGAGTACTGGCCGATGCTGCGCGACATCTGCGACAGGCACGACATCCTGCTGATCGCCGACGAGGTCATCACCGGGTTCGGCCGCACGGGCAAGTGGTTCGGCGTGCAGAACTGGGACGTGGAGCCGGACATCATGACGGTGGCAAAGGGCATATCGAGCGCCTACATGCCCATGGCCGCCGCGATCGTAAGGCGCGAAGTAGCCGACTACCTTGCCAGCGGAGACGACCATCTCAAGCACATCCTCACGTTCAGCGGCCATCCCGTGTCCTCAGCGGCGGCCCTCAAGAACATCGAGATCATTGAGAACGAGAACATGGTGGAGAACGCGGCCGAGGTGGGCGCGTACATCAAGGAGCAGCTCGAAGGCCTCATGATGGACCACCCGATCGTCGGCGACGTGAGGGGCATCGGGATGCTGAACGCCGTCGAGTTCGTGGCAGACCGTGATACGAAGCAACTGTTCCCGCCGGAAGCCCGTCTCGGGGACCGGCTGGCCGAAAAGTTCAAGAAGCACGGGCTGATTCTCAGGCCGCGCAAGGACGTGATCACTGTGGGCCCTCCCCTGTGCATGACGAAGGACGAGGCGGACGAGATGATGCATGCAATCGATCTTGCCCTGTGGGAGACGGAAGGGGAGCTGGGGATCTCACGCATGGTCTAGGGGAGCCCCTAAGGCTCCGGCGCACGGATCCAGCCGCTCACGACGAGGAGCAGGCAATGGCAGACACAACTACAACCGACACGCTGCGCCAGTCCGCGCTGGACCATCTCTGGATGGCGAACATGGACTGGATCAAGCTGGCCGAAGAGGGCGGCCCGCCGATCTTTGTCGAAGGGTCCGGCATAAGAGTCGTGGACTCGGAAGGCAAGACCTGGATCGATGTGAACGGGGGGCTGGCGTCGGTCAACGTCGGCTACGGGCGAACGGAGATCGCCGACGCGATGCTCGAGCAGATGAAGTTGACCACCTTCTTTGCGCAGGGGACGGCAACCGAGCCTGCCATACGTCTCGCGGAGAAGCTCTCGGAGCTGACTCCGGGTGACCTGGACCGCGTATGGCCCGTATCCGGCGGCTCCGAGGCCAACGAGATCGCACTCAGGATCGCCCGGGCCTATCACAACCGCCGTGGAGAACCGGGCCGCTTCAAGGTGATCAGCCGGAAGCGCTCGTACCATGGGGCAACCGGAGGTGTGCTGTGGCTGGGCGGAGATACCGGCCGCTTCGACTACGAGCCCGCCCCCGTCGGGACCCTGTACGCTCCCCAGCCGCACCCGTACAGGTGCGAACTCGGTGGCGAGACCCCGTCGGAGTGCGCACAGCGCTGCGCGGAGGCCGTGGAGCGGCTGATAGAGACGAACGACCCCAGGTCGGTGGCGGCGGTGATCGCGGAGCCGATCGCGGGAGCGGCAATGGTGCCGGGGGACGAGTACTGGCCGATGCTGCGCGACATCTGCGACAGGCACGGAGTCCTGTTGATCGCGGACGAGGTGGTGACGGGGTTCGGGCGCACCGGCCGGTGGTTCGGCGTAGAGCACTGGAACGTTGAGCCGGACATCATGACGGTGGCCAAGGGCATCGTTAGCTCGTACGCTCCGGTTGGCGCCGCAATCGCCACGTCAGAGGTCGCGGACGCCTTCGCCGGTGGCGAGAACTTCTTCCGAGCGGCGCTCACGGCCGGCGGACATCCGGTTACTTCCGCGGCGGCCCTCAAAAACATCGAGATAATAGAGCAAGATAACCTGGTGGAGAACTCGGCCGAGGTCGGGTCTTACTTCCTGGACCGTCTGCAGGAGCTTCAAGAAGTGCATCCGTCGATCGGCGAGGTCCGAGGCAAGGGCCTGATGCTGGGCGTGGAACTCGTGCGGGACCGGGCCTCAAAGGAAGCCTTCCCACCCGAAGACAGGATGGACGAGAGGCTTACCGGCTACTTGAAGGCCGAGGGGCTCATCTTGAGTCCGCGCGGGAGCGTGCTGTCGATAGCACCGCCCCTGTGCATCGAACGGTCGGACGTAGACACGATAATCGCCGGGTTGGACAACGCGCTGGGCGCTGTCGAGAGGGATCTGGGGATTTCACCTTAGGCCGGTCCTTCGGCCGCGAGTCAGACGCAGCTACTAACGGAGACTAGTCAGGAGCGCACGTATGCCAGTTTATGCAGTGCTGGGCGCCCAGTGGGGCGACGAAGGCAAGGGCAAGATAGTCGACTTCCTGTCCGAGGAGGCGGACATCGTCGCTCGTTTTTCCGGCGGTAACAACGCCGGCCACACAGTGATGAACCCGCAGGGCAAGTTTGCGCTTCACCTGATTCCTTCCGGAATTTTCTGGCCCCAGACCACTTGCGTCATCGGCAACGGCGTTGTGGTGGACCCGGACGGGCTGCTGGAAGAGATCACCTCAATGGAGGCGCGGGGTCTGGACCTGACAGGCCGCCTGGTGGTCAGCGAAAGGGCGCACCTCGTGATGCCCTACCACGTCGTGCTGGACGAGATGTCCGAAAAGGCTAGGGGCGAAGACGCGATCGGCACCACGGGCAAGGGCATAGGGCCCGCTTACACGGACAAGGCCGCCCGCATCGGAATCAGGGCGGCTGATCTCACAGACTTGGAGTCGTTGTACCCTCGCCTCAGCGGCGCGATCGGGCACGCCAACGCGCTGATCACCAAGCTCTACGGCGGCGATGAGGTGCCGGTGGAGGAGGTGTACGAGAAGTGCAAGACTTGGGCGCTCAGACTAGCCCCGTACATCGGCCCGGTAGAGCACATGGTGTTCGACGCGGTCACCGCGGGCAAGCGCGTCCTGCTAGAAGGCGCGCAGGGCGCGATGCTGGACCTGGACCACGGCACGTACCCGTTCGTGACGTCGTCCCACCCCACGATAGGCGGAGCATGCACCGGCCTTGGCCTGCTCCCGGGCCAGATCGATGCCGTTCTCGGCGTGTTCAAGGCGTACAGCACACGCGTTGGCGCCGGCCCGTTCGTCACCGAGCTGCACGGGGCAACGGGCGACCGAGTGCGCGACCTTGCGCAGGAGTTCGGTACAACGACGGGCCGCCCGCGCCGCGTCGGCTGGTTCGACTGCGTCGTGGCCCGATACAGCACTCGCATGAACGGGTACACGTCGCTGATCCTGACCCGGCTCGACGTGCTGGACGGCTTCGACGAGATCCAGATCTGCACCGCATACGAGCTCGACGGGCGCATAGTTCGCGACTTTCCGGGCAGCTCCGCCATGCTCGAGAGGTGCAATCCGATCTACGAGACGATGCCTGGCTGGGACAAGCCAACGGCGGGCGCTACGAGGCTGGAGGACCTGCCGAACCGTGCGCGGGCCTACATCAACCTTATTGAGGAGCAGGTCGGCAGGCGGATCGACGTTATCTCAACCGGCCCCTACCGGCACGAGACTGTGACCGTCCGCCCGGTTGTGTAGCGAACACCGGCGCTTGGCGAAGCCCGGCTGCCCAGGGGCGCTAGAGTTCGAATCGGGTTGGCGCGGACGCCTCGATGGGCAGATCGGTTTCTCCGGAGGTCATGAGGTCGGTGATGGCTTTGCCCATCGCCAGACCCAGAAGGATGCCCTTGCTGCTCCCGCCGGTCGCGAGGTAGGCGTTGTCCCAGCCGGGCGCCATTCCGACCAACGGCAACTGGTCAGGCGTCCGCGGCCGGAAGCAGACCGTCTGCCGCACGAGCTGTGCCTCCTCCATACAGGGCATCATTCGCACGGCGCCTCCCAGCAGCCGTTCCGCCACGCGCTCATCCGGCGTCCGGTCGAAGCCCCGGCGCTCCATGGTGCTTCCGATCCGCACGAGGCCGTCGGACCGTGGAAAGAACGATGCTCTGCGCCAGCCCATGTCATGCTCCAGCGGTTGCCCGGGAAGGCCCACGTGAAGCAGCTCCCCTCTTAGTGGCTCCACGGGCAGGTCGAGGCCGAACCACCCGCCGGCTTCCCCGCTCCACGGCCCGGCAGCCAGGACCACGGCATCGCAGGGTATCTCGCCGCTCTCCAGCAGCACGGCCGCCACCCGTGCGCCGTCGTGCCTGACGCCAACGGCCCTGGCCTGCCGCAGCGATGCGCCCAGGCTCTCCGCGGCCATGAACACGCTCAGAGTGTGCTCGTAGGGGTCAACTGCCAGGATTCCGTAAGCGTCCACTGCGGCCACCACGTCTTTCGCCAGGCGCGGCTCCATTTCGAGTGTTTCTTGAGATGTCAGCCACGAGAAAGACATGCTGTTGGCGTACGAGTGCGTGGCCTGGAGTTCTTCCAGCGCTTTCGAGCGTTCGTCGAAAAGGGTCCTCAGGGCGGGAACGTCCTGCTCGTCGAACGCCATCCTCAGTTGATGGATGAACTTCGGGTGGAAGTCCACGCCGGACAGCTCAGTCAGCTTCTCCATGTGATCGAGGTGCAACTGGAAGCCGTCCGCAAGCAACGGTCCAAGTAGTTCCGGCCCCCAGAGCGGGCTGAGCTGGCCGGCCGCGTACCCGGACGCCTGCGAAGCGACCGCGTCGGCCTCCACTATCGTGGCGTTGATGCCCTCTTGAGCGAGGAAGTACGCCGTTGCGCATCCCGCTGCGCCTCCGCCGATGATCACAACGTCGCTGGATTTCGGCATAGCCTTCAGCCCTTGAGTAAGTGCGGCCAGAATACAGTAGTCGAGCGGAAATGGCTAAGGGCGGCAGTTGAAGCGAGTGTGAATTCGCCAGTACCATTCTGCCGTCCCACATGAACACCATTGAGATAACACCCACCCAGGCCCGCCGGCTGGCCGTCACCAAGCAGAGGCTAGCGGGGCCGCGCCCTGAAGCCACGCCCGAAGGAATCGTCGATCTGGTCCGGGACCTGGGTTGCCTCCAGATAGACCCGATCCGCGCCGTCGAGCGCACACAGTACCTTGTGCTCTGGAGCAGACTTGGCGCCTACAACCCCGAAGATCTTCACACGGCCCTGTGGAAAGACAAGCGCCTGTTCGAGTACTGGGCGCACGCAGCCTCGATAGTGATGACGGAGAACTTCCCGATTCACCGCTCGCAGATGGGAGCGGCGCACACCGGCAAGAGCAAGTGGGCCCTTCGGGTCCGTGAGTGGCTCGAAGACCACGCCAAACTACGGTACCAGGTACTGGCGGCGCTCCTCGACAACCCACCAATGACCTCGGACCAGGTTTCACAGCTAACCCCGGCGGCGGGCCCCAGGGGGCCGGTGACCGGCTGGGGCACAGGAAATGACGTTGGCTGGATGCTGGGACACTTGTGGACGAGCGGCGACGCAACCGTCGCCTATCGCGAGGGGCTCCGCCGCTACTGGACGCTAACCGAGCATTGGATGCCTGAGTGGACCGACCGGGCGCGGCTGACGAGAGCCGAGGCCGTCCGTCGCGCGGCGCAGATTTCGCTGAAGGCGCTCGGCGTGGGCACGCAGTCCCACATTCGAGTCCACTTCGTGAGGGGCCACTACGACGGGATCGCCGATGCCCTTCGGGACCTTGTCGACGAAGGCCTGGTCGTGCGAGTGAACGTCGTGGACAAAGCAGGGGCATGGGGCGGCGACTGGTACATCCACAGGGACGATGTTCCCCTTTTAGAAGACCTCGACCACGACTGGTCTCCCCGCACGGTGCTGCTGTCGCCGTTCGACAATCTGATCTGCGACCGTGCCAGGACCCTGGCAATGTGGGGGTTCGATTACACGATCGAGATCTACGTCCCCAAGAGCCGCCGCAAGTACGGCTACTACGTCATGCCGATTCTTCACGGCGACAGGCTTGTCGGCCGCCTCGATCCCAAGATGGACCGCAAGACCGGTACGCTAATCGTGAACGCCGTCCACGCCGAGGAACACGCGAAGTCGGACGCCGAGATCGGCGAAGCAACGGCCCGGACGATAGAAGACCTCGCGCGCTTCCTGGGCGCCTCACGAATCAGGTACGGCCGCCGCAAGCCGGCTGCGTGGCGCTCGGCCCTGCGGTCGGGCCGGGTGAGAGGCCTCGTAAGGCCGTCAGGCATTAGCCGAAGGCCCGCCCTGCTACCATAACCCCGCCATGAACCCCCACTCCGCCCCCGAGTCCGTCGGCGCCATCGTGGCGGCCGCCGGTGACAGCCGGCGCATGGCAGGCGTGGA
Source organism: Dehalococcoidia bacterium (assembly GCA_965237445.1). Lineage (GTDB taxonomy): Bacteria > Chloroflexota > Dehalococcoidia > Lucifugimonadales. The sequence goes on along the minus strand of OZ250142.1, from coordinate 703,637 downwards.
CAAGCAGTTCGTGCCCATCGGCGGCCGCCCGCTGCTCTGGCATTGCCTCGACGCCCTGTCCCGGTGCGCGGCGGTCGGCGAGGTGGCCCTGGTGCTATCGGAGCGCAACCTCGAAGCGGCGCGGGATATGGTCGCGGCCAACGGCTGGGGCAATGTGACGGCTGTTACCACCGGCGGCCTGAGGCGCCAGGACTCGGTGCGCAGGGGCCTCGATACGCTGGGCCCCTCAGACTGGGTGGTCGTGCATGACGGCGCCCGGCCCTTCCTAGACGCCGATTTGATCGCTCGTGGTCTCTGCGCCGCGATGGAGACCGGCGCGGCGGTCGCGGCCGTCCCTGTGAAGGACACGATCAAGCTCGCCGATGACCAGATGAACGTGCTCGAGACGCCGCCCAGGGACAGTCTGTGGGCCGTCCAGACCCCGCAGGTCTTCGGGCGGGAGATTCTTGCAGAGGCGCACCGCCGAATCACCGGAGATGCGACGGACGACGCCGCGATGGTGGAGCAGATTGGCGTTACCGTGAAGCTGTTCAACGGTTCCTATGAGAACCTCAAGGTCACTACGCCGGAGGACGTGATAGCTGCAGAAGCCATCCTGAGCGCACGTCGAGAGCCGAAGGTGGCGGGAACGTGACTGGAGCGCGGACCGGCATAGGAGTCGACGTTCATCCGTTTGCTGAGGGCCGGCCCCTGGTCCTCGGGGGCGTCCGGATGGAGTTCGACCGTGGCCTCGCAGGGCACAGCGATGGCGATGTCCTGTCCCACGCGATCATCGACGCTCTGCTTGGCGCCGCCGGCCTCGGCGACATCGGCTCCCATTTCCCGTCATCGGACCCGGCGTACAGGGGCGCGAACAGCCTGGACCTGCTCGCCCAGACGGTCGGCAAGATCGAAGAAATCGGTTGGAAGACGGTGTACGTCGATGCTACAATCCTTGCCGAAAAACCGGCGATCGCGCCGGTCAGAGACTTGATCGAAGCCTCCGTCTCCAGGGCCATGGGCCTAGGCCAATCGCTAGTCAGCGTCAAGGCCACGACCACGGACGGGCTGGGCTTCACGGGGCGAGGCGAAGGTATCTGCGCAATGGCAATCGCCACAATCGAGCCGGCCGCATGAAACTGTACAACACGCTTGCAAGCGCCAAGGAAGACTTCATCGTCTCTGATGGCGTGGTCAAGATGTACGTCTGCGGCATCACCCCTTACGCGGGCTCTCACGTGGGCCACGCCATGAGCGCCGTGGTGTTCGACGTTGTCCGGCGCTACATGGAGTTCAAGGGCTTCGAGGTACGGCACGTACAGAACTTCACCGACATCGACGACAAGATGATCGTCGCGGCGACGAAAGAGGGCATCACAGTCGGGGAACTGGCGGAGCGAAACATAGCGGCGTTCCTGGCCGACATGGACACCCTCAACGTCAAGCGGGCCACGGCGTACCCGAGGGCAACTCAGGAGATCGATGGCATCGTTGACATGATCCTGCGGCTGGAGGAGCGCGGGTTTGCTTACTCGGTCAACGGCGACGTGTACTTCCGCGTCAGGAAGGACCCGGAGTACGGCAAGCTGGGCCGCCGCAATCTGGAAGACATGATTGCCGGCGCGCGGCTGGAGGTTGACCAGCAGAAAGATGACGTGATGGACTTTGCCCTCTGGAAGGGCAAGAAGCCGGGAGAGCCCGCATGGGACAGCCCTTGGGGCCCTGGCCGCCCGGGCTGGCACATCGAGTGCAGCGCAATGGTCATTCGCTACCTGGACCAGACAATTGACATACACGGCGGGGGCCGCGACCTCGTGTTCCCGCACCACGAGAACGAGATCGCGCAGTCCGAGGCTTACTCGTCTGTTAAGCCGTTCGCCCGGTTCTGGATGCACAACGGCATGGTCCGGTTCGGCGATGACAAGATGAGCAAGTCCATCGGCAACATCGTCGAAGTGCGAGACGCGCTCGAGAAGCACGAGCCGGACGCGCTGCGCCTTTTCTTCCTGAGCTCGCACTATCGCAGTCCGGTAAATTACACGGACGATTCGGTCGAGGGCCATGCCCGCGCATTGGGGCGTCTACGACAGGCGCTGGAAGCGTCGTCCGGTCCAGGAGCGCATCTGGACTCGGGCCCATACGAGGCTGTCTTCGTGGAGGCGATGGACGACGATCTGAACACGCCTCGCGCCATCGCGGCCCTCTTCGACCTTGCCAGGGAGATCAACAGGTCGAGCGGCGAGGACAAGGACGTCGCAGACGGCCAGGCGGCTCTCAGGAAACTCGCAGGCTTGCTCGGCATCACACTGGAGGAGTCTCCTGAGCGCGGAGGCAGCGAGGACGTCGCGCCGTTCGTGGACCTCCTGGTCGAGTTGCGGGCCGAGATACGTCAGGCTAAGCGGTTCGATCTGGCCGACAGGGTACGGGACGAACTGGCCGCACTCGGAATCTCTCTACAGGACGGCCCCGAAGGCACCACCTGGTCACGGTCCTGAGAAGGGCCGCCCCAATGGGCGCAGCCCTCAGAATACGCGGGCGCTTACTATCGACGCGGTGAGGAACACACCGACAAGCACGATGGTGAGTTGGAACAGCAGCCTTTCCACGCCGCGCCTGGTCCTGTAGGAACTCTGCGCCGCCCCGAACAGCCCGCCACCCTGGCCGCGCACCTGCATCAGGATCACCACGACCAGCGTAACCGCAATCGCGATCTGGACAACGTTCATTACTTGCTGCATCTGTCAGTCCTACTCACACTAAGTTCGCGCACAATGATAACCGCAACCCTGTCCCTGTCCTAGCGTTGCACGGCCGGACAGGCTAGCGAAGCGCCTCAAGCTCTTCCCTCATCGTCTCGTTCACCACCTGTGGATTGGCGTTCCCGCGGGTTGCCTTCATCACCTGGCCCATGAGAAAGCGCACCGCCTGGTCCTTGCCGTTCAGGTAGTCTCGCACCGGGTCGGGATTGCTCGCGAGCACATCTTCAACGATCGCCCTGAGCGAATCGGCGTCGCTCACCTGGGCCAGCCCTTCCGACTCCGCGATCTCGCGAGGCGGCCTGCCTGTGCCGAACATCGTCTCGAACACGGTCCGCGCCATCGTCGTGCTGAGCGTGCCGTCGTCGACCATGCCGATCAGGTCGACAAGGTCTGACTGGCTAAACTTGAGGTCATCGATGCCCTGACCCGTTTCATTCAGAAGCCGCGACATCTCGCCGAGCATCCAGTTGCTAAGGGACTTGGCGAGCTTAGTGGGATCGCCCTTGCCCAGCTTTATCGCCGCTTCTATGTAGTCGGCCGTGTCCCTGGACGCGGTAAGCAGCCCGGCGTCGTAAGCCGGCAGGCCGAACTCCCGCTCGAAGCGGTCACGTCTGGCTACGGGCAGCTCGGGCATGTCGACCCGTATGCCCTCCACCCAGGCCGGATCGAGTTCTAGCGGAGGCAGGTCCGGCTCCGGGAAATAACGGTAGTCTGAGGCGTACTCCTTCGAGCGCATGGACACGGTCACCCCGCGTTCCTCCGCCCAGCCCCGCGTCTCCTGGACGATCCGCCCGCCCTCGTCGGTGACCCTAGCCTGGCGCGCCTGCTCAAAGGTCAGCGCCTGGAACACCGACCGGAAGCTGTTCATGTTCTTAACTTCCACCTTCACGCCGAGCTCCCGGCTTCCTTCCGGCCGGATGCTGATGTTCGCGTCGCACCGGAAGCTGCCCTGCTCCATGTTCGCCGTGCTCGCTGAGATGTACCGCAGTATGGACCTAAGCTGCACCAGGTAGCTCCGGGCCTCTTCAGGCGTCCGCATGTCCGGCGCACTTACTATCTCCATGAGCGGCACGCCGGAGCGGTTGATGTCGAGCAGGCTGTATGCCTCGCCGTCCGGTTCGGTCCTGTGGAACAGCTTGGCTACGTCCTCCTCGAGGTGGACGCGCTCGATCCTAACCTCAGTTTCGCGGCCATCGACGTCCACGAGCAGAGTGCCGTCGCTTGCGATCGGCAGGTCGTATTGCGATATCTGGTAGCCCTTCATCAGGTCAGGGTACGGGTAGTTCTTCCTGTCGAACTTGGTGAACGGCGCGATGTCGCATTCCAGCGCCAGGCCGGTGCGCACCACCAGCTCGATGGCCCGCTGATTGATGACCGGCAGCACCCCTGGCATTCCCATGCAAACTGGGCACACCGTGGCGTTGGGCGCTGCGTCCTGGTAGTCGGAAGGGCATCCGCAGAACATCTTGCTCCGGGTGAGGAGCTGCGCGTGCACCTCCAGCCCTATGACGGTCTCGTAGGTCATGCCGCTACAGGTGGTCCCGCCAGGCTGAAAGTAAGCTTGTTCCATTGGTAGAGGTGTTCTTTGGCCAGGCACCGGCGCCTATCAATGGCACGAAGTGGCAACCGCCTAGGCTCTGCACTGACCTCGATTCGCCGGACCGCACAATTTTGAGCAGTTGCTGCTTGTCTGGCGGCCCAACCGGGCAAACGAGCCTGCCCTTGTCGGCGAGCTGGTCCCAGAGCTCAGTGGGCAGACGGGGCGCCGCCGCGGCCACCACGATAACATCGTACGGTGCCTCCGGCGGCCAGCCGATGCCTGTGGACGTATGGACGACCCGCACGTTGTCATACCCAAGGCGCTCGATGTTGTGGTGGGCCATTTCGGCTAGCGTATGCAGTCGCTCGGTGGTCACAACCTTGCTGGCCAACTCCGCCAGCAGAGCCGCCTGGTAGCCGCTGCCGGCGCCGACCTCCAGCACTTCGTCGGAGCGTCGGATGTCCAATGCGGCCAGCATCAGCGCCACGATGAACGGTTGCGAGATCGTCTGGCCCTTGCCTATTGGGTGCGGGTTGTCCTCGTAGGCGCGCCCGGCAAGCCCTGCAGGCAGGAACGCTTCTCGTGGCACGCGTTCCATCGCATCGACCACGCGAGGGGAGTCGATCTCCTTGCGCAGCCGTTCAAAAAGTGCTTTGCGGTCCTTATCCAGTTGCGAGCCTCCTGACCGCAATCAGTATAGTTTGCTTATACGCACCGTGCGACAGGCTGCATGGGTCAGCCACTGCCGACAGGTGGCGCCGATCCCTAAGCTGGGCAAGCTGGATAATGTTCGCCTAGAGAAGCCTCAGGCGGCCGTTTCAATGCTGTCTATGGGCAGTATTGGCTTCAGCGGCGGCCATAGCGGCCACTTCATACCCAGGAGAACGCCCAGGGTCGGGTAATGTGAGGCTCTCAGAACACGGTTTCGGAAAAATGTGTTCCGTTTTGTTCCATTATGTTCCGTTTCGTAGCTGGAACGCGGTTCCCCGCAGGGCAGTTATGGAACACTGATGGAACCTAAATGGGGCCGTTCCGGAGCACAAATGGAACACGAATGGAACACGCGGGCGCGATTTCGATGACAGAACCAGGGTGGGACCTGGCACCATGAGGGCACGGCCGTTGGAGCTGAGCATCGCTGAGAACATACATGCATAATAGCACGACTGTTCTTTGAAGGCAATGGATGGTCACAGACATGTTAGGGACGATTGCAGCGATGTCGAATCGCACGTATCTGTTGTTCTGAGAGAGGAAGTGCGCGGCCCCCTACATTCAAGAACCATTACTCCTGATGCGCAAGAGCCATTACTGCTGATGCGGCTGCGAGGGTAAGTGTTTGGAGGCGTGCCGAACGGTTAGACTGGCACACCTGCCCGAGTAGCGTGGATTTCGGATTCGTCCACCACCGGAAAGAAGATTCGTTGCTGCATTCGCTCCGGCGGGTTGTTTGGAAGCAGACATGGGCAGGGGCGAATGTCAGGAGTACGAATGGAGCCGGATAGCAAGTTCGACGTAGTCGTTGTTGGTGCGGGCAACGCCGCGCTATGCGCCGCACTCGCGGCTGCGGAAGGGGGAGCGCACGTCGCCGTGCTCGAAAAGGCGCCGGAGCACCTCCGCGGCGGCAACTCGTACTTCTCCGGCGGCCTGTTCAGGTTCGCGCACGAAGGCGTCGATGACATCGCCGAACTGCTCGACGAGCCGGCCGAGGAGCTCCGGAAATCGATCGAAGTGCGACCCTACCCTGTGGCAGAGATGTACGCCGATCTGATGCGTGTTACCGAAGGCCTGTCCGATCCGGACCTGGCCCAGGCGCTGACATCCCGGTCGTACGAGACGGTCTGCTGGATGAAGGAGCGGGGAGTGCGATGGGTCCCAGCGTACGGCAGGCAGGCGTTCCCCCGCAACGGCGTGCACAGGTTCTGGGGCGGGATCGTGTTGGAGGCCGTGGGAGCGGGCAAGGGGCTCTCGGACAGCCTGTTCGAGCTGTGCGAGAAGGCCGGCGTCGAGGTCCGCTACGACGCAGCCGCCCGATCGCTGGAACTGGACCGCACCGGCGCCGTGGAGGGCGTGCACGTGCGGACGCCCGAGGGCAGCCTCGACATCGCGGGCCGGTCCATTGTGCTGGCCTGCGGCGGCTTCGAGGCGAACCCCGAGATGCGCGCCCGCTACCTGGGTGCGGGGTGGGAGCTTGCGAAAGTCCGGGGTACCCGCTACAACACCGGTGAGGGTATCGACATGGCACTGGCCGCCGGCGCCATGTCTCATGGCCACTGGAGCGGCTGCCATGCGGTGGCGTGGGACCTCAACGCGCCGCCGTTCGGGGACCGCGTAATCGCCGACCTCTTCCAGAAGCACTCGTACCCGTTCGGGATCATCGTGAACGTCGACGGCGAGCGGTTCGTTGACGAGGGCGCGGACCTGCGGAACTACACCTATGCCAAGTACGGGCGGGAGGTGCTGTTCCAGCCCCGTCGCGCCGCGTTCCAGATCTTCGACCGGAAGACGCGGCACCTGCTTCGTGACGAGTACCGGATCGCGGAGGTCTCCTCGGCGGAGGCTGACTCGATCGGCGGGCTTGCGGACAGGCTCGGCATCGACCGGTCGGGCCTGGAGAGCACCGTGTCGGAGTTCAACGCGTCGACGAGCGATGGCGAGTTCGACCCCGCGTCCCTGGACGGCCTCTCCACCTCGGGCGTGACGCCCCCCAAGTCGAATTGGGCCCTGCCGCTGGACGAGCCGCCGTTCGTGGGCTACGCGGTGACCTGCGGCATCACCTTCACGTTCGGTGGCCTCAAGATCACAAGCGGCGCGGAGGTCCTGGACACGCGTGACGTCAAGATTCCGGGCCTGTACGCGGCGGGCGAGTTAGTCGGAGGGCTCTTTTATTACAACTACCCTGGCGGCGCAGGTCTGACGGCCGGCTCGGTGTTCGGCAGGATAGCCGGGCGGGGAGCTGCGGATTACGCTGGGAGGACGTAGGCTTTCGGACCGGCGAAGTCAGGCGCCTAGGCTTGCGAAAGCGGCTTCGCTAGAGTGTCAGCCAGACCCGGAGGTACTAGTTAAGCTGCCCGGTCCAGACGTAGTCGTTGTCCGCCACTTCCCCGTGGCAAGTCTGGCAGCCTTCCACCTTGCCCTGCTTATCGACAGTTCCATCGGCCAGCACCTTGAGCCAGAACCAGTCGTTATGATCAGCGTTGCAGCCTCAGCGTTGCAGCCTGATTTCTTGTACATCGTGGTGGTTGCGGCCAGTTCGCCTTCGGGAGTGTAGATCTCTTTGACTATGACGGCGCCTTCGGGCATTACTCTGTCCTTGCCGGTCAGGGCATCATAGGCGGCAGGGTTGAGGTAGGTGGTCAGAAGCATGCCATGAGGGTCGCCGCCCTCGTACTTTTCTCCGAGGCCGGACCACAGTTTCCAAGAGTCCTGATAGTCTACATCGTCTAGGTATGCGACCATCGAGTCTGCGGTAGTGTACGGCAGTTCTGGTTCACCGGAACCGCATGCGGCTATTGCTAGGAGGCCGGCCACAAGCACAAACAACGGGACGAGAAGGCGTACATGGCGGGATGACCCTGTCCGTCTCCTTGCTATCTTCTAACTGTTTGGTTGGCCGAAATCGGGATGCTAGAAGTGTTCCAAGCCTGCAAGGCTCAAAAAGGCAGAAGGAGCCTTCATCGAGCAGGATTCTTCTTCTTGGGTACCAGGCGGTCGGGACCGAATTGTCGCTCAGTCAATCTAGCCCTACTGCGAGAACAGTAACCTGGGACAGTGCAAGCTCGCGTTGGTTAGGAGGGATGGTGGACGCACGGCTAAGGACGAGTGGCGCCGGGCCAGTCCGTAAAGCTGGTAGAATAGACGCGCGGCTCCGGGATGCGGGGCCGATTCTCTGAAGACTAAGGACTAGGACGATGGCAACGGATACCAGGTACTCGGTAGATCTCGCGAGCAGGAGCGTGACCGGCAAGAAGGTCGGACGGCTCCGGCGGCAGGGGATCGTGCCGGTCCACATTTACGGAGGGGAAAAGGGGCCGGTCTCGCTGCAGGCGGACGGTCACACGCTTTCGAGAATGCTGCCCGATGTCGGCACAAACGTGGCTGTGGGAGTGAATGTGCCCGGCGAGGCTGGAGAGACGATCTGCTTCGTCCGCGAAGTACAGAGGCACCCGGTTTCAGAGGCCCTGCTGCACGTGGACTTCATGCGAGTGGACGCGGAGCAGCGCCTGCGAGCCGACGTCCCGCTGGTGATGCTGGGTGAAGCCCCGGCGGTGCGGGATGGTGGCACGCTCGTTCAGCAGATGTCGTCCGTACCTGTGGAAGCTCTACCCCTTGAGATGCCGGCATCGATTGAGGTGGACGTCTCAGGGATGGAGGCCTTCGACACCTCGGTGCATATTAGCGACCTCGCTATTACCGCGGGCGTGGACATCCTGGCCGAAGCTGAGGACGTGATATGCCGGGTCCTGCCGCCGCGCAAGCTGGAAGGGTTCGAGATAGAGGAAATGGCTGAAGAAGCCGCGGAAGCCGCCGAAGGCGAGACGGACGAAGCCTCGGAGGAAGACGCGGAGTCCGCTTCCACGTAGGCGGCTCGTAACAAGTACGGGGTTGAGGCCTCTTCGGCAGGGTCATGGCGGGCCTTGGCTCGCACAAGGGAGACCTTTGAGTGACCGGCCTGTGTGAGGCGAGAACGATCATCCCACCCCTTCTGGATACGGGCTGGATAAGGGCGTTCGCCGGTATGACAGTTTCGTGAAGGTCTCCATCTAGGGAGTAAGAATTGGTGGCGCGAAGCCCGAGGCGGCAAGTGACCAGTGGTCGGGACGTGGGTCTAAATCCCGGCTTTGCGGGCAAACCTGTAAGGGATCCGTCTAGGGCACTCTCGCGCTGAGTGAAGGCCCTTTAGCCGCCGGCAGCGCGCCGGAATGCCCGGCTCAGCCGTTCCCCAACTTCTGCCAGCTTGTCGAGCTGAGCATTGCTGAAGGCCATGCGGATGTGTGCAGTGTCGTCCTCTTCGCCGCGGCGGAAGAACACGGACCCGATCGGCATGATGAGCCCCTCCTCGGAGGAACCTATGTCCAGCACTTCCCTGGCCGTAGCCGAGGTGCACTCGACCCACTGGAAGAACCCTCCCTGCGGCTCGCTGAAGCGCAGGTGGGGCTCGCAGTGCTCGGCAAGGGCGTTGGCCAGGACCTTGCTCTTCTCAGCGTAGATCGGCCGCATCTTCTCAAGGTGACTGTCCAGTTTTCCGGAGGCCACAATCTGTGCCAGCGCCCGCAGCATGACCTGGTTGCTGCCCATGTCGAACCGCATCCGGCTGATCGATTCCACGAAGTCGGTACGACCCTGCACCCATCCAACGCGCAGGCCGGTGGCAAGCGACTTGCTGAACGAGCCTAGCTTGAGCACGCCCTCGCCTTCCGCGACCGAGTAGATCGAGGGCTGCGGTTCGTCGCCGAAGTACAGGTCCGCGTAGGCGGCGTCTTCCAGGATGATCACGCGGTGCGAGGCGCAGAGCTCGATAAGCGCAGCCCTGCGTGAGGCGGACATCGTCACTCCCGTGGGATTGTGGAAGTCCGCGACCGTGTAGAGGAACTTCACGGTACCGCCATCGGACTGGACGGCCTCGATCGCGTCCTTTAGGCCCTCAACGGAGATGCCCTCGTCGTCCATGGACACGTCCACGATCTGAGCCTGGTAGCCGCGCATGGTGCGGATCGATCCTGAGTAACTGGGCCTCTCCGTGATTATGACGTCACCGGGCTCTATGAAGGCCTTGCAAATGTTGTCGATAGTGCCGGAGCTGCCGTTGTTGAAGAGCAGGTTGTTGACGTCTATGGGGATACCCTCGGTCCTGCTCAGACGCTCGGCCATTGCCTCCTGCAGCCCGATGTACCCCATCCGGCCACCATACTCGAGCGCGTTCCGCGCGTCAGTCGCCAGAACGTTGTCCAGCGCGTCCCGAAGGTCCTGCACCGGCAGAGTATCCGCGTCAGGAATGCCCGCGGCCAACACGATTGGGTCCGGATGGTCTGTTGGCGGCATCCATGAGCGGCCAACGTCCGTCGGCGTGCCGGCGCCAATAGCAAGGGCGGCGCCGGTGAGCATGTCTGCCACGTTGACGTCCGCCCAGGGACTAGGGTGTTCGGTATGTTCGGCTTCGTCTCGACTTGAAGGTTCCAAGGGCACTCCTCTAGGCGGGAGCGAGGTCCACCCGCCTCCCGGATTAACAGGCTCAGACCATCATACAGGAGCGTTTCGGGCCGCCAACAGATTTGCGCAGGCGTAGACGGCGCGTGTGTTGGTCATGGGCAGGCCAAGCTTGTCCCCAAGCTCCACAACCGCGCCAACGACGCTTTCCACCTCCAGCGGCCGGCCCGCTTCCACGTCCTGCAGCATAGATGTCTTGTGCTCGCCCACACCCTCCGCCCCTGCCAGCCTCCGCTCGACAGAGATCGGAATCTTCACGCCCAGGGCGGCGGCCACGGCGTCCGCCTCCTCCATGACGGCGCGTGCGAGCGAGCGCGTGCCGGGATTGGTAGCGATTGCCACCATTGTGGCGCCGGTGAGGGCGCTGATGGGATTGAAGGCCACGTTGCCGAGTAGCTTGATCCAGAGATCGCGCCGGATCCTCGTGCTGACCGGAGCCTTCAGGCCGGCCGACATGATCGCGTGTGCCAGGTCGCGGCATCTGTCCGACTTCGCACCGTCCAGCTCGCCCAGCGTGAAGCGGTTGCCCTCCAGATGGTGAATGACGCCCGGTTCGGCTATGACTGTTGTGGGATACACGACGCATCCGATGATCTTTTCCGACGGAATGGCGCCTGAGATCACACTGTCAGGATCGAGGCTCTCCAGGCGAGTCCCATCCAAGGGGCCGCCGTGGTGTTGAAAGTACCACCACGGAATGCCGTTCTGCGCGGAGACGACGGCTGTGCCGGAGCCGACCATCGGACCGATGGGCCCCACGATCCTGGGCAGGGAGTGCGCCTTTACGGTAAGGAACAGGTAGTCAACCTCTCCGACCTCCACCGGATCGTCCGTTGCCGGCACGCGAGCCGTGAACTCGGACTCCGCCTCCCTGACCCGCACTCCATTTCTGCGCATGGCCTCAAGGTGTGGGCCCCGAGCGATCAGCGTGACGTCCACGCCGGCCAGGGCCAGCTTGGCTCCGAGAAACGCCCCGATGGCGCCGGCGCCGAAGATCGCTATCTTCACGCGTCCGTTCCCAGCAATGCCTGGGCGACCAGTCTGCGCTGTACCTTGCCCGTGGCCGTTTTCGGTATCTGGTCCAGGATGTGTATCTTTCGGGGGGCCTTGAAAGCTGCGACTCGATCGCGGCAGTGGCGTATCAGGTCGCGCTCCGTTGCCGCGCCCGACAGCACGACCGCTGCAGCCGGCTCCTCGCCGTGCATCGGGTGTGGGGCGGCGAAGCAGACGGCCTCGGCGACCGCCGGGTGCGCCATCAGCACCTGGTCTAGCTCCCACGGAGAAATCTTCTCGCCGCTGCGATTGATCAGTTCCTTCAGCCGTCCCGTCAACGTGAGATAGCCGTGCTCGTCCATCGTGCCTTCGTCGCCCGTTCGGAACCAACCGCCTGTGAACGAGTCTGCGTTGGCCTGCGGATTGTCTTCGTAGCCGTCGATGACGTTGCGGCCCCTGATGACCACCTCGCCTCGATCGCCTTCGGGCAACAGCCGGCCCTTTCGTCCATGATCGCGACGTCGACGCCTGTGCCGGGGCCGACCGATCCCGGCTGTCGTTCGCCGGGCGGCAGCGGGTTCGACGTCATCTGGTGCGCGGCTTCGGTCATGCCGTACGCCTCCAGCACCGGTACGCCGAAACGGTCCTCCAACGCCAGCATCACGTCGGCAGCAAGGGGCGAGCTACACGACCTGATGAACCGCAAAGTATCCGGAACGGCGGGCGCCGGGCTTGCGCTCCGGGCCAGCAGCGCCTGGTGCATGCTGGGCACGGCTGTGTACCACGACACGCCGTACTGCTTCGCTGTGGGCCAGAATCTTGCCGCCGAGAAACGGGACTGCACAAGGACCGTTCCTCCGGAGAGCAGTGTCGCCAACAGCGAGGCGACAATGCCATGTACATGAAACAGCGGCATGACGCACAGCCCCACGTCTTCCGGCGTGAGGGCGTACGTGTCCCTTATGTTCACGGCGGAGGCGGCAAGGTTCCTGTGCCTCAGGGGTACGCGCTTAGGGCGGCTCGTAGTCCCGCTAGTGTGGAGGACCAGCGCGGTGTTGTCCGGCCCTGGGGGCTCTACGGAGGCGCGACCGCCCGATTGCGAAGTGGTGAGCGTTACGGTTCCGGTGGAGTCACACTCGGCCCCGATCTGCAGTACGCCTTCGAGGGCGACGCCACGGGCGGCTTCTCCTCCGCCGACGGGCGTGATCAGCGCCTTGTGGTGGGTGTCCTCCATGTAGAACCTGAACTCTTCGGGACGGTAGCCGGGGTTCAGCGGACCGGCGGTTGCCACCGAGGAAACTGCCAGGAAGGCCACAATCGCCTCGATGCCGTTCGGAAGGGCCAGGAGAACGCGGTCGTCTCGCGCGATGCCAAGCCCTCGAAGCTGTTCACCAAGGTCGTGGACCTGACGCCGGAGATTGTCGTACGTCAGAGCGGGGCCGTCCGGCGCCTGCAGGGCGATGTCTCCGGGCCGCCCTCCTTCCAAAAGATCGAGCAACGTCTCCGGAGTCGGTGAGGTCAAAGGCATTACCTCGCTTCTGTTCGATTGCGAGCGTGGGAGCGATTCCCAGCGGTGCGGATGCATCCCCCGCCACGCGCGAATGCTAGCACACCGAGCCTCGCCATCACGGCTAACCCGTGTTGTAGACTGGCCGCATGGCCGCAGCCGACCTCGGCGTTCTCCACCTGGAAAGATACGGGCCGCCGGCATTCAGCAGACTCCGTGAAATCGTCTCCATGCTCAAGCGTGACGATCCGTTCACGCCCGTGACGGTCGTCGTCCCCACTCGATACGCGTCGATTGCCCTGAGGCGCGCACTGGCCCACAGGCAAGGTGTGGCGAACGTTCAGTTCATGACCATGCCCGACCTGGCGGGAGTGTTGGGTGAGTCGGTAGCGGCCGCCGATGGCGCAAGAAAGCTCACCCGGCACCGGGAAGCGGCTGCCGTACGGGCGGCCGCTGACGGCGTCGACCCTGACGGCCCTCTTGCTCCGGTCAAGAACCATCCAAGGCTCCAGGCAACTCTGCGCAGTACCTTCAGAGACCTGGAACGAGTGAGTGAGTCGGCATTGCGCAGAATCGAAGGGCTGGACGCCTTTCGGTTGGAGGCCGTCCGATGGTACCGCCGGTACAGAAAGGAGAAGATTGGGAACTGCTACGGAGAAGAGCGCCTCGTAGCCTCGGCTGCGAATTCGGTCGCCGCGGCTAACGGGAATGCGCTTAACGATTCAGGGCACGTGGTGTTGTACCTGTTGGCCACGCTCTCGCCGGGGGAGATGCAGCTCATCGAGGCGCTGCACAGAACGGGGCGCTGCACCGTCATCGCCGGGGTACTTGGTGAAGACGCGGCAGACGCGCCGGTGCACGAGCTGGCAGGACGTCTGTGCCCGAAGAGTCCTGCGAACTCGGACCTGCGCCAGGACGACCCGCCGGCGGACATGCGTATTGTCAGCGCTCCCGATGCCGCTGAGGAGGTCAGGTCAGCAGTCCGTAACATTCTCGGGCGGGCGAGAGAGGGCGTGCCATTCCACAGGATTGCGGTGCTGTACGGGCAGGCGGAGTCTTACGGGCAGCTCATCGCCAGCCAGTTGAAGTTGGCCGGGGTCCCCGCTGCCGGTCCAGTCCGCAGGAGGCTACAAGACACTCCTCCGGGGAAGCTGGTCGATCTGCTTCTAAAGGCGGTCAAGGATGAGTTGAGCAGGTCGGCCGTTCTCCGGTGGGTGGCTGAGGCGCCCGTTCGAGATCCGAACACGGGCGCCGCCGCATACGACGATCTGCTGCTCTGGGAGCGCATTTCGGCGGATGCCGGGATCGTTCGCGGCAAAGATCAATGGCTTGACAGGCTGGATGCTTTTTGTAGAGGTGAGCGCACGCGCATCGCCTCTTACACCGATTCCGATGAGGTGTCCCCCGGGACCATCTCAAGGCACAGAAGTCTATTGGACTCGGCGCGGAGACTTAGAGCATTCATCGAGACGCTGGCTCATAGTACCGAATCGTTAGCTTCCGGAGGATTTCAGGAGAGCGGAGACCGGTGGAAAACGCTTCTGCAAAGGTACGCGCACGACGCGGGCTCGTGGCCGGACAATTTCCAGGAGGCGCTGAGACTGCTCGAGAGGAACCTGGACGAGATTCGAGATCTTGCTGCGAGCTTCCCTGACTTAGACCGGGAGGACTTTAACTATCTCTCTAGGGGAGGCTCTTGGCGCGCCGATTGGGACCCTTGGACCGCTGGGCACAGGCGTGTTCGTCGGACCGCTTGAAGAGGCACAGTGCATGGAGTTCGATACCGTGCACGTCGTCGGGGTGGCCGAGGGAGCGCTTCCTCGAAGAGCTTCCGATGACCCTATCCTCCCCGAAAGATTGCTCAGCCAATTGGGCGATGGCCTGGCACTGAGCCGATCAGCCGAGCGTGAAGCCCAGGAGAGGCGCTCGTTTCTATGCGCACTGTCCGCAGGGTGCTCCGTCGTCCTGAGCTACCCGCGAACGGAGCCGGGCGGGCAGCGCGAACAGTATCCGTCCCCCTGGCTCCTCGAATGCGCGCGTATCCTTCATGGCGCACCGGTAACGTCCGACAAGCTTACGCGCCTTTCGGGTGAGCCGTGGCTAACGGTCATCGAGTCGGCGCAGCATGGCCTCGACCTTGCACGGCTCTCCGGGGCCGCCGATGAGCACGACTACGACCTTGCTTTACTGTCCGAGTGGAGTAAGGCGGGTCTGGATCTGCGCAGCCACTTCCTGGCCGCCGAAGAACCGCTGCGAAGGGCTCTGCGGATGGAGGAGCAGCGCATGAGCCTGCGCTTCACCGCATGGGACGGGGATGTGTCTGCGGTTGCTCCGGATAGCAGACGGCTGAGCCGGCAGCGGAGGGGTGTGCTCTCTCCGACAGGACTTGAGAGATGGGCCGCCTGTCCGTACCGATACTTTCTGGGCGATGTGCTCGGCATATCGGCGCTTGACGCCCCGGCAGACGAACTCTCGATTTCGCCGTTGGACAAGGGCTCTCTTGTCCATGAGGTCCTGGAACGCTTCATGACGGCGTCCATCGAAACCGGCAGAGTTCCCGGTCCGGGCGAGTCGTGGAGCGCTGAAAGTACAAGAATACTGCTCGAGATTGCGGAGAGTGAGTTCGATAGAGCTGAACGTGAAGGCAAGACCGGAAGACGCCTGCTGTGGCGTCTGGCCAGGGAGGAGATGCGAGAAGACCTGGTCACATTCCTATCTAAAGACGAACAGTGGAGGTCTGACGGCTGGACAACAGCGGCGGTCGAGCAGCGATTCGGCGCCCCTGAACACGGACAACTGCGGGGTGCGAAGGTCGGACTTCCGGACGGCGCCGAGGTCACGTTCCGCGGCATGATCGACAGGGTTGACGTGAGCCCGGACGGCGAGACGGCGATCGTGATCGACTACAAGACAGGCGGGAATTCCGGCTACAGGGCGATGAAGAGCGATCCTGTGGACCGAGGTCGCCGTCTTCAATTGCCGGTCTATGCTGAGGCCGTTAGGGCCGAGCCCCGCTTCCCGGACCGCGTTCGCGGCTTCTTCTGGTTCGTTACATCTCGCGGCCAATTTCGGAAGGTAGAGTTGGACTTGGAAGACGAGGCTGTCCAGGATCGATTCGAGAGCGTAGTTGCCGTCGCCTCCTCGGGCATTGCGGACGGGACTTTCCCAGCCAGACCTGGCCCACGCGTTCAGGGTGGATGGCAGAACTGTCGTTACTGCGACTTCAACCGGTTATGCCCGTCCAACAGGCTCCGGCTTTGGGATGGCAAGAAACTCGACGGAGCCCTTGCGCAGTTCGGCAGGCTCGCAGAGGGTGACGGGGAAGAGGCCCAGTGACCGACCTCTACGTTCCGGCAGACCAGAGGCATCGAGACCGGATCGAGCATTCACTCGACGAGACACTTTTCGTGGAGGCGAGCGCGGGGACCGGCAAGACCACGGCACTCGTATCCCGCGTGGTCAGCCTGATAGCCGAAGGCAAGGCGACGGTAGACAGAATCGCTGCGATTACTTTCACGGAGGCGGCCGCAGCCGAACTCAGGGACCGCGTTCGGCAGGGACTGGAGGCGAGAGCCGACGACGCGGGCGCGATGGTTGAGGTCCGCCAACGCTGCGAGGTCGCGGCAGGATCGCTGGAGCGCGGCGCCTTTCAGACTATTCACAGTTTCGCCGCCTCGCTGTTACGCGAGCGTCCGCTGGAGGCAGGCCTTCCTCCGGGCTTCGATACGTCCGATGAGATCACGGCCGGCCTGGAGTTCGATCGGCACTGGCGCGTGTGGCTGGAGAAAGCCCTGGACTCGGAGGATGAGGCTCCGGGCCTGGCGAGATTCCTGCGTCTGGGTCTGCCGCTGTCAGTGTCCCGGCTGGAACAGGTCGCCCGCGAATTCCATGCCAACTACGATCTCCTGGAAAGGCCGTTTGAGTCTGCTGACGCAACTGGTGGACGCGGCGAAATCGAGAGCATGGCCGCGACTTCGTCGTCCATTGAGCGTCTGCTGGCCTTCGCGGAGAATGGCGACGATGACCCGCTGGCCGCCCACGGCCGGAACGTGGCGATTGTATGCGCCGATCTACAGCGAGGACTTGGGGATGGCGAGGCGAACGTCGGGCGCCTTCTCAGGTCGGGCAAGCTCTCGTTTACGAGAGGAAGAAAAGCGGACTGGTTGGACGACCCTGAGACCGGCCTCAACGCCTGCACGGCGCTCAAGGAGACGCTCAGCGAGATGGAGGCGGCGCGTGTCTCGTTCCTGACTCGATGCACACGCTCTGCGGTCGTGGAATTGTTGGAAGAATTACGTCGCTTTGTCCTGGACTACATGGGGCTGAGAAGGGAGGAGGGCAGGGCGGAGTTCCACGATCTACTCGTTTGGGCACGGAAACTGCTCGAATCGAACGAGCAGGCAAGGGAACACTTCTTCGATCGGTTTCGGTATGTGCTGATCGACGAGTTCCAGGACACGGACCCTATCCAGTCCGAGATCGCCATGCTGCTGACCGGCGAAGGTCGCGACGGCAGGCTGTTCATCGTCGGAGATCCAAAGCAGTCTATCTACCGGTTCCGGCGCGCCGACATCGAGTCGGTGAAGAATACGAGGGAAAGGCTCCAGGCAGGACTTGTGCCGCTGGACCAGAACTTTCGGTGCCAGGAGCCAATCGTCACGTGGGTCAACTCCGTCTTCGGCAGATGGATGGGTCGCGAAGCGAGCCCTGTCCAGGCTCAGTACCAGGACCTGCTCGCTCGGTGGGTACCGCCGAAGACCGGTACGCCGATGGGAGTGCACTGGTTCGGCGAGGAGTGCGATAACGCGCCGGCAATGAGACTGCGTGAGGCGGGGGCAACGGCTGGAGTTCTGCAGCGCATAAAGAACGAAAGATGGGGAATACGAGACGAGAGCGGCGATCTGCGTGACGCGCAGTATCGAGACGTCTGCGTTCTTATGCCGACCCGTACCGCGTTGCGTGACCTGGAAGACCAGCTATCGGACAGGGACATACCGTACCGCATAGAGAGCCAGTCGACCGTTCTGGAAAGCCAGGATGTCAGGGAACTCATTAGCTGCCTAAGGGCGATAGACTCGCCCGCGGACGAGGTTGCCATCGTGGCCGCCTTGAGATCGTCGGCCTTCGCTTGCAATGACGCAGACTTGCTCAGATATGTCGACGCGGGCGGGAAATTCCTCTACACAGGTATGAGCAATGGCGCAAGGCCAGTATCTGAAGCGCTTGCCACTATCGCTAGCTTCCACAAGGAGCGGATGTGGCTGGCGCCCGACTTCCTGATAGAAAAGTTCGTGCGTCAACGGCGATTGTTCGAGGTGTCGTTCAACAGGAGACGGCCTCGGGAGAGATGGCGTCGCTTGAGGTTTGTGATAGAGCGGGCGCGGACCTTCACCGCCGCTACCGGAGGCGGACTGCGGGAGTTCCTGGACTGGATCGAAGGGCAGGCCGCCAACGAAGCGCGGATGGTAGAGGCGCCTGTGCCCGAAACGGACGAGGATGCCGTCAGGATCATGACCGTTCATGCGGCCAAGGGGCTTGAGTTCCCGATCGTCCTGTTGACAGGCCTCGGCACAGCGCCGGGAGGCAGAACTGGGCCGGTAATCTTTGATCGGGCAAGTTGCTCATCGGAGGTCAGCTTGGCATCCGGACATGTCCCGCCTCTCCAGACGGATGGGTACGATTCGGCCAAGGACGCAGAATGCGTCGCGGACGAAGCGGAGCGCATCCGTCTGCTGTATGTGGCGGCAACTCGTGCAAGGGACCATCTCATCGTGAGCACTTTCCGATACCAGCGTGGGAAGGATTCCTCGGCGCATAGAATCGTGGAGCTTGCTGGGGATGTCCCGCATCTGTGGCGAGAACTGCCGGAATTCGATGGGATCCCGATATCTGTTGTGGCCGAAGGTCGGACCCTTACGGACCACGTGCCAACTCAATCCGATCGTGCCCAGTGGCTGGAGGAGCGAGAAGAATCAGTCCGGCGAGCATCTGTCAGGCATGCCGTGGCCGCAAGCAGCCTGGCGCACGATCCCGAGTACGATGATCCGGACCGGGAACATTCGCCCGGCAGGCGCGGTCGGGCCGGCACAAGCATTGGCCGCGCCGTACATGCCGTATTGCAGGCAGTCGATCTTCCGGATGGCCGTGAGGTCTCGAGGCTCAGCCGCCTGCATGCCGAGACCGAAGGCGTCTCCGACCGCATTGACGAGGTCGAGAGGCTAGCAGTGAGGGCCATTACTTCGGACGTGGTGAAGCGAGCCGTGTCGTCCGGCCGGTACTACCGGGAAATCTACGCGGCCACGCCCGTTGGCGAGAGAGTCCTGGAAGGCTTCGTAGACCTGTGCTTCGTCGAGGACGATGCACTCGTAATCGTGGATTTCAAAACGGATGCGATTTCAGACGAAGGCGGGGCGTCGGTCGCCCGCAGGTACCGGACGCAGGTAGGCGCATATGCATTGGCGCTGGCTCGCTCCACTGGCATGCCTGTCAAGGAAGCGGTCCTGCTATTCCTGCAGCGCGATCCGATGCCAGAAGTTTTCAGGGACGTGGAGGCCCTCTTGGCCGAAGCCGAGGTGGCCGCGCTGTCGGCAACCTAATGACTACTATCGGTCCTGTGGTGTCCTGCTAGAATTGGCGACATCACTCGAACAACTGGGGAGGCGACATGGCAAAGAGAAGGGTCACGATTGATGACCAGTTGAGCTTTAAGCGAGTGGCCGACGCACAGATATCGCCTGACGGCTCCATGGTCGTGTTCCAGATGGGTGCCTCGTACATCGAGGACACCAAGAACCAGAGATCGAACCTATGGATGGTCCCAGCAGAGGGCGGTGAGCCCAGGCGCGTGACCTCCAGCAATCGTTCCGACGTAAAGCCGCGCTGGTCCCCTGACGGGCAGCACTTGGCGTTCCTGTCTGACCGGGCGGAGGACGGCCAGTACCAGGTGTACTTGCTGCCCGCCAACGGCGGCGAAGCGGTCCAGATTACCGACACTGAGGGAAGCTTCCCCACGCAGGGAGGGGTCCCAACGATAGAGTGGTCTCCAGATGGCTCAAAGTTGGCCTACATCAAGTATGACCCTGAGACCGAGGACGAAAAACGCCGCAAGGCGGAGAAGCGGGACGTAGTTGAGTTCGAGCAACACCCCAAGTTCCTGCGTATCTATGTCATCGATGTAGAGACCCGCGAGGAGACCTGCGCCTCGCCGGACGGCCTGCAGGTCTGGGACTACTGCTGGTCGCCGGATGGCGCTCACTTCGCTGCTGTAGCGTCGGACTTACCCTTCGAGGCGGACTGGTACCTCAACCGGCTCGTACGGTTTCCAGTCGGAGGCGGCAAGGTGGACACCCTGTATGACACGGACCGAATGGTGTCCAAGCCTACATGGTCTCCTGACGGTGGGACGATTGCATTCACATCGTCGACGTGGAGCGACAAGTACTCTGTCAAGGGAGATGTCTGGGTAGTCCCCGCGGGAGGCGGCGAGTACCGCGATCTTACGGAGGGCGAAGTCGCCAGCTACTGCTGGATCCAGTGGTCCGATGACAGCAGCAAGTTACTGGTGTCCGGCGATGTACGAGGAGGCCCAGGAATAACTGAGATAGACGTCACCTCCGGCGAGAACCGGCCCCTGTGGCACGGTGAAGGCTCTATGGCGGAAGGCAACTACGCTGCGTTTAGCTCAGACAGTTCCGGCAACTTGGCGTTCGTCTTGGAAAGCTGGAATTCCCCGAGACAGGTCTATTTGGCAGAGCCCTCAAATGGCAGCTACGAGCTGACACAACTTACCGACTTGCACCCTGAGGCGGCTGACCTCGAAATCGGCCGTGTAGAAGAGATCTTCTGGAAGGGCGAGGACGGCTGGGACATGCAGGGCAGGCTGATGCGTCCACCCGGCGACGGAGGCGACCGTCCGCTGCCCATGATCACATTGATCCACGGAGGGCCAACCAGTGCCCACGGAAATGTGTACCACGCAGGATCGGGCAGGGACTTCTCGCAATTGCTTGCCGCGGCCGGGTTCGCCGTGTTCCTTCCGAACCCGCGCGGCAGCACCGGCTGGGGGATGGAGTTTTCTGAGAGCAACCTCGGCGACCAGGGCGGCAAGGACTGGCAGGACGTTCAGCTTGGCGTCGACCACTGCATCGACCATGGAATCGCGGACCCTGAGCGGCTTGGCGTCGCGGGAGGCAGCTACGGCGGTTTCATGACGGCGTGGACCGTGACACAGACGGACAGGTTCAAGGCGGCGGTCATGTCGGCCGGCATCAGCGACTGGCGCAGCTTCCATGGGATGACTGGCATACACACATGGGACTGGATCTTCTACAACCGGCCCGATCCTTGGGACCCGGACGGCATCTACCGGCACTTCTCGCCAATCACGCACATCAAGAACGCCAAGACGCCAACGCTGATCGTCCACGGCGAGGAGGACCAGGTCTGCCCGGTGGAGCAGGCGTATCAGTTCCACCGCGGCCTCAAGGACCACGGAGTTCCAGTCGAGTTGGTGGTCTATCCGCGAGAGCCTCACGGGCTCAGGGAGATAGCCCACATCAGGGACGTTCAGTCGCGTACCGTGGAGTGGCTGTTCAAGTACCTGGAGCCGTAGCCAAGATCGGCGATCGGGCTTTGTACGCCTCGTTGCAACCACCTTAGGGGCGTGTTCGACATACTGCCGGACGTTGACTGCTTTCGCGGCGAATAGCTAGAATGCAAGCAGACGATCATTCGTCTGACTTCTCGTGCGGCCCCGTGGTGTAGTGGTTTAAACATACTGCCCTGTCAAGGCAGAGATCGCCGGTTCGAATCCGGTCGGGGTCGCCAGACTGAATAATAGGGAGAACCGAGGTCCACTCGCTAGTCGCGCCCCTCGGTGGCATTGGTATGGTTTAGGTGAGGACGGCCTCGTCCCTCTTGACGGCGACCTCCTTCTGTTGGTAACAGGTCGTCGAAGAAACCGCTGCTACATGGTAGACACCGGATATGGTGCGGGGTATCGCGCCCCTTAGGGCGTCTACTATGAGTTAGGCCACCCATTGAAACCAGAAAAGACTTGAAGAAGCCATTTTAAGAAGACAACACTTGGCCAATTCCAAGGCCCCCATACGGGACAGGAAACTTCCGTCAGGCCAGCAATTTATTGGTGCAATAGGGCCATCTCTTATAGGCTTTTAACCTTGCGGAGACAATAAAAAATGGAGAACGCTATTTACACCCCAGAGGGCTACACGGATCGAATACGCCAAGAGCTCGGAAACTGCCTCATTGAGACGAATATTTCTCAAGGTGAGAAGTTCATATGCAAAGTACGGGATCGATACGATCTTGGGGATCGTATAGTACTCATCACCACCGACCGACAGAGTGCCTTCGACCAGGTAGTGGCCGCTATCCCCTTCAAAGGGCAGGCCCTCAACTTGACGAGCGCATGGTGGTTTGAACAGACCCGCCATATTGTGCCAAATCAGGTTCTGGCCATCCCCGATCCAAACGTCACAATTGCCAAAAAATGTACAGTCTTCCCGATTGAGTTCGTGGTGCGTGGATACATCACTGGAACCACGAGCACCTCCCTCTGGACGGTCTACCAGAGTGGTCAGCGTCACTACTGTGGCAACGATTTGCCCGACGGCCTAATGAAAAACCAGAAGCTCCCGACGAATTACCTCACACCCACCACCAAGGAGAAGGATCACGACCGTCCGATCAGCCCTGACGAGATCGTGTCCGAGAACTGGATGACGGCCGATGATTGGGAACAATGTAGCCGCATCGCGCAGGAACTTTTCGCTTTCGGTCAAGCCAAGGCAGCCGAGCATGGCCTAGTTCTCGTCGATACCAAATATGAGATGGGTCGTGACGAGAACGGTGAGATCCTTCTGATCGACGAGATCCACACCCCTGACTCTAGTCGCTACTGGATCGCCGACTCTTATCAACAGCGCATGCGGGAGGGACAGGAACCCGACAACGTCGACAAAGAATTCCTCCGGCTCTGGTTTAGGGAGAACTGCAACCCCTACGAGGATGAGGTCCTACCACCAGCACCGTATGACCTTGTAATCGAGCTCTCAAGACGCTACATCTACCTTTACGAGAAGATCACCGGTCGCTCTTTCGAGTTTCCAGAGGCGGACCAACCGATCGAGAAACGTTTGGAAAGCAACCTCGAAGGAATCTCATGAAGGTACGCGGAGGGCAATAGGGCCAAGGTGATTCTGCTTCCACTTCAATTGACAGAAAGCCCTATCCAGTAAACATGAAGTGTAGGCTAACCAGGCGCTCAACTTGACCGAGCCAGCGAAGGTTTTTTTAGAGTTTTCGCTTCGCATCGCAAACACCGTTAACTCTTCTCCGACGGTTCGTCGCCAGGGCTCGTCAAGTTAGCTTGATCGTTAAGCCGAAATTGAATCGAACACAAGAGTGAAAAAATACATTCTCTTTGATCATGATGGGGTTTTAGTCGAAACAGAATATTGGTATTACCTAGCAAACAAACGAGCGCTGGCATCTCTCGGAATTGATCTCTCACAAGACGCATATTTGGTGAATATGGCCAATGGAGTTTCCGCGTGGGAGGCGGCACGAGTTTCAGGAATATCCGAATCTGAAATTAGACGTGTCCGAGAACTAAGAAACCGATACTACCAGGAATACCTGATGACCGAAGACATCGAGATCGAGGGTGTCCTGCAAACACTAGCCGAACTCGCAGATACGTACAGGATGGGTATAGTTACTACATCCAAACGAACTGACTTCGCCCTAATACACGAAAAGCGATTCATTCTAGACTATATGGAATTCTATTTAACTAGGAAGGATTACGAGCGAGCTAAACCACATCCCGAACCCTATCTGAGAGGACTCCAACGCTTTGGTGCTACTGCTGCTGAAACGGTAGTTATTGAAGACTCGGCGAGAGGGTTGAAGTCGGCAATAGCGGCGGGTATTGACTGCATCGTGGTTGCAAACGAGTTCACTGCAGCTCACGATTTGTCCAAAGCAACTGCCAAGGTCGCTGCGTTTAGGGAATTGCCACCGATTATAGAAGGCTTAACAAGTTTCCAAGCGTCGCTGAAAAGCGCGCGCCTGCTAAAAGCGTTAGGTCTTAGAAAACGAGAGTCATGAACCTATCCCAAAATCTTGGACAGTGTGGTCATGAAGCAGGCGATAGTCAGGAATGCGATGGAACCCATTAGAGGATTCCAGGTCGCCCCTCGGGTTCTCGAAACCGGTCGTCATGGAGAGGCATGAATGCGGTGAGAGAAAGAGCGTGCCAACTTCAGAGCAGCGCCTGCCTGTTGGTTCCAATCCTCGTAATCTCGCAACTGCCGGTTCGTTCGCCAACTGCTTGGACTTCCCGCGAATACTCTCACTCATCCTATCACTATATTGTGCAGCTCCACTGGACTTGTCCGTCCATTCGTGACGTGGACTCCCACCATTCAGTGAGCCACGGCTCACACGCCAGCCGAGTCCAGCGGCCCCGCCCGCCCCTCCTCGATGTGGCCGCGTCGTTCCGTGGCTCACTAGCGAATGTGCCAAATCACACCCAATACCAGGTTCGCTCACCCCACCAATGTGGACTCGAACCAGTCAGTGAGCCACTGGCGCTTTCCGTTAGAGCGCCAAACTAAACTTTGGAGAAAAGGTTCTGCCTTCTATCCGGTCGGGGTCGCCAGACCACACTACGCGCAGGCTTGCTTCACTCCGCACTTGACTTGACTAGTCTGACTAGGTAGCCTTCTCGCATGCCAGCCATTTACTCGATTTATCAAGCAAAGGCCCAGTTCTCCGAGGTGCTGAGACAGGTACGTGAAGAGGGGAAGACGATCACTGTTTCGTATCGAGGGCAGCCAGTCGCCGAGATTCGGCCTGTTCGACAGGACCCGAAGACGATCGAAGAGCGTTTGGAAGAACTCGAGCGGACGGGCGAACTAGTCCGCGCAACCGGACCCAGACGTCCGTTTGAACTGGGGAAGCCTTCTCCAGGCATACTTGCTCGTTTCTTGTCCGACCGCAACGAATGAGCGTCGCATACGTTGACTCGTCCTCGCTGGTTGCCATGGCATTCAACGAACCGGGTGGAGTCGAAGTTCGTGACAGGCTGAACGAGTTAACCAGCCTGGTGTCTTCAAATCTTCTGGAAGCCGAACTGCGATCAGTACATCGTAGGGATGGGCGTCCCTTCGTGTTTGGGCTTGTTGCGAACGTCGACTGGGTCTTACCGACTCGATCCCTTAGCGTGGAGTTCGAAGCTGTGTTGTCCGCCGGATACGTGAGAGGCGCAGACCTATGGCATTTGGCATGTGCCCTCTATATTGCACACCGGCCAAGTGAGCTTGCTTTCGTTACGCTCGACCAGCGTCAGCGTGACGTGGCTCATGCAATTGGGTTTGCCACGTAACATTTGCCCCTTTCCTAGGGGGTAGGACAGCTTTGCGGCACACGGAGAAAGCAGCTGATGTCAGGGCTGTTAAGCTAGGCTCCACACCGAACGGAGTTGATAATCGTGCTCAAGGCCAGAGACATGCGGCGCAAGATCGAGTCGTCGCTGAAGGGCAAGTCCGAGAGCGAGCAGATTAGCATCATCGAAGGCTACATCGCGGACTGGCCTCCGAACCTTCGCGGCGAATACGTCAGAATGCGGCGTCACCTGGCTACCCGCCTGGAACGGCTCCGGACCAGCCGCAGCGTTTCTGCACCGAGTCGAGCGTCCTCAGACGATCCTTTCGTGCTTGGCAAGACGGGTCACCTGACGGCTTGCCTCGTCGGGCTGCCGAACGTCGGTAAGACATACCTGTTTCACCGGCTCGGGGGCAGCGACGCAACTATCGCTGATTACCCGTACTCCACGGGAGTACCGGCGGCACACCTAGCGACGCTGGACAATCTGAGCATTCAGGTAGTCGACCTTCCGCCTGTCGCCGAGGATGCTGTTGGCAGTCTGCCGTACGCAGAGAAGCTGGGCCGCATCTTGAACTTGGCCGACGTGCTGTGTCTGGTGCTGGATGCTACGGACGACCTCGAACTCCAGGAACTGGTAGTAGCGGAAGAGCTCGATCACTTGGGCATCGATCTCCGTTCTTGTTCGGTCCTGGTGGTTACGAACCGGGCCTGGGATGGCAACGTGTCCAGTTCGGAAGCTTCCAGAGAAGTGGGTGTCTGTCCACAGTTGCTCATACGTACAGAGCGAGACTTCATCGACGTCCTGCCTGCGCTCGCCACGGTGGGCGGATACATAGCGACGCATGCTAAGCCGCCTGGCCAAACAGCGCAGGACGCGGATCGCCTGTGGGTGAAGGCTGGGTCGACCGTGGCGGATCTCGCGGTAGCAGTCCACAGGGAGCTCGCCAGGCGGTTGACCGGCGCGCGCGTTTGGGGCCAGTCGGCGAGGCAACCCGGGCAGCCGGTATCTGCGGAGCACGTCTTAGAGGATGACGATACAGTTGAACTGCTGGCCAGATGAACGGCTGGGACTCCCGCTACCCTGACCGTGACAGACTTCGCGCGGAAGCCCTATGCCTGGCCGAGTGCTTCCGAGACCGCCTATTGGAGCTCATTCCGAAAGCAGAGATCCGGGGCATTTATCTGAAGGGGTCCGCTGTGAAACCCTGGGACTCCCCGATCGATTACGTCCCTGAGATCAGCGATGTAGATATACACGTCCTGTTCCGTGACGATGCAGCGTGGACCGAGGCATCTTGGTACGGTGCCCAAGGCCCTGGATGTGCAAAAGGGCGTAGAGGCACTCTACTTCGCCAGGATCATCCGTCCCCTGCACCAGCCCAGACCGCAACTCATCGTTATGAACAAGCTGATGGTAGAGCTTGAGCACTTCGTGCACTCGCCACGCCCCACAGTCCGCGTACTTTATGGTGAAGACTATCCAGAGGCCGACTACAGCGATGCGGAAGCTATCAAAAGATACGATGCAGAGGGCCTTGTTGAGCAAGGCACGTGGGCCGAAGGCCTACCGCTTAGCATTGTGGACAAGCCTGGACGCTATCTGCACGAGGCTCTACGTTATCTGTCCTTCCGGGTTTCCCCGGTATGCCCTCGGGTGCTTCACATATCAGGCGTGGACACGGAGACGGCATGGAGCCTGAATCGCACGAATGGGACGAAGGTCTTGAAGGCCAGGGGCTTCCCGGGCTTG
The DNA here is from genome assembly GCA_965237445.1 of Dehalococcoidia bacterium. Taxonomy (GTDB): domain Bacteria; phylum Chloroflexota; class Dehalococcoidia; order Lucifugimonadales. The sequence goes on along the minus strand of OZ250142.1, from coordinate 676,488 downwards.
GCGCAAAACTACACCGCCTACTATCTGTCAGCTTGGGATTACTTCCTGTCTGATTACTCCGACACTGAAGCCGGACGTTCGGCTATCGTGGCTGCCAGCCGCGTACTGGCGTATAGCGCCGAGTTGGGAAGGCAGTGGCTGGAGGCAAACGCAGAGCACACGGCAACACAGTGATGCGAGTCGTGAGGCGTTTTGCGGCGAGACAGTCGATGCATCGCAACGATGATGCCGAGATGCTACCATTATGGTATCAAAGTTATCTTGACCGAGGAGAAAACGATGCCCAACCTCGCGCTGCGCGGCATCCCTAACCACTTGCATAAGGAGCTTAAGGTGGCCGCAAAGAGGAACCACCGCAGCCTGAACGGGGAGATCCTCGCCCGGCTAGAGGCGTCCGTTCCACCCGAACCGGTGGACCCCAACGTGATCTTGGAACGAGTACGTCGCCGTGGCAAGATCCTCGGACCGCTTGGCCTTAGCGAGGCAGCCATTCGAGAACGCCGGGACCCCAACCGACTTTGATCGTCGTCGACACGAATGTGATGGTAGGTCTCACGGAAGGCCGCCCCGATGCCACGCTACTGTTCGAGCAAGACCCTGAGTGGGCCGCGCCTGCCATTCTTATGAGCGAGTTGTGCAATGTCCTGCTTGGCAACGTGCGCCGGGGCACCATTGATTCGGACGAGGCCAAGGCAATGAGCGATGACGCTGCCACGGTGCTGGGGGACCGCGTCGGTAGCGTGGCAAGCACAGAGGTGATCGACACCGCGCTGGAGTGCGGACTTACATCGTACGACGCGGAGTTCGTCGTACTTGCGCGAAAATTAGGCGTCCCGCTCGCTACCGGGGACAACGCAATCCTGCAAGGCGCGTCAGACGTGGCGTTTACCGTGCGGGATATGCTCGGCTGACTGGCCCATCAGCGTATGGTGACCTAGTGAGCACATGCAGATGACTCATCCCTGAAGGGGCGCTTCATGTATCCCACACATGGAACTTGGTGCCGCACGCGCACTTTCCCCACTAGCTGTCCTGCCTGCAAGGCCAGCGTGTTCTTTTTCATGTGTGACTGTGATTCACGCGTGTTCTTTGACCATTTAGGGTATCCGTGGCCGATACACAATTGTCAGTCGTGGCAAGCCAGTGGATCTGTTTCTGGTCCGACCGCACCAAGGCCGTCGGGTAGGAAAGCATGGTCGACGTTGGATCGAGTAACTTTCAGCACCCAGGACTCGAACTATGGCTTACTACCAAGAATGAAGAGGTTCATGGGCAGCGTGGACGAAGGTATAGTGCGGGCGGTCAGGGGCGTCGATCCAGCGCTTCGCGAAACTATGAGAATGGATCCCATCGGCGATCTACAGGAGAAAATAATCGGGGCTGTTAGAGACATTCATCATACGTCGCTGGTTCATAGATTTGCCATCGAGGCTGACACCGTTGGGGCTGCAACAGTAGAAAAACAGGTCGGCAGCTTAAATGTGACTCAGATAACGATCATGGTCGATGAGATCGACATTGACCCTGATGCCATTGACTTTATGAGTTACACGGTCTGGTGTTCTCGGCGTAGTTCAAGACGATTGTCTAAAGAAACTATAGTAGCCGCAACAATCGTGCCAAAGGACTTCTTTAAGATCGGACGCAGGTGGATCGTCGAGTTTATGGAAACGCTCTCTTAGTTGGGTGTTAGAAAGAGAGATTCGCAACTCGCAAAATGCGAGTTCCCCCTGAATGATGCCGCTTAGTTCAGAGACCGCTGTGAGGACCGGCCTCCCCGGCAGCGTTGCCGTTGTCACAAACTCAGACGCGTATCTGTTTCGATTTCGAGCTCCACTCTTGAGGAGCCTTGTCGAGAGCGGCGTAAAGGTGGTCGCCATAGCACCTGCGGGGCCGTACGCGAAACACATTGAAAGCATCGGAGCTGAGTTCGTTCCGTGGAACTTGGGCAGAAGAAGTCTCAGTCCAATTTCAGAGCTTCGCGCGATTGTGGAGCTTGCCCAAATTTACCGACGTGTGAGGCCCGACGTAGTCCAACATTTCACTGTAAAGCCAAATCTGTACGGGGCCGTGGCTGCCACAGTTGCCGGAGTGCCATTGGCAGTTTGCGGCATCACGGGAACTGGATATGCCTTTGCGCCCGCCAAGCCCTCCAGGGTCCTTTTGCGAACGATTCTCTCCGCTTGGTACAAGTTCTGCTCATTGCTGACCGACCGGCTTGTCTTTCAGACGGCGGAAGACGTTGCACGTGTCCTTGGGAAGGGCGACCTGTTTACCTCTAAGGCCAGAGTTAATCCTGGAGGGTCCGGCGTGGATGTACGCGTGTTCAGCCCGAAAGCAGTGCCGGAGAGAGAGCGGGCTGCGCTGCGAACGAAGCTTCGAATTCCTGAAGATTCCCCTGTGGTAACCATGGCATCTCGTTTGCTTTGGGACAAAGGCGTTGGTGAGTATGTGGAGGCCGCCCGGACGCTGAGAGGTGCCTGGCCCGATGTGGCCTTCCTCCTGGCCGGGTCGCCGGACCCGGGCAATCCTGACTCCGTAGGAGACGATGATGTGGCGTTTTGGCACCAAGAAGGAATCGTCAGGCCCGTTGGTCACATTAAAGACATGCCCGAGCTACTTTCGATTTCCGATGTAGTCGCCTTGCCGACCGCGTATCCTGAGGGCATCCCCCGCGTGCTTATCGAGGCTGCAGCAATGGCAAGGCCAATCGTGGCTACAGACATTCCAGGGGCTCGAGCGATCGTTGAGCACGAGAGAAACGGACTTCTCGTGCCGATCAGAGACTCAGAGTCGCTGGCGCGCGCGATCGATCGCCTTCTTGGGAGCAAAAAACTCAGGACGGAGTACGGCAGGGCTGGCAGATCGAAGGCCGAGCGTGAGTTCGACGACCGCCGTGTAGCGGAATGGTTCGTTGAGGAGTATCGGAGTCTGTGGAAGGCGAGGAACAGTCCTACCCGCGGGGAGTAGGTATTCGATCCGCTCGGGAAGAGACACCAATCGGACGTGTCTGAAAAGATTAGAGCAAAGAGAACATGGCTAAGCATTACCTAGTCACGGGGTGCGCCGGCTTCATTGGCGCGCGCGTATCAGAGATGCTGATCGAGGCAGGCCATCGCGTGACCGGCATCGACGACCTCAACGATGGCTACGATCCGCGGCTCAAGGAATGGCGGCTGGAACGCCTCCAGTCCGAAGAGCAGTTCGCGTTCCGATGTGCAGACATTGGCGACCTCAAGGCCATGTCAGACGTGTTCGGCGCCGATCGTTTTGACGCGCTACTTAACTTGGCCGCCAGAGCCGGAGTCAGGCAGTCGGTGTCGGATCCCTGGGTCTACGCGCAGACGAACTACCTGGGGATGGTCAATCTCCTGGAACTATGCCGTGAGTACCGAGTCGGCAAGGTCGTGCAGGCGTCTACGTCGAGTGTGTACGGTAACGACACGCCCCCGCCCTTCAGCGAAGCAGCGCCCGCGTCCATGCCCCTGTCGCCATACGCTGCCTCGAAGAAGGCAGCGGAGGACCTCTGCTACACGTACCACTATCTGCACGGACTCGATGTAACCGTGTTCCGGTTCTTCACCGTGTACGGTCCGGCGGGCCGGCCGGAAATGTCTATCTTCAAGTTCGTGAGGGCCGTCGCGGAAGGCGAGCCGCTCACCCTCTTCGGCGACGGCGGAGAGCGCGACTTTACACACGTCGACGATGTGGCGCGCGGAGTCCTCGCTGGGATCAGACCATTGGGCCACGAGGTCATAAACCTCGGCGGAGGTCAACCTGCTACCGTCAGCCGGGTCATTGAGTTGATAGAGTCGGAGTTGGGGGAAAAGGCCATCATCGAAGTAACTGAGAGGCCCGCCGCTGACGTGGACTCGACTTGTGCGGACAGCACGAAGGCTGAGAGGCTGCTTGGTTGGCGACCGGAGGTGAGTTTGGAGTCGGGGATCGCGGAGGCGGTTCAGTGGTACTTAAGTAACCGCGATCTGGCGAGTAGTCTTCGAGGTTGAAGCACCGGGGGCAAACGGCACTGGCCATTCGCGTATACTGCGGCCAGATAACCCCACGGTGAAAGGAGAGTTGACCATTGCTCACACTACCCAGGTTGTTGGCGGTCCTGATGCTTGCGTCCGCAATCGTGGTCGTGGCACATTTCACCCTCTCCCACTTCTATGCAGACGCCATAGACACCAATGACATCTGGTACGTGCTGAACTGGATTATGGCTGCGGGAGTGCTCATCGCGTTGGCGTACAACTTCATGCGCAGGCGTGCGGCGAGCAGCGGCTCCGTCTCGGGGAGCAACTTGGGTGCCAACGCAGCTTTCTACATCGCTGCGCTCCTGGCGATATGGTTCTTCTGGAGTTGGTTTGGCGAACTCGCTTCAGGAACTGAAGCCGCCGGTGACACGGCCAGATCCATCACATGGATACTGGTGGACGGAATGTACCCTCTCGTCACGGGCAATGTTGCCTGCCATCTCTGGAGCTCGGACGACGGGTAACAGACGACACATTAACGATTTCGCGATAGCGAATGCACACTTAGTGCTACCCCGCGGCGCGGCCGAAAAGGGGGTTGAGCCTGGTGTCTGAAGGCCTAGCCGGACGGGAGTCCTTTCCCAAGGGTGTCGAGGATGTCCTGTCTTTCCCTTTCATCGAGGCCCTGCATGGCCGGCGGGCGAGGCGGTTTGGATTGGGGTCGGCGATTCCCGGCGGCCCGTTCGAGTTCAAGTCACGTCACGAGCCTGAACCCCTAAGCGAACTCGAGGAAATGCTGGTCGTGACTGCGGCCGCGGGAAACACGGGCTGGCACTACATGCTCCCGCACACTGATCTTTACTCGTCGCAGTTGCCCGCCTATCCGTCCTCAGCGGGAGGCCGCACATTCCCTTCAGCAGCGGGATATCACACTACCGAACTGTTCTTTACGAACGACCGCGGGACCTACATGCTGGAGACGCGGGATGCCCCTGCCTTGGTGAGTCCCGGAAACGAGCGGCTTGACCTGCACGGGTTCCTGGAAGCGCACCGGTCTCGCATCCGCGTGCTCTCAGACCGGCGGCTCGACGTACCCCCGGCCAAGCCACACGTGGCCAGCCACAATACATGGTGCGCCAACAGGCCGGGAAGCCTGCTCCTCATGCCCATCAGCGACGTGGCGCAGTACCTGATCGCGTCGATGTGTTACATGGTCCTGAACGGCTCTTGCCTGTATGACGACGTGAACGACGAACGTATCCCCGGCCTGGACCGATTCAGTCACCTCGTTGACGTTGACAGCCCATCGCAATTGACCTCCATGGAGCGGAACACAATGGCTTCCTGCGCGACGGAGATCTCGATCTCCTGCTATGCGGGAATGTTGATGCTTCAGGCCATGGGGCTGGGCGGCTGGATGTACAGCGGGATCGACGGCTTCTCAGTCATGGGAGCGACCGATGACCCAAATGTGCGCGGGCTGGGCTTCCGCTATGACAGGGACGAGCGTTGGCCGAGCCCGAATCCAACCGGCCTGCCGGGCGTATTCGAGGGCCACTGCCCGCCACACTTTGCAAACATGCGGGAGGCCGTGGAGGCGCATGTGAGACGCAAGTTTGGCCCCGGCGGACCGTTCCACGAGTCCACGCCCGGCCCGTGGCGCGATAGCTCCGCCGTAAGGTCGAGCGTCGAACCTCATTCGGACGAGTTCATTGAGTGCGTGTCGCTCATGGCACAGTACATCTACGATCGTTTCGGAAGATTTCCGGCCACCGTGCCGGCCATGTACTCGCAGATGTATCTCCAGGTGCACCACTTGGATCTGGAGTTCTACGATCGCCACTATGGGCCGGGAGCCTACTTGCAAACGCACGCGCGCCATATGGAACGGTGGCACTGAGAAGTAAGAAGAGAGTACAAAGCGAACGGCTTGCGCGCCTGTATTCTCTCGCAGGCCGCAACGGTGCGCTGGTAACATAACGTCATCTCCGGCCCACGGGAGGCGCCGCCGCTCATGCCCAATGACAAGATCGTGGTCCAGGGAGCCCGCGAGCACAATCTCAAGAACGTCGACGTCACCATTCCCCGGAACAAACTAGTCGTCATCACCGGCGTCTCAGGTTCCGGCAAGAGTTCGCTCGCTTTCGACACGATTTACGCCGAGGGCCAGCGCCGCTATGTGGAGTCGCTCTCAGCGTACGCCCGGCAGTTCCTCGGACGCATGGACAAGCCGGACGTCGATTACATCGAAGGCCTGTCGCCGGCAATCTCCATCGACCAGAAGGGCGTCTCGCACAATCCCCGATCGACCGTGGGAACAGTAACTGAGGTCTTCGACTACCTGCGCCTTCTCTTTGCGCGCGTTGGCCATCCGCACTGCTATAAGTGCGGCCGCCCCGTAGAACGGCAGACGGTGCAGCAGATCGTCGATTCGATAATGAGGATGCCGGACGAAAGCCGCATCCAGGTAATGGCGCCCATGGTCCGCAGGCGAAAGGGTGAGCACACTCCGGTCTTCGAGGACGCCAAGCGCTCCGGATTTGTACGCGTGAGAGTCAATGGAGAAGTCCGTGAGCTAACTGAAGAGTTCAACCTCAACAAGCAGAAGTGGCACGATATCGAGGTAATTGTGGACAGGCTCGTCCTGGGCGACTCGGCCGATCCTTCGCGCGTGGCGGAGTCGGTGGAAACGGCGCTGAGAATGGCTGGCGGCGCTGTGCTGGTGGACGTTCAGGGCGGCGATGAGTTGCTGTATTCGGAGCAGTTTGCCTGCGTTCACTGCAACATCAGCTTTGGGGAACTGGAGCCCAGGACGTTCAGCTTCAACAACCCCCACGGAGCCTGTTCCAAGTGCACCGGACTGGGGTACAGGCTTGAGATAGACCCCGATCTGGTGATCCCTAACAGGAACCTGAGCCTGGCTGAGGGAGCCGTGCAGGCCTGGGTGCGTTCGGGCACACAGTCTCCGTGGTTCGCCAGCCTTCTGGAAAGCCTGGCTAGTGCCTACGACTTCTCCACGCGAACACCTGTAAAAGACCTGCCCAAGGAACACTTGGACAGGGTCCTCTACGGTAATCGCAACCAGCGTATCACCGTCAGCCACCGTACGCGCCGGGGCAAGACGTACCGCTGGAAGACGTCGTTCGAGGGCATAGTGAACAATCTTGAAAGGCGCTACCGCGAGACCGAGTCAGACTACTCCAGGACCGAGATCGAGAGGTACATGGCCTCCCGGCCCTGCCAAGGGTGTGCCGGGAACCGCCTGAGGCCTGAGGCTCTCGCGGTCACTGTCGGCGGTCTGAACATCATGCAGGTTACGGAGCAATCGATCGGCACCGCACTCTCTTGGTTCCGTGCCATCGCAGGCCAGCCTGCAGTGAGAGCGGATGAGACCGGCAGTGTAAACGGGACGGTGGCGCAGGAGGAACTGCGGGACCTCGTTAGCGAGACGCTGACAGAGCGTGAGTTGGCCATCGCAGACCAGATACTCAAGGAAATCGAGGCTCGTCTTCGCTTCCTGCTGAACATCGGGCTTGACTACCTGACCCTCGGACGGACCGCGTCCACCCTCAGCGGCGGAGAAGCGCAGAGGATCAGGCTGGCAACCCAAATCGGGTCCGGGCTCATGGGCGTGCTCTACGTCTGCGACGAGCCGTCCGTAGGATTGCATCCGGTAGACGATGCTCGGCTCATAGGCACGCTGAAGGGTCTTCGGGACCTCGGCAATACCGTGATCATCGTTGAGCATGATGAGGCGATCATGAGGTCGGCCGATTACATAGTAGACTTGGGCCCCGGAGCGGGAGAGCATGGCGGCCACATAGTAGCCACTGGCCCTGTCAAGAGCATCATCCGTGCGCGAAACTCCATCACTGGCCAATACCTTGGAGGACGGCGCTCCATCCCAATGCCCGAGACGCGCCGGACCGGCTCTGGGAAGCACATCGTCATCAAGGGCGCCCGCCAGAACAACCTCAAGAACGCCACCGTGAAGGTCCCCCTTCGGATGCTCGTCTGCATCACCGGCGTTTCCGGTTCCGGCAAGAGCACCCTGATTTACGAGACGCTCTACAAGAAGCTCGCGCAGCAGCTTTACCACGCCAGGGATCGGCCCGGCGCTGTTGATGAAATCCTCGGCGTCGAAAACATAGACAAGGTGGTCAACATAGACCAGTCGCCAATCGGCCGCACGCCCAGAAGCAACCCCGCCACGTACACTGGCACCTTCACGCCCGTCCGGGAGCTGTTCGCCACCGTTCCGGAGGCGCGCATCCGAGGCTACAAGCCGGGAAGGTTCTCCTTCAATGTGAAGGGCGGACGCTGCGAGGCGTGCAAGGGCGATGGGCATATCAACATTGAGATGCAGTTCCTGCCGGACGTCATGGTGCCCTGCGAGATCTGTGATGGCAGGCGGTACAACCGTGAGGCGCTGGAGATCGAATTCAAGGGCAAGCATATCGCGGACGTACTGAGCATGACCGTAAGCGAAGCCCTGGAATTCTTCGGCAACATTCCGAGGATCAGGAACAAGCTGCAGACGATGAATGACGTGGGTCTCGGCTACATCCGCCTCGGCCAGCCGGCGACGCAGCTCAGCGGCGGTGAAGCGCAGCGTGTGAAGCTGTCCACGGAGCTATCCAAGCGCGCCACAGGAAACACGCTCTACATCCTGGACGAGCCGACTACCGGACTGTCGTTCGAGGACTGCGCCTACCTGCTGCGTGTACTGCACCGCCTGGTCGAAGCCGGCAACAGTGTGATCCTGATCGAGCATCACCTGGACATGATCAAGAACGCCGACTACGTGATCGATCTTGGCCCTGGAGCAGGGGACAAGGGAGGGTACGTCGTCGGGACCGGGACTCCGGAAGAGATCGCCGCAATGCCGGACTCGCACACAGGCCGCTACTTGAGCAACGTGTTGCCGCAGGTCAAGGGTGTCCTGAAGAAGAAGGCTAACGGTCGCCGCAAGGCCAGCGTGCGAAAGAGTACGGTTACTTGATCGTGCCAGGCAAGTACGATCCGCTGCACAGACATTTCACTGCGCCCGACTTTTAGCCAAGTTTCGAAGGTTGTCGGGCCTCAACTTCCCGATTCCGCTCGTCGTCACCAAGCTTGGTGGGCTAACGATGCGACACACGTCCAAGCGCGGTCCTGGCTTGATGCAGGCTGGAAGACGGCAGAAGTCGATGTGCTGGGGGAGACGGTGGCGTTTGAACGTGTCAGTGAGCGTTAGTGCCTCAGGGCTTGAGGACTTTCGTAACTGGGGCTACTCTGGCGAAAAGGCTGTGATCTTGCCCAGCCTGTAGTAGAGAGTGTCTTCAGCCAACTCTAGTTCGTACTGGCTCTGTAGCCCCATCCAGAATTCGGCAGATGTTCCGAAGAAGCGAGAGATTAGCAACGCCGTCTCTGCCGTGATCGACCGATCGCCGTGAACGATCGCGTGAATACGGCGCGCGTCCACACCGATGGCCTTGGCCAACCTGTATTGGGAGACCTTCATCGGCCTAAGAAACTCCTCGTTGAGGACTTCTCCAGGGTGAATGGGTGGTAACTTTCCTGGGCCGTGCCCCATTGTCCCACTCATAGTTGATTCCCTTCCCCGTCTCGCACTCAATGATAGTCCACAATTTCCACGTGATAAGCATTCCCTTCTTCCCAGTTGAAGCAGATACGCCACTGATTATTGACGCGTATGCTGTGTTGACCGGCTCTATTTCCTGATAGGGCCTCAAACCGATTTCCTGGGGGGACTCCCAGATCGTTCAGATCTCTAGAGTTGTTCAGCATCCCCAGTTTTCTCTGCGCCCGTCTCTGGTTATCCGGTGGAAACTTGCGAACGCGCCGCCGCTCGGCGACTTCCTGAGTATCCCGGTCGCGGAAGCTCCTAATCACAGGTCAAATATAATAGTACGCTGCGCTATTAGCGTCAAACGCCAAGCTTGTCGATTATGGTTCGGCCGATTGCAGTGTGGTACCAACAGTCCCACCTCCGGATTTGCTTGACAACGGCTGGCCAGTAACTACCGTCGAGGAACATTGGTGGCGGTCGGAGTAGACCGCCGATTGTCCCGGCAGGGGCGGCTCTTCCGTTCCGATTACCCTGTGAACGCTTGACAACCACAATATCGCAAGTACCATCGTGGGAACATTGATCGTGTACGGTCAAATATTCGGTCTTTAGATAAGCAAAGGAGAAAAAATGCAGGCCCCCAGTTACAGCTACTTCCAGCGTCTTGAGACGACGAAAAAGGGTTTCCCGGGAAAGTACCTCTACGACCCGGATCACTACGAGCGTGAGCTCGAAGTGTTCTACTACAACATGTGGGTGGCCGTGGGCCGCACGGACGAAGTACCTAATCCCAGGGACTATAAGACCTTCACGGTCGGACGTCAGAACGTCATGGTGGTCCGGGACCTCAAGGGTGAGCTTGGAGCATTCCACAACACCTGCCGGCACCGTGGCTCGATCCTCTGCACGGAGGAGACAGGGTCATTCCAGGGCGGGTCCATTGTCTGCCCGTACCACGCCTGGACGTACAGCCTGGACGGCGGCCTAATAGCTACTCCGCACCAACTGGAGTCGGCCGACTTCGACATGACGGACTACTCGCTCTACAACGTAGCCGTGGACACGTGGGCCGGGTTTCTCTTCCTGAACCTGGCGGGCGACAAAGCGCCTCCGCTTTCGAGCGTGTTGGGCAACATGCCTTCCCGGTTCGAGAACTACCACATGGAAAACCTGCAGCTCGGCAAGCGAATCGTTTTGGACGTGAAGGCGAACTGGAAGCTGCTGTTTGAGAACTTCGCGGAGTGCTTCCATTGCCCTACGGTGCACCCGGAGTACTGCAGCATCGTGGTCTCGGACTCGGACGGCGGCCAGTGGGGCATTAAAGAGGACGAGTTCGGCAACGCGATCGAGGAGATAGGCTCACGATACCTGTCCGGTGCGGCCACGATGACGATGGACGGCACGTCCGAGATACCGCCTTTCCGCGGCCTCAGCGAAGAGGAGCGCGACATCATCTACACCGGTGGAGTGATGAGGCCGAACCTGTTCCTGAACATCCACCCGGATTACATTAACTCGCACATCATGTTTCCCACAGGGCCGGAAAGCGTGCGAATGGTGTACGACTGGCTCTTCGAGGCGGAGAGCATGGAGCTTCCGGACTTCAACCTGGACAAGTACGTGGAGATGTGGGACATCACGAACCGGCAAGACGCTCGAAACTGCCAGTGGCAGCAGTCGGGTATCCGCTCGAACCGGTTCGAGTCCAGCATCTTTGTGCCGCAGGAATTCGGCCCGCACAACTTCAATGAGTGGGTCGTGCAGTGCCTCGAAGGCGACGGAGTCTTGTCCCAGGTCGGCATCAGCATGTCCGGCTGAGCACTCCCGGTAATCTCAGAGTCCTGAGTACACTCAGCCGAGCGGAAGTCTGAGGGAGGCCAGTTCATGGCGCATTTGGACGGAGCCGATGTCGTAGTCATAGGTGCCGGCGTCACCGGCCTCGCCGCCGCATGGTTCCTGGCCCGCGCCGGTGTGGACACAGTAGTGGTCGAGAAGGGCGTGGTCGGCTACGAGGCGTCGAGCCGCAACGGCGGGATATGCGCCTATCACCGCGGCGTGAAGGGCGGCGGCCCCATGGGCTACGAAGAGACGCGCCTCTGGCACACGCTGGAGGAGGAGTTGGGCTACCCTTGTGAATTCGTCCGCGGCACGGTTGCCGCCGCACTGGACGATGTGGATATGGAGCACATCAAGACCGGGGCGGCGCGGGACAACAGCCTCGGCTGGCGTACTGAAATCCTCGACTCGCAGACGGTCCGAGAGTGGGTCCCGATAATCAGCCCCGAGATCAGAGGCGGTTGGTATGACCCCGACGCGGGACATGCCAACCCGCAGCGAACGGTGCAGGCTTATGCTTGGGCCGTTGAGGACCACGGCGGCCGCATCTACCAGCACACCAAGGCAACAGGCTTCAAGGTTGAGGGGAATAAGGTGGTTGCCGTAGAGACCACCCGCGGAGACATCGGCTGCGATGTAGTCGTAGACGCGGCGGGTCCGCAGACAGGCATCTTGGCCGAAATGGTCGGTGGGTTCGTTCCGCTATCTCCCGGCCGGGTGGAAATTATCGTAACCACGCCGGTAGAGCGCATGTGGGAGGGCGCCCTGATGGGTAACGGCCTTTACGGGCGCCAGACCGAGCGAGGCAACCTCGCATACGGCGGTGGCAACCAGGAGTGGGTGGACGTGGACAACGAGACGCCCGAACGGCTGAACACACCGCTGATTCGCAACATCGGCAGGCGGCTGATGGAGCTGTTCCCGGGCGCTGCCGACATGGGAGTGCTCAGAAGCTGGTCCTGCGTGGTGGAGCAGTCCCCGGATGAGTTCCCAATCATAGACTTCCTGCCCGAGCCTTCTAACTTCATTGTCGCGACCGCGTCCGCCGACGGATTCGGACTGTCGCCCGCCCACGGCAAGGCCATCGCGGAACTGGCGCGTAACGGAGAGACGTCGCTGCCGGTTGAAAACTACCGGCTGAGCCGCTTCGCTGACGTGGGTCCCAACTGGCGCGAGGAGTACGGCTGGACAGCGCCGCCCGAGAGAGGGTAGCCGGTCGGCCAACAGCCTCTACGACTGGCCAGCCTTCCTTCGGGTCAGCGTCCCGACCAGGTGGCGTCGATAGCGGCGAGGCCCTCATAACGCTACCTTTACTGTGTCTCTTGGTTGATCGAAGTGTAAGCCTCTAGCCACGATTCTTGACGGAGAGGTGATTATCCCATCCGGCGTGGGGATCTTTCCATCAGTAATCATCCGTCCATAGACAAACGATAGGCGTCTATTGAAATCTGTCGTGGGTGATGTTCCGCGAGCGCCAGATCTCTTTCACGCCTTCCCCGGACCACACAATCCCGCTATTTCAGCTCGCCCATGAACATATCGTCCGTAACGACGTAGAAAAAAGCCGGCGGGAAGAGACATTAACTGTTCATCATCTTCGGCTCAATACGGGACCTCCGGTGTGAGCCAAAGAGCTGGCTGACGCCCTCCGTCAGCCAACCTTGCGGCGTGCGAAGAGCAGGCTGGCGTCTAGCGCAGATCTTGTAGTCGACTCCGGCCAGGCGCTCCGACTCAAGTAACGACCCCGCGCCTTCTTCGCTCCTCAGGCATCGTGAACTCAAGGATGATAATTTCCGGCCTACCGTCGAAGCCCCGGCGGACCTCTGCTCGTTCCGGCAACTTCCCCAGGGTCTGCTCGAATCCGGGCGGTGCGTCGACCAGCCCAACAATCGTACCTTCCTTGATGCCAAGCTTCTTGGGAAGAGGCGTGCCGGAGTAGCCAGCGAGTGTGGATGCTGGGACTATCGGGTTCTCGGGAGGACTGGCAATTGCGTCCTCGATTGCGTGTGCGGCGTCTTCCCATGCTGCGTACGTGGCGTCGGGCAGCGATTCGCGCGTCCGGCTGACCTTGTCAGGAGCGCCCCCGAGGAACACTATCGGCACAAAACGTGTTGCCTTCCTCTCACGGATGTGAAGGGCCACGTCTCGGCCATGGGACGGCAGCCGCGTCAAGTCGATCACGAAAGCCTCCGGAACGTCTTTGGCAAGAGCGCGCAGTACGCTGGGGGTGACGGGCTCGTACGCCACGTCATATCCGGCTTCCGCCAGTTGGTCGATCCGGCGCTGTGCTTCTTCCGGCTTCCAGTGGACCAGGCGAACTTGACGCATAGCCCGATTCTACCAGCGATATTTATATTCTTGAGACACGCAATAACGTGCAGGAGGGCCTGCGCATGTCTCAATGTTGGCAGCAGTGTGACGATCAGCAGCACTGAGACTCAAGAGCGGGCCTTATGGCAATACCAGGTTCTGCTTCACAGCGTTATCATTGCCCCATGCCTGACCTTCCCCCCGAGCAGCTCTCCATGGTGATACTTGCGGCGGGAGTCGACGCGCTTCCGGACGTGTCCTTGCCGGCAGGATACATCGCTCGTGCTTATCGAGACGGGGACGCGGCAAGTTGGGCTGCGGCGCTACAAGAAGGGGGTTTCGAGAGCTGGGACGAGGCGCAGGTACAGCAGTTCCTGGAAGTTCCCGAACGTCGCGAGGGATCGAGCCTGATTGAGCACCAGGGTCGGATCGTGGCGGCCACCTTCGCCTCGAGAGTCTCGAACCGGCCGCCAATGACCGCAGTCAGTGGCGCGGACCCTTCGGATGAAGGTGTGATTGACTACGTGGTCACTCACCCGGACCATCGGGGTAAGGGCCTCGGTCGGGCCACGTGTACGGAAGTCGCCAGGTTCCTTGTATCTCGCGGGTGCAAGGCGGTCTCGCTCAACTCTGACGACTGGAGGCTGCCGGCAATACACATCTATCTGTCCATGGGCTTCGTGCCGGTCATGAACAGGGAGGACATGCCGGCGCGCTGGGCGGCCGTTTACCAGAAGCTGAAGGAGTATGGACGTGACTACACTTAGACTTGGACTGGCCGGGTTGGGCCATGGAGATACGCTGCTGCAGGCCAACGACCCTGTGCACGAACTGCCGGTCCGTGTGACAGCACTCTGCGACACGAACGAGCAGTTGCTCGATGCCACGGCCAGGAAGCACGGAATCGGTGCGGTCACCACGGACTTCGACGAGCTGGCAGCGCGCGACGACGTCGACATCATCGGCATCTACACGCCCGGCCCGCTGCATGAGAAGCAGATACTGACAGCGCTGGAAAACGGCAAGCACGTGATGGTCACAAAGTCCATGGTCTACACGATGCAGGAGGTCGAGAGCGTGGTCGAGGCTGTGGACCGCACCGGACTCGTGCTCTTGGTGAGCCAGTCGATGCGAGGGCGCCTTGACTTTGTCGATGCCAAGCGCGCTTGTGATGCCGGCGAAATCGGCGACCTCTTTATGGCGGAAGCCCATTACGTCCACGACTTGCGTCCCGTCTACAAGAAGACTCCGTGGCGCACCACCATGCCGCAGGACCTCATCTTGGGAGGCGCATGCCACCCCATAGACTTGCTGCGCTGGTTCATGGGAGATATTGAAGAGGTCCACTGCGTGGGTCTGCGCAGCGGCGTAGCTCCGGAGTACCCGCAGGAGGACTGCTTCTTCATCAACGCCAAGTTCGTCAGCGGAAAGATCGGCCGCGTCGCGAACCTGCTCGGCTTGGTCCATCCCGGCGGCGAGCGTATGAACAGTCTCACCGTCTATGGCACGAAGGGTACGATTCGCGATCATGTTAAAACGCTCGATGCCGAGGG
This sequence comes from Dehalococcoidia bacterium, assembly GCA_965237445.1. Taxonomy (GTDB): domain Bacteria; phylum Chloroflexota; class Dehalococcoidia; order Lucifugimonadales. The sequence continues at coordinate 661,240 of OZ250142.1, read as the reverse complement.
CGATCTGCCGGAGCGCGCGTACCATACGCAGTTGCCTCACGGCGGCCACTACGGCGAAATGATCGTGATGTTGCGTCACATGGCCAACTGTGTCCTTAACGGCGCGCGGCCTTGGGTCGGCGTCCGGGAGGGCGCGCGCGTTGTGTCGACCGGCCTCGCTTGCTGGGAATCGCTCCGCACCGGCATTCCGATCAAGGTGCGCAACGAGTTCTAGCTACTTGTGCGACGGGCTCCGTCATTCAGAAGCGATTAGCTGCGAGGTTACCTTAAGCGTTGAACAGGTCGCTCACGGCGCAAGTGAAGCCTGGCAGTGCCCCCGCTCCATTGAGCGTGTCCGCGGCGATGAGCGTCTTTACAGGGTGGCCTTCCCGATACTCGTCGACAGTCCGGGTATCGGGATGGATGGCCCAGACCAACCCCACTCCGTATCGAAGCCACATGAGTGCCTTGTCGTTAACTTCAGGGCGGCTGTCGTTCGGAGACGCAACCTCAACCACGAGGTCTGGGACCACCTCTGCATAGCCGATTACCCTGGCGTTCAATGGAATCTTTTCTGTAGAGAAGTAGGCTATGTCGGGCTCTCGCACGGTATCGGGATCGCGTTCAAGCCAGACGGCTGAGTCGGAACCGACCACCGTCCCCAGTCTGCGCGGATCTACGAAGTTCACAAGTCTCGCGCCCAACTTGAAAACAATCTTGCCGTGCTCGTGTCCCGTTGGCATGGCCTCGCAAAGCACCCCCCGGATCAGCTCGCCTCGTACACCCTGCCTGTCCAGTCGCAGCAAGTCTTCAGCAGTGATCAGTTTCTGAACTGTAGTGGTCATGTTCAAATCCTCTTGCCATCATTCAGGCGGTGCAAGCCAGAATTGTAGCCTACCCTACCTTGCACATCGACGACACGGCGCGGCCTGCCCGGGCCGCGGGGCCAATCTACAAGGAGCCGCTCTCGCTTGAAGCACAGCTAGCTGCCATGACAACCGCAGTTCTCCAGCCGCATACCATACATAGTTGCGTCTCGGCGGCCACTACGGCGAGATGATCGTGATGTTGCGTCACATGGCCGACTGCGTCCTGAACGGAGCGCGGCCTTGGGTCGGCGTCTGGGAGGGCGCGCGCGTTTTGTCGACCGGCCTCGCTTGCTGGGAATCGCTACGTACCGGCATTCCGGTCAAAATGCGCAACGAGTTCTAACTGCACACGCTCTCGGAGCACAGACACCCCGTCCGCCGCACGCCTTCCTGTGACCTCAAAATCGATGGCTACCGGAGATGAGAATTGACCTCATGAATCCGGAAGCTTTGCGATACCTGTCGTGCTGCCGCGCGACGTACTCCCGAACGCTCACTCTGTTCACGGTTACCTCCCCATGTTGGGTAACCGCAATTTTGAGGTGCATTCTCCATTTGGGTAACCAAAATCATGATGTCATGCGGGCACTTACCTACGGCGCACATCCGTGCTAAGCTAGATGCATGCAACCAAGATCACACACCAACCGCAAAGCAGCGAGCGCTTGCAGCCTGCCATCCGGTTCCCGCACTTTTTATGGGTCCAGGGCCGCGCCCTGATGTTCCATTGTGCCCCAAATCTGCCCCATTCATGTTCCAAAGGTGTTCCGATGCCGCCCCGCGTCTCACCGGTCCCCAGCTACGAAATGGAACAAAATGGAACACTTTTTTTCGACACAACTGGCCTCTGGCGCGTTGCGGCTACCTGTTTGAGCCTGCCCGTAAGAAGCCCTTCACGTTGTCCGCGTGAAGGGACTTGAAGGCATTTGCGGGCGGGCAGGCTCAATTCCCACCCCTGTCGTGATGGGAAAACGCAGAAGTGGAGAACATGAGTGGTGACACCTCCGGACCGATGTCAACCCCGACTGAAGACTGCTTTGGCCACACCATCAGAAGACTCGGTCGCCGCGTGCTATGCTTGATGGAGCATCGGGACCTCCCGCCATGTCTCGGCTGATGCGGGCCGATGCGACCAAACTGCAAGGAGCCGCCATCCCTTGAGGCTCAGCTAGCTGCCATGGCAATCCGGTTCGCCTTCCATAGGCCGTTTTAGAGAGGCCTGAGGTAACGCGTACCTCAACGATGCCGTGGCACGTCCCACTGCGGTGGGAGCCTCGGGATGCCCTGTCAGCGCTCACTTTCCCACCGCCTCGCCGGTCCCTGCGGGGACCGGACTGATCGGTTTGCCAAGGGAAGGTTGAGAATGCTCCAGGCCATAGAAGTCTCCAAGAGTTACGGCTCAGAAGTCGTTCTGAAAGCCGTCTCTTTCGTAGTCAACCCTGGTGAACGTGCGGGTCTCATCGGAGCGAATGGGTCCGGTAAGTCCACTCTGCTGCGGATCATCGCGGGCATCGAGCAGGCCGACTCGGGCCAGGTGGTCCTGAGCGGAGGCTCGTCCGCTCTATTGCCTCAAGGGTTCGAAGCGGACACTGCTCAGACACTCGGAAGCGTCGTTCGGCGGGGCTTGGCGGAACACGGCCAGGCGCAATCCGCTCTCCTGTCGATCGAGCACAAGATGACGAAGGCTGCCGGCGCCAAACTCGATGCTCTGATCGACAGGTATACGGCCGAGCCCACGACGAATTCGAGGCCCTCGGTGGTTACGAATGTCGACCAGCGGATTGCCGCCGTGCTCGAAGGGCTCGGCCTCGGAGCAGTGCCTGAAGACACGCCGCTTTCGGTGCTGAGCGGAGGCCAGCGTACTCGTGCTGGCCTCGCGGGCGTTATCGCTTCCGAGCCCTCGGTGCTGCTGCTGGACGAGCCCACGAACCACCTGGATATCGAGGCGCTCGAATGGCTGGAGACTTGGCTCTCAGCTTACGAAGGCGCGGCTCTAATCGTGTCCCACGACCGGACGTTTCTGGACGGCGCCGTTACGCGCATCCTGGAACTGAACGATCAAAGATTGGGCCTGACGGCGTTTCCAGGCAACTACTCAGAGCATCGCCTCATCAAGGAGAGGGAACTCGAGAAGCAGACGGCGGCGTGGAAAGACCAGGAGGTGGAAACGAGGAGATTGCGGCAGGACATCGCGAGGACCAAGCAGACAGCCCTTCGTACCGAGACCAACACCAAACACGACTTCTACCGGCGGCGTGCCAAGAAGGTTGCTCAGAAGGCCAAGGCGCGGGAGACTCGGCTGGAGCGAATGCTTGCATCCACGGACCGAGTGGAGCGCCCGAAGGCGGAGTGGACCTTGAAGTTGGACTTCGGCCGGATGCTACGCGGGGGCTCGCGTGTGCTCGTCTTGGAGGACGTCGGCCAGGAGTTCGACGGTCGCTGGCTGTTCCGGCATGCTGATCTCGTCCTGGAGCACGGTGAGCGTATCGCGCTCCTGGGCCCCAACGGATGCGGCAAGACCACGCTCCTGCGGATCGTAGCTGAGAACATGACCCCGTCTTCCGGTTCGGCACGGATTGGCTCAAACGTAAGGATCGGCTACATGCCGCAGGACCAGGCCGGGCTGGACTGGAACACGTCGGCTCTGGACACGGTCAGAGGCGCGGCGAACCTTTCTGAGACTGAGGCAAGGACAATGCTTCACCTGTACCTGTTCGAGGGTGATGATCCCCTTCTGCCCGTCGGTAGCCTCAGTTACGGTCAAAGGGCCGGCTGCTGCTCGCGAAGCTGGTGCTTGAGGGGGCAAACTTACTTGTGCTGGACGAGCCCGTGAATCACCTGGACATCCCCTCCAGAGAACGCTTCGAAGAGGCCCTCGAGGCCTTCCCGGGAACGGTGCTGATGGCTGTCCACGATCGCGCCCTCATTGACAGGTACGCCACTGGCATCTGGGGCATGGAAGGCGGCACTGTGGGCCGGTATGTCGACCGTCGCGAGCTTGAAGGCGTCCGGTCACGCCGATTGCGTGCTGGCCTTTGATCCTCGCTACGGGGAAACGTCCACGTCGGGCCGCGACCGAGCGAATCGCGCCTGGCGTATTCCGAATTCCTCCTGGAGCTGGATGGACAGCCCGCCGTCCACCACGAGAGCATGTCCCGTGATGAAGGAGGCTTCTTCCGAGCACAGGAAAGCCGCCGCCGCGGCGATGTCGTCCGTCTTGCCGACCTTGTGAATGGGAGTCTGTTCGAGGATCAAGGGCCGGATACTATCCTTGCCTTGCGCATACTCGGCGGACCGCTCCGTGACGATGTGTCCCGGACAGATCGCGTTCACTCGGATGTTGTCCGGACCAAAGTCGCAGGCCATCTCCTTGGTGATGCCGATAACCGCGGACTTCCCAGCCTGGTACACGAGGCCTCCAGGCGTTCCCAGCAGGCCGTGCACCGAGGATATGTTCACGATGCTGCCGCCTCCGCTCCTTCGCATCTCAGGGACGGCGTACTTCACTCCGAGGTAAATGGCCTTTACCAGGATAGCCATTCCCTCGTCCCACTGCCGCTCGGACACATCCACGGCTGTGCCGGAATGTTCTTCACCCGGGCTGTAAGCGTTGTTCACTAGAATGTCGATCCGGCCCCATAGGCTTGCCGCCCGCGTGACCATTGCCCGTACGTCGTCATGCACGGCCACGTCCGTGCGAATTGCCTCCGCGGACCCGCCGGCTTCCCTGATTCGCTCCAGGTTTGCGGACGCCGACTCCTCATTGATGTCCGCGATCAACACCGCGGCCCCTTCGCTGGCCAGCCGCCGCGCGGTAGCCCCACCGATGCCGCTGGCCCCGCCGGTCACTATTGCCGTCTTGCCTTGGAATCTCATAGTGATGCCAAAGATACAGGATTCTCACGGGGACGGTCGATCAGTTGCGGGCCGTAGGTGCGGCTGTCAGAATGGCCGCAACCCAATGTTGGTCATTCTCGCAACATGAAGTGGACTTCTGCTGTCTCGGAAGAGCAGCTACTGGACAACGCGGTCGCCGAGTGCCTGGACGCTCTGGACTCGGAGTTAGCCCCGCAGGACGCGGACCTTGTGTTGGCCTTCCCCTCAGTGCACCATGCGGAGGGCCTTGAGAGGTTCCCTGGCACACTTCGGGATCACTATATGAATGCCGTGATACTCGGGTGTTCCGGCAATGGCATCATCGGCGCCGGCCGCGAAATCGAGGGCCGTGCCGGTCTGTCGATTACGGCGGCACAACTGCCGGAAGTGGAAATCTCATCGTTCCACTTCGATGACCGTGACCTTCCTGATGCCGACGCCGGTCCCCAGGAGTGGGAAAGGGTGGTTGGAGTCAGTGCCGAGAGTTCGCCGCAGTTCGTCCTCCTCGCCGACCCGTTCAGCATGCGCGGCGAAGACATGCTAATGGGCTTGGACTTCGCTTTTCCTTCCAGCACAAAGATAGGTGGGCTGGCGAGCGGAGGGCAGCAGGCAGGATCCAACGCGCTCATCTTGGGCGACGAGTGCCACCGTTCCGGCGTTGTCGGCGTGGCGCTTCGCGGCAGTCTGTTGGTTGACACCATCGTGGCCCAGGGTTGCCGGCCGATCGGCTCCCCGATGATTGTGACCGCCTGCGACAGGAACATACTGCTCGAGGTGGACGGTCGCCCGCCTATGGAAGCTCTTCGCGAGGTGTTCGGCGGCCTCGACGAGCGCGACCGCGGGTTGGTGAGACACTCGCTGTTCCTGGGAGTCGTAATGGACGAACTAATCGACTCGCCGCAGTTGGGCGACTTCCTGGTCCGCAATGTAATTGGCGCCGACCAGAACAGCGGCGTCCTGGCGATCGGAGAACTGCTCGCGGAAGGACAGACGGTGCAGTTTCACCTTAGAGACGCGCACACGTCATCTCAGGATCTTGACGCCCTCTTGACCCGCTACAGTGGAGACCACCACGCTTACGAAGGCTCAGGCGCTCTCCTGTTCCAGTGCCTGGGACGCGGCTCATACCTGTATGGCCGCCCTGATCACGACACTGGCATGTTCCGTGAGAAGGTGGGCAGCTTGCCGCTGACCGGTTTCTTCTGCAACGGCGAAATCGGCCCCGTTGGGAACACGACGTTTGTTCACGGATACACAAGCTCGTTCGGCATCTTCCGCCCAAAACCCGGCGCCTTCTAGGTCACCGTAGCAGGCTTGATCAGCCATCCTCGACAGGCAGCCCCAGCAGACGCGCGGCATTGCCTCCAAGCACATTGGCCAGTTTGACGTCGTCCAGCCCGGACTCGCGCGCCTGATTCAGAAGACGGCGTGGTCGCATAAGCCCGTAGTCGCTGCCTAGGAGTATGTGCTCCGATCCCACAAGCGACGCAGCTACGGTGAACACGTCCTTCGTGTACAGGTACGGCGACGCAGCAGTATCGAAGTACACGTTCCGGAGAGATTCGGCGACCTCCGGCATCAGTGCATAGAATGGCAGGCCGCCACCCCAGTGGGCCATGACGATCACGGCATCAGGGTAGTTCAGCACCAGCTTCCACAGGGATTCCGGCCTTACGTTGCCCTTGCCAGGGTACAGATGACCTACCGGCTCCGACGAATGCGTGGTAACGATCAGTTCGTGTTCTTGAACTGCCTCCATTAACGGTGCCATCAAGCCAGCATCGCCGATGTCGTATCCCTGCGTGTCGGGATGAAGCTCTCCCACGCCTCTGAGTCCGGCTTCGGCGCACCTCGCGGCCTCGTTCGCAGCGGCTGGCCCCCATGCCGGGTTTATCCCCGCAAAGCCGGTCAGTCGACCGGGATGCTTTCGGACGCAATCGATCAGGTAGTCGTTCGCATCGCGGGCGAGCCCGCTGTCGGTCCAGCCCATCCCCATCACGACCGCAATATCCACTCCGTCCTCGTCCATGGCCTTGATCAGGTCGTCGACGTCCGCCATCTCCGCCCTTGGGTCTCGGTACAGCTCGCCGAATGTCCGGTCGCGGCCCACGTACCGTTCCCGCTGGTCTCTTAGCCACGGCGGAAAGATGTGCGTATGAAAGTCGACGATCAGTTTCGGCACTGGAGTGAGGCTCCAACTCCAAGTTCAGGGGGCAGATCCCCACACTACGAGCCGCACACGGATGCAGGCCGGAATCACGTATGCCGTTCTCATCCCACTACAGCGCGGGAGGGCGCTTTGGAATACTCAATCGGCTACCGGCCTGTCGTAATCGTCCTCGTAGCGCTGTATGTCATCCTCGCCCAGGTAGCTCCCTACCTGGACCTCCACGACCTCCAGGGGCTGGTCGCCATCGTTCTTGAGCCGGTGCATCGTGCCAATGGGCACGTACGTGGACTCGTTTTCTCTCAAGTGGAACAAGTCCTTGCCTCTTTGAACGGTGGCCAGGCCCTTCACAACAACCCAGTGCTCTGAGCGATGTTCGTGGGCCTGAAGCGATATGGATGCCCCAACGTCTATCGTAAGGTGCTTAACTTGATAATGGCACCCTGTTTCCAGAATCTCATAGCTGCCCCACGGCCGGTGCACCTTGAGGTGTACGGCATACTCCTGGCGCTCCCTTGCCTTGAGTTCCTCCACAAGCCGTTTGACGTCCTGATCGCGGTCCCTCCGCGCAACAAGGACGGCATCGGAGGTCTCGATCACAGCCAGGTCTTCCACTCCCACGGCAGCTACCAGCCGGTCATGGGATATGATCAGGTTGTTCCGGGAGCCGTCCGTGTATGTGTCGCCCTTGGTTACGTTACCCTGATCGTCCGGCACGCCTCTGGCCCAAAGCGCCGACCACGCGCCCACGTCCGACCATCCAGCGTCCAGTGGTACGACCACATGGCTGGTCGCTCCCATGCCCGCCGAAGGCTCCATCACAGCGTAGTCGATCGACTCGCTGGGACACTCCGCGAATAGATCGTAGTCAGGCCGGTAGAACTTGCCGTCCCTGCGGCCGCATCGGTAGGCTTGCTCGACTGCGCACGCAATGTCCGGCCGGTGCCGCTTCAGTTCCGTCTTCCAGACAGACGAAAGCATCATGAACATGCCGCTGTTCCAAAGGTACTGGCCCGACTCGACGTATTTGTCGGCCGTCTCCGCATCCGGCTTTTCCACGAATGACGTCACCACGTGAGGCGTAAGAGCAGCCTCGGACCGCGTCACTACTGGGTCTCCCTTACGAATGTACCCGTAGCCGGTCTCGGGTCCGTTTGGCACCACTCCAAAGGTTACGAGTGAGCCATGCTTTGCGAGCGAGACCGCCTCACGAACGGCTTCTTGGAACGCAGCCACGTCCTGGATCACGTGGTCAGACGGCATCACGAGCATTAGGTGGTCGTCGTCTCCGTCCTCGCATTTCAGGGAGAGGTGCTCGGCGGCCAAACTCAGGGCGGGAGCAGTATTGCGGCCGGAAGGCTCGAGGATGAGTACCGCGAACTCTCGGCCGATTTCGCTAAGCTGGCCGGCAACGAGGAAGCGGTGACCCTCGTTGCTTACTAGGATCGGACTCGCCGCATCTTCCATGCCGTCCAGCCGAACGACAGTCTCTTGAAGCAGTGATCTTTCACCGAGCAATGCGTGGTACTGCTTCGGGTACTCCTGTCGGGACAGCGGCCAGAGCCTGGTTCCCCCTCCACCCGCCAATATGATTGGAAAGATCTTCATAAATGGCTTCCGCTATCGAGTCTCCAAGGATCTGCCTCCAAGGCACTGCTAGATCGCGCGAAGCCTCCCATTTGCATCTCGGGGTTACGCTGAGGCTGCTGTGGATTCTTCTCGGGGCCGAACGCATTCTTCGATGTCTTTTCCAACTTTCAACTCAGCGCTGCGCAATTCAAACGCCGTTTGAAGGTTAAGCCATAGTTGAGGCGTAGTTCCAAAGTAACGGGACAGGCGCAGGGCTGTATCGGCGGTTACGCCACGCTGACCCTTCAAAATGGCCGTGATTCGGTTCGTGGGAACTCCCAACGCCGTGGCCATAGCGTTGGCAGACATTCCCAACTCCTTCAACTCTTCTTCCAGTATCTCGCCAGGATGTACAGGCCGCATGCCGCTCTTAGTGCCCACCTCAGACTCCCTCTTCAATGGTAGTCGACTACTTCGACATCGTAGGGGCCGTCGTGATCCCAACGAAAGCAGATTCGCCACTGCCGATTGATTCGAATGCTGTGCTCTCCCTGCCTTGAGCCCGATAGAGATTCGAGTCTGTTGCTGGGCAGACCGGCCAAATCTCGCAAGTCCAACGCGTTATCCAGCACCGTCAACCTACGCGTAGCTTGATCAGCGAAGGCGTGAAAGGCGGCTACCCGTCGGCCTTCGAATAATCTTTGGGTCCTCCGATCTCTGAAGCTCCGTATCAATCTTACGCCTTACGTAAGGCATATGGCACGCAGGCTTATCCTATCTGACCAAGGTCCCATCTAGCAGATACGCAGCTTGCTGTCTGGGGAATGTTGGACTAGGCTCCCATCGCCACTGAAGGCCCCCCTATGCCGGAATCCGCTCCTGGTCCCGCATGATCGCGTGCGCCGCGTTGTGGCCCGGAGCGCCCGTAACCTCGCCCATCGGGTGCGTGCCTGCGCCGCACATGTAGAAGTTGCGGATTTCGGTGCGGTACGGTTGCCTCTGTGAGAGTAGCTGGTTCGGTATCATGTCCAGGTGCCGGATGTTGCCGTCCGTCATTCCCACCCTGGTCTCGATGTCCAGTGGCGCCTGCACCGTGTGCTCCACGATGCTTTCGCGGAAGTTTGGAGCGTACTGCGTGAGAACGTCGATGATGTGCTCTCCCACCTCGTCCCGGCGCTGGTCCCAGGAACCTTCGGCCAGTTCCGGCGGATAGTACAGCGTCCAGATGGACATGACGTGCCCGTCTCCACGCACCAGCCCCGGCTCCGCGGTCGAAGTGAGCTGGATCGACATCATCGGATGCTGTGAAGGTCGTCCCGCAACGGCCGCGTCCCAGCTAGCCTGATGGTACGCGACGGATGGCATGATGTTCACGTACGTGATCCCGTTGCGGTCGTACCCTTCGCCCAGGTACCGGGAGAAGTCCGGCAGTTCGCTTAGGCCTGCCAGGAACTTCACGCAGCCCGCCTTCGTCTTCCAGCGCTTCAGTCGCTTGCGCGTCTCGCCGCTTAGATGTTCAGGCTCGAACATCGTGGAGAACGTTCGCTTCGGGTCGGCATTGCAGACCACAACTTCTGCCCTGATCTCCTCGCCGCTGGCGAGCCGCACGCCCTTTGCCTCGCCGTCCTCCACGATTACCTTCTCGACAATCGCACGTGTGCGGATTTCGGCTCCCCGGCTGCGTGCCGAATCGGCGATCGACTGGGAGACCGTGCCCATGCTCATGCGCGGGATGCCTTGGTCCTCCGGCCTATTGAACTGGCTGCACTTGAACAGCGCCACTCCCAGCATCGATCCAGGGGTGGAAGGGTCGCACTCGATGTTGTGGGTCATCGCGTGGGCCTGCACCTTCTCGTCCTCGAAGAAGGATTCCACGAGGTCTATGTAGCTCCATGTAAGCAGCTTCTCCAGCACGTCCTCCTGCCTCGAACCCCTGACCCCTTGTGCTAACTCCGCAATCGTGGGAGGCTCCTTGAGATAGTACGGGTCCAGGATTGCCGCCGCCTGGTCCCAGAAGTCCAGCCAGCCCGGGTAGTTGCGGGCGTCGTGTTCGGAAAAGGCTTGAATTTGGTTAATCGTGTCGAATTGGTCGCGTACTTCCGGTCCCCCGATGTACGAACCGTCTGGGAACGGGTGCAGTCTGCTGCTAACCCTGCCCCGAGCCCCGACGTCGGTGAACTCGAAGCCGTGCTCCCGCAACCGTAGATCATCGATCACCTTGCCCCGAAGAGCATGGACCACGTATGAGCACATCGGCCCCATGAACCCGGGCGCGAACTCGTCCGTGGTAACGGCGCCGCCGATCTTGTCCAGCCGTTCTAGTACAAGCACGGACATGCCTTCTCCGGCCAGGTAGGCGGCTGTCACCAGGCCGTTATGGCCTGCGCCGATCACCACTGCGTCGTAAGTGCCGTTTGCCATGACTGCGTCTCCCTTGGGCAGGTTGCCACGTTCGCAAGATACAGAACGGTATCCCTTACTTCAATCCCGGTCGCTCAGCACGAACCGCCGCTATGCCCCTGTTACAATGTGCCCACTTCGCCCGGTCCGGCTACCTACGCCGGCCGTGCTTCGGAGGCGGACCATGACCACAGACCGCTGGGAACTGAGTACTGACACGTTGCTATGGATGTACGAGACCATGGTTACCATCCGGAACTTCGAGGAGGAAGCGAAGCGTCAGGCTGATGCCGGCAAACTGCGCGGCATGCACTCCTCCGTAGGTCAGGAGGCCGTACCGACCGGGTTCTGCGCACACCTGCGGGACGACGATTTCGTTCTGGGCACCCACCGGAGCCATCACCACTGTATCGCTAAGGGCGTGAACCTCAACGAGATGATGGCCGAGCTTATGGGCAAGGCGACAGGCACCAACAAGGGCAAGGGCGGCACGATGCACATCGCCGACATTCGCAAGGGCATGCTGGGTGCCAACGGCGTAGTTGGATCCAACATCCCGGTGGCCACGGGCGTAGCACTCTCTGCCAAGGTGAGAGGAACGGACCAGGTCTCTGTGGTTTTCTTCGGCGACGGTGCGGTGGGGCAGGGATCGCTTTACGAGTCCATGAACCTGGCATCCATTTGGAAGCTGCCCGTGGTCTTCGTGTGCGAGAACAACCTGTACGCTGAGTCGACGCCTGTAGAGTACTCCGTGGCGGGAGAATCGGTGGCCGCGAGGGCCTTCGGCTTCGACATGCCCGGCGTTACGGTGGACGGGCAGTCGGCGGTCGAGATGCACGCCGCGGCCGGCGAGGCCGTGGAAAGGGCGCGTTCGGGAGCCGGCCCCACGCTCGTGGAGGCTAGGACCTACCGCTATATGGGCCACTTCGGCGCTGACGATCCGCTGAAGTACCGGACGAAAGAAGAGGAAGATTACCACCGCAACCGGGACTGCATTGAAGGCCTCCGGTCATACATCGTGCACTACGAGTACGCGTCGGATGAGACGCTCGACGAGCTGGACTCAAAGGCAGTGGAAGCGGTCGCGGACTCCGTAGCCTTCGCAGAACGCAGTCCATTCCCCTCTGCAGAGGAGTTGGTCACCGATGTCTATTCTGGTTGAATGAGCACCTACGTACGCTTATATTGAATTCACACGACTAACTAGCCTTGACAGTTGAGGATCATGCGAAATGGCCGAGTTTCTCACCACTTCAGCCATTACCTTCCAGTTAGAAGAGATCATTAAGGACGCTAAAGAGGAACTCGTCCTGATCAGTCCGTACTTAAAGTTCAATGCCCGCATTAGAGACTATCTTGAGGACAAAATTGAGGATGGTAAGGATAATCCCAAGTTGCGAATTCGCATTGTGTATGGCAAGAAGGAGCCCAATCCGCAGGAAAAAGACTGGCTGAATTCGCGGCCATCGATGGAGACTAGTTTTCGCGAGAATCTTCACGCCAAATGCTACTTGAATGAGAGCAAAGCCTTAGTGACTTCAATGAACCTGTATGAGTTCTCTCAGCAAAATAATGACGAAATGGGAATCCTTGTCTCACGTGAATGTGATCCGGAACTGTATAGTGCGATACGGATCGAGACAGATCGGATCGAGAGAAGAAGTCAAGAAGTGCAGAGGCGCTCCATAGCTAGGAGGCCTTTCCAACCCACTCGAATGAAGGACCGGACGGTTGCCCCTAGCCACTCTGCACTGGAACCTGCCGATGTGGAGTCTCAGCAGGTGTATGCGACTGGTGATAAGGTCAGGCATGCGACATTCGGCACGGGTTTGGTAGTTCGCGTCCAGCCGTCAGGCACAGAGACGGAGCTAGTGGTGAAGTTCGACGGAGGAGCGGGAATCAAGTGTCTGCTCGCACGCTTCGCACCTATGGAACGCGTCAGCGATTCCGTTTTGAGCTAAAGGAAGTTGTTACCGATCAATTCCAGTCTGGCTGTCCGTCGGCTGTGTTCCGGAATCTGCAAGTGCAGCCGTTGTACATAAGAACGGAGAGAGCCAATGACAGTGACGCAAACTGACAGACACCTGACCTACACGCAGGCAATAAACGAGGCGCTGCACCAGGAGATGGAGCGCGACTCCTCCGTCATCGTAATGGGAGAGGACATCGCCGGTGCTCCGGGCCGTCCCGGCATGGAAGACGCTTGGGGCGGGCCGATGAAGATCACGCGCGGTCTCATCGGCAAGTTCGGCCCCGAACGAGTCCGCGACACTCCGATCTCTGAGGCCGGGTTCATAGGCGCGGGCGTCGGCGCGGCGGCAACCGGGCTGCGGCCGGTGGTAGACATGATGTTCGTCGGCTTCTTCGGCGTATGCGGAGACCAGATCATCAACAACGCCTCCAAGATGCGCTACATGTTCGGCGGGAAAGTCCAGATGCCCCTGACGATCATGACGAATATCGGGGCTGGCTCTAGCTCCGCAGCGCAGCACTCCGAAACGCTCTACTCGGTCTTCTCCCACTTTCCGGGCCTCAAGTGCGTCGTTCCATCCAATCCGTACTCGGCGAAGGGCCTCTACCTCTCGGCCATAAGGTCGGACGATCCTGTGATGGTCTTCAATCACAAGCTGCTCATGGCCATGCGCGGCGACCGTCACGTGCCGGAGGACGCGTACGAGGTCCCGATCGGCCGAGCGTCCATAGAGCGAGAGGGCTCGGACGTGACGCTGGTAGGGATCGGGTACACAACGGTCGTTTGTAGGCAGGCGGCGGAGGTGCTTGCGCAGCAGGGCCACTCGGCCGAGGTTGTCGACCTGCTCTCTGTATCGCCACTGGACGAGGAGACGGTGCTGGAGTCCGTGAAGAAGACCCGCCGCGTGGTGATCGTCGACGAGGACTACCCCCGGTGCAGCGTGGCCTCGGACATCTCGGCGCTCGTGGCCGAGCAGGCCTTCGATTACCTGGACGCGCCGCCGGTGCGCGTCACTCCGCCGCACACTCTGGTCCCATACAGCATGCCGCTCGAAGAGTTGTTCCTGCCAAACAAGGACAGGGTTGTTGAGGCGGCGGTATCGGTCCTGGAGTGAGGAATGGCAGACGCTCCTGGGGGATCGTGAGGTTATGGCAACTCCAATTGTGATGCCCAAGCTGGGGATGCTGATGGTGGACGGTGCCGTCAATCGATGGCTGAAATCCTCCGGCGATTTCGTCGAGATGGGTGAGCCCGTCGCCGAGATCGAGACCGAGAAGATCAACTACCAGCTGGAAGCCACCGGCGCGGGAACGCTTCACACAATGGTTTCCGAAGGCGCTATCGTCGCCGTGGATGGTGTTCTCGGATACTTGCTCGAAGCTGGGGAGTCGCCGCCGGATGTTCGCGAACAGGCGCCGGAGGCGCCCCAACCGGCGGCAATGGAATCTACTCCGCCGGCCCCAACCGAAACCACGCCGGCAAGGCACTCTGCTAGGTCTGAGACCGGCGACGTCACTCCCTCCACGCCCGGCGCGCGACGCTTGGCAAGGGAACTCGGCATCGACATTGCCTCCGTGACCGCCTCGGGTCCTCGCGGCCGTGTGGTGGAGGCGGACGTGCAGGCGTACGCGGACCGGAGGTCGCAGCCGCGCCCCATCGAGCAAGCCCGAACGGAGCCGCTAGCGGGCATACGCAAAGCGGTGGCAAGCCACATGCTGCACAGCATCACGTCAACTGCGCAGCTCACTTTCTTCCTTGAGGTCGACGTCACTGAGGCACAGAGGCTGCGGAGGGAAGCTTCCGGAGGCTCGCTCACAATCGGCCTCGGACACGTTCTGATGAAAGCCTGTGCCGAAGCCTTCCGCTGGACGCCTCAGGTCAACACTGTCCTGTTGAATGGCGAGATACTGCACTTCGATAGCGTAAACATCGGGTTCGCGGTAGCACTGGACGAAGGGCTTCTGACTCCGGTGGTACACGATGTCCAGGATAAGGCTATCGCACAGATCGCCCAGGAAGTACAGGACCTTTCGGCAAGGGCCACCGGCGGCAAGATGCACGCGAACGATCTTGCGGGCGCAACATTCACGATCAGCGTTCTCGGGAGCGTGGACGGCTTCACTCCAATCCTTAGCTCCGGGCAGAACGGGCTCCTGGGTGTCGGGCGCTCGATCGACAAGCCCGTCGTGCGCGGAGGTGAAATCGTGGTCCGGGAGATGTGCACTCTCAGCCTGACCGTGGACCACCAGGTCGTGGACGGCGCCGTGGCCGCAGCATTCCTGCGTCGCCTTCAGAGCTACGTGGAACGGCCATCCAGGCTGTTCTCGTAAAGGCCTGTCAGGACGGGAGACCCTTGCATTGCTTTAGCCAGGGCCAGTCGCCAGGGTTAGTCGCCAAGGTTAGTCGAAGGATTTCTTTGACCCCTTCCCCAGTCTGGTTGGGTAGGCTGGGATGGGGTAATCCGAACTGCACGATATGTTTGAGCAGAGGTTTCGGGACGCAGGACCGTGAAGTACGCTAGGCTCGGCAGAACGGGCCTGGAGGTGTCCCGGCTCTGCCTCGGCACGAACATGTTTGGCGCGGGCTATGTGGACGATGAGCGCGCCGCGGCAGTCTTTGCCGCCGCTTTCGACGCAGGTGTGAACTTCATCGATACGGCCGACATGTACCATGACGGCTTGTCTGAAGTGGCCGTGGGCAAGGCGACGGCAGGGCGCAGGCACGATGTTGTCATTGCCACCAAGGGCGGCATGAGGATGGGACCGGGAGTCAACGATGTTGGCGCTTCACGGAGGCACTTGACCAGGGCCATTGAAGACAGCCTCCGCCGGCTCAACACCGGCTATATCGACCTTTACCAGGTGCACCAGTGGGACTCCGGGACGCCGCTGGAAGAGACCATATCTACGCTCGACCGGCATGTGCGCGAAGGCAAGATTCGGTACTTGGGGTGCTCGAACTACGCGGCGTGGCAGCTCTGCAAGGCCCTGTGGACGAGCGACCGCATGGGTCTGGAGCGGTTCGAGTCGGTTCAACCCGCGTACAATTTCACCGTTAGGGACCCGGAACGGGAGTTGTTTCCGCTCTGTAAGGACCAGAACGTGGGCGTGCTTCCATACCAGGTCTTGATGGGCGGCGTGCTCACTGGCGGCTACTCTGTAGACGGTTCGCCACCTCCTGAAACGCATATGAGCGCAAGGCATTCAAACACTGCGAGGCGGCTGTACTGGAATCGAGACCACCTCAATATGGCTGGACGCCTGAACGCCATTGCCATGCAGGCAGATCAGTCTCCATCTGCGCTTGTCCTGGCGTGGGTGCTATCGAAGCTCCCGGTCACGTCTGTCATCGCTGGGTCGAGTCGGCCGGCGCAGATAGCCGAGAACGCGCGGGCAACGGAACTCGATCTGCCGCAGGATATACTTGGTCTGCTCGACGAGTTGGGACCTGCATAAAGTAGGGTAGGGCAGCGGGCTACGGGGCTGGCAGCCAGGGCCCTCACTGCCATTCAACGCAAGGAGTTGAAATGGAATCAACAGTCTTGGTCTTGATTGGTGCCGTCCTCTTCTGTCAATCGTGGCATGTATTGGATACCGGTGCGGACAGAAGGTCTTTGGGAGCGATCGTAGGGCTCCTGGGATTGATGGCTCTGGCGGTCGTGGCCTTCGACGGCGCATTTCTTCCCTCGCTGCTCACCACGGATGGCGCAGGCGATGCCCTCATTCATCCCCTTGCGGTCACGGCGGCCAACAACCTGATGAACGCGGTAATCGTGGTCTGGGGAATCTACGCGGTGGCGGTCGCCGTAAACATGCTCTTCGACGTTGACGATCGGGCAGTGGGCCTGTACACGGCCGTTGTTACGGGCGTTACGCTTGTCGCCTTCATCTACTACATAATTGAGTTGAGAGACAGGTACGGTGAGGCCGTCTGGATCGGGCTTTGGCTTTCCATGCTTGTCCTCGCACTCTTGGGCTGCCTCGTCTTTGTCTACCAGGCACTCCGCTTTCGGATTCTCCAGGCGGTTGTCGGCTGGTCTATGCTGGTAGGGGGGAGCGGAGTAGCGCTGATTGGGGCGCTAATCGCTTCAGAGGTGATTCTGGTCAAGCTGTAGCTTACGCATCGGCGCGCGCGCGGCTCTTACCAATACAGGCCCCCGGTCAGATCCGTGCCCTGGGGCTGAGGTTGCCGGGCCGGCTTGCTCTTAGTCTCGTTACTGGCTGGACCTACGCTGTCTGGTGTCCAAACCAAGCCCATCGCCGCTGGTGGGCCTCCGCAAGCTCTCGGAGCCGTTCCTGGTAGGATTCGCTCCTCAGCCGATCGGTGGTCATTATCGTGGCGTCCTCGCGGTTGTCCGAGTAGTACCCCTTGCGGATGCCCTGGGTCGCAAATCCGTACTTCGCGTACAGGTTCTTAGCAATCTCGTTGGAGACGCGTACTTCCAGCGTAGCCGCACCTTCGCACTTGGCTGACGCCTGTCTTAGGGCCTCGATAAGGAGCAATTCTCCCACTCCCATACCTCTGAATCTCTCGCGGACTGCAACCGTGACGATGTGCGCGTCGTCGGCCATGTACCAGATCCCGAGCATGCCGGCGAGGAGTTGAGTGGGAGCATCGCGGTACTGCTCCACGAAGCCGCGAAACAGTCGTCGGCCTTTGTCCGCGACAATCTCCATAAGGCCGCCGTCTTCAGAGGCGGAGGCGGCATCGATGGGGCTGTTCTTAGTGCGAGACGCCTCGGAGACCACCAGATAGCTTGAAATCGGACGCCTGTACTCGCTCCGGAACGAGGTTTTCGGGAACGTCGTCGGGAAGACCTCTCGCTCGATCTCCTCGCACTGGGGGATATCTCGCTCTTCCAGCGGCCGAACTGCAAATCGTGTTTCTCGGACGTCGGCGCGCCGTTTGGATTGTGCCTTCAAGGGGAAACAGACGCTCCGGCGGTATGCTGAAGCTCGCTGCTCTCCCACGTCAGCCGCCAGCCGAATGCCGCGGCCAGAGCTTCCGCGAGCGGTCTGACGACATCTGCGACGGACACGGGCCGTCCCAACTCCGCCGACATGGACGTTGCCTGCGCGTTGGGGTCCCCGCACTGCACGATGTGATCGAAGTAAGAGAGGTCAGGCTCCACGTTCAACGCTACGCCATGTGTCGTCACGCCTCGGCTCACCCTCAGCCCAATCGCCGCGATCTTGGCACCGCCCGTCCATACGCCTGTAGGCCTTGGCTCTTGTGAAGCGGTGATTCCGAACGAGGCTAGCGTTGCGGCAACCCCGGCCTCCAGTGCGCGTACGAAGGCCAGCGGCCCGTCGAAGGTTGGCCTGAGCCTGACAATCGGGTAGCAGACGATCTGTCCCGGTCCGTGGTAGGTAGCCTGACCTCCACGGTCGACGCTTAGCACCGGTACTGAGGCGTAAGGGTGCGGGCGTTCACGGATGCTCGCCTCGGACGGCGATGCCCGCCGGCCCAGCGTGTAGACGTGAGGGTGCTCCACTAACATCAGCGTATTCGCTCTGGCACCGTCCACGATCTCTTTCGCCAGTCGCCGCTGTAGCGCCAGGGACTTGTTGTACTCCATCATTCCGATGTACACGGCCGTGCACTTCGAAACAGAGGTCCCATTGATCGCGTGTGTGTTCATCGAGGATTAGCCTCAACTCGATTCTATCAAGTCGAGCTGTTACGGCCTAAGCAGGCTGCTGAGGGACCAATCTAAAGTGCTCAGAACCCCCACAACAACTCCTGCTGCTACATGGACAGTCCCTAATTCCCATATCAAGACCCTAAATCATATGGTAGTTGCTTTCTTGGCAGGAATAGTCTATTGGCCATGTCTAAGACTTGTATTAGACGAATTAGTGTCCTCTTGGTCAGCCTGACTGCTGTGGCCGGGCTATCGTTCGCGCTGCAGTCGTCATCGGCCGAGGCCGATGGCGAAGCATGCGTTGACAACGGCGAGGAGTCTGTCGGCCACTGGAAACTTTACATTTCGACTATGGCGGACCATTTGGAAAAGGATGTGGACGTCAAAGCCGACGGCAACGGGATTGTGGTTCAAAGCGTAACGTACATTGGGAAGACCTTCGACTACTTGAGCTACGCCACGATCACCCTCGACGATGAGGATGCGTATGAGATTCGGTACAGCGTCACAGATGTGGGCACACGGCTCTGGTTTTGCTTTCACGACCAGATAGGCTTCTGGGCGCCAATCAGAATGGATAACTGGCACTCCAACGACAACAACGACGACGACACCGGCAACAACGGCAACACAACGGCAACAACGGCAACAACGGCAACAACGGCAACGGCAACAACGGCAACGACACAACGGCAACAACGGCGAACGGCAACAACGGCGACGACAACAACGGCAACGGCAACGGCAACGGCAACAACGGCAACGACGACACCGGCAACGACGACACCGGCAACGACGACACCGGCAACGACGACACCGGCAACGACGACACCGGCAACGACGACACCGGCAACGACGACACCGGCAACGACGACACCGGCAACGACGACACCGGCAACGACGACACCGGCAACGACGACACCGGCAACGACGACACCGGCAACGACGACACCGGCAACGACGACACCGGCAACGACGACACCGGCAACGACGACACCGGCGGTGGCAACTCGCAGTCGAATTCAGAGCAGACTTCTACCGTTTCCTCCAAATCAGATCAGAGTTCCAACAAAGGCGCGAGCTCCTCAACGCCGGCAGCCTCGCAGCAGAAGTCGGTTCAGGCGAAGTCAACACCCACGGCCAAGAGCACCCGCAGCCAATGGACCGCCTCGATCTGGACCGGGCCGATAGTCATACCAACGCCAGAGCCGGTCCCGACACCGAAACCTCCGCACACCGGTGACGGCGACTGGACTGGGATGATGCTTGTCGCGGGCGCTCTTCTCCTGATATGCGGCCTCGTGGTCTTCAACTTGCGCTTCGCTCCCACGCAGGCGTGGGCCAGCCGTCAGGGCAATCGACCCATGCAATTCCTCAGTTGGTAGGGGACCAAGAGCATCGCGCCTGGTCGCGTTTGCCTTCGTCGAAAGTTCATGTAGCGCCTCGCCATGACTCTGGCACAAGTTGCCAAGGACGCAAAAACCTTGCGGGCCCTTTCATATCGGTAGTAGCATCATTGCGTTTTATGGCAACGGCGCGCGTATTTCGCCCCGCGCAAACTCCCTCAGGAGGTCCGCCCACCGCCGGTAGATGCAGATAATCTTCCGAATCCTGGCTATAGTCCTGCGCCACAAGTGGCGTTTGACGATCTCATACGTGGCTCTTGCCGGAGCCTCTTTGTCCTATCTATATCTCCCCCGCCTGTTCGGCAGGGCGATCGACCAGGTGGACGAGGCGCTGCAGGTAGGTACACTTTCCGCCGGAGCGATCACCACCACAGTTATGCTGATCTTGGGCATCAGCGTCATTCGCGGGATCTTTGCTTACTTCCAGCAGTACCTCGGAGAGGCGCTAAGTCAGGACGTTTCGCAAGATATCCGTAACGCCTTTTACGACAAGGTCCAGCATCTGAGCTTCGGCTTTCACGACCGTTATCACACCGGCAACCTGATGTCGCGAGCGATAACGGACGTGGAGAACATCCGCATGTTCATCAACATGGGAGTCATGCGCACCCCGTACTTCTTCATTCTGTTCATTGTGGTCGCGGTGTTGCTCCTGCGCATGGACTGGCAGTTGGGGCTGATCAGTCTCGGGTTTATGCCTATCGTGATGCTCCAGTCGGCCATCGTTCGCCTGCACATGCGTCGGCTGTGGCTGCTCGTCCAGGAAATGATGGCGGAGTTGAACACGGTCCTTCAGGAGAACCTGACCGGTATTCGCGTGGTCAAATCGTTCGCCTCAGAAGACTACGAGGAACGCAAGTTCAACAAGCACAGCCGTGACGTGGCGGAGACGACCGTGAAAGCCGAACGCATCCGGGCGGCAAACACGGCCTTCATGTCGTTTACTTTCATGGTCGCACTGGGCTTGATTCTCTGGTTTGGCGGCGGCCGGGTGATCGATGGGCGCCTCACTCCTGGAGAGCTCGCTCAGTTCATCTTCTACATGCAGATTCTGTCGATGCCAGTGCGAATGATCGGCTGGATGGTCAACTCTTACGCCCGAGCAACGTCGGCGGGACAGCGCCTGTTCGAAATCTTGGATTACGAGTCGCCCGTGGAGGACAGCACAGACGCCCTTCCAATGGCTCGCGCCAGAGGGCACGTGCGATTTGAGAACGTTTCGTTCGCTTACGAAGGTGGCGGCAACGTGCTGACCAACATCAGCCTTGATGTGCCGCCCGGCAAGGTGATTGCGCTTCTGGGAGCGCCGGGTAGCGGCAAGAGCAGCATCGTAAACATGATTCCCAGGTTCTACGACCCAACGGAAGGGCGCGTGACTGTGGACGGAGTGGATGTTCAGGATGTATCACTCGCCTCGTTGCGGCGTAACGTCGGAATGGTCCAACAGGATGTCTTTCTGTTTGCGGACAGCATCAGAGACAACATCGCGTACGGCCGCGAAGACGCGGACATGGACCTCATTGTCCAGGCGGCGAAGGTGGCCCAGCTTCACGAGTTTATCGAGTCGCAGCACGACGGCTACGAGGCCGCTGTTGGAGAGAGGGGCACTACGCTCTCCGGTGGCCAAAGGCAGCGGCTCGCCATTGCCCGAGCCGTTCTGCTCGATCCGCCGGTTCTGATCCTCGACGACTCCACATCGAGCGTGGACACTAGGACCGAGGAGCGCATTAGGCAGGCAATGGAGTCGGTCATGAGGAACAGGACCACTTTTGTCATCGCTCACAGGTTGAGCACGGTCCATAGGGCGGACCAGATAGTGGTGCTCCAGAACGGCCGGATCGTCGAGCAGGGTACTCACAGGGAGCTTCTTGCGTTGGACGGGCTCTACAAGGAGATATACGACCTTCAGCTCAGGCCCCAGGAAGAAGTGATGCTGGAGGTGGACGTCTCCGCGCCCGGCCCCGGGAGGTTTGCTGCAACATGATGATGTGGGGATTCGGTTCCGCACGCCGGGGCCTTCCGGACGAAGAAGTATTCGGCACCGTTTACAACCCGCGTGTAATTCGCAATGTGATGCCGTACGTCATGCCGTTTAAGTACCTGATGGCCGTGTCTTTAGTGGCGATGCTGGTCTTCAGCGGCACCTTGGTGGCCGTGCCTTACTTGCTTAAGATCGGCATAGACGACTACATCATCACCGGCGACTTCGGGGGACTCACACTCATAGCCGGTCTGCTTATCGGCAACGCCTTCCTCAATTGGGGCACCAACTATACGCAGCAGGTAGCTATGACAAAGGTCGGGGAGGGCATACTCTACAACCTGCGACGGGACATGTTCGCCCACTGCCAGAAGCTATCCCTGTCGTTCTACGACAGGACCGAGATAGGCAGAGTCATGTCACGTGTTCATGGTGATGTCGCTCAACTCCAGGAGGTCATGTGGATCATCATCATGACGCTCGGAGACGTGCTCACACTTGCCGGGATAGTTGTGGCCTTGCTGGTAATGAATCTCAAGCTGGGCCTCATCACCATGAGTGTCCTGCCTCCGCTCGTCTTGGTTATGTTTGTTTGGCAGCCGTTCGCGGTCCGCGCATTCATGCGTGTGCGGACGGCCATCTCCATTGTCAACGCTGCGTTTAACGAGAACATTCAGGGCGTGCGCGTTGTCCAGAGCATGAATCGTCAGGACAGTAACCTCGTCACTTTTAGCGGCAAGAACAAGACGCATCACGATTCGGCGCTTGAGGCAAGCCAGATGTCGGCCACTCTCATGCCGGCTGTGGACATTCTCACGGCTGTGGCAGTCGGCCTGGCCATCTACTTCGGAGCCCGATTTATCACTACCGATGCCCTGGAGATCGGAGTGCTGATCGCCTTCGTCCTTTATGTTCAGCGCTTCTTCGACCCGATCCGGAACATGACCATGCAGTACACCATGCTCCAGAGGGCCATGGCCTCGGGCACCAGGATTTTTGACCTGCTGGACGCCCGGTCCGACCTCGTAGACAAGCCGAATCCGATTCGCCTGACCGAGGTTAGGGGAGAAATCGAGTTCAGAAATGTCAGCTTCAGGTACCTGCCGGATGAGCCTGTGCTGGAAGACGTTAACGTGCATATCCAGCCCGGCGAAACGGTAGCCATCGTTGGGCCGACGGGCGCAGGCAAGACAACCTTCGTTTCCCTGCTGTCGCGCTTCTACGATGTTCAGCAGGGACAGGGTGCGGTGCTGGTGGACGGCAATGACGTGAGGGACATCGAGAGAAGCTCCCTGGCCAGCAGGCTTAGCATGGTGCTACAGGAGCCGTTCCTCTTCTCCGGTACCGTAAGCGAAAACATCAAGTACAACAACGCGAACTTCGTCACCGACGATGACATGGTCCGGGCGGCCACAGCAGTCGGCGCTCACGACTTCATAATGGAACTCGAAGACGGCTACGAGACCTTCCTCCAGGAACGTGGAATGAACCTCAGCGTCGGCCAGCGTCAGCTCATTAGCTTCGCCCGCGCGATCGTTGCCGACCCGCGAATCCTGGTCTTGGACGAGGCCACCGCCAACATCGACAGCCACACGGAGATGCTGATTCAGCGCGCGCTGCAGCAGTTGCTGATGGATCGAACCGCCGTCGTGATAGCTCACCGCCTGTCGACCATCCGCGGCGCAGACAAGATCATCGTGCTCAACCAGGGCCGCGTCGAAGAGGTTGGCAATCACGACGCGCTCATTGCCCAGGATGGCCTCTACGCCCACCTGTACCGCATGAACTACGCTGCCATCGAGGCTCCCCTGGAGCCCGCCGAGGCATAGCTGCCCCGCTTTCGCAAGTTTGGCGAAGAGTCTATTCACACTAAGAGGCATAGACTGAGGTCTAGACTTTGGTAACTTCAGGTTCGCGGGCAATCGCTATGCTGATTGATGGTGACAATGCACAGCCGTCCCTGATTGAGCATGTGTTAGCTGAGACGGCCAAGTATGGGCGGGTAACAACGCGCCGCATCTACGGCGATTGGACTACACCGCAGATGACAGGATGGAAAGATTCACTCCATTCTCATGCTGTGCAACCCATGCAGCAATTTCGATACACGGTGGGCAAGAACGCCACAGACAGCGCCCTAATCATTGATGCCATGGACTTGCTGCATGCTGGAACTGTCGGCGGGTTTTGTATTGTGTCCAGCGACAGCGACTACACTCGGTTAGCCACAAGAATTCGGGAGCATGGTCTATTTGTTATGGGCATTGGTCGCTCTAACACACCGAAATCGTTTGTCAACGCATGTGAGATCTTTGTCTACACCGAGAACCTGTCACCGCAAGTAGAACCTGCAAGGCTTAGTCCAACGTTGTCCTTGCCAGACTGGACGCAAACTGTAAGGGGAGCAGTCGAGAGGACTGCTAAGGATGACGGTTGGGCTTTTCTTGGAGCTGTAGGCAACTACATGCGGGAACTAGACCCAGCCTTCGACCCTCGCAGCTATGGATTCAAGCAGTTGTCGCTCCTGATCAAGTCTTCTCCCCAACTGTTCGAGATACGTGAATCTAACCCAACAGGTGGACCTTCCGTTGTCCACGTGAGACTCAAGTCAGAACAAGAGTGATTCGGCCTCTCGCGTCGAGCGACATTTGCTGGAACAACTCTCCTGTGGCGAATCTCGGATAAAGTCAGCCACCGAAAGTCAGCCACCGAATTGCAAGGGAATGCTCAACTAACCGGAGGCGTGTGGTGAACGCACCCCCTCACCCCATCCGGACGTACTGCACGGCAATCCCCAGCCCAGGCGCCCTCGCAAGCCGCCCGTCGGCGGTCAGTAACGGCACACCATGGGCACGGGCCGCGGCGACGTAGAAGGCATCATAGGCGGTAACGTTCCGGAAGTGCTGCCATGCCAACGGGGCGAGAGCACGATGTGGGATGCGTTCCACGGGCCAGTTCGCAAGGTCGTCAATCGCCATCCGCGCTCGCTGCTCTTCGAGGCTGCCCCGCAAGACAGCCCGGCGAAGCGCTGACAAGACTTCCACGTCCAACAACTCGGGAGCGGTTAGGGTGGCGTTGTCGATGGCAAACGCGGCCACGTAGCCGAGCGGCGTCCTCAGCAGGTATTCGACTGCTATCGAAGCATCAACGACGTATCGGGTCACTCCGCGTCGGCGTCGTAAAGAGACCTTTCCTCGTGGATCAACTCCGCAGCCGACACCCCGAGATTGGTCGCCGGACGTTCGGCGAGGCGCTTCTGCCACTCCCGCATGTCCAGCTCGCGCCCAATCGCGGCGAGCACAACGTCACTCATGCTGCGGTTGTTCTCGCGAGCGTGTCTGCGGAGGCGTTCGTGAAGGGCTCTCGGCATGTTTCTAACTTGCAGATTGGCCATGGCATGATATTATCATGCCATGTGCATGATAACAAGCCGTCACTCCCCGAAAGGCATCTGCGCTTGCGGCGCCTCCTTAGTCCGATTGGGCCCCGACCCGTGGAACGGGTAATCGATGTCCAGGTGCTCATATGCCCGCTGCGTTGCCATCCTGCCCCTGCTCGTGCGGTCCAGGAACCCGAGCTGCAGCAAATACGGCTCGTACACGTCCATGATCGTGTCCGCCTCCTCGCTGATCGATGATGCCAGCGTCTCCAGCCCCACAGGGCCGCCCTGGAACTTGTCGATAATCGAATTCAGCACACGGCGGTCGTTCACGTCCAGCCCAAGCCCGTCAACTTCCAGCATCCGCAGCGCGTCCCTGGCCGTCTCACCGGTGATAACGTTGTCGGCCTCCACTTGTGCGTAGTCGCGCACGCGCCGCAGCAGTCGGTTGGCCACCCTCGGTGTCCCGCGTGAGCGGCGCGCGACCTCGGTTACCCCGTCCTCCTCCTCCGGAACGTCCAGGATCCGGGCCGAGCGTCGCACGATGCTGCACATCGCGTCGTTGTCGTAGAACTCCAGCCTGTGGATCACGCCAAAGCGGTCGCGTAGCGGAGCGCTGACCATCGCGTATCGCGTCGTCGCGCCTATCAGCGTGAACGGCTTGATGGTCAGGTTCATGCTGCGCGCCTTGAGTCCCTTGTCGATGACCCACGACACTCGGAAGTCTTCCATGCCGCCGTACAGCACCTCCTCCACCACTCGGCTTAGCCGGTGTACCTCGTCGATGAACAGGATGCTGTTGTCTTCCAGCTTCGTGAGAATGGCCACCATGTCCCCCGGCCGCTCTATGGCCGGGCCGGAAGTAGTCTTGATCTGCACGCCCATCTCAGCCGCCACGATGTTCGCGAGCGTGGTTTTGCCAAGACCCGGCGGCCCGTGTAGCAGCAGGTGGTCCAGCGGTTCGTCGCGCTGAAGCGCCGCCTTGATCGCGATGACCAGGTTTTCCTTGACCCGGTCCTGCCCCACGTAGGCGGCTAGCCGCCGCGGCCTCAGCCCCGTGTCGGACGATAGGTCCTCTACGTGTGGCTTCCCGGAGACCAGCCGCTGGGTCGTCATTGTGAGCCTGTCGTCGCTGGCATAAGGTCGGGTCCGGCGCGAAGTGTGGCTGCGGCTCACGGTACCACAAGGACGGCGGCCTGAGTACGGCGTAGCTGGTATAATCGGCGCACGCTAGGCCGTACGATACGCGTGTCCCAGCCTCTGAGAGGATGCCTCGTTTCGACAACCGGCGGCTAGGGCACGGAGTGACAACCTTGGTTAGCACCGACAAGTCTGAATGGCGCGAGAACACGCTTGGGCCTCTTCAGAAGAGGTTCAAAGAACGCCAGGAACGCTTCGAGTCGACTTCTGGAATCGAGATCGACGCCCTCTACACCCCCGAGGATATGGATGGCTTCGACTACGATGAAGCAGTCGGGTACCCCGGCGAATTCCCGTACACTCGCGGCGTCCAGCCCAACATGTACCGTGGCCGTCTCTGGACCATGCGGCAATACGCCGGCTTCGCTTCGCCCGAGGAATCGAACCGCCGCTACCGCTACCTCCTGGAGGAGGGCCAGACCGGCCTGAGCGTCGCCTTTGACCTCCCTACTCAGATGGGGTACGACTCCGACCACCCGCTCGCCAGCGGCGAGGTCGGCCGCACTGGCGTGCCAATCTCCAGCCTTGCTGACATGGAGGTGCTCTTCGACGGAATTCCGTTGGACAAGGTCAGCACGTCCATGACAATCAACGCCACGGCCTCTATATTACTCGCGCTGTACGTGGCGACAGGCAAGAAGCAGGGCGTCGAGACGGCCAAGCTCAACGGCACCGTCCAGAACGACATCCTGAAGGAGTACATCGCCCGGGGCACGCATATCTTCCCCCCGGAAGGCTCCATGCGGCTTGTCACGGACGTGTTCAAGTACTGCAGCGCTGATGTACCGCTATGGAACACGATCAGCATTAGCGGGTATCACATGAGGGAGGCGGGCGCCACCGCCGTGCAGGAGCTGGCCTTCACCTTCGCCAACGCCATCGCTTACGTGCAGGCCGCCATCGACTCTGGGCTGGACGTAGACCGGTTCGCCGGAAGGCTTTCGTTCTTCTTCGTCTCTCAGAGCAACCTGCTTGAAGAGGTTGCCAAGTTCAGGGCGGCCCGTCGAATGTGGGCCAGGATCATACGCAACAGGTTCGGTGCTGAGAACCGGCGGTCCTGGACGCTGCGCTTCCATACGCAGACCGCCGGCGTGACCCTCACATCCCGCCAGCCCGAGAACAACACGATCCGATCTACCCTGCAGGCCCTCGCCGCCGTGCTGGGCGGCACCCAGTCGCTCCACGTAAACTCCTGGGACGAGGCGCTGGCGCTTCCAACCGCCGAGTCTGCGCAGCTCTCGCTCCGCACACAGCAGGTCATCGCTCATGAGAGCGGCATTGCGGACACAGTGGACCCGCTGGCCGGCTCGTACTACATTGAGAACCTGACCAACCGGCTGGAAGAAGAGGCGTTCGCGTACATTGACGAAATCGACCGCATGGGCGGCGCCCTGGCGGCCCTCGACAATGGCTACCAGATGAACGAAATCCACGAGAGCGCATTCGAATTCCAGCAGGCCGTAGAGTCCAGGGATCGCATCGTCGTCGGAGTGAACCGGTACGATTCGGAAGATCCGCCCATACGCAAGCTGCAGACTATCGACCCTGAGCAGACCAAGCGGCAGCTTGACCGGCTGGCGCGAGTCAAGAGGGAACGCGACGAAGCTGCCGTCGAGCGGACGCTTGAGAACCTCGCGTACACGGCCCGCTCGCAGGAAAATACGATGCCCGCCATCCTGGAATGCGTCGAAGCTTACGCCACAGTTGGTGAGATTTCGGACGCCCTCAGGACGGTCTTCGGAGAGCAGGGCGAGTTCAGCACATTCTGAGGAGCGGCCAATGTCTGAAAGCCCGGTCTGCGTAGCTAGGCACGTCAACCACGTCGCCCTCGTCGTCAATGACATGGAAGAGACGTTGGATTTCTACCGGAAGACCTTCGGCGTCGGATCCGCCGAGACCGAAGAAGTTCCGGACCAGGGAGTGCGCGCCGCCGTGGTCAGAATAGGCGGCACGCTGGTTGAGCTCATTGAGCCCACGGACCCTACTAGCGGCGTAGCCAAGTACATCGAGAGGCGCGGTGAGGGCATGCACCACATCTGCTTTGAGGTGGACGACCTGGAAGACACGCTTTCCCGGCTGGACGATTCCGGAGTTCAGCTCGTCGACAAGGCCCCCCGCAAGGGGCTCGTTGGAAACATCGCCTTCTTGCACCCCCGGTCCACGCGCGGCGTTCTGATAGAGCTCGTCGACGCGGACGGGGCGAAGAGGTAGCGCGAATGGCTGAGAACAAGATCAAGGTGCTCGTTGCCAAGCCTGGCCTTGACGGCCACGACCGCGGCGCCAAGATCGTCGCCCGCAGCCTGCGCGAGGCCGGGATGGATGTCGTTTACACTGGCATCCGCCAGACCCCCGATGACATTGTAGATAAAGCCAGGCAGGAGGACATTGACGCCCTCGGCCTCAGCATCCTCTCGGGCGCCCACATGGAGCTGTTTCCCCAAATCGTCGATGCCCTTGACGAGGCCGGCATGGGCAACGTCCCCATAGTTGCAGGTGGCATCATTCCCGAGGAAGATCGCCTCGCCCTGCGCGAGATGGGCGTTCTTGGAGTGTTCGGCCCTGGCAGCCCCACCAAAGAAATCGCCGACTTCATAATCAACGCCGTCTCCGAAGCAAGGCAGCGCGCCGAAACCTAGACACGAATTCAAGAACCAATTCAACAACCAAAGGATGAAATGACAACCAGTACCGCCAAGACCATCTCCAACCTGGACCTGACCGACCGCAAGCTGCTCAACGTTCTGCAGTCCACGTTCCCGCTCGTGGAGCGGCCGTTCTTGGAGATGGGCCGGGAACTCGATCTCACCGAGCACGAAGCCATTGAAGCGGTCCGCAGCCTCAAGGACCGCAACGTAGTGCGCCAGATCTCAGCGATTTTCGACACGCGCCGCCTCGGCTACAAGACCACCCTGGTTGCCATGCGCTTTGCCGACGAAGACCTGGACAACGGCGCCCGTATCATCAACGAACACCCGGGCGTCAGCCACAACTACGCCCGCACCGGCCCCTTCAACCTGTGGTTCACGATCGCTGTGGCCCCGGACGAGAGCCTGGAAGAGACTGTTGAGGAGATGTCCAGCCGCGCAGGCGCCGAGACTTATCGCATGATGCCGACTATCCGCTTCTTCAAAATCGGCGTTAACTTTGACATGGTGAAAGAAGTGGGCAACGCCGCGTCTTACAGCCCGGATGGCTACGGAAACGAGGGTCCCAAGGCGGCTAATGACGACTGGAATAAGGTGGTGCCCGTCACCGAGTTCGAGAAAGACGTCATCCGCGAGCTTCAGGAGGACATCGATCTGGTTCCGCGCCCGTTCGACTTCATGGTCAGCCGCCTCGGTTTTTCACACCAGAAGCTTTTTGACATGGCCGCCGGGTTTCAGGAGCGCAAGATTATGCGCCGCTTTAGTGCCGTGCTCCACCATCGCAGGGCCGGTTTCAAGGCCAATTCCATGGCCGTCTGGAAGGTGCCTGAAGAAAGAGCCGTGGAGGTAGGATCCATCATGGCAGAGTCCAAGTGGGTCACTCACTGCTACCAGCGCCCCACTTTCCCGGACTGGGAGTACACCCATTTCAGCATGATCCACGCCACCACCAGGGACTCGTGCGAAACTGTGGCGAACCAGATCGCTGAGGCCACCGGTATTGATGATTACATGCTGCTCTACAGCACCCGCGAATATAAAAAGACTCGCGTAAGGTACTTCGTGTAACGTCCTCGCTAGACTCCCCTCTCTCCTTGCGTAGGGGAGGGTTTCAAACCCTCCTTCCGCCGCTCGAATGCGCCACACTCGTAAACCGTCATTCCCGCGGAGGGAGACCTTTGCACAACTGCCTATTCCGTGATGGACAAAGCTCTCCGGCCCCTTCCCCAGTCTGCTGGGGAAGGCTGGGATGGGGTTCCCCGTACCACACAGGAGGTTACGCAAACGTCTCCTTGATGGAGACCATTGCACAACTTCGAGACTGCACCAAGAAATCCCCTCTCCCCAACGTGGGAGAGGGTTAGGGTGAGGGGGATTCGGCAAGTTATGCAAAGCTCTCCGGAGGCGGGAATTTAGGGGTGGGGTTCGCGTTAACGAACGATACACCGCCGGGCAGTATGGACGTTCCGCAAACTACGTCCCTCACCCAACCCCCGCCATCAACACCAAGATACAAGGGGCGATTCGCGAATCGCCCAACCCACTGTCCGACTCACAATGTCAATCTTCAGTTAAGCCGTCATACCCGCGCCGGACCCGTCGACTACCTCGCATGGTCGGGCTTCGCTTCAACAGTCATACCCGCGCAGAGCCTGGCCTGAGCGCAGCCAACTAGGCGGAAACCGTAGGGAACCTCTCCTTACCGTCATACCCGCCTAGGCGGGTATCTAGGGGTGAGGTAGGGTGTTCAATTCATTGCCCCTGAACGTTTAGGATTCTATTCGCTCCCTTGCCCTCTGCGAACACCGGTGCTAATATGGATATATGGACTTGCAATTACGCCATAATCGAGAGTCGGCACGTGTCTCCCAATGGACCGTCCCCGGGCCACGACGTCCATGGAACCTCCTTTCGCCTGCATTTGGACTGTCACATTTTTGCTCAGCGTGGCTCAATCCGTATACAGACGGTATTCAATTCGTCTCAGATTCTGTAACTTTTTCCAATCTCCCCCAGCTACGAAAAGTTACGGAATGTTACAGAATGTGACACTTTTCAGGGCTTTACCACCCTTCCAGCTAGAGGCTTCCCGCTCTGTCCGCAAGAAGACCCCAGTCGCCAGTCCGTTGTCTTGCCAGTACGGAACCGTTGAAATCGCGCTCCCCGCGTTCAATAATCAGCGTACTTAATCTCACCCGGGACCACTCGATTGCCCAAATACTACCCCGTCTTTCTGAACCTCAAGGGCCGCAAATGCGTAGTCATCGGCGCAGGCCGTGAGGGCGCCGGCAAAATTGGCCGGCTCGTCGATGCCGAAGCGAACGTCGTGGTCGTTGCGCCCAACGCCGAAGAACCGGTTCCCAGCCTGGCTGACGAAGGCCGCATAACCTGGCTGCGGCGCGAGTACAGGCCCGGCGACCTGGAAGGCGCCTTCATCGCCATCGCCGCCGCGGCGCCTGCCAATGACAACGAGCTGAACCAGGCCATCGCCCTGGAGGCCGAGGAGCGCAACATCCCCACCGTCGTCGTTGACGTTACCAGGCTGTGCAGCTTCATCGCGCCCTCGATCGTCGAACGCGGCGCGGTCACGATCGCCACGTCGACTGGCGGCACTAGCCCGGCGCTCGCTCGCAAGATGCGCCAGGAGCTCGCTAGCAGCAACGTCATCGAGTACGCAGACCTCGCGCCAGTCCTGAGTCGGGCCCGCGCCGAGTTGAAGAGTCGTGGACTTTACGTCAACCCGGACCACTGGCAGGCCTCGATCACCGAAGACGTGATGCACTTCCTGCGCCAGGGAGACGACGCAAGCGCTCTCGCCACCCTTTTCGCCAACCTTCTCGATGGCGATGGCTGCGGCTGCCCGCACCCCGGTTGCAAGATGTGGGACGGCGATACCCTGAGCTCACGCTACTCGGGCCGGAAGACGCCGGCGGCGTCCGGCTGACGCTCCGGTCATGCCGACGCCCTTGAGAATAATCGTTGGCTCTCGCGCCAGCCCTCTGTCGCTGGCCCAGAACGAAGAAGTGCTCTCGCCTCTTCGCAAAGCCTTCCCGGACACCGAGTTCATAGTAAAGACCATCTCAACGAAGGGAGACCGGAACAAGGCCGCTCCGCTCCTGAGCCTGGGCCGCGGCATGTTCACCACCGACATCCGCCAGGCCCTACTGAGTGGCGAGATCGACCTGGCTATCCACAGCGCCAAGGATGTGCCCGGCGATACGCCTACCGAAACCGTCTTGGTGCCCGTCGGTGTTCGGCACGACCCGCGAGATGTGTTGGTAAACCGCCGTGGCTCGCGATTGAGCGACCTGCCTTCGGCCGCGCGGCTGGGCACCAGCAGCCCCCGTCGCATCGCCCAGCTTTCGGCCGAAAGAGGTGACCTTGAACTCGTCCCCATCAGGGGCAACGTCGGCACTCGCTTGGAAAAGGCCATGACCGGCGAGTACGACGGCGTCATCCTCGCGGCTGCCGGGCTGATTCGCCTTGGACTTCGCAGCCGGATCTCCCACTACTTGCCGCCCGATACCTGCACCCCGGACGTCGGCCAGGGCACCCTGGCGGCTGAAGTGCGGTCGGACGACGCTGGCATTCTGGAGGTCATGCGCCGAATCCAGGACCCCGATACCGTAGCCGCCTTCGAGGCAGAGCGGGCGTTTCTGGGCGAGATCGGCGGCGGTTGCAGCTCACCTGTAGCTGCATACGCGCGGCCTCTCGGCGGACAGCTCGTACTTAGGGCAATGGCCGCGTCGCCGGACGGAAGCCTCCTCTTCCGGGTCAAGCAGACTTACCATCGAGAAAAGCCAGGTGACGCTGGAAAGCGGATCGCGGAGGCGCTGTTGCAGTCCGGTGCCGGAGAGGTCCTCCATGACTGAAGGCCGGCAGGGAAGTGGTTCAGGCCCCTCTGTTGGCAATGTCTATCTGGTGGGCGCAGGACCGGGCGATCCGGGACTGATAACAGTAAAGGGCCTGCGCCTTGTCGAGACGTCGGACGTCATTGTCCACGACAGACTCGTCGATCAGCGTGTTCTCCTTCGCGCCCGCCACGATGCTGAAATTGTCGACGTCGGCAAGTCGCCCGGCTCCGAGCACAACCGCCAGGCAGACATCAACGCGCTGCTCGTTCGCAAGGCATGTGAAGGCAAGACGGTCGTCAGACTCAAGGGAGGCGATCCTTTCGTATTCGGGCGCGGTGGCGAGGAAGCTCTGGAACTGGCCTCAGCAGGCGTCCCATTCGAGGTGGTGCCGGGCGTAACCTCCGCGGTTGCTGCCCCGGCATATGCCGGCATACCCGTCACGCATCGCGGCATGGCTTCGCAGGTTACCGTCGTGACCGGCAGCGAGGACCCTGAGAAGCCGGAGAGCTCGGTGGACTGGCAGGCGTTGGCCTCCTGCGGCGGGACGCTGGTTGTCCTTATGGGCTGGAAAAACCTGCCAACTATCATTGAGACCCTTCTGTCCAACGGGCGATCGTCGGACACACCCGCCGCCCTGGTCCAGTGGGGCACCGGCCCCCGCCAGAAGTCTGTGTCGGCAGACCTGGGCTCTATTGTGGAGCAGGGACGCAAGGAAGGAATCGGGTCTCCCGTCGTTGCCGTCATCGGCGAGGTAGCGGCGCTGAGCGACCGGCTCAGTTGGTTTGGTAACCGCCCTCTGTTCGGCAAGCGCGTGCTGATAACGAGGACGCGCCCCCAGGCCGGTCGCCTGTCGGCCGTCCTGTTCGAGCGGGGAGCTCTACCGGTCGAAGTGCCGGCTATCAAGATCGAACCCTTGGCTGACTACTCTGAACTGGACGGCCATCTCCTTCGGCTGGGAGATTACGACTGGACGATTCTCAGCAGCGAAAACAACGTGCAGATCGTATTTGGCAGGCTGCATGAGATGGGCCTTGACTCCAGGGCGTTCCACGGCACGCGTGTCGTGGCGCTCGGCCCGGCAACGTCGCGCGCGTTGAGCGCTCGCGGCATTGCCGCCGACCTCGTACCCCGGCGCTACGTCTCCGAGGGAGTGATCGAGGCCATGAGCGAGGTCGGCGTATCCGGGGCAACCGTGTTCCTGCCAAGGTCCAGCGCTGGCCGGGAAGTGCTGGTCCAGGGGTTGGC
The DNA here is from genome assembly GCA_965237445.1 of Dehalococcoidia bacterium. Classification (GTDB taxonomy): domain Bacteria; phylum Chloroflexota; class Dehalococcoidia; order Lucifugimonadales. The sequence goes on along the minus strand of OZ250142.1, from coordinate 627,054 downwards.
TGAACTCGGTGCAACCGTGACTCAGGTGCCCGCTTACAGGCCGGCCCCCGCTGAAGAGTCTCGCGGCCTTGTCCGAAGCGCTCTGGAGGAAGGCGTGGACGCGGTTACTTTCACTAGCTCTTCCACCGTGAGAAGCTTGATAGACTTACTAGACGGTGACATCGGAGCGTTAAGCGGCGTCAAGGTCGTCTGCATTGGTTCGATTACGGCTGGGACTGCGGCAGAGCTGGGCCTGAAGGTTGACGCAGTGGCTGATGTAAGCACGGTGGTAGGCCTCGCGGACGCCCTAGAGAATCTCTTCGAGGGTTCAGGCTAATTCCGGTTAGAAAGTGTTCCGCTGGACTTGGAGGGGAGTAGGAATGAACGGAAATGAGTAGATTCCCGGCGAACCGCCTGAGGCGTCTCAGAGGAAACCCGGCTTTGCGTGGACTTGCCCGGGAAACTCGACTGTCGGTTCGCGACTTCGTGTACCCGCTGTTCGTAACCCACGGTACGGGTGTCCGGCGTGAAATCGATCCGATGCCGGGCCAGTTCCAAATCTCCCATGACATCTTGAAGGTTGAAGCAAGGGACGCGTTCGAGTTGGGCGTTCCCGCGCTGCTGCTCTTCGGCATACCCGAGCATAAAGACGGCACGGGCTCCGAGGCCTACGCGCCGGACGGCGTCATCCAGAACGCTATTCGGACGATCAAGGACACTGTTCCGGAAATGGCGGTGATCGGAGACGTCTGCCTGTGCGAGTACACCGACCACGGCCACTGCGGCGTCATCGACAACGGCCGCGTCGACAACGACGGAACTCTGGACCTGCTCGCTCGCACAGCCGTCGCTCAGGCAGAGGCAGGCGTTGACATCGTGGCCCCGTCCGCCATGATGGACGGTCAGGTCGGAGCGATTCGCAAAGCGCTCGACGATAGCGGCTTCGAGGACGTGCCGATAATGGGTTACTCGGCCAAGTACGCCTCCGCCTTCTACGGCCCCTTCAGGGCCGCGGCCGGGTCGACTCCGCAGTTTGGAGACCGGCGCGGATACCAGATGGACTCCGCCAACGTCAGACAGGCGATGATCGAAATAGCCCAGGACCTCGAAGAGGGGGCTGACATCGTCATGGTAAAGCCTGCCCTCGCCTACCTGGATGTCATCGCGGCGGCCAGAGACAGGTTCGATGCCCCCGTTGCTGCCTACAACGTAAGCGGGGAATACTCCATGCTCAAGGCGGCGTCAGCCAATGAGTGGATAGACGAGAGGACCGCTGCGATGGAGATGCTGACGTCGATCAAGCGTGCCGGTGCCGACATCCTAATCACTTACTTTGCCAAAGACGCGGCCGTTTGGCTCGCGGACGAGACCTAAGCTAACGCGCTCGGTGACCGGTTCTACGCCACACGGCCAAATGCAAGTGGCGGCCACAGGCGTACCAGCACTCTGCCCCAAATGGCGTGGCGGGTAACCGGTCCGAAGTGTCGGCTGTCAGTGCTGCTAAGGCGGTTGTCCCCCATAAGGAAATAGCCGCCGGCGTCCAGGCTCAGCTCCCATTCCACGTCGACCCCGGGTATCGACGGCAAGCCGCCCAAATACGGCTCTGCAAGTCGCTCGCCGTTGAGATACAGGCAACCGTCTTCCGCATGCAGTAGGTCGCCGGGTCGCCCGATCACGCGCTTGAGATAGTGCTTCCGGTCGTCAGTGGGTGCTTCAAACACAACCAAGCTTCCGCGGGAAGCTGCTGCTGTGGCCCCAAGGCGCCGGACGAGCACAGCATCGCCGGGCCTCAGGCCCGGCTGCATGCTGCGGTTGGAAACGGAGTAGATTCGAAGGCCGAGCGTCGGACGGTCGCTACGCGTGCATTAGGCTCCGCGCGTTTGCGTATCCCTCGGTCCGGATGCAGGCTACCCAGTGGTTAGGGCTGACCTCCCGAAGGTCCGGCACGTCGTTCCTGCAATCGTCGATCATGCTCGGGCAGCGTGTATGGAACACACAGCCCACGGGCGGATTGAGCGGGCTGGGCACGTCTCCCTCTAGGATGATCCGCTCCCGCTGCATCTCCAGTCCCGGGTCCGGAATCGGTACCGCCGAAAGCAGGGCTTGCGTGTACGGATGAAGCGGGTTCTCGTACAGTTCGAGCCTGTCCGCGATCTCAACGATATGGCCGAGGTACATCACCGCGATCCGGTCGCTGATGTGCCGCACAACCGACAGGTCGTGCGCGATGAACAGGTACGTTAGGCCGAACTGGTCCTGAAGTTCCTCCAGCAGATTGATGACCTGCGCCTGAATGGACACGTCCAGGGCCGATACCGGCTCGTCGCACACGATGAAGCTTGGGTTTACTGCAAGCGCGCGGGCCACGCCGATTCGCTGTCGCTGCCCGCCGCTGAACTCGTGCGGATAGCGGTCCGCCATGTACGGGTTCAGGCCCACGATGGATAGAAGCTCCGAAACCCTGTCGCGGTACTCGCCCTTTCCATGGGTCAGCTTATGAATTCTCAGCGGCTCGCCGACGATGTCGCCGCAAGTCATTCTTGGATTCAGGGACCCGTAGGGGTCCTGGAAGATGATCTGCATTCGGCGTCGCATTGCTCGCAGGTCGCCGGTAGCCATCTCTGTGAGCTCTGCGCCCTCGAAGACTACTTTTCCGCTTGTTGGCTTGGTCAGCTGCAGAACCCCTCGCCCGGTGGTGGTCTTTCCGCAGCCGGATTCGCCCACAAGTCCTAGGGTTTCGCCCTTCTTGATACTGAAGGAAATGTCGTCGACCGCCTTCACTTCTCCAACCTGTCGTTGGAAGACGATTCCGGACGTTACCGGGAAGTACACCTTCAAATTGCGTACTTCCAGCAGTAGCTCTTCGGCCCCGTTGGTTCCGGCGCCGTTCGTGCTCTGATCTTGTGTCATCACCTACCTCCTAACTCCCGGACCCAATCGAGGCCGCCAATTCACCAAGCTCGGAAGATCGCCAGCACGCGGACGTGTGACCCTCCTCGTAGGTTTCAAGTTCAGGAGACGCTTGCCAGCATTGATCTATCGCGAATTTGCAGCGAGGTGCAAATGAGCAGCGATCAGGCATGTCAATTAGGTCTGGCGGCAAACCCTCGATCGTCTGAAGCCTCTCGACCCGCTCTTCATCGAGCCTCGGGACGGATCCCAGTAGTCCCAGTGTGTACGGGTGCCTCGGGTCTTCGTAAATCTGCCTGGCCGAACCAACCTCGATGATCTTGCCCGCGTACATCACGATAACTCGCTGCGCGTATCGGGCCACCACACCGAGGTTATGCGTGATGATTACAAGCGCCGTGCCGAACTCGCCTGCAAGGTCGCGCATCAACTCTAGAATCTGCGCCTGAATTGTTACGTCGAGCGCTGTTGTGGGCTCGTCCGCGAGAATCAACTTCGGGTTACAGCTGAGCGCCATGGCGATCATAACCCTCTGTCTCATGCCTCCACTGAACTGGTGTGGGTAGTCGTCCAGGCGGGTCCTTGCGTCCGGAATTCCCACAAGGGACAGTAGCTCCGCGGCGCGCACAAGGGCCTGCTGGTTTGCCATGTTTTGGTGGAGTTCGATCGTCTCTGTCAACTGCCTGCCTATGGTCAAGACAGGGTTGAGCGAAGTCATGGGTTCCTGGAAGACCATGCCTATCCGGTTGCCGCGAATGTTGCGCATCTCCGCGTCATCCATTGCCAGGAGGTCTTCGCCTTCGAAAATGATCTCTCCGCCAACGATCCTGCCCGGAGGGTCGGCAACGAGCCGCATGACGGAAAGCGCGCTTACGCTCTTCCCGCAGCCTGACTCCCCGACGATTCCCACGACCTCGCCTTCTGCGATCTCGTAGGAGATGCCGTCAACGGCCTTCACTACTCCATCGCGCGTGAAGAAGTGAGTCTTGAGGTCCTTAATTTCAATTACGGGTCTGCTGCTCGCGGTCTCTGAAGTCATCGATTCTCCCTCCGAGGATTGCAGCCGGATTGAGCAAGTTGCGCCAATCTTTCAGCCCACCGTCCAAGCCAGGGCCGGCGAATCCGACTCCCAACTTCAGAATGGCCGTAATTCTAATGGATGCCCTGTTCAAACTCAAACAACCCCGACTCGTACTCGAGAGAGCCTTGACATCTCGCCATTCAAGAAATGCGTTCCAGCGGCCGGAACGCACTCGCGCGGTGCTGGGCGCATGGTTAGCTGGACGTGCGCCATCTTACTTCCTGACGGTTTCCAACTATCTCACGGCTTGACTTTCCCGCGCTGGGTTGGTCAGAATATGATCAAGCAATATAGTCCCTTGGTGGTTCAAGCGAAGCGGTCCCACCCGTTCCCATTCCGAACACGGCAGTGAAACGCTTCAGCGCCGACGATACTGCACTGGCGACGGTGTGGGACAATAGGCCACTGCCAGGGGGCTTTTTCGCTTTGGGCAGGAGAGAATTGCCATGCTACAATTCTCTGGAAGCCTTGAGCGAGGAGGCATAACTCACCCGGCACATCGCTGCACCGCCTTCGCAACGCCGAGACAAGTTTGCCTTAGTCCACAATCCCTGCTTCCATTTTGCCTTTACACTGTATTCAGACTGAACCTATAATGGGCTCACCTCAATCTAAGTTGGATACTGGCTGAATAAAGTGACTTCCCAAGCGGCCGACGCAGAACCCAATCAAGACATGAACATGGCGGAGTTGCTCGACTCCGTCGAAGATATCAAGCCTCTCAGGCGCGGTGACATCGTTGAAGGCATGGTCATGCGCTCGGATCCTGACGGCATTCTCGTGAACATTGGCCACAAGGCTGAAGGCATTGTTCCGCCCAGGGAGACCCGGACGCTTGGTGATGACGCACACCGAAACATTCAGGTCGGCGACCAAATCGTCGCCTACGTGATTCGGCCGGAGTCAGGCGAGTCCGCCGCCATACTCTCCATAGACCGTGCGGTGGGAGAGCGTGGCTGGAAAACTCTGGAGAAGCTGCTGGAAGCGGCCGAGACCGTCGAAGGCGCAATTCTTGGGTTCAACCGTGGCGGCGCCATCGTTGAAGTCGAAGGCGTACAGGGCTTCGTGCCCATGTCGCAGTTGGTGTCCGTTCCGCGAGACGTGTTCTCGACGCCCAGGCAGGAAGAAGCAACAGAGGCGCTTGCAGATGGAGAGGCGCTTGCAGATGGGGAGCCCGAACCGCAGGCCGAGGAAAGCCAGGAGAGCACTGGTCCATCATCTGATGACTTCGTGGGTGATGTGCTCAAGCTGAAGGTCTTGGAGGTGAACCGGCCTAGGAACAGGGCTATCTTCTCTGAGAGACAGGCGGTTCGCGAGCGCAGGGAGGCCGAAAAGGCCAAACTGATCGAAGAACTGCAGGTGGGCGAGGTTCGTACAGGTAAAGTGACGGGCGTCAGCAACTTCGGCGCATTCGTAGATTTGGGCGGTGCCGATGGCCTGGTGCACATCTCCGAAATGTCTTGGGACAACATTCGCTCCCCTTCGGACCTGGTCAAAATGGGAGACGAAGTTAAGGTCTATGTTCTTAAGGTAGACGCGGAGAACAGAAAAATCGCCCTAAGCCTGAGAAGGCTGGAACCGGAACCATGGGACACAATTCACGAGCGCTTCCACGTTGACGATGTCGTGGATGGTGTGGTTACAAAGCTGACCAACTTTGGCGCCTTTGCTCGTATTGAAGGCTCCGTGGAAGGTTTGATACATATCTCGGAGTTGGCGAACAGGAGGATCGCCCATCCTCGAGATGTCGTGCAGGAGGGGGATGAAGTCAAGCTGAAGATATTGCGCATCGAGCCCGAGAGGCGGCGGATGGGCCTGAGCCTAAGGCAGGCCGAAGATGACCCATATGCCGGCCTTTACGGTTAGCGGCAATCGCTCGATCGCGGTAACCTCTTAGGAGACATTCAGATATGGCAAGCAGGTTTGAAAAGTTCTCAGAACGGGCGCGCAGGGTTCTCTCACTCGCCCAAGAAGAAGCTCAGCGCTTTAACCACAATTACATCAGTACAGAGCACATCCTGCTTGGGCTTGTGCGGGAATCGGATGGCGTGGCTGCTCGAGTACTTTCAAATCTGAACGTTGAGCTCAACAAGGTCCGGTCGGCAGTAGAGTTCATCATTGGAAGGGGCGAAAAGACTACATCTTCCGAGATTGGCCTGACTCCACGGGCCAAGAAGGTCATTGAGCTTGCGGTGGATGAGGCAAGGCGGCTCAACCACCACTACATCGGCACGGAACACTTGCTCATCGCTCTCATGAGGGAAGGGGAGGGCGTAGCCGCGGGCGTCCTCGAGAGTCTCGGCGTCAGCCTGGATTCTGTTAGAGGCGAGACCAGCCGGATTCTGACGCAAACGGTTCACCAGACGCAGAGCGGCAGCAGCTCGCGCACTTCCACGCGCACACCCACGCTGGATCAGTTGGGAATCGACCTCACCACACTTGCCGGCGCAGCCAAACTCGACCCCACGGTCGGTCGTGAGAAGGAGATACAGCGCGTAACCCAGATACTGAGTCGCCGGACCAAGAACAACCCTGTTCTGATCGGAGAGCCGGGCGTTGGCAAGACGGCCATCGTCGAGGCCTTGGCTCAGCGGATTTCTAACAACGATGTCCCCTCCACGCTTCAAGGCAAGAGGCTGGTTACTCTGGACATGGGAGCTCTGGTGGCCGGCACCAAGTACCGTGGTGAGTTCGAAGAACGACTGAAGAAGGTTGTCGACGAGATACGCAACTCAGGCAACTGCGTCCTGTTCATTGATGAGATTCATACAATGGTGGGAGCCGGTGCCGCGGAAGGCGCCGTAGACGCAGCAAACATACTCAAGCCGTCGCTCGCCCGCGGAGAGTTGCAGTGCATCGGTGCCACCACCCTGGACGATTACCGCAAGTACGTTGAGCGGGACCCCGCCCTGGAGCGCAGGTTCCAGCCCGTGCGTGTGGAAGAGCCCAGCGAAGAAGAGACTGTGGAGATCCTTCGGGGCATCAAGAGCAGGTACGAAGAGCATCATGAGCTTCTCATAGACGAGACGGCCTTGATAGCCGCCGCGCACCTTGCGTCACGTTTCATCTCCGACAGGTTCCTCCCCGACAAGGCAATTGATCTTATAGACGAGGCTGCGTCCAGGGTCCGCATCAATCGCAGCACCATGCCCATCTCGGTGAAAGATCTGACGAAGGCATTGGAGAGCCTGCGGAAGGAGAAGGACGAGGCCATCTCGTCCCGCCAGTACGAGCAGGCCGCAGAGTTGCAGGAACGCGAGGCAAGCTTGGCAGAAAAGCTCGAAGTCCAGGAACGTGACTGGAAGACCGAGTTGGAGTCTGAGAATGCCTTGGTGACTGATGAGGATATCTCCGAAGTCGTCAGCATGTGGACCGGCATTCCGGTTACGCGCCTGACGACAACAGAGACCGAGCGTCTCCTGAACATGGAGCGGGAACTTCACGAGACCGTGATTGGCCAGGACGAGGCCATAACGCTCGTGTCAAAGGCAGTCCGCAGGTCGCGGTCTGGACTGAAGAATCCGAAGCGTCCCGTTGGCGTGTTCATGTTCCTTGGCCCCACGGGAGTTGGGAAGACCCTTTTAGTTCAAAAGCTCGCTGAGTTCCTGTTCGGGAGCGAAGACGCCGCGATTCGCGTGGACATGTCCGAGTTCATGGAGCGCCACTCGGTCGCAAGACTCGTTGGAGCGCCGCCGGGCTACATAGGCCACGATGATGGCGGCCAACTGACCGAGGCTGTGCGGCGCAAGAACTTTTGCGTCATCCTGCTTGACGAGATAGAAAAGGCCCATCATGAGGTCTTCAACATTCTCCTCCAGATCTTTGACGACGGGCACCTCACGGACGCCAAGGGCAGGAAGGTCGACTTCCGCAACGCCATCGTCGTAATGACGAGCAACATCGGCTCCAACCTGATCCAGCAGGACAGGTCGCTGGGCTTTAGCCTGATGCCTGAAGGCGATGAGTCAGATAAGGCCGAGTACGAACGGATGAAGAAAAACGTGCTTGACGAGGTCAAGAAGTTCTTCAGGCCGGAGTTTCTCAATCGCGTCGACGGCAACGTCGTTTTCCATGCGCTGAGCAAGAATGACATGCAGCAGATAGTTGATTTGGAGATCGTCAAGGTAGCCTTCAATTTGCTGCAGCAAGGCATAGACCTGGAGGTCACTCAGCAGGCCAAAGAATGGATGGTTGAGAACGGCTACGAGCGCCTGTTCGGCGCGAGGCCGCTTAAGCGCGTCATTCAGGACCATGTCGAAGACATGCTGTCCGACGCTATACTGAGCGGCAACTTGCGCCCAGGCGACACTGCCTTCATAGACGTCTCCGACGAAGGCCTCAACGTGAAGGCCCAGTCCCCGGAGCCTGTTCAGGCGTAGCGACAACGCCCGCCGTCCCGTTGGACGTGTCATCGCCCTCGAGAGTCGCGGTTGCGGCTTCAGTCTTGGTCGTTGGACTCTTGGTGGCCTGCGGCTCGCTGGATTCAGGCGCCGAGCCATCTTCACCGGCGCAACCTGCACTCACGCAAGATCCAACCGCCCCTCCTGCTATTCCGCAGGCCGTCGCCCTGGTCGCCGCTATTGTGGTCGCAGAGACGCCGGCGGAGCTCCCGGACTATGACCGCGATGATTGGAAGCACTGGACTGACGTTGACGGCGATTGCCAGAACACGCGTCAGGAAGTCCTCATAGAAGAGTCTTCGACTTCGGTCGAATTCGAGGACAATCGCATGTGCCGCGTCGAATCTGGTAGTTGGACTGACCCATACACTGGCATACTCACGGAAGATCCCTCCGATCTGGACATCGACCATCTGGTGCCACTAGCAAATGCCCACGATTCCGGCGGGCACGCCTGGAGTAAGGACCGAAAAGAGCAGTTCGCCAATCATCTGCCCTTTGAAGGTCACTTGGTCGCAGCCACCGCATCTGCCAATCGCTCAAAGGGCAGGAAGGGCCCCGAGGAGTGGCGCCCCTCCGATCGAGACTACTGGTGCCAGTACGCCGTCGATTGGATAGCGGTCAAGAGAGAATGGGGCTTGACTGCAACCCGGACTGAGGTTGATGCGCTTCGGGAAATGCTGGACACCTGCGAGCACGCTTCGATCTTGCAGACATCCGATGCAGGCGTCGCCAGCGAGACACCCTCGTCTCCCACGCCTGCTCCGGTCAAGTCGCCAACAGTTCCGTCCCCCGTGCCTGCCCTCTCACCCACGCCAACGTCTTCTGCGGAAGCCGCGATCGATGGGGAACAGCCCGATCAAGATTGCTCGGACTTCGAGCGCTGGGAAGACGCGCAACGGTTCTTTGAGAAAGCCGGTGGACCGGGCTCCGACAGCCATGGGCTGGACAAGGACGGCAACGGCATCGCGTGTGAGTCGTTGCCCGGAAGTCCGGGGTCAACGCCCGTGCCTGACGGTTCACCCACGCCGGCAGCGTCTGCTGAACCTGCGCCAGTTGCCACTGTGCAACCATCCCCGAACGGCCTGCTCTACGATCCCGAAGGCCCTGACCGCAACTGCTCAGACTTTGAGCGCTGGGAAGACGCGCAACGTTTCTTCGAAGCGGCCGGCGGACCTGACTCTGACCCGCACCGGCTGGACAGAGACCGAAACGGCACAGCATGCGAGTCTCTTCCCGGAGGCCCGGGATAGCCGGATCAGCCTCAGCCTTCGAACCCTTGACGGAATCCGTTGTCATGCGGCAATGTCCGGGCGGTCGAGACATGCCGTCCAGGTAGGCACGAAGTGTCTGCGCGCCGACGCTCGGCTTCTTGACACTCTAAGTTCGCCGGTGCTAGATTCACACTCATCATCCTTCGCTTCGCCACTACTCATCATGGTTACTGCACGCCAGCAAAAAATACTTAGCCTGCTAATCGAAGACTACGTTAGCACTGTTGCGCCGGTAGGCTCCGAGACCATCGTCCGTAAGCACGACCTCGGCGTATCCTCCGCCACAGTTCGCAATGAGTTGGCCGAGCTCGAAGAGGCTGGCTACATCTCTAGGCCGCACCCGTCTTCGGGCGCCGTTCCGGAAGACCGCGCGTACCGCATGTACGTCGAGTCGCTTAGCGGGTCGCGGCAGGACGGCCCTCCGCTTGTTGTCAGACAGAGCGTTCGCGACCGGCTGATACAGGCAGAAGGAGACGTAGATAGTTGGGCATCGGCTGCGGCCGAGCTACTTGCCGGTCTTGTCGGGAACATGGCTGTTGCCACCTTTCCCATTTCCGTGGAGTCTCGGGTGCGCCACTTCGAACTGGTCCGAATCCAGGACCTCACCGCACTACTGATCCTCGTGTTTGGCCAGGCTAGGCTTGGCAAACATCTGATTCGGCTCCCAAGGCCGCTGGAGCAGTCGGACCTGGATGCCATTGGCGCCCGGGTAAAGGGCCGGATTCTCGGCCTGAGCAAGCGGGAGATACTGTCCCTTGAACGGGACAACCGGACGTCTGATTTCGAGGACGATCTGCTCACTACCACTGCCTCCATACTCGACACTGAGGATGAGTCCTCGCGCAGGGATCACTACGTGGACGGCCTCAAGAATCTCTTGAATCAGCCTGAACTCTCGGAAGGGGACAGCGTTCGAGCGGTTGTTGGCAGCTTGGAAGATGGCTCGTTGATGCACGCCATTCTTGACGCTTCCCCGGACGAGGGCACAGTCAAAGTGATCATTGGCCAGGAGAACGAGGGTGATTTCCTGCGACCCTTTACCGTAGTTATCTGCGGTTACGGTGTGCCGGGCCAGGCCTTCGGCATCGTGAGCGCCTTGGGCCCCAGGCGCATGGAGTATTCGAGAACGATCAGCGGCGTTCGATTCGTTTCAAACGTAATGAGTGAGCTGGTCGAAGGCGTAACTGCGTAACCGCCCTCGGCCCCGCCCATCCGCTGCGGCCAGCCTTCTCATCTGCCTGTGATCGCTTGTTAGGCGTGCGGCCCGCCCATATAATCTAACCTAGCATGACTGTGTCGGAATCCGAATGACCACCCAAAAGCGCGACTACTACGATGTGTTGGGCGTAACCAAGAGCGCCTCGGAAGAGGACATACGCAAGGCGTTCAGGAAGCTCGCACTGCGGTATCACCCGGATCGCAACAAGAAGCCGGACGCGAGTGAGAAGTTCAAGGAGATAAACGAAGCCTACCAGGTCCTTACCAACCAGGAGCAGCGGCGGAACTACGATCGCTTCGGCCACGCTGGGGTTGGTGGTAACGGAGGGCGCGGCTTTGATGGCTTTGAGAACTTCGGCGGTTTCGGCGACATCTTCGACGCATTCTTCGGTGGCTTTGGCGGCTCAGCGCGTGCAACGACTGCCGCTAGAGGTGCAGATCTCTCGTACGAGTTTTCTGTCGATTTCGAAGACGCGGTCTTTGGCGCGGAAAAGGAGTTTACGGTCCAGCGAATGGAGATCTGCAGCCATTGCAGTGGCTCCAGGAGCGAACCGGGTTCACAGGTAGCGGCCTGCACAAACTGTCGTGGAGCGGGCCAGGTTCGGCGTACCCAGCAGAGCGTGTTCGGCCAGTTCGTACAGGTCTCGACTTGCGGCGTATGCCGTGGAGAGGGCAAGGCCATAAGCGAGCCGTGTACGACGTGCTTCGCCTCCGGAAGGGAGAAGAGGCGCCGCAAGCTCGCCGTGTCGATTCCGCCCGGCATCGAAAATGGCACACGCATTCGCCTCAGCAATGAAGGCGAGCCGGGGAGGAACGGTGGTCCACCGGGTGACCTGTTCGTCTCAGTACGTGTTAGGCCGCATAACTTCTTTGAAAGGGAAGGCGACAATATCGTCCTCACCAGGAGCCTTAACGTCGCACAGGCGGCGCTCGGAGGCGTCATCACCGTACCAACATTGGAAGGCGAAACTGAGGTTGAAGTTCCCGCAGGCACACAGTCCGGCAGGGTCTTTAGGCTCGCCGGGAAAGGCGTGCCCCAACTGAGGAACCCAAGGCGCCGGGGCGATCAACTGGTTGCCGTAGTCGTAGAGACGCCTAAGTCTTTGGACGAGTCCCAGAAGCTTCTGCTTGGGGAACTTGCGGACACTCTCGAGGACTCGGGAGACTTCGAGTTCATAGAAGGCAAGGGATGGTCCGGCAAGATCAAGGACTTCTTGGGCGGCTAGCCCGGACCCTACCCTCTTGAAGTGGCTTGAGCTCAGCGTTCAGACGCCTCCCGAGTATGTAGAGCCACTGTCCCAGATCTTCCACAGGTACGGCCACGGAGGCGTCGCCCTGGAATCCGTCGGCGGATTCAACCCCGACGAAGGCGAAACTCAACCTGAAGGCGCCGATGTTGTCGTCCGCGCCTATCTGCCTCTTGACTCGACGGCCAAACAGCGTCGCGAGCGCATCTCGGTTGCCGTACAGCTTGTTGCTAGTCTTGTGCCCCTGTCGCCATTGAATGAGCGCGTCATCGAAGAGGAGGATTGGCAGGAGTCATGGAAGCGCCACTTCCACGTGCTGCGAGTAGGGCGGCGCATTGTAATTTGCCCAACTTGGCGGGAGCATCGCGAACAACCCGATGAGATAGTAATAAGCTTGGATCCGGGAATGGCATTCGGTACCGGCCATCACCCCACGACCAGGATGTGCTTGGAGGCTGTCGAAGCGCTCGTGCTTCCGAACAGCCGTGTGCTGGACGTCGGTTGCGGCTCCGGTATCCTCTCCATCGCCTCCGCTAAGCTCGGTGCTGCTGAAGTTGTCGGCTATGAGATTGAAGAGCCCGCAGCGCGTGTTGCCCGGGAGAACGCCTTACGCAACAGCGTGGAACAAGTCGTTAAGGTTGTGCAAGGGACGCTCGGTTCGGACGATGGCCGAGAACAGGGCTACGACGTCGTTCTCGCCAACATCTCAGCCACCGTAGTATCCAGCATGTCTGGACTGCTGGCGGGCGCGGTTGCTCCTGGCGGCAAAGTTGTCGTTTCCGGGATTGTTGGAGACCGCAAAGAAGAGGTCGCCGACAAGCTCAAGCTCGCTGGCTTGACGTTGATCGAAGAAATGTGGAGTGACGACTGGGTGGCTCTCATTTACGCTGCACCCAGCCGGGCGCCGGCACATTGAAGGTTCGCAGCAAGGCTCTCCGGACATGGGCCGGATTGCACCGGTTCTTCCTCGACCCATCCAGCATCTCGAATGAACAGGTTCGACTCGATAGGCCTGCTTCTTACCAGGTAGCGCATGTTCTCAGGCTCCGGCCAGGCCAGCAGGTGGTTGTGCTGGACAATTCCGGCTGGCAGTACCTTGTGGAGTTGACCACGGTTCACTCCTCGGAGACTACTGGCCGTGTGTTGGACAGTACAATCTCAAATGGCGAACCCCGCGCGCAGATCACCCTCTATCAGGCGCTGCTCAAGGCTCAGAAATTCGAACTGGCCATCCAGAAGAGCGTTGAACTGGGGGTGTCCCGGTTCGTGCCAGTTTCTTGCGATAGGTCGGTTGTCGCCGTTCGCGGCCCGGACAAAGAGCATGCCAAGCTGGAGCGATGGCGCCGCATCATACGTGAGTCTTCTGAGCAGTCCGAACGAGGCATCTTGCCCGTTCTCGAAGCACCATGTTCCTTCAACAATGCGTGCAACAGCGTATCCGGGCCGGCGTTGATTCTTTGGGAGCACGAGAGAGAGAGGGGCCTGGAAAGAGGCTTGCATGAACTGCGGGAGCGGCACGGCGACTTGGATCGCCTGTCATTGTTTGTCGGACCGGAAGGTGGCTACACTCAGACTGAAGCCGCGCACGCTGCGGCAAGCAGTATCCTGTCCGTAACTCTGGGACCTCGCGTTCTCAGGGCAGAGACTGCCGGCATGGCGGCGATTGCTGCCGTGATGTTCCACCTGGACGAGTTGAGCTTCTAAGTTAGCTCGTAGGCTGTCGTGCCCTCGCTTGCCACTCGCCGGCCGTCATTCCATACACTGCAATGTCCAAGTAACGGCCATACAGGTACTGCGCCTCTCTGCGTATTCCATCGAAGCTGAACGCCAGGCGGGCTGGAATCGCCCTGCTCCGTTCGTTTCCGACCCCCGCCTCTATCTCGACCCTGTTGAGCTCCAGCTCCATAAACACATGCTCCAGGAGCGCTTGGCATGCGCGCGTCATAATCCCATTGCCTTGGAGTCCGGCGTCTAGCCAGTAGCCAAGCCTGGTCGACCTGTTGGCCCAGTCAATCTCGTGCAGTCCAACAACACCCGAAAGCCGCCCATCGTGCCAGATTCCTGCCGTGACTGTGCCCTTGTCGCGCAGCATCTTGCGCGCCCCTCGTAGAAACTCTCTGCTGTCTTGGGTCGTCCTGTTGTCATCTACCCAGGGGAGCCACTCCCGCAGGTACTCTCGGTTCCTGTCGACGAGGCGGGCAAGCTCCAGGGCCTGCTCCTCGTCCAACTGGCGCAACTCTGTATTCGCGTCGATGCGCCGTCTATACAAGAGACTCAGACCTTTCCTTCGTGGCGTGCGTCAGCCCCAGGGGGTCAAAGATGAAACAGGAGCCCCAGGCCCGTCACGCCTCCGCCGCTCCCGGACTATCCAAGGTGCCTGCAGGAGAAGACCTATAGGGCCTGTTCGCGAATTGGGGCGCGGGTCATCAGAGTGCGAATGGCCTCGTCAAGTGGCACTTTCCCGAACAGGACGTCGTGCGCCGCTTGGGCGATGGGCATCTCCACGTCGAGCATCCGCCCAAGTTCCAGCGCTGCCCGTGTTGTCTCCACTCCCTCGGCGATGTTGTCCATTCCTTCGCGTATCTGGTCTAGCGTCTTGCCCTCTGCCAGGAGCCTGCCGACCCGATGGTTGCGGCTGAGGCCACCCGCGCCGGTGGCGATTAAGTCTCCCATTCCGGCAAGTCCCGCAAAAGTCATGGGGTTAGCGCCCATCGCGGCGCCGAGGCGCGTGATCTCGGCAAGTCCTCTGGTAAGAAACGCTGCTTTGGCGTTGTCCCCTAAGTTTAGGCCGTCGCACACTCCTGCCCCCAACGCGACAATGTTTTTGAGCGCTCCAGCGCACTCCACGCCGATGAGGTCGTTGCTGGTATAGACGCGAAAGCGCGCCGTGTTAATCAACTCCTGTGCCTTGTCTGCCGCCTCGGTAGATTCCGATGCAATCACCGTTGAGGAGTGCTTCCCCTCGTTAATCTCCCTGGCTAGGTTGGGCCCCGACAGTGCGCACACCGTCGGGCTCAGCTTCGGGTCGAGCTCTTCTCTGAGTATCTGGCTCATCCGCTTGCCGGTACCTACCTCCAGTCCCTTCGTGGCGCTTACCACTACGGTAGGCGGCCGAATAGCTCCGGCGATTCGCTGCACATTCGCGCGAAAAGTCTGCGATGGGACTGCAACGATCGCGAGGTCCGCCGCTTGGAAGGCGAGATCCGGCGAAGGGGTTGCTCTGAGGCCCGCGGGAAATCGCACTCCCGGGGCGAAGCGCCGGTTCTCGCCGTCAGAGTTCAGGGCATCGGCCTCGTCGTCAGAACGTGCCAGGAGTTGCACCGAGTGGCCGTTGTTGGCGATCAACATCGCGAGAGTCGTTCCCCAGGTAGTCGCCCCGCAGACACCAACTAGAGCCAAGACCTACCCGCTCCCTTCGCCGGTCGGTCCCGGTTCCTCCTCAGCCTCCTCCTCTACTTTTTGGCCGAGCTTTCGCTCTTCGCCCCGCAGGAGTCTGGCGATGTTGTCCCTGTGCAGGTACACGATTAGAGGCGCGCCGATGATTCCATACCACATGTACGAGAACGGCTCACGCCCGGCTGCGGCCAGCACAATCAGAATCACAGATCCGCTCACGGCGGAGGTTATCGAAGCGAGCGATACGTAACGCGTGAGGCCGACTATGGACAGCCCCAGCACCGTAGCAGCGAGTCCTGAGATCGGGGAGAGAATAATCAGCCCGCCCCAGCCTGTCGCCACGCCGCGTCCTCCCTTGAATCCGGAGAACACAGGCCAGATGTGACCGCACAAGGCTGCAAGACCTGCTCCCGCGACCGCTCCTTCGAAAGCGTCAAATCCATACCGGGTCAGGGCAATGGTTCCCACCGCCTTGCCCATATCCAGGAACAGCACTACAGCGCCCACCTTGTACCCAACAGTGCGCATGACGTTTGTCATGCCGCTCTTCCCGCTGCCCACGCGGCGTATGTCCCCGGCGCCGAAGAGGTAGCCTGCAATCAGGCCGAAGGGTATGGAACCTAGTACATACCCGATTGGTACGAATATGAGGCAGTCAATCAGGTGTTCATTCAAGGGTCCCGCCTGCCCTTGAAGCGCATCCTCAAACGGTTTCCTTCGAAGCCATATGCGCTGCGGAGTGCATTTTCCAGGTATCTGCGGTACGAAAAATGTACCAACTCGGACAAGTTCACGTAGAACGTAAACGAAGGCGGAGCGGACGAGTCCTGGGCTACACCAAAAATCTTAAGTTGCTTCCTGCCGCCGGACGCTGGCGGATGGTCTGCCACTGCGTCCATGACCACGCGCTTGAGGCCGTAACGCGGCACCGTCTTTGTCCACTCGTCGTACACGCCTCGGGCAACATTCAGAAGCTCGTCAATGCCTGTGCGCTCCAATGCCGACAAATACACAATCGGCACGTGAGGGGCAAACTTGAACCTCATGCGAATTGCCCTCTCGGCATCCTCTTTACTCAACTCCAATTCGCTCGCCAAATCCCACTTGTTGACCGCTAACACCAGCCCCTTGTAGACGTCCAGTACGTAGCTCGCCACGTGTGAGTCCTGTGCGGTCGCGAGCTCTCCCGCGTCGAGTAGAAGCACTGCCACGTTCGCGCGATCGATGGCCCTGAGCGTACGAAGCACACTGTACTTCTCGATGCCGGGCTCGATTCTTCCTCTGCGGCGGATGCCGGCCGTGTCGATCAGCCGTATCACGTCGCCGTCCCCTTTGGTAAGGATCGAGTCGAGCGCGTCTCTGGTGGTGCCTGGCACGTCGCTGACGATCGACCGGTCGTCGTCAAGTATGGTGTTTGTCAGCATGGACTTGCCGACGTTGGTCCTGCCTACGATCGCAAGGCTGAAGTCTGTCTCAGGGCCAAGGTCCTCCCCCGGAGGCGGCAGGAGGTCGGTTGCTTGAGACATCAGGACATCTATGCCTATGTTGTGGTACGCGCTTACAGGTACGGGTTCCCCTATTCCAAGCTCGTAGAACTCCATTGCTTGCGCGGCCCGGGCGTCGTTGTCCGCCTTGTTCGCGGCAAGCAAGACCGGCTTATCCACGGGCCGGAGTACTTCGGCAGCGTCCCGGTCGCCGTTGGTGATTCCCACCGACGCATCGACCACGAACAGGATCACGTCCGCCTCGTCCAGGGCAAGCTCTATCTGGTCCTTCACTTTGCGCCAGATGTCCGTCTCTGGGAACACGTCCAGGCCTCCGGTGTCCACTAGCATGAACGGCCTTCCGGCCCATTCGGTCTCCATGCTCACACGGTCTCTGGTGGTGCCCGCAATGTCTGACACGATCGCCGACCGTCGGTTGACTAGCCGGTTGAAGAGCGTGGACTTGCCCACGTTGGGTCGTCCAAGTATTGCGACGAGGGGTTTGCTCACAGGGGGTTCCGTTCCTTAGCCGCCGAAGAGGTCGACCATGATGGCGTTTTGCCCGTGCAGCCGGTTCTCAGCTTGGTCAAAGACCGCTGACCTGGCATCTTCGATCATGCCGTCCGAGATCTCGTTCCCCCGGTATGCGGGCATGTCGTGCATGAACACGGCGTCTCCTTTAGCCTTGTCCATCAAGTCCGTATTAACTTGATAGTCGGAGAACACGGCCTTTCGCTCATCGGCCTCGTCCTCGTCTCCCATGCTCACCCACGTGTCGGTGTAGACCACGTCTGCGTGTTGCACCGCCACGGCGGGCGACACTGACCACTCCATAGCTGACTCGCTGCGGGAGGCGCGCCGGCTCGCCTCTTCCCAAACAGGGGAGGGCAACTTGTACTGCTCAGGCGTAGCCATGGCGAACCCCGCGCCGACGGACGCGCAGGCAAGCGCTAGGCTCCCTGCGACGTTGTTGCCGTCTCCAACCCACGCAACCTGCACTCCGTCGAATCCGCCCTTGTGCTCCCGAATCGTCAAGAGGTCCCCAACGGCCTGGCATGGATGCTCGAGGTCCGACAGCGCGTTAATCACTGGCGCTCGAAAGTGCTCGGCAAGTATCTCCAGGTTTCGATGTGAGAACACCCTCGCCACAATTCCGTCCACCCATCTGTCCAGAACCCGCGCCACGTCCTCTGCAGGCTCCCTCGTACCTAGTCCGATGTCGTCCTTTGAGAGGTACACGCACTGCCCACCGAGTTGCCTTATGCCGACCTCGAAGCTAACGCGCGTCCTGAGTGAGGGCTTTTCGAAGATAAGTGCAAGCACCTTGCCGGCCAGCACTTGTGGTCGCTCTCCGTGCTTGAGCGCGGCCGCTCGGTCGACCAGCATTCCGATCTCTTCGGTCTCCAAGTCTCCGATGGCCAGAAAGTCTTTGCCGCGCATCGCGTCCTCCTGCATTCGATTTTACAGCATCGACAGAAACGCGAACAGCAGGTCCGGGCGTGCGCTAGAATGGTTGTCTGGTCCACTACCACAGGCGTGCGCCGGCTTTGCTTGCCGGATTGTGGACAAGTGACATAGACGGGGACCACGAATTGACTCAACTGAACATTCATAAGATCGACATAGGTCCCGAAGGCATCTCCATCGAATGGAATGACGATCACTGCAGCCTGTACGAGGCCAAGTACCTGCGCGTGAACTGCGGTTGCGCCGAGTGTGTGGAAGAGTGGAGTCGCCGCAAGCTTCTAGATCCCGCTACCGTACCCGCTGATATACGCGCGGAGGACCACCTCATGGTCGGTCGCTATGCAGTGCAGTTCCTCTGGAGTGATGGCCACTACACAGGCATTTTCCCTTTCGATGACCTGCGCCGCCTCTGCCCCTGCGCCGAATGCAAGGCCGACTGGCCCGCAACGTGACCGCAGCGCATACCCCGAACTGAAGCCCGCCGGTATGACGACGCTGCTGCCCAAAGCCATCCTGTTCGACATGGACAACACCATCTTGGACCTCAACGGCGCTATGTACTATGCGTGGGGTCACGTATGTGAGGCTGTGGCAGCCTCCGTCGAAGGCGTCACGCCACAGGCCTTGCGTGAGGCCTTGACCGAAGAGCGCCGCTGGTACTTCGGAGACGATGACCGCCACCGCAGGGGCCGTCTAGACCCGGACCTCGCTCTAGAGGAACTCTGCGCGGGCGCCCTCGGCCGGCTGGGCGTCACCGCAGTTGCACCTAAGACAGCCATGGTGGAGGGGTTCGAAGCACTTAGAGTCGAGTCCGTCAGGGCATACCCCGGTGCCCTCGAAACACTGGCTGAGCTGAAAAAGCGAGGCGTAATGCTGGCGCTGGTGACGAACGGGTCAACGCGTGTGCAGCGCCCCAAGATTCGCCGCATGCAACTGGAACAGTACTTCCGTCACGTCCAGGTCGAGGAAGAGTTCGGCGCCGGCAAGCCCGAACCCGGTGCGTATCTGCACGCCCTCACACATCTTGGCGTTGAACCCGGTGACGCCTGGATGGTTGGCGATAACTTGGAATGGGAGGTCGCCGCGCCGCAGCGCCTGGGCATGGTCGGTATCTGGGTGGACGCACCCGGCAACGGCCTGCCGGAAGGCGCTACCGTCACCCCGGACAGGATCATCCGCTCGATAACCGAACTCTGCTGAGGCTCGGCGTACAGCCGCGACCGGCAGCCGATCGAGCGCTATTGCCGCGCTTGTACCTTACGCGGGCTGGAACTTCGGCAGGGTGATCTCGTCAGTGACGTCGTCGAACACAACCTGTAGCGGCATATCGATCTGCAGCTTCTCGGGCGTCGGATCGTCCATCACGATGTTGCTGGCCATCTTCGGGCCCTCTTCCAGCTCCACGATGGCCACTACGTACGGCAGGTCGTCCACGTAGCCCGGATGGAACGGCCGGTGAACGATCGCATACGTGAACAGCTTGGCCTTTCCGCTCGCCTGCGTCCAGGACGTGTTCCTGGAGAAACAGCAAGGCGAGATGTCCCGTGGAAAGAAGTACGCGTTGCCGCAGTCGTCGCACTTGCGGAGCCATAGCTCATGCTCTTTGGCTTTGTCCCAGTAATGGTCCGACTCCTGCTGGGGCTGGGGAAGGGGCTTGTTGTATCCCTGCGACATTGTTGCTCCTTGAGTTACTGTTGAAGTTGGATGCGGCAAGCCCTCTAGCTTGCGGACACAATCACGGTGCCCGTCGACGATAGCGCGCCTCCGGTGCCGTTTATCAAGCATAGGTCGTGCTTGTCGATCTGCCGTTCGCCCGCCTCTCCTCGCATCTGGCGCACCGCCTCCAGCACCAGGAACATGCCGTACATCCCGGAGTGCGTGTAAGAGAGTCCGCCGCCGGACGTGTTCAGTGCAAAGTCGCCGCCGGGCGCTGTGCGCTGGTTGGCCACGAAGTCCGGCCCTTCGCCGGACCCGCAGAACCCAAGCGCCTCGAGGCTTGCAAGCACCGTGTAAGTAAACGAGTCATAGATCATCGCTAGGTCTATGTCGTCGTGCGTCAGACCGGCCCGCTCCAGCGCCTTGGGGCCCGTCTCGCGGGAAATCGGCCGCGTTAGGTCAGGCATCTGGCTGATGATCCCGTGGTCATGGCCCTCCGCCGCTCCAAGTACGTACGCAGGCGCCTTCTTGAGGTCCCGCGCTCGCTCCGCCGTCGTGATCACGTAGGCGCCTCCCGCGTCGGTCACAACGCAGCAGTCTGGCAGGTGGAACGGCCACGCTATCCAGCGTGACTCATGGTATTCGTCGAACGACATCGGGTCCTTCATGTAGGACTTCGGGTTCATCAGCGCCCACTTGCGCGTCGACACCGCGATCTCGGCCATGGCCTGCCGCGTCCGCTCCTCGCCGTACTGGTGCATGTACCGTCGGCACGCCATCGCGTAGCTGACAGGGGCCCCCATGATGCCGTATGGCACCTCGTACTGAGGCCCTGACTCCGACGAATTGGACCCTCTGCGCGCTCGCGAGCTTCGGCCTGCCTCCCCGTGTGTTACCAAAACCGTCTCGCAGTAGCCCGCGTTGATCGCCGCGACCGCGTGCGCAATGTGTATCACAAAGGAGGACCCGCCGACTGCCGTGCAGTCCGTGAACTTCGGCTCCATTCCCAGGTATTCCGCGAGTGTGAGTGTGGAGAACCCGGCCGTCATCAGTCCGTCCACGTCGCTCAGCTTCAGACCGGCGTCCTCAAGGGCGTTGTAGGCCGCCTCGGCGTGGTGCTGAAGCGACGATTTGTTCTCAACGCGCCCTATCTCGTCGGACTCGGCTACGCCGACAATGGCGGTTGTTCGTGAAAGATCGGCCATTCTTGTATGGACCTCCTGGTTAGTGTCTTTTAGCAACTGCTGCGCACAAGAGCGCAGCGGAATTCTTACAGGCGCCTAGGATAAACTCAGAGGCCACGGCACACAAGCGCAACCGCCGCCGCCGCGGTTACCCTCGCCACTTGGCCCCGCCCTGCCACGAGTGCTCCAATGCAACCTCCTCGTTGAGGTCCGTCCCCCATCCCGGCCCGGTCGGCGTCTTGTAGTAGCCGCTCTCGATCACCGGCTTGACCGTCGTCAGGTCGTCCTTCCAGGGCACGTCGTCAACGTCGGTCTCCATAATGCGCACGTTCGGCAGCACTGCGCACAGGCTCGCGCTGATCGCCGATGCCAGGTGGCTGTAGTAGTTGTGCGGCGCCACGTTCAATTGGTGCGCCTCTGCAAGGTCTCCGACTTTCTTGGACTGGCTGAAGCCGTTCCACGGCACGTCCACCATGAACACGTCCGCCGCCCGGAGCCGGAAGTACGGCAGGTACTCTCGCATGTAGAACAGGTTCTCGCCCGTGCAAATCCTCGTGGATGTCGACTGCTTGATCTGCAGAATCGACTCCGGGTCGTACATATCGATCTCGAGCCACAGCAAATCGAACTGCTCCAGCACCTTCGCGATTCGCATTGCCGACTCTGGCTTCACGTTGAAGTTGAGGTCCAGGTTTATGTCCACGTCCGGCCCCACGGCATCCCTGAACGTGCCGATCAGCGTCTCGATGTGCCGCAGCATTTGCCGGCTGACCACTTGGTCGGTGGTGCCCGGCCCGTGGCCGAATCCGCCGCCCCAGACCCGCGCCGGCTCGCCAGGAATGACCACGTTCGTCTTCAGTGCCGTGTAGCCCTTGCTTACAACCTCGCGGCCCAGGTCGTGGATGTCGTCCATACTCCTGAGCGGCGGCACGTCCAGCAGCTCGTGCATGCGGGCGCGCACCGTCCCGCAGTGCGACCAGTAGAGCCGAACGCTGTCGCGCGTAGGCCCGCCGAACAGCTCGACCACCGAGATCCCAAGCGCCTTCGCCTTGATGTCAACGAGCGCGCACTCGATTCCGGCGATGGCCTTCGCGGCGAGTCCGCCGGGGCTCTGACGCATGATCCTGTACATGTCCCAGAATCGCATTTCGTACGCCCGAGGGTCGGTTCCGATCAATACCGGCTTCAGGTCCTCCACCGCGCCCAAAATTCCCATAGGCGACCGGGTATCGCTGCACTCACCGTACCCCGTGATCCCCTCGTCCGTCGTCACCTTCATGAAGATCCACGGCCTCCAGCCGCCGTCCACAATGAAAGTCTCGATTCCGGTTATCTTCACGTGCTGCTCCTTGTGTTCAGGAACATGACCGCGAGCCGCCCGTTGCCGGCTAGTACCCGGCCGCGGCCGTGCTCCAGGCCGGGTTCAGGCCCGTGTGCATGAGCCCGGTCTTCTCGTCGACGCGGATCGCATTGACGCGGCCGAACGTCCCCCATGACGGCGACCGCTGCGAGTCCTGGATCACAATCTCGTGCCCCATCTCTGAAAGCTGGTCTCGAACATCTTCCGGGATCAGAGCGTCCACGTACAGCACGTCGCCGTCGCAGTGCACGCGCGGTGCGTCGGCCGCTTCTTGGATGCTCATGCCGTGGTCCAGCGTGTTGACCATCGTGCTCAGAACCGCCGTCGCAATCCGGTAGCCTCCCGATCCGCACGCACCGAACACCGCCCGCCCGTTCCTCGTCGCCACCACTGTGGGCGCTGCGAAGATCGGCATCTTTCCCGGCCTGATCCTGTTCGGATGATCGGGGCGCGGATCGAAGTTCTGCATTCCGTTGTTCAGGAACACCCCTGTCCCGGGGACCAGCACCTGGCACCCGAACGCCGAAGACAGGCTGGTGATGATCGTCACCATATTGCCCTCGCGGTCGACCGCGGCCACCTGGCTGGTGCCTTCGATCTTGCCCAGCGTCGGCATGTTCGAGATCACCTCCGGCGGCTCCGCATCCTTCTCGAACGGCCATGGGTTTGCGGCGGTAATTGGGCGCGTCGCAACGGAGTTGACGTCGATGCCCTTAGCGCGCTCTTCGGCGAACGCGCGGCTCACGATCCCATTGGCAGGGCTGCGTTCGTAGTCCGGGTCGCCATAGTGAGTCTTGTTGTCTATGAATGCATGTCCCAGCGCCTCTCCCATTAGGTGGTGACTTTCCGCCGACCCCGGTCCATACGAGGCGATGTCGTAGTGGTCGAGTATGTTCATAATCTCGTAGCTGAGATGGTCGTTCGCGGTGACGTAGTCGTAGTCGCGGTAGCGCCCCGGCGACTCTCTCAGCACCTTCGGACGGTACGCTTCGAGGTCCGCCGCCGTGACGAACCCGCCGTTCCCTGCCACCTCCCGCTCGATGGCCTCTGCGACCGGCCCTGTGTAGAAGCCCTTTGGCCCTTGGTCCGCGATCAGCCGGAACGTCTTCGCCATGTCCGACAGGTCCAGCTTCGACTCCGCGCCGTCTCTGTCGGCCGGAGGAGGGTTCCCATTCCTCAGAAGCACCTCCGCCGTGTGAGGAAGCTCCCTGATCTGGTTGAGCGCCCCACCGATGAAGTTCGCCAGTTCCATTGTCACAGGCAGACCGGCCTCTGCCGCCTCGATTGCTGGCTGCAGCACATGTGCCAGCGGCAGCCGTCCAAACATCTCGTGTGCTGAGCATAGTCCCGCAACGGCTCCCGGGACGCCCGCCGCGAGGTAGCCCCTCTGCGCCACCCTTCCGATTGTCAGCGGATGGCCGTAGTACATGAATGGCTGTGACAGGTCCGGCTGGTACGCTTCGGGCCGGATCTTGCCCGGTGCCCTCAGATATGCGTCGATCGACACGAACTCCTGCCGTTCCGCCATGTAGATCGAGATGTGGTCGTACCCGCCTAGGCCGCAGTTCGACGGCTCCACCGCGAACGTAGTGAACGCCGCTGCAACCGCCGCGTCCACCGCGTTTCCTCCATCCTGCAGCATGCGCACTCCGGCGTCAGCCTCCGCTTGGTGGCCTCCCGTCGCCACGCCGTTTTCGGCTACCAGTTCCTCCCGCGTCGAGACTAGTTTGCTGCGCTGCAAGTTAGCCCTCCTTGCAAGTGTTCGCGTCCAATTGACGGTTTGGCCAATTGACGGTTTGGCCTGAGGATACCCTGTTGCCCGAATGCGCGTAACCGTTGTACATTCGCCCGCATTCGCTAGTTGGTGCGCTGGCTCGGTGGTAAGATCGGATTCTCGCATCGCTGCGAAGTTCCGGCTTTCAAGGGGCTAGAGTTTGCTTCGCGTAACAAACACCCTCGGACACAAGGTCGAAGAGATTCAGACCGTCGAGCCGGGCGTCGTTCGCATGTACACCTGCGGCCCCACCGTTTACAGGGACGCACACGTCGGCAATCTGAGAAGCTATCTGATGGCTGATTGGATCAGGCGGGTCCTGGAACGCCACGGCTACGAAGTAGTCCACGTCAAGAACATCACCGACGTCGGCCACATGCGGCAGGAGGCCCTCGAGCAGGGAGGCGACCGCGTCATTCTTGCCGCCTTGGAGGAGGGCAAGACACCCCAGGAGATCGCCCGGCATTACGCCGATGCCTTCTCCCGCGATGAGGAGCGGCTCAACATTCGGCCCGCTTCGCATCTGCCTTGGGCTACCGATCATGTCCCTGAGATGCTCGAAATCGTCCGCAAGCTGGTCGACAAGGGCCATGCGTACGAGGTTGCCGGAAACGTCTACTTCGATGTGGCAAGCTTCGAGAACTACGGCAAGCTCTCCGGCAACAGGGGAGAAGGCCTGGCTGAAGGCGTCCGCGTAGAGGCCGATCCCCAAAAGAGAGACCCGCGCGATTTCACGCTCTGGAAGCTAGCTGAGCCGGGCCGTGAGATGAAATGGCCCAGCCCTTGGGGAGACGGCTTCCCCGGCTGGCACATCGAGTGCTCGGCCATGGCCACCAAGTACCTCGGCCCCAGGCTGGACATCCATACCGGCGGCGTCGACAACATCTTCCCCCATCACGAAGGCGAAATCGCACAGAGCGAGGCCGCATTTGACGAGCAGTACGTTCGGCACTGGGTGCACGGCCAACATCTGCTGGTCGATGGAGTGAAGATGGCCAAGTCGTCCGGCAACGTCTTCATACTCGACGATCTGGTTGAACGAGGCTTCGATCCCCTCGCCTTCAGATACCTCTGCATGACGGTGAACTACCGCAACCGGATGAACTTCACGCTCTCGGCGCTGAGAGCCGCCGAAAAAGCTCTGACCGCGCTCAGAGACCGCGTCGCGGCATGGGCGGCCGGACCCGCCCCCAACGGCTCGGCAGACGAACATGCTGCCGCTTGGAGCAACAGGTTCTGGGAGCGATTGGACGACGATCTCGACATCCCCGGCGGGCTGGCAGAACTGTGGCGCATGGCGAAGTCGCCGATTGCCTTCACGGTCGAAGCTCGACCTCCTCAGAGAGTGGGACGCCGTCCTTGGCCTGGACCTCGATAGGGAAGTGGTGCGAGCCAAGGACACACAAAGCGTCAGCGTCGATCTGGCCCGCCGCGAAGAACTTCGGCAGGGCAAGTCTTACCGCGACGCCGACGCGATTAGGACCGAGCTGTTCTCCGGCGGATACCTTGTCAGGGACACCTCCACGGGGCCGTGGACAAGACAGAAGACCGCGTTCGAACGACTTCAACCACCATTCGAGACTGTCTCTTCCCCTAGGGAGGTTGAGTCCCTTTTGGACCGGGACTCTGAGTTTGATTTCTCTATGGTCCTGGTCGTGTCCGGTTACTTGGACGACGTTAAGCGCTGTACCACGAGCGCCCTGAAATGGGCTGCTGGCCGCTCAGCGGAGCTGGTGGTCGTCGACAACGGGTCAACGGATGGCACCGGTGAATGGCTGGAACGGCTCCGCGACGAGGACGCCCGCGTCAGGGTCGTCCACTGCGATCACGTGATCGGCGAAGCCGCCGCCAAGAACATCGGCTTGAAGCAGAGCCTCGGAAACACCGTGGTGATCATCGACCCGTCCGTAGAGACGACCGGCGACGCTCTAGCCGCCTTGGGCCGCGCTCTCGAGGAGCCCGGCGTCGGAATTGTGGGTCCCTGGGGACTCCTCACCGACAACTTGCAGCATTTCCATGAGGAGGTAACCTCCGGCGAGGCAGACGCCATGCAGGCGTACTGCCAGGTCTTCGCCCGTAACTTGGTCAAGGAAGCGGGTCTAATGCGGGAAGGCTTCAGGTTCTACCGAAACCTGGACTTGGACTTCAGCTTCCAGGTCCGGGACATGGGATACAGGGTAGTTGCCGTAGAGGACGTCCCAATGGTCAGGCACGAGCACCGTCAGTGGGCCGCGCTGGATGAGGGTCAGCGCAACGAGTTGAGCTTCAAGAACTTCAAGCGCTTCTACGAGCGCTGGGGCCACAGAAACGACCTCGTCGTCTCCAACCGCCCCTAACCCAGCCCTCTCCCAAGCTTACTGACCATAGATCACCCCCGTTCGCCCATCTGCTGTCGTATGGGCAATTCGCGAATCGCCCTCCGCCCACTAACTCTGTTCGCGCTGACCGCGTCCTGAGCTAGCCGAAGGGGCCCGTCGAAGGACCAGTTATGCTCACAGTCCCCTTAGCCTCGAGCCTGTCGAAGGGCCAGCCCCGAATCCACCTCTGACCCCCTCTCCCATCCTGGGAGAGGGCTGGGGTGGGTACAGACCGGGGAGATAGGTTACACCTGAACCGGGCACATGGGTAACACATTGTGGGATTGTGGGAACCATTCCACGAGGAGGCAAATGTGTTGCCCTGGAGACAAGCGAGTTCTGAATCTGAGCGATTGGGTCTGATCGAGCGTTACGCCTTGGGAGAGGAGAGCGTGGCCGAGCTGAGCCGTCAGTTCGGCATCAGCCGCAAGACCGCCTACAAGATGATCGGCCGCCACAAGGCTGAGGGTGAAGCGGGACTGCTGGACCGCAGCAGAGCGCCGCATCACCACCCCAACGCGACACCCCCGGAGCTGGTCGATCGGATCATCGAGATGAAGCGAGGGCATCCGTTGTGGGGGCCCAAGAAGGTAGTCGGCAGGCTGCGGCTCATAGAGTCTGAGAAGTCGTGGCCGTCGCCCAGTACGGCGGGGGTCATACTGGACCGTGCCGGACTGGTGAAGCGTCGGCGGCGCAGGCGGCGCAGCGCGCCGTGGGGCGAGCCCTTCTCAGGCGCCAGGAGGCCAAATGACGTGTGGTCGATCGACTTCAAGGGATGGTTCCGCACCGCAGACGGGACGCGGATCGACCCTCTGACCGTTCAGGACGCGGCATCGAGGTATCTGCTGGTGTGTGACGGACTTGAGCGGCCCAATGGGCTTGAGGCCAGGCGCGTACTGGAGCGTGCCTTCCGGGAGTACGGCCTGCCCAGGGCCATCCGCACGGATAACGGCGTGCCGTTCGCCAGCGTGGGGCTTGGCAGCCTCTCGCCGCTGTCGGTGTGGTGGGTCAAGCTGGGTATCATCCCTGAGCGCATCGAACCCGGACACCCTGAGCAGAACGGTCGCCTTGAGCGGTTGCACCGGACGCTCAAGGCCGAGACGGCCACGCCTCCGCAGGTCAGCCGAAGGCGGCAGCGTCGTGCCTTCGACCGCTTCAGGCACAGCTACAACAACGAGAGGCCGCACGAGACGCTCGGGCAGATGCCTCCGGCCAGTCTGTACACGCCGTCGCCGCGAACCCACCCATCGCGTGTCAGTTCGCCGGAGTACGGAGGGGAGGTCACCGTGCGCAGGGTCCGCAGCAACGGACAGATCAAGTGGAAGGGAGGCCTGCTGTACCTGAGCGAGTCGCTCACAGGCGAACCGGTGGGCCTTGTGCAGCAGGACGAGCGGACCTGGTCGATACGGTTCGGGCCGCTCATCATCGGAATGCTGGACGACGTGAGCGGCCGGGTCGACAGGACCCCTACAAAAGTGTTACCTATGTCCCCGGTCTAACTGTTACCCATGTGCCCGGTCGTACAGTGAGGGCGCTTCCTCTTGCCCTCAGCGAACGCGCGTGCTATTATCGGTGCATGAACACTGCGCGACACGTCGGACTGGCGCCTGCCAGCCGCGCCACACGGCCCAATTCCCCGCTCGGGACCTCCCGCTCAGCTACGAAGAGACTGTCACATTCTTACTCAATTAGGCTCAGTCCGTATTCAAACCGTATTCAATTCGTCTCAAAATGTGTGACTTTTCCCGAAGCCCTCAGCTATGAAAAGTTACAGAATGTTACGGAATGTGACAGTTCACAAGTGTTCTTGGGTTCCCCGGCAGCCCCTCGGCTTCACGGGGCACCGCCTCGAAGCTAGGCTCGCGGGCTCCCTCGAAAGACGTCGGCAACAGACTTGAGTTGGTACTGGATCAGGCTGCGCACGAACACCGTCCCCCCGCCGGCGGCTATCGCCGCAACGCCTAGGGGCGACTCGTGGAGCCAGCCTCCGAGGCCGCCTGCAATCAGGAAGATCAGTAGGCCAACCCAGCCTGAGTTCTTCGTCAGCAACATCGCCGTGATACCAATGGGCGCTGCTATCAACCCTCCGAACGGCAGCAGCCCAACGGTGCATCCCATCAACGACGCCATCCCCGTGTTGCCCTTGAATCCGAAGAACACTGGGAAGATCTGCCCGGTCATCAGCGCCATCACCGAGACTATCCACACCCATCCTTCCACATCCCACAGGAACAGGGGGAGCGTCGCGATCACCCCCTTGGCAATGTCCATCAGGAATACTGCCGCTCCGTGCCGGGGGCCAATCTCCCGCCAGATGTTGGCTGTCCCGGGGTTCCCGGTGCCTTCCTCTCGGATGTTCACGCCTGCCGCGCGGGCAACCAGGTCTCCGTTCGACACGGAGCCCAGGACATAGCAGCCCAACGGCCAGACAATGTAGAACCAGATCTCGTTCAATGGCTTAGTCCAATTGGGAGAGCGGCGATGAGCGCGCATGATAGGCTCTTGCCGAAGCCGTTGTCTATGGAAGGCTTCACCGTCCTGACGCAGGGCGGTAGGATTGTAGCCAACCGGAACATCCGGCGAGTTTAGGAGCGCGAGAATCACAATGACCGACAACGAGACCGTAATCGACAGCTTCCTGGCTGCCGTTGGCGCCGATGAAGACGGCCGCTACGTCCTTCGTGCCGAAGTTCTTGCCCGGCTCGTCCGGCTGCTTACCGACCTCGGCGAACTGCGGCTGGGCCTGCTGACCGGGCTTCAAAATGCCCTCCCCAGGGCTGATGAAGATAGCCCGGTCGAAGAGCTGAAGGAGACACTGACCAACCTGATCATCATGCAGTCCCGCACTGCGGGCCGCGAGGCCGGGGTCGCTCAGAACATCCTGGATCTCGCCCTGGCTGGCGATGTCCAACCGGTGACGGTAGATCGGGATAAAGTGCGGCGAGGCTTGACCTCGCTGCTCGAAGCAGCCGACCGCGTTCGCCAGTCGGAGGACGCTGCCGGCCCTGGCGATTGACCTAGGCCCGCAGCCTAGTCTAGTCCGTCGACGAAGCTAAGCACCGCTGCCTGGAACCCTGCCGGGTTGTCGCCCGGGACGATGTGCCCCGCATTCTCGACCGTCACGACTCGCCCGAGAGGAATCCGGCTCGACATCTCCTCGAACGTGTTCTGCGCGACGATATCGCTGTGACTTCCTCGCACGACTAGGGTGGGGCACTTCAGTTGCCCTAGGTAGCTCCACAGCCGCTCGGAAAGTCCGTCGTCTCCCCTGAGTGGGCGGTTCGAACTCCTGAGAAGCTTGTCGTACTTCCAGGTCCATTTGCCGCTTGGAAGCTGCTTCAGGTTGTGACGTATGCTCCCCCGCACTTGGTTGCGATCGCGGCGCGGGTTGAACTCCAGCACTCTGTCTACGAACGACTCGACCGACGGCAATTCGTCGTCGCCCTGAACGAAGCGCCTGATGTTCTGACCGCCGGTCGCCATGTTCTCCGGCGCCGCGTCCACGACCACCAGCGCCTTCACCCGCTCCGGGTGATTCGCCGCATACGTGAACGAGTTCCTTCCCCCCATGGACAAGCCCATTAGAAGGAAGTCCCGTAAGTCCAGCGCCTCAACCACCCCGTGGATGTCCGTCTGCTGGGTCTCCGGGCTGTAGTCTCCGTCCGGCGCCCAGGAGCTGTCGCCATGCCCCCTCTGGTCTAGGGCGTGCACGTGAAACCTGTCGGCAAGGGACAGCGAAATGAAGTCCCACGAATGGCAGGTCTGGGCGAAGCCATGCAGGAGGAGCGCTGGCGGGTTTGAAGGGTCTCCCCACTCCAGATAGTGAAACGTCAGCCCGTTGGCTTCGACGATCCTGTCACGAGGCTCGAACTCCTTCGTGAACTTGACCCCCATCGCCCTGGCAGCGTCATGAAGGGGTAGGCCCCCTTGATCTGAGTTTTCGCTCACGGGTTCTCTCCTCGAGACTTCAATATCGCGGCGGGCATGTTATCACTTTGGATACCGCATCGCGTGAAAGTAGAACAGGCCGCCGAAGAGGCGGCCTGTTCTACCTGGAGGAGGGCCCGAATCACACGAGCGGAATCGGGTTAGCTAAGTGATTAGAAGTTCCAGGTGAAGCCGTTTGCCGCCGCGGGCTCGAGCCGGCGCGATCTCGCCGTGCGCCGTAGGAACGGCGGCAAATCGAGTTCCGACTCGTCGGCAAGCAGAGCGGCAGACAGCAAGTCCTGCATCCCGCTATTGGGGTCGACTATCGTTTCGGAGGCTTCGAAGCCGGTTGCTATTAGGGTGATCCTTACCTGGTCGCCCATCTTCTGGTTCGTGACCATGCCGAAGATGATGTTAGCTTCCGGGTCCACCTCACGCTTGATGACCTCGGCTGCCTCGTTAAGTTCCGAAAGCAGCAGATCGTCATTTCCGGCCACGTTCAGAAGTACGCCCTTGGCTCCCTCGATCGACACATCGAGCAGGTGGTTGGTGATCGCTTCCTCGGCCGCCATGGCAGCCCGGCTTTCTCCAGTACCGATGCCGATCGACATCCATGCTGGGCCAGAGTCCTTCATCACTGCCTGAACGTCTGCGAAGTCCAGGTTGATGTCGCCGATGCCTGTTATCAACTCGGCAATCGACTGCACGCCGATGCGGAGCACGTCGTCAGCCAGGTCGAACGCGTTCTCGGCAGTTACTTCCTCCAGGCAGACCAGGTGAAGGCGCTCGTTTGGGATCACCAGCAAGGTGTCCACAAACTCGCACAGCTTCTGAATGCCCGTTTCAGCCGATCGGGACCTGTGTAGGCCTTCGAACGCGAACGGCCGCGTTACGACACCCACAGTCAGTGCTCCAGCATCCTTCGCTGCCTTCGCCACCACGGGCGCGCCGCCAGTACCGGTGCCGCCACCCATGCCGGCCGCAACGAAGACCATGTCCTGGTCCCTGACGGCTGCGGCGATCTCTTCTTCGTTTGCCTCCGCGGCCCGAGCTCCCTTGGTTGGATCGCCGCCGACTCCCTTGCCCTCGGCAAGGCTGTCCCCAATGCTGAGCTTGGACGGAACGTCGGATGTAAGCAGCGCCTGCTTGTCCGTGTTCATGACCATATACTCAACGCCGGGAATTCGCTCGCGGTACATCCTGGAAACTGCGTTGGACCCGCCTCCGCCAACGCCGACAACCTTGATCCGGATGTTTCCTACTTCTTCGGATTTGTTAGGTTCCATTGGTCCTCCAATAGCTTAGTTTCGAGTGCCTATTGTTTGCGTTTTGATGGGCTACGTTCTCGGGTGCCCGTTTACCGTCAGGGCTGGATCGAACTTCTTGCTGGCTCGAAGCCTGCTGTTGCCTCGCAGGAACGGAGGCAAGTCCTTGTCCGATTCGCTTCCCAGCATGCCGCTGAACGGATCGGACTCGTTTTCAGTAACGGGGAAGCCTGTCGCTATCAGTGTGACCCGGACTTCGTCTCCCATCTTCGGATCGGTGACCATACCGAAGATGATGTTGGCATCAGCATCCACCTCGCGTCGGATCACCTCCGCAGTCTGGTTCAACTCCGACAGAAGCAGGTCCTCACCGCCGGCCACATTGAGCAGTACGCCCTTCGCGCCCTCGATGCAGACGTCCAACAGTGGATTGGTTATCGCCTCTTGCGCCGCGACAACCGCCCTGTTCTCCCCTGTTCCCCTGCCAATCGACATCCAGGCTGGTCCGGAGTTCTGCATGACCGCCTGAACGTCTGCGAAGTCGAGGTTGATGTCGCCGGCAACTGTCACCAGTTCGGCAATGGACTGAATACCTTGCCGTAGAACGTCGTCCGCTATGTCGAAGGCATTCTCCGCGGTAACTTCCTCACCGCAGACGTAATGAAGCCTCTCGTTGGGGATGACAAGCAGCGTGTCTACGTTCTGCCTCAGCTTTTGAATACCTTCCTCCGCATTCCGTGCCCTGTGGAGCCCCTCGAATGCGAATGGCCTCGTAACCACACCTACAGTCAGTGCTCCGGCCTCGCGAGCGGACTGAGCGATGACGGGTGCAGCTCCTGTACCCGTGCCGCCGCCCATGCCGGCCGCCACGAATGCCATGTCTACGTTTCTCACCGCATCCGCAATATCGGCCCGGCTTTCATCTGCCGCCCTCTTCCCGATCTCTGGATCGCCTCCAACTCCATTGCCCTTTGTGATCTGCACGCCCATGCTGAGTTTAGAAGGCACGTCCGACATGAGCAGAGCCTGCCTGTCGGTGTTCGCAACGATGTATTCGACGCCCGTTAAGCGTTGTCGGTACATCCGGGAGACTGCATTCGAGCCCCCTCCCCCGACACCGACCACCACAATTCGGGCAGAGCCGCTTCCCTGCGTATCGTTCACAACCATCGAATCCTCCCCTAGTAGTTGATTCGTAGTCCTGCTGGCAGCTTTGTCAATGTCAACAAGCTGCGGTTAAGCGGTCGGTAGCAAACGCCTGATTTGCCCAACTACGCCTGAAATCAGGCCCGAGGAGTTGTGGGGCGGTGAAGACACTCCGTTGACTCCAGGTGGCCGCGAGAGCTTGGCCCCAGCCCACATCAGAGTTCCCACGGCAGTGGAGTACTCAGGGCCTTTCAGCGTTTCCGGCAAGGACCTCATGCCCTCCGGTGCCCCTATCCGCGCGTGCTTCGTGAGACCGTGCTGGAACGCTTCCTCCAGGCCTTCGAGTTGGGAAGCTCCTCCGGTGAGCACTACCCTGGTGCTTGCGATGGGCCCGGTCTCGGCCTCCATTAGCTTGAGCGCTACCAGCTTCACCAGCTCCTGTGCTCTCTCTCGGGCCAGCTTGCAGACGTCCCCCTTCGATATCATCAGTTCTTTCCCTGCGGAGGTCGTGATGGGGATCTCACCCTCGTCGTTGAGGGCCTTGGGAGATATGTTTACGTGATTGATCTTCACCTGCTCGGCGGAGTTGAATGCCGCTTGATAAACGAAGGCGATGTCGCTCGTGAACTGGTATCCGCCCACAGGAATCACCGTCGTGTAGACAACCCTGTTTTCACGGAAAGCCACCAGGTCTGTCGTGCCGCCGCCGATATCTACTACAGCCACTCCTCGCTGGAGTTCACCGGACTGCAACACGGCCCGGCTGCTGGCGATCGGGTCCAGGACCATGTCCTCCACTGCGACTCCTGCCGCTTCAACGGATCGCACCAGCTTCTCTACGTAAGAAGTGGCGCCCGTTATTAGGAGAGAGTCAACCTCGATCTCCTTGGTGTGCATGCCAATCGGGTTCCTGATGCCTTCGTTCCTTCCAACCGCGTACTCAAGTGCGATCGCGTGGATGAGTTCTCGGTCATTGTCCACAGCATTCTTGGCGGCTATGACCGGCATGCGGGCAAGGTCCTTCTGGGTTACCACCCCGAGTTCGTTGCGCACGCTCATCCGCTGCCTGCGGTTCTCGAACTTAATGTGGCCGCCGGTCACGCTTATGTATGCGGAGTGGATCTTGCGGCCCAGTTGTGCCTCAACTTTGCTGACCGAGGCGCGCACCGCTTGCGTCACCTCGCCGGCGTCAGACACGCTGCCCTTGCGTATCCCTCTGCTCGGGACCGTACTGTGCGCCACGATGTTCATGTGCGACGGCCTGTAGCCCGAACCTACGACCGTGCACACCTTGGTGGTGCCTATGTCGATTGCAGTGATCAGTGGTGCGCTCTTAGACATTTGAGTCCTTCCCCCTCAAGTACTGTTGTTAGGTTTTCCGCTCGTGATCGTTCTTGTTTCATTCAACTGGCTGGGTGCAATGTCATGCAGGCGCGAGGCGCTCAGCCACTCGGATCCGTGCGCTACGGCTTCTGGGGTTCATCGCCACCTCTTCGCGAGACGGCTTGAGCACCCGTCTGTTTACAAGCCTCAATCGCGCCGTGTGCCCACAAGCGCATATCAGGATTTCCGGTGGGCAAAGGCAGTTGGATGACTCTCTTCTCACCGTTGCCTTAACCAGACGGTCCTCCAGTGAGTGGTATGCGATTACAACCAGCCTTCCACCAGCGCTCAATGCACCAATCGCCTCCGTAAGTCCTCTCTCTAGGTGTTCAAGTTCTCGGTTTACGGCAATGCGTAAAGCTTGAAACGTCAGAGTGGCGGGATGAATTCTTGTGCGCCTGGGTCCTCGAAAGGCGCCTGCCACGATGCGAGCCAACTCGCCCGTCGTTGTTAGCGGACGCCCGCTCACAATGGCACGCGCGATCCTGCGCGCTCTGCGTTCCTCTCCGAAATCTCGAATGATCCGCGCCAATCTATGCTCCGGGTACTCGTTGACGATCTTCTTCGCGTCGAGTCTTTGAGTTCTGTTAAACCGCATGTCCAATGGTCCGTCTCTGTCGAAGCTAAAGCCTCGATCTCCTATCTCCAGGTGTAACGAGGAGACTCCTAGATCCATCAGTACGCCATCCACTGGGAAGAGACCCGCATCCTTCGTCAGTTCACCCACATCTGCGTAGCTGCCGGGGACAACGACCGCCCGATTTGATTGGCTTGATAGCCTCTTCGATGCCAAGCGTAATATCTCAGGGTCCATGTCTATGCCGAGCAATTGAGCTTCACTACTCGCCGCGTCCAGGATGGCCTCCGCATGGCCGCCCTCACCGATGGTGCAGTCGACGAAGCGGCGACCCTGGTCGGCCTTGAGTCCTTCGAGCACTTCCTTAACCATTACAGGCTCATGATGCGGACTCGTGCCGGTGCTCTTCACAATTAGGGCAAGAAGCTCCGTGTTACAATCTCGACACCCTGCAGGCTAAGACACTGCCCCCTCACCAATCGCATGGTGGCCAGTTTTCCAGAGTTCCTTCAGGGAGTTCAAGGCTAAATTATATTTCGTTTAAAGAAGATTTTAGAAAAGTCCGAATTCTTGGGAGGGGAAATCATATTCAACCTGGCCATTCTCACCATTAGCGACTCAGGCGCTCAGGGGCAGCGCTCACAGGACGTTAGCGGAGACGCCGTAAGCCGGATCATGTCGGATGGCCCATTCCGCGAGGTGATTCGAGAAATCGTTCCGGACGAAAGGGAAGCCATATCCTCCAAGCTCTGTGAGTGGTCCGACGCTGGCAGCATTGAATTAGTTGTAACCACTGGAGGTACTGGCCTGGGACCTAGAGACGTGACCCCGGAGGCCACGCGGGATGTACTTCACCTGGAGGCGCCGGGCCTTGGCGAAGCCATGCGTGTCCAGACTCTCAAGCACACGCCATTCGCTATCCTCAGCCGCGGTGTGGCGGGAGTCAGAAACGGGTGCTTGATTGTCAACCTGCCAGGCAGTCCAAGCGGTGTCGAGCAATGCCTGGAAGTTGTCGGTCCGGCCCTCCCGCACGCCCTGGAAATGGTTAAAGGCCACAGGACCCACCCGGCTCCATAGCCGGACATGCGCTTCCACGTTCTCACTCTCTTTCCGCAAATGATCGAGGTACCCTTGGGCGAAGGGATTTTCCAACGTGCCCGAGAGCGTGACTTGATCAGCCTCTTCGTTCACGACCTGCGGGACTACACACACGATGGTCGCCGTACTGTAGACGACTACCCCTACGGGGGCGGCCCAGGCATGATCATGAAGCCGGAGCCGTTGTTTGAGGCTGTGGATTCGCTGCGCCAGCGGGGAGAGCTTCAGCGCGGCTCCCGTGTTGTGCTCATGTCACCCCAGGGTCGCCGCCTTAACCAGGCTTTGGTCGAGGAACTGGCTCTGGAGCCCGAGCTCGCTATGATCTGCGGGAGATATGAAGGCATCGACGAACGGGTTCGTAGGCATTTGGCGACCGACGAGATCAGCATAGGCGACTATGTACTTGGGGGTGGAGAGTTGGCTTCGATGGTTATGATCGAAGCGGTAGCTCGATTGCTGCCGGGAGTAATCGGATGCGTGGACTCGGCAGCCTGCGACTCCTTCTCCAGTGGCCTTCTGGAGCATCCTCAGTACACCCGCCCCGTAACATTCCGAGACTGGTCGGTGCCTGATGAGCTGCTGTCAGGCAACCACGGTGAGATCGCCCGCTGGAGGCGCCGTGAAACCCTCAGGCGCACACTAGAGCGTCGTCCCGACCTTCTTGCCCTGGCTACGCTGGCTCCGGAAGACAAGAGCTTCTTGGAACACATCAGGTCTTCGCGCTACCGGCAGCCAAACAGTTAGACGACAATCGCGCAGAGGCACTTTCATGCGGCCCATTGCCCTAGCCGTACACCTGTGCTAATATGTGCGTATGGACATCACAGCAGACCGTGGAGCCATCACATTCTGGGCCCAGGCCTTGACTTGGGCTTGCAGATGTAGCCTCGCAATGGCGTGTTCCATTCGTGTTCCACTCTTGCCCCGAATAGGTACCGTTCGTGTTCCGGAAGTGTTCCAAAAATGCTCCGACACTCACCACTTCCCAGCTACGAAATGGAACAAAACGGAACATAATGGAACACATTTTTCGCGGCGGCCCGTTTGCCATAGGCTGATAGCTATGTTTGCTCTACCTGTTAAGATCCTTGTGAGAACCCGCGAGTAGGCGTTCGTAAGATCAGCGGAACGTCAGACCAGCACCGCGACTCTTGCTCTACGCGTACAATAGCAATAGAATGTTCTATTGTTCAGAAACAGAAAACCCCTTAAGGAACGAATCAAGATGCACGCACACGACCTCGTCACCTTGGAGCCCAACCCGGACGTCGAAGACTTTCAGCCCGGAGACACCGTGAGTGTCTCCATACGCGTGAGGGAAGGCGACAACGAGCGTACGCAGTTGTTTGAGGGCGTTGTGATTCGCAAGCGGGGCCGAGGACCCGGACGTTCATTTACCGTCCGACGGGTTACGCATGAGATCGGCGTGGAGAGGACCTTTCTCTTGAACTCTCCCGTGGTCCAGGCTGTAAAGACCGTTCGCCGCGGGAAAGTTAGGAGAGCACGGCTCTACTATCTAAGGGGCCTTACAGGCCGGCACGCTCGCATCAAGGAACGCCGGTAGCCTACAGGCGATTCTGCCATCCCTCGATTCACAAGGAGGGACCTGCCAGGATGCGTAATCGATTTCGGCCATTAGAGGGCCCCATCCATTTGACGCCGTCTTGAGCAGCTTACGGAGTTTCGCTCGTCACTGATCTTCCGAGGGTTGCCTTGTGCCAGTGTTGTTGTAGTCGTGGCGCCATCGAAAGAGGTCTCCCTGAAGTGCGGCTCTGTAGGTCAAATCTTGAAGTTTGCTGAAGTCGCGGTGGACTCTCCCGTAGGAGCAGGACGTACCTTTACGTACTCCATACCCGAAGGTATGGAAGTTGCGACTGGCCAGTTGCTAAGGGTGCCGTTTGGACCACGGACTCTACAGGGAGTGGTCTTCGAGCGCTCCATCGAGGCCCACGTGCCATACACGAGGGACGTTCTGGAATTGGTGTACTCGGACATACTGATAGACCAAGATCGTCTGGCCGTTGCTCGCTGGGTGTCTGAGTACTACTTGTGCGGTCTTTTTGAGGCCGTATCGCCGATGCTGCCGTATGGAAGTCGAGCAAGACCTGCCACCTACATTGAACCCGTCCTGGACAACCCGGCCGAAGTCCGGCCCGACTTGACACCTCGGCAGGCTGAAGTCCTCGCATACATTCATTCCAAGGGCCGCGTTAGCCAGGATCAGTTGATTGACTCCGGGCGAAGCAGCAGGTCGGTCGTAAACCGACTTGTGAATGCCGGCCATGTGCGGAGGACGGTGGGAGGCAGAGTAGCTCCGGCCGTGAAACATCGCTTGGTTGAGAGCGTGAGGCTCGCAGACCCGACGCTGGAACTAAACTCGCCCGAGTACGAGACCTTGGCAAGAATCGCGCCTAGACAATCGGATCTTTTCAAGCACCTGGTATCTGATGGGTCCCCTATGCGCATCGCTGAAGCACGCCGCGAATACGGAAGTAGTGCCGTAAGCGGTCTGATGAAGAAGGGCTGGTTGGAGTCCCTGAGGGTGCAGGAATTCAGGGATCCTCTTGCCGGCAAAGCCATTCAGACGGCGCATCCCGTAGTGCTGACGAACGAGCAGGCTGAGGTGGCGTCGCAGGTTCGGACTGCCTTGGACGTTCGCCAGTCTGGGCCTGGTAACTTCCTGCTGCATGGAGTCACGGGCAGCGGCAAGACTGAGGTTTACCTCGACGCTGTGGAACACTGCATTAAACTTGGCAAACGAGCGATTGTGCTCGTTCCAGAGATCGCACTCACCCATCAGACCGTCAGCCGGTTCGCCGCCCGATTCCCCGGCGAAGTTGCTGTGCTTCACAGCGGCCTCACTGACGGCCAGAGATTTGACCAGTGGTGGAAGATAAGGAGCGGCGAGTACCGAGTCGTCATCGGTTCCAGAAGCGCAGTTTTCGCGCCCCAGCCGGACTTGGGACTGGTCATTCTGGACGAAGAGCATGAGTGGACATACAAGCAGGCCGAGCCTGATCCCCGCTATCACGCCAGAGACGTGGCTTTCCGGCTTGCATCCTTGAAGGGCGCGGTTGTGCTGCTAGGTAGCGCAACTCCTGAAACTGGGACTTACTTCAGCGCAAGACGGCGTGACGTCGGTCTGCTGGAACTTCCGGCACGCGTTGCCGCTCCCGCCACTTCGTCCGATAGCCCGCCCGAAGTTGGCCAGCTTCCCGCGGTCACCGTCGTGGACATGGGCCTGGAATTGAAGAGTGGAAACACGGGGGTCCTGAGCTCTGCTCTAAGTGGAGCAATTGAAGAGACGTTGGGTTCCGGTAGCCAGGTTCTGCTGTTTCTGAACCGTCGCGGCGCAGGCTCCTTCCTGCAGTGCCGCTCCTGCGGGGCCGTTGTGCAGTGCGGCGGATGCGATGTTTCACTCACCTATCACAAAGGCGCGGAGAGGCTAATCTGTCACTATTGTGGCCGTCGCCGCAAACGTCCCGAACAATGTCGCCAGTGTATGAACCGTCGCCTGGATTTGTACGGTTTCGGGACTGAATCGGTAGCTGCCGAGGTTGAGCAGGCCTTTGCGGGGACCTCGGTTATCCGATTGGACCGGGATACTGCGAATCGACTAGCCGATGGTAAGAGAATCTTGGATGAATTCACCTCGGGGAAGGCGCAAGTGCTGATTGGGACCCAGATGGTTGCCAAAGGCCTACACTTTCCCTCAGTGTCCTTGGTAGGTGTAATCCTGGCTGACATTGGCCTGAACGTGCCAGACTTCCGGTCAGGCGAACGCACCTTTCAGTTGTTATGCCAAGTGGCTGGAAGGGCTGGTCGCGGCGATGTTCAGGGCGAAGTCATTGTCCAGACATACCGGCCGGATCACTATGCGATTCGTGCAGCGGCCGAGCAAGACTACCTGAAGTTTTATGTCCAGGAGATGGCATTTCGCAAAGAGCATGGCAACCCGCCTTACGCCAAAACAATCCGTTTGGTGTATGCGCACACTAATAGGGCGCACACTGAACGAGCCGCTCTAGATCTCTCCGAGCAGCTTCGACTTTCACGGGACACGCGATCATTCAATGACGAGGCTGTTTTGGGTCCGGCGCCGGCCTACCCGCCGAGGGTTCGAGGAAGGTACCGGTGGCAGATTGTGCTAAGAGGCCCCGAACCTCGCCGCCTCTTGGATACGGTCGTTGTGCCTCACGGCTGGATCGTGGATGTCGATCCTGTTTCCGTCAACTAGGTAACACTCCGGTTCGAATCTCCTACGGGGATTCGTGTCACCGCAAGGCTTCCCACATTGCTGTTGTACTTGAGCCCTTTCATGTCCCGCCGGGTCACATCCGCGAGCTGTAGTTCCTCAGTTCGCAAAGGCGAACGCCGGAAGACGGGCTTCCGTAGCCTCCCAGGCTCTCCAAATAGAACGAGGTTGGCGCTTGCCAATGCCTCTGATAGCATGTCCGAGCCTTGCGTAGAAGGTATCAAACGCTTAGCAGTGGACAGAGAACCGTGTTGAGGGTTGTTGGATTCAGCGCGTACCCATGAAGCGGTTATGATTCACCAGTAAGCAGAGCCATACTGGATTCTGGCAGTCTGCGCGAGTGCGAGGCTGCCAACTCAAGAGATTCCCATCAATCAACAGGAGGTAGTTGCTCATGGCAAACAAGGTCATGGGAGTGGTATCGAGGAAGGTTGGGGAGCCGGTAACGCTTGAGGAGATTCATGTGCCCGACCCGGGTCCGGGTGAGGTCCTCGTAAAGGTACAGGCGTGCGGCGTTTGCCACACAGACTTGCACTATCGGGAAGGCGCCATCAACGATGAATTCCCATTCTTGCTAGGGCACGAGGCGGCGGGCGTTGTCCAAGAAGTTGGAGATGGCGTCGCCAACGTCGCTCCAGGCGACTTTGTAATCATTGCTTGGCGTGCGCCCTGCGGCAACTGCCGCTCCTGCCTGCGCGGCCGGCCGTGGTACTGCTTCGAAAGTGGGAACGCTGAACAGAACATGACGCTGGCCGACGGCACTGTCCTGTCACCCGCACTGGGGATCGGAGCATTTACGGAGCTTACGCTCGTACATGCTGGCCAGGCCGTCAAAGTGAATCCGGCCGCCTCCGCTGCGGCCGCGGGACTCATCGGCTGCGGCGTGATGGCCGGGCTTGGTGCTGCGGTTAATACAGGTGGCGTCACCAGAGGTGACTCAGTGGCCGTAATTGGTTGCGGCGGCGTTGGCGACGCAGCGATAGCGGGCGCTAACTTGGCAGGTGCCCACACGATCATTGCCGTGGACATTGATGACAGGAAACTGGAGTGGGCCAAGGGTTTTGGCGCCACACACACGGTGAACTCGAAGGAAACGGACCCTGTCGAAGCCATTCGCGACCTCACTGGAGGCAACGGCGTGGACGTGGCAATCGAGGCTGTCGGAAACCCCATCACTTATGAGCAGGCATTCTTTGCAAGGGACCTCGCCGGTACCGTCGTGCTTGTCGGCGTACCCAGTCCTGATATGAAGATCGAACTGCCGTTGATAGAGGTCTTCGGAAGGGGTGGCTCGCTCAAGTCCTCATGGTATGGAGACTGTCTGCCGACTCGAGACTTCCCCATGTTCATCGACCTTTACTTGCAGGGCCGCTTGGATCTGGACGGATTCGTGTCTGAAACTATAGGTGTGGGCGACGTGGAAGCGGCCTTTGAGAAGATGCACCAGGGAGATGTATTGCGCTCCGTAGTCGTGTTCGACTGCTAGCGCTACATCCCCATAGCAATCTCTCGAATCGTGGGGGCGGTCTCAGACCGCCTATTCCCTTTGTGTTAGGGGTATCAAAGTGGAGTGACGTACTGGCCCCGACGACAAAGTCATCGGAACCGCTTCTCAGATCTCGAGTATGCTGGACTGCCTGCGCCGCCCACCTCTAGAAGTATAAGGGGCTTCGACACTGACGGTGTTGG
Source organism: Dehalococcoidia bacterium (assembly GCA_965237445.1). Lineage (GTDB taxonomy): Bacteria > Chloroflexota > Dehalococcoidia > Lucifugimonadales. Next base: position 584,927 of record OZ250142.1, on the reverse strand, counting down.
CTTTGAGCGCCCTGGCGTCAAGTGTGGGGTTCCTTAGTCCAGTAGAGGAATGCGTCCCCACGTGACGGAGTTCGCGTCTTTCGACAGGCCTTGCTCGGCAATCATCTCCCGAATCTCGAGAAGGGTCGCGTTCACTTCCTTGGTCACATACACCCAGTCGGGCTCTTCCGGCAGCCAATAGGGTGAAGTGATCCGGACGATATTGCGTTCCTCTGAGTTGAAGTAGATTCCGAACTTCGATGCGTACATTGACATGGGATCGCCTACTCTACTGTAACGGTCTTCGCTAGGTTGCGAGGTTGATCTACCTGCCTGCCCTTGCAGACTGCTATGTAGTAGGCCAATAGCTGAAGAGGAATGGCGGCAAGTATCGGGTTCAGCATCGGTGAAGTTTCCGGTATGTAGATGACGTCGTCTGCGAGTTGTGCGGCCTCCGAGTCCCCCTCCGTAGCTATTGCGATAACCTTTCCTTGTCTGGCTATTACTTCGCTAACATTGTTTAACATCTTGTTGCGAAGGTTGTCTCTGGGCATGAGGGCCACCACTGGCATGTTCTCGTCAACGAGCGAAATGGGCCCGTGCTTCATCTCTCCGGCCTGGTATCCCTCAGCGTGGATGTAGCTGATCTCCTTGAGTTTCAGCGCGCCCTCCATTGCCAGCGGAAAGTTGACGCCCCTTCCGAGGTAAAGGAAGTTGTCGTAGCCTGCATACTTCGCAGCAAGCGCTCTAAAGTCTTGCTGCCTTTCCAGGATGTGGCCTACGAGATCTGGAAGGTGCGCGAACTCGCGTACCGCTTTAGCCATGCGCTCGCTTGAGATAGATCCCCGTCGCTTGGCAAGGTACAAGCTCAGCACGTACAGCGCAGCCAGTGAGCATGTGAACGTCTTGCTCCCGGCCACACTGATCTCAAGGCCGGCGCGCATGTGGAGCATACCGTCGGCTACGCGTGCTGCCTGCGATCCCTCGTGATTGCAGATAGTGATCTGGGGCGCATTCTTGAGAGCTGCCACCTCCATCGCCCCGAGAGTGTCCGCTGTCTCCCCCGACTGGCCAACTGACACCACAAGTGTTCGATCGTCGATAATCGGATCCCTATACCTGAACTCGGACGCATTGTCGAATTCCGCCGGGATTCGGGCAATGGTCTCGATCCAGTGGCGGCCCACCATTGCAGCATGAAGACTGGTTCCCATCCCCACCAGTACAACCCTATCCAGTGACTCTATCTGGCGTTGCGTTAGGGGAAAGTCCTCAATCTCTATTGTCTGTTTCTCGAACGACAGACGTCCGCGCATGGTGCTGACCAGCATCTCCGCCTGTTCGTTGATTTCCTTCAGCATGAAATGCTCATACTCGCCCTTGAGAGCAGATCCGGCGTCGTACGGAACCAGGGACGGCGATTTGGAGATCGGTACGCCTTGAAGGTCGGCGAACGAAGCTGAATTTCCTGTAATCGAAACCGTCTCACCACCTGACAGGTACGCCACCTGGCGGGTATGGGCAATAAGTGCGGGCAGGTCGCTGGCGACGAACATGCCGTCTTCCCCGTACCCGACTACGATGCCGCCCGCGTGCCCTAACCTGAATGCGACTACCTTGCCGGGATCCCTGCTGGAGATCGTGACAACGGCGTTAGCGCCCTCTAACTGGGACGCAGTCCTCGCCACGGCGTCCTCAAGTGAGTACTCCTGGGCAAGTAGGTCTTCCACAAGGTGCGAAATACACTCGCTGTCCGTCTGCGATGTGAACACGTGGCCTTTCGCTTGGAGCTGCTGCTTAAGTGCAGCGTAGTTCTCGACGATGCCATTGTGGACTATAGTCACTTTCCCGTGACAGTCCGAGTGCGGGTGCGCGTTGTAGTCGGTGGGGCCTCCATGAGTCGCCCATCTTGTGTGACCTATTCCTGCGATCCCCACTGGAGTCCCGTTGCCAAGCTTCGAACGCAGGGCATTTAGCTTTCCCGAGGTCTTTTGCACAACGAGGCCGCCGTCTGCTGCCTGAACGGCGATGCCTGCGCTGTCATAGCCTCGGTACTCCAGGCGATGCAGCGCGTTTAAAAGGATGGGGCCAGCCGGTTTCGTCCCCGTGTAGCCGATTATGCCGCACATGCTATGCGCTCCCAGCCACTGTCGCTGGTTCGTCTGCGTACACGCCGCGGTACGACGGAGGAAGTAAGTCTGCGATGCGGCGCATGATCATGTCAGCCGTCGACCTCAGCAGCGACGCAGACGGCCGCCCCTCCACTTTCGGTGCGTAAAATGGTGTGCCGATCGTGACGGTCATCTTCGCCGAAGGCTTGAAAACCCGGAACACGGATCTGAATGCTTCTGTTCCAGTGATGCCAATAGGCAGTAGGGGAGCGCCGGTCCTGAACGCAAACTGTGCGACACCGACCTGAGCCTGTCCCATTCCGCGTGGGTGGCGCGTGCCCTCTGGGAACAGGACAATCGCGCCCCCATTTTGGAGGTAGGCCAACGCCCAGCGCATGGCCTTGACATCCGTCGAGTCGCGGTTCAGCGGATGAGCGCCCCAGGCGTGCAAAAACCAGCTTGAAATGGGATTCTTGAACAACGTGTCCTTCGCCAGGAACCTAAGTCGTCTGGGAACTAGCGGCGCTAGCAATGGAGGATCGATGTTGCTCTGGTGGTTTGCCACCACAATGACCGGGCCTTCAGGAGGAATGTTCTCCTTGCCGCTGACAGAGATGTCGGCAAACAGCTGGAATGTGCCACGTTGGAGGAAGTTGCACACGTTGTACATTCGGTCGCTCATCGGGCATCCACCAGGCTTACGACCGCGCCCGCGACCTCGTCTACTGTCATATCGTTCGTATCTATCCGCACGGCGTCATCGGCCGGCCTCAACGGAGACATCTCTCTCTGTGAGTCGGTCTGGTCCCTGCTGCGTATTCCCTGCAGGACCTCGTCATGTTCGGCGGCCTCTTCACCGGACTGCATCTCCTTGCGGCGCCTTGCGGCACGTACTGCTGGTTCGGCGTCGAGATACGCCTTGACCGTTGCGTTAGGCAGCACCACGGTGCCGATGTCTCTGCCTGCCATTACTATCGCGCCCCCGCCCGTCATCGCGCGCTGCCTCGCTACCATAGCGTGACGCACGCTCGGCGAAGTAGCGACCGGCGAGACTGCGTGGTCCACCTCCGGCTCTTTCAGCCGTGGCGTCACATCACTACCTTCTATCTCCACATGTAAGTCCGCGCAGTCCAGCTCGAATCTAATGTCTACGGACGAGACTAGTTCTTTCAGTGCGTCGTCGTCGAGGTAGTCAACTCCCCGGTCCAGAGCGGCAACCGTGACAGCTCGGTACATAAGCCCCGTATCTAGAAACCGCGCTCCCAGCCGCTTGGCCACAAGCCTTCCCACGGTTGTTTTGCCAGAAGCGGCTGGCCCATCTATGGCCACAGTCGCGAAATCAGCCACTCAAGGGGTTCCTGCTAGTCTGCAAACTGCAGATTTCGTCTCAAGGGACCGGCCAATTATAAGGTCGCCAATGCCGCTGGACAAGAAAATCGACGGCACCGTTATGTGTCTCATCAGCTCTTCGTGATCGGTAGGGGATGTACGGCAAAGTCGCCGCTTTTCTTACGTTCCAAGCCGTACGTCGTCAACGCTTCCTAACAGGCAAAAGTGAATCTAGTGTGAAGCTTACTAGTCTCCATCGCCCGAGGCGGCCGCGGGTTGCGCAGGTGCGGGTTCCCGGGCGGGCGGCGCTTCGGTCCTGAAGAACGAGATGATAATAGCTACGCACGCCAGGCCCGCCGAGACCATGAATGACCAATTGATGCCAACTGTGAAAGCTCTATACACGCCTTCCCCGGCATCTTGCGTTATCGCAGACAGGCTTGGCTCATAGCCGTATGACGCCATGGCGAATGTGACGATCGTCGTCGCCACAGCCACCCCGGCGACGTTGGCAGTGGTCCGGGTGGTGTTCAGGAAAGCCGAGACGATGCCGTACTTCCGGCGGTCGGCGGCTCCCATAATCGCGCTTGTGTTGGGTGAGGAGAAGGTGCCCATGCCCACGCCTGACAATGCCATTCCTATGGCCACAAGATACGCTGGCGAGTCGAGGTCGAGTTGCGAGAACAGGAACATCGCTGTGGCCGAGATGGTCATCCCCAGCATCGTCAGGTAGCGTGTGCCGATCCTGTCGGACAGCCTGCCGACCATCGGGCTCGACAACGCCATGCCTATCGAGCCGGGCACCAGCATGAGTCCTGCCTTGCTGCTCGAGAAGCCGAGGACCTCTATGAGGTAGAAGGGCATCATGAAGAAGACGGTCGTACCGCCAAGGAACGAGAGGAATCTTGCGGACACGCCCATGGAGAAAGCTCTGCTTCTGAATAGCGACAGGTCGAGCATTGGGTTCGGTGCGCGCATCTCCCACCACAGGAACACGATGACGAATACGGCCGCCATGATGAGCCCGCCGACGACGGGCACCGAGCCCCAGCCGAACCTATAGGCGTTGGTCATCGACAGAAGGAACACGACCAGCCCGCCGGACGAGAGGCTCGCGCCAAGCCAGTCGAATTGCTCTCTTGAAACGTCACCCTGCGAACGGGCTGGCTTCGGCATGTGGAAGATGAGCAGTGCTAGCAGCGCTGCGAGTATTCCTACTGGCACCGTGGCGAAGAACACAGCCCTCCACCCGAGCGACGCCACTAGTAAGCCGCCCACTATGGGACCGCTGATAGCCCCCGTGCCAATGATTGTCATGTAGAGACCGAGTGCCCGGCCTCGTTGCTGCGACGGGAAGATGTCCGCAATCATAGCCATGCTGTTTGCCTGGATCGCTGCCGACCCCACGCCCTGCAGTAGCTTCCCTCCGATCACCATCAGCAGCACGGGCGAACTGCCCCCGATGGCAGCGGCGCACACGTAGACGACGAACCCCGCGATGTAGATCTCTTTGCGTCCTAGAATGTCCGCGAGACGGCCCATCGGCATGAGGAACGCGCTCGTGGTCAGCGTGTAACCGAGGCTCACCCATTGCACGGTGGGAATGTCGGCTCGGAAATGGTCGGCGATGCTGGGCAGGGCTATGTTTGTTCCGGACTGGTCCATTACAGTGAGGAAGAGGCCCACGAACAGCGCACCGTAGGCCCACCAGTGGTAGTTCGGGTGGCGGGCCACCCAGGCGGAGAAGTTGCCTAGCATAGTCACATCCTAGCCTTACCCTGCGGCCAGTGAAAGGGATTCGGTTCGTCTCCCTGTGTGCCTGAATACTTGAACTGGCGGCAATGGCCCAATCTATAATCACGTGTCGAGCGGCAGCGGCGTTCCGCCAGACAACCATTGGAAACACGCCAAGCTTCCAACAGTCAGGAGAAGTGCCGTCCACATGAACGAGATGCAGAAGATACTCGTGGTAACCCCGCACCCGGACGATGCCGAGTCCGGGGCTGGAGGGGCCATCGCCAAGTGGTGCAGGCAGGGTAAGGAAGTTGTGCTTGTCGTATGCACGAACGGAGACAAGGGCAGCAACGACCCGGATATGCTTCCCGAGCGCCTCGCCGAGATTCGTGAGAAGGAGCAGCTTGAGTCTGCCAAGGTTCTCGGACTCTCAAATGTTGTCTTTCTCCGCTTCCCTGACCAGGGTCTTGAAGACAGCGACGACTTTCGCGAGAACATCGTGCGCCTCATCAGGGAACACACGCCGGACACCGTGGTGACCGTGGACTCCAGCAACCGGTACATTCGCCACCGCGACCACTACAATTGCTTCCGTGGTACGCTCGACGCCGTCTTCCCGTATGCCCGCGACCATATGGCCTACCCCCAGCATTTTGCCGAAGGCCTGGTGCCGCACAACGTGCGGACCGTCCTGCTGTTTCGTCCGTCTGAGCCGGACCTGTACATCGACATCACTGACACGTTTGACGTCAAGTACGAGGCGCTGTACAAGCACGCGAGCCAGGTCGGAGAGCGGTCGTGGGAGCGCGAGGAGCGCGCCAGGAACCGCGCCTCCGAGGTCGGCAAGAAGATCGGGGTCCGGTTCGCGGAGCAGTTCAAGCTGATCGAACTCTTCCGGTAGTCTACGCGCAGTAGGGCGCGTCCCAGGAGTCATTGACATGCCCGGCCCTCTGGATGGCGTGAAAGTCTTGGAGTTCACTGAGATCATCGCCGGTCCGTTCGGCGGCATGCTGCTGGCCGACATGGGCGCGGACGTGATCAAGGTGGAGCCTCCGTGGGGTGAGCCTTGGCGGTTCATCCAGCAGGTCATACCGAACGAAGGCCGCCAGTACATGTCGCTGAACCGAGGCAAGCGCTGTCTAACTCTGAATCTCAAGCGGCCGGAGGCGCTGGAGGTAGTCTACCGGCTGCTGCCCGACATGGACGTAGTGCTCATTAACGCCCGGCCGGACGTGCCGCGCAATCTCGGAATCGACTACGAGACGCTATCGGCGATGAACCCCCGGCTCGTGTACTGCAGCAACACGGCCTTCGGGAACGAAGGCCCGTGGAGCCTCATGCCCGGCTATGACATCGTGGCGCAGGGAGTCACCGGCCTGATGACCTCCGAAGCCAAGCTGAAGGATGACGGCCTGCCGGAGCAGATCGTCTCGACCGCAGTCGCCGACTACTCCACCGGTCTCGCCATGGCATGGGGAGTATCGGCCGCCCTGTTCCACCGGGAGCGAACCGGCCGTGGGCAGAAGATCGAGACAAGCCTGCTCGGCTCTGCATTAGGGGTGCAGGGAGGGCGGTTCATCGAGGTAGACGCGCTCGACAAGGAGGCGCGTGACGAGTTCCTCGTGGACCTCGCCGCCATGCGCCAAGCTGGAGCAGCTTACAGTGACCTGCTGCAGCATCATCGCAAGCTGCACCGCATAGGCTCTTCTCCCTACTATCGGACGTACCAGGCCGGCGACGGCGTGCTTGTAGTCGCCTGCCTCAGCAACCGCCTCCGGATGCGCATGGCCGAGACGCTGGGCATCGACGATCCGACCCTCGGCCCAGACTACGACCCTTCCACCGAAGAGGCCCGCGCCGCAGCGGAACAGGTGATCGAGCAGGCCAAGGCGGTCTTCGCGGAGAAGACGGTAGACGAATGGCTGTCGATACTCCGCGCGGCCGGAGTGCCGGCCGGCCCGGTGAGGTTCATCGAGGAGTTGCTGCACGATCCGCAGGTGGCGTCCAACAACCTTGTGCTGGAGATGGACCACTCGCTCGTCGGAAACCACAAGATGGTCGGACCGTTCATTGACATGTCGGACTCGCCGCTCAAGCCCGAGTTGCCGGCCCCGGCCCTCGGTGAGCACACCGACGTGATACTGTCGGAGGCTGGGTACTCCCCGGACGAGATCGATCAATTGAGGAAAGACGGAGCGGTCTGATGGCCGCTTTTCTAGGGTTGCGGCCCGCCCGCCTGCTATAATCTGGGCCTGCACAAACTTGAGCTGAAGCAGCGGTCCCCCAAGTGATCACGGGAAGGCCGCCGGGAGGTATATCGGAGGCATGACCTACATCATTACGGAGCCGTGTGTCGGAGTTAAGGACGCGTCCTGCGTTGACGTCTGTCCTGTCGACTGCATCTACGCTAACGACGATGACAACATGTACTACATTCATCCGGAGGAGTGTATCGACTGCGCGGCCTGCGAGCCGGTCTGCCCCGTTGTCGCGATTTTCGCCGAGGAGGACACACCTCCCGAATGGGACAGCTACACGGCCCTCAATTACACGTACTTCGGATTCGACCCGCCCACATAACCCCTGGCTCGACAGTCTCGTCTCGATCCGGGTCCCACTATCCACTGATGGAAAAGGGCTAGGTTGGAGAAGCGTGGCGCAACTCCCTCGCGCTTGGTGTCAGACACCTGGTGCGAAGACAATGGCGCCCACCCCTGACCGGCGCGCGTCGAACAGGAGGCAAAGACATTGGCTGAGATCGAGTCCACCCCCCAGTTCGTCGAGCGCGTCTACTCCGCTATGCGGGCCAACCTGAGTGTTGCGTCCCGCCGGATGGGCCAGCCCATGTCGCTCGCCGAGAAGCTGCTGCTGTCCCACATGGACGATGCGGAAAACCAGGCGCTGCACCCGGGCGAGAGCCAGATCGCGCTGCGGCCAGACCGTGTCGCGCTGCAGGACGTGCTCGGCCAGACCGCGATGCTGCAGTTCATGCAAACCCGGCGCGACCGTGTCGCCGTTCCCTCGTCGATCCACTGCGACCACCTCGTGCAGGCGCGGATGGAGGGCGGAATCGATCTCGTCCAGTCTCTCGAGGAGAACTCGGAGGTCTACGACTTCCTGAGGTCCGCCGCCGCGCGGTATGGCCTGGGCTTCTGGGGCCCCGGCGCCGGTATCATCCACCAGGTCGTGCTGGAGAACTACGCCTTTCCCGGCGCGCTCATCATTGGCACGGACTCGCACACACCCAACGCGGGCGGTCTCGGCGCTTGCGCCGTGGGCGTGGGCGGCGCCGACGCCGTCGAGGTCATGGCCGGCCTGCCGTGGGAGGTACTGTACCCCCGGCGCGTGGGTGTCTATCTTACCGGCGAGATGAGCGGCTGGACCGCGCCGAAGGATGTCATCCTCAGGTTGGCCGGAGAGCTGACCGTCTCCGGCGGCACCAACGCGATAATCGAGTACATTGGCTCCGGCGCAGACTCCATTAGCTGCACAGGCAAGGCAACGATTACGAACATGGGCGCCGAGATCGGCGCGACCACGTCTGTGTTCCCGTACGACGCACGAATGGCCCGCTACCTGGAGGCCACCGGCCGTGGCGACCTCGCCCGCCTCGCGGACGCGAACCGCGACATTCTCCGGGCCGATGACGAGGTCGCCGAGAGCCCGCACGATTTCTTCGACCGCGTCGTCGAGATAGACCTTTCGACGCTGGAGCCGCACGTGGTCGGGCCGCACTCGCCGGACCGCGCCCGACCCATCTCCATGCTCGCAGCCGAGGTTGGCGATGAGGACAACGCCTTCATCGACAGGATCGATGTTGCGCTCATCGGTAGCTGCACCAACTCCTCGTACGAGGATATGTCCCGCGCCGCGGAGGTCGCGCGTCAGGCGTCGGGCCGCGGCATCTCGGCCGCGACGGAACTCATGGTCACGCCCGGCTCCGAGCAGGTGCGCGCCACAATCGAGCGCGACGGCCAGATGGGCGCGCTGCAGGAGATCGACGCGATCGTGCTCGCGAACGCCTGCGGGCCGTGCATCGGACAGTGGAGGCGGGAGCGGCTCAAGGAGGGCACGCCCAACACCATCGTCACTTCGTACAATCGCAACTTCCCGCGCCGCAACGACGGCCGCTCCGAGACGATGAACTTCATCGCGAGCCCGGAGATCGTCGTGGCCCTCTCGCTGGCCGGCCGCCTCTCGTTCAACCCCATGACCGATACGCTCGACGACGGGCAGGGCGGCACGTTCACGCTCACGCCGCCGGTCAAGGCGCCGGAGACGCCGGAGAACGGCTTCGATCCGGGCCGCGGCTTCTATGACTCGCCGCCCGAGGACGGCACAGGCGTGGCCGTCGAGGTGGACCCGGACAGCGAGCGTCTGCAGACTCTGGAGCCGTTCGCCCGCTGGGACGGCGAGGACATCGTCGACGCGCCGGTGCTCATCAAGACGGCCGGCAAGTGCACGACCGACCACATCTCGCCGGCCGGCCCGTGGCTGCGCTACCGGGGCCACCTGGAGCGGTTCAGCGAAAACATGTTCATGGGCGCCACCAACGCCCACACCGGCGCTGCCGGCACCACGCTAAACGTCGTCACGGGCGATCGCGGCCACGCCGTCTCTCGCGTTGCCCGCGACTACAAGGCGCGAGGCCTCAAGTGGGTTGTCGTTGGCGACGACAACTACGGCGAGGGGAGCAGCCGCGAGCACGCCGCGCTGTCGCCGAGGCTTCTCGGTGGCGTGGCGGTAATCGTGCGCAGCTTCGCTCGCATCCACGAGTCGAACCTCAAGAAGCAGGGGCTGCTCGCGTTCACGTTCTCGGAACCGTCCGACTACGACCTGGTAAGAGAGGACGACAGGGTCAGCATCCTCGGCCTGGACTCGATCGCCGAGTCGGAGCCCGTCGAGTGCGTCCTGCACCACACCGACGGGACGACCGAGACCCTATCGCTCCGGCACTCGTACAGCGAGTCCCAGCTAGCCTGGTTCCGGGCCGGCTCCGCGCTCAACCTCTTCCACCAGTAGACGCCGCGCTTCAGGGCGGGCATCGATGGAGGCCTGCTCCATGCGAAGTGGTGTTACGACCGTTCCCGCACACCGCCCCGTTCACCCTCATCTCAATCCTCTTCCATCAAGGGAGAGGAGGGTCTTAAGCGCAGGTGTCGAGTGTCTTGGAAGCTTTTTGGCACTGGAAAAGCTCGGAAAGTGTCACATTTTGTCACATTCTGTAACTTTTCGTAGCTGGGAAGTTTGGCGGGCGTTACAAAATTGTTTACAAATTCAATACTGGATGAGCCAAAAATCACACGGAAAGCAAACAAATGTGACAGGTCATTTTGAAGTTTGACGGGCTTTCCGAACGCAGGGCGGGCAAGACCGGTCTCGTGCTCATGGTGTACCAAGGAATACATGCACCCATGTTAGCACACTAGTTCGCTCACGGCAATTCTCGGAGGCCACTCGTGACTGTTCAGACTTGCAGAGGTCTTCTCCACCAGCATAGAACCGACAAGACAGGTTTCTTTGGTCCCCACCCACCCGCCCTTTGGAAACTGGGGGCACAGCCCCCAGACCCTCTTCCAGAGGGGTTTCTCACCTCTGGACTCCCTCAGAACCTCACGGAGTCTGAACAGTTACGGCCACTACAATCTGGCCCAAATGAGGACTCTGAAGCGGTTGCCGGGCAAGGGCATCCTGCCGTATGGTCAAATCCGTACATTTTGGTACGTATGAGGGAGTGTGGCATGCCCCGGCTAGACGTGAGATTGGACTCGGAACGGCGACATCGCCTGGAGGAGCTTGTCGAAGAGATGGCAATGCCCATCTCCGAAGTGGTGCGCTGCCTTATCGACTACGCCTACGAAGGCATCTTGCAAAGACGACGTAGAGAGGCTGTTGAAGAGCTAACGGCGCTGGCGGCGGAGCACCCGCCGGACCCAGCGACGCTATCCCGTGAATTGGAGGAGGCCCATGAGCCTGGCGGCCTTCGTTGATTCGAATGTTCCCATCTATGCCGCAGGCGCGGAGCACGTCTACAACCAGCCGTGCGTTCGAGTCCTGACACTGGCCGCGGTCCACCCACAGTCATATGTGACCGACGCCGGAGTACTTCAAGAGATTCTCCATCGCTACGTTGCCGCCCGGCAATCGACCTTAGGGAGCAAGGTCGTCAGCAGATTTGCCCAGGTGATGCACGGCCGCATCGAACCTGTCTACGAGTCGGATATCCACCAGGCCGCGAGGTTCGCGGATGATCATCCGGGAGCCGGCGCCCGTGTCCTGCTCCACTCGGCCGTAATGCAGCGCCTGGGAGTGGACCGCATCGTCTCTGCCGACGCCGAGTTCGATCGCCTTCCGCACGTGACCCGACTGGACCCCATGCGTGTTGCGGACTGGGAGAGTTCGATACTGGAATGACGTCGCGGGGGTCATTCGTTGGGACGGACCGCGAACCGCCCCAATCCAAGTTGCGACAGCATCATGTTATTCCAGACACCGGCAGCTCTGTAGGGTAGGCCTTGATATGCCGTCTGTATCTCACGGGAGGTCCGGTGAGCCTCAACATCAAGAAAGAGGAGCCGCACCGGCTGGCGCGCGAGCTGGCGCAATTTGCCGGCGAGACGATGGCCGGCGAGACGATGGCCGGCGTTATTACAGTGGCGCTCAAGAAGCGCATTGAGCGGGAGAAGCGCGAGCGCAAGCACCGACGAGCGCCTCCGTAGAATGCGTGCCATGTCTAAGAGGGTGTCTAAAAACTACCTCTCACCTCAGCAGGTGGCCAAGGTAAGAGGCGTTCCTGTGGAAAACGCCACTGTGACACCGGGGATTCATCCCCATCCTAGCCTTCCCCAGCAGACTGGGGAAGGGACTTTTTAGACACTCTTTAAGCACGTCGCCAAGTCGCTGCGTCCCGGCCCATCCGCCGTCGAGCATGGGGACTTCTTGTACGACGAGCGGGGCCTGCCAGCGTAATCGTCGATTCGTCGGCGGCAGGAGGCCGTCTGCCGCACGTGACGGGCCAGGCAGTATCGAGAAACAGGGTGGAGTGTTTCTGCCCGCGCCAGCCTGTGCGGCGTGTACTTTAGGGCGGTGCGAACCGCCCCTTCGCGTGCAGCGTCAGAGGATGTTGTCTCAGGGGCCGGCAGCGCGGTATGGTAGACGCAACGCGTTAGTTTCTACCCCAAAGGAAATTCCTGTGAGCCTAAACATCAAGAACCAAGAGACTCACCGGCTGGCGCGCGAGTTGGCGCAGCTTACGGGCGAGACGATGACCGGCGCGATTACAGTGGCGCTCAAGGAGCGCCTTGAGCGGGAGAAGCGCGAGCGCAGTGTTGACGAGCGCCCGTAGAATGCGAGCCTTGCAGGAGATCCGTGGAAGCGCATTCATCCCCATCCTAGTTCCCCAAGCTCCAGGCTTTGACCCCTTTAAGCCCGTCCGCTGTCGAGCACGGGGACTTCCTTGTACGACGAACGCGGCCTGCCGGCGTAATCGTTAATTCGTCGGCGGTAGGATTCGTCCGTCTGCCGCACGTGACGGGCCAGGCAGTATCGAGAAACAGGGTGGGGTGATTCTGCCCGCGCCAGCCTGTGCGGCGTGTACTTTAGGGCAGTTCGCGAACCGCCGCTTCGCGTGCAGCGTCAGAGCGATGTTGTCCCAGGGGCCGGCAGCGCGGTATGGTAGACGCAACGCGTTAGTTTCTACCCCGAAGGAAATTCCTGTGAGCCTAAACATCAAGAACGAGGAGACTCACCGGCTGGCGCGCGAGTTGGCGCAGCTTACGGGCGAGACGATGACCGGCGCGATTACAGTGGCGCTCAAGGAGCGCCTTGAGGGGAGCGCGAGCGCAGTGTTGACGAGCGCCGTCGAGCCTCAGGAGATCCGGAAGCGCATGTCCAAGCTCCCAATGCGCCCAGGCCCGTCCGCCGTCGAGCCAACTCACGACGAACGCGGCCTGCCGGCGTGATAGTTAATTCGCTGCGGTAGGATTCGTCCGTTGCCGCACGTGACGGGCTCAGGCCGTATCGAGAAACAGGGTGGCGCCCGCGCCAGCTACGCGTACCGTCAGAGCGATGTTGTCCCAGGGGCCGGCAGCGATGGTAGACATCGCGCTACCCCAAAGGAAATTCCTGTGAGCCTAAACATCAAGAACCAAGAGACGCACCGGCTGGCGCGAGAGCTGGCGCAGCTTACGGGCGAAACGATGACCGGCGCGATCACGGTCGCGCTCAGGGAGCGCCTGGAGCGGGAGCATCGCGAGCGCAGTGTTGACGAGCGCCGTCGAGCCTTGCAGGAGATCCGGAAGCGCATGTCCAAGCTCCCAATGCGCCCTGGCCCGTCCGCCGAAGAGCATGGGGACTTCCTGTACGACGAACGCGGCCTGCCGGCGTGATTGTCGATTCGTCGGCAGTACTCGCTGTCCTCCTAAACGAGCCGGACGCCGCACGTTACGACGAGGCAATTCTTGCAGCCTCACACTTGTCAATGTCGTCTGCGAGCTTTTTGGAGGCAGCGATGGTAATAGAAAGCCGCTTCGGGGAAGCAGGAGGGGAGAACTTCGACGCCTACTTGCTTAGAGCGGGCATTGAACTGGTGCCAGTCACTCCTGAGCAGGCGCAGGGTGCGCGCAGAGCCTGGCGGCGATTCGGCAAGGGCAACCACCCCGCCGGGCTTAACTTTGGCGACTGTTTCGCCTACGCGCTGGCCGAGGCCACGCGGGAGCCGCTCCTGTACAAGGGCCGTGATTTTGCGCTGACGGACATCGAGGCTGCGTGACGATCCTAGCCGCAGGACCCTCATGCCCCCACTTAGACTATGAAGCCCCATTTTGAGGCCTGCTGGGCGCCTAATCCTTGAGGGAGGGGGTGTCTTGCCAGGCACGAGAAGAGGTTATGCGAAGGTCTCATAATGAAAGCTAATGCCAACATGTTCGGATTGGGCATCGAGGCGGCGTGACAGCAGACAGGCTACTAGTATGGCAAGCCACCTAGACTACGGGGACCCCAAGTGCGCGGAGGCCGCGCGCGAGATACTGCGCCGGCATGAGGCGTACGAGGCTGAGGCGAACATCACGAGCGCTGTTCGCGACTTTCTCGTTGCCACGGAGTTGGTGAAGAGCGAGGAGATCGTGGAGGAGGTCTCGCCGGCGCTGGGGTCGCGACGTGCAGTTGACCTGGCCGCGCTCGACACGTTCATCGAGTTCAAGCGAAGGATTGGCTCGACCAGCGGCCTCGATCCCAACCCAGAGTTTGTGCAGCAACTGGACGACTACCTCGCAGAGTCGCAGGAGGGACGCCGGGTTAGGATGGGAATTCTGACCGACGGCAGGCACTGGCTGCTGCGCTGGCCGAACGCGGGGCCGGTAAGGGCCACGCCTCCCTATGCCTTCACGTTTCAGGACCCGGAGCGCTGGCCGCTCCTGTACGAGTGGCTGCGCGACAACGCACTCTCGGCCGAGGTCGACGTTGTCCCCAGCCGAGAGTCGATAGCCAAACACTTCGGACCGGACAGCCCGCAATACGAGCGCGACATTGCCGCCTTCAAGGCCCTGTACGACCGTTACGCGGACGCCAACACGATCAGGGTCAAGAGGGAGCTTTGGGAGAAGCTGCTCACCGCCGCCCTCGGCGAGATCGCCTTCACTCCCGACAGCATGGACGGCCTGTTCGTACGCCACACGTACCTCACCGCCGTCGTCGGCATGGTGGTGCAGGCGTCTTTCGGCATCGACATATACGCCATGGCCGACGCCGAGCCCGCCGACCTGCTCCTTGGCCGCGATTTCCGCAGCAAGACGGGCCTGCAGGGCGTCGTCGAGTCTGACTTCTTCGCCTGGCCAACGGAGGTGGGCGGCCTGCCCATGCTCAGGACGCTGGCCCGCCGCGTCGCCCGGTTCGACTGGCAAGAGTCGCCCAACGATGTTGCCGCCATCCTGTACGAGACGGTCATCCCGCCCGAAGAGCGCCGCCAGCTTGGCGAGTACTACACGCCCGACTGGCTGGCCCGCGCCATCGTGCGGGAGGTTGTGACGGACCCGCTCGGCCAGTACGTGCTCGACCCGGCCTGCGGCTCTGGCACGTTCGTTGCCGAGGCGGTCGACCCACCTGATCGAGGCCGCGGGCAAGACATCCCTCGACGCGAAGGACACGCTGGAGTGGCTGCGCTTCTCGGTGTCCGGCATAGACGTCCACCCCGTGGCGGTGCACCTCGCGCGCGCCGCGTGGGTGCTGGCCGCGCAGCCCGCGATCCAGGCCGCCGTCGACTCCGGCTTCGCATCCAGCATCACCGTACCCATCTACCTGGGAGACGCGCTGCAACTCCGGTTCCGCACAGGCGACATGTTCGCGGAGCACGAGGTCACGCTCCAGGTGGAGGACGAGCAGAACACAGAGCTCACGTTCCCGCGCCGGCTCGTGGACCGCGCCGAGGACTTCGACGCGCTCATGGGCGACATCGCCGAGTACATCGAGAGCGGCGAAGACCCGCTCCTTGCGCTGGATGACCATCACATAACCGACCCTGCGGAGAGGGCGCCGCTGGAGAAGACGATCGCCGAAATGCAGCGATTGCACAACGAAGGCCGGGACCACATCTGGGCGTACTACACGCGCAACCTCGTGCGTCCCGTCGCGCTGTCCCACAGCAAGGTCGACGTGATCGTCGGCAACCCGCCGTGGCTCAACTACAACAAGACCGTGAGCACGCTGCGCACGGAGCTGGAGCGCCAGAGCAGGACACATACGGCATCTGGGCGGGCGGTAGGTACGCGACGCACCAGGACATGGCCAGCCTGTTCTTTGCCCGCAGCGTGGACCTGTACCTCCGGACGGGTGGTGTTATCGGGTTCGTGATGCCGCACAGCGCCCTGCAGGCTGGGCAGTACATCCAAGTGGCGTACGGGTGCGTGGCGCGCGAGCAGCGGGCTTAGGACCCTGTCCGCATGTGGTCGACTTCAGCCACAAGATGGCCTGGGACCTAGAGAAGCTCAAGCCAACACCTTTCTTCCCGGTCCCTGCCTCCGTGGTCTTCGCCAAGTACCGGGGACGAGGGCGGAAATCGACAGTCCTTGGCGGGCGAAGGTAGAGCGCTGGCTGGGAGAGCCAGGGATGGACGGCCGACGTGCACGCACGAACTGCGGCCAAGACTCACGGATACAACTTACAGGCGCGTCTCCTATACGGCAACCATGCCCGGCAAGGAGCAACGTAATGTTCCTCGCTGCCTGTTCTTCGTGGAAGAGATCGAAAATCCTGCAACCGTTCAGGCAGGGCCGGACGGTTACCGTCAACCCAAGAAGAGGATCCCAGGACAAGGAGCCTTGGCGCAGCCTCGATCTGACCGCTATCACGGGCCAGACTATTGAGAATACTCACCTCTTCGACGTCCACCTTGGGGAGACGGTCGTTCCGTACGCCACACTCGACCCGCTCAAGGCGCTATTGCCTCTAAAGAGCGGCGACGGCGAGATTCCCGTCGCCGCAAACGGGGTGGAGGAGTCCGGCTCGGCGGGCTGGAAAGGCGAATGCGCAACGCGCTGGGCGACGATAAGTAGCCTGTGGCAGGAAAACAAAGCCAAGGCAAACAGGCTGAATCTTCTAGGCCGGTTGGATTATCACGGAGAATTGTCGGCACAGTTGCGTTGGCAACGGGACTGTGGCGATAGGCCTCTCCGAATTGTTTATACACAGTCCGGCACGGCCTACTGCTTGCACTTATCGACAGCAAGTCCATTCTAGACAAGAAGCTCTACTGGGTAACGTGCGAATCTTCAAATGAGGCCTACTACCTGCAAGCAATCATAAACAGCGACACACTGGCAAGTGCTGTCATTCCTCTGATGTCCAAAGGGCCAGTTCGGCGCGCGGGACTTAGAAAAGCATCTCTGGAAGCTGCCGATCCCGGAGTTCGACGCGGCCGATGTGCTTCACGTCGAGGTGTCCGAGGCCGGCGAGGTTGCCGCTCAGGGAGCGGCCGAGCAGCTAGCCGCGCTGCGCCGGGAGCGCGACCGTGTCACGGTGACCATCGCCCGCCGGGAGCTGCGCGCGTGGCTGCGGGCGTCGCCGGAGGGCGCGGCGGTGGAGGCGGCGGTCGGGCGGTTGCTGGGGTAGGGGGTGGTGCTGGCTAAAGAAAGTAAGCAGAAGGAAGATCACGCCGTACATAGCGGTTGTCGCTGCTAGCGTGTTGCCCCTCACCGTGATAGTTCCGAACATCATGCAGCATTATGTCTCTTGGATTACGCCGCCGTTTATTCAATTCCTGCTGACGCACCAGGGATCATTCTTAGGTTTGTCGGCTGCCTCTGCAATTCTCTTGTCCGTCTTGCTAATGACTCAGAACAGCGACTGGAGCCAGTTGCCGCTTATCTTGGCAGTGCTGATTGGTGGGGTCGCGAGTTGGTCAGCGGCATGGCATTCGTTGGATCCTGAGGCATCTGAACTTAGTGCCGGACTAGTCCTGGGTCGTAACTCTGCTTGTGCTGGTCTCTTCAATTGTGCCGTTGGTAATACAGTCAAGTGCGACATTCGAACTGCCGAGAAGCCTAAACATGAGGCTGCTCTTAGGCATTGTCGCACTGCCAATTCTCTTGTTGTTGTATGCAGGCGCTGTTATCTACTGCATATGGTACGTTACTGGAAGCAGCCCTAGGTCTTCCCACGATCAATGAGATTACATACATATTTCTCTTGGCAGAGTTCATTCTCTTTGTGGTCTTCGTATCTGTACTTACTGTTTTTGCGCAGGAAAAGAAGCCCATCAAAACAAGGCGCCTACGCGAAGCAATAGGCGACAAAAGGAGGCGTTCGTCGACGCTAGACGCCTAAGTCCAGTACGATCGTTGCCACCGTCACCATCGCCCGCCGCCTCCTGTCATTCCGATCGTAGCGTAGCGGAGAGAGGAATCCAGGACGCCCCGTCGTGAACCACGATTTGCCCGTTGCAATCTACGCCGCGTTGCTCTCTGCCGTCGTTCGGGGCGCGGCGTCTGTTATTTGCGAAGCGCCTCACGGCAGACGAGACGGCGGTCTGCGTACGAGGGGTCTGAGGTTCCTCTCTCCGCTCCGGCTACGATCGGAACGACAGTGGGGAACGCCAAGGGTGTAAGAATCCTCTCGATCAGACCGTGTAGTACACTGAGTGAGCCAGTAACAGAACAAGAGTACTGTCACTCCAAGTTTGGAATTCGTCTCGGCAACCAGCAATTGTGATCGAGAGAGGAGGTTGTGGCTGTGAACACAAAGAAGGGCGGCGATGACTTGAGTCATGCCCAGTCTGTTTTGTTGGGACTCCTCGGTCTGTATGGCAAGGGCGGCGTAACCAGTACGGTCTTCATCAAGATGGTCTACCTCATGGACTGGCGCCACTACCGCTTGTTCGGAGAGACGCTGACGCAGATTCAGCCTACAAGTTCGATCGCTCATGGGCCTAACGCAGAGGGCCACGCCATCGTGGGTACTCTGGAGAGGCTGCAAACCGAAGGCTATGTGAATGCTGATTCCAAGCCCGCTCCGGATGGAGTGGCCCACGTCTGGGGAACGTCCAAAGACTTCGATGCCAACGGACTGGGGTTGTCCAGTGACGACATGATCGCGATCCAGACCGTCAAGCATAACTACGGGCGCATGAGCCGGGAAGAGATAATCAGAGTCGCCAAGGAAACGGAGCCGATGCGAGACTTGAAGCAGGGCGACGCGATTGTCTTCGAGCAGGACATGCTGCTGACGGACGAACAGGTTGCGGCCGATCCGTTCTTGCAGGAAACGCTCGCTGCTATGGACAGTCACTCAGGCTGGATTTCGTACGAGCAACTGCGGGAAAGAGTTGCCGAATAGCATCAGGTTTAGTGAGTCCGGGCCCGCCCGGACTGTATATGAAGGCTTGAGTCCGGACGAGAGCCAGCAAGTAGACGACGTACTTGATTACATCAGGGACGTGCCATTCGAGCATGGGGCCGTCGTTCAGCGAATGTATCGACCTCCCGTTGTACTCTACGTTTACGATGACGGGCAGTGGCGTATCTCGTACGGCCTTTCCCACAGGGGCGCGTACTACGACATAGGTATCTGGAACATTGCGCGCGTCGAACCGGACCTGCCCTGGTAGGGCGCGGGCGGCTTCGGCGCTTGACTGAGATGTTTACCAACCAGGTTCGCACGTACCGCCGGAGCCCAACATGAGTGAGTGGACATTACACGAAGCCATGAAGAACTTCAGGACGGTCGTTGATGCGGCGGTGGACGGCGAGCCGCAGCGTGTTACGCAGCGGGGACGGTCTGCGGTGGTCATGCTGGCGGCGGCGGAGTACGAACGGCTGCGGCGCCTCGAGAGGGCGGGAATTCCGACTTTCGGCAAGTTGTTGCTCGAAATGCCGCAGGACGATGGGGAGTTCGAGCGATGGCCGCTTTCGGTTCGCGCCCTGGAGGACTGAGGCCGTAACCGACTCTCTGACCTGTCGCGGGTCGCGACGGCTACAGTTGGAAGAGGTCTCGGATTGCCTGTAGCTGGGTCTTGCTGAGGCGGGTCTTGAGGGCGGTTGTGGGGTCGTGCATTAGCCTGGAAGTCAGGGCTCGGGTGAGCGCCTCGACAACTTCGGCCTGCTCCGGGTCGAGGTCTCCCAAGCGGCGCATCGCCTTGGCCAGTTCGCGTTGGCGGACGGTCTCCGCCCGCTCGCGGAGCGATTTCACTAACTCGACGGCCTCGAGGCTGTCCCACCACTCGGAGAACCGCGCCAGCTCCTCTTCGACGATCGTCTCCACCTTCTCCGCGGCTTCACGGCGCGACTCCAGCGTCTCCTCGGTGATCGTCGACAGATCGTCGATGTTGAACAGGCGGACGCCCGGCAGTTCGCCTGCCCTGGGGTCCACGCTGCGGGGCACCGACATGTCGAGCACCACCAGCGGCCGTCCATCGCGCTCGGCCACAGCCGCCTCGAGCGCGGCGAGGTCGAACACGGGTGTCCGAGCGCCGGCCGCCATCACGGCGACATCCACGTGGGCCAGCGCGCCGGCCGCCTCCTCGAGCGGCACCGTCCGGCCACTCAAGCGCTCCGCCAGCGCGGCTGCCCGCTCCGGCGTGCGGTTGGCGACCAGCAGGTCGGAGACGCCCGTTGTCCTGAGCGCGCGGGCCAGGAGCCTGCCGGCCTCGCCAGCGCCGACGAGCAGCGCCCGCAGCCCGGTCAGCCCGCCCGCGGCCCGTTGCACGAGCTGCACGCCCGCGTAGCTGAGCGAGAGCGAGTTCCGGCTGACGTCAGTCTCCTCGCGGGCGCGGCGGCCTGCCCTGATCGCGCCGTGGAACAGTCTCGAAAGGGGGACCTGCACCGAGCCGGACTCTGAGGCCGCGGCGAGCGCGTTGCGGACCTGGCCCAGGATCTCAGACTCGCCGAGCATCATGGAGTCGAGCCCGCTCGCCACCCTGAACAGGTGCCGGGCGGCGTCCAGACCGACGCTGCGGTACAGATGTGGTGAGAGGTCCTCGCTGTCTACGCCGCCGTACTCTGCCAGCAACGCCTCGATCGCGCCGGCCGAGGCGTCCGGGTTGTAGGAGACGGAGTAGACCTCGGTGCGGTTGCAGGTGGAGACCAGCACGGCCTCGCCGCAACGATCACGGAGAGTGCGGAGCACATCCGGGAGCGCGTCCCTGGGAACCGCTACCCGCTCCCGCATGCGGATGGGCGCGGTCTTGTGGTTGAGGCCTACGGCAACGAGGCGCACCGAACGGCGGCTACGCGTTCATCGCGGACTTGTACTGGCTCCGAAGGCAGCGTGTGCAGATTTGGACCCGCCTCGGCTTGCCGTCCTCGTAGATCGTGGCCCGCTGAACGTTGGCGGACCAGCGCTTCCGGGTCTTTTTCTTCGAAAACGGAACGTTGTTTCCGGACTGTCCGGACTTGAGGCAGAGCTCACATCTTGCCATCTGTGTTACCTGCGCACCTTGTGCTAGAATCGCCCTGCCGCGCGGGCACGCCGACGAACGCCAGTTGGGCAGCGTGGAGAAGGCGGTGTCCGTAGCTGGGAAGACTGGCCCAATTTACCACAGACCTGGATTTTCGGCAATTGTCAACCGACGCCTCCTCCCGCCTTTCCTCACCGGAAGCCATCACCGGAGAACAGCTTCACGAGTACGTGGGCTTTGCCGCCGACCTCCTGAAGGCCAATGTAGCGGTAATCAACTCCCTCAACGTGTTCCCTGTCCCGGACGGCGACACCGGCACGAACATGTTCCTGACGCTGGACGCCGTGGTGAAGGCGCTGGACGGGTCCGGCGCGGGCTCGGCCGGCGAGGCATCGGCGGTCATGTCCCGCGCAGCCATGATGGAGGCGAGGGGCAACAGCGGCATCATTCTCTCCCAGTTCTTCAAGGGCCTGGCCGTCGGTCTGGAGGGCTCTGAAACGCTCGGCACTTCCGAGATGACTAACGCGCTTGCCGAGGCAAGGACCGCCTCGTACAAGGCGGTCGCCGACCCCGTCGAGGGGACGATGCTCACGGTTATCGACTGGATGGCGCGCGCCGCCGCAGACGCGGAGGCGTCCGGGGAGCCGCTGGCAGGCATGCTCGCGCGCATCGGCGCCGCGGCGGAGGACGCTGTGGCCAACACGCCGACCATGCTCTCGGTCCTGCGCGAGGCGGGCGTAGTGGACGCGGGCGGTCAGGGCCTCTCGGTGATGTTCGAGGGGTTCAGGCGGGCCCACGCCGGCGAGGCGCGATCGGGCAACGCAGAGGAGCTGGAGGTCCCGGAGGCAATCGGCATCGACCAGACCGGCAGTGCCGCCGCGACGGTGAGCGAGACGTTCCTCGCGTCCGCCGCACACGAGGAGTTCGGGTACTGCGTGCAGTTCGCGGTGGAGGGAGAGGGCCTGGACGTTGACTCGATCCGCCTGCAGATCATGGAGGTGTCGCAGTCGACGGTCGTCGTGGGGGACACGGCGACGATCAAGGTGCACGGGCATGCGGAGGACCCGGGGCCGATGATCTCGGCGGCGGTGGTCCACGGGCAACTCAGCCGCGTGTCGATGCAGAACATGGACGAGCAGCACGCGGAGTTCGCGGAAGCGCATCGTGGAGCACCGTCTGTCGCCTCTGTCGACGCGGCCGGTGCGCAGACCGTATCCGTGGTGTCGGTGGCATGGGGCAGCGGCCTCGAAGAGCTGTTCCTCGGTCTCGGGGCGTCGGGCACGCTCGCGGGCGGCGACACGATGAACCCAAGCGTGAGCCAGGTCGTGGATGCGGTGGAGGCCGCTCCATCAGGCGCCGTGATCTTCCTGCCGAACAACAAGAACATCATCCCGGCCGCTCGACAGGCCGCCGAGATCTGCTCGAAGACCCTTCACGTCCTGCCAACCCGCACCATCCCGCAGGGCGTGGCCGCACTGCTCGCGTACAATCCCGAGCGGGACGTGGACGAGACCGTTGCGGTGATGACGGAAGCGCTCGAAGCGGTGTCGTCAGGCGAGATCACCACGGCTCAGCGGACCGTCAGCCTCAACGGCGTGGAGGCGCAGGAGGGACAGACGATCGGAATGCTGGACGGCAAGCTCGTGGCGGCAGGGGATGGCGAGGCCGATGTGCTGGCGGACCTGCTCCGGACCGCGGGCGTCGAAGACGAGCTCGTCACGCTCTACTGGGGCGGAGACCTGGAAGAGGGCGCCGCGGCGGAGGCGGCAGAGGCCGTGGAGCCGGGGTTTCCGGAAGCGGAGTTTGAACTGGTTCACGGGGGCCAGCCGCATTACCATTTCCTCGTGTCGATAGAGACATAGAGGCAGGGAGATACATGCGCATATGGCAGTGAAAATAGTCACGGACAGCACGTGCGACATCCCGGCTGAACTCGCCGAAGAGTACGACATCGCCGTTGTGCCGGTTACGGTAAGGTTCGGGACGACTTCTTTCCTGGACGGCGTGGAACTTACCACGGACGAGCTGTACGAGCGGCTCACATCGGGCGGTGACCTTCCCACGACCTCGCAGCCGTCCATAGGCGAGTTTCTCGAGGTGTACGAGCGGGTAGGGCAGGACGCGGACGGCATTGTCTCGATCCACGTATCGGCCAAGCTTAGCGGCACGTACAACTCGGCGATGCAGGCGTCCGACCAGGCGGAGGGGGACTGCCCCATCGACGTTGTCGATACCGAGCAGGCGTCCATGGGCATCGGACTGACGGTGCTGGCGGCCGCGAAGGCCGCAAACGAGGGGGCCAACATGGACGAGGTGGGCGCCCTTGTGGACTCGGCCGTTCAGCGCAGCAACTGCATGGCGCTCCTCGGTACGCTGGAGTTCCTGCAGAAGGGCGGCAGGATAGGCAAGGCGCAGGCGCTGGTGGGCACGCTGCTTCGAATTCACCCAATGATCGTGCTCTCGGAAGGAGAGGTCCTGCCGTTGGCCCGGCCCCGCACACGCCGCAAGGGCCTCCAGGAGCTCAAGAAGGCGTGCATGCAGCGCGGCACGCTGGAGGCGCTATCCGTCATTCACAGCACGGTCCCGGACGAGGCGGAGAACCTGGCGGCCGAGCTGTCCGGCGTGCTGCCGGATGGCGTGGAGCCGATCGTGGCGAGGTTCGGGCCGGCGCTGGGGACCTACGTCGGACCGAAGGCGATCGGGCTGGCTTCCATCACCGCCCTAGGTAACGCCTAGTCCATCTGGAGATGGCGTCGGGCACCTCGGCGATATCGGCGCTGGCGGGAATACTCAAGCTGGAGCGGTCCCAGGGCTGCCTGGACAAGGCGGTCATCGGCGGGCTCGACCGGTTTCTGCAGAACAACATCGACGAGCTGCGGCCCCTGATCGGCGAGCCGGCCCGCTACACCGACCTCAATCCCGAACGCCGCGCGTCGTGGGTGGACCAGGCGCTCGCGGCCGTCGGCAACGCGCTGCCCGACAGGCCGGGCGCCAGGCAGCGCCGACCGGCCGCGCGGCGCCGGAGCCGGCAGCGCGCCGCGCCGGCAGCGCCTCTCACTATGGACGCTCCCGCATCAGCAATGAGGGGAGTGTCCGGCGCGACCGAGGAGAGGCTCAAGCGGCTCGGCGTGAAAACCGTCGGCGACCTCATGTACCTGCTGCCCAACCGGCACCACGACTACACGAACATTCGCAAGGTGTCTGAACTTGAGCCGGGGATCGATCAGACGGTTCACGTGAAGGTGTGGGAGTCGTCGGTGACCCGCCACGGGCCCAACAGGCGGTCGACGCAGGCGGTCGTAGGGGACGCCTCCGGCAACGTCCGAGTTGTCTGGTACAACAACCCGTACATGGCGCAGAATCTGCGTCAGGGAACGGAGGTGTTCATCAGCGGCCGCGTCGGCGTGTTCCGTCACCAGTTGTCGTTCGAGTCCCCGGACTACGAGATCGGCGGCAAGGACGCGCGACTGCTGCACACCAACCGGCTGGTGCCGGTGTACCCGGCCGTGGACGGGCTGTACCAGCGGTCGATACGTCGTTTCGTCCGGCAGGCGCTAGACGCCGTGCTGCCAACGATCGAGGACCCGCTGCCCTCGGACGTCCGGCACAGGGCGGGCCTGCTAGGCCTGGGCAACGCACTGTCGCAGGCGCACTTCCCGGACTCGACGGCCGACGTCAAGGCCGCACGGTACAGGCTGGCGTTCGACGAGCTGCTGACGATGCAGCTCGCGACGATTCACCGCAAGAGACAGTGGCAGGAGGAGCAGACCGGCGTTTCGATCAATACGGAGTCACCCGTCCTGGCGCGGTTCCTGGAGTCGCTGCCGTTCAGCCTGACGGCCGCGCAGGAGTCGGTGCTTACAGACATCCTGGATGACATTGCGTTCGACCGACCGATGAACCGCATGCTCCAGGGAGACGTGGGGAGCGGCAAGACCGTGGTCGCGGCGGCGGCGCTGCTGGTCACCGCGGCAACCGGCTACCAGGGCGTGCTCATGGCGCCAACCGAGATACTGGCGGAGCAGCACTACCTAAGCCTCTCCGCCCTGCTGATGGACGCCGTTGGAGGCAACCGCGCGGACAACACGCTGCAGATCCAGCCGGACCTGTTCGACCGGCCCGTTACGATCGGGCTGCTCGTTGGGAGCATGTCAGAGCGACTGAAGCGGATGACGCGCCAGCGCATTGCCGAGGGTGAGATCGACATCGTGATCGGCACGCATGCGGTCATTCAGCCGGAGGTGGACATTCCTTATCTGGGGCTGGCTGTGGTCGACGAGCAGCATAGGTTCGGAGTCATGCAGCGAGCGGAGCTGCGCGACAAGGGGCGCCGGCCGCACCTGCTCGCCATGTCGGCGACGCCGATCCCGCGTTCGCTGTCACTGACGCTGTACGGCGACCTCGACATGTCCACAATCGACGAGATGCCACCGGGCAGGCGCAGGATCCGCACGCGGTACGTGGAGCCGGACCAGCGGGCAGCGGCCTACGAAATGATTCGCGCCGAGATAAGGGAGGGGAGGCAGGCGTTTGTGGTCTGTCCCTTTATAGACGAGTCAGAATCGATACAGACGCGGGCGGCCACAAAGGAGTATGAACGCCTCGCCGACGAGGTATTCCAGGACATGAGGGTCGGGCTCATCCACGGCAGGCTGGCCTACAGTGAAAAAGAGAATGTCATGGAGGACTTCAAAAACCGTGACCTGGATGTACTTGTCGCCACTCCCGTCATCGAGGTGGGGATAGACGTGCCCAACGCAACCGTGATGCTAATTGACGGCGCGGACCGGTTTGGGCTGGCCCAGCTCCACCAACTACGAGGCAGGGTGGGGCGCGGCGAGCACCAGAGCCACTGCCTGCTGCTGGCGGACGACCCGGGCCAGGAAGCCCGCGACCGGCTGAAGATCGTCGAGCGCATTACCGATGGGTTCAAGCTGGCGGACGAGGACCTGCGAATACGCGGCCCGGGCGACTACATGGGCAGGCGCCAGAGCGGGTTCGCGCAGTTCAAAGTTGCCAGTATGGATGACATCGATCTGATCCGCGCGACGCGCCTGGAGGCCGGGCGGCTGCTCGATGCCGATCCCGAGCTGATGATGGAAGAGCACGCGCTGCTGGCGGCGATGGCGGACCGTTTCGACTCGACGCTGACGGAGGAGTTTAGCTAGGCTGCAGCCCGTCCGCGTATTGACGGCTTTGCGGCTCGGGGCTAAGATGAAAACCGTCACTGGAACTCAATTCTTGTAGTTGCGGCGATGCTTCCAGCAGCTTCCAGACTTTGGGCGTTGAGGGAATTGCTTCACAAAGAGTCGCGAGGAGTCGCAATGGCTGAGTACCGCAAGGACGAGGCAAAAGACTGGGCCCGGGAGTTTCTCCGAGGCCAGTGGACCACCCTGATGACGGTCTTCACGTCGGACGACGAAGTCGATGAAGAAGGTATGCGAGCCAATATGCGGCACGTCAGGTCGCTTGGGACGCGCGGGGGCGGGTGCACTTGGGGCATGGGCGAGTTCTCAGCTCTCACACGCGAAGAGCGGCTGAAGGTGTACGACATTGTTGCGGACGAGGCGGGCGGCGAGTGGCCCATCGCGGCCCACGTAACACACACCTCCGCCAAGGAAATGACGGCACTGGCCGAGCATGCCGAGGGTGTCGGGTTCGATCTGTTGATTCTTGCCCCGCCCTACATGGTTACAAGGACCGAGGACCAGGTGGTGGAGTGGACAAAGCTCCTGGCTGACAGCACTTCTCTTGCGATCATGTTCTACAACTCCCCGCAGTTCGGCATCGTGATGAGCGCCGAGGGAATGCGCCGCATCTGTGACATTCCGAATGTGGTCGGCGTAAAGGAAGCGAGCTTCAATCGCGACCTTTCGATAGAGACGCACCAGCTTCTGGGCCGCAACGCGATCATCAGCACACCGGACGAGTGGATCTTCTCCAAGGGCAGGGAGCTCGGTTTCGAGCAGCAGGTGATGTTCGCCAACACCTCCGACTGGAGGTTCGACCGGCCCGATGCCAACCACTACGTCAAATTCGTCGACAGGGCCACGACCGGGGACCTAGACGAAGACTATTACGATACCCACATCAGGGCAATCAAAGAGATGTCAGACAGGTGGTGGCCCAGGGTGGTGCAGAAGTTCGGCGGCGTACTGCCGATCTCGCTCTGCAAGTACTGGGGAGAATTGATGGGCATGGCCGGTGGACACGTCCGGCCGCCGTTGTGGGACCTGTCGGATGAAGAGAAGGCAGAGTTGGAAGCAGAGTTGCGAGAGGTACTTGGGGAACTCCCGGCCTCACCCGCATAACCTGCCCGAAACAAGCAACACAGTTATACGTCGGAGCGAGACAACATGCTATTGATGGTAAGCGTACAGAATCTTCCGGAGGCGCTGCAGGCCCTCAAGGGGGGGGCGGACATCGTAGATGTGAAGAACCTCCAGGAGGCGTTGGTCGGGTCCGCGCATCCCACGGTCGTCAAACAGGTGCGTGATGCGGTCCCCGGGTCCGAGCACGCCAGCGTCACCTTGGGCGTGGTGCCAAACCAGAGCGGTACCGTGGCAATGGCCGCTTACACAGCCGGTGTACTGGACGCAACCTCCGTGAAGGTCGGCTTCATGAAGAGCCAGTACGACGAGGCAGTGGAAATCCTGCTGGACGCCAAGAAGGCCCTGGAGGCATTCAACACAAAGCTCATCGGCTCGCTGTTCGCCGACAACCTGCTTTACGACGGACTTGACGCGCGCTACATGAACCAGCTCGCGAAGGCTGGCCAGTGCGACGGCTGGCTTATCGACACATTGACGAAGGATGGCCGCAACCTGTTCGACTTTGTGCCGGAGGCCGAACTGAAGGACATGGTCATGGAAGGCAAGGAAGCCGGCATGAGCACGGCCCTGTCCGGGCACCTCAAGCTGGACGACCTGGACGAATTGGCGAGGGTCAACCCTGACATCGTCGGCGTGCGTGGCGCAGTCTGCTCAAAGGGCGACCGCAATGACGGCGTGTACTGGGAGGCTGTGGACCACTTCCGGCAAGAGCTTCGGTCGCGCGAGCGGGGCGAAATCGACGTGCGGGACGGGATGTCCGTCGTGTCTGCGAACGGGGCCGACGGTTGGATCGTGATCGATGGAAATGGAAAGACATGCGCGGGCATCATCTCCGCACTTTCCGATCAGATCGCCCAGGACGATCAGTCATTCGTCGAGGTGATAATCCCGGACGTCCTGAACACCTATGACGTAATCGTCTGGGCCGAGAAGGAAAGTCACAAGATTCTGACGCGCCGAAAGGACGCTAGCGGCGCAATCAGGATGCTGATTCAGCCCTAGTCCCAGATAGGCGGGTACAGTCACAGACCGGCGTGCGAGCCCCCGTTCCAG
Organism: Dehalococcoidia bacterium; assembly: GCA_965237445.1. Classification (GTDB taxonomy): domain Bacteria; phylum Chloroflexota; class Dehalococcoidia; order Lucifugimonadales. Next base: position 556,506 of record OZ250142.1, on the reverse strand, counting down.
TTGCGCGATGGTGTCCCGTCATTGTCCGCCCCGACTCACGCATGCTAAGATTTCTTTATGTACAGCTAGGATAATCTGATTGGAACTATCGACATTCGCCACATACGTTGGGCTGTTACGGGACTTCCTGATCCTCGTAGTCGGGTTGGCAGTGCTGGTTATGGCTGTGGCGTTATACAGGAAGATTTCAAGCGTGGTTCAGTCTGTGAACAGAACGGTTAAGGCTGTCGAGGACACTGCTGCTTCGATTTCGAGCAAGGCTGCGGGCCCCATGGGGGCAGGCTTGGCCGTAGGAGTAGGCAAGGCAGTGTCGATGCTTTGGCGTCTGGTTAGGAGACGTCCACGAGGAGGAGAAAATAATGAGCAATGACAGTGGCGGGTCTTTTGTGGTCGGGTTTCTGACCGGCGCAATTGTCGGCACGGTCGTCGGCATATTGATTGCGCCCAAGTCCGGTTCGGAGACGCGCTCCGAACTGAGTCATCGAAGCGTGGAGCTGAGGGCAAAGGCAGAGGAACTCGCCGCCGCAGCAATGGAACATGTTGGCCCCGCTGCTGCAACCGTGCGGGAACGAATGGGCCCGGTAGTCGGCGCCGCTCGTAAGCGTATGGCTCCCGCGGCAGGGGCCGTTCGAGAGCGAATGGGTCCCGCGGCTGAGGCGATGAGGGAAGCTGTTGTCCCCGCTGTTGGAGCTGCGCGCTCTCGTGTCGAGCCGGCGGCTGGCGTCGTCAGGGACCGGGTAGGTCCCGCTGCCGAGGCGGTGCGGGAAGCCGTGCAGCCGGTTGTAGATGAGGTTGCTGCCAGGCTTCGAAAGGGCGATTTGCCTGAAGGCGAGGACGGCAAGTCCAAGTCTTCTACCGCCACCGGTTAGCATAGGTCAGTAACCCTTAAACCGTGGCGGATTCCCGGGTATGAACCCGGACGTTCACCCGACCGGGACATCTCCTCTCGGGTAGGAACCTAGTATTTTGAGCGATGTGCCCGGCTGGGAATCCATCGACGAGAGAGCCTCCGCAACGTTGGCGTCACTCCGGTGCCCCTGCACGTCGGCGAGAAAGTAGTATCTTCCCAGGCTCTCTCGAGTCGGTCGGGACTCGATCTTTGTGAGGTTGATACCTCTGTCTGAGAACTCCTTTAGCACGCCGTAAAGGAGTCCCGGCAGGTCTTCGTCGTGCGACCAGCACAATGATGTCTTGTCGTTCCCCGTGCGTTCACTGTCAGTAGGTCCCAGGGCAACGAACCGGGTCACATTGCTCGGGTTGTCCTCGATCCCTCTGGCAACTATGGGAACGCCGTAGATGGACGAGGCGCGATTGGCCGCGATCGCCGCCGCCGGGACCGCAGCTTCCTCCAGCGCCTCGACGGCTGCCGCCGTGCTCAGGGATGCCACAGGCTGCGCATTCGGAAGTCTCTCGCCTAGAAATCTGCGGCATTGCGCAAGAGCCTGCGGGTGGGAGTAGACCACTTCGAGGTCCGCCAGTGGGACGCCTGCCGCCGAGAGGAGGCAGTGAGTAATGGACAGCACCAACTCACTCCTGATAAAGAGGCCGGACTCATGGATCAACAGGTCGAGTGTACCGGTCACGGAGCCCTGAAGGCTGTTCTCCATGGGAACAACAGCTTCGTCCGCCGCGCCCGTCTGCATTGCGCGGACGGCTTCATCGACTGATGCCATGGCCACGAAGGACGCCTCCGGGTCGTATGCGATAGCCGCCTGTTCGGTAAACGTGCCCGCAGGGCCAAGGAACGCGATTCGCCGCGTCATTCCCGTTCTCCAAGCTGCTCAACCAGGGCAGCCCTGAGCATCTCGTGGGTCGGGCGATCTCCGATGGCTACGATCTCATCATCGCTTCGAATGACCGAATTGCCATCCGGGACCTGGGCATGACCATCCCTCCCTACCACGAGGGAAATGGACGATCCGTTCGGCAGTTCAAGGTCGCTTACAGGCCTCCCATCCATGGCGGAGTTTCTCGGGACACGGGCAACTAACAGGCTTCGTGTATCGTCTCCCGGCATCGGGAGCTGTTGGACCATGCCGTCCAGGAACATAAACTCCTGGATCCTGCTTACGGCGAGATCGGTAATGTCGATTGAGACGTTGATGCGCAGCATGTCGACAAGCCTGGTCCGTTCGGACTCGTTTACTATCGTGAGCGTCCGGGGTGTCCCGAAACGGAGCGACGTGAGCTGGCATGCCGAGATATTGTCTTCGTCAGCGCTTGTGGTAGCAACGAACACGTCCGCGCGGCCTGCTCCCGCCTTCGAGAGCGCGGACACGTCGGTGCCATCGCCCAGGACCGTAACGCTCCCAATCGACTTATCCAGAGCCGAACATTTGGAAGGGTCCCTCTCTATGACGCTAACTTCGTGCCCGGCGGCAACCAATCGATGGGCGAGGGATGAGCCAATGCGCCCCCCGCCTAGAATGAGAATGAACACAGATCTAGTCCTGAATCAGTTCACCACGGAATCTATCAGACGGTCAGCCAGCAGCATGGTAGCGCTTACGGCTGTCAGCCCAAGGCTGTTGAAGGTCTGCTGCTTGTCCGGGTCATCGATCCGGCAGACAGAGGACCGTACGCCGAACAAGCTCGCTGCGGCCATCGCCGCCAGTGCGTTGACGTTGTCGTTTCCCGTTACGGCGACCATAGCGTCCGCATCAGCAATGCCGGCGCTGACAAGGTCGGCCTCCAGGGTGCCGTCCCCGGTAGCCGGTGTAATTCTGCTGTTCTCCAACGGACCGCGGGGCAGTTGTTCGAAAGCCCTGGCGTCTACGTCCAGAATCTTCACGGCATAGCCCTTGCCGGCCAGGCCGGACGCAACTGCGACGCCCACACGGCCACAGCCCACCACTACGACACTCTTGGAATTGGAGCTTACTTGTGGAGGTCTGATCATTTGCTGAAATCTCGCGTGTGTGAACCTTCAGAACTGCGACGTACCATGCAACCGCGCCAACTTCACGGGCGACAATCCAGATTGGAGCCACGGTGAACGATTACACGGCAGGGAGAATGTTCGAGAACGTATGGTACGGTGTCCCCTAGGCTGAAATTGCCAAACTCCCCACGGTACGCGGTGCCCAGCACTATTGCTGTGACCTCCCTCTCAACTGCCTCCTGAACGACCGCCGCTCCTACTCTGCGAGACTGTAGCAGTTCGGCGTGGGGTCGGCATCGCATCTCTTTGGCCACAGCCTCCATGCTGGTCAGCACTTCTTCCGCCGTATCCGTTTCCCCGGGAATCTCCGCGTCTATGGGAAGGTATCGTGGAATTTCGATCACGTAGAGAATGAAGAGTTTGCTTCTGTTCTGCTTCACTAGCCCGCAAGCGAGACGTACGACCTCCTCGTCGCTTTCGTCGCCGCAAACGGCCGCCAGAACGGAACCTCTGGGCAAAGCCGTTCACTCCGGGAGGCGCCGTGAAATGGCGGGGGCTGTAGTGTTGTATTTCACAGTTCTTGCAGGGGTTGCCAGGTCAACGGAGCCTTACATGTAAAGGGCGTTAGCCTTGCAATGTCTCAAGTTGTTCGTCGCGGCCCGAGATAACCAGGTTGTCTCCCCTACGGATTCGCTCACCGGAATCGGGATTCAAGGTTATGTCGTTGCCTCTGACAATAGCCAGAACGACTAGGCCGTACCGGTCTCGCGGTCTTGAGAAGCCAAGTTCGTTGAGGTTCATGTTTACGAATCGATCAGGAGCCGTGAGCCTGCTAATGCCAAAATTGCGCGTAAGCTCCAGGTACTCCTGCACGTTAGGGTTGAAGAGGTTGTGCGCCAGTCTCGATCCCATCTCCTCTTCCACGTGGACAATCTTGTCCACTCCCAGAAGCTCAAGCGCATGGGCGTGTAGTTCGTTCCGCGCTCTTGAAACTATGTACTTCATCCCCATGGTCTTCAGCAGCACTGAAGTCATAATGCTGGAGACGATGTCCGAGCCGATCGCGACGACGGCGGCGTCATAGTCCGTGATGCCCAACTCGGTCAGCACAGCATCTTCGGTTGCGTTGCAGGTCACGGGGTAAGACACCTGGCCCATCATGCTCTGGACCCGATCCTCGCTGGTATCTATTGCAAGGACATCGTGACCGAGATTGTAGAGCGACCTGGCCACGCTGGAACCGAACCTGCCAAGTCCGATCACCGCGACCTGTTGTTTCATTTTCGCCCAAGCCCCTTGTTTATCTCTGCGTCCACTGCGGCGCTCTCCGGAGTGCGCGCCAGTCCTTCACCCAATTGTAACCCGCTCTTCCGCATATCTGAACATCTCGCGGGTGCCGCGCGCCAACATCGCCAGAGCGATGGTCAATGGGCCTATCCTCCCGATGAACATGCTCGCGGCAATCAATGCCTGGCCGGCATCCGATAGCTGGGGTGTCACGCCCGTGCTGAACCCTACCGTCCCGAAGGCGGAAAAGCTTTCGAAGAGCAGGTCAATGAAGCTGAACATCCCCGGCTGCAACAACTGGCTCTCCAGGAATGTGAGGCTCGAAGCAATGATGAAGACGAAGCCGATTGCGACGGCTCCAATCGTCATAGCCCTCTGGACTTGCGCCTGTGGGATTACCCGGCCGAAGGCCGTGGCGTTCGGCTGACCCCTGACCGCCGAAATGATTGCCACGAGGATGACAGCGAACGTGTTGACTTTGATTCCGCCCGCCACGGAAGTCGATGCTCCCCCGATGAACATGAGCCCTGTGTATAAGAAGTCGGTGTGCTGCTTGGTGCTCGCGAAATTCACGACGTCAAAGCCGGCCGTCCTGGAGACCGACTGAAAGGTTGAGAGGAAGGCTTTGTCGCCCACCGACTCGGCCTGAAGGGTGGAGGTGCTGTGGTACTCCGAGGCGAAGAACACCCCCATCCCGATCGCGAGCAGCGCTACCGTGGTGGCGAGAACGAGCTTCGTGTTCAATGACCACAACCTGATTCTCCGCGTGCGGAACACGTCCTCCAAAACCCAGTAACTCAGCGAACCAATCAGTATCAGAGATCCTATCGTCGAAATCAGCCACTTGTCCGTGCTGTACCCGGTGAGGCTGAGAGTGTCCGGGAGAGCCACGAAGCCGGCGTTGTTGAACCCGGAGACGGAGTGGAACACAGCCTGCCAGACCGCCTCTGCCGGGCTGAATAGAAATGAGAATCGTATGAAAAGAGCCACGAATCCGGCAATCTGGACCGCCACGGCGAACACGACGATCTTGGCCGTAAGCCGGACGAGGCCTCCGAGCTGCGTGAGCCCGAGACTGTCTCTGGCGAGCACGCGTTGGGAGATGGACATCCGTTGCCGGAACAGCACCAGCATGAAAGTTGCTGCCGTCATGAATCCCAGCCCGCCCACGAACATCAAGGCCACTATCACTACCTGCCCCGTCCTCGTCCAATAGGTAGCAGTGTCCTGGACCAGCAGGCCGGTAACCGTGGAGGCCGACGTCGCTGTGAAGAGGGCGTCCATGAAGGGTGTAAAGCCCTGGCCGTGGTGCATGAAGGGCAGCAAGAGCAGCAACGTTCCGGCCGCAATTAGGCCGGCGAATGTGTACATGATGATCAGGGGTGACGTATTCGTACGGGCCGGCGCGCGTCGTGGAGTAACGGTCACCTGCACCGGCCCCATCTCGCTCTCGCGAGGGTGGCGTACTATCCTGTCGGCAGGCTTGGGGCGCCAGTCTTCACGCACTTGGGAGTTCCCCTTCGCCGGAAAGGTTTCGCACACTCCGCGGAGGAAGGGCGGCATTGTTGCATCCCTGCACTGATGTCACGAGTGTGGACGCTAGAAGCATACTTTCAATGGGTGCTTCCGAGGCCTCTGTGGGACTTGGCCCGGTTGCCTGCGAGTGGTACTTTGTGTGTGGGCGCCGAAGCGCCGTCCGAGGGCGGACGTTGGTTCCCGGAGGCTTGGGGTTTCGCATGTTGCTCGTCAATTGTATGGCGAAGGAATCGGTGTCGGGGCCTTTCCGAACCGGGGGACTCTTCGCCGCGTCTTGCCGTACCGCGCTCCGATGTACGGAATTCCGATGGTGAGGACCCGGCCGCCGCAACGGCGCAACCCGGTGGCCCGGCGCGTCCGATTGTACAGGTTAATGTTCGATCGGCGTTTTGCCTCCCACATGCCGAGCTATCTCTTCCAATGCGGGCTGGCTACGCTCTCAATGGTGGCCATAATACTGCTGGTCGATGTGATTTTCAGGCCGGTTGTTGTGGTTGCCGCGGCGTCAACTGCCTTCATCGTGTTCGTGGTTCCGCAAAGCGTGGCGGCTACGCCGCGAAAAGTAATCGGGGGCCACGTGTTCGCTGTCATTGTGGGCTCGGCATTCGCCGGCATCCTTCGCCTGCTGGGAGTCGACGAAGGTCTTGTCGGCGAGCGGCTGGTGCTCCAGATTGCGGGCGCGGTGTCGGTCGGATTCGCCATGTTCGTCATGGTGATCACGAACACAGAGCATCCTCCGGCTGCCGCCACCTCGTTGGGACTTGTGTTTCATGAATGGACTGTGAGTTCCGTTGTGTTCATTGTCAGCGCGGCAATCGTCCTGTCAGCCGTTCGTATAGCTTTGAGGCCCAAGCTGGTCAACCTGCTGTGAGCGGAGCGTTATCGGAGGCGGTTTGAGGGTACTTGTAACAGGCGGCGCCGGATTCATCGGGTCCCACATCGTGGATGCGCACATCGCTCGAGGGGACGACGTGGCGGTCCTGGACAATCTTGCATCCGGCTCGCGTGAAGCGGTGAATCCGCAGGCCTGCTTCTACAAAGAAGACATCACGAACAAGGATGCCGTGTTGCGGGTGTTCGAGGACTTCCGTCCGGACGTGGTGAACCACCATGCCGCGGAGATCGGGGTCCGCTCATCGATGGACGATCCGGGACTCGGTGTGCGGACGAATCTTCTGGGTACGGTCAACCTGCTGGAGGCAAGCAGGGCGGTTGGCGTCACGGGAATCGTGTTCGCCTCTACCTGCGCCGTGTACGCTGAGCCCAGCTACCTGCCGATGGACGAGCGCCACGCAAAGGTCCCGCAGTCGGCGTACGGCGCCTCCAAACTGAGCGCTGAGCATTACATCCGGGTTCTCGCTGAATCGGGAGGAATTGGCTACACGATGCTTCGATACGGCAATGTGTACGGCCCCCGTCAGAGCTCCGACGGGGAAGCGGGGGTCGTTGCGATCTTCGCGGGACAGATGATGTCCGAAGAGAGGCCTTTGATCTTCGGCGACGGCACGAAGACCCGGGACTACGTCTTCGTGGAAGATGTGGCGAGGGCCAACCTCCTTGCCGCGGACAGGACCAGTGCGAAAGGCGTGTACAACGTGGCGGCCGGCACCGAGGTCTCAGACCGGGAAATCTATGACGCCGTTGCCGTGGCAGTCGGCTTCGAAGGGCCTCCCCGGCATGTCTCGGAGCGCAAGGGCGATATGCGCAATATCTGCCTGGATGTGTCCGCGGCTGCGAACGGGCTGGGCTGGCGGCCGCAGACCAAACTTCTTGCCGGCATCGCCACTACGGTGCAGTCGCTTCGTGACCGGCGTGAGTGAGCAGGGAGATGGCAAGTCCGTGTTGGCCATGGGCATCCCGCCGGACGTCCAAACGACGGTCCAGGCCATTCACTGTACCGACACTATGGCCGTAGTGGCCACTGCGGGAGCCGGCGCGGCAGCGTTGCGCTGGCTTCTTGGCGAGCCAGGCTCGTCGCGGACGGTGCTAGAGGCGCTCGCGCCCAACTCGCCAGAAGCGATGGCCGATCTCATCGATCGCAAGCCGGAGCAGTTCGTCTCCAAGGAGACTGCGCTGCTGATGGCGGAGGCAGCTTTCGAGCGTGCGCTGCACTTGGGCGGTGCAGGCGGATTGCCGGTCGTGGGAGTCGGTTGCACGGCGGCTGTGGCTACGGACAGGCCCAAGAAGGGCGTGCATAGATGCCACGTTGCCGTCTGGAGCGAAACGGGCGCCTCAGTGTCCTCACTGCAGTTCGACAAGGGACTCCGTTCCAGGGCGGAGGAGGACGACCTCGTAAGCCGGCTCCTGCTAGGAAAGCTCGCCGGCGAGTGCGGTGTGGAGTCCCGGCTCGCGCTCGCTATCGCCGCCGGAGAACGCGTTGTCGAGGATGGCCGGTCGTACCGCGATGCCCTGTCGGCGGCTGTGGCCGGGCACCTGCGGATCGTCGTGTCACGCATGGACGGTGCCGTCGAGGCTGGGATGCCCGATGGGCGGGCCATAATCGCGGGATCATTCAACCCATTGCATGACGGGCACAGGAGCCTTGCCCGGACGGCCGCCAAGTTGTTGGGAACGGAAGTAGCATTCGAGTTGTCAGTAACGAACGTGGACAAGTCGGCCCTGGACGAGTCGGAAGTACGCCGGCGCCTCGATCAGTTTCGCGGGCACGAAGAGGTGATCATAACCCGCGCCACTACGTTCATCGAAAAGGCCCGCTTGCTGCCGGGCCGCACTTTCGTCATCGGAGCGGACACGGTGCTGCGACTCGTCGATCCCGCTTACTACGACGGCCGGAGCAGCGCAATGCTGGACGCGCTGGCTGAGCTGCGATTGCTGAAGTGCCGGTTTCTCGTCGCCGGCCGCATGGTGGAAGACCGCTTCATAACTCTGGCCGATGTGCACGTTCCGGCCGGATACCAGGACATGCTCGAGGCTATTCCTGAGTCGATCTTCCGGCATGACGTATCTTCATCCCGGCTTCGCCGGACGGCCGGGAGCAGGTAACCGCCGTGGCCTTCAAGGACCTCAGAGACTTCGTTGCCTTTCTCGAAGAGAAGGGTGACCTGCGCCGCATAAGCGCGCCGGTGGACCCAGAGCTTGAGATGACGGAAATCACAGACAGAGTCATCAAGTCCGGCGGCCCTGCGCTGCTGTTCGAGAATGTTATCGGCTATGACATGCCTGCGCTCATCAACATCTTTGGCACCAGGCAGCGAATGGCTTGGGCGCTGGGCGTCGAACACCTCGACGAACTCACCGAGCGCGTCCGTGAGATTCTCAAGTTGATGCAAGGTCCACCTTCGGGAATTGGAGGCAAGCTCAAGGCGCTGGGCGAAGTCATCGGTGTTGCGAGGGCCCAGCCGAAGATGGTCTCGCGTGCGCCCTGCCAAGAGGTAGTGGTGACCGGCGAGGAAGTGGACATCAACGCCTTCCCCGTGATGAAGTGCTGGCCGTTGGACGCCGGCAAGTTCATCACGCTGCCGCTGGTGATCAGCAGGGACCCGGATACCGGCCGGCGCAACGTGGGTACGTACCGGATGCAGGTGTACGACGGCAGGACGACGGGGATGCACTGGCAGACGCACAAGGTGGGGGCGCGACACGACCGGGCGGGCAGGCTGCGAGGCGACGAGCGCCTTGACGTCGCGGTGGCCCTCGGAGGAGACCCGGCGACGATCTGGAGCGGTTCCCTGCCACTCCCGCCGGACATGGACGAGATCATGGTCTCCGGCCTGATTCGAGGCAAGGCCGTGGAGATGGTGAAGTGCAAGACCGTGGAGCTCGAGGTCCCCGCTGACGCCGAGATTGTGCTCGAGGGCTACGTAGTTCCGGGCGAGATGCGCTCCGAAGGGCCTTTCGGCGACCACACGGGGATCTACTCGCCGGCCGAGGACTATCCGGTGTTCCACGTCGAGGCCATTACGCGGCGCCGGGACCCGATTTACCCCACCACGATGGTTGGCCGCCCGCCCACAGAGGACTTCTTCATGGGGAAGGCCAGCGAGCGGTTCATGCTGCCCGCGCTGCAGATGACACTGCCTGAGGTCGTGGACGTAAACATGCCCGCGGAGGGAGTCTTCCACAACCTGGTGCTGGTGTCCATCAAGAAGGAGTACCCGGGACATGCCCGCAAGGTGATGCACGCGCTGTGGGGGCTCGGGCTGATGATGCTGGCGAAGGCGATAATCGTCGTGGACGCGAAGGTCGATGTCCAGAACACATCCGAGGTTGCCTGGCGCGTGACCGCGAACATGGACCCGGCGCGAGACATCGTGATTGTAGAAGGGACCGGTTGACGATCTGGACCACGCTTCGTGGACTCCGAAGTACGGCAGCAAGGTGGGCATAGACGCCACGGAAAAGGGAGAGATGGACGGACGGACCAGGCCGTGGCCGGAGGACATCGTGATGAGCGACAAGATCAGGGAACTGGTGGACGGCAAGTGGGAGCAGTACGGGATCTGACCGCTATTCAAAGGCCGAGTTCGCCGTTCAAGCGGGCGTGGCTGTTCCTCGACGCGATCAAGTTCCACGAGAGCCTGTTCGCCTTGCCGTTCGCGTACACGGGCATGATCCTCGCCGCATCCGGCCTGCCTTCCTGGGACAAGGTCCTCTGGATAACGGCGGCCATGGTCGGGGCCCGGACCTTCGGGATGTCGGCCAACCGCATCCTGGACCGCTCGATCGACGCCCTTAACCCGCGCACTGCAGATCGACACCTGCCCGCCGGCTCGCTGAGGGTGATGGACGTTGGCCTGCCTGCGGCCGCGGCGCTGGCATTGCTGTTCGTGTCCGCGTGGCAGCTCAACACACTCGCGCTGGTCCTGGCTCCCGTGGCGGCTGCGTACCTCGCGCTCTACCCGTTCACCAAGAGGTTCACCTGGGCGGCCAACCTGCTGCTAGGCTGGGCGCTCGCGATAGCGCCGTCCGCGGCCTGGATAGGCGTCACCGGCAGCCTTTCGCTCGCGCCGGTCGTCCTGTCTGCGGCCGTGGCGCTCTGGGCCGGCAGCTTCGACATCATGTACCACACGCAGGACCGCGACTTTTACGAGCAGCGCGGCCTGCACTCCGTGGCCCGGCGGTTCGGGGTGCGGGCGGCGTTCGTCTGGGCGAAGGTCCTGGACGCGATGGCGCTGGCCGCCCTTGTGACGACGGGCGTGCTCCTCGATCTGGCGTTTCCGTACTACATCGGATGCGCGGCGGTCGCGGCCCTGCTGGCTTACAAACACTCGCTGGTATCGCCGGATGACATGTCGCGGATGGGCTTCGCCTTCTTCCGGATCAACGCCTACGTATCGGCTGTAGTGCTCGCCGCCACCGTCGCTGCGCTGGCGATCGACTGACGCGCGCGGATTCGCGCCGCCACCGGCGGCCCGCCCTTCCCCTGTCTGTAAACGACCGTTAGGATGAATGCAAGCGTACGTTTTGCGGGGGGTTGAGCTGGATACCAACGGACTTCCGGTAGTCATCGGCATGACGGGGGCAAGCGGCGCGCCGCTGTCGGCCGCCGCCGTCGACCTGCTGCTGTCATCGGGGCGCTCCGTTATCGCCACAGCCACGCCCGCCGCCCGCATGGTGTGGGCTGAGGAGATGGACGAGTCGTTCGGCGCCGCATTGGAGCGGTGGAAGTACACGGGACGGTTCGATTACTACGGCTCGGCCGACCTGCGGGCTCCCATAGCCAGCGGCACGTTTCCCACGGCCGGAATGGCGATTGTGCCCGCCAGTATGGCGACGATCGCGGCGGTGGCGACCGGGCTCGCAGACAACCTGCCCCGGAGGGCGGCAGACGTCTGCATCAAGGAACGCCGCCCGCTGGTGTTCGTGCCCCGGGAATCCCCGCTCAGCGCCATTCACCTTGAGAACATGACCAAGCTGGCGCGGTTGAACGCCGTTATCATCCCTCCTGAGCCACCATACTATTTGAAGCCCCGAACGGTGCAGGAGGTGACCGATTTCACCGTCCATCGTGTCCTCGTCGCGCTGGGCCTTGAGCAATCGCTGCCAGAGGAGTTCACGTACACGGGACCCGGAGGGGAGTCGTAGCTTGTTGGTTCACGAGGAAACCACGGCCGCATTTGATCTCTTCGCGTAAATCCAGGATCCGATCTTGATCTCGATTTCCGAAGCCATCGAGGGCGCCGTATCGGAAGTGGTACACCTCACGGAGCGGTTCCGCTCTGCGGGCCGGGGCAGGGAGACGCTCGGCGCGGTGCCGGGCAGGCCGGAGTCCGAAGACGTGGAGATTGGCCTGGACCGCGCCTGCCAGGAAGTCATCGAAGGCTGGCTTGGCCGGACCGGCGCTCCGATCGAAGTTCACTCGGAGCACGGCGTGAGCCGCGTTGGACCCATAGACATGGAGGCCGAGTTCCTGGTTGCGGTCGATCCCTTCGACGGTTCCGGCCTGTACGCTCGGGGCATTCCTGCCGAGTGGTGGAGCGTAGTCTCTGTGTTCCGGCCCGGCTCACTTGAGCCTGTGGCGGGCGCCGCCGCGGACGTATTGAGGCGCGAAATCTACACGGCCGGACCAGGCGGTGTAACGGTAAGGTCCCTCGAAGGCGATATGCCGGCGAAAGTTGGACCGAACGCGCGCCGCCGGCTGGACAACGATGTCGTGCTGGCCCTTTACCTCATGTCGCCGATGTATCGCAGCCACTGGACGGACCGTGGCGCGCTGTTCATGGACATGCTCGCCCGCCGGTTTCCCGGATGCCTGCTCTGGCCGAACGGCGGCTCGTGCATCTATCCGTGGATCGCCCGAGGCATCGTGGACGCTTACATAAGTTTCGACGAGCCGGTGTCGGAGATCGACCCGGGGCTGGCGTTTGCGCATTTCGCCGGATACCCGGTGTTCGAGGTGAGTACCGACGGCACGCTCGAAGCCCACGATTTCGTCCCAGGGCGCATGGCCGAACGTACGCGTCTGCTCGTGTCCGCGTGCACGGAGGAACTCGCGCGGGAACTGGCCGCAGAGATCACTGGACCGTAAAAGGCCTCGTCCCCCGGGAGGCCGCCCGCGAATTCAGGGCGGCGCTTGCCGGTTGGCTCGTCGTTACCCTGCCGGGATAACGGACTCCGGCTCCTCTCCCTGTGCGGCGCGCGCGGCGTTCAGGATGGCGAACTGCCTGCTCCTTTCGAACGCTTCGCGGGTCATCGTCGCGAGATGCGGCGTGACCAGGACGTTGTCCATCTTGAGCAACGGATTGTCTGCGTCGGCGGGCTCGGTCTCGAGCACATCCAGACCGGCGCCAGCAATCCGGCCTTCCTGCAGCGCACGGATCAGGGCCTTCTCGTCGACCACGGGGCCGCGGCACGTGTTGATCAGGATGGCCGTTGACTTCATCATTCCCAGCTCGTTGTCGCTGATCATGTGGCGGGTCTGATCGCCCAGCGGCACGTGCAGGCTTACCACGTCAGAGGTCTCGAGCAGGTCGGACAGGGCGACTCGCTCCGCGCCCAGACGCGCCGCATCCTCCTCGGGCATCGGAACAATGTCGCTGTAGATGATGGAGCATTCCCAGCCCTGCAGCCGCCGCGCCACTCGCCTGCCGATCCTGCCCGCGCCGACGATCCCCACCGTCTTGCCGGCCACCTCCCAGGCGCCGTGCAGCCAGTCCTGCCGGATGTTCGCGTTCCAGAGGCCGTCCCGCGTCGCGTTGAACTGGAGCTGCAGCTTGCGGAACAGCGCAACGATCAGGGCGACCGTGTGCTCCGATACGGCTATCGCGTTTGCGCCGCCGTTGTTGGCGACGCTGACGCCAAGCTCAGCCAGCCCGCTGATGTCCATTCTGTCGTAACCGGCGCTGTACATCTGAACGAACTTCACGTCCGGGCAGGCCTTCGCAAGCTCCACCGAAAACTTGGCCGGCCCCATTATCACCGAGCTGACGCCCCGGAGCTGGTCGGCAATGGCCCCTTGGTCCTGGTCCGAGTCAACCCACTTGAGGGGAATGTTCAACGATGCCGCCGCTGCCTCAATCCACTGTCTGCGTACCTCTGGGCAGAGAAACGCCAGGTTGTTGGACATCCGGACCTCCTGAATCGGCGAAATGAATAGAGCGGCCAGAGTACAGGGAAGAAGAATGGGCTGCAACGGCACTGATTGGCCACTACCTATTGGCGAGGCGAACGCCGGTGGGAGCCCTGTTCTCAGCCGCGGCGAGCCGGATCCGGAAAAATGTGTTCCATTATGTTCCGTTTTGTTCCATTTTGTAGCTGGGACGAGGTGAATAACGGGGCCGTTTTGGAACACCCGTGGAACTTGATTGGGGCATTTCCGGGGTAAAATGGAACATAAGTGGAACACGCGAGCGCGGCTTCCTGCGAAGTGCTCAGAGCAGGCTCCTGCGGGGTGATGCAGGTATTCCAGCGTGCGTGCGTCGCAGTGTTCATGGAAGTATAATAGCACACATGTACGCTAGCTTCAAGTGATGAATTGAGAATGGCGTAATGAAGGCTGCAGGTTTCGGATGCGAAGGCGACGCATTGGTCATGGTACGGGCGCGGGTATGGTCGAGTCCGGCCGGGCCTGAAATCCCTGGCGCGGGGAGTTGGAAGGCTGGCTGCACGCGGCTATCCTCGGTAATGATGGAACGGTCAGCGTGCCGGTGAAGACGCTGACTCCAGGCCAATTCGATGGATGACCTTACAGGCGTACGGGAACGAGAACCCACTAAACTGCGACTGCGCACAATGGCAGAGATAACAGTCCGCCCGCTCAACGAAGGCGATGCACGCGACTTTCAGGACCTGCGCCTGAGGGCCCTGAAAGAGCACCCTGAGGCATTCAGTTCCACCTACGAGCACGCGAGCGCATACTCCTTGCAGTTCGTAGCTGATCGCTTGCGTCTCACCGCTGAGTCGCACGACAATTTCACGCTCGGCGCCCACCTACAGGGGAAGTTGATAGGCGTGGTGGGATTCATGAGGATGACCAGGGACACGGAAAGGCACCGAGCTCAGATCTGGGGCATGTACGTAGTGTCCGAAGAGCAGGGGAAAGGCATCGGAAGGTCCCTACTTACCGATGCCATCCGGCGTGCCAGGATGCGCTTTCGTGTCTTGAGCAGATCGAGCTTGAGGTTGTCAGTCGCAACAACGCGGCCAGACACCTCTACGCTTCTCTCAGTTTCGAATCATTCGGCATCAATCCAAGGGCACGCCTCGTAGGCGGAGAGTATCTTGATGACGAGCGGATGGTCCTTTTCCTCCAAGGGCGTTAGGTGAGAATTGCCATAAAGCCGCTGGGAGGTCCTTCGCGGTCCTTCCCCGAATCTTCTTCGGGCGCGGGAAGCCACCTACGGAGGGTTGCGGATTCTTACAGAACGTGACAGTGTTCGCGGAAGACGCGGCCGCAGTAAGAGGCAATCCTCCCGCCGTTCTTCGCGTGTCTTGACTCGGCCCTGAGTTTTGGCATACAATCCTCGGACGGTCATTTTTCAGGCCCCTGTTCCGCTTGCGGTGTCAGGACGTCCGTGGCCGTTGCAGCACATTAACAATTGAATATCTGATTGAACTTCGTGGGTAAAAGAAGAGTAGTCAAATAATAGATGACCCAAAATGTGGGTCAAGTGAAAAAGGGTTTACGGTGGATGCCTTGGGGCCAAGGGCCGAAGAAGGGCGTGGCAAGACTGCGATAAGCCCCGGTTAGCTGTCTAGCAAGCTTAGCCGGGGATACCCGAATGGGGAAACCCGTTCCGGGTCATACCGGAACACCCCGAGTAATCGGGGAGGTAAGCAGGAGAACTGAAGCATCTAACTATCCTGAGGAGAAGAAATCAACCGAGATTCCCTTAGTAGCGGCGAGCGAACGGGGAAGAGCCCAAACCTGGCTGGCCTAACGGGCTGGGGCCTTATGCCTGCCAGGGGTTGTAACACCGCATAGTCCGACCCCAGTACGGACGAAGAAGTTACAAACCTATGTACTAGCCCAACGACCCTGGAACGGGCGGCCGAAGAGGGTGAGAGCCCCGTAGGCGAAAGTGCAAAGACTTCTGGCGTTAGTGTTGAGTACCACGGGGCACGAGAAACCTTGTGGGAAGCTGGGGGGACCACCCCCCAAGGCTAAATACTCTTGGCCACCGATAGTGAACCAGTACCGTGAGGGAAAGGTGAAAAGAACCCCGAGAGGGGAGTGAAATAGACCTGAAACCGTAGACCTACAAGCCGTAGGAGTTCCGGGCAACCGGGATGACTGCGTGCCTATTGAAGAATGAGCCGGCGAGTTAATTTGGGCAGCTAGGTTAAGGAATAGAAGTTCCGGAGCCGCAGCGAAAGCGAGTCCGAATAGGGCGCGAATCGGACGGAGGAGAAGTCACTCCGCCGCGCGCCCGCGTCCTGCGCCGCTCTCGGCTTGCCGAGGGCAATGCGGGGCACGGGTGCAAAGCGGTAGGCGGACCCTCCACAATGTCCGATGTGTTGTCTGGATTAGACCCGAAACCGGGTGAGCTACCCATGGCCAGGTTGAAGCTCCGATAACATCGGAGTGGAGGACCGAACCCGTGTCTGGTGCAAAAGGCTGGGATGAGCTGTGGGTAGAGGTGAAATGCCAATCGAACCCGGAGATAGCTGGTTCTCCCCGAAATGTATTTAGGTGCAGCCTCAAGTGTAGTCTGTGGGAGGTAGGGCACTGGATGGGATAGGGGGCGTGAGCTTGCCAAACCCAACCAAACCACGAATGCCTACAGATGGTCCTTGGGAGTGAGACTGCGGGGGATAAGCTCCGTGGTCGAGAGGGAAACAGCCCAGACCGCAGGCTAAGGTCCCTAAGTGTGGACTAAGTGTGAAAGGAAGTGGAGTCACTAAAACAGCTAGGAGGTTGGCTTAGAAGCAGCCATCCTTTGAAGAGTGCGTAACAGCTCACTAGTCGAGGGGCTCCGCGCCGAAGATGTAACGGGGCTAAAGTCCACCACCGAAGCCGCGGTTCTGAACGGACGCAATCCGTTTGGGAGGTAGGGGAGCGTTCCCAGGGCGGCGAAGCACGGCTGTAAGGCCGTGTGGAGCGCTGGGAAGTGAGAATGCCGGCATGAGTAGCGACAATCCTGGTGAGAATCCAGGACACCGAAAGCCTAAGGTTTCCTACGCAACGTTGATCGACGTAGGGTTAGTCGGGCCTAAGCCTAAGCGTGCAAGCGAAGGCGATGGACAACGGGTCAAAATTCCCGTACCGCCGATACACCGCTACAACGCAAAGGGGGGACGCGGGAAGGTAGGCGGATCGCACCTATTGGACATGGTGCGTTGCTGTCTGAAGGCCATGCCGGGATAGGCAAATCCGTTCCGGCGTTACGAGCTGAGGGATGGCAAAACTCTAGGGCCCAGGCCCTGGGGAATTCCGTTGATCCTATGCCGCCAAGAAAAGCCTCGTTGCAAGGTGTAATGGCGCCCGTACCGCAAACCGACACAGGTAGGCAGGGGTAAGTATCCCTAGGTGAACGGGAGAACCCTCGTTAAGGAACTCGACAAATTGGCCCTGTAACTTTGGGAGAAAGGGCGCCCGTAGGGTGAACCGCGCTTGCCGCGAGAAGCCTTTGCGGGCCGCAGCGAAGAGGCTCAGGCGACTGTTTATCAAAAACACAGGTCTCTGCTAAGCCGAAAGGCGATGTATAGGGGCTGACGCCTGCCCAGTGCCGGAAGGTTAAGGGGAGAGGTTACTCCGATCCGTCGGAGGAAGCTTTGAACCGAAGCCCCGGTGAACGGCGGCCGTAACTATAACGGTCCTAAGGTAGCGAAATCCCTTGTCGGGTAAGTTCCGACCCGCACGAATGGCGTAACGACCTGAGCGTTGTCTCAACGAGGGACTCGGTGAAATTGCATGGCCAGTGAAGATGCTGGCTACCCGCGACAGGACAAAAAGACCCCGTGGAGCTTTACTGTAGCTTGGCAGTGGACTGGTGTTAAAGTTGTGTAGGATAGGCGGGAGACTGTGAAGCTGTCGCGCTAGCGGCGGTGGAGTCAACCTTGAAATACCGCTCTTCCTTAATTTCGGCCCTAACCCCGACAAAATCGGGGGACCCTGCCTGGTGGGCAGTTTGACTGGGGCGGTTGCCTCCTAAAAAGTAACGGAGGCGCCCAAAGGTTCCCTCAAGGTGGATGGAAATCACCTTTAGAGTGTATTGGCATAAGGGAGCTTGACTGTGAGACCTACAAGTCGAGCAGAGACGAAAGTCGGGCAAAGTGATCCTACGGTACCGCGTGGAAGGGCCGTGGCTTATCGGATAAAAGCTACCCCGGGGATAACAGGCTGATACCGCCCAAGAGTTCACATCGACGGCGGTGTTTGGCACCTCGATGTCGGCTCGCCGCATCCTGGGGCTGAAGAAGGTCCCAAGGGTCCGTCTGTTCGCCGGTGAAAGCGGCACGCGAGCTGGGTTCAGAACGTCGTGAGACAGTTCGGTCTCTATCCGTCGTGGGCGCAGGAGATTTGAGGAGAGCTTTCCCTAGTACGAGAGGACCGGGAAGGACAGACCTCTGGTGTACCGGTTGTTCCGCCAGGAGCATCGCCGGGTAGCCATGTCTGGATGAGATAAGCGCTGAAAGCATCTAAGCGCGAAGCCAACTCCAAGATTAGATCTCCCAAAACCCGGATTTCCGGGTGAGTAAGGTCCCCCGTAGACTACGGGGTTGATAGGCCGCAGGTGTAAGTCCCGTAAGGGATTCAGCTGAGCGGTACTAATAGACCGAGGACTTGACCCACATTTTTAGTCATCTATTAGACAGGTTCAATCAGTTATTCGACGCGGGGTGGAGCAGCGGCAGCTCGTTGGGCTCATAACCCAAAGGTCGCAGGTTCGAGTCCTGCCCCCGCTACCGTGCATCATAGTTCGGCCCCCGTATTCAATGCGGGGGCCGAACTGCGTTTCCCGCCCGCTTCAACTTTCTGTGCGGTTACCCGCGGACCTCGGGTCTGTCGTATCATCTGATGCCACATCCATCCTTTGGCATGCAACAGGAGAACGTGCAGGAATGATCGAGACCGTTCAGATTGCCATCGACGCCTCAGACCCGAACAGCCTCGCGGAGTTCTGGGCCGGGGCGCTGGGTTACGAACTGCACGGCAGTCCCAGCGCTGAGAACATCTACAGGGGCATTTCCGATCCGACGGGGAAGCGCCCGCCGATCCTGTTCCAGCGAGTGCCGGAGGCCAAGACCGTCAAGAACAGGGTGCATTTGGACCTGCCCCACAACGCGGACAAGACCTTGTCCTTTGACGAGCGCCGCGACCAACTCTCTCCGATTGTCGAACGGCTCGTAGAGGCCGGCGCAAGCCGACAAGGTGAGGGAAGTTCAGGCAACGAGTTCTGGATCGTAATGGCGGACCCGGAGGGGAACGAGTTCTGCGTCGGGTAGCCGTCAGCGCGTTGGGAGCATAATCGCTACGCACGCAATCGCCAGGCCGGCAGCCTTATACGGATTGACGGCGTCGATCACAAGTGGCGTGTCCAGAACGGACGCCACAGCGAAAATCAGCACACTACAACTCGGCCCTTGCCGCCGACGCAGGCCACCGGATTGTCGAGCGGTCGCATCGTCATGCAAGGGCTGACATGCAACATCAGGAAGTGTATGAAGTGTTCGAGAACATTCAAATAACTATTGATGCCTCTGATCCTGATCGGCTAGCGGAATTCTGGGCAGAAGCCCTCGATTACGAGGTGCAAAGCCTCGGCGACGACTCCTCTGGCAACTACCAAGGTATCGTCGATCCGTCCGGCAAACGTCCCGGTATGGTCTTCCAGCGTGTGCCTGAGCCCAAGACCGTGAAGAACAGGGTTCACATTGACCTGCCCCACAACGCGGACAAGACCGTGTCCTTTGACGAGCGCCGCGACCAACTCTCTCCGATTGTCGAAAGGCTTGTTGTGGCAGGCGCCAGCCGGCAGGGTGAGGGAAGCGGAGGCAACGAGTTCTGGATCGTGATGGCAGACCCTGAGGGAAACGAGTTCTGCGTCGGTTAGGCCCTAGCGCGTCAGGAGCACTATCGCCACGCACGCGAGCGCAAGCCCCGCGATTTTCTGCGCGCTGACCGCCTCATTCAGGAACAGTATTCCCAGAACGGACGCCACGGCGAAGTTCATCGCGAAGATCGGCGTTACTACCGACGCCGGGCCCCGGCTGAGAGCGATGTAGTACGCGGATATGCCGATCGTCAGTGTTGCGCCGGCAGCTAACACGTAGAGCATCGACCGGGTCCAGCCCATGTGCTCCATCAGGTCTTCGCCACGGTACACCATGAACGCGGCGCCTCCCGCCACCAGGATGACGTTGCTTATAACCAGCACCACTTCAGGTGGGATCGTGCGGAAGGCCATCTTCAACATCGTCACGGTGATGCCGTAACTGACCATGCCGATCAAGGCGCCTACTGCATAATGCACTCTTGCCTCCCCATTTCGTGTGTATCAGCAGAATTTAGCGGGTAACCTGGACGCGGCCGGCTTAATGCCTGCAACCGGTGGCACCCAAGAGGCACGGGACGGCTCCGGCTCGTATCCGTCTCACCGTCGCCGTAAGCCTGACGCCTTGATTCAGGAAGACCGCCTTGCTGCTCTCGGGTTCCTGTCCGTGCTTTCCAACGTAAGTATCAGTGGCAATCCAACTATCACAGAGACCGCCAGTAAGAGGAGAGGGTCGCGGTAGTTCCCTCGCACGTCCGCAAGCCACCCCACCAGGACCGGACTTGCGATCCCGAAGACCGTAGACACTGTTCCCAGTAAGCCCATTATCGAGCCGAAGCTGCGTCGTCCGAAGTAGTCGGCCACCATCGCGAACCTGACCGGGACGCCGCCGCCCCATCCTATGCCCCAGAACAGCATGAAGCCGATCAGCACGGGCATAGACTGCCCGTGAGCGAGAAATAACAGACCGACCACCTGGCACACTATGCTTGCGGCTATTACGTACCGCTTGTCTACTACGTCACCCATGAAGCCGCTTGAGAGCCGGCCGATCATTGACGCAAGGGACGAGCCCATCATAATCAGTCCGGCCGTTCCCAGGCTGTACCCGAAGCTCGTGATTGCCGGTATGTGATGGATGGATGCGGACATAGCCATCTGAGCGACACCCATGGCTATCGCGAACTGCCAGAACCAGCGTGTCCTCAGTGCCTGCCTGACCGTGTAATCGCCGTCCGGCAGACGTTCAGCACTGGCCGGGGAACGACCCCTCTCCTGGGCGCCTTGCCCTGCGACTGCCCCTCTGAGCTGCCGGGAACGGCCATCCGGCAACATCCCGTGGTCTTCGGGCCTGCGGCGCATTAGAAATGCCGCAGGAATGCCTGTGGCGAAGAACCCGACCCCTATCATTACAAGTGCCGTGCGCCAACTCGTGGCGTTTATTACCAGAATGATTAGAGGGACGAGGAGACCGCCAATGCCGGTGCCGGTCATGGCAAGGCCGAGCGCCCTTGCCCGCTTCTCCATGAACCAGTTGGCTATGCACGTTGTCACGACCATGAAAGTGCCGAACGAAAGGCCAAAAGTGATGACAACGAACGCCAGATAGAACTGCCAGAGGTTCTGAACGCGGCTGAGGAGAATGAACCCCACGCCCAGGGTGCATATGCCGATCAGCATTACTTGCCGAGGACCGTACTTATCGATGAAGTAGCCCACGAAGGGAGCAACGGCGCCGGACTCGGTCCGCTGGATGGAGACGGCCGCTGACGTTACCGCCCGGCTCCATCCGAAATGCACCAGGATCAGGTCGAAGAATGCCCCGAAGCCCTGCCAGTATGCGCCTGCTGTGTATGCTTGGCTAAACGCACCAGCAGCGACGATCCACCAGCCATAAAAGACCTTCTCACGTCGGTCCTTACCGAACCGGGCGGCGGCTCCAATCAAGCTAGCTCCCGAACGCCCTCGGCTAGTGTTCGTAGTTCGGCGTCCGGCAGGCAATTCTAGCAGCGGTGGTTACGGTACTACCCTTCAAAAAGGGTGCCTTGTTTGGGCAGTATTGTGGGGAATCCCACTTTCAAGGGAAGTGACTTCTCTTGAAAGTGGACTTGACGTCCTGCGCATAGAGTCCTTGCGCGCTGGTGCCAATCCTGTCACGGCGCGTCGGGGAGGGGTGACGGACCGGGCGCGGCAGGTCTCGACCCACAGCCGGCGGACCTTGTCATTCACGTCCCGCTGCACCTGGAGAGCGACCTGTTTCGTTTCATCCGGGACGGCATTCGAGACACCGCGATGACAGGCCTGGGCGGCAGCCTGACGGAAGAAGAGATGTGGCACGTGGTCAATTTCATCAGAACGCTCGAGTGATGGAACGGTACTTGGAATGCAACCGGCCCTTCGCTTCGGATAGAATCACGGATGTCCGGCCGTTTGGAGCCGCCGGTTCGTGCGTGTGTGCATTGCTGGGAAGAGAAGAACTGCGATTCTTTGCCTCAAGCATGATAAAGAGCGCGCTCGTGTGAGGAGAAGATTCGATGTCTGACGCTACAGTGACTGATGTAGACAACGGTGTGGGCGATGACGACATCATTACGTGCCGGGACGTGCACAAGTGG
Source organism: Dehalococcoidia bacterium (assembly GCA_965237445.1). Classification (GTDB taxonomy): domain Bacteria; phylum Chloroflexota; class Dehalococcoidia; order Lucifugimonadales. The sequence goes on along the minus strand of OZ250142.1, from coordinate 534,292 downwards.
TTCGACGACTTTCATGTGCTCAAGGGCGTGACCACCTCCGTAAAGCGGGGCGAAAAAGTAGTGATTCTGGGCCCCTCAGGCTCCGGCAAGTCAACTTTCATACGCACCATCAACCGGCTCGAGGAACATCAGAGGGGCGACATCATCGTCGACGGTGTGGAACTGACAGACGACGTGCGCAACATAGATGCCATCAGGCGAGAGGTCGGGATGGTTTTCCAATCTTTCAACCTGTTCCCTCACCTTTCGGTGGTCAGCAACATAACTCTCGCACCGATGAAGGTGCGCCGCTGGCCGCGCCACCAGGCTGAAGAGGTCGCGATGAGCCTCCTGGAGCGCGTCGGCATCCCTGAGCAGGCAGCCAAGTACCCGTCGGAGCTCTCCGGTGGTCAGCAGCAGCGCGTGGCCATTGCCAGGGCCCTTGCGATGCAGCCAAAGATCATGCTGTTCGACGAGCCCACGTCTGCTCTGGACCCCGAGATGATTAAAGAGGTGCTGGATGTGATGAGGGAGCTTGCCACGTCCGGAATGACGATGCTGATCGTCAGCCACGAGGTCGGCTTCGCCAGGGAAGTCGCAGACCGGGCGATCATGTTTGACGACGGGGTGATCGTGGAGCAGGCGCCGCCAAACGAGTTTTTCACCAACCCTGAGAACGAGCGTACCAAGCTGTTCTTGTCCCAGATCCTCTAGGCTGTCCGCCATCAGAATCACGCAAAGCGGCGAGTCCGCGATGGGGCGGTCTGTCTGTGGAGGACGACCTTGCTGACGGGGACACACAAGCAACATGTGAACGCTCTTCGAGGTTCGCTGGGCTTCATTGTTGTCGTTGCCGCGATCCTGATACCGATCGGACTCTGTTACAGGGATGCGGAAGTCAGGTCTGATCTAACGGCGGAAGGACAGGGCCGGATCCTTGCACAGGACCTAAGCACTGGCGAGCCTCTTTGGAGCGCAAACGTGCCGGGCGGTGTCGTCGCGTCAGCGGCCTCCGGCGGCGGCTCCCTGTACTTCGCCAGCTTCGAGTCGCCGGTCCGCGCCCTCAACGCTCATACTGGCGAACGGCGGTGGGAGTTCTCTCCTGGCGACAGGATCGAGGCCGCTCCCGTGTTGGCCGGCGATGACTTGCTCGTCGTGTCGCTGAACGGCAACTTGTACTCCCTCGATGCTTCATCTGGGCACGTCAATTGGACCTTTTCGACGAGCGGCAAGCTTAGGACGGAGCCGGTAGTTTCAAATGGCGTCGCCTACTTCGGCAGCGATGACGCTCACGTTTACGCGGTGTCGCTCGATACTGGAGCAGAGCTCTGGCGGTACAGGACTGGCGCGGCCGTACGTGGCCGTGTGGGTCTGGGAAATGGCACGGTGTACGCGGGTAGCGCAGACACCCGGGTCTATGCTCTGGACGCCAGCGACGGCAGCGAGCTATGGATCTTCAAGACGCCTCACAATGTGAACTCCGGGGTGACGGTCCACAAGGGTGGGGTGTTCTTTGCCAGCGCCGATCGCAAGATCCGGGGGGTCGACGCAGCGACAGGCCAGGAGATCTGGAGCGTGAAGACAGCGCGCGAGGTGCCCTCCGCCCCCTTGGCGGTGGATGATCTCCTGATCTTCGGGAGCGAAGATGGCGGCGTGTACTGCCTCGACCGGTCGACCGGCGGACAGGTCTGGGCGTTTCAGACCGGCGACAAGGTGACCGATACTCCCGTCCTTGCGGGGCGGATCGTGTATGTAGGAAGCGATGACCGTTACGTTTATGGACTAGATGCGCTGACGGGCAAGGAAGTGCGGCGCGTCGAGACCACGGGAGCCGTCCGCGCTTCGCCCCTCGTAGTAGGCGACGTCGTCTTCGTGGGTACGTTCGACACATACATCCACCCGGGACGCTAGCCTGCGGGATACATCCTGAGGCCCCTCTCGCTCTGAAATCTGGCAGCGGCTTACCTGAGGCCATACAATCGAATTGTCCATTCCCTGTTAGGGGGCCCTGCACATGAAGATTGGCGCACACGTTTCCTCAGCAGGCGGCCTGGCAAAGGTCGCGGGCCGGGCGGAGGAGATCGGGGCCGAAGCAGTCCAGATCTTTGCCTCCTCACCGCGAGCCTGGCGCTTCAAGGAACACACCGACAAGGACGTTGCCGCCTACAGGGAGAACGCTGAGTCGAGCGGCATAGACACCACGTTCCTCCACGGCATCTACCTGGTGAATCTAGGTGGCGGCCCGGAACATCTGGAGAAGTCTGTGGACTCGCTTGCCAACCACATGACGGCGGCCAGCCGCATTGGCGCCGATGGCGTCATTTTCCATTGCGGGAGTCACAAGAACGCCGGGTTTGACGCCGTATTCGACCAGGCCGTGGGCGCGATCGGCGATGTTCTGGAGCGCAGCCCGTCAGACACGTGGCTCATCATTGAGAACAGCGCTGGAATGGGCTTTCACATGGGGGCATCGTTCGAGGAGATTGGGAGGCTGATTAGTGCGGTCGGCAGTGACCAGGTCAAAGTGTGTCTGGACACTGAGCACACTTTTGCCGCAGGCTACAACCTTGCCGACCCTGACGGGATCAACGGATCGATGGAAGAGTTCGATCGCGAGATCGGTCTGGACCGGCTCGTGGTGGTGCATGCAAACGATGCCAAGGTGGAGTTTGGTTCCGGCGTTGACCGGCACGAGAACATAGGGGAAGGCTACATCGGCATCGAGGGGTTCGAGGTGATCATGGGGCACCCCGCGTTCCGGGACATCCCCTTTCTCCTGGAGGTCCCGGGTTTCGAAAAGAAGGGCCCGGACAAAGAGAACGTCGACAGGCTGAAGGTCATCCGCTCCCAGCTCGGCCTCCCGGCATAGAGAGAGGGTCAGACCACCATAGTACGCACGCAAGACGCGACGAGACGAAAGTATCGCGAGTATCTCGACTCTGAGCTCGAAGCGGTCCACATGTACACGGCTCTTGCCGAGGCTGAGCGCGATCCTGAACGTGCACAGATCTTTCGCGATCTCGTTGAAATCGAAATGCGCCACGCGGCCAAGTGGGCCGCCATGCTGGGTCTGGACCCCGCATCGCTGGACCCCGGCAGGCGCGGCCTGAAGCCCAGGCTACTGAAGCTCGGCGCTTCCGTGTTTGGTACTAACCGCGTTCTGCCCGTGCTTTTGCGCCTGGAGGCAGACGAGATTAAAGCCTACGCCGGAGATCCGGAAGCTGCGGACATCCTGGACGAAGAGCTTGATCACACCGCAAAGCTTGCCGCAATGGCGGGTGTGTCTATGCAGGATGTCACCGGCATAAATGAACGCGCTCACCGCGTTGGCATAGGCAACAACCTGCGCGCCGGCGTTATGGGAATGAACGACGGTCTTGTGTCAAATCTAAGCCTGGTTATGGGCGTGTCGGGTGGAGTAGGAGACGCCGATATCGTGTTGCTGGCAGGCTCTGCCGGCCTGCTGGCGGGCGCGTTTTCGATGGCAGCCGGAGAGTACGTTTCGGTCAGGTCGCAAAGGGACCTGTACGAGTACCAGATCCGACAGGAGCGGGTAGAGATTGAGGAGAATCCGGAAGAGGAGGAGGAGGAGCTGCGGCTGATCTACCGCGCGAAGGGCCTGAGCGATCGCGACGCCCGGCGCATGGCGGCGAGCGTGATGTCCGATCCGGAAGTGGCTCTGGATACGATGGCGAAGGAGGAGCTTGGCTTGGACCCGGGCCAGTTGGGATCGCCGGTAGGCGCTGCCATCAGCTCATTCCTGGCGTTCACAGCCGGCGCCATTGTCCCGCTGATCTCATACATCCTTCAGCTCGGAGAAATCGCCTTTGTCCTGAGCGCAGCGCTCAGCGGAGTGGCGCTATTCGCCGTAGGAGCCTTGTTGGGGGCAATGACTGGCCGACATCCCCTGTGGGGGGCGGCGCGCATGCTCTTGGCAGGTGGACTGGCAGCGGGCATCACTTACGGAATTGGCCGGCTGATCGGCGTCGCAGTGTTGGGCTAGCCCGCCGGCCGTGTTCCTGTCCTGTTGCTTGACAAGGTCATCCCACCGTACCTGCGAAGCACCTCGATCATCGCCTTGCCCCTTGCTTGCGAAACTCGCGCGCCGGCCGCTAGCCTGTGTCCGCCTCCCCCTAGAGCTTCCGCCAGGTCGTCAACTCTGAGGCCAGGCCTCGCTCTCATGCTGATACGGTAGGAACCGTCCGGCTCTTCCACGAGCATCATCGCTGTCTTCGCCGACGCGATCATTAGCATTCGATTCACAAACCCCTCAAGCTCGGACCTGTCCACTCCATATTTGGAAAGGTCCTCGCCCGTTATCAGACCCCAGACCATCTGCTCATCCGCTGAAAGTTCCAGATTGGCCAGAAAGCTGCCCAGCAGCCTGGCTCTCTGGATCTCCCAGGTAGCCGACAGGAGCCGATTTGCCTCGGCCGGGTCAGCTCCCGCTTGGACCAGTCGGGCTGCGCTCTCGTGAGAGCTTGCGGTGGTGTTCGCGGTCGTGAAATTCTGCGTGTCGCTCGCCAGGCCAACATACAGTGCGTTGGCGATGTCGGGCGTCAGCGCAACCGGAAGGACCTCGATCAGCGCCTGGGCGACCTGTGCGGCCGCGGAGGCATATGAATCGACCAGGTCTATGGCCGCCCATCCCGAGAATTGGTGGTGGTCGATTGTGAGTGTAAGACCCCCATAGGAGATCAGTGCCGGTTCCATCCGACCAGTCCTGTTCGGATGAGCCGCATCCAACACGACTACAGCGTCAACACTATTGATAAACTCGTCATGTACGGTGGCATCGTACGTCTCGAAGGCCTCATGGTAGGGGAGGAATCCGAAGCGGTCTGGGAGTGTATCGTTGTTGACGATCCTGACGTCCTTGCCCATCTGGACTAGCGCCGCGTAAAAGCCCGACTCGGCGCCCAGCCCGTCCCCGTCAGGCTCACGGTGCGTGGTTAGCAGAAAGGTGTCGTGCGTCAGGATAGCGTCCGCTGCCTGCCTCAAGGCGGGTGTCGACATCCCGGCGGTGGCCGCCCTTCCTGATGTTGTCCCCATGCTCAGACCACCGGCCACCTGGTGCTGAAGGAGACGCCGGTCCGTCGCATCATGTCCTCGCCTATCGGTTGCACCTTCTGGATCAGTTCCCACTCGTCCACGTATGTCGGCGCGTGGTCTTGTACGACGATCCTGCCGTCCACGATTACCGTGTGCACGCTTCGGCCATCGGCGCCGTAAACGAGAGTGTTCACAGGATTGAACAGTGTCCGCCACTCCGGGCGCCGAGTATCGAAGAGGACGATGTCCGCCTTCTTTCCAACCTCGATTGAGCCCGTCTCAGCACCGAGACCGAGAGCCCGCGCTCCATCGAGGGTGGCCATCTCCAGCGCCTGCTCGGCCGTGACTACGCCTGTGGTGCGGCGTGCGTCCTTGAACAACGTCGCGGCCAGGTACATCGAGCGCATAGTCTCCGTCAAGTTGGAGTTGTTACCGGCGTCCGTTCCCAGTCCCACGCAGACCCCCTGCTCCAGCAGCTCCGGAAGGACTCCGTGCGGTCCGAGGCCGGACCCCTGTTTCAGCGCGGCCGTGGGGCAGAGCACGACTTTAGTGTCCGTCTTCGCCAGCGCGTCTATCTCCGCCTGGTCCGCGAATGCCAGGTGGGCCAGCAACACGTTCGGCCCCAACAGGCCGTCTCGCTCCAGGCACTCTACAGGGTAGTGGCCGTGCTCGGCCTTGTGCGCTTCCGCAGTCTCCTTGAGATTGGTCTGGTGCAGAGTCATGCCCGTCTCATGTGCGTCGGCCATCCGCTTGAGTTGAACAAGTAGGTCCACAGTGCAGGAATCTTGCGAGAAGGGCATCGCCCACGCTGTCACCCGCCCGTCCAGGGCGCCGTCATATCGCCGGATCGTATCCTCGGTCGCCGCAATCGCTTCGTCCGTGTCGGTTGGCGGCACACCGGCGACATCGCCCGCGTCGTTGACGGACCTGCCGACAATGATCCGGCAGCCCGACTCTCGATATGCCTCCATGCAGGCGTCCAGGTGCGTTGTCGTGCCCGGGTCCAGGAACGTTGTCACACCGTACTTGAGCAGTTCCGTTATCCCCAGGAGGGATGTGAGGTACTCTTCCTCGTCCGTCATCGCCTGTTGAAGCCTGAACACAGTGCGCAGGTACTCGGGTGTCGGCATGTCGTCGGGAAAGATGCCCCGCGTGGCATGCGCGTAGCTGACGTGCATGTGGCCGTTCGTGAACCCTGGTGTGACGACCATGTGCCGAGCGTCGATGACTTGGTCCGCCGGTACTGTGGACAGCTCGTCCGCCTTGCCGACGTGGGTTATCGTGGAGCCCTCGACAACTATGCTGCCGTCGCGGACGATGCGCCGCCCGGCGTCCACAGAGACGATGTACTCGGCGTTCTCTATCTTGAGGGAAGCTTCGCTTGGCCGCATCCAACGAGCCTATCAGATTGCGGGGAGGCTTCGCATGAACGGAGTTGCTCACATGACTTTGGCCGCGTCTCGGACCTCGTTGTGGGCGAATGGCCGTCCCAGGGCAGCTGGTCGGAGGCAGCGCAGGGCCGTCAGGAGTCCGGTTCCAATAGCCTGCCCCGCGCCGCACCTTTCTTGAGCCGTTCGTACTCTGAGCTGATCTCCGCGCCCAGGATAAGGATGAAGCTCGCCACGTATGCCCATAGGAGCAGGGCGATGACCGGAGCGAGCGAACCGTAAATGTTCTCGAAGTTGGCAATGCGGGACGTATAGACGAGGAATATGTTCTTCGCCGCCTCGAACAGCGATGCTCCGACGATTGCGCCCGGCCAGATGTATTGCCAGTACGTCTTGGTGTTTGGCATGTACCTGTAGATCAGAAGGAATATGGTCAGAGTAAGCAGGCTTGAAGCAATCCTCAGGAAGACCTCACCTGACAGGGTTGGGATCGATTCGATCCCCGGTATGCCGGACTCGGATATGCGCTCCGCCTCTCTGGCGAGCGCGGCTGCTCCGAGTGACATGATGAAGAGAAACGCCACTCCAACTGCCATCAGTAGCTGGCGGGGCTTGCCTTTGTATATCGGCAGGTCAGTCTGAATGTCCCAGGCCCGGTTGATTGAACGGTTAAGCGCCCCGAAGACGGCGCTGGCGGCCCAGAACAGTCCCAGTACAGCGAACAGCCCTATCGCCCCTCTCAGGGCCAGCGCGGACTCCACATTCTGCTTGATTAGGTTCTCTGTGCCCGGAAGGTACTCGTTTGCGAACTGCGTGAGTCTCGAAACCACCGTCTCTGTTTCGAGGAAAACACCGAAAAGGGCGGTCATGCCCAGCGCCAGCGGGAAAACTGAGAACAGCGCGTAGTAGGCGATGCCCGCCGCCATGTGTGTGGCGTCATCCTCGGACAGTTCCCTGATTACACGCACAATAAGCTGAACAAGGAACAGGCTGCTAAGCCTGGACCAAATCCCGCTGGCTAACCGGATCCACGGCCTGAGCCAGATTAGCCACATTCCTGATCTTATTCGACCAGCTACCATGTGAACGTTCCGTCAAATGGAGATTGTTTGCCGTTCATGCTTCTTGTATAGCATGAACTCCTATGTTGCGCGTAGGACTCTGGAGTCGTGGCCCGGCCCTGTACGCTTGTGCCATGGTCCTCCGGACATCTGTGACGAATTTCGCAATCCTGGGCGTATTGTGAAATGTTGCACTTGATGTTTTGACTTGCAGAGGCGGAAAGCGTAACAGAATCCTTGACAGGCGACCTTTTCGGATGCTAATCTCATTGTGCGGCGAGGGAGGACAAAAGGGGCGATTGCGCTTTGACTACTGGTCCTCTCCGGGCACTAACCGGCGCATCAAGTGCGCTGGAAGAGGGGAGGTCAAAGTTGATTAGGCTTCACGTTCTGGTCAACCAGTGGAAGTACCCTTCAGGATCGCCTGGCTGAGTTCCCGGCAGGGAATCGGTCAGGCTACTGTCTGCCCACAGGCGAGGCGAGAGTTGGTAACGCTGCTCTAATGTCTCCTGGCTCATACAGCCGGATAGCCTGCGGGGCAGTTGCTCCGGAGCAAAGAAGTATGGCCGCTCAGCGATGGGCGGCCATGCTGCGTTTAGGGGCCTCAGGCTGAAATGCAACCTCTCCGACACGCGAGTATCGTGTAGGCGCACAATCGCCGCCGCTGCGAGAAGGCAAGAGACACTTCTACCGGGAGAAGCACGTGGATACCACCCACATGGCTCGAGAGATACCGTACCTGGACTCGGTGGTGGCGGCCATCGACTCGGTCCGTGAAGAATTGATCGATGTCAGCCTGGACATCCATGCGCACCCAGAGCTCGGCAATGAGGAGCACCACGCGGCCGAAGTGCTGACCGGGTTCCTGGACGGGCACGGGTTCGAGGTGGAGCGTCCGGTCGCCGGAATCGAGACGGCCTTCAGGGCCGTGGCCGCGGGAAGCTCGGATGGTCCAGTTGTCGCGATCCTTGCCGAGTACGACGCCCTACCTGACATCGGTCATGGCTGCGGGCACAACCTCATAGCCCAGTCTGCGGTGGGTGCCGGAATCGGGGCTCAGGCTGCGTTGGACGGCATGGACGGCACGGTTGTTGTGCTCGGCACGCCTGCGGAGGAGACCAACGGCGCCAAGATACGAATGTTGGACGCCGGCGTGTTCGACGGCGTCGATGTCGCGCTTTCCAGTCACCCAGCCTCGGATCGTACGATTATCCAGACAGACGTCCCGGTCGGAGAAAGTCTTTCGGTAGCGTTGGTCGGATACCGTTACGCTTTCCACGGTAAGGCCGCGCATGCCTCGTCGGCCCCGCACGAGGGGATTAACGCTCTTAATGCCGTTCTGCACCTGTTCGCAGGAATCGACTCGCTGCGGCAACATCTGCGGGATGACGCGCGCGTCCACGGCGTGATTACTCATGGCGGCTCTGCTCCCAACGTCGTCCCTTCATACGCAGAAGCTAACTTCTACCTGAGAGCCAAGGATCGTGAGTACCTTGCTGAAGTTGTCAATAAGGTGCGAGGAGTAGCCGAAGGAGCGGCGTCCATGACCGGGGCTCGCCTCGAGATTCTGACCGGCGATCCGCTGTACGAGAACGTGCGCCCCAACTCGCCACTGGCATCGGCCGCCCTGTCGGCCGCAAATTCTGTCGGTCTCATGACCCACGTGCCACCGCCTGGAGATCGCTCCATTGGAGGCTCCACCGACTTCGGGAACGTCAGCCATGCACTGCCGTCGTTCGCCGTCAGCTTTGCGGTCAGTGATGAGCCGGTGCCAGGTCACTCAATAAAGATGACCGAGGCCGCAGGTTCTGAGCTGGCACAAGAGCAGGGCATACTCGTGGCCAAGACGCTGGCGCTTACGGCCTGCGATGTTCTGCATGACCCAAGACTCCTAGCGGCCGCTCGGTCGGACTTCGCCGTACGCTCCGGGAGTTGAGTAGCTGCGCTTTGGCAGCATACCCCCTGCCAAGCACAGAATCCGATTGCAGCCTCGATTGTGCTTCATTGAAGTGGACTACAGGGCCTGTAAGCACTGAAGTCGCCTCTGTCCAGACCTCCCGACGATCGCGCGCTCCACGCGAAAGGCCTGCACAGCATTGCCCTAGACGAACAAATATGCTATTATCGTCTTATGCGAATGACAGCAATTCAGCCCTTGTGCAGCAGTATGCCCATCTCGAAACTGTGGCCGGTTTTGGCCGCATATGGCCGCCTCAGGAGAATTTCACACACGCCTCTTAGGTATGAATTGGCCGCATTTGGCCGGACCGACGGGACACGCGCCCGGTATCCCAGTACGAGGGTGTCGTGAGTGGGGTTGGGCCGTAAGGGCTAAGGCCGGACTTCTCGCAGGTGCTTCACACTTGGTCGGATGCGCCTCAAGACCCTTCAAACCGGCTCTACGGCGATGCGGGACTGCCTCATGCATACGGCGGTATCAACTACGCTGTGAGGCAAATTGAGACAGAAACCCGAATTCTGGACTCGAAAATTGCCGGACGAGCATCCTCGCCGAAGACCCTTGCGGCGAAGGGTACATAAATTCGGGTCTGCCGTGTATGCATGCACATCACTGTTGGCAAACGTTAGGATAGGCGCGAAGGAGGCCATCTATGCCAGTTAAGACCGTTGCGATACTCAGCCCCGGCGACATGGGGCATTCAGTCGGCGGCGCGCTCGTGGAACACGGTCTGGATGTGATCACTTGTCTTGCTGGCCGGAGCGAACGGACCCGCGGACTGGCTCGCGCAGCCGGCTTCCGTGATGTTCCAAGTTACGAAGTGCTCGTTGGGGAGGCGGACCTGCTCCTGTCCATTCTCGTGCCCGCACGAGCTGCTGAGACCGCGCAGGCCGTTGCCGAAGCCATTCGCACCTCAGGGAGTGATCTTGTCTACGCCGATTGCAATGCAGTCTCGCCCATGACCTCCCAAGAGATCGGGTCCATCGTAACTTCAGCCGGCGGCGGGTACATTGACGCGTCGATCATCGGCGGCCCTCCGGGCAGGGGTGCGGCGCCGAGGTTCTACGCTTCCGGACCGGACACCGGGCCGCTCGGAGAGCTCGATGGAAAGGGAATCGAAGTTAAGCCAATGGGGCCCGAGGTCGGCCGAGCTTCTGCCATCAAGATGTGCTACGCGGGCCTCACCAAGGGCACGAGCGCTTTGCACGTGGCCGTTCTAACCGCGGCCGCATCCTTTGGCGTATCGAACGAGCTCGAGCAGGAGTTCTCTTACAGCCAGCCCGATACGCTCTCGAGAATGCGGGCTAGCGTGCCGCACGTCGCAAGCCCTGCTGCTCGCTGGATCGGCGAGATGGAGGAAATCGCCGCGTCTTTCGAGCATGCAGGCTCCACGGCCCACTTCCATCTTGGTGCCGCGGACATCTTCAGGCTGCTCAGCAGGACTCCCTTGGCGGCAGAGAACCCGGAGGACGCAGACTCTGACCGCACATTGGAGGAGACAATCGAAGTGTTCGCGCGAGAAGCTGCCCAGCCAACCGCGCAACATTGAAGGCACTCTTCGTCGAGCGCCCTGGCGACCCTCCGGCCCTAAGCGTTCGAGACATACCTACACCGAGGCCCGGTGCCGGAGAGGTACTGGTGGAGGTGGCAGCCTGCGGGATGTGCCGCCACGACATGGCGGTGATGTCCGGCCTCCTGCGGCGCGGCGTCCGGCACGACGTCATCTTGGGGCACGAGATATCTGGCCGAATTGCGGAGCTAGGACCCGGCGCTACCCAGGCAGCCGTCGGCGATTCCGTAGTAGCAATGCTGAACCGGTTCTGTGGTGAATGCGCCAGGTGCACCTCAGGCCGGGAGTACAGGTGCTTCGAGGGAGCGGGTGTTGGGCATGCCCTGAACGGTGGATTCGCCGAATTCGTGACACTGCCTGAGAATTGCATTGTTAAGGTGCCTCCAAGCGTGGACATTGTCGAGGCGGCTCTCCTGGCCTGTCCCATCGGCGTTGTTCACCGCGCCGTGAATCAAGTGGCGCAGATAGCTGCCGGGGAGACCGTGCTTGTGACAGGTGCAAGCGGTGGCCTGGGCGTGCACGCCATTCAGGCGGCGGCTTATGCCGGAGCCCGCGTCATAGCCGTAACCGGCTCATCGGAGAAGGCCGAGCAACTGGAAGCACGGTTCGGGTGCGAGTCGGTCTTGACAGGAGAGTTTGACTTTTCGGAGATCGTAGTGGCGTTGACCGAGGATCAGGGCGTCGATGTCGTGATCGATACGGTGGGTTCGCCGACGTTCCTGTCCGCTCTGCGCAGCCTGGCACAGTTCGGGCGAATGGTGCTGCTCGGTGAAGTCGCGGGCAGTCGAGCGTCCTTTAACCTGGCCGAACTGGTATTCCGTGACGCTTCATTGCGAGCATCGTCCGGAGCAGGCCGCTCCGACGTTGAGACTGCCATCGAGCTTGTTTCTGCCGGCAACCTGAGGCCGGTGGTCTCTGAACGGTACTCGCTGGAGCAAGCTGCCGAGGCCTACGCGAAAATGCGGGCCCGCGAGACATTCGGTCGCGTTGTACTCACACCTTAGACCAGTACTCGCTCACACATCCTCTTGGACACGTGGATTTGGCCTTTCCAGGCCGACTCCATGCGGGTACCGCCTATCCGGACTGCCCCGCCGGTCTTGCTCTTGCCGCAGCCGGCGACGAACCGGGCCGCACCCTGTTCAGCGCACGTTTGAAGTCGCCCTGGTCCCACGCCGCCAGCAATTGCGCCGCAATTCCTATTGAGCTGTACGTTCCGGAGACCACTCCGATCATCAGCACGAGCAGGAAGACCTGCAGCGTCTCACCGCCGAACAGCAAGAGGGCTAACAGCGGGAACATGATCGTCGCGCTCGTGTTTATGGACCTACCAAGGGTCTCCGATATGCTCAGGTTCACGTTGGCGGTAAGGCTGCGGTTCTGGTAGTTGATCACGTTCTCGCGAAGTCGGTCGAAGATGACTATCGTGTCGTTGACGCTGTAGCCGATTACCGTCAAAAGGGCGACCAGGAATATGGTCCCTACCTCAACTCCTGCCAGGTTGCCTAGTATCGCGAAGATCCCGAGCACGATCATCACATCGTGCATCAGCGCGATGATAGCCGCCGCTCCGAAGAGGAACGGCCTCGGCACGTTGCGGAATGCCCACCAAACGTACAGGAATATGCCTACGGCGGCGGCTATGACAGCCCACAGCGCGTTCAGGACCGTCTCCTTGGCCACAACCGGCGACACGAGATCGAATGACAGCACGTTGATCCCGTCGGGCGACAGTGAACCTTCCAAGCCCTCGACAAGTGCGTTCTTCGCATCTTCATTCAGGACCTTGGTCCTGACGAAGTACGTGCCGTCTTCCAGCCGGTCAACGCTCGCGTCGGTGTGGCCTCGCCCCTCAAGTTCCACCCGGAGGTCCGTCTCGTCCACGGGGTTCGAGAACTCCAGCATGATCGAAGACCCGCCGGTAAAGTCGATACCAGGCTTCAGCCCCGGTGAGATGATCAGGAACACGATCCCTGGCACGATCACTACCGCTGAGAGCAGGAAGAACAGATAACGCTTGCCTACGTAGTCCACGCTCAACTCCCCCGTGATGCCGTTCCAGAAGTGACCTGAGGCAAGTCACCGGCGCCGGCCGGTACGAACAGGTTCAGATGCCTGCCGAACGGGGTCTCAGCTACGATCCTAAGGAAAGTTCGGCTGACGAAGATGGCTGAGAACAGGCTGGTCGCCACACCGATCGCTAGAGTAACTGCGAACCCCTGCACTACGGCAGCTCCCAGTTGGTCCGCGAACCAGAACAGGATCGCGCACGTGATCAGTGTAGAAACGTTGCTGTCGCGTATCGCAGGCCAGGCACGGTTGAAACCGATGTTGATGGAAGCGAGCAACGTGCGCCCATGTCGCAACTCCTCCTTCATCCGCTCGAAGATCAGGATATTGGCGTCGACCGCCATCCCGATGGAGAGTATCGCGGCGGCCACACCTGAGAGTGTCAGGGTTACCGGTATGATCTTGAACATCGCTAGCAACAGCGATGAGTAGATCAGCAACGCGATGGCGGCAACAATTCCTGGCATCCGGTAGTACAAGACCATGAATGCAAGTACCAACGCCAAGCCGATCGACCCGGCTACGACGCTCTTGTTCAGAGATGCCTGCCCAAGACTGGGTCCTACGTTCCGCTCCAGAATCGGGTCCTCAATAGGTATGGGAAGACGCCCCGCCTCCAGCAGCAGTGCCAGGTCCCTCACCCTCTCCACGGTAAAATCGTGCCCTTGTATGAAGGCAACTCCGCTCGTTATCGCCTGCTGGACCACAGGCGCAACAAGCTCCTCGTCGTCCAGAAAGATTGCGATCTGGTCTGCCGTTCCCGCTATCTCGGCGGTTAGGTCTCCGAAGATGCGGGCTCCGCGGTCATTGAATTCGATGTTGACGATCGGGGCTCCCGTACCGCCATGCTGCCCAGCGTATGCCCGTGCAAGATCGTCTCCGGTTAGCCCGATGGGGTCGTCAACCTTGCCCGACACCGTCGATAAAGTTAGCTGCGGGCTGTCGCCGTATGTGGCTAGCGCGGCTGCCGAGCTCGTGGCCACATATTGCGGAATCACAATCCGGAAAGAGTCCGTGTTCTCGATACGCTCTATGTTGCTGTCTGGAATGATCTGACCGGCACCTATCGATACGGCCGGGCGCGACGTGACTTCGAAGGTCTGCGGAGTCTCTCCCCCAGAAGAGACCACAAGGAAGCTAGCGTAAATCTCGTTCGTTCCGGGGAGCGGATCCAGGCTCAAGTCTAGCTTTGCAACCGCCTCGCCCAACGCGCCCGCCCCCTCCGGCGTGAGTCCCAAGATGAACACTGGTGTTGGGTCCGGCGCGTCCTCGGCAGTCTCCACAGTGGTCGTGGCGGATCCGGCGGTCTCAGCCGTAGGCCGCCTCTCCTCGATGCGCACGCCAATGATGGCGTCTTCGTTCACTCCTGCGATGTCCTGTGGAACATCGAAAGTTCGATGATAGAAGACCAGCTGCGCCGTTTCACCAATGATGCCTTTGGCACGTTCGGAGTCCTCGACACCGGGAAGCTGCACCAGGAGCCTGTCTTCGCCAAGGATAAGGATGATCGGCTCACCAAGGCCTGACTGGTTGACTCGGCGCTCGATGGAAGCCTTAAGCGAGTTCATTTGGTCCGAGGTTGGGATCGTTATCTCACCGGTTGCTGGGTCCTCGAGTTTGGCATGGTAGACGAGATGGATGCCTCCCTGGAGGTCCAACCCCAACTTCAGGCCGAGGGGAGTGTCGCCACCGCGCTCGAAGCCGCCCAGTCGAATTGACTGGAAGACCAGTATCAGCGCCGCCAACACGACAAGAACGCCAATCGCTGTAAGTGCCCTGTAGTGTCTACGCACTGCTAAACCCAGACCCTAGTCTGGCGCCCGCCAGATCAAGCGCTTCCTGCTTTGTTCCGATCTCACCTGCGCTCTGCGCTTCGCGTACCGTCTCCAGCACCTCGCCGATGATCGGACCAGGCTCCAGCGAAAACTCGGCCATCAAGTCGTGGCCGTCGACGAGCCATGATGGCTTATCAGTTCGATCAGGCCCGCTTTCGCTATGTGCCAACACATGACCCAGCATGCGGCAGTGCTCCTCCCAATCGTCCAGTTCGATGTCGGGCCCGCGCGCCGCAAGGTAGTCAGCCATGTTCAGGTACAGGATGTCTACGGCCACCTCTCCGACGTCCCTGTAGTAACGGTACATCGCCCGAGATGTTGGTAACTCGCCCTTCTGCGAAAGCTGGCTTGGCCTGAGGTGATAACGGACCATAGACCGCACCATGCTGCAAGTTCGGCCGCAGAAACGGAGTCGCCTCAGTATCTGTTCTGATACCTTCGCGCCCTCCGTGTCGTGTCCGAAGAATCTCATCCTCCCTGACGGCTCAAACTGCTTCGTGGCCGGCTTCGAGATATCATGCAAAAGTGCCGCCAACTTGAGGACGGTGCTTCTTGCTGCGCCGTCTCCGATCGGCGCGGCGAAGTAGACGACCATGCCGTCAAACCTTGGCACGCAGCGCGTCACCTCGTCCGACGGCTCATCCAGGACACGTTCGACCTTACCGGGAGTTTCCAACAGGTGATCAAGCACGTCCCAGTAATGTTCCTTCGGCTGAGTCACGTCGCGAGCTTCCTCCAGTTCCGGAATCACCTGAGTTAGCAAGCCAAGCTCGTCGAGCCGTCTTATTGATGCCGTTGCTCCTTGTTCAGCCAGCGTCTTGAGCAACTCATCCCTGACGCGCTCGGGAGCCACCGAACTGACGAGGACGGCTCTTGACCGAATGTCTTCTGCCACGTTGTCATCAATGGTGAAGCCCAACTGCGCTTCCAGACGCACTGCTCTCAGCATCCGCACTGGGTCGTCAGGGAGCGAGTTCGGCGAGACCGTGCGTATCATTCGGCGCTCCAGGTCGGCGCGACCGTTGTGCGGATCTATAGGCTCAGTGACGTCTTCGGCCAGCGGTACTGCCATCGCGTCGATGGTGAAGTCGCGAGCCGCGAGATCCGCCTCGATTCCTAGCGGCGCAGAGTTCAGGTCAGCTTGGATTTCACCGGCTGAAGTAGATAGCAGGAGTCGCGCAATGCCGCGAGCGTTGTCCAGCACTACGGACCTGCCCCCGAACACGCCAGCCAACTCTTGCACCGCCGTAATGGCGTCGCCCTCGATGGCCACATCGAGGTCCTGTGAGTCCCGTGCGAGCAAGGCATCACGCACTGCGCCTCCAACGAGGTACGACCGAATGCCACGACCCTGGAGGAATTCTGCCAGGTGCTGGGCTGCGGGCGGCGCGAGTATTCGGGTGGTAGAGGCCGAGGACAAAGTTCTGCCGGCGATTGCTTGGAGATGCGGCTCGTGGGTTAGTCTGCCGCAACTGCTACGGAAGCCGGTTCTTCCTCCTCTTCCAGCTTGTGAAGGTCTTCATGGGACTTCAGGTGATCAAGGTACAGGATACCATTCAAGTGGTCGATCTCATGCTCAATCGCCTGGGCGAGAAGCTCTTCCGCCTTGAGCCTGATCAGCTTCGTCGAAAGGTCCAACGCCTTTACTTTAATCCAGATTGCGCGAGTTATGAACCCCTTGTATCCGGGAACGCTGAGGCAGCCTTCTTCCACAAGGCGTTCCCCCTCTCGGTGGATGACCTCAGGGTTGATATACACCCTCGGTTCTTCCTCTGGGAGCTGGATCGTGATAACCCGGCGCAGCACCCCCACCTGGTTCGCCGCGAGGCCCACGCCTTCCGCCGCCTGCATCGTGTTGATCATGTCTTCGGCAAGCCGCTCGACACTCTTGTCTATCTTGCGGACCTTCTTGGCCTTCATTCTGAGGACCGGGTCCGGGTATTCGATTATGGGCAGCAGGGCCACGGCATGCTTCCTGTCGAGCGGTCGTCCGAGCGGCGTGGAACTACCAATGTGATACCACGCGCGGCTACGCAATTATAGCCGATTGCATATGGGTACGGCGCTAGCTAGGATTGGGCAAGTGTCAAGAACTCGCGACTGCCCCCTCTATGTTGATGCCCCTCGTTCCGAGTCTCATCGGGAGTTGCTTGGGCATCGCTTCAAAGCTACTGATTACTGGAATGTCCACCCTGATCGGTCAAAACCGGGCGTTTTAAAGCTATTTTCCGGTTTTGGTTTTTGCAGAACCGGCCAAAACCGGCCAAAACCGGCCATCAGGACATTGCACCGGGCCCGTCGTGGAGTAGGGCACTGCCGCCCATCCATGGCAGATTTGCATGAGGAACTACAGGGTACGGCCCGTTGCAGTCCCTTGAGTTCACGTAGCCATCATAGCACGCGCGTTCGCAGACTGGAAGGGCCGGTCAAAAGACGAGTGCCGGTCCGCAAGTGGCTGGGGCTACGTGACGGTATCCTTCATGTGCAGCACGTCTCCGGTGCCCCATACAAGTGAAGGCGCTCCTGTCCCCGTCACTGAGTACGTCCGAGAGGCGCGTAGCCCGGCAGACGTTCTGGATGGGCGCGGCCACCGGGATACAGCTACTCGCAGGGCTGGTCACCGTATCCATCACCGCGAGGGTCCTTGGCCCCGACGGCTATGGCGTGCTTGCCGTCATCATGTCGGCGACGGGCCTGATCCACGGCATCGTCTCATTGCCAGGCGGCGACGCGGTGATCGCGTTCGTATCGAAGAGCGTGGCCGAGGGGCGCGGTGACCAGGCTGCGGCCATTGTCCACTTCGCTCTCGCTGTGTCGTTCGGGATGTCGCTGATCGCGTACGCTGTCATCTTCACAACGCTCAACGTGGCCCGAGAGTTCACCGGCCTTAGGGAGTCGTACGTGGAGGCGACGCTGCTGTTCGGTCTAGTAGGCGTGCTTGGCTCGACGCAGTCGGAGAGCATAGCCCTGTTGCGGCTAGCTGACCGCGTGTCCCTTTCGACCGCCGTTGAACTGGCAAGCTCGCTGGTAGTCGTCGTCCTGATAGTACTCGTCTGGTTCACGGACAGGGGCCTGTTCGCCATAATCGGCGCATACGTCGTGGGGGCGATAGTTCGCGGTTTAGGCATGTTTGCCACGGCCATGGCAAGCGCACCCAGGGCGGGCGTCGCAGGATTCCTGCGCTCACCCAGGTTCCGAGTGTCAAGGGAAGTGGTGCGGTTCCAAGCGGGAACGTATGGGAGGGCCACAATCGGCGAATTAAACGCAAACCTGGACACGATCCTGGTAGGACAACTCGCGGGCGCGCCCGCCGCCGGCTTGTACCGCGCGGCCCGTCGCATCGTAGACACCTGCCGAAGTCCGTTCACGGCAGTGGCCAGTAGCATTCATTCAGAATTCAGCAGACTCTGGTTCGCAGGACGCGGGCCCGAACTCAGGCGCTCGGCACTAAGGTTCACCCTAGTTTCAACGGTAGTTGGAGTGGTGGGTTTCGCCCTGCTTTCCGCACTTCGCGGCCCTGCAGTCGAGTTCGTACTTGGAGGAGAATTTGCGGGCGCAGTTCCGATCATGTTGATTCTTGTACCGGGCGCTCTGGTGAGCACAGCCGCAATAGTGTACGGCATGCTACCTCTTGCGGTCGGCCGAACACTGCCCAACACGGCATCGGCCCTGATGGGGCTGATCGTCTCCGTGACGGTACTGTTCATCCTCATTCCGCACCATGGTGCGGAAGGCGCTGCTTGGGCAAGAACCGCCTCACTGACGGTAAGTGTGCTTGCAATGCTACCTTTCGTCGTTTCTACAGTTAGAAGGAGTTACCTCATAGAATGAGTTGGACTACCGATTCGTGTACTTGGCTCAGAGAATCCCCGCCAACCAAATGTTAAGGATTGATGGCGTAGCTGGAATCCAACAGTGGGGGAACCGTTCCGGCACTCGAGTACTTCAAGATGGCTAGCTCCCCGAGAGCAATGAGCATGCGAGTTGCCCTTTTCGTTAGCTCGCTACGTGGCGGTGGCGCCGAGCGGGCCATGCTCGAACTTGCTCGAGGTCTATCGCAACGCGGGCTGGTCGTCGACCTGGTGCTCGTTAAGGCCACTGGACCGTATCTTGAGCTCGTTCCGCCCGATATAAGAATCATCGATCTGGACTCCGGCAAGGCGGTTGTGTGCTTTCCGAGGTTTGTACGCTACCTGAGACGTTGGCAGCCGGCGGTGGTGATATCATCAATGCCGACACAGAACATCATCGCTATTATTGGACGAATGTTTGGTGTCAGGCGCACGGCCATTGTGGCACGCCGAGAGAGCACATTCACATTGCAGTTGCGCCACAGCGGGTTTAAGTTGCGTATTAAGCTTATGCTTGAGCGCATTCTACTACGGTTTGCCGACGCAGTTGTCACAATATCGCGCATGTCCTCGGATGACCTCGTGCAGGCGGCGCCTCAGCTTGCGCCACAGATCCGTCTCATCCACAATCCAGTTGTACGGCCTGATCTCGCCAAACAAGCGAAAGAGGCGGTCGACCACCCCTGGTTCCGTGATTCTTCAACTCCACTTGTCCTTGCCGTAGGCCGCTTGGTGCCTGTGAAGGACTACCCCACGCTACTAAAGGCGTTTGCGAATGTAGTGTTGAAGTCCCGCCCCGCCAAGCTGGTCATCTTGGGCGATGGGCCGGCACAAGAAGATTTGCTCCGTCTCTGCAAGGACCTTGGTGCCGCGGAAACGGTAGACTTCCCCGGTTTTGTGGTGAACCCTTACGCGTACATGTCTCGGGCTAGTGCATTCGTGCTGTCGTCGCTATTCGAGGGACTCCCAACGGTTCTAATCGAAGCCATGGCTTGCGGGACGCCTATTGTGAGCACAGATTGCCCCAGCGGACCACGCGAAATCCTTCTGGACGGTGCACTTGGCCGTCTTGTCCCGGTAGGTGACTGGCGCGCCCTTGGGCTGGCTATCCTTGAGACGCTAGACAATCCCATAGAGTTTGTCCGCCTCGTCGAAGGGGCCAACAGATACTCTGCTGAAAGTTCCATCAAACAGCATTTTGACCTCGTGTCCGAACTGGCCCAGCGGGTTAGTCAAGAAGATAGGAAATTTAAGGTGTCAAAGTGTGTCCTAGAATCAGAATCAGGTGCGTTTCCGCTTCTGCAAAGTGGGCGGAGAGAACGCCATCAGGGACTCCGCCGATACCCCAACTGAAACACAAGAGGTTTCTGGGGATCGGCGGCGAGGGGTGAGCGTGCGAGTCGCGCTCTTTGTAAGCTCCCTTCGGGGCGGCGGCGCAGAGCGAGCCATGCTTGACATTGCGAGGGGCCTGGCTCAGCGCGGGCTGGCCGTCGATCTGGTTCTCGTGAAGGCTACAGGCCCGTATCTTGAGTTCGTCCCGCCGGAAGTACGTCTTATAGACTTGGACTCCCGCAGGGCGGTCCTGAGCGTATCCCGCTTTGTCCGCTACCTGCGGCGGGAACGTCCGGCCGTGCTCATTTCTACATCATCGGAGATCAACATTATCGCGATCATCGCCCGAGCGTTGTTCGCCAGAGGCATGGCTGTCGCCGCCCGTCGTCCGAGCACATTTACGATGGAGTTGAAGAGAGGTGGATTCAAAGAACGTGCCGTTCTGCGGCTGGAACGCCTGCTCCTCCGATTCGCTGACGTGGTGATCGCAAACTCGCGCGGCGCGGCTGACGATATGGTAAGCGCCGCTCCGTCTCTGGCGCGTCTGACTCGCGTCATCCACAACCCCGTCGTCTGGCCAGATCTGGAGAAAAATGCGTCGGAACCGGTCGATCATCCCTGGTTCCAGAGCCCGTCTACACCTGTGATCCTCGCCGTAGGACGTTTGGTGCCTGTAAAAGACTATCCCACGCTCCTGAAGGCCTTCGCGGAAGTGGTGCTGAAGTCCTATCCTGCCAGGCTTGTTGTGCTGGGGGAAGGAGAAGACCGAGGGGCGCTTCGGGCCATGACAACTGGCCTGGGAATTGATGAAGCCGTTGACTTTCCGGGGTTTGTGACCAACCCGTTCTCGTACATGTCCAAGGCGAGCGTCTTTGTTCTGTCGTCCCAATATGAAGGGTCTCCAAACGCACTTGTCCAGGCGCTGGCGTGCGAAACACGTGTTGTCAGTACTGATTGCCCAAGCGGACCCCGTGAAATCCTGCAGAATGGCGCGCTTGGTTGCCTCGTACCGGTGGGAGACTGGCAGGCCCTAGGAGACGCGATCCTCAAGACCCTCAATAATCCGGTGGAGACTGAGAGGCTAATCGAGGGCACCAGCGAGTACTCGGCGGAGAGTTCAATCCAACGGTACTACAGTTTGGTATGGGAGCTATGTCAGCGAACGAGACACGGCTGAGCCTTCCGGTTGTCCTAACGCCCCAAAGTGTTCGTCGCCTGGTGCGGCTGACCGCGGATTACGGACCTGTCATCAAGAGGGCGGTGGTCGTCCTCTTGATCGTGGGTATCTTCGGCCGCGTATGGAGTGTTGGGATCTATCCTCCATTTGGAGGCATAAGTGTTTACCTGTGGGGTCTGGGGGTAGCACTGCTCCTAACGGCTGTATGCCTGACTGCTACCTGTCTCAATGCCCGCCGCGTCACCGATGTCATTGGAGACTACGCCCCCTTGTTGCCGATCCTCGTTGTCTCGTCCCTGCTTGCGATCTGGGCGGCTGCAGTCTACCTATTCACGGACACGCTTGCACTCACTAGGCTGTTGACTTTTGCCCTTGGCATAGGCTTGGTCGGCGTGGTCCGGTTTGCGGTCGATAGTGCCTTCAGGGTGAAGCTGCTGCTTGGCCTAGTGGCTTTTGGGGCTGTGATTTCAGCGCTCTATGGGTTGGCCATGACCGCATTTGGCGACCCGTTTATGACATTCTGGATCATTCTCGGCAAGGCTTCCTCTCACACGATTCTCGGCGTAGTAGGCGGCGGTAGAATGGCCGGTCTTTCCTCTCACATAAATGCATCCAGCTACGTATTCGCTGCAGCGACACCTCTAACTTTTGCGTTTCTTGTGTGCGGCGGTCGGCTCCGCACTTCAGGTCGTACTTGGACATTGTGGACAGCACTCTACTTTGCGCTGGCGCTCATGTTGACAGTGCTGTTGCTGAACGCTACGCGCTCAGCAATTCTGGGCGTGGTCGGCGGCTGCGCAGTCGCCAGTGCGATTCTGCTTGTCGGCAGGCCTGACGAATGGAAGCGTCTAGCCACTGTCCTGGTTTTAGTCGCCGCCTGGCTGCTCCTGATGTTCGTGCCGGGAGTTAGGGGTGCCCAGGCCATACTCGCGAGCGGGCCGCCACCGGACGAAGTGATCGAAGCCGGAGGGTTTGAGAACACGTGGTCCGGGAGGGCGCTGATACGTGTGTCGCAGCCTGGATGGCGCTCAAACGAAAGTTCACTTTATGAGATTGAACTCCGCGAGAAGATTGAGACCGCGCGGGACCTATGGCGAGAGTCGCGCGCCGAATTCGGGCTTAACAGGCGAATCGTCAGCCTCGACGATACATCTGCCCGGGCCAGGATACCGATGGCGCTGACGGCGCTCCGATACTCGCTAGACTACCCACTCGGGACCGGCAAGTACTTCCCGGAGGAGCACCATCTTCCCGGAGGACTTGAGCCGCGCGTGGCCGAAGAGGTGCTCACGCATTTGCCGCACAATCAGTTCCTTGTAGTGCTGGTCTATTATGGGTATCCGGGGCTGGTGCTGCTGGTAGCGTTTTACCTGCTCATTGGAAGGTCAATACTCGCAACGGCTTGGTGTGCCTTCCGATCGCGTGACACCGAGAGCCTGTTACTCGTCGCCGCGATCATTGGTGCACTTTTCGGGTACGGCCTCAACAGCATGTTTCATAATGCAGGCCCATTTGACACCGACTGGTCCTACTTCGTATTTGTCGGGCTGGTTTTCAGCATAGAGCGTCTGGCGGCGGAACGGGCGTCACAGTCAAGAGTCCCCGGATGCTGCCGTGATTCAACACAGCAACGTTCGTTCGGCCCTTCTCCGCACGGAGGGATAGGCGTAGGATGACGCCCGTTGGAAGCTGCGCAGGATTAGATAGCAGGTCTTTGGGAGGAGGATGTCGATTCACAGCCGCATCTCAAGCCATGAAGCCGTCATATCCGTCGTAGGGTTAGGGTACGTTGGGCTTCCACTGGCCACGCTGTTCGCCAAGAGCGGGTTTCGAGTAAACGGTATAGACGTGGATTCTGACCGGGTCCACAGAGTCAACTCCGGTGAGTCGTACATCCAAGACGTACCCTCCTCAACATTGCAGAGGGTAGTTTTCCATGAAGGCTTGCTGTCCGCGACCTCAAGTTACGACTGCGTGGCACAATCCGACGCGATAATCGTGTGTGTGCCGACGCCACTCAGTAAGACGCGGGCGCCGGATGTGACCCAAGTGGCGGACGCAGCCGAGCGCATCTCGCCGAACCTTAAGGAGGACACACTCGTCGTTCTTGAGAGCACGATGTACCCTGGCTCCACTGAAGAATTCCTGCTTCCGTTGCTGATGGACAACTCCACTGTCAGGCTTGAGCCTGGGCACAACTTCTTTCTGGCGTTCTCGCCTGAACGCGTTGACCCTGGCCAATCCGCATGGACTATTCGCAACACACCGAAACTCGTTGGGGGAATGACTCCGGCATGTGCCAAAATCGCATCGGAGCTTTACGGCGCCGTCATCGATCGAGTCCACTGCGTCTCCTCCCCGAAGACGGCAGAGATGGCCAAGCTGCTGGAGAACACATTCAGGGCAACCAACATCGCGCTGGCCAACGAGATGGCCCTCATCTGCGACCGACTGGGTCTGGACGTGTGGGAAGTGATAGAAGCTGCGAGTACCAAGCCTTTCGGATTCATGCCGTTCTATCCCGGGCCCGGACTCGGTGGCCACTGCATACCGGTGGATCCTCAGTACCTCGCATGGAAGCTGAGGACTTTGGACTACACGGCCCGATTCATCCAGCTTGCCGAAGACATCAACTTCTCTATGCCCCAGCACGTCGTCGGCAAAATTGTCGACGCACTGAACGAGGAGTCGAAGGCGCTGAGAGGATCACGAGTGCTAATTTTGGGAATTGCATACAAGCCGGATGTCAGCGACACGAGGGAATCTCCCGCGTTGGATCTGGTCCGAATTCTTGCGGGGAAGGGAGCCATTGTCTCGTACCATGACCCAATGGTGCCTGCCTTGAGGCACGAAGGCCTGGAACAGCTCAGCGTGGGGACAGTTGGACAGCCAACTTTGGAAGCGACACTGCTTGAGTCTGACTGCGCAGTCATTGTCACTGACCACAGTTCGTACGACTGGCATTCGATTGCCGCTGCAGGGCGCGTGTTTGTAGACACTCGGAATGCGCTCCGCAGGGCTGGAGTTGTCGGCGGCATGGTTTTCACGCTGTGACATTAACCGACAAATAGCGGAGCATCACCACCTTTGCACCCGCATGTGATGTTCGTGATCAGTGGCCTCGAACGTGGCGGCGCGGAGAACCAGCTTGTTGCCATCGCTAACGGACTAGCCGGTAGAGGATGGCGAGTGACGGTGCTCTCCTACTTGCCGTTCTCGGAGAGCTCACTGAGATCCGAGCTTCGCGAGCCGGAAGTGACTGTGCTGACGCTGAATGCGGACAGAAGTGTCCGCAGGTTCATTTGCTTGTTACGGGCCGTATCAGTGATCAGAGGCCGCCGACCCGATGTCCTGGTTGGCTTCATGTTCCATGGCATTATGACGGCGCGTATTCCGAAGTGGCTCCTGCGGGTTCGGGCATGCGTCTCATCCGTACACAATGAACGAGATAGCCGAATGAGAGAGCGGATACTTGGGCTTACTGATGGTCTGGCCGATACAGTTACGATGCTCTCAAGCGGCGTGGCCGACGAATTGCGCACGCGCAGAGTTACAAGGGGGTCCCGTGTTAGCGTCATCCCGAACTTTGTTCAAATCGACAGCTTTGCGAGGGCAGACATCCGAGATGAGACACGGAGTGAGCTACGCGTCCGAGACCATCAATTCCTGTGGCTGGCCGCGGGACGCCTTGCCATCCAAAAGGACTACCCGAATATGTTAAGAGCATTCGCTGAGTTGTTGCACAGGCGTCCGGAGTCGGCGCTGGCCATCGTCGGGGACGGCCCCCTGCGTAGCGAGGTGGAGCAGCTCGTGCGGCGGCTCGGGCTGGGTGAGCGCGTCAGGATGTTGGGGCTGCGGCGTGACGTGCCGCGGCTGCTGCAGGCAAGCGACGCGCTTGTGCTGTCGTCCGCGTGGGAAGGGATGCCGGTGGTCGTGCTAGAGGCTATGGCCTCGCGCAGGCCGGTTGTAGCGACGTCTGTTGCGTCTCTTCCGGAGATGTTGGAGGATGGGGTTTCGGGCCTGCTTGTGCCTCCTGGCGAACCTGGGGCGCTCGCGTGCGCAATGGCGAAGCTCATGGATGCGGGTCCTGAGGCGCGGGGAACCATGGCGGACAGAGCGTTCGACCGGGTGCACACTAACTATTCAGAGGAAGCTGTGCTGGACCAGTGGGAGAATCTGTTCCGCGACCTGTTACGTGTGACGAATCCGTAGAGTTGGCTCCTGGGAAAGCCAGTTTCATGTGTCACCAAGTCGCATAGAGTCTCAATAAGCACTACATTAACTACGACTGGTAGAATTGGTAGTCTCAGTAAGCTCTTTGGCATCGCAGGATGTCGCTGGTAATCTCTCCATAATAGTGATAACGTAAGGCATAACCAGATGCGCCCAAGAAGACTGTCCGCAACGTTCGTCAAGTCCGTAAGCGCCCCAGGCCGTTACGGTGACGGTCGCGGCGGCCACGGTCTCAGCCTGCTCGTCAAAGAGAGGACTCACGGCGGGTTGGCCAAGTCATTCTCGCAGCGCCTTCGGATCAACGGCAAGCCCGTCAATGTTGGTCTCGGCCCCTGTTCCCTCGTAACTCTGGCCGAGGCGCGGGCAGCGTCGTTGGAAAATGCGCGGGCCGTCAGGCAAGGTGTCGATCCCCGTAGCCCCAAGGTCAGCATTCCCACATTCGAGGCGGCCTTGGAGACGGTGATAAGCATTCACGCTCCGAACTGGCGTGCGGGTGGAAAGACGGCAAAGCTCTGGCATGCAAGGCTCAGGGACTACGCCATGCCACGGCTGGGCCGCAAGCCCGTGGACGCCATTACAACGGCCGACGTACTGGCCGTTCTCACGCCAATCTGGAACGTCAAACGGGATACCGCACGGCGAGTACGCCAGCATATCGGCGCGATCATGAAGTGGGCCGTGGCCCAGGGCTACAGGGAGGACAACCCTGCCGGCGACGCCATCGGCGCGGCCCTTCCTCGAAGTGGCGGTAGGTCGGAGCATTCCAGAGCACTGCCGCACGCCGAGGTGGGCGCGGCCCTTGAGGTAATCAGGGCGTCCAACGCATGGCCCCCAACGACTCTGGCCTTCGAGTTCCTGACACTGACGGCGGTCCGCTCCGGCGAGGCGAGGCTGGCAACGTGGGCCGAGATCGACTTCGAATCGGCCACGTGGACCGTTCCCGCTGAGCGCATGAAGGCAGGAGTCGAGCACCGCGTGCCGCTGTCGGAGGCCGCACTGGACGTACTCTCCAGCGCAGAGGCCTATCGTGAGAACTCCGATCTGATCTTCCCTTCTCGTAGCGGCCGCGCATTGTCGGACTCCACGGTCTCAAAGCTGGTACGGGAGAACGGGATTGCATGCGTTCCGCACGGGATGCGCAGCAGCTTCAGGGACTGGTGCGCCGAAACGGGAGTATCCCGGGAGGTGGCGGAGTCCGCGCTTGCCCACGTCGTAAAGAACGCGACCGAGGCTGCCTATTTCAGGTCGGACCTGCTGGAGAGCCGGCGGGAGGTTATGCAGGCCTGGGCAGATCGCATCAAGCGACGGTGAGCTGGCACTTCTCAAGATAGGCGTCGATGACTGAAAGGCGCCATCGCTTCGCAGTGCGTTCGCCCTTTCCCCCACGAAGGCAGATCGGCGGTGGGACTCTGCCTTCCTTCACCAGCCGGTGTAAAGTGCTCCGGTGTATCTTAAGATAGCTGCAGACTTCGCTCGGCGTTAAGAGCGGGTCAATTGTTAGTTTGTCTTTCGGACCTTCACTCATGAATCGACTCCAGCCTTGAGATTCTGAATTCGTTGACGCTCGTTTCCTACGATAATTCGAACGGGCATCGAAGCCGTCTCTCAACATGCTAGCAGCGGCTCTAGTGTAATAGTCGCTTAGTACCTATGACTGGTGCCAAGTTCATACGAAGTGGGTCCGGGCGGGCGGATTTGTGCCTTGGGAGTGCATCGTGCAAAATGCTCCCTTTCCAGTTTCGTCCGAGATCTCGGACCTGCGAAGTTCAGGCCGGGCGGGCGGATTTGGATTCGCGGCCCCCGGAGCTTCTGCTCATCCCCGTACGATTCAGACAGGCTCATTTCCAATGCCTGTCGACGATTCCGAGTTGCGTTTAACGCGTCACGTCGTGAGTCTTTGACGCCGGTTTTGCAGCGATGTTGATGTTCTAGCCCGCTGCTTCAATGAAGTGTTCGCTGGGCCTTTCCTTTTGTGTGAACATTGAACCCGTCTCTAACGGCAATTGATAGTGGCGTACTTGCTCCTGGATACTCGTCCGCCCATAGGTTGGGCCTGGTGGCACAGCGCTCAATCGAAGCCTTGTGATGAGGGTCACGGGCTGGCGTCAGCGACGCATTGGTGCGAGATATCAACACAGTCAGCAGGCGTGCAATGAGGTGTTGTTCACAGCCCTGGAGAGTCCCCTCGCGGTCGATAGGACTCAGTGCGGGGCGCAGACGGCTCTCCTGTTCAGATGGGGAAGCTGCGCTTGTCCGTCAACAGGTCACATGGGTTATCGGGAAGCCGCATGTCCAGACTGACGCCTCTGACCCAGCACGACAGCGACTCATGTCCTGGCTTCCAGGTGACTTGCCTTGTCTCCCAGTCCACCGAGTGAACACTTTGGACACGGTAGCCGTGAACTTTCCACAGGGCAAGCTCTCCCAGGCGAAACCACTCCACCTGCGTTGGTTTGCATTTGACAGAAGGTCTCACATCCCTGTTCGACACGAGATTCGGGATGTTCTCGGCGAAGGCTCCATCTCCTGCAATCCACCGAAAGACCAGGGGAACCTGGAAGGAATGACCGCTCCAGTTCATCTCGCAGTTCGGAAGCTCAGGAAGACCAAAGAGGTTCAAGGGTATGTGATGTCCGTTTCTCTCACAGCCTCTGACATCGTAGAATGGGTAGTCATGGTAGCGTCGCCAGTGTAAATGTTCGAGGATGCGAAGCCAGAACCTGCCCTGGGGAAGCCGGGGTGAAAATCGGGACCACCACCTGTACCAAAGTTCACCATTGGCACCGCCAGAAACAAGAAAAGACGCGGCCCGCATGGACCGGTAATGGATCAGCGAGAACAGCCGCTGGAGCAGAAGCCCCCTTTGTTTTTCGACGGTCAGAATGTTTCACCTCGGCCGTTGCCTGTCTGCCCAACAACCTCCTCCAGTATATCCATCACTTAGGGTAATAGACGTCAACCATTATTGCCGGCTGAGATTTTGGTGCAAACACTGTTGAGTTTCCCCGGTCCTGAAGCTGGCAACGTCAAATGCCGAAATGACCAAGTGGTGGGCCACCCCAGTCGATGGACGTGTCCGTGGCCGGATGGGTTGGGATGAGGCCTCGACCCAGGCTTCCCACCCACCTGCGCGTCGAATGTAAGACGCCCATTGCAGGTATGAAAGGACCTTGGTTTCCGCGTCAGCCAGAGTAGGAGAGAACTCGGACCGCAGCATATCAAACTTGCACGACCATTCGGTGAACACGCGCAAACGGCTCGAGACTCGGAATCTGGGCAAAACGACACCAAGTCGATCTAACACGTCGCACTTGTCTCAGTGGATGGGCGAATCGCAGACCTAGGCGCACGTGAGTGCGCGGTATTTGGCTCAAGCATTGGAGCTAATGACTAGGTAAGGGTAAGTGAGGCGTTGGCGGCACCACTGAGTGTCAATCTAGTCAGCCCGCTATTTGAGCAGGACAGGCAACTGTCGCTTTGGCTGCTGATGTTGGTTCGAATCCACGCTAGTGGGCCGGAGGTGACTGTAGGCAGTACCATCTTCGAGCTGTTGATCGCTCTGTGAAGCTACCAGCGCCCTTCGTACGGCCAATAATGTGCGTCAGGATATGAACGCAAGGATCATCACGGCGCCGTTGTTGGCCTGACGCCGGCGGCGTCCGTCCAAGCACTGACCGGGTGGCAGCTTCTGCGCAACGCAGACTTGTAGCTTCCAGAGCCAGGACAACGGCTCCAGCGATGTTGCCGCGGCATGCTATCGCCATAGGAAGTGGGGAGCAGGACCTGACTACAGGCTCAGTACGAACCGCAGCTCGAGGGTCATTGATTTTGTCTAGTTCTGTGGTCGCGCTCGCACCCTCAATAGTCTGAGTCGCTGCCTTGGTAGTCTTCGCCATGTAAGAGGATTCCGAAGTTGCACTTGCTCGGTAAGACGAAGACCTAGGTTCCCATTCCGATCGATCAGGGCCAGAGACTGTCCTACGGAGGCAAGTCCAAACTGAGTCCCTCGCTCCCATCACACTTTCACCAGCCCCTCTGGCATATTGTCCGCCCTTGTATGTTGGTGGCGGTTCCCAATAGTGACTTCACAGAGGTGGAGTGTGGTGCGGCAGACCGATCCGCTCTTGGTCATCAAAGACCGTTGTCAAGCAAGGGTCGCCGCACCATCCCCAGACAGAGCCCGAACGGTTGCCCGGGCCGATTGAGCCCGCATCGTGCAAGGAAGGGCCAGTACTCTACGCAGGAGGTATGTATGGAACAGGAAGAAGTCTACATAGGCATTGATGTGGCCAAGACCCATGTGGACGTCGCGGTCCGTCCCACTGGCCAGAGGTGGACCATCTCCAATGATGAGCCTGGAGTCCGGGAACTGGTCTCCCGACTCAAGGCCCTGGACCCTGCCATGGTGGTGCTGGAGCCTACGGGCGGCCTGGAACTGCCTTCGGTTGCAGCCCTGGCGGCTGCATCGCTGCCAGTGGCCATCGTCAACCCCAGGCAGGTTCGAGACTTCGCCAGGGCCACCGGGACACTGGCCAAGACCGACGCCCTGGACGCGGCCGCACTGGCCCACTTCGCCGACGCGGTTCGTCCAGCCGTGCGCCCTCTGAGGGACGCCGAGACCCAGGTCCTGAGTTCGATGGTTGCTCGCAGACATCAGGTGATATCCATCCTGGTGGCTGAGAAGAACAGGCTTGGGCGCGCGATCAGCGCCGTGCGACCCCGGATCGAGGCCCACATCGCCTGGCTCGAGCAGGAGCTGAGCGACGTCGACGAAGAGTTGCGACAGACACTGCGCAGCAGTCCGGTGTGGCGGGAGAAGGATGACATCCTGCGCAGCGTCCCCGGGGTGGGTGAGCAGCTCTCCCTCGCTCTGTTGGCACAGTTGCCGGAGTTGGGCACGCTGAACCGCCGGCAGGTCGCCGCGCTAGTGGGCGTGGCCCCCTTCAACCGCGACAGCGGCACGGTGCGGGGGAAGAGGCGGGTCTGGGGAGGTCGGGCGCGGATTCGGGCCGTTCTATACATGGGAGCACTGGCCGCCAGCCGCTTCAATCCCGTCATCCGGGACTTCTACCAGCGACTCCTGGCCGCTGGTAAGCCGAAGAAGGTGGCACTCACAGCCTGCATGCGCAAGCTGCCCGTCATACTCAACTCCATGCTCAAGTGGCGCTCTCCCTGGCGCGCTCAGCACGCCAGGACCCCGGCACTCGTCGGCCGCTCCCCTTGAAATTCAACACAGTTGCTTGACAGACGGCTCGTGGCTGGGTCATGGCTGAGGCGGACTGGAATCAGAATGTCGTCAAAGTTCTAGGATGAACCTCAACGTGAAGATTCTCAATCTTGTCCAGTTTCGTGGACACATTCCTGTCAAAGGCGTCGCTCAGTTCCCCTGGCGCCTTGTCGACATGACGTTCCTGTTCCTCAGGAACGGCTTCGAGCCACAGCCAACCGCCAGAGGACCATGCTGTTTGACAGGACAGCGATCAACGCCAGACAGGCCAGCCCCTGCCCCGAGATCGCCCCGATCATCACAATCAGCAGCCGTGAGTCCCTGGATGCCAGGTTCCCGGCTACCCCTTGGAAGGTGAACCCCAAAGAGGCCTCCGCCCGCGCACGGCTATAGCTGATCATTAGCGCACCCACAATAGCCAACACGCCGATGATGACCGTAGATTCGGGTGCCAACCGCTCCTCAAAGGTGACAGACCAGTAGGTCAACCCTCCAAGTATGGCTACGTCGGAGTACCGGTCAAGGAGGGCGTCAAAGAAGCCGCCGAACGGCGTCGCCATGCTCTTACGGCGTGCCAGGTCTCCGTCTACGCCGTCAACGATTGAAGACGCTTGAACGGCTCCGCCTGCCCACGAAGGATGGTCGTTGAGGAATAGTGCAAGTGACCCCAGAGCGATGACAAAACTGAGCAAAGAGACCTGATTGGGAGTTACCGGGGTGTACGCCACCAACTTGGCTATAGGCCGGGAAAATCTTCGATTGATGTGCTGGGAGACAAAACCGTCGTATGCAACGTTCAAAGCGGCGTCTCCACCAGAACCGCCATAGCATGGTGAAGGTCTTCCCAGGTATCCACGTCCTGCCAGAAGCATCCGGAGATGTCGCACGCATCGAGGCGATATCCTTGGCTGATCATCCAAGTAACGGCCTCGCTGATCTGATACTCATCTCGCTGCTCACGTGCCACCACCGTGATAGCTTCGTAGATGGCTGGAGTCAGCCGGAACACGCCGGCGTCGATGCCGTCCCATTCGTGTAGGTCTTTCCCTATGCGGTTGATGCAGCCCTCGGAGTCCACGCGCACCCGTGTCGCATCTTCGCTGTCGTGGGTATCTGGGCTGAAGTCTACAGCCAGGGCACTGGAATCGGTTGTGGGCGCTAGCATCCTGGACAGCAGTTCAGGAGAGACTAGGTGGTCTCCCATAGAAACCAAGAACGGCTCTTCCTGGGTGAAGGACTTCGCTGTATTGAGAGAGAGTGCGTTTCCCTTTTCGTACTGGGGGTTAAACAGGTACTCGAGGTGGATACCGTGGCGGGCGCCGTCGCCACAGTAGTCTCGCAGCAGCTCGGCACGATAGCCTACAACCATTGCAACGTCACTGATCCCTGCCTTGCCAAACGCCTCCAGGGTGTAGTCGATGACCGCGCGGTTGCCTATACGAAGTAGAAGCTTGTGGAGACGCCCTTCGCCTAGACCAAATCGTCTTCCATATCCTGCGGCTAGTATGACACCCTTCATATATTTACAATCTCCTTTATAGAGCAGTTCTTGACGTGTGGCTACAAGATTCTACGGCGTACGCCGAATGACGTTGTTATCGGCGGGACTTCCGTGAATACGGATAAAGTGCGCGAGAAGACAGGCGCAACCGACGATTGTCGAATTGGTGGCTTGACGCCTAGCTACGGTTCCGCGGTACTGCTTGCCCCCACGAGGTGGTGCTTCACGATACGCAGGACGTCATGAAAATCATGGAACCTAAAGTGAGGAAGGGATCTGGAGCGATAAGACTCCGCAAGGGTGCTTCTCGCGATAACGAAGTCTGCCGCTGCGGCGGGCGCAATGTCAGATGCTCCGTCGCCGATATAGACCACTGGCCGTTGCCTTTGCTTCAAGAACAGAACATGCGCCCGCTTGAAGCCCTCCTCCAACGGAGCCTCAAAAGGATCGGTGTAGCCCAGGGTTACGCCATGGTTGCTAACCTGACCCGTGCCAGAATATCGTTCCAAATCGTCGAGTCCTAAATTGCGCAATATGGGGTCTATATACAGGTCCACTCCGCTGCTGACCACCACCAACTGAATTCCCTTCCCCTGGCAGTACTCCACAAATGCTGAAAACCCGGGTCTCACGACGGTTGTCTTGATGACATGCTGTTCTATCTGCTCTTCCGTGGCCCGGATCAGGGCAAACTGGCGGCGGTTGCTCTCCTCAACGCTGAAATGGCCGGCCTTGTATCCTTCTTCAGTACCGCGCCATTCTTCAGAGGCATAGGTCTTCCGCAGTTCTTCACTGACATTGTTGACCGTGATCGTGTCGTCAAAGTCACACTGTATCGTGTACGTGAGTCTGACCTGTTTCAATGTCACATCCTTCATGGATGGACATTTTCGCTGAACAATTAGCTACTGACATAATCGTGGAACAACAACAAGACCTGCCCCTGATCCTTATACCACCGTCTATGTTAGCCAGACAAGCATTTGGACAAGGTCTGGAGCACTCGTTAAGTTAGTCCGACAAGGACTGGGAGGGGGTCAGCAGGCTGGAAGGTCTCCGGCGCCGGCGGCCTGTAGCCCAGGGAGCTGTGCGGTCTGACCCGGTTGTAGGTCCGTCTGTACCGCTCCGTCAGCACCCTCACCTCCAGCAACGTGTAGAAGATCTCCCTGTCCGGCAACTCGTCCCTCAGCTTACCGTTGAAACTCTCTATGTAGCCATTCTCCCATGGTGACCCAGGCTCGATGTAGAGCATCCAGGCTCCCACTCTTCCATGCCAATCACGCACTGCCCTGGCCGTGAACTCCGGTCCGTTGTCCGAGCGAATATGGTCCGGCACTCCCCTGATCATCATCAACCCGGCGAGCACCTCTATCATATCGGCAGACCGTATGCTGCGGTCAGCCCTGATCGCCAGACACTCCCTGGTGTATTCGTCCATTACGGTCAGCAGCCGCACTCCTGTGCCATCATGGAGCCTGATCTGCACGAAGTCGTAGACCCACACGTGGTCCTTCGACTCAGGCCGCAACCGCACACAGGAGCCGTCATTTTTGCCATAGTCGCCCTCTCCTGGGCTGCTTCGCCGGTACCTTCAGTCCTTCCCGTCGCCATATCCTCTCGAGCCGATTGTGG
The DNA here is from genome assembly GCA_965237445.1 of Dehalococcoidia bacterium. Classification (GTDB taxonomy): domain Bacteria; phylum Chloroflexota; class Dehalococcoidia; order Lucifugimonadales. The sequence goes on along the minus strand of OZ250142.1, from coordinate 500,424 downwards.
TTCACGTGGCTGCCACGATGCCTCATAAGTGCGGTGATCCTACGGCAGCCGTACCTGCCGAACTGATTGGCCACCTCCACGATCTCCTACGGCAGCGCCTTCTCGTCGTCCACAGGGCTCGGCTCGTAGCGCTGTGTGGACAGAGGATGACCCAACACCCTGCAGGCACGTCGCTCAGTATCTGGTTGTCCAGTGTCAGGTTCACCACCGCGCTCTTCAGGCGGCTGTTCTCCGACTCCAGACGCTTCAAGCGTCTGGCTAGGTCGATCCTGAGGCCCCCATACCCGGTGCGCCACCAGTAGAAGGTCTGCTCAGTCACTCCTATCCGGCGGGCGGCCTGTGCGACTGTGCTGCCCTCGGTTACGGCCACCTCAGCCTATCTCAGCTTGTCGCTCACCTGCTCTGGTGTGTGTCTTCTCCCGGCCATTTCGCCCTCCTTTGCGGCGCAAGACTAACATCGGTCTTGGGCCCATTCTTGGGGGCAGATCACGACGGTCGGCATCGTAGACCCAACAAGTCTGTGACGTTCATAGATTGCCCCGGTATCACACTTTAGCTTGGCAAAGAAGTGGACTGGGGTTGCGAGATGAATTGGGGACCACTATAGGAACTGCGATGCCTTTACAGCCACAGCTATGATGAAACGAGTCGATGCAACATGGCTGTTCGTTCTTGGCTCAATCGGATTGCTATTGCTTGGTGGATCCACGTAGCGATTCAGAGTATTTTGGAAGCCTTGCTACGGCTTTACACGACAATTCCAGAGACAGGCACTAGCTTTCATGTCATACCTTGAGGCCATGCCAATGGCCCGTCGCTAGACCCCTGCCTTCCTAACGGCGCCGTAAGCTGTATACGACGGTCCACAATCATAGCTAAGAAGGAGCTTTCTGGCAGCAACTCCGTGGGTGTCGCTAGACGTTCGTTTGCGGAGGAGGCTGAGGCTTTTGGTCCCGTGCACCCTTGGCTGGGGGAGCCTGGCAAGCTTAGTCGTCGAAACGACTACGTGACTGACGCGCATCGCGATGGTTCCTTCGCAGTGGAGCTCTACGCCAGCATCGCATTCAACGAAAGGCGAACGCTGACAACATGGACCGAAGTCCGAGGGTCTCCGCAGTGAGACTGCAGCGAGCCCGTACTCAGAGGCCGCGCCGCTCGAACGGCGACCTGTCATCGTCCAGAGCCGTGGAACCTGCCCTATCAGCGGGCAGTGAGAGTTCCACGTCGACCGCGTCCTTCTCGTCGAACAGAGGGCCGTCGGCATCCACAGTCTGCTTGTCCATCTCGACCTGCGACCTGGGGAACGACGCCGCAGCATCCGCCTCTTCCCCGGCCTCCTCTTCCACCACGAACGCCGGCGACCCGCCGATCAGGGTGGCGTCGGTCGCATCGAACCCCCGTCTTTCGGCCTCCGGCGCCGACCGTGCGAGATCGCCCTCACGGGCATGGACAGCTGAACAGTGTTCACCGTTCCCCATGTCCACACACATCCTTCTCTAAGCCATGCCTTGAGCCGCACTTCTGGGCCTGCGCTCCATGAACAGGACGCGAGGGCCTTCGTGGGGCTCCATCGAGTCGACGGAGTATGTCGCCGGCGTCTTGCCCTCAAGCCATGTGTCCAGCACCCCAACGGCCTCTGCCCTGTCCTCTGCCAACACGAGCATGCGGGCGGTCTCATACCCGGTCTCGACCTCCACGGTCCACGACCCCGACGGCGATGCATCTTCGTGCATCCTTTCAAGCCGGTCGAGGGCGTCCTCGAGCAACACGCGCACGAGGAGAGACTTGCTGCCCACGTCGAAGCGCGCTGACGCGCTCACCAGGCGGTCGTTAAGGTCGTCCCCTATCCCAGAAGTTGGTCTGCCGGAGTTTGGGGCGGCGTTGCCGCTCCTGGAGCTTCTCAACGAGTGTGCGCATTCCCTGCCTCCCGTTCTATGGCCTTCCTCTTCGCCTGTCGGGCGCGGCGTGCCATGTCCCTCAGCATATGATCGAGGCTTAGCTGTATCTCAGGGTGCGACACGACGACTGCTCGCGGCCGGTCCTCCATGTTGAGCCGGACCCTGTACTTCAACCGGTAACGCGGCGGCAGGCCATGTACCGGCGGCCTGTAGTTTCCCAATCACATCTCCCTGCGGTGCTTGGCTCAAGCATAGCAAGATATATAACCCTTCCGGCCAACCCTACCGGCCTTCTGTATAGGTCCTCTCTTCATACGACTCGACCCGGCCGCCTTCACCGCCTCACACTGACGCGACAATAGCACTCCAGAGCGTCTATCCGTAGCTATGCTCTGGCTCGCACTCGACTAGCGCATCGAGTGACCGGCGCAAGTACGGCCTATACGCAAGCCGCATGCGGTCAGCCAACCGACGCCAGGGGCACCTCTATGACATAGCCTGCTACCGGTCTGCAGGTCCTGGAGTTCGACTGTGGGAGCATTGCGACGCAACCACGTCCGGATGTCCGCGGATCGCCCAACGTCCTTCGTGCGCCCGTCGTGGAGGATGTCGGCGTCGATACGCACTGCATGTAGGCGCGACCCCCGCATCTCCATGGGAGGGGTGTCGCCATAGAGGTGGACCGGACCAGGGGCGTTAACGCTGACCTCGGTCGGGTCAGGACATACCGGCCTCCGGACTCTCCCCCGGAGGGAGTCGCTCACACTTCGACTCCGGCAGCATGTCAGCCCGCCTCTCACTCCGACTCCCTGGCTCGCCTCCCACCTACCGTCACCCTTACGACATCTCGCCTTGGTCTCAGAGCGCCGCCCGGGGGTCGCGCCTCGCGCGATCGTCGTACACTGTCTTCCAAGGGTCCTCCTGCCATGGCGAGCACCCTTGGCCCCTCTTTTATATAATATAAGAGGGCGTCTACAACGTTTTGGGGGCTAAATCGTTCGGGCCAGCTACGAACCGCCCCCATAATGCGAGCATTTAGCCCCTAATACTTCCCGAATAGCGCCCGAAAGTTGCCAAAAAGCGTTGTAAATATGGCAAAAAGCTGGGTTTTTTCTGATGGGCATCATTTTCAGGGCAGCGGCATTGCCCAGGCAGCTTTTCGCCCATTCACCCTCATACTTATGACGGCGCACCCGAAGCCAACAGGGGCAGTAGAGTCGTGACGCAGTTGGGTGGTTGGGGATCCCTAGTTGGTTGGCCTGCCGTCAAGCTGGCAGAGATGCCTAGCCGAAACCGGCATGGCGACAGGGAGTCTCCGCGCGGGGACTTGCAGCACGTCACCGCGAAGGCCCAGGAGAGCAGAAGTCTCATGGGTGGATTTTCACCAGTTTGCAATCCCTGATGGTCAGGCCGGCCCTTGCCTCGTCTCCGCCTCCCACTCCCAGGACCGTTACGACCAGGTTCTCCCTTAGGCTCGAAAACTCGTCGCGATCCCGGTCGTCGAACAGGCAGTTGACCCACCCCAGCGAGAAAGGCTCGGTTCCTATAAGGCTCACTATGTTTGTCCCATCAGACTCATTGCGCCCGATGCCCAATACCTTGCCGGTAATGTGTATCTTCTTGTCCAGGTAGCGGGCGTCGGCGGCGAACACGTTGTCGTTGTACATCGAGACCATTTCGCCGGCTGTAGTGATGACGACCTCATCGGGCGCGCCGCCAAGTGACACTTCGATGCCGTCAACGCTGTCGCGCAGTCCGGGCAGTAGGATGATGAGGCCCGCACCGGCGACGACGCCCAGGCCGAACGCCACGAAGTCCCGGAGTCTCAGGTTGAATCGCCTGCGCGGCCGGCGATGAGGACGCCTGTTCCTTGACACCGGGTGACTCTCGTCGACTGGTCAGTGTGCCCGCGAGGTCAACGGCTAGAGGCGCGGCTGCTTGGGCTGCTGGTTGTCTAGGACAACGTTCAGGCCCTTGAACATCTGCCAGCCGCCCCACGCGATCAGCCCCCAGGGCAATACCGCGACACCTCCCGGAAAGGTGAAGAAATAGTTGGTTGCAAGATAGATGCCGCCGCCCACCGATGCCAGGATAATACCGAAGATTGAAGTTGACATGCCGTCCCGGCGTCGTTCCCGGCGTCGTTCCCGGCGTTGAACGTCCTCAACGTAGTCGATGAACTGCACAGCCTCTTCGGGAGTCATGCCGTTCTGAACCAGGCCCTTGACGAGCTGGTCCTTGGGAGCGCCGTTGCTTAGTCGTTCTGCAACGTAGCTGGCGTAATACTGCGCCTGGGTGTTGGGATTGTTAGACGACACCTCGGGCCCCCTTTTCGATAGCAGGCGACCTTTGGTGGTGGAAGAGTGGGCGAATGGAGAGTTGCATGAGAGGCCCCCTACGGCAATGGAGTGTCATTGCTACACGACGGCCCCGTGAGAAGCCGTAAGAGGCATACGACACGTCCAGTAGCCTCTTGAGCGGAGGCACTTCATCACGGTGCGGAGTCGTGTAGCAACTGACATGTTAGTCAACGGCCAAGCGGTTAGCAAGCGGAGAGGAGTGCCGGACTTCCCCAGGTGCAGAGGGTCTCCAAGGACACGTCCACGGCAGTTGGGCACCAAAGGTCAGCGACAGGATTGCAGCTCAGCGAACGATAATGCAGGTGACCTTAGCTCGTAGAGGCTTACAGGCGCCCTGCTGGACCGCCTTACTCACCGCGTGCACTTCCTGGAGACTATCGGGATAGCTACCGCTTCAGTAGTCAACCGGCAGGGCATTTTGCTCTGGATCGGGCGGCGACCTGATCGAGCAGGAGTTCACGCTCGCCTCCGGTTAGGCTCAGTCGGTCCTATACGTTGACCACTCGCCAACCGGAGACCAAAAGCAGTTGGTTGACGAAGTCCACCTCGACGGGCTCCACGGTAGACAACTCAGCATCCTCCGCAAACGAACGTTTAGCGACGGTCGCGGAAGTGCTGTCCAAAGGCATCTGGCTAGCTTTGATTCGGATCCGACGTAAAAGTCTTACGACGCCGTAACTCGAAAAGGGGTCTAGCGGCAGCGTCTCCCCGTGGGCGCAGGACTGGTTTAAGGGGGTCGGTGTCGGTCGTCCATGCCGTAGTAGAGAGCCCTCACAGTCATTCCAGCTTACTCCGAAGTTCTATAGAAACTGGTGGACGCGCATCACTTCTATTGAGTCAGTGTACGGCGATAGGTTACAAGTACCTTGCGACGGCCTCGCTTTCGCGGGAGATGCCCGATACGGTCGGGGACCCGACCGGCCAGTGTGCTAGACCATCTACCTGCAGCTCCCGCCAGGACGACCGTGGCAGGCCAACGCCATGAACAGGCTGATGTGGCCCAACATTGCAGCGGTCGTGGGTCTGCTTGCTCTCTTTGTGTTCGCAAAAGTAGAAATTGCGGTCAGACTAGTCAATCGTCACACTCGTGATTAACAATGCCAAGAATCTTGCGGCAATGTGGACACAGCACCACAACAATCACTTCCGCTTGCGCTTGACTATACTCCGAGTCGAACGATTCTATCGCGTTCTCGCAATGAGGGCATTTCATACTTGGGCCTGCCTTTTTCTGCAATCTGACATAACGTTCAGGGCTCACTTTTTCTTCTTTATGTAAGGGAACTACTCGAAAGACATTGGGAGCTATTTACGAGGCGATCCCAGCAAGAGCACAACAGGGGAACCTGTGTCCCGACCAGATCGGCATCTCGGGCACCTCAATCGGGGCATAATCTCGCCTTCAACAACTCGCTCTCCAAAGTATGCGACTTGGTACTAGGCATGGCTAAGCCACTTACCTTACCTACCAGCGCATGTTCAGGGACTCGGCGGCGTGGGCTATAACCGCATTGAACGGCGCAGGTTGAAGCGTTGGAACAGAAGGCGTCGGCGCCAGGCGCCTCTACTATTCTTGCCGCCTGTTGCCTCACCGGATAATGTTACCGAACTTTCAGCGGCCTCTAATTGACGCCCACCGATCCGATGTCTCCCAGCCGCACTTCATCAATCGCACACATTTGCCTGCAGCATGCACCAGCCGTTTTGCCATCACGCCCCGCTACTATCTGACCCTGCGCTGAAGTGTCCGCAGCTGACGCCTGCCGTAACGTTCCGGATAGCGTCGGATCAGCCTGTCCATCAACTCCGCGGCCGTAGCGTCCGGCTGCTTCTGAAGCCAACTCAGTATCCCGCACCATGCCCCCTCGAACGGGTCCGCTCTGGTCCACCAGAATGTACCGAATTCATAACTCGCCCGTTTAGGGCGACCTCTGCGGTGTCCGCTCCCCCTATCGGGCTGTCGTCCGGCGTGGGTATCGAGTAGATGATGGTGGCCTTGCCCGGCTTAACCTTGATCTCCTTGACGAAGGACTTGATGAACGCCCTCGACTCAGTAATCTCGCTGGTCATCAGGAAGTCGCTCATGTCCTCGGCGAAGGCTGCGATGGTGTCCACGTTGTCAAGCACGGCCCGGCGCTCCGACAGTAGTGCCCTCGCCTCCTCAGCGGCGATCTCCAGCTTCTCCTGACGCTCCCGGTGCTCCCTGATGCGGGAGGTGGCATCGGATATGTCGAGGTCGGTGGTCTCGACGACGTGCCACACCCGGTCCAACCGCCTGCGCACCTCGATAAGCTCCGCCTCAATAGCTTCCAACCGCTCCCGCTGCTCGGCAGCCACCCCGTCCATACTCTTCGTCCATCAGCCGCACCAGGTCCCGGATGTTGCTCTCGGTGAGGATGTTCTCTCGAATCTGGTCGATCATCAGTTTCTCAAACCGTTTGGAGTTGAGGCGGGGAGTCTTGCAGGTTCCGCTTCCCTTCTTCAGCAGGGAGTGGCAGACGTAGTAGGTGTACTTGCCGCTCTTGGCCTCCGCCGCGGTCAGCGCCTTTCCACACTTCTCGCATTTCAGCAATCCGCTGAGCAGGTAGGGACTGGAGGCGCGTCTGGGGTTGACCTTGGCCGGGGCCTTGGAGCGGAGGGATCGAGAGATGCGGCGGTACTCCTGTTGGGAGACGATGGCGGGGAACGCGTCCTCCACCCGCACCGGCGGAACTCCGTCCTTGGCATCGACACCCCAGACCAGAGTGCCCGTGTACGCCTCGTTGGAGAGGATTCGGTGGACGGTGGACTTCAACCAGTGCTTGCCCGTCGAGGTGGGGATACCCTCCTTATTCAGGGTCTTGGTGATGTCCAGGGTGCTCTTGCCCTGGAGAGCCATCTGGAAGATACGCCCGACCACACCGTCTGCTGGTGGGTCTAGCTCCAGCTTGGGACGCTTCTTGGCTCCATCCTGTACCGACACCTTCTTGTAGCCATAAGGAGCGTAGGTGGAGACCCAGAAGCCCCGCATAGCGGCTTCCCGCATCCCTCGGGTCACCTCCTGGGCGAGGTTTTCAGAGTAGAACTCGTCTACCGACTCTATGATGGCCTCCATGAGCTTGCCGGTGGGGGAGTCGTCGGCGGGCTCGGTGATGGAGACCACCTTGATGCCCCGTTTCCTTAGCATGGACTTGAAGGCGACGGCGTGCTCCCGTTTACGGGTGAACCGAGAGAACTTCCATACGAGAATCTCATGGAAGGGGGCGTCGGGGCGGCTGGCCTCGTCCAGCATCTTGCGGAACTGGGGCCTGTCGGCGATGCGTCCGCTCTCAGCCTCGTCGATGTACTCCCTGGCCACCACGTAGCCGTTGGCCTCGGCGTAGCTGCGTAGCGCCCTCAGCTGAGCCGCCACCGAGAGGTCCACGTCCTGCCTGTCGCTGGACACTCGTGCATACAGGGCTACGTACCCGTTGGTCTGGTTCTCTGTGCTCATATCCCCCCTTGCCAAAGGCAGACGGAGCTGGATCACTCTCACAATTGACACTAAGAACAAGTAACATATGATGGGGATCCCAAGGGAGGTTGGCGACTCCAACCGAATTCGCTGTGGGCAATACCTGAATCATTCGTGGGGCGATTCACCGCAGTAGTTAGAAAGGTTCAAAGCGAGCCTTGGCTTGCGGAACTATCCAGGCTGTGTGGGCAGTCGGAGATCCAGCAAATGGTGTTACAAGAAACTCAGACCCCCGGGTGTGCACTGCTGCCTCTGAGTCGCGGGTCAAGAAGGTCCCGCAAGCTATCTCCAAGGACGTTTATAGCGAAGACCACGAGACTAATAGCTAAGCCCGGCGCGATGATCAGCCACGGCGCCCTGAATATATATAGCCCTCCAGCAATGTTCATTATGTTGCCCCAGGATGGATTAGGAGGTGGAATGCCGTAGCCTAGAAAACTCAGGACCGCCTCCGCCAGGATGGCGTAACCTAGGGACAAAGTAGCAACTGTAATGATGGGCGCCATGATGTTGGGCAGCAGATGCCTGAGCATGATGCGATGTCCCGGGGCACCTAGAGCACGAGCCGCGTCTATATACTGGTTTTCCCTGGCTGCCAGCGTCGAAGATCTTATAATTCTCGATACCCACGCTACATTCAGAACCCCCAGGGTGAAGATCACCTTCGCCAGGCCCCACTGTTCCGTGTCCACCCATCCGATAGGCGATTTGGCAGGAAGCGTAGTAACGATGACCAGGACGAGGACCAGCCAGGGGAATATCATGACACCGTCCACCACCCTCTGAATGATCGTATCGTATTTACCGCCGAGCCATGCGGACCCCATCCCGACTATCGTGGCCACGCTGATGCCGAGGGTCACCGTTCCGAGGCCAACCAACATCGATATCCGGGCTCCGTGGATTATCAAGCTGAGGACATCCCGGCCCCGGTGATCCAGTCCCAACGGATGGAAGGGGTTAAGGGTGGGGCCTACTAACTCCAGGATCTCAATTCCTTCCTCCTCTACAACCCCCAACCGGTCCGTATGCTCTTCCCTATAACCTTCAGGGGCGATGAGGTCTGAGAAAATGCCGGCGAATAAGAACAACACAATGATTGCCAGGCCCACGGTAGCCAGACGTTTCTCCTTGACCATACGTCCCCATACCGTGACCCATATGGGCCAGTTGTGGCGCTTGGTGGGCCGCCATTCAACCTCGTCCATCCTGGTTGTGGGCTTCTTCATCGCCTCCTCTAAACCCTAGTCCTTCGGCGCCATGGCAATGCTAGAGTCTCATGCATAGCGGATCCTCGGGTCCAACCAGGTATACACCAGGTCCACGACCAAGTTCATGACGATTACCACGGTGCCGAGGAATAGAACACCTCCCTGTATCATGGGATAATCGCTGTTTTCGATGGCGTCCAACATCAACCTGCCCAAGCCCGGGACGGTGAAGATCTTCTCTATAACCACCTGGCCTCCTAGCTGGTACGATGCGATGATCCCCACCATCGTGACCACCGGTATCATGGCATTCTTCAAGGCGTGACGGTAGATTACGATCCGTTCTCTGAGACCTTTCGAATAGGCGGTCCGAATGTAGTCCTCACGCAGCACCTCCAGCAACATGTTCCGGGTTATGCGCATAATCTCTGCCATTATGGGAATGCCGGCTACCATCGAGGGGAGCATGTAGAAATACAGATTTCCGCCGGGATCGTCGAAGAAAGAGACGTAGATAATAGGAGGAGCCCAATTAAGATAGTAGCTGGGTAACAGGATCACCATCACGGCAACCCAGAAGGTGGGAACCGCGAGGCCGCCGATCGCCACGATCCGCGCTGCGTAATCGCCCCAGGTATCCTGACGGGTGGCCGAAAGGATCCCAATGGGCACTCCCACAACCAGGGCAATGATCATACTCATGATCATCAGCTGAGCGCTGGGGCCCAGGGTTCTCTTTATCTCGCCGAAAACCGATCTACCAACTGGATTGAAACGTTCCCCCAGGTTTCCACCCAACAGCCCCCACCCCCAGTTGCTCTCAACCGCAGTAGCCCAAATACGAACTGTGCCAGTGCCGCTTACGACGACGCTCACACCTTTGAGAGATTTGGTTATAGGGCCCTCCGTTTCGGTAGTATCGCCTCGCTGACGAGTTACGAATATCTCCTGTTCAGCCCAAGTGATACCGCCGTCCTTTGTGGTGAATACAGTCCCCTTGCTTCCGACGATCACCCCATTGGAGAGGCTGCCGAAGGCCACTCCTGTGAGACTCACCCGAAGACCTTCCTGGATGACCCTGGGCACCCAGGTAGCGCCTCCATCTGTCGTCTGAATCGCGATGCCGTTGTCTCCCACGGCCCAAAGAGTCCGGGCGTCGACCAGGGCTATTTCGTTAAGTGTATTTTCGGGAAGGCCGGGATATTGTTGCCAGGTCAGACCGCCATCCCTAGTGCGAAGGATCGTTCCGTCGTCGCCGACTACCCATCCGCTCCCGGCATCGGCAAAGACTACAGAGGATAGCCGGCGGTCGGTGTTTGAGTTCTGGACGTGCCAGGTTTCGCCACCGTCTACGGTACGCAGCAGTGTGCCCCTGTCGCCTACGACCCACCCGTGATCGAGATCTACAAAGGTCACGCCCCTGAGATTGGTGGTGGTGCCGCTCGCCAGGGATAGCCACGTGGAAACCCCTACGCCCCCGGCGGTCATCTTACGCTTGCCTCCCTCGGTTGTACGGAGGAGGGTCCCACCATCCCCTACAACCCACACATTACTCTCATCTAATATGAAGAGAGCGTTTAGGTTGTTGCCAACTACATCCTGGTTAAGCCACTGTCTACCCCCGTCCTTGGTCAAAGAGATCATGTTGTCTCTCAGACCCCAACCCAGGGTGGGGGTCAAGAATACGGCATTAGAGATAGGTTTAACCGACTGCCTGCCAATGGCACGCCAGGTAGCTCCTCCATCGGCGCTCTGGTACACCACGCTTTCATGTTTTGGCCAGCCGAGAATCCACCGGATGTATTGGACGAGGAAGGGCTTATCCAGTCCTAGCTTGGCCCTCACGATGCTTTTACCAGCCTCATCCGCAAGAGGAGTGCCTGGGGCTCGTCCCGATCTGGCAGCGGCGACGAGTGCATCTCCGGGCAGCATCCTCACCATGAGGGCAAGCAGAATTAAGGCCACGAAAAGGGTTGGGAGAATGAGAAGTATCCGTCTAACGACGTAATGGCTCATCTCTTCTCCTCGCCATCGGCCGAGATCAAGCCAACTTCAAGACCGAGAAGGCATTGTGTTACAGGAAGCCCCAGTAGGCTATAAAATGTGATAAAGGACCGTCCCGACATAATCGGGACGGTCCTTTATCACGTCCAGGCAAGACTACTGTCTGCCGGGTGCGTCAGCAGTGAGCCAGGCCTGCAAAAAGCTACCTCCCATCGCCGTCGAAGACTTCTGCGGCCCTACATTCTTTACCCAGGGGGCATAGACGTTCTGACTGAGATAGTTAGGAATGATCCATTCGTACTGTTTTACCGCCAGGTACTTCTGTATGTCCCTAACTATCTGTTCTCTGACCTGTAGATCCTGTTCCGATCTCTGGGCCAGTATGAGTTCGGTCAATTCCGGATCGTCGACGCCCATGTTGTTGAAGCTTCCATCCGGCAGATAGTCGGGGGACAAGCGGGCGTCCACATCCCACGGGGCTGGTCCTCTGGTCCAGTAAGCTATACCTTCCCACTCGTAGGGGTGTGAATTGAAAGTAGCCAGAAATTCGTTATAGGGCACGGCCACGATGTCGGCTTCAATGCCGATTTCGGCCAACCAGACCTGAATAAGTTCCACGTCCGGAACACCCCAATCGCCGGTGGTGATGGTAGTATGGATGATCTCGTCCGGCTCAAGCCCCATCTCCGCCCTGGCTTCATTGGCCAGTGCCCTTGCGCCTTCAACATCGCGTATGGGGTTTCCTGCCGCGTCCCGGGGGTAATATTTCTTTCCCTCTCCCAACTCCTCCCAAGGCACGAACCAGGCATGTGTGGAGGAAAGCTCTCTGTTTTCGTCCTCAATTCCCCTGTCTCGGCACCAAGCCTGACAGTCACGTCCAATTACCATGGATACCGCCTGGCGGAGCTTCTGGTTATCGAAGGGAGGTCGATCCACCTTCGGACGCACGTACCAGATGGCAAAGGGGTTAGTGGGGAAGGACCTGACGTTCTGCGCCAGATCTGGAGCGGTTTCACGTAGGTTCTTTAGCGTTTCTGGGTCACCAGTCCAGTAGCCAAAACATGCACAGAGGCCAAAACCGTGATCCACGTCACCGGCTTTGTACATCGCCAGCCCAGCGGCGGCCTCGGCGACCATGAGGAATTCGACTCTGTCTAAATATGGCAGGCTTTCGCCGGTTGTGCCGTTGGGTCCGCGGAAAAAGTCGGGATTCTTCTCTAGGGCTATGATGACTCCGGGCTCATACTCTGCCAACCGCCAGGGCCCCGCCCCTATGCCTACGCTCGACTCCATGGTCTCAAAGCCGCCGAATTCGTCAAGGACCTCCGGTGCGTAAATCGGGAATCCCGAGAATGCGGTAGCTGTGAGAAAGACGGCAGACGGCTCTGCCAGGTTGAACCGGACGGTGTATTTATCCAGCTCCTCCACGCTCTCTACCGGCCCCAACACCGAGCGGTTGGCAGCTTCGGGCTCGAGGTAGCGACGATACGAGAATACCACGTCATCGGCTGTCACGTCCCTGCCATTGACAGGAGGCGTGTTCTGCCACTTCACTCCCTTTCTGATGTGGAAAGTGTACTGAAGACCGTCGTCGCTGATCTCCCAGGACTCGGCCAGGTAGGGATAGACAGTGAAGTCTGAGTTTTCGCTAGGGTCGCAGAAGTTCCACTGGGTCAGCCTCAGATGAGTGAACACTTGAAGTAAGGAAGCCGCCCACCAGTCGCCGCCCCGGGCGTCGAAGCCGCCGGGATCATGGCCGAAAGAGCGCAAGGTTCCGCCCGGAATGGCTCCCGCAGTTCCTTCACATACCGGCATTCCTTCCACAAGGGATGATGCGCCGGGCGGAAGCGCACTGACCACGGCGACCATCTCCTCACCTTCATCCATGTCCTCCTCTTCCATGACCTCCTCAGCCATCTCCTCCTCGGCCGCGTCCTCCTCTTCCATGACCTCCTCAGCCATCTCCTCCTCGGCCATCTCTTCGTCGTCGGCCGAGGTATCGGTGGCTGTGGTCGTATCGGTAGTTGTATCTGTAGTAGTTGTATCCGTGGCTGTGTCTTGTGTGGTGGTCGTGGTGTCGTCTGCCTCGTCCTCATCATCTGCGGAGCCACACGCCGCCACCGCCATAACCAGTGCGATTACGAGCACCAGGTAGGCAAACATCCAACCTACTCGTCTCGTCAAGTACATTACCTTCTCCTACCAAAAATTGGACCGATCACTGTACGAACTCTCGAACAATCAAAGGGTACCTCCTCGACATGACTCACTTTTCAGACTGGGCACAATCGGTGTGATTATCGAATCATCCGCGAATCGCAGGCAAGCTACCAGTGAGGCACATTTGTGTCAAGATAGTGATCGAGAGGCATCCTTCGATTAGGCTCCGGGATCGGCTCGAAAGACGTGGGAAACCCTGATTTCAGAGAGGTCCACTTCAGAGAGCTGTTCCATGTCATCCACTAGGGACTGTACCCTAGGAAGGACGATCTCTAGCTCCTCGTCGGACATTGGAATGAGGTTCAGCTCCTCAATCATTCGCTTTAGCGTCTCCTTGGTCACAGCCATATGATCCTCCTGGCATGCTGCTTCCACCCCCGGGCCTAAGACGCTGGCCCAATCTTTATCCTGTGGCTAATGCTTGGCGCACGGCTGGCGGCACAGCCTCTGACCGAGGGGTAGCCTGCTCGTACTGGTGTGCTACTCTTAACACCAAGCTCTCCTCCCACGGCCGCCCCATGATCTGGAGTCCGATGGGCAGTTCACCGCCGGAGAAGCCACAGGGAACAGTAATAGCAGGCACGCCGGTGTAGTTGGCGGGGAAGGTGTTGCGTGCCAATACTACTCCGCCGCTGGCGTCCGCCTCCGTATCACCTACGGCGACTGTCTTGGTTTCAAACTCCCAGGGCAACATGGCTGTGGTAGGTACCACCAGGAAGTCTACCTGCTGCATCATCGCCGCCCACTCCTGTTGGAAGAGCCTTCGGACCTGCTGGGCTCTGACGAGGTCCTTGGCCAGGACGAACTGGCTCCTCAATAGCCAGTAACGCTCCGGAGGGCTTATCACGTTCCGGTTCTGTCGTATGATCTGCTCGTAGCGGCCTGCGTAATCCATCATCAGGGCGTTTCCAGCCTTGAACATCTCATCCACGTACTTTATCTCCACCTGGCGCGGCTCAGCCCCCAGCTCTTCCAGCACAGTGATGGCCTTCGATACCGCCTCCGCGATCTCGAGATCCAGGGGGTCAAAGAAGAGGTTTGACGGGATGCCCATCACCAAACCCCTGATGCTCTGTTCCAGGGTGCCCTCATAATGGTCTACTGGCACCGGCACTGTGGTGGGGTCCAGTCGGTCATGCCCAGCCATCGCCTGCAGCATAATGGCGGAGTCGCGCACTGACCGCGTGTGAGGTCCCATGTGATAAGTGGACGGGTCCCGCGTCTCCAGTCCGCCTCGAATGCTGATACGGCCGTAGGTGGGCTTGAGTCCGACGATGCCGCAGACTGCCGAGGGCATGCGCACTGAGCCGCCCGCGTCGGTGCCTATCGAGGCATAGGTTACGAAAGAGGCTACGTTGGCAGCCGAGCCGCCGCTGGACCCACCAGCTATCCGCTCCAGATCCCAGGGGTTACGCACACGCCCGTACCATTGGTTGTCACTGATAGCCCCGCCTCCGATTTCGTGCATGTTCTCCTTACCCAGGATTACCGTACCCGCCGCATTGACACGCTCCACCACGGTAGCATCCCAATCGGGTACGTAGTTCTCCAGAGGCTTACCTCCGTCTGTGGTCCGCACACCCTTGGTTAGGAGCATGTCTTTTAGCCCAATGGGGATGCCGTGGAGGGGGCCCAAGTACTCTCCCCGCATGAGACGGCTCTCAAGGTCCTGGGCCTGGCGCAAAGCCCGCTCCGGGGTGAGGGTAATGAAGGATTTGAGGATTGGCTGCATCCGTTCCGCATGGGCGATGGCGTCCTGCGTTACCTCCACGGGTGAGACTTCACGCGCCTTGATCCTGGGAGCCAACTCAGAAATGTTCTGGGACAGCAGTCCTAACCCTGCCATGGCAATCACCTCCTCCTCAGAATAGACCGTATGTTACGGGATTGTCAACGTGAGGACCAAGACCGTCATTTTACGAGCACCCACAGTTTTGAACATAAAGAGCCTCCTTTATTTCTTGATAGTTAGGTGAACCCCATCAGTTGGACAGGGCAGGGCGACATTTATGCGGGGATTTCCCATTTCGGCTTGGCCTCAGGCTTTGAGGGCAGCCCGAACGAGATGGCGGCATCATAAGCTGGTCTTTCGAAGAGAGTCAATCCATGGCATCTTCAAACCGAAGACGTGATTCTGGTTATAAACCACCCCTCCTTGTCATTTTTAGGCGACGGAATGGCGATTCGTCCTAGTCGATATCATAGAGACGAAAGAGCCAGTCCGGCGTATATGGAATCTACGCCGCCAGCAGGAGAGCGATCCCGTGGTTAGGGTGTAGTTCGACCCTGTCCCCACTCCCCGTCCGGGAAAATCGGCATGTTGCTTGAAATCAGGACACCACTACCCGGTGCAACAAACAGTATTGAGCTTGGTCAACCTCCGCTACCAACTCAGGGTGAGGCTGCCTCACGCCTAGGGCCGGACGCGAGGATTCTCTTTCCGGTGGCCCCAGCGGTCGGAGCGCTCTTGCTACTGGCGTCCGACGTGCTTTCCAAGGTCGTGCTCTATCCGCGAGAGATCCCCGTGGGGCTGTGCACAACCCTCCTGGCCGCCCCGATGATCCTCCTGCTCCTTCGCCGTTCAAACCTCGGACTGAACCGCTAACGTGACATCGGCGCGTTCGTTTGTGGCCCTCACGCTGCTTGCGGGCATTGCGGCTACGGCTCTCTTCATCCTCCACCTTGGACTCGGTACCGTCTGGATTCCACCAGATCGAGTCATCCTCGCCCTGGCAGACCGATCGACGGACCCCACGGATCTGTCGATCGTCCGGGAGCTGCGGCTGCCTCGCGCGATTCTCTGGCTACTGGTGGGTTGCATGCTGGGCCTCTCGGGGGCATTGCTGCAGGTCGTCATGCGCAATCGCCTTGCCGAGCCCGGACTCACTGGCGTCTCCACGGGGGGAATCCTCGCTGCGGTCCTCTTCCTCGCGGGCACGTGGGGACTGCCGCCACCCGGCCGGTTGCTTCCGTTCGTCGTGCTCCTGGGCGCCCTGGCGGGCGGGATCCTAGTGCTTTTTGCGAGTTCGGTGCGCGGACGCATTGATCCCTTGCGAGTGGTCCTCACGGCAGTCATCGTCAACGCGATTCTTGGATCGCTGACTTCGATTGTCATGCTGCGCTCTCAGCAGGCGCTTGGCAGCATCCTCTCCTGGCTCATCGGGTCGCTGAATGGCCGCGTCTGGGATGACGTCTGGCTTGCACTGCCGTGGGCTGTCGTCGGCATCCCGGCGGGGTTGTTGGCTGCCCGTCCCGCGAACGTGCTCCAGCTTGACGACGAATCCGGCCGCTCGCTTGGCCTCCCATTGCAGCCTGCTCGAGTCGCGCTATTCGGACTGGCCGCGGTACTAGCTGCGGGGCTGTGAGTGTCGCCGGAGTCATCGCATTCGCAGGCCTCATGGCCCCAAACGCCGCGCGGGCGATCTCTGGTGCTGACGCCCGCCGTGTCTTGCCCCTGTCCGCCCTGATCGGCTGCGTGCTCCTGCTGGCAGCCGACCTTGTTGCCCAATCGCTTTCCATCAAGCCGCCAATCCCCTCCTCGTCGTATCGCGTGGGCCTTCCCGTCGGGGCCGTGTTGGCCGTCTTCGGGGCGCCACTGCTCATCATCCTTATTCGGAGGAGCATTAGATGAACGATGTCGAACCCCTCAGGCTGGCACAGGTCAGCGCCGGCTATGGGCAGCGGATGGTGCTCGATGGCCTCGACCTGGGACTGCAACAGGGCACGATCACCGCTATTGTCGGGCCGAACGGGTCGGGGAAATCGACGGTGATCCGGGCGATGGCCCGGCTGCTTCCGACGCGGAGCGGCGTCGTACTCCTCGATGGGCGGGACATCCGGAGCTTCGGGCCTCGCGGTATCGCCCGTCTGGTATCCGTCCTTCCCCAATCTCCATCGAGCCCACCAGGACTGACGGTTCGCGAGCTCATCGAGTTGGGCCGTTTTCCCCATACCGGGGTGTTCGGACGACTCGGCGCCGAGGGCACACTCGCCGTGGAGTCTGCGCTTACGCTCACGGGTTTGAGCAATTTCGCGGAGCGTCCCTTGGACGAACTCTCAGGGGGCGAACGCCAGCGCGCATGGATCGCGCTCGCTCTCGCGCAAGGAGCCAGCACTCTACTTCTGGACGAGCCGACCACATTTCTCGATGTCCGGCATCAGTTCGAGGTTCTCGACCTCATTGAGTCCCTCTGTGCGAGCCGCGGTATGACGGTCGTTATGGTGCTCCACGACCTCGTGCATGCAGCGAACTATGCGGGCCGTGTTGTTGTGGTGGACAGTGGCCGAATCGTAGCGGACGGTGCGCCCTCCGTAGTGCTCACCGCCGAACTGATGCGGACGGTATTCGGCGTGGCAGCGAAGATCTTTACCAACCCCGAATCCGGTCGGAGTATCTGCCTGCCGATCGGCACAGGCAGGAGTTGATCTCCGTGCCAGCAGGCCACCTCATCAATGCTGCTCTCACTAGCGAACTCGCAGCGGAGTCAGCCCTCGTTTAGTGGCGGCTGGCGTGTCACCACCAAGCTGTATCAGCGCAAAGCGTGCTCGAAAGCGTCTGCAGCAACAAGCTCCCGTGAACCTCCGATATGCGTTCCGGTTCCTAGCTGAACAAGGGCCACGTGATACTTGACATCATTAGTCGCAGTTCAAACAGGGGTTGGACACCTGGTCCTGCAGGAAGGCGGCCAAGGGCTTTCGCTCCTCCCTAAGTCACCCGCTCCCGCGCCGGAATTCCCGGCGGCCCTGATACGTTAGCGCTGGCAATCGGCCCGTATCCCTGACTGGGTTCGGGGAGGGCGCCCCCTCTTGCCGGCTCGAACCTTGCCCAGCTCGCGGTTTCCGGGCGGCTACAGTCAGGCTATCGATGAGAAGGTTCGCTGTACGGTACGTGTAGTACCGGTAAGGGAAACTCGAACCCCACTCTCGAGTTAGTTCGAAACACAACCATGAGAATGTCTTGAGTTCGTCCGGAGCCGCGCCCCGATTTCCATGACATCTTCGGCGCAGGTACCAACCGCAAGTCTCATACGGCCTCAACGTGATTCAGAACATGCCCACGTGCCTGTGGTACCAAATGTGTCACAGAGCTTGACTATAGCCGTCCATGGTACTTAGTCCTAGTCCCCCCAGCGCCATAGCACTCTACGTATGCTCTTCGTCTTTGCTGGTGTGATGGTCAAGGCCATGATTGACCACCGTCCCGTGTGCGCAGTTCCATGCGTGTTGGGTTAGTGGAAGCCGATGTAAGTTGGTGATACTGTAAGGGATAACGTGGACAGACTAAGGCTATAATGCTACTTAAGCATGGCATGAAGTGGCTCCGCAGGTAGGATTCGAACCTACGACCAATCGGTTAACAGCCGACCGCTCTACCACTGAGCTACTGCGGAGCGAGGAAGCGGCCCGAGAAGGCCGGGCCGCACGCTGATTATAGCAACGGCCGCAACGGAGCTTCAACGCCGACAGATACGGCTTCAATTCGGCGTGACTGCTCATCCGATTGCTGGAGAACCGTTTAACAACGTATCATCCGGTGGCCAATGGTCAAGTCCGCCGTTTCTGTACCTTTAGAAGCCTCAGACGTAGGTGTTTCCTCGTACCGGTGGGTAGTCATGCTCACATGGACGGGCGTGCACGTTTGGGGCTATGTCCTTCTTGAGACGATCGGCCTGTTCCTGCCAAGCATGAGAGACGAGATGGGGCTGTCGCCGGAGCAGGAAGGCTGGCTCAGCGCGTCAGCGATGATCGGCAACATAGTCCTGGCACTGCCTGCCGGCTGGTTGATGTCCCGGTTGAATCCGAAGAAGCTGAGCACCATTACCTTCTACGCAGCCGCCGCACTCGCCATGCTTCAGGGCTGGGCGCCCGGTTACGCTCTTCTCTTGGCAGGGCGGTTCGTCTTTGGTGCAGTGATGATGGTTCGAGAGCCTGCGGGGACCATGCTCACAAAACAATGGGCGCCTCAGCGAGAGATCGTCATCGTCAACAGTTTACGCAGCGCATTGTGGGGGTTTGTCGCTGTCGGATTCATCGCCGTACCGCTCGTGATGGGGCTGTTGGACGACGACTGGCGTGGGACGTTTTACGCATTTGGAGCCTCAGCCTTTGTCCTCTCGGTGCTCTGGCACATCGTGGGTCGCGAGCGGCGTTCCAAAGAGTACACCTCGGAGCTAGATGCACAGAAGGGGACACCGATCGCCAGCATCTTCAGATACCCTGAAATCTGGCTGATTGGAGTTGGGATGCTGGGCATAGCGATTACGTGGACCGCGTTCACGACGTTCTGGCCAAGCTTCATGCTCGATGAGTACGGCATCTCAATCACGGCCTCAGCAGGTGTGATTTCAGTTTCCGGAATGGTCGCCGGCGCAGGCGGCATCGGCGTCGGACTTGCGGTCAGCCGCGTTGGAAGGAAGAAGATGGTCCTGTGGCTTTCGGGTATCCTAGCCGCAGTTAGCAGCGTACTCATGCTGCACACCGGCTCCATCGGCTACCTGATGGCCCTAGGCGTGATGAACGGCATGGCCTGGACACTGTTCCCTGTCGTCATGACGATCCCGTTCGAGCTTAAGGACATCAAGCCCAGGGAGATAGCCGTCACAACCGGGCTTCTCACTACTGCCATGTGGGTGGGCGGCGCGATCGGCCCGGTGATGGCCGGGTTCATCCAAGGCGGCACCGGGAACTTAAGCTTGGCGCTCACTGCTACCAGCCTCTGTGCGCTGGTAATGACGGGTGCAGCAATGCTACTGCCTAGAAGGTTCGACGACCGGTAGCTGACGATCTCGGTGCGGTGAGGTTGGAAGGGCTCGCAAGTAGATTGCGCGATGTCCGAAGAAAGCGAACCATGTATGTCCAATTGACTGCGGCGTCGTGCCTTCCCCGGATGCGATCCAGGGCGTTAGGATGGGGCGATAACCTGCGCAATTCTCACTGCGTTGCACGGGTACAATCGAGGGAGGCTGCCGATGGCTAACATGAACGCGGCCCTTTACCAGGGCAACCGCACAGTCGCGATATCGCAGATCCGAAAGCCAACACCCGGGCCGAAGGACGCGATCATCCAAGTGAGGGCCGAAGGAATCTGCGGTTCCGACCTGCAGCTCTGGTGGGACAAGGAAGAGGCGGAGACCAAGCCCGCGGGCCACGAGGTCGCCGGCGAGATTGTGGAGGTGGGACGAGATGTCGACGCAGCGCGCATCGGCGAGCGTGTGACCATAGACACTATAGGTTATGGGGTGTCATGTGCTGAGTGCTGGTATTGCCGGATGGGGCAGCCGATTCAGTGCCAAGAACCTGCTGATGGTGAAGGGGGAGGCTACGCCGAGTTCATCAAGCGCCGCGCTGTCGGCTGCTTTCCTGTCCCGGACCACGTGACGTGGGAGCAGGCCGCTCTGGTCGAGCCGCTGGCCGTGTCCGTGCATGCGGTCCGGCGCGGGGCGTTGAGCGGCGGCGAGACTGTCCTGGTGCTCGGGTCCGGGAACATCGGCCTGACTGCCGTAGCCGCCGCTCGAGCCATGGGAGCGGGGCGGATCTTCGCGACGGCAAGGTATCCACAACAGGCGGACATGGCGCGTCGCTTGGGGGCAGACATCGTAGCGTCAGATAGCGGACCTGAACTGAAGGACTCGTTGCTGGAGGCAACCGAAGGCCGCGGCGCTGACATGACCATTGAGACCGTGGGCGGCCGTACCGGGGAGACGATTGCACAGGCCGTGGACTGCACACGCATGCAGGGACGAGTCGTGATCCTCGGGCTGCACTGGAAGCCAATCACGACTGACTGGATGGAGCCACTTCTGAAGGAGCAGTCGATTGTGTTCTCGTCGTGCTACAGCATTCTCGATGGGCGGCACGACTACGAGGCGGCAATTGAGATGGTAGCCGCCGGCCGTGCTTCCGTGGAGCAGATGGTCACCCACAAGTTTCCGCTCGAGAGGATGCAGGAAGCGCTCGACACGGCTTACGACAAGGGCAGCGGCTCCATCAAGGTCCAGATCTATTTGTAAGCCTCGACCTGGCGAGGTCTAAGCTGAACGAAAAGCCGAGGGGCCCGGCATATGCCGGGCCCCTCTTAGTTTGGGTCTGCTGGAGTTGTGCCTACAATCTAGGCTGAACCGTTACTCCCACGAATATGCTTGTCGGGAGGGGTGGTCCATGTTGATCCACATGTGCTGGTAGGTGCCCACGTACCCGTTCGCGCTGATCTGCGGTCCTGGGTTGTGCGTCCACTCTGGGAACATGTTCGTGTTCGTCCAGTTCGGAACGGCGAAGTCGTACTGTTCCTCCGCCTGGAGCTTCTGCAACTCATAGTAGATCTCGATGCGCTTCGCCGGGTCGAACTCGGCCCGGCCCTGCATGATCAGGTCGTCCCACACGGGGTCGTCCACGCCCATGTAGTTGTTGACGGACGCGCTGTGGTACCTGTTGTAGAACAGGCTGTCGGCGTCCTGCCAACCGGAGTTGTACATCAGGCCGAGGTGTTCGAACTCCCCCTTGACGAGCTTCAACCGGTCGGCACTGTCGAGAACGACCAACTCGGAACTGAAGCCGATCTTGTTGAGGTCCGCGATGTACCTACCGCCGATGTCGATAATAGACTGGTCGGAACCCCTGATCGTGAGGGTTATCTTGACAGGCTTGTCAAGCGGGAGGCCGAGCTCTTCCTTGGCCGTCATGAGGAACCCCTGGGCCTTCTCGAGGTCCATGGTGGGTTCAGGGAAGTTCAGGTAGAACTGCTGGCCATCAGGCGTCAACTCTTCGTTGGGGAGGAACCACGGGTTGTCGACGGCCACATACCTTGTGTCCTGAATACCGCCGGTCACCGCGCACCATGCCGCGCAGGAGATGTCATTGAACATGGCGACTGCGTAGCGCATGTTCCTGTTCTTCCAGATGCCCTCGAGCTTGGGGCCGTAGAAGTAGTTTGCGTACATGCCACCACCGGTGGAATGGTAGTGGTACACGAGGTCCGGCCTGTCGCTCAGGGCGACGAGGTGGTCATCAAGCGCGCTCCACCAGCCCCAGCAGCGCCAGGCAGGTCCGTGGTCCTGAAGACCGGAGCGGTAGGCTGCCATCGCGGCTGCCTCATCCTCGATAATTATGGCGTAGACCTTCTTGGCAAGCGGCAGCACTTCGCCGGTCTGGCCGTTCGGGCCGCGCCAGTATTCGTCGTTACGGACCATGCTGATCTTGATGTTGGGCTCGTACGTGGCGCTCATCCAGGGGCCGGTCCCGATCTGGGACTGGGCGTCCCTGAGGTCGCCAAACTCTTCCTCTGCCTCAGGCGGGTCGACCCTCCAGCGCACCTGGGAGACCAGAGTCATAAACGGCGCAAAAGGCTCGTTGAACTTGAACTCGACAGTGTAGTCGTCGACAGCCGTAACTGAAGCAATGTCGCCCAGCTCCGCAGCCCTGGGCGCGTCCGGCAACATGCCTCTCTGGAAGCTGTACACGACGTCGTCTGCGACCATTTCGCGTCCATTGACGGGCTCGACGTCGTGGAACTTCACGCCCTGGCGCAGGGTGAACTGGATCGTGTCGGAGCTTGGGAAGCTCCAACTCTCGGCCAACTCGGAAAGCGGCCTGGGGTCACCGACCACCAGCGGCTCAGCGGGGTTCTCGTACCACTGAGTTAGCGTGTTGAACAGCATGCTCGACAGCGAGCCGGAGCAGCCGAGGGTGTGCGAGTCGAAGCACGTGTAGTCCCAGCTGCGCACGCGAATGATGCTGTCGCGGTCAGGCGGGGTAACCGCCGGATCCGTGAAGTGCACCCTCTGCTTGCTAGCGTCAATGTCTGCGCTATATGTCTGGATGCCCAAGTCTGTTTCCATGGCTTCAGTCAAGTCGCTCTCGGCCATGGAGTCGTCCGACTCGTCCATCATTTCGTCTTCGGAGGCCATGGACTCATCGTCCATGTCATCCATTTCGTCTTCGGAAGCCATGGACTCATCGTCCATAGACTCCGTTTCCGTTGTTTCAGCCGCTGTGGTCTCAGCCGTTGTGGTCTCCTCTTCCGCAGCACCGCACGCAGCCAGCGCAAACGTAAGAACCACAAGTATGGCAAAGCCGAGCAGCGTCATCCCGTAACGCTTAACGCTCATACCGAGCCCTCCTCAATCTCCTCAACCGCGCCCCATAAATATTTGGAGCCCCGGTCCTTAACTCCTCCAGCGCCCAACGAGCGACGCAAACGAGCGTCGCCCAAGCCGGGCAACCCAACATTCGATCGGGAGATTAGCGTACCGTCAAGAACGTGTCAAGTATGTGAAACATCACACAATAGAAGCTGAGCAGCATGATCTTGAGGCACGTTGCCCTGCCGTCTGTGACTGTCCCAGCGTTGCCCAGGATCGACCAGCTTCAATCCAGTGGCCAGTCTGGCCAGTCTGGTTGGAGATTCAAGATGCCTATCGGGGCATGGAGAGGATACACATAATGCAGAGGACGATTCCTGAGTTCCCACCAAAGGCTGAATGGTTACCCGGCGGCGCGGTACCTTGCGTTGGGAGCCGCGTCGATCACAAACGTGCCGTAACCGGAGCGTAAAATCATCGGCGGCGGCGTGAGCCGGTGTGCCGGCGATGGGGGCTGCGGAGGCCAGCGAGGGCTCGTAATCGGACGCCAGAGCGGGTGATTCCGAAAAATGTGTTCCATTATGTTCCGTTTTGTTCCATTTCGTAGCTGGGAAGCGGTGAGTGCCGGAGCATTTTGGGAACACTTTCGGAACACGAACGGTACCTATTCGGGGCAAGAGTGGAACACGAATGGAACACCAGGGCGTGGCCCTGGACCCATAAAGGGGGCGAAGGTAGCCGTTATCGGTGAGCACGTCTGTTGATGCCATTCGTCAATAATAGTACAAATGTACGGCCACGTCAATAGGTCACAGGTGTGCGGATTCGCAGAGGCTTTTCAAGGGCAACGAGTTGACGGCCTACCCGCCCCTAGATACCCGCCCATTCGACTTTGGTCTGGGCCGGCTCTGCGCGGGTATGACGTGAAGGAGAGATTTTCCGACCACCAAGAGTTTCCTACAGTTGCTGAACAGTTACGCTGGGGGCGCTTCCAGGTTTCGCAGCGGGCGAATCTGCCTCCTGCGAGCATGACTTGGTCGTAGTCCGGAGTCTTCCGGCGCGAAAAGCACTAGCAGGCTGCGGAAAAGCTCTTCTTGAGTTCCCCCATCCCCATCCCTGGCCACGTAGGAGGAGAAAATTAGATCTGAGGGACACCCTCAGACTCCCGGCGAGGGGCTCGGCCCCTCTGCACACCCCGAATTTCAGCAGCCTGCTAGGGAAGATCGGAGGGCTGGTACTTGACCACTGCGCCGTGCGGGCCGTAGTTGATGCCATACAGGCCGCGGAGGCGTCCGTCCTGGAAGGGTCCGGCGCTCTCGTAAGCGTAGTAGGCGGTAATGATCGAGCCGTCGTCCAACTGGGCGGAGCTAGGGTAGCCGCAGTCAATTCTAAGGCTGTCGTTTACGAGGACTACGGTGTTGTCGTGGTCCCATGTAGCGCCTTCATCGCTGCTCACTAGTGCGCGCACTCCAAAGGGCGCGTTGCGGTATCCGAAGGTCAAGAGCACCCGGCCATCGGCAAGTTGGACCAAGTCTGCGGGAATCTCCATGGATCCGGTCACAGCAGTGGAGTCCGACCATGTGTATCCGCCGTCAAGGGAGCTGGTCACACAGACGTGTTGGGAAACGTCCGAAATGCTGCGTCGCACGGCGGCAAGAACCTTGCCTGAAGCAAGCACGAGCAGGGCGGTCTCGTCGCCGTGGTCCACGGGGATAGTGGAGGGACCGCTCCAGGTCAGCCCGCCATCGCTCGACCTGATGACGTGCGTGTGATGGTCAATGTACTCATTTATCCCGTGCGTATAGACATTCATAAGGAGAGTGCCATCGGCAAGCTCCATAATCTTGCCGTAAGGGGAGGCGCCATACTTTTCACCCATGAGGTCTTCGAGTACTCCCGTAAAGGACTGAGGCTCGCTCCAAGTCTCGCCGCCGTCCTCTGATCGGATGACGTAAAGTCCGCCGAATCCTGTCCAGGCGTCGGGCCGCCCGCCCTCGTACTCCACTGAGACGTACGCCAGCACGAGTGCGCCATCCGAAGTAACGCCGAAGGCGACGTTGCGGCAGTCGCTAGCATGGTCGGCGACCACGCGGCTGGCGCTCCAGGACTCACCGCCATCGTGAGATAGCGTAATCTCCTGGCGACCGCGAGCCCCGTTATGGAAGTCGCCGGTGCGGTGAACGACCGCGAGCGAGTTCCCACCCAGCTTGACCATGACCGGGAAGTACCCTCCCAACGGCGCCACCATGTACCGTTTTACGGGCCTCGATCTGCTGATGTCTATCTTGGCATCCACTTCCCAGCGGTAGTTCACTATGAATCTCCTTAGTTGGTTTACTCCTCGGACTAAGCGGCCACTAAGCCGTTTTGGTAATCCCTAAGCGGAATCCGTTGCAAAGCACAACTTGCGAGCCATCTCGCCATGAGTATCGCAATTCTCCAACTTGCTGGCCCCGCCCCCAGAATCCCGCCCCTCGAGGGACTCGGGGCAGGCTCTTCGCGGGAATGACGGGTATCGTACTGTGGTGTGAGGACGCGTTGATGAATGACAGGTATCGTACTTTGGTGTGAGGACGACTTGATACAGGAAAGCACCTCACTTTATGGTCCGGGCTCGACGCTATCCTGCAATTGACGGTCGCTGGGGAACATCCTAAACTCCGGGCCTGTTTGGGAGGACATTGCATGAGCAAGGCCGCAAGGCTGCGAAAACTGATCGCTGAGCCCGGAATCGTAGTGTTGCCCGGCGCCTACGACTGCCTCTCCGCAATGCTGATCGAGCAGGCCGGTTTTCCGGTGGTGTTCACCACAGGATTCGGAATCTCAGCAAGTACGCTGGGCCTGCCAGACATCGGCCTGCTGACCGCCACTGAGACCCTGGACAGGGTGCGAAGGATCTCGGCATCGGTCACTGTGCCTCTTGTTGCGGACATGGACACCGGGTATGGGAATCCGCTGAACGTGGCCAGGACGGTAGAGGAGTGCGCGGCTATAGGGGTGGCGGGAATCATCCTGGAAGACCAGGCGTGGCCCAAGAAGTGCGGACACATGAACGACAAGACGGTTGTGCCGGCCGAAGAGCACGTCCAAAAGATTAGGGCGGCTGTCAAAGCCCGCGGCGAATCAGGTTTGGTCATTATCGGGCGGACCGATGCGAGAGGGCCAAACGGACTCGACGACGCAATTCAGCGAGGGCAAGCCTACTATGAGGCCGGAGCCGACGTCGTTTTCGTCGAGGCGCCGCAGTCGCGGGACGAGCTCGTCAAGATTGCGGAGTCGTTCGACCGGACGGTGCCACTGTTCGCGAACATGATCGAGGGCGGCAAGACGCCGTTCCTGCCGGCGGACGAACTCGACGAGCTCGGCTACAAGCTCGTCGTGTACCCGCTGTCGGGTCTCTTCGCGGCGGCGGGCGCCGTGCGGCAAACGGCCGCGCACCTGAAGGACCATGGGACTACGGCAGGATTCGACTCCGTACTTTCTTTCGACGAGTTCGACCGGATCATCGGCGCTGAGCGGTTCAGGCAACTCGAGCGGCAGTTCATTTCATAGATAGCAGGGAAGGGCCACGAAGGCTCGCCAGAAGCGCCCTATATAAGAAGGAGACAGCGCATGCCCCGGGTGAACAAGTGCATCGATCTGTTGGAGGCCGGGCAGCCTGTGTACTCCATGCCCGCTCCCGAGCTCACTTACGAGAGCGGTCTCAGGACTGCCGGCACATGGGCAGACCTGATGTTGGCTGATTTCGAGCACCATACTTTTGACATCGGCGGCCTAACCAAGTTCATGCAAGGGCTGAAGGACGGCGGGCCGACGCCCAGCGGGCATGCGACTCCGACCGTGATCTGCACCCTTCCTTCCAACTGCATGAGCGCCGCGGAGGTGCTGTACAACGCATGGCAGACCAGGCACGTCCTTTCCACCGGCGCCCACGGGGTGATGCACACGCATGCCAGGGATGTGCAGGCGGTGCGCACGTTCGTGGCCACGGCCCGGTACCCGTTCCAGACGATCGGACTGGAAGCCGGGCTGCCCGAAGGACTGAGGGGAGCGGGAGGACAGCGCGTTCCGGCTGCGATCTGGGGAATGAGCACGGCCGAGTACGCACGCCGGGCTGACACGTGGCCGCTGAATCCCGACGGGGAGCTGATGCTGGGGCTCAAGATAGAGGACCGGCATTGCCTGCCCGACGCCGGCAGGATCGCAGCCGTGCCGGGGCTGTCATTGGCGGAGTGGGGGCCTGGAGACATGGCGATGTCATTCGGCGACCCGGACGGACACGACCCGCCGTACTCTGAGCAGATGAACGAGGCACGGAACGTGGTGAAGTCCGCCTGTGATGCTGCCGGGCTGAAGTTCTACTCAAGCTGGAACGATCCGGGGATGACGGACGAGGAACGGCTGCGGTTCATGCAGAATGAGCTGGGCGCCGCGATCATGCCAGCCACCGAGGCTGCGGCGGACGTACTCAGGAGGGAGACCGGCCGGCAACTGCCGTGGTAGCGGGCTCGCCGTCTTGGCTCTACGATAGACTTCGCGGCCTACCCCAAACTCGTTGACGGGAAGGGCCCTGGCCCTGGCAGTTCGAACATACTCCCGAACAAGGAGGGCGATATGGCGCAGTTTTCTACCCGTCCCATAATCATGGGGACCAAGGGCGTGGTGACGTCCGGGCACTACCTGGCGACGGCAGCGGGCTTCAGGATCATGGAGGCGGGCGGCAACGCGATCGATGCCGCAGCGGCCATGTGCTTCTGCGTGAACCTGCTGGAGCCGCAGAGCAATGGAATTGGGGGAGAGGTGCCGACGCTCATCTACTCGGCGGAAGACCGGCAGGTGTACGCGATCAGCGGCATGGGGTGGTCGCCGAAGGACTTCACCCTGGACTGGTGCCGCGAGAACGGGATCGACCTGATCCCGGGAGACGGGTTCCTGCCGGCGTGTGTGCCGGCGGCGGTCGACACGTGGGCGGTGGCGCTGGCCCGCTTCGGGACGATGACGTTCAGCGAAGTGCTGGCACCCGCTATCGAGCTGGCTGAGAACGGGTTCGCGGTGTATCCGGGGCTCAGGGACCACATCGAGAGTCACGCAGACCTGTACGTCGAGCGGTATCCGACCACAGCGAAGATCTACTGTCCGGACGGGCGTGTCCCGGAAGTAGGGGAGCTTGTGCGGAACATGGACTTCGCACGAACGCTCCGGATGATGTGCGAGGCGGAGGAGTCGACATCCGGCAGCGGGCGCGCCGCTGGCATCGAGGCGGCACGGGACGCGTTCTACCGGGGTCCCATCGCCGAGGCGATAGAGGCGTACATTCGCGAGAACCCGGTGGAGGACGCCAGCGGGAAGGCGCACGCGGGGCTGCTCTCATGCGAGGACATGGCCGAGTGGCGGGCGACTGTGGAGCCGGATCCGCCATCGTACGACTACCACGGGCTGAAGGTGTACAAGTGCCCGACCTGGACGCAGGGGCCGGTGTTCCTGCAGCAGCTTGCGTTGCTGAGGGACTACGACCTAACGGGGATGGGGCACAACTCGGCGGAGTACCTGCACACGGTCACCGAGTCGGCGAAGCTCGCGTTCGCTGACCGGGAGGCGTACTACGGCGACCCGAACTTCGATCAAGTGCCGCTGGACGGGCTGCTATCGGACAGCTACAACGCCGGTCGGCGGGCCCTGATTGGGGCGGAGGCGTCGATGGAGCTGAGGCCGGGCAGCGTGGACGGGCTCGGCCCGGTCATTGCGCCGATGGACGTGGGGGCCGACAACCGGCAGGCGCTTGGAGTGGAGGCGAGGCCGGTGCAGGACATCGGGCTCAGCCACTCTCACGTCGGCGACACGACGCACCTGGACGCCGTGGACAGGCATGGCAACATGGTGGCGGCGACGCCGAGCGGCGGCTGGATCAGGTCATCGCCCGTGATCGAGGGGCTTGGCTTCTGCCTGGGTACTCGGGCGCAGATGTTCTACCTGAACCCGGACCGGCCGAATGCGCTCGCGCCCCGGAAGAGGCCGCGGGCTACGCTGACGCCGTCGCTGGCGACGAGGGACGGCGAGCCGGAGATGGTGTTCGGGACGCCGGGCGGCGACAGCCAGGACCAGTGGACGCTGCAGTTCTTCCTCAACTACGTGGAATTCGGGATGGACCTGCAGCAAGCGCTCGACGAGCCTTCAGTGCACTCGATCCACTTCCCATCGTCGTTCTACCCCAGGGCGGCGTATCCGGGGAAGTTGATGGTGGAGTCGAGAGTGAGCGGGGAGACTATCGCCGAGTTGGAGCGGCGCGGGCACAAGGTCGAGCTGAGCGGGGGATGGTCGCACGGCAAGACGATGGCCATCCGGATCGACCGCGACCGCGGGGTCATCCACGGTGCTGCATCAGCGAAGGGCGGGATCGGGTACGCGCTGGGGTGGTAAGGGTGCGGGGGAGGGGATGTCAAATAACTGGCGCCCGCGACAAACTGCTCAAAGTCAGCTCTTTGCACACTCAGCCCAGCTCTCTCACTTGATGAGACTGTTGCGTAACCCTCTTGTGTGGGAAGGGGAACCCCATCCCAGCCTTCCCCAGCAGACTGGGGAAGGGGCCGGAGAGCCTCCCCAATGGTCGATTCGGGAGTTATGCAAAGGTATCCTTGAGGGAGAGGGAGCGGTTTGTGGCGAAGGCGTGAGGCGGCGCTAAGCGCGACATCGGGCCTCGTTTGCGAGCATGACGTGAAGCAGGCCCCTTGAGTTGGGGCCTTGCTCTTGGAGAGTGGTGCTGGGTTAGGCAGGGGGCCAGCCGAGTGGCTAGGCCGCCCTGCTTCCTGTCACGGCTTTTCTGGGCCTCCCGACCTTTCCCTTTAGCTGCTCGGGGGTGAAGACCCGGCGGGGCACCGGCGGGATGTCCTTGGAGTATCCGCACTGGATGCAGTCTTCATATGTTCCGTAGTAGTCCTGCTTGCGATGCAGGTCCCCGGAGCACCTTGGGCATGATCCAAACCTTAGCAATCGTTCCTCCTTCTGAACGGTCAGCCGGTGTACAGCCTGAATGCTTCTACCGGTCCGACAGATACTAAACATTGGTAAGTTTCATACAGATTAACAGAGTGTGTGGAGACTGGTCAAGGGCCGTCATCTCAATGGACTGGGCGCTAGCTAGCCGGGTCTGCGAAAGCCCCGAAATCTGTAACATTCTGTAACTTTTCGTCACATTTCGTAGCTGGAGCGATCAGGACAATGTGACCTAAACGAGCGAAAATGAGACGATTTGAGCCGGAAAGTGCTCAATTGGATACGAAAAGTGACACCAATTTGCGGGTGTCTTACATGTGCTCGCAGTGTTCATGCAGTTATAATAGCACACTAGTTCTCAGAGCGCAAGGGCTGGACCGGCAGCGTTGTGGGGGCGAACCTCAATAGACTAAGGGCGGGCTGGCTGACCCAGGCGGGGCGTGAGTGAAAGCACCAGGGCGGGGCCCCCACAAGGGACTTGGGGCAGGCTTGGGGCGAACGGAACGGGGGGTGGGCAGGCCGACAGCCGCAGATGATTGTCTTCGCGAGCAAGTAAGGGGTGTTAAGCGAGCGCCAGGGCGGATTGCGAATCGCCTCGGCAGGGCTGGCGATGGGAGCAGGTTGAGCGGGCGGGACGGGACAAGGTCCGTGCTGGGGATATTCTGGATACCGGCTGGATACCGGCCTTCGCCGGAAATACGGGCGCGTTGAGTGTCGTGTGTGCGATGCGGCTCTCTAGCTGCGCTCTTGGATTTCTCGACTGGCTTCGCTCGCTCGAAATTGCAGCCGACGTGCCCCACGTTACGCTTCACATCGGCCGGAATTACTCCAGACGGGCAGACGAGACCACATAATGTAGCGCTGGTGTTGGGCGTGAGTCCTTAGATGCCCTTCGAGAGGCGCAGGGCAGGCTCTCGGCTTCGCTCAATATGGTAATGGGGCTGAGCGGGAGTAAGGATGACAGACGGGGTGTGGCTGGCGGGGAGTCAGGCACCAAGATGCCCCTTCGGCAAGCTCAGGACGGGGTCAGGGCAAACGGAATGACGAAGTGGAGGGCAGGCCGCTAACAGTAAGGGCGACGCGTTTACAGGGCGGTCCGCGAACGGTGCCTGCGGGAAGGTGTCGGGCGGGAGTTTTGGGGGTGGGGGTTGACAGCCGGTGTTAGTTGGCGGATACTGAGAACAGATGTACTAGCGCCCCTTTTCGGGGCGCATTTCTTTTGGAGGAGGAGGTCTCTTGATTATGTTCAAGCAGTGCCCTCGATGCGGGGGAGACGTTGACGCGTCGTACTCGGAGGACGTGCACTGCCTCCAGTGCGGTGACCGGCCGGAGGTGGTGTACCCGGGGCCGGTGATCGTGGGCGCCGGAGGCAGTGCCACAGGGAGACAACTGGGTGATCGGTCTTCCTGGGCCGGAGATCGCCATTCCGGCGCCTCGAGGGGCTCGGCGCAGGCTCGGCCTCAGGAGACCGATGAAAGGGCCAGCCCATCTATTGGGTTAGGCGCGTTAAGGGAGGCACCTGCGGCAGGCCCAGGTCCCCGTCATGCGCGGCGGTCTGAGGAAGCGGCCAGGGGGCCTTCTCGAGTGGCCGAGGCTGCGGTGTTGCAAGGATTGCGTAGTTGGGATGGCGCGCCAACGCATGCGGGCGAGTTGGAGGGCGTGTGCCCGCGGTGCGGCGCTGTCGAATCGGTGATGCTGGAGAAGGTCAGGCCGGATTACAACACGTGCTTCCGGTGCCGGCGATGCAGCCATGTTTACAGTCCTTGAGGTTGGGAGACCCGGAGAGAGCCTGTTCACGTGACAGGTAGAGGTTGGGTTGGGGAGCCCCATCCCAGCCTTCCCCAGCAGACTGGGGAAGGGGTCCGAGGGGTGCCCGAGCAGGCCCTTTGACGGGGTCAGGGCGACGGGGACGTTCGGGTTTGAAACCCGACCCTACGTGGGGCACGGCGGGTTGATAGACCCCATCCCAGCCTTCCCCAGCAGACTGGGGAAGGGGTCAAAGGAATGGTCAAGCAAGCCTTTCGGCGGGCCTGTTCGGCGCGCTGAGGACGCAGTCAGGGTGAACGGAGACTCAAGGGCGGTGCTTCGGCGTGCTGGGGACACGGTCAGGTTGAACGGAGATGGTCGGGTTTGAAACCCGACCCTGCAGGATCGAGGAGGGAATTAGGAGGTATGGGGTCCGGAATGGCGGTGTGGTGCGGGATGTTGGGACTGGGGGTCGAGGAGGGCGGACGTGGAGATGGGGAACGGACTCGAGAAATACGAGAGGGATGCGGCGGGATTTTTCAAGAAGGTGCTGAAGGCGGAGCCATACGACAAGCAGGTCGAGATGCTGGATGCGGTGTCGCAGAGGCGGCGGGTGTCGGTGGTCGGCTGCAACGGATCGGGCAAGGACTGGACGGCCGGGCGCGTTGTGCTGTGGTGGATGCACACGCGCAGCCCGTCGAAGGCGGTGGTCACGGGGCCGACGACGCGACAGGTGAACGACATCGTGTGGAGCGAGCTGAGGCGGGCGTTCCAGGATGCCGGCGGCTCGCTCGATGGGAGGCTGTTCCGCACGTCGAGGTACGAGGCGGAAGGCCAGGGGTTCGCGATCGGCTTCTCCACGAACTCGCCCTACAACCTGCAGGGATTTCACTCGCCGAACCTGCTGGCGGTGGTAACGGAGGCGCATGCGATGGATGACGACGACATGGATGCGGTGCTGAGGCTGAATCCGGCGCTGCTGCTGCTCACGGGGAACTCGTTCACGGTGTCGGGCACGTTCTTCGACTCGCACCACGAGCAGCGGCACCGGTACGGCACGGTGCGGATCACGGCGTTCGAAACGCCGAACGTGGTTGAGGGCAAAGTGACGGTGCCGGGACTGATCACGCGGGAAGACGTGGACGAGCGCAGGCAGGACTGGACAGAGGACAGCGACAGGTACAAGGGCTCGGTCCTCGCGGAGTTTCCGGACCGGCTCGACGACACGTTCGTGTCGTCGAAGGACGCGCGGGACGCCGTGGCGCGGTCGCTCCGGCCGTGGGGCCCGGTGATCGTGGCGTGCGACGTTGCACGGTACGGCAGCAGCAAGACTGTGGCCGTGAGGAGGGAGGGGCCGGTGGTGCGGATCGTGCACAGGACGCAAGGCCGGGACACGATGCAGACGGCGAATTTTCTAAGGCGATACCTGCTGGAGAACACGGTCGATTACCTGCTGGTGGATGAGCCGGGCGTCGGCGCGGGCGTGCTGGACCGGCTGCGGGAGATGGGCGTGCCGGGAGCGAAGCTGTTCGCGTTCCACGGCGGCAAGAAGGCGGACGCGCCGGACTTGTTCGTTAACAGGACGACAGAGTGCTGGACGCGGATGGCGCTGGCGTACGAGAAGGGTGATATCGACACGGAGAACGACGATGCGCTGATCGCGCAGGTCATCTCCAGGAAGTATATGTATGTGGCTGACGGCCGGACGAGAATCGTAAGCAAGCAGCGCCTGCGCGTGTCGCCGGACGAAGGGGACGCGCTGTCGATGACGTACGCGGTGAGGCCGGGAGAGGGAATAAGGATATGGGTATGAATAACTCTCACAGGACGATTGCGAGGCCGACAGAGCATCAACCCGGAATGCTCAGGAGGTGGGTCGAGGCGCTGGCCGGGCGGCTTCGGGCGAACAGGGTCGCGCCAGTGCTGAGCGGGGAGACGGCACGGATGTGGGGCGTGGGCTCGGAGTGGAGGCCGTTGTCGTATGGGGAGTACTATCCGCGGTCGGTGCCGGTGTACGCGGCGATCAGGCTGC
This sequence comes from Dehalococcoidia bacterium, assembly GCA_965237445.1. Taxonomy (GTDB): domain Bacteria; phylum Chloroflexota; class Dehalococcoidia; order Lucifugimonadales. Next base: position 466,394 of record OZ250142.1, on the reverse strand, counting down.
GCGGGGAGTCGGTCGCGCGGACGCCGCTGGTGGTGCACCGGCCCGCGCAGGGCTCAGGCGGCGATGTGCCAGCGGGGACGGACCACCCGCTGCAGCGGCTGCTGGACATGCCGAACCCGTTCTGGACGCGGGGAGACCTTTGGAGGGCGACGGAGACGTACCTCGGGCTTTGGGGGTCGGCGTTCTGGGGGCTGGAGCGCGACGGATCGGGCGCGGTCTCGGAGATCTGGCCGCTGCGCCCTGACAGGGTGCGGGTGCTGCCTGACCCGACACGATACGTACGGGGATTTGTGTACGGATCGCTCAACAGCGGGGCGCCGGTGCCCTATGTGCCGGAGGACGTGGTGTGGTTCCGGTACTTCAACCCGCTGGACGAGTATGCGGGCCTTTCGCCGATGGCTCCGCTGCGGCTGTCGGCGGACATGGGGATGGACGCGCTGAGGGCGAATCGAGCGTCGCTGGGCAACGAGAGCCTGCCGGGGCTGGTGATCGAGACGTCAGACTATCCGACGGACGACGAGGTGCGGGAGTTCTACGATCGATGGGAGTCGCGGTTCAAGGGCGCGAACAGAAGCAGGCGGCCGGCGCTGCTGAGCAAGGGCATGAGGGCGACGAACCTGGGGTTCAGCCCGCGCGACATGGAGTACATGCACAGCCTGCGGTGGAGCCTGGAGGACGTGTCGCGGACGTACGGGGTGCCGAAGTTGATGCTGGGGGACATGGAGCGGGCGACGTTCTCGAACTTCCGGACGGCGCGACGGGTGTTCTGGGAGGACACGGTCCTGCCGCAGCTATCGTTCTACGAGGAGGCGCTGCAGCAGATGCTGATTGGGCCGGCCTCGCGCGGCGAGAGGCTGCGCGTGCGGTTCGACATCGGCGCGATCGAGGCGCTGCGCGAGAACGAGAACGACCGGGCGAGCCGTCGGACGGCGTACGTGCAGGCGGGCATCATGACGGTGGACGAGGCGCGCGCGGAGCTGGGGCTGGGGGGGATGGGGGAGGGAATGAGCCAAGATCGATTGCGCTAGAATCGTACGGTGACAGGCGGAGGAGGCAAGCATGGCAGCTCTCACTGAACAGTTGGCCGCAATCGAGTAGATAAGAGGAGAACTGATGGCATGGCAGCTGGGTATGAGGGTAAGTCTCCAGGCTAGGAAAGCAATGCATTCATCGGCTCGTCCCAGCCGAATGGTTGTCTGGGCAGCGCGTAGTCTTCTGGTCATTCTGCATGCCGCAATCATGGTCGCAATGTTGGCGGGCTGTGGAGACGAACCACTGCCCACACCTGTTGCTGCCCCGGCGCCTACCGCTCAAGCTACGACGCTTGCAATCACGCCTGCTGCCGGTACGGGCACCAGCACGCCTGCTGCCGGTACGGCCACTAGCACCCCCGCTGCCGGTACGGCCACCAGCACCCCAGCGCAGACGCAGCCGCCTTCCCCGATTACACCTACGCAGACGCCCTTTCGGGAGATCAACTTCACCGGCGTCATCACTCTGACAAACGTTCCAAGCCAGGTCCAGGTCGTCTTCTCTCTCAGAGACGAAGAAGGTCACGCGATAGTGCTTCCGGCTGAGGAGATTGAGAACGCTGCCGGCGTTTATGAGCGGGCACTCGGAGAGGTCGAGTGGGGCGACTGGGAGGAGATCGACTACACGGAGACCAGCTTCTTCGTCCATACCGCGGAGAATTTCCGGTTAGAGATTGTCTTCGTGCTCGACTTTACCAACAGCATGGCTCTGGCGAAGCTGCCCGATGGGAGAAGCGGCATTGACGCGATGATAGCCGCCTTCGAGTCCGCCGTAATTGCACTTCCAGGGGCTCACAGAATAGGGGTGGTGGAGTTCCACGACAGGAACGTGGAACCGAGCGTGCTCTCTCCCCTCACGATTGACCGGGAGTCTGTGCTGTCCGAGGTGCGCCTGTTCGCGCAGTCCAGGTTCGACCACGGCTCTTCACGGGTGTGGGACAGCCTGGTCGCCGGGTCGGACCTGTTCTCGAGTGATGATGATGTAGCCAGGACGCTTGTGTTTCTCTCGGACGGCCGCGACACGAGCAGTGAGCATAGCCGGGAGAGTGCGGCCTGGTATGCGGGCGGTCGGAAGGTCCAGCTGTACGCATTGGGGGTCGGTGATATCTATGAAGAGACAGGGCTGAGGGCAGCGGCGCTCCAGACGGGCGGCTCCTATTACAAGGCACAACAGGTCGATGAACTCGAAGACCAGTTGAAAATCCTGGTGGGCGACCTCCGTGGCCAGTACAAGATAAGCTACATCAGCTTGCGGCGAACGGGCATGTACCAGGCGCGCATCAATTTGGAGCTTCGCGGGGTAGAGGGGACATTCGAAACCGAGCAGTTCGATGTGACCCAGTTCTTCGGCCCTGACGACAGGGGCGTGGCGCAGTCCGATCCGGCCTCGGTCGACCGTACCAGCGAGAAGGCGACGCTTTTCATGCGGGCTACGCACGTCCCAAGGAACATCGACCTCATCCGGTTCAGGTTGGACACACAAAAGCCGGTTACCGTGGAACTGGTTTCCGGAGAGGACGGCGGCCTCCTGGAAGGCTGGACGCTCACCGGGCCGGACTCCGAGGGCTTTTACCAGGCATCGTCCGGCGAGCCGATAGAGTTCGGGAACTTCGGACCGCTCTTTCGGCTAACACTCTCCGATGTCACGGAAGAAAGACTGTCGATACCCGTGTCGTTCGACAACTCCATGTACGCGGGCGGCAAGGGGTTCTCGCATCCCCTGCCTATCACAATCGGCCAGCACTTGTGGATGTACTGGGCGGACGTATACTCAGGGAAGATCCAACGCGCCAAACTCGACGGCAGCGGGGTGGAGGATGTGGTTACACGTCAGCCACAGCCATACGGTTGCGCTGGACACTTCCTCAGGCAAGATGTATTGGGCCGACGTGAAATCGGGCAAGATCCAGCGCGCCAACCTCGACGGCTCCGAGGCGAGGACCTGATTACAGGACTGAACCGGCCATTTGGCGTGGTCTTGAACGTGGAGGCCAGCAAGATTTACTGACCACCGGAGGCATAGTCTTTGGTGGGCAGAGTTGGGGAGTGGAGGGTGCATGAAGCGAGCTACGGAGGTTTCCAGCGCGCCAACCTCGACGGTTCCCGGGTCGAAGATCTTGCAACAGCAGGGGAGTGGCTGAGGACCTGGTTACGGAAGGGGAGTGGCTGGACCTAGTCGCTCTGGACGGACCTGGCCGGGGGCAAGATGGCTGGACCTAGTGCCGGACGTGGCCGGACTGGGCCGACCGGGCCTTGGGCAAGATTCAGCGCGCCAACCTCGACGGCTCCGGAATCGAAGACCTGGTTACTGGACTGAGATTTCCAAGCGCCCTAGCCTTGGATGTGGCCGCAGGCGGCATGTACTGGGCCGACCTGGGTACTGGCAGGATCCAGCGTGCCAGCCTGGACGGCTCCGGGGCCATAGACCTTGCCACGGGGTCGGCATGGCCAATCGCGATCGCTCTGGAGATCGACTGAGTTCGTGTGCTTTAGGCCTTCAACTTGAAGCTCGCATTGGACTTACAACCAGGTTCCGATCCTAGTTTCCAAGGTGAAGGCACACTACATGCCGGCCGCAGTTGGAGGATGCCGCCTGTGGCGTTCTACGAGGAGGCGCTGCCGGGGATGGGGGAGGGGGCCTAGGGGGTGAACTCAGGGGCGCGTCTTGACCAGCGATTCAATCGCGCTGACATCTGTCTTGGAGCGGGCGACGTCAAGATCGTACATGCGCTGGAGGTTGAGCCAGAAGTCGGGTGTGGTTCCCAAGGCTCGTCCAATGCGCAAGGCCGTGTCAGGGGTGATAGACCGGCGACAGTGGACGATGTCGTGGATGCGAACCTGGGGCACCCCTATGGTCTTGGCGAGGCGGTACTGGGTGATGCCCAAGTCCTCAATAATCTCCGCAAGGTGTTCGCCGGGGTGTATCGGTTCGGGTGTGGTTATTGGTTTGCTCCGCACTGCAAGACTCTTTGAGGGACTGACCCCATCCTAGCCCTTCGGCTGGGCTCAGGACAGGCTCTTCCCCAGCAGACTGGGGAAGGGAGCGGAGAGCTTTGGTTGCTCAGCGACGACTGCTTGTCAGCTACGTTGGAGCAGCGGCGCCAGGGGGTGGTACTCGGTGTGTTGGGGGATGGAGGCTTCGGTGAGGTTGCCGCGGTGTTTGGTTAGCTTGTAGGCGCCGGCGCCTTCGCGTGAGGTGATTACACGGTAGGTGTTGTCGACGATTTCGAGGGCGCAATGGTCGTCGATGGCGATGCCCATGCCGGAGTGCATTCGCATCATCTGTTGGAAGTCGTCACGGCGCTCGATGCCGGCTGTGGCGCTGTCGTAGTGGGGGCAGCCGAGGGCGTCGATCAGGCCCATGCCGCGCACCTTGATGTAGCTCCAGCCTTCGGGATCGTAGAAGGACATGGAGTCGCTGTGGCCCCAACTGAACCAGCAGATGCACCCGGCGCTCAGCCCTGACAGGACGATGCCGCGCCGGTAAGCTTCATCGAGGACGATGTCGACTCCCAGCCGCCGCCAGCGTCGCATCATCATGAGTGTGTTGCCTCCGCCGACGTACACGAGGTCGGCCGAGAGTATCTTGCGCTCGAGTTCGTCCAAGGTGGGGGTGACGCCGAGGAGGTAAAGGACGTCGGTCTCGCAGCCGAGCTTCGTGCCGTAAAGGTTCTGGAAGCCGTGCCAGTACTCTCGCGAGTCGCTGCTTGCGGTGGGGATGAACAGGGCACGCGGGTTGGTCTTGCCTGTGAGGGCCACGACCTGTCTATCGATGGCGAGGGTCTCGCCGTCGACCATTTTGCCGCCGCCAATGGCTACGAGTTTGCCCATGTCACGTTTTCCTCTCTACTGCCGAATCTGAGTTGCGGCTCGGTTAAAATCGCGTCCCGATATCTGCCAGGTCGTGGCGGAACCGAATCTGGCGGACAGCGTCGCGGGTCCCTCCATCGCGGCGCCATCCCATGGCCTCGTAGAATGCGATGCCTCGCTCGTACCCATTGACGGTCCATAGAATCGACTCACGGTAGCCGTCTGCCTTCATGTCGTCCAGAGCTAGCGAGATAAGCGCCCTGCCGATTCCTGAGCGCCAGTGGGGCTGGTCTACGGCGATCGTGTCCAGCTCGCCAATTTGTGGATCGACCGGGTCCCGGCTGGGGCGTATCCCGGCGAACCCGATTACTTTCCCAAGACGCTCGGCAACCCACCATCGATGCGGGACGGGCAGGGCGAGATTGCGGCGCCAGCGTTCGGAGAGCTCTGCTGTCACGGTCCTGTCGGCACTCGACAGCAGTGCGCCGAAGCTCGCATTCCACGAGTCGATGTAGATGCGCGCAATGGCCTCGGTGTCGGCCGTTGTGGCGGACCGGATTGATGTTGGCGGGTGTGGGGCAGTGTGCTGTTTCAACTGGACTCCGCCGATAGCCATTAGATATAGGGTGTGCTGCCAATCGGCGTTCCGTGCGTGGCAGGCGTCCGACTAGTACTAGTACATGATGTGATGGGTGGGAACGAGCCGCTGTTCGACGGGGTCAACGGCAAGGGCCAGACCATTCAGGGTGTATGCGCCGAGCAGTGCTGGGGCATTGTCTTCTCCGAACACGACGATGGTCGTCACGGAATCTCCGTCGATGGTTGCACGTGCCTCACCGTAGTCCATCTCAATGCGCCGGCCGTCAGCTTGCAGCAACGTTCGCCGGCCCATGGGCTCAGTACCGAGTTCACGCAGGAGGCTGGCTGGCAGGGTGGTGAAGGCAGCGCCGGTGTCGACTGTCGCTTCTATGTCGATGGCCTCTCGACCGTCCATGCTGGCGATTCGCAGCGGCCAACTGAATGTGCCCACGCAATACTCCTTCGCGGTTGTTGTCGATTTTCATTCTAGCGGAATGGATTTCGCCTCACTTTGAGCGGGTGTCCCTTTGTCGGGCTCGCGAAGTGGCGGCTCGGGCGGAAATGAGCGTGATTGTCGGGCGCATCGCCTAGACTTGATGGATCCGATGGCCTCGTTAATGGGCAGGGTAAGTTGACCGACATAGAGCAGACAGTCCAGCCTGGTCTTCTGAGCCGGGTCAGACTGCCCCCCGCGCTCCGCTACCCGCTGTACCGGCGCTACTGGCTCGGTACGCTCGCCTCAGTCTCCGGATGGCAGATGATGTTCGTGGCTGAGAGCTGGCTGGCGTACGAACTGACAGGGTCTCCGCTGTACCTGGGATACGTTGGCGTGGCGGCGGCTGTACCCGCGATCGTGCTGAACCTCGCCGGCGGAGTGGTGGCGGACCGGGTGGACAAGCGCATGCTTATCCTGCTGGGTCAGGCGGTGATGACGGTTGTGCTGGGGATACTTGGAGTGCTGACGGTGACAGGCCACATACAGCCTTGGCATCTGATCACGTCGGCCTTCATCACGGGCGCATTCGGAGCGTTCGAGCAGCCCGCCAGGGAAGCGCTGTATCCGCACCTGATCGAACGGAAGGTGATGGCGAGCGCGGTGGCGCTGGACGCGGCGATCTGGCAGGGGACGCGGATCGGGGCTCCCGCAACGGCAGGGTTGATCATAGCGACGGTAGGCACGGCGGCGGTGTTCTTCGCGGCGACGGCCGGATTCCTGGCGATGTGCTTCGTCGCGGTCTCGCTGCCTGCTCCGCCGATTGCCGGCGGCCGCACGGCAGGCGCCATGCAGGACATGGCAATTGGCCTGAAGTTCATCAACCGGCAACCCGTGTTCAAGTTCTTGATCGCGATGACATTCTTCAACAGCTTCTTCGGGATGTCCTTCCTGACTCTGATGCCGATCTTTGCGAAGGACATTCTGGAAGTGGGAGCGAGCGGACAGGGTGTGCTGCTCAGCGTAAGCGGGATTGGGTCGCTTTCGACCACGCTGCTGATAGGTTCGCTGGGCCTGCCGCGCCGCGTTGGCATGTTCATTGCCGGAGGAGCGGTGATGTACGGTCTGGCTATCTGCGCGTTCGCGCTGTCGTCAGAGTACCTGGGGTCGTACCCGATGGCCATTGCTATCGTCATAATCCTGGGGTCCTTCAACTCGTTGTACATGGTGTCGATCATGAGCACGCTGCAGCTCATGACGCCTGACCACATGCGAGGGCGCGTGATGGGGTTCTACGGCATGACGTGGAGCATCTATCCGCTGGGCGGGATGCAGGCAAGCGCAGTGGCCTTCGCAATCGGCGCGCCCCTAGCCGTGACGGTAGGCGGCGTCGCGGTTGCGGCGTTCGCGCTGGGCCCTGCGCTGCTCAACGCGAGGATTCGGGGGCTTGTCACAAGCGCCACGGCACCGGCGACCGCCTAATCGACGGCAGAGCGTCGGGAGACGGAACGAACGGGCCGAGACCAGGCGCTGCTTTGCCGGGGCCGGGGAAACATATCTCAGCGCAGACCTTTAGTCCGGAATTGCACCCGGCATTCCCGGGTCTCCTGCGGCGGGTGAAATGGGCGTGATTGTGGGGCGCTTCGTCTAGACTTGAGGGCACTCTCAGGCGGCAGTGGAGTTGGATTGAGTTGACCGAGATGGAACATCGCGTTGGGCCCGGGCTGATGGACCGGGTGAAGCTGCCTCCTGCGCTGCGCTACCCGGAGTTTCGCCGGTACTGGCTGGGCTCGCTGGCTTCGGTCACCGGGTTCCAGATGATGTACGTGGCGGAGAGTTGGCTAGCGTACGAACTGACAGGGTCTCCACTGTACCTTGGTTACGTGGGCGTGGCCGCGGCGGTGCCGGCGATCGTGCTGAATCTGGTGGGTGGCGTGGTGGCGGACCGGATGGACAAGCGCATGCTGATCCTCCTGGGGCAGGTCGTGTTGACGGTGGTGATCGGGCTTCTGGGCGTGCTGACGTTCATGGGGCTGGTCCAGCCGTGGCACCTGATCACGGCGGCGTTCATTACCGGGGCGTTCGGGGCCTTCGAGCAACCTGCGCGCCAGGCGCTGTACCCGCACTTGATAGAGCGTCGCGTGATGGCGAGCGCAGTCGCGATGAACTCGACGATCTGGCAGGGGACGCGGATCGGGGCGCCCGCGTTGGCGGGGTTGATCATCTCCACGCTGGGAACGGCAGCCGTGTTCTTCGCGGCAACGGCGGGGTTCATCGCGATGTGCCTGGTGGTGCTCTCGCTGCACTCGCCGCCAATGGTGGTCAGCCGTTCCGCGGGAGCGATCCAGGACATGATGACCGGCCTGAGGTTCATCAACCGGGAGCCGATCTTCAAGTTCCTGATATCGATGACGTTCTTCAACAGCTTCTTTGGAATGTCGTTCCTGGCGCTGATGCCGATCTTCGCCGTGGACGTGCTGGATGTAGGAGCGAGCGGGCAGGGCGTGCTCCTCAGCGTGAGCGGGATCGGATCGCTGACGACGACGCTGCTCATCGGATCGCTGGGCATACCGCGCCGAGTAGGACTGTTCCTCGCGGGCGGCGCGGTGATGTTTGGGCTGTCGATCTGCGCTTTCGCGCTGGCGTCCGAGTACGTGGGGTCGTATCCACTGGCCATAGGCATCATCATCGTGCTGGGAGCGTTCAACTCGATGTACATGGTGTCGGTCATGAGCACGCTGCAACTGATGACGCCGGACCACATGAGAGGGCGAGTGATGGGGTTCTACGGCATGACGTGGAGCATCTACCCGCTGGGCGGGATGCAGGCCGGGGCGTTGGCGAACGTGATCGGAGCGCCGTTCGCGGTGGTGATCGGGGGAGTGGCGGTGGCGGCGTTCGCGCTGGGACCGGCGCTGCTCAACGCGAACATCCGGGGTCTGGCCACCGGGGCCACGGGACCGGCGGAAGAGGCCGCGCCGGCTAGCGAGCGAGAGGCGGGTAGAGTCAAGGTCTGAGGGCGCGGGCAGGGCGTGGCCCTGCACCCACTAGACTGGGGGAGGATCCCCCAGACCCCCTCGTTGTTGGAAGGTGATTGTTGGTTGCGGGGCTTCGGGCGCGAGCAGCCTTGGGGAGGGTGCCCTTTGTGAGGTGCTGTTGCGGACGCCGTTAGTAGGGGCCGACGCGGGCAGGGCGTGGCCCTGCACCCACTAGACTGGGGGAGGATCCCCCAGACCCCCTCGTTGTTGGAAGGTGATTGTTGGTTGCGGGACTTCGGGCGCGGGTAGCTCGTGTAGTAGGTAGATTCGTGAGTCTCTTGTAGGGGCCGACGCGGGCAGGGCGTGGCCCTCTCACCCAGCAGGGCATGGCCCTGCACCCACTAAAGTGCGGGATACTCCCCCAGACACCCTGTGGGAGGGTGCTCTTTGTGAGGCGCTTTTGCGGTCGTCGTTAGTATGGGCCGACGCGGTCTGTGGCGTCGAGGGCGGCGGCGAGGTACACGGGGTTTGGGTTGATGGCGTGCTCGCGTAGGCAGGCCTCGGTGAACTTGATTGTGTGCGGGCCTGCCGCGTGGAGGGCGCGGTCCACGAGTTCTTCACTGTCGTGGCCCGAGACGTCGGCGTCGGTGTGCAGCTCGGGCTCGCGGACGCCGTACCACGCGTAGACGGCGGCGCATGTCTGCCAGGCGTACCGGGCTGCGAGGCGGGCGTCCGCTTCGTCGACGTACGGCGCGATCAGCCGGAGTGAGCTTGGCGCGGTGACGGTGTGCACGAAGGCGATGGGCGAGGAGTCGTTGATGAGGTAAAGGCCGGCGAAAGTCTCCGTCAGATCGGACAGGAATGCGGAGAGGTCATCGCGCGGGCCGGACAGGCCGATGGCGGACTCGAAGCCGGGTTCGTGGTCGAGGCCGCGCACTGCATCGAAGATCAGGCCCTGGCCCTGGAAGCCGGGGCCGTGGACTCGACGCAGGCTCCGTACGGCGTCCGAGGGAAGCAACGCAGAGTCGTCCGCCGACGGGCGGCCGGGCAGCTCCTGGTAGCGGGCAGCCCAGTAACCGAGCCCCTGCGCTAACTCGTGGAGACGTGGCGGCGTTTCTGACTCAGCGAGGCTCCGCGCGGCGTGAGCGGTGCGCAGCAGGCCGTGCGTGGCGGCGGACATGATCGCGGGGGCGAGCCTAGGGGTCCATTTTGCCAGCACGGTCTGCCAGGACGCCTCGGCGAGCTCACGGTCGAAGAACGCGACCCAGTCGGCGACGCGGCGAACATCGCCGAGCGCCTCGCGCCAGTCTTCGCGCGACACGGGCCTCACGCTCTCCGGGGCGGGCCGTAGCTGCGGCAGGTACTCCTCGACCCAGGGGACGACCGCGTCTGCCCGGCCCATGGCGACCATCGCCTCCGCGCCCATGGGAGCGTGGTTGGATAGGCCCGGGCCGAACTCGGGGCCGGTCCGGTGCACGATCTCCAGAGCTTCGTCAATAGTGCGGGTCATGCCCCAAGTATAGGCGAGGCTGTCGTCCGGCCTGAACGATTTCTGGTGGCGGGTATCTGCTCGGTCGTTTCGTGCCGCTGTTTCGTGGGCGCTGACGGGTCGAATGGGGAGGTTCTGACAGGATGCTCGTTGCGGTTCTACGGGCTCACCACGAACGGCGATTTTACTAAGGCCGGTGCGATGGCGGCGTGTTGGAGGGTTAGGGCGGGAGGCGAGCCGGGGCGTGGCGGGCGGAAGCTACGCGGGCCGGTAGCGGACGCCTCCTTCTTCCTCCACCTGTCCCTCATCGATCAATTTGCGCAGGTGTGCAACCACGTTTCTCTTGGCCGCGGAACGCAGTGATTTCTTCAGGTTGGCTGAGTAGACCGCGAGGGTGATGTCTGACGCCGTCTCGCAGCCCTCCCTGACGGCTGTGAGGACCTGCCATTCGCGCTTCATTCGATGCTCGATGTATTGCTGGACTAGCCTGGCGCCCCTCGGCGGGCGAGCGACCGGGCCGTGACCGGGGCAGATGATCTTGTGCCGGTAAGCCACGAGTATGCGTAGAGACCGTAAGTACGTAGCGACGTCCGATACGGAGGTCGACGATGCTCCAAGCACCGTGTCGCCGGTGAACATGACCCGGTCCTTGGGGAAGTAGTAGCAGAGATGGTCTTCGGTGTGGCCGGGAGTGAAGACCGGCCTGATGCCCAATTCGTCGCCGATCTTGACCCGGGAGCGCCACTTGAGCGCCTGCACCGCGTCTTCGCCGAGCATCCTGACCAGCTGGCCCGCGAGGCTGGAGTGGCAATGCACGACGCAGCCAAATGCCTCCTGGAGCCGGTCCAGGCCTCCTATGTGGTCGGGATGACCGTGCGTGATCATAATCGCCTTGACGCGGGGACTGCCGAGGCTCTCGTGGTACTCGAGGATCGAGTCGGTCCAACGGCGCTGCAGATCGCCTGCGTCGATCAGCACCATCTCGTCCTCTGGGTCTCCAACAAAGTAGTTACTGGATCCCCCGGGATGGAAATCGGAGTCGTCGTTGTAGTGCATCTGATAGACGTAAGGGCTTACTTGCATGGTGTTTCTCCTAAAGGTCAAGACAATTATGAATGAATCCGGCCAGTTGGCAACCCGGCAAGGTCCACAATCAGGCCTGCGCAAACCTTGACTAGGGGGCTGAGATGCCGTTATTGTGCTGACGCTATGAAGCTGAGTCGCGCAGGCTATTGGTACACTTACTTTAGCGGCCCCAAGGCCGCCGGTTGCGTCCACGTGCGTGTGAGCAGGTAGAACGAAAGAACATAAAGCCAGGCACAGGACCCCAACCGGAAGCGGTTGGGGTTTTTTCGTGGAGGAGTAAATTGTCACTGCAAGTGGAAAGAAAGCAAGAAGTACGGGATATCAACGTGAGTGTGAACGAGCCGCTTCTGCCGCCGTCGGAGTTGCTTTCCGAACTTCCGCTGGTGGGAAAGGCCAGGGAGACTGTCCTCCTGGGCAGGAAGGGGATCCAGGACGTTCTGGACGGCAACGACGACCGCTTCGTCGTCATTGCGGGGCCGTGCTCCATTCACGACTATGACGCCGCGCTCGAGTACGCCCACAGGCTGGGCGCGCTGGCAGAGCAGGTGTCCGACCGGATGTTGACGGTGATGAGGGTGTACTTCGAGAAGCCGCGCACTACCGTGGGCTGGAAGGGCGCCATCTACGACCCGCATCTCGATGGCAGCTTCGATATCACAACCGGACTGCGCAGGGCGCGCTCGTTTCTGTCAGAGGTCGCGCGAATGGGTGTTTTCGCGGCCACCGAGTTCCTGGACCCAATCGTGCCGCAGTACACCGCGGACCTGGTGTCATGGGCGGCGATCGGAGCCAGGACGGCGGAGAGCCAGACGCACCGGCAGATGGCCAGCGGCCTCAGCATGCCAGTGGGGTTCAAGAACGGCACCGGCGGCAGCGTGCAGCTTGCCGTGGACGCCGTGGTCGCGGCGCAGGCGACGCACGGCTTCCTGGGCATTGACATGAACGGCCGGGCCTCCGCCGTTCAGACGAAGGGCAACCCTCACACGCACACCGTGCTGCGCGGCGGCAGCATGGGCACGAACTACGACGCTGCCTCCGTGGAGGACGCGCAGCAAAGGCTCGAGTCGGCCGGCCTTCCACCCCGACTCCTGGTGGACTGCAGCCACGCGAATTGCGCGAAGGACTACACCAAGATGCGGGTTGCCTTCATCGATGTTGTGGAGCAGCGCGCGGCCGGAAACGAGGGAGTTGCAGGCTGCATGCTGGAGAGCAACATCAATCCCGGCAACCAGAAGCTAAATGGCGGTGCGGAAGGCCTGGAATACGGTGTTTCAATCACCGATCCCTGCATAGGCTGGGATGAGACGGAGGAGCTCTTCGATTGGGCTCACGATCGTTTGGGAAGCTCCGCATAGCCTTGAAATGGACTCGTGAACGGCTGGCACGGCCCGGAGACGGGACCCTGCTTTGGTATAATCTCGGTATGCACGTTCTAGCGCTGCGAGGTCTCCGCGCATGAAGGTTACCCAGGATGAGGTGGTCGACAACCAGGCCGTTCTCAATATCGAGCTTGAAGAGGACGATCTGGACGATTACCTGGAGCGGGGATACCGCAGGGTCGTCGACAGACTCAGGATTCCCGGCTTCAGGAAGGGCAAAGCCCCCCGCAACATCGTGGAGGGCATGCTTGGGCGGGAAGGTCTCCTCTCAGAGGCGTTGGACTACATGCTTCCGGACGCGACGGACCGCGCCGTGGCCGCGCAGGAACTCGACGTAACCGGCGTTCCCAACTATGACCTGTCCGGCTTCGACCCGGTGTCATTCACGGCGACGGTCGCGCTCAGGCCGGACATAGACCTTGGCGACTACGAATCTCTCACGCTGAAGTCGGAACTGAAGGAAGTAACTTCCGAGGACGTTGACGCCGAGATCACGCGGATGCGCGAGAGCATGGTCATCTGGGAGCCGGTGGAAAGGGAATCGGAGTCCGGCGACATGGTCACGGTGAACCTCCGGGCAACTTCCGGTGAAACGACGTTCATGGACCAGGAAGGCGTGAATGTTGTGCTTGACGCCGAAAACGAAGATGTTCGATTTCCTGGTCTGTTCGAGCAACTGACGGGCCTGAAGGATGAGGAGGCCAAGGAGTTCGAGCTGGATCTGGGTGAGGGACGGTTCGGGAACGAGGAACTGTCGGGCTCCCAAGCGAAGTTCGAGGTGAAGGTCACGGGCGTAAAGAAGAAGGTCCTTCCCGATTTGGATGACCAGTTCGCATCCAGCGTCGGTGAAGGATACGACTCCCTGGAGGCCCTGAGAGACGAGATCGAGTCAGGCCTCAAGCGCGTTGCCGACGAGGTGGAGGACAGGCGCAGAAGAGGCAAGGCTGTTGAGGCGCTCGTAGAAGGCGCCGCGGTGCCACTGGCGCCGATGCTGGCCGAGCACAGGATCGGCCACCTGAGGGAAGAGAGAGACCAGTCGCTCGAAAGGATGGGGATGACCCTGGATAACTTCCTTGCGATACAGGGGACAACGGCGGAGGAGATGGATGAACAGCTTAGTGATCGGGCGACAAACGAACTCAGGAGCGCCTTCGCTATAGAGAAACTCGCCGAAGCCGAGGAAGTAGAAGTGGCCGAGACCGAGATCGAAGAACGATTGGAGAGCATGATCACTTCTGCGGGACGGAAGGTGTCGAACCGCGAGAGGCGGCAGTTGAATTCTGCCGAGAGCAGGGAAAACATCAGCCGTGGCATCAGGAACGAAAAGGCCGTGGACCGGCTCCTCGAGCTGGCGACGTTCGAGCCGGCCGATGACGATCCCGGCGAAGACAATGATGAAACAGAAGGAACGGAAGGCCAGACCAATGTTTGACAGACCGCAAGGCATAATTCCCATGGTGGTGGAGAAGAGCGCGCAGGGAGACCGGGCGTTTGATATCTATTCACTGCTTCTAAAGGAACGTATCGTGTTCTTGGGGACCTCGATCAACGATCACGTATCGAACGCGATAATCGCGCAGCTCCTGTACCTGGACCGCGAGGACCCGGAGCGAGACATCAACCTGTACGTCAACTCCCCCGGCGGCGTGATCTCTTCGGGACTCGCCATCTATGACACCATTCAACTTATCCGGCCGGACGTTTCCACAATCTGCGTAGGCATGGCTGCCAGCATGGCTACAGTGCTGTTGTGCGCGGGTACCAAGGGCAAGCGGTTTGCTCTGCCCAACTCTACCGTGCACATGCATCAGCCGATATCCGGGGCGCAGGGTCAGGCCTCTGATATAGAGATCGCGGCCAGGGAGATTCTCCGTCTTCAGGACAAGATGAGAGAAATCCTGTCGTTCCACTCAGGGCAGCCTTACGACAGGATCGCGCGGGATACGGACCGCGACTACTATCTCACCGCCGAGCAGGCGCAGGAGTACGGCCTGATCGATGAGGTGCTCACAGGCCAGCCGACGAACGGACGCGGACCGGTATAGCGTCCTCACAACGGCTCCGTCGCCTAAGCGGGAAGGGGGCAACAGTGCGGGGAACCAGCTTATGTACCTGTGTAGACCACCGGCCGGCCATTAGGGGCCGGGCGTCATGACCCGCACAGCGAGCGGCCCATCGAAGTACCGCTGTTCCTTTTGCGGGAAGGCCCAGTCTCAAGTCAGGCGCCTGATCGCAGGCGTGGACAGGGCGTTCATCTGCGACGAGTGCGTGGTCCTCTGCGACCAGATGGTTGCGGAAGAGGGGACGGCGCCTACGCCTGAGGCCGAAGGTCCGCTGGTCGGAGGCCTCAAACCCCCAAAGAAGCTGTACCAGGAGCTCGAAGAATACGTCGTCGGGCAGGAAAAGGCCAAGAAGGTCCTCAGCGTGGCCGTTTACAACCACTACAAGCGGCTGCGCTCTCAGGCGCTCGATGACGACGACGTAGAACTACAG
The DNA here is from genome assembly GCA_965237445.1 of Dehalococcoidia bacterium. Lineage (GTDB taxonomy): Bacteria > Chloroflexota > Dehalococcoidia > Lucifugimonadales. Next base: position 451,116 of record OZ250142.1, on the reverse strand, counting down.
AAGTCCAACGTGCTAATGCTCGGACCCGCGGGCTGCGGGAAGACGATGCTGGCAGAGACGCTGGCTCGTACGCTCGACGTGCCTTTCGCGATTGCCGACGCGACGTCCCTCACCGAGGCAGGCTACGTGGGCGAGGACGTTGAGAACATTCTCCTGCGCCTGATCCAAGCTGCCGACGGCGACATTGCCAAGGCGGAGCAGGGCATCATCTACATTGACGAGATCGACAAGATCTCCCGCAAGAGTCCCAATCCGTCCATCACCAGGGACGTGTCCGGGGAAGGCGTGCAGCAGTCCCTGCTCAAAATTGTCGAGGGCTGCATCGCTAACGTGCCTCCACAGGGTGGGCGCAAGCACCCGCACCAGGAGTTTCTGCAGATACGCACAGACAACATTCTGTTTATGTGCGGCGGCGCGTTCGAAGGGCTGGCTGACATTATTGAGAAGCGTGTCAACAAGGACACGTTCCAGCTAGGATTCCAGCCGCGCGGAGTATCGGAAGACCAACAGCGGCAACGTGAAAAGCTGTTCGAGAGCGTGTCCGCAGATGACCTGCTCAGTTACGGTTTCATTCCGGAGTTCGTCGGCCGTCTTCCGGTGGTGGTCAGCCTGTCCAGCCTCGACAAGGAGGCCTTGGTTCGCGTACTCGTAGAGCCCAAGAACGCGGTCGTGAGGCAGTACCAGTCGCTATTCAAGATGGACAACATCGAGCTCGAGTTCACCCAGGAAGCGCTCGAGGCCACGGCCGATGAGGCGCTCAAGCAGAACATTGGGGCGAGAGGCCTGCGCACCATCCTGGAGCGAACTCTCTTGGACGTGATGTTCGAGCTGCCAAGCGTCTCATCCGTGACCGGCTGCGTGGTGGATGAGGACGCGATTCTAGGAATGGGCATCGTGCACCTGTCCAGCGATGAGGATGAGACCGTGCCAATGCCGACGCTGAGGCAGAAGTCGGCCTGACGGGGCGGGCCTGCCCACCTCTTGCGGCTGCCGGTGCGATCCGCTTTGCGTGATGCAAGGCTGGATCAGTCGATCTATATTCAACGGCGCCCATGTAGCTATCGGATCCCTTCGGCGAACTGCGTCCTGCAAGTCTCAGGCGGTATGATTTGATGCAGCAGTAATTCATACTGGAGTAATCATGCGCATCTCCGAACGAGGTCAGATCACCATTCCCAAGCAACTCCGAGACCGATTCGGAATGAACCACAACGTTGAGGTTGAGATCACACCTACAGAACAAGGCCTGCTAATTCGTAAGCGGCCTGCCTTTGAACACCCTGTGGACCGTGTGTACGGGATACTTGGCAAGAACGCGCTGGGTGAAGGTGTCAGCGTCGACGACTACATTGAGGAAATCAGAGGGCGGTGATCACCGCCGTCGATAGCAACATCTTGCTGGACGTATTTGTACCCAGCGACGAGTTCGGACCGATGTCGAGAGTGTGGCTCAGCAATGCCTATGATATGGGCGCCATCATTGTCTGCGACATCGTGTATGCGGAACTCGTTCCGCCCTTCATGGATCGCGGTGAACTGGACGAAGCCTTGTGAGAGGTCAACGCGATAGTCTCCCGGGTGGACACAGATATTGCGTTCGAGGCCGGGTTACGGTGGTCGCGTTATCGGCAGGCAGGCGGCCCGCGGAAACGCATTATGTCCGACTTTCTGATTGGCGCCCACGCTGCCGCGGCGGCGGAAGTCTTCCTCACGCGAGACCGTGGCTTCTACGGTACTTACTTCCCGGAACTTGTGATTCGAGAGAATCAGTGACCTACTAGCATATCCTGCGGAAACTACTAAACCGCCGCCTCGACCGCATCGTTTAGGCATAGCGGTTCGGCAGGACTGCCGTCGGGAGCCTCGACGCTGCCGCACCTCACGACCCTGCGTCCATCCACGAGCGCCCGCAGTGTTTCGAGCAACAGTGGCCTTTCTCGGCGCAGCCCTTCTCGGCGTATCGCGCTGAAGAGGGCATTGTCCTCACCCTCGGCCTTCAGTTCTTCGGTCGGCCGACCGGCGGCATCATGCCAGTACTTGTCGAAAGCGGGGCCGCGAACGGGATAGGTGCAGTACGACACTAGGGGGCCCTCGTCCAGCTCGCCGGTGGCGACGTGTACGCGCGCGCCGGACTCCGTGGCCTGCCGGTCTATGGCGTCCCATATCACGTCCTGCCACATCCCTGCCGGTCCCCAAGGAGCGGCCGGATGCAGGTTTACGGTTGGCCAGTGGGTGACAACTTCCGTGCCGCTGAACAGCAGGTAGCCTGCCATCACGCACACGTCCGGTTCGTAAGGTCGCAGCAGGTCCATCGCCTGCCGGTGGTACGGCAGCCTGTGCCGCGCGAACGAGCCGCCGCCGTGTACTCGCCTGAACTGACGCGACGACAGCGTCACCAGGGGGATGCCGTGTTCCTCGACGAGGTCGATGAAGCTGTCGCTGCCTTCGGCCTCGCCGCGCTCGCGGTTCGTGAACACGAACTCGATTCGCGCGTCGAGATCACCGCCGGCAATCGCGTCCTGCACTGTTGTGAAAAAGCCGCGCGAGCCGGGGCCGCGGCCTGTTGTGAAGGGTGAGCGATCCAGCCAATGCTCAGCATGACGTGCCCTGAGTAATCCTCAATTCACGATCACTCTGTTCAGCCGGTGCGTTCGAGGAGGTCGCGCGCTTTTTCGTACGTGTCTTCGTCTCCCACGAGGCGTCCGTTCCGCATTGCCAACCTCAGGTTCAGCCTGGCACGGTCGATGTCGCCCGCTTCAGCGAAGATCTTGCCGCGCACGTAGTACACCTTGGGCTCTATCGGGTCGATCTCCTGCGCGCGCGCAAGTTCGTCCAGCGCCTCCGTGTACCTCCCCTGTTCGAAGAGCCTGTCCGCGGAGTACGTGCGCGTCAAGGCGTTGTCCGGGAGCGTGGCCGTTGCCAGCATCGCGAGGGCTGCTATGGCTATGGCTGCGGCCCCCAGAACCGGCAACTGACGGACCAGCGAGTTCCTGTCTCTGAAGGTAACTACCTGGCCCAACAGGTTCTTTACCGGCTCATATCTTGGGGCCAACCGGAGTCCGAGCACGGCCCCGAAGACGAAACCGCCAAGATGCGCCCAATTGTCTACACCCGGGAACAAGAGGCCGAAGACGAGGTTTATGCCGGCCAAAGCCAGCAGGCTCATGAGGTTGCGCTTGGCCATCTCTCCCATCACGTTGCGCTGTACGTAGAAGAACGCGGTCAGTGCGCCCAGTACGCCGAATATGGCGCCGCTGGCGCCGGCGGCCAGCGCGATAGAGTTGAAGAGGTAGCTGGTGACGCTGCCGCCCAAGCCCGCTATGAGAAAGATCGCGGCGAACCGTGTGGGGCCGAAAATCGCCTCGACGAGCCTGCCGAAGATGAACAGCGCCAGGCTGTTGAGCGCCATGTGCAGCAGACCTATGTGCAAGAAGATGGCGGTGAAGAGCCGCCAGTACTGGCCATCGGCGATTAGCGGGCCGAACATGGCGCCGAGGTCCAGCAGCGCGCCGCGGTCGTCCGGGCCGCCGGCTGCGTAAGACGCGATCCAAACGAGGCTGTTTATGCCCAGCAGGGCGTAGGTAACGAAGGGCTTGCGACGGGCGCCTGGAAGGGGGAAGCCCCGATGCGGGCCGATCATAGCGTCAGGTCTATCGAGGGTTGCCGGCCGCCATCGATGAGAGGCGGCCTCCGCCAAGCACGCGCCGCTTGGCCTTGGTCAGAGTGGTCAACACGTGGACGAGAGGGCTGGTCTTGTTCGCAACGATCCGGCCCTTTGCCAGCGCGGCCAGGAATCCTTCGGGCGTGCCGTCGAAGTCCGGAAGATCCACGTACGTCCTGCCGACCTCCAGCGCGGTGTGAGCATCGCTAACGGCCGAGCCGAGCAGCCCGTGCTCATCGGCAAGCTGACGCGCCTTCCGGTTGTCTTCGTCCAGGCTGTTCCTGGAGTTGAAAACTTCGACGATGTCCGCGTGAGGGAGAAGTTCGCGGAGGCCGCCGGCGGTAATGACCCTGGACCTGAAGCGGTCGAACGGGTGTGGTATCGAGACGAGGCCGCCTTGCTCCTTGATCCGGAGCGCGGTCTCCTTGGCGGGCAACCCCGGCGGGACGCGCTCACTAAGGAACAGTCCGGTGATCTCGCCGTCGGCCGAACAGACCTCCTCGCCGATGATGACGCGGAACGGCGCCAGTTCGCGCACCGCCAGCGCTCCCTCGATGCTGTCGTGGTCCGTTACTGCCAAACAGTTCAATCCCGTCCTGAGACACCGGGCGACCAGCCGCTCGGGCGACATTTCCGAGTCCGGGGAGTAGCTCGTGTGGACGTGGAGATCGGCCCGTAGCAATGGGCTACTCCCCGGCGTCTTCGTCGTCTTGCGGCAGCCGCATCTGCTCACCGTAGGCCGTCTTGATCCGTGTGATCTTAAGCTCGGCCTTCGTCAGGAGCTCGCTGCAGTGCCTCGCCAGTGACATGCCTTCCTCGAACTTGCGCGTGGCGTCGTCAAGCGTCAGCCCTCCGGCCTCCATCGCCTGGACGGCGCCGTTGAGCTTGGCAAGCGCTTCCTCGAAGGTGAGTTCGCTGAAGTCCTCGCCAGAGCGGTTTGTCTTGGTCAAAATGTGGACCTCACATCAGATATGGCTGTACGGTGCTGTTTATACGGCGCGTGCTGTACGGCAGCCGTCATGCGGTCACGCCGCTGACTTCCGCCTCGAAGCTGCCCTTCGAAACGCCGACGCGTACGGTCTCTCCGACCGACACATGAGACGCGTCGATTACCGCGCGGCCGTCCAGAGATCTCTCCACCACCGCGTAGCCGCGCCTGAGCGTGTCTGCGGGGCACAGCGCGCGAAGCCGGCCGGACTCGCCTTCTATGCGGCCACGCTCCAGGTCCAGCCTGTGTGAGACCTGCGTCCCAGCCCGGCGCAGCACGTCGTCTACCCCCATGCGCAGCGTATCCAAGTCCGGCAGGTTCCGGTCGACGCTATTCTCGAGGCGCGTCAGCGAGTCTGAGGCCGCGTCCATTCGCCTGAGCGCCGAGGCCTCCATGCCGAACACCAGCGTGCCTATGTAAGAGCGGAGCTCCGACCGGTCCGGTACCGCCAACTCTGCGGCTGCCGACGGCGTCGGGGCCCTGCGGTCCGCCACAAGGTCTACCAGCGTCGTGTCGGTCTCGTGACCGACCGCCGAGACGACGGGGGCGCGAGAAGAGTACACGGCTCTGCCCACCGGCTCTTCGTTGAAGGGCTGCAGGTCTTCTATGGAGCCTCCGCCCCTGGCCAGGATCACTAGGTCCACGTCCGGCATTTCATTCAGGGCCTCGAACGCGTCGACGATCGTGTCAGCCGCGCCGTCTCCCTGCACGGCGCACGGCGCCAGTAGCAGCTCCACCAGCGGATAGCGCCGCTCCACCACGGTGCGGATGTCCTGCAGGACGGCGCCGGTGGGGGAGGTGACGACGCCGATCCGCCTCGGCAGCGGCGGCAGGGGGCGCTTGCGGCTGGGGTCCAGCAGTCCTTCGCGCTCGAACTTCAGCTTCAGCTCTTCAAGCCGCAGTTGAAGCTCGCCGGCCCCCTCCGGCTGCACGAGGTCGACGATCATCTGGAGGTCTCCCCGGACCTCGTACACCGAGATGCGGCCGTGGGCGATCACCGCCGCTCCAGTCTCCAGCAGGACTCCGCCGCCCGAGCCCCGGAACATCACGCAGCGCAATGAGCTGTTCCCGTCTCTGAGGCTGAAGTAGGAGTGGCCCGAACCGGGCCGCGCAAGATTGGACACCTCGCCCCTGACCCATAGGTCCCGGAGCGCATCGTCCCGTTCCAGGACGCTCCGAACGTGGGAGGTAACCTGGCTGATTGTGAATACAGGCATTTCAGGCCCTTGAGATGTACTGCCCGTTTCTGGTGTCGACCTTGATTACGTCGTCGGTTGACACGAACAACGGCACGTTCACTACGAGCCCAGTCTCCAACGTGGCCGGCTTGGTGGCGCCCTGGGCGGTGTCACCCCGATGGCCCGGATCGGTCATGGAAACGCGCATGTTCACGGTGATGGGCATTTCCACGGCGATGGGGACGTCTTCGTGAAGGATAAGGTCGGCCTCAATCTGGTCGACTAGGTATGGGATGTCTTCCTGCAACTGCTCTTCTGGCAGTGGAAACTGCTCGAACGTCTCCATATCCATAAAGTAGTACAGGCCGCCGTCGTTGTAGATGAACTGCGAGCGTCTTCTGCTGACCTCGGCCTGCGTGAACTTTACGTCGAAGCCCGTGAACGTCCGGTCAATCACACGGCCGGATCTGATGTTGCGGAAGCGGATGCGCGTCGTGGGCGCGCGCTGCTGCATCTTGGAGCGCTCGTAGTCCACGACGATGTGCGGCTCGCCGTCGAGGTCTATAGCAATGCCCTTGCGCAGTTCTCCGTAGCCGAGTGTCATCCAGGTTCTCCGGTCGGCGCTCTATAGTTCCATCTTCGACGCCGAACTGATCACGCGGGCCCGGCCGTTCTCAAGGACCACGATGTCCTCGATCCTCACGCCGCCCCAGCCGGGGAGGTAGATGCCAGGCTCTATGGTGAACACCATGCCGTCTTCCAGCTTGTCCTCCACGCGCGGCGCCACCCTCGGGTACTCGTGCACCGCGAGCCCGACGCCGTGGCCGAGGCTGTGGCCGAAGTCGTCGCCGTAGCCCGCATCGGCGATCACGTCGCGTGCCAGGGCATCGACCTCCTCGCCCGTCATGCCCGCGCGGACCTTGTCCTCCGCCTCGAGCTGCGCTCTGAGGACGATGTTGTATATCTCCTTCAGCTTTTCGCTCGCCTCCCCAACGACCACGGTGCGAGTCAGGTCGCTGCAGTAACCCTCGTACTTGGCTCCCATGTCTATGACGATGGCGTCACCGTCCTTGATCACGGTGTCGTCGGCCCTGTGGTGGGCCATAGCGCCGTTCGGCCCAGCGCCGACGATCGTGTCGAACGAGATCATCTCAGCGCCGCGCTTTCGCATGGCCATCTCCATGTCCCAGGCGACCTGTGCCTCGGTCATCCCCGGCTCGATGCGGGGCGCCACCTCGTCCATGGCCTCGTCTGCGATCTCAATCGCCCTGGTGAGCAGCGCCAACTCCTGAGCGTCCTTGAGTTCCCTCAGGCGGGCCACCAATTCCGTGGTCGGGACCATCTCAGGCTTGTGAGCCGTATCGCTCTCGTCGACGGCCTTCAGCAACGCGGTGTGCATCTGCACCGTCACGTCCTCGCTTTCGAAGCCGATTCGCGAGGCGCCAAGTTCGGCGGCAAGCTCGGGGAACCAGTTCAATGGCCCCCTGATGCGGTGTATGCGATAGTCCGGCGCCTGGGCTTCCGCCTGCTCCGTGTAACGGAAGTCCGTGGCCAGCACGGCGTCGGACTGCGTAACAAGCAGGTATCCCGCCGAGCCGTCGAAGCCGGACATGTACTGGCGGTTCTCGGAGGAGGACACCAGCATCGCGTCCAACTCTCTGGTCTCAAGCTCGGCGCGCAGCCGGGCGAGTCTGTTCGTCATTCGTTTTCTCCCTCCTGGAGCCGTGCTGCCAGGAACTCGAGCGCCAGGACGTATCCGTGCGGCCCCAGCCCGGCTATCTGGCCAACCGCGACAGGCGCGATGACCGAGTTGCGCCGGAATCTTTCGCGAGCGTGAATGTTAGAGATGTGCACTTCGATGATCGGGAGCCCCGTGTCCGCGAGGGCGTCCCGCAGCGACAGCCCGTAATGGGTGAGCGCGCCCGCGTTAATGATAACACCGGCGGCCTCGGCCGAGTTCTCCTGCAGGTAGTCGACAATGGCGCCCTCGTGGTTGGACTGGAAGAACCTTGCTTCGATTCCCAGCTCCTTGGCCATTGCACTTACACGGTCCTCGATTTCGCTAAGCCGCGTCTGGCCGTAAATCTTGGAGTCGCGACGGCCGAGCATGTTCAGGTTAGGACCGTTGATTATGAGAACTCGCATGGTGCCAACTCGCACTTCTGGTGTTCGATAAGTCTATCGGAGAATCGGTCCTCGGCGTAACCGCCTGCCGCAATAGAATAGCTACAGGCGTGCCATGGCCTGCTAAAGTGAGGATGTGTCTGTGCGGTCAGGCCCGACGCTTTGCGCGGAACAGGGAGGTCGAGCGGCAACGCGATGCGACACATACTCCACGCAGACTTCGACGCGTTCTACGCCTCGGTGGAGCAACTGGACAACCCCGAGTTGAGGGGCAGGCCAGTTGTCGTTGGTGGCAGCGCCGACTCCCGCGGCGTGGTGGCGGCCTGTTCGTACGAAGCCCGCGCGTTCGGCGTCCGGTCCGCCATGCCGATGCGCACGGCATTGCAGCGCTGCCCGCACGCGGTGAGGGTTCCTGCGCGATTCGATCGGTACCATGAGGTCTCCCGGACCGTCATGGCGATCTTTCGCGAGATAACGCCGCTGGTGCAGCCGATGTCGCTGGATGAGGCGTTCCTCGACGTTACGGACGTCGTCTCGGATGGAAGAGGGCCGGGCATCATCGGCGCCGAGCTCCGGCGTGAGGTCAAGGACACGCTGGGCTTGACGATCTCTGTGGGCGTGGCGACGAGCCGATCGGTCGCGAAGATCGCTTCGGACTTCGACAAGCCGAACGGTCTCACGATAGTGCCCGCCGGCACGGAGCAAGACTTCCTGGCGCCGCTGCCCGCCTCCCGGCTGTGGGGCATCGGTCCCAAGACTGCCCAGCGCCTCGAGTCCGAGGGCGTTCGCACGATAGGCGACCTCGCCGCCAGACCGCGGTCGTGGTTCGATGCGCAGTTCGGTAAGACGGGTGCGCGCATTCGCGACCTGGTGTTCGGCAGGGACGACAGCCCCGTGTCCGTGGAGCGCGAGGTCAAGTCGATCAGTTCCGAGACCACGCTCGCGGAGGACACCGGCGACGCCGACCGGCTCTTCTCGATCATTGACGACCTCAGTACCCGCGTGGCCGAGAGTCTGGAGCAAAACGAGATGCCGGGGCACACCGTGAAGCTCAAGCTGCGGCTGTCGGACTTCACCACGTTTACGCGCCAACGGACGCTGCCGGAGGCCGTTGCATCTGCGGACGAGCTCGGCCGCGTGGCGCGAAGCCTGCTGGAGGCTGAGCTAAGAGAGGACCGCCAGTTCAGACTGCTGGGCGTCGGCGTGTCCGGCTTCGTGAGCGAATCGGATGAGGCGTCGGACGACGACGAGCAGCCGCGGCTGTTGTAGCCCGGCTGCCGGGTTGGCGCTACCCCAAGGCTGCGCTGATGAAATCGACGTGCCCGCGAAGAAACTCATCGATCTTCATTGGCCGGCGGCCTTCAAGCTGCACCTCGTGCAGCGTGAGCAGCCCGCAGCCCGTGCCCACCGCCGCGCCGCCATCGATGGCGGCCACGTGTCCGGGAGTTCTTGTCCCGGCTTCGCATTGCACCGACGCCTCGATAATTTTCAGGACCCCGCTCTGCCAGTGCGTGAACGACCCTGGCCAGGGCGTGTGCGCCCTGACCTTTCGAGCCAGATAAGACGCAGGTCGCGACCAGTCGATCCGCCCGTCATCGCGGGTGAGGCGCCGGGTGATCGTGGCAAGCGAATCGTCCTGGTCCAGCGCCTCGATCTCACCGCGCTCCCATCGAGGCAGCGTGTCGACGAGGAGCCGGCCGCCGATCTCGAACAGCCGCCGCGTGAGTGCTGCCGCGTCTTCATCCCCGCCGATAGCGGTCTCCTCCTGCACGACGATCGGGCCGCTGTCCAGCCCTTCGTCCAGCACCATGATCGTCACACCCGTCGTATCGGCTCCGTCCAGGATCGCCTGTGACACCGGCGCCGCGCCCCGGTAGGCGGGGAGCATGGACGGGTGCACGTTCAGCGTCTTGAGCTTCGGCAAGTCCAGGACGGCCGCAGGCAGGAGCAGCCCGTACGCCGCAACCACGATCAGGTCCGGCTCAAGTCCGGCAATGAGACGCAGTGCTTCGGGGCCGTGCAGCGACACGGACTGGTGCACCGGCAGCCCATCGCCGAGAGCGTAAGTCTCGACGGACGGGTGTTGCTGACGTCTCGTGCGTCCACGCCGCCGGTCCGGCTTGGTGAAGACGGCAGCTACGTCATGGTCCGCTTCCAGCAGCGCATCCAGCACCGGAGCAGCGAAGTCTGGCGTGCCCATGAAAAGTAGCCGCATGAGGCCAGCATATCACCGGCCGCAGGGCAGCGGCCCCGAACGTTAGGCCGGGCTTGTTGCAATGCACAAAGGGGAGTGACAAACTAGCCTTAAGTAACCTAAGGGGGTGTACGCATGACAACAGGCGATAGCGAATATCCTGTTACGCTGGAGGTCGGCTATCCTGAGGCGCCTTCCAGGATGTGGGCACTCTTTGGCATTTTGTTCCTGGTCAAGGGGCTGGCCCTGATCCCCCACATTATTGTGCTCTACTTCCTGTCGATGGTTGGCTTCCTCCTCATGTACATCGGATACTGGGCTGTGCTCATCACGGGGAGCTATCCGAGGGGCATGTTCAACTTGCAAGTCGGGATACAACGGTGGTCGATGCGCACGAACGCGTGGCTGGCTGGCTGGACGGACCGCTACCCGCCGTTCTCCCTCTGATACCACCGCCGGTCGCGCGTCGCGGGACAGGACGGCTAGCGCTCGAAGGCCAGCGCCGGCGACGCGTGTCGGCAGCCTGTGGGCCGGAGCGTCCACTCAAGGTCGTAAGACATAGGGAGAAGTCGCATGGCAACTGAGCGAGTCGTCTATCTTAACGGGCGCATCGTCCCCGAGAGCGAGGCCAGCATCCCGTTCCGGGACGTCGGTTTCACGTACGGCGACGCGGCGTTCGACACCACGCGCACGTTCGACGGCCGTATCTTCAAGCTGAAGGAGCACCTGGACCGGTTCTACAGGACGCTCAAGTACATGCGCATCGATCCGGGCATGTCGCGGCAAGAAATGGCGGACATCACGATGCAGGTGCTGGAGCGCAACCTGCCGCTGCTGGACGACAACAGCGACTACTGGGTGTTCCAGCGCATCACGCGCGGCGTCAGGACTCCGGACGGCCTGCAGCCGACGGTGCTGTTTCCACTGCGACCCGCTTCCCCTTCCCGAGCGGGCGCACTACTACCGTGACGGGATGCACGTGGTCACGCCCTCGATCCGCCGCACGCCGCCGGAGGCGATGAGCCCGCGCGCCAAGGTCAACAACTACGTCAACCTGAACCTGGCCGGCCTGGAGGTGAAGGCGCAGAACCCGGACGGCTGGCCCATCCTGCTGGACATGAACGGCAACCTGTGCGAGGGCTCAGGCAGCAACATCTTCCTCGTGCGCGATGGCGTGGTGATGACCCCGCAGGACAGGTACGTGCTGCCCGGCATCAGCCGAGAGACGGTGATCGACCTGGCCCACGAGGTGGGCGCTGGAGGTACAGAAGACCGACCTGGACCTGTTCGACGCCTACAACGCGGACGAGGCGTTCATCACCTCAACCAGCCTGTGCATCTGCCCCGTGTCCCAGATCAACGGCGTGACAATCGGCGATGCCACCCGGCGCCGTCACCAACCGCCTGACCGACGCCTACCGCGGCCTCGTGAACATGGACTTTGTCGCCCAGTACCTGGCGCACCTGTAGGCGGCTGCGTCGGGCGGCACACTGCGCCGCAGTCTTAGGTACCTTCGAGTCCCACTCATCTCGTCGGACCATCACTCCTATGGGCAGCGTCCGGTTATAGTAGAACGGTGTGAGCCTGACGGACACAGCAGACCGTCGGTGTCCTTCGGGAGCATGATGTCTACGCCTTCGACGACGGTGTCGCCTACTGTCACCGCGAACCTTTGGCTGGCGTCAGTGGTTATGCCGCCAGTGCCGTCGTACCATCCCACAAAGAAGTACTCGGAATCGAACAGTACCGACACTTCCACGATGAATGTTCCGGATGGAACAACTACATCGAATGTCCCGTTCGGTCCAGTTACGACCGAGTATGTCTCTTCCGCTCGTTTAACCCACAGCGCTATCCGTTCAAGTGGCTGACCCTCTGGTCCGGTGACCGATCCTCGGATGCCGGGAGGTTCGGGCGCCGGGACAGTCTGGAATCTGATGCACTCCGCGTGGACAGTCTCGCGTTGCGTCAGACCACCGGCCTTCAGGTACACGGAATTGGTCTCTTGGTCGTGCCTGACCTCGGAGTTTTCAATCTCGCCATTGAAGGCCGAATAGCCCAGACATCCGAGAGTCGGAGGGACTCCGTCTCCCATAGGCATCTTGACGGTGATGGCGATCTCCGGGATGTCAATCGGGCGGATCGGACTCGACCCATAGATTTCAATCGTCGTATAGGACGGGGGCTTGATAAGAGCCTGACCGTCGACGTACGGGAACTTGAGCGAACCGACCCACGTGGTATTATCCGACTCGAGGTCGGTGATCCACAGGCCATACCACTTGCCGTCAGTGTCCAGGCCGTCGGACGCTAGGCGCAGCTCATAGTCGCCAGCACCCCAGTCGTATGAAATCCTGACTCCGATAAAGTCCCCTTCGTGTCCGGAAGATTGAGTCCATCCACCGTCCGGGACGCGGGCGTTGTCGAGGTTCCGCGTGTCCCACCTTGAGAAGATCAGCCCCTCTCCTTGACGTCCACCGACTCTTGGGTCGAAGACCGATGTCTGAATACCGAAGTAGTAGCTGACGTCGGCTATGCTGCCTTGACTGAGCATTAGGTAGATGCCGTTGTGCTCGGAGAAGTCGCCGATGTCATTATGAATGGTGAGTTCCACCAGAAGCTCGCGGAAGCTAACTTGATTGCTTCCCCAGTTCCACCAGACGTAAGCCATGTGCTCAGGAACCTTGGCATACATGGAATAGTCCCTACTTGGCGTCGGTGTGGGCGAAGGTGTAGGTGAGGGCGATGACGTGGAGACAATCGGCTCAGAAATGGAGGACGTCACAGCAGGACTGGGACTAGCCTTGACCAACGGCTCCGAGTCTTGACTGTCCGACGGTTGCGAAGATGAGCAACCGCCCAACAGTGAGGTCAAGACGACAAGAACACCTAGAGCAAGCTGTAACCCTCGCTTAGCTATGTTGCATGGGCTATTCGTCGGGGCCTGCACTTTTACCTTCAGAACTTCAGCCCCACGGCGTCGGTGAGAAACCTCACGAAACCCGATGCCCTATCGCACAGGTCCGCTACCTCGAACATGAAGCCCGGCTCGCACGCCTCGTCCTCCGATAGCTCCGCCGACGCGATGAAGTGCTTGCGCTTCAGGTCCTCGATTAGCGGGTGATCTGGGTCGTAGCCCTTCGGCGCCCTCTTGAGCCCGCCATCGTGCAGCGAGAATGTCGACGCGAAGTCGTCGTCGTCCATCACGCCGCGCCACCTGACGGCGCCGGTGTCGATAGCGGCGCGAATCCGCTTCAGCGAGGCCGAGTCCGGCCCCCACATGCCCGCGCCGAAGAACACCGATCCGGGCTCCAGGTGGACATAGAAGCCGGGCGCGTGAACGTCCTTACCGCGCTCGTGCCGGAACTGCATGGCGGCGGCCGTCTTGTACGGGGTCTTGTCCTTGGAGAAGCGCATGTCCCTGTAGATGCGGAACATCGAGCCGCCGTTGCCGCGGGCGTCCGCCACGAAGTGCGGGCTGACGCGCTCCAGGTGTTCCCCGAAGTCCGCGATAAACTCAAGGAGCGGCTGCTTTACGTGCTTCTCGTAGCGGCCCTTGTTGGCCTGGAACCAGGTGCGCTCGTTGTTCAGCCTGAGTTCGGCCAGGAACTGAAAGAGTTCAGATGTAATGTGACCGTTGTCGCTCATGGCAGTCCCCCGGACGTAGACTCGGAGTCATGTTACCAGCCAACGCCGCGCCGCCCGCTTTTGGCCTCCGCAGAGTTGCCTTGAGCGAACTGCTGTGCTAATATGCATTGATGAGAAGAACACCGGATTCCAACCTGATATCGGGTCATTGGACCAAGCCCTCCCCCTTATGGGTCCTGAGCCCGCCGAACGGGCCATGCCCTGGTGTTCCATTTGTGTTCCATTCTGGTGCCGGAGTGGTTCCGTTTAGGTTCCAAAGATGTTCCGTTCCAGTTTCGTATCTCCCCTCGGTCCAGCTACGAAATGGAACAAAACGGAACATAATGGAACACATTTTTCACCAGAGGCCCGTGTTGACGGAATCGCCGTGCCAAAGTACTATGAAACTGCCTAGCGTCTCCCGTTATTAGAAAAGTTGGAGCGTAGGCTATACTGAGGATTCCTTCGGGGATCCTCTTTTTTTGCGACTTAGGTAATGGCTTTGCGCTACGCTGTCTTTGTCGATGCTGGCTATCTCTACGCTCAGGGATCCAAGGCCCTCTCCGGGCAGAAGTTGCGGCGCGAAAGAGTTGACCTCAAACTTCCCGAGATTATTGAAAAGCTACGGGTCGCTGCCCAGAGCAGAGCCAGCAGCGCAAGCCTGCTCCGCATCTATTGGTATGACGGCTTGGTTAAGGGGAGACTCTCCGCTCAACAGGAGAAACTGTCGTTCCTGGACGACGTCAAGTTGAGGCTTGGCATCGTTACTCCTACCGGCCAGCAGAAGGGTGTTGACTCCCTTATCGTCACAGACCTTGTTGAGCTTGCACGTAATCGGGCAATAACCGATGCCATTGTACTCTCAGGAGATGAGGACCTAAGAATAGGTGTTCAGTTAGCTCAGAGCTTCGGTGTCCGCATTCACCTTTTGGGGATTGCACCCAGCCGCGGCTCACAGTCGCTTACGCTCCTGCAAGAATCGGATACAACAACCGAATGGAGTCAAGACGACATTGATGAATTCTTGAGATTGAGGCAAGGCTCCGTGGTACATGAGTCCTTGCCGCGAATGATCAAGCCTTCTGCCGATGTCCCGGACCCGGAATCTGCCATTGGTGTAGTTATTGAGGGGTTCGCTGGCTCTCTTAGTCCGGAAGAGCTAGTAGACGTAGACAACCTCGCGGCCTCCTCACCCATTCCGAGGGTGATCGACAGCAGGCTGTTGGCTTCCTGCAGAACGGCCTTGGGAAGAGACTTGGACCTCGGAGAACGTTCAGTGATGCGTAAGAGGTTTCAAGAGGCGGCAACGGCCCGACTTAAGGATCACTGATCGAGTAACTCCATAACCAATTGCTCTAGCAGCCCCGATTTCATCCCGGCCAAACCAACGCTGCTATGGGGCGGCCCGTGTTGACGGCCTACTAGCAGCAACTTACAATTCAGGCGCTTTCGGAGTGGCGCCGAATTCCTCACTCACGCAACGTGCCGAAGGGTCCGCCAAAGCCGAGGAAGCTTCGTAGAAAGCCGCCGGGATACTCTGCAAAACGGAGGACACAGCATGGTCTATCAAAAGGTTGAGCAACGAACGCCTCTCGTGGTCATCGGCGCAGGAGTGGCCGGTTGTGCTGCTGCTACCGAGGCCGCAAAAGCGGGCGTCGAAGTCACGCTGATCGACGAGAACCCGATCGAGATGTCCATGATGGGCCTGGATGTGCCCCTGTACTTCGGTCAGCGCATCCTGCCCACGGCCGCCGACCGGGGCGTGATGATGGAGCGCGTCGTGCAGTCCAACCCCGGGCTGGTAGAGGCTGAAGAGGCGGGCGTCGACATCCAGCTCGGCATCTACTGCTGGGGCGCGTTCCGCAACACGCGCAACGTACGCATGCTTGACGGCCCGCAGGTGGGACTTGCAGACACCGAGAAGTCCTGGATTCTCGGCTACGAGCGGCTGATCGTCGCCGCCGGAGCGCGTGACCTGGGCATGGGCTTTACTGGCTGGCAATTCGCCGGCGGCATGGGTGCGGGCGGCGCACACTCGCTGATGACCCGCTACCAGGCGCTGACGGCCCAGAACATCGTGGTGCTGGGCTCCGGCAACCTCGGCCTCAATACGGCCAAGATGGCAGTGGACCGTGGCATCACGGTCTCGGGCGTCGTCGAAGTGGCGTCCACGGTTCAGGGAGATGACGCCCTGCGAGCCGAGCTCGAAGGCAAGGGCGTGACCTTCTACACCTCCCACACGATTAAGGAAGCCAGGAGCGCGACTGACGACATCGAGTCGGTCGTCCTCGTGGGCCTCGACGACAGCGGCCAGGTGGTCGACGGCAGCGAGACCGAGATCGTCTGCGACTCCGTCGTCCTTGCCATCGGCATGGTCCCGACGGTCGAGCTCCCGGCGCTGCTCCAGTGCGAGCTGGCCTTCGACTCAACTCGCGGCGGCTGGGCGCCGGTTGTCGACGAGTGGATGCGCTCCAGCGTCGATAACGTGTTCATCGCCGGAGACGCCGCCGGCTACAACGACAGCATGGTAGCCAACCCGGCTTTTGCTGAGGCGCAGGGCCGCATTGCCGGCATCGCCGCCGCCGAATCGCTCGGTGCAGTGGACAGCGCCACCGCCCACGCGAGGAGGTCGGAACTTGCCGCGTCACTGGATGGCGCGGGCTCATCCGAGGTGCACTCGCACTGGAAGCGTTGGATGCACGCCTTGATCAACGCTGGCGGCTTGGACGCTTACATCTGCCAGTGCGAAGAGGTCACCAAGGGCGAGCTTCTCGACGTGTCCCCCCCAAGATACCTGGAGTGGGAGTCGGAGCAGATGAGCGCGCGGAACCTGGGTACGCTAATGGGCGACGGCCCAGTGAACCCCGACCAGGTGAAGCGGCTCACCCGTGCAGGCATGGGTCACTGCCAGGGCAGGCGGTGCCGTGAGCACGTGATGATGCTGCTCGCGGAAGAGTCTGGCACGGACCTGACTGACGTCCCGATGATGAGCTACCGGCCTCCCGTACGCCCGCTGTCACTGCGGGTAATGTGGCCGCACGAGGAGACGCAGGACACTCGCGACAACTGGGTCTCGTGGTTCAGGCAGCGCCGGCCGCTTTCGGACGAGGAGTACGAGACGCTGGTCGAGCAGAACAAGGGCGTGATCCAGTCCCAACAACAGGGCTGACGCTGGTCGCAAACCGGCCACAGAGAGTTCTCAGAAGGCGGGGCGATCCATTTTTCGCCCCGCCTTCTCTTGTGCGCCGGTCTACTATGTGTCTGAACCCGCAGCCGCCAACGTGTCCTACACCCAGCGGTTGGACCATGACCGCCCCGAATGCCGGGGCGCGAACACGCTGAGTTCGATCTGATTCCAGCCTCGCACCTGTTCGTGCAAGTTCTCCCGCGTCCTGTTGACCATACCTGTGAGAAAACCTACTATGACGGCCTTCAAGCATTGCGCGTCGACGAGATTTTGTTTGATGAACTGCTGAGCCGCAACGGAGGTCCAGGTCATGTCCAACTATGAGAGTCTGAAAAGCCGAATGGATGAGGGCGAGGTCATCATCCTGGATGGGGCCATAGGAACGGAGCTCCAGACTATGGGGGCGCCTATGGACCCGGCGTCGTGGTGCGGCCCTGCCAACTACACGCACTATGCAACCGTCCGGTTGATGCACCAGCGTTACATCAAGGCTGGTGCAGACATCATAACCACCAACACCTTCAACACCATACGCCCGGCGCTGGAGGCGTCCGGATACATTGACAAGGTCAGGGAGATCAATACCCGTGCGGTCGACGCCGCCATTGAGGCCCGGGACCGGGTCCGCCGGCGACAGGGCCGTCTACATCGCTGGCTCCATCGTCGTGCCGGATGCCCGTTCGCGACTCAAGGACCGGCACGCTGCAGGGAGGCACCGGCTACGGCTACGGCGCCAGCCTTTCGGCGCAGGAGTTGAGGACGTACTGCGATGAGCAGGCCGAGGTGCTGGCCGAGTCGGGTGTCGACTTCCTGCTAATCGAGAACATGTGGGCCGACAACGAGTCCAGGGCGATCTCGACCGAGGCGGCCAAGGCCACGGGCCTGCCGGTGTGGGTGGCGTTTACCGCCTCCATGGCGCCTGACGGCCAGACCGTAAGGATGGACTTCGGCGGTGCACGCCACGCTTACAGCGGGGGCATGGGAATGCCGATGTGGACATCCGATTGGAGGTCCGTCAACGAAGAAATGACCCTGGCGGAGGGCATGGCGGAGATCGTCAAGCTGGAGCCCGACGTGCTCGGCGTTTTCCACGCCAGGTTAGGCGCCACAACGGAAGCGCTTCGGGTCATGCTCGCGCAGTGGTCCGGTCCCGTCGTAGCCTACCCCGATTCAGGCAGGGAAGACTTCATCGAGACCTGGCATGACGCTAGCCTTACCAATGAAGAGTCTCCCGGGGACCTGACGCGTGAGGCGGCGAAGTGGGTAGAAATGGGTGCCCAGATCATTGGCGGCTGCTGCGGGTTCGGCGCCGACTACATAGAGCCCCTGCGGGGCGGCCTGCCGGGTCGAATCCCATCGCCGCGAGTAGCCGCGTAGGCCTGTTTCGCGTTGTGCGAACTCGTGGTTATCACACGTTCAGTGGAACGGTCAGCCGAAGTCCTACACTTTAGGCCTGACACTTAAGCCAAGCCGCTCTGCGGAGCGGCTTCCGGCATGTGACGGCTATCGGTCTGCCGCGCCGGGCCACTACTCCGTGATGGCGCCGGTGGCCTCCAGGGTGTCTTCCACCCAGCGATTGAACCAGTAGGGCCCCGTCTCCTGGCGCGCGAACATGCTCTTGTGGTGGACACGGCGTCCGCCTTCGATGCCCGCCTGCTGCCACTCGACGTTCTGCGCATCCTGCAGGTTGGTAATGTGCCACAGTTCGTAGGCGCGCTTAGGATCGAAATCATCGCGCTCCATAGTCTCTGGCTCGAACAGGTAGTCCCACGTTAGCTGGAGCGTGTTTGGGCCGGTCGGCAGAAGCCTTTGGACGTGCACATAGTCGGGGTGTGTGCTCACGAACAGGCTTGGCTTGAGGATTGTGCCATTGATCGGTATGCCGCACTCCCGCTGGGAGAGAGTGCTTATGGCAGGGCCGCTAAGCTGGCCGTCCATTGTCCAGGTCTTGCCTCCGGGGATAATGTCGGCGCCCACCAACGTCAGAGTGTCGCCTCCGGACGGCTCCCACCCGGGTTCCTGGCGCACATCCACGAGGCCCTTGGCGTATATGGGCACGAGGCTGACGAGCTCCGGGTGGACCTGCGGGCAATGGAAGCACTCGGTGAAATTCTCGAACCACAGCTTCCAGTTCGCATTGAGGTTCGCGACGTACCTCCAGCCAAGCCGTAAATCCTTGAGGCGGTAGTTCTTGAGCCTCTGAGGCGCGTCGCCGAGAGCGTCCTCCAACGGCTCGGCACGGTCTCCCGCCAGGTTAACAAGCACGAATCCGTCCCACTCTCCCACGGCTACGCTGTATAGCGAATAGTCATTCATTTCGAAGTCGGCCGACTCTAGCTGGTGGGGTGTGGCGATCAAGTCGCCCTCGAGCGAGTAGGTCCACGCATGATACGGGCAGACGATGGATCCGCCCTCGAAGCGTCCCTTGTCCTCCGTGCAGAGAATTGAGCCGCGGTGCCGGCATGTATTGTGGAAGGCCCGGACGTTGCCCCGGAGGTCTCTGGTGACGATGACGTTCTGGTTGCCTATGGTGACCACTTGGTAGTCCCTTGGTGTGGCAATGTCCTCAGAGCGGCAGGCGTAGACCCACATACTGTACCAAAAGGCATCCAACTCCTTCCGGTAGTGGTCCGTATCGTAGTGCCAGTGGTTCGGGAAGCTCTTCCCCATTCCGTCCAGCAAGATCGTAGGGCGCATGTCTGCGCTGACTGAGCTGACAATGGTGTCCGGCGATGGATTCGAGTTCAATGCTGGCTTCCTCCCTCCAGTTTTTCCCGTATCCATTGGTTGAATGCGTTGGGCCCGGGCTCCTGAATCGAGAAGACGCTCCGGTTATGCACCCTGCGGCCGCCCTCGATGCCTGCCTGTTGCCACTCGACGTTCTGTGCATCCTGCAGGTTCGTGATTTGCCAAAGCTCGTAGGCGCGCTTGGGATCGAAGTCGTCGCGTGCCATCGTCTCCGGCTCGAACAGGAAGTCCCACGTAAGCTGGAGCGTGTTCGGGCCGGTCGGCAGCAATCGCTGCGTGTGGACGAAGTCCGGATGAGTCCTGATGAACAGGCTGGGCCGCATTATCGTCCCGTCCCTCGGGGTGTTCAGCTCCGCATCGGTGAGCGTGCTTATTGGCGGGCCGCTTAGCTGGCCGTCCATCGTCCATGTTTTGCCGCCCGGAATCATGTCAGCCCCGGATAGCGATATTGTGTCGCCGCCGGACGGCCTCCACTCCGGGTCCTGACGAGTGTCCGTGAGGCCCTTGGAGAAGATCGGCACCAGGCTGATTAACTCAGGGTGCACCGACGGGCAGTGGAAGCATTCCGTGAAGTTCTCGAACCACAGCTTCCAGTTCGCCTTGACGTTCGCGACGTACCTCCAACCGAGCCGCAGGTCCTCTAGGCGATAGTTCTTGAGCCGCCGCGTCGCGTCGCCGAGCGCGACTTCCAGGGGTTCGGCCCGGTCACCGGCGAGGTTCACGAAGACGAACCCTCCCCACTCGCCAATGGCTACGTTGTACAGCGAATAGTCCTGCATGCTGAAGTCGGCCGACTCCAACTGGTGGGGTGTGGCGATCAGGTCACCCTCGAGCGAGTAGGTCCACGCATGATACGGGCACACGATGGACCCGCCCTCGAAGCGGCCCTCGTCCTGCGTGCACAGTATGGAGCCGCGATGACGGCACGTGTTGTGGAAAGCTCGGGCGTTGCCTTTGAGGTCCCTGGTCACAATGACGTTCTGGTCGCCAATCGAGACGACTCTGTACTCTCTCGGAGAGCCTATGTCTTCGGAGCGACATGCGTAGACCCACATGCTGTACCAGAATACCTCGAGTTCCTTCCGATAGTGGTCCGGATCGTAATGCCAGCGGTTCGGGAAGCTCGTGCCCATCCCGTCCAGCAACAAGTTAGGCTTGAGATTCGGCCCGCCGGAACTGCCTACGTCTTCCGGCGAAGAGCTAGGTCTCAATGCTCGCCTCCTCCGTTTAGTCTTTCCTGTATCCATTGATTGAAGGCGTTGGGCCCAGTCTCCTGGATCGAGAAGACGCTGCGCTTGTGCACCTTGCGGCCGCTCTCGATGCCTGCCTGCTGCCACTCGACGTTCTGCGCGTCCTGCTGGTTCGTGATGTGCCAGAGCTCGTAGGCACGCTTGGCGTCAAAGTCTTCGCGCTCCATCGTCTCGGGCTCGAACAGGTAGTCCCACGTTAGCTGGAGTGTGTTCGGTCCAGTCGGGAGAAGGCGCTGCGTGTGAACGTAGTCCGGGTGCGTGCTCATGAACAGGCTGGGCCGCAGCACCGTTCCGTTCACGGGGTGCTGTAGCTCCTGTTCGGAGAGGGTGCTGATCGGCGGGCCGCTGAGCCGGCCGTCCATCGTCCACGTCATGCCGCCGGGGATGATGTCCGCGCCTACGAGCTTCATTGACTCGCCGCCGCTCGTCTTCCACTCCGGGTCCTGCCGCACGTCCACCAGCCCCTTTGAGTAAATCGGCACGAGATTGATCAGTTCTAGGTGGACCGATGGGCAATGGAAGCATTCGGTATAGTTCTCGAACCATAGCTTCCAGTTCGCACTTAGGTTCGCCACGTATCTAAAGCCCAGACGTAACTCCTCGAGGCGGTAATTCTTCAGCCTCTGCGGCGCGTCGCCGAGCGCTTCCTCGAGAGGCTCGGCTCGGTCGCCCGCGAGGTTGACGAACACCAGGCCGCCCCACTCGCCGGCGGCAACGCCGTACAGCGAGTAGTCTTTCATGTCGAAGTCCGCCGACTCAAGCTGGTGCGGCGTGGCGATCAGGTCGCCTTCCAGCGAGTAGGTCCAGGCATGGTACGGGCAGACGATGGAGCCGCCCTCGAACCGGCCCTGCTCCTGCGTGCACAGGATCGAGCCGCGATGCCGGCATGTGTTGTGGAAGGCCCGGACGTTGCCCTTGAGGTCTCTGGTGATGATGACGTTCTGGTCGCCGATCGTGACGACTTTATAGTCCCTGGGAGACGATACTTCCTCGGACCGGCACACGTAGACCCACATGCTATACCAGAAAACGTCCAGTTCCCTGCGGTGGTGCTCCGGGTCGTAGTGCCAGTGGTTGGAGAAGCTGGTGCCCATGCCTTTAAGCAGTTCCAGAGGCCGTATTCCGGCGCTCGAAGAGCGCACCTCGATCTCGCCCTCATAGGTGGTCCCGCAACAATCGCTCTGTTGTGTCACCCGCAGACCCCCATATGTCTTACAATTGCATCCTGAGCGGCATTCACCCGGGGACTGCGGCTAGGAGTCCCTCCTAACCACGGTGTGCCCGGCCGACTCCATGACCTCCATGACCCAGTTGTTGAAATGGTGCGGCCCCGTCTCCTGCGGCACGAACACGCTGTACTCGTGGTGCTTGCAGGTAGCTAGCCAGGGTGCCAGCTTGAATTGTACCTTAGCTTGCCTGCGTCGAGACGTTTGCGCAATCTTGCATCAATGCCAACAATCCCCTCTCCCTAGATGGAGACCTTTGCAAAACTGTCGCCTACGCCAGCGGAAGCACTCCTTTGACCCCTTCCCCAGTCTGCTGGGGAAGGTTGGGATGGGGTTCTCATCCCCACGAAAGTTGGTTATGCAAAAGTCTCCTCGATGGGAGAGGGTAGGGTGAGGGTGACACGGGCAGTGAGCGGGTGGTTGGCAGCATTGCAAAGACCCCTCTCCTGGTTATCCTATTCGTCCAATGCTGTCGCTTCGTTGGATAAGGCCGACAAGTCTAACTCGTCAGCAATCGCCATCAAGTCTTCGCTCCTGTACTCGCTTACGTAGAATACCTCAATCGTATAGTCAGCCCCGTCATCGGGGATTCGCTCCTGCCTGACCTCCAGAATCGCGCGGGGGGAGTACAGGAACACTTCATCCCACGTCACATCCGGTCCGAATACGTCGGGTTGATCTGCTAACTCGAATCCCGCGATCTCGCCGTTGATAACGGTAATCTTGAATCGCGCCTCGGTTTCTTCTTGCGGCTCGCCCCTACCGGTACAGGCAACTAGTAGTAAAGTCACCGTGACAAGCAGAAGCAAGCTCTTGCTCATGATGTTCCCTACATGCGCCCCTGAACACCGTCATTCCCGTTAGGGCTTCCTCTCGCCTGTTCCGCAACGCTTTCCGGCGGATGCCGCCTAGGAGTCCCGCCTAACCACCGTGTGGCCGGCAGCTTCCATGACCTCCATGACCCAGTTGTTGAAATGGTGCGGCCCCGTCTCCTGCGGCACGAACACGCTGTACTCGTGGTGCTTGCTTCCGCTCTCGATGCCTGACTGCTGCCACTCGACGTTCTGCGCGTCCTGTAGGTTCGTGATGTGCCACAGCTCGTATGCGCGCTTGGCGTCGAAGTCGTCGCGCTCCATCGTCTCCGGCTCGAACAGGTAGTCCCACGTGAGTTGGACCGTTGTAGGGCTCGTGGGGATAATCTGCTGGGTGTGCACGTAGTCCGGGTGCGCAATGAAGAAAAGGTTCGGCCTGAGATGCATCCCGGTGATGACGCTGTTCGCCTCCTCCTCGGTCAGCCCGCTAAGCGTCGGGCCGCTGAGCTGTCCGTCCATCGTCCACGTTTTGCCTCCCGGTATGATGTCCATGCCGTACAGCAGCATCGTCTCGCCCCCTGAGTCGCGCCATTCCGGGTCCTGCTGGACGCCGCTCAGTCCCTTCGAGAATATCGGTACGACGCTGACGAGTTCCGGATGGACCTGTGGGCAGTGGAAACACTCGGTGAAGTTCTCGAACCAGAGCTTCCAGTTCGCCTTGATCTCCTTCACGTACCGGAAGCCAAGTTTGAGCCTTTCCGGATGGTAGTTCTCGAACTTCAGGGGAGCGTCGCCCAGCACACTCTCGAGCGGCTCAGCTTCCCCCGGCGTGAGGTTGACGAACACGAAGCCGCCCCACTCGCCGACTGCCGCCTCGTAGAGCGAGTAGTCTTTCATGTCGAAGTCGGCCGACTCAAGCTGGTGCGGCGTGGCGATCAGGTTCCCTTCCAACGAGTACGTCCAGGCGTGGTACGGGCAGACGATGGAGCCGCCCTCGAAGCGGCCCTCGTCCTGCGTGCACAGGATGGAGCCTCGGTGCCTGCAGGTGTTGTGGAAGGCGCTGAGGTTTCCCTTCAGGTCCCTTGTCAGGACGATGTTCTGCTCGCCGATCGTGACGACCTTGTAGTCCCTGGGCGAGGAGACCTCTTCCGACCTGCAGACGTTGATCCACATGCGGTACCAGAAAGCCTCGAGCTCCTTCTGGTAGTGCTCGGGATCGGAATGCCAGCTGTTTGGAAAGCTTGGCTCCAGCCTGTCAAGCCTGTTACGTCTGTGCTGGTAGGTGTACAGCTGCATCTTGCGGGCCTCCGTCCGTGTGGTTGCGTCTTACCGGTCGCCTTGAGAGCCAGGCCTGCCGCTGCCGACTAACTGTCGCGCCTCAGCACCTCGTGACCGGCAGCCTCCATGATCTCCATAACCCAGTTGTTGAACTGGTGCGGCCCAGTCTCCTGCGGCACGAACACGCTGTACGCGTGGTGCTTGCGGCCGCCCTCGATGCCCGCCTGCTGCCACTCGACGTTCTGCGCGTCCTGCAGGTTGGTGACGTGCCACAGCTCGTAGCCTCGCTTGGCGTCGAAGTCGTCGCGCTCCATCGTCTCCGGCTCGTACAGGTAGTCCCACGTGAGCTGCACCGTGGTCGGGCTCGTTGGGATCATCTGCTGTGTGTGCACGTAGTCGGGATGTGCCACGAAGAAGAAGTTCGGCCTGAGCTGCATACCGCTGATGACGCAGTTCGCCTCCTCTTCCGTCAGTCCGCTGAACGCCGGTCCGCTGAGTTGGCCGTCCATCGTCCACGTTCTGCCGCCCGGAATGATGTCCGAGGCGCCATGCAGCAGCATCGTCTCTCCGCCGGAGGGCTTCCACTCCGGGTCTTGCCTGACGTTGCCCAGTCCCTTTGAGTAGATGGGCACTATGTTGATGAGTTCCGGGTGGACCTGCGGGCAGTGGAAGCACTCGCTGTAGTTCTCAAACCACAGCTTCCAGTTCGCCTTGATCTCCTTCACGTAACGGAAGCCCAGCTTGAGCCTCTCCGGGTGGTAGTTCTTGAACTTTAGGGGAGTGTCGCCAAGCGCCTTCTCGAGCGGCTCGGCCTCCTCCGGAGTGAGGTTGACGAAGACGAAGCCGCCCCACTCGCCGACGGCCACCCCATACAGCGAGTAGTCGTTCATGTCGAAGTCGGCCGACTCAAGCTGGTGGGGCGTAGCGATCAGCTTGCCCTCCAGCGAGTAGGTCCAGGCGTGGTACGGGCAGACGATGGAGCCGCCCTCGAACCGTCCCTTGGCCTCAGTGCAGAGGATCGAGCCTCTGTGCCTGCAGGTGTTGTGGAACGCCCTCAGATTGCCCTTGAGGTCCCGGCTGACGACGATGTTCTGCTCGCCGATGGTGACGACCTTGTAGTCCCTGGGCGATGCGACCTCGTCTGACCTGCATACATTGATCCACATCCGGTACCAGAACGTCTCGAGTTCCCTCCGGTAGTGGTCAGGATCGTAATGCCAGCTGTTTGGGAAGCTCGGCTCCATCATGTCCAGCACGACGCGCCTGTTCTTTCTCTGCTCGTAGCTATACACCTGCATGGTTTGACCTCCGTCGCCGGTCGAGTTGCTGTCCGTCCGGGTGCCGCGCTGTACTTTCCATAATGCTCTGCCTACGAGCCGCGCCTCAGCACTGTGTGCCCCGCGGCATCCATGACCTCCATGACCCACTGGTTGAACTGGTGCGGACCTGTCTCCTGCGGCGTGAACACGCTGTACTCGTGGTGCTTGCGGCCGCCCTCGATGCCGGCCTGTTGCCACTCCACGTTCTGCGCGTCCTGGAGGTTGGTGACGTGCCACAGCTCGTACGCCCGCTTGGCGTCGAAGTCGTCGCGCTCCATCGTCTCCGGCTCGAACAGGTAGTCCCACGTTAGCTGTACCGTAGTCGGGCTCGTGGGGATCATCTGCTGCGTATGCACGTAGTCGGGGTGCGCAATGAAGAAGAAGTTTGGCCGGAGTTGCATCCCATTGATAACACTGGTGGCCTCCTCTTCCGTCAGGCCGCTGAACGTCGGGCCGCTGAGTTGGCCGTCCATGGTCCAAGTCCTGCCGCCGGGGATGATATCGGAGCCGCCGTGCAGCACCATTGTGTCCCCGCCGGAAGGCTTCCACTCCGGGTCTTGATTGACTCGACCAAGCCCCTTCGAAAAGATCGGCACGATGCTGATGAGCTCCGGATGGACCGTCGGGCAGTGGTAGCACTCCGAGAAGTTCTCAAACCACAGTTTCCAGTTCCCCTTGATCTCATGCACGTACCGGAAGCCCACCTTCAGCCGTTCCGGGTGGTAGTTCTTGAACTTCTCCGGCGTGTCTCCCAGCGCCGCTTCGAGCGGCTCGACCGGGTCCGGGGACAGGTTCACGAACACGAACCCGCCCCATTCTCCGACAGCCACGTCGTAGAGCGAGTAGTCTTTCATTGCGAAGTCGGCCGACTCAAGCTGGTGCGGCGTGGCGATCAGCTTCCCCTCCAGTGAGTACGTCCACGCGTGGTACGGGCAGACGATGGAACCGC
Source organism: Dehalococcoidia bacterium (assembly GCA_965237445.1). GTDB lineage: Bacteria > Chloroflexota > Dehalococcoidia > Lucifugimonadales. The sequence continues at coordinate 424,574 of OZ250142.1, read as the reverse complement.
CCTCGAACCGGCCCTCGTCTTGCGTGCACAGGATCGAGCCACGGTGCCGGCACGTGTTGTGGAACGCTCTCAGTTTGCCCTTGAGGTCCTTCGTGAGGACGAGGTTCTGATCGCCAATGCTGACAACCTTGTAGTCCCGTGGCGAGGCGATTTCGTCCGACCTGCAGACGTTGATCCACATGCGATACCAGAAGGCTTTGAGTTCCTTCTGGTAATGCTCAGGATCGTAGTGCCAGCTATTGGGGAAGCTCGGCTCCAGCTTGTCGAGCCTCCTGATCCTCATCCTGCTCTCGTACGTGTACAACTGCGTCATGCAGGTCTCCTTTCTGTTCGCTGCGTCTCCTGCTCACGCCGTGACGAAGGTGCCCGGACGGCCCGGGCCTAGCCGTCGCGCCTGATTACCTCGTGCCCGGCGGCCTCCATGATCTCCATGACCCAGTTGTTGAACTGGTGCGGCCCCTGCTCCTGCGGTACGAACACGCTGTACTCGTGGTGCTTGCGGCCGCCCTCGATGCCCGCCTGCTGCCACTCCACGTTCTGCGCGTCCTGCAGGTTGGTGACATGCCAGAGCTCGTAGCCCCGCTTGGCGTCGAAGTCGTCGCGCTCCATAGTCTCCGGCTCGAACAGGTAGTCCCACGTGAGTTGTACCGTCGTAGGGCTTGTCGGGATCATCTGCTGTGTGTGCACGTAGTCCGGATGCGCTACGAAGAAGAAGTTCGGCCTGAGCTGCATGCCGCTCATGGTGCAGTTCGCCTCCTCTTCAGTCAGCCCGCTGAACGCGGGTCCGCTGAGCTGACCGTCCATCGTCCACGTCCGGCCGCCCGGAATGATGTCCGAGCCGCCGTGCAGCAGCATCGTTTCCCCGCCTGATGGCTTCCACTCCGGGTCCTGTCTGACGCTGCCCAGTCCTTTGGAGAAGATCGGCACAATGTTGATGAGTTCCGGGTGGACCTGCGGGCAGTGGAAGCACTCGCTGTAGTTCTCGAACCACAGCTTCCAGTTGGCCTTGATCTCATGCACGTACCTGAATCCCAGCTTGAGCCTCTCCGGGTGGTAGTTCTTGAACTTCACGGGGGTGTCCCCCAGGGCCTTCTCGAGAGGCTCGGCCTCTTCCGGCGTGAGGTTCACGAACACGAAGCCGCCCCACTCGCCGATTGCCACGTCGTACAGCGAGTAGTCTTTCATGTCGAAGTCGGCCGACTCCAATTGGTGCGGCGTCGCGATCAGATTGCCTTCCAGAGAGTACGTCCACGCGTGGTACGGGCAGACGATGGAGCCGCCCTCGAAGCGGCCATTGGCCTCAGTGCACAGGATCGACCCTCGGTGCCGGCAAGTGTTGTGGAACGCTCTCAGGTTGCCCTTCAGGTCCCGTGTGACGACGATGTTCTGCTCCCCAATGGAAACGACCTTGTAGTCCCTGGGCGAGGCGACCTCGTCAGACCTGCAGACGTTGATCCACATCCGGTACCAGAACGTCTCGAGCTCCCTCTGGTAGTGTTCGGGGTCGTAGTGCCACCTGTTCGGGAAGCTGGGCTCCATGTTGTCCAGTACAACGCGCCTGTTCTTTCGCTGCTCGTAGCTATACACCTGCATGGTTTGACCTCCCTTGCCGGCCGTCTTGTTGTCCTTCCGGTTGCCGCGCTGTACTTTCCGTAATGCTCTGCCTACGAGCCGCGCCTCAGCACCTCGTGCCCTGCGGCCTCCATAACATCCATTACCCAGCCATTGAACTGGTGCGGCCCCGTCTCCTGCGGCACGAAACCACTGTACTCGTGGTGCTTGCGGCCGCCCTCGATGCCCGCCTGCTGCCACTCCACGTTCTGCGCGTCCTGGAGGTTGGTGATGTGCCAGAGCTCGTAGCCCCGCTTGGCGTCGAAGTCGTCGCGCTCCATCGTCTCAGGCTCGAACAGGTAGTCCCATGTCAGTTGCACCGTGGTCGGGCTGGTGGGGATCATCTGCTGAGTGTGGACATAGTCCGGGTGCGCAACGAAGAAGAAGTTCGGCCGGAGCTGCATGCCGCCGATGACGCAGTTCGCCTCTTCATCCGTCAGGCCGCTGAACGCGGGGCCGCTGAGTTGACCGTCCATCGTCCAGGTTCTGCCGCCAGGAATGATGTCCGAGCCACCGTGCAGTAGCATCGTTTCTCCGCCGGAAGGCTTCCACTCCGGGTCCTCCCTGACGTCGCCCAGTCCCTTCGAGAAAATCGGCACAATGTTGATGAGCTCCGGGTGGACCTGCGGGCAGTGGAAGCACTCGCTGTAGTTCTCGAACCATAACTTCCAGTTCGCCTTGATCTCATGGACGTACCGAAAGCCCAGCTTGAGTCTCTCCGGGTGGTAGTTCTTGAACTTCAGGGGCGTGTCTCCCAGCGCCTTTTCGAGCGGCTCGGCCTCTTCCGGCGTGAGGTTGACGAACACGAAGCCGCCCCACTCGCCGACTCCCGCCTCGTAAAGCGTGTAGTCCTTCATTGTGAAGTCGGCCGACTCCAACTGGTGCGGCGTGGCGATCAGGTTGCCTTCCAGCGAGTATGTCCACGCGTGGTACGGGCAGACGATGGAGCCACCCTCGAAGCGGCCCTCGTCCTGCGTGCACAGGATCGACCCTCGGTGCCGGCAGGTGTTGTGGAAGGCCCTCAAAATGCCCTTGAGGTCCCTGGTGACGATGATGTTCTGCTCACCAATGGAAACGACTTTATAGTCCCTGGGCGAGGCCACCTCGTCCGACCTGCAGACGTTGATCCACATCCGGTACCAGAAAGTCTCGAGCTCCCTCTGGTAGTGTTGGGGGTCGTAATGCCAGCTGTTCGGAAAGCTGGGCTCCAGCTTGTCCAGCACCACGCGTGATCTCTGATCGTAGTCGTAAACCTGCATTTCTGGGACCTCCTGCTTGTCCTGCGCCGCGTGTTGCTTTCTACCGGCAATAAGTTAGATTGCGCCGGCCTCCTTGAGCTTGTCTGCCACCCACCTGTTGAACCGCCACGGTCCCTGTTCGTTCGACACGAACAGGCTCTTTTTGTGTACGTTCTTGCCGGCCATGAGGCCAGCCTGCTGCCACTCCACGTTCTGAGCGTCCTGGAGGTTGGTGATGTGCCAGAGCTCGTACGCTCGTTTGGCGTCGAAGTCCTCGCGCGCCATCGTCTCCGGCTCGAACAGGTAGTCCCACGTTATCTCGACCGTGGACGGACTCGTGGGCAGCATGCGCTGCGTGTGAACGTAGTCCGGGTGCATGTTCAGGAAGAAGCTCGGTCTGAGCATGCCGCCGTTCTGCGGGCTGTCCAGCTCGTGCTGGCTGAGTCCGCTGAGCGCCGGGCCGCTGAGCTGGCCGTCCATGGTCCAGGTCTTCGCGCCGGGAATGATGTCCAGCTCCCTGACCATCGTGTCGCCGCCGGTGCCTTCCCAGTCGCGAGCGAAGCCCCCGTCCAGCGCCAGTGCATAGATCGGCACAACGGCGCACAACTCGGGGTGGACCTGCGGGCAGTGGAAGCACTCCATATAGTTCTCGAACCACAGCTTCCAGTTCGTCTTGATCTCGGCTACGTACCTGTATCCCAGGCGCAGGTCCTCAGTGCGGTAGTTGGCGAACCGTTCCGGAAAGTCGCCGAGCACGTTTTCCAGCGGCTCGGCCCGGTCCCCCGCGAGGTTGACGAACACGAAGCCGCCCCATTCGCCCACGGCCACGCCGTAAAGTGAGTAGTCTTTCATGTCGAAGTCGGCCGACTCTAGCTGGTGAGGCGTCGCGATCAGGTTACCCTCCAGCGAGTATGTCCAAGCGTGGTAGGGGCAGACTATCGATCCGCCCTCGAAGCGGCCCTCGTCCTGCGTGCACAGTATCGAGCCGCGGTGCCGGCAAGTGTTGTGGAAGGCGCGGACGTTCCCCTTGAGGTCCCTGGTTACGACCACGTTCTGGTCGCCAACTGAGACCACCTTGTAGTCCCTCGGCGATCCCACGTCCTCGGAGCGGCACGCGTAGATCCACATGCTGTACCAGAAGGCGTCGAGTTCCTTCCGGTGGTGCTCCGGGTCGTAGTGCCAGTGGTTGGGGAAGCTCGATTCCATGCGGCCGATGGCTGCGGGGCTGTTGGCGAATGATTGCCTCGTTAACATAGCGTGGTCACCTCCGAGCAAGTGCAGTTGCGGCTATGTTAGACGAAAACAAGCGGCCCCGCCATGCGCTGGCGGGGCCGCTATTCAGACCGTTAGGTTGTGCAGTCGGCGGTTAGTACCTGACGTCCCCCTCGTAGCTGTGGTCCGTCTCCTCGCCGAGCCTCTCCAGCACCCACTGGTGGAAGCGCCAGGGACCGATCTCCTGTGGTACGAATGTGCAGTTATCGGCCTCTTTGCTGGCCAGGCCGGACTGCTGCCACTTGCAGTTCTGGGCGTCCTGCCGGTTGGTGATGTCCCAGAGCTCAACCATCTTTTCCAGGTCGAAGTCCGGCAACTCCATCGAAGACGGCTCGAACAACCAGTCGTACGTCATCTGAACGCTGGTGGGGCCGGTGGGCAGCATCCTGTGAGTGTGGATGAAGTCCGGGTGTATGTTGATGAACAGGTTGGGTCTGAGCACGGCGGCGTTGTAGCCGGTGCTCCTCTCCTCTTCCGTTAGGTCACGGAAGAAGGGCAGGTTAGTGGTACCGTCCATCGTGAGTGTCACCTTGCCGGGCGCAAGCCGCTGCGTTCGGCTCATCGTCTGCCCTCCGGTCGGTTCGAAGTCCTTGCCCTGCTCCATGAGCATTGCGCCATCATCTTTCTGCCGGTCGCTGAGCAGGCCCTCGCCATAGATAGGTATCACGTCGCACAATTCCGGGTGCACCCCCGGGCAGTGGAAGCACTCGGAGAAGTTCTCGAACAGCAGCTTCCAGTTGGCCTCCACGTCGAGAACGATACGCTTTCCAAGCTTCAACTCTTCCATGTGGTAGTTCTGGAGGCGGGCAGGGGTGTTGCCCAACGTCTGCTCCAGCGGCTCCGCATTGGCGCCGGCGAAGTTCACGAAAATGTATCCGGCCCACTCGCCCACGGCCACCTCGTAAAGAGAATAGTTCTTCATGTCGAAGTCGGCCGACTCCAACTGGTGGGGCGTAGCGATCAGGTTGCCCTCGAGCGAGTATGTCCAGGCGTGGTACGGGCAGACTACCGAGCCGCCATCAAAGCGGCCGGACTCCTCCGTGCACAGGATGGACCCGCGGTGACGGCAGGTGTTGTGGAACGCTCGTAGGACGCCTTTGAGGTCCCTGGTGATGACGCAACTCTGCTCGCCCACGGTGAAGACCTTGTAGTCCCTGGGCGAAGCCACTTCCTCGGCCCGAAAGGCGTAAACCCACATGTCGTACCAGAAGACATCCAGTTCCTTCTGATGTTGCTCAGGAGCGTAGAAGTAGCGGTACGGCAGTCCCTTCTTGATCTCTCGAAGTATCGATGCGCCAGTAAATTGAGCCTGCATTTCCCCTCCTGGGCAGCGCGGTGTGCACTACTATTGCCTGATCATTCTTTCCGGCTATCCCGGCCGGGCATGTGGCGCGATTGTAGTTGCGGATTCGCCTTGCCGCAACACCAAAACTCATTGGTTGCCGGATGTTCTGGGGAGTAACATTGCCTCTTCACAGCACATAAGGGGCGGCCTTTACGGAGAGGAAGGATGGCAAGCCGGTCCCAGAGCCCTGCCAGGAGGCCGCCTGAACCGCGGCGAAGGATGTTCGTAGCCTTCAGCATCAGGGGCTACGTGTGGTTCTGGGCCAGCATGTTCTGGTCGTCCGCCGGGATGAGCGGCCGGATGCTCGCCCAGGGCTGGCTGGTCGTCGACCTGACGGACGAGAGCGGCGCCAGCGCGCCGCTATGGCTCGGCATCCTTTCTGCGGTCCGTGCAATCGGAAGCACATTCCTGTCGCCCATCGGTGGCGTAATTATCGACAGATTCGACCGGCGCTTACTCCTGGTCGCGCTGCAGACGTTCAACATGAGCACCAGCCTTGTGCTGGGGACACTGGTGATCATGGATTGGGTGCAGATGTGGCACCTGATAGTCATCTCCCTGCTGCAGGGCATCATCATGGCGATCAGCATGCCCACCCGCAACGCGGTTACGTTCGACCTCGCAGGTCGCGAGAGCCTGATGAATGCGATGTCCGCCAACTACCTGGCCTCGGACGTCATGCGCATCGCGAGCCCTGTGATTGCCGGTGTGATCACGGACCTCGCGGGCACCGGCGGGGCGTTCTTCTTCCTCGCAAGCTCGTTCATCGTCGCAACCTACTGCATTCTCCGGCTGCCGCCCACTGAGAGGAAGCCCAGGCCGCGCCGCTCCGTTTGGTCCAGCCTGACGGAAGGCGCCTCTTACGCGTACCGCAACAGGAACATGCGAATGATCATGGTCATGGACATACTCATGTCATGCTTCGCTTACAGCGCACAACTTATGCTTCCCTTCTTCGCGCGGGAGGTCCTGGGCGTCAGCGCGACAGGGCTCGGAGTCCTCATGGGAGTAATGGGCGTCGGGTCCATGGTTACCGGAGTTCTGATCGCGAGCTCCGCCAGCTTGAAACCCACGCATGTACGTTACCTGCTAGCCTCCCTGGGATACTCGGCGATGGTCATCGGGTGGGCGGTGTCGCCATGGTTCGCGCTTGTGGCCGTGTTCCTGTTTCTCAATGGGATGGCCTCGGGCGGGTTTAACTCGCTGTCTTCTTCCCTGATTCAGGTCGTGTCTCCGGAGGAGTACCGGGGCAGGATGATAGGGCTGCAGGGCTTCACCTGGGGAACGATGTCGCTAGGCGGAATGGCTATCGGGGGGGCTGCCACCCTGGTTGGGATAACCGTTGCGCTGTCGGGCCTCGCGGCCCTGCCGGTCGTCATTTCAGTGTTTTACCTTGCCAGGGCGCGGCAGTTCTCCACCGATCCTCAGGAGCAGGACTTTCTTAAAGATTCGGACTTGATCTCCAGACACTCCGACCGAGGCCACGAGTCTGTTCCGGGCCTGAGAGTAAAGCAGTGTGAGGAAGCATAAACGCGAGAACAAAGTCCGGCAGGTGTACTCATATGCCCGCAGGACAAGTCTTCGAGATCGCCGACCTCATGGCCCGGCAGAGCGAGAAAGAGGGATTCTGGTACGAGTTTCTCCGCGTGCCGAGGCTTTACTGCGGCCTATACGTGCTGCCCGCCGGCACCAAGGACCCACAGCAGCCCCACGACGATGACGAGGTCTATTACGTGGTCAAGGGTCGCGGCGTCATACAGGTTGAAGGGGACGATATGCCCCTGCAAGAGGGCAGTGTGGCGTACGTCGCTGCCGACGCCCAGCACCACTTCCACTCGATCGCCGAGGACCTGACCCTGCTAGTGTTCTTCGAGGCTTCCGGCAGCTCTGCGGGGTAGGGAAGTACCCGGACGGTCAAACATAGCCGATCGTCTTGCAGACACTCGCCTTGGGCGACGATCGGACGCATACCCCCGCCCCCCAAAGACATTGGCACGAAGCCTGCAACGAACGTCATCGCCGTCCGACATTGGCACTGGATCGTCTTTAAGAAGGGAAAGAGGGTCTTTGTCGCCCGCCGTCTGATATGATTAGTGAAACACGCTTGATCATCGCATCAAGGCTTCGCTTGCGGGAACGGTCTTCCTTATCCCCCGTCCTCCGTCTTTCTGCCCTGCGCTAATCACCGTTGTATCCCTGTGTGTAAGGAGTCCGTTTCCATATGTCTATTGAGTCCCTTTCTGTGCGCCCGAGGTCGTTCACCTCGAGACCCCAGCACCAAGCCGTCTGCTTTGCGTGCGGCGCGTCCACAACAGTTCCCTTCCGGCCAACCCAGGACCGTCCCGTGTACTGCTCCCCGTGTTTCAAGATCCAGCGCAACGGCTCTTCCTCCTCGGCTAGCGCGCCCGCTGAAGAGCCATTCACCACAAATCGACCACCTCAATCCGCCGCTGATGACGCCCCCGCCGCCGCTCCAGTGTTCTCTGAGATGTCCTTGAACCCCACCACAAGAGCGGCTCTTTCCCGTATGGACATATCGGAGCCCACGCCAATCCAGGAGAAGTCCATACCCCTTCTCTTAGAGGGCATGGACGTAATAGGGCAGGCCCGTACGGGATCTGGCAAGACTCTGGCGTTCGCCATCCCCCTGGCAGCGCGGTGCGACGCGTCGGTCCGGCGCGTCCAGGCATTGGTGCTGGTCCCCACTCGCGAGCTGGCCATACAGGTGGCAGAGGTAACGAATGCCATCGCGTCACCGCAGCGGTTGAGCTGCAAATTGCTGTACGGTGGACGGTCATTGCGGCCGGAACACACGGCACTGAAGAAAGGTCCCCAGATCATCATTGGCACACCTGGCCGCACGCTGGACCACATCAGGCAGGGCACACTAGACCTGCAGTCAGTCCGTTACCTGGTGTTGGATGAGGCAGACGAAATGCTGGACAGGGGATTTGCCCGCGACGTTGAGGCTATCCTCAGCCAGACTCCTTCCAGCCGGCAGACAGTCCTTATGTCAGCGACGATGCCCGATTGGGTCGCCAAGACAGCCGCAAAGCACATGCGGAGCCCGGCAACTGTGGAAGTAGACGCGGACTTGCAGGCGCTGCCCACCGTGAAGCATCGGGTCTATTCCATGAAGAAGCGTGACAAGATCGGTGCGCTCCGGACCCTGCTGGACCGGCGGGAAGACTCGGCCGTCCTCGTCTTTGGCAGGACCAAGCACGGCGTGAAGAAGCTGGCAGCACACCTGGGAGATATGGGATATCCGGCAGGGGCATTGCAAGGAAATCTTAGCCAAAATGCGCGCGAGCGCGTGATGGCGTCCTTCCGTTCCGGCGCCACGCCTATCCTTGTGGCAACCAACGTAGCTGCCCGTGGGCTGGATGTTGAATCTGTTGGTCAGGTCATCAACTTTGACCTCCCGGACTCTGACCTGCTCTTCACGCACAGGGTCGGACGGACAGGCCGCATGGGCCGCGACGGTGAGGCCGTGACGTTCATCACGCCGGATGAAGAACAGAAGTGGCGTGAGATTAGCGGGAGCGTCAGAGGCCGCTTCACTCGCCAGCCGTGGAATGCTGCCCAAAGGGCGGAGCAACGCCCGCAGAGCGCCCCATAGCAATGGAAAGTGTCGGAGACTTGAGCGCCTTCCGGAACAACGCCATACGCAACCTGGCTGTCATAGCCCACGTCGACCACGGCAAGACCACGCTGGTCGACGCCCTATTGATGCAGGGGCAGGTCTTTCGCGCCCATCAGCAGGTGGGCGAGCTGATCATGGACACCAACCCTCTTGAGCGAGAGCGCGGCATCACCATTCTGGCCAAGAACGCCTCGGTCTCCTACGGGGGAGTCAGGATCAACATCATCGACACGCCGGGCCACGCCGACTTCAGTGGCGAGGTGGAACGGATTATGAATATGGCCGATGGCTGTCTGCTGTTGGTGGACGCGGTAGACGGCCCCATGCCCCAGACTGCCTACGTGCTGCGCCAGGCCCTGGAACACAATGTCACCCCCATGGTGGTCATTAACAAGATAGATCGCCCCGAGGCACGGGTGGCAGAGGTGGTCGAGATGGTCCAGGATCTGTTCTTGGAACTGGCCACCGATGCGAAGCAGTTGGATTTTCCGGTGCTGTACGCATCGGCCCGGCAGGGTTACGCAACCACCGAACTGGATACGCCGTGGTCGGACATGCGGCCCCTCTTTCAGTCGATCCTGGATTCTGTGCCGCCACCACAGGGTGACCCCGCTGCCCCGCTACAAATGCTGGTTGCGGCGCTGGACTATGACAACTACCTCGGGCAGGTAGCCGTGGGGCGGATCACTAACGGCACGCTCAGGCAGCGGGACGATGTGGCCTTGTTGCGCCTCGACGCCGAGCCCACCTTCCACAAACTGGAGCACATCTTTGTTTTCCGTGGGATGGAGCGAGAGGAAGTTTCCGAGGCCCATGTCGGGGACATTGTGGCGGTGACCGGTCCGGAGGGCGTGTCCATAGGCGACACCATCTCCTCTCCTGACGACCCGGAGGCTCTACCGCCCATAGATATCAACGAACCGACGGTTCGGATGACCATTGGAGTCAACACTTCTCCTTTGATGGGCAGGGAGGGTGTCCACTGCACTTCCCGGAATCTCCGAGAACGGCTGATGAGAGAGTTGCGGACCAACGTCGGCTTGAGGGTAGAGACAACTTCCAGCCCGGACGTGTTCGTCATTGCCGGACGGGGAGAACTGCACCTTTCCATCTTGGTCGAGACCATGCGCCGTGAACAGTTCGAGTTTCAGGTATCCCGTCCCGCACCCGTAACAAAATTTGTCGATGGCACTCTATGCGAGCCCTACGAGATTCTGAATTTCAGCACCCGCGACGAGTACGTTGGCGTACTGACCGAATACCTATCAACTCATATGGGCCAACTCCGGGATATGCGGTACGCTGACGACGGTTACGTCCACATGGAATACAAAATTCCCACCCGCGGGTTGATCGGATTCAACGCTTCCTTTCTTCGCACTACCCGGGGCGACGGGGTGAAGAGCAGTGCATTTACCTCCTTCGAACCAATGAGGGGTGAGATAAAGGCGAAGCGAGGCGGCGTACTCGTGGCGTCGGAGGCCGGTGAGGCCGTCACGTACGGGTTGCTGAATGCTCAGTCTAGGGGCAACACCTTCATAGACCCGGGGACGACAGTCTACGAAGGAATGGTAATCGGCTCCCACTCCCGCGATGGCGACATCGGAATCAACGTCTGCAAGGAAAAGAAGCTGACCAATGTCCGCTCTTCATACGCCGATATCGCCAAACGCCTGAATGCCACTATCAGATTGAGCCTGGAAGATGCTCTGGCGTTCATATCCGACAACGAACTTGTGGAGATCACTCCGCAGAGCTTTCGCCTACGAAAGATGGAACTCTCGGCCGTAGCTCGAAAGCGTCAACGCCGGAACGGGGCCCGCGGTCGAGATTAAGCAATCGTCGCCGCGAGTAGTTCTCGATCACCACGTACTTGTCACAGCCCTCCTGTTCTCGGCGGGGCCGGTCTCCTGGCTCCGTGATGCATGGCAGTCGTCAAACACCGTGCCGCTACACAGCCGCGGCAAGTTCTTGTAAGTTGTTTTAGCCCTCTGTTATCCCAAGCTCCCGCCTGACAGCCGACGACCGCGAGGACTTTCTGGTCGAGCACTTACCCTGGTGCGAGACATTCACCTGTTCGGACCCTCCTGACGTGCCGGATTGCCGCGACCCGTTCGACCTTACCTTTCTTGAATTGGCGCCGGCAGGGTGTGCCGAGGCGTAGATAACGGTCGACGGCGATCTGCTAGTCTCGGCTAGGGCACTTACAGTCCGAAAGTTGGCACAGATCGCCGCATGAGTCCGGATACAAGACCAAGATTACTAACAGGCTGCTGAAAAACGGGGTGTGCAGAGGGGCAGAGCCCCTTTGCCGGGAGTCTGAGGGTGTCCCTCAGATACAAATCTCCTCCCCTTCCTGTCAAGAAGTGGGTCTGAAGCATGGTCGGGAAAGTTTCTTCCGCAGCCTGCTAAGGCTGGTCGAGTCCTCCTTCGGCAACGAGTGGCCCGATTTACAAAGCGGCTTCCTTCAGGAGAAGACAGACCGCCCCAATCGAAGGGTCTTCCCTGGATGACAGGTCTCTTCATGTGTCTTTCATTCATTATTAAGAAGCCCCAACAGGATGGAAAGGCGCCTTATCGAGGCAGGTCCTACTCCGCCTCCACATATTGAAGGGGTGCGGCACCTTTGTGATAATCTTCACCCGCTGATATGGAATTAAACGCCAACCCACTTAGCAGTCTTGTCTGTTCTCAATGGAGACGCACGCCGGAGGTGTAACAGTGCGGGCACTGATAGCCGCAATCTTGATCGTCGCTTTCGTCCTGACTGTAGTTGCATGCCAGGGGGATGCTGGCCCTGCTGGCGAACAGGGACCTCCCGGACCCCAGGGCTTGCCGGGCGCTGCCGGATCCCCGGGCTCGCCGGGCGCTCCAGGACCTGCCGGACCTCCCGGATCCGCGGCCAAGCCGGCGGCCCCTGCTCCCCCCAAATGGGAGCCCGCCGAGTACACCCAGTACTTCGTCAAGGCGGCAATCAGCAGGTATAAGTCGGAAGGCCTCGATGCCACCGTCGACTATTACAACACTCAAGAGAGCATCGACGGGCAGTGGTACATGTTCATCCTGGACCAGGACGACATTGTGCTGGCCCACGCCGCCAACCCGGACCTCGTTGGGCGGCCTGCCTCAGCGGCCGTCGGGCCCAACAACTATCCCGCCGGAGAGGCAGTGGTCGCGGTTGCAGACGAGGACGGCGAGTGGTTCAGCTACACTTTCCCTAACCCGGCCACGGGCGCCTTCGAGTACAAGCATTCCTGGCTGGTCGAGTATGACGGCCTGACTTTCGGATCAGGCTGGTATGAGCGAGCGCCCGGCAAGCACGACGCCCCCGCTTACACCAGGACATTCGTGGGGCGGGCGATAGGTCTGTACAACGCGATCGGCCGCGAAGCCACCGTCGCCTACTACAACACGATGGAGAGCGTGGACGGCCAGTGGTACGTCTTCATCGTCGACGAGAATGGCTACAGCATAGCCCACCACAACGAGATGTTCAGAGGCCGAGATCCCGCACTGCGTGTCGACGCCACAGGATACTTCTACGGCGACGACCTCCTGGGCGCCACCGAGTCGGGGCGCTGGGTCGACTACGTGCTGCTGAATCCCGAGACCGGCGATGACCGGCAGAAGCACACGTGGGCCGTTCGCCATGATGGGCTAATCTTCGCGTCCGGCTGGTACGAATAGCCGGCGGCCGAATCAGCAGCCCGATCGTCCTGGGGTGACTTGGCTTCTCGAGTCTCGGAGCGCCCGAACAGGCATTCGGGGTTTGCAGATAAGCTCTCGACTACTCTGCAAACTCACCGAGCCATCGTCGCTGCGGCTCCGATCCATCTGCGAGCAATGTAGGTCAAGGGCGTCTTCCAGCAACTGCGAGCTCGACTTCGCCAGCACCTGCACGTCGGACAAGAGAACTGGTTTGGACGCCCTGACCTTGTCCTCGGCCCGCCGTCTCATCCGCCTCCCCAAGTACTGAGAACTACCGCCAGAAGCAAGACTGCAGCCGCCATAACGCCATACGAAAGCGTACCGCCAAATCGTTATCCGAGAGCGAAGCCTCCGTACTCGCGCCCACAAATGCAACAGCGCACAACCAGCCCAGAGTAACCAGACCGTCGTAAGAACGCCGGTACTTCACTGCTGGCACTTCCTATGTTGAGTCCCGCATATCGCTGGGGGAGCTAGTTCAACGCCTCGCAATCCCTACCCGAATGACGGCTTGTTGACCATGAGGTAGAGCGAAGCGATCGGAAGCGCGATTGCGATCGCACCCCAGATGTACCACATGCGGACCGCTGAGAAGAATCCGCTCGGCAGCGAGTCCGGGTAGTCCGTTGGGTCGGAGAACACAGCCATCCGATGTTGGACGGGTATGAGTATCCCCACCCAAATGACGCCGGATGCGATGAACAGCGCCAGCGCGACGGTAATCCAGGAAAACCGGTGGAAAGCGTCCCAACCGCCCCAATGCGCGACCACCATCGCAACCCCGTTCATCACAATCAGGAGCACGCCAGGCAGCGTGAACAGGAGGTCGGCTCGGATTACGGCTTTGGCCGAGAAATGAATGACTCTTCCAATTCTAGTTCGCTCCGCCATCAGCATCCATGCGCCGGTGACGATGATGTTCCCCAGAAACACCACCGCGCCCGTGATGTGCAGGAACGTGTGCCACCTGTACGGGAACAACGGCAGGGAAACCGCCACGGCCGCGACGGAAAGCAGGCCGTAGACCAACCATTCATTCCGGTGGATGTATCGCATGGTCATTCCTCCATTGAGCGCCGGCGTCTTGCACCTGAAGTAGGCCGAACACATGGTTGCGAACAAATATTCGGCCTAACGATATCCTGTTCGGGCTGTCGGAGCAGCGTGCGGGGAAACCCAATTGGCCAGCCTCGCTGGACTCGAGAGCGGTCAATCACATCGGCTTCCTAGTTGAAACATGGTAGCAGTGCTTTCCAATGGCAGCATGCTAGCCCAAGGTTGGACCGCATTCGTGAATCTAGGCCCTCTCCGTCCATTCAAGCCACACTCCGTAAAGCGCACGGACGCTCTCGCACGTCAAGTGAGCGCCTTCATCAACTCCGGGAGCGGCAACTCTTCAAGCGATTCAATTCGCATGTCGGCGTGATCGAACGAGCGGTCTATTGTCAGGGCTCCCGGCACTGCCACGCAGAGCAGACCCGCGTTCTTCGCCCCTTGGACTCCGTTCGGCGAGTCCTCCAGGGCGAACGCCTCCTCCGCGGTGACGCCGAGGTCGGAAATCGCCTTGAGATAGGACGCAGGATCGGGCTTCGCCTTCCCTACATCGTCTGAGCACACGACCGTATCGAATGCTTGCCCGAGCCCAACACTGTCCAGCTTTGGACTCACCCATGAGCGCGTCGAGCTCGAAGCAATGCCAGTTCGAAGTCCCAACTCGCGGGCACAATTTATGTAGTCTTCAACACCAGGCAACGGTGCGGCGCCTTCGAACAAAACGTCGAAGGTTGCCATGCCTCCCTTCTTACCTCGTCGCGGTTAATCGGCCCGCTGGCACGCTCCCCGCCGGCATGCTCTAGGAGATAAGCGTAGATGTCAAAGGAATCATGAGACCTTCCAATATGCGGTGTCCATACCGGCAGCGGCAGGTCAACACCGTATGAGCGGAACGTGTCTCGCCATGACCTGTAAACCAGAACTTCAGTGTCGACGATGAGCCCATCGAAGTCGAAAACAATTGCCTTGAATCTTCGCGGCACATCAACCCTCAATTCAGGTGTTTCTCAGAGGAAGGCATCGACGGTCCGTGGAGTCTGCCTCCGATTGCATCACCTTGCAGGTGAGCCATCTTGGACTAAGCGGGAAGGGCGCCAAGTGGCGAAACGCCTCAGCGCGCGCCGCAAGCCTGAAGGCACGCTTGCATGTGGCCCCGCGCCTCGGCGGCGATCGCCGTGCACTGCTGGACCGTGTACTCCCCGGCGCCGATGACCTCCAGGTTCAGCGGCCCGTCGTACCCGTGCTCGTGCAGCACGCGAACGAAGCCCAGTAGGTCGATGTCGCCCCTGCCGTTGGCCTGGTCCTCGGGCCTGCCCGGCGAGGCCTGCCTGCCTTTGCAGTCGCGGATGTGCACGTGCCTTACGCGGCCCATTACGTGCACGATTGCCTCCGCCGGTTCCTCACCGGCCCTGTAGATGTGCGATGGGTCCATGTCGATGCCGAAAGCGGGCGAGGAAATCGCCTCCATCGTCCGTAGCGTCGTGGCCGTATCGTGGATGCTCGCGCCGTAGTGGGCCTTGGCGCACAGGACCACCCCGTGCGCCTCCGCGATCTCCGCCAGCCCGGCAAGCGACTCTATTGACGTCCTAAGGCTGTCTTCGTCTCCAGTCTCGCCGCCTGGGCCGCAGTTGACCACCGGAATGCCGAGGGCCGCCGCCGCCGCGCAAGCCCGGTCCATCTTCTCCGGGTCGTGCGCGGGCTGTTCGATCGCCAGAAGCTCAAGCCCGTACTCCGCAGACAGGTCCCGGACCTCCGGTACAAGCTCCCGCCAGCGCTCCAGCACCAGGTGCTCGCTCATGCCGTCGATCGCCGATAGCTCGACGCCGTCGTACCCCGCCATCGCGATGCCTTCGAAGGCCGTCCTCATGCTATGTCCTCCGAAAAGGACCGTGTTCGCTCCCAGCTTCATGGCTGCTCCACGTCTATCACTCGCCCGGTCTCCCACGACTCGATAGCCGCCTCGATCACAAGCTGCGCCTTGAGTGCGTCCTCTCCGGACCCATCGATCTCCTCGGGCGTGGCGCCCTCAACGTTCTGGTCGATCCAGCGTGTAATCCGGCTATTGAACGTCTCGATGAAGCCCATCATGCCTCCGAGGTAGGCGTACGTCTCTACCTGCCGGGAGCGCCGTGGATAGAACTCCAGGCTCTCGCAGGCATCGCGCACCAAAACCCTTCCCTCGGATCCGACGACTTCCAGCGTCTCTAGCCCGTAGCTGCCTCCCGCGTCGTAGCTGCCCGTCAGATGGCCCACCACGCCGCTCTCGAACAGCATGTTGGCCTGCACATTCGACCATCCCTGCCGTCCCTTGCCGCGCTTGAAGAACGCCTGCACCTTCGCAACGTCCCCGCAGAAGTACCGCATTACGTCGATGGAGTGCGAGTGCAGGGCCCTCATGTGGAAGTGCGGAGAGGTCTCGTTTGGGTTGTTGATCCACATAGTCATGTTGACGATGTTCAGGTCTCCCAGCCTGCCCTCGTCAACCCACTCCCTCGCCCGTAGCGCGGCCGGGGTGAACCGGTGGTTGAGGTTGATCCCGTACCGCAGACCCTTCTCCCTGGCCAGCGCCACCATCTCTCGAGCCTCGGGTATCTTGTTGGAGATCGGCTTCTCCCCAAGCACAGGTATGCCGGCGTTGAGCAGCGCCATCGTGGGCTCGTAGTGGTCCCCGCCGTTCTCCACGCCGGCGGTGCAGACGCTCGCGATGTCGATCCCGCCGCTCTGCGCCATCTCCTCCACCGACGTGAACGCCCGGCATGAGAATCGACGCGCTGCCTCCTCCGCCTTCTCCGGCATGACGTCGCAGACAGCCGCCACCTCGCAGCGCGGGTCCTCGCTGTATATCTGCGCGTGCCTGCTGCCGATCGCGCCTGTTCCCACGATCGCTACTCTCAGAGTCACGTTCTCAGTCCCCTGTGAACTGCCGCTGCCGCACTGTCAGCGCGACCTGGCCTGCAGGCGCCTCGCCTCATGAGAGGCGGCGATGTGCAGCGTGTCGTACGCCTGCTGTGACGACGTAAACGCCCCGACGCCCTCGTGGCCGTGCCAGTCCCCCTGGTTGTAAATTGGATTGGCGAGGCCGGTCTCACGCTCCCGCCTCTCGATCCACTGCTCCATTCGGTGTGTGAGCATGTCCACGACGTCGGGATTTTCGCCGGCTACGTCTCGCACTTCCTGCGGGTCCCTCACGAGATCGTAGAGTTCCACCAGCGGCTTGAAGTGAAAATCCGGCTCAACCGCCCGGATGAGCTTCCAATGCGGTGTCCTCCAGCCATGCTTGCGCATCCACGTGCACTCGGTCACGTAGATCTCGGCATCGTGTGACGCCGTCTCGCCGCGCACCATGTCCATCAGGCTCGTGCCGTCGAACGCGATGTCGCTCTCGATATCCGCAAGCTCCAGCAGCGTCGGGACCAGGTCCTTGTGCTGGTTGTAGCCGGTCAGTCGCAGTCCCGTGGGCATCTTCTTCGGATAGCGAATCATGAGTGGCACGTGTAGATTGGAGTCGTACAGCCCGTGGTGGTCGAACCAGCACTCGTGCTCATAGAGCGTCTCCCCGTGGTCGGAGTTCAGCACGATGATCGTTTCGTCCAGCACGCCCCGCGTCTCCAGGTACGTCAGGATCGTCTGGATGCACGAGTCCATGTAGGCGATTGCACCGTCGTACTGGGCGGTCACCCAGTCCTTGTCCGTGATGCCGGGCGGCATCCACCCGGCGAAGTAGTCGCTGAAGGGCTTGAATGCGAAGACCGGCTCCATCGAGTCGTTGGCCGGATCGCACTCGTCGCCGTGGTAAAACATGCGCTCGAACGGCGCCGGAGGCAGGTACGGCGTGTGCGGGTCCATGTGTCGCAGCAGCATGAAGAAGGGCTGCTTCTGGCCCAGTAGGCGGTCCAGCTCTGGAATGGCTACCCGGTTGAGTTCCTCTGCCTTCACGAGCGGCCGCTGCTCCCAGTCGCCCCACGCCTCGTAGTCGAGGTAGTTATCGAATCCCCTGGAGCTTGGGTTCCCCGTCAGGCCCACGCAGGTCGTCTCGTATCCTTTGGCCCGCAGAATCTCGGGCAGCATCGTCACCTCGGCCCTGACCGGGCCCTTGTGGCGCAGCGCCACAACCTGGGAGGTAAAGACGTCCATCCCGCTCAGCATGGAGGTGTAGCCGCTGGTCGTGGGAACGTGGGGGCTGAACAAGTTCTCGAACAGCGTCCCCTGCCTTGCCAGCCTGTCCATGTGCGACGATGTTAGCCGCGAGTACCCGTAGCAACTCAGGTGGTCGGCCCTGAGAGAGTCGACACCGATTATGAGGATGTTGGGCCGAGACGCGCGTCCGCCGGCGGTCAACGCGATCGCCCCTCATCGTGAGGTGCTGGCCCCTCCGGCTGTCCGAAGTTGCGTCGCGGCGGGTGGGCATGCAGGTTGATGTAAGAGTATCCACACTTGCGCGTGGCCTCACCGAGACGCCCCCTGAGTCCATCGACACGTCTGCCAGGGCTCCCGCCTCGCCGCACCCTCAGGCGGTAGCGTCCTCTCGGGCGTCGAAACACACGGACTATGCGGTGATCGTCTTGACGGAAGGGCATTAGCCGGGATTACTCACTTCGGCGTGTTTCAGGCTCTGAGAAGGGTCCTGTCAAAGCGGCAACATCATAGAGCGGCCTATTAAAGACGGTCAATCATTGGTGCATCCATGAGTAGGCTCGACATCTCCAGTGATCCGGCAAATGCCCAATTGGCCTTCATCTAGGAGGTGACGGGTTGCTGAGAACGAACGTTTCGTGAATAGCTCGCATTAAGTGTTCAATTGAGGAGTAACGCATTGAGGGGTTAAAATACGCTTGGTGAGTCCGCTAGCTGTATCCTCGCGCTCCCTTCTACTGCAAATGCGCCAGTCGTACGCTTCGCAAGGAAGGTCTGCGGGACTCCAGTTCGTCTAGTACATGGACCTAGCTTGTGTGCTGTAAGCTAATCAAATAGATAGTATCCTTGATCCCTATGGTGCAGCTTCCCATGCTCATGTAAGGAATTCAAGGTGTGAGCGCTCAAATTTCAGGCTTGAAGTCCAGAGTGCAACGTTGTTTTTACTAGTCGGAGAGATATTGCCATGACAGAGATTGTCTTCCAGATAAAGGATGCCGCTGGGTTGGCTGTAGACGGAGCGTCAGTACTTGTGGCCTATCCAGATGGGAGATATCTCACGGGTGAGTCAGATACCCACGGGAAATGCCGGCTGGATCTTTATCGCACTGACCTGCATATGAAGATCCTTGTGGCGGCCGAGGACTTCGAGCCTTCCCATGACACCTTCTTGCCGGGAAGGCAACAATACATTCCCGTGGAACTAGTACCGTCCACAGAGGAACGAAAAGCGCTTCTGTTCACCCGTCGTACTGGCTACATTCCAGGAGTATCAGGCAGACTCAATCCACACAAAGACGGCTATGTGTACGGTGATAACATTGCGATCGATGGTCGGCTTGCAACGCCGGCTGCCCATTTCGAAATCGGCAAACCCCTCCACTTAGTCGACGTTTACGGAGTCGAAACCACCATCCGGTTTTTGGTGGTGGAAGGACAATTCTCGCTAATCGAGTACACGATCCCCAAGTCGTATGGAGGCGAATGAGCGTGGTTACGGCAGAACAGCATAGGAAGATTAGCGCTCAGTTCCTAGACAGCGCCGAGGATGAGTTTCGAAAGGGCGATCTGCTTCAAGCCTCCGAAAAAGCATGGGGAGCCGTATCACACTATGTGAACTTTGTTGCTCGTCAGCGGGGATGGCCCCTAGGATCGCATCAACATCTGATCGAGAATGCCAACAGGCTGATCGGCAAGGATCTTGTAAACGCCGCGCAGAGGCGGAGGTTAGTTCGATCCATTGAGGCGCTTCACGCTAACTTCTATCAGGCGTTCTTGGACGAAGATTCCGTTCGGGAGGGTATCCAAGACGCTAGGGAACTGATCAGATCGCTGGAGGCGCTTAACAATGACGCTGAGCGTAACTCGAACGGTTGAATCGAACACGCGCGGATAATTCATACTGGGCGGGCTTCTCTCAGTTTCTTTGGCGTCTGTAGGGCTGGCTCCGGCGCCTTCTTCGTTGAACTTGCCTCAACTGTCCGCTTGTGGTCGCCTGTGGTCGGGACAGGAAGTGTTCTACGGCCTGGCTAAGCCCCCAAGTGTTGCATGATGGCATCTCTGCAGGATCGCCGTCGGCGCGCTCGGGGAACGGGCTTGGTACAGTGTGCCATGTTTGCCCATGTTCTCAGGCCTCCTCCGCTGCTCAATGGGTACTAGCACGGCCGTCTCCAAACCGAGCTTAGTCATCATCTGTGGCCATTCAGTGACTGAGGCCGTGAGTATCTGACTGAACTTGGTCTTGGCGACTTGAAGCTTCCGCTTCCTGTTAAAATTCCGCCTCAGTAGCCGTTCATCCCACTACCAAGGCTTCAAGGTTGACTCCGCTCGGACAATGGTCCGCAGGGCAAACTCTGTACCATAATCCCGCGCTTGCAAAGACTAGGCGCGAACACCGCAGATGAGCGTACACCAGCCACATGAGCCAAGTCACCATCCGCGACATCCGAGCCATACTGACCGAGCCGGACGGCATCCGGCTGGTCATCGTGAAGGTCGAGACCAGCGAGCCCGGCCTCCACGGAGTCGGCTGCGCCACCTTCACTCAACGCCCGCTCCCCGTAAAGTCCGCAGTTGAAGACTACCTGCGGCCGTTCCTGGTGGGCCGGAACGTGCAAGACATCGAGGACATCTGGCAGTCGGCTTACGTGAGCTCATACTGGCGAAACGGCGGCGTTCTCCAAAACGCCCTCAGCGGCGTGGACCAGGCCCTGTGGGACATCAAGGGCAAGATGGCCGGCATGCCCGTTTACGATCTCCTCGGCGGCAGAGCCAGGGAAGCCGCGGCCGTCTATGTGCACGCGTCGGGACGGGAGCCAGCCGAGGTTGCCGACCGTGTCGACGCCTTCAAGGAACAGGGCTTCCATCACATCCGGGTACAGGTCGACACGCCCGGCTACTCCACGTACGGCACGAAGGGCGCGGACCCCTCGCCGGAGGACGCCGGCCCTTTAGGAGGCGGGCCGCGGGCAGTCACGTCCTGGGTCAGAGACGAGTCCCCGGACAGGCTGTACGCGCACCCCGGCGGCATCTTCGAGCCGAGGCCGTACATCGACAGCGCGCTCCGTCTGTTCGAGCACATCCGTGACCGCTCCGGCTACGACTTTGAGATGCTGCACGACGTTCACGAGCGCATCCCGCCCATCGACGGTGTCTGGTTCGCCAAGGAGGTCGAGAAGTACCGGCTCTTCTTCCTCGAGGACCTCTTTGCTCCGGAGGACCAGGAGTACTTCCGCATGGTGCGCCGTCAGTGCGCCACGCCGTTGGCCATGGGCGAGCTATGGAACAACCCGCACGAGGTCGTTCCGATGATCAAAGACCGGCTTATAGACTTCGTTCGCGTCCACGTATCCCAGATGGGTGGCATCACCCCGTGTCGCAAGCTGGCCGCGATGGCCGAGCTGTTCGGAGTCCGCACCGCATGGCACGGCCCCGGCGACACCTCTCCGGTCGGTCACGCGGCAAACCTCATGCTCGACCTGAACTGCTGGAACTTCGGCATTCAGGAGTACTCAATCTTCGGAGAGCGCACCCGCGAGGTCTTCCCCGGCTACCCCGAGGTGCGCGATGGCCACATGTGGTCGAACGGCAAGCCTGGTCTGGGCATAGACGTAGACGAGGCCCTCGCCGCAAAGTTCCCGCATCAGGACATGGCGTACGGAGGCGCGTGGAGCGAGGTCCGCCGCGCCGACGGCTCCATCGTGAGGCCGTGAGTTGGAGCCGTCGGCCTCTCTGCGCTGACATTGCTGCGGTCACAGCCATTGAAGTCCGGGACTCTCGATGTTTGGCAGAGTCGGCCGCTTGGTTCTCGCCGCAAGCAACGCATTGACGCCGGAGTATGCGAACTTGTCGCGCTGGCGGCCGCGTTGCGACCCCGCAATCCTGCACATAAAATTGGGCATGACGCTAACGATTCTTGAGGCTGCCCGCGCCTACTCTGACTTATCCGGGCGCCGCCGGAGGCATCCAGGTGGAACAGGAGCTGCGTCTAGGAGTTATCGGACTCGGAGACCGTGCCGTATCGCTGCTTGGCATCTTCCGCCGGGTCCATAGCCGCCTCCGCGTCGTTGCCGTGGCCGATCCCGACCGGGACGGGGCACGGCGACGGCTTCGGGACGCAGAGCTGCCGGAGCGTGACGCGGCCTTCTTCGCGGACTCCAACGAGATGCTCGGCCATGCGGGCGATTTTGACGCGCTCCTGATTGGGTCTCCGTGCAACACTCACACCCCGCTGGCCGTTAAGGCCGCGCCGGCCGGACTTCCGCTGTACCTCGAAAAGCCGGTCGCCACTTCCTATGAGCAGATCGTTGCCCTCCGCGACGCCTACAGAGGCCGTGAGAAGTCAGTGGTCGTCTCCTTCCCCTTGCGCGTCACGCCGCTCTTTCGAAAGGTCATGGAGGTCGTTGAAAACGGCCGCCTGGGTGCCGTGAACCAGGTTCAGGCCGTCAACTACGTGCCGTACGGCGGTGTCTACTACGCAAGCCCGGCTTATCGGGACTTCGACGTTACGGGCGGGATGTGGCTGCAGAAGGCCACTCACGACTTCGACTATCTCAACGCGCTGCTCGGCGTTCCGGCCGCCGTCTCAGCCGTCATGACCCGCAAGGCATATGGTGGAGATATGCCCCACCACCTGCGCTGCTCGGCGTGTGAGCTGTCTGGCGCCTGCCTCGAGAGCCCGCATGGTGTGGCGCGGCGAGGCGATGACGGCGGCGTTGGCACGGGCGACCACTTCTGCGTGTACGGTGATGGCATCGAGTTGCAGGACGCCGGAGCCGCTCTCCTGGCGTACGAAGGCGGCGCGCACGCTGCCTACACCCAGAACTTCCTCTCTCGACGGTCTGCTGCCTCTCGCGGGGCCACCATAACCGGCTACCAGGCGACGTTATCGTTCGATTGGTATGAGGGCGACGTCACCGTCATTGATCATCACCGTGACAGGGTCGACTCCATCCGCTTCACCGAGACGTCCGGCCACCTCGGCGGCGACGAGGCGCTGGCCCGAAACTTCGTCGATGTCTGCCTCGGCCGCGACGAGTCCCGTACAGGCCTCGCCTCCGGTCTGCTCAGCTCGGCAATGTGTCTCGCCGCCCGTGAGTCTGCGCACTCACAGCGCTGGACCCCTGTGGGCGACATCTACTCGGACACATTCCCGGACGGCGCCGTCCTCGTCGAGCCCACCCCCGCGCACGTGGAGCCCATATAGCGGGCCGAGCGCCGGAATAGTATGTTCGCGGCGGTACCCGCATGATCTCCACATGCAGGGCGAAGCGGCGAAAAGTCCCTCGTGGCGTTCAGGTCGCCGGGACTGTTTAGCGCCGTGCCGCGTCGACGGCTCCGTCGTCAGGCGCTAGTTGCGGCTCCGGCTACTCACCATGACCAGCCCAAAGCCGCCTGAAAGGCTACGATGGCTCCGCTAGGAAGACAGGGATCCGCCGGGTTGTGCGCTCCTGGTACTCCCCGTATGGCGAGAAGGCGGCAACCGCCAGATCCCACAGCCGCGCCCTTTCCCCGGCGTCCTCGACCTCGCGGACCCGCATTGAGTTGACCTCGGTCTCATCCCGGATCTCCACGTTGGCGTTAGCGCGAAGGTTGTACACCCACTGTGGGTTCGTTGGCGCTCCGCCCTGTGATCCCACGAGCACGTAGTTGTCGCCGTCCTTCACACGCATGAGCGGCGTCTTGCGGACCGCCCGCGTCCGGTGCCCGCGGTTCGTTACGATGATCACCGGCAGGCCGGTTTCCCGCAGCGTCGTCCCCTCAGTGCCTCCGCTGCCCTCGTAAAGTTCCACCTGCTCGCGCACCCAGTCCGAAGGCGACGGTATGTATTCGGCCATAGTTTGCTCCTGCTCGATGCTGTTCTCTGTCTGCCATCTCATCATATGTCGAACCGCCGCCGTGTCAATCTCAAAATGGTCGAGCCGGGACCGGGCTCAGCTAGTACTGAAAGGTGCCCACAGGCCAACCCTCTCCACTGTTGCAGGATCGACGTAGCTGTGCTCCCGGTAGTCTGCTGGCGTTGCCGCCGACAACAGCATAATCTTGGCGGGCGGGAGGGTGTTTGGAAGTCCGAGTCTTGCTCCCAATCAGCCAAGAGCTTTGCCAATGACACTCTTTGACCTAACCGGCCACGTAGCAATAGTCACCGGCGCGAATCACGGCATCGGTGCTGCTACCGCGCTCGTCCTGGCCAAGTGCAGTGCTCGAGTGCTCGTCACCTACCTGAGAATTCGCGAAGACAAGGATGCCGGTAGGCCAGAGGCGTACAAACGCGTACGGGCCACCGGCGCCGGACAGTTTGTTGGCGCAATCCATGCGGAGGGAGGACAGGCCACGGCAGTAGAGGCCGACCTCGCCGATCCGCAGACACCTCTACGCCTGTTCGATGTTGCAGAGGCCGAGCTTGGCCCCGTGGACATTCTGGTCAACAACGCCTCCGCGGACCAAAAGGACACATTTGCGGGGGAGTCCCGTGACGGCTTCGGTCGGCTCCTTCACCCAGTCTCCGCGGAAACGTTCGAGCGTTAGTTTGCGGTGGATGCCCGGGGCGCTGCCACGATGATCGCCGAGTTCGCGAGGCGCCACATGGAGCGCGGTGCGAGGTGGGGTCGCATCATCGGACTGACTTCGGGAGGACGGGGAGGGCTCCTTGGCGAAGTCTCGTACGGGGCCGCGAAGGCCGCCCTCGAGAACTACACGATGTCGGCGGCGTTCGAGCTGGCTCACAGAGGAATCACCGCCAACATCGTGTACCCGCCCGTCACCGACACCGGCTGGGTAACTGAGGAAGTAAGGCAGCATGTGCGGGACCGCCCGGATCTCCTGCACATCGCAGAGCCGGAAGATGTCGCCCATGTCATCGCGTACCTTGCGTCACACCACGCGCGGCTGATCACAGGAAACATTGTCCACCTGCGTTGAGTTGTCTCTCGTGGACCGGGCCACCGGGAATGACCCCGCACGATCGCTCAACTTTGGATGAGTCCGTAATTCAGATGCGGCTCTAGCAGGAATTCAGTCTCCGGTTCACATCAATCGCGCATGTCCAGTAGTCTGGGCTCTACCGCATTCCGAAAGGAGGCTCCAATGCTGAAACGTGCGGACCGCGTGACGCACCGGTAGGGGCCCTGATTGCCTGGGCGCTCGCCGGCGTAACGGGCGGCATCGTTGGCGCCTTCATTGGGTTGGCGGTTGGTGCGGCGGTTGGAGCATTCGTGAACATAATCGGGTATCGGATCTTCTACTACTGGACCCCTCGCACCCTGGCCGCTGTCGGACCGCGAACGAAGCACTAGGGCAGGGGGCTCCAGCGCAGGCCGAGCGCAACAGCCGCGAGTGCAAGCAGGGCGCTGATGCCGGTCAGCACCGCCGACACCTCCGTGCGCACCTCCTGCTTTTCGATCTGCACCGGTATGGTCGAGAAGACATCCAGCAGCTCGTCCGCTCCCTCGGCCAGGTAGTACTCGGCGTCCGTGATATCAGCGATTCGGCTTAGAGTCCACTCGTCCGGCATTAGGACGTTCCAGAATCCAAATCCACCGCTGACGCTCCCGAATCCGGCTCGCCTCAGGCGTTCGGGCAGTTCTCCGCCGCCAAGCTGTGCCGGCGTGCACCTGAGCACTGCCCTGCCCGTTGTACCGAAGCCGACCGTGTACACCCGCACGCCCCTGTCCCGCGCGGCATGGGCGGCGATCAACGGCCTCACACCTCGATTGCTCGCTCCGTCGGTGAGCAGAACGATCACATCCGGCTGCCAGTACTCTTCCAGGCCTGGGTCGGTCTGGCCGTCGCTCTGCCCCATGTACACGCTCACAGGCGGGATCTCGGGGTTGACCTCGGCTAGCGCGTCCAGCGACCGGGCGATGGCGCTGCCAACCGCAGTGCCCATCCCGGTGGTCAGATTCGCAACCGCCTCGGACAGCTCCTCTCTGTCGGTCGTGGGAGGAACAATCACCTGCGCCATGCCGGCGAACGCCACGATTCCAACTCGCGTGCCCGGCTCCTGGCTGTCGATGAACCTCTCGCTGGCCTCCTGCGCTATCGTGAGCCTGTTCGGGGCCACATCGTCGGCGCACATGCTCCACGAAACGTCGAGCGCCAGCATGACGGTGGTCCGGTTGGAAGCCACGGTCACGTCAGCGAACGGGCGCGCAAGCGCCAGGATTAGTAGCGTGATGGCAACCACCATGAGGCCGAACGGCACGTGGCGCCGCCATCGAAGCCTCCCGGGCATTGCCTGCTGGATCAGGGAAATGCTGGAGTAGTGGACCGCAAAGCGCCGTCTTCTCCTGAGCATCAGCGCGTACGCCGCCACAATCAGCGGGATCGCCGCTAGAAACAGAAGAAAGGCCGGCCAGAGGAATCCCAAGACTGCCTCCCTCTACGGCGCTCGGCCGAACCAGAGCAGCGAGAGCATCCCGCCTGCGATCAGAATCAGCGCGCCGGCGCCTGCGAACGCGGACGTGACCTCGACCTCGCGCGATTCAAGCACGAACTCGGTCTCGAGCTGATCGTACACCGAGGAAAAGTCCTCGGTATCCTCAATCCTGAAGAATTCGCCTTCGGTAACCAGCGCGATGTCCTGCAACAGCGGCTCGTGCATTCTCGTGAACAGGCTGAACCCGTCGATGTCTATCGTCGTCCCTTTGGCCGTCCCGATGCCCACCGTGTGTACGCGCACACCGCGTTCCGCCGCCACTTGCGCTGCCTCCAGCGGGTCCGGAGGGGCGGTGTTCTCCCCGTCGGTCAGCAGCACGATGACCGCCGGCGCGAGCCCGCCCTCATGCCCCTCGTCTGCTGCCAGCGCCGAGTCCGTCGGGCCGGGCCCAATCTTCCTCGTGATGAGTTCCAGCGCCGTCAGTATCCCGGTACCAAGCGACGTCGCGCTCTGTGGGGCGAGCAGGTCGATGGTCGCGTACAGCTCCTCCTCGTCGTCGGTCGGCGCGCGCACCACGAGCCCGCCCTCTCCGAACGACACGACGCCGATACTCGTGCCGCTGGGCCGCCCGTCCACAAGCGTCTTGGCCGCCAGCTTGGCAGCCTCCATTCTCGTGGGCTGCACGTCGCCGGCGATCATGCTGGACGACACGTCCAGCGTCAGCACCACCGTGCCCTCCATATACGGCAGCGGCAATATCAACTGTGGCCGCGCCGAAGCCAGCGCCAGCACCGCCACTCCAATCAGTAGGATGATTGGCGGGATGTGGCGCCTTCTTCCCGGCGAAGCCCCGGCCGCATCGCCCGGGCCGCCTGCCACCGCTCCCATGGCGCCCAGCCGGGCCGCGCTCCCGCTCCTCCTCCGCTGTAGGATCCCGTACAGGTAGACGCACGCCGGCAGCGCGATCAGTGACACGAGGACCCACGGCCAGATGAAGGACACCGCTGCTCTTCCCCTACCGCCGCAGGCCCTTGGCCTTGCTGCGTAGCTCGGCAAATCGAAGGATCGCCGGCACCAGGTCTTCCTCCGTCGACAATGGCAGCTCGTCAACTCCCGCTCGCTTGAAGCTGAGTGCCAGCTCCTCCTCCCGTCGGCGGGCGGCTTCTCGGAACCGCTGCCGGAACCCCTTGTCGCTCGTATCCACGCTCATCTGCGCGCCCGTTTCCGAGTCTTCCACGAGCACGACCCCCACGTCCGGCAGGTCCGTCTCCCTCGGGTCCCAGAGCCGCACCGCCAGGAGTTCGTGCTTCCGGTTCAACCGGTCCATGGCCCCCTCCCAGCCTGGCAGGCAAATGAAGTCCGATGCCACGAAGATGAGCGAGCGCCGCCTGGCGGTGTTGAACGCCCATTCCAGAAGCCCTGTCAGGTCCGTCATGGCTCCGCCTGAAGAAGACTGCTGATTCTGGATGTCGTTGATCAGCCTGAGCACCTGTCGCCGTCCGCCGCCTGGGGGGATAACGTGCGCGATGTCGTTGTCGTACAGCATCGCCCCCACGCGGTTACCGTTGCGCGTGAGCAGGCGCGCCAGCAGCCCCACCAGGTCCACGATGACGCTCGCCTTGTGCCGCTCCGGCCCCCCGAACCCCATCGACGGGCTGAGGTCCACAAGGAACCACGCGGTGATTTCGCGGTCTTCCAGGTACCGGCGCACGAACGGCATGTCCATCCGCGCCGTGACGTTCCAGTCAATATGCCGGATATCGTCCGGCGGCTGGTACTCGCGCAGCTCGGCGAAGTCCAGCCCTCCGCCCATGAACAGGCTCCGGTAGTCCCCGTGCAGAATCCCGTCGAGGCGCCGCACCACTTGCCAGTCGAGGCGGTGCAGCACCCGCTCCGGCGACTCCGGGCCGCTAGCTTGTGCGGGCGCCTGCGTACTCACGTAAAGGCACCTCTGGCAGCGCGACCGCCTCCATCAGCCGGTCGAGGATGTCGTCGCTCTGGACGTTGTCGGAAAGCGCCTCGTAGGACAGCACGAGCCGGTGACGCATCACGTCCAGAGCCACGTCGCGGACGTCCTCCGGCAGCGCGTAGTCGCGGCCCCGCACGAACGCCAGTGCCCGGCCCGCGATGATCAGGTTGATCGACGCGCGGGGGCTCGCGCCGAACAGAATGTATCGCTTCAGGTCGCCCAGGCCGCACATCTCAGGCTCGCGTGAGGCCGTGACCAGCTTTACCGAGTAGTCGATCAGCGCCGGGTCCACGTAGACGCCGTCCGCCCTGCGCTGCATGTCCAGCAGCCCGTCGGGGTCGAGGATCGGCGCCACGTCCTGTAGCGCGCCCGTCATGCGCTCGACGATCACGAACTCCTCGGTCGTGCTCGGATAGCCGACGAGCACCTTCAGCATGAAGCGGTCCACCTGCGCCTCGGGCAGCGGGTACGTGCCCTCAGACTCGATCGGGTTCTGCGTGGCCATGACCAGGAACGGGCTGGGCACCGGATACGTCTCCCGCCCGATGGTCACCTGCCGCTCCTGCATAACCTCCAGCAGGGCGCTCTGCACCTTGGCGGGAGCGCGGTTGATCTCATCGGCCAGCAGCAGGTTCGTGAACACCGGCCCCAGCGATGTGTTGAACTCCCCGTTCTTCTGGTTATAGATGCGCGTGCCCACCAGGTCTGCCGGCATCAGGTCCGGCGTGAACTGGATCCGCTGGAACTCCCCGCCGACCGCCTGCGCCAGCGTCTTTACGGCCATCGTCTTCGCCAGCCCAGGGACGCCCTCGACGAGGATGTGACCCCTGGCCAGCAGCGCCACCACCATCCGCTCGAGGAGGAGGTCCTGGCCCACGATCACCTTCTTCACCTCGTATAAGACCCGTTCCATCGGTTCCCTGCTGCCGGCGTTGTTCATAGTCGGTTCATTCCTTTGGCTCGCTTACTGGCTCGGCCCTCCGGCAGGTCTCGCGGCCTGGTCGATGGGTACCGCGAATCCTATTCCAACAAAGAAGTCCTGGTCGGTCGGGTTGGACAGCCCCGTGACGATTCCGACCACCTGCCCCTGGCTGTTCAGCAGCGGCCCGCCCGAGTTGCCCGGGTTCACTGCGGCGTCGAACTGGATCAGTCCTCGTATCGAGTCCTCCCGGTCAGACGGCAGGTACTCGCGGTCGAGTCCGCTCACTACGCCCGCGCTCAGCGAGGCCACAAGTCCCAGCGGGTTGCCCACCGCGAACACCTCGTCGCCCACGCTCAGCGACGATGGATTGCCCATCGTTGCCGGCGCCACCAGGCTCGGCATCTTTAATGGCGTCAGCACGGCGATGTCTCTCGCTTCGTCAACGCCTGCGACGATAGCCGCTGTCAGTGACCCGTCCGCGTAGGCTACCTTGACGTCCGTTGACTGCTGGACCACGTGCCACGCGGTGAGCACCTCTGCCTTGCTGTTGATCACCACGCCGGCCCCGATGCCGACGCCGCTTCCTTCGCCGCCAACATCAGTCTGCACGACGACCATCGATGGCAGTATCGCCTGGTAGACCAGCGCGGAAATGGCCTGCTCCTGCGCCTCCGCGCTCAGAGCGTCGGCCGCTTCCGCCTGCGCATCGACAGGCGCAGCGTCCTGGCTCCTCGACCGCGAGTTGTCCCACAGCAGGAACGCGATGGCCAGCGCCATCGCCGTTAGTGCCACGAGCGTCAGCACGCCGGACCGCTCGCGCACGAAGCGCCCCATCGCCCTCCACGTCCGCAGTACGCCCGTCGTGTCTCCAACCGGCGGCTCTACGCCTTGGGCCTCGGCGTCAGGTACTGTGCTGAATGGTCGCATTGTCGCGGCGCGGGAACGCCCTCCGGCTCCCACCCGCTCGGGCCTCGACCGCGTCCGCGGCGTTGCCTCGCTCATGGGATCGACGCGTTCATCGCTCAACCGTATTGCACCTGTATCAAGGAATTGTGAAGAGTCCGCCAGTTCGCGTTCGGCGCAGCCCCACTCGGACCGGCGGTGTGTGTCCCGCGCTCTGGCCCGGACGGCTGGATGAGCCCTGCTGGCCGCCAAGCCTGTCCCTCACCGTATCGTTCTGGAGGAGGGCGGTGACCTCCAGACTCCAGTTTGCCCCTGCTACTTTGAACTACGCAAGTGATTACGCATCGGATGAGGTCGGAGGAAGCCCGGCGCTCAGTTGAAGGGCGCCGGCCCCAGCAGCAAACGGCTCAACACCTGCCCCGTGGGGGCGGTTCGCGGACCGCTCACCGTCACCGCCATCCAAGCCGCCACCCTTTGTCGTCCCGAGCACCTATCATTTGTCATTTCGAGCGCAGCCGAGAAATCTAAAGCGCCCCGCTAGAGACCGAACGTACGCCCTTGCAGCTACCTTCACCAATATTCAAGGGGCGGGTTCGCGAGTCGCCCACCGCCGCCGCCACCCACACTCGACGTCACCACGCGCAACCCATCATTCCCGCGCAGGGAGACCTTTGCAAAACTGCCGCCTACGCCAGCGGAAGCATTCCTTTGACCCCTTCCCCAGCAGACTGGGGAAGGTTGGGATGGGGTTCTCCTCCCCACGAAAGTTGGTTATGCAAAGCTCTCCGCAGGCGGGAATCCAGGGGCCGGGACTCCAGCATCGAACGGCTCAACACCAACCCGGCACGTGCGCTCCGCCCACCGCCCACCCCCCAACCACCCCCACGACACCCGCTCCTCCCGTCATCCGTGCACCGAACGGCGCGACCCCAATCCCGTAGAGGCCGGCGATCTGCCTCGCCCGCCGCCGGACTACAGCGAGTAATACTCCCTCGCCGCCTGGTGCGTCGGGTCATCCAGCCTGAACGTGTCCGGGTTCCTGCCCCGGTCCAGGGCCAGCCAGTACGTGAAAAGCTGCAGCGGCGCCACGTACACGATCGGCGACAGCGCCTCGCTCACGCTTGGCAACGACACCGCGTGGTCCGCCAGCGCCGACATCTCCTCGTCCCCCTCGGCCACCAGCGCCGCCAGACCTCCCCCTGTCGCCTTCACCGCTCGACCGATCTCCAGCGACCTCTCGTATCCGGGTCCTGGCGGGGAAACCAGCGTCACCGAGCATCGCGGCCCCGTCGCGACGAAGGGCCCGTGAAGGAACTGTTCCAGTTGAAAGGCCGTCGTCACGTCGTACGTCGCCTCGTTGATTTTCAGTGCCGCCTCGTACGCCGTCGAGGCGTTCGGGCCCCATCCGGCGAAACAGTACCAGCCGAACTCGCGGACCTGCGACACAAGCTCCATCACCTCCGCCTCCCGCTTGAGCGCCGAGGCCAACTTGTCAGGAAGTCCGGCCAGCTCCCGGCCTGTCTCCTCGCCGCCCGGCAGCCGGGACGCGATCAGCGCCAGCGCCGTCATCGCGCCCGTGTGGCTGACTGTAAACGCAGACGACCTGTCCCGGTACGTCGTCTTCAGGACAACGTCCGCCAGTTCCAGTCTCGCCTCAGAAGTCTGGCACGTCAGTATGGCCGTCAGCGCACCAGACTCTTTGGCCATGCTCAAAGCCTCGGCCGAGTAGTGCTTCGTGCCGCTGTGCGCCATCACAATCACCAGGTCCTCGCCGCTGAGCGGTGGGGGATAGGAAGCAAACTCAAACGAATGCCAGGCATGGGCGTCGTGATGCCCAACAGACCTGAACAGGTGCTCGCCCACTAGTGCCGCATGCCAGGACGTTCCGATCCCGCACACGTACGTCCTTCTCGCCTTCGACGCCATCGCCGCCACCTCGTCCGCCGCATGCACCTGCGATTCCAGGACCCCGGCAATCGCCTCAGGCTGATCATGGATGCAATCGTGCATATGGTAAGGGTGCCCCTGTCGAGGCGGTGGTCTCGTCGCCATCATCCAACTCCTGAATGGACTGGGAGCCTGGAGTATAGCCTAGTCCCCCTACCCAGGAACCACCCCCACGACATCCGCTCCCACATAGGTGCGCTCCGCGAACCGCCCTCCCAACTCACGACACACCCCCGCGTAGGGGCGGGTTTCAAACCCGCCCGCCTCCGCCCACGCTCGATGTCAGCCCTCGCATGCCGCCATTCCCGCCCAGAACGTCCCCTGTAGGTGCGCTCCGTCAACCGCCCTCCCCCAACTCACGACACACCCCCGCGTAGGGGCGGGTTTCAAACCCGCCCGCCTCCGCCAACGCTCGATGTCAGCCCGCGCAAATTGCCATTCCCGCCCAAGCCCCCACCGTAGGGGCGGTTCGCGGAGCCTGTTTCGCAATCTCGGCGCAACTGCCTCCTCTCCCTTGATGGGAGAGGATTGAGGTGAGGGTGATCCCGTAAAGCACACGACTTCGTCGCATATCCTCAGACCATCTACGATTCTCACCGAGCGTTTCACCGTAACAATGGGGAGATCTGACTTATGAAACAGGCTCCTCGAACCGCCCACCGCCGCCGCCCGCTCCATCCACGCCCGTTCATCCCTACAACTTGTCATCCCGAGCGAAGCCGAGGGATCTAAGACTTTTGCCCAGCGCCAAACCTCGAAACCGCCACACAACCCTCGCCCGGACCCCCGTCATACCAGCGCAGGCTGGTATCCAGAGGAGCCCGGCTGGACCCAGTCGCGGCCCAACGACTCCCAGACAATGAGCAACACCACGCCGCGTATGGGCCGCTCCGCCGCCCGCTTCATCGAATCGCCCGAGGGATCACCCCAACTCACGACACACCTCTGCGTAGGGGCGCGTTTGAAACCCGCCCGCTCCATCCACGCCCGTTCATCCCTACAACTTGTCATCCCGCCGCCATCGCCCACGCGAAGCATCGAGCGAAGGATCTAAGACTGTTGCCCTGCGCCAACCCTCGAATGCGCCACACAACCCTCGCCCGGACCCCCGTCATACCGGCGCAGGCCGGCAGGTGGATTCACATTTCAAGCGCAACACCTGATTCAGAAGGATCTCTGCTGGAGTTTTGTAGTTGAGGCATTTGCGTGGAGTATTGTTGTAGGCCTGAAGCAAGTGAGTGAACTGTGCGTCCGCCAACGCGGTCAGGTCCGTTTTGCGAGGCAGGGTTCGTCTCAACCGGCCGATGGCGTTCTCGATGCCCCCTTTCTGCCAGGGAGAGCGAACATCACAGAAGAAGGTCTCGATACCAAGATTGTGGAGTCGGTAGTGGAGAGCGAATTCGGTCCCGTTGTCGAAGGCAACCGTGCGTCGCCACTGGGGCGGGAACTGTCCGAGCAGCTGTGTCATGGCGTCGGCAATGGGGCCGGAAGCCTTGCCAGGAGGTCTGACGGCAATGAGGATACGGGAGTGGCGTTCGTGCATGGCCACCGAACACTCCGCACGGCATGTCCATAGGTTCTGAACAGCATCAGGTCTGCCTCCCAGTGGCCGGGAGTGCGGCGGTCCGCAGCGCTCTTGGGACGCTCAGCGATGGGACGGCGCTTGGCGATGAAGGAGGCAGGACTTCCACCTCTGCGGCCCCTCCAGCCGCGCTTCGACTTGGCGCGAGGCAGGTAGTGCCTCCACCCATAGTCCTGTGTGCGCGCAAACTGACCGTAAATGAACCTGTAGATGCTCTCGTGAGATATGACCACGCGGCCGGCGTCCAACTTAAGCCGACCGGCAACCTGCTCGGGCGACCAGCCCTGTTGGAGGCATGAGAGCACCCGTGCCCGCAGAGCATCGTCCCGCTCCATGCGTGAGCCTCGCCACCGGCGGGCACGTGCCTGCTGGTGGGCATACACCGGCTTGTATCCACCGGTTCGTGACCCATTGCGCTTCAGCTCCCGAGCAACTGTCGATGGCGAGCGATCCAGACCTGCAGCGATTTGCCGGATCGCCTCTACGCGACCCTCGGCTTGTAGACGGGCAACTTCACATCGCTCTTCAATGGTGACATGTCCATAATGCTTTCCCATGACAACACCCCGTCGAACGAGGTGTTGCACTTCGTTTGTGAATTTAGAGTATCCAGAGGTGCCCGGCTGGACCCCGTCGCGGCCAAACGACTCCCCGATGCGCATTGCCACGTCGCTCGAGGGGGTCAATCCAGGCGCGAACGCCCACTCCCCCTCACCCCAGCAACACCGACGCCAGCTCCACGAAATCCCCCACGACGATCTCCGGCTGGTACTCAGAAACCTCCGTCGGCAGCCTGTACCTGTTCACGTACGCCGCCTTGAACCCGCACGCCTGCGCGCCCAGGATGTCGAACGAGTGCGCCGCCACCATCATGATCTCCCCCGGCTCGCACCCCAGCCGCTGCACCGCCTTGCGATAGATCCCCGGCGAAGGCTTGAACGCCCCGACCTGGTCCACCGATATGATTGCGTCGAACGTGATCGGCACGTTGTTGCCCAGCAGTTTTTCGAGGTACCACTGCTCCCCGTTCGACAGCGCGACCAGCCCATAGCTTCCCGACAGCCTTCGCAGCCCTTCGACCGCGTCCCCAAAGGGCTGCAAGCCCTGATACACCTTCATAAACTCCCGGACCGACTCCTCGGTATAGCTGACGTCGTGCTTCTTAAGGCAGTAGACGAACGCCCGGCGACACGTCTCCAGGTAGCCGCTGTGTCCCAGCATCAGCAGGTTGTCCTGGTACTGCTCGACGCGCTGCCGGTCCCGCCAGTCCGCATAGAACGCCTCGCCCAGACATCGCCGACCCATGCGCCCTCAGAAAATCCCCAACCGGCCCCGACAGGCTACCCGTAAGGTCCATCACCGTCCCAAACACATCGAACGCAAGCCACCTCACCCGCCAAGACACCCATCAGCCATGCCCTCTCTCCCATGTTCCGTAACCCTACACAAGAGATTTGTGTCCGCTCTCACTGACTCCCTCCAGGCCCAGAAGCGGGAGCCGGACCCCCACTGTCATTTCGAGCGAAGCCGAGAAATCTAAAGCTTCCCGCCAGCCACCACGATACTCTCCAGTGAAACTAGTTTTCAGCCTCTACGCTCTGACCTCGCTCGGAGACTTTCCAAGGCTGGCGTGTACTGGCAGGCCTCGTGCCTGCCTTTCGTTCGCTTCGTACCCTCGCTCCGCCAATCGTAGTGGTGAGTTTCAAGTCTGCCTGCCGCCTCGAAACTCGACAACGCCGGTCAAACGTCGCATGCCACGTTTGTCACTGCACCGCCCTGACCCGTCGAAAGGCCCCCTTCAATTCCCGTTAACCCATCTCCCATGTAGGGGCGAATCGCCCTCAACCCTCGAAATCAACCAACGCGGCGAAGGCCCCTCCCTCTTCCGTTCGCATAGCACTTGTCGAACCTTCAACGGCACCCTACCTGCATCGTCATTCCCGCATTCCCGCAACAGCGGGAACCTGGGGCTAGCGGGAATCCAGAGGGGCCGGAGAAATTTCGCCTGCCAACCATACCTCTCCACCTTCACCAAGATACAAGGTGCGATTCGCAGATCGCCCACCGCACTCAGAATGTCTCGGCCACAAGTATTCTCGTTTCACTCGGCACTCGGATTGGCCGGCCGAAGTAGCGCAGGCTTCGAAAGCTGTTACCAAAGCCTGACCAGACTTCATGCAAATGGGTAAACTCAAAAGCCTCCATACCTATGAGTTGTCTTGAGCTATCGTGAAATCGCAAGACCTGTTGCAAGCCTGGTGAACAATTGGTCTCAACTGAGACGCGGCTGTATTCACCAGATTTCCCAAAGGAGCCGCGATGTCCGACCAATCCACCCTGAAGGATGAACTGAAGGCCGAATGGGAAGCGAGGGCGGAGGACTGGATCAGCCGCATCCAGGACATCGAGACATCACACCGTGAGGCCATGCTTGATGGCTGGATGCTTGACGCAATTGGTGACGTTGCTGATCGCAAGGTGATCGACCTGGGCTGTGGCGAGGGCAGCTTCAGTCGGATGCTCGCTGAGCGAGGCGCCGTGGTTACCGGCCTGGACCTTTGCCGTCCGCTGATAGAGTTCGCCAGGATGCATCGTGTCACAAACGAGGCCTATCTGATCGGTGACATGGAGGACCTCAATGAACTGCCCGAAAACGAGTTCGAGGTTGCAATCTCGTACATCTCTCTTGTGGATGTTTCAGACATGCAAAGCGCCGTTCGGGAGGCGTTTCGAATACTATGTCCAGATGGGCTTTTTGTCGTGTGCAACCTTCATCCAATGATCTCGGCAAGTCTCAACTGGATTAAGCAAGGTAGCCTGAAGCTCCACTATCCAGTCGATCATTACTTCGATGAAGGTGAGCGAGACATTGCTCGGCAGGATGATCAGCCGTGGACCATGTTCCACCGTACGTTGTCCACGCACGTCCGAACGTTCTTGGACATCGGCTTCGCAGTTGAAGACATCCGCGAGCCAACGCCAACTGATGCTCAAGCCGCGCGCTACCCCTTCGTCAGCGACAACCTGCGCGTTCCCGAGTTCATAATCTACACACTTCGCAAACCGTGAATGCGGAATCAGTTTGCCTGTCCACCCGTTATGATGCCCATCGGCGAAAGGCCTCTCCGCACCGCTTTGCTAACTGGTTCTAAGTCAGTGCTGTGTCCCAGCATCAGCAGGTTGTCCTGGTACTGCTCGACGCGCTGCCGGTCCCGACAGTCCGCATAGAACGCCTCCCCCGACATCGCCGACCCATGCGCTCTCAGAAAATCCCCAACCGGCCCCGACAGGCTGCCCGCAAGGTCCATCACCGTCCCAAACACATCGAACGCAAGTCACCTAACCCGCCCAACAAACCCATCAGCCATCCTGCACCCCTCCTATCCGGACACTACCGCCACCCCACCGCTCCGTGTCCGTTGCTCAGGAATCATGAAACTCAAACTTGAAGCTCCGGCCCGCCGAGCCGCATCCCTTCGTTGGCCCTCTCTTGAAGATCGGCGCACCTGCCCATCAGCACCTCGAATCGCTCTTCGTCTTCAAGCAGCATTCCGTCGCTGAGCATTCTGCCGTAGTCTTCCGCAAGGGCCTCATAGGCCGTGCCGTCAGGCAAAAGCTGCAGTCCGCCGGAAACCGCTGCCTCGTAGTCGATCCAACTGCCTTCGGCGTCCTTTTCCCTGAAGAACATCGACTTGTGTCGCGCCACCGCTTGAGCAACGTCTCGGTTGGCCAGAGCCTTCCCGGCAAGACTGGCATCGTCCAGCCGGACCAGGTCATACCAGTGCCGCGAGAGCCGCTCCCCACGGCTTCTCATTTGACGGCAGAAGACGTGTACTGCCGTCGCCTTCTCCCAGAATGTGCGTTCAGCCAGCATGACGAAGGAGTGCGTTGACGGGAAGGCGACCTCCGAAATGTACGGGGCCGCATCGCACTCTATCGGACGCTCCTCGCGAGGTTCCCCGCTTGAACGCGCCCCAAACTCCACCATCACCTCCGGCCTCACAAAGCTGTAGTCTGCGAACATCGGCTCATAACCGATCCATATCCGGTCGCCCTCAGTCCGCAAATGAGCGGACAAGCCGGACTCAGACAGGTTAGCCTTGATTGTAGGCCGTGCATGGGTTTCCACCCAACTGGCCAGGCGTCCCCGGATTTCCCTGGTCCATCTCCGCTCCTGGCTGCGCGTGGACGGCAGCGCCTCCTCTCCATGTCCTTCCACCAGGTCTGGGGCGATGGCTCGGATGTCATACGTGACGTCTAGGTCCTCCGAGAATCGCCGGATGGCGCGGTACGCCTTGGCCAGAGAGGTCCCTCCCTTGAATGTCAGGTCTCTGCCATTGGGACTTTCCATGAGAGCGCGTAGCACCAGAACCACCCAGATGTCCTTCTCCAGGAGGTGCGAACGCCGCCCGCTGAGACTGGCCGCCACCTCCAGAGCGTCCCTTCGGTCGCCTGCAGAGAGCGATTGGAACGGCGTTTTAGCCAACGGCCACCATTGCGCTCAACGGCTCCGCCAGCCATGCGGGCATCAAGGCCCGCGACGCTGCCAGCTCATCAAAGTCCGCGGCGGAGAGTCTCCGTCCTATCGTGTCCAGCGCTTCCTCTACTTCGCTCGGGCCCAGCCAGGACAGCGCACGGACCGCCTCTCCGGCGGCTCGGTGCGGTGCCGCCAGCTGCCAGCGGAGAGCATGACGCAATTCCACCTTCTGCTCGCCTAGCGCCAACCGCCGGTTGGGACCGGAGGTCAAGTAGACTTGCCGCACCGGAACCTGGGTCGTAAGGCCCAGGGCGTTCGCCGCTGCGCCGCCGCAAGGCACGATTGTCTCGCCCCAGAGTGCGGACAGAGCTTTGATCACCTTCTCTACGGATGGCGGGCGAGGACCGAAGCGGGTCTCTATCGGCCGCACGTACATCCCCTGACAGACACGGATCAGGCTCCCGTTGCGTGAAAGGCGCGACAAGGCCTGATCGACAGCCGCCCTGCTGCCTAGGTGAAGCAGAGCCTTGGGGTGCAGCAGCGATCCCTCCGGTTGCCCCGTTGCGAACTCCATCACCTGTTTGGGCAAGCTGGCCATTACAGCATTCCTCCATAGATTGTCAGAAATATACCAACCACACTGACAACATTCAATGGAGCTTGGACTGTCCAATACTAGTGTCCAGCGTGGACGTGACGATGGGCTCACCCCTGCCCCCCGACATCTCCGCCCCCTGCGCCCTCAGAAACTCCCCAACCGGCCCCGACAGGCTGCCCGTCAGGTCCATCACAGTCCCAAACACATCGAACGCAAGCCACCTAACCCGCCGAAAATTTCCGTCCGCCATACCATTCCCCCATGTTCCGTAACCCTTCACACGAGATTTGTGTCCGCTCTCACTGACTCCCTCCCGGCCCAGAAGCGGAAGCCGGACCCTCACTGTCATTTCGAGCGAAGCCAAGACGCCGCCGAGAGTCCGTCGAAGGGTCCAAGCGCCGTTCTCCATGAGCTTGTAAGAGCTGAGGAGACTGTCCGCTGTGAGCTCATTGAACTATGAACGACGCTCAGACTATCCGATAGACCTGCCCTTTGTATCAGGGGTGAAAGCGAGCGTGAACCCCAACCAATTAGCCCCGTCTCCCTCAGGGAGAGGGTTGGGGTGAGGGTGATCCGCGTGAGAGCTGCCCCGAGTCCCTCGAGGGGGTGAGCAGCGTGAGGGCAAACAGAGCCTGCCTTGAGTCTCGGTGGCAGATAGTACTTTCGCTAGCTGCAATAGGACGGGTGATATACTCTCACACACCACCCCCACGAAGTTCGCTCCCGCGTAGGGGCGTTTCAATCCGCTCATTCTTTCTACGCTCGTTCAAGTCTGCGCCGCTTGTAGATGAAATCACGGTCCCCAATGCTTCTTCTGCATGTGCCCCATCTTCGGTCGGCCAGGCGATACCACGATATTCGACATCAAGTAACTTCGCCGTGGGGTAGAAGCATTCGACATCAACTTTGCGGATGTCTTCGTAAATGGTTCGTAGAGTCTCATCCTTGACCCACAGCAGCCACAGTCCTTCTGGTACTTGGAGCACCGATGGCATCCATGTAGTTGCGTATTCGCTTCCAAGACGCCTCAATCGGTGTGTACAAGAGATGACCCCTGAAGGGTTGGACATTCGCGTGCCCCAACACATTGCGCCAGATCACGACTCAATCGCGTCCCAGATCTCTTGGTCGGCCTTCCATTTCGGCCAATGACACAGGATCTTTGATTACTTTGAAGTTCTTTATCCCAAGCTCCAACCGACTGCGGGAGAAGTCGCTAGGGTGAGGGTCCTGACCAAATGCACTGGAGTAGCGCCTTCGCATTCCTTCGTCTCCCTCTTTGAGCACGACGAGATCGCACATTGCCGTTTCGCTCCAAAGTAGGTACATGAAGCATTCCCCAGCCGCGATCAGGAACTCATCTGACTCTACATTCCTAGCATTCATTGCAGGCACTCCATGCTCTTCGCTTCATAAAAATGGGCATAAGTGTAGACAAATACCAAGGCGGGGGCGATAACCCACGGCCACTAGGTCAAAAGCAGGTCCCATTCTACTCGTGTCGGACGCTTCGCTAGCCGCGCTCAAGTCTTGCACTTCGGGCGCCCTCTCAAGGTGACATCCTAGGCTGACAGCATGATGCCAGTCTTAGAAAGAGTCAGCCCACCGACTCGAAGTGGACAGGGGGCATCGTTTCCGGTCTCAGAATGACTAATGCAGTCCGCTGGCCATGTAAAGTCTGCAAACTCCTACCAATCAGTCCAAAAGACGCTGAGTACACGATCTGAACTCAACGCTAGGGTAACCTTCACCCACCTCGCCTAACAGACTCGAAAACCTACATGTTGAGGTTCGTCCTGGACCCGCAGCCCGGGCGCTGGACTTCCCCCTTCAGCCGATGGGATACTCTGTCCGAACTCTCACGACGGTTCAATCACGCATCGACAGGTTGACCACGTAGTATGCCACGTCAAACAGAGCCGAATGCCAACAACGCCCTGGGCAACCTGCTACAAGCTATGTTGCCTAGGAGCAGCGTGCGTTCCGAGAACACCCAGGCCATCTCCGGCCACCCTGGTCTGCGCCCCGACATAATCCTCGTCTCCCCCGGCCGGTCGCCCGTCGTGATCGAGGCTGAATACATGCCCGCGCGTACCGTCGAACCGGAGGCTAAATCCCGCCTTGGCCTGGAGGTGGCCGCCAACGGGCGCATCATCGAGGCGGCCATTGCCATCCGGTACCCGGCCGCCATCAGCGAAGCCGACGACCTTGGCGCCGCCCTGTCTGAGGCCAAAATCACCTACTGCCTCTTCACGGAGGAATCAGGGGGCGTGAACCGCTTCCCGAAGTCCGGCTGGCTGGAGGGAGCAATTGAGGATCTTGCGGACATGGTCCGCCTGGTCTCTGTGCCGCAGCGCGCCGTAGACCAAGCAGCCGACACGTTGGAAGCGGGTATCGAAGGGGCGGCGAAGCTCCTCGACGAAGTTGAAGAACTGCGGTCGGGCATCACTATGGCGATCGCTCGCCGCCTTGGAATGATCAACGTGGCCCAGACCCGCCGTATGGCCTGCGCAATAATCGCTAACGCCCTCGTCTTCCACGAGCGCATCGCCGGAATGCACCCGCAGATCGAGCCTTTGGCCAAGGTATGCGGCGACGGCGTGGACAACCCTCAGGGCGAGGTGCTGGCTGCCTGGGACGACATACTGGGAATCAACTACTGGGCTATCTTCGCCATTGCCAAAGACATCCTTGAGCAACTGCCCTCGGCTGACGCGGCGAACATCCTGAGACGGCTGAGGGACACCGCCCAGTCGGTCAATGCGACCGGCGTGGACAACGCCCACGACCTCACCGGCCGCGTCTTCCAGCGCCTCATCGCGGACCGCAAGTACCTCGCCACCTTTTACACGTTGCCCGCGTCTGCGGCGCTCCTGGCCCGGCTGGCCGTCGCCAAGCTGTGTCCTGAGCCTGCCGAAGGGATGGAGGGCGTGGACTGGTCTAGCGCCGAGGCCATAGGCAGGCTGCGCGTCGCCGACTTCGCCTGCGGCACCGGCGCGCTTCTCTCAGCGGTGTACGAGCAGGTAGCAGCCCGCCACGAGCGGGCCGGCGGTGATCCCGCCGCCCTGCACCGTTTGATGCTGGAGGAGGTTCTTTACGGCTGCGACGTCATGCCTTCGGCCGTCCATATCACAGGCTCGACCCTTTCCGGCGTGGAGCCGTCCGTCCTCTTCAACAACTCCCGCCTGTACACGATGCCCTACGGTAGGATGAAGGACGACAGCGTGATGATAGGCTCCCTGGAGCTTCTCCAGTCCTCCGACGTACTGACGCTGTTCAACACCAGCGACCCGGCCATGCGCACCGGCAGCGCGGGCGAGGAGACGGCCGCCCAGATACGCGCCGAGATACCGGATGATAGCTACGACCTGGTGATCATGAACCCGCCCTTTACGCGAAACACAAATAAGGCTGCGGGGCGCGCTAACACATTTGCTCCTGCATTCGCTGCGTTTAATGCTAGTGACGAAGATCAACGAGACATGGCAAGACGAATGTCGAGATTGAGCAAGGGCACCTGCTATCACGGACATGCGGGAATGGCATCAGCCTTCGCTGCTCTGGCAGACCTCAAACTCAAGCCGGGAGGTGTGCTTGCTTTGGTTCTTCCCCTGTCAGTGGCCAACGGCCTTTCATGGCAGGGGTTCCGGGACATGCTAGATGATGAATATACGGACATGACGATGTTGAGCATTGCTGCCAACGGGCGAGACATGTCCTTTTCCTCAGACACTGGCATGGCCGAGTGCCTTGTCATTGCTCGCAAGCTCAAGTCGGATGAGTCCCACCTTTGCCGGGCACTCTTCGCATCATTGCAACGTAGGCCAGAAGGTTTTGCTCACGCAGGCGCTGTAGCCAATGCTGTTGACACTGGCGCCCACGTCAGACAGATCGAGGATGGGCCGTACGGTGGTACGCCACTTATGGTAGGAGAAGAGTTAGCTGGCCAAATGCTAACCGCCGCAAGTCAATCCAACAACAAGGTTTGGGGAGCGGTACGCTTGTCGGATTATTCTCTCGCTCAATCCGCTCACGCACTTTCCAACTCAGAGTTATGGTTGCCTGGCAGTTCAATTGGCGTAGAAACAGCGCTCGTGCGCCTAAGCACTCTTGGTATGCTCGGATATCATCACCTAGATATCACTGGATTGCCATCTAAAGGGCCTCCACAAGGCCCGTTCAGCAAGAGTGCCTCAAGCCCTACCGCCACTTATCCTGCTCTCTGGAACCATAATGCCCGAGCAGAAACTCGGATTGTCTGCACCCCAGATTCACAGTTGCAAGTTCGGCCTGGTATGGAGGAGAAAGCGGCCGATGTCTGGGGTACCGCCAGCCGCACTCACTTGAACCTTGATTTCACCTTTGGTTC
This sequence comes from Dehalococcoidia bacterium, assembly GCA_965237445.1. GTDB lineage: Bacteria > Chloroflexota > Dehalococcoidia > Lucifugimonadales. The sequence continues at coordinate 381,429 of OZ250142.1, read as the reverse complement.
TCAGGCCCTTGCTGTTGCATTCACTGATATGGAAAGCATCGGAGGGAGAGTGTGGCCCAACGTGATCTTCTCGGACAAGAGATTCGATTACGCTTTCTCAGTGTGGGGTAACTCCACTTTGGGTCTGCTGGCGTACTGGTGGCATTCCAACCGCCAGCAATCGAGCAAGGCAAGTATCACCATTAGTACCGCAAGGTCCCTACCCACACTGGACCTCCGTGTACTCATAGACAGGCAACTGTGCACGGCCAAGGCCATTTTCAACGAGTTCCGGAACAAGGAGTTCAAACCCGCCTACCTTGCGGATGCCGACCCTAATCGCGCGCTCCTGGATCGGCGCGTCGTCTGCGATTTGCTCGGCTTCGATGAGGAAGTCTACATTGCCGTGCGTCGCCTTTCCGCCAAGTGGTGCGCCGAGCCGTCAGTGCATGGCGGCAAGGCCCGCCCCAAAGACGCCACCCTGGTCGTCTAGCAACTGCTAAAGTAAGTATCAGCACCTCATGCCGGAGGGAGCCTGTGCCTCCCACCGCCGAGAATGTGATTCAAGTTCACCTACGATACTAACTATCCGCCCAAGGTATGTGTGATGAACAGGGGCCAGAAGCGAGCTAGAAGTTCCAAAGAAAGAAGGCGCAACGCAAACAAGCAGTTGCGGAAACTCGAGGATAGCCTTACTGGCTACGAGGGTAGTTGCCTCTTCGCAATAAATGAACACGGAGAATTCTGTGGTCAACCTGTAAGCAACAATTGCCATATTGTCTCCGAGTCGGCTGTCCTCCATGGATTGAGAGACCACAAGACCAAGAAAGTCCTTGGACTGCAATGGGGTGTAAGTCAGTGGCGGAAGTTGCTCTTCAGAGAAGATCCAGAACAACTCGCGCTGGACCCTGGGAATTTCGATCCACCCGAAAGCACGACTCATGAAGCTTGCGTAGGCTGGTTTGCATGCAAACTATTTGCACACGATGATGAATTCAGGCCGATTGATGTTCCCCAACCAGATTTCTGTGATCCGGTGGTGCGCTTTCTGTCCGCCTATCGGATTTCCATGTACTTGGCTGACCAGTACCGCCAAGGCCTGAAGTTTTATGAGGAATGGCCCCAAGCTGCACTAGGAAGCCCAAATCCCCGCAGTCAAAAGAGGTTGCTTGCCGAAAAGGGCAAGCTACACCAGGAGCATAGAGTAGCGGAAGCAGCCGTGTCTTTACTCGGCAAGAAGTGGTATGCGCGAAAGAACGGAGAGAAGCTAGACATTGAAAAGTCTCTAATAGAGATGTTGACGTTTCGGTCGAAATTGAAGCTTGCGGGAGGCGTTTCCTTTGGGAATCATGCGGCCGTAACCGTATTCCCAGCCCTCGGCCATTCACACAAAATGGCCGTGTTCAACTTGAAGAATGAGTCTTCCTCAGTAGGAAGAGATATCGAGTGGTTGGCCGAAGTTGCAAGAGCCACGGAAGAGTCCGACAACTATGGTGTTTCCGTTATCCAAGAGCTGATGACAAACGGCTGGGGTAGTCTCGCACTATCGCCCGGGTCCTACAGATCGTTGAACGATGAAGAGCGGTGCATCATACAGAACCTGGTGGCCAGACACTCTCGAAACGAGGAATTCATGCGAATCGCTTCTGCGAAACCGTCGATGAGAAAGCGTCGTTGGAAGCGTAGGTAGACATGGCGCCACAATCACCGGTTTCGCCCAACATCCCCCAGTCCTTCCCCTCAGCGAACGAGTGTGCTAATATAGACGCATGTACACCGAACAGCGCATTTGCCGCCTGCCGGCCACCGGCCTCGCGACGGCACCGCCGCCCCGGAACGTGTTCCATTTGTGTTCCATTCTGGCCCCGGATAGGTTCCGTTCATGTTCCGATCGTGTTCCGAAAGGGCCCCGCAAACCACCACGACCCAGCTACGAAACGGAACATAATGGAACAAAACGGAACACATTTTTCGGCCCAGCCGTCAATAGTGAGGCCCAAACGACCTTCCGCCTACCTGTCTGAGGGCGCCGTCGCTGGGTCCGCGGCTAGCCGTCCGTCGAGGCCCGAGCACCGTCGTCACTTCCGCCCCCGCTCGGGACCTCGCCCTCAGCTACGAAGAGACTGTCACATTTTTACTCAAATCGGCTCGTGCCGTATACAAACCGTATTCAATCCGTGTCAAATCCGTAACTCTTTGCCAGCGCCATCAGCTACGAAAAGTGACAGAATGTTACGGAATGTGACACTTTTGGGGAGTTTTACCTTCAACAGCGGCCCTCCCTCCGGGGCCCCGCCCACGCCGTCGCCCTTCAAGAAAGATTGCCGACGCCGGAGGCCCCGTGCTAGCGTTAAATGTGCTGGCGCATACCTCGCGCCGCCCCTTCTCTAAGGAAACCAATCTAGGAGCCGCGTCTTGGAAAAAACACCGCTCGGAAACACCGGACTCGAAGTCACCCGCCTCGGCATGGGCCTCTCTGAAATCGGCGATTACGAACTCACCCAGGAGGGCGTCGACACTGTGGCCGCCGTCCTGAACGCCGCCCTTGACGGCGGCATCAACTTCCTCGACACCGCCGCCTGCTACGGCAACAGCGAAGAGCTCGTCGGCAGGGCAGTGTCCGGCAGAAGGGACGAGTTCGTCCTCGCCTCCAAGTGCGGCCACTCCAGGGACGGCTTCGAGTGGGGCGACTGGGACCGCCGCACCATCGAAGCCAGCATCGATCGCAGCCTGCAGCGGCTCCAGACCGACCACATCGACGTCATGCAGCTACACACCTGCGAGCTCGCGGACCTCGAGCGCGGAGAGGTGATCGAGGCGCTGCTCGAAGCCAAGCAGGCCGGCAAGGTCCGCTTCGCCGGCTACAGCGGCGACAACGAAGAGGCGCTGTGGGCCGTCGAGAGCGGCCACTTCGACACGCTACAGACCTCCTTCAGCCTCGTCGACCAGCGCGCCCGCACCTGGGAGACCCTCCAGAAGGCCGACGAGAACGGCATGGGCGTCATCATCAAGCGCCCCATCGGAAACGCCGTCTGGCGCGCCTCGAAGAGCACGTCCGGATACGCCGACGAGTACTACCGCCGTGCGCAGGAGCTAGCCGCCATGGGCGACCTGCCGGACGAGCCCGAAGACAGGATCGAGACCTCCCTCGGCTTCACGTTCTCCCACCCGCAGGTGGACACCGCCATCCTCGGCACCCAGAACCGCGACCACATGCTCGCCAACGTCCGCATGGTCGAGTCCGGCCTGAACGTGCCCGAGTCCGTCGTCGCAGAGCTGCAGGCCCGCTTCGACCGCGCAGGCACCGACTGGGAGCAGCGCGGCTAGCCCGCCACCGGGTCCCCTGACCACGGTTAGCTTGCGGCCGCCAAATCCGTTCGTGGTGAGCTAGTCGAACCACTGGCGCCGCTAAAGCCTCCTCTCCCTCGATGGAGACCTTTGCATAACCTCGAGACTGCACCAAGAAATCCCCTCTCCCTCGATGGGAGAGGGCTAGGGTGAGGGTGAAAGGGGCAGGGTGTAGGGTTCGACGGCAAGTTATGCAACCCTCTCCCTCGATGGGAGAGGATTGAGGTGGGTACAGACCGGGGAGATAGGTTACACCTAGACCGGGCACATGGGTAACACATTGTGGGAATGTAGGAAGCAATCCCACAGGAGGAAAATGTGTTGCCCTGGAAACAGACTAGCGTGCTTTCTGAACGGATGCGCCTTGTGGAGCGGTATGCTTTGGGGGAGGAGTCTCTGGCCGAACTGAGCCGTCAGTTAGGGATCAGCCGCAAGACCGCCTACAAGACGATCCGCCGCCACGATGTTTACGGCGAGTTAGGCCTGCTGGACCTCAGCAGGGCGCCTCATCATCGTCCCAATGCTACTGCACCTGAGCTTGCCGAACGAATCATAGAGATGAAGCAAGAGTACCCATTGTGGGGACCCAAGAAGATCATTGCCCGGCTTCGACACATCGAGCCTGGCAAGCCCTGGCCAGCTCCAAGCACGGCCGGGTCGATTCTGGACCGCGCCGGACTGGTGAAGTGTCGGCGGCGCAGGCGGCGGAGCGCCCCATGGAGTGAACCCTTCTCGGACGCCGTCAAGCCCAACGACGTGTGGTCCATCGACTTCAAGGGCTGGTTCCGCACGGTCGACGGCACGCGCATCGATCCCATAACGGCACAGGATGCCTCGTCGAGGTACCTGCTCGTATGCGACGGGTTGGAACGTCCGCGAGGCCCGGAGGCAAGGCGCTCGCTCGAACGCGCATTCCGGGAGTACGGTCTGCCCAGGGTGATACGCAGCGACAATGGACCGCCATTCGCGAGCGTTGGCCTGGGCAGCCTCTCGCCGCTGTCCGTATGGTGGATCAAGCTGGGGATTGTGCCCGAGCGCATAGAGCCAGGCCGTCCCGAACAGAACGGCCGCCTCGAGCGGCTGCATCGCACCCTTAAGGCGGAGACCGCGTCCCCGCCACGGGCCAACCCCAGGCGGCAGCAGAGGGCGTTCGACCGCTTCAGGCATGTCTACAACGCCGAGAGGCCGCACGAGGCCCTGGGGCAACTGCCGCCAGCCATCCCATACTCGGCTTCGTTGCGCCGATACCCCTCACGCGTTAACTCCCCCGAGTATGGGACTGAGGTCACCGTGCGCAGAGTGCGCAGCAACGGCGAGATCAAGTGGAAGGGGAACCTGGTCTACCTGAGCGGATCGCTAAGGGGTGAGCCTATCGGCCTCGTCCAACAGGACGAACACTCGTGGTCCGTACGGTTCGGCCCGCTGATGATCGGCGTGCTGGATGACCGCGTAGGTAGAGTCGACAGTATCCCTGTGAAAGTGTTACCTATGTCCCCGGTCTAACTGTTACCCATGTGCCCGGTCATACAATGAGGGAGTCCGGTCCCTTCTCCCCTCTGCTGGGGAAGGTTAGCAACTGTCTTGAGTGTCAAGAGATTCTGGCAGGCTGAGTGTGTTTGGTCGGATCCCAGGGTGTCTGGTCTCTCATGATGACGTTGAGGATGGTAAGTAGCTTTCGTATGGAGGCTGTCAGGGCGACCTTCTTTGGTTTGCCTGCCTCGCACAGACGTGTGTAGAAGGTTTTGATCACCGGATTGAAACGAGTAGCCACGAGGGTCGCCATGTACAAAGCCGACCGGACATGTCCTCGTCCACCCCATACCGACCGTCTGCCTCGGAAGGTGCCGCTGTCTCGATTATGTGGTGCAACGCCCACGAGAGATGCGATCTGTCTGCGATTGAGTTGGCCGAGTTCAGGAAGATGTACCAACAGCATGGTGGAGGCCACAGGTCCAATGCCCGGCACGCTACGCAGCAGGTTGACTTTGGGCCGCCACATTGGGCTGGACTTGATCAGGCTGTCCAGATGCTCATCTAGGTCATCCAACTCACTGTTCAGCCAGGTGATGTGTTGTCTGATTCCGGGCTTGACGGCCATCGGCGCCTTCGACAGGCGGTGGCGCTCAGCTGTGATCATCCCGACGACCTGGCGGCGCCTGGCAACCAAGCCTCGCAACTTCCTCTCGGCTTCTCCTGGCAGTTTGCGTACAGGCGGCTTGACGGCCTCTGCGAAGCGAGCCAGCATCAGTGCATCGATCGTGTCGGTCTTGGCCAGCCTCCCCGTAGCACGTGCGAACTCACGGACCTGCCGCGGGTTGACGACCGATACAGGCAGTCCCGCATCGAACAACTCGGCCGCAACCCTGGTCTCATACCCTCCGGTAGCTTCCAGTACTATGCGCGTAGGACGAAGCGCCTCAACACGCTGTTTCAATGAGGCGATCCCTTCTGAATCGTTTGCTACCTTCCACAGCTCACCGGTTGGTAAGACCCCAACTACAAACTCAGAGCTTGACACATCCACACCGATGTAAACTTCGCCTGATTCCATTCACCCCTCCTTTGGACTAAGATCGATGTACTCCCGGGCCCAACCTTGCACATCCGGACTCTCGGGTCCGACCAACTGTACGGGCTCTTGGGGGAGCTTAGGGGCGTGACGATCATGCTAACCTGCGGTCTCTTGCGACCAAGGATGGACCGATCTGCCACGCCCCTCCAAGATACAAGGATGGGGAATGCAAGGCTACCCTCGCTGAGTCTGAACAGCTACGAGTTGAGCCTGACGAAGGGTGAAGATGACAGGCGTGCCCGCCGTCCGCCTACCGCAGCCTCCGTAGCTGCGTCTGCGTGACCAGCACGAGCACGCCGGTGAAGAGCACCGCCGCCGCGAACATCCCGACGGCCGCCTGCCCGCCGAGCCAGTCCGCCACGAAGCCGCCTGGCAGCATGCCCAGCGGCATCAGCGAGAAGTTGAGCATCCACACGCTCATCACCCGGCCCCGGTAGCGGTCTTCCGTCTGCTCCACCAGGATGGCGTGGTACAGCGTCCGCCTCGTCGCGTCACCAAGCCCGATCAGGGTCGTCAGCCCCACAGCCGCGTAGTAGATGGGTATCGCCGCGATCAGCGTCAGCCCGACTCCCGTCACCAGCGTTCCCGCTATCAGGACTAGGCCCCGCCGCCATCTTCCCATCGAGGCAATGGTCATCGCCCCGACCAGCGATCCCAGCCCCATCGCGCTCAGCATCAGCCCCATCGCCTCCGGCCCGCGGTTGTAGATCTCCACCATCAGCACCGGCAGGATGTGCTTGAATGGCATCGCGAACAGGGCAGTCGCCCCGCCCATGATCAGCAGCACCATCACCAGCGGCTCCCCTCTGATGTAGACGAGCCCGTCCTTGATGTCGCCGAGGATGTTCTTCTTCTCGGACGCCGAGGCAAGCGGCAACGGCGAAATGAACCTCGTCAAGAACGCCGCCAGCAGCGCCATCACAGCCGTGGTGAAGAACACGCCCTCCGGCCCCAGCCAGGCGTACAGCCAGCCCCCGATCGCCGGCGTCGTCAGTGTCATCGCGCTCATCGCCGCCGCACTCAGCGCCAATGCGTTCATGACCATGTCCTTGCCCACGAGCTGCGGAATGATCGCCTGCCGCGCCGGCCCCATGAACGAGAACATGATCCCGTCGAACACCATCATCACCAGCAGGTGGTACCAGGTGACGATGTCCGTGAGGATCGTCACCGCGATCAGCACGTACATCAACGCTTCCCAGATCTGGGCCAGCAGGATGATCCTCCTGCGGTCGATCCGGTCCGCGATCGCGCCCCCGAACAGCGCCAGCACCAGCATCGCCGGCGCAAACCCCGACTGCACGACTCCCAGAAGCACGGCGGACCGGGTGAGGTCGTACGTCAGGTACCCCACCGCCAGCATCTGCATCTGCATCGAGCCCATGAAGAGAATCGTGCCGAAAAACAGGAATCTGAAGTTCCGGCTCGATAGCGAAAGGAAGGGTCTCTTCCAGCCCGGCTGGTCCCTCTGCGCCCTCGAAGCCGGGGTCGGTGGGGCGGCCGTCTTCGTCGCGCTCCCGGCCGCGGCATGAGCGGCGCGCGCCATGCCGGACATCGCTCTAGGTGGGGCGCCTTCGTCAGAGACGGGTTCGGTTGGCATCTGCTGCGCTTTCTGCGCGGGCGGCCGGTGCTGGTGGATCGGCCTCCGACAATCTCACACGCTGCGCCTGCTCGTCTAGTGGTTACCAGGCACATGGCCCGGCAATCGCATTATAGCGGGCCTAGCCTGCGGCATCTCCGTCCCTCAACTGGACGCTGGCCACACAGCAACACCGAGGTGCGGACACTAGGCTCCGGCCAGGTCCCTCGCCTCCGAAAGCAGGTCCTCAACGTCGTCCAGTGACGACGCCTCCGCATAGATGCGCAGCAGCGGCTCGGTGCCTGAGAAGCGGATGAGCACCCAGTGGCCGCCCTCGAGCCCATACCGGTACCCGTCGCGGGTGTCTATGCTCTCCACCTTGTAGCTGGCCAGGTAGTCGGGCCGCGCGCTGGCAAGCCTGCCCTGGATCTCCTGCCTCTCCGACGGTTCGATCTCAAGGTCCCAGCGGTCGTAGTGATAGGGCCCGACCTCGTCGTTCAGCATGTCGATCAGCCCGGAGACTGACTTCCCGGTCTTGACCATCATCTCCAGGATCATCAGCCCGCTCAGGATGCCGTCCCGCTCAGGGATGTGCGCCCGGAACGCGTACCCGCCGCTCTCCTCCCCCACGAGCAGGGCGTTCTTCTCCATCATCGCTTGGCCCAGGTGCTTGAAACCCACCGGCGCATCGAAGACCGGAACTTCGTACCTCTCCGCCAGGCGGTCGATCATCCTCGTCATCGTGATCGACCGTATGAGCGGTCCCTCGTTTCCGAGGATCTTGAGCTGGTGGAGGCAGATCAGCGCGAACGCCTGGAGCGTTGTGATGAACCGCCCGTTCTCGTCCACAACTCCGAGCCGGTCCGCGTCCGCGTCGTTGGCAAGCCCGATGTCGGCCGACTGGCTCGGCACCGTTGTCATGAGTTGGCTGAGGTTGACGGCGATCGGCTCCGGCTGGACCATGCCCGGAAAGCTTGGGTCCGGTTCCGCCCGCAGGTCGATGACCTCGGTCGAGCCGCCGTTAAGCAGGCTGCTGAACAACCCCCCGCCGGTGCCGTGCATGCCGTCCGCGACTACCTTGAGTCCCGCCTCCCTGATGGCCTTCAGGTCGACCAGCGAAGCCAGTTGACCCAGGTAGGAGGGCAGGGGATTCATACAAGTGAGCAGGCCGATGCGCTTCGCTTCTTCCAGGCTCGTCGAGTTGACTATGCCCGCGTCGCAGGCGTCCGCGATTCGTATCTCCAGGTCGTCGACCACTTCCTGGCCGGCGCTCCCGCCGAATCCGGGCTTGTACTTGAAGCCGTTCCACTCAGGTGGGTTGTGGCTTGCGGTGATCACCACGCCCCCGGCCGCAGCCTGCCCGACTACCGCAAAGCTTACTGTCGGTGTTGGCGCAGGCCGGTCGCACAGCGTGGTCGGTATCCCGTTGCCGGCGGTAACCTCCGCCACGGCCCGCGCGAACTCGTCCGACCGTCGGCGCGTGTCGTAGCCGATGACGATGCCATCCGCGCCGAGGCCCTGGCTCTTGATGTAGCTGGCAGCGCCCTGGGCGCAGAACCGCACGTTCCGGGTGTTGAACTCCCGGTCGATGATCCCCCGCCAGCCGTCGGTGCCGAACTTTATCTCCATCGGTACGTCTCGGCTGTGGAGTAGTGCGATTGATTCTGTTGAGGGGTGGTCTGGACCTGGTTTCCTACAGGCCTGCGTCGGCCTTGATCGCCTCTGCCTTGGTTGTCTGCTCCCATGGCAACTCGATGTCCGAGCGCCCGAAGTGCCCGTAAGCCGCCGTCTGCTTGTATAGTGGCCTCCTCAGCCCGAGGTCGCGGATGATTGCGCCCGGCCTCAGGTCGAAGTGCTTGTTCACGAGCTCAACGATCCGGTCGTCCGGGATCTGGTTGGTGCCGAACGTCTCCACCGATACGGAGATCGGGCTTGCGACGCCGATGGCGTACGAGAGCTGGACCTCCGCGCGCTCTGCCACACCGGCGGCCACCAGGTTCTTGGCTACCCATCGTGCCGCGTACGTTGCCGAGCGGTCTACCTTCGTTGGGTCCTTGCCGGAGAACGCGCCGCCGCCATGCCTCGCTGCGCCGCCGTACGTGTCGACAATGATCTTGCGGCCCGTCAGGCCGGAGTCGCCGACCGGCCCGCCGATCACGAAGCGGCCGGAGGGGTTCACCTCGAACCGCGTGTTCTCGTCCAGCAGATGCTCCGGCACCACCGACTTGGCGGCCATTTCGATGAGGTCGGACCTGATCTGGTCCTGGCTCACGTCCTCGCTGTGCTGCGTGCTCATGATTACCGTGTGCACGCGCTTTGGCTGGCCGTGGCTGTACTCCACGGTAACCTGCGACTTTCCGTCCGGCCTCAGGTAGGGGAGGGTTCCGTTCTTGCGAAGCTCCGACATCCGCCGGCAGATCTCGTGCGAAAGGTGGATGGGGAGGGGCATGAGCTCGGGGGTCTCGGTGCACGCGAAGCCGACCATCATCCCCTGGTCGCCTGCTCCTAGAGTGTCGGCGTCGTCATACGATCCGCCGTCCCTGGCCTCCAGCGCGGTCGTCACCCCGGCCGAGATGTCTGTCGATTGCTTGTCCAGCGCAACCTGGACGCCGCAGGTGTTCCCGTCGAACCCGAACTCAGGGCTGTTATACCCAATGCCGTTGACCGTGGCCCTAACGACGCTGGGAATGTCGACGATGGCCTCTGACGTGATCTCTCCCATCACCATCACAAGCCCGGTGGTACAGCACACCTCGCACGCCACGCGCGACATCGGATCCTGCTCGATCATGGAGTCGAGTATCGCGTCCGAAACCTGGTCGCAAATCTTGTCCGGGTGACCCTCAGTTACTGACTCTGAGGTCAGCAGAAAAGACTCCGACTCCCTGAAGCTGACTGGCATGTGATTGCCCTCCTCGCGATTTTCGATTGTGTTGCTTGGTCTTAAGTCTTTGGGTGCGTGGGCAGGTCCCGGCTGTTGATCGCCGGCGCCTCCCGCCTCCTCGGCCCTCTAGGTTCCCATGTCCCAGCTTGCCAGGTACTTGTCCTGTTCGGCCGTAAGGTCGTCGATGCCTATGCCCATGGATTGCAACTTAAGCCTTCCGACTTCCCGGTCGATGTTCTTCGGCACGGGTATCACTTGCGGGCCCATACCTTTGCCGTTCTTTGCCAGATACTCCACGGACAAAGCCTGGTTCGCGAAGCTCATGTCCATCACGGCCGATGGGTGGCCGTCTCCGGCAGCGAGGTTGATGAGGCGGCCCTCGCCCAGCAGGTAGATCCTGCGCCCGTCCTTCAGCAGGTACTCGTCCACCATCGGGCGGACGCGAGTCTTGGACTCGCTCATCTCCTCTAGTGAATCGATGTCGATCTCGACGTCGAAGTGTCCACTGTTGGCCAACATCGCGCCATCGTTCAATACCTCATAGTGTGAGCGCCCGATTGCATGGTATCCGCCGGTAAGAGTGATCACGACGTCTGCGATCTTGGATGCCTCCATCATCGGCATCACGCGATGGCCGTCCATCACAGCCTCGATGGCCCTGATCGGGTCCACTTCGGTCACAATCGTGTGAGCTCCGAGCCCGGCAGCCCGCGCCGCCACGCCTCGGCCGCACCAGCCGTACCCGCACACGACCACGTTCCTGCCGGCCCATAGCACGTTGGTTGCCCGCGTGATGCCGTCAATCGTGCTCTGGCCCGTGCCGTACCGGTTGTCGAAGAAGTGCTTGGTGTCAGCTTCGTTGACCGCGACGATCGGAAACTTGAGCCGGCCCTCGTTGTGGAGGCTCTCAAGCCTGATTACACCTGTGGTCGTTTCCTCGCAGCCTCCGATGATATCGCCGATCTGGGATGACCTCGACGTGTGCAGGACTGCCGTCAGGTCCGCCCCGTCGTCCATGATGATCTGCGGATGGTAGTCCAGCACCGCGTCGATGTGGCTATAGTACGTATCGTTGTCCTCGCCGGTGATCGCGTAGGTGGGTATGCCATACTCCGCGACAAGGGCGGCGGCCACCTCGTCCTGCGTGCTGAGCGGGTTGCTCGCGCAGGCGACGACTTCCGCCCCGGCGTCTCTCATGTTGATCAGCAGGTTCGCAGTCTCTGAAGTGATGTGCAGGCAGGCAGCCACTGTCAAACCGTCCAGCGGCTTCTCCTTGGCGAATCTCTCCCTGATCTGGAGCAGGACCTGCATGTCGTTGGCCGACCACTCGATCTTGTTCACGCCGTCCTTGGCCAGCGCCAGGTCCCTGACATCTCCCTTGGTAGAAGTCGTCAATCTCTCCTCCTATATTGGTTCGTCACTCGGTGCCGCATGCCCAGCGGCTTTTCGTTGCAGTTGCTTTTCTTATGGCGGCAACTAAGGATAAGTTCGCCGAACGGCTGCGTCCAGACTTGTTGCCGGACTAACGGCCACGGCGAAGCCGTCCGTCAGTTTTATTGAATGTTAGATCCTCAGCGGGACTGTCTTCAGCGAGCCCACTGTTGATTAAAGAATAAGGGGTTCCACGCACGCCCTCACTGCCTGGGAAGGCTCTCGTCGTCTGCAAGACGTTGGAAGTCTGTAAGTCCGCCAAATGCACGGAACCTCTCCTCTATCTGTTCCCTGCTCAGTGCGGATGTCCTCTCCAGGCTGAATGCCTCCACGCAGAAAGAGCCCATGACCGAACCTAGAACCGTGGCCCTGCGCAGACCTTTCGAGCTTATGTCGCCCGTGGAGGCGATGTACCCCATGAACCCTCCCGCAAAGGAGTCGCCCGCGCCCGTGGGATCGACAACGGTCTCCAGCGGGAACGCTGGAGCCACGAAGACGGAGTCGTCGTGGAACAGTAGCACTCCGTGTTCGCCACGCTTGATTAGGAGCGTGTGCGGGCCAAGGTCTGTGATCGCGCTGGCGGCGTTTAGCAGGTTCGACTGCCCGGAGAACATGCGCGCCTCAGTCTCGTCGATGAAGAGCACGTCAACCGCCTCGACCACCTTTTGCAGTTCACTCTTCTTGCCCTCGATCCAGAAATTCATCGTGTCGAGCGCCACCAACCGGGGCCGCTGCTCCATCTGGTTGAGCACGTCCAGTTGGAGTTCCGGGTCGATGTTGGCGAGAAACAGATACGGTTGCCGGCTGTGGTCGTCGCTCAACTTGGGGCTGAAGTCGGCGAAAACGTTCAACTGGGTATCGAGCGTCTCTCGGTTGTTGACATCTTCGGCGTCGTACACGCCTGACCACCTGAACGTTCTGCCTGCGGCCTGCTCCAGGCCCGCTGTATCCACGTTGTGGTCCTGCATGAGGGCCACGTCGGACGGGCGAAAGTCCTCGCCTACAACCGCAATCAGGCTCACGGCGGAGAAGTAGCTGGCGGCCACAGAGAAGTACGTGGCTGAGCCTCCAAGAGAGTCGGTCCGGCTGCCGGCCCCGGTCTGGACCGAGTCGTACGCGACAGAACCCACTACAAGAAGTGACATGGCAATCCCTTATACGTAGAAGTCGAAACTGATCAGTAGGCGGTGCGGCGAATCCTTAAGGATCGTCCCCATAGCTAGTGGGGTAGCCCTTATCGATCCAAACGCTGGTGCCGTCCTCGACGTTGAAAAGCGACTCGGAATCGAACCCCATCGCGGCCGCCATTTCACAGGCTAGACCGCTCCGCACCCCTTGGGCGCATATGAACACGAGGCGCCTGTCTGTCGGCAGTTCGCCGATCCGGGCAAGGATGTCGTCCACTGTAATGAAGAGGGCATCTTGAATATGACCTTCTTTGTACTCGTCATCCCTGCGAACGTCCACGAAGGTGACATCGTCATGGTCGTACATCGCCCTGGCTTCGTCGATATCTACTCGGTAATAGGGCTCGCCCGGCTCTTGCCTGGGCATAGTTGGACCTCCGCTGTTTTACTCCAGATAGCGCCCTGCGATTGGCGCTAGCTTGGCTCTAATCTCATCCGGAATGTAATCAGGACTCGTTATGATAGCACCCCGCATCGCCGATTCGCAGGCGCAGGTTCGATCGCCGGACAGGGTGGTAATTAGTTTCGCGGCGATTCGCTTTGCGGCGGCAACGTTGCGATGCAGGTTCTCCACTACCACCTCAACGGACACGTCCTCCTCAGTATCGTGCCAGCAGTCGTAGTCGGTAACTAGCGCCAGCGTCGCATAGCAGACCTCCGCCTCCCGTGCCAGCCTGGCTTCCGGCAGTGCCGTCATGCCGATTATGCTGGCACCCCACGATCGGTACAGCTCCGATTCGGCCCTGGTAGAGAACTGGGGTCCCTCTATAACGACCATTGCACCTCCACGGTGAACGGTGGGAGTCTCGCCCTCGGCCGAGTCGGCGAGCTTGGCCGTTAAGTCCGGGCAGTACGGATCCGCCATTCCAACGTGCGCCACGATGCCGTCTTCGAAAAAGCTGCTCGGCCTTGACTTCGTCCTGTCGATTAGCTGGTCCGGCACCACGGCGTCCAGCGGGTGCATGTGTTTCTTCAGGCTACCAACGGCGCTGATGGAAACAATGCGCTGCACGCCCAACAGACGCATCGCGTACACATTGGCCCTTACCGGCACCTCAGATGGAGACAGGCGGTGTCCCGGGCCGTGTCGTAGAAGGAACGCTACTTGCTCGTCGCCGAACTTGCCCACAGTAATATCGGAACTGGGTGGGCCGTAGGGCGTGTCGACGATGATGGTCCGGGAGTCTTCGATGCCCTCCATCTCCGCGAAACCGGAGCCTCCGAAGAACGCCAGTGATGCTTCAGTCAACGTGACTTCGCCGTTGAGACTTCGAGATGTGTGACACGTGGGCACCTGCCGTGGGGCCTGCTCACGGCCCAGCAGCCGCGAATTGTGTCACCGCCCCGAAATCAGTGTCAACAGTTTGGTAGTGGCCCAAACTGGGTGGCCAGAGACAATGAAACTGCTGATTGGATTGCAACCTCCTGCTCCGCTCAGATCCCGGCGATCTTGACCGCCGAGTGGGCCTTATAAGTCCTGTTGATGTTAAGTAGTAGGGCGGTAAAGTCCTCCACGTACCGTGAGTTGCACAAAGCGCCGCCGTCGACCGCTCGAAGGCCGGAAATCTCTTCGGCCAGACTCATGACGACGCTCTTTGCCGCGTCGTCGTCAGCGCACACGATGACGTCCGAGTCAACTGGCTGGGTGGCTCGAAGCAGGTCACGCGCGCTGATTGTCTGGAACGCCGCGACAACGGTCGACTCCGGTACAGCGGCCTGAGCCTGCTCGGCGGCAGATCCTTCCGGGACGCGAATGGCGGACGGCCTGCCGCCGCTAAACTCAAGGGGCGCCACGACGCTTACCACGGTCTTTCCTGACAACGGGGCACCAAGCCCCTCCAATGTCGCCGTCATGGCGCCGTATGGCACTACGATGAAGACGACATCTGCTTCCGCCGCAGATTGCCGGTTTGTCGCCCCGGCAATGTTGGCATCAGGTGCCCTCGCCTTCAAGGTGTCGGCAGCCTCTGACGCCCGTCCCTCGTCCCTCGAACCGATAATGATCGAGTGTCCCGCCAGCGCGAAGCGAAGCGCAAGTCCGCGGCCCTCCGGGCCAGTGCCTCCGACAAAGCCGAGCGTAAGTCTATTCATAGCGCGCTAATCTAGCGCCTCATGACTTGTCCGGCAACTTGAAGTGTGGTCATCATGCGCGGCAGTGCAGGCCCTCGCTGATGGAACGAAATCGGCGACGGTGCGATACCAACGGAAAGCCGCCAAAGACTGACCAGCAAGTGAAAAAGATCATCTGTCTCATATTGCCTCACTTTCCATTATCTCGTAGCTGGATGAGCCTGTTCCTTGAGACGAACTCAATATACTATTAGATACGAACGGAGCGACCGCAAAGCGCACTTGGGGCACTCTGGAGCAAGAGTGGGACGGTGGTCTGTGTGGAAGCCCATCGGGGTTAGGCCAGATGAGGGCGCAGGTATAGTAGTTGCGTTCTTCATGCAGCCATCTTAGCACAGTAGTTCGCTGCACTCCAGTCTGAATTGCATTAGGTAGCGTCGCAATAGGCGCTAGAAGTATCTGGCAGGTCTTCGCTAGTTCTGACTGGGGCGGAAGCTCGGCTTCTCCGATTCCGCATGGCCGCCTGGGCGCATGGGATTTTGCCTTACCGCGGCGCCAAAAAAGGGAAGTATTGAGTACGGTGCCCTTCGTTGCGTACCGTAGCCGCCGTTCACTACAATGGGCCCACTTCACAGACCAAAGGAGTGCAGCGCCATGCCCGCAGTCCCCAAGGACAAGATTCGTAACGTCGTTCTACTGTCACACGGCGGTGCGGGCAAGACCTTACTTACTGAGGCGTTGCTGTACACGGCAGGAGCCGTGACCAGGATCGGCACCCCCGAAGACGGTAACACGACGTCCGACTATGAACCCGAGGAGATCAAACGCACTAGCAGCGTCCAGGCAACTGTTCTCCCGTGCACCTGGCGTGACCACAAGATCAACCTGATTGACACGCCGGGCTACGCGGACTACCGGGGAGAGGTGGTGTCGAGCGTTCGTGTTGCGGACGCGGCAATCCTCGTTGTCTCGGGACCCGCGGGCGTGGAAGTCGGCTTCTCGCAGATGTGGAATTTGGCCGTCGAGCGAGATTTGCCGCGGATCGTGTACGTAAGCAAGCTTGACAGGGACAATGCCGACTTGGCGCGTGTGTTGGACTCCCTCGAGCAGGCATTCGGCCGCCACGTTGTTCCCATTCAGATGCCGATCGGGTCCGAGGCCGAATTCTCCGGCGTGATCAACCTGCTGGGGGACGAAGGCGACGTACCGAAAGAACTCAGGGGCGACGTTGAGGCCGCGAAGGACCGCCTGGTGGAGGCGGTCGCCGAAACCGACGACGATCTGGCCACAAAGTACCTCGAGGGGGAGGCCCTAACCGAGTCTGAGCTCATCGAAGGTCTGAAGAAGGGAGTCTCGTCGGGCGATATAGTGCCCCTTCTGGTCGGAAGCGCCTCCAGCGCAATAGGCGCGTCCGAACTCCTTGACGCGATCGTGGACTTCCTGCCTTCGCCCGGCGAGGGCGGCACAGAGCAAGCCTCCGGCCCCGATGGGGCCGCAAGTGAGCCATTGGCAGGGGACCCCTCAGGGCCGCTGGCGGCCTTGGTGTTCAAGACCACGGCCGACCCTTTCGTGGGCAGACTGTCGCTTTTCCGCGTGTACAACGGCACGCTTAAGAGCGATTCTCAACTCTGGAATGCTACCGCCAGAGAGGCCGAGCGCGTCGGGCAGGTCTTAGTCACCAGGGGCAAAGAGCAGGAGCCCGTCGACGAACTGGGTCCCGGTGATATCGGCGCCGCGCCTAAGCTGTCGTCGTTGCTGACTGGCCACACAATTTCCTCGCGCGAGAATCCGCTGGTCATGGAGAAGATCACCTTCCCGAGTCCCGTCTACCAGGTAGCGGTGTCTCCAAAATCGCAGGCCGACCTGGACAAGCTCACTGGCGCGCTGGCTCGGATCGCGGAGGAGGACCCCAGCCTCAGGGTAATCCGGTCGCCGGAAACCCAGGAGTTGCTGCTCGCAGGACTGGGGGACAGCCACGTTGAGGTCGCGGTAGAGAAGATGGCTAGGAAGTTCGGGGTCGAGATACTTCTGAACCTGCCAAAAGTGCCGTACCGCGAGACAATTGGCTCTACCACCAGGGTCGAGTACCGGCACAAGAAACAGTCTGGTGGTCACGGCCAGTTCGGTCACGTATGGCTGGAGATCGGTCCCCAGACCAGGGGGGAAGGCTTCGAATTCGCCTCCACCGTCGTAGGGGGGTCTGTGCCCAGGGAATATATTCCTGCAGTCGAAAAGGGTGTCGTCAAGGCAATGGACTCCGGAGTAGTGGCGGGCTTTCCGGTTGTAGACGTGAAGGCCGTGCTGTTCGACGGCAGCTTTCATCCGGTGGACTCGTCCGGCATCTGCTTCGAAATCGCCGGCGGGCAGGCGCTGTCCAAGGGCATGAGGGAGGCAACGCCGGTCCTGCTCGAACCGGTCATGAGTGCCAAAATCCTCGTCCCGGACGATTATGCCGGAGACGTCATGGGCGACTTCAACAGCAGGCGCGGCCGCATTCAGGGCATGACGCCGAAGGGTAATGGCACAACGGAGATTGAGGCTGCGATTCCGCAGGCGGAGATGCTGCGCTATGCCACGGACCTGCGGTCACAGACTCAGGGACAGGGTACCTTCACCATGGAGTTCGACCACTACGATGAAGTGCCGGGTCACCTGGTACCCAAGATCGTGGAAGAGATCGAGCGAGCCAAGGCAGAGGCGCGCTCCTGAAGCCCGCCGGCGAGTCAGTGCCTGCATAGTGGCTAAGCATACCGGCAGCAAGCTGATGAGTGCCGCCGAGGCTGTAGAACGCTTCGTGTTCGATGGCGCGGTCGTTGGGATGGGCGGCCAGAGCATAGGGCGCAACAGCATGGCGCTCGCCCACGAAATCGCCCGGCAAGGAAAGAAGGACCTGACTCTGGTCGGGTGTAACTTGGCTCTTTCCATGGATCTTCTGGTGGGCGCGGGACTTGTCCGCCGCACCGAGTGCGGGACCGGCAACCTTGAGCGTTTTGGCACGGCCTTCCGGTGGCGCAGGGCAATCGAGGAAGGAAGGCTGGAGGTAAGGGACTACAGCCACTTGGCCATGGCCTCTCGATTTCTTGCTGCGTCGCTTGGTTTGCCGTTCATGCCGTCCAAGAGTCTGCTTGGCACCGACAATCTGAACAAGAAGTCTTTCGATGGCGAGAAGCCGTTCGAGATCATCGAGAATCCGTGGGATCCGGGAGACCCGGTTGTGCTGTTGCCCGCCCTGGCCCCGGACGTATCGATAGTACACGCGCAGAAGGCGGACGAGATGGGCAATGTGGTGGTAGAGGGCTTCACCACGCAAGAACCCGAGATGATGAAGGCATCGAAGGCTGTAATCGTTAGCTGCGAGCAGTTGATCGCCACAGATGAGATCAGGCGAGACCCGGACCGCACCACCGTGCCGTATCTCTTCGTTGATGCCGTAGTTGAGCAGCCTTGGGGCGGTTACCCCACGTCCGTGTACAAGTGCTACGAGGTGGACGCAGAGCACCTGACGATGTATCAGGCGCTTGCCAGAAGGGGCGGAAGCGAGTACGAATCGTACTTAGACGAATACGTCAGGGACTGCGGGGACTTTAACGAACATCTGGAGAAGGCCGCGGGTGTCGCGAAGCTGAACCAGTTGAGATCACTCATGGGGAGACTGGTCTGATTTCGGCCTCCGATTCTTAGTAGGAACAGATATGACCGCTGAGTACCAACTGGACGAACTGATGGTGGTGGAAGCCGCCCGTCACATCGATGACGGCGACACGGTAATGGTTGGCACAGGTCTGCCCTTCGCGGCTGCCTTCCTGGCCCAGAAGAGCCATGCCCCGAACATGTGCTATGTGGTGGAGACCGGTCCCATTGCTCCGCAGCTCTTACCCACGCCGACGTCAGTCTCGGATGCTCGCGTGATGCATCGGGCCGTCAAGCTCGGCGGGCTCGTGGACACGCTCGGGGGTGTGCTGCAGCGTGGGCTGGCGGACGTTGCCTTCCTGGGAGGCGCTCAGATCGATGAGTTCGCGAATGTGAACTCCACGGTGATAGGGGACTACCTTAACCCCAAAGTGCGTTTTCCCGGCAGCGGAGGCGCAAACGATCTAGCCTCACACGCCCACAAGATACTGATCATCACACGTCACGAGAAGCGCCGCTTCCCCGCTAGGTGCGACTTCATCACCAGCCCCGGGTACATTGACGGGCCGGACGGCCGGAAAAACGCTGGGCTCCCTACGGCGTATCCTGACATTGTCGTTATCACTGACAAGTGCGTTATGGCTGTCGACAAGTCCACGGGACGCCTGGCCATTCAGAAGCTTATGACTGGCGTAACGATCGAGCAGGTCAACGAGAACACTGGCTTTAGGCCCGCGGCCGCTCCCGGCGTTCCAATGGTGGAGCCGCCGTCGGAGGCCGAGCTACGGCTGTTGAGGGAAGAGGTCGACCCAGACCGCGTGTACTTGTCGGGCACTGACTAAGACGCATGGCCTCAAGTGAAGTTCCCCATATCCCGATAAGAGACAGTCTGAATGGGATCTGATTTGAACATCGCGCCACAAATGTTCTGGCAAGTGGCTTCGTGCAAACGTTGTTCAACTGAAGACCATCCGGGACTACTAAGGGATGCTTTAACCAATTTACCTCAACCAGGATATATCGGTTCAAATTATCGTGAGGCAAAAGTACTCCTAGTAGGCAAGAACCCTGATAGAGGCTTTACTGATCCATCAACAGAGGATAGAGACTACATTGAAGTCCTCTTAGCCATGCGAGATAGACCTAGTGATCAAGCTTATGCCAACTTCAAGTCAGTGAGTGAGATTTACATGCCGAAGTGGGAATACGTGCGAGCATTCCCGTTCGGTCTAAGCGGCTTGCGCCTAAATGATGTAGCTTTCATTAACATGGTGCGCTGCAGGTCCAATCGTCCTGACGCGAGAGATCATCATAGCCCCCAAGTGATCAAGAACTGTATTACTGCTCACTTCGAGCGTTGGCTGAATTGGCTTGAGCCTAATGTCGTTATATCCATTGGAAAAGGTGTGCACGACAGAATCTCTAATTTACTGATAGAGCGAAATATCTTGCACAGGTTCATCAAGCGAAGCAAGATGTCAGAGACTGAGCAGCGAACTGAGGAAAGAGAAGTATCAACTTTTGTTCGTCAAACTGTGGGAGGTAGTCTATGGGTTACACATTCTTCATGGCCTCTGTTTCCTAAAGAAACGGGTATACGCAAAATGAATAGGACGGAATTGCGGAAATTCGCTCAGGAGAACAAATTGCAGGTTGACATGCCTAAGAAGGTAAAGTTATCGAAGCTTCAGACGTTGGTTATCGAAGAGTGGGATCGTAGGTTCTGCCAAACAGCATGACAAAGCCAATAACCCCTTCAATCGTATACGATCTCGTCTCCGTGTCGGACCCGGCGTTGTCCTCCGATGGCAACCTCCTCTCATACGTTCGGTCGCAGGCAAACGCCGAGACTCAAAAGGGCGATTCCCGCATCATGCTGTCCCGGCTCCCAAGCCGGACATCCGAGGAGTTCACGGCTGGTCCGCGGGATGCTTCCCCCAGCTTCTCTCCAGACGGCCGCAGTCTCGCTTTTCTCCGCTCGGACGATGAAGACGTCCGATCCCTTTGGATCATCCCAACGGACGGAGGAGAGGCTTGGCAACTAACGTCCGGGCGTGGTGGGGTTAGCGAGTTCGCATGGTCGCCGGACTCTACGAGGATCGCGTACGCATCGAACATTGACCCGGACAGACCTCCTGAAGACCACGATCCTTCCAAGGACCCCAAGACGCGCGTCGTAAGCCGCATCCGGTACAGGTTTGACACGCTGGGTTGGAAGGGCGATGCGCACAGCCACCTGTTCGTCGTGAATGCTGCGACAACGCAGTCCAGCCAGGTGACCGACGGCGATTGGGACGACGGCTTTGTCAGGTGGTCCCCGGACGGCACTCGGCTGGCTTTCGTATCTGGCCGCGCGGCTGACCGCGACACTCGGGCCGGAAGCGAGGCTTACGTGGTTGCCGCTGATGCCGGCGAGCCTGAACTACGTTCCGCCGGACTATTAAATGTTGTTTCAGTTTCCTGGGCGCCGGATAGCCGAAGGCTCCTGGCACTCGGAAGCAAGGACCCAGAAAACATGGGTCACTGGCAGGGCCGGCTGTACGTGCTGGTGCCCGACAGTGATCCAGTGGAGTTGACGGGCGACTCACTATCGCCAGTCGGCGGATTTCCTGGCTTGGGAACTCCGCCTGAGATTAGATGGACGGAGGATGAGCGGATCGTGCTTATAGCTGACCGCCGCGGCACGTCATGCCTCTTCGAGCTGCACGCTAGTTCCGGGGCGGTGCGCTCCGTACGAGACGCCGGCGGCCAGTTGAGCTCTCTTGCCCTGGATCATGAGGCTCAGACGGCCGCCGTCATCGCATCTATGCCCTCTTCTCCCGGTGAACTTCACTTGATCGACCTTACGACTGACTCTGGCCTGACGAAGCTGACTGGCGTCAATGACGACTACCTGGCCGAGCATCCGCCGGGCAAAATGGACAAGTTTGTGATGGAACGAGAAGGCTTGGACATCGAGTCCCGCCTTTTCCTGCCGCCGGGCTTTGACGAAACGCAGTCGTACGCGCTTGTTCTGGATATCCACGGCGGGCCGCACGGCGTGTTTTACGATGCTTTCAACCCCATTCAACAGGTACTGGCGTCCGCTGGTTACATCGTGCTGGCTGTCAACCCCAGGGGCTCTTCCACATACGGCGAGAACTTCATGAAAGCGGTGATTCGTGATTGGGGCGGTGAAGACTATCTGGACATCATGGCCGCCGTGGACAAGGCTGCGGGCCTGCCGTATGTCGACGCATCTCGCATGGGCGTGACGGGATACAGCTACGGTGGGTTTATGACTGCCTGGATCATCGGCCACGACCAACGATTCAAAGCTGCCGTGTCTGGCGCACCCTGCATCAATCTCTCCAGCATGTACGGCACTTCTGATGTCGGTATCAGCTTTGGTGAAGTGCAGTGGGGAGGTTTGCGAAAAGACGCCCTGGACATGTATCTGAGTATGTCTCCACTGACGTACGCTCCATCTGTCGAGACCCCGCTTCTCCTCTTGCACGGAGAGGACGACCACAGGTGCCCTATCGGCCAGAGCGAGGAGTACTTCGTGACACTCAAGCGGCTTGGGAAAGAGGTCGAGTTCGTCAGGTTCCCGGGCTGCGGCCACTCGTTCCTCCGCTCCGGCCATCCGAAACTTCGCCGCGAGTATCTTGCCCGGGTCAGGGACTGGTTCGATAGGTACCTTACCGTGCCCAGCGCCGCTTCCGCGGAATCCGGACGGTAAGACTCGCCGTGCAGTTGCTTTCCGCCTCGGGCTTGGGCCTGTCATTCGGCGACGTTCACATTTTTTCGGATGTGGCTCTTGAGGTAGTCGCTCGCGCCCGAGTTGGCGTCGTCGGGCCAAACGGCAGCGGCAAGACCTCACTCATGGAGATGGTGGCCGGGGTTCGAGACCCTGATGGAGGGACCGTAGTTCGCACCCAGGGACTACGCATCGGCTTTGTCCCTCAGCGTCCATCTCTGGACCATGACGGAACGCTTCGCGACGAGGTAATGACGGCCTTCACCGAGATTGCCGCATTGGAAGAGCAGGTGGCTGACGCGGCACTGGAGATACAGCAATTCTCTGGGCGGGATCGCCGAAGGGCCGAGTCCCGATACTCTGCGCTGCTGGAGAAGTACGAGGCCGTCGGCGGGTACGATTACCAGAGCAGCATGGAAAAGATTGTCGCTGCCATTGGCCTTACCCCGGACGCTCTGTCAACGCCCGTCGCCGCTGCCAGCGGCGGACAGCGAACGCGAGCCGCGCTTGCGACCGCCTTGCTTTCCGAACCTGACCTCCTGATCTTGGACGAGCCAACAAACTACCTGGACTTTCCGGGGCTTAGCTGGCTGGAAGGCTTTCTAAGTGCCTCTTCTATTGCTTATGTTGTCGTGTCCCACGACCGCTACTTTCTGGATCGAGTGACTCGTGAGACATGGGAACTGGAGCGGGGCCGCCTCCAGCGCTTCAAAGGCAACTACAGCGGGTACCGCGTCCAGAGAGATGAGCAGAACGCCCGTCAGCATGCCGAGTTTGAGCGCCAGCAGGCGTACATCCAGAAACAGGAGTACTTCATTCAGAGGTACAAGGCCGGCCAGCGAACCAAAGAGGCGAGGGGCCGTGAGAAGAAGCTCGCAAGGTTGGAACGCATCCAAGCTCCGGAACAGAACATGACGGCGGCATTCTCGTCAGCCGGCGTTACGCGGACAGGACAGGTGGTCCTGAGTACAAGCGGCCTCCAGGTTGGCTTTCGTACGCTGGACGGCGAAGTGCCGCTGCTTGAAGTCCCGGATGTCCGCCTGGAACGCGGCGCTCGCACGGCAATCGTAGGAGCCAACGGGGCGGGCAAGACCACACTGATTCGGACCTTGATTGGACGGCATCCTCCTCTGCACGGGAGTGCAAGTGTTGGACACAACGTTGTTGTTGGCTACCACCGACAAGGGCTCGACGATCTGCCCGATGATCAGTCCGTAATCGAAGCCTTTCTCGACATCAAGAACATCGGGATCGGCGCTGCGCGGAACTACCTTGCCCGATTCCTCTTCCACGGCGAGGAGGTCTTCCAGCCCGTCAGGTCCCTGAGTGGTGGAGAGAGAAGCAGGTTGGCATTGGCAAGGCTGCTCATTTCCGAGCCCAATGCTCTTGTTCTGGACGAGCCAACCACTCACCTGGACATACCAAGCCGTGAAGCTCTGGAAGAGGTCTTGGATGAGTATGAGGGAACCCTGCTCGTCGCATCTCACGACAGAAGGTTCATCTCGCGCCTCACGGACCGCCTGTGGCTCGTTGGAGACGGAATCCTGCGTGAGTTCGAAGGGAACTTTGAAGAGTGGGCGGCAAGCCTCCAGGATCCGCCGCCACAAACTACTCGGGGCCGAGAACCGGTCGCTCCCAAGACCGTGGGGCAGGCGTTGCCCAAGCGGTCAACCTCCCGAAGGCGCGAGCCGTCCCGGGCCCAGGCTAAGTCCAGGGAGCGCAGACGCAGGGCCGCCGCCCGCGAGTCCGAGCGGCGTCGGGAAGAGGCTGACCGCAACGTGGCCGACCTCGAAGAACAGGTAAAGTCGCTTGAAGCAAAGTTGGCCCGGGCCTCCGAGCGCCGCGACGTCGATGCAGTCACACGCTTGGGCCGGGAATACGAGGAAGCGCAAGCAGGGTTGGAGCGTGCCGTGGAGGAGTGGGCGGAGGTCGCGAGCTAGCGGAATCGCTGCCATCGTGACTTCGCCCTGGGTCCAATTGGGCAGACCCCGCGCCTGCACTTGCATATGAGCACGTCATGCCTGCCAGTGTATCTCGTGCACTGCGCTGCAACAGTGTAAGATTGGCCGTGTGAGCACAGCATTGCAGTCCAGCAGTCCTACCGCGAGGTGAAACGTGCGGAACATTACTCTTAGCGCGGACGCGAGCGTCATAGACGCCGCGCGTGATCGTGCGGCGTCTGAAAACACAACGCTGAACGCCGAATTCCGTCGATGGCTGGAGGAGTATGCCCGCCGTTACCGCGCGGCCCGTGCAATGAGCGCCGTACGGGAACTGCAGGCCAAGTACGGCACCGGTGGGCGAAAGTTCAGCAGAGACGAAATTAATGAGCGCTGAACACTTCCTGGACACAAACATTCTTGTATACATGCTCGACGAGACCGATGACTCTAAGCGAGGGCGGGCCGAGGAATTGGTCCGGACGAGCATAGAAGATGGAACCGGCTGCATAAGCTACCAGGTTGTACAGGAGACCCTGAGCTTCGCCACTCGCAGGCTGGGCTTTTCGGCCGAGGACTCCTGGACTCTGCTTGCGACCATCCTCGGACCATTGTGGACGGTCCAGCCCAGCACGGCGATGTTCGAGCGCGGCCTGGAGCTGCGCGCCGGGTACGGGTTCAGCTTCTACGACTCGATGATCGTCGCCGGCGCCATCCAGTCCGGATGCAACCGCCTGTATAGCGAATACCTGCAAGACGGTCAGCGGATTGGGCCCCTAACAGTTGAAGACCCGTTCAAGACGTCTACCAATCACGCAGACTCACAGAACTGTTGAGACCAGCCCATTCCACCGAGTAGCAGCCTGCCGTTAGCCTTCCGAATGCGCCTATTGCCACTCTTCTGCTCTTCCTCTATCCACCGCCGTACGTTTCGAAGGCCGTTCGGTACTCTTCCGGCGTGTTGACGTCCAGCCGAACGATCGAGTTCTCGATTTGCACTTCGTTCACTTGGTCCCGGTGACGGCTGTACACCTCCAGTATGCCCTGTCCCTCCTCGGTTATCGCCTCAAGTTCGACTTTGAGGGACACGTCGAAGATCAGGGGATGACCGCCTCGCCCGCGGAACCGTGGCGAAGTGATGAGGGCGTCATGCTCTAGGTGGGAGCCGATCACGGCGGAAACTACTTCCGCTGTCCGCGGCTGGTCTACGGCAAGGAACAGGATCGCCTTGCCGCCGGATCGATAGCGCGCAGTCCTGCCTTGATGGAGGTCGTCTTCCCCAATGCGTAGTCCGGGTTGACTGTGATGCGCGCCGATGGGGCGTGAACGTACGGGGAAACGTCGTCCGATCTGTGCCCCAGCACCGCGACAACCTCGTCGCACCCACCGTCTAAGAGGCAACGGATCTGGTGCTCGATTAGCGTCACGCCCTTCCAGGGAAGGAGGGGCTTCGGCCTGCCCATCCGAGTCGAGGCGCCCGCCGCGCTGAGTATGGCGGACACTGAGCGCATGTTCCGGCTACCGCAGAGTCGACTTATCGGCTAGCTGGCGCCGGCCGCGACGGCAGCCTTGTCCACCTTCTCCACAATGCGCTGTAACCGGCGTTCCTCCAGCTTCATCGGCACGCCCGTGCCGCCCAGCCGGAACATGAGGATCTCGGCCATTATGCTGACGGCGATCTCTTCGGGCGTCCGGGCATGTATGTCGAGGCCAATTGGCGATCTGATCTCGCGCATTCGGTCCAGGGACATTCCTGCCCTGATGAGGTCTTCGTAGATCAGGATCGTCTTACGCTTCGAGCCCATCAGTCCCACGTAGCTTGCGGGAGTGGCCGCGGCCGCCTCGAGCGCCACGTTGTCGTAACGATGGCCCCGCGTCACTACCACGATGAATGTGTTCGCGTTGATTGGAAGCTCAGCCATGGCATCTTCAGGTTTCTTGGCCACTACTTTGTCCGCCTCTGGGAAGCGGTCCTGGTTGGCGAACTCCTCCCTGTCGTCAGTGACGAAGATTCGGAAGCCGAGCGTGGATGCGAGCGGCGCGATCGCCTTGGAAACGTGCCCGCCTCCGCAGAGTACGAGCTGCGGCGGGGTCGTGTACGCTTCCAGGAAGTATTCTGCCCCGTCCGGCGACGTCACGTAGTCGCTCCGCCCGTGCAGCATCAGCGTTCTTGCCCTCGCGGCGGCGTCGCTGTCCAGCTCTGCGTCTCCCAGCGATCCTTCCGTCGATCCGTTTTCCCTGATGAGCAGTTTGGCACCTGTAGTCGAGTCCCCCCCGGTCGCTGCCTTGACTAGGCTCGCCAGTGCTACCGACGGTCCGCCGCTGTATGCGTCGTCGATTTCCTGCGCGTAGGTCAGGTATCCCTCGGGCTGATATATCGGGTCGATGAGAAAGTACATGGTGCCGCCGCACACCAGCCCGTCCTCTGCCGCAAGGTCTTCGTTGAGATGGTAGTCCCTGTACTGCGCGCCTCCTCCTCTCCTCATCAACTCGCTGGCCGCGAACCAGATATCCCCTTCGACGCAGCCTCCGCCCAGCGTGCCAACACCGCTCCCATCTTTGCGTACGAGCAGCTTGGCCCCGGGCTTTTGTGGCGTGGAGCCCTTGGTGTCGATCACCGTGGCAACGACGATCGGCTCGCCTGCCTGCAGAAGGTGCTCGGCCTCTTTGAAAACTTCGTGCAACTTCAGCCTCCGTTCAAGAAGAGCTGCCTCAGAGTACAGACTATCAAACGGACGTTAGCTGCTTCAATGAATGGGGACCAGCCTTCAGAGGCCTCGCTCCAACATCCGCTCGATGCGCTTACGTCCTCTGTTCGGCCCGACCACGGCCACGTTGAGGCGGTCCGTCCTAAGAATGTCATGTGCTACGCGGCAAACGTCCTCGGCCGTGGTGGCGTTGATCAAATCCACAACCTCATCTGCGTCGTAAATCCGCCCGTACAGGAGTTCCTGGGCCCCGTTCCATCCGCTTACCGCGCGTGTGTCTTCCATCTGCAGCAAGAGCCTGCCTGCTGCAAGGTGCTTTGCTTTTTCGAGCTCAGCGTCGGGCACTCCGTTCTTGACTGCCGAGAGCTGTTTCAGGATAGATTCGAGCGCCTCATAAGACCTTGCCGGCTCGACGCCCGCGGTCACTACGAATGATCCAGTGTCGTGGAAGTGGGACACGCCGCTGTGTACATCGTAGGCCAGCCCGAGGTTCTCCCTGATCTCGATGAACAGCCGGCTGCTCATGCCCTCTCCCAGGACCACGCTGAGCAGGTCAAGGGAGTACCGGTCGGGATGGTCAGACGGCAGGCCCGGGAACGCAAGCGAAATGTTCGTCTGCTCGGTCTTCCGGTACTCGATCTTGAAGCAGGGCTCGCTCTGGACATGGTCGAACTCCGGCGTGCATAGCGGATCGCGCGGCTCCCATCCCGAGGTCAGAGCCTCCGCCTGCCGCACCACGGCGTCACGGCCGACGTTTCCCGCGACGCTGAGCACTATGTTCGAAGGGTTGTATGAGCGGCCGACGAACGCGGCTATCATGTCTCTCGTGATCTCAGCGACCGTATCCTTTGAACCTGCTATATCCCTGCCCAGTGGATGGCCCGGCCACAGCATCTGGTCCACCAGAGTCTCTAGCACGTAGTCGGGGTGGTCGTGGTTCATGCTCAGCTCTTCGAACACGACCTTGCGCTCTTTTTCTACCTCCCCGGGGTCGAACACGGAGTTGCGAACGACGTCCACCATCAGGTCAAGGACCTCGTCAAGGCAGTTGTACGCCGCCTTACACCAGAACATCGTCATCTCGTGTTCCGTGTGGGCGTTCATCATTCCGCCCATTCCCTCGATGCAGCCGCTAATATCCATCGGCGTCGGCCTGGACTCAGTCCCCTTGAAGAGCATGTGCTCAACGAAGTGCGCAATGCCGGCCTGCTCATCATCCTCGTGCCGCGATCCTGCTCCGATGAAGAAGCAGATGCACACGGACCTTGTGTGGGGAATCTCGCTGGTAACCACGCGGAGTCCGTTGTCCAACGTAGTCTTCTGAACAATTAGCCTTGAGGGATTTTCAGTCAATTCGAAGTCTTCAAGTGATGTGTGTCCTCGGTTCGTCTATTGATCTTCACACTTGATCAGGCGCGCCGGGTTGCGCTTTACCAGGGTCTCGAGCTCAGAGGGAGTCAGTCCCTCATCCAGCAGCGCTGCTACTGCCATGCGAAGACCTTCGGCTGGAGGTGGGTTCTGCCACTGGCCAAATCCTGACGTAAGGACCGAAGCCTCGACGGTCGCGGTCCTAATTTCCAGCGCCAACCGGCGGGGCGAAACACCGCCTCCGGCTGGCATGCACGCCAAGAACGTGTGCTCCACGTATGCGCCGATAGCGGCGGCTCGCTCGCCATGCTTGCACGAGTCCACGCAGGACGCTGATTGCGAGAGTACCATGTGGTTCACCCCCCGCGATCGAGCGTCCTCGAACATGGCCAACGCATCCTTGTGCGAGAGCCCGCCAGAC
Source organism: Dehalococcoidia bacterium (assembly GCA_965237445.1). Lineage (GTDB taxonomy): Bacteria > Chloroflexota > Dehalococcoidia > Lucifugimonadales. The sequence continues at coordinate 352,573 of OZ250142.1, read as the reverse complement.
ATCACGATGATGTCGTGGCGCGCTGCCGCGTCCAGGACGGCTTCCGCTGCTCGCGAAACCGATTCTGCCGCATCTGGCGCCGCCGCCGCGTCTATCGTTGGCATCAGCACTGCCCTTGCACCCGAGCCCGCGGCCGCGTCTACGGCCTTCGCGTTGACACCTCCCACGGCCTCGTTCAGTGTGACGGCGCCATAGGCGGTCAGCCCTGGGTACACTCTGTTCAACATCTGGGCCTGCGCACCGGTGGGGTAATAGTCGTTGAGTAGAAGGAATCCACCCATCCCTGCTTCCTGCGCGTAACGAGCTGTGTCCAGAGCGTCGAACCGTAAAGTGCCCGTGGGCTCAGGTCCGGCCAGCACATTCAGGTCAATCGCGCCCGCTAGGATGCTGTCGACGATCTGGTTGCGGTCCGCCTTCTCAACCATGAACTGTATTGTCCCCGGAAATGGCGAGTATGCACAACCGGTAATTCATAGCGAATGCATTACACTTGGTGCTGGGCTCAAGATGCTACAGTGCCCCCACTTCAAAAGTCGGAGAGGCAGGAAAATTGCTAAGAAAGATCGGACGCATCACCGGGATCACCCAGGACCAGGAAGGTCTGGATGTCCCTCCTGGCCAGTTCGTCACCGAGAAATTCCCTGTGTTGACCTTCGGCTCCACCCCAGAGATCGACATGGACTCGTGGAGATTCAGGATGTTCGGTCTCACGCGCCACGAGATCGTTCTTGACTGGCGGGAATTCACGAGCCTCCCGTCTGTGACAATCGAAGCCCCGTTCCACTGCGTTACTCAGTGGAGCCGGCTCGAGAACACGTGGGAAGGCGTCCCCTTCAACAAGATCGCCGCCCTCGCCGAGCCCAGTGGCGAGACTGAGTATGCCCTCGTCCACTGCTACGGCGGTCATTCCACCAACATCGCCCTGGATATTCTGATGGCTGACGATGTGCTCTTTGCTTACAAGCACGATGGCGAGCTCCTGACAAGGGAGCACGGCGCACCACTCAGGCTTGTCGTACCCAAGCTGTACGGCTACAAGAGCGCAAAGTGGGCCAACGGGATCGAGTTCATGAGGAGGGACAGGCCCGGCACCTGGGAGGAGCTGGGGTACCACATGAAGGGGGACCCCTGGAAGGAAGAACGCTTCTGGAACGAGTTGATGTAGCTCATGGTCGGAGGCTGGTGACTGCCAGAGCTGGACCCGGCAAAAGACCAGCCGCAAAAAAGCCGACGGCCCTCCAACGCTGGAGGGCCGTCGGACTTTCCGTCAACTAGTATCAGGCGGCGGCCTTCCGCTTCACGCTGGCTGCCAATTCGGCATAGGGATCGGTTCTGGAACGAGGGTACTCCGTGTGACCGCACTGGAGGCACTGCCGGTACTCGCCGTAGTAGTCCTGGCTCCTGTGTAAATCCCCCTTGCAGCGGGGACAAGCCTTGAAATCTAGCATGAGATCCTCCTTCCATGGAGCTGTTCATTGTTTCTTTCTCAGGTCATATACTTATACGCAACTTTGCCTATCGTGTGACTGTATACGCAGAGATATTCAGTATTAGTTTTCGTGATGATAGTTCCTGCGTGCCCCCATAGCTCCCTTGGGCAACACGATTGGGGATCGCCCTGGCCGGAATGGCTTGACACGACTAGTGTCAAATATTAACATCAATTTACTTCAACTTAATTTAGTCATAGGCTTGGCACGAGACTAGACTGTTATGGACAATCGCAGATATCAGGGAGGCGCATTCGAGCGGCTTGTCGGCGGCGCAGGGCCCAGTCGCCGCGTACGGCCGGTTGCGGACTCGGAGGGCGAGTTTGACGCTCGCACCGACGCCAGCTCTGGCTTCTACGTAATCAGCGTGGTGGCCCGCATCCTGGATATGCATCCCCAGACCCTTAGAAAATACGAAAGACTGGGCATGGTGACCCCTTCTCGCACCTTGGGCATGTTGCGGATGTACTCAGAGGTAGATATAGCGCAACTCAGGCTGATCAAGCACCTTGTGACCAACGTCGGCCTCAATCTGGCCGGCGTGCGCATGGCCTTGAAGATGTTCAATCGGTTGATCGGCATGAAGAGGCAAATCCGAAGTCTTGAACCGTCTCGGGCCAGGGACTCGTTGGACGAGAGCGTGTCAAGAATGATTGAAATACTGGAGCAGGGATAGGAATGAACCAAGAGACGGAAGACAACGCCGGGCCTCAGGATGCGTCTGCCGAGGACGTATCGGAGCCGCAGACGCCAGAGGCATCGCTAGAAGAAAAGCTTGACGAAGCCTTGCGTGAAGTAGAACAGTTCCGCGAGATGCACAAGAGAGCTCATGCCGATCTGGTCAACTACCGGCGGCGCGCGGAAGAAGAGCGGGAAGACGTCAGAAAGTTCGGAAAGTCGCAACTTCTGGCGAGCAGCCTTCCTGTGATAGATGACCTTGAGCGCGCGTTGGCACTCGTACCGGAAGATGCAGTAGCGTTGGGATGGCTTGATGGCCTCCAGCTGGTGTCGAGGAAGATGCAGCAATGGTTGGAGTCCGAAGGCGTCACGCGAATTGAGGCGAAAGGCGCACCTTTCTCGCCGACGGAACACGAGGCGGTAGGGTACGAACCGTCCTCTGGTGATATTGAGGAAGGACAAGTGATGACCGTGATTCGCGAGGGGTACAAGCTGCACGACCGCGTGCTCCGGGCTTCACAAGTTACGGTAGCCAGGCCGAGCGACGAGAGCTGACCGGAACTGACCGGTCCGAACGCCGTCTGAATAACACAATTGAAACAAAAACCAATCTCAGAAGGAGATATCTGAAGTGGCAAATATTCTAGGAATCGACCTTGGCACCACCAACTCTTGCATGGCTGTCATAGAGGGAGGGGAACCAAGAGTCATCGAGAACAGCGAAGGTGCGAGGACTACGCCGTCTGTCGTGGGCCTCAACACCCGGAACGGCGAGCGTTACGTTGGCATGACCGCCCGCCGGCAGTCCGTCACCAACCCGGACAACACCTTGTACTCCGTGAAGCGATTCATGGGGCGCAGGTTCGAGGAGGATGCCGTACGGCAGGACAATGAGATGGTGTCGTTCAGGGTGGTCAAGCACAGTAACGGCGACGCCGCCGTCATGCTGGGAGACAAAGAGCACGCTCCGCCCGAGATTTCCGCGATGATCCTTCAAAAACTCAAGCAGGATGCTGAAGCGAAGCTGGGGGAGAAGATCTCCCAGGCCGTGATCACAGTTCCCGCTTACTTCAACGACAGCCAGAGAAATGCCACGAAGGACGCAGGACGAATCGCCGGATTGGAAGTCCTCAGGATCATTAACGAGCCTACGGCCGCCGCGCTCGCGTACGGCCTGGACAAGAAGGGCGACGAGACCATTGCCGTATTCGACCTCGGCGGCGGCACTTTCGACATCACGATCCTGCAGATCGGCGATGGCGTTTTCGAAGTCAAGTCAACCAACGGCGACACCCATCTTGGAGGCGATGACTTCGACGAGAGGATCATCCGCTGGATCGTCGAGGAGTTCCAGAGGGACCAGGGAATCGACCTCCGGGACGACAGGCTCGCCCTGCAAAGACTCAGAGAGGCTGCGGAGAGGGCCAAGGTGGAGCTGTCCACTGTCGCCCAGACGGAGATCAACCTGCCGTTCATCACCGCGGATCACGCCGGCCCCAAGCACCTGGTAATGACTCTCACCCGGGCCAAGATGGAACAGCTCGTCGCAGGCCTCATCGAAAGGACCGTCGGTCCATGCCGGCAGGCCCTCCAGGATGCCGGGGTACCCGCGTCGGAGGTGAATGAAGTCATCCTCGTCGGGGGCATGACCCGCATGCCCTCAGTCCAGAAATCGGTGGAGACTCTCTTCGACAGGGAGGCGCACCAGGGTGTCAACCCGGACGAGGTAGTCGCTGTCGGTGCGGCGATCCAGGCCGGTGTGTTGCAAGGGGAAGTGCAGGACATCGTGCTGGTGGACGTTACGCCGCTTACACTGGGCATCGAGACGCTTGGCAGCGTGATGACCACGCTGATTCAGCGCAACACCGCGATACCCACTGCCAAGAGCGAGACGTTCACCACGGCCGCCGACAACCAGCCTAGTGTGGAGGTCCATGTGCTGCAGGGCGAGCGGCCAATGGCGCCTGACAACAAGTCGATCGGCAGATTTAACCTCGATGGCATTCTCCCTGCGCCAAGAGGCTTGCCGCAGATCGAAGTCTCGTTCGACATCGACTCGAACGGCATCCTTAACGTGTCCGCCAAGGACAAGGGCACCGGCAAGGAGCAGCGGATTACGATCACGGCGAGTTCCGGCCTCAACGACAGCGAGATCGAGCAGATGGTCAGGGACGCTGAGTCGCACGAGGATGAGGACAAGCGCCGTCGCGAGCAGGTCGAAGCCAGGAACGCTGCCGACAGCCTGGTCTACTCTGCCGAGAAGATGCTGGTGGACAACGCCGACAACATCCCGGAAGAACTCAAGCAGGAGGTCGAGGCAAAGATTCAGGCGCTGAAGACGGCCCTCGAGGGCGAGGACGCCGCAGCCGTACAGGCCGCGTCGGACGAGCTAAACGCTGCCCTGCAGAAGGTAGGACAGCATGTGTACAGCAGCCAGCAAGCCCAGGCGGGAGGGGAGGGCGCAGAGGGCCAGGCCCCCGGCGATGACGACACCCCTGACGGCACCGTCTGATTTTGTCTGCATCCCACCAGTCTGATCTTTTGCCAGGCAGCTGCCAGGCGGTCTCCTCTATCACTTCGTAGTTTCGGGAGGTCTAGTCGGCCCGCCTAAGATCGTCCTGAGCCCGTGCATCGGAAAGACCAGTTGCCGGACGGCACGAACGCTCGACTCGGCGAACGACTTCGCGTCCCGGGCAACCTGCTCGGTTAGCTCCAGCTCTTCAGAGTCGCTGAGCGACCGCACCCCGTACCTCTCGTTGTAGACAGCCGGGATCTCGTCCGGCAGTTCGATGCTGGCCATGACGCCGAAGGCCGACGCCCACGCCCGCGCAACGGCCTGCAGGTCGTACCCGCCGCCGCCGAGCGCAAGCCACTTCGGCGCCGCGCCGGCGAACGAGCCTACCGCCTCCGTGAACCCCTGCACACTCTGGGCCAGGTGGGTTATCGGGTCCTTGAAGTGTGAGTCGATCCCAAGCTGGGTCACAAGAACGTCAGGCCCGAACCGCTCCAGCAGCGGCGGCACGACCTCCCTGAAGGCCCACAGGTACAGGTCCGGCCTTGTGTAGGGATACAACGGCAGATTGACAGAGTAACCCCTGCCTCGGCCCGCTCCAGTCTCCTGCACGTGGCCGGTTCCAGGGAACAGGAATGTGCCCGACTCGTGGACCGAGATCGTCAGAACGGCGTCCGTGTCGTAGTACGCTAGCTGCACCCCGTCGCCGTGGTGACAGTCGATGTCCACGTACGCCACCTTGAGGCCCTTCTCGAGAAGCGCGTTGATTGCTATCACCGGATCGTTGAACACGCAGAACCCATAGGCATACCCCGGCATTGCGTGGTGAAGCCCGCCCGAGATGCTGAAGGCGCGGTCTACCTCGTCGCTGAGGAGCAGTTCCACGGCCGTAAGCGAAGCTCCAGTAGACAAAGACGCCGCGTCGTAGATGCCCGCGTACGCCGGATTGTCGCCCGGCCCGAAGTTGAAGCTGTGGGCGTCCTCGGAGCTGCCGCTGCCGTTGAGTGACCTGACCCCCTCAAGATACTCCCTGCTGTGGAACGTGAGGACCTCCTGGTCCTTAGACCGGCGCGGCGAAACGAGCATCGCGCTGGGATGATCCAGCGCGCCGTACGCATGCAGCAATTCGTACGTGTAGCGCAGCCTGGCTGGCTTCATCGGATGCGTGTCGCTGAGCGTGTGGACGGCCAGCGCGTCGTCGTAAATGAAAGCCGTCTTGTCCGTCATCGTCCCTCCTGGTAGGGCGCCATTGTAGTTGACCAAATAACCGACCCGCACTCGGTGCCGTCATTGACCGGGGCTCGTCATGGCAACTACCATCGACCCGTGTGACCCCACCTGCCTTTTTCGCCGCTCGCCTCCGCGAAAGACTGTCGACCTCCTTCTACGGTTGGCGGATCGTCGCGACCTGCTTCGTAATAAACGCCTTCCACGACGGCACCTATTACTTGGGCATCAGCATATTCCTTCTCCCCGTGGGCAGAGACCTCGGTCTGACGCGGGCGATGAGCTCGCTGCCATTCACCGTCAACAGGATCGTGCCTGCGCTGTGCGGTCCATTGGTGGGTGCAATAATCGACAGGCACGGCCCGGCGCGCGTGCTGACGATCAGCGCTCTCCTGGCCGGCCTGGGGTGGGTCCTCCTGAGCCGGGCCAACAGCCTCGCGATGTTCATCGCCATTATCACGGCGCTTCTTGGCATTGGCATGATGAGCTGGGTCATGTCGACCACAACCGCCGTCAACGTGTGGTTCCGCCGCCGACGGTCCACGGCCATGGCTGTGGCTTTTACCGGCTTCACAACCGGGGGTTCCGTAATCGTGCCTTTGCTGGCGCTTGGCGTCCATCAGCTCGGCTGGCGCACGACCATGCTCGCAACGGGCCTGACGATCTTGGCTGTCGTGATGCCCCTCGCGACCCGTTTACGGAGGTCCCCTGAGAGCATGGGCCTACATCCGGACGGCGGCCCGGCGCTCGAGTCCCCAGCGATTTCCGTTCAGGGTCGTCCACCGGAGACTGAGCATGACTTTACGGTTAGAGAGGCGCTGGGCTCACGTGCCTTTTGGATGATGACCGTAAGCACCGGGATGCACGGCGTCGTGGCCACGGCGTTCGGACTGCACATGGTGGCCATCATGGTTTCCAAGGGACTCGAAGAAGCCACTGCGGGCTACCTCGTAGGGGTGCTCTCTCTGATGATGACGCCGATGGTCCTGATCATGGGGCGTTTGGGCGACATAGTGCCGATGCAGCGCGTGGCTGCCGCAGGCCACTTCATAAGGATCGCGGCGTTCGTGCCGCTCTTCTTGTGGGACGAGATCGGCATCTGGCGCATGCTGCTGGTGCTTGTTTTGCTCTCGCCCACTGAGGCAACGTGGTCTCTGGGATATGCGCTTCTGGCGGACCTGTTCGGGCGGCGAAACGTCGCCACATTACGGGGATTCATGGGCTCGTCCGTGAGCGTGTGGACGATCGGTACGCCAGTGCTCGCGGGCTGGATCTTCGACCGCACCGGCGGCTACGACTGGCTTCTGGGCCCTTCGATGCTGATTACCCTCGGCGCCGCGCTGCTGCTGTGGTTTCTGCCAGACCCGGCTATTCGCTTGCTGCCCGGATCAGGCAGGCTCGGGGACAAATGAAGACCCGCTAGGCCCTCCTGAGCCTCCACACCGCGGCGAACAGCACGCTTGTGGCCAGTGCCGCCGCACCTGCGGCGAAGGGCCACCACGCTCGACCTTCTGCCACCTGGGCCGGTCTGGCCCTTACGTCCGGCTCCGGACGCTCCGCGGGTGCCGCCACTTCGGCGGTGACCTCAGACGCTAGCTCGTACACGTCGGCATGCGCCGTAGGCCTCCAGCGTGACGGTCTGCGGATCGACGCCGGATTCGGGCTCGTATGGCGCGTCAAGCGGCGGACCCGGTCTCCCGGTCAGCCACGCCCTCCAGCGTTCGTCCAGCTCGTCCAGTTCGATGCCGTAAGCTAGGGGACCGCTTCGCCGATGTCGCTTCCGCTTTTCAACTCAAGCAGCAGCGTTGACATGCGGGCTTGGCCCAACTCGTCGATCAAGAATGTCACCACGTTCCGCGCCTGCGCGTAGAACAGCGTGACTTCTCTCGGTTGGCCCGGAATGCTGTGCATGTATCGTAGAGGTGGAGCATCGCCGGAGCGCACGGCCCCCGCCACCAGCGAGCTATTGTGCCGGCCTTCGGGCTCGAAGTACATCGCCAGCCCTTCGTTGAGCCACGCCGGCATCTTCAGATAGGGAGATTGCAGCGCCTCGTGGACCATGACATGGACCGCCTCGTGCGTCATCCCGTCCGGATCGAGTCCGCCCAGCAGGAACAGGCCGTACTCCCCGTATGCAAAACCGCCGAACAAATGAGAGTCGTGCGCCGTCTGGCTCACGAATGGGAACGTCCTGCGCGCCTCCTGCCTCCCGCTTAGGATCACCGCTTTCACGGGCCGCGCGGATTCGAGGCCGAGTAGCTGCTTCAACCCGGCCAGCCGGCGGTCAACGGTCCTGGCGGCCGTTAGCACGTTCTGTTCCGACCGGTCGTGGTAGACAACCAGCAGGTTTTCCGTCCGCACCGACCTCCACTCGTACCGCGGGTCCAGGTACTCCACCTGTGCGGGCTCCGTGCGGCTTCGGCGTCCGCTTGTATCCGTAAACTCGTAGTAGTACTCGATCGTCGCCCCGGCAGGCACGTATGAACTCCCCCGGGTCTGCAGCCGGTAGCTCGCGTTCACTCGGCTGGACTCTCTGAACTCCGGGTATGCGTAGCTCGTCGTACTGAGATTGACGAATCGGTAGTGAAGCCTGATGCCGGTAATCTTGTCTTCGGACTCCGCCGTAACCCGGAACTCGATCTCGTCCGGAAACCGCACCTCGGCCTCCGAAGACAGCACGCGAACCGGTTCCTCCACTGTCGGCTCGGGCGGCGGTGCCCCTCCCGTGGACAGAACTATGGCCAAAAGCCCTGCTAAGACATTAGCGATCATTAGGTAATCCCGGCCGGCAACAGTCCTTGGACCGGCCCACGTCTACTGATACGAGTCAGGCCGCCTCACAGGTTTCAGCCGACCTTGATCGGGTGGGGGAGAGGTTGGTTGAACAGGTACCCTTTCTCATTGAACGGTACTTTGTCGGGCTGCGTGTTCCCCTTCGTGTCAGTGGCGCGTGTCATCATGATGTACTCGCCCGGCTCGGCGTCCCACGCGAACTCAAACCGGGCCCAGGACCGTTGCACCTGCGGCTCGAGCACCGTCGCCTCGCTCCAGGTTCCACCCGAGTCGACGCTCCACTCCACCCTCGCGGTTGGTCCCGCTGGCGAGTGAGCGAATCCGTGCAGGCGGTTCCTTCCCGCATCCAGCGCCGCCGGCCAGGGTAGGGCGAGCGCGCTCTTGATCGACTGCGTCGTGACTACCTTGCCCAGCGCCTCGCCCTCCGCCGGGTACGCGTCTCCGATGAGCACGTATGATGAGGTGGTATTGCGGCCCCAAAGTTGCTGTGAAGACACTTCGATCCCACTCAGCCACTTGATGCTGGAGCTTCCAACCCATCCCGGCGCCAGCGCCCTGAGCGGGTAGCCGTGGTCCATGGGCAGCGCTTCGCCGTTCATCGCGTACGCCAGAATCGTGTCCGGGTGCATCGCCTTCTCGATTGGTATGACCCGGCGAAACCCTTCTTCGGGCGAATCGACGTCCATCCCGATTAGCAGCACGCTGACCGCGTTCGGAGCGGCGCCGGCCATGTCCAGCACCTCGCTCAACGCCACGCCGGTCCACTCGGCGTTGCCGATCCCGCCGGTCCTCCACTGTGTGCCCTCGGCCTTCCTGCCCTTCACGATGTCGAACATCGCGCGGTGATTGCCGCCGCACTCAAGGTAGGACACGACCGTTCGGCTTGGCAGACGGCGTATGTCCTCGTACGTCAACTCGAGTGGCTTCGCGGCGGCGTCGCCCTCGACCACGAGCCGCCACTCGTCGGCGTCGATGTCGACGCTCACCGAGTTGTTGCGCACGAAGAACAGATCGTTCGGGGTAATCGTGCCCTGGATGCTCTCGAGCCGCGCCTCCAGGCTCTTTTCGTGCTGGATGAACGGAGCCGGGTCTTTGAACCAACGCGACGCGCCAGCATCCGGCTCCTCTACCGGCCTCGCCTCGCCGGGCGCTCCACGTCTGTGCACGCCGCAAGGACCGCCGCTGCTCCGCCCGCGGCCATCATAACCAGGAACCTGCGCCGGCTAATGCCGCTATGCTGCGCCAGCTCCCAGAGACGCCCCGCGCGTAAGGCTCGCTCAACTTACTCATCGGGACGAGACTCTCGCTGGCATCTCGATCAAGGGGATCGTGGCCGGGTCTATCGAGGCGCCTGGTAGTCTAGCCTGGCCTCCCACTCTTCCCCGCCGTCCGCCAGCAAGTCGAACAGGTGCCACACTCCGCAGTACAGGTCTCCCGGGCCGAAGAAGTCCTTCGCGATGCGATCGATCGAGCCGTCCTCGTTCTTGCGGAATGTCGATACTCCCGGCATCGCGGTCGAGTTGTAATGCGACTCCATCCGACTCGAAGCCCATGTCCTTGATGAAGGTCGTCCCCTCAGCCGAGTACATCTCGAACTGCCACCCGCGCTTCTCGCGCACCGCCTGCTGCACGTCGACGCTGTTTGGCGACACCGCCACGAACGCCGCCCGGTCCTGCAGGTGCCGCAGCGCTCCGTTGAACCCGTCGGCCCACATCGTGCAGTACGGGCACTCCGACCCCATGTTGTGAACAAGGATCAGGTCCGACTTGTCACCAAACATCTCCGACAACCTGACGCCGCCCTCACGCCCTTGCAGTTCGTAGTCTTCGACCCGCTCCGGTCCGATACGCCGGCACAATTCGAGCATCTTCCGCTTGGCCTCTTCCAGGTTCGTCCAAGCCTCCGCGAATTCTGCTTGCAGGTCTTGTGTTGTGGTCAATGAGGATCCTCCTTACGGGGATTGACGTTTGGCATCCTGTCCGGTGATGCCCAGTGCAGTTCAGGGTGCGGCGGGATCGACAGCTTACCATCCCGTACTATTACACGTCCGTCCTTGATAACGATGCTCGTCCTGCCCAGTGCATCAAGGTCCACGTCCGGTTCGCCGTCCACAACGAGCACATCCGCCAGCTTGCCCTTCTCCAGCGTCCCCAGCCGGTCGTCCATATCGAGAATCTCGGCGTTCGTCCTCGTTGCGGCCGTGAGCGCCTCCGTTGTTGTCAGGCCGCATTCCACAAGATACTTCAGCTCCCACACGTATGCTTCCGGGAGGTATCGGTACGAGTCGAAGATCAGGTCAGTGCCCACGCCGATTGTCACTCCCGCCTCGCGAAGCCTTCTCACCATCTCCAGGTTCGACTGGTGGTCGAATGTAAACCTTCGCGAAGTCGAACCGAAGTACCCGCCCTTGCTCTGATCGAACAGGTGCACGTACGACACAATCGTCGGTACGGCGGCCACCCCTTGTTCGGCCATTCGCCGGATCGTCTCCTCTGTCCTGGGCAAGGGGTGCTCGATACAGTCGATCCCTGCTTCCACCGCTCGCCCTATATAAAAAGTTTCCGCGTCAGCCGTAACCTTCAGCCCTAGGTCGTGCGCCTCCACTATTGCCGCCTCAGCCTCTGTGTAGCTGAAGTGGCTCGCCAGTTTGATGACGTCCGCTCCCGCCTTGAACTGCTCGCGCACTGCCTCACGCCAGTCGTCAGCTCCAGACGCCTCCCTGATTCCGCCATACAGGAATGATGTCCGGTCAAGATTCTGTGCGCCGTGTCCTCCGGTCCCCGTTATCAGCTTTCCAGCCGGGAAGACTCGTGGTCCTGGAATGCGTCCACCTGCGGACCACTCCTTCAGCCGGAACGGCGCGTCCCAGTGGGAACCCATATCCCGTACGCTCGTTATGCCGCTCTCGATGAAGTAGCGCAGCCTCTCAACGCCCCTGAGCGTCGCGTCCTCCGGTCCCGTCGCGAGACGCGGCGGCACGTCTCGCATCGTGTACGTGAGGTGACTGTGGAGGTCGATGAGTCCGGGCATTACCGTCTTGCCGTGAACCCCGATGACTTCGGCGTCCGTAGGCCAGCCCATCTCCCCTTCCGGCAATACTGCCCATATCCGATTGCCCCGCACTACCACCGAGCCGTTCCGCGTCTCGCCATCGACGGCGTCGAACAGCCGGCCGCCCTCCAGCACGAGTATATCCGCCGCTTCTGTGTCGCCGGACGGAGCTGGTATCCGTCTGGGGTCATCAGAGACAGGCGTCGATGACTCAAGGAATCTCAGCCGGTACGGCGGGAGGCTTTTGGCCTGGTCGCTCAACAGTCCTTCTCCGTTTGCTTCATCTGTGCCATCCTTTCAGGCAATTCGTCGCGTCACCCGCCTCACACAGCCCCCGGACCGGCGATCTCGTATCCCTCCGGCGTCTGTTCCCCCATCAGGTGGCGCACGAAGAAGTCCCAGCGCCGCCTCGTCAGGTACGGGTCGTCCGCATAGTAGTGGTTCCGGTTCGGAAGCAGCACCAGCTCGAAGTCCTTGTTCGCCTTCGTCAGGGCGTCGACCAGCCGCACCGTGCCTGCGGGGTGCACGTTGTCATCCATATCCGCGTACGCCAACAGGAGCTTTCCTTCCAGTTTGGCGGCAAAGTTCGCATTCGCCTGCGGCTCGTAGTCAGTTTCGTTTGGCAGGCCAATGTACCGCTCTCCCCACAGCGCCACGTTCACCCGCTGGTCGTGGTTTCCCGCCGACGAAACGCCCGCCTTGTACAACTCCGGGAACGTGAGCATTGCCCTCACCGTGGCGTAACCGCCCGCCGAGTGCCCGTAGATGCCCATGCGGTCGATGTCCATGTACGGCCTCTCCGACGCCAGGTTTCGGAGCGCTGCCGCGTGGTCCGGGAGCCCTCCCGCCGTCTCAAGCCGGCCGTACGACTCGTCGAGGAATGCTCTTGATCTGAGTGGAGTTCCCCTGCCGTCCATCGTCACTATTACGAACCCCAGCTCCGCAAGCGCTCTGGCGCTATCCGCCAACGCCGCCGCAAACGACTGACGCGATCGCAGATGCTGCGGCCCGGGGTAGATGCTGTCGATGACCGGGTAGCTGGAGTGCGCGTCGAAGTCGGACGGCAGGTACATTACGCCGTGAATCGCGGTCTCGCCGTCTGCGCCCGTTGCGGTGAAGGTCTCCGGCGCTGTCCAGCCCGCGGCCTCCAGCGCCGCCACATCCGCGCGCTCAAACTCCGCTATCAACCGCCCCCGCGAATCGCGCAGCACCGCCCGGGGCGGTAGGTCCACACGAGAGTACACGTCCGCGAAACGGCCCCCGTCGGGACTCACGCAGACCTTGTGCTCCGCATCCTCTGGCGTGAGCAGCGCCGGCTCTGAGCCGGCGAGACTGGCACGGTACAGGTGCCGGTAGTACGGGTTCCTGCCTGGCTCCCGGCCTCCCGCCGTGAAAAAGACCGTGCGCTCTGCCTCGTCGACACGCACGATCTCCCGTACAACCCATTCGCCGTCCGTGATCCTGTTCTTCAGCTCCCCTGTCACACCATCGTACAGGTAAAGGTGGCCCCAGCCGGCCCGCTCCGAGAACCACACCACCTCGCCCGACGACAGCACCCGTATATTCGGCCTTCCAAAGATGTTCAGATTCGCGTCCACGGGCCTGTTGGACGCTTCCTCCAGCACGACCCTCGTTGCTCCGCTTGCCGCGTCGACCTCCACGAGCCGCAGCGCCTTGTAGTCTCTCGGCTGCTCGATGAAGAACACGTAACGGCTGTCGTCCGACCACCACACCTTCTCGTACTGGAACGGCGAGAAGGTGGCGCAGGGGAGGGGAGGGTAGTCCACGTCAACGCGCTCTCCCGTGCGGGCGTCGAAAATGACAAACTTCGCCATCGGCACCTCGGCGTCGCCCGGTAGCGCATAACGGTATGAGTGCAGCCTCGGCCGGCCTGCGTGGTCGCCGAGCGCCGATTGCACCAGGTGCAACTCGCCCACCCGCCGCTGGTCCAGTCGATGCGTGACGATCTTCGACGAATCTGGTGACCACGTTGCCATGGGAGCGAGCGCGCGTCCCGCCAGCCGGTCGGTCACGGCTCGCGTGTACGACTCCGGTCTGGAGCCGTAATCGTGGTGAGGCACGCCGTCGGTTGTCAGCCTCAGTTCTCCGTTGTCGGCATTGGTCCCGACGTACAGGTCATGCCCACGCACAAACGCGGATATAGCGCCGTCTGGCGAGCGCAGTTCACCCTTCGCGGCCGGCCCAAGCTCCTCGAGCGTGTACGTCCGCAGATCGCACATCCAACGCCGTCCTCGGAATGCGAACGTCACGGCTCCGCCATCCTCCGTCAACTCCACGGAGTCTTCAGAGATTTCCCGGACCGATACCTTGACGCCCATGCGCTTCTCCAGGGCGCTGCACAGCCGCTCGTGGTCGAACGCCGCCGACCTCTCTCCCGTCACCGCATCTACCAGCGTGAACTCCGGCTCCGAGCCGGTGTCCCGCCGGTACAGCACCGCTTTCCCGCCACGCACCCACCGAGGCCTTATACTCACGTTCAGCGCCAGCCCCTCGACGTTCCAGGGCAGCAGTCTCTCCGCCCGGGCGTAATCCTCCGCCCTCACTAGGGCAGGCCTCGCCGCTTCATTGCTATGACGTGTTCAAATCTACTCATCGGTCTCGATTCTACTGACTTTCGCGCCTTCAAATGTGCGCCGGCACAACTTTCTGCGGCCATAACTCTGCCGACCTCCATCCCGACTTGCCCCGGCCTATGGGGGAACGAGCCGGTAGATGCTCGCCTCGCTGTCCTCTTCGCCGGTAAGCAGGTAGATCTCGCCGGAGGCGTCTTCAGCCACGGTAAACACGAATCGAGGACCGTCTTCGAACAACGATACCGACTCCGTCGCCTGTCCGGCAGCCGCTGTCTCAGCGTGGATCGCCCGCACATGCCGGGAACAGTAGTCGGCGTACATATACCATCCAACGAGCGAAGGTATCGCCGTCCCCCGGTAGACGAATCCTCCGATTATGGCGCAACCGCAGGAGCGCCCCTGCCTGTCATTCCAACGCACGTCGCCTGTCAATCCGAGCCCATGTCGCCTGTCATTCCGAGTGGAGCGAGGAATCTAGGGCTTCACTTCACCGGGATAAGGATGCCGAGAGGAGAACGCCTATCGCATCACTCAGCTAGTCTGAACACTTGCGAGAAGAGCACCACGAAAATGAGCAGGAAGAGTCTTTCCAGGCCCTAGGCGTTCCTCAGCCTCAACGGTCAGGCCTTACATGAAGTTGCTACGATGTTTTGGGGACGACGTGAGTTCACTTACCCCAACTGCAACGTAGAGGAGTCCGAATAGTATCAGGCCCATCCCAACCTGGGGTACTGGCCACCTACCAACCGGGTCGAGCACTCCGGCAAAACCATAGAACAAAAAGCATATTCCACACACAATGCTCACCAGTATGGAATCCTCCTTCCCCAGTCATGCTTCCGAAGGTTATTTGTGCCCCCACAGCACGCACGCCTCTCCCCCTCACACCCCCACGTCCGTCTCCGTGTCCCCCGCCGCCAGCGCGTTCATGTACGCCAGCACCATCTCGCGCGTCCGGTAGCTGCCGAACTCCTTCTCGTCCTCGCGGCGCACTATCGGGAACGTGTTCAGCACGTAGCCCGCGTCCTCCCGGTCGAGGCCGTACAGGTGGAAGTACAGCGCGTCCAGCCGCGCCCGCAGGTGCCGGCGCTCCTCCTCGTCCCACGTGAACGGCGGCCCGTCGTAGCCCAGGTCGCGCGCGAACGGCGCCATGTCGTGCGCCGTGTACGTCAGCCGCAGCACATGGTCCCGCACCAACTCCCGCGCCGTCCTCTCGCCGAATCGCCGGTCGTAGTCTTTCGGCGCGATTACCGGGAGCTGCTCGACTATGAACCAGTTCAAGTGTTGCCCTTGTACCTTTTGCCTTGCTAGAAAATCGAATGGGAATGAGTTGAGGCAGGCAGCCATGAGGCTTGCGGTCGCCTTGTATTCATCTGCACCTGCGCCAGTCGGCCTCAGTATTGGCAACGTATTCCCAAAAGCTGAACGCGGAACGATTGCCGCAATCATTGTGCGTATGTTGGTAGGTGCGGTGACATCTTTGAAGGCAAGAGTCCAATTCGGAGGACATGGCCAATTGGCCTCGTCATTGACGGACCAAAACTGTGGGGATGGCAGCCAATGTTGGTCAGCATGCTCATCGAGACTTGTCGCTCTTGGCTGGGCTGGACGGTGTAGATTCTCTGGGTTGATAATTACGCTGGCTGCACGGTGATCGAACGCCTGCACCATTTTGCCCTCGTACAGCGGCAAGTAATGTTCCTCGCCCTTCTGCCAGCGATTTCCGTGCACCGGATAGAACCCCTCGGCCTCCGAGTCGCTCCGCAGTCCTGAACAGGCCCGAGTCGTTGGTCATGTGGAACATTGTGTGGTATTTCACCGGCCACGCCTGCTCCACTTTGGCCCCCGACCAGTCCACCAGCACAGGGTGTCGCTCGTAAATGCTGCGGGTGATTTCCGCGTCGCGCCGTGTACGAAACACCGGCGCCGTGCCCGTGTTTGGGTTCACCCGCGCGAAGTCCGCCGGCGCCAGCGGAAAGCACCGCTCTGGATCGCCGATTTCCGCGGCGTCGTGCAGGAAGAACGCGCACTCAGCCTCTTCGAACCGTGGCGCTCCTCGCCGCCGAAGACGAGCGCGCAGAACTTGAACCGCGAGTCAACGTCTGGGAAAAAGGGCGGCAATCTCGTTCCCAGCCGGCGGTTCTCGAAGTCGAACAGGCTGCCCAGGCGCCCGCTCGTTGATATCGACTCGAAGAACCGCGCCGCCGTCTTGTCGGCGTAGATGCCCGATGGTGTGAGCAACCCAACGAACCCGTCCGGCTTCACGAGCCTCATTGCCCTCTCGACGAATAGCGAGTACAGGTTTATGTCACCTCCCCCCAGCAGCGGGTAGTCTCCGGACTTGCGGATCACGCTGCCAAGCCTGTCGGCCCGTGCTTTCGCCTCGTCGAACTCACCGGCAAGCGGCTCTCCCTGCTCTCGCAGCCTTCGTATGCCTGCCCTGCGTTCGGCCGCCGTCGGAGCAAGCGCCAGCTCTGAATCGCGCGTCGCGAACCACTCCACCTCCTGCAGCTTGATCTTGTCCCAAGGCGGGTTCCCGATCACAGCATCGAAGCCGCCGGACGGGCGCGCGTTCTCCCAACCGCGCCACACTCCCGGGAACGTCGCCTCCCAGTGCAGGAACCTCTCCCGTTCCGGAGTCGCCTTTGCCTCGTGCCACAGCTCCGCAAGTGCCGGTCGGCTATCGTCGGCTGGCCCGCTTCCGAGAAGTTCCCAGACGTCCATCAGCGGCGCGTCCAGTGCTTCTCGCAGCGGCGCCTCCACGGCCTCCCGCTCCCGTTTCTTCATGCCCGCCGTTTTCCAGCGAAACCCACACAAAACATCCATGACCCCGCGCAGACCGGCGGTGGCCTGTTCGACCCCGCCGAACAGCGCGGCGGACTCCCGCACTTCGGCGATGTTCGCGTCCGAAAGCCCTTCTACGTGCCTCATGCCGGCCGCCGCGTTCTCGGCACTCTGAATCGCGCTCGACAGCACCGGCCCGCCGAGTCGCTCCATATCCTTTGCCGCGTCCGACACTCGCAGTCCCAGTAGCGAGTCGCCGTGCCGAAGGTGGTGGTCCAGAAAAGACAGCGGCGCGCCGGTCGTGAAGCTGTGCAGCCACAGCGACACCTTGGCAAGCTCCACCGTCAGCGGGTTCTTGTCCACGCCGAATATGCACTGCTTCAGCACCATCCGCCGTATGATTGCCTGATCGGTAAGCTGCGCTTGGTCCAGTGCCCACCCCGCCTCCTGCGCGCGCTCCTTGATTCCCTCGTGGATCACTACGATTCGCTCAACGAGGGGCGAGACGTACTCGCCGTTCAGCCACTCCGGGACTGCGGGCACGTACTCGATGAGGTCCACGATGTAGTCAGTCAGAAAGTCCACCGCCGTAACCAGGAAGTGTCCGCTTCCCATTGCCGGGTCCAGCACCTTCAGGTTCAGCACCGCCTGCGCCGGGTCCAGGTTCTCCAGTTCCTCGCGTCTTTGGGACCTCGGACGGCGGTCTTCCTTGAGTTCCGCCGCTCTCTTCTCGAACGCCCGTAGCCGCTCTTCTGCCAGCGGTTTCAACGTCCGGTCGATGATCAGGTCCACGAGGCTTTGAGGTGTGAAGAAGCTCCCGCTGTCCTTTCGGGCGTACGGGTTGAGTCGCACGTACACGCCGCCGTCCGGGTCGCTGGAAAGCTCCCGTTCGAGCAGGCGCTCGTAGATCGACCCTAGTTGCTGCACGGACATGTCTCGGTAGTTGACGAACCTTGGCGTGCTGCCGGGTGGCAGGTCCGCTCTCGAGTGGCTCATGGCGTACACGACAGGCCCGATCACGCTGTCGGCTACTCTCGCGCTCTCCAGCAGCGGCGCGGCGTCGGCGCTGAAGAGTCCGCCGTTGTACGGCGGCAGGCCGATTGACGCGTCCCCGTTGTCGATGAGCCTGAAAAGCGTGGACAGATGGTCGTAATAGCTGGTGGCAGCGGCCGAGAGCGTATCTTGGCGCTCCATCCTGGCCGATATGTCGTCCCGCACCCGCTTCCTCAGGCCGTAGTCGTCGTACCTTGAGTCGTTCACCGGCAGAAGGCCTCTGTCTTCTGCGTACAGAACGAACAGCAGGCGGTACAGGAAGATGAGTGTGGCGCTGCGTACCTCGTCCAGGCTCCCATCCGGCTCCTGCGCCAGCGCGGTTGCCAGCTTCGGAAACAGTTCGCCGAACACCACATTCGAAAGGTCCTGTGCGACCCTCTCCTCGTAGCGTCGCCCCTCTTCGATGGCGTCCTCGATGAAGGTCGTGGTCGCGCCGTACTGGTGCGTAAACGCCTTCCGGTTGAACAGCAGGTAGAACAGCCTCAGTTGGTCGTCCTCGAACTCGCCGAGCACCGGCGCCGCGTCCACCTCGAAGTATCCGCTCGACCGCGGCCTTGTCCGGTAGTCGTACAGGCGCCACACGCCCCCGTTCGTGAGAATCCCCCATCGGACGCTGCCCTTAGATTCAACGTCTGCCGTCGACAGGTATCTCAGGATTTGCCCGTGAGGTGTGCTGCCGCTCGAACCGAGACCGCCGTCCCTGCTCTCCAGTGCGCGCCCGTACCTCTTGCTCTCCTCCACCACAACGGCGTCTTCGAATCTGTCGGCGGAGACGGTCCGCCCTGCGGCCCGCGCCTTCGACTCGGCGTCCCCGAACAGCAGCATGTCCGGGATGTCCTCGTTGCGCGACGCGCCCTGCTGGGGTAGGTACTCTGTCCATCCCAACAGCTCCAGTATTGGGCGGATCAGCTCCTGCTCGGTGACGGCCTCGTTCGGCTGTTGGTGCTGGCCAAAATGCTGGAAAATCCACGTGAGCCGCGCCCGGAAATCCGTGAACTCGTTCTCCGAGTCCCGCCACTCTGCGGTCGTCTTGATGCCTTCCGTAAGGAAGTAGTGTGTGAACAGTTCGCCGGGCACCTGTAAATCTCCCGTCCCTTACTCTAGCCCGTCACCCAACTATCTGCACAGCCCAGCGTCTCTCCGGTCCCTTCTCCCATACGTGGGAGAAGGCCAGGTCTGCCCCGAGTCCCACGAAGGTGTGAAAGCGAGCGTGAACCCCAACCCTCTCCCTCAGGGAGAGGGTTGGGGTGAGGGTGAGAGGGGAGAGGCAGGCCCACGTGTGTAATGACCCATAACCTCTGTACTTGAGTCCCCCGTTTACCTACCCCTTGTCCTCTCCGTGGAAGAAGGCCAGGCCTGCCCCGAGTCCCACGAAGGTGTGAAAGCGAGCGTGAACCCCAACCAACTAGCCCCCTCTCCCTCAGGGAGAGGGTTGGGGTGAGGGTGAGAAGGGAGAGGCAGGCGCACGTGTGTAATGACCCATAACCTCTGTACTTGACTCCCCCGTTTACCTACCCCTTGTCCTCTCCGTGGAAGAAGGCCAGGCCTGCCCCGAGCACCTCAACCACCCCACTGCCATCCCCGAGCGCCGCACCCTCCACTGTCATCCCGAGCGAAGCCGAGGGATCTAAAGCCCCTGCTATACTCACATGCTCCAAAGCAAGTAACCCACAGGAGACATCCATGATCATAGTCAGGCGCACCTACACCCCCAGGCCCGGAGGTGGCGGACTCACCAAACACCTTCGCGATCTCCAGGCGGCCACCGAGCAGGCTGGCTTCCCGTCCCTCGCCGTCATGCGCAAAGTCCTGGGGCCGCACGGCACCATGGTCACCGTCCAGCGCTGGGAGTCCCTCGCTGACTACGACGCCTCCCGAGACAAGGTCCGCGCCACACGCCCCATCACCGAGATTTTCGAGCGCATCTACCCCGTCCTGGCCGTCACCCACGAGACCGAAGTCTACGAAGAGGTAACCTGACCCCCCAAGCCCAACACGCCGGTTCTAGCAACCTCCACAGACCGCGATCCTGCATCCGGTAGGGGCGGGTTTCAGAGTCTGTTTCGCAATCTCGGCGCAACTGCCTCCTCTCCCTTGATGGGAGAGGATTGAGGTGAGGGTGATCCCGTAAAGCACACGACTTCGTCGCATATCCTCAGACCATCTACGATTCTCACCGAGCGTTTCACCGTAACAATGGGGAGATCTGACTTATGAAACAGGCTCTTCAAACCCGCCCTCCTCACCTGGCAGTACAGCTATCCTCTCCAATGGCCAGACACCCCTTGCCATAACCGTACACCTGTACTAAACTAGACGCATGGAAACCAGCAATCTCGCGCCGATCGCCGCCGCCCGCAACCTCCAGGGGATCCCTTGCGCGACCCTACCCATAGCCCGCGCTTTCAGCGTGTTCCATTTGTGTTCCATTCTGGCACTGGGTGTGACCCGTTTAGGTTCCAAACGTGTTCCGAATGAGTGCCATGATTCCCCGGTGCCCAGCTACGAAACGGAACATAATGGAACAAAACGGAACACATTTTTCCGGACCGAGCCTTCTGCAGCCATTCTTGAGGGCAAAATCACTGAGCCTGTTTCGCAATCTCGGCGCAACTGCCTCCTCTCCCTTGATGGGAGAGGATTGAGGTGAGGGTGATCCCGTAAAGCACACGACTTCGTCGCATATCCTCAGACCATCTACGATTCTCACCGAGCGTTTCACCGTAACAATGGGGAGATCTGACTTATGAAACAGGCTCTTCAAACCCGCCCTCCTCACCTGGCAGTACAGCTATCCTCTCCAATGGCCAGACACCCCTTGCCATAACCGTACACCTGTACTAAACTAGACGCATGGAAACCAGCAATCTCGCGCCGATCGCCGCCGCCCGCAACCTCCAGGGGACCCCTTGCGCGACCCTACCCATAGCCCGCGCTTTCAGCGTGTTCCATTTGTGTTCCATTCTGGCACTGGGTGTGACCCGTTTAGGTTCCAAACGTGTTCCGAATGAGTGCCATGATTCCCCGGTGCCCAGCTACGAAACGGAACATAATGGAACAAAACGGAACACATTTTTCCGGACCGAGCCTTCTGCAGCCATTCTTGAGGGCAAAATCACTGAGCCTGTTTCACAATCTCGGCGCAATGTATGACCGGGCACATGGGTAACAGTTAGACCGGGGACATAGGTAACACTTTCACAGGGATACTGTCGACTCTACCACGCGGTCATCCAGCACGCCGATCATCAGCGGGCCGAACCGTACGGACCACGAGTGTTCGTCCTGTTGGACGAGGCCGATTAGCGATCCGCTCAGGTAGACCAGGTTCCCCTTCCACTTGATCTCGCCGTTGCTGCGCACTCTGCGCACGGTGACCCAGTCCCATACTCGGGGGAGTTAACGCGTGAGGGGTATCGGCGCAACGAAGCCGAGTATGGGATGGCTGGCCAGTTGCCCCAGGGCCTCGTGCGGCCTCTCGGCGTTGTAGACATGCCTGAAGCGGTCGAACGCCCTCTGCTGCCGCCTGGGGTTGGCCCGTGGCGGGGACGCGGTCTCCGCCTTAAGGGTGCGATGCAGCCGCTCGAGGCGGCCGTTCTGTTCGGGACGGCCTGGCTCTATGCGCTCGGGCACAATCCCCAGCTTGATCCACCATACGGACAGCGGCGAGAGGCTGCCCAGGCCAACGCTCGCGAATGGCGGTCCATTGTCGCTGCGTATCACCCTGGGCAGACCGTACTCCCGGAATGCGCGTTCGAGCGAGCGCCTTGCCTCCGGGCCTCGCGGACGTTCCAACCCGTCGCATACGAGCAGGTACCTCGACGAGGCACCTGTGCCGTTATGGGATCGATGCGTGCCGTCGACCGTGCGGAACCAGCCCTTGAAGTCGATGGACCACACGTCGTTGGGCTGACGGCGTCCGAGAAGGGTTCACTCCATGGGGCGCTCCGCCGCCTGCGCCGCCGACACTTCACCAGTCCGGCGCGGTCCACGACCCGGCCGTGCTTGGAGCTGGCCAGGGCTTGCCAGGCTCGATGTGTCGAAGCCGGCGCAACTCCCCACAATCTCTTGCTTCATCTTCGGCAAGCTCAGGTGCAGTAGCATGGGACGAGATGAGGCGCCCTGCTGAGGTCCAGGGCCTAACTCGCCGTAAACATCGTGGCGGCGGATCGAGGCGGTCTTGCGGCTGATCCAGTTCGGCCAGTCCTCCCCCAAAGCATACCGCTCCACAAGGCGATCCGTTCAGAAAGCACGCTAGTCGGGCAACACATTTTCCTCCTGCACATTCCCACAATGTGTTACCCATGTGCCCGGTCTAGGTGTAACCTATCTCCCCGACCCAACTGCCTCCTCTCCCTTGATGGGAGAGGATTGAGGTGAGGGTGATCCCGTAAAGCACACGACTTCGTCGCATATCCTCAGACCATCTACGATTCTCACCGAGCGTTTCATCGTAACAATGGGGAGATCTGACTTATGAAACAGGCTCCACTCACCGCGCCGGCCACCGTCCCTACGTTGGCCGCGTCCTCGACAGCTCCGCCACAACCTGGACGTTCGGTAGCTTCTCGAACACTGAAGGTTGCAGCTTCACCTTCGCTGACCGGCTGCCCGCGCCCACTATCACCCAATCAAGCGCCATCACAGGCTCGTCGATGTAGAGAGGTAAGTCGTCCGGCAGCCCAAACGGCGTCACGCCACCGATCATCATGCCCGTCAGCGCCGCCGTATCCTCTGCCGAGGCGAACGAAAGTCGACGCACCCCCATCAGCTTTCGCACTGTCCGGTTCACGTCGAGCTGCACCGTGGCCTGCACCAGGCATGCACAGAACTGCCTAGGCTCCCTGCGCGACGCCACGATGATCGTGTTGCCGCTGTTCACTTCCGGCACGCCATACCGCTCGCAGAACTGCGCCGTGTCCGCGAAAGCTGGATCGATCTCCATCCACTCGTAGTCGGCGCCCAGTGCGTCCAGCATTCGCCGGACGCCCAACTCTGTTGCGTCGCTAAAACTCATGCGATATCCCCTGTCGACTCCGTCAGAGGGCTCAAAGCCCTACCTTCTCTAGTTGGCCTCTCTCAACTGCTTCTGTGTGGTCAGCGCAACGGCTGTTACCGCCAGCAGCAGCGCGGCCATGACTCCAACCGTAAGCTGTCCCCCGAAGGCATCCATCAGTACGCCGATCGGCAGCACTCCTAGCTGGATCAGGCCGAAGTTCATCATGTACAGGCTGATTACGCGGCCTCGGTAACTCTCCTCCGACTCTTCCATGACCATCGATTGCACCAGCGTGCGCCGGCCTGCGTTGCCAAGCCCCAACAGCACCATGAATCCGGCGGCGGCATAATATATGGGAATCGCAGCCACCAGCATCAGCGCGACGCCCGATAGCGCGCTCGCTACCAACAGCAGCAGCCCACGCTTCCACGATCCAACCGCCGCGATCACGAGCGAGCCGGCAAGCGACGCGCCCCCCGTAATGGCAATGAGCACACCCATCGCGTCCGGCCCTAGTTGGTACACGTCCACCACGAACACCGGCATGAGGAACTGGAACGGCATGGTGAGCAGAGTGGTGAAAAGAGTTACGATCAGGAGCACGCGGATCAGGGAATGCCCGAATGCGTACTTCACCCCGGCGGCGATGTCCGAGGCCATCGTGGTCCGCGAATTCACGCGCCCTGTCGGCCTGGGGTCCTCCGCGGTCCCGGAAACGAACCCCGTCAGGACCACCGCGACCGCCGAAAGCCCCGCTATCAAATAGTAAACGGTATCCGGCCCTGCCCACGCATACAGCAATCCGCCAACGGCAGGCGAAACAAGCGTCATCGCGCTCATCGCGCCCGCGTTCAGGGCCAGCGCGTTCGTGAGTTCGCGTCTGGGCACAAGTTGCGCGATGAACGCTTGGCGGGCCGGCATCGCGAATGAGAAGAACACTCCCTGCGCCATGGCCGCGATCATCAGGTGGTACCAGGTGATGTGCCCCGTTGAGATGCTGATTCCCACGACAACCGCTAGGAGCAATGACGCTGCCTGTCCTAGCTGGATGATTCGCTTCCGCTGGAACTTGTCCGCGATAACGCCGCCCAAGAGTGGCAGCGCAAGCATCGGCACGGCGGCGGCCGCGTTCACCATGCCGAGCAGGCTTGCCGAGTCGGTTAGGTCGTACACCAAATAGGCGCGGGCAAGCATCTGGATCTGCATACCGCCGGCCCAGAACAGGATGCCCAGCCACAAGAACAGATAGTTCCTGTAAGACAGTGAGCTGAACGTCCTTCGCCATGGCATGGATCCTGTGCTCAGTTAAACTTCCGAAGCTGCTTCTGTGTCGCAATCACGATCACGGTCACTATCAGCAACAGCCCCGCCATGACGCCTAGCGTTAGCTGGCCGCCGAACACGTCCATCAATACCCCAAATGGCAGCACACCAAGCTGGATCAGTCCAATGTTCATCATGTGCACGCTCAGTACGCGCCCTCGGTACTTCTCCTCCGAGGCTTCAATGACTATCGACTGGGTGAGTGTGCGGCGGCTCGAGTTTCCCAGCCCCATTAAGATCATGAATCCGGCGGCCGCGTAATAGACTGGAATCGTCGCCACCAGCATCAGGCCTGTTCCGGACAGTGCGCTCGCGACTATCAGCATCCAGCCCCGCTTCCAGGAGCCGACCGAGGCAATTAGAAGCGAGCCTACGAGGGACGCCCCGCCTGTAATCGCGATTAGCAGTCCCATAGAGTCCGGCCCGCGATGATAGACGTCCACCACAAACACCGGCATGAGGTTCTGGAACGGCATGGCCAGCAGCGCCGTCACCAGCGTTAGGATCATCAGCAGCCGGATGAGCGGGCTTCGCAGTACATAGTTGATGCCGGCAGCGATGTCCGACAGCATTGCCCCTCTGGATGGCACCGTGACGTCCTCGGGGCTCCTGATCAATCCCGTCAGCACGACCGCTGCCACGCCAAGCCCCGCAATCAGGAAATACACTATTTCCGGCCCTGTCCAGGCGTACAGCACCCCGCCCAAGGCTGGCGCCGCCAAAGTCATGGCGCTCATCGCCCCGGCGTTCAGCGCCAGCGCGTTGGTCAATTGCCTCTTGGGCACGAGCTGGGCCGTTAGCACCTGTCGAGCAGGCATAGCAAAAGAAAAGAGCGCCCCTTGAGCCACGGCGGCGATCATTAGATGTTGCCAGGCTATGACGTCAGTCGTGATGCTGATGCCGACGAACATGGCGATCAACGTCGTAGCAACTTGGCCCATCTGGACCACTCGCTTTCGCTGGAACCTGTCGGCTATGGCCCCGCCGAAGAGCGGGAGAGCCAACATTGGCACCGCAGACCCCGCGTTCACCACTCCAAGCAGGGTTGCAGAGCCTGTGAGATCGTAAACGAGATATGAGCGGGCCAGCATTTGCATCTGCATTCCGCCCATCCACGCCATGATGCCAAGCCACAGAAAGAGAAAGTTCCTGTGGGACAATGAACTGAACGTTTGCCGCCACAGTTGGCGGGATGCCTTGCTTCCGCGGGGTTGGGCGGTACGGACTGGCATCCGGTCTGCGGACGGGGCGCTGCGGCCCTCCGCTGTGTGACTCGTTCCGCCTGAGCTGCCTTCCTCGTCAGGTTGGGGGCCGTCGCTCATAATCTCAGGGTACGCGCGCCTTCTCCCTCTGACAAGCTATCGTGCATTCGCCGGACATAGCTTAGGTGGAGCGGGCAGGCCGCAATGCGATAACATCTAGGAGAAGGGTCGATCCCGTTGGTGAGGGTGGCGGGCTGCAAAGGTGCCCAAGGAGCGTCAGTATGTTGAGCGGCGACGAAAAGCGGGTTTTGTCCCTGATCGACTCCAGTCGCACACTCGACGACGTTGCCGTCCTCATCGAGGGCGGCGAAAAAATGTCGGGCAGCGAGGCCGAGCAACAGGTCGCCCGCCTCATCCGCGACAAGCTTCATATGATCATTGACTCCTGCGAGCTCGAGGGTTTCCCTGTGACGTCCTACGTTCGCGGAAAAGGCGAGTTGGAAGTGCTGGACCCCGTGCGGACGCAGGTTACCTGCGAGGTCAACCCCTGCGGCGCTGCGGGCAGCGGCGAGGTTCTGCTCCTCGACGCCGGTCGGGGGACCCGTGCTGACTACCAGCGCCTCGGCGACGTGTCAGGCAAGGCCGTCCTCGTTTCAGATACTGAAGGCCTCGCAGTTTCGGCCCTGGAAGCCAGGGCGCACGGGGCCGCATGCGTCATATACCACTTTCCGACCAGAGACGACGATCTCATCAGCGTTTATGGCGTGAACACCGATATACCCGCGCTCTCGGTCAGTAACGACTCTGCCCGGGAGTTGCGCCGCCTCCTGGACGAACACGGCGAGGTCCGCATCCGGTACGAGACGGACCAGCACGGTTTCGAGAGCACGTCGTACAACGTTGTCGGTGAGCTCACTGGCTGGCGCTATCCCAGGGAGTTCGTGTATCTGACGGCGCATCACGACACCTTCTTTGATGGCGCCAACGACAACCTCACCAGCGTAGCCTTGCTTCTCGAGATGGCCAGGGTCTTCAGCCAGGACAGGCCGGAGCGAACGGTAAGGTTCATAAGCTTCGGCTCAGAGGAGTCCGGCGTAGCCATCGACAAGGACGCGCTCTACTGGGATCAGGGCTCAACCGCGTACAGCGTGGCCCATGAAAGAATGCTGTCCGGCGTGGACCCGGGCGAAAAGCCGATCTGCATTCTGAATGGCGAGCTGACCGGCTACACGAAGGGCACGTCAATTGACGCGTCTCCGGAATTGATACCGGCGGTACAGGAGGTGATAGTCGACCTTTTGGATCCCATCAGACTGTCCGAGGTTTCCGGCGGATGGTCCTCAAGCGATCACCTCTGCTTCCACACCCTCGGAGTCCCGGCCGCCCAACTGTCGCAACACAGGGCCCCGGACTCCGAAGAAGACCAGGCGCTGTCTCCATACATGTCGATCTACCACACTACTCGGGATGACTTGGCCCATGTGTTTCCTGAAGCCCTGGAGACCAGCGCCCGTGCATGGCTGCTTTTGGCGTGGCGGTTTGCCAATGGCGGATTGCCGCCATTCTCCGCTGACCATCTCGTCGACTCCGCCGTTCGGGGCCTCTCCTGCACTGAGCAGCAGGAAGAAATCACCGAACGTCTCAGAGACATCGCTGACGGCATCAACGACGCGGGCAGCCGGGGCGACAGGCTCAGCAGGTCGCTGGGACTGATTAGGACCGTGAACAGGAACTTATACGGCTGCCAGTTCTGGGACGTGCACCCCAAATTTGGTATTGCTTCGGCGGCGCTGGACAGGCTCGGGGAGGCCCGGCGTCTGCTGGAAGACGGCGGCGCCCCGGCGGAAGCAGCACGGCTCGTGGAGGGTATTCCTACCGCAGCCTGGTACCGCGACTACGGCGAACTCACTACAGCTGAGGCCGCGCGCACTCAGGCCGATAGCCCCGTTCTGTCGAGGCTTTCTCCCGTCTGGCTCGGCCTCCACCCTCTTGTCCAGGCGTTGGAGCGCAATGCACCTCGAGACGAGTTGTTGACCGCCTTGTCGGAGGCAGAAGCGGGGACGCGAGACATCGCGACACAATGGGCGGACACCTTCGCAGAAGATCTCCGCTCGCTGCGCTAACGTTCCGTAGCATCGCTGTTCCTATTGGGCCATTGCCTCCGTCATCGCTCTGATTGCGAGGAAGCGATTTAATGACATCCGTACCGTTCACAATCGGCAACGTCTTTGGTGGGCTTGGAATCGCCCATGGTGTGCTGAGGAACGTTGCCGACGATCTGGTGCTGTAGTTTCAGGTAAAGGACGGTGTACTCGGCCTGTTAAGGTCTGAAGTGAAAGAGGTTCGTATCCCCTTGTGCTCAATTGAGGAGATTAGCCTGGATCGCATGTGGGCAGACCCGCTCCAACTCTTGGGTCTGGGGAGCTGGCTCCTGCGCATCAGGACGATGCACATAGCTTCCGTTGTTGACATCCCTGGACATGAAGAGGACGGGTTTCGGCTCAAGGTATCGAGAAAGTACCGAAAGGACGCAAGAGCCTTGCTGTCTGAGGCGGAGCTCCGAATCGTGGAGATTCGACTACGGGAAATCGAAACCTTGAGCAAGGAGGGTCTGACATGACTACCATGTGCGGGGTCAACTCCTCGCTTTCAGCCAGCTCTCGTCTCACGTGGCTTGCGCCTCTGTTGGTAGCCGTCACCTGCGCCCTTTCTGTAGCTTGCGGTGAGTCGGAAGAATCTAGGACATCGCCCTCAGACGCTGGTGGAGCGCCCTCCGTGGCTGCTGCACAACCGACCAATTCAGCCTCCGACCGCGAAGACGCGGATAGTTCGCAGCTAGGACCAACGTTCGCGTCCAAGTTCAGTACGCCAGACGAACCCAAAGAGCGGGGTGACTTGATGATCGCTACCTTGCTGCCCAGAGACGCCATTCCTTCAATCGATAGTCCGAAGTTCGTAGACGTGGAAATCGGCTCGCAGCAGATGGACGACGCGGACCTAGTGATAGGCGTCTCGATCGCCGGGGAGCACAAGGCCTACTCTACAGCGTTCCTCAGCAGCCACGAGATAGTGAATGACGTCGTGGAGGGGAAGCCCGTGGCTGTCACCTGGTGACCGCTGTGCTTTACGGGTATAGTTTATGCTCGTGAGATCGGAGGAGAGGTCTTGACCTTTGGCGTGTCCGGGAAGCTCGCACTCAACGCCCTCATCATGTTCGACCGGCAGTCCGAGTCGCTGTGGAGCCAATTCCTGGGCGAGGCTATCGAAGGTCCGCACAAAGGAACGAAGCTGGAGTTGGTCGCCTCGCAACTAACGACTTGGGGCTCCTGGAAGGAGGAGCACCCTGAGACGTTGGCCCTTGACATCAGGGCGCCAAGATTGGACCAGTACACCGACTACTATCTGTCTCCTTCGGCAGGCGTGCTCGGCAGGGCCAACCCGGACGATCGTCTGCACGCCAAAGAACTGGTTGTGGGAATCGCGGGCGCCTCTACCCAGAGGGTATATGCGCACAGCGACCTTGCAGACGTCGGCGCACTGAACGATTCATTCGAGGGCACGGAGATCGTCATAGCAATGGACAGCGTCAGCGGTGCGGCCGGCGTCTTCGAGCGCAGCGTCGAGGGCCGTGCGCTCTCGTTCGTGGAAGGCTCGGACCCAGGCGAAATGACGGACGTTGAGACGGGGACCACTTGGAGCAAGCTCACCGGTAAGGCCATTCAGGGAGCCCTCAAAGGCAGCACACTGACATCCTTCGAGTACCTTAATGCCTTTTGGTTTGGATGGAGCGACTACTATCCGAACACCGAGTTGTACGAACCTACATAACTCGCTGAGCGCCGCATGCAGTCATTTGACTTGCCCGGCAGGCCTTAATACCATGAAATCCGGCAGTTCCGCTGCGAACTACAACCCTGGAGGAGAGATTGACAACCACCGAACCAACAACACTGATGCAGGCCGTGGGCGACTATATGAGAAGCTCACGGGCCAAGGCCGATGCTCAGGTAAGGCACCAGGGCCTGCAGAGGTTTATCAGTTGGTGCGGAGGTGACAAACGTATCTCCGCTCTCAACGCCTCACAAATCGGCGACTTCGTGGAGCGGCACAACGGAATGGGTACCAGCCTTCAGTCGGCTGCCCGCCTGCAGGAGGTGAGGAAGTTCCTCACGTTCGCCAGGAAGAAGGGCCTTATCGATGTCAATCTTGCCCAGCACGTGCGCATTCGCAAGTCGAGGCAGTCAGCGGCGGCCAAGGGGGCAAGAAACTCCAATGTTGTGGAATTGACGCCGGAGGGCCATGCGCAGATTGAGTCCCAACTAAGCAAACTGAAGGCAGAGCGTGCTCCCCTCACAGAGCAGATTAGCAGCGCCGCGGCAGACGGGGATGTGCGGGAGAACGCCCCGCTAGAGGCCGCGAGAGAGCAGTTGGGGTATCTGGAAGGCCGCATCAAGGACATGGAGACCACGCTCAATGCTGCGGTGATCATTGATGCGTCCGCCCGAAAGACTGAGACCGTTGTGCTCGGCTCCAAGGTCGTTATTCGGGACCCCGCCAAAAACAGCGATAATACATACGTGGTTGTCAGGGCAAACGAGGCTAGCCCCCTGGAGGGCAAGATCTCGGATGTGTCTCCAGTCGGCCAAGCCCTCGTGGGAGCGCGCGCCGGACAGAAAGTTCAGGTACAGACTCCTAGGGGCAAAGTGGACTACGAAATCGTAAGGATTGCATCGTAGACATCGGACTAGCGCCGATGATCCCGGACTCCCCACCTTCAGATCCGCTCCTTCGCAAGCAGGTTCGAACGAACCTGGGCGAGGGAATGTGAGTCCCTCTTTATGACAAACGGCCGAAGGAACGCGGCCTGGATTCTTGGCTTTGCCGCCATGGGCGTGCCGGCGTTCGTGATTCGCGGCGCCGGATTGCACTTGGACCCGCTGGTTACTGCCGCGATACTTGGGTTGGGAGTCGTGGGCGGCGCCTTCCTGCTCTCATGGGCTGCTGAAGTCGCCCAGATTGACGTCTCAGCCGCATTGGCCATAGCCGTCCTCGCGCTCATCGCCGTGCTGCCGGAGTACGTGATCGAGGCGGTGCTCGCTTGGAGGGCCGGCGCGTCTTACGATCCATCGACGGGCGTAGTGACCCACGACATGGAGCTCGTGGCAGCCAACGTGACCGGTGCGAACCGTCTCCTCATCGGATTGGGCTGGTCTGCGGTTATCCTGATTTATTGGCTGCGGCGCAGGGGCAAGCTCGATTTGCGCGGGTACCTGAATCTTGAGATCGCAATGCTGACGGTCGCCACGCTGCTAACGCTGATAATCTTCTTCACCAGACAGCTCCACTTCATTCTGGGCCTGGGACTGATCGGACTGTATCTGGTCTACTTGTGGTTCAGTTCGCGACAGGAGACGGAAGAGCCGGAGTTGGTAGGTCCCGCGCTTGCGATTGGATCTCTGCCGGCCGCCCGTCGCAGGCTCGCCGTGGCCGGGATGGGCATCTATGCGGCTGCGGTGATACTGGCAGCCGCCGAACCCTTCGTGGAATCTCTTATTGACACTGGCGGCCAGATAGGAATCGATGAATTCATCCTGATCCAGTGGATAGCTCCCCTGGCCTCCGAGGCCCCGGAGATCATCATTGCTGTGCTTTTCAGCCTGCGGTCCAACCCCGTCGCCGGTCTCTCTACGCTCGTCTCGGCAGAGGTAAATCAGCTCACGTTGCTTGTAGGGAGCATGGTGATCGTGTTCAGCATTTCGGCTGGACAGGCTCTCAGCTTCCCTCTTGTCGACAGGCAATTGGCGGAATTCCTGCTCCTCACCGCCGTGTCTATGTTCGGCATCATGCTGATCGCTCGGCGGGTGGTCACGTGGCATGCCGGGGTGGCTCTCCTGGTTCTGTTCGTATCCCATCTCTTTTTCACAGACGCTTCCCAACGCTACATTTTCGCCTACATCAACTTCGGGCTAGCACTTGCGCTCATACTCGTATCGCCGCGCAGTGTTGCGTACATCGTGCGC
This sequence comes from Dehalococcoidia bacterium, assembly GCA_965237445.1. Taxonomy (GTDB): domain Bacteria; phylum Chloroflexota; class Dehalococcoidia; order Lucifugimonadales. The sequence goes on along the minus strand of OZ250142.1, from coordinate 320,846 downwards.
CCGCCCGTCGCCCCATCTGCGGACCCACTCGAGTGAGCATCTGTTGACGCGCTCAGCCTTGGTCGACACGAAAGACCTCGTGCAGGAGTTGCGCCGCGAGACGAGTGCAGAGGTTCGGTTCGACTCCATGTCCCGAGCTCTCTACAGTACGGACGCCAGCATGTACGAGATGGAGCCAGTCGGCGTCGTCATCCCACGCACGTTTGAAGACGTAGCTGCAACTGTGGACGTCGTCCGCAGGCACAATGGCTCGCTCCTCCCGCGTGGGGGCGGTACCAGCCTCGCCGGGCAGACCGTCGCGCGCGCCGTAGTGATCGACTTCTCCAAGTACATGAGAAGTGTGCTGGAGGAGTGCCCGGAGGAGGGATGGGTTCGCGTTGAGCCTGGCATCATCCTTGATGAGCTCAACCGTCATATCAGGGGCTCGGGCCGCATGTTCACTCCCGATCCCAGTACCAGCAATCGTGGCACGGTGGGTGGCGCTATCGGTAACAACTCCTGCGGCGCTCACTCGATCATCTGGGGCAAGACCGTAGACAACGTTTGCGAGCTTGATGTCATCCTTCCAGACGGTTCCACAGCCCGGTTCGGCGCCCTTTCGGAAGGCCAGTTCAAGAGTACGGTTCGAGCGGGCGGTGTTGTAGGGGAGATAGCTGGCAGGCTGGCCGCACTTGGCGAGTCCTGTCGCGAGGAAGTAGAAGCTAGGTTTCCCAAGATCATGCGCCGCGTTGGCGGCTATAACCTCGATGAGCTCACCGCACAGGGCCCGCCGGACTTGGCCCGGTTCGTGGTCGGCTCAGAGGGCACGCTACTCACGGTGACCAGCGCCGTTGTGAAGACGGTACCCATCCCAAAGTTTCGCGGACTTGCGGTCGTTCATTTCGGCAGTTTGCATGAGTCCATGGAGGCCACGGTCGCCGCATTGGAGTTAGATCCCTCTGCAGTGGAGCATATCGGTAGCATGATTCTGTCTACGGTGCGCTCAAACTTGGCGTACTCTCGGCTGATGGACTTCGTGGAAGGCGAGCCGGACTCCCTGCTCGCCGTCGAGTTCGTGGGCGATTCCGAGTCTGAGGTTACCGCTCAAATGGACCGGCTGGAGCGCCGTTTTGCCAGGAGCGGGCTGGGGTATGCCGTGGTGAAGATGACGAAAGCGCCCGATCAGGCCCGGGTATGGAATGTGCGCAAGGCGGGACTCGGTCTGATGATGAACGTCCCCGGTGATGCGAAGCCGCTGGCCTTCGTGGAAGACACCGCGGTTGCGCCGGAAATGCTGCCAGAGTATGTGCGCCGCTTCGATGAGATCGTCCGCGATCACGACACGGAAGCTGGATACTACGGCCATGCGAGCGTGGGATGCCTTCACATCAGGCCTTTAGTGGACTTGAAGCTCCAGGAGGGCGTGGACCGCATGGTCTCGATAGCCTCGGCCGTCAGCGATCTCGTTCTTGAGTTCGGTGGCGCCATGAGCGCTGAGCACGGTGACGGTCTGGTGCGCAGCGTTTGGAACGAGAAGATGTTTGGCCCCAAAATCTACGAAGCGTTTCGTGAGGTCAAGCGGATCTTTGATCCGGACTGCATGATGAACCCCGGCAAGATTGTTGATCCTCCTCCCATGACTGAGAACCTACGGATCTCGCCGACCTACAGACCCCTGGTGGTGGAGACCGGCCTTGATTTTGGGTCCGAAAACGGCTTCGCTGGCGCAATAGAGCGTTGCAATGGGCAGGGTGCGTGCCGCAAGCTCTCCAGCGGCGCGATGTGCCCGTCGTACATGGCCACCATGGAGGAAGAGCATTCCACGCGAGGAAGGGCCAACGCACTTAGGGCAGTCATATCTGGCATGCTGCCATCTGACGCTCTGACCAGCCGCAGAATGTACGATGTACTTGACCTCTGCTTGGAGTGCAAGGCTTGCAAGGCTGAGTGCCCTTCGAACGTGGACATGGCCAAGCTGAAGTACGAGTTCCTCAACCTGTACCGCAAGGCCAACGGACTGCCCATGAGGGCACGGATGATCGGCAGCATTGCTAGGATGAACAGCGTCGGATCGCGGCTGGCGCCTTTGTCCAACATAGCTTTGCGCTCAGCCCCATTGCGACGGCTCATGGAAAGCGTGACGGGCATCGACCGACGGAGGCAGTTGCCGTCCTTTGCTAGACAGACGTTTCGCCGTTGGTTCCGCTCGAGGCAGTTGCCGCAAGAAGTTGGAGAGCTAGGAACCGCGGCTTTGTACATAGATACGTTTACGGATTACAACCACCCGGAGATCGGAAAGGCCGCCGTCAACGTCCTCGAGCGCCTCGGTTACCGGGTAGTTGTCCCGGACACGGTTTGCTGCGGCAGGCCGATGCTCTCTGCTGGGATGCTGGACAAGGCTAAAGCGCACGCGCTGAAGAACGTCGAGGCTCTCTATCCATTCGCCTCCGCCGGCGCCAGGATTGTGGGCTTGGAACCCAGTTGCACGCTCGCCATCTCGGACGATTATCGGGACCTCGTCGGAACTGGGCACGAGACCGAAGTCGTTCGCAGCAGTACCGTCTCATTCGACCAACTTGTGGAGGAGGCACTTTCTAACGGCTCGCGTTCGCCCTTTGCGAGTCCTCCTGAACATATTCGGTACTTCGGACACTGTCACCAGAAGGCTCTGACCAGTACCGCGAGCGCAATGAGTGTGCTCAGACATCTCAGCGGTGAAGGTGTTACAGAAATTGATGCCGGCTGCTGCGGCATGGCAGGCTCGTTTGGAATGACCGTGGATAGATACGATCTGTCCATGAGGATAGGTGAAGACCGTCTCTTTCCTGCGGTCAGGGAAACTCCTTCGGGTACGGTGATAGTCAGCGACGGCGTCTCCTGCAGGGATCAGATACTCGATGGCACTGGCCGTGAAGCCAAGCATCTAGCCCAGGTTCTGGAAGAATCTCTCTGATGTCTTTCACTCGGTCACGTATCAAGCTAACATTGTGTAGCGGTCAGACTAGGCTGGCCGCCTAATGTTTAAGGGAGGAATAGTCGACAAATGAGGATCGGTGTACCCAAGGAAGTAAAGGCCGACGAGCGTCGAATTTCCCTGACGCCCGACAAAATAGACATCCTAGTCCGGCGTGGGCATAGCGTTGCCATAGAGACCGGGGCCGGCATCGGGTCAGGCTTTGCCGACGAGAAGTTCGAGGCTGTGGGAGCCGACATTGTAGGCAGTCCTCAGACGATATTCGAAGACTCTGAGCTCGTGGTGAAGGTCAAGGAAATGCAGCCTCAAGAGTACGAGTTGCTCAACGAGGGCGCGACGGTGTTCACATTCCTTCACCTGGCAGCCGAGCCCGACTTGGCGCGCGCGCTGGTTGCTTCGAGGACCACCAGCATTGCCTATGAAACGATTCAGGACCCTGACGGCAGCCTGCCGTTGCTGTACCCGATGAGTGAGATCGCCGGCAAGCTCGCGGCGTTGACCGCAGGCACACTGGTACAAAGCCATTGGGGCGGGCCGGGCAAGCTGATGAGCCACGTCCCAGGCATCGAACCCTGCCGCGTAGCGATTGTCGGTGGTGGGACAGTGGGACTTAACGCCGCGCTCGTCGCTAGCGCGATGGGCTCAGAGGTAACAATCGCAGACATCAACCTCGGACGGCTCAGGTACATCGACGCACTCTCGGACGGTAGGATCAAGACGGCCTTTTCAAGTCCGGCGAATCTCGCTGAAGTATTGGCGTCGTCGGACGTTGTCATTGGCGCGGTGCTGCTGCCGGGTGCAGAGGCTCCGAAGGTAGTCGAGCGTGACATGATCGCCAGTATGGCCGATAGAGCCGTAGTTATTGATGTGGCTATTGACCACGGGGGATCGGTTGAAGGTATACGGCCCACAAGCCATAGCGAGCCCACTTACATTGAGGATGGTGTCGTGCACTATGCCGTACCGAACATGCCCGGGATAGTTCCGGTCACGTCCAGCATGTCCTTGTCCAACGCCACCCTGCCTTACGTACTCGTCATTGCGGACAACGGAATTGAAGACCTTGTTCGCATGCGACGTGACATCGCTATGGGTGTTAACACCATGCGGGGCCACTTGACATACAAAGCCGTGGCAGATGCGGTCGATCTTCCCTACACACCGTTGGAAGAAGCGCTGACGTCATAGCGGACGTTTCTAAGTCCCTATGTCCTCGAAATCGCCGGGCGGCACTAGCCTGTCTATACTGACCGCCCTGTTGAGGCGTGTGTAACGAAGACGCAGGCGCTCTCCCACCTCCAGAGCCTCGTAAGTGAACGGATCGACTTCAACAAGGTTCCCGCCGCAGCGAATCCAGGTTCGGCCCATTTCATCCTGGACCTTCTCAGTGAGTGAACCCTCGTAGAGGTGGTAAGGGGGTACGGCGTCGATCAACGATGCCACCGAAGCTCGAATCGCTGCTGCTACTGTACTCAATGCGCTCAGAGGACTCATGGCTACGGGTGCGTTGCCCTTGTGCACCGAATCGACAATGAAGGGCGTCCCGCCCCGCTGATGTTATAGACGTGGGGGCCTGCATGTTGTTGCTTACGCTTGGACATGCTGTATGAACGGGAACGCGATTGTAGCCTCGCGACCGGTTCACTTTCCACAGATCGATTGAGGCTGTTTCAGAGCACCCTCTTGAGGGCGTCTTCTACCTCCTCCAAAGTTGCGAACGCCTCGAACCGGCTCGACACTGCCCCTTCACGATCGATCACGAATGTCCACTCGATACTTGGGAGTCCCCACTCCTTCACTACAGTAGATATCTCCGCAACGGAGAGGTCGCCTTGTATCTCGTGCGGATTGTCGTAGATGTCCACGTGCACAAAGTAGGCCTGGCCTCGGTACGTGTTCTTGAGTTCCTGCAAGATCTCAACTTGAGGCCCGCAAACGGCATTCACGCAAAAGGCCGGACTGGCAAACACGATCACGGTGGGCAGTCCGCTCTCCACAGCGTCGGCTATGGTGGTCCCGTAAAGTTCAGGGTCGTGGAGTGACCCTGTCGTTAGCTGCTCGATGCTGTCGACATCCGACTCTAGCCGGTTTCTGCTCTTGACTGCGAGCTCCCCAACGTTAGGTGCTCGAGTACTCTCGGCCACTTCGAATGTCAATGACGCAGACAGAGGGCCTTCCTTGCCGTTGATCTCCGCCACTAGCTCCCAATTGCCTGGTCTGTCAAACTCCGCTATGGCCGTGTAGAGTCCTCGGCTTGTATAAGGCCACTTGCGGAAAACAGCGTCGGCCTCCCGGACTTGTCCAGGTACATCGTCGAGATGGCGTAGACGGAACGTGGCTGTTGGTTCCGTAACAGGCCCCTCTCTGGAAACCAGTGCCACGCCGAAACGGTTGCTGCCAACTCCAAGGTCTGAAGTACCCAGAATTGCCTTGATCCCTCCTAGGGAAAACTCTCCCTCGATGAGTGTTTCCCCGTCGGGCATTAGCAACTCTTCGTCGAACTCGGCCTGCCTGCCGCTGGTAGGCGAATCCTCGCTCGTTGTGCACGCGGCGACGATCGTCGCCGTCAAGAGCACGCCGACAAAGAGAACGTAGCCCTTCATGGACAGGCTGTTAGGAGCCAGCCGAAGGCTGGTAGGCGCCAAACGTAAAGGCATACAACTCGAAGTCGCCAGAGTTGGAACTGAGTCGCAGTTCACGTCCACTGAACACGTTAGAGTCCACGATGTTGTACATTCTCGACGAGTCTACCCGCACGTAGCTGTTGCCATCTTCGTCATACATGATGTCGTCGCCCGCAGCTTCCTGGGTCACTGGGGCGCCGTCAAGAGTAAGGCGCACGTCATAAGGTTCAACGAGTTCTTCCGCCGACATCACAACGTTGACCTCCCGTGCGTAGAACTTCACCAGGATGTAGTCTTCGAATGCCTCGGTCTCCCTGGCATGAATCACGCTCTCTAGGCCGTTGTGCCACAGCCCGTGGAGGTATAGGAAGTGATTGCTGTGCTCGCCGGGGTCAGCGTAATCGACTACTTGCTCCGCCCCTTGGAAGAAATCCTCTTGCAGAACATAGGGAGCGTCTCCGTTGTACAGAGCCGAGTAGCTGCGACCTGCGCCGGCGTACAATTCACGCGTTAGCCCCTTCGTGCGGTCTGCCGGGTACGCACTCGGGTCTTGCTCGGGTGCATCCGGCGATACAAGCCCCGCACCGGGATCAGAGCCCGTTTCCGACAGCAACTCCTTGATCATCTCTTCGGTGCGGTCGTACGCACCCTCGCCAAAGTGTGTGTACCTGATAATGCCGTCCTTATCTATTAAATACTTGGCGGGCCAGTATCTGTTCTCAAACGCCCTCCAGGTAAGGAAGTCATTGTCTTGCACTACGGGGTACTTGAGGCCGAACTCCACCATGGCCTCTTCGACGTTTTCCATGATCTTCTCGAATTCAAACTCGGGCGTGTGAACGCCGATGATCCGTAGGCCATCATCTGCGTATGTGTCGTGCCATGCCTTCAGGTAGGGTAGGGTTCGTATGCAGTTGATGCACGTGTAAGTCCAGAAGTCGATCAACACCACCTGTCCACGGCTGCCCGCGATCGACAGCGGTGTGGAGTTGATCCAACCTCCGGGGTCGGATTGGATTTCGGGCGCAAGGGATCCAACTCCGAACTTAGCCGGGGTCGTAGATGATGTCTCAACTGTCTCCTGTTCAGCCTCGGACTCGTCCACGACATCTGATGTTGCGTCTGTCTCGGTCGCGTCGTCGACGTCAGTGGTAGCAGGTGAGGCGTCTTCAACGGCGGTCGTCGTTTCAGTCTCACTGGCCGGCTCGGTGCTCCCGCATCCGGCGAAGACGAGCACTGACGCCAACGCTAGTCCGAAAACTAACACCGCTATCTTCTGGATCGGCATTTGGACCTCCGGTCTCATGACGCTGCCGCGTTTGCGTGCGGATACTATCAGGGTTTGATGGTCGATTGCCGTGCCCGCCGCGTCTGCTTCTGTGACACTGGTATGGTCCTGTCGGGCACGATCAGTCATCGAGAGAGCATAGGTCTAACCTGCATGCTCTGCGTTGCATCTAGGCCGTTAGTGAAGGAGTCCGGCAGATACACCGGACCCCCTCACAGACCCGCCCCACACATCCTCCACCCGGTGCACTGTCCTCCGCCGGGTCTTGCTCCCAGCCTCCTCTTGGTGTGCACCCTCGTCAATCTTCTACGTCCGCCCAACCGCCGTTGGATTCCAGCTGATGCTGCCCCTGTGGATGCCTATCCCTTTATGGTTAGCGTGCATAGCCACTGAGTGAAGTGGAAGTTAGTGCTTCGCTTGGCTCGGTTCTGGAAGTCGCCGAGAGGGTAAGGCCGACGGGGAACAGGCCCTTATCTCTTCCATTGCGCATTTCTTCGAATGTTGATGATGCAAAGCGATTGCCCTCAGGAACAGTTGCGCCTCTCGACATTGCTGGAATGACTGGAGAAGGCCTATCGTAGGAGAGATGCTGTGGTACTCAACCCCAAAGGAAGTCCTCCCAGCACCTGTGTGCCGAGGCCCTCAGAGCTTCGCTGACTTTGTGATATGCGCTTCTTGATAGACAGATGGCGGCGTATAGGTGGCCGGCTGTATTTGGCGTTGGGCTTCGCAGTGTTCCTGACGCTCATTTCCGGTGCGACCGCCGTCTACTACTTTGAGCAGAGCGGCAACCTCAACTACGACCTGGAGTCGGAGTCTGTACCGCGCTAGAGGCCTCTTGGACAGCCGCCCGCGAGGTCGAGCGGCTGCGTACTCTGGGACTCGGATTGATGGCCGAATCCGAGGCCGGCTCTCGGAGTTCGACTTCGGCCTCGGTCGATGCTTCATTGCAACGCTTGAGGGCCGCTCTGGATGAAGCCGGCCGGGTTTTGGTCCTGCAACCTCATGCCCAGGCGGTCAACGATTGGGCCCAGGACATGGCTGAGATTATCGACAATCTTTCTGCGAACAGTGCTGCACTCGATGACGTGAATGCTTCGGCAGCAGACAATCGGCTCCGCCCCGCAACTGTCTCATCTGACATAGGCGAATCTGCCGCTGCCGTATCTGTCCTGCAGCAGATGTTGCAGACTGAAAATCGCCTCGCTCTCCAGAGTCTGTGGGAAGAGTTCTCGCGTCTGTACGCTTCCGGCATTGATCCTGAGGTGCAGGCCTTGAGCGAAGGCCAGGGAGTGTTTTACATCCGTGGCCGGCAGTTGGACGTGGAAGAGAACATCGAAGAGTTGGCAGCATCTTTCGAACAGTCCGGCGCCTCCTTGGAGCGTGCAGTTGTCGGACTGCTGGACGCTGCCCGTACGCACTCCGCCGAGACCCTTGATCTAGCGGTGAGCAGTTTCGACGAGGGTCGGGCCTTGTTGACTGCTATCAGCGTAATCAGTGTGGTTGCGGCCGTACTTGCAGCTTGGCTGTGGGTCGGAAACGGCATGGTGTGGCGGCTCTCACGCATGTCGCAGCGCATGCGGGGAATGGCCGATGGAGACCTGGAAACTCCAGTGCCGGAAGTGGGTCGCGACGAGATTGGAGAGCTCTCCGCGGCGCTTGAAGTTTTCAGGCAGCAGGCGTTGGAAGTTCAGCGCTTGAATTTGGTCGAGAAGTTGAACGAGGAACTGCGTGAGACGAACGCTGAGCTGCAAAGGAAGCAGGCGCGGCTTGTTGCACAGGAGAAGTTGGCCGCCCTCGGCGAGCTCGTGTCTGGGGTTGCCCATGAGATCAGCAACCCGTTGAATTTCGTCAATAACTTCTCAGAAGGGTCCCTCGATCTGTACACAGAGCTGACTGATATGCTGGATAACTATCGGGAACAGATGTCGGCGGAAGACACGGCCTTGCTGGACGACATCAACCAGGAACTAACAGGCAGCCTGAATCGCGTCCTTTCTAATGGAGGCCGTGCTTTGGCTATAGTGGAGCGCATGCGTGGCCTGGGTGTCGTGGGTGGAAGGCCGGCCATGACCGACCTGAACGCCGTGCTTCGGGATGCCGTTCAGACCGGGTACAAGACCTTCAACGCGGAGTGGCAAGATTTCTCCATGCGGCAGGACTTCGACCTCGACTTATCTCTGCGAGAGATGTTGCTGGTTGAGGGTGACTTGGGAGAAGCAGTCCTTAACCTGTTATCGAATGCCTGCTTTGCTATGCGATCTAAAGTGCAGACTTCGGACCCGAGTTACGAGCCTGTGCTGTCCGTGTCTACCAAGCAAGTGGGCGGCCTCGTTGAGATACGGGTTCGTGACAACGGTCCGGGTATCGCCGACGATGCTGTCGGCCACATTTTTAATCCGTTCTTCTCGACGCGCGACGGCGCTTCTGGAGCAGGGCTCGCCCTTCCTATTGCTGCTGATGTTGCCAGGCGGTTGGGAGGAGACTTGTCCGTGGACACGGTGTACGGGGAGTATGCCGAATTCACGATGACTCTGCCCATAACGGTTGCCGCAGTGCAGGAGGCAGACGCAGTCACCTAGGTGACCAGCGCCTCTCCACGCCCTGTAACGCCCAGGGCTTTCCTCATTCCTTCCTGAGTATTAGATAGGAAAACGCGGCGAAGGCAAAGGCACTGGCTATTGCCTGAATGATGATCAGCGTGGCCCTGCGCCGCGGCGTTGACGCAATCCCGCCCAGAGTTTCCCTAACTCGGGTAATGGGCTCTCCGATGACTGGGATTGCAGGCTGTTCCAGCTCCCTCAGCGAGACTTCCTCTTCCGGTTCAGCATCGGCGGTCGCCGTGATTTGCTCCGACGTTGGTATCGGAATAGGCGACGGTGTTGGTGACGGCAGCGGCGTCACCGTAGGCGTGGGTGGAAGGAATCGGTGTTGGTGCAGGCGTCGGCAGAGGAGTAGGCGTGGGAGTGGGCGTCGGTGTCGGCGTAGGAGTAGGTGATGGTGTTGGCGTAGTCGGCGTAGGCACAGCACTGGGGTCGGCGTAGGCGAAGGCGTTGATACTGGCGTGGGAGTTGGTGATGGCGTAGGCGTCGGAGTAGGTCGCGGCGTCGGCACAGCAGTTGGCTTGGGCGTCGGTCTGGGCGTTGGCTTAGGCGTCGGTCTTGGTGTCGAAGAGGGCGTCGGTGTTGGCGTAGTCGTCGCCACAGGCGTGCTTGTTGCGGTTGGTGTGGGAGTAGGAGTTGGCGTGTCTGTGGGGTCTGGCTCTGGCTTAGGTTCCGATTCAGGCGTGGGCTCTGGCTCTGGCTCGGGCACAGGCGTGGGCTCCGGTTCCGGTGGAGGCGTAGTCTTCTCGGTGTTGCCCTTGTCCAACACCCGGACAGTTGTCTCCGATGGCCCGCCCGCCCGGTATCCGCATTCCTCTTGGTCAAAGTATGGGTTGACTTGAATTCGGATCGTCCGGCTCGTCGTGCGTTCGCCGTCGTCTTCCACTGTGAATGAAGCGGCGGTACGGGTCTTATGGCCCACGCGGAAAACGAAGGCATGCCAATTGATTTCCCCCTTCCATGAGTCCCGAAAAATAACACCGCCGGTGACCTTCTGGCACTCTCCAGAGTTACCGGTAAGCACCTGGTCGATCTTCACCGTGACCACCATCGATTGCTCTTCGCGCGCAGGTCTCGGTTCGATACTCTGGATGCTGACCGTGGGAAGCACTTGAGCACTGGCTCTATGGTCTGACTGAAAGGAGAAGAGGGCAAGAACCGCACACAACGCAAGGATGGATCGCTTGCAAGGGGAACCTTTGAGAAAGCCCAGCTACAGCAGTAGTAGGCCCTTACGGCTTCGCCTCAATTGATCGCGCCGGCGCCCGGGTGCCCGCCCGGGTGAGTTGGTGGGTCTTGAGCCGGGCAACTGAAAGTTCTCGGAAGTCCGATTCTATATCTGAGTCCCCGCGCCTTACTAGTAGCTGAGAATGGTCGAATGCGTGTGATTGTCAATATGCGAATTGAGTCACACTGGACGAATGGCGGGGTCTCGATTGCCCCGGCTAATTGGCTGGTCGGAGCGGGCTCTTGTGGCTGACGCCGAGTGCCAAGACCGTCTTCTTGGCTCGTGCCGAACGTTCGCCCGCCGTACTCGTTCGGTGCGGTCAACTACCCGCTCTGGTAAAGTGAAGCGGCGGCCCCCTCTTCCAACTAGACCTAACTGATTGAATGGCAAAGGAGCCGGGAAGTATGGATCTGGTTATAACCGGTGGCAACGTGCTAACGCTGGACGGGACCGGTGCGCGCGCTCAGGCGATAGCCATCTCGGATGGCAAGATCAAGGCTGTAGGAGCCTCGGCCGAGATCGCTGCCATGGCCGGCCCCGATACACGAATGGAGCACTTGACGGGCCGGACGTTGATCCCGGGCTTCATCGATCCGCACACCCACTTCAGCGTCACAACCCTCGAACCGGTTTCCGTGGACTGCAGCGTCCCCCCGCATGAGAACGTCAACAGCATCCTCGATGCAATCGCCGTGGCTGCCGCCGCGGCCCCGCGCGGTAAGTGGATCAGGGGCTGGGGCATGTCGACCTCTCGCATGGAGGGCGGAACGAGGCTTTTGCGCTCGGACCTGGACGAAGTCGCGCCCGACAACCCCGTGTGCATCATGGATAGCTCGTGCCACGCTTGCTATGCGAACTCGGCCGCATTGCGGCTGGCAGGCATCGACCGTCACACGCCTGATCCTCCTCACGGTCAGATACTCCACGGTGAGGACGGCGAGCCGAACGGCACCCTTTGGGAAGGGGCCATGGACCCCGTGTACAACCTCTCCCTACGTGCCCACCTCGATCATTACGGCGACTCCATCGCTGACTTGGTGGAGCACAACGCCCGTCGTCACGCATCCCTCGGCATAACCTCCGTCGGGGACGCGTGCGTCGTTCCGGACGCTGCTGAGCTGTACAGGCGCGCCAACGCGGCGCGAAAGCTGCCGATAACCTTGCACCAGCTCATTGCGGGCGATGGCTTCTTTGCCGCGCCGGAAGCGACAAGCAGGGGCGAACGCGTTCCGGAAGTGTCCGATAGGCTGAGAGCGGGCACCATGAAGATCTTCATGGACCCGGTCTTTCCAAGTGCCGCAAGGCTGAAGTTCTCGCCGGACGGGCATGTCGAACATACCGGCGTCAGGTACTACACACAGGAAGAAGCCGACGAACTGGTGCTGAATGCCCACAGGCGCGGCATGCAGGTGGCCATTCATGCCCTTGGCGCTTGGGCCGTCGAGCAAGCACTCAATTCATTCGAGCGTGCACTGAGGGAACACCCGGTTGAGGAGCCAAGGTTCCGCATCGAGCACGGCGGTTCGCTGACGCTCGAGCAGGTGAAGCGGGAGGCGTCCCTTGGGGTGATCGCGTCCCTGCAGCCGTCCTTCATTTATGGAATGAACGAGTCCTACCTGGCCCGCATTCAAGAAGACGGCGATCAGATACTCGCCTATCCCTTGAGGACGATGTTATCGGAAGGGGTAGTAGTCGCCGCAAGTTCGGACAATCCCTGTGCCGCTCTAAACCCGCTGCTCGGGCTCTACTCGATCGTCACACGCAAGACTCGCTATCTTTCTCAGCCCGTTGTGCCCGAAGAGGCCGTCACGGCGGAAGAGGGACTGCGCATGTACACACTCGGCGCCGCGTATGCCATGAATCGGGAGCATGAAGTCGGCTCTCTGGAGGTTGGCAAGAGGGCCGACATGGCTGTGCTTAGCCACGATCCCACAGCCGTGAGCCCTGACGCGATCAAAGACCTCGTGGTCGAGCGGACTTACGTCGACGGCCAAACCGTCTATCAACGCTAGAGCCGCGGCAACCCCAACTTGCGGACGGCCAAACGCTGCAATGCCCCAATTAAGTGCGGATGGTAACCGCAACTAGCCTCCTGAGACGCCGCCTCCGCAGCGAGTGGCGGTTGCTGCTTGCTGTGTTTATTGGAATCGCCATCGCTGGGGCGCTTGTCGCGAGCGCGCCCGTCTATCTCTCCTCACTCCGTCAGTTGGCATTCAATACTGCCGTGGAACGCGCCTCGCCTGGCTTCTTGAGCATATACACATATGCCCCGTACCTTCCCCTCGATGCAGTAGTTACCTCCACGACCGATGACAACGTCAGAGAGGCGTTCGATTCCACATTAGGCGAGTTGAATGATGGCGTTGAACGATACAACCAACTCGGACCGTACATTGCTGGCCTTCCCGGCCGCCCTCTTCCCGATTCGTCCGCTGGCGGGGGGCGCGTGTCTACCGGCTTCGTGCAATTCTTCACCGGTCTGGAGCGATACACGGAAGTCTACGAAGGTCGGTTGCCACGGGGTGGAGTCACCCCGGGCTCTGCCGGCCCTATGGTTGAAGCAGTTCTTGGCGAACGTATCAGTGACGTCCTCAACATTGGCGTCGGCGACGAAATCGTCTTGGCCGGCTCCATCTCAGACCCCGCACGTGTAACGCTCTCAGTCACCGGACTGGTTCGGGCGGTTGAAAACGCCGACCCTTACTGGCGGCAGAACATGAATCTGTTCCTGTACCCCGCGCCGGACGACCAGCCCCTTGAGCGTGGACTTGAAGTGGACGCGGAGGAGCCCCCGGTGGCGGCTTTCGTGACCGAGGAAGCTATGGTGTCGGCCATTGGTCAGGCCTTCCCTGGCTCTCTGGTCAGCGCTCACTGGTACATGACGATGGACAGAGAGGCGCTCCAGCAGCTCTCGGCGGAAGAGATTGAAGAGCGGTTGGACGATCTTAACGTCAGGCTGGCCGAAACGATGGGAGGGGCCACGCCGATCACCGGCATCAGGGCCCTGTTGGACGATCTCGAGCGGCGCACATTCTTCTCTTCGGTCCCACTGCTGCTTCTGCTCACCATCATGGTGGCCACCGTCCTTTACTACCTCGCGATGATGGTCTCCTACCTTGTCACGAGCAGGACTGCGGACGTCGCCCTGCTGAGGAGCCGGGGCACCAGCACCGTGCAGCTCCTTCGGCTGTTGGCCTACGAAGGTGTCGCTCTCGTCGTGCTGGCCGTTCTGGTCTCTCCGCTCGTCGCCATGGGCCTCATTGCCGTAGCGGGAAAACTGCCATACTTCCACCAGTTCACGAACGGAGAGTTCCTGCCCGTTCAGTTCGAGGTTCTTCCTTTCCTGACCGCCGCAGGAGTGGGTGTCTTCTGCTTAGTCCTCTTCGTGACACCGGCCGCACTGGGTGCTAGGGCGGGCCTCATCATTCACAGGTTGCGCGCCTCGAGGCCCCCCACAATTCCGTTCTTCCAGAGGTACTACTTGGACGCCGCCTTGCTGATACTTGGCGGGCTCATCTTCTGGGAGTTGCGCTCGCGTGGCCAGTTGATTTCCGGCGGCCTGTTCACCGGGGTTCAGATCAACGAGGCCATGCTCATAGCCCCCGTACTTTTCCTGACCGTAGTCGCACTGTTGTTCATGCGCCTTTTCCCTCTGTTCGTCCGCTATCTCAGCGGAGATTCGCCCGCGCTGATTCATGTGATCGCAGGTGGTGGCCTTGCCGCGGCTGTTGCCGGACTGGTCTTCCGCGAGGTAAGGGCAGGGAACCCAATCGGCTGGATCGAGCCCGTGCTCGTACTGGGAGGTTTTGCGGCGGCCTACTGGCTTTCGAACCGCTCGCGGAGGCCGGCGATCGTAACCGCTGGCCTCGTTGTCCAGGCACTGCTCATCATTTGGTTCCTGTGGTTCGAGCCGCCTCGTGAGGGCGAGTTCATGCGCATTCCCACGATCGTGCTGGTGGCGGCAGTGCCGATGCAGGCAGCTTTTCTCGCTCTGAGACTGCTTTCAAGTGTTGCCCCCGTGTGGGTGTCTTTGGCGCTGCTGAACATGGCGCGCAATCCTCCCCAGTACAGCTGGCTCGTTCTCCTGGTAGTGATTGTGACTGGACTCGGCATACTCGCGACCACCGTTGGAGGAACGCTCGACAGGAGTAGGGAGGAGCAGGCTCTCTACAACGTCGGTGCAGATCTCCGGGTTGCCGGACTGAGGATCCTTCGACAGCGGAGTACAGAATCGCTCAAAGAGCTTTACATGACCATTCCCGGCGTTACGTCCGTATCTGTCGCCATGCGTGGCAGGGGCAGCGTCGGTGCTGGGACAGGTGCCAGCCAGTTTGAGTTCCTTGCGTTGGAGTCTCAGGAGTTCCCATACATTAGCTGGTACAGGGAAGACTTCTCTGACAAGTCCCTCGAGGGAGTGATGCGTGAACTCCGCAACGGTGGGACCTTGGCGCCGATCCCACTCCCGGAGGGCGTCACGCACATTCAGGCATGGGTAAACCCGGAGGATGAGTATCGCGGACTCTTCTTGTGGTTCGTGGTGCAGGACAGGCTTGGCAACATTGCAACCTTTACCGCTGGCGGTCTGGGTGAGCCAGGCTGGTCCCTTCTGTCTGCCGACTTGAATCGAAAGTTGGAGCATCCCGTTTCATTGGTTTCGATTAATCTCTTTGAGCCCGGATTCGGCGCCGTGGGCACTTCGGGCACGTTTTTGATTGATAGTGTCCAGGCAGTTGGCCCGGACGGGACTGTGCATTTGCTTGAAGACTTCGAGGGACCAATCGGCTGGGTTCCCGTTACCACTTCCGACGTCTCCTCCGATCGGCTCAGAATAACCAGGCGCGAATCGATTTCCGGTGCATCCGCCGGCTCCTTCACATTCGGTAAGGAGATGAACTTAGGCATTAGGGGCATTTACAGGGCCACCGCCAGGGGGCGCGTGCCCATTGTTGTCAGTTCCTCATTCATTAACGCAACCGGGATAACGGTTGGAGACGCGTTCACAATTGAAGTCGGGCAACGTTACATCCCGGTGATCGTGATGGACAAGGTGAATTACTTCCCGACTATGAACCCGCAACTGGGTGTTGGCTATGTATTGATAGACTTGGAGTTGCTGCTGGAGCGGCTGAATATGCTCACGCCAACAGGCGCGGCCACCCCGAACGAGCTGTTCATCAAGGAAGCGCCAGGAGCGGACTACGCCGTGAGAAGCGTGCTCTACTCCTTGGTCCAGACTAATACCCAGGTCAGCGACAGGGAGTGGCAGGCGGGCGTGTCCGGACTCGACCCGCTCGTATCAGCAGGCTGGAAGGCCATGGTCACGCTATCAGTGGGCATAATCATCTTCACGGCCGGCCTTGGATATGTCGCGTACCTGCTTTCGTTTGCTCACGGCAACCGTAATCAGATGGGGTTCATGCAGGCCATGGGACTGACTCGTCGCCAGATCTCCGGTCTGATTAGCGTTGAGCATTTGCTGGTCGCGATGATCGGCCTCGGACTTGGTACGTGGGCCGGCTATGAAATGAGTAGGATCATGGTTTCTGCTCTGGCGGTCACAAGCTCCGGCTTCCCCGTAGTGCCTCCCTTCATACTGACCACGGACTGGAGCATCATGGGACCCTTGTACGTGGCTCTCTGCGCCGTCTTTGTCGGCGCTCTGTACGTAGTCAACCGCGGCATCACCCGGATCGACCTCTACTCGATTTCACGATTGGAGGCCGCATAATGCTCAGACTATCTTCGGCAAGCCCAGGACTGCCCCGTGCCTCTTGACCTGAGCCGGCTGCTATCGGCATGGCAGCTTGTGCTCAAGCGTGCGCTCGCACACTGGAGACTTCTGTCTTCAGTGATCATCGGAGTCCTGATGGCCTCCACCATCATGGGCGGCACAGTCATCTACTTCGACGCCCTCAGAAACCTGGCGCTCGAGACATCCCTGCGCAGGCTGTCCGTTGACGAAACGAACATCGTACTTAAGGCGGACCGCGGTCCCACCAACTACGAAGAGTTCACCAGGGTCCAGCGCATCGTCGATCGCAATGTGGACGCGCTCGTTTCGCCTTATGTTGACGGGCGGACCGTTGCGTTCAAGTCGTCCACCTTTTATGTCACGGAGTCCGGACAGGAGTCCCTGGCAGGCACTGACAACTCGCGCTCCTACTTTGGAGTCATACAGGGGTTGGAAGACAAGATAGCTATGCTGCCCGGCGGTAGGATGCCGTCCGGGAGTGAAGCACCCTCTCGGGGCGTCCCGCCGGTCCTTGAGGCCATTGTGCCCGTAGATGCCGCAGAAGCGTTTGGTGTTGGCGTAGGTAGCCGGCTATCCGCGGTCCCTTACTGGGAGTCCGAGACTCCGCACGCAACGGTCGTGGTTACCGGGCTGTTCTCGCCCTTGGATGAAGGCGACGAAGTCTGGCACCTGGACAGGACAGTGCTCAGGTCGGCCACCGGACCCTCCTTCCGGACTATGCCGTTCTACATCACTGGGCCCGACTTCATGGAAGTCATTGGCGCCTCGTTCAAGGATATGGACAGCACGTACGGTTGGCTGTTGGAGGTCGAGTCCGGCACCATCGATGCCAACAACTCCGAAGACACCCTCATAGATGTCAAGACTCTCCAGAGCAGGCTCATTCAGAAACTGAACAGCTTCCGGCAGGTCACGGAGTTGGATAACGCTCTGGAGGACCACGGCAGACGCCTCCTGTTTTCCAAGGTGCCCATGTTCGTGGTCTTGGTGTTGATAGCCGTGGTAATTCTCTACTACGTTGTGACTCTGTCTGCCATGCTCGTTGAGGAGCAGCGTGGAGAAGTCGCGCTGCTGCGAAGTAGGGGAGCCGACAGGAGCCAGATCCTGGCAGTATTCGTTCTGGAAGGCGCCACGCTGGCTTTGCTGGCCACCCTCGTCGGCCCGCTCCTCGCTGCTTCGGTGATCGGGTTGCTCGGATTGACGCCGGCCTTCTCGGACCTCAGCGGCGGCGCCATACTACCCGTCTCCATTTCAAGGAATGCATATCTAATGAGCGGTGTCGGCGGCCTGCTCAGCTTCGCGGCCCTCATGATTCCCGCGTATCGAGCCACGCAAATTAGCGTGACCAGGCATAAGCAAGAGTCCGCCCGGCCGGCCGAGGCGCCTGTATTTCAGCGCTACTACGTTGACGTCTTCCTGCTGATCGTTGCCATCCTCCTGTTTCGTCAGTTGTCGGAACAGGGTTCGGTTTTCGCGGTCGAGGTGTTCGGCGAGATTGCAGTTAATCAGCTCCTCCTTGCCGTGCCTGCCATCATGCTGCTCGCAGCCGCCATGGTGTTGTTGAGATTGTTCCCGCTTGTAATGTCCGTTCTCAGCCGGCTGCTTGCTAACTGGTTGCCGGCCGGACTCATGTTGGGCATGTGGCAGATGGCCCGCAATCCCACGCACTACGCCAGGCTTTCTCTTCTGCTGATTCTCACCGCGGGCCTCGGCATTCTCGCCGCCAGTTTTGGAGGAACGTTACAGAGGAACTTTGATGAGCGAGTCCTCTACTCCACCGGCAGCGATATTCGCCTGCAGGGAGTAACGGTCGCGCGCAGGGAGGCTACGAAGCCGTTCGTTGAGAGTTATCAGGAGATCGATTCCATCGAAGGCGTGGTGCCGGCTTTTCGGGGAAGTGGGTACGATCTCACTTCACTCTTCGGAGCGAATTACAGGATGTTTGCAGTGGATTCGCGAAGCATAGGAGACGTGGCATGGTTCCGTGATGACTTCGCGGACCAGCCTGTGCCGGGCCTCCTCGAACTTCTCCCGCACGAAGGGTCTCCCGCCGGGCTTCAACTTCCCGATGGTCTGCAATCGTTGTCCGTAATGGTCAGGCCTGACAGGCCATATCTCGATGCTCAGCTTTTCGCAAGAATTCGAGACGCCAATGGCCGCCACTTTCCAGTTCTGCTCGGACTTCTTGAGTCTGGGGGTTGGCAATTGATGACATCTAACTTGCACGGACAGAACCGGTTCGGACTTTCGTTGAACCTGAGGGCGCAGCAGCCCTTCACTCTTGTTTCGATTTACATTGACCAGATTCGCCTCAGCCGGCCGCTTCCAACCGGGTCCTTGCTTGTGGATTATGTCCAGGTGGCGGGGGCGGACGGCCCTACGATCTTGGACGAGTTCAGCGGCTCTACCGGGTGGCACCCGTTCCACGCGACGCCCGACGCTGTCGCGGACGACGTTCGCTACTCTCAGGCGTCGAGCGAAGATAGCGGGGACTCGCTCGTCTTTTCCTGGAGCGAAGGAGCTTCGTTTGGCACCAGGGGCTTCTACGCCGGTGCGCCTATAGAGCCATTGCCCGTGCTGGCAAGTAAGACGTTCCTGAATCAGACCAATCACAACGTCGGCTCCGTCATGACCGTTTCCGTTCGCGGCAGGCGTATTCGGGCCGAGATCGTCGGCGAGGTCAACTTTTTCCCGACGCTGGACACCATCACCGAACGTTGGCTCATTGCCGACCTTGAAGCAGTGTCCAGGCAGGCCAATCTGGACGGCGGATTCGGCGAGATCTATCCGAACGAAGCTTGGCTTACGCTGTCGCCCGATGCCACGGATCGGCAGTCTTTGCGCGAGGACCTGATGGATGCGCCGTTTGAGGTGAACCGTCTACACGATCTTGAGATAAGCCAGAGCGAATCGCAGGCCGACCCCCTCGTGGAGGCGGGTTGGAGGGCTCTCCTGTTCATTGCCTTTGCCGCGGTCCTACTCCTCAGTTGCATGGGCTTCCTTGTCCATGCATACGTCTCCTTCCGCAACAGGGCACTGCAGTTCGCCTTGCTCAGGACCGTCGGCCTCTCCGGCCGTCAGCTTCTCAGCCTCGTATGGCTGGAGCAGGCTCTGGTTATCGTGGTTGGTTTGGCTCTGGGATCATGGATGGGCGCAAGGCTTGGCGCAACTGTAATGCCGTTCTTGGGCCACGACGAACAGGGCGCTCAGGTGCTGCCGCCATTCCAGGTCGACTTGAACTGGACCACGCTGCTGTCCACTTATGCGGCCATGGGCCTCTTCTTCGCCGTGGTCATCATCGGCGTAATCATGTTCGTTAGAAGAATTTCCCTCCAGCGCATCCTGCGCCTCGGCGAAATGTAATCGACCACCGCTAAGAGCTACACGCCGGCGAGGCCGTAGCTTTCCTTGGGCAGCAGACTCTTGCGTAATCGTCATTCCGGGCCTGACCCGGATTCCATTAGCAGCATCGTCAGATTAATGTCCCTACACAATCAGTAGAATCCCATCTCCCTAAACGCCAATCGCCTGCACCCGTAGTGGCGGGTTTCAAACCCGCCTTCTCTGCATCCCCCGCACCACCTTGGCCCAGCCGAGATGACCCCGTCCAGCCTCCGCTCACCCCCTGAGCCTGTCGAAGGGCCTTGACTGGACACAGTCCTCATACCGCACACCCTTGGAGGGTCGGGTTTGAAACCCGACCGTTTCCGCTCGCCAACATCCCGTTCACTCTTAGCCTGTCAAGTGCCCCGGACGCTCACCAGTCCCCCCATTGCATAACTCTGGCATTGGTATTAGACTAAGCCGAAACGGATGGTCGGCTCAACTGATCGAATGCTCAGCTATGCAAGCGTTTGTGTCGGCCCTGGCTCTCGGAGAAGTCTATGCGCCGTCGACGCTCGACAGGGACACGTGTGGAAGATGCACTCGATAAAGCACTGCAGACTCGGCTGCCGCCCTACGACAGCACCGTCTCACTGCTGCACCGCGAAACGACCGTTTGCTACGCATACATGTGCCAATACGCCTACGCATGCGTTCAGAAGAGCCGCCGTCCGGCCCAGGTGCTTCAAAGGCGCTGCATGAGATACCTGCCGGACAGCATGAAAGTGGACCCCTCGATCTCAGACTACGTCTTGGACATGCTCGCGCTCAGCCGGACCAAAGGGCGCCGCCTCGAGCCTAAAACTATCGCCCTGCTCGACCGCGTCAGGCCGGACGGCCCCCTCCGCAAGAGGATCTAGCAGGCCGGTTCCGTTTGCTAGTGGGGTATTATGCCATTCACTCTTGCGTAGGGCGGAGACATATGTGGTCATGGTTGCGTCTCCCGCCAGTGTGTTTCGTTGCGCCCGCATCCGTCATACCAAGACCGCTCCACAGGACGGATGTCTCGGACGGGGGTGAACTCTATTCCCCTCTCTGCCAAAAACTTGACAGGACCGCCCGTTCGCCAGTCTTGATACGAGTACCAGCGACTGGGTTGATGGCCAAGCGCGGTCAGGCAGGCGGCTAGGTAGGCGTATTGCCGAGGGGTTCGTTTGCTGGGCGGGATGCTGGTGATGTTTCTAATAGCTGCGAGCCCGCCCACATTTAGCTTGCCCGAGTTGTTAGTGGTCACTATTCCTCCTTGGCAACGCTGCCGTTGCTTCTTATCGTAATCCACATACTCCATAAGCAAACGGAACCCATTTGAGAAGGGGCTTGAACTCTATCGTGAACTCTACGGTTAGTCGTTTGGTGCGGACGCCGCGGTTGCGTTACCGATACCATGCGGCCTGTAGCTCATACATCTCCGCGTATCGGCCACCGCGGGCCAACAGCTCGTCGTGCGTACCTTCCTCGACGATCCTACCCGCGTCGAGGAAGACGACCCGGTCGGCCAGACGGGCACAGCCCAGGCGATGTGAGATGAGTATGACCGACTTGCCGTGGGACATGTCTGTGAACGACTGGTAGACCTCCACCTCGGCCTTGGCGTCCAGGGCGGCGGTCGGCTCATCCAAGACGAGCACGGAGGCGTCACGGAAGTAGGCGCGAGCAATCGCCAGCCTCTGCCACTGGCCGGTCGACAGGTCCTGCCCCCGTTCGTCGTACGCCCTTCCCAGGACCGTGTCGTAGGAGGACGGGAGCTCCGCGACGACTTCGGAGGCGCCGCTCATGGCGGCCGCGGCCTCGATTGCAACCGTGTCGTCCAGAGCTTCGAGATTCCCGAAGGCGATGTTCTCCCTCGCAGTGACCTCGAATCTGACGTAATCCTGGAAGACGGCAGCGCCCCTCCGTCGCCAGTCGGACGGGTCGAGGCCTTCGAGATCGACACCATCCACCAGTATCCGTCCCCCAGATGGTGAGTAGAGCCCGAGCACGAGTTTCGCCAAGGTTGTCTTGCCGGCGCCGTTCTCGCCGAAGAGGGCGATTCGCTCCTTGGGCCTGACTACCAGACTTACTCCCGCAAGTGTCTGTGTCGAAGACCCCGGGTATGAGAAGGTGACATTGTCTAGTTCGATTAGAGGCGATCTCGGCCCCGCGATGGCGGGCATCGGCCGATCCGGCCGGGCGGCGGTGTCCGGTGGGGTCCGCTCGTCTTCGATATCCATGTATCCGAAAAGGTCCCGGAGGTAGTGGAGGTGCTCATTGAGGCCGGTGGTATAGAAGAAGAGTTGGCCAACGGCAGAGCGGAACCGCTCCGACGCACCGAGCAGTGCCACGAAGTAGCCGATGGTGAGGTCGCCCCCGGCGATCAAGACCACGAGCCCCAGGATAACCACGGCGTAGGTGAGCTGATCGCCCAGGGCGGGCGCCACTGTATTGACCGCGCGGTGACGGGCCAGCTTGAGTCGCTGGTCCCGCATTTGAGCGAAGAGCCGTTGCCGCTTGTCCAGGAGGTAGCTGCCGAGGCCGAACAGCCGGACCTCCGCGGCGGCCTCGCGTCCGGTCATCAGGTCGCCCAGATAGTCGAGCCTTCGCTCGTCGGGAGTGTGCCGCCGGCGCAGGTCGTATAGTCTCCGCGAGTAGTGGGCCGAAACGAGATACACAGGGACAAGGCCGGCCACCATAACGATCGGGAGGATGAGGTTCGCCGATCCCAGGTAGGCGAGCAGGCCGACGCTCGTGATCAGCCGGGTCGGAATCCAGAGGACGTACCTTATGGTGACGGATAGGTTGTTGTCCACGCCGTCCTGCGCCCTGCGAAGCCGATCGTAGAACTCGGGGCGTTCGAAGGTCATCAGCGACAGGAAGCCTGCCTTAGAGATGAGCGTCTCTTGGGCCCGAACCCTGAGCCGCTCGTACCGGTGCTGTCCCAGTTCTTGGTCCAAGAAGAGCAGCATCTTATCTACTAGTCCCGTACCGACTAGCAGCCCCAGCCAGGCTGCGACCGGAGAGAGGGGCGCGTCGTTGGCGACGGCGTCGACAGCACTATCGACGACCAGCCGCAGCAGGGCGACTCCGGCAATTGGCAACAGTCCGCCAATCAGCAGGAAGAGCGCGATCAGCAGCACCTCGGCCCGGCCGAGCGACCACACGAACGCGATCAGCCGCGGGAGCATCTTCCAAAGGCGCATGTTAGAGGCGCTCGTATCGGATTCTTTAGAAGTGCTCACGTGTACCACTCCGCCTGCATCCGGTAGAGCTCGGAGTAGGGCCCGCCAGCCGCCATCAGCTCGTCGTGAGTGCCCTCCTGGACCACACGGCCGCGGTGGAGGAAGACGACCCTATCGGCCAGCCGTGCCGAGCCGAGTCGATGTGACACCAGTACGACTGTCTTGCCCTCGGACAGCGACAGGAACTGGTTGTACAGGTCCCTCTCGGCGAGGGCGTCCAGTGCCGAAGCGGGCTCGTCCAGGACGAGCACATCGGTGTCCCGCAGGTAGAGTCGGGCGAGCGCCAGCTTCTGCCACTGGCCCTCCGAGAGATCGTGACCGTCTTCGAACTCTTTGCCCATCAAGGTGGCATAGCCGCCCGGCAGGCCGTCGACGATCTCGGCCGCCGAGCTCCTTCGGGCGGCTGAAGCGAGGGCTCCGGTCTCGGGCAGCTTCTCCAGCCGCCCGAAGCCGATGTTCTCGCGTACCGTGAGGGAGTACTTCACGTAGTCTTGGAAGATAGCCGAGACTGCCCTTTTCCACGCCGACGGCTCGAGCTCGGCCAGGTCGTCGCCGTCGACCGTGATGCGACCATGGGTGGGCTGGTAGAGGCCCAGGAGAAGCTTGGTCAAGGTGGTCTTGCCCGCCCCGTTCTCGCCAACGAGTGCCAGCGTCTCTCCGGGCCGCAGGTGCAGATCGACATGGCTGAGGGCGTCGGCACGGCTTCCGGGATACCGGAAGCCGACGTCCTCGAAACGAATCCCTTCACCAGTCTGCGACGGGGAGGCGAGCCCGGTCTTTCGTTCCTCGCCCTCCAACTCCAGGAAGTCGCGAACCAGCCTGTATTTCGAGAAGAACTCCTGCAGGTCCCGGAGGCGCCAGCCTATGTCTTCGATACGGGTCAGGAATGTCTCGGTCACGAATATCAGAGCGACCATCGTGCCGACGGTCATGTCGCCGAGCACGGCCTTCAGTACCAAGACCGCAAGCACGGACCCGTACAGGGTGGTTAGGACTATGGCCGGGAGCACCTCGAACGGGATGGCCACGCGGCGAAAGGCACGCCTGACGTCTTCAAGCATCCGTTCACTCAGCCGGCGCCAGGAGTAGGCGAAGTGTTCCTGAAGGCCGTAGAGGCGGACCTCGGCAGCCGAGTCTCGCTCGGTCAGAAGGCGTCGCCAGTAATCTCTCCGCCGCTTGAGCGGAGTCTGCGTCACGTTGATGTCGATGAAGGCCTGTTCTATCTGCATCCCCCGCCGGATCACGTACACGCCGGCGACTCCGAGGGCTATCGGGATAGCCCAGTGGACTCCTGCCAAGATGACGAGGATCGTGACGAGGCTTACGACCATGACCAGAAGCTGCTGTATGTGTGGCAGGATTTCCGACAGGCTCTCGTTTCTAATGGCGTCGCGAGCGAGCCGAAGCGTGTCGTAGTATCGAGGGCTCTCGAACAGCTCAAGGCGCAGCGCCATGGCCTTAGTAAAGAGCGCGCCTTCGAGTCTCGGCAGTGTGCGATCCTGTAGCTGAGTTGCCAAATAGCGTTGGTAGCTGTCCATGAATATCAATTCGCTCGTCAGCCTTGCTCCTATAAGTAGCAGAAGCCAGGGCAGGTGGTGACGGAGCGATTCCAGGAGGGACTCGTCCCCCGAGTTCGGCACGTGGGCAGTGAGCGAGTCGATCAGGCCAGAGGTCGCGTGTACCAGAACCGGCGGGATGACGGCGCCGATCACGGCCGTGGCCACCAGCACGACGGCGAACGGCGGCCACGGGGCGATGAGCGTGCTGTACGCAAACAACCCCAGCCGCCATGCTTCGGCAAGGCGTTGTTTCGGGAAGCGCTGTTGTAGGGAGATCCTCATCCCTGCCGGCTCTGCTCCTGTGCTTGTCCGATTAACATACCGGATGGTTCAAGGATCGGGGGCAGGTCAGGGTAACACCGCGGCGCGCTATACTGCGCCGCGGAACTTCAACACGAAGGTTCTCGATATTGTTAAGTCTGGTGGAGACGCGGTTCCGTTTGCTAGTGGGGTATTATGCCATTCACTCTTGCGTGGGGCGGAGACATATGTGGTCATGGTTGCGTCTCCCGCCAATGTGTTTCGTTGCACTCGCATCCGTTATACGAAGACCGTTCCACAGGACCGATGTCTCGGACGAGGGGAACTCTATTCCACTCTCCGCGCCAAGAATTTGACAGGACCGTTCGTCCCCCCAATCTTGATACGAGTACCAGCGACTGGGTTGATGGGCAAGTGCCGTCAGGCAGGCGGCTAGGTAGGCGGGGCGGATTGCCGAGGGGTTCGTTTGCTGGGCGGGATGCTGGTGATGTTTTCTAATAGCTGCGAGTCCGCCCACATTTAGCTTGCCCGAGTTGTTAGTGGTCATTATTCCTTCTTGGCAACGCTGCCGTTGCTTCTCATCGTAATCCCCATAACCCATAAGCAAACGGAACCAGCAGGCCCTTCCCCTTGCGCGTGGGCTGTAAGAGCGGTTCACGGACCGGCCCAGCCCTGAGCACCAGAAGGACCCGTGCGACTTCGGCGGCATGACGCCCAGGTGCACTCTAGACGCGCACGAACTAGCGTGCTATTCTTGGTGCATGAGGTTTTTTGCGAAGCTCTCCAGCAGTCAACACCAGTCCCTATTGTGGGTCCAGAGCCTGCCCCGTACTCGATACGGGGGCCTCGCCCTGGTGGCCGCTTTTGGCCGGTATTGGCCGCCCGTGAAGAATTCGCCCTCGGATGTCAGCTACAAAATGGCCGGTTCCGGCCGATTGAAGCGGTCATCGACAACTGCAACCTCGCTCCGGAGTGCGGCGGCGGCTGGCGCACCCGGCTTGGAGAAATCGGCGGCAAATCCCAATCGGGAACTGTCACATTTTGTTGCAAATCTTCTCAGCCTGTATTCATTCAGTATTCAAATTGGCTCGAATTCTGTTACACAGTCCAAAGTGTCCAGCTACAAAAAGTGACAAAAAGTGACGGAATGTTACAGTTTTCCGGAATCTTCGCTGCTTTTGAGAGCTATATAATGTGGTTCTTGGGCCCGCATTGAACCTTGGATCGTGCTCACGCTATGCCTGCCTCGCACTCTCGGCGCGCCATCGGGCATAATACGCGCCGCCATTACCCCCGGGAGGGACCGATGACTACCGACAAGCTCGATCGAGAGTCCGGCGCATACGCCGCGAAGACCCCTAAGTCCATGGCGTTGCAGGCCGAGGCCGTGAAGTACCTGCCGGGCGGAAGCTCTAGGACCACCGCGTACTTCAAGCCCTACCCATTCTTCGCAGAGCGCGGCGAAGGGCACTACGTGTACGACGTCGACGGCAACCGCTACCTGGACTTCATGCTGAACGCCACCAGCCTGATACTGGGCCACGCTCACCCGGAAGTCGTCCAGGTTATCCAGGAGCAGGCAGCAAAAGGCGCCGCATTCGCCAATCCCACAGAGCACCAGACCACCCTCGCTCGCATGATGGTGGAGCGAGTGCCCGGTCTGGACAGCGTCCGGTTCACCAATTCCGGCACCGAAGGGGCCCTTAACGCCGTCCGTGCCGCCAAGGCGTTCACAGGCCGCCACAAGTTCGGGAAGTTCGAGGGCGCCTACCATGGTTCCGGCGAGGAGATGTCGGTCAGCGTGTACCCGGCCCCGGCAGACGGCGACCCTGAAGCCGTCCACGAGTATCCAGGCATGTCGCCCCGGCTATTGGAAGACGTCGTCATACTCCCGTACAACGACTTGGATTCAACTGAACGGACCATCAGAAAGCACGCCCACGAGCTTGCATGCGTCGTGGTCGAGCCGGTGGTGGCCGGCTGGGGTTACATTCGCGGCGATCAGGACTTCCTCGAAGGCCTCCGCGAACTTACCACCGAGCTGGGCATCCTTCTCGTGTTCGACGAGGTACAGAGCCTCCGGCTGTCACAGGGCGGGGCCCAGTCCGAGATAGGCGTCGTGCCGGACTTGACCTTCTTCGGCAAAATCATCGGTGGCGGCACTCCCGTCGGTGCCTTCGGAGGCCGTCACGAGATAATGGCCCTCTACGATCCCACGCTGCCCGGCACCAAGATCACTCACGGCGGCACCTTCAACGCCAACCCCATCACCATGGCTGCCGGTGTGACCGTAATGGAGCATCTGACGCCTGAAGTTCATGACCGGATGAACGCTCTGGGAGAAGACCTCCGCAGGCAGTTGCGGGCGGTTTTCGACGAGGCGGAAATCGATGCGCAGGTCACCGGCGTAGGCTCATTCTTCGGCATCCACTTCACGAACGAAGAGATTGATGGTTACGGGCCTGTGGCGAGAGCTGACAAGACTATGGGCAGCGCCTTCTTCATGGGTCTCGTGAACGAGGGCGTACTCGTCCAGGGCCGGTGTCACGGCTCGTTGAGCGCCCTCACCACGTCCGAGGAGATCACGGCGCTCGTCGACGCCGCCCGAAGAGTCGTCCAGCGCATCAGGTAGGGTGGGCCAGGCGGCCCTCAGGCGCAGCTACATGCCGCCGAATCGGGGCGGCCTTCGCTCGAGGAACGCCGCGCGGCCCTCACGATAGTCCGCACTATCGAAGGCGGCGTACTGTATCGCCTCATCCTCAGGTGTGAGATCGGCC
The DNA here is from genome assembly GCA_965237445.1 of Dehalococcoidia bacterium. Classification (GTDB taxonomy): domain Bacteria; phylum Chloroflexota; class Dehalococcoidia; order Lucifugimonadales. The sequence goes on along the minus strand of OZ250142.1, from coordinate 293,202 downwards.
GCGCCGCCAGGGTTTTCTAGGACCCGCATCATCTCCTTGTGCAGCCTGTGAGATAGAGGCGCAAGCGCCGCGATCTTCGCCGCCAGCTCCTCGACACATCGCTCCAGATCGCCTGGCGGCACTACACGGGAGATCAGCCCAATCCGATTCGCCTCCGCTGCCCCAAGCAACCGGCCGGTCAGCAACAGGTCCTTGGTATGCCCATAGCCTACTAGCCGGATGAGTCTCCGCATCTCGTCGTAGCTGACAAGGATCCCCAGCCTGGCCACGGGCATCCCGAATGTGCTGTCCTCTGTGGCTACTCTCACGTCGCAGGCAGCTGCCAGATCGCAGCCGCCGCCAACACAGAATCCACGTATCGCTGCCACCGTCGGCTTGCTCATCCTCTCCACAGCCGTAAGAGCGCCGTCGATCGCATCTCCGTACTCTCTTGCCTGCGCGGAGTCGTTCCGTACCAGCTCAAACTCCGATATGTCGGCCCCCGCGGAGAACGCCCTGCCGCCTGCCCCTGTGAACACCACCGCCCGCACCTCGTCGTCCCTGTCGATGTCTGCGGCCAGGCCACTGAGCGCCTTCCATCCTTCCAGGTCGATCGCATTGCGGCGCTCAGGCCTGTCGATCGTCACGAGGGCCACCGGCCCTCTCCGCTCCACGCTGAACATGCCATACTCTGTCTTCGAGTCCTGCATGACTGTGTCCGCGCCTGCTACGCGGGCGCGGACACAGTCGAATGTATCGAGTGCGGGAGTCCCTCCCGCAGTATCTCCACGTGCTGAAGCCCCACGCCGCAGCACCCCCCGATGATCTGCGCGCCCATGTCCACCCACTCCTTCGCATACTTCAGGTAGTTGGCGGGCGAGATCATCTCCACGTACTGCCAGTTGGGGCGGACCCAATACCCTGAATTGGCGTATGCCCCGGTCGTTCCGGTCCACGCGGGCTTCACGGTTTGTAGGCCGGGACCCGTGCTCTCGACTTGGGAATGAAAGACAAGCAACGCTGAAGGGCCTTCCATTCCCGCGATCTCCTCCACGGCCTCGGCGAACGTCATGTCGTCTACCCGTGCGGCCCGTTGAGAGAACGCCTCCCTGTCTCCGTAGAGCACCTCTGAGCTGCCGTCCTCGATCATGCACGTCACGCTCAGCCAGGCAGGCACGTTCGCTTCAGCGGCGAATCGTACGGCCGCTTTTACGCGGTCCATACTCGTGGCCAGCATCTCCAACAGCAGGAAATCCACCCCGGCCTCGACAAGAATGCCGATCTGCTCTAGGCAGCTATCTTCCACATTTGCGGGCGCGAACTCGGAGCCGTCGGCCAGATAGGAGACCGAACCGGCAACGTACACGGGCCGGTCTGCCGGCGTCCTCTCCCGAGCTTCCAGCGCGAGTTCGACGGACCTCTTGTTCCAATCGCCTGTGCGGTCTTCGAAGCCCCCGTGCTGGATAACATGCCTGGCAGCCATGTAGGTGTTGGTCGTGATTACATCCACGCCTGCCCTTATGTAGTCCTCATGAAGCTGGCGCACGCTTGCCGGATGGGTTTCGTTGGCCAGGGCGGCCCAACAGTAGTAGTCCATTGGCGCCCCCATGCGCTGCAGTTCGGTGCCAATGGCTCCGTCCAAGATGATCACGTCGCCGTTGTCTAAACGCTGTTGCAAGTCCGCGTAGTCAGGCATTGTCGATTACTCCTCAAGGGAATTCGGAGGCCCCCCGTTTGTGCCGATAGTAGCACGGCGTGCTCCGAGCTACACGCTTCGTGCCCGGCAGCCGGGCGTGTGGAGCACTCCGCCGACTCTCGCAAAAACTGCATTGACCTTATCTTGTCCTATTCCTATAATCGCATATGGTGGAAGCTAGGAAGTTTGGGTCTTTGTGGAATGCAATGACTCTCGATTATGGAGGCTGACATGTCTGTCGATAAAGTCGCCTTGATGGGCCACCTGATGCGCCGGGCTGGATTCGGGGCAACACGGCCGGAATTGGAGGAGCTGGCGGCGAGGGACTACGAGGACGTGGTCGAAGACCTCCTCCATCCGGAACGCCTTCCAGACCTTCAGGAAGATGTCCTGAAACGCTACTACGCCGCCCTCAACGGTTGGGAGCCCCTGTTCTCGTGGTGCGGCAGGTGGATCTACAGGATGATCAATACGAAGCGCCCGCTCGAAGAGAAGATGGCGTTGTTCTGGCATCACGTTTTCGCCACCGGGTACAACAAGAGCGAGCACACTCCCACGCTGGTGACCCAGATCGATACCTTCCGCCGTAACGGCATGAAGGACATGAAGACCATACTGATGGATCTCTCCCGGGACCCGGCGATGATTGACTGGCTGGACAACACGGAGAACCATCGTGGCGCCCCCAACGAGAACTACGGCAGGGAACTGCTGGAGCTGTTCTCAATGGGCGTGGGCAACTACACGGAGCAGGATATCAAGAACACGGCGCGCGCCTTCACCGGCTGGACCACGCGACAGGTCATTCCACTCTATCCCCATGGCCACCACGTTCCTGAGTTCGTCTACGTGGAGGAGGACCACGACGACAGCGAAAAGGAGTTCTTGGGAAGAAAGGGAAGGTTCAACGGCGAGGATATCATCGACATCATCTTGGAAGAGCCTGCTACTGCTCGGTTCATTTGCCGTCACCTGTTCAACTTCTTCGTAGCGGATGAGCCTCAGGTTCCCGCTTGGGAGACCGTCCCTCCTCAGGACCCGGAGGCGATCGAGTCTCTGATGAAGACATTCACCGAGTCGGGTTACTCGATAAAGGCAACCCTGCGCACGCTGTTCAACTCGGACTCCTTTAAGCAGGCGCGTTACAAGAAGGTCAAGAGCCCAACCGAATTGGTCGTTGGCGTTGTCCGGCTCACCGGTGAGCACCGCTTCCCCGAGCCCGGCCTCGTAGAACTCGATACCGCGACCATGGTGATGGGTCAAAGACTGATGGACCCGCCAACTGTGGAAGGCTGGCACACAGGCAAAGAGTGGATCGACGGCGGAACACTGAACGAGCGCGTCAACTTTGCCGTGGACAGGTTCGGGAACATTGACAAGCCTGGCGTTAAGGACATCGTTCACACCATAGGCTCTGCTGGGGCACTCTCAGCCGAGGACCTGGTTGACAATTGCTTGGAGCAACTCGGCGCGATCGACGTTGGTGGGGACACGCGCCAGGCATTGCTGCAGAACGCTGGGGACGGCGGGCCATTGAAGTTTGATACCGAAGAGGATAGGCAGGAAAGCGTAGAACGCATTCAGAGGACGCTCCAACTCATAGTGTCGTCCACAGAGTTTCAGTTCGCGTAGTCAGGCATAGTAGCTGCGGCAGGACTGCCCAGGAGGACTTCGATGGCAAAGAACGGCAACGGCAAGGATCCGGTTCTTGTAGTGATCCAGCTTACCGGCGGGAACGACTTCATGAACACGGTCATCCCGTACACAAACCCCGTCTACTACGACGCCAGGGGCACGACGTCCATCCCGGAAGGAGAGTCTCTGCCAATCGACGACACTCTCGCGTTCCACCCATCGGCGGCGCCGTTGAAGGACCTCTACGAGGCGGGCGACGTGGCGATAATCCAGGGTATCGGTTACCCCAACTCAAGCAGGTCCCACTTCCGGGCAATGGATATCTGGCACACCTGCGAACCCAACGAGGTCGGCACACTGGGCTGGCTCGGAAGGGCCACCGACATTCTAGACCCCAACCACGAGAACGTACTGACCACAGTAAACTTCGGCCGGGGCATGCCGAGGGCGCTCGCCAGCCCCGGAGTCCCAATAACGTCAGTAGGGGACCTGGACACTTACGGTCTTATGTCCGGCATCTCGGATGTCGAGCAGCGGACCGAGGCGCTGGACATTTTCAAGCAGATGTACGGTCCGGCCATCGGCTCCGGTCCTGTAGCCGACTACCTCGCCCGTACCGGCTTGGACGTCATCAAGGGCGCAGACCAGATCAAGGTCGCGCCTCAGATGTACGAGTCCAGCGTGGAGTATGCCACCGACACGATCGCCAAGAGCCTTCGCGACGTGGCCCGCGTTCACCTGGCAGGTCTGGGGACGCGCATTTTCTACACGCAGCACGGCGGGTACGATGTCCACGCCAACGAGAATCCCACTCAGCCTCGACTCCTGTCCGAGCTTTCGGGTGCCATATCCGACTTCATGCAGGACCTCAGAGAGCACGACGCGGCCGACGAGATCGCAATCCTCGTGTTCACCGAGTTCGGCAGGCGCATGAGGGACAACGGAAGCGGGACAGACCACGGCTCCGGCGGCGGGGCTTTCATCATCGGCGAGAAGGTGGAGGGCGGCTTGTATGCTGAATACCCGTCCCTCGAGCCGAGCGAGTGGCTGAATAGTGAAGACCTGAAGCACACCATCGACTTCCGCGGTATCTACGGCACTATGCTGGAGCAGTGGATGGACATATCGCCCGATGAGATAGTTGGTGGGGAGTTCGAGCAAGTCAACCCGTTCAAGTAGACGGCCAACATAGAGGAAACAAGCGAGGTTTCGACTATGGGCAGACCATACGCATTGCTCAGAGCCGGTTTTCCGTACTTCAAGACAATCGGCATGAGGCGTACCACCAACTTCCCCATGGACTTTGCTCGGTCCTCGGACGGGACCTGTTTTATTCTTAGCAGAGGTGAGAACGCCACACAGATACGCAAGCTCTCGTGGGATGATGACAACTTGGGCGCCATATCCAGCCTTGGCATGGATGAAGGCAAACTCTACTGGCCAGCCTGCATGGTCATCGACGATGACGACATGATCTACGTGTCGGACGAGGCGACGCACCGTATTTCCAAGTTCGACACCGAGGGTGAGCTAGTGAGCTGCTGGGGCGATCACGGCAACGAGCAAGATAAGCTGGACCGACCGGCCGGACTTGCCTTGGATGCCGACCAGAACTTGTACGTTGCCGACGGTTTGAACCACCGCATTCAGTTGTTGACGCGGGACGGTGAATTTATTCGCTCGATTGGAGAGCACGGCAGCGAGCCGGGCCAGTTTGACATGCCATGGGGAGTGACCGTTGACGAAGAAGGCTACGTCTACGTAGCAGACTGGCGCAACGACCGAGTATCCAAGCTAACTCCCGATGGCGAGCCCGTGATGTGCATCGGCAAGTCAGGCTCTGAGGATGGCGAGTTCAACCGGCCAGCCGGAGTAGCAGTCGATGCGCACGGTGACATTTATGTCGCTGATTGGGGGAACAACCGCGTCCAGTTGTTCGACCAGACGGGCCGTTTCGTGGAGAAGTTCATCGGTGATGCAACTCTCTCGAGGTCCGGCGTCTCCTACATGATGACCAACGCCAAGCCGATGAGGCTCCGGGAAATGGCGAGGCTTGAGGAGCAGAAGCGCTTCGGCAGCCCGACCTCGGTACACGTTGATGAAGATTTCCATATGTATGTGACCGACTACGCTAGGTACCGAGTACAGATCTACAAGAAGGAAGCGTACCAACTTACTGAGGCGGAGATCATTCCGCCGCTAAACGCTCCAACGCTCCAGACCACCTAAGATCTGGCTGGGCCCGACTTTCCGGCAGTGCCGTTCTGAGTTCGGCGCGCCCCTTCTGTTATTGTGTTCGGGGAGCCCTGACGGGGTGCCCTGATATATAATCGTCGCGCATCGGCGGATGCCTCTATAGTCTGCCCTTGGCCCTAGTCCAAGCCTTGTGATTTCGGGGACCTTCATGGCTCAGTTCGAGAACCTCAGTGTGTTCGCTGGCAATGCGCATCCCAAGCTGGCGGGGGATATTTGCGGCTACCTTGGAATGACGCTCGGCAAGTGCGACGTTTCCAAGTTCGCGAACGACAATACGTTCGTAAGGATCATGGATAATGTGAGGGAGCGGGACGTCTTTCTGGTTCAGCCGTCGGCCGTGCCTGTCGATCAGAACCTCATGGAACTGCTGATAATGATTGACGCGGCTAAACGCGCCTCAGCAGGCCGAATAACTGCAGTTGTGCCTTTTTACCCCTACGGCAGGTCGGATAAGAAAGACCAACCGCGCGTTCCGATAACTGCACGACTCGTCGCCAACCTAATGACAACCGCCGGGGCTGACCGTTTACTCACCATAGACCTCCACGCCGGCCAGATTCAGGGCTTCTTCAACATACCGGTAGACGAGTTGACCGCCGTTAGGCTGCTCTCGAGGTACTTCCAGGACAAAGGACTGGACGGCCTTGTAGTCGTCGCCCCGGACGTTGGCCGGACGAAACTGGCGCGGGAGTTTGCAGTCCATCTAAACGCCTCAATCGCTATAGTTGAGAAGCAGCGCTTCGGAAACGATGACAAGTCTCAGGCTGGCAATCTAATTGGGGACGTTAGCGGCAGACCTGCCTTGATAGTTGACGACGAGATTGCAACGGGTGGCACCGTAATCAACACAATGGACGTCCTACGATCAAGGGGCGCGGAGGCAGTCTACTGCGCGGGTACGCACGCAGTGTTCTGCAATGGAGCCGCGGATCGGCTTAGGCGCCTTGATGAAGTTGTTGTGACCGACACTTTGTCCTTGAGCGAAGACCAGCGCTTCGAAAACCTGACCGTACTGTCAGTAGCCTCACTGCTCGGCGAAGCAATCCATCGCATTCATAGCGGATTGTCCGTCGGCGCCATGTTCGAAAAGTAGATCTGATCTCTACAGCTTAAGATACTTCTCGAACCAACGTAGGATATGGTTCAGGCGGTTGATCCTGCGGTCGGTTCGACCGCCGCGTGAGAGACCGTGCGACTCGTCTGGAAACCGCACCAGCTCAGTCTCCACTCCTTGCCGCTTCAATGCAGTGAAGAGTTGCTCACCTTGTGAGATCGGGCACCTCAGGTCATTCTCACTGTGAATGATCAACGTCGGTGTTCGAACATTGCCTACATAGCGCAGTGGTGACTGTCGCCAATAGCTATCAAAGTCTTCCCAAGGAGGACTTCCGCTGAACACACCCTCCCAAGTCCATCCCGTGTCACTGGTGCCGTAGAAATCCAACAGGTTGACAACCGATCGTTGAGTAACCGCAGCCCTGAATCGGTCTGTGTGTCCTATTATCCAGTTGGTCATGTAGCCTCCGTAGCTACCTCCGGTGACCCCCATTCGGAGTTCGTCAATGTAGGGTAGTTCTTGAAGGTAGTCCGCCCAAGCCATGAGGTCATCGTAGTCGGCTCCACCCCAACTTCGCCGAATCGCTCGGGCATGTGCTTCACCGTAACCGCGGCCCCCACGAGGGTTGCAAAAGTAGACCACATAGTTGTGCGCGGCAAGGAACTGGAACTCGTGCATGAAGACGTTCCCATACTGGGCCCAAGGACCGCCGTGTATCTGCATTATCGACGGATACCTCTTTGAGGGATCAAATTCTGGCGGCCTGAGTATCCAGCCCTGCAGATTGTCTCCCGCCGGGCCTTGAAACCATACATCTTCAATATGGCCGAGATTGAGCGTGCCTATCAGGTCATCGTTGTGGGAGCTCAGGCGACGCTGTGCTCGGCTGCCAGTTTGAAGCGAGTGAACCTCTCCTGGGCTGCGCTCTGAGACATTCACCCATGCGACTGTCGAGCGCGGCAGATCAAAGCCGAACTCGCCGACGATGGCGTCGTGGTCCAGAAGGGTGTCCAGAGTCCCGTTTATCCCTACGGAACAGAGTTGCGTCCGACCCTTGCTCGTGACTTGGAAGTACACACGCTCCGAGTCTGTTGACCATACGGGCCTAGTTACAGGGCCGTCTCCCCGTTCGCTAATCGTGTCGTTTCCAACCGAGATGTCAAAGGCCTTCGTCAGGCTTCGTGCAACGCCCGAACCGTCTATCGAAGCAATCCACAGTTCTGCGTTCTTCCATGGGCTGTTGGCGCCCTCGTATCCGACGAACGCAATCCATTTCCCGCACGGCGAAGCACTCGGGAGCGACTTGGGTCCATTCGGGGCGTCAATTCGCTTAAGCTCGCCACCCCCTGCTTGCACGAGGTACAGGTCGGTCTCGTCAGGCCGTAGGTCAGGTTCCTCGCAACGGTTGGATACGAAAACGATCTGCTGACCGTCAGGCGTCCATGATGGGGTGTGCTCGTCGTAAACATCGCCTTCCGTGAGTTGGTGCAATAGTCCAGTGTCAGTTTGGACAGTCCACAGATGCTGCCTGCTCTTGGGCCAGAAACCCACGCCGTCCAGCCGGTAGTACACTCGCTCGATCCACCGTTCCACGGGAACCGTCGCGGTATCGCTCTCGCCTTCGTGCCGCTCGATCTCATCCGGCTTCTTAGATCGAAACTCAAAGACAATGCGTTCAGCGTCAGGTGACCAAGCAAAGTTGCCGATATGGCCCCTGATGTTAGTCAGTCTCTTCGCTTCCCCTCCATCGAACTGAATCAGATAGAGTTGGTTCTCTCCTGCATCCCCCCTGTCCGACAAGAATGCCAGTTGCGAACCGTCGGGAGAGAAAATTGGACTACTGTCAGTCCAGTTGCCAGCAGTGAAGGGACGACATCCGCCACCATCTGTATCAGCAACCCAGATGTCCGAGTATGTCTTCTGGCGGGCTTTACAGACTCTCTTCACGGTGTACGCAGCGTGTCGTCCGTCCGGAGACACGTCGCAGTCTGCTACGGTGCGTAGCGCATATAGATCTTCGGACCGGATTCGCCTTAAATTCCCATTCATGCAAGACTCCGTAGTGTGGTCATGGTCCGGCATTATAGAGAGTCCCCGGTTCGCTTCAGAGTCGTCTGAGTCCGGTACCGGGCCCTGCCTTACTGGGCGTTGGTATAATCTGGTTGTGGGTTCCGGCCGATGAGTTGGCGGCCAAAGAACTGGAGAGTCACTTACTGAGCCATGTTTAAAAAGCTTGCGAATCTGATGGGCAATTCCAACGAACGTGTTGTCAGACAAGTCCACGGCAAGATCGAAGAGATCAATTCCCTAGAACCCAAGCTCGAAGCACTGACGGACGTTCAGCTTCAGGCGAAGACCGACGAGTTTCGCGCTGATCATGGTCGAGGCACTTCCCTAGACGAAATACTGCCCGAAGCCTTTGCGACTGCCCGTGAGGCTGCCAAGCGCACCTTGGGACAGCGTCACTACGACGTCCAGTTGATCGGCGGCGCGATCCTTCACGAGGGGAAGATTGCAGAAATGCGAACGGGTGAAGGCAAGACCCTTGTTGCCACCCTACCTTCGTATCTGAATGCGCTCACCGGCGAGGGAGTGCACGTGGTCACCGTCAACGACTATCTCGCCCGGCGGGATGCCCAGTGGATGGGCGCCGTGTATCACATGCTTGGGTTGTCCGTCGGGGTCCTGCAAAACCAGAGTGCTTACATTTACGACCCAGATCCCCCAAGTCCCAAGGCAGGATTGGAAAGGCTTCGGGTGGCGTCCCGCGGTGAGGCGTATGCGGCTGACATTACCTACGGCACGAACAACGAGTTTGGGTTCGATTACCTTCGCGACAACATGGTCGTGGATTTGCCGAGCAGGGTTCAGAAGGGCCGCGTCTACGCGATCGTTGACGAGGTGGACAATATCCTTATTGATGAGGCGCGTACGCCGCTCATCATAAGCGGTCAGGCGGATACGCAACCTCGAGAATACCATCGCTTCGCCAAGCTAGCGCACCAACTACGGGAATCCGAGGACTACACCATAGACGAGAAGCACAAGGCCGTGTCCCTGACTGTCGAGGGAATGGCCAAGCTAGAGCAAATTCTGGGCGTCTCCAACCTTTATGATCCGTCCAACTTCGAGATTGTCCATTTCGTAGAAAATGCAGTTAAGGCACAGGCCATTTACAAGAGGGACCGGGACTATGTAGTTAAAGACGGCGAGGTGATGCTGGTTGACGAGTTTACCGGCCGACTCATGCCAGGGCGGCGTGTTTCAGACGGATTGCATCAAGCGCTTGAGGCAAAGGAAGGAACCAGAGTCCAGCGTGAGACCATCACGCACGCCACCATCACCCTTCAGAACTACTTCCGCTTGTACGAGAAGTTGGCGGGAATGACGGGTACAGCTGCTACAGAGGCCGAGGAGTTCTTCAAGATCTATAAGCTGGAGGTGGTTGAGATTCCCACTCACCGGCCAATGGTCAGAGAAGATTCCAATGACGTGATCTATCGTGACCAGAAGGCCAAGTACAAAGCGGTTGTTGATGATATAAAGACTAGGCATGAAAGCGACCAACCTGTTCTTGTCGGGACCACAGACATCTCTAAGTCGGAGGCGCTAAGCGGGTTCTTGAAACGGCAAGGCATCCCCCACGAAGTGTTGAACGCCAAGCAGCACGAGAGAGAGGCGATGATCGTCGCTCAGGCAGGCAAGCCCGGCGCCGTGACAGTTGCCACAAACATGGCGGGGCGAGGCACGGATATCATCCTGGGAGGAAGCCTCGACGGTCTCGATGAAAGCGAGTGGTCCCGAGAGCATCAAAGGGTGCTGGACGCTGGGGGCCTGCACATCATTGGTACAGAACGCCACGAGGCGCGGCGGATCGATAACCAGCTCAGAGGGCGCTCGGGAAGGCAGGGAGATCCGGGAACTTCTCGATACTACGTTGCGTTGGACGACGACCTTATGAGGCGGTTCGGAGGAGACAGAATCAGGTCGGTCATGGACTGGGCGGGAATGGAAGAACATGTGCCCATTGAGAACCGCGTTATCAGCAAGTCACTGGAGAGTGCGCAGGTCAAAGTCGAGGCGCACCACTTCGACATGCGGAAGCACCTGGTGGACTACGACGATGTTGTGAACACCCACAGGGATGTTATCTACAGCGAGAGAGACAAGATACTCAACGGCTCTGACCTCGAGAGCAATGTCCGGTCCATGGTCGAAAATGAAATCCAGGGCATACTTGATGGATATCTGAGCGATCGCACTCACGAAGACTGGGACGTGGAAGGCCTGCTGGCAGAGCTTGAAGCGCTCTTGCCATTGCCCCCGGACCTATCCAATCCGGATGAGGTGTTCGAACTCCCATCGGACCAGATCTCGAGGCGAGTCCAAGATTGGGTCGAAGAATCATACTCTCGTAGGGAAGCTGACCTTGGCGCTGACTTCATGAGGTCCCTTGAGCGACACCTGATGCTCAGGATCATTGACGCGCACTGGGTGACCCACTTAACTGCAATGGAGAACCTGCGCCAAGGGATCGGCCTCCACGCCTACGGGCAACGAGATCCCCTGGTGATGTACAAGAAGGAGGCGCACGACAAGTTCCAGGACCTCATGGGCCGCATCCAGCGTGACATCGCCCATGCGGTTTTCCGAGTCTCCGTATCCCCGGCGGGCGCCGGCCCTAATGGGAGGCCACGCCTCGGCCGACCTGCAGGCAAGCCAATCGCACGCCGCGCAGCGTCCAGTCCAGGCGGCGGACCCGCCACACCTCGCAAGGTGGGCCGAAACGCTCCGTGCCCCTGTGGGAGCGGGAAGAAGTACAAGCGCTGCCACGGCGCGTCCTGATTGTCAGTTGAACAACTCCCAGATTGCTAGAGTCTTCGAAGACATTGCATTCCTCCTCGAGATGGGTGGAGAGAAAGTGTTCCAGATCCGCGCCTACCAGCGTGCCGCCAGGACGATCAGTCACTTGCCCACGGAACTCGAGCAGATGCTTCGGGAAGAGCAGGACCTGACTGAGATACCCGGGATCGGCAAGGCGATCTCAGACAAGATAGGGGAGCTGATCGATACGGGTGAGCTGGCATATCTCGACAACCTCATGAAGAAGTTTCCCGACCTTAGTCTGGACCTGCTGAAGGTGCCCGGGCTGGGTCCCAAGACCGTGGCCAGGCTGTACGGAGAGCTTGGCATTTCGGACCTGGACGGCCTCAAAGAAAGTATCGAGAGCGGCGCAGTCGCGGCGCTCCCCCGCATGGGGAAGAAGAGCACGGACAACATCCTCAGACAGATCGAGGCTGCGCGGACGAAGGACCAGAGGACGCCGGTCGGGCGAGCAATGCGGGCGGCGGAGCGCCTGATAAGCGTGTTGCGGGAGGAGTGCCCCAGCCTGACGAGGATTGAGCCGGCCGGGAGCCTCCGGCGATTCGAGGAGACCATTGGTGACATTGACCTCGTTTGCACGGCGGGCAACCACGCGGAGGTCCTGTCTGCCCTCGTGGGCCAACCCAATGTCCGGGAGGTGCTTGGGCATGGGGAGACCAAGGCATCGGTGGTACTCAGTGAGGGCATCCAAGTCGATCTGCGCGTTGTGAAGGAAGGCCACTACGGAGCACTCCTCCAGTACTTTACCGGCAGTCTCCAACACAACGTCGAGCTCAGAGCTCGTGCGCAGCGGATGGGGCTTTCGCTTAACGAGTACGGCCTCACTGACACGTCCACTGGCGATGTCGAGGAGTTCACAAGCGAAGAGGAGCTCTACGAGCGACTCGGGATGGACACCCCGACGCCGGAACTTCGACAAGGCATGTACGAGGTACAGGCCGCTTCCGAACGCGCCCTGCCGCAGCTGCTCACAGTGGAGGATGTCAGAGGCGACCTTCACGTTCACACAGACTGGAGTGACGGGCGCGACCCGATGGAATTGATGTTGGCAGCAGCGGCAGATAGAGGGCTGGAGTATGTTGCCATTACGGACCACTCGGTTGGGAGGGGTATCGCGAATGGCCTTAGCATAGACCGTCTGAGAAGCCATGCCACCGCGTTGCGGGAGGCGGCCGCAGGTTTCGAGAGTATCCGGGTGTTTCACGGCACCGAGATGGACATTCGAGCGGACGGTAGCCTGGACTATGACGACGATGTGCTGGAGGAGTTGGACTGGGTAATTGGATCGATTCACTCGGGGATGGGCCAGGATGCAGAGACGATGACGCGGCGCATCATCAAGGCGATGCGGAACCCGCACGTGACTGCGATAGGCCACCTGAGCACACGACTCATCGGTCAGCGTCCTCCGATAGAAGCCGACTACGACGCCATCCTGAAGGCCGCGGCAGAGACGGGTACCGCTATGGAGATTAACGCATCGCCAGAGCGCCTGGACCTGAAAGACACGCTTGTGTATCGCGCCAGGGAGCTTGGCGTGCCCTTGGTAATCAATACGGACGCTCACACCACTGAGGCGTTGGACAATACGCGATTTGGGGTCGCAGTGGCCCGGCGGGGCTGGTGCGAGGAGCGACACATACTGAACGCGCTGCCACTGGAGGGGTTCAAGGAGTATCTCGCGACCGAGAAGCCCCAGCGCACGGAATGGTTCGCCCGAAATGCGTGAAACCGCGTCAAAGACCGTGCCAGGAGGACGCTCAACCAGCGGACAACCTATCGCTCGTCTCCGGAAGGACATTGGGGATGGAGTCCACTGGGCTGAGGCGGTGTTTCGGGCCATGGGCCAGTGGGCCGATGCCGAAGAGGTCGTGGATGGCCGTCGTTGCCGGTACTTCATTGGGGGCGAGGCATTCGACAGGGTGCTCCTGGCTGAGCGGCTGCTCAACGAGATCGCTGGCGAGGTCCCAACGGATGAGTTCGAGGACTTCGTGGTCCAGGGGATTCTGCCTGACGGTATCGATGAGGACCGGGTCCAGAGCCTGCTGGGGGTGGAGAAGTATCGCGGGTATCTGAACTTCCACTACGGCGTAACCGTAGAGGAGACTCTGCAAGTCGCGGTGGAGCAGGAGGTCATCAAGCGGTACGCCAGCAACGGCATCCGGCGCATCGAGGACCCTACTGAAGAGGCGTTCGCCAGGATCTACGGGGCCAGACAGACAGAGTTGGCTGTGAGGTTCAGACGTGAGGAGGCCGGCGAGGACTCCACGGCGGCGCCTCTTTCCGAGACTCCAATGTCAATGTCTGAATGCAAAGAGTTTACATACTGGCTCTTCAAACTGAGGCTCAGGCGGTCGGACAAACCGAAGATCGCGAGCGACACTAAGAAGGGCCTCGACCAGCTTCAGAGAATGCGGCATGCGAGCAACGCCAGGCGGAGCGAAACGCCTGTAGGGGCCGGGTCTGCCACTGCCTGACCTTCGCGTCTTGTACACGGCGCTGGGACTGCCTGTACGAGACCAAGCGGCTTGCGCTCTACGTGTGAAATCCCGATTGACGGAAAAATGTGTTCCGTTTTGTTCCATTATGTTCCGTTTCGTAGCTGAGGATGCCCTACTTGCGGAACCTGAACGGCACACGTTTGGAACCTGAATGGAACCTTCACGGGGATGTTTGGAACACAAATGGAACACGGAGTCGGGAGCCTGCTCCCGACACATGGGGCCGGGTGCGCCAGTAGCCGCCGTGTTCCAGAGCAAGGTTGCAGATGTCGATGACCGCTTCAAGCGGCCAGAACCGGCCTTTTTGTAGCTGACATCCGAGGGCGAATTCTCCACAGGCGGCCAAATCCGGCCAAAAGCGGCCACCAGGGCAAGGTGCCCGTATCGAGTACAGGGCAGGCTCTGGACCCACAACAAGTATTGGTGTCGAATACTGGAGAGCTGCGCAATAAACCTCATGCACCAATAATAGCACACTAGTTCTCTGAGAGGAAGGAGGCGCGTGACCTCATAGATTTGGTTACCGAAGCCGACATTGCAACTCAAGACTTCGGTTGCTCAACATGGGAAAGTAACTGTGAACAGCGGGAGCAGCCGGAGGAGGACCGCAGGGCAACAATACTGAGGCCGATGAGGCTCCAGGTAAGGCATCACTTGCGAGGCTCGATGTGCGAGCGTTATCGAGCTGGTTGCTAGATGCGTCAGACGCTGGGCGGGCGGAAGCGTCCGAGTCTGAGGGAATTGGCGACTACAGAGACGGAACTGAAGGCCATCGCGCCAGCGGCGAGAATCGGGTTCAGGAAGCCGTGTTCACCCAGAATGGGGGTAAGAGCATCAGGCACACCGGACCCGGCGAAGACGGGGTACAACACGCCCGCAGCTATGGGAATGAGCGCAGCATTGTAGGCAAAGGCCCAGAAGAGGTTTTGCTTGATCGTGCGCATTGTTGCACGGCTCAGAGCCATCGCGGCGGAAACGCTCTCCAGGTCAGCGCCCACGAGCGTTACGTCGGCGGCTTCCATGGCGACGTCGGTTCCCGCGCCGATGGCGATTCCGACATCGGCCTGGGTAAGGGCTGGCGCATCGTTGATGCCGTCGCCCACCATGGCTACCGTACGGCCCTCAGCCTGCAGGCCTCGAATCACCGCGGCTTTATCCGCGGGGAGCACCTCCGCAGCCACGTTCTGGATACCAACCTCAGCGGCGATGTTTTCCGCCGTACGGGCGTTGTCACCGGTGAGCATCACCACATGAAGGCCCTGGTCGGTGAGAGAGCGGACGGCATGCGCAGCACCTGGCCTGAGCGTATCGGCCACGGCTATCAGGCCAATAGCGGCGCTCCGGCGGGCCACGAACAAAGGAGTCTTGCCCTGAGCGGAAAGCTCGTTCGCGGGCGTCATTAATCGTTCGATTGAGATTCCCCGCTGCTCCATGAGCGGGCGGTTTCCAATGATGACATCATCACCGTCGACTGTGGTGGCTATGCCATGGCCCGGCAAAGCTTCGAATGCGGCCGGCCCCGCAAGCTCAAGGCCACGGGCTTCTGCGGCATCCAGAAGTGCGAAGGCTATCGGGTGTTCAGAGCGCTGCTCGGCAGAGGCCGCGACGCGCAGCAGGCGGTCCTCGTCCACGCCCTCAGCAGTTACGATCTCCGTCACCGCAGGTTTTCCGAGAGTCAGTGTTCCCGTTTTGTCGAGGACCATGGTGTCGAGATTGTGGGCCCGCTCCAATGCTTCGGCGCTACGGATGAGAATGCCAAGACTGGCGCCTTTGCCGGTGCCAACCATGATGGCTGTTGGAGTGGCGAGGCCCATCGCGCATGGGCAGGCGATGATAAGGACTGCCACCGCAGCCAGCATGGCATTGGCGTATGACGGCGCGGGACCCAAAGCCAGCCACAGCACGAAAACCAGCGCAGCGATGGCGATTACAGTTGGAACGAAGTATGCGGAGACTCTGTCCGCGAGCCTTTGAACCGGGGCCTTGGAGCCCTGAGCCTCTTCCACCAAGCGGACGATCTGCGCAAGTACGGCATCCTGTCCGACGTCTGTTGCCCGGTACATGAAGGCGCCCGTCGTGTTGAGGGTGGCGCCATAGACCGGAGAACCCTCTGCCTTATCGACTGGCATGCTCTCGCCGGTCAGCATGGACTCGTCCAGGGCAGACGAGCCTTCCACGACGACGCCGTCTACAGGCAGCCGCTCGCCTGGCCGCACGACCAAGATGTCACCAGGTGTTACCTCATCGACGGGCAGATCCACCTCGAGGTTATCCCGGCGAACTCGTGCAGTGTCGGGCCGCAGCCGCATGAGACGCTTTATCGCATCCGCCGCACGGCCCTTCGCGCGCCCTTCGAGGTATTGCCCTACCAGCACCAAACCGATGATGGCAGTAGAGGTGTCAAAGTAAGTCGCTGCGCCGTGGACGGAGAATACGGAAAGATCGTGAAGGAACGTGACGACCGTGCTATACGCGAATGCCGTGGTTGTCCCAACCGCAATGAGCGTGTGCATATTCGATGTGCCGTGCCTGAGGGCGCTCCAGGCCGACCTGTAGAAGCCCGCACCGGCCCAAAGCTGAACGGGCGCAGCCAATGCCAGGAACAGGAAGTCAGCCCGAAAAGGCAACGCGGGATCCAGGGCCATCAGTGTCATGATGACTGCGGCAGCGCCGAGGCTGACGGCCATCTTCAGCTTGAGCGCCCTGCTATCCTCGACTTCTACTGGGGCGCCCGGGGCTGCATCGTCCAGTGAGAGGGGAGTGTAACCGGCTCCCTGTATGGCCTCGTGGAAATCTGAGACGAGGGCGGCGCCAGGCAGGTACTCGACCGTAGCTTTCTCTGAGGCGAGATTGACCGCAGCGGAGACGACGCCGTCGACTCCAGCGAGCGCCTTCTCCACGTGGCCTACGCATGCTCCGCAGGTCATCCCGCGGACGCCGATTGTCACACGGCCGGTGGGCTTAGCTACTACAGCCATGGGTACTGGTGATGGCGCTGAGAGCGCCCCGGCAAGCTCGACTTCTGCTGTGGCGCCTGGGACTGCATCCTCCAGTGAGAGAGGAGTGTAACCGGCTCCCTGTATGGCCTCGTGGAAATCTGAGACGAGGGCGGCGCCGGGCAGGTACTCGACCGTAGCTTTCTCTGAGGCGAGATTGACCGCAGCGGAGACGACGCCGTCGACTCCAGCGAGCGCCTTCTCCACGTGTCCTACGCATGCTCCGCAGGTCATCCCGCGGACGCCGATTGTCACACGGCCAGTTGGCTTAGCTACTACTGCCATGGGTACTGGTGATGGCGCTGAGAGCGCCCCGGCATCTCGACTTCTGCTGTGGCGCCTGGGACTGCATCCTCCAGTGAGAGAGGAGTGTAACCGGCTCCCTGTATGGCCTCGTGGAAATCTGAGACGAGTGCGGCGCCGGGCAGGTACTCGACCGTGGCCTTCTCTGAGGCGAGATTGACCGCCGCGGAGACGACGCCGTCGACTCCAGCGAGCGCCTTCTCCACGTGTCCTACGCATGCTCCGCAGGTCATCCCGCGGACGCCGATGGTCACACGGCCGGTGGGCTTAGCTGCTACAGCCATGGGTACTGGTGATGGCGCTGAGAGCGCCCTGCCATCCTCGACTTCTTCTGGGGCGCCTGTGGCTGCATCCTCCAGTGAGAGAGGGGTGTAACCGGCTCCCTGTATGGCCTCGTGGAAATCTGAGACGAGGGCGGCGCCAGGCAGGTACTCGACCGTGGCCTTCTCTGAGGCGAGATTGACCGCCGCGGAGACGACGCCGTCGACTCCAGCGAGCGCCTTCTCCACGTGTCCTACGCATGCTCCGCAGGTCATCCCGCGGACGCCGATGGTCACACGGCCGGTGGGCTTAGCTACTACTGCCATGGGTACTGGTGATGGCGCTGAGAGCGCCCCGGCAAGCTAGATTCATCCTATGGGAATGGTAACAAACGGGCTGATGCGGGCGTCAGGTTTCTCGTATGCGAACTTGGGCCTCGGTCAGGGTTCTGAAAACCTAGGGGCTGTGTTGTGTACAGGTTAGGTGCAGTGAAGTTACTCGCTGTTGCAGGTGAACGGGGTCTCGCACGACACTACCCGCAAGGTTCCTCGGCTCTGCTCGGAGCGACAGGGGAACGCGGGGCGTCCCGAGGATTTACTCATATGCACACCGGTGAACGGCGACGCGATCTCTTTTGCCCCATCCCTCCGGCTCCGCTCAGGCTCCAGCCTTCCCCACTCTGCTGGGGAAGGGACTTATGCGGGTCATGGGCAGAGGCGCGCGAATGCGAGATTGCGTGTAGGCCCAACCCAGGGATGGGGTTAGGCCTACGGGGCTAGCTCCTGCTGGGGAGGGCGACAATGGCGTGGCCGGGCGTGGTGGTCTGGCCGTCTTCTTTCTCGAGCCTGATATCACACTCTACGATGTGCTCGCCGTCCTGTTCGTACTTCTTGCTGACGGTCCCTTTCCCGAAGATGGGCGTTCCCGGGACGTCCATTCCCCTGTACTGGACAGACAGTTTCTTGAGCGTGCCCTGCTGTCCCATCCAATCGGTCATGAGCTGACCCAAGTATGCGTTCTTCAACGCGCCGTGCAGAATGACGTCGGGCAGACCGACGTTCTTGGCGTAGTCCTTGTCATAGTGGATCTGGTAGTAGTCGCCGGAGGCGCCTGCGTACATCACGAGCTGCTGAGTTGTGGGATCTTTCCTGAGGGTAGGAATATCCATGCCCTCTTCAACGTCTTCAAAGTAAACTTGTTCTGACATTTTCTACCCCTTCGTTCCTGAACTTGGCTGAGTACATCGGCGGCCGGAAGAATAACTCCAGCGATCGATTCCCTTAACCGTCTCCTTTAGAGGCCTCCGGATCGTAGCTGATACCCGTGCCTCGCTGTATGGCCACAGTGTTTCCGAACTGATTCGCGTATCTCGTCTCACGTATCGTGAAGAGCATCGTTCCCAGCCGACCTTTTCGCTCATTAAAGTCGGCAATCTTAGCTGTGACCGTGATGCGATCGCCCGGCCGGACCGGCTCGAAGTATGTCCACTCGCTGCCGCC
Organism: Dehalococcoidia bacterium; assembly: GCA_965237445.1. GTDB lineage: Bacteria > Chloroflexota > Dehalococcoidia > Lucifugimonadales. The sequence continues at coordinate 274,135 of OZ250142.1, read as the reverse complement.
GTCCAGATTGGCGCTGAACTGTGAAGGGAACTCTCTTGGCGGCCTTGGCGCCCTTACGGACCGAAGGAATGTTGGAGGCGCGATGATGCCACCAGAACTGGACGCTCGCGCGGCCTCTTCATCCGAGTACCGAGGGTTGTCGTCGCCTATGGCGCGAGCGAACTTAGCGATGGCGCCCTTCTCAACCTCGGTGGTTATCGGCTCCGACTCGATGCCGATGACCTCCCGCATTTCTTGGGTGATAACCGAGTCCTCAGACATATGGGCAGCCCCCTTTGTAAAAGCCGTAACCGGAATTTGTATGGTGAGTTTATGAAGCGGAGCGAACAAGTGTCAAGAATGGCCAGCCCGCTGTAAAGGCGCGAAGCTGGCGAGGAGACGCTTTATTCCTGCGCTACCATCGAAAGCGACTGTAAGTTCTACATCGCCGTCGGATGGTCTGGAATTCACGACGATGCCTTCACCGAACTTAGCGTGAAGCACCTTGTCACCAGTGGTAAACGAAGGCTCCGGTGCCGCATTTTCCGATCCAACACGAGACTCTTCAGGAGACGGAATGGTATCGGGCTTCTTTCGCCGGACCTTGGGAGCGGCGGTTTCCGCCGGCACAAGGAGCTTCTGCGGTATGTCCGCCAGGAACCTGGAAGGAGCACGGCGTTCAAACCCGCCTCGGAAGCCACGCCGGAATGCTCTCAGTAAGTAAAGCCGGTCTTTGGCGCGTGTAACGCCAACATAGCAGAGGCGACGTTCCTCCTCCAACTCATCCTCATCGTCCAACGACCTGATGTGCGGCAGGAGGCCTTCCTCCATGCCGGCGATGAACACGACAGGGAACTCCAGACCCTTGGCCTGGTGGAGAGTGATCAGAGTGATCAAGTCTGACTTGTCTTCGTAGCTGTCCACGTCGCTCACCAAGCTAACTCTTTCAAGAAACTCCATCAGCGCGTCCTGAATTCCCAGATGCAGGTACTCCGCAGCCGCGTCTCGAAGCTCCTGGACGTTCTCAAGCCTGCTCTCTCCCCGTTCCAACTCTTCCAAATAGATGCCATAACCGGTGCGGTCCATCACAAGGTCTATGACACCCGTAATGTCCAGGTGCTGGGCACCTTCGCTCAGTGTTTCGATAAGTTCCCGGAACCGGCGCAACGCTTTCACGCTCCGGGCGGCCAACCGGCCGGCATCGCCTGCAAGAATTGAGTCGATGGCCTGCATCATGGAAACGCTCTGATCCCGGGCGACACGGACCACCTCGTCGACGGTGCGTTGGCCGATGCCGCGTTGCGGGACGTTGATCACCCTCTGCAGACCGGCGTTGTCGTTGGGGTTTGCAATGAGCCGGAGGTAGCCGACGAGGTCCCTGATTTCCTGACGGTTGTAGAAGCGCTGCCCGCCAATGATCTGGTACGGCAGGCCCTCCCTGAGGCAGGCTTCTTCCAACGCGCGCGACTGGGCGTTTACCCTGTACATGACGGCGATGTCTCGGCCGGCATAGTTGCCCTGCCGCAGCAGTGCGGCCACCTCTTTGACGACGAAGCCGGCCTCTTCCGTGTCGTCGTAACCCTCGTAGACCACGATGGGGACGCCGACGCCGTTTCGGGTCCACAGGTCCTTTTCCAAGCGGCTCTGGTTGGATGAGATCAGCTCCGTTGCGGCGTCCAGTATTGTCTGCGACGAGCGGTAATTCTCATCGAGGGTGATGACTCGTGCGTCCGGGAAGTCTTCCTGGAAGCTGAGTATGTTGCGGATGTCCGCGTTGCGCCAGGAGTAGATCGACTGGTCCGGGTCTCCCACGGCGCAGATGTTGCGGTTGGTCTCGCCGATTTGCTTGGCGATGTTGTACTGGGCGATGTTCGTGTCCTGAAACTCGTCTACAAGGAGATGTACGTATCTGTCCTGGTAACTTCGGGCCACGTCAGGCACGTCCTTTAAGAGAGTGAAGGTCCGAAGCAAGAGATCGTCGAAGTCCAGCGCTGAGCTTTGAGCAAGAACGTCCTCGTAGGCCTCGTATACGCGGAGGGCGACCTCATCGGTGTAACTTTCGGTGTGATATCGGAAGCCCTGGGCCGTAAGGAGGCGACTCTTGGCGCTGGAGATTATCGACTGAATGGCCCGAGGGTTGAATGTCCTGGGATCGATTTTCTGGTCCTTCATGATGCCCTTGATGGCGGACACCTGATCGTCACCATCGTAGATCGAGAAGTTTCGATCCAGGCCGATACGTTCACCTTCCCGACGGAGGATTCGGGCACAGAACCAGTGGAATGTGCCGCACGTCAGGTCCTCCGCACGCTGTCCGAGGAGAGGCTCGAGACGCTCGCGCATCTCCCGGGCGGCCTTGTTCGTGAAGGTAACGGCCGCGATGCGGAACGGGCTGACTCCGCAAGCACGAACAAGGAATGCTATCCGGTGGGTGATGACACGCGTCTTGCCGCTGCCGGGGCCTGCGATCACAAGGACGGGTCCGTCCACGGCTTCGGCGGCCTCGCGTTGCTGGGGATTCAGGTCTGAGAGTAAATTAGTCGTCAATGGGCGCCTGGTCTACTTTTCGGGAACTTCACTCTACGTAGATCGGGTTGTCCCTGGTGATGATGCGCGTTTCCGCCCGGAGGGCCTCGCGCAGATACTTGGGCAGGGAGGTCATGCCGCGCTGGGTAATGCCGTCGTAGTGCCGGAGTCGCCGAGACACGCGCTCGGCGATGCGACGGTCGATTTCTTCCGGAGCCAACGCACGTGGGTCCGAGCCGAGCGAACCGGCGACGAAGCCCCATTCTGACCCAAAGGACGGAACAAAGGCCTCCTGAGGAATCGTGATTGGGAAGACGGATTCCATCGTATTGACTATGGCGGAGAAGCACTGCTCATAGAACTCAGGTCCGGTCGGGCCCGCATGGGTGGCCGCGATCCCACCGGGCAGGAGCCGGTCCCGCACAAGCTCGTAGAACTCCCGCGTGTACAGCATCACGGCCGGGCCCGCTTCAAGCGGGTCCGAGACGTCAACGATGATTACGTCGTACCGGTCTGTGGTCTGTTCGAGATAGGTAACGGCGTCGGTAAAGTGGAGCTCGAGGCGTGGATCATCGAACGAGCCCTGGTGATGGTCCGGAAGATGTTTCCGGCACACCTCTACAACGTCGCGGTCAATGTCGACCATCGTCACTCGCTCGACGGAGGTGTGCGAGAGGGCCTCCCGAATGGTCGCACCCTCGCCACCGCCCGCGACGAACACGGTCTTCGGCTCGGTGTGGGTAACCATGCACGGCTGGACCAGCGATTCGTGATAGACGAACTCATCCACTGCAGTGGACTGCGTCTTGCCGTCGAGGATCAGCGCCCGTCCGAAGGCGTGGCCGTCGTGGATTTCGATTTTCTGAAACGGGGACTGGCCCTCGAATACGACCCCTTCGATTCGCTCAGACTGGTAGAGGTCGGGCGTTATCGACTCCGTGTGCCAACGTCCCGGTGGAAGTTCAAGGGTTGACATGCCCTAGGCGGGAGCGCTCCCAGTTCGAAGTGGCGCTCCGCGCTCCAGGCGGGTGATGGAAGGCTGCTGACAGCCGAGGCGCTCTATCACCACCTCCGCGGCCTCCTGGGCCTGGAACGCGCTGCCGCAAGTAAAGATATCTACCGCAGCGTACCCGTGCTCCGGCCAGGTATGTATGCAAAGGTGCGACTCTGATATCAGCACGACTCCGGTAACGCCCATGGGACGGAACTTGTGGAATCGAGCGCTCAAGACGCTCGCACCAGCGATTTCCGCGGCGTGCGTTAATGACTCGCGAATGTACTGATCATCGTCGAGCAGGCAGGGATCGCAGCGCCTGAGATCGAGGAGGAGATGTGTGCCTAACGCGTCCAATCACCAGTCTCCGGGTGTAGTGTAGTGGCGTCCGGGAAGGCTTCGAGTATACAACAGCCCAATACGACAGTGAGCGAGCGGCCGGCTGGGGCAGCGTGCCCACGGCCGATGTGGGGCTAGGCGAGGTCGTCCAACCTCAAGGCCTTGCCCATAGCTGCCAGATCTACGTGTTCCTGCAGCAAGCCCACCATGCGCTCAAGCTTGGCGGGATGGTCGAACCGGGCACGTTGGTGGGCAGTGTCCAGCATGTCCATGGCTGTCAACGTGTCTGCGCTCGTGAGGATCACGGGGACTTCCTCTTCTCCGGCCTCATAGATGATGTACTCGATTGGCATCAACCCCTTCGTGACGACCATGCAAGCGGTGCGCGTGGAGAGCGCGGCCATCTGGATGTCCGGCCTGTCGCCTCTGACGACTACGGCCTTGTCATCGTGGATGCCGAAGTACAGCTCGCCGGGGTCAAGCGTTTGGCATCCGACCAGAAAGTTGCTGACCAACGCGGACCTGTCGCCTTCATCCACAACGTACTCGCCATCGAAGTGCCGGGCGATTTCATCAACCTGCACCGCAAGAAGCAGCCTGTCTTCAGGCAAGCACCCGGCGGGTCGCAGACCAGCCTTCTCCAGGGCGGGGACAAGCTCGGTACGAGCCTGGATTCCGCGGTACGCGGTAACGCCAATGACCAGGGAGCAGGCCAGCCGGTCTCCCAGCGCCTCCCGCCACGGCGCCAGCTCCTCCGGCGTCAGATCAGGGTCGTAGCCGATGGTTAGCAGGACAGAGGCGTCGATCGATTCGGCGGCAGTGGCAGTGAACATCGGGGCCCAGTTGGGATGAACCTTCGACCAGCATGATGTCGTGGCCCGCCGACGCTTGCTCCACATTGGCCTGGAAATTGGGCAGCGCTTCGGAGGCCAAGCCCGAATCGGGCACCGCCGCGGCAGCAATATCTGTGCCCAGGAGCTTGACGTAATTCAACGAGTCTGAGTCCTCCGTATCGCCAGCCGAGGCCGAACTGAGAGGCTTGGTTACGCCTACTGAGGCCCCGCCATCGGCAATCATCCGCGCCAGTGCCGCGCATACTGCGGTCTTGCCAACCTTTGGCTTGTTGCCGGCCACGAGTATTGTGGGCACGATCTGTTCACTCCGTTGGGTGTGTTCCGATGGCCAAGTATAACAAGATGGGCTCGATGACTCGGTCGGTTGCGCCGCCTGACACGATCTCATCGTGCCCAGTATGATGCGAATGCGAAGCTACTCGATCTAACCTGCGGCTGTGGGCTGTGGGACCGGTTATAGCGATGACTGGACGGCGGGAAGCGCCAAGGGAGGCACATCGATGAGCTACTCGGCAGAACTTAAGGAGAGATACCGGGAGCTTTGGGAGGCGTCGGTGAGCCATCCTTTTGTCAACGGGGTCGGCGACGGCTCTCTTCCGCTGGACAACTTCCGGTACTACATGGGGCAGGACTTCCTGTTCCTGGTAGATATGTGCCGCGCTATGGCCTCGGCGGTGGCCAAGTCCGACACGCTGGAGGACATGCAGTATTTTTCGCAGGGGCTCGACGCCACGCTCAATAGCGAAATGAGCCTACACACAGGCTACTGCGAGCAACTCGGCATTACGGAGATGGAGCTTAGGCAGACCAAGCCCTCGCCCTCGACGCTCGCGTACACGGGGCATCTGATCAGGGTGGCGTCCCAAGGCGATCCAGGCGAGATCGCCGCGGCGATGCTCCCGTGCTCATGGACTTATGCCGAGATCGGCCTCATGCTGTTCGACAGAGGCCTTCCGCAGGACCAGCCGCTGTATTGGCCGTGGATCGAGATGTATGCGTCCGAGGGGTACGTTGAGTCTGCGGAGCGAATGAAGGCTTTCGTGGACAGGTGCGGCGCCTCGGCAGGTCCGTCCGTGCTCGCACGCATGGACTCGGCTTTCGACCTAGCTCTCAGGTATGAGTACCTGTTTTGGGAGGCCGCTCTCGCGATGGAGGAGTGGGCCTTCTAACGAGTTGCCGGCCTATGTACTAGCAGGGGCGCCCCTCGGGACCTGGGCCATGTAAACGCAGTGCGCGCCGCCGTCCTGAATCCGGTCACCACGCTCCGGGTCAACCTCGAGAAAGCTCTTGATGAGGTGGGCGTCGTACTCGCAGATCGCTTCGTGGTTCACTGCGACTGACCTGAATGGGCAGTTGAGCAACTTGATACTCACACTGCCATCCTTGCTCACCACCTCTGGTTGGAAGCCGTCGACGCCAAGCTGAGATATCAGGCCTTCCAGCTTGCGTTCGAAGGTGTCCTCCTTGACCTTGTTCCTGCGGTCTTCAGACACACGATCTGAGATGCGGCGAAAGACCACCGCCAGCACGTCGTTGCCACTCTTGTCGCGCGTGTCTTCCGACTGAAGGGAGGAGACCTCGCCGATCATCATGCCAAGGAGCCTGTCGTATGCTTTTGGCATTGCTTCGTGTCCGAGGTCTGTGAGGCGGAACGAATAGGCGGGGCGGCCGGTCCTTTTTCGAACCTCGTCGAAGGTGACGTAACTGTCGCGTCCAAGGATGTCGAGGTGTCTGCGAATCGTTGCAAAGGACATCCCGAGCGATCCGGAGATTCCAGCTACGGTATCCTGACCGGAGCGCTGCAAGTGTTGCAGTATTCGTAGCCGTGTGCCTTGCATAGTAACTGTATCGCGCTCGCACGTGCAGATTATGGTCAAGTATATTTTCGGTGCGGATTGATGTCAAACTGACCGTATGGATCGAATGCACTGTGGAGGGGACGGGGCGACTGTTGTTGCCTTTGTTGGCGCCCCTGCCAGTTAGCGGAACAGGTCGCGGGAGCGCTCGCGAAGCAGGGGGGCAGAGCCAACCTCCGAGGAATCGTACGGGTAGCCCCTGACGACCGCGACGGGGATGTTGTCGGATTTGCCACCTGCCAGTTCGGCGGCCGCAGCGAGTTCGTCTGCCGCAGCGATTCGGGTCACCTTGATCTGCTTGCCGACAGCGTCGGTGGTGCCGATGTAGTCCTTGATGGGTTCCATGCCAGCCACACCTATCGCAAAGTCCACGTGCCCCTCCCGCCACGCGCGTCCGAATGTGTCGGACACAATGACGGCGACGTTTGCGCCCCGTTCGTCCCGGCGGATTTCGTCCCGGATCGTCCGCGCCGAGCGGTCCGGGTCCCTGGGCAGGAGGGCGACCATCTCTTCGCCGTAGATGTTGGAGGAGTCTATGCCGGCGTTTGCGCAAACGAGACCGTGGTGCGTCTCGGTGATGAGCACGCCGCGCTCAGGGTCCATTCGTACGACTGACCTGCTTTCCCTCAACACGAGCTCTACAAGTCGAGGGTCTCTTCCGGCTTGATCGGCGAACGAGTTGGCGAAGCGCGATGGGGTGATCGAGTTCAGATCGACGAGGCAGCCCTCCGCCTTGGAAACGATCTTCTGCGTAACGACCAGCACATCGCTGTCACGCAGGGGCGTGTCCTGGGCCTCCGCAGCAGCCAGTATGGCCTGGGCTACGCTGTCTCCGTGTCGGAACTCGGGCATTCCGGTCAAGCCGAAGACTTGGATACGCGGGTACAATTGTGCCTCCAGCCGGGACGTGGCCGGGTTATAGCACGGCCATTTTTCCGCTGTCAACGAAGCGAACGGAATACGCATCGCATATCGAACGGAGACCAGCCTTGGCCAGTGATCGCATTCACCTGTGTGGCATGACGTTCTTCGCCTACCACGGAGTCAATCCGTCCGAGAAGGAACAGGGACAGCGCTTCGTCGTCGATGTTGAGATGGTTAGGGACCTGAGGCGGCCCGGTCAGACCGACGATCTGGGCGACACCGTTAACTACTCCGACGTGTTTCGGTCCGTGAAGAAGATAGTGGAGGGCAAAAGGCGGAACCTGATTGAAAGCGTGGCGGAGGAAGTGGCCCGGTCGATTCTGAAGCAGTATGAGGTCGAATCAGTGAGGGTCGTGCTCAGGAAGCCTGAGGTCCCGATACAGCGAGCGATATTGGATTGCGCGGCAGTTGAGATCGTCCGGGACCGCTCAGACGTTGACGCGGGCGGGTCAACATAGCGGCGAAGGGAGCAGCTAGCGTGTGCAGAAGCATCAAGACACTCAGAATTGGGGAAACACCGGCGTCTGTAGAAGATGTAGAAGCGGCGGCGCTCCAGTACGTTCGCAAGATTAGCGGCTACCGACGGCCGTCTGCAGCTAACGAGGCGGCGTTCGACGCGGCGGTAGTGGAGGTGGCGGAGGCTTCCAGGAAGCTACTAGCGTCTCTTAAGTACCGGGCCAGGGCATAGGCGTCGGAGGCTCAGTCGCGGCTTTGGATGATGTTGCCGCTAAGGCCGGTGATCCTATTCACTTTGATGAGAATGGCGATGCCCACGCGGTCAGGGTCACGATCCAACTCCGGCTGAACCACTCTTGCCATTACCTGTTCCCTGATCTCGCCGTCTCGATGGACCGAGGCGGCGCCGAAGAACTTCAGGCGTACACTCTCCTCGAAGTTGATGAGCATCGCGAGCGCCTGCGGGTTTTCCTCGATTTGGGAAAGGCCTTTCTGCTGAGTCCTGTCCCAGAACGCCAGGTGCTCGTCGTCGAACGCCATGAATGAGCCTCGAAAGCTCATGTTCGGCTCACCCGACCCTGACGCAGTCGCGACGATCATCGGAACCGTGTTCGTGTAGGCATTGTCGATGTTCTTCTTCATTTCGTCGGTGAACTTGATCATTCTTTTCTCCGGGTCATCTCTGACTTAGAAGGGCAGAGGGGTGTTGCCTGGTCAACGGCGTGGCCTTTGGCGCTAAATCGTACCCGCAAGGGCGTCGCCATTCCAGAGTATCCGGCGCCGTTCAGGAGTTCGCCGGACGCGTCGCGGTGACGAGGATTCGCCGGTAGTCCGCAATCCAGCGTCCATGTTCGAAGAGCGAGGGCCTGAGGCTGTCTTCGACGAGCTTGATGAACGTCGCAATTTGCCCTGGATTCAGGCCTTCCAAGTAATGTCTCCCAAACACTCGCAGCCAATGTCCCATGCCTGATTCGCCGTCTTCCAACTCAGTCGGCCGGTCCGTGGTGCGGACTTGATCGACGCTGAATCCGGCCTCACTGAGCACGGCTGAGAATTCGTCTGCACCGGGGAAGTACCAAGGGTTGCGGCCGTTGTGAGGCGGCGCGCCTATGGCATTCAAGGCTTCCATGGCCGCGCTCATGATTGACCGTATGTTGCCCTTAGCGCCGAACTCGGCAACCAAACGGCCTCCGGGACTAAGGGCTTCTCGAATGCGGAAGGTAGTGAGCTTCGGTTCTCCGACCCAATGGAGCGTTGCATTCGAGAACACGGCATCGAACGGCTGCGATGTCACGAAGCTCCTGATGTCGGCGCAACGGAAGTCAATCTCAGGGTAGATGGCCTGCGCTCGCTCGATCATCTCCGGCGAGCTGTCGATTCCGACCACGCTAGCGCCAACGTTGGCGATTCGAGCGGTGAGATGGCCTGTGCCGCAGCCCACGTCCAGTATTCGCTCGCCCTGCTTTGCTTCCAGCATGGCTAGCAAGTGATCTGCCAGCCTCCAAACGAAGCCGTGCCGCCCGTCGTAAGCCGCAGCGTCCCACTGGCCGATTCGCACTACGGTGTCCGTCACTGCATCTGCCTGATACGCTTCTGCGTCGCCAGGAACAGGAGAGAGCAAAAGAAGAGCAGTCCGCCAAGCAGCGCGACGGTTATCTGCCCCCCGAACACTTCCGCAGCGTAGCCGGCGGGGAGGACTCCGAGAGGCATCAGGCCCATGGTGAGCATGGAGATGCTGGAGACGCGGCCCCTGTACTTGTTGCTGGTACTCTCCATCGTGAGCGTACTGCTGAGAGCCCAAGTTACCCCCTCGCCCAGGCCCACAAGCACCATGATCACCACTGCGGCGTAGTAGATGGGGATGCCTGCAACCAGAATCAGGCCAAGCGAAGCGACGAATCCGCCGCCGATCATGACCATGCCCCTGTGCCAGCGTCCGGCGGTGGCAACGAACATGGAGCCCACAAGGGCACCCAGTCCCAGGAAAGCCAACATCAGACCCATTGCCTCTGGACCCAACTCGTAAATGTCTTTGATAAACACCGGGATCAGCGTGTGGAACGGCCAACTGAGCATGAAGCTCATGAGCCCGAGAACCAAGAGCCAAAACACGAGCCGATGATTCCAGACGTAGTCCAAGCCTTGCTTGATCTCCTTCAAGACTGTGCCGCCATCATCATCCTTGATAGGCGGTACGCGCCTGACGAATGTGGTTAAGACCACCGAGACTACCTTCAGAGAAGATAGCGTCAAGAACACGGCCCCGGGCCCCGCGAGCCCGTAGATGCCGCCGGCGAGAACAGGTGAGAGCAGCGTCATCGCGCTGAAGGCAGCGGTGTTCAGGGAGATTGCGTTCGTGAGCTGATTGGAGGGTACAAGCCTCGGAACGATTGCCTGGCGGGCCGGCATCATGAAGGCGAAAAGGCTTCCTTCAATCAGCGCCATTATCAGCAGATGCGTCCACGTGATGTTGCCGGTCAGGATCAGGACCGCGACGGTGAATCCCACGAACACTTCCAGGGTCTGGCTGACCTGTATGATCACTCGCTTGTCCATCCGGTCCGCGAGCACTCCGCCGAAAAGAGCGAAGAGGAGCGTTGGGACGGCGAAGGCCGCTTCTACGATGCCAAGCCTCAAGGCCGAGCCGGTGAGGTCGTAAACGAGGTAGCCGATGGCGACAAGCTCCATCTCGACACCGGCGGCCAAGGCCAACATGCCGTACCAGAGAAAGCGAAAGTCCTTGTACGCCAGGGATGCGAACGGGGCGCGCCAGCCTACCGGCGGGGGAGATACTTCGACAGACCTGTGCGCTTGGGTTGCGTCGCCGGGCAATTGCCCTTCCGGCACGCTTACGAGCGCACCATCCCGGTCGGGGGTGCCCAATGACTTAATGTGCTCGTCCAAGTGCGGCTATTCCAGCCTGCGGACCTGTTTCTGAGTGATGAAGACGAAGGCGGTTATCAGCGCAAGAACTCCGGCAAGGAACCCGATGGTCGCCTGACCTCCGAAGTACTCGATCGCGTAGCCCGCCGGCAGCACAGCGAGCGGCATCAGGCCAAAGTTCATCATGAATACGCTGGAAATCCGGCCACGATAGCGGTCATCGACGTTTTCCATTATCAGCGTCATGCTGATGGTCCAGCGCGCGGCCTCTCCGAGGCCCATGATTACCATGATTCCGGCAGCAGCGTAGTAGACGGGAATAGCCGCGACCATCCCGAGGCCGATAGAGGTAACCAAGCTGCCCAGAATCAGCAGCAGACCCCGCTTCCACCTTCCGAGTTGAGCGATGACCAAGGCTCCAATGAGGGAGCCGAGTCCCATTATGCTGATGAGCAGGCCCATCGCATCGGCTTCCCTGTTGTAAATGTCCACGACGAAGACAGGCAGAAGGGCGCGGAAGGGCCAACTCAGCAAGGTCGCCATCAGCCCAATGGCAAGCAGGGTCAGAATGAGGCGGCTCCGGAGCAGATAACGGAGGCCGTCCACGATATCGACGATCATAATGCCAGCACTCGTCCTCGAGTCCGAAGGCTTCGGCGGAACCGGGCGGACCAACGTTGTGAACGTGACGGCCAACACATGGAGCGAGGTAATGACGACGTAAACGCCACCCGGACCCATCCATGCGTACAGGAAGCCGGCTACGGCGGGAGCGACGAGCGTCATGGAGGAGAATGCCGCCGAATTGATAGCCATGGCGTTCGTGAACTGCTCGCGGCTTACGAGTTGGGGGATCATCGCCTGCCGGGCCGGCATCATGAAGGCGAACAGGCTTCCCTCAATGAGCGCGATAAAGAAGAGGTGCTGCCAGGTCACGATGTCTGTGAGGATGGCGGCGGCGATGATCCCGGACGCGCACAGTTGAATTACCTGGCAAAGCTGGATAACCCGCCTGCGGTCGATCCTGTCAGCCAGCGCGCCGCCGAAAAGCGCCAAGGCCAGCGTGGGTATGGCGAAGCCGGTCTCCACCAGACCGAGCAGCCGCGCGTCGCCCGTGATGTCGTACACGAGGTAGCCGATGGCCAGCATCTCCATCTGCACGCCGCCCATCATTGTCAGCATGCCAAGCCACAGGTACCTGAAGTCCCTGTTGGCGAGGGACGAGAAGGTCCTGGTCAGGGGATGGTCCCAGATGGTGGACGTGCTCGCAGACGGAACCGGCGCCTGCCCGGGCGAAGTGCCAGGCTGTGCGGTTACGGCCACGGTGTGGTCTGGAGAGTGCTGTTCTTTGGGCATAGTTGAAGGCCTCGCGATTGCGGGGCCTGAATTGACAATAGTTGGGCGGTGAGTCTACGTCAACGAATCTCGCCCAGTCTTCCGGACGAGTTACCGAAACAGACTCTGAAGGCTACGCGTCGGCCAGCAGGTCGACGGCCAGCGCGAGCATGATCTTCGTACCGGTCACAAGGCTGCGAATGCCGATCGATTCATCGGTGCCGTGCGCCTTGCTCAGCATCGGGTCGTCGTCGGGATCCGAGCCTGAGAAGCCGTAGGTGACCGTGCCAAGCGGCCGCGTAAAGCGCGAGTCTGTGAAGCCTGTGCTGACGGCGGGAACGAATCGCACTTCCGGCCTGCCCGTAGCTAGCGCGGTGGCGTCCTGAATGCTGCGTGCAAAGTCTGTTTCGAAGTCGGACGCGTTTGGGACGGCCATGTAGTCGATTTCGTAGCTGACGCCCGGAATGCCGCTCAGGATCTCGTCAAGCTCGCCTCGAAGGTAGGAGTCGTTCTGGTGGGGCAGCGTGCGAACGTCGCAGGTAAGGCGGACCGACTCGGGCACGCTGTTGGACTTGATGCCGCCCGTGATCATGGTTGGGGTGAGCGTCATCCTCGAGAGGGCCCTGAGCATAGACGCGAACCTAGGATTGTCCGGTTCTACTTCGGCGATTATGTCGTCGACGTTTTCCGCCGACGGCTTGTGCTCTATGGCGAAGTTGGAGAGGTGCTCGAAAAGGCTCGTCGACGTGTCGCGGGCCGGCTCGTAGGCTTCGATGCGAGAGAGGACCTGGGTGAGCCGGTACATGGCGTTGGTGCCCTGCCATGGGACGGAGGCGTGGGCGCTTGAGCCGCGCACGTCGATCTCCACCTGGAGACGGCCCTTTTCGCCGACGCCGAGAACGTACGTCAGGCCTCCGGCGGCCTCAATCGGCGTCCCGCCGCCCTCATTGACGGCTACGGGAGCGGCTATGAGTTCCGGGTGGTGTTCGGCCAGCCAGCCGAAGCCGTACCGGCCGCCGTGCTCCTCGTCAGCGCCGGAGGCTAGCACGAGGCTGTCCCGCAGCTCGATGCCGTTGCGCTTCAGCAGGCGCATGGCGTAGAGCTGCGCTGTGAGGAGGCCCTTGCAGTCGGAGGCGCCCCGGCCGTAGATGCGGCCATCGGCGATTGTGGCGCTGAAGGGCGGGAACCTCCACTTGTCCTCCTGTTCGACGGGGACAACGTCCGTGTGGGACATGAACATGAGCCCGTTCTTCCCGGAGCGGCCGGGGATGTTCGCAATCAGGTTTCCTCGGTTCGGGGCAGACTCGAGGATCTGGCTCTGGATGCCGTCCTCGGCCAGCCAGTCCCGGGCGTATTCGCATACGGGCGTTTCGTCGCCGGTTGGCATGAAGCCGGTGTTAACCGAAGGGATGTGGACGAGGGCCTGATGAAGGGCAATGATCTCGGCTTCGTCGCGGTCAACCTGGGCGAATAGCTCGGCGAGTTCAGTCATCTAGTCCTCCGTGTTGTTGCACACAGCATTGAATAGTGAGGCGCTCGACACTGTAGCAAAGGCGAAGCACGGGTTGCCAGAGGAATCTGTACGCGGGTCTGCAGCCGAAATCTTAGTCCCGGAGACCCAAAAAGCCCGAAAAGTGTCACATTCTGTAACATTCCGTTACATTTCGTAGCTGGGCGTTGTGACGCCGCAGTTCGAAAATGCGACCAGATTGAATACAAAATGAGCTGAAATGAGAGAGATTGAACACTTTTGTTACAGGGTTCTGGGTGATGGAGGAGTGGTCTTGAAGGGGATGGTTGCGAGTAGCCGTCGAGTACATGTAGCTATATTAGCACACCAGTTCGCGTACTGTAAAGATCGAGAGTCTCCCTTGATGCGTGGGCGTTGATTGCAGAAGTTAGCGAGAGGACGATTCTCGATCCACCCTTACGGCCTGACAGCGGACGTGGTGAAAAGGCCCTGTGTGGAGAGGCGCATGGACAAGCAAAGAGCGAACGGAGTGTGTGGTGGTTGGCGAGGGTTGAACCAGGGAGAAAGCTCTTAGATTCCCCTCGAGGGACTCGGGGCAGGCTCTCGGCTAACTACGTTCGCTCGGAATGACAGTTGAGGCTTGGAGTGATAGCCGTTGGCGTTCGGAAGGGGCGGTTCACGAGCCGACCCCAGGGCGTGAAGGTGGTCGGGGTGAGGTGCTTGGACAAGCAAAGAGCGAACGGAGTGTGTGGTGGGCGAGCACTGAAGCAGGGAGAAAGATTTTAGATTCCCCTCGAGGGACTCGGGGCAGGCTCTCGGCTAACTACGCTCGCTCGGAATGACAAATGAGGCTTGGAGTGACAGTGAGGCTTGGAGTGATAGCCGTTGGCGTTCGGAGGGGGCGGTTCACGAGCCGGACCTAGGGCGTGATGGTGGTCGGGGTGAGGTGCTTGGACAAGCGAAGAGCGAACGGAGTGTGTGGTTGGCGAGGGTTGATGCAGGGAGAAAGCTCTTAGATTCCTCGGCTTCGCTCGGAATGACAATTGAGGTTGGAGTGGCAGCCGTTAGTGTTCGCAGGGGGTGGTTCACGACCTGTCCTTACGGAGCGGCCGCTAAGCGTTTGAACATGGGCGGAATCTGGGCAATAGGTTGGTGGCGAGGGGAGGGCGGTTCGCGAACCGCCACTACAATTACTGCAACCATCCCAATCTGTGTTTTCTGAGTACGGTTGTGGGTTGAGTGGATAGCGTCCTTGAATTAACCACCTGTGACGGAGAATGAGACGGCTGGCGGGAATATGAGGCTTGGGGGTTACGGGGTGAAGGCGCGATAATAGTCGAAGTTGTACAGGTTGGCACGGAGCGCGACGCCGTCTACAAACGCTCCGAAGCTGACGCGCTCGGGGGACCCGGGGTCTGAGCCAACCCGGAATGAGCCGTCTTCCATGGGAGCCAGACGGGAGCCGGGCGTGCCTGGCAGAGCGAGTGTCAGCCGGCCCTTGCGCACGAAGACGCGAAAGTTTGTGTACCAGGGATTGTGGGACCTGTAATGGCCCACGTATGCGTCCCACTCTTCCGGCGTGTCGTACTCTGCCGGGCCCTCGTAGCGGTCGTTGACGAACCAGATTGGGCCGTGGAACGCCTCGACCACTTCTCCATCGTCCCGTCCGAACGTCAGCAGGTGGAGGCGAAAGTCCGGATGGTCCGCGTGGAAGCGGTCTCTTCCACGGCGTTCAAGAGGCGCGGACTCGCCACCAGACTCGAGAGCGAGCTTGGCGTCCTGGGCGACAACCCGGAAGCGTTCGCTTTTGCCAGTGAAGGTTCCCACGTAGTCGGCGGCGTTAGGCACGCTAACGGGCTCAGGCAGTTCGGCATGCGGGTCCGGCAATTGGCCGATGCCGCTGGAGCCGCGCAGGGCTCGCAGCGTGAAGTCGGCAACTTCCGTAGGCTCCAGGGTCCCGTTGGTGAGCACGGTGACGCCGATGCCGTTGTCCAGATCTGCCATCAATGTCGCGTGGTGGCCGAGCATTAGCCCGCCGTGATCGATGTGCTTGAAGCCGTGCCTGTCGCTAACGTTCAGCCCGTACCCGTACCAGGTATCCGGGATGTAGCCGACGGGAATGTGCTTGCCAATCATAAGGTCGAAGCTCTCGGTGGAGATGATCGGGTCGGCGCCGTTGAGGAACAGACGGACGTACGCCGCCATGTCGGCTGCAGTCGATGCGATGCTGCCGTCGCCCGAGCCGTACTCGTGCCAGCCGGCGGGGACGACGGGATTCCCCGGCGGCTCGGGACGGTCGTCGTACTGTGGCCAGTACCCCTGTGCCATGAGGTCGCGCGTGTCCATCGTGGTCACAGGATGGGTGTCCGCCATGCCGAGCGGTCCCAGTATCTGCGACCGGATGATGTCGGCGTAACCGGCGCCGGCGACCGCTTCCAGCAAGTGGCCGAGCGCCTTGTACCCCGCGTTTGAGTAGTTGAACCGCCCGCCGGGAGGGCCCCCGGTGACTGTGTTTCGCAGCGCCCAGACCTCGTACTGGCCGTAGGGGGCGTAGTCGCCGCCTCGGGTGATGCCCGCCGTATGGGTGAGAAGGTGATGGACGGTGATTGTGCCATGGCTGCCACCGACCTCGAACCATGGGAGATAGTCGGAGGCGGGCCGGTGAAGGTCCAGACTTCCGGCTTCCGCCAATTGGAGCAGGCATAGGGCGGTGAAGGACTTGCCGATTGAGCCGGCCTCGAAGATCGTGGCCGGCGCGATCGGCTCCCGGCGCTCCACGTTCGCGAAGCCGCGGTGCAGAATGCGGAGCGTTTCGTTGCGGTCCGTTATGGACATGGACAGGCCCGGTACGTTGTGGAGTGTCATCCAGCGCTCTGCGAAGCGGTCTATCTGCGCGTATGCATCCCTGAGTTCGGGCATGTATGCCTCCGTTGCTATCTCGACCGCCCGGTCTGTGGTATGTGCGTGGGGATAAGAGACGCACCAATGCTAACGTTCCGACGGTGGCCGGGGAAGGGAGCGCGCGGGTGTTCGGGCTAGGGACGGTGTGGGGTGAGGTCCCCTCGAGAGATGCGGGGCAGGCCCTTCGGCAGGGACAAGGCGAACGGGGATGGTCGGGTTTGAAACCCGACCCTACGGGGGTGAAGGGGCTAGGGATAGAACAGACGGGGATAGTCGTTTAGAGCCTTTCGACAGGCTCTGGGCGTACGGGGATTTTCTGCGGGCAATGGGCGTATGGCGCAGATGGTTGCGGAGGGAGGTCTCGTGTGCAAGACTTGAAACTTGATCGGCGAGTCGAGCTTAACTACTGAGTTGCCTACCAACGCTGTTCCGCCGTTCCCCCTCTTTCACACCTTGGAGAGCCCATCAATGCCAAAAGACAAGGGCCGCAGGCCAGAAACGATTGGTCAGCTTCGCGAGAGCGGTTACCGCGTTGTAACAGTCAAGGAAGAGATGCGCCGCAACCTGATCGCGAGGATCGAGTCGGGGAGCGAGCTGTTTCCCGGGATCATCGGTTTCGACGATTCGGTTATCCCGCAACTGGTCCATGCGCTGCTGGCGGGCCAGGACATCATCCTGCTTGGAGAACGCGGGCAGGCGAAGTCCCGCCTGATCCGGTCACTGGTGAATCTTCTGGACGACGAGATCCCAATGATTGCGGGATGCGAGATCAACGACGATCCGTACAACCCTATCTGCGTGCCGTGCCTGGAGCTTGTCCGAGAAAGGGGAGAGGATGCCGGAATAGAGTGGCTTCCCAGGGACCGCCGGTACGCCGAGAAGCTGTCAACGCCGGATATCACTGTTGCCGACCTGATCGGGGAGATCGATCCGATCAAGGTCGCAGAAGGCCGCTACCTTTCGGATGAGACCGCAATTCACTTCGGGCTGGTGCCGAGGACGAACCGCGGGATATTTTCGATCAATGAGCTGCCGGACCTGGCGGAGCGGATCCAGGTGGCGCTGTTCAACCTGATGCAGGAGCGCGACATCCAGATCAAAGGCTACCGGGTGCCGCTGCCGATCGACGTGTTCCTGATAGCAAGCGCGAACCCGGAGGACTACACGAACCGGGGCAGGATCGTGACGCCGCTGAAGGACCGGTATGGCGCGCAGATCCGCACGCACTACCCCGCGACTCAAGAGGACGAGATCGCGATCGTGGAGCAAGAGTACTCCCGATTCGACGATACGGGTGAGCGGGTCCGTATGCCCGAGTACATGAAGCAGGTTCTGACGGAGTTTACGTCACTGGCGCGCCGGAGCCCCGAGATCGACCAGAGATCGGGCGTGAGCCTGCGTGTCACGATCGCCAACTACGAGACGCTGCTCAGCACCGCGTTCGCGCGTTCGCTGCGGCACGGCGAGGATGCCTGCCCACGAGCGAGCGACCTCCCGGGCCTGTTCGCATCGACTTCCGGCAAGATCGAGTTGGAGACAGTCGAGGAGGGGATGGAGGAGAAGATCATCGACAACCTGTCGAAGAGGGCGGTGCTGAACGTCTTTGGGAAGTACTTCGGCGCGTCTGAGTTTGACGAATACCTGGAGCGGTTCGACGAGGGACTGGAGGTAGAGACGGGCGCTGAGGTGGAATCTTCCGCGTACGCGGGCGCGGCAGGCGAACTGGGAGCATTTGGCGACCTGTTAGCGCGTATCGAGCCGTCAGAAGAGCCGGCGTCGGTTGCGTCGGCGATGGACTTCGTGCTGGAAGGGCTGCACCTGAATCGCAAGCTGAACCGCAATGTGATCGACGGCAGGAACGTCTACTCAAGGTGAACCAGAACCACCTGCTGACAGGATTCAAGCACACAGTAACAAGGAGCAATTCATGCCAATAGTCACAGTGCAACTTTTCCCGGGCCGGACCACCGAACAGAAGAGGGAGATGGCGAAGGAGATCACGGACGCGGTCGTGCGCATAGCGAACACAACGCCGGAGGCGACGCACGTTATCTTCCAAGACGTGTCCCAAAGCGACTGGGCGGAGGCGGGCACGCTGATGTCCGAGAAGTAGGGGGCGCCTAGCTCTCACGAAGCATCGCCAATTGCAGGCATTGATGGCACTGCAATCAATGCTGTATGCTTTGGATACAGCAGAGGAGAATGCCAATGGCCAGCATCACCGTGCGAAATCTCGATGAGGGACTTAAGAAGCGCCTGCGAATCAGGGCAGCTTCAAATGGCCATTCCATGGAGCAAGAGGTCCGCGACCTATTGCAATCGGCGCTGGGCGAAGACGCAGAACAGTCTAAGGGACTTGGTACGGCACTGTATGAACTGTTCAAACCGTTTGGTGGAGTTGAACTAGAAGTGCCTTCCAGGGGGCCAATGCGCGAGCTGCCGAGGTTTGACTAGATTCCCAAATGGTCATTCTGGATACGAACGTTGTCTCGGAGTTCATGCGGGACAGTCCTAACCCGGAAGTATTCAATTGGCTGGATGCCCAGCCGGCCGAAGACCTGTACATGACGTCCGTGTCGGAGGCTGAGATCCTCGCAGGAATTGCATTCCTACCCGATGGCCGACGGCGGCGCATGCTGGCATCTGCTGCCGATCGCGCCTTCAGTTCGCTTTTCTCCGCAAGGATCCTTTCGTTTGACAGAGCGGCAGCGTTTGAGTTCGCGATCGTATCCGCGATGCGACGCTCGGCGGGCGTACCCATTGGCTATGCTGACTGCCAGATCGCGGCTATCGCGAGGTCAAATGGCAGCTCTGTTGCGACCAGGAATGTGAGTGATTTCATTGGTTGTGGAGTTGAGGTTGTCGACCCATGGACAAGCAGTTGAAATTAGTTATCTAGGAAATCGCAACTCGCAGCCGAACCTTTTGCTCCAGCGATCACGGTTAGTTGCCGCAGAAACGTGGTCGGCAGTTTCACGGCAAGATTCATATGCGAGCGCCGGTTAAGCGGCCATGGGTGATCCGATCACGCACGTTGTGACAGGGGCGTCTGGTTACACTGGACGGTACATCGCGCGGCGGTTGGTGGACGGGGGAGCGCGGGTGCGATCGCTCACCGGGCACGTGGACAGGCCGAGTCCACTCGGTGACGCAGTCGCGGCGTTTCCGTACAGGTTCGATGACCCTGATGAGATGTCCCGCAGCCTTGAGGGCGTCGACACCCTGTTCAACACGTACTGGATTCGTTTCTCGCGCGGGGACCTGACGCACGAAGTGGCCGTACGCAACAGTGTGGCGCTGTTCGACGCGGCGGCGAAGGCCGGAGTGAGGCGGATCGTGCATGTCAGCATCACCAACGCCTCAGTGGAGTCGCCGTTGCCGTACTTCCGGGGAAAGGCGCTCGTCGAGCGGGCGTTGAGGGAATCGGGCGTTTCCCACGCGATACTTCGGCCGACGATCATCTTCGGACGAGAGGACATCCTTCTCAACAACATCGCGTGGGCGCTGCGCCGGTTTCCGGTGCATCCAATACCGGGGAAGGGCGACTACCCGGTACAGCCGATTTACGTCGAGGACCTGGCCGGACTGGCGGTCGAGGCGGGCGCGGGCGGCGACGATGTGGAGATCGACGCGGTCGGGCCCGACGTGATGACCTACAAGGAGATGGTGGGCCTAGTGGCGAGCAAAGTGGGCTCTGCGGCCAAGCTCGTCAGGGTGCCTTCGTGGCTGGCGCTGGCGCTGGCGCGAATCGCAGGGCAAGTAGTGGGGGACGTTGTGCTGACGCGCGAGGAGGTCGACGGGCTTACTGCCGGACTGTTGGTCTCCAAGTCGGGGGCACCGCCGATGGGGACGACGCGCCTAACGGACTGGCTCGACGACAACGCCGACGGGCTGGGCGCGCAGTACGCGAACGAGCTGGTGCGGCACTATCGGTAGGTGGTGGGCGCCGCAGCGAACACTCAATGGGACGACCGAGGGGGGGGACAGGTGTGAAACCTGCCCCCGCAAGGTGCATTTGACTTTCGCGGTGTTCTAGGAGCGGCGGCGTATCTTGAGGCGTTCGCCCTTGGGGTCGTAGCGGCGGGAGGCGGTGATGGTGGCCTCGCGCTCGGTTCCCTCGGTTGTGACGCTGGCCTTGATGCCCTCGTCGGCGAACTCGGCTTTGACCATGCCCAGAGCGATGTTCTTCTCGAGGAAGTATCCCTGAGTGGCAGCGGTTACGTTGCCGACCTCGACGCCGTCCACGAGGATTGGATCGCCGGCCTTGGCAACGTCATCGCCGTCGACATCGAGGCCCACAACGAGGCGCGAGACGCCCTCTTCCCTGATGCGGACGAGCGAGTCGCGACCGATGAAGTTCCGGCCCCGGAGCTTGACGAAAATGTCCAGCCGGCATTCGTAGGGGTTGGAGCCTTTGTATTCCGAGCCTCCTATCAGGCCCTTCTCCATGCGCAGACTACCCATGGCCATCAGACCCAAGGGCACTATGCCATGGTCCTTGCCCGCTTCCATGATCGCTGTCCATACCTCCACGCCGTCTTCCGCTAGCGGGAACAGCTCAAAGCCGTCCTCTCCTGTGTAGCCCGCGCGGTCAACGATGCACGGGAACCCGGCCACGTTGCACTCGGCCCCCCAGAAGAAGTACATCTCGGAGAGATCTATGTCTGTGATCGATTGCAGGACCTCTTCGGACTTCGGGCCCTGAAGCGCGATGGGGCCCGCGTACGCGGAAGAGACGTCCGTGACGATGGCGTCAGTCAGGGGCTCGAACAGCTTGAACCGGTCCAGAATCAGCGGTCGGCTGGTGGGAAGCGCCACGAAGTGCTCGTCGTTTAGCTTGAGCAGGGTGCCATCGTCGATGATGATGCCGTTGTCGTCCAGGATGCTTGTGTACATCATCTGGCCGTCCTGAAGGCGCTTAGGGTCGTTTGCGCATACGAGGTCGACCAGGCCTTCGGCCTTGCGCCCCTTGATGTCGATAATGGGCATCGTGGACAGATCCTGGAGCGAGGTGCCCTCCCTTGCGGCCATGTGCTCCGCCTCCTGCCCGGCGGGGTAGCTGAGGGCCCAGTTGCCGGTGGGGAGCATGGTGGCCCCGTTCTCTACGTGCCAGTAGTAGTAAGGCATTCGTTTCATAGTTCGATTCTCCTTTTGGGGCTGGCCTTAGTTTGGCCGTGAATGTAGTGCGGACGCACTCTAGAGGCCGGTGATGTTGCCATGGGCGTCGACGTCCAGTTTGCGGGGCCTGCTGGGAAGGCCGGGCATGGTGACGATATCGCCTGCGATCGGGTAGATGAATCCGGCGCCGACGGAGGCGCGGACGTCGTTAACTTCGAATGTGTAGTTGGACGGGCAGCCAAGCAGCCGGCGGTTGTGCGAGATCGAAAGATGAGTCTTGGCCATACACACCGGCATGTCGCCCCAGCCGAGTCTCTCGTAGCGGCGCAATTGCCTCCTCGCCGGGGGAGCCCAGCTCACATCGCTAGCGTTGTAGACGGTCTGCGCAAGCTTGAGGACCTTATCCTCGACGGTGTCGTCGACGGGGTAAGGGTACTGAACTTCGGCCGGCGGGCCGCCTTCGGCGGCGTCAACGACAGCCTCCGCCAATGCGAGGGCACCGTCGCCGCCCAGAGCGAAATGGTTGGCAAGCGGAGCGGAGTGCGCCCCGGCCGCTTCCGCTCTGCGCTGGGCGAGGGCGACCTCGTTAGGCCTGTCGGTGGGGAACGAGTTGAGGGCTACGACGACGGTCAGGCCGTATGACCTGATCATTTTGATCAGATGGACCAGATTTGAGAGACCTGCATCGACGGCCTCTTCGTTCGGTTCGTCCAGATCTCTTCTCGGGACGCCACCGTGGGACTTGAGCGCCCGCACTGTGGCGACAATTACGACTGCGCTGGGCTCGAGGCCGTTGAAGCGGGCCTTGATGTCCATGAACTTTTCGAAGCCAAGGTCGGCTCCGAATCCTGCTTCGGTGACGACGTAGTCTACGTAGCCGAGCATCATCCTGTCGGCGATAACCGAACTGCACCCGTGGGCGATGTTTCCGAACGGGCCGGTGTGCACGGTGGCGGCTTGACCTTCGCCAGTCTGGACGAGGTTGGGCTGGATCGCGTAGCGAAGCAACGACATCATTGAGCCTACAGCGTCGACGTCGTTCGCGGTGACAGGCTGGCCATCGCCCGTGAAGGCTACGACGGTGCGGGCCAGCCTTTCGCGAAGGTCGTCGAGATCGCGGGAGAGGGCGAGGATGGCCATGACTTCTGAGGCGGTTACGATGTCGAAGCCTGCATCCCGAAGGGGCGCGTTGGCTGTGCCGCCGAGGCCTGAGATGATCTGCCGAAGGCCGCGGTCCTCGATGTCCATAACCCTTCGCCAGGTGATGCCGTCCGAGGTCAGGCCGTCGACGGTGCCGAGCCGGGCGCAGTTCTCAGTGAGCGCACCGAGGAGGTTGTGGGCCGAGGCTACCGCGTGGGCGTCTCCAGTGAAGTGGACGTTGATCTCGTCCAATGGCTCGATCACGGCCTTGCCGCCACCAGTCCCGCCGCCCTTGATGCCGAAAATGGGCCCCAGTGATGGCTCGCGGAGGTTGACACACACGCTCTTGCCCAGCTTGCCGAGGCCGTCAGTGAGCCCGACGGCGGTTGTGGTCTTCCCTTCGCCGGCTTGGGTGGGCGTGATGCCGGTCACGAGAATCATCTTGCCCCTGGAACCGCCTTCGCGGATGAAATCCAGCGGCAGCTTGGCCTTGTAGTGGCCCTGGGGGACGATGGCCTTGGTGTCCAAGCCTACATTTTCGGCGATCTCAGCGATGGGCCTCATGCCTCTTCCTCCATGGTCATAAGCCGGTATCTCGAAGGACGCCGGCATGGTAACAGGCATGCAAATCGACATGCCGACATCGCAGGAGACGGGACAACGACGGCGATTCTATCACGTAAGGCCGATTCGGACGGGCTGAGCGTTGTGTAGCTGTAGGGGAGGCTACCTCCAGCCAGATGCCGATGTAGAATGGGCGCTGCTCTACTGGCCAGTGAACGCCGTTATCAGGATGTAAGCGATGAGCGGCGCCAGCAACAGCCAGAGCAGTTTCCGAGGCGTTATTTTGAAGAGTTCTTTCATTTCGGACGGCGGCTTCCCATTCTAGCAGCCGCCTCCATTCTTACTGCGGGTTGCCCATGTCGTTCCGGCTGATCGCGCTTGACATTGACGGGACGATTCGAACGCACGGGAGCCCCATTTCCGGCAGGGCCAAGGCGGCAATCGAGCGTGTGAGGAGCGCCGGAGCGGTAGTCACTCTCGCGACTGGCAGGACCTTCGAGTCCGCGCTTGGGTCCGCAGAGGAACTGGACATCACCAGCCCCATGGCGGCGTTTCAGGGCGCGCAAGTCTCCGATCCAGTGACGCACCGCGTGTTGTGGCGCCGCCCGCTAACCCCAGCAATGGCTCGCCGGGCGTTGGGGGCGCTGGAGGACTGGCCGGTGGAGGTGATGGCGTACCACGAGGACGACGTCTACGTGAGCCGGATGACTCGCTTCGCCGACGGATACCGGGACAGGAACGGGATCAACGTGGAGCTAGTGGATGATCTGCGGGACATCGCAGACTGGAACCTCACGCGCCTGCTTGCAGTAGCAGAGGAGGAGACGGTAGCCGAGCTGAACGCCGACCTGAGGCGGACGCAGGCCGGCGAGCTGTACGTCACCCGGTCGCTGCCGCACTTCTGCGAGATCCTGAACCCCGCCGGCGGCAAGGAAAAGGCGCTCTCGTGGATATGTCACTGCCTGGGCATCGAGCGTTCCGAGGTGCTCGCGTTCGGAAACGGCTACAACGATGTTCCTATGCTGGAGTGGGCTGGGCTGGGTGTCGCAGTAGCCGATGGGGTTGACGAGGCGAAGCAGGCCGCGGACCTGCTAGCGCCCGGCATCGAGGAAGACGGGGTGGCGCAGATGTTGGAGTCGATGCTGGAGGCGGGCGAGATTGGCTAGCCGAGCGTCGGCGGTGTCGACTTGCGTCAATGGAAGTTCGGGCGAGCCGATGGCGAAGAAGGACCGCAGTTGATTTCGGACTCCGGCAGGCCGACGGTCGTTGTACTGGGCAGCATCAACATGGACCTGGTGGTGCATACGGCCAGGGTCCCGGAACCGGGTGAAACGATAAAGGGCGGCGAGCTGCGCACGGCCGCAGGAGGCAAGGGCGCGAACCAAGCGGTCGCGGCGGCGCGGCTGGGGGCTTCGGTGCGGATGGTCGGCCGGGTTGGAGGCGATGAGTTCGGGAAATCACTGCTGGCCGGGCTGTCTTCGCACGGTGTGGACGTAGCGGGTGTAACCGTTGACGCCGACCACGCTTCGGGCGTCGCGGTCATACTGCTGGACGCGGAGAAGGAGAACCGCATCGTCGTTGTATCGGGCGCGAACATGGAGTGCGGACGCGAAGAGGAGGAGGCCGCGGCCCGGGCGCTGGACGGCGCGCTGGTGATGTTGGTGCAGCACGAGATTCCGATGCCAGTGAACCTGGATGCGGCCCGACACGCCAGCAAGGCCGGGACGAAAGTTGTCTGGAACCCGGCGCCGTACGAGGTGATCCCGGAGGATGCGTACTGCATGATCGACGTCATCACGCCCAACAGCAACGAGGCGGCCGCGCTTACGAGCGTCGGCGTGTCCGATGCCTCGTCGGCAGCAAGCGCGGCACAACGCCTCCTGGAACGCGGCGTTGGCGCTGCGGTCGTAACGCTCGGAGAGCTCGGAGCCGTGTACGCGACGCGAGGGGAGAGCGGGTACGTAGTTGCCCCGAGCGTCGAGCCCGTTGACACTGTAGGCGCCGGAGATGCCTTCAACGGGGCGCTGGCCGTGACGCTCGCGGAAGGGCGGCCGTTGCTGGACGCGGTGCGCTGCGGCGTGATGGCCGGTACCGCCGCCGTTACAAGGGCAGGCGCGCAGGACGGGATGCCGGACCGGGAAGCGGTGGAAGCGATGCTGCGGAGGCTATAGCCGAACCGTACGCAAGGATGGGGCGTACGTCTAACGGTGCCCTATGAGGGATTCTGTTCAGACTCGATTGCCTGAATCCGGTCTTCCAACTGGCCCAGCTTAGCGTATTCCTGCTGGATCAGGAGGAAGCATCTCTTCAGATAGAGGTCTGCCAGCACGGGCCCGCTCGAATCGGACTTCTTGGCGGCCACGACGAGGTCTTCGATGCGGTGGTTGTCCGGGAGGTGCCGGGCCATGATGCCGATGTCCTGCTCGGCTTCCTGCAGGACGTTGGCGTCCGACACGTCCACTGCGAATCTCAGCCGTCCCACCAGCTTGGTCAGCTCGCTGAGTTTGTCGGCGTCGCTCATCAGGCCGTACATCACGTCGGTTACGCTCAGGCCATCAGGCTCGGTGGCGTCGGCCTTCGGTTCGGAGGCCTCGACGTGTTCCGTGTACAGGTCAGCGTAGCTCTGGACGGCGTTGGTAACGGCCATCATGGCCGATCCGACGTCCGACGTGACTATCACGCCTCCGTAGAGCAGGTCGTCGTCCCGGGTCTCCGCCAGCCACTCGATTTCCTGTTTGCCTGACATCTTTTCGGGAGCAGGGGGGAAGGCGAAGCAGGAGAGGTCCTTGGGGCCGATTTCCCCCACCTGGTTCATCAGGAACGGCGGCACGTACTTTGTCACGTCCACGGAAACCGGGAGGATGACCACATATGTCGCCCACACCTCGGCAGCATCTGACGAAGACGAGAAGTACAGAAGTGCGTGCCCTTTCGGCTGTGAGGCGCTGCCCTTCTCAAATGTGTTTGCCATCTCGATTATCCCTAGAATCAACTATCATGCTAGTGAAGATGAAGGCTGCGTATAGAAACCATTATATCGTGCGCAGATGGCGCGACGGGGCCTCTGCGCTGACAGGAAACCCGACCTGATCCTGCTGAATCCGGACGCGTACGCCCGCCTGCTCAGACCGTTGCTGTTCAGGCTTCCCCCCGAGACCGCCCAGAAGGTTGCCGATTCTGCACTAAGCCTCGAGTTTCTCTGGAAGGCCGCCTCGGCACTTGGCCAGCGACACGACGACCGCCTTGCCACGAAGCTCGGTCCGATAACACTGCGCAATCCCGTCGGGCTTGCTGCGGGGTACGACAAGAACTGCGAGTACCTGCCAGCGCTATCGACGCTTGGCTTTGGCTACCTGGTGGGCGGAACCGTGACGCTCGATGCCAGAGCGGGCAATCCGAAGCCCCGGATGCGCCGTATCCCACCGCGGGAGTCGCTCGTGAACGCGCTGGGGTTCCCAGGCCGGGGGCTCGAACGGGCCGAGTCGAAGCTAACAGCGGCGGCTGAGTCCGGACTGGCCGCGCCGGTAATGGTCAGCGTCTCGGGAACGGAGATCAACGACGTGGCGACATGCCACGCGAGGCTGGAGCCGTTCGTAGCCGCGATCGAGGTGAACATCAGCTCGCCCAACACGCAGGGCCTACGCGTGTTTCAAGAGCGCTCCGCGCTGAAACGCTTGCTGGATAGAGTCAACGAGAGGAGGCGGAAGCCGCTATTCGTGAAGCTTCCGCCCTACGCCGCTTCGCCGACGCCGGGAGTCCCAGAATCGCTACTTTACGAGAGGGCGGCCGGAGAAGAGGCGAGGAACACGACCCTTGCGCTCGTCGATGCCTGCATCGAGGCGGGTGTGGACGGTGTCACGGTCGCGAACACGCGGCCGGTGGCAGACGCGAGTCTAGCAATGGGGACTGGAGGGCTCAGCGGCAGGGCGCTGTTCCAGGACACCTTGCTGATGGTGCGCGAGACAAGGGAGCACACTGGGAGCAGGCTAGCGATCAATGCGTGCGGCGGAGTTTCAACGGGCGAAGATGTGTGGGAACTCCTTAAGGCGGGGGCAGACACCGTCCAACTCTTGACGGCGATGATCTATCGCGGTCCGGGAGCCGCGAGGGCGATCAGCCGTGAGCTAACGACAAGGATGATGCGAGAGGGCGTCAGCAAGCTGCCAGCGCACCCCTGAGGTGGTCCATGGAGATGTTACCGCCGCTGAGTACCAGCACGACGTTCCTGCCTTCAAGCTCGTCCTTGCGTTTTAACGCGCCTGCCAGAGAAGCCGCACCGGCGTGCTCTGCGAGGTCGTGGGTCAGTTCGAGGTGAAGCGCCACGGCCTGGTCCAACTCTTCCTCAGACACGAGCACGAAATCGTCTAACAGGTCTCGCAGAATGCCGACCGTGTACTCGAAGCCAAGAGCCGTCGCAAGCCCTTCCGCACGGGTGCGCATGGGCGCGCTCTCCAAACGGCCCGACTTCCAGGACAGGTAAGCCGCCTGGGCCGCCTCCGCCTGTACACCGACGACGCGGACCGACGGGCTGATACCCTTGGCGGCTATGCACGCGCCGCAGGCGGCGCTGCCACCTCCGATGGGCACGAACATCGTGTCCACGTCCGGGAGGTCTTCCATGATCTCGAGGGCGTAAGTGGCGACTCCCTCAATGAGCGCGGGCTCATTGGCCGAGTGGATGTACCGCAGACCCTCTTCACGGGAGACGCGTTCAACGTGCTCCCTAGCGTCGTCGAAGTTGTCGCCGTGGAACACCACCGTGGCGCCCAGGTCCTGCATGGCCTGTACCTTGCCAGGGTTTGCCCCTTCGGGCACGACGATGGTGGCCGAGGCGCCGAATTCCCGCGCGGCGAAAGCGATGGACTGACCGTGGTTGCCGGTGGACGCTGATATGACGCCCATGGACCGCTCCTCGGAGGACATCTGCGAAATGAGGTTCAAGCCGCCTCGCATTTTGAATGCGCCCAGCCTCTGGTAGTTCTCGTGCTTGACGTGGACCTGGGCGGCGCCGAGGAGACGCTCCAGTGAAGGGTATCGGTGAAGTGGAGTCCTAGTGATGTAAGGGGAGATCCGTCTGCTTGCGTTACGGATATCTCCCACGTCCGGTCTTCTCAGTTGCACAGCTTCCTCGCACAATGTGTTTCTAATAGTCGCATACGGCCATCAGTGATCCGTTGGTAAGGGTACGATGCGGCCGCACCCACGTAAGCTTAGCATGTGCATTTTCGCCAAGGCTCACCAACCCAATAGAGATTCTTCGTGTCACACAATTCAAGAAGATCCGGCAAACTGGGTCCATGCGGAGATGACCGGAAGCGTGCGGCCTGATAAAATCCGATTTGAGTATCGATTACAAGCGAAAAGCTGAGGGCGATTGCTTCAACGCCTCATAAAACAGGACTCCCCCTCCAAGTCAAGCGACAGGTCCGCGCTTTACGTTGATGTAGATAACCTACGCGACGGCGCTCAGGCTGTTATGGAAGACCTGATCAGGAATTGGCCGTCTTCCATCCCATCAGCCGGGAGGCTATGCCTTTACGTCAGAGCCGAGAACCTGGACCTGTGGGAGATGTGGGCAAAGAGCCAGTTTCCGAGTCTGGCTGTAGTGGTCAAGGGAATACAGCACTACAGCTTTCACCCGTCAAAGAACGCTGCCGACATGTCGATAGCGATGGACGCGCTCTCCGACATGATGTTAAGGCGTGCCAACTGGGTGGTGGTTCTGAGTGACGACAGCGACTTCATTGGTCTCTACGCGAAGGTAAAGGAGATCCACGAAGAGTCGGGAGGGGACGGCCGCAAGGCTCCGTTTACCTGGGTGCTTACGGACCGGAAGGACACTCGCTCAGGGACCATCAGGGACTATTTCCCCAATGATCACGTATACACCATAAAGTTTCCGAGTGGGAGGAGGACCGCCTCTGAGCCGGCCGCATCTGTCCGTACATCGACGGCTGCCGCGAGGCCTTCGCAAGCCGCCGCGAGGCCTTCGCAAGCCGCCGCCAGACCTTCGCGCGTCGCGCAGACGGCTCCGAGGCCCGCCCGCACTGCAGCGACCACTCCGGCGGTGTGCAGGCAGCGGACTAGGAGCAAGGCGGATGACGAGAGACGCAACGGGCGCGTGATGGGCCAGATGGTGGAGACGATAATCAGGGAGGTGCCAGTCGGATTCTTCGGGAGCGGCGACTGCCAAAAGATCGTGAAGAGGATATGGCCAGACCACAGTCTGGCGAGGTCAAGCCCTTCGGGGTTCGGGACCAAGTTCGCAAACTCGATCCTGCCGCTTCTCAAGGAACGCGGCGTAACGGAGCCCAACCCGAACCGCAGGCCCCGGCGGTATGAAATGACGACAGACGCGAAGGATACGGTCGTCCGCCAAGAGACACGTTGAACATATTCTTCGACGTCGACTACACGATCCAAGGCGTGGATGGAAGCCTGCGGCCAGGAACCTGCGACGTGTTCGGCCGGCTCGTGCAGGACGGGCACACGCTGTTCATCTGGTCCGGCGTGGGAGACCGCACCTCGGACGTGGAGCGTCACCAGCTTCAAGGCTACGTGAGCGGTGTGTTCGAGAAGCCCATCAACGACTTCGAGGCAGGCCTGACGCGGTTCAAAGTGACGGTAAGGCCGGACTTTGTGATTGACGACTATCCGGAGATCGTCGGCGTGTTTGGGGGTACCGTGATACGTCCATACTATTTCCCGTCTGCGTTGGATGGCGAGATGGAGCGCGTGTACCAGGTGATAGACGAGTATGCCCGAACCGGCGCGTCGCCCGACTCGATGTTCCGGCAGCCCAATGGTGGCCGCCCAGCCTGACGCATTCTCGCAGCGGCCTGCTGCTGCAACCCCATCGCGCGGTCACATGATGGACGTGGGAGCATGATAGAGAGATCCACACCCGCCGCGCCGAGGGAATCCGGCCGGCAGATCAAGGTCCTCCCGGCGGAACTAGCGTCCAAGATCGCGGCCGGGGAGGTGGTTGAGCGGCCCGCTTCAGTAGTCAAGGAGCTGGTCGAGAACTCGCTTGACGCGGGCGCCCTGGAGATCACGGTCGAAGTATCGCGGGGCGGAATGGAATCTATCCGTGTCTCCGACAATGGCACGGGGATTTCGCCGGACCAGGTTGAGCTTGCGGTGCAGAGATTTGCCACCAGCAAGGTAACCTCCTCTTCGGACCTGGACTCCATTTCTACGCTGGGGTTTCGCGGAGAAGCCCTGCCGAGCATCGCGGCCGTGTCTGAGTTCACGATCGTCACTCGCACAGGAACGGACGATACCGGCACGCGTCTGGAGGTGGTGGAAGGCGAGACTGTGCGGCTCGTCCCCGAAGGAGTGCCCCGTGGGACCACGGTGTCCATCCGCCATCTCTTCCGCAACTTTCCTGCCAGGCGAAAGTTTCTCAGGACGGAGGCAACGGAGGCGTCTCGCATCCACGCGCTGTTGACCCGGTATGCCATGGCCTATCCGGAGGTACGTTTCCGACTGGCCTCCACAGGTTCAAGAAGGTTCGAGACTTCCGGCTCGGGAGACCTACGCGAGGTTGTGGCCGCTGTGTACTCGCTGGAGGTAGCGGAGGCCCTTCTGGAGCTGTCTCCGGACGCAGGCGGCAGAGGCGGGCCATTCGTCTGGGGCCTGACAGGCCCTCCGTCGCTGGACAGGGCCAGCCGAGCGTACGTGAGTGTGTTCGTGAACCGCCGCTGGGTCCAGAGCCGCATGGTGATGCAGGCCATCGAGCAGGCTTACCATGGATTCCTTGGAGAGCGACGATACCCGCTGGCCGTGGTAAACCTCGCCGTGCCATACGATGAACTGGACGTAAACATCCATCCGGCGAAGACGGAAGTCAGGTTTACGAGGTCCGGGGAGGCGTTCAGGGCCGTACAGGGGACCGTGAGGAGAACGCTAACGGCGCTCTCGCCGGTACCTTCGCCTTCGACGTCAACCAAACCTCACTCGCCAACGGCAGAGACACCGCACACAATGACGGCGCCATTTTGGCCGGATGCGCTGAGACGACCCGCTGCGACGGGGAGGGATGAGCCCTTACCACTCGACCCTGCGGCAAGCCTTACGCCCAAGAGAGCCCTGCCTGTGCTGCGGCCGTTGGGCCAGGTGCAGACCACATACATCGTCGCGGATGGTCCGGACGGCGTGTACCTGATCGACCAGCACGCGGCGCACGAGCGCGTAGTCTTCGAGCAGGTGCGAGAGGCTGCGAAGTCCAGGCAATCGCCGAGCCAGGCGCTTCTGGAGCCTGCAACCGTGGACCTGAGCCTGCGGCAGCAGGAGCTGCTGACAGAGCATCGAGATGCGTTGGTTAGTGTTGGATTTGAGATAGAGGCATTCGGACCGGAGTCGGTCCTTCTCAGACGGGTGCCCAGCCTCCTGGACGAGGGCGATCCGGCCACTGCATTTCTGGACATACTCGACCTGATAGCGGAAGGACGGGAGTGGGAATCCTGGGAGGAACGGGCTGCTTACTCGATTGCGTGCCATAAAGCTATCCGGGCCGGAAGGGTGCTCAGCATTGACGAGATATCCGAGCTAACGCGTCAGTTGGAAAACTGCGTCCAGCCTCACACATGTCCTCATGGGAGGCCGACGATGATCTTCATGAGTACTGCGCACGTTGAACGGGAGTTTGGGAGGCGCTGACGAGCGTCGTCATGCCTGTCTTCACGGTGAATGGACCGATTGGGTGATGAGCGGGAAGAGCAGACAGTTCTTAGGGTAGTGCATCTGAATTTAGGCCCGGCATGACCTCCGAATTTCTCTGAGATGATGGGCGCCATCGGGGCAACAGAGGGGATCTTGCCTACTGAGGACGAGGTCAAGTCGATTTGGCCATCTCGTTACGGTAGAGGCAGGAGGAAGGAACCGCCAACGGCACCTCAGCTTTCTGCCTCGTGGGCGGCCTGCGCGGATCAGTCGATGAGTGCGACTTCCACTGAATTGACCGGCGGCAGGCTGTCGATCAGCAGGTCCCAGCTATCGCCTTCGTCCGCGCTGTGAAAGATCTGGCCGCTGGTGGTTGCCACGTAGACGCCCGCGGGATCGCAAGCGTCCGTTGCCAAGGCCTCGCGCATTGCATGCAGATACACCTTGCGCTGCGGCAGGCCATTTGACAGACCCTCCCAGTTGCTGCCTTTGTCATTCGTCCGGAAGACTCTGAACCGTCCGTCCGGAACGAACCTGTAGGCGCCTCCGAGCTCATCGCCCGTGGCGCTGTCTTCGGGCAAGACGTAGGCTGTGGCTGTGTCGCGCGGATGGACTGCCAAGGGCAGACCAAACCTGGATGGCAGGCCCTCGGATATGTCCTCCCAGTGATCTCCGCCGCTGTCGGATCGGTACACGCCGCAGTGGTTCTGCTGGTACAGCAGTCCTGGGGCCTCAGCGAAGCCCAGTAACTTGTGAGGGCATTGACCGACGTCGGGATGCCTGTTTGGCAGGAAGTCCGCTCTCACGTTGGTGTTGGCGGGCTGCCAGGACTCTCCAGCGTCCTCGGTGCGAAACACTCCGGCCGCAGAGATGCCGACCCACATACGTTCTGGACGGGCGTGATCGAGGACGGTGCTGTGCAATATCAGGCCGCCAGCGCCTGGGAACCACACGTCTCTGGTCGAGTGCTCCGTTAGCCCCCTCACGTCCTGCCAGGTGTCGCCCCCGTCTTCGCTGCGGAACAGCGCAGCGGGCTCCACTCCCAGGTACACGACGCCCGGCTCGTTGGGTCTGCCCGGCAGAACGTGCCAGACACGTTGCAGCGTAAGTCCCGTGTCTTTCGGGAATCTTGGTGGGCTCTCGGTAGACTGCCAACTCTCTCCGAAGTTATGGCTGAGGTAGATCTCGGGACCGTAGACCGGATGGTTCACGGCGGCCAGCAATCTGCCCGTGTTGCTGTCGTACGCCAAATGGAAGACATCGGCGCCCGGGATCATCAAGTCCGAGACGTCCCAGGCGCGGCGTGTTTCGTCGCTGCTCGCTATGAAGGCGCCCTTGTGGGTGCCAATCAGCAACGCGACCTTATGCTCGCTGGAACCGTTCGCAGCCAAGGCCTCATCCTCCTTCGCTAATGCCTGCCGGTGCGCTGCATCTTATACCGGTCAGAGGCTGGCTTTGATGATATGGGAAGGGCGGGACTTCTGAATCCGGTGATACTCAATGGCGGCAGACGTTAGGATATTGGAGGCGGCCGTTGACTAGGCCGCCTTCGCAGGTCTTAACGTATTCGGTGATGTGAACTGGGAGTCTGCAGGTTGATCGAAAGATCGCGAGAACTTAGAAGGGCGCTGACCGAACCCTCTTACTTTCTCGACGCTGTCCGACTCCCGGCTCAGGCGTTCATCCACACTGAGCAGACGGGAGCGATTGTCCTGCTCCTGGCCGCTGCGGCGGCCATGGGCTGGGTCAACTCACCATGGTCTGAGTCGTACTTCAACTTCTGGCACACGACGATATCGTTCGACGTGTTCGTGTTCAGCGTGTCGGAGGACCTTGAGCATCTCGTCAACGACGGCCTGATGGCGGTGTTCTTCTTCGTCGTTGGCCTCGAGATCAAGCGGGAGCTGATGCACGGTGAGCTCACGGACTTCCGAAAGGCCGTCCTGCCAGCGGCCGCGGCAGTTGGGGGCATGGTCACACCGGCGCTGATCTACTTTGCCTTCAACGGCACTGGGGAGGGCGCCGCCGGCTGGGGCATCCCCATAGCCACCGACATCGCGTTTGCATTGGGCGTGCTCGGCCTGCTTGGGCGAAGCCTGCCGTCCCAATTGCGAATCTTTCTTTTGGGCCTTGCGGTGGCGGACGACCTAGGCGCTATCGCGGTTATTGCGGTCTTCTACACGGAGACGATCCACTGGATCGATCTCGGCCTTGCGATTGCCCTCTTTCTGAGCATGGCCGTGTTCATTCGGG
Organism: Dehalococcoidia bacterium; assembly: GCA_965237445.1. GTDB lineage: Bacteria > Chloroflexota > Dehalococcoidia > Lucifugimonadales. The sequence goes on along the minus strand of OZ250142.1, from coordinate 239,878 downwards.
CTGGCATTCAATCGATGGGCTTCTATGTGATTGTCAGCATCTTAATGTGGCAGTTCCTGCTGGAATCTGGCATCCACGCCACCCTGGCAGGCGTGATGATGGCGGCAATCACTCCGTCCGAGCCTTATCTGCGCCGACAGAGGTATGCGGCCGCGGTTGACGAACTGCTGGTGGATTTCAGGGCAGCAATGGATGTAGGGGACGAGGACCGGGCTGAAACCATAGTTGCGTCTATCGAAAAGCTCAGCCAGGGCACAGAGGGACCGATGGAACGGTTGGAGCGCTCGGTGCATCCGTGGACGAGCGTTGTCATACTCCCGCTGTTCGCCCTGGCCAACGCGGGCATAGTGTTCTCAGCCGAAGCTCTGACTGCGGCGGCGGAAAGCGGCGTTACGCTCGCCATACTGGTGGCGCTTCCGGTTGGTAACGCTGTGGGCATCTTCAGCATGACCTGGCTGGTAGTTAGATCGGGTCTGGGCAGACTGCCGGCTGGAGTAACGTGGTGGCAGGTCCTGGGCGTGGGATTCCTGGGCGGAATAGGTTTCACCGTGTCTATTTTCATCTCGAACATCGCATTCGATCACGATGCGCTTGTGGACTTTGCCAAGCTCGGAGTGCTGGGAGGATCGATACTGTCCGGAACGATCGGGTACGCGTTGCTGCGGATACTTGGAAGTCGGACCTAAGCAGTAAGGGAAGGCTCCGGCGACTCACCAATGGGCGGCCAGCGACCGTCGAGAGACGAGGGTTGGCTACTCTTCGAAGCTCTTGAAGATCAGGCTTGAGTTCTGACCGCCGAAACCGAAGCTGTTGGACATGGCAGTGTTGACTGCCAGCTTCCTGGACTGGATAGGCACGTAGTCCAAGTCGCAATCTGGATCGGGGGTTTCCAGATTGATTGTTGGGTGAATCTCGTCATTGACGATCGAGAGTATGGCCGCGATGCCCTCCAAGGCGCCGGACGCTCCCAAGGCATGACCGATCATGGACTTTGTGGAACTGATTGGGATTTGATAGGCATGCTCGCCAAGGGCAAGCTTGATGGCGAGCGTTTCGACGAGGTCGTTCTTGGGTGTCGACGTGCCGTGGGCGTTAATGTAGTCGATATCGCCCGGTGACATATCGGCGTCTTTCAGCGCCCAACGGATAGCACGGGCCGCGCCCTTGCCGTCTTCGTCCGGCTCCACTGAGTGGAAGGCATCCGCGGACACTCCAAAGCCGGCAACTTCGGCCAGGATGTTGGCGCCTCGGTCGAGGGCGTGGTGCATATCTTCAAGCACGACCATGCCCGCACCTTCCGCCGGTACGAATCCGTCCCTGTCGGCGTCGAACGGGCGGCTGGCACGTTCAGGCTCGTCGTTCTGGCGTGACAGGGCCTTGATGACGTTGAAGCCGCCCAGGCCAAGGTGGCATATTCCGGCCTCGCAGCCACCGCTGAGAACGGCATCGGCCGCGCCGCGCCTTATGACCTCGGCCCCTTCACCTATGGCGTGGGTACCGGCTGCGCATGCCGTGGTGATCGTAGAGTTGTAACCCTTCAATCCGAACAGCCTGCTGACATTGGCAGCCGCCATGTTTGGCAGGATCATTGGTATGAAGAAGGGACTTACCCTCATGCCTCCGCGGTCGAATAGCAGCTTCGAGTTCTGCTCGGTTGTCGGAAAACCGCCATTTCCGTTGCCCATGACCACGCCGATGCGCTCTTCATCCAGTGTCGAAACATCCAGGCCTGCGTCGTCGAGGGCGAGGCTGGAAGCGGCTACCGCCAACTGCGAGAACCTGGCCATCCGGCGGACATCTTTACGGTCCGCGTACTGCTGGGGATCGAAGCCGGTTACCTCCCCGGCAATTCGGCAGGGAAACTGTGCCGGGTCGCAGAGCGTCAAAGGCCCGATACCGGACCGGCCGTTGACGAGGCCGTCCCAGTACTCTTCGACAGACTGGCCCAACGGAGATACCAAGCCCATGCCCGTGACGACCACTCTACTTCTGGTCCCGTTTCGCATCAGGGGCCTGTCCTCCGGTCCTCCCACTTGGGAGGAACTATGTTTTCGTACAGTTCCGGTTCCATGCCGGTTAAAGCTTCAGTGATTTCCGCGGTTACAAACAGCGAGCCGGTTCCCAAAATCAGTGAGGTCTCGTCGGCCAAGTCCATGGCCCTGCGAAGACCTTCCACTACCTCGTCAGTCTCCAACAGGACTGAGAGTCCCTGGGCTCTAGCCGCTTCTGCGATTATAGCACTAGGGGCAGAACGAGGATGACGGGACTTCACCGCTACGATCTCCGGTTGAATGGCCTGCAGTTCTTCAAGCATACCTTCAAGACTGTGACCCATCAGACCACCGAAGACCACATAAACGCGTGAGTATTGAAAGGTCTTCTTTACGGCTTCCGCAAGGCGACGCATTGAGTAGGGGTTGTGCGCGCCGTCTACGACAACGGGAGGAGGTTCGGCCTGTAGGACCTGCAGTCTGCCTTCCCATCTAACGTCACGAATCCCGTTCGTTATGGACTCTGAGGTGATGTTGTGTCCGAGGCCGCTCAGTGTTTCAGCCGCGGCTACTGCTGCTGCGGCGTTCTCCAGTTGATGATCTCCGATCAGCGGCAAAGCCAGGTCGTAGTCGCCGTGCAGGCCGCTCAGTGTGAAGGTCTGGCCCTGGGGACCGGACTTCTGTAGTCGCCATGAGAGACTCTTCCCGACATCGATTACGGGAGCATCCCTTTCGCGGGCTACCTCTTCGATGACGCTGAGCGCCTCCGCGGTTTGAGGAGCGGCTACAACCGGGACGCCGCGCTTAATGATGCCCGCCTTCTCGCTCGCGATCTCAGGAATCGTCTCTCCCAACGTCGCAGTGTGGTCCAGGCTAATCGATGTGATGACGCAGACGTCAGGCGCTACGACATTGGTCGCGTCCAGCCGACCGCCCAGTCCAACTTCCATGACCTGAAAATCAAGGCTTGCCTTCTTGAAGTGCACGAATGCCATCGCAGTAAGGACCTCGAAGGTAGTCACCCCTCCGTAACCGCCGTGCTCGCTAGTCCACTCCGTGGCGGGCCAGACATCATCTACCAACTCCGCGAACTCATCTGTCGTAACGGGTTCAAGGCCGACCCTTATACGTTCGACGGTCCGGTGCAGATGGGGCGAAGTATAGAAGCCCGCCGAGAAGCCGCTTGCGGACAAGATCGAAGTGATCATGGCGGACGTGCTTCCCTTGCCTTTCGTACCCGCAACGTGGACTGTTCGCCTTCCAAGATGCGGATCGCCCAGTTGCTGAAGGAGAAGGGCCATGCGTTCGAGGTGGAACTTCGCGTGCTCAGGACTGTGCGTAGAGCGCTCAAAGTCCGCGAGGCTCATGACTCTCTCTAGCGCGTTCTTGTAGCGTGTCTGCATGGGAGTAATTCTAGCGCCCTAATCAGTCGGAGTGGCCTAGCGAGGTAGGGCCACTTGCGGAGCTTCTTCGCTCCGGATGCTTAGCGTACCTGATCGGCGTCTGAAGCGACGCCCGTCTCTTCGTAAGGTTGGACACCAGACGATGGCTGATGGATCCTGCGGCACACGGGTGCTGAGTCAACGCTAACGGCCCAACTTCAGAGCAGCGGACGTCATTGTGACCGCACTTGGCGAGGGCCCGGACCTGGGGAGCATGAGCTCGCCGATGGCGCGTGCGTGGCTTCCGAGGCTACAGTATCTGCATTGCCACGGACTTAGGGCCGATTCTCCTGTCCACGCAACTGTTTCCACTCGCCTTGTAGTATCTCCATACGGATGAAGTCCAAGCCGCTCCGCCTCACTGGGCGGACTTCATTAAACCCCGACTTTGCGAACGACTTCCGCGCCCTCTGATTCCAGTCAAGCGTATGGAGGTAAACCTTGGCTATCGTAGTGGTGGTGAAGATGTGGTCCAGCAGTGAATCGACTGCGTCGGTACCATACCCCTTTCCCAAGTAGTCCTTATCGCCGATTACTATGCCGAGCTCGGTTTCCCCGCGCCGGGTGTCGATGTCGTAGTACATGCAGTTGCCGATGTGCCTTCCGTCCAGGGTCTCGACGGCGAATCGCCTGGACCAAGGGCTGGGGTATTCCAATTCTTCCTTGGAGTACTTGCGAAACTCACGGAAGCTCATTCGCAGGGGGCGGGTAGCGTCGTGGCGGGCGAGTTCTTCGTCCACGCGCCAAGAGTAGTCGTTCTCGGCATCTTCAAGGCGCTTTTCCCTGAGCAGCACACTACGTGCGCCGCGGGCTGTCGGAACGGCCGTCATGCTCGACTCGATGCCATTTCGAGGCCATCCTTCACGATCCCGGCCTCGTTGTCATACTTGAGCGACCGCAGGGCCGTGTCCGCCGGGAACCACTGTACATCGTCAAACTCGTGGTCGTGCAAATCGGTGCTTCCTCCGGTGGCGGACATCAGGTAGAAGAGCACCGTCTTGTGAGCCAGCGACCGCTTGTTGTCCGCGTCACGTCCGCCTGCCTTTGGCCATGGGAATGAGTACTTAATGTCGCCGATGTATTCGTCGATGACTACTTCCAGACCGGTCTCCTCCTGTACTTCGCGGATTGCGGTCTCGGTCCTGGTCTCACCGGGTTCGGGAGTGCCCTTTGGGAGGCCCCATTCGTATCCGGCGCCGTCTATGTGACCACACAGGGCCACCTCGGGCCCGGAGTCGCCATTGCGTAAAACTACGCCCCCGACGGACAGGAGCCTAACAGTGGGGGCCGTGTCGCTCGTACTCATAAGCGAATTCGATTCTAGGTTGGGCTAGTAGGGGGGTCAAGGAGAGGATGGGTACGCGGAGCCCTCGTTCGTCAGTTCACGGGAGTTCCTGAAACCGCGGGCGCACTCATCGCACCATGACTGAGGGCGAGAGCGTTGCCCTGTATAACAAGCGGGACTTGCGGGCTTCTAGTCCTCTTCCTCGTTATGGAGGCGCTCGCTTGCCTGTTTGAGAAACGCTTCGATGTCAGGGGCGAGTTCCGGACCGGTCTCCTCCGTACCCGAGGGCGCCGCCTGCGTGCGGTCGTAGTACGCTTCCAGTTGCTTGATGAGGGTACTAACCTCTGAGTTCGATTCGATGGCCCTGCTCAGCTCACTGTACTGGCGTTTGCCCCTGTCGGTCTCGGCCAGGAAATCCGGAAGGTCGTACATTGCGCAGAGCACCTCCATCAGGCGGCTGGCCCCCATGTGGTCTTCGTCCAACTGCACATACTGTGGAATATGGGCCATCAGGCTCGGAGTGGCGACACCCTTGTTTTCAAGGGACTGCGTGACGAGGTTGACAATGCTCGTTGGACCCTGATAGTTGCTGCCGCGTGTGGAAACCGTGTCGCCTGCCTTGCGCTCCTGCTCGTCGCTGAGCGAACCGGTCACGAGAAGCGGGCGCGTGTGCGGCACTGAATCGTACATTCCACCAATGCGGCAGTACTCCACGACGTTGAAGTGCTCCAGCAGGTCTACTATTCCTTCGACGTACTCCTCCGACATCGAGTGCGGTTCGCGGACGTGCAGGAAAATATAGTCTCCACCATTCTCGATGCGAGCGTAATAGACGACGGTGTTGGGCGTGGTGAGTATGCGCCTTTCGCCAACAGACCTTGTGCGAGGCCTGTAACGCGTAAAGTCAAAGTACGTGCCGGGCCTGTCAAGCCGGCCCAGCTCCTTGGCCGCCATGTATCGTTCGATCTGGCTTAGCGCCACGGAGCCGACCCTACCAACGTCGATCCATGGCCTCAGGATGGCCATGGCGCGCGTGTCATGCAGTTCTGGGACGGGTTCTGAGACTTCGAAGATGCCGATCTTCATGCAACAATCGTGACAGACCTAACCTGTTACCGCAAGTTGGCGGCGGCATTGCGGGAGACCTAAATTGCGTCAGCCCCAAGACGTGATGTGGGCCCGAGCAGGTCCCACACTTTTCGGGCAATTCTGTGATGGCCCATAACGACGGTGGGCGGCTTTGGAAAGAGTTGGCCGTGTGTGCAGTTGGGTCTTGCGAATGCAGTGTGGAAGGCTTCGGCAAAGCTTCAACAGGAAGCGGGTGCGCAACGGAGGCTAGTTTTCGCAAAAATGTGTTCCATTATGTTCCGTTTTGTTCCATTTCGTAGCTGGGTTGGGGGGGTTTGCGGGACTGCTTTGGAACACGATTGGTACTTAACCGGGGCACATTCAGGGCATGAATGGAACACGAATGGAACACGTTTGCAGCGTGAGGCCCCTTCGTTGCACTCAAAAGGGGACCCAAAAGGGGAGCCCAAAGGCTGATCGGGCCTACAGGCATCTGGGAAGCGTCTCAGCAGCCGGCAGAGAGAGTCCACGTTTTGGTGCGGTATTTCGAGCGCTCCTGCAATAGCCTTCTGGAGCCCTCTGGACTCCGTTGCGGGTGCGGCAGGCGAGTTTCACGACATCCATGAACTGATAATAGCACAGATGTTTGTAGAAGGCAAGCCCCTCATCGTTGGCGGCGATACCGTGCGGACTGCTTTCTCTGGGCTGGCATCAGCGATACGATAGGGGCGTGAGCGCCATGAACGATCAATCCGTTGAGATCACAGAGTATGCCGAAGAACTGATCGCCGTGCCCCGGGCACATCTCAACCTCGACCTCCGGCAGGATGAGACCGGGCTGGTGCTCTCATATGACGACAAGATGCTGATGCACTTTCCACTCACGCGGGAGGGCATGACAGCGGCGGGATTCGTTTCGAAGGCGCTCGGGCAGAAGGTGCCGGCCCTGGGAGAGGGTGTGAGGGCGCGGGTCTCAACCGGTGTACTGTTTCGGGCTATGTCCATCGCCAGCCTGGACTTCAAGGTCCAGGAGTCGTTCGTACTTCTCGACAGGCTGTTGGAAGAGGCCGCGAGTCAGAGAGGCGGCCGGGTCTCAGACTAGGCTGAGCGCGGGCAGCAGAGCCTCCGCAGCCGTTGCCGGAAACCGCCTCAGTTTCTCCTTTTAGTTCAATCTAGACCCAGATTGACATCGTGAGTCCGGCTTTGCCCGTTGTAGCATTTCAGCATGCCGGAGTCTCTGATACACGTGGAGGGTTCTTCCCTTGTCCGCGATTTCGCCATCATCATGGCCGTCGCGGGCGTGGCGGTGGTCGTCTTCCGCAGGTTCAATCAGCCGCCCATACTCGGATACTTGATTGCCGGCGTCATCGTCGGGCCGTTCACCCTGCCGAATCCCCCGGTTACCAACCAGGAGAGCATACGTCTGCTGGCGGATCTTGGACTGGTGGTGCTGCTGTTTGCCGTTGGGCTCGAGTTGGGTTGGAGGCGGATCCGTCAGGTCGGGATGGGCGTGCTGCTGATAGGCACCGTTGAGATGCTGGTGATGTCCTCCCTCGGCTACCAGGTGGGCCAGATGATGGGGTGGACTGCGATGGAGTCCGTCTTCCTCGGGGCGGCCCTAGCGATAAGCAGTTCGGCCATGCTAATCAAGGTCCTTGCTGACGCGGGCCAACTCAAGGCAGGCGTTGGCCGCATTGTCGTCGGGATACTGGTCGTCGAGGACTTTGTCGCCGTCATTCTACTCACGGTCCTCTCCGGAGTTGCGTCTACAGGCAGCGCCGAGCCTCAAGACATTGGCTTGCTTGTGCTGAAGATAGGCGTGTTTGGGGTGGCGTCACTCGCACTGGGCGCCATCATCGTGCCTCGCATAGTGGGCATAGTCGCAAGCTACCGCTCTCCCGAAACTCTTATGCTGACGAGCCTGGCACTGTGCTTCCTGCTCTCTCTTTTCGGGCAGATGCTTGGAATATCTGCGGCAGCCGGCGCGTTCCTCATCGGGGCCGTGATCGGCGATACGCGACAGTCGGAACAGATATCCCATGTGATATCACCGATACGCGACATGTTCGGCGCCCTCTTCTTTGTTTCGATTGGCATGCTCGTGGACATCTATCTGATCAAGGACCATCTCCTGTCCGCCACGATCATTGCGGGAGTCTTCATAGTGGGCAAGGTCTTCGGCGCCAGTCTTGGAACCTTCGCGACTGGCAGATCGGGCCAGATTTCTTTGAACGTCGGTACTCGAATGGGCCAGGTGGGGGAGTTCTCGCTTGCCATCATGAAGGTTGGAGTGGAATCCAACGCCATTGGGGCCTTCATCTACCAGGTGTTAGTGGCGGCTGCGGCCATGAACTCACTGATTTATCCGTACCTGGCGCGCTCAGGCGACAGAATCTTCAGCTTGATAGACCGTGTTGGGCCTCCGATGCTGAAGCGATACTTCAGCAACATCTCTGAAGCGATTCAGACGATTACCGCGGGAGTAAGGCTAGACAGCGAATTCGGGCACAGGGTCAAGCGCTCGGCCGCGGTTGTTCTGCTCAACAGCATGATCATCGTAGTGCTTATTGGCATGGGAACATTTGCGGCGGAGACGGCACCGCAGATCGGGAAACTGATCGGACTGAGCGAGAGGGTAGTGGGGTTCGTTGTCGGTTTCACCACGCTGGTGTTCTGCATTCCGCCCGCCTTTGCCATATGGTCGAGCATACGCGGACTGGCGGACGTCGTGACAACTCACCTGATCGTGCGGGGCCGGCAGTGGGCGATGTGGGTACCGGATATCCTTGGTTCCGTTATCCGGGACTCCGTGATGGTCTTTATCGTGGTCATCCTTGGACTGTGGTCAATTCCGTTCGTGTTCCAGCTCCTATCGCTGGGCTCTCTGGCAATACCAGCCCCGTTTGTAGTGCTCGCCGCGCTCGCCTTCTTGGGAATCAGGTCTTTCCGACGCCTGCACGGGTATCTGGAAGAGACATTCGGGAGGATTTTCCTGGGAGATGACGGCGACCGTGCTGAAGCCTCCAAGGCGATGCCGAACGGACGAAGCGTCCCCATGTCCGCGTTGGAGGCACCCTTGTGGGAGCATGACGTCGAAGTCGACCCGTCTGCCAGCCGTGGCGTCGTCGGAGCGACCGCAACGGCGCAAGCTTCAACTCCTGTCTCCGCAGTGCAGAGTAAGCTCGTACCGATAACGCGGGAACAGGCGGAGTCGATTGCGCTGAGAACGGCGTCCGGAGACCGTACGCCACATTGCAGCCACCTCAAGAACTCGGATGTCCAGTGGTGCATTAAGGATGTCGTAGAGTCCCGCGGGTACTTTCACATCACTCTCGAGTTTAATTCAGAGGACGACACGAACAGGAACGCCGGCCTGGAGGAAATCCACGTAGACAGCCTTGGGAACGTGGCTCTCCGACATGTCACGCACTGGCACGAGACAGCCCCCAAGCGTGTTTCTTCAGTCCTGATATACGCTGGGACGGTCCTGGTAGTTGCCCTAGTTGCGGCAGCACTTGGCTTCGCAGTCGCGTTTGTTGGATGGGGGAATCAGGAGGCAGAAATTACTGATCAGGCGGTGGGAATCGAAGAGGAACTGCCTGGCTCTGCAGAGAGCGATATCGTGTCGATCGACAATGGTCAGTCTTCCTGGTCGATTGGGGCTGAATCTGATGGAGGCGCGGCATACGGTACAGACGACAGAGTTTCTGAACTCATTCCTGTTCCGTAAAGGAGTTGTCCATGACGGCGCATGCAGGCCAAACTCCGTCGGCTTGCCCCCAGTGGCGCTCGTGAAGCTATGGACACGGTGCCGATCTTCGGGCAACATTGCCTGCGGCTGAAGACTCATGACACTCGACTACTCCAAGCTTTCCACGGGCCAATCGATCTCCAAGCATGCCTTCAGGCTGGATAGCGCGACCGTACGAGATTACGTGTCCGCCGTCAGCGATAGCGTCCATGAGCAACCCGGCGCGAAGGTGCCGCCGATGTGCGTTGCCGCTATGAGTCTCCGGGGCGTAATCGACGACCTGCGGATTCCGGGCGGCACTGTGCATGCGGGGCAGGAGCTGCAGTTTCTGGCTGAAGTGGAGATCGGCTCGGAACTGACCTGCAATGCCGTCCTGGTACAGAATTCGGTCCGAGGCGAGTGGCGATTTCTAGTCGTTGAGCTTGAAACTTGCGATGCGGCGACGCGTTCGGTACTCACCGGAAAGAGCACTATCATGCTGCCGGAGGTTGCCTAGTGGCGGTTCCTGCCGAGGTAGGCCTGGAACTCCCGTCCATTAAGCGTCTGATAACGCAGGAGCGCATAGAGCAGTACGCGGCCGCATCGGGCGACTTCAATCCAATTCACGTCAATCACGAGTTCGCGGCAAGGTCGCAGTTCGGCAGCACCATCGCTCACGGCATGATGATAGCCGCTACGATTTCTGAGATGATGGCCGTGGCCTTTCCTGAGTCCTGGCCCAGCAGCGGCAGGCTCAAGCTGAGGTTTCGAGCGCCTGTGCTCCCTGGGGAAGTCGTGGAGACCACAGGCCGGGTCAAGTCGGTGCGCGAGAACGGTAACGATAGTATAGTGACCTGCGCAGTTGAGGTCCGCAAACCGGACGGTCAACCTGCGATTGCAGGCGAGACCAGCGTTACGCTCACTGGCTAGCACGCCACAACCACAGGGAACGTAGATGAGTGGGAACGGGCAACCGATAACCATCGCCGTTGACGCCATGGGGGGAGATCACGCTCCCCATGAGGTAGTCTGCGGCGCCGTAAATGCCGTTCGGGCCGGCGGACTCCACATCGCGCTGGTAGGAGACCCGGATGTGCTCGAGGCGGAAATCGGCAAACACGATTGCGATGGGTTGCCGATTTCGATCGTGCCCTCCGAGGGGGTCATCGTAGAGGGAGAAGCCCCGGCCCTGGCGCTGCGCCAGAAGCCGAAGGCTTCCATTGTTGTTGCGACCGGCATGATCAAGAAAGGCCTGGCTGATGCCTGCGTCACGATGGGATCGACGGGCGCGGCGATGGCCTCGGCCGCTGTCGTGCTGGGTGTTGTCGAGGGACTCGACCGACCTGCTCTGGGCGGACCGGTACTCGGACTGGCACCGCATACCGTGGTTATCGATCTTGGCTCCAACCTGGACTGCCGGCCGTCCCAGCTCGTGAGTTTTGCCGTCATTGGCGACGTCTTCGCAAGAACCATCTGGGGTATCCAGAGCCCCAAGGTTGCCCTTCTTAGCGTTGGAGCGGAACCCGGCAAGGGGAACAAGCAGGTGCGAGAGACCTCTCCGCACCTGGAAAAGAGCGGGCTGAATTTCATCGGCAACATCGAGCCGGGCGACCTGACTTCCGGATCGGCGCATGTCGTCGTTTGCGATGGCTTTGTGGGCAACATGCTGATGAAGCTTACGGAGAGCCTAGGCCGGAGTCTCGCGGACTTTGTGCGGAGGGAAAATCGCCAGAGGAACGACGGTGATGGCCTGCACGGCCTGGACCGTCGCGTCTACGAGTTATGCAATGTAGTTGAGACTTACGGAGGCGGGCCGCTTTTCGGTGTGAACGGCGTTAGCGTCGTTGGCCACGGGCGCGCCCGAGCCGACGCTGTGTCGAAGGCCATCGACACAGCCAGGCTGCTCGTCGAGTCCGGGTTTGTATCTGAAATGAATGAAGAGTTGGCCCGCGTGCGAGGGCGGGCCAACTCTGAGCAGTAGTGCAGGGGAGTGTTCTGCACGGAAACTGTTTGGGAGAGGCTACTTGAGTGATTCTGGAATAGAAGGCAAGCACGCGGTGGTCACCGGCGCGTCCAAGGGAATCGGCCGCGCATCCGCGCTGAGGCTGGCCGAGTTGGGCGTGAAGGTGGCGGTGAACTACAACACTTCGCCCAAAGAGGCAGAACGCGTAACGGAGGAGATCCGCGGCATGGGCGGTGAGGCGTTCGCCGTCCACGCTGACGTTTCGAATGTCGACCAGGTCAACGCCATGGTGGACACGGTGCTCGAGCGATGGGGCGCAGTGGACATACTAGTGAACAATGCCGGCATCATTGCCGACGGGCTTCTGATAAGAATGACGGATGACCAGTGGCGGGATGTGATGCGAGTGAACCTGGACGGCACGTTCTACTGCACTCGCGCGATCTTGCGCCAGATGCTGCGGCTGAGGTGGGGCCGGATAATCAATGTCGGCTCGGTGGTGGGAATCAGGGGGAATGCCGGCCAGGTCAACTACTCGGCGTCCAAGGCTGGCATTGTTGGCATGACGAAGTCGCTTGCCAAGGAAATCGCCACTCGCGGTATTACCGTCAACGTTGTCACGCCGGGCTACGTCAGGACCGACACCGTGGACGGACTCCCACAGAAGGTGAAGGATGAGGTGCTCGGGCGCATTCCAATGGGGCGATTCGGAATGCCCGATGAAGTGGCGCGTATGGTTGCATTTCTCGCCTGCGAGTACGCGGGCTACATCACCGGCCAGGTGATTAGCGTTGACGGGGGCCTGGCGGTCTAGGGACCTGCCAAATGACGTTCAAGGGCAAGTCCGCGCTCGTGACTGGAGGCGCGCGGGGCATAGGAAGGGCCATCGCTCTGGAGTTGGCGAGCCGAGGCGTCAACGTAGCGTTCAACTACCTGAGGCGGCACGAGGAAGCCGCCGAAACCCAGGAGCAGATCGAGAACCACGGCGTTCAGTGCCTGCGAGTCAGGGCACACCTTGGCGACCCGGCTCGCATCAGAGGTCTGTTCTCGAAGATCGGCGAGGCATTCGGCGGGCTGGACATCCTTGTGAACAACGCCGCGACCGGAGTGAATCTGCCTGCTGACCAGTTGACCGAGAAGCACTGGGACTGGACCTTCAACGTCAACGCGAGGGCCGCGTGGCTCTGCTCCATCGAGGCGGCAAAGCTGATGCACTCAGGCGGCAGCATAGTCAACATCAGCAGCATGGGGTCGCAGCGGGTGCTCCCGGACTACTTCCTGGTGGGTACATCTAAGGCGGCTTTGGAGTCGTTGACCCGCTACCTCGCGGTCGAGCTTGCCGGGCAGGGCATTAGCGTGAACGCGGTATCGCCGGGCCTCGTGCAGACGGGCGCTCTGGAGCACTTCCCCGGCGGCAGCGACATGGCCGCACAGGCCAAGAGCGAGACTCCAGCCGGGCGGCCGCTTGCGTTGGAGGACATCGCCCGGGTTGTGTGCTTTCTCTGTACCGAGGACGCTCGCATGATACGAGGCCAAGTGATTGTAGTGGACGGAGGGGCCACCCTTACGGCGTAACGGGCAACTCCGTAATCCGTACGTGCGCCGGACCGTCCGGCGTACCCGCCTGCAAGACGCTGCCCGGACCTGCGTGGGCCTTGCGCACGAAGCCGAGGCCTATGCCATGCCCGCTTCGAACGTCCACGGCCGCCGAGGTGACCTCGCCCACTCGCTTGCCGTCGGCGAACAGCATGTCGCCGTTAGACACGGCGTCCGCGGGCTCCCAAACCAACGGTGACAGGTACCGCTGGACCTTGTCATAGGTGTGCAGTCGTACTACGACCTCCTGGCCGACGTAGCAGCCCTTGGTGAAGCTCAGGTAATCGGCGAGGCGGGCCTCGTGAGGATTGCGGTCTTCGGACAGTTCACTGCCGGATGCGGGTACGCCCTGAAGTATGCGTGCGATCTCGAGGGCTTCGGCGCCCACGGAGACTACGGCAGGGGACGCGCCGGAGCCCAGCAAGTGTTTTCGAAGCGCGTCTTGCTGGCCGGCGCTCACGATGAGGTCAACGCCGGGTACACGGAGGAAGTCGGTGCGGACGAGCAGCGCGCTCATGCCGCCAATGCTGGCTTCGGCAAAGGTGCCGGGCCCATCCGGCCATACGTCCGGGCCGGCCACGGCGGCGATCACTTCGGGCGTTCCGGGGCCGGACAGGCCGAGCATCGCCGTTTCTTCGGACCGGTCCGTGATCTCTGCGTCTTCGCCGAAGTTGTAGAAGTCGATGTGCTCGGTAACCGGCTCGACGCGATCAGGGCTGGTGAGCACGGTCAGATGGTCGTCGTGCTTGAGTGCGAGCAGCAGGTCAATGATGCGGCCTTTGTTCGAGGTCAGCACGGTGTAAACGGCGTCGCCCGACGATATGCCTTCGAGGTCGTTGGTACTCAAACGGTCCAGGAGGTCCAGCGCATCGGCACCATCGAATCGCAGGCGGCCCATCGGAGAGCGGTCGACGAGGCCGGCTCCATGGAGCAGAGCGCCGAGCTCTTCGCCGACGTTCGTGTACTGACGGGATAGGCTTGCTAGATGCGGTGCGTCAGCGGCCGAGGCCGAGGTGAGCTTAGGCATCAGGCTGCAGGACTAGACGCTGAAGGACGTGCCGCAGCCGCAGGTGGTCTTGGCGTTTGGATTGTTGAAGACGAAACCCTTGCCGTTCAGCCCGCCCGAGTACTCCAGCGTGGTGCCGGCCAAGAACACGAACGAGCGCTTCGGGATGAAGACCTTGAGGCCGTGCTCGTTGACAACTTTCTCGTCCTCCTGGGCTTCCTCGTCAACGAGCTCAAGGACGTAGGTCAGGCCGGAGCAGCCTCCGCCCTTAACGGCCACTCGCAGGTTGGCGCCCGGCTTGCCTTCCACAACCGCGAACTCCCTGACATGATCGACGGCGCTTTCGGTCACGTGGACCGCAGTGTTCGGGAAGGGGCTCTTTGGTCTGACCCTAGTGGTCATGTTGTCTCCTGTGGGGTGTTATCCGAGGCAAGTCTAGCCAGCTTCAGGGGGACTGTACAATTCTAGGCATTATCGCGTTGCGTAGTCAATCGAAACCGGTACCAGTCGGTCAGCGGACTGCCGGCCCTAGCGGCCAAAACCGGCCATTTCCAACCTGGCAAGCGGTGCCCAACATTCCTGGGGCGGCCAAAAGCGGCCAAAACCGGCCACCTGGACATTGCTCCTTTGGCTGCGCTCAGGACGCGGCCCGGACCGTGAAGCAGGCGAAAGAAAGTTTGGCGCGCAGTCACTGCGGAGTTGCTGGGCCTATCGATGTTTCTTTCGTCTTCTGCGCTGCGGGACTTAGAGCGCTCGTCCAGTGAGAAGAGGCGCTGGAAGTGGGTTAGATACGCAAATCTGTCACATTCCGTCACATTTTGTAACGTTCCAAAGCTGGAGGGCGCTGTCTGGAGTGACAAAAGGTGACTAGTTTTGAGCCTAGGAGTACACAAAATGAGCCAGTTCGCGCACATTTGTGACACTTGAGCGAGACTAATCTGAGTAGCTTGGACGCTCTTCATTGCGGCTCGCACGCGGTTGGTGGCATAGACGGCTGGGTTCATGTGCTAATGGTAGCACACGCGTTCGCTGCATGGAAGTGGCGAGTGGGGGTGTTCGGACTCCGTGAACGGTATCCGGGGCGTGTCTTCGTCGCCACCAATTGTGGTTCGGCAGGCTCACTACGAACGGGCTGGGTTGCCGGGATTGTGGGTAGTGGGCGATGGTGTTCTGGTCCTTTTCTTAAGGCGTCGAAAGTGCGGCGGTTGGTGGCGTTAGGAGTGGCCCGGTGTTTGGGGGCAGGCGGCGAGTGGTGTGTCTTCTATGTTGAGGAAGGCAACTTTGGCGCCGGGGATAATGCCAAGGTCGCGGGCGAGGCCTGCGTTAATTTCAAGGACGTAGAGCGTCCCGTCGGGGGACTTGTAGCGGGGAAGCTCGGATGTGGAAGTACCGGCTTCGGGGAACGGAACGTCGTGAGTGACGCCGGTCACGCGGCAGCCGGCGCCGATCCAGACCATATCGAGCGGGAAGCGCATCTCCTTCATCCAGAATGTCTGGACGCCTTCGCGAGGCATGAGGAAGAGCATGCCGGCGTTGTGTGCGAGGCCGTCGCGATAGGAGAGCCCCGTGCTCCGGCTACCTGCGTCGGCGGCGATTTCGACGCTAAACGCCTGCCCGTCCACGATGACTGTTCCCGTTGGTAGGCCGGCATTCGGCTGGTCCAGAGCGGCGGAGGGCGAAGCGGTTGGTGTGAGAGCTGGCGTGGCGACCTGGGTTAATGGGGTTGATGGCGCGGGCGTGGGTGTCTGCGGAACAGTCTCGGGAGTTGAAGGACTGGGTGCGAGCGTGGGCGTTGATGGGGCCTGTGGTGTTGCCTGCGCATCCGTATGAGTCGTGGGCGTGGGCGAAGGGATAGGAGGGTGTGGTGTTGCCGGCTCAGCCATCTTGGGAGTACCCGTAGGTGCGGGCGCGGTAACTGTGGGCTGGGAAGTTGAAGGTGCTGGCGAAGGAGCTTGCAGCGAAGTTACCAGGCTCGGCGCGGAGGGCGTGGCAGCATTGGAGGTACATGCCACGGTTAACCACACGAGGGCCGCGGCAACGATCGCGCTGTTCGCTGCGAACACTTCAGATGAGTTCCACCACGGTCGCGCCGTTTCCACCGCGCTCGGCGACTTCCCGCCGGTGCGATGCCACAAGGGAGTGCGTCTTGAGAAACTCACGGACGGCGCTGCGTAGAGCGCCAGTGCCGTGCCCGTGAACGATTCGGACTGCGTCCAGACCGTCTGCCGAAGCACGCTCCAGGAAGCTGTCCAGTTCTAGCAGTGCCGGCTCCACGCGGGCCCCGCGGATGTCCAGGTCGCGCGCCGGAGTCTCATCACGTTTGTCAACGAACCCCATGGGAGCAGTGGCAGGGGTGTTGTCTTCTTCCGTGGCTGGTTGATCCGGCAAGGCAAGGAGCTTGCGAGTGTCCAGCCGCATGCGTAAGTTGCCGATCACAACCTCGGCTTCGCCTGTGTCGGAATACAACCTCTCGACCTTGCCCCGCAGGCCGAGGCCCCGCACTTCAGCCGTGCGGCCGACCTCAAGGGTCAAGATTTCAGCATCGGCCGGCGCTGGCGCCGGTTGCGGGTCTTTGGCGCTGTCGATCTGCTGCTTGATCTCGGTCAGTTCGTCGGCGGCTTTGCGCGTCCCGCCGGCGGTCGGTCCGCTTACACGGGACCGGGCGGCGCGTAGCGGAACATCCGGCGGTGTCCACGAAAGGGCAGCTTCGACGCGCCTGAGCCGGCGCCGGACATCCCGATACCGTTCGGAGACCTCATTGCGGATGGACTCTTCGATGTCGCGGCGCGTGGATTCGATCTCCGCGAGCCTGGCATCGTACTCGCGGCGGACCGCCTCCGCTCCGGTACGGGCGCGCTCCGATTCCTCGAGCGCAGACCTGAGGCGAGCGCGGTCCTCGGCGGCTTCCGTCTGCCAATCGTTGAACTGCCGGAAGCCCGGGTCCAGCATCGATTCCGCGGCCATCATGACGCCCGCTTCGAGACCGAGATTGGCCGCTACGGTCATGGCGTAGCTGTTACCGGGCATTCCCAGCGTCAGGCGGTAAGTGGGCGCGAGCGTGGCCGGGTCCAGGTCGACGCTGCCGTTCATCATCCTCTCGTGCGCTTCCGCGTGCGCGGCAACCGACCTGTGGTGAGTGGTTACGATCGTAGGCGTGCCCTTCTCCGCCATCCGGTCCAGGATGGCCCTCGCCAGCGCGGCACCTTCTTCGGGGTCGGTGCTCGAGCCGATCTCGTCCATCAAGACCAGAGAGGAGCCCGTTGCGATGGACATGATGTCGATAATGTTTCGCATGTGAGAGCTGAACGTGGAGACGGACTCCGAGATGCTCTGAAGGTCTCCGACGTCCGCGTAGATGCCATCGAAGACCGGTAGCCAACTGCCTTCTTCGACGGGAATCTCCAGGCCGGACTGATGCATTTGAGCGAGCAGTCCGACGGACTTCATGGCAACGGTCTTGCCTCCCGCGTTCGGCCCCGTGATCACGAGCACCGACCAGTCCGGTCCGACGCTCACATCGATCGGGACGGAGCTTTCTTCAAGTAGCGGGTGGCGCAGGCCGGAGAGCCTAAGGACTCCCGCCGGATCCGCCTCGGCGGCGTTGATTTTGACGGGGAGGCCGATAGCGTGTATCGCCGCTCCGTACCTCGCTCGCGCGAATATGAATTCCAGGCGCGCGGTGACTTCGGTGGCCACTGAAATATCGCCTGCGTGGAGGCCAACCTCAGAAGAGAGGCGGTAGAGAACGCGCTCGACCTCGCGGCGTTCCTCCAGGGCGAGCTCGCGCCAGCGATTGCAAAGGTCGACTGTGGCGAATGGCTCCACGTACACGGTTGCTCCCGTGTTCGAGGCGTCGTGCACGATGCCGGGGACCCGATGCCTCATTTCGGCCTTGACCTGAAGCACCAGCCTCTCAGAACGGACGGAGATGACACGGTCCTGCAGCGCGCCCTGCGGGGCGGATGTGCCGATGACCCGCTCCATGGCCGTGTCAACGTCCGCGTAGGCGTCCCTTATCTGGCGGCGCAACAGGCCCAGACCCGGAGCCGCACTGTCCAGAACCGACCCGTCGGGAGCGATTGCCGATGCTATGTCCGCGGACAAGGGTCGGAGGTCGGGCGCGCTGGCAGCCAGCTCCGAGAGGGTGGGCGCATGCTCCCGCTGCTGGGCTATTGCCTGCCTTGCCTGCGCTGTAGCTGAAAGCAGTGCAGAGACGTCCAATAGCTCTTCGCCCGTCAACGTGCCGCCGAGTTCGGCACGCCTTATCAGTTCAGGCGTGTGCTCGACTGGCGGCAACCTAAGGCTGAGCCCGCGGTTGAGCAGAATGCGGGCCTCGGTTGTCTCCTGTTGGAGGGCTCGGACGATTTCCGGGTCAGACGATGGCGCCATATCCTCCGCGAGCCTCTTTGCCGGCGGGAACGTGGCGCAGGCGGCCACGCGGTCGCGCACCAAGTAGAAATCCAGCAGTTCGAGCCCGCGCTCGCGGAGCATGGCGGCCGTGCCAGGGCTAGGGGGTGTTGATGCTGTTGTGAAAGAGGTCAAGGCGGCTTCCGTATCTGGCTGTTCGGAGGGAATTGTAGCAAGAGGCGTAGGGAACATTGGCAGGGTCTGCCGCGCGGCGTTGGTCGCAGTTGAGAAGTCTTTGAAAGTTCGGGAGACTCAGGTTAGGTTTTTCAATAGAGAGTCCCCTTTCCAAGGGAAGTGTCCAGCCTTCTCCCATCATGGGAGCGGGAACTCCCCCTCACCCCCTCGGTTACCCTCTCCCACGTAGTGTCTCATAGTTTCGTGAGGTGTGCAGAGATTGTGGGAGGAGGGGCATGTGACGGGCGAAGACCGGTAAACAGTATAGAGTCGGCGAGTGGCGAGGCATGGTTGGGCCGTCCGCCGTGGTACGTGGTGGTTGCGCGTGGCTTCAATGGCGCCGCGACCACAGCGTGGATGTAGTCGTGGCGAGCCGGTGTGAGGCGAGTCCGACGGCGAGGCTGCACTCCAGACCCTATGAAGGCTTTTGAGGTTGAACGCCGCAGCCAGCAGACACCACTCGGAGAGGACGTTCTCGCGACCTCGCAGCAGGAACCGCCTGGCGCCGTGGCATTCCTTCAGGAGGCCGAACACCGGCTCGACCAGCCCCTGACGCCGCTTGTACATCGATCTGGCAGCCTCGGTAGACATCAACTCTCTGTGTCGTCTCAACTCCGGTTCGTATTCGCTGACTCTTATGGAACGACCGGGGATTTTGTGGCCTGAGTCTGTAGCCGTTCTTCTGAACGTGTTTGAAGATGAGGTGTTGCCGGGGGTTATGCGAAGGTCTCCATGGGTGTCTGGCATGAGCACGCGGTGTCCGGAGGACGCGCAGTCGGCAAGGTTGGTCCCTGAGGGTATCCAGCGTCGGCGACGAGCTTTGCGTAACCAACTTTCGTGGGGAAGAGAACCCCATCCCGACCTTCCCCAGCAGACTGGGGAAGGGGCCGGAGGTCGCGCAATGCCTGCCCAATGGTCGATTCGGGAGTTATGCAAAGGTCTCCATCATGGGGAACGTTTGCGTAACCAACATTCGTGGGGAAGGTCGGGGTGGGCCTTCATCAATGGTGGGGAACATTCTCGCCGGATGATCCATACGCTCAGCGCGCGAGGGTGATAGGCCATTCGTGAGAAGGTCTTTGAGTCTTGCGCGGCAAGGTCCCGAAATGGCATGCGGACTTATGTACAATCTTATGAGACGCAGGCTGTTCGTAAGGGCCGTAACATGAACGACCTTCCCCAACCGGTGGGAAACAAAGGTCTCCAATGAACAGAGTTGAAGGTGCTGAGTGTGAGTGTACCGGCGACCACGGCGAACCTCGGACCGGGGTTCGAGTTGAAGCGCTGCCTTGGCCTTGGCATGGCGCTCGACCTGAGAAACACGCTCGAGTTCAAGTACGGGGAGCCCGGACTGATCGTCGAGGGTGAGGGACGGCGAGTGATCATGGCCGAGGCTACCAACCTAGTCCAGAAGAGCTTCCGCCGTGTGTTCGACGAGCTCGGGCGATCCACGCCGGACGTTTCAGTACGCTGTTTCAACAGGGTGCCACTGTTCAAGGGCCTTGGAAGCAGCGCGACGGCAGTGGTAGGCGGCCTGTTTGCGGCCAACGAGATGAGCGGAGGAGAGCTTACACAGGAGCAGCTGCTCGCACTGGCCGCCGAGATCGAAGGGCATCCCGACAACGCGGCGGCCGCGCTCCTGGGAGGTTGCCAGATCGTTGTACGGGACAGAAACAGGCTGGTGACGACAGAGGTGCCGCTGCCGAACAAGCTCGGACTTGTGGCGTTCATTCCGGACTTCGATATGCCTACTTCGGAGGCGCGTACGCTACTTGCGCCAACGGTCCCCAGAACCGACGCTGTGTACAATGTTGGGCGGACGGCCCTGTTGGTAGCGGCACTCGCGCAATCGGACCTGGACCTGCTCCGCGTTGCCACGCAGGACAGGCTGCACCAACCCCAACGCCAGGCTGTGTTCCCAGCCATGAAGAACTTAATCAACGCCGCGCTGGGCGCCGGAGCACATGGGGCAATGCTTTCAGGCTCCGGTTCGACAGTGCTGGCGTTTACGTCCGAGAAGGAAATGACGGTGGGGTACGAGATGTCGGAGGCGGCCGCCAAGTCCGGTGTCCAAGGCGACGTCAAGGTTATGCGCCCCTCGGTCCTAGGCGCCTGCCTAGCATAGGACCGCTGCAGGAGCACTCTACATTGGCATTGCTAGTCCAGAAGTTTGGCGGGAGTTCGCTCGCCAACGCCGACCTCATCAACAATGTGGCCGCGCGGATCGCGTCGTCGCGCGACCAAGGTGACCAGGTGGTGGCTGTGGTCTCCGCTATGGGGGACACCACTGACGACCTAATCCGCATGGCGAATCGCATCTCCGACAATCCCGACCCCAGAGAGATGGACGTGTTGCTCTCCACAGGGGAGCTAGTCTCTGCCACGCTGCTCGCCATGGCCCTGCGGGCAAGGGGGTGCGATGCGATAAGCCTGAGCGGAGCACAGGCGGGGATACGCACGGACAGCAGGTTCGGCAAGGCGATGATCGCGAACGTGGCGCCGGAGAGATTACTCCGGGAACTCGACCGGGGCAGGATCGTGATCGTGGCGGGGTTCCAGGGTGTCACAGAGGACATGGACGTAACCACGCTCGGCCGCGGCGCATCCGACACCACGGCTGTGGCGCTAGCCGCGGGAATCGGAGCAGACCGCTGCGAGGTGTACACGGACGTCGAGGGCATCTTCACCGCCGATCCGAGACAGACGCCCAAGGCCTGGAAGCTGGATGAAATCGGGTTCGAAGAGATGTTGGAACTGGCCAGCTATGGGGCAAAGATGAACCCCCGGTCAATCGAGATCGGCATGGTTTACAACGTCCCGATACTCGTCGCGTCCAGTTTTTCGGACGCGCCGGGCACGCTGATTCACGCGGAGGTAGACATGAACGCGCAGGTTGGCGAAATAAGGAACAAGGTCAGAGGGATTGCCACGGACATTAACGTGGGCAAAGTCACGGTCAGAGGAGTGCCGGACCGGCCTGGGCTGGCGGCAAACATTTTCGAGCCTTTGGCGGCGGCGGAAGTCAGCGTGGACGTCATCGTGCAGAACGCCAGCCTGGAAGGAGCCACAGACCTCACGTTTACGGTCGAGCGGCCGGACTTGCGGAAGGCCCGCGAAGTGGTGTTGGGGTTGGCCGATGAACTGGGTTGCCAGGACGTTGTGACGTCGGACCGTCTTGCAAAGATCAGCATAGTGGGCACGGGCATACAGAACGCGCCCGGCTATGCATCGCGGATGTTCCGCGCCCTGGCGGACGGCGGCATAAACATTGAGATGATCACGACATCCGAGATACGGATCACGTGCATCGTGGATGAGAACAATGTGGCGAAGGCCGCCCGCGTCCTTCACACGACCTTCGACCTGGACGTGCCAGAATAGCTGGGGTTGGGCGAGCGCCGGACTAGACTTCGTTCCCTTGCCTCAGCCAGGACACTATCTCCATTCGGGCAATCGCACCGCAGCAACAGATGAACGAACGGCCATACCTTATCCATCGTGGTCCCGGCCTACAACGAGGGAGCGAGGATCAGCGGGAGCCTGGACGTTCTGGTCCGCCACCTGAGCGAGCAGAGTTACACATGGGACATCGTCGTAGTAGACGACGGAAGCTCGGACGGTACTGCGGATGTCGTCAGGGAGCGCGCATCTCAGAATTCCGGAATCAGGCTGGAGAACATCCCGCATTCGGGAAAGGGCTGGGCCGTCCGCCACGGCATGCTGGCAGCCTCCGGCTCGCTGCGGATGATGTGCGATGCGGACATGGCGATGCCCGCTGCCCAGATCGAACGGTTCACCAGGCTGGCCGAGGATGCGTGTGACGTCGTGATCGGATCGCGCGAGGCTCCCGGATCCAGCAGAGAGGGCGAGCCGAGCCTGCGCCACCTCCGGGGCAGGGTGTTCAACCGGCTGGTCCGTACAGTTGCCGTGCGTGGATTCGACGATACTCAGTGCGGCTTCAAGTGCTTCAGGGGCGATGTCGCGGCCGAACTCTTCAAGCTGCAGCGCGTTCGAGGATTCGGGTTCGACGTGGAGATACTGCATATGGCCAGCATGTGGGGCCTCAAGATCGCGGAAGTGCCGATTGACTGGCGGCACAATCCTGACAGCAAGGTCAGGAGCGGCGCCGACACCTTCGCCATGGCGGCGGACGTCCTCAGAGTTGGCTTGCGAGGTCTGCGCGGCGCTTACGGCGCTCGCCCGGAAGGTAGCGGGTAGCCGGCATGGCTGAGCCGCGGGGAGGGGTGACCGTCGTCGTTCCCACCTACAATGAGGCGGGCAATCTGCATGAGCTGTACGAGCGATTGTCTGCCCTGAACCTGCCGGACCTGCGGTTGCTTATCGTAGACGACGGGTCGCAGGACGGGACAGAGAAGACCGCGCTGAGCCTGGGCCCGACCGTCTCGGTGATCCAACGGGGCAGGAAGCTGGGGCTGGGCACGGCGTACGTGGAAGGCTTCAAGCTCGCGCTCGAAAGCGACTCAAAATACGTGGTGCAGATGGACGCGGACCTGTCCCACGCGCCCGAGTACTTGCCGGTGTTCCTCGAGGCGCTAGGGTCAGCCGATGTGGTGGTTGGGTCACGGTACGTGGAGGGCGGGGGAGTCGACGAGCGCTGGAGCAGGCGACGCCAGTTGCTGAGCGCGTACGCGAACCTCGGCATACGGCTGGCGGCCGGTCTCAGGGTCCGCGACGCGACATCGGGTTTCAAGGCGTACCGACGTGAGACGCTGGCCGCTCTGGACCTGGATGGGCTGAGGTGCAACGGGTTCGCGTTCCAGGCCGAGGTGGCCCACGCGTGCCAGCGTATGGGCGCCAGGGTTGTGGAGCATCCGATTGTGTTCATGGAACGGGAGGCGGGCAAGTCCAAGATGTCATGGGCGATCATCCTCGAAGCGCTCTGGAAGCTGCCTCCCCTGCGTTTCAAGGGTCCGCCCAAACAGTCTTGACGAGGGCTTCAATACTGCTTGCGAACCCAATATCGCTCGGCTAGAATGCGCCCGCCTTTACTAGGGGCATCTATGATTTTGCATTCCAAAAGAGAACGACAGCAGTGGATGAAGGAGCGTGTGAGCGAGGCCGTCTCACTTGCAATGGAGGGCCAATGGGCGCAGGCTGTAGACGCCAATCGCGCCATTCTCAATGAGTTTCCCGACGACCTCGGGTCTTGCAACAGACTTGGCAAGGCACTGAGCGAGCTAGGGCAGGTCAGCGACGCCAGAGAGGCGTTCCGCAAGGCGCTGGAGATCTCCCCTCAGAACTCGATCGCGCATAAGAACCTGGGCCGGCTCTCCGGGCTCTCCGATGAGGCTACCGCTCCGGACTCGAACAACTCCGGCGGTCCGTCTCCGGCCAAGCGGACATTCATTGAAGAGAGCGGCCGCGCGGGCGTAACGTCGCTCACGAGCGTCGGAGCTACCCAGACACTGCTCAAGCTGGCTCCAGGCAAGCCGCTCAAGCTGGTCCTGGCAGGCAAGGGACTGAGGGTGACGGACGCGTACGACGAGTACGTCGGGTTCGTGGACCCGAGGCTGGGCGCTCGCCTGCTGCGCCTCATAGAGGGGGGCAACGTCTACGAGGCGGCGGTGACGAGCGTTGACGGCAACGAGGTCACGATCATACTGCGCGAGGTGTACAAGCACCCGTCACAAGCGGGCACGGTGTCCTTCCCGAGCATGACCTCGTCCGACCGCCGAATGCAGGTGCCGTCCGAGCCGATCGGCTACGAGGTAGTGGGGAGGCGCGACAAGGTGTCGTACAAAGACTGGTCAGACGACGACACCGAACCCGGAGACGACGACGCCTTCAGCCCTGTGGTGCACCGGATCATCAACGCCACCGGTGAGGAGCCAGAGGAGCACCCATCCGGGCACTACTAGAGCCTGGCAGGCTGCCCGGTCCGCGAAGCTAGCGCGAGCCGCCGTCCGCGTCCTCTTCAGCTAGCGGCCTCTCGCGGAAGTAAATCCCCCAACGCTGCATCAGTTCCTTTACCTTCGGGTCGTTCAAGCTGCTAAGTTGCTTGAAGAAGCCCGCGAGAGAGTGTGCGTGCAGCAGTTCTTCGGTGCACACCCAGCTCGCCTCGCTCGGAACAACGTACAGAAGGCCGTTCTGGTGCTTGCACTGCACCTCGATGCGCTTGCTGCCCGAATCGTGCTTAACGGTCAGGCCCATTTCACTCACAGTGCGCTCCTTTGAAGAGAGAGGCCGATTGTAACAGCAGGCGCCGGGGCTGCCGGAGGCCAAGATCCGGGGCGTCTCCCGGCACGCGAGGTATGGGCTTGACGGTCAGCGCCGGCTTTGAGTCCGTTGGCCACCGAGCCTCGCGGGCAGGGCAGGGCAATGAGATCGAGAATGCAGGGGCGCGGCACTCGCTGCTATAATCGGGCGAACCTGATTCGAAGCTGGGCCGGCGGTCGATGCGCTGCATGCCGCCGACAGACTTTCACTCGCAAGGAGATGCCAATTGGCCCCCCACTACCAGGATGATTCGCTGACCATCCACAAGTACGTATGCGGCCCGATGTACAACAACGCATACATTCTGGTCTGTCCGCAGACCAACGAGAGCATCGTGATCGATGCGCCCGAAGACCCTGGCAAGATGCTGGAAGCAGCCAAGGAAACGGACGTGAAGTCCATCCTGATCACACACGGGCACAGGGACCACATCCAGGCGTTCGATGAGGTAACGCAGGCTCTTAGCGCTCCCGTGGGCATCGGCCGCGACGACAACCACAATCTGCCCAGGGACGCCGACTTCTTCATGGAGGACGGCGACGAGATCAAGGCGGGAACGGTTTCGCTCAAGGCGATCTTCACTCCCGGCCACACTCCCGGATCGACGTGCTTGATAATCGGAAATCACCTGTTCAGCGGGGATACGCTGTTCCCGGGCGGCCCAGGGAAGTCGGACTCGCCGGCGTCGTTCAAGCAGTTGGTGGAGAGTGTCTCGTCCAGGCTGCTCGTGCTGGACGACGACTTCAAGATCTATCCCGGCCACGGCGATGACGGCGAACTGAAGAAGTCCAAGGAAGATTTCGCTGTGTTCCAGTCGAAGGACCACCCAGACGACCTCCACGGCGACGTTGCCTGGATAGGCTAGCTGAAGTTAGCCGGAACGCCGCGCCGAGCGCGCGAATGCAAAACGGGACCAACAGGATCGGCGCTGTCCTGAACGCCTTGCGCGAGACAGGCGAGCCCGCCGTGGCGCCGTTCGTCACCGTCGGGTTCCCGGATGTGCAGACGTCGATCGACGTCGCGCAGTCCATAATCGAGATGGGCGCGGACATGGTCGAGCTCGGAGTGCCGTTCAGCGACCCGCTGGCGGAGGGCCCGACGATTCAGATGACCAGCCAGCATGCGCTGGAACGGGGCGTTACGCTGGACACGTGCCTGGATGCCGCGCGCGAGCTGAGGTCGAGAGGCGTGGTCGCGCCGCTCATACTAATGGGGTACTACAATCCCTTCCTAAGGCGGGGACTAGAGACGTTTGCGGAAGATGCCGCCCGGGCCGGTGTGAACGGCGTGATAGCGCCGGACCTGCCGGCGGAAGAGTCGGACGGCTTCCGGGCGATCTGCAGGAGCCGCGGCCTGTCGCTGATACCGCTGCTGGCGCCCACGAGCACGGCCGAAAGGATCGCGCACGCCTGCGAACATGCGGACGGGTTCATCTACTGCGTGGGGGTGACCGGTGTAACCGGCGCCAGGACCGCGCTGTCGGCAGGGGTGCAAAGTCTTGTGAACAGGATACGCGAGCACACCGAGCTCCCAATCCTGGTTGGGTTCGGTATATCACGGCGCGAGCATGTGGAGACGGTCGCCGGGTTCGCCGATGGCGTTGCAGTGGGCAGCGCACTGATGGACGAGGTGGGCCGCGCCGCCAAAGGGGAGGCCGCGGCGCGCGCCGGGGAGTTCGTGGCACGACTCAAGGGCCGAACGGAGTAGAAACCGCACATGTCTCGAGTTGTTGGAATCAGGGGAGCGACGACCGCGGATGAGAACACGAAGGAGTCGATTTCCGAGGCTACGGCAGACCTGCTCAAGCAGATCGTTGAGGCGAACGCGATCGACGCGGAGGACGTGGCCGCCTGCTTCTTTACGACGACCGAGGACCTGAACGCCCACTTCCCGGCGCTCGCCGCGCGGGAGGGGTTGGGATGGGAGTACGTTGCGCTGCTTTGCGCCCACGAGATGAAAGTGCCCGGCGGTCTGCCAAAGTGCATCCGAGTTCTCCTGATCGCCAACTCCGATAAGCGGGCGTCCGAAGTGGTCAACGTCTACGCCAAGGATGCGGTGAACCTGAGAAGCCAAAGCTCGGAGTCATAGCGGGGGTGCACCCACGGCGCACCCTGGTCTTCGGCTCCGCCACTCACGTGTGGAGCGATTTCTTCTTCACGCTAATCGTTCCGCTGCTGCCCCTGATGCGAGACGATCCCGACCTAGCCCTCTCCTACACCGAGGTGGGCATCCTGAAGTCGGTCTTCACTGGTTCCAGCGCGGTGCTGCAGGTCCCCGCGGGCTGGGCAGCGGAGTTCACCGGCGAGTTCTGGCTGCTGATCGGCGGCAATCTTTGGGTGGCGCTTGGGTTGCTGCTCGTGGCAGTCATGCCCACATTCCTTCTGCTCCTAGTCGTGAGCTTCGTTGTTGGCCTGGGCGGCGGCACGCAGCATCCCCTGGCTTCCAGCATGGTGTCGCGGGCCTACGACGACAAAGGACGGTCCACCGCCGTGGGAACCGTGAACTTCGCCGGCGACCTGGGCAAGATGGCGGCACCGGCTGTGGGCGGTCTGCTGGCCGACGGGCTCGGCTGGCGCGGGACGATCCGCGCAGCCGGGATTGCGGGCGCTGCGTTCATCGGAGCGCTGGCACTGACGCGGCGAGCCGTGGATATTCCGGTTGCCGACCCAACCTCAGAGCCGGGCGTTGAACTTCCGGACGAGGGCGGCAACTTCAGGGGGTTCCTGGCGCTGAGCCTGATTGGGTTCCTGGACTCAATGGCGAGGGGAGGTTCGCTGGCGTTTCTGCCGTTCGTCCTGGAGGACAAAGGCATGTCCTTCGGCCGGATCAGCTTGATGCTGTTCATCCTGTTCGTTGGGGGCGCAGCCGGGAAGTTCGTTTGCGGCTGGCTCGGCGAGCGTTTCGAGCCGGTGCGGCTGATTTGGTGGAGCAAGGGCCTGACAGCGGTGCTCCTCGTTGCCGTGATCTTTGCGCCCGTACAGGCTTTAATTCCGCTGGTCCTGCTACTTGGACTCGGACTTAACGGCACGTCTTCAGTGCTGTACGCGACGGTGGCGGGGCTGATTCCGCCCAGACGCCGGGCGCGGATGTACGGCTACTTCTACACCACCAACGAGGGAGGCTCGATAGCTGCGCCCGTGCTCTACGGACGGATAGCCGACGTGTTCAATCTTCGCATTGCGATACTCGCGATGAGCGCCGCGACTGCGCTTATCTTGCCTGTAAGCCTGGCGTTCGGGCGACTGATCACTGGTTCGGACGCACGGAGCCTCGCGGAATTGCCAGGGAATTGACCAATCGGGCCGAGATTTGGGTACACTTTAATGGCCGTGCGAACGACGCGAAACAGCAGTGATGGTATGGCCGATGCGGGCCACAGTGCCGGGGAGTCTGAAGGCTCGCCTGAATCCGGCGGGGACTGCCACGTGTCGGGCGTAGTCGCTCGCGGGTTCGGACGCGGCAGGGAGCTTGGATTTCCGACGGCCAACCTCGATCTGAGTCACGGTCCTGAGCTCCCCAGCAACGGCATTTACGCTGCGTGGGCCCATGTCAGCGACGGGAGGTACATGGCGGCGGTCAGCATAGGGGTGAATCCGACGTTCGAGGAGAAAAAGCAGGCCGTAGAGGCATATCTGCTGGACTTCGACAAGGACATTTACGGGCAGAGCATAGAACTGGAATTGGTGAAGAAGCTTCGAGACGAAGTCCAGTACGAAGGCATCGGACCGCTAATCGCACAGATCCAGAGGGACGTCGATCAGACGAGGGCGTTGCTCGAATCCAGCTTCGCCGGCACGCTTGACGTCGGACATACCCAGTAGGGCGAGATTTATGGCATCGAAGACCACCACAAGACATACGGGGCGCGCCGCGATCCTGGACGAGATGAGAGCGCGCGGCCTGGTGCACAAGTCCGCGACGGGCGAAGAGAGCGTCACGCCAGGGCTCGAAGCCCTTTTCTCCGAAGAGAAGGTCACCGGATACATCGGGTTCGATCCGACGGCGGACAGCCTGCACGCCGGGAACCTCGTGCCCATCATGCTGCTTGTGCATTTGCAGCGGCACGGTCACAGGCCCATCGGTATCGTCGGCGGCGGGACGGGCCTCATAGGCGACCCGGGCGGCCGGTCCGCGGAGCGGCCCGTACTGAGCCGCGAGGAGGCCGAGGCCAACCTGCAAGGTATACGGAGCCAGCTAGAGAAGTTCCTGGACTTCGAAGCCGGAAGCAACTCCGCGATGCTGATCAACAACGCGGACTGGCTAGACGGCATGAACCTCCTGGACTTCCTGAGGGACGTCGGCAAGCACTTCACGATCAATTACATGCAGGCGAAGGAGTCGGTAAGGCTGCGGATGGAGCAGGAGGAGGGCATCTCCTTCACAGAGTTCAGCTACCCGCTGCTCCAGGCATTCGACTTTCTTACGCTGTACGACAGGTACGGGTGCAAGCTCCAGATGGGCGGCAGCGATCAGTGGGGCAACCTGACCACAGGTGTTGAACTGCTCCGCCGCGTTAAGGGAGTGCAGGCCCACGTGCTGGCCGCGCCTCTGCTGCTGACGGCCACGGGTGAGAAGTTCGGCAAGTCGGTTGGGGGAGGCTCGGTGTGGCTTGACCCTAACAAGACATCGCCATTCAGGTTCTACCAGTACTGGTTCAACACCGACGACAGGGACGTTGGCAAGTTCCTGAGACTGTTCACGCTGATTAAGCTCGATGAGATTAATGAACTGGAGCGTGCGGCCGCATCGAAGCCGGAGGAAAGGACGGCGCAACGCCGGCTTGCCTCCGAGGTCACTCGAATGGTCCACGGCGAAACGTCATTGGCGGGAGCAGTCCGGGCGTCCGAGGTGCTGTTCGGCGGCGACGTGGCCGGCCTCAGCGCCGAAGAGGTTTCCGAGATCATGGAGGACGCGCCGCATCTCTCTGTTTCCAGGCAACGGTTTGAAGGCGAAGGCGTGCGACTCCAAGACTTGATTGGAGGGACGGGACTCTCGCCATCCAGTGGGGACGCTCGCAGGTCGATCCAGGGCGGTGGGATTTACCTCAACAACCGGCGGGTAAACGACGTACGGTTCCGAGTTACGCTTGAACATAGCATTGAAGGCAAGGTCATTATCCTGAGGCGGGGCGCAAGGGAGTACCGCCTTGTACGCATAGAGGATTAGCTTTTGAACCTCCGTATCCCGGGCCCCATCCCCGTGGTCGACGACGTCTTGCAAACAATGACCGGGCCCATGATCAACCACCGGGGCCCGGAGTTCGCCGCCATCCTGGAGCGCGTCACCGAGCGCCTGCAGACGGTGTTCGAGACGTCCGGCGGCGTGTACATCATGACCTCGTCCGGGACGGGCGCGATGGAGGCGGCCGTCGTCAACACGCTTTCTCCCGGTGACAGAGTGCTGTGCGTATCGGTCGGGGTGTTCGGCGAGCGGTTCGGACAGATCGCCGAGATTTATGGCGCGGACGTGACGTGGCTGAAGTTCCCCGATGGCGAGGCGGTTGACCCGGACAAACTCAGGGCGGTCCTGAAGGATGACCCTTCACCCAAAGCGGTGCTGGTGACGCAGAACGAGACCTCCACCGGAGTGATGAATGACATGAAGGCCATCAGCGCCGCCGTGAAGGAGGAGTCGGACGCACTGCTCCTTGTGGACGGCATCAGCAGCGTGTGCTCGCTCCCGCTGCGGACCGATGCTTGGGGCTGCGATGCAGTTGCAACGGCGTCACAGAAGGGCTGGGGCCTTCCTCCGGGACTTGCCTTCCTCAGCTTCAGCGACCAGGCTTGGGAGGCTCATGAGACCTCCAAGATGCCAAAGTTCTACTTCGACATGGCCGAGTACCGGCGGTACCTGGACATCGGACAGCCTCCGTTCACGCCGGCGGTCTCGCAGATGTTCGCGCTGGACTACGTACTCGAAGAGCTGGTCTCCGAGGGCATGGGCGTAGTGTTT
The DNA here is from genome assembly GCA_965237445.1 of Dehalococcoidia bacterium. Classification (GTDB taxonomy): domain Bacteria; phylum Chloroflexota; class Dehalococcoidia; order Lucifugimonadales. The sequence goes on along the minus strand of OZ250142.1, from coordinate 209,027 downwards.
GAGCGGCACAGGCAGATGGGGCAACTGGTAAGGGACGGAGTGAAGTCGCTCGGACTCGAACTTCTGCCTGAAGAGAGCGTTGCGTCAGATACCGTTACGGCCGTCCGTGTCCCGGAGGACGTGGACTGCGGTGACCTTATTTCGCGCATGAACAATGTTCACGGGGTGGTGCTGGCGGGAGGGCAGCAGCAACTCGCGGGCAAGATCATCCGCATAGGCCACATGGGACGGTGCGAGCCCGGAGAACTGGAGCAGGTAATAGATTGCCTGGCCGAAGTACTGCCCCACAGAGCATAGGAGAGTAGATGAGCGCAATCAGCTTCGAAAAGCACACGCTTTCGAACGGGCTGGACCTGATACTGCACGAAGACCACAGCCTGCCTGTGGCGGCCGTCAACATCTGGTACCACGTGGGCTCCAAGAACGAGGAGCCCGGGAAGACCGGCTTTGCCCACCTGTTCGAGCACGTCATGTTCGAGGGGTCGAAGCACAACAGCGAAGGCCACTTCGAGCCGCTCCAGAAGGTTGGCGCCAACCTGAACGGCTCCACCAGCAATGACAAGACTAACTACTGGGAGAACGTGCCCTCAAACTACCTGGAACTGGCACTGTGGCTCGAAGCGGACCGCATGGGCTTCCTGCTGGAGGCGCTCGACCAACAGCGGTTCGATGTACAGCGGGACGTGGTGAAGAACGAGCGTCGTCAGAGTTACGAGAACCGTCCGTACGGTCTCTCCCAGATGCTTATCCAGCCGGCTGTGTTCCCGCTGCCTCACCCTTACAACTGGATGACCATCGGTTCGCAGGAAGACCTGGACGCCGCGTCGCTGGACGACGTCAAGGATTTCTTTTCCAGGTTCTATTCGCCTTCAAATGCGAGCCTTGCAATTGCGGGAGACATCGAACCCGCGCGTGTTCTGGACCTGGTGGAGAAGTATTTTGGGAGCCTGCCTCCCGGCCCGGAAGTGCAGCGCATCGGCCGCATGGACTCGGACCTCCGGGGACGAGTGCACCTTTCGACGACGGACCGGGTCCAACTATCAAGGCTGTACATGGTCTGGCCGTCGGCTCCGGTGTTCGGCGATGCCGAGCCGGCACTCGACGCCCTCGGCGTGATTCTGGGAGACGGCAAGAGCTCGAGGCTTCATAGCTCACTGGTGTACGAAAAGCAGATTGCGAGGGACGTTGCCGTATACAACCACGGCCAGGAGATCGCGGGGGAGTTCATCATCCAGGTCACGGCGGCGCCCGGCCACTCGCTGGAAGAGATCGAGTCGGAATTGGAGCGTGAGCTGGACGCGTTGCGCTCCCGGCCTCCGACAGAAGAGGAGGTCCAGCGGGCGAAGAACCGGATCGAGAGCCATCACGTCATGCAGATGGAACGGGTCGGCGGATTCGGCGGCCGTGCAGACATGCTGAACCTGTTCAATACGTACATGGGCGAGCCGGAGGCGATCAACCGGGACCTGGAAAGGTACATGTCAATCGAGCCCGAGGACATCCAGAGAGCCGCCAGCATGTTGGGAGACAACGTGGTCCGACTCTCGGTCTTGCCGCAGAGCGGCCATGCCCCGTCGACGACGAGCGTTGACCGCACGGCTGTGCCCGCCGCAGGAGCGCGGCCTTCGTTTTCTCCCCCGGTGCCTGTCAGGTCGCGCCTGGCGAACGGCGTAGACATACTTGTTGCGTCCAAGGCAGACATTCCTGTGGTCTCCACCGGCATGTTCCTTAGGGGCGGCGCGCAAACCGACCCGATGGGCAGGCCGGGACTGGACCACCTCGCCATGACGATGCTGCTGGAAGGAGCGGGTTCCAGAAGCAGCCAGGAGATCGCTTCCCGTATGGAGTACCTCGGCACTGAGTTGTCGGCCACCTCATCGCGCGAATTTTCGTCGGTCGCGACGGGCGCGCTTACATCCAAATGGGAAGACGCAATGGAAGTGTTTGCCGATGTGGTGCTGAACCCCACGTTCCCCGAGCATGAGTTGGAACGCGTACGCAAAGAGAGGCTTACCGACCTGCGGCGCATCTCCGACGATCCGTCCGCTATCGCGCGACGTGCTGTCCGGGCGTTGCTCTACGGCCCGGACTCGCCCATCGGACATCCTGCCATCGGTACGGCGGAGTCCGTGTCTGGGTTCAGCAGAGACGAAGTTGCGGGGCACTTCGCGTCCGGGTACGGTCCCGCCGAAGCCACGCTAATCTTCGCAGGGGACATCACGCCGGACGAAGCGATTGAGAAGGCGGACCGCTACTTTGGGAGCTGGTCGAACGCCTCCGGTTCAGGCACCCGCAGGCCGGAGGAGGGTGACGCAGCCGCGCCTCGCACGACTACGATCTACCTGGCCGACAAGCCGGGCGCTGCGCAGTCCGTCCTCTACGCCGGCTTCGTGACCTTGCCGCGCTCCCATCCCGACTACCACGCATTTGTGCTTCTGAACGACGCCTTCGGCGGCAATTACTCGGCCAGGCTGAACGCAAACCTCCGGCAGGACAAGGGATACAGCTACGGGTTCATGTCTTCAATCGACTGGCGCAACGGCCCATCCGCGTTTCTCGCGGGCGGCGCAGTCCAGACGGCTGTCACGCGGGAGTCGGTGGAGGAGGTACTGCGGGAGTTTGCCGAAGTGGTGAAGGACAGGCCCATTTCCGAGGAGGAGTTCCATTCCTCACGCGACGGCCTGATACGCGGCTTCCCATCAGGGTTCGAGTCGCGCCGGCAGCTCATGGCGCAGCTCTCGCGCCAGGTCCTGTTCGGCCTGCCTGACGATTACCTGACAGGCTTGCTGGACCGGTTGGAAGCGGTCACGCTCGAAGAAGTGAACGCGGCGGCATCGAAGCACCTGGCATCCGACGGGCTGATGGTGCTAGTCGTCGGTGACCGCGAAGCCATCGAGCCCGGCCTGGGCGAGCTTGGATTGCCGGTCGTCCACGTGGACCACGAAGGCCGGCCTTCTGCCTAGGGCCTGTTCACACTAACGGGTCTAATGTTTTATCATTGGCGGATGGAACTCACAGAAGCTCAATACGAACGAATCGCCGCCTACCTGCCCGTCCAACGAGGCAACGTTAGCATATCGAACCTCCAGGTGCTCAATGCCATCCTGTACGTGGCCGAGCAGGGTTGCAAGTGGCGAGGGTTGCCTCGCCGATTCGGCAAATGGCACACCATCTACACTCGCATGAACCGCTGGTCCAAGAACGGTGTACTTGACAGGGTATTCGAACACCTGCAACGGGAACAGATAGTGCGTATCAAGCTCGAGGCTATTTCGCTAGACAGCACGATCGTCAAGGTACATCCCGACGGCACGGGTGCGTTAAAAAAAACGGACCGCAGGCCATCGGCAAGTCCCGGGGTGGATGGACCACCAAGATTCATATGGTTGCCGCGGATGCTCGAACAGCAATGACCTTCTCGCTCTCCCCCGGACAAGCTCACGACGCACCGGAGGGGCGCAAGCTGCTCAGTCGTCTGCGGCCTGTCTGCCCGCCGGGCAGACAGCAGCAAGAGAACCTGCATGTAGTGATGGACCGTGCATACGAGGGGAACGAGACACGCCAACTAGCCTTGGAACTGGGGTTCATTCCCGTAGTCCCGCCACTCTCGACACGGGTGGCGCCATGGGAGTACGACAAAGAGGTGTACAAGAGACGCAACGAAGTCGAGCGCTTGTTCAGACGATTGAAGAGCTTCCGCCGTATCTTCTCTCGCTTCGACAAGCTCGACGCCCTCTTCTTGGGCTTCATACTGTTGGCTCTCATCTTCGATGCATTAGTGTGAACAGGCCCTAGTCCTCGGCGGCGCAATCCAGGTCTGAGATGTGCACGGCGTCGTTGATCGAGATCAGCGACCAGCCTCGGCTGTCGAACCGGAAGCGCGAGATGGAGCAGTTGTCCAGCGACGTCCGCCAGATCATCCGTTGATCGAATCCCAGGATGTAGCGCATCAGACACAGAGTGGCCGTGCCATGGCCGACTATGGCAACCGTCATTGAGACAGGCCTCGCGGCCAGTTCCGGGTTGAAGATGAGCTCTTCTTCCAGCCACCCGGAGACCCTTCGCTCGACCTCCCGTAAACTCTCTCCGCCCACCGGCTTGTAATCGCTGGCCTTCGCGGCCATGTAGGCGCGCAGTTCGGGCGTCAAGACATCTTCGATCCGTTTGCCGCGCCATTCGGCTGGCCCATCGTGCTCTCTCAGGGCGGGGACCTCCGGGATATGGAACTCAGGATGGCCCATCTCCGTAACCATGATGCGAGCCGTCTTGATGGCGCGCCTGTACGTGGATGCGTAAATCCGGTCGAACTTCATACCCTCCGCGGCAAAGCGAGATCCCAATCTGCGAGCCTGCTCCTCTCCCTTACGCGTGAGATCGGAGTCGAAGTCATCTCCAGCCAGTAGTCCCGGCCGGGCGTTCGACTCTGACTGACCGTGCCTGATCAGGTAGAAGTCACACTCAAATTCCTTATGGATCATGTGTCGGCACTCCGTCCGATCAGATTAACACCCAGTTGGGCAAGGCGTTATAATGATCGCTACTTTACGAGATTTGGGATACAGCCGCGGCGCAAGCGCCGCAACCATCCGAGGCAAGGAGTTTACAGGCATGGGAAACCGGCTTGACGGAAAGGTGGCGGTGGTCACCGGAGGCGGACGAGGCATAGGCCGAGGCATCGCGCTTCTGCTGGCGGACGAAGGAGCTTCGGTCGTGGTCAACGACCTGGGTTGCGACGTGGACGGTACCGGCGAGTCCAACACCCCGGCGGACCGCGCGGTTGAGGACATCAACAGCCGTGGAGGCGCGGCCGTTGCGAATTACGACAACGTGGCTTTGATGGACGGCGCGGAGAACCTGATCAGGACCGCCGTGGACACTTACGACCACGTGGACATCCTGATCAACAGCGCCGGCATTCTCCGAGACCGGATGATCTACCAGATGACGCCGGGTGAGTTTGACCTGGTCATCAGAAACAACGTCAAGGGGAACTTCGCCCCGACAAAGTTCGCGGCTATCCTGTTCAGGCAGCAGCGTGGCGGACGGGTTGTGAACTTGACGTCGGACGCCGGACTTGGGGACATCGGCCGCTCCCACTACGCCGCCGCATCGGAGGGCATCATCGGCCTCACGCGGACGGTCGCACGCGACATGGGGCGATACGGCGTAACCTGCAATGCGATCTCGCCGATGGTGGAGACGCGCCTGTTCCCCGGAACTGTTGACGAATACCGAGTAGCCTCCGGCGTCTCGCCGACACCGGATGAGAGGGCGGGCATCGGGCCGTTCCCCCCACTGGAGGGGACTGAGTGGGAAGGCGATGGCGGGCCGGACGATCCCGAGAACGTGGCGCCTTTAGCCGTGTACCTGTGCACGGAGGCGGCTGCGCAGATCAACGGCAACGTGCTGGGCGTGAGACGAGGCAGCATATTCGTCTACTCCAATCCGGAGGTGGAGAGGGCGATTCATAAGTTCGGCAACTTCACGATGGAAGAGATGGACACGCTGGTGCCCAGGGTTCTTGGCACCGGCTTCTAGTCATAACTACGCAGCTTTCAGGGCGGCTGCTACCAGGCGTGCCGCATGCGAACATGGAGCGTGAACATGGGTAAGAGATTGGAAGGCAGAGTCGCGATAGTGACGGGAGCCGGTCGAGGAATCGGCGCGGAAGTGGCAACGTGGCTTGCCGCTGACGGCGCATCGGTCGTCGTGAACGACTTGGGCGGCGCCGTGGACGGTACGGGAACGTCCGACGCCCCTGCCGAGCAGGTTGCCGCCGAGATCAGGGAAAACGGCGGCGAGGCCACCGCAAACTTCGACTCAGTTGCTGAGTTCGACACGGCCGGCAAAGTCGTTCAGTCCGCGATAGACAAGTACGGCAGACTGGACATAGTGTGCCACGTGGCAGGCATCCTCCGGGACCGCATGATCTTCAACATGACCGAACTGGAGTGGGACGGCGTGCTCGACGTACACCTGTACGGGGCCTTCAACATGGTCAGGCACGCCACGCCGCACATGATGAGGCAGAAGCATGGCCGCATCGTGCTGTTCTCGTCCGGTTCCGGGCTCGGCTCAACCGGCCAGAGCAACTACTCGGCCGCCAAGGAGGGCATGGTCGGCATGGCCCGTTCGCTTGCCAGGGAGCTTGCGCCCCACGGCATCACGGTGAACGCCGTCTACCCTGGCGGAAGCACGAGAATGACGGCCACGGTGCCTGACAGGTCCCGGCAGATCAAGTCGCAGGAGCGGCAGCAGGCGGCCACGGCTGCGGCGGGCACGATGCAGGCGCAGGGCGCGCCGATTCAAGGCCCGGTAGAGGCAAGGGACCCGGCCAACAACGCGCCAAAGACCGTCTACCTGTGTTCTGACGCGGGAGGCAGCCTGACCGGCCAGGTGATCGGCACGAGCGGCTGGGTCATGTCTCTGTACTCGCCCAGGCACGTGCTCCGCAGCATCCACAAGAACGGTCGCTGGACGCTGGACGAGCTGGAGGACGTTATGCCCATCTCCATCTCCAATGGGCTGATCAATCCTGTGCCACCGCAGGCTCCTAGGCAGTAGACTGCCCCTTCGTTAATTGAACTGGCTCGATATCGCGTTCCTGGTAGTCCTTGCCGGGGCCGGGTACATCGGCCTCAAGAATGGCCTGCTGGGTATGATAGTTGGCGTGGTCGCCCTGTACCTCGGCTGGACGTTCGGTAGTCAGTTTGCTCTGCTGATAGCGGGGCTGATCGATGACGATCCGGAACGTCAGTCCTGGATTGGCTTCATCGTTTACGGAGTCATCATGGCCGCGTCCCTCGCAGGGGCCGCGATTGTCTGGCGCGTAATCAGGCCCCTCCTGAAGTTCCTGACAGTGGGACTGTCGGCATTGGTGGACAGATTGGGCGGGCTGGCGATGGGACTGCTGCTAGGCCTACTTCTATGCGCCGGCGCCATCGTTGGACTAGCCCGCCTGACCTATGCCTACGAGGATGCGTCTTCCAACGGAATTGCGGGACAGTTCTCGTCAAAGATCCCGGAGTCGATTGAGTCAAGGGAGAACCTGGAAGAACTCCTGACGGGGTCGTCCATATCAAGGGCGGTTGTCAGAGTGATCGACGCCATCCCTGCCGATGCCTTCGGACTGGCGCCCGGCCGGTTCGCCACAGGACTGGACATGCTGAAAGAGGTCATGGATGAGGCCGGTGCCTCCTAGCTAGTGCGCGGACTACGAGCGTGCGTTAAGATAGTTTGAAAGGATTCTCGCCCAGACCACGCAACGTTCCATGCCGGTAAACACTCCAGTTCTGGTGCTTAACCAGAATTATGTGCCATTGAACATCTGCAACGCCCGCCGTGCGGTGACTCTGGTCGATCGCGGCACGGCCGAGATGCTGGAGAACGGCAAGGGAGACATCCGCACCGTAACAGCCACGTTTCCGATCCCGTCTGTGATCCGCCTTATGCATCTGGTCAAGCGGCCCATCCTGCAGCGCAGGATTTCCCGCCGGGCGGTGTTCCACAGGGACGAGGGCCGGTGCCAGTACTGTGGCGACAATGCGCGACAGCTTACTTTGGACCACGTCGTGCCGAGGTCGCGGCAGGGCCCGCACGAGTGGGAGAACGTTGTGGCGGCCTGCATACCCTGCAATCATAGGAAGGCGGGCCGGACACCGAGGGAGGCGAGCATGAGGCTGTTGAGGCCGGCCAAGGCCCCTAAGCCGAACCCGTTTCATGTGTTCGACAATCGGCCGATACTCACTGAGTGGCGCCAGTTCATACCTTGGGCAAGCTAGCGAGATCCCTCGCGGGCAGCCTTTCAGCCTTCGGCAGACGCAACCTTCTCAAGCACCCGGAACATTGGGCCTCGGAGGTCCGAGTGCAAGAACTGGCCCGGCTCGACGATCACCTTGGCCTCGCGGCTCCCAAACTCCTGCTCCACGAGGACGCGGTCGTTGACGCGCAGGGCGAGACCGGCCGGGTCCACGAAGTGCACCTGACCGGACGGGCTGAACCGGACGCCGGCCATGTTCACGGTGAGAGTTCCTTCGAAGCCATATCAACGTAAGGCATCTGCAGCATCATCTGCTCTGTCGCTAGCCGATAGGTCACGTTTCGTTCGAGGTTAGAACGCGCCTCCAGCACGGCCTTGATCGCCGCTGCGACTTCGCGGACCGTCAGCGCCGTCCCCTCGACGTCGACGCGGCCTGAGCCGGTCCCGACCGCCTTCAACAGGATGGAGCGCCACCAGTCCAGCCACAGTTCAAGGACTTGACCGCCTCTCTCACGATTGCGGGTGAACTCAGACGCAAGGCTGCTCGCGTAGTCGAAACGGCCCTCCATCGTGCTGCCCATGGCCTCTTCGATCTCACGCACTATCGTCCCGCGCTCTTCCATCAGCTCGGGCTCCGAGATGGCGCGGACCGCCCAGCCGGGCCGTCCTCCGCTCATCGCTGCAAGCTCCTGGGCCCGCTCGGCGTCGACACCGTGTCGCTCAACCAGGAGGGACGCGATGGTCTCGACGTGCGGCGGTCTTAGCTCGATCGACTGGCATCTGGATACGATTGTGGGGAGTATGCGCGCATTCTCACGAGATAACAGAGCGATGAGTACGTGGTCCGGCGGCTCTTCCAGCGTCTTCAGCAGAGCGTTCGAGGCCTCAGCGCTCATCGTCTCAGCGGCGTCGAAAATGACTACGCGGCACATGCCCTCGAACGGCTTTAAGCTTATGTCTCGCTGGCAGTCGCGAACCTGGTCGATGCCGATGTTCACCCTTGCCCGGCCGCTGTCCGAGCTTTCCTGCAGTCCGACGATCTGCACGTCTGCGTGCAGGCCCCGGGAGACGCGGTCGCACTGGCCGCAGTCCAAGCACGGGGGCCGCTCGCCGACGCAGTTGACCAGACGGGCGAGGTCGAGCGCGAGCGACATCCGTCCTATGCTCAGCCTTCCGGAGATCAGGTAGGCGTGGGCGAGGCGCTCGGCGGCGTGACTCCGCTCAAGGAAGCGGACCGCACTGTCATGTCCAACCGTGAGCCACATGCGGTCCCGCCTACCAGACGTCGGAGCGCATCATGTCTTCGAAAGTCTCCCTGCGCCGGATGAGCCTGGCGTCACCGTCCTTGACCATGACCATGGCCGGCCTCGGGTTCAGGTTGTAGTTGGAGGCCATTGAAGGGGAGTATGCGCCGGATGAGGGAATGGCGATGATGTCTCCAGGAGTCAATGCCGGGAGCACCGCGTCCTTTATCAGCACGTCGCCCGATTCGCAGAACTTGCCCGCAAGCGTGACGGTTGTATCGGCCTCGGCGGGCATCCGGTTGGCCGCGACCGCTTCGTACTCCGAGCCGTAGAGGGCGGGACGAATGTTGTCGCCCATCCCCCCGTCTAGCGAGACGTAAGTCCGGACCGAAGGGATCTCCTTAATAGCGCCAACCGTGTACAGCGCCACACCGGCGCGGCCCACGATGGACCGGCCCGGCTCGACGACAAGCGTGGGCGTGCCGAAGCCCAGTGCCGCGGCACGCTCGCGGAGAGCGGTTGTGATGACCTCTGCGTAAGCCGTGATAGGCGGCGGAGGGCTGCTGCTAACGTACCCGATTGCGAAGCCGCCCCCGGGGCTCAGTTCCCTGAGCTCCATGCCTTCTGACTGGAACGGTTCGAGGAACGTGAGGACCGTGTCAATCGCGATCGAGTACGGTTCCAGTTCGAAGATCGGAGACCCGAGGTGGAAGTGGATGCCGACGAGATCGAGGTTAGACGCGGCGAGCGTCTGCGTGATCGCCTGCGAGGCGTCGCCGGTCTCAATCGAGAAGCCGAACTTGCTGTCGAGGATTCCTGTGGTGGTGTAGGTGTGGGTGTGCGGGTCTACGCTTGGAGACAGTCGCAGCAGCACGTCCTGCCTGCGATTCCCAGCAACGAGCAGATCGTTCAGAAGTTCGAGCTCGTGGAAGCTGTCGATCACGATGCGGCCGATGCCGGCCTCGATCGCCATCTCAAGCTCTTCCCGCGTCTTGTTGTTGCCATGGAAGTATACGCAGTCGGCCGGCAGGTCCGCAGCCAGCGCGACCGCCAGCTCACCAGCGGAGACGACGTCGATACCTAGACCCTCCTCGTGCACCAGCTTGGCGACTGCCGGGTTCAGGAAGGCCTTCCCTGCGTACAGCACTCGTGAGTCAGGGTAGAGCGCACCGAACCCGTCGACGAACTCGCGGCACATGCCACGCAGCGTGTCCTCGTCAAAGACGTACAGGGGCGTGCCGAACTCGTTCACCAAGTCCTGTGAATCGCAGCCGCCGATTGATAGGCGGTCCGCATCGTTGACGGACGCCGTGACCGGAAACAGGCTTGCGTTTCTGAAGCTCATTGAGTTCCTGCCTCCAAAGCTCGCGGGGCTATGTATGAGCCGCTCAGATTCTGCTTGTACCCTCTAGCGGCGCGGGTATGATAGCAGCACGTCCCGAGTCCGCGCGATTGGGTTTCGCCGGTTTGACCCCGAGTGAGAGTGGAGCGAAATGTGGAACAAAGCGAGAGTTGCAACTGTCTAACCTGACGGTGGCCCTGAGATGTTCTTTTCCGTCTCTATTGCTCGCCGCCTTTGTCACGGTGACTGCGGCCGTGCTTGCTTCTGCATGCGGTGGTCGTGAGGAGTCCGGGCCTGAGCCGCCGGACGCCTCGGTGCCATCGACGCCTGGGGTCGAGGTCAGCGAAGAGGCGACTGCGTCCGCCGGGCTCGTGCCGCTTGAGATAGAGCCGGCATTTCCGGGCCTGACGTTTAGGGAAATGGTGGACCTGAGACTCCCTCAGGGAGACGATGGGCGGCTCTACGTGGTCTTGAGGGAAGGCGTCATTCGTGCATTCGAGAACTCGGGTAGCGTGACCGACTCGCATGTCTTCCTGGACATACGCGATTTGGCGCTCACGCGCGGCTCCGAGGAAGGTCTGCTAGGACTGGCGTTCGCGCTGGACTATGCGGAATCCGGACACTTATATGTCTACTACACGGCGCCCAACCCTCGCAGATCGGTTGTCGCTCGGTACAAGGCGGACCTGTCGACCAGCACGGTCCCCGATTCCACGTCAGGCGAAACGATCCTGGAGGTGCTGCAGCCGTTCTCCAATCACAATGGCGGCCAGATCGCGTTCGGACCTGACGGCTTTCTGTATGTGGCTCTAGGCGACGGCGGCGGAGCCGGGGACCGGCTCGGCAACGGACAAGATTCGCACACTTTGCTCGGCACGATATTGAGGCTGGATGTCTCCGCAGCAGTCCAAGACGGCGCTTACGGCATTCCGTCGGACAACCCGTTCGCGGACGGCGAGGCGGGCCGTCCGGAAATCTTCGCGTATGGCCTGCGCAATCCCTGGCGCTTCGCCTTCGACGGCGAGACCGGTCTTCTTTGGACGGCAGATGTTGGCCAGAACCGCTTTGAGGAGATCGACATCGTGCTGGCCGGGCGCAACTACGGTTGGAACACAACGGAGGGCGCGAACTGCTATCCGAGCGGCGGCCAGGAGTGCGATCTCGCGGGCCTGGAGCCACCCGTGTTAGAGTACGGCCGCTCCGACGGGTGCTCGGTCACCGGCGGCCGCGTGTACCGTGGCGACCGGCTTCAATCGCTGTTCGGCGCGTACGTGTACGGAGACTTCTGCAGCGGCAAGATCTGGGCACTTAAATACGACGGTTCGGCGGTGACAGAGCACACTCTGCTTGCCGATACCGATCTCAGCATTTCTTCTTTTGGGAAAGGCCCTGGTGAAGAGTTGTACATCCTTGATTACGGAGAGCGGGGACGGATCTACCGCCTCGTCGAGCCATAGAGGACGGTGCAAGTGAACAAGATGAAAGCGGCAGTGGCGGTCGGTCCCGGGAAAGTGGAATGCCAGCAGATTCCCGTTCCTGAAATTGACGGCGATGAGGTGCTCGTCAAGACGCTGTCCGCTTCGATATGCGGCAGCGACCTTCACGTAATTTACATGGGCTGGAACGTCGGCGAGTACCCGCTGCCGCCCGGCGTGCCCGGGCACGAGGGCGTCGGCGTGGTTGCCGACGAGGGAAGTTCGGGGCTGACTCGAGGCGACCTCGTCCTCACGGCGCCCAGCATCTTCACGGCCCGGGTGTTCGCCGACTACCAGGCCATCGACTCGAAGTACCTGCTCAAGCTCCCAGCGGGTCTGCCATTGGATCATCTGCTGATGGCCCAGCAGCTTGGCACCGTGGTCTACGGCTGCAAGCGCCTGCCGCCCGTGGAGGGCAAGACGGCCGCGATAATCGGACAGGGATCGGTGGGCCTGTTCCACGCTTTTATGCTCAAACGCATGGGCGCGGCTCGTGTGATCGCGGTTGAGCCGATTGACGCCAGACGCGAGGCCGGCTTGCGCATGGGCGCGGACGAGGCGATCGACGTGACGGGTCGCGCTGCTACGGACGCTGTCCTTGACCTCACGCGTGGGCAGGGCGCCGATCTTGTAATCGAGGCCGTTGGCAGCGTTTCAACGTTGAACCAGGCACTGAACATCGTGCGCGAGCAGGGCCACGTTTGCGCCTTCGGTCTGCCGGAATCGAACGAACCGGTGTCGTTCGAGTGGGACACGTTCTTTCGCAGGCGGGTAACCATGAACGCGGTCTTCGGCGCGCAGGACGAACCCGGCCTGCCGGACTTCGAGACCGCTCTGCACATGATCGCGGAAGGGGAGATCGACGTCGCCCCGCTAACCACGCATCGATTCCCGTTAGAGAGAGTTCAGGAAGCCCTGGACCTCGCCCACAATCCGGCGGACGGGGCACTCAAGGTGGGACTGACCTTCGGCTAGTCTGAGCGATCCAGTCAAAGGCGGTTGAAGCCCGGGATGGACTAAGGCTCTAGCCTTCGAATGCCCGGAATCAGGTCGAAGTCCTTGTCATAGCTCACTATCTCAGTCACTCCCTGCCTCTCCGAATGTGCAACAGCCGAGGCATCCTCAAAGTCGAGCGACGGGGATGTTGCATAGACGTCCAGAGCCCGTAGGATAATTCCCTTAGTCGGAATTCTGAGATTGCGTAGCGTTAGAACCGGCAGAAGTCTGTCTCGGATCTCTTCATGGCCCAATCGATAGCCAGACCTGGGGGAAGAAAGCACGTAGGCAATCTCCGCGATTACTGTTTCAGTAGTGAAGAGTTCCTCGTCACCTTCCCTGACCTGCTGGAAGAGTTTGTAACAGGCTTGAGCCTTAGACTCGTCGTCTCTGGTCAGGTATCTGATGAAGATGTTGGTATCGACGAACTTCATGCACGTTTCAGGCTGCGGACGGTGTCCTCAGCCTTCCCTTCCTTCGCGTCGCGGATGATCTCCTTGAAGTCGATGGTCTCTCTTCCCGAAGGCTTCACGGAGCCAAAGGCCGTTTCGAGACTAAAAGCAGTAGGGGAAAGGCGTACTTCACCGCCGTCATCTATTGTGAATGTGACCTTGTCTCGAGCCTTTAACCCGAGGAGCCGTCGCACTGCGGTAGGGATCGTTACCTGATTGCGCTGTGTGATGGTAGTTGAGATCTGCTGCATGTTGCCTTCCCCCAATGCCTTACTACTAGACCAATGTTAAACTAGTATATCATTGCAGAATGCTTGCTGGCGCACATCTGCCCGCGACATTGGCTCAGAGCGCAAATATTGCCGCGCCCATCAAATCCCGACGTCGATCGGTGTCTCCGGTACACAGCAGTCGACTAGCGGCCGCAGAAGCTCCGGCAGTCTTCTGGGCGCGAACGTCTCCGTACGTGCCGCAGCCGTAATCTCCGCGATGCTCCACCAGCGGTGTTCCAGCAGGTACTCCTTCTTCAGCACGTCCAAGGGCGGCGGCGTGATGACGATGCCGGGCGCCCTGAGCAGGTAATACCGCTCCAGCTGTTCAATCCACGCATCGATCCACCAGAAGACGTGTCGCCTTGTCCAGACGCATGCACCAAGGGTCACGTCCGACAGCCCAGTCTCCTCCCGCAGCTCTCGATGCGCAGCCTGTTCGTGCGTCTCTCCCGGCTCGAGGCCGCCGCCCGGCGTGATCCATAGCCTGACGTCGACCGAGTCGGGAAACGCGGCGCGAAACAGGAGCACCTTGCCGCAGCCGTCCAGCACGATCACACGCGCCGCTGGCCGGGGAGTGGGATGTTCGCGGGTTCCGGGCATTGGCAAACCTCTCGCCGGTTAAATGCTCCAAACAAGACCGCTGCGTCATTTGGCTGCAACAGTGTGATAGTCGCCGCGGTCGATGTAGCTACAGGTGCACAATCTCCAGGTCAGGGAACCGCGTCGCTTTCAGGTGCTCCGCCGCCAACCTGCGATGACACTGGTCGGGAGTGCGCTCCGCGCATAGCAGTACCACACCGTTGTCTAGGAGCCCGGCCGGGAACTGCCCAGCGCCGTCACGCTCCTGCATCAGCGTCGCGTACCTTCGTTCGTAGAGGCCCCATTCGCCTCCGCTCTTTATGTGCTTGAACATCTCCGCGCTCGGGGCGAGGAAGGGCAGCTCCACGTACGTCATGCCTGTTAGCCTCTCGGTGAAGTACTCGATGTTGCCCCGCTTCGTGAACCCTGCGAGCTGGGAGTTGTTCCTGAGCCGGATGTCTGCCAGGTATCGTGCGTCCGCCCCGTTGAGCAGGCCGAAGAACTCCCGTGCGGTCTTTCCGGTGAAACCGATTGTGTAAAGTTTCATGGATTAGGCCAAGGACAGTTCCGCGCCTGTCGGCCATACATTGTCCGTTGCGACACTTGAAACCCAAAAGTCGAAATCGCATGTGCCTGTATGGTTAGTGATTGTTTGCTCAATTCTCATGCTTCATTGACGCGGCACTTTAGACCTCCGGCATTCAATCTGCTCTCCGTCCCCGGCATTGAGTAAGTGTGGGCCGCTCTCAACTAATGCCCACCCTCGGTAAGCTATCATAGCCCGGTGGCGGCCCTGCCGCCGAGCACGTAGAAGTCTGGAATCGCACTCGGGGCAATGTGACTTAATGACCCAACCATACGACCTCACCGTGGCGCAGGCGGCCGCCGAGATCGCCGCCCGGCGACTGTCAGCCGTCGAGCTGATGCGGTCGGTGCTCGCGAGGTCGGAGACGCTTGAGAACGATCTGCGCCTGTGGGTCACGCTCGATCCTGACTCCGCCCTTACCGCTGCCGAAGAGAGCCAGAGGGCGCTGGACGCCTCGGGACCGCGCGGCCCACTCCACGGAGTGCCCATGGGGGTGAAGGACATCTTCCACACCGCCGGCGTGAGGACGACCGCATGCTCGCCCATCTACACCGACTTCATGCCCGATGCGGACGCCGACAGCGTGGCTCGCCTGCGCGCCGCCGGGGCGATCATGATGGGCAAGACCGTGACAACGCAGTTCGCTTGGGGCGACCCTTCGCCCACACGCAACCCCTGGAACACGGCGCGCACCCCCGGCGGGTCCAGCAGCGGGTCGGCTGCCGGCGTGGCGGCCCGCGCCTTCCCGTTCGCGCTCGGCTCGCAGACCGGAGGCTCGGTACTGCGCCCTGCGTCCTACAACGGCGTCGTAGGCCTGAAGCCCACGTTCGGCCGGATTAGCAGGCGCGGCGTGTTCGCCGTGGCGGAATCGCTCGACACTATGGGCCACTTCGCCCGAACGGTGGAGGACGTGGCCATTGTTCTCGGTGTGATGGCGGGACACGATCCGCAGGACCACGCGTCGTCCAAGCGGCCCGTGCCAGACTACCGAGGGGCCCTGAGCGTACGAACCTCGTCGCCTCGCATCGGGCTGATTGCGAGCTTCTACAAGGAGCACTCGACGGATGAGGTCTGGGACCACACAAAGGCGGCTGCCCGAACCATTGAAAGCGCCGGGGCCATTGTCGAGGAAACCTCCGTGACGTTTGACTTCGATGAACTCATTTCGGCGCACGGCATCATCATGCGGTCCGAAGCCGCTGACGTGCACAGGCGCGATTTCGCCCAGCGCCCGCACGACTACGCGTCGAAGATTCGCACGCTGCTTGAGGAGGGCAACGCTCTGACGGCGCGCGAGTACGTACGGGCCAAGAGGACGCAGCGTGAGTTCACCCAGGCTATGACCGATGCCACTGAAGGCTACGATGTTCTTCTTACCCCTACCACGGCAACGCCCGCACCGGAGGACCTCACGACGACAGGTGACCCAATGTTCCAGTCACCCTGGACGACGTGCGGATTTCCAACCGTGAGCATCCCGTCCGGGCTCAGTGGGTGCGGAATGCCGCTTGGGTTGCAGTTGGGGGCGGCGCCGTTCGCCGAGACGCGGCTACTGTGGGCCGCGCGATGGTGCGAAGTGGCGCTGGGAGTCGATCTGAGGCCGCCGGTAGGCTAGACCGACTCTCGGTCCTTTCTCTGCTCCGCCTGGAAGACCTTCGTCACACGGAGCGTCTTCGGCCGGCGTCCCTCGGTCGAAATCACCCTTATCTGCACGCCGTGCTCGTCCACGATGTCACCGGGGCTGGGAATCTTTCCCAGGCGCTCGAAAACGAGCCCTCCGAGAGTGTCGAAGCCGTTGCCCTTCACCGCAACGCCGACGAGCTCACGGAGGTCGTCAATGCCGATGCCTGCGTCCAAAAGGAATTCGGTCTCGCTCAAAGGCCGCACGTCCTGGCGTTCGAGGTCGAATTCGTCCATGATTTCGCCGACGATCTCCTCCAGCAGGTCCTCGATGGTGACCAGCCCTGAAACGCCGCCGTACTCGTCGATTACGATTGCCATGTGCACGCGGCTGCTCTTGAACTCTTCGAGAAGCTCTCCAAGATTCTTGGCCTCCGGGATGAACAGCACGGGACGGACCACGTTCGTCCCGACAACTGCGCCCTCGGTGCCTTGACTGAACCGTTGCAGTATGTCCCTTGCGTACGCCACTCCAAGGATGTTGTCGAGCGACCCCTCGAAAATGGGGATGCGACTGTGGCCGGCGGAAAGCATGGTGTCGGCAAGCTCCGAGATTGGTGTGCCTATCTCCGCCGCGACCATGTCTGGCCTTGGAATCATGATCTCCCTGGCGGCTGTGTCATCCAGCGTGATCACGCCCCGGATCATGCGCCGTTCCGTTTCGTCGAGCGGCTCTCCGTCCGAGGTCAGGGACAGTGGCACGTCGGAAAGTGCGTCGTCGTCCTCATCCTGACGATGCCGCCCGGTGGCAGCCATGAGTATCCAGATGAGCCTCTGCTGCGCCCACGCCAGCGGATACAGGAACCGGCAAGTCCACAGCACAGTTGCGGAAGACGCTACGGTAAGCCGCTCGCCGTACGCTCCCGCAACAGCGCCAGCGATCGCATGCGCCGACGTCGTGAAAAGCAGGAAACCGAGGCACGTTCCCCCAAGCAGGAGCCAGCCTACTTCGGTCCTGGTCAACAGGAGACTTGCTGCAGAGGCAATCGCGGCAGAGAGGGCGAGCACCCGTAAGACCGTCAGCCCAGCGTTGGGGCCGAACGGGAGATTGGCGAGCGCCAAGAACACGTCTCGCCGGTCCGGATGCTTGGCGGCCAGGTTGCGCATGCCCTGGCGTCTGGCGGCCGCGAAGCTCGTCTCTATAGGCCAAATGGCAAGGACCCACGCAAGGCCAAGTCCCAGGATGATTGCAGGAATTGTGATTTCTCCGTACATGCTATCTGGCTATCCCGCTGTTGCAGCCATCGGGCCGAGCACAGCTTGCCGGCTCTGGCGATCGCGCAGGGCGGCTTCCGTCTGAGCCAGCTCTTCCCTTGTGTTCACGCCGAAGTTTGCGTATGGCCGGCCGGTTCGCACAGCGGCGATCTTCCGCCCATCCGCCACGGCCTTGGACACCAGGTCCGTGAGGTAGATTTCGCCTTTGAGTCCAGAGGGCCTCAGTTCGGCTGCGGCGTCCCACGCCCACGAACCGTCGAGGCAATAGAGGCCCGCATTGACCTCCTTGATGGCCAGTACCTCTTCGCTTGCCTCCAGCTCCTCGACAATCGCGCACACTTGGCCTTGCGAGTCTCGGACGATGCGTCCCATGCCGGCGGCGGAAGTGAGCTCGGAGGTAAGCAAAGTTACTGCAGCGCCGCTGCTGATGTGGCGCCGGACCAATTCGGTTACCGTGTCCGATTCCACGAGCGGCCAGTCTCCGTTGAAGACGGTCACGTGGTCGCTGTTTTCGAGCAGCGCACGGGCGCTCAGAAGCGCATGACCGCTTCCGAGTGGCCTGTCCTGTACGGCGTACGACACGCTGTCCCCGAGTGCATCTATGAACGCGCCGTGATCCGGCGGAACGACCACTGCGACCGGCTCGCATCCGGACGTCAGAGCGACTTCCACGACGATGGAAATGATCTCCCTGCCGCAGACGTGGTGGAGCACTTTGGGGGTGGGGGAATTGAGTCTGGTACCCTTGCCACCGGCAAGGACGACGCCCGCGACTTTTGACATGGCTAGCCTGTCGCCGGGCGAGTCGAAAGAGCGCCGGAAGGCCGGCGCATCGCTAAGCTGCTACTATCAGGCGGGTCGTCCACTGCCGGAATCCTAGCAATGGCGTTTTCCCGCTGTCAAGCATTGCCGAATGGTACCGAGGAATGCCACGGGCATCGGCTACTTGAAGTACGCACTGAAAGCCGGCTTCAGGGGCCTCTGAAGCCAGTACGGCCTACGCAGACCGCCGGGGCCTGGCCCCGGCCTGCACAGCTCCTTCCAACGCTGGTACGCATCGTATGATTTGGTTGAGTCCGCGGTGATATCACCGTATTGGTCGTCTGGCCCTGCTGCGATAACGCGCACCTTCTGGTGCCAGCAGTGCTGGCCGCTGATCGGGTCCGGTTGCACCGGCATCGCCAGGTTCTGGTGCACGCCGCCGTCGGTCCACCATAGCCGCTCCGAGTCCGGGTCCGAAGACTTCCACGCCGTCATTCCCTGCTTCTGCCGCATCGTCCACACGCCTTCGCTATCGGCCAGGTCCACCAGCGCTGAGTTCCACCGGTCGCTGCCGTGGTCTTCGTACCGCCTCCACCTGCCGAGGTGGTGGGAGCACGCGATAACGCCCGGCCGCACACTTTCCGTCACCCACACGCGGTCGACGAAGTGGCCGAGTTCCGTCTCCACCCTGGCGAGATCTCCGGCAGACACGCCGATTCTCGAAGCGTCGATGGGGTTGATCCAGACCGGGTTCGTGTGGGCAATCTCGTGAAGCCACTTCGCGCCGTTCGTTCTCGTGTGGATGAGGTTGGGCAGACGGAACGTGGGCAACAGGCAATACTCCGACTTGGCATGGTCTATCCGGGAGCGGTGGACCTGGCTGACCAGCGCAGGCGCCCGTTCTCGGTCCTTCGCGTTGAGGGGATAGTAGGGCAGGGCGTACTCTGGCCATCCCCAGTCCTTCAAGGTTGTCGAAAAGAACTCCAGCTTGCCGGAAGGCGTCGGGAACCCTTCTACGGGCACACCGTCTAACTGGACTCCCAACCTGAATCGCCCTCTCTCGTCCTTGAACGGCCCGGGGAACGGCCGCCAGTTCACGGCACGCGGTTGCCGTGCACTCCAGACAAAGCCTGTATTCTCGTCGACTGCCGCCCCATCGAGTACCGAGCCCGGCAACCGTTGCTCGTGCCTGCCGTACACGTCGTTTGTTAACTCGAAGGCTCCGTATCGCCGCATGTACTGGCCCGGCGTCAGTTCCTCCTCGGTAGCCTTCTCCACCAGTCCGGGCACCGAGTTCTCGAAGATCCAGTCGTAGTACTCGTCGACCGTGATCTTTTCTCCGGGACGTTGCGGTGATTCGAAGTGTTGCCGGATGCCGAGCGAGCCGTCCGGGTCTATGCGCCACGACAGTTCAAACCAGAACTCGTTCTCCTCCCATACCTCACCGGGATTGGCCTGCCTCGTATCGCCTATGTGCTCCCCGTCGCGTGCCATCGCTTCGCGAACTACGGGCTGCCGGAAGCCGATCCACTGCGATGCGTGAGTCTCGTAGGAGTGAAGGTCGTGCCGTTCCGCTCCCAGGCCGGTCGGAAGCACGTAGTCCGCCCACTGTGCCGTCTCGCACCAGACAGGGGAGAGGGCCACGTGCAGGCCCACACTGTCGCCCTCCAGCATGTCTATCCACGAAGTGCCGTCCGGGTTCGTCCAGACGGGGTTGTGGGCTCTCGTGAAGTAAACATCCAGGGAGTGACTCTGCTCTTTCATCAGATGGGGCAACAGATATCCCATTTCGAAGTGCGCGAGGGGGTACTCATCCGGCCAGTGGACGCTGTTCCACGTCTTGATGTGATCTGGGTGAGAGTGCGGACTGGGGACGAACTTGGTCCAGGAGTTTGGAATCACGCCTCCCCGTGTGCCGACCGAACCGGTGAGTACATTGAGAAAGAAGAGACAG
The DNA here is from genome assembly GCA_965237445.1 of Dehalococcoidia bacterium. Lineage (GTDB taxonomy): Bacteria > Chloroflexota > Dehalococcoidia > Lucifugimonadales. Next base: position 188,711 of record OZ250142.1, on the reverse strand, counting down.
CGGGCCGACATCCATCCGCCAAGGTGCCCCGCCGCCGCGTTCCGCCATACGTGCGCGGCGAACGCCGTTCCCGCCGCTGCGATCTCCTCCGCGACGGATGCGAGCTCTGTGGCCGGGATCTCAGTCTCAGCCTCCGCCCACTCCAGCGTGTAGGGCGCGTAGAGCTGCTTGAGTAAGGTAAGAAAGTCCTTGAACTCCCGTCGCTGTGGAACGTCTTGGATATGCCCGCTAGCTCTGAGTTCAGCCAGGTATGGGCCGTCGTCAAGGAGCTCCCTCCAGTTAGTCCAGCGGCGCACGAAGTCCTTGTCGATCAGGTCACGTTGAATGAGATAGTTGGCTATGGCAAGCAGCAGGCCGGGCTCCGTTCCCGGCCATGGCGAGAGCCAGCGGTCGGCCTGTGACGCCGTGTTGGACAACCGGGTGTCCAGCACACACACCTTCCCGCCCTTGAGCTTGGACTCGATGATGCGCTGCGCGTGCGGTGTGAAGTAGTGCCCTGACTCCAGGTGGGAAGACATCAACAGCATGAACCGGGCGTTCTCGTGGTCGGGATTGGGCCGGTCCATACCCATCCAGAACGCATACCCGGTCCGGGCGGCAGCCGAGCACACGTTGGTGTGGGAGTTGTGACCGTCCACTCCCCACGCGGTTAGCACTCGTTCCGTGAACAGGTCCTCGCCCGGCCGCCCGACGTGATACACGACCGAGTCGCGCCGGTCTGCTTGAATCGCTTCGCGGACTCGTCCCGCAATGTCGTCCAGCGCCTCGTCCCAGCCAACTTCCTCCCAACGACCCTTTCCCCGGGGCCCGACACGCCTCAGCGGCTTGAGAATGCGGTCCGGGTTGTTGATCTGGTTCAGTGTGGCCGGCCCCTTGGGACAGTTCCGTCCCCGGCTCCCCGGGTGAAGCGGATGGCCCTCCAGCTTCCTGATCTCCCTGTTACTTTTGTCTACGTACGCCAGCAGTCCGCAGGCCGACTCGCAGTTGAAGCAAACCGTCGGAACGATCGTATAGCTCCGCTTTTGTGAGCCGGGCGCCTCTCGGGGGTCAGCTTCTTCCCAGTGGTCCCATTGCTCCGGAGGCGGACTCGCGGCCAGACCGCCGCCGGCAGGCGTCCGCAGGAGGTCCTTGCTGTCTTTGGCCCTGTTCGTCATGGTCCCTCCCTTGTCCCGGCTAGCTCAGCGGTACCGATTGGCCGGCCTGAACGAACGCGTGCTCGTACGCCGCGAGTCCCGTGAGCGCGAGTATTGCTGCCGCGGCTTGGACCGGCCCCGTCGACGGAAACGCTGCAGCCAGCACCAGGGGCGCAGCCGTACCGGCGATGGCAGCACTCCAGAAGTGCGTACGAAATCGCCCGACGGTGAGGTTGCGCGCGGCAGTCCGGCCGTCGGTCGACAGCCGGCCGGTGTGCAGGTGGCCTGCCAGCAACGCGAGGTGCCCAGCGAGCGTGCCCACCAGTATCCAATGCGCCAAGTCGATGCCCGGGGTGCTGCTTCCAAAGATCAGAGCGACAATCACCAGCGCGGCAGACCCGGCTAGCGCCGTCCGGACAAGGAAGTGGATAGGCAGCGCATGGTCCTGCCATAGGTCGCGGCCCTTGGCTTGTATGAACAGAAAGGCCGTATATGCTCCCGCAGCGGCTCCCAGCGGTGCCCCAACCCAGCGCAACACCTGCGCAGCCCCCTCGAAGTCCGCTGCGAGCATGAACGCATGGGCCGGGATGTACGCTCCGAACAGGCCAATGATCCAGGCTCCTCTCGTCACCCAGGATCCCCATCGCGGCCTTGTTAGCGTAAAGAAGAAGCGTCTGGGATGAGTAAGGTCCAACACCAGGAGGACGACCGTCATTAGCAGGAACAAGCCGGCGATGCCGAGGGCCCCTAACTCATCGGTGCGGTCCAGCGGCCTCCCCGCTATGCCCAAGGCCGCGCTCAGCATGACGGCTCCGGCAGCCACCGACTTCGTCCACGTGTAGGCAGAGACCTTCCAGTTCCATGGCGCGGAATGCCGGTTGTCGTAGGCGAGAATGGCCGCCGCGGCCGTCTCACCCGGCGACTCAGCAGGACGAGGCGTCCGGTCACCGTTGATGCCTGTGTTGCTCGGCCGGCCCGGCGCGACCGAGGAAGCCTGCCTCTCAACTGATGGATACATCCCCCCGAACGATGCGGCGCTTGGCTCCAGCGCGGAGGCTTGGCCGTTTACATAGAACAGCTTTGGGTCTGTCTTTTTCTCGGGCTTCCTGACCTTGACTTCATGCTCGGAGACTATCGATGCGATCTCGCTGTCCGGGTCGTTCAGGTCGCCGACGATGATCGCCTGCGTTGGGCACACGGCCACACACGCTGGCTGCAGGCCGGCGTCAACGCGGTGGCTGCAGAAGTTGCACTTCTCGGCAGAGTTCGAGACGGGGTCGATGTAGATCGCGTCGTAAGGGCAGGCCGCGATGCAAGCCTGGCAGCCGATGCAGGCCGAGCGGTCGAAGTCAACGATCCCGTCCGGCCGCTGGTACATGGCGCCAGTTGGGCAGATGTTCACACAGGGAGGGTCCGAACACTGGTTGCAGCGCGTGACCTGAAAGTGGCGGGACACGTCCGGGAAGCGGCCCACTTCCACCTGCTTGACGTACGTCCGGGTGACGCCTATCGGGACGCTGTGTTCCTGCTTGCAGGCAACAGTGCAGGCGTGGCAGCCGATGCACCTGCGGTTGTCGATGACCTTGCCCCACAGCACACCGCGTTCGAGCGCGGGCTCAGCGTGGGGCCCCGGACACGCGCAAGTGGATTCGTCCTCGGCAGTGCCGGACTCGTCGCGATTGCTGGGCGCGGGCAGCGTTGAGCTACAAATGGCGTGCCACCGTCTAGTGGAATGGTGTTCAGTGGATTCTATACGCACATAGGCATGTGCGCAACGTGGCAAACTGCAATTCTTGCCGTTCCTACTATGTAGCCCTGAGAAGCTCTACCGAATCGCTAAGTGGCGTACTGTTGCGAAGAGAATTGAAGTAGGAAGACCGGCGCGTAAAGGATGAGGTCTTCCCACCGCATACTTGAAGACGCTTGTGGCGATGAAGATCATGGTCCGGCCTTGACACCTGCTCGCGACTGGTCGATGACACGCAGTTGGCCGCTCTGGTCCGGCTCAGCGTCCGGCCCTTCGATGGTGCCATGTTCCAAGAAGATCTGGTAGGCAGCCTCCGGAGAGTCGAAACTTCCCACATTCCGTCGCTCTTCCAAGCGCGCCTGGGCGACGAACCGGTTCCAGTCTTCGTCTGGAATGATTAGCTGGATTATGGCCACAAGCGTAGTACCACTTGAAGTGATGTTGATGAGCATTACACATCCTTCCGACCCTCGCCAACAAGCCCTTCTAAGCGTGAAGCACAACTGCTTGTGGCTCATTTCTAAGCACGCCCTCCTGATAGAATCCGCTCTGGCATGACCCCCATCCACGTAAGAGCAGTTCTCAGGAAATCCGATTGGCAAGTCGTGAAGTCCCTGCGCCTGGCCGTGTTCGTGGAAGAACAGGGCCTGCCCGCCGAAGTGGAGTTCGACGCGTACGATGCGTCGGCCGTTCACGCCGCCGCCTTCGACTCGTGCGGCCGGGTCGTCGGCACCGGCCGCCTGTACCGGGACGCTGCCGGCGAGGCGCGGATCGGGCGCATGGCCGTCCTCCGGGACCTGCGTCGATGTGGCATAGGCGGCGAGGTCCTAGAGTGGCTGGAAGCAAGCGCAACTGAGCAGGGCCTGCGCGAGGTCGTCGTTCATGCACAGGCGTACCTCGAGCGGTTCTACGCCCGCCGAGGCTACAAGGTCGACGGGCCGCCCTTCGAGGAGGACGGTCTGCAGCACGTACGCATGACCAAGGTACTAACGACCGTTATCTCAACGACCCAGACCGACGCCGCAGTCCTGCGAAAGGAGTAACCCCATGGCGAAAAGGAAAGTGTTGATAACCGGCGCCGCCGGGTACATCGCAAGCCAGATGCTGCCGACGTTCCGGCAGCGATACGACCTCGTGATGCTCGACGTTTCAACAAACGATCGAGATGGCAATCCCGTAGAGGGCGTGCAGGTCGCGGACCTGATCGACGACGACCGCTCGAAGTACGCGCACCACTTCGAAGGGGTTGATGCCGTGGTACATCTCGGATACAGGGCCCGCTCCGGCGAACTGATAGACCACTACTTCTTCGAGCGTCAGAACGTAGCCATGGCGTACAACGTGCTCCGCTGCGCCTTCGACGCCGGCGTAGAGCGAGTCGTCATTGCAAGCTCAAACCACGCCGCCGACTGGTACGAGCATATGCTCATCCATAGCGGGGAGAAAGACGTCGTGGACCCATACGAGTTGCCACTTTCCGACAACTTCTACGGCTGGGCCAAGGCCACGTACGAGCACATGGGCTTTCTGTTCGCCAGCGGTGCGTTCGCCTCAGATGCCGGTGATCCGGCGGCCGTCGTCAGGGTTGGCGGCATCAACACCGGCCGCAGGATGGGCGTGGTCTGCGTGCGAATCGGCGCGCCGCGTGACCTGGACCTCGACGTCTACGTGGGCAATCCGGCCCTGTACAAGCGCGATCTCGGCGCCTACATCAGCCCCCGAGACATTACGCAACTCTTCCGCAGGTCCATGGAGACCCCTGACATACGCAACGAACATGGCGTGCCCTGGCTCGTGGTGTACGGCATCAGCAACAACACGCGGGCCTTCTGGTCGCTCGTCAGCGCCCGCAAGGTGCTGGGATACGAACCGGAAGACGACTCAGAGGTCAAGTACGCATCGGACATCGCGGGCTTCCTGACTGGAGATGGCGCGTCCTGGCGCCCGGGTCGCGTCCAACCGGAGTAGGGTCATGCCACAAGCCTACAGGTCTTTCGGGGGCCTGAGTTCAACGCTGCGATTCGATTCGGGACCTTCGGCTGAAGTGGCTAGAAGCCGGCTAACTGCTCCGCGTCCCGGATGTAGTCAATCGTCTCCCGGACCAGCCGACCGGCGTCATCAATGGGCTCGCATAGGCCCGTGTAGAAGCAGTCACCGTGCAAAACACTTTGGCGCTCGAAGTAACGACCCCGGAGGCTCCGCACCGCCGGTTCTGTCATTGCCATTTCCCGCAATGCCCTCGTAGTGTCGGGCGACTTCGGTGGCAGTTCTCCGGTGCGAGCCAGAATGAGCGCGTCGGTGGCGCGCTTGGCGGCGCACCAAGCCTTCTCGGCAGCGTCGCGTACGTCGCCGACTGCCCATTGCTGCAGCGCCGCATCGTACATCGCGCGGGCATCGGCGAAGACGAGTGTCGCGTCAGTTGCTGTGGTCATAGTTTGATGCTATCACAGGCATCGGCCACGCTTTCATTTGTCGGCGGTGTGAACGGGTGTTGTTGCCTCGTTCGCTGGATTCTCCTTGTCCGTCCCTACCAGTACTTCGGGACGTTCTTCTCCTCTTTGGTCATCACTTCAACCAGCGCCGGCCTGCCCTCGCTCGCCGCTGCCAGGCCTCGGCCCAGCGCGCCCGCGATCTCGCCCGGTGACGAGACCCTCTCCGCGCTCGCACCCAGCTCGGAGGCGACTCCGGCGTAGTTCCCGCCCAGCGCATTGCTGCCGTGCACCTCGGTCGCGTGCGGCATGTGGTCCGAATAGCCGGTCATCACGCCGTTGTTAAGCACCACAGTCAGTATGCCGATCTCTGATCGGACGGCCGTCTCGATGTCGAGGCCCGACATTCCGAAAGCCGCGTCGCCCATGAGGTTAATCACGTGCTTCTCAGGCGCCGCGAGTTTCGCGCCCATCGCCAGTCCCAGCCCGTAGCCGAGCTGTGTCGACTTGCCCCAGCCGATGTAGCCTCTTGGTGTCTCGACCGGCCAGAACGGAACAACTTGGTCTCGCGGATAGCCAGAGTCGTGCGTCAGGATCGTCTCCCGCACGTCGACCGCGCTTTCCATCTCCTTGATCACGCGGTACGGGCTGATCGGGACCTCATCGGACGTGAACTTCGATCCCCATTCGGCCATCCACTCCGTCTTCACCCTTGCTATCTCATCGGCCACGCCCAGCACGTCGCCGCGACCGTGCTCGCCCGTCTGCCGCCTGACCTCCTCGCACATCTGTGCCAGTACCAGCTTGGCGTCGCCCACCGCCCCGAAGTCCACCGTGCGTTCCTTGTTCAGGTCCTCGGCGCAGACCGTCACCTGCGCCAGAGCGGCATGTGCCGGAACGGGAGCGGCGAAGGTCGACTGCGTGAAGCTCGTTCCTATGCCCAGCACGAAGTCAGCCTGCTCAAGGAAGTGCGCCACCATTTTCGTTCCCGAATTACCTCCTGTGCCAAGCGCCAGCCGGTGCGTCTCCGGGAACGCGCTCTTGCCCGCGAGCGTCGTCATCACCGGCACGTTTGCGAGCTCCGCGAACTCCAGCAGCTCGTCGCTCGCCTCCGCGTACAGCACGCCCTGGCCCGCCGTTACGACCGGACGCTTCGCCGCCAGCAATGCCCGCACCATGTCTCGTACGTCGTCCGGGTCTCCGCCCGACCTGCGCCTCGCGACCGCCTGGTAGTCTAGCCCGTTGCCGGGTATCTCCTCTAGCGCGACGTCCGTCGGTATCTCTACAAGCACCGGGCCAAGCCTGCCGTGTTTGAGGTGCGTGAACGCCTGGCGCATGACGGCCGGGATTCGGCTCGCAAGGCTAGTCGTACGGGACCACTTGGTGAACCCCTCGTAGTTCTTCGCCGCCTCGAAATACGGGTGCACGCCCTGGCGGTCTCGTGCCTCCCCTCCCGGCAGCAACAGGATCGGGACCGAGTCCGCGAACGCCTGCGCCGCGCCCGACATAGCGTTCTCCGCTCCCGGGCCGTGTTGCATCGTGAACACGCCCACGGTCTTGCCGTTCTTGACCCGGCTGAAGCCGTCCGCCATGTTCACCCCCGCCCGTTCCTGCCTGCACAGCACGGGCCTGATGCCTTCGCGTGAGCAGGCATCAATAAGGCTCTGCGCTGGGAAACAGGCCAGCCACTCGATTCCCTCAGCTTTCAAGATCTTCGCGACCGCAGTGTCACCGTTCAATTGACTTCTCCTTTAGGTTGCAGGTCTTTGGGTCCACGTCTCCGGTCGCTCCGGTTCGCAACGGACCCCAAAAGCCGTGTGGGTCCACGGCTATGCTCTGGCGCCGCCTAAACTATCCAGTGCTTCCTCGATCGACATCGAAACGCAAGTGAAGATGGGGGTGTCCAGCTTCGTGAACATGCTGCCCTCAACCGTGCGCAATTCCGCCACCAGGTCAAGGAACTCGCCAGGGTAGTCGGTCTCAAAACCCAGCATGAACTCGTAGTCGTCCAGCCCGAACGAGTAGCTCGTATGTATCGACACTGACGGGTACTTGTGGCCAATACGGAAGTGCTCGGACATCATTCGCTGCCTCTCCTCTTTGGGCAGCAGGTACCACTCCCTCGTCTTAACGAACGGGTACACGATAAGGTACTTAGCTTCGGCCGGAATCACCTTCGTGCGCGTCCCCTCCTGGCCCTCGTGGCGATGCTCGCTCACGTACTCAGACTGCCTCGTCATGGCTAGATACGAGTACGGCTGGTCTAGGTACTGCGCCATGCCCGTGCTCCGAAGCCGGGCTGCGCTGCTCTGCAGGCCTTCGAGCGTTTCCGAAGTGTGCCACAGCAGGAAATCTGCGTCGCCCCGAAGCCCTACGAGACTGTACGCCCTCGTCATAAGCAGGTCGGGCATCTCGCTCACCACCGCAGCGAACTCGTTCTTGTCTCCCCGCTGCTCATCCCAGACTTGCTGGAACCACTCACGGCGGACCTTGAAGAAATCGTATTTGACGAACTGCCGACCGTTTCCGTCCATTGGGACACGCTCCTGAAGGGCGCCCGATTATAGCATAGGCACCCTCGCTCCCCGCCCAGCTAGATTGAAGCTCCGGACAGCTGCTGGCTAGGGATCTCGCAGGGAGGCTAGTGGCGAAAACGTAACACTCTTGTCGTCATGTTTTGTGGACTGTGAAATCCAACAGCGTGTGAAGTCTGTGCGACAGTTCCGGGACATCCGATTGGATCAAATCCCAGATAACGTCGTCGTCGATGCCCAATTACCCGTGCGCCACTCGGTTCCGAGTCGCGACAATGCGCCTCCATTCAATCTCTTCGTGTTCCTCGCGCACAATGCTCGGAATGTGAGTTGCAGCCTCTCCGATGAGTTCGAGGTTGCGCAGTGCAGCATCGTATGTCCGCGTGTCAGTCTTGATGTCTCTTTGTCCATGCCGTCCATGCCGTCCGTTTGGGAGGTGATCTTCTCTGCGAGCTCGATCATATCCCTCACATAAAGGACCCACCTGCGGGATTCATCGCGTGGGTCAGATAACAAGGGCATCTCGCTCCACGAAAGGTCGCAACTCCGCTCTCAGGGCCTTGTCTGTGACTAAGTCAACGGGTCGACCCAAGAGGTCTTCGATGTAGAACTGAACGCCGAAATATGACCTCGATGTAGCAGGCCCATCGAAGCGAACGAGAATATCAATATCGCTCCGATCTGAGGCTTGACCACGAGCTATGGAGCCGAACAATGCCAGCTCAGCCACGGCGAATTGTTGAACCAAGGTCGCCTTGTGCGACCGTAGCTTCTCCAGAACCTCGTCTCTATCCATACGCTTTCCTTAAGAGGCTCAATACTTGAGGGCTCCGGTGGTTGAACTACACGCATAATAGCTTTGGTCGGCACTGTTAGCATAGGGACAACAAGCGGCATGGTGGCCCGGCCACGCCAACTTGACACTCCGAACCGCCCTTAGCTAGCATTTTAAGTGGATGGCCCCTGGCGAACTCGGAGCATTCATGCGCCCTGCTTCGAACTCGACCGTGACCGTCAGGAACGCACTGGGGAGTCGGCATGTCCGATCGGTACCAGCGAGAGATCGAGGAGATCCTGCGACAGGCCGGCGAAGCCACGCCGCCCGTCGCGCCCTCACCTAAGAAACTCGGCCTTAGACGGCTCGTTTGGACTCACGTGAGGCAGTCCCTCGCCGGAAAGCCCTGGTCGCTAACGCCGGGCCGCGCGATGATCGCGGCCGTCCTGCTTCTTCTGGCCGCGCTCGTTCTGAACTCCGTTGGAGTTGGACCCGTTGCAATTGTGGCCTTTGCCGGCCTCATCCTCTTCATCGTGGCCTACGGAATGTTCTTCATCCGGCCGCCAAAGGCCCAAAAGCGCTGGAGAGGTCAGGTCATCGAGGAAGATTCGACCGGCTCCTGGTGGGACCGCTTCCGGCCAAGACGCTAGCGCCGCTCCGCCGGCCGCACGCCTAATGTCCCATATCTCTGCAGCGGCACCCACGGCTTCCACTGTCATCCCGCGCGAAGCCGGGGGATCTAAAGCCTTGGCAAGAATTCTCTCTGCGTCAATTGGAAGACAACGCCGCCCCGATACTGCGGCACTACACTCCTTCTCCACGAGAGAAGTCAAATGGAGGGAACTACCCTGCTTCTGCCAAAATGGCCAGACAGCCTTGAACTCTTAAGGAAGAGTCAGATCGCGCACTCGCCCTCGCCGCGCTCCATCTTGTATATCACTGTCTTGTCCCAGTCCATATACGTTTCGATCGACTCCCGGTTTAGCTCTCGCGTCTCCCGGTGCTCGGCCATGATCGGCTCGAACGTCTTCGGCCCCACGCGGACCACGAAGTCCTTGAACCGTTCGCCCTCGTCGCGCTGCTCCTTGTACAGGCCGATGATCTCCTGCAGCGCCACGGGAACGTTCTTCGCCGCCACGCGGCCACGGACGCGCTGTCCGAACCGCGGGTCCCCGCCCTCGTAGCTTCCTCCAAGGAACAGCTCATAGGATGGGACCTGTCCGCCGGGAGCCTTCGCCGCCGCGCCGTGGAAGCCGATGTCGGCGACGTGATGCTGGCCGCACCCGTTCGGGCAGCCGCTCATCTTCACGTGCATCTGCCGGACGAGCGGGTCCGACGTGTCCATCCCTTGGATGGACTCGGAGATCGCGCGGCCCAGGCCCATCGATGCCGTAATGCCCAGCTTGCAGCTATCCGTGCCGGGGCACGACACAACGTCCGTGATCTCGTGCGCGCCCGGATCTCCAAACCCTATGCGGCTGAGCTCCTGCCAGAACTCGTACAGCGCGTCCTGGTGCACCCACCGGAACGCAATGTTCTGCTGGTGCGTGAGCCTCGCCCTTCCGCCGGCGTACTTCCGTGACAGGTCGGCCAGGTCGTGGAACTGCTCGGCCGAGATGTCGCCCAGCGGCAGCTTCGCAGTCGCCACCGTGTACGGCTCCTGCTTCTGCCGCTCCACGTTTGATTCCACCCACCGCGCGAACTCCGGCACGTGCCCGTTGCGGCTGTACCCGCCCACCGGCGGCATCGGCGCATCGAGCGATTCGTCTTCCACGAACAGCAGCCCGGTCGGGTCGATGTCCCGCTGCGCCCACGGCTGCCGCAACTCCTCCTCGACCTCCTTGCGGAACTCGTCAATCCCAATGCGGGCGATGTAGAACTTGATCCGTGCCTTCATTCGGTTTCGCCGGAGCTCGTTCGTGCGGTCGAAAATGCGGAAGACCGCCTCCGAGATCTTGAGGTACTCTTCCACCGGCACAAAGTCGTAGAGCACTGGCGCGATCCGGGGCATGATCGAAGTCCCGCCCCCGGTGACCATCTTGAAACCCTTCCGGCCGCCTACGATCTTGGGGACGAAACCCATGTCGTGTATCGGCGTAATCGCGCAGTCAGCCTCGCAGCCCGAGAACGCAGATTTCACCTTTCGCGGCATCGCCTGCGTGACCGGGTGCCGCACGAAGTATCGCGCATACGCGGCCGCGTATGGCGTCACATTGAACACCTCGTCGGCGCACACTCCCGCCTTGGGGCAGCCCGTAACGTTGCGCACCGTGTTGCCGCACGCCTCTCGCGTGCTCATGCCCGCCGCGGCCAGCACGCGCATCATCTTCGGCGTGTCCTCCAGCTTGATGTGGTGGTACTGGATGTTCTCTCGTGTGGTCACGTGCCCTATGTTCAGTGGCGCGAACTTGGCAGCGGACTCGCCCAGCGCGTCCAGCATCTCCGCCGTCACGCCGCCGAATGGCGCCTTCACACGCACCATCTGCACGTCCGACTGGCGCTGGCCATACACGCCCTGTTTGAGTCGAAAGGCTTGGAACTCTATCTCGTCCCACTCGCCCGCCTGGAACTTCTTCACCTGGCGTTCGAAGTCGTCCAACTCCTCGGGCAGGGTCTCGAGTACGCCTTTTGTTGCAGGCCGGTTAGCCGTCTGTGTCATTCGATGCTCCTGTGTGTCATCTGTTGTGTCAGGCTGGCCCGTTCGAGGCATAGAAAAAGCCCCGTTCGCGCATGGGCCGAACGGGGCTAAATTTGCTAGTTTGCTTGTGAGGGAAAGCCCGTCGACCTTACTGGCCGACGGTACAGAAGCAGACCAAGTTGCTTGCGCTGTTCTGCATGACATTAGGCAAGTTAACAGCAGCATACTTGGCCGTCAACCATTTGTACTGCCTCCATGGTAGCGCGTCGTTAACTCTTGCAGCCCGACTCCAGCTGCGAACCGTCCGGCTGGTTACCGATTTCCGGAATGTCTGTTTTCGCGCTGATCGATCTGCGATAGCAGGGCCGTCTTCCGCTCACCCGACGCGAACGAGGCTGCAATCCCGTTTCGGGTTAAGCCAAGCAAGTCCGGCGCACTCTAGCCGAGACCGGCCGCCAGCCCGTACTCAGCTCCAATGCTCGTGCAAAAGCTTACGGGATCGTCCGAGTTGAGTGTGACTGGAATGCCGGCATCAATGAAGGTCCGCATCGGATGACTCTTGAGTGACGGCACTGCTCCCAGGACAACGTTTGAAGTCAGACAGCACTCCACGGTTACCTGTGCCTTGACCATCTCGTCCAATAGCACAGAGTCGCTGGCAGCGTGAACGGCGTGTCCAATGCGGCTCACTCCGGGAACGCCCAGTGCCTTGAGGATGTTGGCTGGCGAGAACTCACCTGCGTGTACAGTGATGCCCAGTCTAGCGCTAGCCGCTCTCTCGGCCCAGGAATAGGTCTCGTCCCACTGCTCCCGTTTCGCTTCCCGCTCGTAAGGTGTCGGTATGAAGTCGATCCCAGCCAACCCAGCCAACCCAGCCAACCCAGCCCATCGAGCCTCCAAACACGCATCTAGAAGCACATTCCCGTCTGGGCGTGGGGCGATAGACCCGAGATGACGGCCTCTGCGTAGAATCTGGGGTACTTGGTCTTAGTCAGGAGTTCGGCCTCACGGAACTTGGGCATCAAGTCTGGCCACAGTGCCCAGCCCGCGCCAAACCGGATCTCGACGAGGACCGCGCCCTCCCGCGCAGCCTCGTGCATTGCCTCCGAGACCCACTCGACAAAGGACTCCCGAGCGATCCGGTCTAAGTCCACGACTTGAGGCCCGCCACCATTCGCTTCAAACCTCGGAATCCCAGCAGGTATTTGACTGAGTTTCTTAACCTTGGCGCGCTAGTCGTAAGGTCCCTGCCTTCGCGCCTTGACACCAGCCTGTCGACCCGTGCCCTCGTCTCAGCATGCAAATGTATATCTGCCTTCGGCAGGGCGGCTACGGCGGGCATGTTCAGAATTGTCTCTCTGTGGCCAACATCATAGTTGGGATATCAAGCTTCTGGAGAATTCGCTGTTCCGGCTAACTCAATTGACTTGGGCGATGTAACCGCTAGCTTTCCCAACGGATTCAGACATCTCAACCACGCTGGACGCATCGTGGAACGCATCTCCGCAAGACAGCGTCGCAACGTCAACAACAGCAAGCTTCGCGGTCCCGGCCAACTCTGTTCGCTGGAAAGTAGCCGTTGGCCTTCCCCTTATGTTGCGGTTTCCTGCAGGCTCGCAGGATACGGTACGCGGTAGGGGCGGTTGGCGAACTGCCCGATCGGTGGCGTCCAAGCACCCATCTCCTTGCCCATCGGTGCTTCTTGCGGGCGCACTACGCCAGCTCGGCCCCACGTGATGCATGTGCAGACCAACGCGGCGACTTGCTCTTGGCGAACACCTGTGCGATAATCTGTAGATGAATTTCGAAAAGCAACACGGCGGCGGAGCCTTCGGTGCCTCATCGTGGGCCCAGGTTCGCGCCCTCCCGGAAGCACTGCGATCCATTTGGGCTGCGCCTGTCGCCTGGCTCGAAGGAGCCCGCCTGAAGACACTATCAGGGGCTGTGGAGGGTGACTTCCGGGCCCCAGCACCCTGTAATATTTTGTTAACATTTGGTCTCAATTCGGCTCGATCCGTATACATTTTGTTTGCATTTCCGTCACATCGTTCGACCGCCCCAGCTATGAAAAGTGACGAAATGTTACAGAATGTGACACTCTTGCGAAAATCACAAGCTTGCAGCGCTTCTAAGAGGCCTCAATCGCCTCTTCACAAGGCCCGAAGTTGACGTTTTGCATGAGAGTATGCGCAGCCCGACGTGCATCCGGCACGGTAGCCGTAGACGTATCTTCTAGCGAACCTGAAACCGAGGAATAGATCCATGTTCGATGTGCCCTTTTGGTTCGCGTTTTCGGCAGGGGTTGCGGCAGCCTTCAACCCTTGCGGCGCTGCCATGTTCCCCGCCTACGTCGGCTACCAGTTGGACTCCGCAACCGTCGAGGAGCACCCAATTGCCTCCGGGCTAAGAGGCGTGATTATGGGCCTTGCGGTGACTGCGGGGTTCCTGGTCGTGTTCGGCGGCGTCGGGCTCATCCTCGCCCTCGGCGGCCGGCTCATAGGCAAATTCCTGCCGTTCCTCGGGCTCGGAGTGGGCATTGCCATAATGGCACTCGGCCTGTGGCTGATCCTGTCCAAGCGCAAGATCGGGATCATGGCCGCAAGCCGGGTGGACCTCGGTCAGGGCAAGGGCGTCCGTCACGTATTCCTGTTCGGAATTGCCTACGCCATTGCTTCGCTAAGCTGCGCGCTGCCCATTTACCTCGCAGCAGTCGGCATCGTCATCGGGCAGACCCTCAGCGCCTCCACCTTCGTCGATACGGTGCTCGCCTCCGTGACCTACGGCGTGGGCATGGGCTCGATACTCATGGCCGCCACGCTTGGTGTGGTCTTCTTCAAGGAGATCGTGCAGAAGGGCATGAGGAAGATCTTCCCGCTCATAGAGCCGATAGGCAATCTCGCCATGGTCGGAGCGGGAGCCTACCTCATCTACTACTGGACCTACGGCAGCGGCAGCGAGCTGCTCAGGCTCCGTGCTGGGGAACTCTTCTAGAGACCAAACCCTGTTCGCCCTGACCCTGCCGAAATACCCTCCACAATGACCCGTTCGCCCTTACCGCGTCCTGAGCTTGCCGAAGGGGCTTGTCGAAGGGCCTTGCCGTAGGAGCCTGTCGAAGTTCGGCGACTACGCTTCCGCGGCCACCGGGTTCGCCAGCACGCCGATACCCTCGACCTCCACTTCGACGCGGTCCCCGGCGTGGATCGTCGCCGTCTTGCCTGGAGTGCCCGTCAGGATCACATCCCCCGGTTCCAGCGTCATCACCCTGCTGATCCACTCGATGATCGCGGGCACGTCGTGGATCAGGTCCGAAGTGCTGCTCTGCTGCACCACCGCCCCGTTCACGCGCCCTTCCAGCGCCAGGTCCGACGGGTCCAGGCCCGTGACGATGAGCGGCCCCAGCGGCGTGAACGTGTCCGACGACTTGGCTCTCCACCACTGCAGGTCACCGGCCTGCCAGTTCCGCTCGCTCACGTCGTTGGCGCACGTATAGCCGAGCACGAAGTCCAGCGCATTCTCCCGAGTGGCGCCCTTGCATCGGGTGCCCATCACCACCGCCAATTCGGCCTCCTCGTGCACTGTGGTCGACTCCCGCGGCAGTACGATCTCATCACCGGGCCCAATCAGCGACGAGAGCGTCTTGATAAACGGCTCCGGCACGCTCGGCGGTGTTCTGTCGCCGACGTGGCTCCGGTAGTTGAGTCCGATAGCCAGCATCTTTCCCGGCACTATCGGCGCCAGCAGCCTCACGTCTCCGAGTGCGGACCTGTTTTCGGTGACCTCGTATGCCCTCGTAGGCGGCCCGCTGATCTCGGTGACCGTCTCCCCATCGACGATCCCGTGCCGGACTTCCCCACCCACTTCGTACCTGGCGAACTTCATCTACGAGTCTCCTTGCTTGAGTGCACCCATGCTACCTTTCCGCCCCTGGCAGTGGAAGCAGCCATCCGGCTCATCGACCCCGCTCGTTTCCCCAGGCCAGTATGTGCAACCGCGTAGTGAACCTGTACCCGCGCTCGGCGCATGCCTCCGCCAGCCAACCCGACCTTTGTTCGAGCGCCTCTCGCGTCGTCCCCTCCGGCATCAGTAGCACACGACTCCCCGGAATCTCGAACTCGTTGACCAGCCATTCGACCTCTGCAATGTCTCCCTGCTCCTCGATCACGAACTTGAACCACGCGTTATCGAGGTCACGGAACGCCCTCAGTGCTTCCGGCACACGCCGCCTCACGAGATCGTTGTTCGAGTTGGCAAGCTTCGGCGACACGTTCCATTGGCTGACCGAAGTGATCATGTCGCTGGTGGGCACCAGCGTGCCGTTCGTCTCAATCTCGCAGTCGTACCCGTCGGAGCGGAGGCCTCGCAGCAGGATCGCAAGGAACCGCTGCTGCATCAAGGGCTCTCCGCCCGTGACTACCACCCGGCGAGTCCCAAGCTTGCGGATGCGCTCCAGGGCTTCGTCGGAAGTTATCGTTGCCACCTCCCGGTCATAGTCGTACTGCGACCAGTCCCACGTGTACTTGGTATCGCACCAGGAGCACTTGAGATTGCAGGTCGCCAGTCGGAGAAACACCGCAGGTACTCCTGAGGAAGGCCCCTCGCCCTGCACCGTCCTGAAGATCTCCGGGCTGCCGTCCGGAAGTCGACTAACTCTTAGCGTAGTCACGCCTTCCCCAGCCGCGCCATGAGCGGATCTGTCAGTCCGGCGTCCCGAAAACCCTTCGCCCTCAGGATGCAGCTATCGCACTGCTCGCAAGGTACTTCCCCGCCGTCGTAGCAACTCCATGTGAACTCGGTTGGCGCCCCAATTCGCTGCGCCATCTCAGCGATCTCCGCCTTGGACAGTCTGATGATCGGCGTCTCGATCTTCATCTCGATTCCGTACTGGGTCCAGAGCTTGGAGCCGTACTTGATAGTTTCGACCATCCGCTCGTAGAACTCAGGGCGGCAGTCCGGGTACCCGCTGTAGTCCACGGCGTTGGGCGCCATGTAAATGCGGGCCGAGATGTCTGCCGGGCTCATGCCCTCAGCTTCCAGCGAATGGAGCACGTTGCTTTCGAGTAGGGCGCCCGAGAGCGCCACGAAGATTGTGTTGCGCAGAGGTACGTACGTGATGGGGATGCCGAACCCGATCGTCTCTTCGTCGCGGCTCATCGGCAGAGGGAAGCGCTCGGGATGTGTAAGCGCCGAGTACCAGGCCACATCTCCCAAGAACGACACGTCCAGCAGGCTGTGTTCTACACCCAGAATCCCAGCGATCTGCTTGGCGCAGTCAGTCTCCTTGCTATGCGTCTGGCCGTAGAGGAACGTGATCGCGGTGAGCCTGTCGACCTTGTCCCTCGCGTACGCTGTGACTGTCGTGGAGTCGAGTCCGCCGGATAGAAGTGAGACGCCGAACGCGGTCAACTTCGGATCAGTCTTCGGCAGGCTTATTGTAGCTGACGGTAACCCTCGTGTGAAGGCCACCGCGGATCTCGTAGTCGAGGTCAACGGTCATTCGAAGCGGGCGGCATGCTTCAGTGAAGTCGCGGAGCATGCGGTTAGCAACGTGTTCCTGCACGATGCCCACGTTCCGATAAGAAAGAAGGTAATACTTGAGGGCCTTCAACTCCAGACAGAGGCTGTCGGGCACGTAAGTCAGGACCAGCGTGCCCTGGTCCGGCAGGCCCGTCCATGGGCAAACTGCCGTGAACTCGTTCGTGTCGATTACGATCTCTGCCTCTTGCCCTTGGTACTCGTAGTCAAAGCAGAGCAGGAAACTCGCGTCGATCTCTTCCTCCGAAGCCATGTCCAGCCGGACGTCCAGCGCCTCGTACGTCTCCTGAAGGTCTCTGATTGCGGTCATCGTCTCTCCAATCCCCGTCAACGTTGCCGGCTCTGGCATGGCTATACTACAGTTGCCCTGCGTACGCTTGCATCAGAGAATAGCGCTCTCCCGACAATCTTGCCCCAAGCCCCAGTCAACATTCAAGAAGAGCTTCCACCAGCCATCCGGATGGCTGGTGTGTGCAAGTCATTCGGGCGCAAGGCCGTTATCGATGACTTGCATCTGGATGTTCCCTGGGGACAGGTGCTGGCCGTGTTGGGCCCCAACGGGTCTGGCAAGTCGACGCTTTTGAGGATACTTGCCACGCTTACCCAGGCGGACTCTGGTCAATCCCACATTGCCGGGCTGGAGGTTGAGTCCATGGGTGCCCAGGCCCGCCGCCTCGTCGGCGTCGTCACCCACGATCCTATGCACTATGCCGGTATGACCGCCGGCGAGAACCTCCGTCTACACGCCCGGTTGTTCGGACTGGATGATCCCCTAAAGCGAGCATTAGATGTATCCGAGCGGATGGGCATAGCGTCAATCTTGGATGAACGCGCCGGATCGCTGTCCCACGGCCAGCAGAGGAGGCTCGCCATAGCGCGAGCGCTACTGCACGACCCGCCAGTACTGTTGCTGGACGAGCCGGAGAGCGGCCTTGACCAGGAAGCGCTCTCGAGGATTCGCAGCCTCGTCGAAGAATCAGCGCAGCGCGGAAAGACCGTCCTAATGACCACTCACAACCTCCAATGGGGACTTCAGCTTGCGGATCGTGCTGTGGTGCTTGGTCGCGGAAGGGTCGCGTACGATTCAGTTTCCGGCGGGGCGGACGCCGCCTCAAATGAGGATACTTACGCCGAACTTCACAGGAGCTTGGGTTGAACGAAGTCCGGAGGTATGTGGCGGCGGTCTGGGCCATTCTCTGGAAGGATCTGCTGCTGGAGATCAGGGGCAAAGAGACTGTCGCCTCGGTCCTTGCCTTCGCCCTTCTGGTCGTCGTCATGCTGGACTTTGCTATTCAGGCGACGCCCGGAAGAGCTTCCTTCGTCGCTCCCGGCGTGCTGTGGGTTGCCCTTGCCTTTGCGGGAGCGGTAGGACTGACGAGGTCGTTCACTGTGGAAAGGGAGCGCGGGAGCATTCACGGTCTGATGCTTGCGCCCGTTGGACGGGACGTAATCTTCTTTGGAAAGGCGCTTTCGAGCTTCGTGTTCTTGCTGGCAGTCCAAGCCGTGGTGTTCCCCGTCTTCGGGATTCTGTTCAACTTCCCATTGTCTTCCCCGGAGCTTATTCCCGTGTTCGTGCTTGCTACTCTGGGCTTCGCTCTATCGGGAACCGTCTTCTCTGCCATGGCCGTAAACACTCGCGCACGAGAAGTGATGCTCCCCCTGCTTTTCTTCCCCGTAGCGCTTCCCGTGATCCTGGCCGGACTTGAGGCCACTACACGTGCGGTTTCCGGCACCGGGGGGGCAAGTCCGGCCGAGGTCTTGCCATTCATCGCTGCATACGATCTCGTCTTCGCAGTGGCGGGTCCTGCCGCCTTCCATTTCATCGTCAGAGACTAGTATTCGAGCGCGCCCAATGAGGCCTGTTCCTCGCCCTCGCCCTCCGGGCTTCGACACAGTAAAGGTCTACTTGAAGGACGCCTTGCCTGACCATAAGTTCGTTGACACGGCCCACTGCCGGACGTATCATTCAAGTGCGAGAGTGAGTGCAATGCAATAGAAAACGCCGATAAGGGCTCCTGTGGAGACTGGTCGGCGTTTTGTTGATTTGACAGGTTTGGGCTGCCCGAAGGGAGGCGCTCAAATGCAAAGGGATGACTTCGTAGTCCGGTTCGCGGGAGAAGGCGGTCAGGGCCTCCTTACGTCTGCTGACGCCCTCATCCAGGCGGCCACCCAGGTCGGATATCACATCATGACTTTTGCCACCTTCCCTTCTCAAATCATCGGCGGCCCTACATTCGCACAGGCGCGCATCTCCACTTCACGGGTCCTTAGCTCCGGTGATGAGGTCGATGTTCTGGTGGCATTTAACCGAGAGGCATACTACAACCACAAGGACGAGGTCCGTGAGGGCGGAGTAGTCATATACGACACCAAGGAGTTTGATCTCCAGGGGGACAGCAACAGCTTCGGCATGCCTTTCGACGACCTCGCCCGGTCGACGGGCAACCTTAGGGCGGCCAACATGGTCGTCGTAGGGGCGATTGCCTATCTGGTCAGCTTCTCTCACGCGGCCCTCGAATCCTTCAACGTCAAGAAGTTCACCCGCGGCCGGCCCGGCGACGACAAGATCATAGAGGCCAACAAAAAGGCGCTGGCGCTCGGCAGAAACGAGGCGGAGTCCAGTGGATTCCGTCTCGGAGAGCTGGCCCCGCCCGAAATGCCGGACTGGGACCAGATTCTCGTTAGCGGTAACCAGGCCTTGGCGCTGGGCGCTTGCGCGGCCGGTCTCAACTTCTTCGTCGGCTATCCCATTTCACCTGCCACATCCCTGCTTATCTGGATGGAACAGAATATGCCTCGGCTGGGCCGGTTCGCCTACCAGGCCAGCTCCGAGATCGAGTCCATAACCGCCATAGTTGGAGCGGGGTATGCAGGCAAGAAGGCGATGACCGGTACCGCGGGTCCCGGTTTCTCGTTGATGTCCGAAGGTCTCGGCCTCGCGTGGATGGCCGAGATTCCGCTTGTTGTGGCAAACATACAGAGAGGCGGGCCGTCGACCGGACTGCCGACGAAGACCGAACAGTCCGACCTTTTCGCCGCTCTTACGCCTGGGCACGGCGATGTCCGCCTGCCGGTAATCGCACCGGGCACCGTGGAGGAGTGCTTCTACGCTGGCGCCGCGGCATTGAACTGGGCCGAACGGTATCAGGGCCCGGTGATTGTGCTCAGCGAGCACATGCTTTCGGAGAGGCAGGCCAACTTACCAAAGCCTGACCTGGAGGCTGTGGCTGTGGAAAGCAGGCTTGTGTACGCAGGAGAGAACGGCTACCAAAGATACGAAAGCGTCGAACTCTCGCCGATGCCCATTCCTGGGGGCCCAGGAAGCTACGTGGCCAACGGCAGCGAGCATGATGCAATCGGTGACACGACGCACTTGCCACAGCGCCACGTCCAGATGACGGAGCGGCGTTTTGGAAAACTAGCGTTGCTCCACGAAAGTGACTTCGAGTGTGAGAACCCGGATGCGCCGGTCGCCGTAGTTCCCTGGGGAGGATCGAAAGGGCCAGCCTTGGAAGCATTCAGGCACCTGATCAAGGATGGCCTGAACCTGGGTTGGTTGTACACGATGTTCCTCCATCCTTTGCCGCCGCACATGTTGGAGCAATTGCGTTTGAAGGAACTGGTGTTAGTACCCGAGTTGAACTACCAAGGGCAGTTTTCATCCATCCTTCGTTCAAACGGCGTGAATGCCGAATCCATAACGCAGTACACGGGATTGCCATTCAAAGTTAGTTATTTGAAACGGGAGATCCGTGAAAGGATGATGTCGGTGACGCGCGAGGAGGTCATGGCATGAGCACCAAGAACCCTGAATACGACTTCAAGTGGTGCCCAGGCTGCGGCGACTTTGGCGTACGCAGGGCCCTCCAGGCTGCAGTCGACAAGCGCGTAATCGAGCACGAGAAGCCCATAGAACAGACCGTGGTAGTGGCAGGAATTGGCTGTTCAGGCAACATGGTCCACCTTCTCGAAGAGGACCGCCAGCCATTCGGCTTTCACGGGATTCATGGCAGGACCTTGCCAGCGGCCTTTGGGATAAAGATGGCCCGCCCAGAGTTAGATGTGATAGTCGTTGCGGGTGACGGCGATTTCCTGTCCATCGGGATGGAGCACATCGGACCGCAGGCTGCCCGCAATCTGAACATCGCAGTGGTGATTATGGATAACGCCGTCTACGGGCTGACGAAAGGTCAGAGTTCGCCAACCACTGGATTCGGCGATATCACCAGTTCAACTCCGTACGGCAAGCCGGAGGACGCACTGAATCCCCTCAACCTGTACCTTACGCTTGGGGTCTCGTTCGTGGCCTCCGGTCTGTCCAGCAAGGTGAAGGACCTGTCGGCAATCATCAGTGATGCCCTGTACCACCCCGGGTTTGCCATCGTGCATGTTCAGTCGCCCTGCACGACCTACAACAACAACTACGAGGCACTGAAGGGCAATCCTCGAAAGGGCATACCAGGGCTGGCCTGGGAAATTCCCGACGATCACGATCCTACTGACATGGGCCAGGCATACAAGGTTGCAAACTCCGGCGGCGTTCCACTCGGGCTCCTGTATGTTGACGAAGACCGTACCCCCTTCGAGCAGCGGGCAGAGGATGTCGCGGCGAAGGCCAAGCGTACGACTATTCAGGGCCTCGTAGACGCCGTCACGATCTAGCTGTAGGTCGAAGAAGCGTATGAGGCTCGCTTCCACAGCGCATCTGTGGATCACCCTTCACCAGGTGGGGCACAGTCCGCTGTCGACGGTAAAACTTCAATGACCGGCAGGATCGACGAAGAGTCTCGATCCCAAATCGTCAGGCTTGTCCGTGACTTCGTTCGAAACGAAGTCGAGCCGATCGCAGCCGAGTACGAAGCGGAAGACCGATACCCCGAAGCTCTCGTTGCCCAGATGCGCGAGCTTGGCCTGTTCGGCATAACCATTCCCGTTGAGTACGGTGGATTAGGGTTGGACTACGTAACCTTCGCGACGATCTTTGAAGAGTTGTGCCGTGGGTGGATGAGCGTCAGCGGGATCATCGGCACTCACCACATAATGGCCTACATCGTGAGCGAGTTCGGTACGGAGGACCAGAAGATCCGCTTTCTTCCCCGGCTTGCCAGCGGAGAGCTCCGCGGCGGGCTTGCGTTAACCGAGCCTGAGGCGGGCAGCGATGTCCAGGCGATCCGCACTTCAGCCGTACGGGACGGGGATGACTACGTAATCAACGGATCGAAGATGTTCATCACCAACGCCGCGAACGGCAACGCCTACGCTGTCGCAGTCAAGACGGACCCAGACGTTGATCCTCCATATCGGGGCATATCCTGCCTTCTGTTGGAGAAGCCGAATCCAGGGCTCTCTGTGGGACGGAAGCTGGACAAGCTAGGTTACAGAGGCATTGACACCGCTGAGCTCGCCTTCCAGGACTGCAGGGTGCCGGTGACCAATCTCGTGGGAGGAGAAGAGGGCAGGGGGTTCCGCCAGTTGATGGGCGGGCTGGAGACTGGACGCATCAACGTTGCCGCGCGTGCCGTGGGGGTGGCCGCGGCTGCGTTCGATGCCTCTGTAGAGTACGCCAAGCGCCGGCGCGCGTTCGGTTCGCCAATCGCCAAGCACCAGGCCATTCAGTTGAAGATTGCGGACATGGCCACCAAGATCAAGGCTGCACGGCTCCTGACCCACGACGCTGCCATGCGCAAAGACAGAGGCGAGAGGGTTGACCTCGAGGCCGGAATGGCGAAGCTGTTCGCCAGCGAAATGTGCGGCGAAGTGGCGATGGAGGCCATGCGCATCCACGGCGGGTACGGCTACGTGAAGGACTATCCTGTCGAGCGGTACTATCGCGATGCCCCGCTCATGATCATCGGAGAAGGCACGAACGAGATCCAGAAGCTCGTGATCGCGCGCCGCCTGTTGGAGGAGTGACCCTCGTCTGCTAGCTGCGAAGCCTTGAGCCTTCGGGGTCCCAGAGGGGCTCGGCAGCGACGGTGGCAGTGTGGCGGCGGCCAAGGTACTCGATCTCAACCGCCGTACCTACCTCCGAGTGCTCGATGGGAAGGTAGCCATAGGCGAATCCTTTGCCGATCGAGTAGCCATAATCTGAACTGGTAACGTACCCAACGACATCACTGCCGGCGATTATTGGCTCGTTGCCCATGGCCACGCCGTCGGGATCGTCGAATGTGATGCAGCACATCCTGCGATTGACGCCCTGTTCCCGGATTCTGAGCAGCGCCTCTTTGCCGATGAAGTCCGCTCTCTTGATGCGAGAGGGGTTGGGGTGCGTACTGTCGCGCATCAGCCCGGCCTCGAACGGATTGAACGAGGTGTTCATGTCGGGGCCCCAGAAGCGGTAGCCCTTCTCCAGACGCATCGAGGCCCCGTAGGCGCTTCCTCCGGCCGCGATCGCTCCGTGCGGTTGTCCGGCTTCCCATAGTGTGTCCCAAAGCTTCAGGCCGAACTCGGTCGGTGTGTAGACTTCCCAGCCCAACTCACCGACGTACGAGATGCGGAGCATGGTGGCGGGCACGTCGCCAAAGGTGACCTCGCGGACGGTGGCGAACGGGAAGGCTTCGTTGGACAGGTTGTCGTCGCAGACGGCCTGCAACATCTCCCGGCTCCGGGGTCCCCAGACGCCGATCACCGCGAGACCAGACGTTACGTCCTGGATGTGCACACTCCCGTCGTCCGGCATGTGTAGCCGGAACCAGGCGAGATCGTGCATGCCCACTCCGCCGCCCGTGACTACCCGGAAATGGTCCTCTCCCAGACGAAGGATTGTCAGGTCGGCAACGATGCCGCCATGCTGGTTGACCAGGGGTGTGTACACCGCTCGTCCGACGGGCTGGTCCATCCTGTAGACGGCCACTCGCTCGAGGAAGCTCAGTGCGCCGGGACCTGAGACATCGAGTTTTTGGAAGGAGGTCAGGTCGAACATGCCTGCACGTGCGCGAACCGCCTGGTGCTCTGCACCGATGATGCGGGACCACCACATCTCCTCCCAGCCGAAACGGCCCGGTACGTCGAACTCGTCAAGAAGCGGCGCGTTGGACTCGTACCACTGGGGCCGCTCCCAACCTGCCGACTCGTAGAACACGGCTCCCAGCTGTTCCTGCCTCGGATAGAACGGGCTGCGACGGTTGTTCCTGCCCTGTGTCCACTGCTCCTGTGGGTGAACGATGCCGTAGATCTTCTGGAAGTTCTCCGACGTCCTCGCGTTCACATGGCGCCTGTTGAGCTGGTGGTCGTGGAACCTGCTGTAGTCCACGGAGTGTGAATCGACCTCAGACGCGCCGTCCAGCATCAACTCGGTCAGCATCTTGGCTGCGCCTGGTGCGTCCTTTACCCAGATCGCCTCAGCAGCCCAGAACCCGCGAACGTGTCGGGACTCGCCGACTATCGATGCGGAGTCAGGGGTTACCGAGAGGAGGCCGTTGAATCCGAACTGCAGTCCCGCGTTTGCCAGCACCGGCATCACTTCGATGATCGACTCCATCGCGGGCATGAAGTGTTCTTCCGTGAAAGGCATCATCGCGGGCGAGTAAATCGCATCGTCCGGCGAGGGGATGTCGGCGGCGGCGGTGATCATCGACGGGTGCATGTAGGAGCCCACTTCCCAGGTGTCGTGCTCCTGGCGCACGTACATCGAGCGATCCTGGTCCCGCAGGAGCGGCCACTCGATGTGTCCCTTCGCGCCCGCCAACTCCCCGGTTGGGCTTGTGTAGACCAACTGATGGTGCATAGGCGCGAGAGGAATCGGCGAGCCGATCATGTCACCGATTACCGGACCCCAGATGCCAGCGCAGCAGACAACCGTGTCGGTCGCGACATCTCCCCGCGTCGTCTTGACCCCGGTCACGCGGCCACGAACTACGTCGAACCCGGTCACCTCAGTGTTCGACAAGACCTGCAGCGCGCCCATTGCTTCGGCCTGGGCCACCATTTCAGCGGCGGCGTCAACGGCGCGAGTCACCAGGCCCGCGCTGGGCGTCCACATTGCTCCCCTGATCGGACTTATGTCGAGGAAAGGGAACAGTTCCTTTGCCTCGCTGGGGGCGATCATCTCGGCGTGGATGCCCCACGTTTTGCCCGACGCCACCTTGCGATGTAGCTCCCGCATCCGTTCGGCTGTGCGTGCGATTTCGATCCCGCCCACGGTGGCGAAGCAGGGCTTGCCGTTGTGCTGGAGCGAGGAGAAGAAGTCCAGTCCGTATTTTGAGAAGTTCGCGGTGACCTCCGAGTGGTCAACCGGGAAGGAGAAGTTGGAGGCGTGCTGCGTGGAGCCGCCCGGCTCCGGCCACTTGTCCTGCTCCAGGACAAGGATGTCTTTGACGCCGCGTTTGGCAAGGTGATACGCGACGCTGCAGCCCACGATGCCCGCGCCAATGATGACTACGTGCGCCGAATTGGGCAAAACCCTAGCCGGGGCGTCCTGCGCCATGTGTGCTCCTTTGGACGTGACGAGGCGCAGTTCGGGCGAGCGCCGAGCCTGCCGGACTACCCGGAGGGCCGGCTAGCCCCCGTTGATGGCCTCCGTGACGGTGACGGGGTTCATGGGCAGTCGATCGATTCTCACGCCGATCGCGCGGTAGATCGCGTTGGCAATTGCCGCGGGCGGGGGAACGATCGACACCTCGCCCACTCCACGCACGCCAAATGGGTGAGTAGGGTTAGGCACCTCCACGATAACCGTGTCGATCATCGGAAGATCGAGCGACGTGGGCATTCGATAGTCCAGGAAAGTGCTGTTAGTCATGTCGCCGTCTTCGGTGTAGTAGTACTCCTCGTTCAGGGCCCAGCCAATGCCCTGCACGGCGCCGCCCTGCATCTGGCCTTCCACATAGCTGGGATGAATCGCCTTGCCGGCGTCCTGCGCCATCGTAAAGCGGAGGATGTCCACTTTCCCCGTGTCAGGGTCCACCCTGACGTCGGCAATCACGGCGGAGTACGCACCTCCGGGGCCTGCTGCGTCGACGGCAGCACGACCAACGATTGGCCCGCCAGTGTCGTTGAGCTGGCCCGCCAGCTCTTTGAATGTCATGTTGAGCTCCGGGTCGGCCTTCGACCTGAAGACGCCGTCCGCATGCTCGAGCGAGTCCGCCTCAACGTCCCAGATGCTGGAAGCGCGTTCGAGCATCTGCTGTTTGATGTGTTGTGCTGCGTTATGCGCCGCAAGCCCGGTCGAAAATGTGACACGGCTGCCGCCGGTGCCGGCCGTGTAGCCGATGGAGTCTGTGTCGGCGACCTTTGGATTTACGCTCTCCGCGGATATGCCCAACACCTCGGCTGCCTGCATGGCGATCGACGCCCTTGTGCCGCCAATGTCGGTGGACCCCTCGACCAGGTTGATTGTGCCGTCACCGTTGACGCTGATCGTGCAGCTTGACTGGCCGCCTCCGTTCATCCAGTAGCCGATTGAGACGCCTCGGCCCGTGTTTTCGCCCTCGAGCGGCGCGTTGTAGTGGGGGTGGTTCTTCAGCGCCTCCAGGGTCTCGACGCAGCCGATGCGCGGGTTCACGGGGCCGTCCGCGCGCCTGCTGCCTTCCTTAGCCGCATTCTTCAGCCGGAAGTCGATCGGGTCCAAGCCGAGCTTCTCGGCGAGCTCGTCCAGAACGGTCTCCCCGGCGAATGCCGCGTTCGTTGCGCCCGGGGCACGGTATGCGCCCGACTTCGGCTTGTTCACGACAACGTCGTACCCGTCTATGAGAACGTTCTCAACATCGTACGGTGCGTAGATCGTCATGGAGCCGGCGCCCACCGGCGAGCCCGGATACGCGCCAGCCTCGTACGCCATGTACGCCTGCGCCGCCGTGATCCTACCTTCGTTGGTAGCGCCGATCTTTACTTTGATGTATGAGCCGGAAGTGGGCCCGGTGCCTTCGAAGACCTCCTTACGGCTCATGATCGTCTTCACGGGCCTACCGGTCTGCTTGGACAGGAGCGCGGTGATCGACTCCTGGTGCAGCGGGAACTTGCCGCCGAAGCCGCCACCGATCTCCATTGGCGTGACCTTCACCTGCGAGACGGGGATATCGAGCGACTGGGCCACGGCTGCCCGGACCTCGAACGGGCCCTGGGAGCTGGTCCAGATATGGAGACGGCCGTCCTCATTCCAGAGCGCGGTCACGTTCTGGGGCTCGATGTATCCCTGGTGGACGGTCTCGGTGTTGAACTCCCTCTCGATGACGATGTCCGCCTTTGCGAAACCCTCGTCCACGTCTCCCAGCCTGTGCTGGAAATGCTCGGCGACGTTCGTGTGCTCGCTGCCCGTCTCACCCATCTCCTGTGTCCTGAGCTCGTCGATCAGGATGGGAGCGCCTTCCTTCATGGCTTCCGGGGCAGTCAGGACGGCCTGAAGAGGCTCGTACTCGACCTCGATCAGTTCGAGGGCCTCCTGGGCCACGTGCGGGCTCGCCGCCGCGACACCGGCGACCGCATGGCCCTTGTACAGGACCTTGTCGACGGCCATGGCGTTGCTCTGCATGTAGTAGAGGTCAACAGCTCCCTCGCCAGTGTCGACCATCTGGCCGTACGAGGCATTCGGCAGGTCGCTGCCGGTAGCGACGGCGTACACGCCGGGAAGAGCGCTCGCCTTCGAGGTGTCGATGGACCTGATGCGGGCGTGAGCGTACGGGCTCCTGAGAACCGCGCCGTGGAGAAGGCCGGCTGCATTGAAGTCGCCTCCGTACAGCGCGCGGCCCGTTACCTTGTCAGCGCCGTCGTGCCGGATGGGCCGGGTGCCCACCACGTTGTACTTTCCGGTCTCCAGAACTATGTTTGGTTCGTATGTGGTGGTCATACCTTTGCGTTCTCCTCACAGGTCAGGGTGATGCAGGGGTCGAGGGAGCCTTCGCCTGGCGAAAATTCGGAGGCCTCAACCGTTCGAGATTGTAGCCGCGCCGTACTCATGCTGACAAGGCGCGAGGATGGCATCGCCAACCTGACTATTACTGAGAGCTGTCCAGTGCGCCATTTGGTGGGGAGCGTCCAAGGCAATAAAGCTCGGAAAGTGTCACATTCTGTAACATTTCGTAACTTTTCGTAGCTGGGGGCGTGTGGGAAAAGTTACGAAATTATTACGAATTGAATACGGATTGAATACAGATCGAGCCAATTTGAATAAAAATGTGACAGTCTCCCCGGTAGCTACGAGGGGGTTTTTGGGCAGGGAGCCGCGCCGTGCGAGGAGGCTCTCATTGGCCCGGTCGATGTGTTGTTCAGAGTTCATGCGTCTATAATAGCACGCGCGTTCGCAGAAGGGAAGGGGCGGAGATGGCGAGTCAGGCGGCGGTAGTGGAAGCTAGTGAGGCTTCTTTCCCGTCGATGACAGTCTTGTTTCGCAGGTAGAAGACGGCGTGTCTTTCGAGTCCCGTGAGGTGCAGGATAGGTGACTGCGAAACACTGCCCGCAAATCCCAACTTATGAGTTGCGGTCCCGGAAGCTGAAGTGGTGCGGATTGGGGGTTCGTGGGAATCTGGCGTACTATTGGTCGCGAGGCCTCGGACGCTCACAAGTTGAGGTACCAAAGGAGCTGGACCTCATCGGGTAACTCAGAGTACATGCCGTGGTGTATGCCCCTTAGCTCACATCCCTTGGCCGCGTAAAAGCGGCAGGCTGGCACGTTGATGTCCTGTGTTTCGATCTCGAGTCGACTGCACCTCTTTCGTTTTGCCCACTCCACACACACGTCGAATAACTGAGATCCAATGCCCGACCGGCGATACTCCTGGCGAACTCTGATATCCCAAAGCACGGCGAGGTCCGTTCTCGCCTCCAGCATTTGTAGTTCCGGATTATTCGAAGCGACAGACGCGCCACCGACACGGTGTTCTCCGTCATACGCGGCAAAGACCGCCCAGTTTGAAATGTTGTGCTCGAGCCATCGCGTTGGAAACCCTAACTCACCGTAATCTTTCGCGTATGGCGGGTGGACAAGCTCCTCACTCAGAGTCCAGCCTCCCAGACCTCTGTCGACTAGGTCGATGCGGTAACGCGAGCGCACCGTAAGGACCATAGGTACCTCGTCGTAGCCCTGGAAATCATTAGCCGTCTCTTGCCGGATTGCGATGTTCATATGTTGTTGGACCTACGCGACCGGGAGCAAGGGGATGCTATCCATCGGCCGATGGCTGACCGCTTTCGTGAATGGCCACGTTTGCCTGACCGGCGCCTGCGGCCCAGGCCACGGCTGTTAGCATCCGAACCGGGTCGAGTATCTGCCAGACGACCCCGTTGTTGACGAAGTATGCATTAGCAAAGACCAGAGTGCCCAGCGCCGCCGAAACCACGGCGCCCGCTCGCCCCGCGGTGCATCTGGATCGCCATAGAGCCACCGCCGCCACGCTGGAGGAACCGATGAAGAGCGGGTTTACAGTGCGCCACACGTTGCCCCAATGGTCGCCGAATATGTCGCCGTATCCGTTGGCAGAGCACCACCAGGGCCAGCAGGCCCAGCGCCAGGCTGCGCATCCAGGGACGCGGCGGGTGCTCATCCAGACCCACCAGACGCCGCCGAGTCCCATCAGCAACGGGCCGATTTGCCACAGCTTCCAGGGCCAATAGGGTACCGACAGCCCCTCTGGGTCAACGAGGACGGTCCTCTCGGTCCATGCAAAAATGGCTAGGGCAAAGAAGGCCGTGGCGGCGGCGGCGGGGATCGGGCTTAGGTCTCGTGGTGCGACCAGTTTAAACATCGGCCAGGCTCGCTGCCTTTTAAACGTCGGTACTCGCGGCGCCCTTCCATCGAAGAACGACGATTCATGGACACTCTACCACGACCAATAAGGTGGGCTTCGCACGATGCGGCATGACTGGGACCTTACTGCAGATCCAGAGCTGTCTATGGCCGTCATAGCTGCGAAGCAGTGGCAGATGATTAGTTGTGTGTTCGAGGGCGATTGAATTGCAGGACGGCGCGATGCGGGACCATTTTAACGTCACGAGTTCTAGTCCAGAATGTGTGTGGACACGCATTACGTGAAATCAGCTGGTGCAACGGGAAATAGGGTGAAGAAGGCCGTGGATATGCCAGTACAAGACATCCTGTTTCCAAGTGATTCTTTGCCCCTCCGAACGGGTTGACGCGGCTCTCATCTAGGTCGTGGGGTGATGATGCGTTAACCACGTCGCGGGTCAATCAGCTGTCCACGATTCGCAGAAGGTGACAACGGATGGTCCGGCTATCCGCCGCCAGGTCAACGGTGGCGAAAGAGACCCGATGGCCTTGGATAGTGGCCGATTCGTTGTAACAGTCGCCCAAGGACGGATAGAGCAGGACGCCTGTGGAATGGCGAGATATGGGGTCGCCGGGCCGTTCTTGGGAGCGCAGGTACGCGTATAGCTGGTACAAGTTCTTGCTTTGCAGTGTCTGTTTCCCAAACTGGCCGGGACCGACTATTGATGTGAACTTAGTGTCAATGACGATTCGCTGGCCGGTATCAGAATTGCCATGCTCATGGCGCTCAAGAATTATGTCTGTGATCATTTCCGGCAAGATGGCGTGAAAACCCGGCGTAGAGTCGGACGTAGGCCATTGAAAATGTCTGCCATGTCTCATCTTCCAACCCCGATCGGACAGCGCGACTTCGTAGAAACCGGCGACTGCGTTTTCATAGAGTTTCCATCCCTCAGTTTCGCTCCTATTGACGATGGGCAACAGGGCCAACCCCGATTGCTCCGTGGGGATTGAAAAGTCCAAGGCCAGACTAGCAGCGGCGAGCATCTGGCGCTCGTGAGCGTCCACCCATCCCTCGTTGTCCAACCTTGCAGCCTTGCCCGCTTGCCAGGGATCGAGATCGCCGACGACGCCAACTCTCTCCAAGCGGAAAGATAGATCGCGGCACCTTCGTTCAAGTTCCGAATGATGAGGGAGTTTGCTGACGACGCCGGCGATGTGTGTCAGAGCAGCCTTGACATAGCGGTTGCGTGGGGTGTCAACCGTCAGTTCGTCGAATACGCAGGCAACGCGGCCCCGTTGCAGCAGTTGTCGCCGTTCCGTGCGGAACAGATCGATGCGTCCGCGAACCCGGCTGAGATCGGCCCGCCGCCGCTGGTAGCCGTGGGATAGGTTGCGGCGCAGGCGTCGTTCCACAGCGTTTGTGAGGATCTGACCAACAAGACGTGGTATGTCGTCCGGCGCGTCTTCCAGTTCGACTCGGCGAGAGGCGGGTAGCTCGCGGTATAGCTGAGAGGCGTAGAGTAGCAAAAGCCAGATGTTTCGTACTGGGATCCGGCCGATGAACCCGGATGTTGGGGTTTCTGTCCCGTCCGTCATAAGTCGCTTAAGAGTTGCAATGTGGCTTCGTCAGCTTTGTTGGGATCATCAAACCAATACTCTCGCAGCAGTGGGGCGATCTCGGTTTCTACCACCTGGATGAACCATTCTTCGGGAACTGCGATGGGTTCGCCTGGCTTGGGGAGGACGAAGCTGTGGCCGATACGGAACTGGCGACCGAGGTTGGGGTCGTCGGCGATTTGATTGTTCAATGCGCCGATGCGGCGCGATATATCAGTCAGGAAGTGGGTAGGGATTTCGCATTGTCGGTGAACCCAATCGCTCCAGGTTTCATTGATTGCTGGTTCGAGGTCGAAGAATGCGAATCGGCGTCGCAGCGCGAAATCGACCAAGGCTAGTGAGCGGTCAGCGAGGTTCATGGTGCCGATGACGTACAAATTGGGCGGGATGTGGAAGCGCTCCCCGGCGGGGTGCTGATAGGCTAATGTCAATGCGTTGTCGGGCGTTCGCTTGTCGGCTTCGAGCAAGGTCAGCAACTCTCCAAAGATGGAAGCAGGATTCCCGCGATTGGTCTCCTCGATTACCATGACGTAGGTGCCGTTCGGGTCCCGGCGGGCGACTTCAGACAGTTGCAGGAAGGGGCCGTCCACCAGTCCTAGGGTGCCATCGCTTTGTGGTCGCCAACCCCGCACAAAGTCTTCGTAGGACAGGTTGGGGTGGAATTGAACCTGCCGGACCTTATCTTCGTCTTTCTGCCCGATGAGGGCGTAGGCGAGTTTCTTCGCTAGCCAGGTCTTGCCAGTGCCGGGTGGCCCCTGGAGGATCATGTTGCGTTTTGCCTGTAGGCCTCGGAGCATTGATTCGAGCGTGGCACGGTCAAGGAAGCAGCCGTCGGAGATAATGTTGCCAATGTCGTAGTGTGGCGGCACCTCAGTCGGATCCTGTTCCTGAGGTTCAGGATAACCGTACTTGTCACCCCAATATGGGTCTCTCAAAGTCCGGTCGATATCTTGAACCTCACCATCGAACGTGAATCGTATCAATGCTTGTCGCCACCACGCGTTGGGTAAGATCTCCCAAACTGTTCTACTGAACGTGTGGAAGTACCATTCGCGCGGCGGGTCAATTGGAGTCCAATTCACTCGCAAGGAGCGCTGGTCGCCAGAGTTTTCAACGACGATGCCTGTAGCCTTTATCGCCATCACGGAGACGAACTCTCCGCGATTGTCGAACGGTAATCCGTTCTTGCGGGTATACCAGGACTTGATAGCAATTCGGTCCCCTGGTTGTATTGAAGCGATCTGAGCGCCGTATGTCTCTACAGGGCCGCCTTCCCAAATCCCGTCTTGGATAAACCGTTCAGTCTGGTCGTCGAAACCGCCAAATGCGGCACCGACGAACCAGTCGGGGCGCGGATTCTCCGATTCAGTAGTCATCTTCCGTACTCTCCTTTAGTTCCCTTCAGTGCGGTGAGGGTCTCGCCACCGACCATTGCGGATTTTGCGCTGAACTAATGTGATTGGACAAGCCCCCCTTACGACAGCACAAGCCGCACTATCGACTCGCAGATATTCTTCCCATACATCTGCAGGCGGGAGTTCCGCCCGATGAGGCGCGATCGAGTACCCTCAAGAGACACTCTAATAACCCTAGTCACTGTAACGTCGTACGGAATGCACATGACTCCTGCCAAGCCTCTCGCGAACTCAGTTGCGGAAGACTCCGAAGGGCTGGGTGATGAGCACCTTGGCGCCGTTGAAAACAGCCTCCCGTTCTTCATCGAAGCTGGTGACGGCCGTGACCTTCAATCGTGGTGCTGGGAGCCCTCCGTTCTTCAGAGGGCTCCAGACCTCTCAGACCGGAAAAGGGTCAGCGGTGTGCGGAGCCGACGGTCCAGGCGCCGTCGGCGCGCTGAGCCCTGGCGAAGAACCACCTTGTTCAATTCCAGTCCGAAGCCTGGCGTGTCCGGCACGCTCCTCTTGCCGTCAGCGATGTCGTAGCCGTCGGCCGTGACGGCGGGCATCCGCATGTGGTCGGTCTCTCCCATGGCGAAGCTGCCCAAGCCACGAGCGAACTGGGGAATGTAGAAGCCCGACAGGTGCGAGCCCCAGTTGTGGGGCGCGGCCATGGCGCCTGTCTCCCGGATGACGCTCATGTAGCGTAGCCAGCGGGTCAGCGTGTAGTGCCGCAGGTCGAACTGCACCACGTCGATGCCGCCGGCGCGAACGATCTCCTCGAACCCGGCGTCGTAGCCTGCAGAGCGGGTCTCGCCGTCGGCCAGCAGGGTGCTCCACCCACCCTCGCGCATGAACTCCTTGAAGGCCACGCACTCCTCTACCGACTCTTCGAAGGGTTCCTCGAACCAGTAGATGTCGCAGTCTCCGGCCTCCCGCATGATCCGGCGGGCCTCCTCCGGGCTGTAGCCGTTGTTGGCGTCGATGAGTATCTTCATGTAGGGGCCCACGAGGTCCCGGATGGCCCGGATGACCTCGATGTCCCGCCTGATGCCGGCCTCCGACTCCATCCACTTGTAGCCGCGGCCGACCTTAACTTTGAATGCCTGGAAGCCAGCGTCCATCCCGACGTTGACGGCGTAGAGCATGGGCTCGATGCCGTCGTCCCTGCCTGTGTCCGGGTCCAGCTCGTCTATGTATATCCCGCCGTCGTAGACGGGCACGGGGCTGGTGCCGGCGTCGCCCAGCATGGCGTGGACGGGCCTGTCCAGCAGTTGTCCGGCAACGTCCCACAGGGGGAAGTCGAACATGAGCAGGTCGTCCTGGGTGCCGGTATCGGGACTAAATACCTCATGCAGCCTTTGGCCGACCAGCCGTTGCGCGTCCTCCCGCGTCGCCGGCGACCATCCCCAGCCCGAGACTCCGGCGTCGGTGAACAGCCGCACCACCGGCTCACTGACATCCTTCCCATGCACCGGCAGACGGGCGTTCCGCCCGATGAGGCGCGATCGAGTTCCCTCGAGGGACACTCCTGAGACCCCGGTCACAGTCACGTCGGTAGGAATGGTCATGGCTCCATCCTTGGATATTGTGGGGCCACTGGGGCCACTCGGGGACTACTCGGAGCCCGTTTTCAGGACCACGGCCCCGGGGCCCCGTGGGGCCGTCAATTCTGGTCTATGGTCTTCGCCTCTTGGAGCCAGTCTCGGATGGCGTTGCGGAAGAGGCCGAAGGGCTGGATCGTGATGATACGAGCGCCGTTGGATACGGCCTGCCTGGCATCGTCGAGGGTGGTGACGGCGGTCATCGCGACGCGGCCGGCGGCGGCGATGCGGCGTACGGCACTTCCGGCCAACTCGACGACTGCTGGATCACCGTACTCCACGCCCATGCTGAGCGCGAGATCGCCGACGCCCACGAACAGGGCGTCCGCACCATCGACGGCGATGATCTCGTCGAGGTTGTCGATGGCTTCGACGTCCTCAAGCAGCGGTATGGTCATGACCTCGCGGTTGGCGTTGTCGAACGTGGCGCGCGGAGGGCCGGCGGTGCCGTACATCGAGCCGCGCGCTGCCCACGCGGCGCCCCTGGCGCCGAGCGGCGGGTACCGGCATGCGCGGGCCGACGCCTGAACGTCATCCGCGGTGCAGGAGTGGGGTACCACGATGCCCTGCGCGCCGGCGTCCAGGTAGCCGAGTATCAGGTCGGGATCGTTGTAGGGGGTCCTCACCAGCGGAGTAGCGCCACCCGCTGTCACCGCGCGAAACATCTCCCTCGACTGCACAGGATCGACGCCGGTGTGCTCGGCGTCGACCAGGACGGCGTCGAAGCCGAGCAGCGCCATGTACTCGGCCACGTCCGCGGACGGGAACTCGGTGACGAGGGCGACGTATGCGACGCTGCCATTACTGACCATTTCTTTCAGACGGTTTGTCCACATGGCGGTTTTGCCTTTCTCGTGGTTCGTGAATTGAATGGGCTTCTCTTACCCGAGAGACGACGCCCTGTGCCCCGCACCGACCCTAGATACCCGCCTCCGCGGGTATGACGGAGGGAGAAGTGGGTATGACGGAGGGACTTGGATGCGCCAATGAGAAGTCGTCCAGTTGTGAGCATTTGAGGTTGCTTCGTTGACAAGTACGGGAGCCATTCTTACCATCGAGTCAACCTACAGGACGGGGGTCGCGAGATGCAACAGCCGCCGACCAGCAGACTGCTTACAAAGATCGAGCACACGGTCCCGGTCGATTACTACTACGATGCCGATCACTACGAACGCGAGTTGTCCGTGTTCTTCTATCGCAACTGGCTGTACGTCTGCCGGTCGGACCGTCTTAGCGAGCCGAGAGACTACGTCGTGGAGAGGATCGGCGGGCAGGAGATCGTGATCACGCGCGACCTCAGGGGCCGGCTCAGCGCGTTCCACAACACGTGCCGGCATCGCGGCTCAGTGCTGTGCACGAAGGCGCAGGGGCGGTTCGAGGGAGGCTCGATTGTCTGTCCATATCACGCGTGGACGTACTCGCTGGAGGGGGACCTTATCGCCACGCCGCACCAACTGGAGTCGGCGGACTTTCGCATGGAGGACTACTCGCTGTACCGGGTGGCCGTAGGCGAGTGGGGAGGTTACGTGTTCGTCAACCTCGCGGGGGACGACGCGCAGCCCTTCGAACAAGCCCTTGGAGACATGCCGGACCGGTTCGAGAACTATCACGTGGACCAGCTTGTAGTGGCCGACACGATGGACGTGACGCTGGACTGCAACTGGAAGGTCTTCTGGGAGAACTTTTCCGAGTGCTTCCACTGCCCGAACGTTCACCCGGAACTCTGCGAAATCGTGCCCACGTACGGTAAGGGCATCCTCAGTCCGTGGGACGACCCCAACTACCAGCCGGCGGAGGACGCGGGCGACGGGCGCTCCCGGATGGGCGATGGCTACGTGACCTGGACGGTGGACGGTCAGACAGGCATACCCTTCTTCAAGGACATAACGCCCGAGGAGGTGGCGCTCGGCTTCTCTTACGGGACGATGAGGCCGGGCTTCTTCATGGCGGTGCACCCAGACTACATCAGGGTCGCGAGAGTCCTGCCAAGAGGGCCCGAGAAGACTGAGTTGAAGATGGAGTGGCTGTTCGAGGAGGAGACGCTGGCCCGCGACGATTTCGACCTGGAGCACGCGACGGAACTGGGGAGGCTGGTGGTGGTGCAGGACGGCGACGTTTGCGAGATCAATCAGCAGGGGCTGAAATCGAACCGGCACAAAGGGCGGTCGCCTCAGGCCTATTCTTCCGCCCGCATCGGAGTTTGCTTAGTCTAGTGAAGTAAACTAGATACAGCCGCCTGAACGACTTGCCAGCAAATCAAACACGTATCCCTATCCGGTGAATCACCAATGCGTCGTTGCACGTAGGGATGTACAAGATTTCGGGATTCTCGCAGCACATGGCTATGCCGCCAGGAGTATCGGGGTCCTTCAATTCAACCGGTGGGTGCTGGAGCAACTGGGAGAGAGCGGCGACATTTCGGGCACGTTCCGCAAGTGTGACTGCCTTCGGAGGGGAGTGGAGGCGGGGTAAAGGGCGGGGAAACTTCGCCTCAACTTGGTAGTCTCCTGTTTTCTGGCGGTCGAGTTCCCGTCCAGTCTCGACAGCACTGGAGGGCCATTGATTTAGGGCAACGGAAAGGGCGGTTTGCGTACCGTCCTCTCCGCTACGGCGCTAAGGGGCGGCGATGTCCTGCTGGGTCTGTTCCTCTGGCTCCTGGCGGCCCCGCTGTTGGCATTGCTCCTCGGCGACCGCATCGTCGAGGTGTTCCTGGTAGTGGGCGGTCCAATCGTCTTGCCCAAGCTGATTCGACAGCTCGACGAGCCTTCTGTACAGGTAGACTTTGTCCATGTCGCGGGCTTGATCGCTCTGGCTCAGGGTCGAGCGGACGTCGCTGGCCTGCCGGCTTGCCGCCGAGTCGTATGCGTCCAATAGCACCTGCATCTCGTCCCTGTGTTCGGGATCGAACTCGAGGACTTCCATGTCGTGAAGGATGTGGTGGCGGACCTCGTCCAGATTGTTGGCCCAGCTTTCGTTGATGCCCATCCAGTGGTGAATGTCGGAGACTTCCAACAGGGCGTCGACTTCCGACACGGGGAGGCGGGCCTCGCTTGCCAGCTGTTCAGGCGTGATGGTTCGCAGACGCGACTCGCTGTCGCCGGACAGGTTCGATATTTCTTCAAGCGAAAGGCCCGACTCATCTTCGCCGGGGAGCGATAGAGCGAGAACGATCCCAACCCCCAATACGACGACCACGACAGCGGCCGCGACGGTGACACGGGTCGAGGTGAGCCATCCGAATGCGAAAGCGCCGGACGACGAATGGGCGGCACGACGAGCACGCCTGGACTCTGCCCTTGTTACTCGAGGTTTGGCCATGGAAGGGTCTTTACCTGCTAACCTTTCGCCCATCGCGTCCCGCCGTGTTCCTATGATCGAGTACGGCGCGAGTTGTCCCGCAGTTTCCTATTCAGTCGATTGTAGCAAGAGAGTTGGAAGGTGGCTTCATGAACGAACGCATCAGCGGCATCCTGGAAGCGGCTTCGCACGACCCGGGGGCGGTCGTGTTCAGAGGGGACGGCGAGCCGAACAGCCCGGAGATGGCGATCCAGCGGCTTTGCGAGATTCAAGCGGAGCGCGGCATCGAAAGAGACTCCTACTCGCTTGGCGGTGCGGTTGGCGAGCTCGAGTGCCGGATCGCGGCTGAGCTTGGCAAGGAGGCGGCCGTCTTCATGCCGACCGGAACGCTGGCCAACCATATGGCCATCAGGCAACTTTGCGGCAACAGGCGGCGGGCCGTGGTACAGGAGCAGTCGCACCTGTACCGGGACAGCGGGGACTGTGTGCCCGCGCTCAGCGGTATCAACCTGGTCCCGCTCGCTCCCGGCCGGCCGTATTTCACGGCCGCTGAGCTGGAAGAGACGCTGGAGGCGTCGGGCGCTGGCCGAGTGAACACGCCTGTGGGAGCGGTGATGGTCGAGAGCCCGGTGCGCAGGCAGAAGGGCAGGACTGTCCCGCTGGAGGAGATGCGACGCATCACAAGTGTTGCCAGGGAGCATGGGGTCGGGACGCACCTCGACGGGGCGCGGCTGTACATGATGGCCGCGGCAACAGGTACGCCGGCCGCCGAATACGCTGCGCTGTTCGACACGGTGTACGTGTCGCTGTACAAGTACTTCGGAGCGCCGTTCGGGGGGCTTTTGGCGGGAACGGCCGAGTTCTGCGAAGGTCTGTTCCACGCGCGGCGCATGTTCGGTGGAGGGCTGTCGCAGGCGTGGGTGGCGGCGGCGCTGGCCCTGCGAGGGGTCGACGGCTTCGAGGCACGGTTCGGGGAGGCCATGGCCCATGCTCGCACGGTGTTCGCCGGGGTGAACGAACTTTCCAAAGTGACAGTCTGTGAACTGGAGCACGGCTCGAACATCTTCCCGCTGGAGCTCGATTCTGAGGTCGACGTGTCCAAATTCGTCGAAGCACTTGCCAATAGGGGGGTGCTAGTCTTTCCTGACGAGGAATCCGGGGAAACGAACCTGACCGTAAACACAACAATACTGAGGAAAAAACGGGAAGAGATTTGCGGGGCTTTCGAGTCTGCTTTGAGTGCGGCAGTAGCAGTTGCGGCGCACTAGTCTGGAATGTGCGATTTAACACAATGTTGACACGCAAAAAGCTGACTTGTAGTCTCAATTTATCTGGCTCCGATATGCGCGCTCCCCGCTGGAAGAGGCAGGCGAGGTTCCCGTGAGGGAGTGCAACGCAAGAGGCGATTGGAGGACGGAAAGGTCGATCTGAAACAGAGAGGATGCGGAAGATGTTGCCAAGAGTGAACCTCACAGATGTTTCCAGAGAAGACGTTGACCGTGTCGCGTCCTGGCTGGCCGACGATGACGTGTCGTCGCAGTGGTTCGGCGAGTACGCGTGCGGCAACCCGGTCCACCGGGCGTATGTGCCTCAGATGATGCTGGAGGCGTCCCAGGAGCAGTGGGCCAGAGTGTTCGACAATCCGAAGCGCGCCGTACTGTCCGCTTACACCGAGGTCGGCGAGCACGTGGGCGAGGGCGAGATCATCCTGGACGGCAAGGAGGGCGCGGAGCTATCGGTGCTGATCGGCCGCAAGGACCTGTGGCGGCATGGTTACGGCACTGCGGTAGTGCAATCGCTGATTGCGAAAGCGTTCGATGACATGAGCCTCCAGAAGGTGTGGGCGATGGTCCCGGACGAGAATGCCGCGGCCCGGGGCCTGTTCCGCAAGCTGGGGTTCGTGGTCGAGGGTTCGCGCGAGCACTGCGGACATGACGAGGGGCCCGACTGGTCGTCTTCAATCATGTCGATGACCTTCATCGAGTTCGCGGCTCGAAGGGCTGACGAGCCGAGGCGCAAGTGGGCGCCCATCGCGATCGTGAGCGGCCTTCCGGGAAGCGGGTCGAAGGAGATAGCTCGGGACATAGCGCGCATGCTCGGATCGCGCTTCGTGGACGAGGAGATAACCACCGAGCTTTGCAGCCGGCTCCGCTGCAGCCAAGGTGAGTTGGAATCGCTCGAGGACAGCTTCCGCTCCACGTGGGGCCGCTGGCTGCGCCGTTTGGCCGCGCCGATGCACTGGTCCGCCGGTACGGAGCTGGGTTTCGACGTGTACGCCGCTGTATCCCGGCTGGACTACTATGAGCCGGTGGAGTTGATCAGCAAGGACAACTACCTGAGGGAGTTGCGGAGCGTCGTTCGCAGGATCGCCGCAAAAGGCAACGCCGTGATTCACGGCCGGGGGGCCCACCTGCTTGTGCCGGAGGCAGCCCGGAGCGTGAGCGTGTTCGTTGCCGCATCGAAGGAGTGGCGGCTGGCGAACCTGGCTCGCGATGAGAGCCTGACCGGCGACGAGGCGTGCAAGGCGCTCAAGCGCGCGGACCGGGACACGCTGGCGGCGTGCCGGTACCTGTTCGACGTGGACTTCGAGAACTCTGGCCTGTACGACCTTTCGATCAACCCGGAGCGCGTGCCGACAACTATGGCGGCGCAGACGGTCGCCGGAGCGCTCGGCATTTCGATCGACGATGCCGTACTGGTCCCCAATCGGGACGCGGCCGTGCGGGTCTGACGCGCTAGCCCAGACCGCCCCAACGGCCGGCCCTGCGGGCGAGGTACTTGAGCAGGTGAGGATCGAAGCCTAGCTCGACGCTGCGGGCGATGTCGGCTTCCGCAAGCTCCTCTTCGCCGACCTGCGTTCTCGCGATGCCGCGGATAGCGTACGCGGAGGCCTGCTTCTCGTTCAGGCGGATGGCGCTCGTTGCGTCCTCTATGGCGTGCGCGGCGTCGCCGAGGTCGAAGTGCGCCGCCGCCCTGTTGTTGTACGCGTCTACGTGCTCAGGATTCAGGTCTACCGCGTGCGTGAACTCGTCGACGGCTACGATCGCCTGACGGAGTGTGACGTAGCCCATGCCGCGGTTGTAGTAGGCCTCTGCGTTGTCGGGCTCCAACGCGATGACGCGCGTGAAGTCCTCAATGGACTTGGTAGGCTCTGAGTGCTGCCCGTGCAAGACGCCCCGCCTGAACAGCGCGCGCGTGTCATTGGGGTCGGCTTCGATCGCAGCATCCGCCTCCTCGATCTGAAGCCTGATGTGCTCGAGCGGATCGGGCTGGCCTTGGCCTGCCGGTTGAGATTGCATCACGGTTTCAGAGTACTACAACGGTGCCGTTAGCCGGTACGTTTGCTCTATGGGAGCTAGCCCGCCTGGTAGCTCGGAGTAGCGGAACCGGTAAGGTAGTTCGTTTTCTTACAGTAGGGATCTCATGGGAAGAGCAAGCGGTCCGCTATCACATGAAAGACGAAGGGGCCCCCGTTGAACCGGCACAGCGGGGGCCCTGAAGGAGGAACCAGCTCGGGGTCTGCACTGCTGCTAGAGAGGCAACGCGTATCTCCGTACTGGCGGCGGGATAGTACCACATGGCGTGGACGGGTGCAATCCCATAACAAGATATCGTAACTTCTCCGATTCCGTACGGAAACGAGACGTCGATAAAGCGGATAGACGCGTTGTGCTACTCTTTGGGCCTACGGAGGAGACCCCCTGAAGTGCACGTGATAGGAACGGCTGGGCACGTTGACCACGGCAAGTCGACGCTGGTGGAGGCGCTCACCGGCATGGACCCGGACCGCCTGCGGGAGGAGAAGGAGCGTGGCCTCACCATAGACCTCGGCTTCGCGTGGATGGAGCTCGACGACGAGCGCGAGGTCAGCATCGTGGACGTGCCCGGGCACGAGCGGTTCGTGGGCAACATGCTGGCCGGTGTGGGCGGCATAGACCTAGCGATGCTGGTGGTGGCGGCGGACGAGTCGGTCATGCCTCAGACGCGCGAGCACCTCGCGATCCTGGACCTGCTGAATGTGGACCGGGGCCTGATCGTGATGACGAAGAGCGACCTCGTCGATGAAGAGTGGCGAGAGCTCGTGAGTGCGGAGATCGAGGAGACGGTAGCCGAGACTTCCCTGCGCGAGGCGCCGATCGTCGAGGTCTCGGCGGTGAGCGGGCAGGGGCTTGCCGAGCTGCGGTCGACGATGCGCGACCTGCTTGACGACATGCCCTCGCGTTCAGATCTGGGGCGGCCGCGACTGCCCGTCGACCGATCGTTCACCATCGCAGGCTTTGGGGCGGTCGTCACCGGGACGCTCGTGGATGGGAGCCTTTCCGTGGGCCAGGAGGTGGAACTTGCGTTGTCCGGGAGCCGCGCGCGCATACGCGGCCTGCAGACGCAGAAGACCAAGGTTGACGTCATTGGCCCAGGCAACAGAGTTGCCGCGAACCTGTCCGGCGTGCGTGCGGCGGACGTCGACCGGGGAGACGTGCTGACCACTCCGGGCTGGCTGGAGCGGACCGCGGCCATCGACGTCCGTCTGAGAATGATCGCGGATGCGCCGAGGGCTGCGCGGCACAACATGTTTGTGAACGTGCATGCGGGCAGCGGCGAGGCCGTCGGCAGGCTGAGGTTGCTCGACGCCGACGCGCTGGAGCCGGGCAGCTCGGCGTGGGCGCAGCTCAAACTCGAGACGCCGATGGCGGTGGTCAAGGGCGACTACTTCGTGATCAGGGCGGGCGGCTCGACGCTCGGAGGCGGCAACGTCGTTGACCCGCATGCGCCGAGGCATCGAAGGCGGCACGAGCCGCTGCTGGACCGGCTGCAGGCGATGGAGTCCGGATCTGGGCGAGACGTACTGCTGAAGATGATCGAGGCGTCCGAGCCGGCATCGCTCGGCGACCTCGTGAACCGGGCGAACATGGCGGCTGAGGACGCGGTCGAAGAGCTGGCAGGAATGACGGAAGACGGACTCGTGGTGACCCTTGGGCCGGCGCCGGCAGACGGGGCGAGCGTGTTCTACTCGGCCACCGGGTGGGCGAGGTTGAAGCGACGAGCGAGAGAATCCCTGGAGGCGTATCACAAACAGTTCCCGCTGAGGCCCGGCACGCCCAAAGAGGAACTCAGGAGCAGGCTCGGCATCTCCTCGCAGGTGTCGTCGTATGCGGTTCCGAAGCTGATAGATGAGGGCGTGTTAGCGGAAGACCACAAGTCCGTGCGGTTGCCAGACCATGCGCCGCAATTGACCTCGAAGCAACAGGGAGAGGTCGACCGGTACCTTAAGTCGTTGGAGATGGATCCGTATTCTCCTCCATCGAACGACGGCGTTGAGGCCGACGTGCTTTCATGGCTGGAGCAGCAGGGCAAGGTCGTCAGGGTAAGCGACGGCGTTGTGTTCAGCACCGGCGCATACGACGACATGGTGCGGCAGGTCAGGAAATGCCTGGAAGAGAAAGGCCAAATCTCGGTGGGCGATGCCCGTGACATGTTCGGGAACAGCCGCAAGTACATTCTCGCACTGATGGACCACCTGGACCGCCGGCAGGTCACACGGCGTGTCGGCGATTACAGGGTGCTCAGGTGAAGTGGTTCGCCCGAGGCCGGCACAGCGAGAGGGCTGAACTGTGACTTCGGAGGGTAACGACGGTCGAGTCGAGCTGCGGCTTGTGCTCGGAGGCGGCCCGCTTGGCGTGTCGGCCATGTCCTCGCTGCTCAGGGTGCTTCAGGCTGCTGTGCGCGAGTCCGCGCGGGCCGATGCGGCCGCGAGAGGGCTGTTCGAAGAGCCGGTCGCGCCTTCGCTTTACATGACACTGTCGACCGGCGGAGGCGACTCGCCGGCGTTGTGCTTTTACTTCGGAACGCCGGACGGATCTGTCCTGCCGGCGGAGGCCGCATCAAGCGCGTTCAGCGCCTTTATTTCGGACCTCGCGGAGCGTCTCAAGGACCTGCCTCAACCGGGGCTGTGGGGCCGTGCGGTCGGCGGCGTGAGACAGGCGAGGGACGAGTCGGACGTTTCACGCAGGATGGGCGAGGTACACGCCGAGCTTCGGCGGCTGCCAAGATCGGTGCTCT
The DNA here is from genome assembly GCA_965237445.1 of Dehalococcoidia bacterium. GTDB lineage: Bacteria > Chloroflexota > Dehalococcoidia > Lucifugimonadales. The sequence goes on along the minus strand of OZ250142.1, from coordinate 145,290 downwards.
CGTTCGGCGGGCGCGAAGTCTGTATAGATGGCGAACAGATAGAGCTCAGATATGCGTGACGGCAGGGAAGGGGGTCAGCGGTGCCCTAGTTCCTCGAGACGCGGGTCGTCAATCCCGAAGTGGTGGGCGACCTCGTGTCTCACCGTTTCCCGGATCTCCTCGATCAACTCCTCTTCGCTGCTGGTGATCTTTTCCAGCGCGCTCTTGAAGAGGTAGATCCTGTCCGGAAGGACCATGTTGTAGTCTTCGCGCTCGGTCAGCGGAACGCCTTCGTAAAGACCCAAGAGCGTCTGCTCTTCTTCCAAGCCGGTGCCGAGAACTTGATCGCGTGACGGCCGCTCTGCCACGAGAAGATCCACGTTGTTGTTCTCCAAGCAGGCACGGAACTCCGCAGGCAGGTCTGTCAGGGCCTGTCGCACGAGTAGCTCGAAGCGTTCGTGATTCATGTCGGTAGTGTAGCATCTAGGCCTTGGCAAGCCCTTGCTTGTTGCGGAGGTGCAACCATTGAAGATCAGCGCCGTAAAGTCGTACCCGATCCAGGGGGATGGCAACGCCAGGTACTTCATTGTCAGGGTGGAGACTGATGAGGGGATTCACGGGCTGGGCGAAGCCGGGATCCAGTTCTGGGCCGGAGCGATCAGGCAGGCAGTGGAGCACCTATCCGAGCTGCTAATCGGCCAGGACCCGTTCAGCACCGAGATGCTCTGGCAGCACATGTTCCGAGGAATGTTCTTCCCGGCGGACAGGGTGTACGCCTGCGCGATGAGCGCCATAGACATAGCGCTCTGGGACATCAAGGGGAAGGCGCTCGGCCTGCCGGTGTACAAGCTCCTCGGCGGGCCCGTGCGAGACAAGGTGGTCTGCTATCCGCACAACCAGGAATCGGACCCGATGGCTCTGGCGGAAGAGAGCGTGGGGTTGAAGGAGAGGGGCTGGAAGTTCCTGCGTTGGGGCCTTCCGGAGACCGGCGACGGGCTGCTTGAGCCGGTGGAGTCGATGAGACTTGCGGTTAAGCAGATGGAGGCGGTGCGGAATGCCGTCGGCCCGGACATGCAGTTGCTTCTCGACGTACACACCAGGCTCGATACAGCTCACGCCGCGACGCTGTGTGGGATGCTCGAACCGTACCGGCCGTTCTTCATCGAGGACCCGCTGCGCTCGGAAAACCCGGCCAGCTACCGCACGCTGGCCGCGCGCGTGAACTTGCCAATCGCCGCGGGCGAGCAGTGGGCGACCAAGTGGCAGTTCAGGGAGGCCATCGAAGACGAGTCGATAAGCTACGCCCGCATCGATCTGTGTATCGTGGGCGGCATAACAGAGGCGCTCAAGATCACGCACTGGTGCGAAACTCACTACATAGACATAGTGCCGCACAACCCGCTCGGACCGGTTAGCGCGGCCGCGTGCGTGGCCCTGTGCATGGCTTCAACCAACGTTGGAGTGCAGGAGATGCCGAGGAGGCCGGGAACTTACGCGGCAGACCTGTTCCCCGTGCAGGTGGAGTGGGAGGACGGGTACGCGTTCGCACCGGAACGTCCCGGCCTGGGGGTGGAGATGGACGAGGAGCTGGCCGCGTCCAGGCCCGGGCAGCCTACCGGCTGGGCGCCGCTCCTACGGCGCAACGACGGCGCTTTCACCAACTGGTAGCCATCCGCATGACGCCGTACTACCGGTCCCGGAGGGTGCGTTTCGGATACACCGACGTGAAATGAGCAGCGCCGATCAGACGAAGGCCGCCGCACGGTTTACCGGCCGATTCGCGGCCGCGAGGTCTTTCCAGTACCGCGACTTCCGTGTGGTCTGGAGTTCGACCATGCTCAACTCCGTTGGGTCCGGGATAGACCACGTTGCACTGGCGTGGCTGATCATGGATGTAACGGGGTCGGCTTTCCTCGTAGGCGTGTTGAGCGCGGCGCGCATGGCGCCATTCTTTTTCCTTGGCATTCCCGCGGGAGCGATCACGGACAGAGTGAACCGGCGGATGTTCTCGAAGGTGACAACCGGCGCCGGCACCGTGGTCGCCGCAGTTGCAGCGGCGCTGCTGCTTTTGGGAGTCGCGGAGCCCTGGCACCTCATTGTACTTGCCGCCTGCGCCGGCACGACATGGGCGTTTCAGCAGACAACGATCCTGTCGTACACGTTCGACATCGTTGGCCAGCCGAACGCCCTCAACGGCATTTCGCTGATCGCGCTGGCCCTGAACGTGGGCGGTTTCACCGGGTCCGTGCTTGGCGGTTTCATCGCTGCCAAGCACAGCGTGGGCGCCGCTTACGTGGGAGTCGTTGCCGCCGGCGTGCTGTCGCTGCTGCTCCTCATGCTGGTGCGGGACGTTGGGCAGGCGGCGCCCAGGCAGCACGAGTCGGTCATGAAGAACTTCCTGGGCGCGATCACGGCGATAAGAAACAACCGAATCCTGCTGCTTCTCCTTGTGTTGACCTGCGCATCGGAGATTTTCGGGTTCAGCCACCAGACGCTGCTACCACTCTATGCCAGCGCAGTGCTGGGCGCCGGAGCCATAGCGCTTGGCTGGTTGACGGCCGTGCGCAGGCTCGGCAGCACCGCTGCGCTCATCTTTCTGGCAAGTGTGGGCGACTCAACCAAGAAAGGGCCGCTGCTCTTCTGGGGCATCGTCGGCTTCGGCGCTAGTCTCATGGCGATGTTCTTGATACGCAATCTGTACCTTGCGCTGATGGTGGGCCTTAGACTTCACCAGCTCCATGGCGTTCCTGGTAGACACTCTGCACAAGACGCTGATGCAGGAGAACGTCACCAACGAGGAGAGGGGAAGGGCGATGGGTTTCTGGGTGCTCGGCCTCGGTACGGGGCCAATCGGCCACCTGAGCGTGGGAGCCCTGGGCGGCGTGCTTGGCGCGCGGATGGCGTTCCTGATCAACGGCAGCGTTTTGGCAACCATAGGGGTGGTCACTGCCGTAACAATGCCGAGGATCAGACGGTTGAAGTAGCGCCAGGGCAGGCAGCCTCGTTGGTTGGCCTCGAAGGCTTGTGATAAAGTGCACATATGAGTCGGAACACAGGAAGTTCGGCGATGCAATCTACCGTGAAGGGCGGTTTGTGGAAGCCGGATGTGTTGCTGGCAGCCAGCGCGGCGCTCATGGCCCTGACGCTGTACATGGTGTACTTCTGGGTCCCGACCGATGCGAACCTTGGGGTATCCCAGCGCATCTTCTACTTCCACGTGCCCCTGGCCATGATCGGGATCGGCGCGTTGCTGCCCGTGGCAATCGGTAGCGTTATGTACCTCGCAAAGCGGCAACAGTGCTGGGACTGGTTCGCCTACTCATGCGCTGAGGCCGGTCTGTTGCTCGCTACACTGGGGCTGGTCACCGGCTCGATTTGGGCCAAGCCTGTGTGGGGGCAATGGTGGACGTGGGACCCGAAGCTGACTCTCACCGCGATCATCTGGTTCATCTACGTGGCGTACATGATGGTGCGCGCCTACTCCCCGCCGGGGTCGCAGCAGGCCAGGTTCGCGTCTGTGGTCGCCATAATCGGCGTGATAGCTTCCACACTGAACTACCTGGCAACCTCGCTCTGGCGGACCGCACACCCAGAGACGAACATCGGCCCGCTGGCACAGGAGGCAGACGCGATCGCGTCGTCGGCAATCAACCTGACGTTGATGACCGCGCTGGCCACGTTCGTGGTACTGTTTGCCGCGGTCGTGGCCCAGCGCTACTCGATGAAGGCTTCGGAGGCGTTCGTTGACGAGATGTATCGCCGTGATTCGCGCTAAGCTCCTCGCCGTTCCAGTACTGGCGGGGCTTCTCATTGCGCTGGCAGGGTTCGCCATTTACGCGGAATCCGTGTCAGCGTACGATGAGGGACATGAGACTTCCGTCGGCGCGGGTCAGGTGCTTCCTCAGGAGGCGGAGCCTGAAGAGGATGACGATCCCGAGGCCAACCTGCCGTACCTTTTCGCAGTGTTTATCATCACGTGGGCCGCATTTTTCGGGTACCTGTTCGTGATGTCGAGGCGTCAGAACGAGCTGCGGCAGGAGATCGATGCTCTGAAGGAAAGGCTGGCCGACACAGAAGCAGTGACTCCACCGCGAGCCGACTGAACGGGACCAAGAATGTCACAAGCCCTACCAAACTTTCCGGAGGCCTCCTCAGAGGAGGCAACCGTCTTTACCAACCGGGGCAAGCTGATCCTGGCTCTGGCCGTCATTGCGGTCGCGGCAGGTTACTTCGGCTTCCTGGCCTTCAAGAGCGCAACCGTGTACTACTACACCGTTACCGAGATGAACGAGACCGGAGCGACGTTGGGCGACTCGATAGTGAGGGTTAGCGGAAAGCTGGAGCCGGACTCTTTCGATCGGCTCGAGGACTCCACGACGGCTGAGTTCAGGCTAACCGACGGTGAACAGACACTGCTGGCGCGCCACGACGGCGTTGTGCCGGACCTGTTCTTCAACGTGCACTCCGAGATCATCCTCGAGGGCACACTCACGCCGGGCGGCGTGTTCGAGAGCCACAACATCATTGTGAAGTGCCCTTCGAAGTACGTTGCGTCGAGCTAGAGCCGAAGGGCCGGTAACGCGCAGTCTTTAGAGATTGCGCCGCCTCTTCAATGCCTGCGTTAGGGCGGGCACGATCTCAGCGTAGTCGCCCACTATCCCAATGTCCGCAGCCTTGAAGATGGGTGACCGAGCCCTGTCGTTGATCGCAACGATGGTGCCGGCCTTCTGCACGCCTACCATGTGGTTGAACACGCCCCTGATCCCAACGGCGAAGTAGAGGTCCGGAGCAACGGCTTTCCCTGAGAGGCCGATCTGATACTGGCGGGGCAACCAACCCAAGTCGGTGATGTTTCGCGTAGCGCCCAGCCCGGCTCCGAGCGCCTCGGCGAGGCCTTCGAGCACGGGCAGGTTCTCTGGTCCTCCGATGCCCTGACCCGCCGATACGATGATCTTCGCGTTCTCGAGATTGGCGCCCTCGGCAGAACTGTCCACGACGCGTTCCACAACCTCGACCGCAGGGTCCGGCATCCCGCTCAGGTCCAGGCTTTCCACGGTCGCTTCTACCGTTCCGTCCGGCTGGACCGGTGTGAGCATTCCGGGCCGGAGCGTGGACATGTACGGTACGGTCTTCGACAGGATGGGGGCGACGATGTTGCCGCCGAACGCGGGCTTGAGCTGCACCAGGCGTCCCTCTTCGTCGATCTCCAGTCCCACGCAGTCGCCAGTCAGTCCGAGGTCCAGCCGCGCGGCCAGCCGCGCCGCAAGGTCGCGTCCGATTACGGTGGAGCCGAACAGCACCGCGTAGGGCCGGTGCGCTTCGATGGCACGGGCGAGCACGTGCGCGTATGTGCGCGTGTCGTAGCCGGCCAGCCGGGCGTCGTCCGCCACCCTCACAACGTCGGCGCCGTGGGCGGCAAGCTTACCAGCGTGCGAGTACACGCCTCCGCCCATCAGGACGGCCTCGACGTTGGTTCCCAGCTCGTCCGCCAGCTCCACGGAACGGCCCAACATCTCGAAGGTCACCGGCCGGATCTCCTGCCCCAGCACCTCGGCGACTACCCAGATCGAGCCGGTGGCCGACTTCTCGCGCGGTCCGCCACGCTGCGGCGCCTCGGATGCGGCGTTCGAGTCCTGGTCGAACGCTCCCCGTTCGTCCAGGTATGCCAGCAACCGCTCGATGGCCTCATCCGTGTCAACGTCCCTGACGACGATGCCGTCCCTCTCCGGCTCAACGGAGTAGATCTCGCCGACCCAGGTTGGAGAACCGTCGATTCCGAAGTCGCCTGGGTCCGCCGACAGCACGGCTGCGGATACCTCGGCTATCGGCTTCGACTGCGCTTCCTGTAGCGCCTCTCTGCGCGGATAGACCTCCTCGGCCACGTCCTCGCCCACAGTTACCAGAGCGGGCAGGCGCGCCATGACAACCTCGTGGCCCTCGTCCGTGAGCCGCTCCACCCGAACGGAAAGCGCCGCCTCGTCGAAGTCGAGCTTCCTAACGTTGGTGACCTGCGGTATGCCGAGAAGCTCCGCGATCTCCGGTCCGACCTGCCCGGTCTCGGAGTCGACGCTGTTGCGGCCGCACAGGACCAGGTCGAAGCCCTCGTTCGAGAGCGCGATCGACAGTGCGCGTGCGGTTGCCAGCGTGTCGGAGCCCGCGAAAGCGCGGTCGGTGAGGTGGACAGCGCGGTCTGCGCCCAGAGCCAGGCACTGCACGAGCGCCTCGCGTGCCTGCGGGGGCCCCATCGTGTACACGACCACCTCGCCACCGTTCGCCTTCTTGAGGTCAACAGCGGCGCAAACGGCCAGGAAGTCGAAGTGGTTGACCTCGCTGGGCACTCCCTCACGGATCAAACGCCTCGTCTCGTTGTCAAACTTGAGCATGGAGACGAGCGGGACCTGCTTGATGCAAACGGCAATCTTCATATGCGGGTTTCTCCGTGAGAGATCTGTTCGCGGCGCCAGGGCGAGCGGCGATGATACTGCAAGAGAATATCACCCACCCACAGGCCGCCGCCAACTACCGCTACGCGCAAAACTGAGTTTGGTTGGTTCGACGTATTTAACTAAAAGGGAGTAGCGGTAGTCTTAAATGCAGTACGGTCTCGCAGCCCCTGAGGTGAACTGATGGAAAATGAAATGCTCGACCACGTTTATGAGGACGATATTGGGTGGATGGTCGAGGCGTACGCGGAGTACGTGTACAGGCTCGCCTACGAGTTCTCTTGTGACCCAGTCGATGCCGAGAACGTGACCTGCGCCACATTCCTGTCAGCGCAGGCACTCTGCGGACACATTTCAGAGTGTGACTGCGTGGCATCCATTCTGTACGGCATCACCTCGTCGATAGCCCAGGACAGGCTCGAGAGCAATCTGAGTTCCGACGAACCGGACGAGTTCCAGGTCCCGAAGTTCCTTTCGTTCTATGTCATGCTGCCGGACTCAGAGTGGGCGGCAACCGACGCGGAGGCTGCCGGAGGCTATCCCGTGAGGGGCGAGAACCAGCTGGACGTGTCGCTGGGCCGTTTTGGGCCCGGCCTTGAGGCGGCACGCGCCGAACTCGGCTACGTTTTCGGACACGGCGGATACAGCATCTGACGTCCGTAGCTGGCCAGGTGTCGCCGTCTAGACGCTGAACAGTACGTTCATCACGTCGCCGTCACTGACAACGTAGCTTCGGCCTTCCTGCCGTAGCAGGCCCCGGCGTCTCGCCTCGGGCAGGCTGCCGCAGTTGACGAAGTCGTCGAACCCGATGACTTCCGCTCGTATGAAGCCTCTCTCAAAGTCGGAGTGAATCGTGCCCGCGGCGGCAAGGGCGGAAGTCCCGTGGACTACCTGCCACGCGCGGGCTTCCCTCTCGTTTCCAGTGAAAAACGTCGCGATGTTCAGGGCCTTCTTCATCATGCCAGTCACTATCTCAGAAGCGGGCTCCCTCAATCCAAGAGACTGCCGGAACTCCGATTCTTCTTCAGGAGCCATCTGCGCCAGCTCCATCTCAAGCTGTCCGCAAAACGCGGCATTCTGGGCCTCGCTGAACGCCTCTATGCTCGCAAGGCGGGCGGTGAGTTCAAGGGCCCCTTCAATGTCGTCTTCGCCCAAGTTGGCAGCGAGCATCATGGGCTTCGCTGTCAGAAGCTGGAACCCGCGAATCGCGGCCCTGTCCGCCTCTGAAAGGGCAATGAGAGAGATAGGTATACCGGCGTTAAGAGCATCGGACAGCCTTGCCAGCAACTCCAGTTCGCCGGTCAGGGCATCGCGTTCCGCCGCCCTTGCTCCCTTCATGCCTTCCTCGATGCGGCCGATTCGCCGCCTGACCACGCCGGCGTCCGCGAGGGCCAACTCGATCAACACCGATTCGGCGTCCCGGACGGCGTCTACAGAGCCCTCCGGGTGTGGGTTGGACGGGTCTTCGAAGGCCCGGGCCACGATTAACAGCGCGTCCGCGTCCTGGATGTCGTTCATGACCTCGCCGCCGAACAGGCCCGATGATCGACCGTCGCTCGCGGCGCCAGGTGCGTCGACAATCGTCGCTTCGGCTTGGACATTGCGAGCCGAACCAAACAGCGCGGCTAACTTGGGCAGGCGAGGGTCGTCGATGGGAACAGAGCCGATGTTGGCCCTGGGCTCCGGCCCGGCAAAGGCATCGACGGGCGCGTCAAGTCCGGTAAGGGCATTGAAGAGCGTTGTCTTGCCGCTGCGGGGCAGCCCTACTATGGCTATGCGCAAGGCGCTGCCTCTAAGGCTGGTGAGTACGGAGTCAGCGGCGCTCCGGGTCCTCGGAGGAGGGCTTGTCCGGGTCTTCTACGTACCTGTACTTGCCTTCGACAACCTCGCCGTCAACGCCTGAGTCTTCGTCGACCCGGCCCCTGCCAGTGTACTCGGAGACCACGCGCTTCGGCGCAAGCGTGAGGAACGCCAATGTGCCGACAATCAGCACCAGCACGTCATCGATCCGGCCTATGGGGGTAACGAAGTCTGGCAGGAGATCAGAGGGGATAATCAGGTAAGCTAGGGTCGCCGGCAGGATGGCCTTGACCGCAAGCGGAACGCGCTTGTCCATGAGCAGCGAGAAGACCAGCCGGGGGATGCCGGTCAACTGCATGATGTAAATGAGCGGTCTCAGCAGCACCCTGAACCTCCCGGGAGTTGTGCCACCATTATAGCGGACGAGTCACTGCGTTGTCCCAAGCCTGGACTTCGCCTCGCACAGACTGTCAGGTTTTATCGATAGTGTTCTATCTGTTTTACGGTGAGGACGAGTTCTCAAGAGAGGGCAGCCTTGCCGATCTCAAGAGGGAAGTTGGCCCTCCGGAAATCCGCGACATAAGCTTGTCCGAGCTCGAAGCGAGGGAGACGACGCCCGAGCAGGTGACCGGCCTCTGCTCCACGGTGCCCTTCATGACTCCACGCCGGCTCGTCGTGCTCCGGGGATTGTTGTCGCGGTTCGAGCGCCGCGGCGCTTCCGCCGGACCCAGGGACGGAGATCAGGCGGCAGGTGCTTCATCGTGGGACGTCCTGTGGGAGTACGCTCCCACGATGCCCCCGACGACAGATCTGGCGCTGGTCGATGGCAGGCTCACGGCTTCGAACAGGATGCTCAGGAAAGCCCAGTCGGTTGCGACCGTCAGGACGTTTCCGCTGCTGCGAGGCGATCGGCTCAGGGCATGGATACGAGGCGCAGCGGTAAAGAAGAGCGCTGAGATAATGCCCGACGCCGTGAACGAGTTGGCGGACCTCTCAGGCGGCAACCTCAGAGTGATTGACGGCGAGTTGGACAAGCTGGCCCTGTACGCTGCAGGACGCGCGATCGCGCAGGAAGACGTCGAGGCCCTGGTTTCGTTCTCCGGCGAGGCCAGCGTGTTTGTCGCTGTGGATGCCGTGGTCGAGGGCCGGCCGGATGTGGCGCTGCGCAGCCTCCGGCGGCTAATCGACGACGGTAACAGCCCCGCGTTCGTGCTGGCCATGATCGCACGGCAGGTCCGGCTGCTCATACTCGCGAAAGACCTGAGGCGCCAGCGCGTGTCCGCGTCTGAGCTTGGTGGCAGGCTGCGGCTTTCCGGCTATCCGCTCCGCAAGACGCTCGACCAGGAGACGATGTTCACTCCCGAAGGCCTGCGCGAGGCGCACCGCCAGCTTGTGGAAGCGGACCTCAGCGCCAAGACGGGCCGCTTCGACGAGGAGACGGCGCTGGAGTTGCTGGTCACGGAGCTTGCGACGACCGGACCTCGATCCGCGCGAAGATAGCGTCGCCGCGTGAATCAGACCGCGGCGGCCCTGCCCAGGTCGCGCAGGATGGCCATGGCCGCGTTGTGCCCGGGAGCGCCCGACACTCCCCCCATCGGGTGCGTGCCTGAGCCGCACATGTACAGGTTCTGTATCTCGGTCCTGTACGGATGGCGCTGGGAAAGAAGCTGGTTGGGCACCATGTCCAGGTGGAAGATGTTGCCGTCTGTCATGCCCACCCGGGTGTCGATGTCCACCGGCGTCTGGACCGACCATTCGATCAGGCTTTTGCGGAAGTTGGGTGCGTACTCTGTGATCACGTCTATGATCTGTTCGCCCACTCGGTCCCTGATGTCGCTCCAGTCCCCTTCGGCGAGGTCAGGCGACTCGTACAACACCCAGTTGGACATGACGTGCCCAGCTCCGCTCCTTACGAGGCCCGGTTCGGCCACGGAAGTAAGCTGGATGTCCATGATCGGGCACGTCGTCGGCTTTCGAGCCTCGCAGTCATCCCAGCTACGCTGGTGGTATGTAAGCGACTCGTTGATGCTGATTGACATTATCTGTGACCTGTCGTAACCGTCTCCGAGGTATCGCGACAGGTCGGGGACCTCGGTCATGGCCGCGAGGAACTTCACGCAACCGGCTCTCGTCTTCCACCCGTTGAGCCTGCGGACGATGTCATCGGACAACCCCGCGTCGTCGAGCATCGTCTTGTATGTGCGCTTGGGGTCGGCGTTGGAGATCACGGTGCGGGCCGTTATCGTTTCGCCACTCGCCAGCCGCACGCCGGTTGCCAGGCCGCCCTCCACCATGACTTGTGACACCGGCGCCCGCGTCCTGATATCGACACCGAGACTGCGCACCGAGCTCTCCAAGGCGTTCGTGATACTGCCCATGCTCATGCGGGGAACACCCTTGTCCGCCGGGCGGGACGTCGCCATTCCGGCCCGCTCCATGGCCGGGCCCAGCATGCTTCCCGGAGCGCTCGGGTCCATCTCCATGATGGCCATGAATTGCGCTTGCACTCGTTCATCCTCGAAGGCGGTTGTGACAGCGTCAGCGTAGCTCCACGTAAGAAGCCTCTCCAGCACCTCCTCCTGTCGTGTGCCACGGACATCGCTCATAAGATCGGCGATCGTCGGCGGATCGGTGAGGAAGTACGGGGCCATAATTCCTGCGGCATCGTCCCAGAACGACCGCCACTCGAAGTAGCTGCGCGAGTCCTTCTGGGAGAACCCTGCAATCTGGTTCGCGAGGTCGAACTCGCTTTCGATGCCAGGGCCGCCAAGGTGTGAGCCGTCGAGGAATGGATGTATGCCCCGGAAGCCGCCTGTCGGCCTCCTGATGAGCTCGAACCCGTGACCCTTGAGGTCGAGATCCTCCACGACCTTCCCCTGCATTATGTAACTGATGTACGAGCACATGGGCCCCAGGAACCCTGGCGCGAACTCGTCCGTTGTGACGGCTCCGCCGAGTTTGTCCAGGCGCTCTAGCACCAGCACCGCAAGCCCCGCTTGCGCGAGGTACCCGGCAGTCACGAGGCCGTTGTGCCCGGCCCCGATCACTATCGCGTCGTAGTTGTCCTTGGCCATCGTATGTACTCGCTGTTGGTCAGATTCGTAATGCTAATGTCCGACTCGCCTGTTCCGCATTCTCTTTAGCATGCCAACGGTTGTTGTCCCAGATTGTTGCATCTGATGCTGGGCGCTGGTGCCTGCATGCCTGGCGTCATTCAAGGCCGTGATCAATGGTCCGGTCTCCAGAGCGTCAGCGCCTGATTGGCATTCAAGAACCAGCACTGCCGTGCCTGAAGGTCAGATAACCCTACTGACCGGGCTGGACCCGCTACGAACGCATCAGACCGCGGCGGCACTCCCCAGGTCTCGCAGAATCGACATGGCCGCATTGTGTCCGGGCGCCCCCGTCACACACCCCATCGGGTGCGTGCCTGAGCCGCACATGTACATGTTCTGAACTTCGGTCTTGTACGGATGGCGCTGCGACAGGAGCTGGTTGGGCACCATGTCCAGGTGAAAGATGCTGCCGTCAGTCATGCCGACCCTCGTGTCGATGTCCACGGGCGTCTGGACCGTCCACTCGATCAGGCTGTCCCGGAAGTTTGGCGCGTACTTTGTGATCACGTCGATGATCTGCTCGCCCACCTTGTCTCTTATGTCGCTCCAGTCCCCTTCGGCCAGATCTGGCGACTCGTACGTGACCCAGTTTGACAGCACGTGCCCAGACCCGCTTCTTACCAGTCCGGGCTCAGCCACCGTCGTGAGCTGTATGCTCATGATCGGGCAGGAGGTTGGCTTGCGCGCCTCGCAGTCGTCCCAACTCTGCTGGTGGTAAGCGAGCGACTCGTCAATGTGGATGTACGTAATTGCGCTCTGGTCGTAGCCGTCTCCGAGGTAGCGAGAAAGGTCCGGGAGCTCGGTCATCGCTGCCAGGAACTTTATGCATCCGGCCCTTGTCTTCCAGCCGTTCGCCCGCCTGACTGTGTCCTCCGAGAGTTCGGCCCCGTCCAGCATTGTCCCGTATGTGCGTTTTGGGTCGGCGTTGGAGACGACGGTGCGTGCCGTGATCGTCTCTCCGTTCGCCAGTCTCACTCCGGTGGCAAGCCCGCCCTCCACCATGACCTGCGACACGGGCGCACGCGTCCTGATGTCGACGCCCAGGCTGCGAACCGAGCTCTCGAGCGCGTTGGTGATGTTGCCCATGCTCATGCGGGGGATGCCCTTGTCTTCCGGGCGGGATGCGGCTACGCCGGCGCGCTCGATGGCCGGGCCAAGCATGCTCCCTGGCGCGCTGGGGTCCATCTCGATAATGCCCAGGAAGTGTGCCTGGACGCGCTCGTCCTCAAAAGTTGCTGTCAGCGCGTCGGCGTAGCTCCAGGTGAGGAGCTTTTCGAGGACCTCCTCCTGGCGGGTGCCGCGAACGTCGCTCATGAGATCGGCGATGGTCGGGGGATCGGTGAGGAAGTAGGGCGCCATGATTCCGGCGGCATCGTCCCAGAACGAACGCCACTGGAAGTAGCTTCGCGAGTCCTTTTCTGAGAATTGGGCTATCTGGGTTGCGACGTCGAACTCGCTGTTGATGCCGGGGCCTCCGAAGAACGTGCCGTCGAGGAAGGGATGGATGCCCTGGAAACTGCCCTTTTCCCCTTTGATGAGCTCGAAGCCGTGGCCCTTAAGTTCGAGGTCGTCGACGACCTTGCCTTGAAGCATGTAGGCTACGTACGAGCACATCGGACCGAGGAAGCCGGGCGCGAACTCGTCAGTGGTGACCGCTCCGCCGAGCTTGTCCAGGCGCTCCAGCACCAGCACTGACAGCCCCGCCCGTGCAAGGTAACCGGCAGACACGAGGCCGTTGTGCCCCGCCCCGATCACAATGGCGTCGTAGTTGTCCCTGGTCATTGGCGAGACTCTCCCGTTGGCTAAGTGATTTATCTCCGCTTACGTTATCAGGTGCGTCGCACCGGAGCTGGAAAGATGGTCAAGAGATATCCGTTTGATGGTCAAACTGAGAGCACTAAATGACCGTGTGTGCTGCCTCCCACTGCTCCCGCTGCAGGCCCAATCTGCTCCAATCATCCTCCCAAGGCTGCAGGTCTTCGTCTCTAAATCCGTGATGTTGAGAATCATGATTCTTCCCGGGTCTCTGGCCACCGTTCTTGAGCAAGTAATCTAGATGCAACTCTCTGACCAGTCGGCAGCGAACAACATCATCGGGGACAACCCAATAGCGCTGACTGGCGTTCTTCAATAGCGAAACAAAGACCCAATAGTGGTTGGGCTTTCCAGCGACTTCTTCTTCCAGTAGCGGAGTGCAGTCACTTCTACATTTGCCTCTCTTCCGGCACCCCTTGGGGGTGATCTTGGCCCATCCGTGCTTCAGGCTGGTCTGCCAATTCCCACCTTCACGCTTCGTCTTCACCTGAATGTAAGCGACGTGCTCTCTGCGTTCATCGGTAGCAACAATGTCTATTCCTTGGACATTGCCCGAGAACGGCGCGGCCAACGCTCCACGACGATTTAGTTCCGCAGCGACGTAGTGCTCGCCGGCGCGACCCGTGAGGTCTGTTCTAACAGGCAATGCCCAAATCCGTACCTAAGCTTGCAGGCGCAGCTCGCAGAGTGTTGCCAAGGATTGTCGCCAACGAAGTCGCCACTCTTGCTCTCCCCGACTCATAGACCTCCCTCAGTGGGGCAAATCTTTGCTAGCAGTTGTCGAAGCGGGTGGTGACGAACTCCTTGATCTTCCCGGAGTGCAGGTCGAACGCGCTGCGCTGCAGCCCGCGAAGGTCATTGCCATAGACGTGGATCTCTACGGTCGGCACGTCCGTGAGATTGTCCATCTGGTGGATTTCATCCACATCGGGGACCAGCAACGAAATCTCGCCAGGCTTGGACACCATCACGCGGTCCTTCTCGAGCACAGCGTAGTCCTCTCGGTCCCTGTCATCCACTCGGCGGAACCGGGTCTCCGTGATCGCGTTACCCATCACGCCGATCATGCCCCATGTCCTGTGGTCGTGCGGTCCGGTGTGGTCGCCCGGCCCCCACACCACGGCGCTTACGAGCAGGCCGTTATCCTCGCCATAGTGGAGCAGGTAGGAGCCGTGGTTCTTGCCCCGGCGCTGCATGGAGGGCAGCCTGTACTCCTCCGGGATCGCTTCCGGGTTGTTGATCAGCCGTTCCAGGTAGGACGAGCCCTTGTTGAACAGCTTCTCCTGTTCTGGCTGCGAGTCGATCAGCTCCGACATGTCGCCAACGAATTCCTGTATTCCGTACCTGGTCGTCATGATGTGCCTCCTGTGTAGCGGACCGTCCGTCCGGCTCGCTGGAACTTGCGTCGCCCGCAGGCGATTGGGGCTGAAGTCAACTCGTATCCTACTTGCGTCAAAGCGGGGCCGTCAAACTCCTGGCTATCTATGCGGGGTGCCTGACAGGTCGATATAGTACGCTACGTTGACACGCGGAATCCGGTGGATGAAGTCCTGCCTCGCGATGCAGCGTCCCACCCTGATTCAAAGGAGTGGATCTCATGGAGTACCAGATCTGGCTGAATGGCGAGTACGTTGCCAGGAGCGAGGCGAAGATCGGCATGATGGACCGGGGGTTTCGCCTCGGAGACGTGGTGTTCGACACGTCCAGAACGTTCAATGGCAGAATTTACCGTCTTAAAGACCACATCGACAGGCTGTACAGATCGCTAAAGTACCTTCGAATCGACCCGGAGATGACAAAGGCTGAGATGGCGTCCGTCACGCAGCAGGTGGTCGACCGGAATGTGCCGGTGCGACACTCGGGTAGCGACTACATGATCACGCAGATCGTTACCAGGGGCGAGCCCCATCCCGGAACTGAAGCGATCACTCCCACAGTGGCGGTTTGGATCGATCCGATCGACTTTACGCGGTACTCACCGCTTTACCACGAGGGCGCCCACGTCGTAATTCCCAGGACGCGCGCTTACTCATCGATGCAGGTGGACCCGAAAATCAAGCACTACAACCGGCTCAACTTCGTGCTTGCCGAGTTAGAAGTGAAGGATATTGATCCCAAGGCTTTTCCCCTGCTGCTGGACATGGACGGCAATGTGAGTGAAAGCTCCGGTGCCAACTTCTGCATCGTCTCGGACGGAGTGCTGATCACCCCAGGCGACGATGCCACTCTTCAAGGGGTTTCGCAAGCCACCCTGTTGGAGTTGGCAGACCGGCTGGAAATCCCCACTTCCGTGGAGCACATTCAGCCCTACGACGTATACAACGCTGATGAGGCGTTCCTGTGCACCACCCCGTACTGCCTCCTGCCGGTGAGCCGTGCCGACAACCGTCAGATTGGCGATGAAGTGCCGGGTCCGATCACTCGTCGACTGCTGGCGGCGTGGAGCGAAATTGTGGGCCTCGATATAGTCGACCAGGCCGACAGCATGGCAGCCGTCTCTAGCCAGTAACGAGCACGGCGGCTTAACGCAAGAGGAGCCACTGGGCGTGAGGATGACTCGTTGAGTCGCTCATGACCTCTATTGCGGAAGGCAGACACTCCCCTTCAGTGAACTTGCTGTAGCAGCCCCGATCAGCTACATATCTAACTGCCTATCTCTGGAGAAATAGGTGCGCGCTGTTTGAAGGTGTTCCAATCGTGCGCTGTGGACTTCAAGAGACTCCCATCTGGTCCGCGTGAGCTTCTCAAGCGCTAGGCTGAGCGGCCACCCTTCGTACGACATTCTGGGCAGGTGTGTGCACATCTGCTGGTAATGCCTGACTCATTCACTCTTGGTCCGTGCAGAGTTGACATCAACAAGGGTCTGACCCTTCCAGTCGATGGAACGAGCCCACCTCTTTGAATGGCTAGGGCGCCGTTGTTAGACTACTCTGCCGATCAACCGCCGGTCATACGCCCGCAGGAAGAGGTACAGTGCCCAATAGCCCAACGCATGCGCTCAGCATAGACATCGGCGGCACGTTCACCGACTTCTCGCTGCTGGACCTGTCCACCGGCGAGGTGAGCGTACACAAGGTGCTGACCAACCCTGAAGCGCCCCAACAGGCGCTGATGGAGGGAGCGATTGAGGCGCTTGAGGCCGCAAGCGCCTCTTTCGATGGACTGTCGGTCATTGTGCACAGCACCACGCTCACCACCAACTCGATCATCCAGCGCCGCGGAGCGAAAACGGCGCTGATCACCACCGAGGGGTTCAGGGACATCCTTGAGATGGGCCGGGAGCAGATGTACGACATGTACGACCTCCACGCCCGAATGCCCGAGCCGCTCGTACCGCGCCACCTCAGGCGGGGAGTCAGCGAGCGCGTTACCCGCGACGGCGATGTCATTCGGACGCTTGACGAGGAAGAGGCCTTGAGCATCGTGGACGAACTGGTTGCTCATGGCGTGAAGGCGCTGGCTGTGTCGTTCATACACGCCTACAAGAACGCGGACCACGAGCGCAGCCTTCAGGCTCTGGCCGCCGAACGGCACCCGGACCTGGCCATTTCGATATCGTCCGAGGTCGCACCGGTCATCAATGAATACGAGCGGACCTCCACCACTGTGGCGGACGCTTACATGAAGCCGGCGGTGTCGCAGTACCTTCGGGGGGTTGAGTCCGGCCTCGCCGAGCACGGGTACGGCGGCAGGCTGCTCGTCATGTTGTCCGAAGGCGGCGTAATGGACAGCGGCTGGGCGCGCCGGCACCCGGTCCGACTTCTGGAGTCCGGCCCTGCGGCGGGCGCTCTCGCCGCAGGCTTCTACGGCAAGCTGCTGGGCAAGCTGGACCTCGTCTCCCTCGACATGGGAGGCACAACGGCCAAGACATGCGTCATTGAGAACGGCAGGGCGGCGGTCACCAACTTCATGGAGATCGACCGGGTCCAGCGGTTCAGGAAGGGGAGCGGCCTCCCGATCATCGCGCCCGTGCTGGACCTGATCGAGATCGGGGCAGGGGGAGGCAGCATTGCGTGGATCGACAACCTCGGACTGCTCAAGGTCGGGCCGGAGAGCGCCGGCGCCGACCCAGGGCCGGCATGCTACGGATTGGGAGGCGTGCAGCCCACAGTCACCGACGCTGACCTTCTGCTGGGCTACCTGGATCCCGAGTACTTCCTCGGCGGCAGAATGCGCCTGGACCCCAAGGCCGGGGCCAATGCCATGGCCGGGCTGGCCGGCAGGGCAGGGTTGTCCGCCGTCGAAGCAGCGTGGGGCATCAACCGCGTGGTCGCAGAGAACATGGCCTCGGCCGCGCGCATCCACATCATCGAAAGGAACAAGGACCCGCGCAACTACGCGCTCATGGCCTTCGGCGGCGCGGGCCCCGTGCACGCGTGCGAGGTGGCCCGCAGGCTGGGCGTGCGGGAGGTGATCGCTCCACTTGGGGCCGGTGTGACGTCTGCCCTCGGCTGCCTCACCGTGCCGCTCTCATTCGAAGGCGTGCGTTCCTTGCCTGCGTTGCTTTCGGACACCGGCTGGGAGACGGTCAATTCGGTGTTCGGTGAGATGGAGGCCCAAGGCCGGGCCATGTTGACGGCCGCAGGCGTGCCGGCGGATGACGTGGAGCTCACGCGCACAGCAGACATGCGCCTGTCCGGCCAGATACATGAGGTGCAGACGCCGGTCCCGGACGGCCCCCTGGACGCCGTGTCTGCAGAACGGATCGCGGCTGACTTCGGCGATGTCTACCGCGAACTGTACGGACGCCGCAGCCTGGACATCCCAATCGAGGTTCAGAACTGGCGTCTACAGGCGATGGGGCCTGAGCCGCAGGTGCGGCTGCGACGCCGTACGACCCGGCCCGGCGCGGACGCGTCGACCGCCCATCGCGGTAGCCGGAGCGCGTACTTCGAGGCGGCGGACGGCTACGTCGACTGCCCGGTCTATGACCGTTACGCGTTGGAACCCGGATCCGTGATCGAGGGGCCGGCGATAGTCGAGGAACGCGAGTCTACCGCCGTGCTCGCCCCGAATGACACGGCCCGGATTGACGAGTGGCTGAATCTGACAATTGAGGTGGGTGACGTTCATGGATGAGTTCGACCCCGTAGACCTGGAGATCATGTGGAGCCGCGTGGTCAATGTTGCCGAGGAGATGTGGACCACTGTGCTCAGGACGGCCGTCTCGACAATCATCGCGTCGGCGAACGACTTCGGCTGCGAGATTCTGGACGCCGAGGGCCGGTCCATTGCGCACGCTTACCGGAGCATGCCCGTCTTCAACCTCACAATGCCCAACGTGACCAAGAAGATCCTCCAGCAGTACCCCGCCGAGTCGTTCAAGCCGGGCGACGTGTTCATCACCAACGATCCCTGGCTCTGCGCGGGGCATCTCCCTGACACTGCCATCGTCTCGCCGATCTTCCACCAGGGCCGGTTCGTAGGGTTCGCCGGCAGCATCGCCAACGTGTCCGACATAGGCGGCACGCTCGACCAGAAGCGCGTGCGCGAGTCGTACGAGGAAGGGCTCTTCATCCCCATCTGCAAGCTCTACGACGGCTACGAGCCCAACGAGCTTGTGTTCGATCTGTTCCGCTGGAACGTGCGCGCCGCCGAGATGGTGCTCATTGACATAGAGGCCCAGGTGGCCGCCAACGAGGTGGGCTCGCGCCGGATCGTAGACTTCCTCGACGAGTACAAGCTAGAGGATCTTGCGGGACTGTCGGCCGCCATCCGTGGCCGGTCCGAGTCCGCCATGCGCCGCGCGATCTCGGCACTGCCGGACGGGACGTACGCCAACGAGGTTGAGACCGACGGCCTGATGACGCCGCTCAAGATAGCCGTGAAGATCACGGTGAGCGGAGACGAGATGACGTTCGATTACACGGGCTCGTCGCCGCAGGTTGACCAGGGAGGGCTGAACTGCACCCTGATCTACACGATCGGCCACACAACTTACCCCATGGCCTGCCTACTGACGCCGGACGTGCCTGTCAACGAGGGGTGTTTCGCCCCCATCACGGTGGAGGCGCCGGAAGCATCGGTCGTGAACTGCGAATTTCCGGCCTCGGTTGGAGCACGGGTGAACACCGGCTGGTTCCTGCATGGCGCCATCTTTGGTGCGCTGGCCGATGCCGTTCCTGAAGGGATTCAGGCTGGCAACGGGCTCATGTCGTCCATACAGGCATACGGATCAGAGGCGGGCGGGCGCGTGTTCAACGCCCACCTGTTCATCGGCGGCGGCCGAGGAGCCACCAGCACGGGAGACGGCATGGGCCAGAACATGTTCCCCAGTAGCGCCTCAAACGTGCCGGTGGAGGTGTTCGAGGTGAGGAGTCCCGCGCTGGTAAGGTCGAAGGAGTTCGTCGCTGACTCAGGCGGTGCCGGAAAGTTCAGGGGCGCGCCCGGGCAGCGTCTTGAGATCGGGAAGCTGCCGGGCCACGAGCCGCCCCTGGACGTGTTCTTCTACCCAAAACGGCTGCGTTTCGCCGCCGAGGGCGTCTTTGGCGGCGGCGATGGGAGCCGCACAGTGGTAGAAGACAACGGGCACGATGTCAGCTTCGAGCCGGAGGCCCTGGCCAGGGGATACGCCACCGTCCAACAGCTCACCGACACGCTGGCGCTCACGTGGCCGGGCGGCGGAGGATACGGCGACCCGCGCCAGCGCGACCGCGACGCCGTGCGCCGCGATGTCGAGAACGGACTCGTCTCCCCGGATAAGGCCGGCGAGTTGTACGGATCGGACGCCTAGCGGCGGTCGATCTTTGTAGAGGGCAGCCCTGTATTAGGTGGCAGCACGGTAAAGGCCGTTCGAGCCCTTCTCAACGATCCTACGCAAAGCAGAGGCTACATTAGATATCCGCTGCGTTACTCTAAGTAGCGCAACATCAGGAGGCTCTAACGCTTCCCAAACGGAGGCAAAGCAAAGTGGGTGTAGAAGGTTTTCCGCAGGAAGTAGTGAGTGCCCTGGGTTCTTACGTCTATCGACTGATCGATCCCCGCAACGGCGAGACGTTCTATGTCGGCAAAGGCAAGGAGCAAAGGGTGTTTGATCATGCAAGAGGCGTTGTCGGGGATCCAGACCAATACTCCGCTGACCCCAAAGTCGAGCGAATCCACGAGATACGGGCCTTGGGTATGGATGTGCAGCACATCATTCATCGTCACGGGATGTCGGATACGTCAGCAAGGGAGGTCGAGGCGGCGCTCATCGATGCATATCCCGGGCTGTTCAACAGGGTTTCGGGATCAGGTTCGAATGACCGTGGAACGAGGCATGTGAATGAGATCGTACAAGAGTACAGCGCCGAGGAGTTCTTGGTTAGAGAATGTTTGATCCTGATTTCCATCGGTCAGTTGTGGAGAGAACGCGGAGTTTACGGTGCCGTAAGAGGCTTGTGGAAGTTGAACATAGAAAGAGCGGAAAATTACAAGTTAGTCCTTGCCCATATCAGGGGAGTGGTGAGGGGAGCTTACAGACCGCAAGAGTGGTTGATGGGAACGGCGGAGAACTTCCCGTTGGAAGGAGGGCAGATTCCCAAGCGGATCGGTTTCGAAGGCAAAGAAGCCGAACAGGAGGTGTGGGATGCGTACGTTGGGAAAAGAGTACCTGCGACCTATCGAAAACGTGGCGCTCAGGCCCCTTGCAGGTACCTGAGCCCGTCCTAAGAACTGGTGACCTAATCAGTGAAATGGGCAATTCACGAGCCCGCTACTACAGAGCCCGCGAGATTTCAGCGAGGAGCTAGCAGATAGATGAGTCGCTGACGGATCGCAAGCGTCGGTGGTAGGTGACCATTACTGGAAGTGGCATGGAACAGGCAGTCCCCATCACGCCGGCCATCGCCAATATGACGGAGCCCGGCCAGTCACGCTCGCGCTTACTCGAAAATCTCCCTGACCGGCATCGCCCACCCAGGAACAACGTCGTCCACGGCTAGCGTGTCTGATTCCGTGAGCACCGTGGCGTCAGTGACCGAGCGGTGCACCTTCACCATGCGCCTTCGCGGGTCCACGACCACCACTGCCTGGGTCCCGGCATTGAGCCAATCTGCCACCTTCTCTTCTACCTCAGAGTACGTGTCACTCGGCGAGATCACTTCCACGGCCAGGTCCGGTGGTCCCGGGAAGAACCCCGGCATCGCTTCTCTGGACTCCGTCCGCTCCCGCCGCACGTAAGCGACGTCTGGTACGCGTACGTGGTCCGGGTCTGACCCAAGTCTGAATCCCGGTTCGGCGACGCTGATTGCGCCTAGTCCACTATCCAATGCATACCCGCCAAGTCGGATAGCTATGACGCCTGCAAACTTTCCGTGGTCATACCCCGCTGGCGGCATCTTTCGCAGCTCCCCTCTTACGAGCTCGTACCGGAAGCCATCGTCCGGCAAGCAGAGGAGCTCTTCCGCAGTCACAAGTTGCTTTGTGGTGGCCATCATCGGCCCCTTTCGACCATGCGCCCGTAATCTTGCGAGCGTGCGCTGCATCGGCGCCTGAAGCTATGCCGATGCCCAGTCGCCGCTAGACTGCGATGCGCTCCAGGTCGCGGAGGATGGCGTGCGCAGAGTTGTGGCCCGGCGCCGCCGTTACCTCACCGCCGGGGTGGGTGCCCGCCCCGCACATGTAGAAGTTTCTGATGGAAGTCCGGTAAGCGAACCTGTTCGCCAGCATCTGAGACGGGATCATGTCGCCGTGCCGGATATTGCCATCGGTAATGCCGACCCGCGTCTCAATGTCGATCGGGGCTTGCACCGTCCAGTCGATCAGGCTCTCGCGGAAGTTGGGCGCGTACTCGGTGATAGCGTCGATGATCTGCTCGCCAACCGCGTCGCGCCGTGTCTCCCACGGCTGGTCGACCGGCGCGGCGGGGTAGTACAGGATCCAGTTCGACATAACCACGCCTCCTCTCGGCGCCAGGTTCGGGTCGACTAGCGACGGCATCTGGATGTGCATCAGAGGGCAGTCGGTCACCTTGCCGGCGATCGCGTCGTCCCAGCTCTGCTGGAAGTACTCCACGGACGGGCCGATGCTCACGTTCACGATCTGGTCGCGGTCGTAGTTGTCGCCCAGGTAGCGCGTCAGATCCAGCGGCTCGCTCATCGCGGCCAGGAACTTGACGCAGTTGGCGTTCGTCTTCCACCGCTTGATCTTCGACTTCGTAGCCTCGTCGACGAACTGCGAGTCCACAAGCGTGCTGAAGGTTCGTTTCGGATCGGCGTTGGAGACCACGATGAAGCTGCGTATCTCCTCGCCGTTCGCGAGCCTGACGCCCCTGGCCTCGCCGTCCTCGATAATGACCTCCTGCACGGGCGTCCTCGTCCTGATCTCGGCGCCCAGGTCACGGACAGACGCCGCTAGCGCCTGCGTGATTGCGCCCATGCTGCCGCGGGGAATGCCCTTGTCCTCGTCCCGGCTGAACTGGCTGGTCGTGAAGTACGCGTTGCTCATGATGCTGCCGGGCGCCGAAGGGTCGGCCTCCGGAATGCCCAGCGACGTAGCCCGAACGTGGGGGTGCTCGAAGTGGTCGTCGATCAGGTCCATGATGCTCCAGGTGAGCATCTTTTCGAGGACTTCCTCCTGTCTCGTGCCCTTGACGCTCTCGATCAGTTCGGTCACCGTGGGCGGCTCGGCCAGAAAGGTCTTGTGCAGGATGCTGGCCGCCTGCTCCCAGAACGAAGTCCACTCGAAGTAGTTGCGCGCGTCGTTCTCTGAGAACTGGCGTATCTGCTCCGCCGCGTCCAGCGGGCTCTTAATGTCTGGCCCGCCGGTGAACGTGCCGTCCGGGAAGGGATGGATGCCGCTCATCGACGCTTCCCCAGAGCCGGGCTTATTCGGGCCCTTCAGGACCTCGAGCCCGTGCTCCCGGAGCTTGAGGTCGTCGATGACCTTGCCTTGGAGCATGTACTGGATGTACGAGCACATAGGCCCGTTGAAGCCTTGGGTGAACTCGTCGGTGGTCGCTGCGCCGCCGATCTTGTCCAGCCGCTCCAGCACCAGCACAGAGAGGCCGTCCTTCGCAAGGTATCCCGCCGTTGTGAGGCCGTTGTGCCCCGCGCCGATTACTATGGCGTCGTACTGATTTTCTGCCATGCCGTTTGCCCCCTCGTGTACTGAATGGAAGGTGTACTGGGCTACGCCCGCAGTCCAGTGGGCCGATTATATGTACGTGCGCTAGCTAGGGTCAATTGTGGCCCAAGCATCCACTCCTCTCAATTGGCAATTCGACCCGCAGGCTCAGGAACCGCCATCCGAATTGATGTACCCTATGCGCG
This sequence comes from Dehalococcoidia bacterium, assembly GCA_965237445.1. GTDB lineage: Bacteria > Chloroflexota > Dehalococcoidia > Lucifugimonadales. The sequence continues at coordinate 121,887 of OZ250142.1, read as the reverse complement.
TCCGCGCGTGGCTTGGCTTCTTGGCCTTCCGCGAGAGACAGTACCCCACTGAACGGAGGCACACATGGCACAGGTTGACGGTGCAGAGGTAGTAATCATCGGAGCGGGTGTTACGGGACTGGCCTCGGCATGGTTCCTGGCCAAGTCTGGCGTCGACGTGATCGTTATCGAGAAGGGCGTGATCGGCTATGAGGCGTCCAGCCGCAACGGCGGCATCTGCGCCTACCATCGCGGCGTCGAGCCGAAGGGACTGATGGGCTACGAAGAAACAAAGCTCTGGCACAACCTCGAGGAAGAGCTCGGGTATCCGCTGGAGTTCGTGCGCGGCAACATCGGTGTCGCTCTCGACGAGGACGACTTCGAGTTGGTGAAGCGTGGCGTCGAGCGCACCAACAGCCTGGGCTGGCGCACCGAGGTCATGGACGCCGATACGATCAAGAAGCACATGCCGATCGTCAGCCCCACGGTCGCCGGCGGCCGGTACGACCCCGACTCCGGGCACGCGAACCCGCAGCGCACCGTTCAGGCGTACGCGTGGGCCGCGCAGGACCACGGCGCACGAATCTACCAACACACGCAGGCCACTGGCTTCAAGCTGCAGGGCGACAAGGTAATCTCGGTTGAGACGGACAAGGGCGACTTCGGCTGCAGCTTCGTCGTTAACTCCGCTGGGCCGCAGGTCGGCCTGCTGACCGATATGGTCGGCGGCTTCATCCCGCTTGCGCAGGGCAGGGTGGAGATCATCGTCACCGTGCCTTTGGAGCGCATGTGGCAGGGAGCGGTCGGCGGCAACGGGCTGTACGGCCGGCAGACGGAGCGCGGCAACCTGGCATACGGCGGTGGCAACCAGGAGTGGGTGGAAGTCGACAACGCCACTCCTGAGAAGCCGAACACGCCCCTTATCAGGAACGTTGGCCGCAGGCTCATGGAGCTCTTCTCCGGCGCCGAGAACATCCCGGTCCTGCGTAGCTGGTGCTGTGTGGTCGAGTGGACGCCGGACGGCAATCCAGTCATCGACACTCTCGACGATCCAAGCAACTTCCTGATCGCCACCGCGTCGGGCGACGGCTTCGGTCTGTCGCCGGCGCACGGCAAGGCCGTTAGCGACCTCGTGATGCACGGCGAGTCGACGCTGCCGCTCGAAGGCTACAGCCTCGGCAGGTTCGCCGGCGTTTCCCGCAACTGGCGCGAGGAGTATGAGTGGGTCGCCGGCACCGGCCAGGGCGGCGAGTACGGCAAAGAAGGCGCGTACGTGTAACGGAGCGCCGCCGCCCCCGGAACGGATGGGGGCGTATTCGCTCCCGTCACCTCAGCATAGTTGCTGACCGTCGGCTGCTGACGCTCTCGGTCAGGCGAAGTAGGCAGCGCAGCGTTGCGCCAGGATTCGTACCACGTTCCGACGGCGCCTGCAGGTGACCTTTGATTCCAGGGCAGAGCGTACGGAAGCTTTCGTCGTCATAGGCCTGGCGAGCGCGTCGGCCCTGCTGATAAAGGCCCCGGAGTTGTTCGGCGTCCAGATTGGCGGCGAGGGTGACGATCTGGAGGTTTACGCCCGCAACGTCAGCCTCTTCGTGTTGCCGCTACTGTCCGCGTACTTTTTCTGGAAACGCGGGTTCAACACGGTACGGGCTATCTGGCTTGCCCTGGCGTTCGCCGCGGCCGCCGTCTTCGCCAACGCCTTCCCATTCGAGCCAGGCTCCGCCACCGGGCTGCTCACTGCCATCCATCTACCAATCGTGCTGTGGGTGGCGGTGGGCTATGCCTACGCTGGGGACCGTTGGCGTTCTGCCGATGCCCGCATGGCCTTCGTACGGTTCTCCGGCGAGCTGTTCATCTACTACGTGCTCATTGCCCTGGGCGGCGGCATGTTCACGGCCATCACGGTGATCATGTTCTCCGCCGTCGGGTTGGGAGTCGAATCGCTGGCGACTGAGTGGGTGTTGCCGTGCGGCGCAATGGGCGCTGTCATCGTCTGCGCTTGGCTGGTGGAGAAGAGGCAGGGATTCGTCGGGGACATAGCCCCGGTGCTCGCGCGTGTCTTCACGCCGCTGTTCACCGTGATGCTGCTCGTACTCCTGGGGGCAATGGCGTTTACCGGCAGGCTGGCCGACATGGACCGCGAGGCGCTCATCGGCCTCGACCTGTTGCTGGTGCTGGTGCTCGGCCTCCTGCTCTACACGGTCTCCGCTCGCGACCCGCGGGCGCCGGTCGGCACCCTTGACGTGCTGCCGCTGCTGCTTGTGGTTGCCGCGCTCGCCGTGGATCTTCTGGCGCTGTCCGCCATCGCGGGGCGCACTTCCGAGTTCGGTTTCACCGCGAACAAGACGGCTGCCCTGGGCGAGAATCTGGTCTTACTGGTCAACCTGGCGTTGTCCGCGTGGTTCTACGTTCGGTTCTTCAGAGGACGCGGCTCGTTCGCCTCCGTGGAACGCTGGCAGACAGGCTATCTGCCCGTGTATGGCGCGTGGGCGGGCTTCGTCGTGGTCTTCTTTCCACCGCTGTTTGGCTTCGCGTGAGGCGTGGCCGGCGGTGTGCGTCTATCTGCTGCTGAAACCTCGCTGCGGCCTGTTCCGCGTCCGGGGAACTAGGAATGTGTGCATCAGCCTTGCCCTAGCTAATGGCCGGGGGTTTCCGCTCGGCCGCTGATGGCGTCGGCAGTTCGGCGGCAGAGAACAGCGGCGACGCGCACACCTCCGCCAGCAAGGTTGCGCCGCGTGGCTGTAGCTCTAGCGTAGCCTCCAGCACCCAGAGCAGTTTCAGCAGTTCCTCGGTGAAGTCCCAGCGCTCCGGCCGGATGTCGTCCAACGGCGACGATTTCTTCCCAGCCCGGTCAGCCTTTCGGTAACTCAGCCACGATCTGACCACCTGCAGGTCGGATACAGAATACTCCCACACCTCTTGCGACACGGGGGCGAACTCCCCGTCGCCGACGCGCAATATCCTGCTTCCTGGGTTGTAGGAGAAGTCTTTGGGGTACTCGGCCTGTGATACAGCCTTTGTGCAGCGCGCGGCCCCTTGTGGAACGGTCCCGTCGTCGCTGGGCCGGCCGTATCTTTCGCCGTACGTGTGTAGGTAGAGAAGGCGCCCGCCGTGTTCTGCCACGCGCCTGAAAAGTCCGCCGTCCTTCGTAATCGGAAGCCTCGGCGGAGGCTGTTCGAGCTCGTCCCAAAATCGCTTAACGTATGCCGGCTGCGCAAGGATCCCGTAGGCGTATGCGAACATGTCCCCTGGCGAAACCGAGTGACTGTACTCCTGTTCGACCCGGTCCATCAATCCGCTTGTCACGTTCGGTTCTGTCGCTCCGGCGTTTCGCCAAAGAGGTATGACGTCTTTGGCCCCTCTCCCGCAGAAATGATCGAGGTCAGGCATGTACGCAGTCGCCGTGGTTGCCGGGCCGCTACCAAGCACCTTGGTCAGCAGACTGGTCATGTACACTTGGCGCAGCCCGTGAGCAATCCAAAGTGAAGGCCCAGGCCTGTCTATGACACGGGCGTCGGCAACCAGATACTTCTTGTCAAATGATCGATGCGAGTAGGGCGCGATCTCCGGTGCTTTGGCATCAGGTGGCAGCGACAAGATAGGTGGGAGCCGTCGTGTCGTCCCTGTTGGGGGCAGAGGAAACGGCGAGTCCGTGACTTTCTGACCTGTCGGGCGATTAACGAAGAGTGCTTGTCGCCTGGAAGCCTTGCGAGTAACCAACTTCTGCCAACGGCGTACCAGTGTGTGGCGATCCGCGTTGATCGGCCACGTACGTCCGACCTTGACGCCGGACTGCTGCCAAGGAAACAGATCGGTAATCTTAGGCCAGTCGAAGTACGTTCCCTCGCCTGAGGGATAGAAGGGCGCGTTCCAGTCTTCCCCGCAAGCCTGCCAGTTAAAGTCGAACATGGATTTGGCGTTGTCCAGTGCGTCCAGCTTCTCCTTCTCGCTGCCGGTGAGCTTGGTCTTCCAGACAGTAGCGGGGCTGTCGGGCTTCGGAGCACCGTCGCGGATTCCAATGGCAATGGCTACGGGTGTTCGTATGGCGAACACGTTCTTAGTTTTGCGCGCCCCGATGCTGTCTCCTTCCAAGTCTATGATCCTCAACTCGTCGAAGGTTTCGCGCATCTTGCGGCGCATTCCCGCGAAACCAGGGCCGCGTATGTAAGACGAGGCCGTTATAAACGTGACGATTCCCGCGTCGCCTGTGGAATCGAACACCTTCCACAGTGCCCAGCGCCAGAAGTAAACGTAATCGTTATACAGGTTCTTCAGGTGGCCTCCCAAACCAGCTTCCCGTGCCGGGGCAAGGAAGTCTTCAAGGATCGGGGAACATGCATCCGGACCATCATCGCCATAGCGGACCCAGCCGCCTTTTCGCCTAAGTTCCGCGTCGTCTGGGTCGCGAGTCTCTCGGTCATAGGGAGGGTTGCCGATACAAACGAGAATCCGCTGGTCGCTCTTTATGGCCTGCGCCCGCTCGCGCTCCGTTGTAATTTGTTGCTGCATAATGCTTGCCGTGAACTCCGGCACGCGATGGGGTGATTCGAGAGTGTCTGCTAGGTACACATTGGCATAACTGTCAGTCACTCCCTGCTCCCTAAGCCTTTGCGAGATGCGCAGATGAGAGACCGCGTAAGGTCCTACTAGTATCTCGAAGCCATACAGCCGTTCCGCCAGATCTCTTAGCTTTCCGGGAACTGCCCCGGGCCCAAGCTGCGACCGGACTGCTTCAGACGCGTCATCAATTACTGCGAGGGGGTAGGTTCCCGTGCCACATGCAGGGTCGAGAACGTTTACGTCGTCGTTTGCGAATCCCATCGGCTTGTTCAGCCGCGTCCTGAGAAGCTCGGCGGTGAATCTGACCTGGGCGCGAACGACGGGCAGGGGAGTGAAGTACACACCTCGGTTGTTTCGCAGCTTAGAATCGTACGAGGCTAGGAAGTCTTCGTAGAAGTACAGCCAAGGATCGATGTCTGCCTCATACTGAGGAGCGAGCCCCAGCTGCTGTCCCTGCCTGCGCCTGAGGGCCTCCGGGTCGATCGCGGCGATAGCCCGCTCCATTAGCTCAATAGGCATTCGCAGTTCGTCACGGACTGGAGGGACTTCGAGAAGCTGGATTGCTTGGGAAAGTAGGCCGTGCTCATGGCGAAGCGCTTCTGAGGCATGAGCCGGCCCTAGGCTTTCCGCACCCTCGAACCTCGCGAGCAGCATGGCGTACGTCAACGTCTGCGCGTAGGCGTCCGCGAACTGCTCGTCGCCCGACTCTGGGAACAGCAGTCCTCGCCATTCGTCGGCCAGTTCCATTAGTGAGCCTTCTTGCTTGCTGAGAGCAGAGCGAACTTCGTCACGGAGTACCCGGGTTAAAGGTGCCAGAAACGCAGCAATGCCGCTTGCCGATCCAGGTGCAATCGGCTCCCAATTGAGGAAATCAATCAGGAGCCGGTCGAGACTGGCGAGGCTCTCTGCGATCAGTGCGTGCGCGCCTCCTTCGCTAACGTCATCGGCAATGCGGACCCTGCCATCCCGGCGGCCGGATCGGTACAGACTCCACTCTGATCCGTCTGTGTAGATGAGGTTGGGAAGCGCCTTGAACCGTCTCCACTGTTTGCCGTTGCTTCCCGAAAACCGCTCGGCTCTCGCTCCAAGCCCGGGCCGCTTCAGCTCCACGTGTCCTACAAGCAGATTGTCGCGCGTTATGCCGAGGTCTGGCCTGCCGTGAACGTCGTCAGCACGTACCTCCGTGCGAAACCGAATCTCTCCATTCACTACTTTGCCGGCCCTGACGATAAAGTCGCCGACGGGTGCCTTAAGTTGGTCCTCCGGCTGTGCGTCGACATGTTGCCGAAAGTTCTCTGCGACCGCCTCCGCGTACTCGGCGACGATTTCGGCGAATCTGGCGTTGAATGTCACTTGATGCTGGGTGTGATCTGGCGCGGTCATAGACGTGAAATGGCTCCGGGATTGTAGCAGACGCGCTTTTCCCCTCCGGCCCTATAATGTGGTCTCACTCTCAACTAACTCCCCACGGCGGTCCCTGCATGAAGATAGTACTCGCTCCCGATTCCTACAAGGGCAGCCTCTCCGCTCGCGCCGTGGCCGAGGCCATGCGCGATGGCGTCCTCCGGGTTGTGCCGGACGCCGAGACTGTGCTCGTGCCCGTGGCGGACGGCGGCGATGGCACGCTGGAAACACTCGTCAACAGCACGGGCGGGGCGGTCGAGAGCGTTACGGTGTCAGGGCCGCTTGGCGAGCCCGTGACCGCGGATTGGGGCGCGCTCGGCGACGGCAACACCGCGCTGGTGGAGATGGCCAGGACCTCCGGGCTTGCCATGGTCCCGCCGGATCGACGCGACCCGCGCATGACGACCACCTACGGGCTCGGGGAGGTCATTCGCGCCGCGCTGGACGCTGGCTTCCGCAGCTTCGTCATCGGCATCGGCGGCAGCGCGACCAACGACGCCGGCGCGGGTATGGCGCAGGCGCTCGGCGTTCGGCTCCTCGACGCGGGCGGCGCGGACCTGCCTTCCGGCGGCGCTGCGCTCGCTGCTCTCGACAGTATCGACCTAACCGGGCTGGACTCCCGCATCGCAGGGTCAGAAGTGCTCGTGGCGTGCGATGTGTCCAACACGCTGACCGGCCCGAACGGCGCCTCCGCGGTGTACGGTCCGCAGAAGGGCGCCACGCCGGCGATGGTGGAGGAGTTGGACGCTGCGCTCGAGAACTTCGCGTCGGTTGTGAAGCGCGACGTTGGAGCCTCGGTGAGGGACGTGCCTGGCTCAGGTGCGGCCGGAGGTCTGGGCGGCGGACTCATCGCCTTTCTGGGCGGCCGACTGGAACGCGGCGTGGACATCGTGCTCGGCGTGTTGAATCTGGAGGACCGTCTGGAAGGCGCTGATCTCGTCATCACCGGTGAGGGTTGCATGGACTTCCAGACCGTGTTTGACAAGGCTCCTGTCGGGGTCGCCCGACGTGCCGTGGCGCTTGGCATCCCTGTGATAGCTGTCTCAGGCTCGCACGGCGACGGCTTCCGCGATGTCCACGAGCATGGCATCTCCGCCGCCGCGCCAATCGTGTGCCAGCCCATGACGCTCGAGGAGTCGTCTGAACGCGGCGCGGAACTCGTCGCCCAGGCCACCGAACAGGCGCTTCGCTTCATGCGCTTGGGCGCAAGGGTCTTCGGTAACTCCGCGTAGAGAGGTTCCGAGGCAACGGCGCACCGCCTCTTGTCTCTTCGGGCGAAGCCGAGAGCCTCCCCATTGTCCCTCGAAGGGATTCCCGGGATGAACGCCCTCTTCCAACGAACTATCGACCACAATGAGCGGAGGTGATGGTGGCATCTAGGCCGACGCTGGTACTGATATCGGGTGCGGCTGGCGCGGGCAAGACGTTTCTGGCACAGCGATTGGCTGATGAGTTGCCAGTTGTCGTGATCGAAAAGGATGCCATCAAAGAAAGCCTCTTCGACACGTTGGGCCAAGGTGACCGCGAATGGTCTATGAAGCTGGGAGCGGCAGCATTCGCGCTTGTGCGTGTTCTGATTCAGTCACACCTCGAGGCCAATCAGTCGATCGTCGTCGAGGCAGCCTTCCAGCCTGAGTTCGATACGGAATGGCTGGGCCGTTTCAAGCAACAGTTCGCCTTCGACATCTTGGAACTGCATTGCCACACGGACAAGAATACCGCGCTCCGCCGATACAAGCGCCGGCAGGCCTCCCAAGAAAGACACAGCGGACACATATCGGGTATGAGCATGGAAGACCACATGGGTGCACTGCGCGATCGTTTCCACACCTACGGCCCGCTTACGTCAGGATCAGGACTCGTCAGTATCGATACCACAGACTTCGCGGCGGTCAACTACGCCGCTATCGTCAGGAGAGTCAGGGATTCCATTGGGCATCGCCCCTTGGCCTGATCACTGACATCCCAAGCGCATCAGATCGTTCTTGTGCCTGCCAGCCGATGGCCATGCCCGCGTCGCGGCAAAGTTGGAGCGAACGCTTGCCTGCAGAGAACTGGTGTGCTAACATCCATGTATGCATAACAAAACGCATACCACCAGCAAGCCGGTGCGCGGTCGGAGCCCTCGGTTCGCCCCAATCCCCGCTTCCCGGCCCCGTGTTCCATTTGTGTTCCAAAATGCCCCGAAACGGCCCCGTTTAGGTTCCAAAGGTGTTCTGTTGAGGCCCCGACTTTCACCTGCTCCCAGCTACGAAATGGAACAAAACGGAACATAATGGAACACTTTTTTCGAGATTGGGCCTCTGACCTTGCTCAGGCGAGGTAGTCGAGAAGCACCATGTGGACCTCACCCGGCCCGTGAACGCCGACGGTCACGGTCTGCTCGATGTCTGCCGATCGGCTTGGTCCGGTGATGATGCCGGCGTACCTGCTCGCCGCGCCTTCCGCGAGTGCCGGTCCTAGCAAAGCGAACAGAGCATCGAGACTCGGCAGCACGCGGCCCGGCTCGACCAGTGCCACGTACACCGGCGGCAACAGCGACACCAGGCGGCTCACCCCTGCGCCCGGCAGCACGACGCACGACCCGGTCTCCGCAATCGCGTAGTCGGCGGCCGAAACGCCCATGCCGGCCTCCAGCGCTCGGTGACGAAGGCCCTGACGTCGATCTTCCGCCTCGTCGTTTGAAGAAACGTCACCAACGGCAATCACCTCGCACGCCGCGCCCGCACTCTCGACCGCCGCCGTCATGCCGATGTCCCGCAGCACTGGATGCGCCGAGGTCACCACGAGGCCGTCCCCAAGTCTTGTCGCGGCGTCCGCCACGTATCCGGCCGCTTCCTCCGGAGACGCGGCGCGAAACACAGTCCAGCCCGTTTCGACTGCCATGAGCGCCAGCAGGTCGAGTAGATCGCTCCGAGTCCCCGTCTCCGGGGCCGCATGCTGAATGCCTTTCGGGGCGGCCTCTGGCAGTTGCTTGCGAGGTCGGCCGAGCGCCGCGCGAACGGAGGACAGGAACTCGGCGCGGTTCCCGTCGGCTGCGTCCACGGCTATTCGCGGTCCTTCTTGGAGTCGGCGAGGCCGTCGTTCCATCTGTCTCTGAACGACTTCGAGGCAAGCGCGGGGAAGTGCCTGTGCTTTGTCCAGCCTCCGAGCGGCGGAGGGAGCCAGCGAAGCGTACCTCGCCGGCGCAGAGGCAGTTGGAGGAACCGCCCCAGCGCGCCCGCCAGCCGCATGGCGCTGGGAGCTCGCACCGTCGCGCTCCAGAGCCGAAAGGCAAGCCTCTCTAAGAGCGGGGCCTTCGATCGGCCTGTATCCGCGTCGCCTTCCGCGATCTGCTGGCGGAGGTGCAGCAGCATTCGCGGAATGTCGATTCGCACCGGGCAGGCCTCCCGGCATGCGCCGCACAGACTGGAGGCGTATGGCAGGTCGCGAGCCTCGGCAAGCCCGGTCATGGCAGGCGTCAGGACAGCGCCTATGGGGCCGCCGTACACCCAGCCGTATGCGTGGCCGCCAACCTTCCGGTACACCGGGCAGGCGTTCAGGCACGCGCCGCACTTCAGGCAGTTCAGCGCTTCCCGCAGTTCGGGATCAGCCAGCAGCTTCGACCGCCCGTTGTCCACAATGACGAGATGAAACTCCTCCGGCCCGTCCTCTTCTTCCTCCGAGCGCGGCCCGCTGACGAGTGTGACGTAGCTACTCAACGGCCTCTGACCCGTGGCCGACCTGATCAGCAACTTCAGGAACATGCCGAGATCGGCCATCGAGGGAATGACCTTCTCCATCCCCACCATGGCGACGTGGACACGCGGCATCGAGGTGCACATCCTGCCGTTGCCCTCGTTGGTAACCAGCGCCAGCGTACCCGTATCTGCCACCATGAAGTTGCCGCCAGTGACGCTCATCTCGGCCCGGGCGAACGCATCGCGCAGCCGCTCCCTGGCCTCGGCCATGAGCTCTTCCCGGTCCTGGTCTCGAGGGGAGCCGAACCTGTCATGAAACAGGTCTGCGACCTCCTGCCTGGACTTGTGAATGGCCGGAGCTATGATGTGGAACGGGCTCTCGTCGGCTAGCTGGATGATGTACTCGCCAAGGTCCGTCTCCACGGCCTCGATGCCGGCCGCTTCCAGTTGAGCGCCGAGGCCGGTCTCTTCCGAGACCATCGACTTGCTCTTGATGACGGTCTGCGCCCCAATGGACCGGGCAAGGTCCACAACGTAGCGGTTGGCAGACTCGGCATCGTGGGCGAAAAAGACCCTGCCGCCCGACCGTTCCACGTTGTCCGCCATCTCCTCCAGGTAGTGATCGAGATGCCTGATCGTGTGAGTCTTGATCTCGCGGCCCCTGTCGCGCATCTCCTCCCAGTCCGGCGTGGCCTGTCCTGCTGCCAATCGGGCCTGGTGGAAGCCGGAATAGAGGCCGCGAAGGTTCGCCTGGATCGGCTTGTCCGCAAGAGCTTCGGCCGACTTGCGTTTGAACTGCTGCGCGTTAGGGATCATGGGACCGTCGCGCCTGCCGTGCTCACTCGAACGCAGCGCGTGAGTCGATGAGTTCCGCGATATGCAGGGCTCGTACTGGTGCCCCGCGCTTTCGCAGGCCCCCTTCGATCTGCATCAGGCAACTGCTGTCGCAGGCCACCACCGCATCCGCTCCCGTTGCCTCGATCCGGTCCAGCTTGTCTGCGAGCATGGCTCCGGAGATGTCCGCGAACTTGACAGAGAACGTGCCCCCAAACCCGCAGCACTCGTCGGGGTACTCCATCTCGGCTAGCTCGACCCCAGGCAGGGAGCGTATGAGTTCTCGCGGTTGCGTTACAGCCCCCAACTCGCGGCGCAGATGACAGCCTTCGTGATACGTCACCTTCAACCCTTTGTCCGTTGATGGGAGAGGCTTTGGCTGGGAGTGCGCTGGTAGTCCCAGCACATCGACGATGAACTGGGAAAGCTCGTAAGTGCGGTCGGCGAGATTCCGCGCTTCGGCCAGATCCTTGGGGTCGTCCTTTAGCAATTCAGGATAAAAGACCTTGACCATGGCAGCACACGAACCCGATGGAGCCACTATGTATCTCTCCCCACTGAACGCATTCAGCATTCCGCGGGCGGCCTCTGCCGCCATTTGGGTGAATCCCGCGTTATAGGCGGGCTGGCCACAACAGGTCTGCAACTCGGGGAAGTCCACGTCCACTCCAAGCCTGCGCAACAAGCGTACAGTGCTCTCGCCTACGTCCGGGTAGAACTGGTCAACGATGCAGGTCACGAAGAGAGACGCTGTAACTAACTCCGGGCGGGTGTGCCGGCTCTCTTTGTGCGGTTGGGGCGTGGGATACCCCTCCTCAGAAGGCGAGGCCATGGACGACGAAGCCCGCAATCCAGCCCACCAGCAAAAGCGGACAGGCCGCGAATCGCATGCCCTCGGTGCTGTGCTCGGGGGGCGACAATCGCCACATGTGGAAGACGAACGCCGCGAGACCGAGCGCCATCAGCCAGACCGACGCTAGGTTGACACCAAGCGCAAGGCCCACGATGAAAGCCGCGGCGGCCCAAGTGGCCGGATGCTCAATTAACGTGGTCAAGGAGAGATTCATGAGTGCCAGTGAAGGGTACATGTCCTCAATCGTCCAATGCAATCACAACAGGGACTATACCCACTCTGGAACTCGGCAAAGCTCACGAGGAGTTGACGTTGTGTGGGTCAATGCGGGTTAGCGTCGCCTTGCGGTGCAACCCGATGGAAGGTACCGTGCGCGGTAGGGAGCCATCGCTGCACTACACAGGCTCCACACACCACGAAGCCATGTTCTGCTCTAACTGTGGACAGAGAGCCGAAGGTGCTGCCAGCTTCTGCGCTGACTGCGGCGCTCGCCTGGAAGTTACGGCGGCAGACGATCAGATCTCTCAAGCGCACGACCCGAACGCGGTAGGGACAGAATATGCGGGATTCTGGATACGACTTCTTGCTTGGATTATAGACGTCGTGGTCGTCGGGCTTGGCATGGCACTGTTTCGGTTCGGCATTGAGGTCGCCGATGTGGCGGTCTATGGTGCCCTCAGAAACGGTGAGTGGCTCGTGCTGGTAACTCCGCTGTACTACGTGCTATCGACCGGAATCTATGGCCGCACGGTGGGCAAGTTGGCTTTGGGCATGAAGGTAGTGCGCCAAGACGGCAACGTGCCGGGGCTCGGATACGCTCTTCTTCGTGAAGTGATTGGCAAGTTCGTTTCGGCCATCGCGCTCTTCCTGGGCTTTCTGTGGATTGCGTGGAGCCGTGAGAAGCAAGGGTGGCACGATGTCATGGCCGGAACACGGGTGATTAGGACCGCATAGCAAGTGAAGGCTGATGTGGGTACATGGCTTCAGTCTGGTGGTAACTGCTAATGAACTGTTCGAATTGCAGTAGAAGCAACAGGGAGTCGAGCCGCTTCTGTATTCACTGCGGTGCGTCCCTTTCGACCGCAGGGCCGGCAGAGGGTACTGGTGTAAGTGCGGAGGAACCCGCAGCGGACTTCCGGAGGGAGCTCTCGCTGTCCGAGCTTCAGGCGGAGGTCGAACGTCTGAGCTCGGCGTTCAACGAGATTCATGCTTCCCTGGCCAGCCGGGGATCACTTGCGACGTCCGCGCCTGTCCGCCGCGCTCCATCGGAAGCGCGGCAGCGTGGCACAGTCATCGAGCCCGCTGGAGCGGCAACAGACGCAATGCCGGCGGCTCCCCCAAAGACCATGCCCTGGGACCGGATCGAGGTGGACTGGGAACTAATACTGGGCGGCAACTGGCTGGCTCGAGTCGGCATTCTGGCGGTTATCATTGGAGTCGGCTTTTTCCTGAAGCTCGCGTTCGACAACGATTGGATCGGCGAGGGTGGGCGAGTGGCTCTGGGGATCGCCGGTGGCTTAGCCTTACTGGGTCTGGCCGAGTATCTGCGAACGCGGTACATGGTCTACGCTCAGACTCTGGCGGGCGGTGGTATCGCCGTTCTGTACCTGTCGATCTTTGCGGCCTTTTCCTTCTATGGGTTCCTGAACGTATACGTGGCAACGGGATTCCTGTTCGGGATCAGCGCAACGGCCGCCACGCTCGCTATACGGTACAACGCTGTGGCTCTCGCGGTCATCGGCATCGTCGGCGCATTCACAGCACCGTTTGTCCTTGGGGCATTCGGCGACAAGCCTGAGCCGCTGGAATTGGGCGGCCTGGACGGTGTCGAGACGATGGTGTACGTGGTGGTCGTGGATCTTGCGGTGCTCGCGCTGTCCACCATTCGCAACTGGCGATGGTTCACGCTGCTGGCTCTCCTGGGATCGCTGGCGTCGTTCGGGCTATGGTACGAAGACTCCGGTGGCGAACTATCGTTTGCAGTTGCCCATGGAAGCCTCACGGCCATCTTCCTCATCTTCGTTGGCGCAACAACGCTGTTCCACGTCATCTGGAAGCGCGTCCCCGAAGCATTCGATCAGACCCTCATGATCGTCAATGCCCTGGCCTACTTCGGCATTAGCTACGGTTTGCTGTGGGATGAACTGAGGTCGTGGATGGGCACGTTCTCGTTGCTGATGGCGCTCTTCTATGTCGGCGTAGGAGTGTTGGCCTTCAGAAGGAGCAGAGAGAACGTCTATCTGACCCTGACGGCGCTGGGGATTGCGATCGTGTTCTTCACGGTGGCCATTCCGGTGCAACTGGGAGGGCCGTGGATAAGCGTGGCTTGGGCGGTCGAGGGTGCGGTGTTGTTCTGGCTTTCTTTCACGCTGAGGAGGCCACAACTCAGAGTGGCAGGCTCGATCGTGTTCGCCCTGTCAGCAGTCTGGCTGTTAGGCATCGACACGCCCGAGGCGCTTCAGGCCGATTTGACGCCGTTCTACAACCCGTACCTGACGTCGTACGTGTTTGTCATAGCAGGCTTCGTTGTGGCGGCGTACCGAGTGCGGCAATCTAGACGGCAGCTGAATGAATATGAATCCGAGTTGTTTCCTGCGCTTCTGGCGGCTGCGACGCTGTTTGTAACCGTAGCGGTGCCGGTCCAGGTTGACGGCCCCTGGATTGCGTTCTCATGGGCTGTCGAGGCTCTTGCTCTGGTCTGGATGTCCGTGCGGTTCGGGATAGGCGAACTTAGGATTGCGGGTGCAGCGGTTTTCGCCGCGGCGGCAGTGCGCCTGCTCGGGTTTGACACTCAAGTCGACCTGACGGACTTCAGGGCCATCCTGAATTTGAGGATGATGGCCTTCGCGTCCGTTGTCGCCGCGCTCTATCTTGCGGTAGTGCTCGTTACTTTGAACCGCAGGGACCACACCACATTGCCAGCGCAGTACTTCGTGCCCGCACTGGCGATAGGCGCCAATTTCCTAACGCTTTGGGTGTTGAGCGCAGAGTGGATCGCGATGGTGGACAGCGGGATTGTGGACGTGACAGGCGACGCGGCCTTCTATACCAAGAGTCTGGGATTGAGCCTCATCTGGGCGGTCTACGCCAGCGTTGGGCTTGCCGCGGGTATTGTCGGGCGATGGCGGTTTGTCAGGCTGGGCAGCCTGGGACTACTGGCAGTCCCCATATTGAAGCTCTTCCTGTTCGACTCGCTTGCCCTGGAGCAGGGATTCAGAGTAGCAGCGTTCTTGAGCGTGGGCTTAATGCTGCTGATCCTGGGCTTCCTGTACCAGAGGTATAGCGACGCTGTCAGGGGATTCCTGTTCGAAGAGGATGCGACCGCCGGCCAGGGGGAGGCGAACGGTTAACGACCATATGCTTGCCGAAGTTGGAAATATGCGAGCGCCGTCTTAGATGAAGCGGGACCGTTCTCGCGGGTCTCCTGCGTAGTCCACGTAGACGCTGACGACCTCGGTGAAGAAGTCCACGGCCTCGGTGCCCTGTTCGCGCTGTCCGACGCCGGATGACTTCATCCCCCCGAACGGTAGGTGGACCTCCCCGCCGAGAGTGGGCGAGTTCACGTGGACCATGCCGGTCTCCACAGTGTTGACATAGCGGAAGGCGGCGCTCACGTCACGTGTGTAGATTGAAGATGAGAGGCCGAACTTCACGTTGTCGGCAAGATCCAATGCCTCGTCGAGGTCGCGGGCCCTGAACACTGTGAGGACCGGCCCGAAAATCTCCTCCTGGGCGATGCGCATCGAAGGCTGAACGTCGGCAAAGATCGTCGGCTCGATGTAGTAGCCGTCGTCGAAGTTTCCGCCCGTCAGCATCCGGCCTCCGTATGCAAGGGTGGCACCTTCCTCGGCCCCGATGCCTATGTACTCGGTCACCGTGTCCAACTGCGCCTGGCTGGCCAGGGGAGACATGTCGACTGCCGGGTCGATTCCGTCGCCTATCTTGAGTTTGCTGGTCCTGTCAATCAACTCGTCCATGAACCTGTCGTAAGCCGGCTCTTCCACGATCACCCGGCTCGTAGCCGTGCAGCGCTGGCCTGTCGAGCCGAAGGCGCCCTGGATTATGCCTTCGAGCGCC
The DNA here is from genome assembly GCA_965237445.1 of Dehalococcoidia bacterium. Taxonomy (GTDB): domain Bacteria; phylum Chloroflexota; class Dehalococcoidia; order Lucifugimonadales. The sequence continues at coordinate 106,500 of OZ250142.1, read as the reverse complement.
TTGTCCATGTCAGCGTCCGCAAGCAGGATGACGGCGTTCTTGCCTCCCATCTCGCACTGAACCTTCTTTAGCCGGCTAGCACCTTCAGCGTAGATTCCGGTCCCTATTTCCGTTGAACCGGTGAACGAGATGCCGTTCACGTCCGGGCTTTCCACCAGCGCGTTGCCAACGGAAGCGCCAGGGCCGGTGACGAGATTCAGGACCCCGGGAGGCAGGCCCGCTTCCTCGAAGCACTCGACGAGCTTAACGGCGGTCATCGGTGTGGAGGAGGCCGGCTTGAGCACCACGGTGTTCCCACAGATCAAGGCAGGGGCCAGCTTCCATGCGGGGATGGCCAGAGGGAAGTTCCATGGCGTGATCAAGACCACCACGCCGAGCGGCCTGCGCACGGTGTAGGCCACCGTGTCGGGAAGTTCGGATGGGGTAGTGTAGCCGAACATCCTGCGGCCCTCGCCCGCGGCGTACTCAACGATGTTCATAGACCTGCGAACTTCCCCGCGGGCGTCCGCCAGTGTCTTGCCTTCTTCAGCGGTGATGGACTCGGCCAACTCCTCAGATCGGCGTGAAAGCACTTCCAATGCCTTAAACAGCACGGCCGCCCTGCCGGGGGCAGGTGTTGATGCCCAGAGTTCGCTGGCATCGCGCGCTGCCGCAATCGCCCGCAGCGCGTCCTCGGCAGTGGAGCGCTGGAACTCTCCTAGTATTTTGGACTTATGGGCCGGATTTGTAATCGGGTAGACGTTTCCCGATTCTGACGCGACCCAGCGCCCTCCGATGTAGTTGTTGAATGTGGCAACCAATGCAATTGTCCTGAGGCGAAATGTGCCCGGAACGGTAGCACCTGCGGTCGGAGCGGTCTACCCGCGTTGGCAGACCGCCCTGCTTGCCACGATCCCTTTTGGAGGGGCGCTAGAGCTTCGCTGTCCGGCTGTGTATTCCAGTGGCGCCATTTGGACGGTTGGGCTGCGACTGCTCGATCTGCGGCGTGCCGTCGGCTTCACGGCACCTCACCTCGAATGTGTGCTCGCCCTGCTGGAAGGGCCAGTCGTAGCGCCAGATGACCCACGTGGTGTCTGACAGCGGCTCTCTTAGCATGGCGTCGGTCCAGGGGCCGCCGTTGACACGGACCTGCACTGCGGAGATCCCGCGTGCGCCGGAGTAGGCGATGCCACCCACTGGTACCAGGTTCTCGCCGCCGCTCTCGTACGTGGCAAGCCTGGCTACCGTGTCGACGACCGAGGTTGTGTTCACGATCGCGTCCTTGGACCAACTGCGGGCGACCCAGTAGCCGTCCTGGTACTCGCTCCCAATCTCCACGCCGGTAATCCACTTGGGCTGCTTCATCCCGTACCGGTCCGGGATCCAGATGCGGAGAGGGAACCCGTGGTCGGTTGGCAGAGGAACTCCATCCCACTCATAGCAGAACATGATCCGCTCGTCCGAGGCGATAAGGTCGAGGTCGACGGTCTCGTAGTAGCCGTCGCCGGACCTCAAATACATGTACCTGGCGTCTTCCTGCAAGCCGGCGTCTGCCAGGATGTCCTGTACGCTGACTCCAGTCCACTGCGTGGTACTTATGAGCGTAGTGCCGACCCTGCCGGAAATGCATCTCAGAGTCACGTAGTGGCTCCTAGACTCGTAGTTGTTTCGCAGGTCATCCAGGGTGAGCCTCAGCGGGTTGTCGACCAGACCGGTTACGGGAAGAGTCCAGGTGCCGCCGTCCAAGACCGTGGGCTGCACGCGGATGAATACCTTGTAGTGGTCTTTCAGCGGGGTGTACTCAGGTCGAGTACCGGGCGCCGGCATCACGGGTGAGTCCGCGTTCGGGAAAGGCGACCGGGTGGTGCCTTCGGAGAGATGCGCCATCGAACTGGCGATTTCCTCCTCGAGCCGCCGCCTCTCCGCCTCGCTGAGCATCCTGCCCACGCCGGCGCCGAGCACAGTTATCGTGGCCGTTGCCGCACCAACGCGCACCAGGAACTGCCGCCGAGAGTATCCTCCGCCTGAGCTTTCGGCTGCGGCTGCGGCTTCGGCTTGAGGTTCGGATGCGGCGTTCAGCCTGTCATACGCCCAACCGAACACGGCGCCCCAGCACAGGAAGAGTGCTGCGTGCCAGATGATGGCCAGAATGGGATGAACGGTGGAGGCGCTTATGGCGACGCTTATGGCGATCAGGGGCAGTCCGAACAGCGCGCCGGCCGTAATGCCGAGGGCACGTGCCTGGCCGGGAGCCTTCGTTCTGATTACGGGGAATGCCACTGCGCCAACTACCACCCCGAGGACAATGAACTGAATGAGCGCCGCGATCTGCTCGGCCGTCTTGGCGGCGTCCGCAACGCTAATGTTGACCAGGTTCATTGAAGAGATCATGAGGTCGATGGCGAATGTCACCACCGGGCCCGGTAGCACCCTGGTGGCCCAGTCGAAGAGGTCATAGGGCATGAAGGGCAAGCCGAGCCAGGACTCTCCGAAATAGACGAGCGCCAGGAGAGGCGCCGTCAGCATTCCCCCCAATAGCGCTCCGCTGCCAATGCCAAGTCTCTTCATGCCAGCCTCCCGTTACTTGTGCGATTCGTAGTCCGGCTCAACTAGCCGGCGCATTTAGCTCTTACTCTCCGCGACTCGAGAAACGATATGTCCATCTATCTGGATACGATCCGGACTAATCAAAAGATTCCATTGCCAGCGAGTCTTCGCGGGACTCGCGGCCTCGTCTCCCAACGCTGCCCGCATACATTAAGCCTACCGCACCGAGCAATAGAAGTGCGCCAAACAACCTGAAGGTGGCCTCGAAGTCAAGCGTGGCAATCAGGAAGCCCGCAATCACGGGCCCCGCGACCTTGCCTGCGTTCTTCATTGCCCCGACGGCACCCATACCGGCACCGACGTTGCCCTCCGGCACACGAGTCGATACCAGGGCCACGGTCGAGGGAAAGGCCAATGCCTGAGCAACCCCCATCAACAGAGCCGGAGCGAACAGTACAGTCCCGTTCGTACTTACCGTCAGCAGGGCCAGGGCGCACCCGAGTGTGAGTACGCCGAGTGAGATCGTACGCAGGTAGCCTATCCTGTCGCCAATGCGTCCTCCAACAGGATTCAGGGCCATGTGGACGGCTTCCTGCACGGAAAAGAAGAGCCCAGCTTCGAAGACGCTGGCGCCGATGGACAGGGCATAGAGCGGGACGAAGGCCTTGGCGGCGTAGAGCGCTACGTATATGGAGGCGTCGAAACCTCCCGAGAGCCACACGGCAGGAGTTCTGGCGCTCGCCTTGAGAGCATCTACTACGCCCAAGCCGAATGGCGTCCGCGGCATTGGGGCCACGCTTTGAGGCTCCTTGATGAGCAGGACGGGCAGGAAGGCCGCGGCACTCACCAAGCCGATGATCGTAAACACGGTTACCGGGGACACGTAATTCAGCAGCAGACCGGCGGCCGCTGGGCCCACGACATAACCGCCGTTGCGGGCCAGGCCGAACCAGCCAAGGCGCTCCGCGCGTCCCGTGCTAGCCAGCTCGGTGACGTATGCGAGGGTTACGGGGCCGTATATTGCCGTGGCCAGCCCGTGGAACACGCGAACGACAAGCAGGTGGGTGGGAGTCTCGACCAGCCCGTACACGAAGGGCATGCCTGCGAAAAAGCACGTTCCGGCCAGAAGCCAGAACCTCCGTCCCCACCTGTCCGACAGGAAGCCGATGAACGGCTTCAGGACCATGCCTGTCAGTGTGGACACGGAGACAATGAAGCCGAGGAAGGCGTCACCCGCGCCGAGCGAGGCGGCGTAGATGGGCAGCAGAGGCGTCTTGCCCATCTGATACGCGGAACGGACGATAAAGTCCGCTCCGGTTATGTAGTAGAAGCTCCGCACTCAGCCTCGCCAGTCTGTGTGTGCTGTTTCAGTGAGCCCCTTCAGATTGCGGTATGAACCTTCGCAATGCCCGCAGACTCAGTGCCTACGGCTCTGTGCGGGGAACGATGGCCGGTATCTGCATCTCATGAATCAGGTTCTCGAACGTCTTCAAGTCATCGTCAACTATGTCCTGCAAACTGTCGATGTGAGGATCGATCAAAGTGCCATAGTGTTCGAGGACCTCGAAGGCTTGCTGCGGCGGCGCGTAGTCCGCGCAAGTCACGACTGCCGTGAGCCCGGCCAGCTTAGCGTTCAGCTTGGTTGGGGCATTCAGGCGATCGCGGGCACCCTTGTAATCGGCACTTATCAACTCCCCTTCGATTGCTTCCAGCTTCTCCTTCACAGCGTCGGCGGCCTCTTTCACCGTCTCGCCGGACGGGTGGTCTTCCGCACGGCGAGCCCACTCGGTCACCTGGCTTCGAACGCTACGAAGCCGGTTGATTGCGTCATGGGTCTCCGACAGCTTGTCACGGACCTGGATCGCGAGTTCGAACTGCTTCTGGAAGTCCTCCGGAGTCGCGGCCACCCTGGGTTCCTTGATCAGTTCGAACCTCTGGGTTTGAGAGTCGTCACCTACAGTGAGGCGTACCCAGTACGAGCCAGGCGGGGCCAATGGACCTGATCTGGTTGCATCTTCGGTGGTCTTGTCACCTGGCACAGCGCGGGCGGGCGAGTAGCGCATGTCCCAGACGAAGCGGTTCATGCCCGCCTTTGCGGGAACTTTCGCGCTGTACTCTTCATCGTCGCCCTTCCTGGTTTCCTTTCCGCCGTTGCCGTTGTTCCTGGAGTTGTTCGTGAAGGAGACTATCTCTTCGCCCTTGCCGTTCAGGAACGTGAGTTTGACGGGTTCCTCCAGATCCGGTTCCAAGAAGTAGCTGGCGATAACGCCGTCCGGTGGGTTGGCGCCGGCGTCCAGGAACTTCCTCACCTGTTGCCCGTGCTCTCCCTTCCACTCGCGGTAGCCCACCGCCGCCCCGAGGGACAGCATGTAATTCTTGCCCAGAGAGGGCTTGCGAGCCCTGAAGGGCGCGGCAGGCCGGTAGGTTGTGGCCGGAATCAGGAGACGGAACTTTCGGCTGGTCGTGTCCCAGTCGATCTGCCGGAGCGGGGCCAGGTCGTCAAGGATCCAGAAGGCCCTTCCGTGCGTAGCAGCGACGAGCTCGTTTTCCCTTATCTGCAGGTCGTACACCGGGGCGCGAGGCAGGTTAGACGCCATCGAATGCCAGGACTCCCCATCGTCTAACGAAACATAGGCACTCAACTCGGTGCCTGCATAAAGCAGTCCGCGCCGGTCAGGGTCTTCGCGAATGCACCGAGTGAAGTCGTTTTCCGGCAGGCCCTCTACTATCTTCGTCCAGGAAGCCCCGTAGTTGTTGGTCTTGTACAGGTACGGCGAATAGTCGTCCAGCTTGTACATCGTCGCGGACAGGTACGCTGTCGCGGGATCGTGGGGTGAGACCTCGATCATGTCGATACGAGCCAAGTCCGGGAGGCCGGCCGGCCGGATCGGTCTCCAGTTCTCGCCGCCGTCTCGCGAGATGTGGACCAGCCCGTCGTCGGTGCCCGCGTAGTAGAGGTCCTTCTCGTGAGGCGATTCAACGAACGAGAAGACGGTCGCGTAGACCTCCGCGCCGGACGTGTCCTTGGTGACAGGGCCGCCGGACGGGCCGAGCTTGCTTTCGTCATTGCGTGTGAGGTCCGGCGTGAACGGCTCCCAACTCGATCCGAGATCCGTGGACCTGAAGACGACGTTGCCCGCCGCGTACAGCACGTTGCTGTCATGCGGCGAGAAAAGTATCGGGTACGTCCACTGGAACCGGTACCTGTGGTGTATTGCTCCGAGGCCGGTCATGACTTCCGGCCACACGGTGATGATGCGGACCTGGCCGGTGCTGTGATCGTAGTGAAGCATGTTGCCGCCGCCGCCTGGCGAGCTTCCGATTGCACCGGAGATCACTGTGTCCGGATCGTCCGGATGCACGGCAATGTAGCCGCTCTCCGAGCTCCCGACCGTGTAGCAATCGGTCCAAGAAATCGCGCCGGTGTGCGAGCGCGACGGTACGCTGATGGCGGAGTTGTCCTGCTGTGTGCCGTAGACGCGGTACGGGAATCTGCTGTCGGTGGTCAGATGGTAGAACTGGCCCGTGAGCTGGTTGTAGATGGTCGACCAGGAATCGCCGCCGTTGAACGAGACGCATGCGCCGCCGTCATTGCCTTCAATCATGCGTTCAGTGTCGTTCGGGTCAATCCAAAGGTCGTGGTTGTCGCCGTGCGGCGTGTTCACCTGGAAGAACGTCTTCCCGCCGTCGACCGACTTCCAGCACTGGTAGTTGAGAATCCAGACTACGTTCCAGTCCCTGGGATCGGCGAACACGTGCTGGTAGTACCAAGGGCGGCCCTGCAGGTCCTGGTCATCGCTCACAAGGCTCCAGCGTTTGCCGCCGTCGAAGGACCGGTACAGTCCGGCCTTCTCCGACTCGACGGTGGCGTACACGAGCCCGCTGCGGGCCCCGGAAGCCGCCACGCCGATCCTGCCCTTTAGACCTTCGGGCAGACCGCGGCTGCTCGTGATGTCCTCCCAAGTGTCGCCTCCGTCAACGGACTTCCACAGGCCGCTGTCCGGCCCTCCGCTGGTAAGGCTCCAGAAGTCCCGGCTGGCCTGCCAGATGGCCGCGTACATGATGCGGGGGTTTGTTGGGTCTATGCTCAGGTCTGCGCCGCCGGCGTTCTCGCTCACGAATAGAACGTGTTCCCAGTTCTTGCCGCCGTCGGTGGACTTGAAGACGCCCCGCTGTTGGTTGGGACCGAAGGCATGGCCGAGGGCTGCTACGAAGACCGTGTCGGGGTCGTTGGGGTGGACTCGAACGCGTGAGATGTGGCGGGTGTCTTCCAGGCCCATGTGGGTCCATGTCTTTCCGGCGTCGGTGGACTTGTAGACGCCGTCACCGTGCGTGACGTCCAGCCGGATGCAAGCCTCGCCCATGCCCGCGTAGACCACGTTGGGATCGGAATCCGCGACGGCGATGGCCCCTACCGAGGCCGTCTCGAAGAAGCCGTCCGACACGTTCTCCCAGTAGGTACCGCCGTCCTCCGTCTTCCACACGCCGCCCGCGCAGGCGCCGAAGTAGAAGGTGGCGCGGTTCACCGGGTCACCGGCAACCGCAACGACGCGGCCTCCCCTCGGCGGCCCGATGCAGCGCCACTGCAGGGACTGGAGCAGGCTATCGTCTATGGGCCTGGCTTGGGTCGGCGCCTCTGTCATACAAGTACCCCTTCCTGAAGGTGAAGTTATCAAACGAGTGTGGGCTGTGGCTGTGACGTACGTAGCCGTAGCTGGCTAATTCTCTCATAGGCCATGCGCGGATAAAACCCTGGTGGGGCGGGGGGCAGTGGCTATCGATCGGCGGCGCGTGCGACCTACTCGGCCGAGGCCGGGCCGGTCGCTCTCATCGAGGGGCAATGAAGCGAAGAAGGGCTGAAAACTGTCACATTCTGTAACATTCCGTCACATTTCATAGCTGGGCCATGTTGGAGTTTGCACCAAATTCAATACAAATTGTTTACAAAATGAATACGAACTGAGACTGGATGCAACCTAAAGTGACAGGCTCCGGGGCGCATTTACGGTCGCCTTGCGATTGGGGAACGCGTGCGCCAACGCCGCTTGCGGGTCTGTGGGCAGAGTGTTGTGCGGCGTTCATGCAATCATAATAGCACAACAGTGCGCATTGGGCAAATTATGGCTGACATTGAAGTCGTATGTGGCCTACCGGCACAGAATTACAAGGCTGTGTCGCGACGAACCTGACTAGAGTCCTCCGAATACGTTAGGGCAAAGGAGGATGTCCCAATACTTACTAGACTAGGTTGCTTGGAAGGCCTGAGTAAGCGACTAGAGGCTGGCGTAGTGCCAGGACTTAATCCATGTTGTCGACGCTTTCCAGTTCGCTGGGGCTGGTTTTTGCGTCACGTGAGGCGGGTAAGCTGAATCTTCTGCTGATAATTTCCCTAAAGGATGAAGCTAGTCCGAGCCACACCGTCATGGCGTAATATGCTCCGGACTCTCCTGCAACGAGGAAGGAACGACAAGATGATTAGACTCACTGTTGCCGTAGGCTTAATGATACTTGCTTCTGCCTGCTCTTCCGGATTAAGTCAGGAACAAGTACGAGACTTGGCCCGAGAAGAAGCGGAGAGCCTAATTGGGAGTAAGGCTAAGGAGCCTGGTCCGCCTGGCCCACCTGGTCCTGTCGGTCCCCCCGGTGCTGGTGGGCCGCCCGGTCCTGTCGGCCCACGCGGAGAACAGGGCGGGATAGGGCAACTAGGACCTCAAGGCTTGGGGGGCGAAAGGGGTACTGAGGGACCAAGAGGTCAAGCAGGCCCTGAAGGACCAAAAGGCGACGATGGCCCCCCTGGAGCTACCGGAACTCAGGGCGCCCGAGGTGAAAGAGGGCCGCAGGGAGTGCAAGGACTTAAGGGCGAAACTGGGATTCAGGGGCCCCCCGGCCCTCCTGGGCGCGGAATAGAGATAACGCTAGCCGACTTCATTAAACAAGATTTGGACGTTGATCGGATTCAAGAGGAACTTGAAATCACCACGGACGGTGTAGTTCATGTACGCGCTGATTTCGAAAATGTCGTTGGAAGTGCAACGGGGTTTGTCTTCCATGTTGAAGGGCAACAAGCTTATGTGCTAACTGCCAGACACAGCTTGCACAATGAAGGTGATATTGGTGATAGCTTTTCGGTTTGCCTCACTCCTGATAAGTGTCACGATGCGGAGTTGATTTACTTCCCGGGTCGTCATTTAGACGGATTCTTGTCCGATAGGGAAGGAACCGATTTGGCGAGTCTTCGGTTTCAATGCAGCGATTGTATGGCTCTGTCGATAAACGGCAGTCAAGACTGGTTGGAGAAGGCTTGTTCTGATGACTCTTGCTGGTACTCCCCAGCTGGAAAGCGAGTTGTTGCCATCACATATCGTTCCTTGGAGGAAGGTTTGGAAGTCGTCCCGGGTGAGACGGTTAGGAGTTTCTTGGGTTCGGTACTCTCTGACAGTGAGATTCAACATGACATTTACCTTCGTCCTGGCGCGAGCGGTTCGCCGCTCTTCAATGAAGCGGGACATGTGATTGGAGTTAACCTTAGTTTCAGTGATAGTGGACAGGCGAATGCACGGTACCTAGACTCAATGGACAAGCTGATCCGCAACATTCTGCAGCGTGCTATTGACGGGAATTGACGGGCAGTTCCTCTTAAAGTTCGCCTGTATGGACATTTAAGCCAGTCCACATCTGCGCTGCCGACCCGCCATCGCCAACAAACAGTTTGCACACTCGCTCGTTCTGTCGCCGGCAATTGGCGGATAAAACCCTGAACTGGCAGGGTTGCCTATGGGAGCGGAGGCTATTGCTTTAGGCCGGCGTAGTGCAGGGCCTGGTCTACGATGTCGATGCCCACGAGTTCGCTGTGGGCGGCCAGCAGGCGACTGGTGACTGGTCCCGGCGCGCCGTCTCCGATTGGGCGGAAGTCCACCATGGCTACGGGATAGATCCTGGGACTGGTGCCCGTGAAGAAGACCTCGTCCGCGTTGTAGACGTCATAGGGCTGGAAGCGCTCCTCAATGACTGGCAACTCGAGGCTCTCGGCGACCTCAATGACCGTCTTGCGAGAAATGCCCTGCAGGATGACGTCGTCAGGTGCGGTCAGTATCGCGCCGTCCCTGACAATGAACACGTTGTAGCCGATGCCCTCGCTCACGTTGCCTTCCGTGTCGAGCAGTATCGGGAAGGCGGCCGGATCGACGGCTCGCGCTTCCAGCTCGGCGAGCACGAAGTTCCCCCGACTGTGGTGCTTCACCTTGGGCTCCATCACGTTGCTGTCGTAGCTGCGAGTACGCGCGATCACGCCGTGGGCGCCCTTCAGAAAGAACGGCGCAAAGTAGCTGAATCCGATGGGCTTGATGGCGACGCAAACAGTGGCCGACGCCCCCCTGGGTTCGCCCCTTATCCAGGAGCCGGCGGTGACGAAGGGATTGATGTTGAAGTCGCCAGCTTCCGGGAGAAGAGCCAAGTTTCGTTCCACTGCCTCTTCGCAGATGTAGCTCATCTCGCCGCTGGACAGGCCGGGGTCGATGTCCATGAACTTCAGGGAGCGGTATAGCCGGTCGACATGGTCGTCCAGCCGAAAGGGCTTGCCGTCGAAGGTGCGCGCTATGTCGAAGACAACGTCTCCCAGCATGAAGCCCCGGTCGTCGGGGCTGATGAGCACCTGGCTCCAGTCAACCCACTCACCGTTGAAGTACGCGGTGTAGCCTTCCATGTTTGCCATGGTTGTCTCCTGAGTTATACCAAGCTGCTCTGATGAGGCCATAGATACGTAGTTGGGTCAGCATCCTTCAGCCGAGACCGGAAGGCGGGCAGCCGACACGGGAAGGCGGACAGCTGAGACCGGAAGGCGGGTTTGAAATCCGCCACTACGGTCGGCAGTTCAGTGCGTGCTGAAAGCGAGATGGTGTTACTCGGCTTCCGGGGGCGCCGCTCTTCCAAGCTGCTCCCTCCAGTCCCTTGGCGTGTCTTTGAACCTGTCCAGGCGGTAGCCTTCGAGCGGCAGCGTCGACTCTCCGTGCATGATCAACTGGCTGACCGCCTTGCCGTGGGCCGGAGACAGACCGAAGCCGTCACCGGAAGCGTTGGCAATCACCACATTCTCGGGGTTCTCCAGCGTGTCGATGATCGGCGTCCAGTCCGGAGTCTGCTCGACCACGCATGCCCAACTTCTGATCATGGGGATGTCGCCTGCTCCGGAGAACATCTCGTTGAGCCTGCGGCCGATGTTTCTGATGAGCGGCGTGTTCGGCTTCTCAGGCGTCGTCAGGTCCACGTCCACCCACTCGTCGTTACCTCCGCCGTAGGCCAGGTTGCCCCGCAACGTCTGCCTGCCGTATAGCCCGTTGCCCATGATCGCGCCGTACTTCATCATCGGGACAGGCGCGCTTACGACGATTTCAGCCCGGCCCGGAGCTATCGGCACGAACGCTCCGGCAATGTCAGCGAGCCTACCGGTCTGCGGTCCGGCGGCCAGGACCACCCACTGGCAAGCGATGTCTCCGTCCGGGGTCTCCACTGCGGTTACGCGGTCACCGGACGTCTTGAATCCAGTGACGAGAGTGTTCTGAAGAATGTGACCGCCGTGGTCCTGGATTGCCCATGAGAAGGCCTGGACCGTTCGTTGCGGGTTAGCGTGACCGGCGTCAGGGTCCCAGTCGGCCCCGGCGACGCCGGGGTTGATGATGGGGACGAGCTCCTTCACCTGCTGGGCGTCCAGAGGCTCGATTCTCCAGCCGAGCCCGTTCAGGCGCTCGATCCTCGTCTGGTGATGCGCCCAATCCTCTTCGTTCATAGCGACGTGGATGTTGCCGAGGGAAAACTCGCACGGATACCCAAGCTCTTCTTCGAGGTTGTGCCACAGACGGGTCTCCTCGTAGCCCATCAAGCCCTTCGGATCGACGCCCCTGTGGTATGCGCATATGCCGCCGTTCCTGCTCGACGCCTCGTAGCCAACGACGCCTTTGTCGACGACTAGCACGTCCACTCCGGCTCGAGCGAGGAACCACGCGGAGGCCAAGCCCGTAACACCGGCGCCAACGACTACGACATCAGCTCCGTCAATCTGTGCCATTTTCGGCTCCTTTTGACCGCCTCGTGGTGCGCGAGTCTACCATAGCCCCAATCTGGCGATGCCTTTCCCGCGGGTGTCGGGACGTTTACGATGGGCAAATCCGGGAGAGGCTGGGGAGCTTGGAATGGCTGTCACGATAGAGACGCTGGAAAGTTCATTGGCCGACCTTGTGTCCTCATCCCCCGGTGTGTGGATGCCGTCCTCGTGTGGAGTCACGAGGGCCGAGAGGCAGATCGCCGCCCTGGTCGACCGTGACGCCTACGAGCCGAGCACGGACCGTGTTCGAGTGTTGCTCGTCGGCGGCCTGTCGGGCATGCCGGACGACGTTGCGGTCGCCCTGGAGGCGCTGCAGTTCTTCGCCGGCGGACGGCACAGGGAAGGGATAGCGCTCAGCGCCGTGCCGTGCGCCAATCCCGGCGGCCTCGCACTGCGCACTGGTCCGGCCAACGGTGCGGGTGGGACCGTGACTGGCGGCTATCCGCCGGTCGGAGGCTACTATGATCACCCAACCAGCCCGGAGTCACGCTACCTATGGCGCTGGACCTGCTACCAGGCGCCTGACGTGGTGATAGAGGTGCGGTCGGGAGCTGAGGCCGTATGGGAGGCTAACGCCGCAGCCGGGGCGTTGGGCGAGGCCCTTGGAGCAAGTGCGGCGAACCCGCAGGACTCCTTCATTGCCGCATTGGGACGCAATGCTGCCGATAGCCCCGGGCCCATTCCGGGACTGCGGCTCACTGCCAACGTGGACTCCATAGGCAGGGAGCTTGTCCCGTTCTTCGAGGCGATACTCTCGGACCCGCCCGGTCCGTCCGGGGCACGGACGACACTAGATGCCCGCCGGTCCAGAGACCCGTTCGAGGTGGGCCGCGACCTGGCGAGGACGAACGGACGCACGCTGGAGCCGCTTGTGTACATGCAGGGCGTCGCGCTCAGCGGGAGGTTGCGCCTGGCGCTGCTTGACCCGGAGCGGGCAGGGGGTGTCGACGATGTCGCTTCGCTGGTTGCGCCCGTGGTTGCCGATCCACGCCGGGCGTTCGGGGCCGCGCCCGAGGCGCCGGAGCTCGCGGCGATCGTGTGGGCCGAGGAGATGGCCGCGCTCACAGGCGACCGCCGGTACTCTGACGCTCTGGTCGCGGCGATGACCTACTTCCAGGCGAGAGGAGACGGAGAGGCGCCCCAACCGCTGAACACGAACTTCATCGTGGAGGACCACTTCTTCGCGTCCGCCGTGATCGGCAGGGGCGCTCAGGCGATGGGCGACACGAACGCCTCAAGCTACATGGCTGCATTGGTCCAGTTCTTGCTGGAAGCGGGCATCCAGGAGGAAGACGGCCTCTTCAAACACAGTCGATACGGACCAATTCACTGGGGCCGCGGCAACGGGTTCGCGGCAATTGGGCTGGCCGAGTGCCTTACTTACATGCCGAAGGGGCAGCGAAGACGAGACCAGGTGGTCGATATGTTCCGCCGCCACATGGGGGCCCTCAAGCCACTTCAGCAGCCTTCCGGCATGTACTGTCAGGTCATAGATTTCCTGGGCTCGTACCAGGAGCTGACAGCGACCTGCATGATCGGGTACGCGATGGCACGCGGCATCAGGCTGGGCCTGCTCGAGGACTCGTACCGGCAGACGGTCGAGCTAGCGTGGCGCGCGGCGACCGAGCGAATCGATGCTGCCGGCAACGTTGTCGACGGGTGCACCGGGACGGGCGTCATGGACGGGCTGCGGAGCTATCTCGACCGGCCAGCCAACTCCGGCTACGACGACCGGACGGGCAGCATGGCGCTGTGGTTCGCCGCCGAGATGGCGCGGCTCAGGTCTGAGATGTGACGTAAACGTAGTACGGCTTCCTGCCATTCAGCAGCTATAATTGGGATTGCGCCAGTCAGGCATTTCTCCAAGCAGGACGGTTATGTGGCTACGACGGCAAGACATCAAGAGATCACGAAGCAGTTTCTTGAGCAGGCACAAGAGGAGTTCGAGAAAGGCGAATCTGCAAGCCTCTGAGAAGGCGTGGGGAGCGTTCGTACACTACGTAGAGTCAATTGCCAAAGAGCGCAGATGGCCGTCACGGTCTCATCGCAGCATTAACATCAATGCGAAGAGACTGCGACCGAACTCAAGATCAGGAAGGCAACATGGACAAACTTGCCGTTATGAATGCCTTGCATGCTAACTTCTACGAAGACTTCTACTCGGAGGAAATTGTTGAGAGAGGCATCAAGGCTGCACATGAGTTGCTAGCAGAATTGCAGGAAGCATCAAAGCGGTTGCCGACTGAATCTTGAGAGAAATGAAGTGAAAAGTTAGGCGGTGCAAAGACGCCGTGAACATCACAAAGTATGTATCACAGCCAGCCAAAACTTCTTACGATGTAGACAGAAAATTCTTCCAAGTATTGCTATCAGTTGGTTGTGTCTTCTGTTGATGAATTCCAGCCGTATGTAAGATGCAATCTCCAGGAGCGAACGATTCATGAAATCTAGGGCGGCAATCGATGTAGGCCTCGGACAGCCGTTGGTTGTTGACGAGATTGAGATTCCCGATCCAGGGCCGGGCAATGTAATAGTGAAGCTGTTCTCCAGCGGCGTCTGCCATTCCCAGCTTCACGAGCGCAATGACACGGCCATGCAACGTCCGCGCCTGCTGGGCCACGAGGGGACGGGCGTGGTTACGCACGTGGGGCAGGGCGTGAGCCACCTTCGCGAGGGTGACCACGCGATTGTGACATGGGTCTCGCGCCGGCCCATGCCGGGCGTGCCCGACCAGACGGTTACGCCCGCGACGTATCGCGAAGAACCACTGCACGGGCGGAACGCCTTCACGTGGGCCCAGGATGTGTCGCTCAACGCCGAGTTCGTCGTGCCGATCCCAGATGACGCTCCGACCGACGTGACTTCTATCGTGGGCTGTGCCGTGCTCACCGGCGCAGGCGCGGTGATGCACACCGCCAACGTGAGGCCGGGCGATTCGGTGGCCGTGTTCGGCGTGGGCGGCGTCGGCCTGTCGGCCGTGCGAATGGCAGCGCTACTGGAAGCCGATCCGATAATCGCCGTGGACCTGAACGAGGACAAGCTAGGGTTCGCGCAACAGTTTGGGGCCACCCACGGAGTCAATGCATCGGAGTCTGACCCGGTGGAGGCGATACTGGACCTGACGGGCGGCGTGGACTACGCCTTCGACGCCATCGGCGTCCGGGCCACCATGGAGCAGGTCCTGCCTGTGACACGTGCGGGCGGCAGGGGCCCCGATAACCATGGCGGTATGGCGGTCCTCGTCGGGTTGCCGCAGACCGAGATTACCCTTGACGCCTCCCTGTTCGTCTGGGGTCAGCGCATTCTCAGGGGCAGCCTGGGACCTACCTACCCGGAGCGCGACTTCGAGATGTACCTGAGGCTGCACAGGGAGGGAAAGTTCCCCCTGGACCAACTGGTGACAGACCGCTACGGCCTGGACCAGATCAATGAGGCCTGCGACGACTTAGCCTCCGGGAAGATACTTGGCCGGGGGATCCTGGAGTACTAGGTCAGCCGGCGAACCGGGCGGCGAGCTCGGAGCGGTTGCGGTCCAGCCATGCGATGTTCGCTGAGCAGAGCTTGAGGTTACCTTCGTACGCTTTGGAGGAACCCCATCCCAGCCTTCCCCAGCAGACTGGGGAAGGGGTCGGAGAGCCTTCCGCATTGGCTGCTGAGCCGGCAGCTATGCAGAGGGCTCCAGAGGGAGCAGACCGCGTCTAACTGCTTACCAACTCTATGCGGTCCCCGTAACGCCGGAAGTCCGTGGTGTTGAATGTCAGCAGCCTGCGCTCACCGTGAGCGAGCATGGTGGCTACGATGTTGGCGTCGTGTATCTGCCGTCCACTCACCGAGACTTCGCGGCACAGTGAGATCAACGTATCGGTGACCTGCGCGCTGTCCTCAAGTACATCGAAGTTGGCCACCAACCATTCCGCGTCGCTAAGCGCTTCCTCGCGGGTGATAGCAACCTTCCAGCTCTGAGGACGAGTGACCGTTGCCAGGTATTCGCGTACTACTTGACGGCTGATCCTCAGTGGTTGATCGCCGCGAGAGGCTTCTTGCAGTGCTGACCTAGCGACGTCGTAGTGAGGGGCACCAGGGACACGTGAGCTCACTAAGACGTTGGTGTCAATGAACACAGGGACCTATATTCTGTCCTCGTACATGTCCTCTCGTCTGAGGCTCAATCCCTCCGGCCATACCGCCGTGGGGTGAGGAGGCCAATCTCTGTCGAGATTGAACCTCCGAGCGGGCTCGGGGCGCTTCTTCGGTCTGAGGACCAGCGTCTCCGCGTCCATATCGACCTCGGCCGTCTCCCATCCAGCGGAGCCCCATGCGAGCGACTGGCTATGGCCGTTTCCGGCGCCTTGATTTGCCCACCAGGGCCGGTGCAGGCGCGCGGACATGGGCAGCTCGAACTCAAGGATCGACTCGATCTCGCTGAAGGTCGTTCGCCACTCACGTGCCGGCAGGACGCTCAGGTGCACATGGAGCCTGCGGTACTTGCCGCGCATGGCCATCTCCTGGTACTTGAGGTCTCGGTCTAACGCCATTGAGCTTTCCGCAGTCAGTGAATTGGGAGACTAACAGCCTGTTACATTTTAGTTAGTTAGTAACTTCGTAGCAAGACATCGACCAGGCGAACCTGAGAGGATGACTGCTAACTGTGGGTCAGCCGGCGAACCGGGCGGCGAGCTCGGAGCGGTTGCGGTCCAGCCAAGCGATGTTGAGGCTGATCCGTTCGAGGGCCTGACGGATGCTGCGCTCGGCGGCTGGCGCGGGATGGTCGGCGAAGAACTTCTCGACGTCCTGCCGCTTTTCCTCCGAGGTGAACCCGGAGGTGAAGGAAACAAGGCGCATGATCATGAATCCGCCCTCTCCGTAGCGACGGTCGATTTCTTCCCAGTTCTCTTTCAGGTAGTCCCAGGCCAGATCGCGGCCGTAAGCGTTCATCCCGGTGCCGAGAATCGGGTAGGGCGCGTCCTGGGTCCGCACATCTTCGGACAGGGCGCGGTCCAAGGTCTGCGACAGCAGTTCGCGGCTCTTGAACTGCGTGAGCCCCATCAGGAGCCTCACCTTCTCCTCCTGCAGCGGCGAGTCCTTGTACAGGCCCCACATCGTCTCCCAGGTGGTGCCGTCGCCCTGCCTGGCGGCGAGACTGTACACGGCGCGCCTCAGGTCTGGCGGGACTGACGACGTGTCAGTGACGTAGTGCTGGAGCTTTGCGGCAGCCTCGGTCAGGGCATCCGAGTCTTCGTACCTGCCCAGGGCTTCGAGCACTGTGCTCCGAAGCAATGCGTCGAGGTGGCCCTCTCCATCCCGGGGCTCCCAGCCCATGCGGCGGCCGATGGGCGCGAATATGTCCCGGGCGTACGCCTGGAACTTCCCGTGGTACGGCTCTTCGGAGAGGATAGAGTCGAGGCCCGCAAGGTTCACGGCTAAGTCCGAGGCCACGGGCGCGGTATCTTCATTGCGGTAGGCCGGCGCTATGGACAGGAACCGTGTTACCGGAGCAAGTCCTGCGCGGGCGAGCGCATAAGCGTCGTTCTGGATGCCGAGCCTGTCGGAAGGCGAGAGTTCACCCCGCTCGATCGGCCCGATGAGCGCGGTGAGATCGTCATCCTGGTAGTTCACGCGGTAAAAGCCGGTCTGTTCCGGGTTGATTTTCACCCACGCCGGACGGGCCGAAGTGGAGACGCGGACGGTCGCTTCCCGGCCGTCCATCAGCGCGAAGGCAGGCTCGTCAGCGCCGTCGGCGATCGCGCCCACGGGCACGCTCCATACCGAGTCGTCGTCGTCACTGCCGCCGAGAATGCTCTCGTACACGAACCGCTTCTGCGACAGGTGGACCGATACGCCGTCATCGGAGCGGTCCGCGGTCACGTCCAGCACCGGGTACCCCATTTGGACGGTCCAGGTGTCCATCATGCTCGAGACGGGCTGCCCCGAGGCCTCGGCAAGTGACTTCCAGAGGTCGCGCGTCTCCGCATTGCCGTACTCGTGCTCCCGCAAGTACGCCCGCAGGCCCTCGCGGAACGCATCGGAGCCCAGGAACCCCTCCAGCATCCTGATGATCGAAGCACCCTTGCTGTAGCTGATGTCATCGAACATCTGCTGGATCTGGGCCGGGTTGGCGACTTCCTGCTCTATGGGGTGTGAGTTCGTGAGGCCGTCCAGGCTCAGCGCCCGGTTCGTGTCGGCGCTGAGGAACTGAGTCCACATCTGCCACTCCGGGAAGAGGTCATTCACTGCTTTGTCGCCCATCCACGAGGCGAAGCTCTCGTTGAGCCAGAGGTCGTTCCACCATGCCATAGTGACGAGGTCGCCGAACCACATGTGGGCCATCTCGTGCGCGATGATCGACGCGACAATCTGGCGGGTGCCCGACGAACTGTTCTCCGGGTCGACGAGCAGGGCGGACTCGCGATAGGTGATCGCGCCCCAGTTCTCCATGGCGCCCGCCGCGAAGTCTGGAATGGCAAGATGGTCCATTTTCTGAAGCGGGTATGGGATGCCGAAGTATTCGTTGAAGTACGCAAGGAGCCTTATAGAAGTCTCCAATGCGAAGCGGCCGTGCTCCTCCTTGCCGGGCGTGGACCAGATGCGCATGAGCGTGCCGTCCGGGGCCTGTTCTTCGATGCTCCGGAGGTCGCCCACGACGAACGCCAGGATGTACGTGGACATGACCGGCGTCTCTGCGAAGCTGACCGCCTTGCGGCCGTCCGCCTGCGCCGATTCGCTTTCCACGTGCATGTTGGACAGGGCCACGAGTTCGGAGGGAACGACGAGAGTGGTCTTGAACGCCGCCTTCCACGATGGCTCGTCCCAGCATGGGAATGCGCGGCGAGCGTCCGTGGCCTCGAACTGCGTGGTGGCCAGGTGGCGTTCGTTGCCGGCATCGTCCAGGTATCTGCTGCGGTAGAAGCCGCGCAGGCGGTCGTTCAACTCACCGGTGAACGACATCGACAGGTGCGCAGGTCCGGCCTGCAGCTCTTCGGCGAAGCTCAACGTAACGGTTTCGAGGTCAGTGTCGTAGTCGATCGACTCCGGCGTGAGCGTGGTCCCATCGTCCAAAGTCAACGATGTTGAGCCGACCTCGATCTCTGCGCTGTGCATGACGATAGTTGACGTGGAGGTGAGCACCTCCACGTCTATGGTCTGCTTCCCTTCGAAGGTGAAGGTCGAGAGATCGGGCGCAAGGGTGAGGTCGTGCCGGATGGGACGGACGGTCGAGGGCAGCAGTTCACGCTCGTTTTCAGTCATGGGTCTCCTCGGTGTGGCGGCGCCGGGCCGGGTGGGGCTATGCGCCGGTCCAGTTGGGCTTGCGCTTCTCCGCAAACGCGCGCGGTCCTTCAATGAAGTCCTGCGAGTTTGCCGCGCGCAGATACTCGGTGTAGTTGCGGCTCAGGGCTACGTCCAGCGGCCAGTCGGAGCCCTGCGAGGCGAGCTGCTTGCTAGCGCGGACCGAGAGCGGAGCGCACTCGAGGATTTCGGCGGCCCAGCGATCAACGGTGGGGTACAGCTCAGCGAGCGGGACGACCTCGTTGACGAGGCCGATGCGGTACGCCTCGGGCCGAAATGCGCCTTGCGGTCATGAGCATGCCCATCGCCCGCTTCATTCCCACGATGCGCGGCAGGCGGTGCGAGCCTGTTGGGGCAACGAGACCGACGCGCGGCTCAGGCAGGCCCAACTGGGCATGCTCGGCGGCGATGATGATGTCGCATGCCATCGCCAGCTCCAAGCCGCCGCCAAGGGCGTAACCGTTGACCGCGGCGATGATCGGCTTCCAGCAGTCGAAGTTGTTGGTGATGCCGCCGAAGGGTACCGACCTGACGGCGCCCCGGCGCCGCTCGTGCCCGCGCTCGGCTGTGAACTTGAGATCGTTGCCGGCGCTGAATGCCCGGTCGCCGGCCCCGGTCAGGATCATCACCCAGGCGTCATCATCGTCGCGAAAATCCTCGAACGCCTGCCGAAGCTCGGCGTTGGCCGGCGGGTGCAGTGCGTTCATGACATCGGGCCTGTTGATGGTCAAGCGCGCTATACGGTCGCGCTTCTCGTAGAGAATGTACTCGAAGGCCACTTTGAGTCCTCCTGAAAGTGGCCGCGAGTGTATCAGAATGGCCCGCAGCGGAATGGGCATCGGGCCCGCCTCAATTGAACTACCTGCGAGACTCTCACGTAAGAAGCATTGTGTGCGAAGGGAGGACCGGAGGGGTATTTATAAAGGCTCGCGTCCATCTCCATTGACGTTTGGATGGTACGAATTGCCGAATTTTCTGGCGGATTGGGCCATCTCCGTCAACCGCCGTTCGACCTTGTGGTGGACCGTCCCGGCAGGGTACGCGCCGTCCTCCTGCCGATCGCCCGCGTACATGCCGGTGAGTATCCCGATCCCCTCGTCGATCGTGGACACTCCGTAGACGTGAAACCGGCCGGCCGCGACCGAGGAGACCACTTCTTCGTTGAGCGCCAGGTGCTTCAGGTTGTCCCGCGGCACGATCACGCCTTGCCGACCGGTCAATCCTCTGGCTTTACAGGTCTCGAAAAACCCTTCTATCTTCTGCGTCGCGCCTCCAATCGCCTGTACGTTGCCGTTCTGGTCCACCGATCCGGTTACGGCGATTCCCTGCTCGACGGGTACGTCCGAGATTGCGGACAGCAACGCGTACAGCTCGGTTGACGAGGCGCTATCGCCGTCCACTTGGCTGTAGCTCTGCTCGAACCCGATGCTGGCGTTCAGCGACAAAGGCTTGTCCTGACCGTACTTGCCTCGCAGGTAGCCGGCGAGGACCATGAAGCCCTTATCGTGTATCTTGCCGCTCAGCTTCGTTTCCCTTTCCACGTTGACGAGTTGCCCCCGACCCACGGACACGCGCGCCGTTATCCGGCTCGGCTTACCGAACACGGCGTCGCCGAACGCCAGTACCGCCAGGCCGTTGACCTGACCGACGGCGAGGCCGTCGGTCGAGATGCGTATCGTGCCGTCATGGATCAATTCTCGGAGGCGGTCCTCTGTCATGCTCGAACGGTACCGGCGCTGCTCGATGGCCTTCTCCACGTGGATGTCGGTCACGACGCCCTCCTCGGCCGTGTCGGCCCAATAGTTGGCTTCGGTGAGGATGTCGGACACGTCCATGAATCTAGTCGTCAGTTTCTCTTGGTGCTCCGCCAACCGGCCGGAATAGTCAATGATCCGAGCGACGGCCGTCTTGTGAAAGGGCTTCAGACCCCCTTCGCGGCTGCGCGTGGCAACGAACGCGGCGTACTTGGCTACGTTATCGGCGCTTCGTTCCATGGCGGTGTCGAAGTAGGCGACTATCTTGAAGTGACGGCGAAAGTCTTCGTCGATGCGCTGAAGGAGTCTAAGCACGTCAGGACTCCCGACGATAACGACTTTGGCGTCAACCGGAATCGGCTTCGGGCGCAGCGTCGACGACGGCAGGGGACTTTGCTGCTCCCCGATGTTCTCGATGCGTATCTCCCTGATTCGGAGAGTCCTCTTTAGTGTCTGCCAGGAGAGCGGGTTCGAGAGAAGGTCGCGGGCTTGCAGCACCAAGAACCCCCCGTTTGCTTCGTGAATGGCGCCGCCTTTTACCATCGTGTGATCGGTTACGAGCGTACCCATCCGCGCCCTGTAGTCGATGCGCCCGAAGACGTTGTAGTAAGTAGGGTTGTGCTCGAAGACGACAGGGGCGCAGTCGCACATAGTGTTGTCGACGAAGTCGTTGACCCTATACCTGACGAACGGGTCCTCGTCCGCGGCCGGTCCCCCCGGCTCGCCCTGGTCCGCGTCGCTCGGCTTGAGGTTGTCGAGGCGCTCCACCATGTCCGTCTCGACATCGTCTAGGTAGGCGACGACGGCGGGATGGTCCGCATACTTCTCCTGCAGTTCGTCGATTATGGGCGTCAGTGTGAAGCGAACGATCTCCTTGTCGACCTCGCGCACTTCCTCCTGGGCCGTCTTGCCAAGCCGCCTGATTTGGGCCATTGTGCGGTCGATGGCGCGCTGCAACCCGGCTGCCGACTCGTTGATCGACTCCCGCTCCGCTTCGGGCAGAGCGGCGTAGTCCTGCTCGGAAATGGGCCGGTCGGCCCTCACGGGTACCGGCGTAATCCCGGCGGGCGAGGACCTCAGGGTGAATCCCGCCTCGATGGCCGTCCTTTCCAGTGTCTCGGTCAACTCTTGGCGCTTGGCCTGGATGTCCTGCGTCGTCGTCTCGATGCGCTCCCTGTAGTTGTCGCTTTCGAATACCATCGGGACGTCCCGGCGTACCGTATCGACCAGCTCGCCCATGTCCGCTGCCAAAGCACGCATGTTCCCGCACGGGAGGCTGATTGGCTCAGGCTGGGAGTGATCACGGAAGTTGTAGACGTATCCCCAGTCCGGGGGTATGCTCTTCCGCGACGCTGTGTGCTCCACTTGCGCCCTCAGCGCGGTGTTCCTCCCGGTCCCAGGCGGCCCGGATATGAAGAGATTGAAGCCCGGCTCCTCGATGTGCAAAGCTAGCTCGAGAGCGCTGAACGCCCGCTCCTGCCCTATCATGCCTTTAAGGGCCGTCACCTCATCGGTAGTCTCGAATCCTAGGCCGTCGGGGTCGCACTTCCTGTTCAGCGCCTCATGGGGAACTTCGAAGCGTTCGGCGGCCATGTCGACCCTCCTTCCCTCGTACTACCGTGCGAGAAGTATACCCCTTTCGGAGACGCCATCGATCTTCTTGCCGCCCGTAATGCCGGACCCTCCACTGCCAAAGGCAATGGCATTTTGATCTTGGCCTACGCATGTTTGCCGTCATACCATCTAAAGCAGGTATCCACAGGTGGTGGGCATCACGCCTACCGGGACCAAACCAAATGCTCATCGCACCTCCGGTTGAATCCGGCTCTTGCCAAGGCTAAGCTGCGGGCCCACTCAAGACTGCAAACGTTTCGATTGCCACAGGAGTCCCAAATGAAGGTAGTTGCGACCGGAGACCTGAGCGCGCCGCACACGATCCCCGAAGCGGCACGCAACGCCGAAGCGATGGGGTACGACGTCTTCTCGACAAGCGAGACCAAGCACAACCCTTTCATTCCGCTCACCCTTGCGGCCGAACATACGGAGCGCGTCGGGCTGCAGACATCGATCGCGCTGGCGTTTCCGCGCAGCCCTACGGACATGGCGTACATAGCCTGGGACCTTCAGAACCTTTCAAACGGCAGGCTGCGCCTTGGACTTGGCAGCCAGGTGCGAGGCCACATAGTGCGCAGGTTCAGCGGCACGTGGTCTTCGCCGGCCGCCCGGATGCGAGAGTACATACTCGCGATGCGGGCTGCCTGGGACTGCTGGCAGAACGGCGGCAAGTTCGAATTCGTGGGCAAGCACTATCAAATGAATCTCATGCCGCCTTTCTTCAGGCCAGAGCCAATCGAGCACCCGGACATCGAAGTCTTCATAGCGGCTGTCAATTCGAGGATGCTCGAAGTCGCCGGTGAGCTCTGCCAGGGGGTGTTTCTGCACTCTTACAGCACGCACAAATACACAAGTGAGGTGGTGCTGCCCAGCCTGGAGCGCGGGGCAGCGAAGGCGGGGCGCAGCCTGAGCGACATCGAGGTGAGCGCGGGCGGCTTTGTCGTCACCGCGGCTTCGGAGGAGGCCCTTGAGAAGGCGCGGGCCGGGGCCAAGACGAGCATCGCCTTCTACGCCTCGACTCGAAGCTACGCGCCGGTGATGGCCACGCATGGCTGGGATGACACGGCGAAGAAGCTGTACAGGATGTCGGTCGAAGGTCGCTGGGGCGAGATGGGCGCCGAGATCACGGACGAGATGCTGGACGCATTTGCGGTTGTTGGCTTGTACGATGAGATCGTGGACAAGATCAAGGAGCAGTATGGTCCCTACGCCGGCTCCATTAATCTGTCGATTCCCGTCGAGACGGAGGAAGACCGGGAGCTTCTTGCGAGCATGATCAGGGAGCTGCAGGCAGTCTAGGCGCGGGGCCTCGCTCTCTTTAGAATTCGTAGCGGCGTGGTCTGCCTGACCTTAGCTCCGCATCGACGATGTGCAGGACGTTGTCGACGGTCTCGTCTAGCCGACCTTCGTGGTTGACCACGACATGATTGAAGCTGCCTGCCTGCTTCATCTCAGCCGCGGCGGCCGACAGACGGGACTCCAAGGCGCTGGCCGATTCGGTTCCGCGTCCTTCCAGCCGGCTCTTGAGCACGTCCAGGTCAGGAGGTGCGAGGAAGACGGTCAGGGAGTCAGGGGCCATGAATCGAACGGCCTCCGCGCCCTGAATGTCGACCTTCAAGATCACGACCTTTCCCTGGGCGAGAGCCTCACTGACGGGATCCTTGGGGGTCCCGTACAGGTTCCCATACACGACAGCATGCTCAAGTAGGCCATCGCTCGCGAGCAGGTCTTCGAACTCGCTCACGGACAGGAACCGGTAGGGTGCCCCGTCACGTTCACTGGGCCGCATGGGGCGCGTAGTTGCGGTTACGGCGAAGTGGTAGCCGTCCTGTCGCTGTAGCCGATCTCTTAGCCCGTCCATCACCGCGTCCTTGCCGACGCCGGAAGGCCCGGACAGAACGACCAACAGACTCATGCTGGGGCTGCGGTCCCGCGACTGTGAATCGTCCGGCGGGCCGCCCGCTACGCGGTCAGCGCCTTGATAGTGTCCCAAAATGATGGGTAAGAGATTGCGGCGTCATCGGCCCCAAGTACCGTTGTCTCACCGTCCGCGAGTAGACCCGCGATTCCCATGGTCATGGCGATGCGGTGGTCGCCGTGGCTTCGGCACGTCGTCCCGGTGAGCTTGCGACCACCGCGGACCAGCATGCCGTCTTCCAGTTCTTCGATGTCCGCTCCAAGGCGCGTGAGCCCGTCAACCGTGGCAGAGATTCTGTCGGACTCTTTCACACGCAGTTCTGAGGCATCGCGGATGATTGTCGTGCCCTTAGCGTGGCAGGCGGCCAGCGCCAGGACCGGGATTTCGTCGATAACGCGGGGTATCAGGTCCCCCGCGATCTCCACCCCGTTCAATTCGCTGGATTCCACGACGATGTCGGCCGCGGGCTCCCCGAGGTCGTCGTGCTCATTCTCAAGTAGGATCCGCGCTCCCATGGACTCCAGGACCTCGATGACGCCGGTCCGGGACGGGTTGATGCCGACGCTCCTGATGCGAAGCCTGGCGTTCGGGTGGCATGCTGCGGCGACCATCCAGAAGGCCGCACCGCTAATGTCTCCCGGCACGCGGATGTTTGCCGCCTGCAACCTGGAGCGGCGCACAGTGACCTGCAGACCGTCCTCGGCGATGTCCGCTCCCATCGCCTTCATCATCCGCTCGGTGTGATCGCGGCTAGACGCTGGTGAAATCACAGTTGTCTCGCCCTGCGCGTGCAGCCCCGCGATGAGTAGCGACGACTTCAATTGTGCGCTGGCCACGGGGAGCTCGTACTCGATTCCCCTGAGGTCGCCGCCCTTAACCGCGATGGGCGCGAGCCTGTCATCGCCGCGGGCCGAGATTCGGGCGCCCATGTGAGTCAGCGGCCTGATGATGCGGTCCATTGGCCTGCGGCGGAGCGATCTGTCTCCGGAGAGGACGCTGAAAAACGGCTGGGCTGCCAGCAGGCCCGTCACGAGACGCATCGTCGTGCCGCTGTTTCCTGCGTTCAGCACGCTGGGAGGCTCCCTCAAGCTCTGCGGCCCTCTGCCCCGGACGAGGAAACAGTCCGTCTCCTGTTCTTCTCCGTCGTGAACATGGTAGGGAAGACGCTTGATGCGCGCTCCCAGCCCCCTCATGCACCTCAGGATGGAGTCCCTGTCGTCCCCGACGCAAAGGTTGGAGACCATGGCCGAGCCTTCGGCGATCGCGTTCAGCAGGATTGCCCTGTGAGAGATCGACTTGTCTCCTGGAGGAGTGGCTGTACCCTCCAGAGAGCGGGGAGGCGTTACGGTAGCGGCTTGCGGCATGTGTTCCTACCTACGTCCTCTGTCGTAAGTCCACTGCCGTGCCTTCTCCCTATCGGACATCTCGCGCTGCCTTCGCATCAGGCGGTCGCCGAACAGGAACGCTCCCATGCTCTGCATGGAGCCAGGGATTTCAGGGCCGCCGCGGTCCTCGACCACGCCGTGCTCCCACCTTGCACGGGCCTCCCAGGCCTCGACGAAAACGTGGAGCAGGTCTTCGCTGTCGTCAGCGATCTTGGTGCGGTACGCCTGCAGTTCGGCTATCAGTTTATCGATCCACTGCGCGAGAAGCTCAGGATTGGCCCTCGCAATCGCATGGTTGTCTTCCGGGTTCTCGGACGCCAGTCTGCTCACCGCCTCCCACTCCGAGGAGACCAGGCGGTGCATCTCTCTCCAGGACTCGCTCGACGTGGTCGCCGTTACCAACGCTGAAGACAGGACGACCGGCAGGTAGCTGGTCCCGGCGGCGAAGGAATCGTGCTCCAGCGCGTCCATGAAGAAAGGCCTGGCCCCCAGCGCGTCGGCCATGCCGACCACGGTCTTTACGGCCGCTTCGGGCGCAGTTACCGGCGGGACGATGCAGTACTGGCAGTCCTGGAAAGCGTCGCCGTCCGCGTCCTCCAGGGTGGCCATGGGCTTCTTCGGCAACGGGCGGCCCGGCACGAAGTAGACTCCGTCCTTCACGTACTCCTCCGCCCACGCAACGACCTTGGACTTCATAACGCCCAAGTCAGTTATGACGGTGCCGGGGTCGAGGCGCTGCCCAAGGGTCTTCAGCAGGTCCTCGGTCTGGCCCATGTCGGCGTCCAGAATGACGAGGTTGGCGCCGTCGACGGCGGCTCCAAGACTGGCGTACGTGCGGTCAACCGCACCGACTTTGTTGGCGTTTGAGGCGTTCCTGCGCTCGCGGGAAGTGCCGATGATCTCGGCATTGGAGAGGTTTGCCTTCTTCAGTCCGAGGCCGACCGATGTTCCGAGTGGCCCCAGCCCAACTATTGTGATTCGCTCCACAGCACCACTCCTGCCATCACTTTTTCTTCCGGAATCCGACATCGATATATTAAACGAACGCGCTAGACGGCGTAGCCGACCAGAAGCAACTCTCCCAAAACATTGATCACCGGGCCGATCAGGGCCCAAAGAATGTTCAGGTTGGTAAACAAGCCAACCGCAATGATTCCGAACAGGATGAGCGGCCCAATGCGTTCCATCCTCAAAAGAGCCGCGGATGCGTCGCGGGGCAGAAGGCCGACGGCCACACTGAACCCGTCCAGCGGCGCAATCGGGAGCAGGTTGAACACCGCCAACAGGATGTTCCAGAAGACGAGCGAGCTAACGATGTAGCCAGGTAAATCGTCAGCGACTCCGTCGAAAAACGTGAATCCAACAACCTCCGGGTTCAGTAGTCCTACGTTGAGAGGCAGCGTAAGCACCGCCGCCAACAGGATGTTCGAAACGGGGCCTGCAGCGGCCACAATCGCGGCACCGCTTCGCGGATTCGGCCGAAGGTAGGTGCTGTTCACAGGAACGGGCTTGCCCCATCCGAAGCCGGCCACCAAGATCATCATCGAGCCCATCGGGTCGAGGTGCCTGATTGGATTAAGGGACACTCTGCCCAGGCGCCTGGCAGTGTCGTCGCCGAGCCGCGATGCCGCGATCGCGTGACTGAACTCGTGGAATGTCACCGCCGCGACCAGGGAGCCGATCAGCACCAGAAGCGTGATGACGGCGCCTACAGGATCGACACCGAACTGACTCAGCAGACGGATGAGCATTCAGTTAAGGCTCAAGGATGTCAGAGCAGTCCGGCCCAAAGTGGTAGCAACATTGGCGCCGCGCCCGGCAGTGTTAAATGCCTGCGAGTACGGGCTAGCCGCCTCCGCAGCCGCCACCGCCGCATCCGCAGCCACCACCACCACCACCGCCGCATCCGCCTCCTCCTCCGCCACCACAGCCGCCTCCGCCGCATCCGCATCCGCCCGACTGCGCGTTGGGGTTGCTGATCACGAAGCCGCTGCGCATAAGGCCCTCTATATAGTCGATCTGGGCGCCCTCCACGAGCGGTATGCTTTCGGCGTCCACGAGCACCTTCACCGAACTGACGTCTATGACGATATCGCCTTCAGCCGGTTCCTTCTCGACGCCCAGCATGTACTGGATGCCGCCATTGCCTCCGGGCATGACCATAACGCGCAGCAGGGACCCCTCTTCGCCCTGTTCTTTGAGCGCGTCGACGAGCTTCTCGGCGGCGAGCGGGGTAACGTCAATGATGTTGGAAGTTGTCGTCATGGTCTCCTCAACTACCGTGGTGAAGTGGCATTCGGAAGCATCATACCTAGCATGATGCTAGCAGGCCCCGAACTAATGGTCAACGGAAACCAAGCTGGGTGCGGCGCCGCCGTACGCACTTTCTTGACAAGCCGGTAGTGAGTGAATAGCTTGTGGCCAGCTTTAGCAGATCCTTGGAAGGCAGGTAGTTTGCCGTGAGTCACTCAACAGTCCACCCACCCTCGAACAGGCCCGTCGCGACGGGCGTGAACGGCATGGTGACATCGGCCCATCCCTGGGCCTCGATGGCCGGGCTGCGAGCGCTGATGGACGGGGGCAACGCCTTCGACGCGGCGGTCGCAACGGCGGCGGCCATCGGCGTGGCCGAGCCGTACATGTCCGGGCCCGGCGGGATCGGAATGGCCCTGCTTTACGACGCCTCTGCCAACAAAGTTAGAGGCCTCAACTTCTCGGGCCGAGCCCCGGCGGCCGCTCATCCCGGCATGTTCGGGAGCGCCGGTGAGCACGGCACCGGGCCCCTCGCGGCGCAGGTGCCCGGCAACGTGGCCGGCTGGCTGACGATCCACGAGACGTACGGCACGATGGAGCTGGAGCGGCTGCTCCGTCCGGCGATCGAGTATGCGGAGAATGGGATCGCGGTCACGGAGGGCAACGCCCGGACGATGATCAAGGCGGCGCCGAGGCTTGCCAAGTTCGCGGAGTCGGCGTCGATCGTTCTCGGCCCCGGAGGGCGCCCGCCTGCACAAGGCTCCCGGCTGCGCTTCTGGGAACTCGCCCGGTCGCTCGAAGCGATAGCGAAAGGCGGCAAGGACGAGTTCTACCGTGGCGCGTTGGCAGCCCGGATCGTGAAAGGGTGCCAGGACGCGGGCGGCGTGATCACGGCGGACGACCTGGCCGGCTACGACGCGTACTGGCAGGAGCCGATCACGATCAACTACCGGGGACACGTGCTCAACTCGATGCCGCCCAACTCCAGCGGGTTCCAGATCCTGCAGACGCTCAAGACGATGGAGCAGATCGACTGCGGGCCGGACGTCTATCAGCGGCCGGAGACGCTGCACTACTTCATCGAAGCGGCCAAGCTGGCCGTGACCGACAGGATCGAGTACGGCGGCGACCCCGACAACGTGACCGCGCCGCTCGATACGCTGCTCTCGGACGAGTACGCGGAGCGGCAGCGGGCGCGCATCGACATGGGCAGCGCGGCGGTAGTGCGCGGCGAGCGGTTCGGGCGCGATGTGCCGAACGACGCGCTGGCGCCGGGCACCGTCGACGACCGCGAGGGCGGCATGACCACGCACTTCGCGGCTATCGACCGGGACGGCAACGTGGCGTCGGTTACGCAGACGCTCGGCGGCGCGTTCGGGTGCGCGGTGGCCGTCGGCGGAACGGGCATCTTCCTGAACAACATGGCGCTGTGGTTCGACCTGGAGGAGGGCAGTCCGAACCTGCTCGGGCCGCGCAGGCGGGTGGACTTCGTGCTGTCGCCGATTCAGACGTTCAGGGACGGCCGGTTCCTGGCGAGCATGGGCACGCCGGGGAGCTACGGCATCCTGCAGACGACGCCGCAGTTCCTGATGAACGTGCTGGACTACGGGATGGACGTGCAACAGGCGATCGAGGCGCCGAGGCTCAAGGTGGTGCGGGACCGGGAGGTGGACATGGAGGAGCGGTTCCCGATGCATGTGCGGCGGGCACTGGAGGACATGGGCCACGCGGTAAACGTGATCGAAGCGTACTCTCCGACGGTCGGCGGGGCGCACGGGATCGTGGCCGACAGCGCGAACGGCGTCTACTACGGCGGCGCGGACCCGAGGAGAGACGGGGCGGCGATCGGTTGGTAGAGGCGGGCGGCGACCCGATCAGCCCGAGCGACAGCGACTATGACGTCGATTCGCTTAGGGAGGCGTTGAGAGGGCAGACGGTCGGGCGACGCATCCTTCACTTCGACCGGATCGGCTCGTCGATGGACGAGACGCGGAGTCTGGCGGAGGCGGGCGAGCCGGAGGGGGTGGTCTGCATCGTGGAGGAGCAGACGAAGGGCCGGGGCCGTTTCAACCGCGCCTGGGTCTCGCCGCGTGGGCAGAACGTGTCGTTCTCGCTGCTGCTGACGCCGACGCTCGCGCAGCTACCGTTCATGAACATGGCCGCGGCGCTTTCCGTGTCCGGCGCGCTCAGGGCTCGCGCGGGGCTGCGGACGACGCTCAAGTGGCCGAACGACGTGCGAGTGGGCGGTCTCAAGATAAGCGGCGTACTTATCGAAAATTCTCCTAAGAGTGACGGCGGCGGTACTGGCATCCACAATGAGTGCGGCTGCGCGGACTCGCCCAGGCACGGTGCTGTGAGATCGGAAGGCCGCGTCAACGCTGTGATCGGCATCGGCGTGAACGTCAACTTCGACCCGTCTGAGCACTTGGAGATCGCGGGCCTGGCGACGAGCGTGTACAAGGAGAGCGGCCGCCGTGGGAACCGGACGGCGATTCTGCGCGAGGTACTGGAGCGGATGGACGGCCTGTACGCGGAGGTGAAGACGGGCACACGGCTGACCGAGCGGTGGGCCGCAGAGATGGAGACGCTGGGACGGCACGTGACGGTGCGCTGGAAGGACCAGGTGATCAGCGGCGTCGCGGAGTCGGTAGACGATGGCGGGAGCCTCATCCTGCGGCAGGGCGACGGCTCGGTCGTGACGGTGTCGGCTGGCGAGGTCACCTCGCAGACGTGACGGCGGTGGCATGCGTCCGGCCGAGGCAAAAAGTGCAACTGTCTCATTTTGTCTAACTTGGACCGGATTCGTAGCTGGGAACGGCTGATTCGCGAGGCAATCCCAAACGGGTTTGAAGATGAAACGAAGCGGGTCCGAGGCACATTTAACCGTTGTTGAGAGGGACTTGAGGCAGCTGCCATGGCGGTATGGCAGGAAGCCGGCGCGGGCCTGCTTTGTGTTGCGTTGTACATGGATCTATAATAGTACAGGTGTTCGCGGAAGGGAAGGGGTCTGCCCTCCCCAGCTAAGCGACCGGGCGATTTTGGAGGTCGACGGCGTTGGCTGCGATGTGTTAAGTCTGTTGCCAAGGCAGATTGCGCAACGCAATATGAAAGTTCCGGAGGTATGAGTTATGGCAAAAGACAAGGTCACGCTGTCCTTTGAGATCGAGAATGAGCAGAACGAGTGGCTCGGCGAAATGGCTAAGGAGTACAGGTTCTCGGACGGCAGCAAGTCGTTGCGGGTCCTGCTGGACTACGCGATCAAGGACGGGGACAAGGAACTGATCTTCTCCCGCAAGAACGCGCGCTGCCGCTTCTGCGGCTGACACCGCCTCCCACAGATCCGGCAGGTGTGAGCGTGCGGAACCAGGCCTGTGTTGGGTGTTTGAGCCGGCAGATGCTGTCAGGCTGCACCGACTGACGGGCCTGGCGCGCCGGGATGTTGCGACTTCGCGGCATGTGTCGTTGCGGGGATTCACTTGGGTTCTCCGTACAGCATGGGACGCACCAACTTGGCCGGTAACCCAAAGTGCCGACCATGGCGACAGAAGGCCAGTTCCGCTTTGTTATCAACACGAGAGAGAATAGCTTCGACCATCCCCACGTTCACGTATGGGTCGGCGGTGAGGATGTCTGCCGCATTGAGTTGAACGGGAGTACATTCATGGATGCTCCGCCCCCCGGAAGATACAGGGACATCATGAAGACCTATGCGAAATACGCTGAGGAAAACAGGAAGGCATGGGACGCTATTCATGGAGGTTAGTTGATGGAAGCCGTTCTGGTTAGAAACGCCGATCGCATGATGACGGTGGCAAACCTGTTGGAGGAAGGGATCGAGTTGAGCTTCGCGGACGGTTCCCGAGGCCTCATACCGTACGCTGACGTTCCTGAGATCAGACAACGTGCGTCCGTGTCCAGCCTTGAGCTGCCGAATCCTTACGAGCTAGTACTAAGTACGGCCCAAGGTGAACGAGTCGAGATTCCCTGGGACTTTGCCCGTCACTACTGCGACGTTTCTTATCGACCGACGATCGAGGCGATAGCCGCGCGAGGGAGGCGGACAGTAGGCGAACGCATCCGCCACATCAGACAGAATGCCGGCTTTACACAAGAGGCCCTGGCCCGCCGTGCGGGAATAGGCCGGGTGACGCTGGTGAGGCTGGAGAACGGAGAACAGACGCCCAGGTTCAGGACGCTAGATGCCATTGCAAAGGCCCTGGGGATTCCGGTCCGAGAGCTGCTAATCGAACGACATTTGCTGCGCGAATAGCTGTGGGTAGTTACATGGAGCAGGCTCGGTGCAGGGCGAGCACAACGAGTGGCTCGGCGAGATGGCGAAGGAGTACAGGTTCCCGGACGGCAGCAAGTCGCTGCGGGTGCTCCTGGACTACGCGATCAAGGACGGTGACAAGGAGCTGATCTTCTCCCGCAAGAACGCCCGCTGCCGCTTCTGCGGCTAACGCGGGTCGGCTTGTGGGGGCCATGCGGGTGAAGGCGAAGATACCAAGCCTGCGCCGGTAAACGTGAACCGGTAGCTAGTCCGTGGCGGGGCGGCTAGCTCGGACTGACGCCGTGTTCCATCGTCACCGGCACCTTAGCAGCTTAGACGATCAGCGTTCGCAGAAGCCGAAGGGTGGGATTCTGAATTGCTCTTTTGTAAGAGCGAATGCGACGGTCCTGTTGGCAGCATGTTGATTGCTCAAGCGACTCTACTAACGAGCGGTTGTGTCGCGGGCAGTCCGTTGAAGGTCTTTAACCCACCTCTCGAACATACTAGCTCCTCCCGGGAACCTGATGTTTAGTAACTCACCTACGCCGACACTTGGCACACCTTCGGCGGCTGTAACTTCCTTAAATCTAACCTCAGATCGGTGACCAGGATGAACGATGTAGTTGCGCACCTTGGTGACACTTCCTGATGATATGCTTGCGCCTATGTGAAGCTCAATGGAATCAACGTTGTTGAGAGTGAGATGATTTGCAACTCGCACGACGAACTCAGGACTGTGCCACACAGGATTAGACAGTCCCATAGAATGTGTTACATGGCTAGCTGCCTTTTTGATAGATGCATTCTTGCTTGATGCATAAATGGCTATGAGATTGTGACAAAAGTCTGACCATAAAGTTTGCAACTTCACAACAAGCAGGGCTTGGCCGGATTCGTGTATTGAGGGGCAGGAAGTATTGAATGGTTCTTGATTTGGCAGGGGAGTTTCGAAACGCCTAACTAGATCGTCTGTGGAGTCCACAAAACTGAGCGATAGTGCGGTAGGCGTCGAAGACATCTGCCTAAATTGGAAAAGGACGAAGAGCTTCATAAAACTTGATGAATCTTGTTCCCCTACTACTTATGCGTTGGGTCGACCGCGTTGAGGCTTGCTTGAATTGAACGAATCGCTTCGGAACATCATTCTCCGAAAGCTCTAAGTTCTCCGCCAGAGTTTCCAAGTTTTGGATGGCAATGTCTACATCGGTTAGGGCCATTGCGTCTCTAAGTGGCAGAGGAGTGTCGCCGTCCATGTCTCCCTTAGGAATGCAGAGCATTGCGTGTGCGACCGCTCCAAAGAGCATAAGAAAATGCGGCGCACTTCGTATCCTTGTATTTAATATCTCGAAGAGATTGGTAACTATGTAATCCAAGACAGTGTCTAACTTCGAGATAGAGTTATGCGGCAAGCATTCATCGTATTTGTTGTAGAGTTTATTGATTGTTGGCTGCCCACCGTCTTGGATGCCTTCAAGGATGACTCCCAGCATCTGTGCCATCAGCTCATCGTCGGCCATTCGTACCCTGTTGCGTATGCTTACGACTTTGTATTTGTCCCAGAGCACAGTCCATCGTTTGGAGGCATCAATGACGGCTCTCCGGAATGCTCCTCTAAATTGCCCTCCTTGAAATCTGCCATGCCGTAATTCTTGTTCATTGAGTGACAGGCCATATGCGTTCAGTCTGTTGAATATATCTAGCACTTTGTCATCTGTGGCTTCAAAAAGCTGAACGACGCCGATGTGATAACCAAGGAGGCGCCTCTGGTCACATTCGTCTAGGTCTTCGTACTTCAATCCGTCAAAGACATTGGAATTCGAACCGATCCTTAGCTTGTTGTCGACAAAGTCGCAGATTGTTCTCAGCCGCTGCTGCCCATCGACGACTTCCCTGTAGGTACGCATGTCAGTGGGATTCGTGCTGCTCCTCATGTAAATATTAGGAATTGGAAGCCCTTCCAAGATCGTATCGATGAGATACGACTTGGCAGGTTGAGGCCAAATATTCCTGCGCTGGAATTCAGGGTTTAGGATCAAGGATTTTTCTCTGATCCACTGAACCAAGTCTGAAATCGGATAAGTTTGCAGCATCCTTTCCCAAACCTCCGTTAGGTTCTACTTACCTCACTATGTGATTCTAGCATGTGGGGCAACAATATCCCTCGACTAGGGCGTTGTTGACTCTTGTTCTTTGATGTAAGTTCGTTCCGATCGCCAATCACAGTGGGTACGTAGGAGGGATAGTGTGAAAGCTTCAAGACTGCAGTCCGTGGCGTTTGTATCTGAAGATTCGGTGCTGTCTATCTTGTCTAGAAATCAAGGCATGTGAGCTGCCCGCTACGCGGCCACACTTGAACTGCCCCTACACGGTGACCGATGCGGGCGCCGTTGGAGAGACCTGTACGTCCTCCATGTGGCATGTTTATCTGGTCCTGCGTGGTGGCGGGTACCAGTGTTTTGGTAATCAGCTTGCTTTTATGCGGTGAAGGGTGCAATCGGCGTCCAATTCGAGCCTGCTCGACACTGCGCGCTAGCGCCATTGCAATTCGACTATTGCACTGCCGCCTACCCCAGCCTCTCAAGAAACACGGTGATGCCCATGTCGGTGTAGCGGGAGCGGTTGGCGGGGTCCTCGATGCGGTAGCAGAGGCGGACGCCTGAGCCGGATAGCTGCTCGGCTACGTGGGCGACGCACTCGTCGACGGTGCGCAGCGGGAACTCGGGGTGCATCTCCAGGCTGAAGGTCAGGTCGGCGGGGCCGAATGAGACCATGTCGACGCCGCTCTTGGCGAGCTTGCGGGCGTTGATCACGGCCTCAACGGACTCGATCTGCAGGCAGAGCCAGCCGAAGCCGTTCCACCAGTCGGCGTACTCGCGGAGCGTGGCGTCGGGAGACCAGCCCGCGCGTGTACTTCCGCCCCAGCTCCGGCGGCCGACGGGCGGGTAGTAGAACCGGCGCAGCGCCTCGTCGACCGTGGACTCCTCCATGACCTCCGGGATTTCGATCCCACTGGGGCCGAGGTCGAGGTAGTTGCCGATGAGGTAGGCGTGGTCGGTGTGCTTGATCCTGAGCTTGACGGGAACGCCGATGTCGGTGGCGGCGGCACAGAATGCCTGGAGCCGCTCCTCGTCGCAGGCGGCGTGCTGGGCGTCGGTGTTTACGAAATCGTAGCCGCCAGCTTCAACTGCGGCCGCGATGCCGTCTTTGCCGGTCGTAACCGGCAGGGTCACGGCGCGGACGGTGTCGCCGCGATTGATGCGTTCCTTTATGTTCGCCAGTCCGTGTTCGTTGATGGCCATTTGATCGTGCTCCTTAGCTTTGCTTTTGTTGGCGCGATTTCTCTGCATAGTCGGGCAGCCAGTACACCATTTCCATCGGGAGGCCCTTGGGGTCCGATTGCGGGCACTTCGGCACGGTCTGGAGCCGCCCGTGGCCGCTCCGGGCAGTCACTGCCGCCACAAGAGCGTCCAAGACGTCGTCGCGGGCGACTTCCTTCCTCAGGTACATCCTACAGGCGTCTTCGTAGATCTCATTCGCCCTCGGCTCAGCGTTCTTGAGCACATCCAGGCGCTCGTTCCGTCCGAGCTCGGTCTTCTTACGGGAGTCCATCGCCGATCTGTGGTTCAACGCCCAGAAGCACAGTTCAGGATGGACCTCTCTAATGGAAGGAGGGTCTTCGAGATTAAGATTGCGCATCACCGTATCAAC
Source organism: Dehalococcoidia bacterium (assembly GCA_965237445.1). GTDB lineage: Bacteria > Chloroflexota > Dehalococcoidia > Lucifugimonadales. The sequence continues at coordinate 70,691 of OZ250142.1, read as the reverse complement.
TTCGGCGATCTTGGGGGAGATGTTGAAGGTCTGGGCGTTGAGGCACTTGCCTGCGGTCTCATGCTCGACGATGGCCGCGGCGTTGCGGTTGCCCGGCTCCTTCCGGGCCTGATGGGCGGCTTGTCGAGTGGGAACGGGAAACACGCTCGATTTGCGAGTCGAGTGTTCTAGCAGGCTTCGGGCCATCGGGTCGCAGGCACGTCCACCGGGGCCTTCTGGGAGACCTATGGGGATGTCGATCAGAATCAGATCCGCTTTCTTGAGACACTCGAGAAGCTTCCAAAATCTGTGGAACACCTGGAACCCGTAGCCTTTAGCGTCATCAAGGCCTACGGCGAACCAGCCAGTCTTGCAGCCGTCCACACCGACGTACCTGCAATCCGAGAGTTCAACGCGCACGTTCAATCGCGATCGTGGCCGCGACGCCGGGAGGCGATGGTGTGCGAGTTGGGGACCACCAGACATCCGTTGTGGACGACGCACGTTCCGCCTTTGTACACGTCGCGCACGTTTACGGCATCGGCCGGGTTTTCGAACGGGTTGCCGTCGAAGACGGCGATGTCGGCCAGCTTGCCCGGCTCCAGCGTGCCGACGGAGTCAGCGAGGCCGACCGATTCGGCGGCGAGGCCGGTGACGCCGTGGAAGACGTCGAGCGAGGGCAGTCCTACCCCGTCGACCAGGTACTCCATAAGCAGGGCGAGCTCGTCGATTCTGGTGCCGGTGGAGCCCTGGTCGCTGCTGACCACGAGCTTGACGCCGGCGGCGTGCATGCGTCGTATGGTGTCGGCGCGGCGCTCCCACAGGTGGCCGGGGTGGTTGCGGGCCTCACGCATCTGGTCGGCGGTCATTCGGTACCAGGTGGCGGGCATGGCGAGACTCACGATCAGGCCCTTGCGCACGATGTCCTCGACCACGGCTTCGTCGTACTCGATGGTGCCGTTGGCGCGGAAGGGGCAGTGCTCGAGCGTGTCCATGCCTGTGGCGACGGCGAACCTGATCGACTCAACGCCGTGGACGTGGACGGCGACCATCTTACCGAGCCTGCGCGCGTCCTCGGCGACGGCGCGGAAGCCCTCGAAGTCGAACTGCGAGGCCTCGGGGTTGGACCACGGCGTGGCGTTGCCGCCTGAGCCCATGAGCTTGATGCAGTCGACGCCGTTCTTGACGAGGGTGCGGACTGCGCGGCGGAGCTCGTCCGGCGTGTCGCACTCGATGCCCTTCCAGTAGCATTGGCCGGCGGTGGAGGTGATCGGCGGGCCGGAGCACACGAGCCGGGGCCCGGTGACGCCGCCGGCCTCGATGTTGTCCCGGAGCTTGAGGCTGAGGTAGTTCCAGTCGCCGAGGTCCCTGAGCGTGGTGATGCCGCTCGCGAGGGCTAGCTGCGCGTTGCGCACGCCCTGGAGCAGCGCCTCGTCCTCGGTTGCGGAGCGTAGCTCATCGCCGCTCGACTCACTGCCGGACGAGAGGACGTGCACGTGGGCGTCGATCATGCCGGGCATGACCGTGGCGCCGGAGTAGTCGACGACATAGGCGCCGTCGGGGTCCGGGGCGTCGGCGGCGGGCCCGGCGTACTTTACGGTGTCATCGTCTATCAGGAGAACGCCGTCTTCAATTGGGGGCGTCCTGGTCCCGTCGTACAGGACCCCGGCCTTAAACATCAGCGCCATGCCGTGCACCTCGTGTGGAATGCTATGGAATGGCCTTGACGGTACATGCGGGGCATCGACGGTCAACGACGGGGGAGGGTGCCGGGTTAAGGGTGATAGATCCTATCTTAGGAAAGCAGTTGAAGGCGAGGCCGTTTGGACTCCACAACAAATCCTGACAATTGATCCAGGTGCGGGGCGGGAAGCCGTGCATTCACTAGCGGGTTGCGCATCACCGTGTATAAAGTAGACGTAGAGCTGGAAAGATTGGATCTGGCCTCGGGAATGTCCGAGGACGAAGTTTTGGCCGACTTTCCGGACTTGACAGTGGAAGACATCCGAGCGTCTGGCCTTTGCACCGGGAGCGAAGATTGGTGTCGCTTTCTCCCTTGTGAGGTTGCGATACGATCACAACCTTTCTCCTCGAGTTAAGGAGTCATTGAGGGACCCTGCTACGCAGAGGTCTCGGAAGGCGGAAATCCAGGGGCTTGGGAAGACGAGGCTGTCGTGAACGAAGCTAGGTACGGGAGAGGTACTTAGGGCGTGTTGCCGAAACCACCCATCCGCACGATCAGAGGTGCCTACAAACTCGGCGGCTAGGCATGTTCCTCGGCGTCAGCCAATACGGCCAGAAGCTCATCCCCGTGCAAGGGATGGTGAAGTGGATGTCCAGACTTAGGTGTAAGTTAGCCGTCAAGACCGGTTTTCGCCTGCCTGCCTTCGCATTGGTCCGGGGCCAGTCCTTCTTGATGTGCCTAGCTAAATCAGCGCGTTTTTGGTTACTCCATTGGTAACCGGATATGTGGTGACAGCCTACCAAATCAATCTCTTTGCCACCTAACAGGCTAAATTTGCCTCGGGCTTTTCTATAATAGATCTGTTGCCCTGTTGCCGGCGGTGGAAGAGCGCGATCAACCTCTACTGCATCCATCATGAAAGATTCAAGATATTTGAATACGCTCATACCTGTGGCGAGGATCAGGCTGGGGCTGACTATCTTCACTATTCGGGTAAGGTACGGCCTACATTTCTCTCTATTTGATTTTAGTTTGTTACTTGAAGGTTGCTTAGGAGTTCGGAAGAAGCTGGCGTTCGTAACTGCATGCTGCGAACTTCGCAGTCCAATTGCTCCCAAAGGCGTCCCTGAACAGTTCGCGCACCTTGACGGCGAGTGCGTAGCCTGCATCCAAGAAGTCGTGCTCGTCGTCCCCGTAGTCTTCTTTGTAGTTGGCTACAGTTTCAGGATTGCAGGGATCGCCACCTGGGTTGTCTCCAACAAAGAGGACATCTGAGGAGTCAGGGTGAATATGCCACCTTGTAGATGTTCGGGTCTGTTAGCTGGAAGTCTTTCCTGAAATCATGGATGACTTGGCTTATAGATTCGCTCTGTTTGGGCAACTTGCCTGGTCTCCTTACCAGATACGCTGATAATCAAATGCTAGCCGTACTGTAGACCGTGAGTGCGATGGGCCCAGCGACCTCTCCGCATTCACTCCATTCGGTTGTTGACCTGCTCCAAGGCATATCATGGTTGGCCATGTTGCTGACACGCTCCACACCTTTGTGAATAGAGCTAGCTGCCTCAGTAGTGTAAGTCTATGCGATTCGAATCCGTATCAGTAGGGGCAATTGACCAACTAGTCGCAATTTTATGCGACAAGAAGGTTACCTGTGACAGATCATATACTCATGATGGTAATTCTGATCGGTGTTGTCACGGTGTGTGGAGAAGCGTCGTTTCTCAGACCTACAGGTACACCACTAGTATCTCCTACAAGATGCTACTACCAACGCCGCAAGGCCCATTGCCTTCTGCGAACACCGGTGCTATTCTTGATGCAAGAGGATCATTGCTCGTTGCTGCAGCAGTCGGCGCCGCGCCTTGTGTACTCGAGGCCGCGTCCGGAGTCCCTCGAAGGAGCGGTGGCCGCTTTTGGCCGGTTATGGCCGCCTGTGGAGATTTCGCACCGATACTTCAGCTTTGAATTGGCCGCAATGGGCCGTTTCGGGCGGACATTCCGGGACTGTTGATCTCGTGACGGTGGTTCAAGCCAGCTGAAGGCAGTCTCTTCCACTCCCCGGCGCTTGGGGTTAGCATTGGAGCGGATCGGACGGCGCTCGGAGCGCCGCGTACCCTGAGACCACACAAAAGCCGGGAGGCACCATGGAAATCAACGTCGTATCGGGCGACATAACGAAGCATGACGCGGGCGCGATCATCGTCAACCTGTTCGAGGGGGTGACCGCTCCGGAAGGCGGAACGGGAGCAGTCGACGCCGCGCTCGACGGGGCGATCACCAACCTGATTGCGAGCGGCGACATTACCGGTAAGTCCGGTGAGCACGTGCTGGTATACAGCCTCGGAAGGCTGCCTTCGCCACGCGTGATCGTGTCGGGACTCGGCAAGCAGGACGACTTCAACGCTGAGACGGTGCGCAAGGTCACAGCGGAGGCCAGCCGCAGGGCCCGCGATGCCGGCGCGACGCACGCCGCGACTATCGCGCACGGCGCAGGGATTGCCGGCATGGCGGCTCGCGAGTCGGGCCAGGCGATTGCCGAGGGCGGAGCGCTGGGGACGTGGACATTCACCGAGCACAAGAGCCCGGACGACGACCGCAAGGAACTTGAGTCGCTGACGATCGTGGAGTTCGACGGTTCGAAGGTGGACGACCTGCAGGCGGGCGTCACGGACGGCCTCGCGATTGCGGCGGCAGTCAACCGGTGCCGGACCATGGCGTACCAGCCGCCCAATGTGATGAACCCATCGGCCATGGTGGAGTCGGCGGTGGAAATCTCGCATGGCACCGGAATGACGCTCGAAGTTCTGGAGGTCGACGAGTGCCGTGAGATGGGAATGGGTGCGTACTGCGGTGTTGCGAAGGGTACGGACGAGCCGCCGAAGTTCATCATCATGCGATACGAGGGCGATCCCGAAAACGCGGACAACAACATCGGGCTGATAGGCAAGGGGATAACGTTCGACAGCGGCGGGCTTTCGCTGAAGCCGGCGAGCGGCATGTCGACGATGGGCGGCGACATGGCCGGCGGCGCAGCGGTGCTCTGCGCGATGGAGGCGATCAACCACTTCAAGCCGCGCATCAACGTGACGGCGGTTGCGGCGTGTACCGAGAACCTGCCGGGCGGCCACGCCCAGCGGCCGGGCGACGTGGTGAAGGCGTTCAACGGCAAGACAATCGAGATTGACAACACCGACGCCGAGGGGCGGCTTGTGCTGGCCGACGCGGTGGCCTACGCGAACTCGATCGGCATCAAGCGCATGGTGGACGTGGCTACGCTGACGGGCGCAATTGGCGTGGCGCTCGGCAACGACGTTACGGGGGCGTTCGGCAATGACCAGGAGCTCGTGGACCAGGTGGTCACTGCCAGCAGGCAGGTTGGCGAGAAGATCTGGCAGCTTCCGACATACGACGACTACAAGGAGCAGTACAAGAGCGATATCGCGGACATCAAGAACACGGGCGGCCGAGGGGCCGGCGCGACGATTGGCGCGTTGATAATCGGCGAGTTCGTCGGCGACGCGGCGTGGGTGCACCTGGACATCGCATCAAGCGCGAACTCGTTCGGCGACCACGGCGGCAGCGACAAAGGCTACAACCCGAAGGGGCCGAACGGCATTCCGGTGAGGGGCCTGCTGCAGTTGGTGCGCAACCTGGCTAGCTAGCCAGGGCTTGTCCTGGACCCATAAATTGCGGAACTTGGTTCTGATAAAGGCAGGTGAATAGTGTCGATTGTCGCTGAGATTCAGGAGGCCATCCTCGGCCTTCCCAAGTCAGACTACGTTCAGCTCCGGCGCTGGCTTGAAGAACATGACTGGAGCGTGTGGGACTCGGAGATCTCAGCCGACTCAGGTGGCGGGAAGCTGGGTATCCTCATGGATGAAGTCATGGAAGCTAAGCAGCGAGGCACGCTCAAAGAGCTCTAGTGCACCGAACCACGCCCGGATTCTGGACCCGGTTTGAACGGCTTCCGGAGGAGGCCCAGAGGGTTGCAAGACGCAATTTCGAGCGCCTCCAAATCAACCCAGGTCATTCCTCGCTACGGTTCAAGAGAGTTGGAAACTTCTGGTCAGCCAGAGTAGGCCGTTCATATCGCGCACTTGCAGTTGAAGACGGCGACGACTTCATCTGGGTTTGGATAGGAACTCACGCTGAGTACGATCGAATGGTTGGCCTTTGAGCGCTGAGGGTGAGAGTTCAGCTGACGAAGTGGAAGCGCTCGGACTCCGGGGGGCGGGACCATAGGTCTTCGGCGCCGGCCATGGCATTGGAACGCTCGGGGCTGGCGCGCCAGGCATCGTAGATCTCGTTGCCCTCCCAGATGACGAGCGTGGTGATCTTGGACGGATCGGTTTCGCTAACCAATGTTGTGCGTCGAACGAATCCGGGTGCCCTACTCTGTGCGAGGCCGTTACCGTCCAGCAGGCGGCGCGCTTCTTCGAAGCGGCCATCTTTGGACCAGTGGCTGGTGAGTACTCCGATCATGATTCCTCCGTTCGATCCGGTGCAGTGGTGACCCCTTCCCAGCCCCTCGAGGGACTCGGGGGCAGGCTCTTGCCCAGCGGACGGGTCTAGGCAGGGGAGCCGAGGGTGGCCGAATGCGTTGCTGCTAGCAGCCCCCGGCGGCGTTGGCTTCCTTCATGTCGACGTACGAGGACTTCACGAGTTCGCGCAACGCGTCGAGGTCGATGTCCGCTAGTTTGTTGACGTACAGGCATGACACGCTGTTCTTGTACTTGCCGAGCTTGGCCATTATGTCCCCGTATCGGTCGAAGCCCGGCATGATGTAGATCGTGAGGTTACGCTTCCTGGGGGAGAACCCGGTGAGGAACCACTCGCCGCTTTGGCCGGAGCGGTGCCTGTACCGGTACGACCCGAAGCCGACGATGCTGTCACCCCACATCGAGGGCTCGTCGCCCGTGAGCTCTCGCATAAGGTCGAGAAGCGCGTAGCAGTCGGCGCGCTTGCGTTCATCGGCCGAGCCTTCGAGGAAGTCGTCGACGCTGGCGTCGTTCTTCCTGGTCTTCAGTTCCGCCATTGTCAGCTCCGTACCGTCTGCGCAGCCATTGGCGTGCCAGCCTTCTTCAGCAACTCTCTAAGCGCGGGCAGGAACGACTCCGGCGCCCTTGTGGATGGCGGCCTCGGCGGGCCGACACGAAGGCCGACCTCTTCCATCGCCGCCTTGATGAACGGTCCTTCGCCGCCCGTCACGCTAGCGACCTCATTCCGCCACTCCAACCACGGGTACTTGAATTCTTCCAAGAGGCGTTCGGCGCCTACGTAGTCAAGGTCCTCCAGCAGGCGCCAAATGTCGCTAGGGTAATCCGGCCAGAAGCCGCTCAGGTGGGTGATGAACCCACGCGCTCCAAGCTGGTGGCTGAGCACATGCTTGCCTGCGTTGTCGATGATCGACAGCTTGCTGGAGAACTTCTTCAGGCCCTCTTCGAGCATGTCGATCGTGGGGGCAGACCACTTGAGCGCGCCGACTGTGGGCATGTCTGCCAGCTCACTTAGCAGGCCCATGCTCATGGTGAGACCTTCCCAGTGCGTGTGGTAGATCATGAGCATCACGTCAGACTCGGACGCGACCAACTCGAACAGACGGCTCACATCGCCCTCGGTGGGCACGTAGTAGTAGGTGGGGCCGAGCTGCACGCCCTGGAGTCCGGCCGCCGACGCATGCTGGGCAAGGTCGACGGTAACGCGGGTGTCGGTGTGCTGGACGCTGGTGGCTACAGGCACCTCGCCGTCTGCCGCCTCCATCGACACGTCCATCACGGCCTTTCGCTCGTCGACGTTCATGGCCGGGTGTTCGCCGCCCGCGCCGCCGACAAGAAGGGTGCCGTTACCTGTGCGGACCCCTCCGTCGATCATGAACCTGATGTTGTCACGGAGGGCGTCCAGGTCCAGGCTGTAGTCCTCATTGAATGGGGTGGCGACCGCTACCATGGGGCCAACGAGCCACTCTCGGGCTTTCTCGATCGGGAACCGAACATTTCCGTTGGGGCTTGAAGTCGTGGTCACCTGAGTCCTCCATAGGTTCATTGATTCGTGCGGAAAGGAGTTTATCTGTGCGGGGTCATGGTAGACAATAGAGGCGGAGCGTTGGCGACACAGACGTGGAGAGTGCCTCGCTCGTAGTCCCCATCCTGGCGCAACGGCGGAAGATCCGCCGTTGCGAGAAGGTTTCGAATGTCCCTGGACCGATTTCACCCGATAGTCAGAGCCTGGTTCGAAGGGCAGTTTGAAGGCCCGACAGAGGCGCAGACGTTGGGGTGGAATGCAGTTGCCCACAGACGGCACACGCTAATCGCGGCGCCAACCGGCTCAGGCAAGACGCTGGCGGCGTTCATGGAGTGTATCGACGGTCTGGTGCGCGCCGGACTGAACGGCGGTCTGCCGGATGGCACGGAAGTCGTGTATGTGTCCCCGCTGAAGGCGCTATCCAACGACATTCATCGCAACCTTCAGAAACCTCTGGCCGAAATCTCGGAGTTAGCGGCAGAGGCCGAGCTCCCGCTGCCGGAGATCCGAGTTTCCGTCCGCACGGGCGACACGCCTCAGTCCGAGCGTCAGGCGATGGTGAAGAGGCCGCCGCACATACTTGTGACTACGCCGGAGTCTCTGTATCTGCTGCTCACGTCCGAGAAGGCCCGCAACGGACTCAAGGGCGTGAAGACGCTGATCGTTGACGAGCTTCACGCCGTAGCAGGCAGCAAACGGGGGTCACATCTCGCCCTAACGATGGAACGCCTCTGTGAGTTGGCAGAGAACGAAGTCACCCGGATTGGGATATCGGCGACTCAGAAGCCCATAGATGAGATGGCTAAGTTGCTTGTTGGCGCGGGAAACATGGCCACCGACGGCAGCGCCGACTGTGTGATCGTGGATGCCGGCCACGCTCGAGAAATCGACCTCGCGATCGAAGTGCCTGACCAGTTCGAAGTTGGGCCGATAGCCACGCACGAGTACATGGCCGAGACCATGGACTGCATCGCCGAGCTCGTAAGAGGGCATGACACGACGCTGGTGTTCGTAAACACGCGCCGCATGGTGGAACGGGTGGCCCACTTGCTTGAAGAGCGCCTGGGCCCCGAAGCAATTGCCGCGCATCACGGGAGCCTCTCCCGGAAGCGGCGACAGGAGACAGAGCACCGGTTGAAGTTTGGGGAGATCAAGGCCTGCGTGGCGACAGCATCATTGGAGCTTGGAATCGACATTGGGAATGTCGACCTCGTCTGTCAGATAGGTTCGCCCCGCTCGATCGCTGTGCTACTGCAGCGCGTGGGCCGATCGGGTCACTCGCTCGGCGCCACGCCCAAGGGACGCCTGTTTCCACTTACACGCGACGAGCTGTTCGAGTGCGCGGCGCTCTGCAGGGCGATTCGCGGAGGCAGCCTTGACGCTTTCATCATCCCGCCGTGGCCGCTGGACATCTTGGCGCAGCAGATAGTGGCAGCCTGCGCATGCGATCCATGGGAAGAGGACAAGCTGTTCGAGTTGTGCCAGCGGGCGTACCCGTACTCGGAGCTGCCGCGGCCCAAGTTCGACCAGATCGTCAACATGCTCTCTCGCGGAGTGGTGGAGCGCGGAGGATCGCGCGGCGCCTACCTCCACAGGGACGGTGTGAACGGAGTACTTCGCGGGCGAAGGTCGGCGAGGATTTCGGCGCTAACGAGCGGCGGCGCCATTCCTGACAATACAGACTATGACGTTGTGCTGGACCCGGAGGGCGTCGTGGTGGGTGCTGTCAACGAGGACTTCGCAATCGAGAGCATGGGCGGCGACGTGTTCCTACTGGGGAACTCCTCCTGGCGAATCAAGCGCATCGAGATGGGGCGGGTACGCGTTGAAGCCGCTCCCGGCGCTACCCCCTCCATCCCGTTCTGGCTGGGAGAAGCCCCGGCAAGGACGAAGGAGCTATCCGGAGAGATATCCGATCTGAGAGACGCGCTGGCCGGCCGAATCGACAAGCCTGAGGCCGCAGTACAGTGGCTCATGGAAGACGCGGGCGTTCCTGTGGGAGTGGCGCAGCAGATAGTGAACTACATGGTGGAAGGCCGCCGTATTCTGGGTACGGTGCCCACAAAGAACAGGATCGTGGCGGAGCGCTTCTTCGACGAAAGCGGCGGCACGCAGATCGTCATTCACTCGCCCCTTGGAGCGCGGATCAACAGAGCGTGGGGCATGGCTCTGCGGAAGCAGATATGCCGCACGTTCGACTTCGAGCTGCAGGCTGCGGCCACTGACGATGGGATCAATTTCTCGCTGGGACCCCAGCACTCGTTCCCGCTGTCCGACGTGTTCCGCTACATAAAGTCGCCCACGGCGTCAAAGGTGGTGGAGCAGGCGATCCTTCAGGTTCCGATCTTCGGAGCGCGCTGGAGATGGAACGCCACGCGTTCTCTCGCAGTGCTGAGGTTCATGTCAGGACGACGCGTTCCCCCGCCGATCCTCAGGATGAGGACCGACGACCTGCTCGCCCTTGTCTTTCCGGCGCAGGTGGAGTGCCAGGACAACGCGATGCCGGGCGACATCGATGTGCCGGACCACCCCCTTGTGTTCGAGACGATGCGGGACTGCCTGACGGACTACATGGATGCGGAGGCATTCGGTGAGTTGATCGCCTCGATAGAGCGCGGCGAGGTTGAGGTGCTGGCCTACGACACGCTGCAGCCCTCGGTGTTCTCGCACCAGATTCTGAACGCGAACCCCTACGCGTTCCTTGACGAGGCGCCGCTTGAGGAGCGTAGAGCCCGAGCAGTCGCATTGAGGCGAGCTTTGCCGGAAGACAGCCGTGACCTCGGAGCGCTGTCGCCTGAGGCCATCAGGGAGGCGACCGTAGATGCCTGGCCAGTCTGCCGGGATGCTGAAGAACTACATGACGCCCTGTTGACCATGCTCCTGATTCCCGAGGAAGAGGCTCACGCCAAGGTCCACGAAACAAAGCCAGGGAACTGGCTTGAATGGTTCGATGAGCTTGCCAGCGAGGGCAGGGCATTTCGAGTGATGCTGGACGAGGACGGTGCGACCGGATGGGGTGCGGCGGAAACCGCGGGCGTCGTTCGCGCCGCCTATCCGACTGCGCGACTGATTCCGGAGCCTCGCCCCGTTGCCGACGCGCCTCCCGCACCTGAGCGGGAGGATGCATTGCTCGAGATCGTTCGCGCCAGGGCTGAGGCATCCGGTCCATTCACCGTGGGCGAGGTCAGGAAGGCCTTGCGTTTCACCGAGGCCGAGGTCAGGCAAGCGATCGCGCGTCTCGAATCGGAGGGGCAGTTGCTGGCCGGCCGGTTCCGTTCAGGTGTATCGACGAGGGGGAGTATTGCGACCGGCGCATCCTCGCCCGGATCCACAGGGCGACCATCAGCGGGCTCAGGAGAGAGATCGAGCCTGTGCCGCAGGCCGCGTTCGCCAGGTTCCTGTTCTACTGGCAGCACGCGATACCTGGCTCGCAGGCCATGGGTGAGCAGGGCCTGCTGGAGGTCATCGAGCAACTTCAGGGCTTCGAAGCCGCGGCATCGGCGTGGGAGTCGGACATACTGCCGGCCAGGGTCGCGGGATACCGGCCGTCGCTACTCGACGAGCTGTGCCGCTCAGGCGAGATCGTGTGGGGCAGGCTTGCCGGCCGGAGAAATGGAGACGAGGGCATTGGCCGCACCGGCCTGCTTCGGACGAGTCCGATTACGCTTGCCTTACGGGACGACCTGGAGTGGCTGCGTCGAAGAGCAGAGACAGGAGCGCCCGACCTGCGCGGCGCGGCCCAGGAGGTGTACGAATTCCTGTCGTGGAGGGGGGCGTCATTCCTGTCCGAGATCATCCAGCAGACACGGCGGCTGCCTTCCGACGTGGAGGAGGCGCTGTGGCAGCTCGTTGCCGCAGGACTGGTGACCGCGGATGACTTCAGCGCGCTTCGCAGCATTGCCGGCGGCACGAAGAGGCCAACACGCCGCAACACACGCGTGCGCCGTAGGGCCAGATACAGGTCGCCGGGCAGTCGATGGTCGCTCTTCGATGGGCCACGGAGGGGCGAGACTGCGGACGAAGTCGGGGAAGACCACGGTCGAGGAGAGGAAGCGGACCCAGGGTTAGGAGAGGACGACGTGGAGTGGCTGGCCCGCCAGTACCTGAGACGGTGGGGGGTAGTGTTCAGAGAGATGATGGCCCGTGAGCCGTCCCCGCCGGGTTGGCGCCACCTGCTTGGTGTGTACCGCAGGCTGGAGGCGCGCGGAGAGATCAGGGGCGGGCGCTTCATCCAGGGAACGACCGGTGAGCAGTTCGCCAGTCCGGAAGCGCTCGAAGCGCTCAAGACGGTCCGGAAGGCCGAGCCTTCGGGAGACCTGTGGCGGGTTTCGGCCTGCGACCCTCTGAACATCTCGGGGATACTTACGTTCGGGCAACGCGTTCCGGCGGTGGCTGCCAATCAACTGATGTTCCGGGACGGGGTAGTCCTGGCATCAATGGAGTCCGGGCAGTTCGTGCGGCGCGGCGACTTCGACGAGCCGACGCTGGAGGCGGTCCGCTCGGCGTTCCTCAGACGGACTCCAGCAGGCTGACGCCCGGATGAAGGCGGACTTCAGCTCCCGGCCAACTGTCCAGATGACTTGAGGCACGGACGGCAGGCATGCGCAGGCACTTTCCCTAGTCGCTTTGGAAATTCTCCGTAAGCACCTAAGGAGCAGACGTTGGAGTACGACTACATCATCGTTGGCGCCGGTTCCGCGGGAGGCATCCTTGCGAACAGACTGACGGAGGAACGCGACTGTTCGGTCCTCCTGTTGGAGGCCGGCGCGGACTTTCCCGACCTGGGCCGGATGCCAGATGAGGTCAAGTACGGCTATGGCCCCGGCACAACCATCTGGCGAAGCCCTCACAACTGGCAGTTCACCGCCAGAGCAACCGAAGAGGCCGGTACCATATACGTTCCTCGCGGGAAGGTCATGGGCGGCTCGAGCGCCATCAACGCCCAGATGTTCCTGAGAGGCGTGCCCGAAGACTACGACGGCTGGGCGGAAATGGGCAACGATGAGTGGAGCTTCCCACGAATGCTCCCATACTTCCGCAAGACCGAAAGCGACCAGGACTTCGCAGGCGATTTTCACGGGACGGATGGGCCCATCGTCTGCAGCAGGCAGCCGCGCGAGGAGTGGCTTCCTACACAAAACGCCTTTTACGAGGCATGCAGGGCATCAGGCTACACCGACTGTCCAGACCACAACGATCCCGATTCGACAGGCGTAGGGCCTCTGGCATTCAACACTGTCGACCGGGTGAGGTGGAGCACGGCGATCGCGTACATCGGTCCGGCGCGTCCCAGGCTCAATCTCACGATACGTTCCGATTGCCTGGTCCGGCGAGTGCTGTTCGACGGGCTCAGGGCCGTGGGCGTTGAGGCGGAGAGCGGCGGTGAGACGTTCACAGTCCGCGGACGGGAGGTCATCCTTAGCGGTGGATCGATAGGCTCGCCGCATCTGCTTATGCTTTCAGGAGTTGGACCTCAAGGTCACCTTCGAGAGCACGGCGTCCCGGTTGTTGCGGACCTTCCGGGAGTGGGCCAGAACCTCAGAGATCACCCCTTGGTCCAGATGGCGTGGAGCGTCCATGACGACGTTGATCTGGACAATGAGGTCAGGAAGGCCAATCTTGTGCTCAGGTACACGGCAAGCGGCTCGCATCTCCCCAATGACATGATCCTGTACATGGATTCCAGGACGACGGAGCGGATCGACAAGGGCGGAGACCCCGACCTGCCGCTCGGTGTGGGAGTGATAGCCGTGCTGAACCTGGCGCTGGGGGCGGGAAGCGTGAAACTCGCGTCCGCAGACCCACATCATCAGCCCTTGATCGACTTCAACTATCTTGCCGAACCGTTCGACCGGGAGAGGATGCGGGAGGGGGTACGCATATGCGACGAGCTGTTTGCGAGCGAGGCGTTTGAGCATATCGTGTCGGAGCGGATCATTCCCGAGCCTGACTTCGACATGGCGTCGGACCGGGAGCTTGATGCCTGGTTGAAGCGAGAAGTAACCACGGCTCACCATAGTTCCTGTACGTGCAAGATGGGAGCAGCCGACGATCCAATGGCAGTGGTAGACCAGTTCGGGCGAGTGCACGGACTGGAGTCGCTGCGAGTGGCGGACGTGTCGATAATGCCGGACTGCGTGCGCGCAAACACAAACGCAACCGTGCTGGCGATGGCCGAGAGGGTCGCCGACTTCATCAAAGAGGGACGGTAACGCCGGAGCCGCTCTCTTCTAAGGAACGTCCATACGCTGAAGCCGTCGGATGGTGAGGGCCAGGAACACGACGGTGACGATGGCCACTCCCCCAAATGCCTCCGGAGCATCCAACAGCCTACTTGCGTCGATTTCGAAGCGGACTTTGTCCAAACCGTTAAGTATGGACAAGGTGAAAGTACGGATGCTGAGATACCGTATGCCATTGAAGATGTTGGTCAACGCGGCTTCCCAGATAAGGACGTAGGCCAAGGCGTAGTAGAGCGGCCTGGTGGTTATCAGGCCCGCCCACATGAACACGGCGGCGTAGGCAACAGTGCCCGCGGTCAATGCGACTGCAACGGCGAAGATTGGCTGGGCAAGTCCTCCGAACACGATGATTACAGAGACTATGCCCGAAACGAGGACGATGAGGCCTCCGACAATGACCGAAGCGGCAAACTTGGGCAGTACGATCTCCCACTTGCTAATCGGCTTCAGCACGAGGTAGCTGAGCGTCTTGTCTTCGACCTCAGTGCCGAACGCGGAAGTGGCGAGGACCATCAGGATGATGGGAAGGATGCCCCCAAGAAAAAGGGCGTCGAGGACGCCATTCACGAAGTCTTCTCGCAACGTTGATTGGTCGGACGCCAAGGCCGACATGGTGACCGTAAGAATGACGGCTATCGCGGCCAGGCCAACGGTCACGATCAGCCGCCAGCGGCCAGTCAACTGACGGACAGTAAGTGTGAAGACCGCGGCCATCAGCCCTCCACCACGTAGCCAAACACACTCTCGAGGGAGTCGTCCAGGGGTTCGACGCGAAGAAGCCTGATTCCCTGCACCTGGGCCAGCCTGGGTACCGACGTCTGAAGGGCCGCCACGTTCCTGCTGGATACGACCAGGGCGTTGCCGTCAACTGCGACGGACTCGACTTCGTCCAAGCCTACGAGCGCGGCCGCCAACTGCCTTGGCTCATCGCTTACCACCCGCACGGTGTACGGACGCTGGTCCAACTGCGCCCGGATCGCGGCCACACCCCCGGCGGCTGCGAGCTTGCCGTCTACCATCAGGAGGATGCTATCCGAGAGCGTCTCGACCTCCTCGAGGATGTGTGACGACATCAGAATAGTGCGGCCCTCTCCCGCGAGACGGCGCATGAGGTTCTGGAACTCGACGCGCTGGCGTGGGTCTGTGCCGCTCAGCGGTTCGTCAAGGACGAGGACCTGCGGATCGTGCACCAGCGCGGCAGCGAGCCTCATGCGCTGCCTCATGCCGCGGGAGTATCCCGAGATAGTGCGGTGCTGGGCCTCGGCCATGTCCACATAGTCGATCGCGCGGTCGATGTGCTCGTCTAAGTCGTCGATGCGCTGGAGGCGCGCGCAGGTCTTCACGAAGTTGCGGCCGGAAAGGAACTCGTAGACCGCCTGGTGCTCAGACATGACGCCGATGCGCCTGTACACATCCGGGTTTTCACGTGCAATCTGGCCCAGGATGGTGACCTCGCCTTCCGACGGGGCCGCGAGGCCGGTGATCATGCTAAGCAACGTCGTCTTGCCGGCCCCGTTGGGGCCCAGCAGGCCCGTGATGCCTGGGTTGATTTCCAGGGAAACGCCGTTTACCGCTACCACGTTGCCAAACCACTTGGAAACGTTGCTCACCACTATGGTGGCCCCGACGCCATTGGACGTCATTGCGCGAGACTCCTGTAACGCCACCACAGAAAGGCGCCTGAGCCGCCGGTCAGCAGCACGTACCAGGCGACGGGAATTGCGGGATTGAGTTCAGAAGCCGACGTTACAACGGGGCTGTCGTTTGAGCTTTCTTCGAAAATATGCTTGTTCACGTGACTCGGCACCTGCCCGAGGTCGACGAGCGCGATCCAGTGGCCGGCGTCTCCGGAGGGAGTCTCGCATGACCCGCTTTCCGGATCTCCCTCGCAGCCTCCCAGCGGGTTGGCTACCGACGTGGAAATGATGTAGAGGCCGATGATTATCGCGGCGGCGTATGCTCTGCGCGTGGTGAGAGCCGCGGCGGCCAACGCAATCGTCGTAGTGAACAAGGCAAGAACAAATCCCGCTGCCAGGAACCTGGGGACGTCAAGCCAGTTCTCTCTAAGGTAATCCGGCGTGTCATTGGATCCCAGGGAGAACGATACGAACAGCACGATCTGACCCAGGTAGACGAGGGCAAGCGTGACGGAGAACAGCGCCAGCCAACGCCCCGCGAGGTAGTCGGACATGGTCAACGGCCGGACTATGTACAGGCTAATAACCATGTCCCGGCGGTCCGGGCAAAGCAGTTCAGGGCCGATGACCGCCGTGAAGAACAGCATGAACGTGAGAACTATCTGCAAGTACGTGGAGTGGTCCACGATGTCGGCCTCTTGCAGGCCCATCTGAACGGCTATCACGCCTATGACAATGGCCGGAAGGGTCACCGCTGCGATGAAGAGGCCGGGGATGATCTTTGCCCACGCGCTTCTGCCGATGCCCAACGACGTTCTGATGCCGTCTACCCAGAGAGCCTTTCTCGCCCGGCCGCGGCCCTCGCGCGGCCCTTCGTAGTGCTGATAGCCGAGGTCGAATACCTCGCCGCGAGCTTCCATCAGGACTCCGAACTCCTGAAGATGTCGGTCAGGGTGCCTCTCCTGGGCGCCATGCGGCGGAGCCGGGCCCCGGACTCGACGATCGCGTCGCGGATGTGGTCGTATCCGGACTCGTCACTCTGGTCGACTACAATTGCGCCGCCGTCAAGCGTGGCCTGGACATTCCTTGTATGGAGCGCGGCAAGAAACTCGTCCCGGTTCTCTTCTATTTCCACATACACCGCCTCGGTCTCCTGCGTGAAGCCCGAAACGGTACCCTGCTCCACGACTGTCCCTTCTTCGAGAACGATGAGCTTGTCGCAGGTGCCCTCCACATCTTTCATGAGGTGCGAGGAGAGCAGTATGCTGATGCCAAAGTCGGTGCCAATTCGACGTACGAGGTCCAGCATATCTTCGCGGCTCGCAGGGTCCAGGCCGGCGGTGGGCTCGTCCATGAGAACGATGACCGGATCGTGCACGAGGGCCTGCGCAAGCTTGACGCGCTGCTTCATGCCGGTCGAGTACTGGCCAATTGGACGGTAGCGTTCCTCGTGAAGGCCGACATGCCGCAGAGTGTCGGCCGACCGGATGCGGGCCTCTTCCGCTGGCAGGCCGCTGACCTGCGCCATGTGCGCCAGAAACTCGGAGGCGTTCATCGCGCCGGGGAGGCAGTCGTGCTCGGGCATGTAGCCGATTCGCTGCCTTGCGTCGATCGAGACGTATGGTTCCTGGCCCAGGATCAGAGCGGCGCCCGACGTGGGCCTCGTGAGGCCGAGGAATAGCTTGATGGCGGTAGTCTTGCCGGCGCCGTTTGGGCCGAGAATGCCGGTGATGCCCTGCGATACTTCGAAGTCCACGGAGTTCAGGGCCGTGGTAGACCCGTATTGCTTTGTGAGGCCTCTCGCCTCAAGAAGTGCAGTCACGAGTCGTGAGTTACCCGCTCCAAGCGTGGCAAAGAAAGCTCGGCCGTAATGTCGTCGAACCAGTCGATGACTTCGCGGTGCAGGGGAATGCCGTTGACCAGCCGTTCCTGTGTCTCTTCATGTTCGCTGAGACCGGGATACAGGACACGGTCGTACCCGGGAGCGGGCTTTGTAGTTCTCAACTTCTCCAACATCAGGTCCATGTTTTTCTTGAAGGCGTCCAGGTCCGTGAACGCAGCGATATTGTATGCGGAGAAGAAGGTGCCGCTGGAACCACGGCTCTCCGGGGCTGTCATGGCTGAAGGACTGCCGCCCAGCAGGCGGGCCAGAATTTCGGACATCATTGCGAAGCCGTACCCCTTGTGCGAGCCGTGCTCCCTGGTTCCGCCAAGCGGCAGAAGAAAATACTCTCCCAAGTCCGACGCAGGGGTTGGCGCCGTCTTGGGAAGGCCGTCCGGCCCGGCGATCCATCCCGGCAGCAGATCGGCCTCGACACGCTGTGCCAAACGGACCTTGTTGCCTGCGATGGTGGATGTGGCGGCGTCGAAAAGGAAGAAAGGCTCTTTGCTTGCCGGCGCGGCGAGGGATATAGGATTCGTGCCAAAACGGGGCTCCGCGCCGAACGTAGGGGGGATGGCCGGCCAGCCGGCGGTCATGCAGATGCCGATCATGTCCGCCTCGGCAGCAAGCATGGAGTGATGGCCGACCGCTCCGGTGTGGCCGCTGTTGTGCATCGAGACTGCGCCGACGCCGGTCTCCCTGGCCTTGCTGATAGCCATGCGCATAACCTTGGGGGCGACGATCACCCCGAGACCGCGATCGGCATCTACGGCGGCGCCCGACGGGGAGTCTTGGATCACTCGCCAGTTGGGACGCGGGTTCAGGCTGCCCTGCTGGTACGACGAGATGTACGACCTTGTCATGTTGGACACGCCGTGCGTCTCGACGGCGCGGAGGTCCGTCATGACAAGGGTGTTGGCGCCTTCCTGCGCGTCTTCGTCAGGAACGCCCATCTTGACGAACAACGCCTCGACAGTACTACGAAGAGCCGCTGCCGGTACCCTGACCTCGTCTTCCTTCGGGACCTTGAATCGTTCTAGCATCTTCTCCTAAATTCCGCGCGGGCAAGCCTACCACAACAGCCAGCGGGCTCTTGGCGCCGCAATCCAAGAATAACCTGAAAGGCGAGCTCAGGAACAGGTGAATTTTGGATTGACGGTCTCGAAATTCATTGCTAGCATCGCCAGCCGCATTCCGTAGAGTTACAATCTCAATGTAGTAATGGCAACGCGTGAGAGGAGAAGAGGTCCTTGAAGAAACTGATAATTATGGCGGCAGTCGTAGTGCTGGGAATGGCGTCCGTCGCCGCTTGCGGCGGCGGGGAATCGGAGGACTCGACACCCGCTGCCGAGCCGGCGAAGGCCACGCCGCAGGCAACCGCTGCGGCTACTACAGCCTCCGCTTCGGAGTTGGCAAGCGGCGATGATGTGGTGAAGGTTGTCAACGAGGACCCCGGCGGCAGCGGGAAGTACCAGTTCTCCACTTCCGAGCTCACATTCTCGGTTGGCGACACGGTCACGTTCCAGGTATCGGCTGAAACGGAGTTCCACACGTTCGAGGTAGACGAACTGGACATCAGCCACGAGATGGAAGCCGGCCAGACAATCGAGTTCGAGGTGACGTTCGACAAGGCAGGCACTTTCAAGCTCTACTGCGTGCCGCACGAGGCGCTGGGCATGACGGGAACGATCACCGTCAACTAGCTTCTTAACATTGCCTCGCAACTGCTAGTTACAGAGTGTGCGCTGCGCCTCGTGCTCGGACAGGACTCGTTCGGGTTGCTTGAACCTAGGAAACGGCGGGTATCTCGTTGACCGGCTCTTTGGAGTAGTGCTAGGATGTGAAACTCTTCACGAACGTACCTGTAAGAGGTGAAACTCGTACCTGAGGAGCAAGAGGGCATGGTATTGAATTTCGCATCCCGCGCTGCCTTGCCAGCCGTATGCTTGACGATTCTGCTGGGCTTGCTAGTGGCATGCGGAGTAGAAGAAAGTGTCACGGAATACAGGGACTCGCCTGCTCCGCCGGAGGGAGCGCCGGCCGAGGTCGTTGCCAGACTGGCATCCGACCCGCTGTTCGGCGGCCTTGTCGAGCAGGCGCCGGTCGGCAACCCGGACATCACCGAGGGCACACCGGTTGCCGTGAAGCTCCAGGACCCAGGCGGTAGCGGTGTCTACGCGTACGACCCTGGTCAGCTTTCGTTCTCCGTGGGAGAGGCGGTCATCTTCACTCTGGTGGCAGAGAGTGAGTTCCACACGTTCACGATTTCAGATTTGGGGCTCGATGCGCAGGTGGAAGCGGGTGAAGCGCTATCGTTCGGTTTTCAGTTCTCTGAGCCGGGCGTCTACAGCCTGATCTGCATTCCTCACCAAGCCCTGGGCATGGTCGGCACCGTGGTGGTGCAATAGGCCGACGTGGGCTTGACTTCCCACCGCGACGAAGCCGCCATACTGAATCCCCCCTAATTGTCCTGATAAAGGCCAATCCTGATCTTAGGCCCCAATTGCGTAGCTAGCTGGCGTTCGTTGACGCTCCCGAATGGGCGGTTCTATACTAGCGCCACCAATTTCTGAGGGAGCGACGAATGCAGCTTTCCTGCCTGCAAGAGAATCTTAGCCGAGGACTTACGGTAGTCGGCAGAGCCGTGGCTGCGAGGGCCACACTTCCGATTACGTCTAACGTCCTTATATCCACCGACCAGGGCAGGCTCAAGCTGGTCGCGACAAATCTGGAGGTCGCCATCACGACGTGGATCGGCGCTGACGTCCAGGAGGAAGGTGAAGTTACAATCCCGGCGCGCATTTTGACGGAGTTCGTAAACTCACTGCCCGCTGAGCGCATAGACATCAAGTCGAGCACCGAGCCGCTGGGCATCGGCCTTTCCTGCGGCCGCTTCTCCGCGAACGTCAACGGCATGCCAGCCGCAGATTTCCCGCCAGTTCCCACGGTGGAGTCGGGTGTGGCCGGCGTTATGGACCCGGGGGAGTTGGGCCGAGCTATCAACCACGTCGCATTCGCGGCTGCGACCGACGACTCGCGGCCTGTGCTCGCAGGAATCAAGGTGGAGATTACGGGAGAGGACTATACCTTCGCCGCGGCGGACGGGTTCAGGCTGGCGGTCTACAAGGGCAGGATGGAAGGGGCAGCGCCGGAGGACTTGGACTTCATCATCCCGGCCCGGACGTTGCAGGAAGTCAACCGGCTGCTTTCAGGCCAGGTCCATCCGATAGAGTTCACCGTTACGCCAAATAAGAACCAGGCAATGTTCAGACTGGACAACGTGGAGATCGTCTCGCAGTTGATCCAGGGCACCTTCCCCAACTACAGCCAGTTGGTCCCCACTTCATACGGAACGCGAGCTGTTATGGGGCTGTCCGAGTTCTCGATGGCCAACCGATCAGCAGCCATTTTTGCCAGGGACGGCAGCGGGATAGTAAGGGTGCACGTCAATCCGGGTGAGGACGGAGATGAGGGCAAGCTGGTGATTTCTTCCCGTTCGGAAGAGGTGGGCGACAACGAGAGCGAGGTGGATGTGAAGGTGGAAGGGGAGGAGTCCAAGATCGCCTTCAACAGCAAGTATCTTACCGACGTTCTTGACGTGCTGGAATCAAACGAGGTTGCTCTGGAGACCACTACGCCATCCAGCCCCGGCGTCCTGCGGCCTGTGGACGACGATTCGTACGTGCACGTCGTAATGCCGATGTTCGTCCAGTGGTGACGCTTACTGCGTGAGTGATAGTCGCCGGCGTGTTGACTTTTGAAGATGGCGGCAATAGCATCGGGGCGATTCTGGCGCCCTTGGAGTGGTTTGGTCGGAGCCCATGCTTTCGACGGTTTGGAGTCTAGTTCAAGGCCGTGCTGGCCGCTAGGGCTTAAGTACGGCAGATCCTCCGAAATTGAGCCATGGTAAGTAGTAGGACGGTTCTGCATCTGACAACAAGCAAGAAGGAGGTGTTCTCTCTATGAGAGCTGTCGTTTATAAGGAACCATTCAGCGTAGCGATCGAAGAAGTGCCCAATCCCTCGATTCAGCATCCGAACGATGCAATCGTGCGGATAACTTCCTCTTGCATCTGCGGCTCTGACCTGCATATGTATGAAGGCCGGACCTCTGCGGAGCCGGGGATCGTATTTGGACACGAGAACATGGGCATAATCGAGGAGGTCGGCTCCGGCGTAAAGGAGCGCAAGGTCGGCGACCGGGTGGTCATGCCCTTTAACGTAGCCTGTGGATTCTGCAAGAACTGCCTTGGCGGATTCACTGGATTCTGCACAACGGTGAACCCAGGATTTGCGGGCGGGGCCTACGGTTACGTGGCGATGGGGCCATGGGTAGGCGGGCAGGCCGAGTACATGCAGGTGCCCTTCGTGGACTTCAACGGCCTTCCACTGCCGGAGGGCGACGAACACGAGGCCGATTACGCGCTCTTGGCCGATATCTTCCCCACGGGCTATCACGGAGCGGAGATGGCTGGCGTTAGGCCCGGTGAGAGCGTGGCAGTTTTCGGGGCCGGCCCGGTGGGCCTGATGGCCGCATACAGTTGCCTTATTCGAGGCGCATCCCGCGTTTTCTCAGTCGATCATGTTCAGGAACGATTGGACAAGGCTGAGGAGATTGGCGCCATTCCCGTTAACTACGACGATGTCGATCCCGTGGAAGCCATCGTCGACGCGACAGATGGCGGCACGGACAAAGGGATAGACGCAGTCGGCTACCAGGCCACGGCGCGCGGCTCCTCGGCGGCGGGCGGTGAGCAGGACGAGATCCCCAACATAGTACTCAACAACCTGATTGCGACCGTCAGGCCCACGGGATCGATCGGAATCCCCGGCCTGTATGTACCGTCCGACCCCGGCGGCGTCGATGAGGGAGCCAAGCAGGGCGCCCTTTCGATTAACTTTGGGAAGTTGTTTGAGAAGGGGTTGCGGCTGGGCACCGGCCAGTGCAACGTGAAACAGTACAATGCGTACTTGCGCGACATGATCACGGCCGGCCGGGCGAGCCCCGATTTCGTGGTATCACACGAAATCGGCCTTGATGAGGCCCCGGACGCGTACACGAAGTTCGATCAGCGTGTAGAGGGCTACACGAAGGTAATTATCCATCCGTAACCGGGCGCCGCTTCGAACTAAATAGTTCCATAGGTGCTCAACAAAGAATGGAGGAGAACAAATCATGGCAGACATTAGTCTCGATCAGGCAGGTGCGGCGGTGAAGGCCGCAATAGAAAAGTCCAACGAGATGGGCGTTAAGATGGACATCGCCGTCGTTGATGCAGGCGCGAACCTCAAGGCGTTCGCGCGTATGGACGGCGCGTGGCTCGGGTCGATCGACATCGCTCAGATCAAGGCGCGAACAGCCCGATTCTTTGATATGCCGACCGGGGCAATCGGCGGGCTGTCTCAGCCGGGAGGACCCCTATACAACATTGAGCACTCCAATGGAGGCTTGATTACGTTCCCCGGAGGTCTACCGATCTCCAATGGGGATGGTGAAGTCATCGGGGCCATCGGCGTATCCGGCAGCACCGTTGAGGATGACCACGCCGTCGCCGAGGCCGGTGTCGCCGCCATCTCCTAGACCTGCCTGTAGTGGGAGAGCAAAATCCCACAGTTAACTAAGTAGTTGAAGACCGGGTCCTCTTGCTTGAGGGCCCGGTTATCGGTTGTCAGCCGACCGTGAAGATTGCGGTTGGGTCAGGGAAATCAGGACTGTTCAGACTCTCAACACCTGTTTGCCCGTCCTCGCTGTTGCCAGGTTGAGGATCGTGAACCGAAGCGGTACTTAGTGAAAAGGAGTTGGGATCGTGTCACTCTGGTCAAGATTGAAGCAGATGGTGTTGGGGAATGGGAGCCAGACCGCCGAATCGGCCGCGGAGCCTGTGTCGGAAAACCAGCCGGCAGAGTCGTCCGAAGACGCCGCTACCGATATCACGCTCGACCAGGCGCGCGCCGCCGTCAAGGCAGCCATCCAAAAATCCGAAGAGATGGGCGTCAAGATGGATATAGCCATAGTTGACGCTGGCGTCAGGCTAAAGGCGTTCGCTCGAATGGACGGTGCGTGGCGAGGTTCCATCGACATCGCCCAGAAGAAGGCGCGAACGGCGCGATACTTTGACATGCCGACTGGTGCAATTGGGGGTCTATCTCAGCCGGGCGGGGCACTGTTCCGGATCGAACACTCGAACCGCGGGCTGATCTCATTCCCCGGTGGACTTCCAATCAGGAACAGCGCTGGCGAGATTGTCGGAGCCATCGGTGTTTCCGGGAGTAGCGTCGAGGACGACCATGCAGTTGCGGAGGCCGGCGTAGCGGCTGCTTCCTAACCAGCACGCCGGACCGAACCCCCCAGGTAGTGCCCAAAGGCACGCGGGAACCATTCGTCTATAGAGCGATCGTGTGCCTATAACCACGCGTCAATGAACGCACTCAACAGGAAGGGGCAGGTGTCATGTCATTCTGGTCATCCGTCAGACGCATCCTTGTAGGTGAACAGAGTCCTGCTGCGGCCGAGGAACCGGCCGCAGTTGCCGCGCCAGCGCCGGCGGCGCCGGCACAGAACGGCCGGCACCCGGTGACGATCACGATCAACGGCTCAGACGTGTCGGACGCAGTAGAGCCGAGGCTGCTGCTGGTCCACTTCATCCGTGAGAACGCGGCGCTCACGGGCACGAAGATCGGCTGCGACACGAGCCAATGCGGACTTTGCGTAGTCTTGGAGAACGGAGTGGCCGTAAAGTCGTGTACGCGTCTGGCTGTGCAGGCCAACGGAGCCGAGATCACGACGATAGAGGGCATGGGATCGGCCGGCGAACTCCACCCACTCCAGGAAGAGTTCTGGAACCAGCACGGGCTACAGTGCGGCTACTGCACGCCCGGCATGATTATGGCCGCAAGCGAATTACTGAAATCCAACCCTGACCCGACCGATGAGGAGATCAGGCACGGCTTGGAAGGCAACCTGTGCAGATGTACCGGGTATACGAACATCGTCCGCGCGGTGCGGGCAGCAGCAGAAGCGATGAAGGGGGGCTAGCATGGCCACGGCAACCCGTATATTCGGTTCCGGCATCCGGCGCCGGGAAGACCCGCGGCTCATAACTGGGGGGTCCAAGTACACTGACGACCTCAAGCTTCCGGGCATGTTGTACGCCGCGATGCTGAGAAGTCCACACGCTCATGCCAACATCCAAAGCATCGACACGAGCGCTGCTTCCGACGCCCCTGGAGTTGTGGCAGTGTTCACAGGGACGGACACTCAGGGCGTGCTGAACGGTCTTCCCTGCGCATGGCTGGTCCCCGATTCGGACCTCAAGACGCCTGAGCATCCTCCAATCGCAGTGGACAGGGTGCGGTACGTGGGCGACGCTGTCGCTGTAGTTGTGGCGGACTCGCGCTACCACGCTGAAGACGCGCTACAGCACATCGATGTCGACTACGAAATCCTTGCTGCGGTGGTCAACCCCGAGGCGGCGCTCCAGGACGGCGCCCCGCAGGTCCACGACGACGTTCCGAACAACCAGGCATTCAAATGGGTAGCAGAAGGCGGCGACGTAGACGCGGCATTCGATAACCCGGAAGTGCTTGTGAGCGAGCGCATCGTGCACCAGCGTCTCGTCCCCAACGCGATGGAGCCGCGTTCGGCGCTCGCGCAGTGGACGGATGCGACTGGCGACCTGACGTTATGGAGCACCACCCAGAACCCGCACATCGCAAGGTTCCTGACTTCGGTCGTAACGGGTGTAGGTGAACACAAGATCCGCGTGATCGCACCCGAGGTGGGCGGCGGCTTCGGCAGCAAGATTCCGTACTATGCGGACGAGGCGATCACATCGTTCTGCTCGATGAAGCTTGGTGTGCCGGTTAAGTGGACGGAGACTCGATCCGAGAACTTCATTGCAACAATCCACGGAAGAGACCACGTGCAAGACGTGGAGTTGGCCGCAACGAAGGACGGAACAGTCACCGGCATTAGAGCCACGGTCTACGCCGGCATGGGCGGCTACCTATCGACGGCCGCGCCCGGAATCCCGACGATTCTGCACGGGCTGATGTATTGCGGTCCGTACGGCATCCCCGCCGCGCGCGCAGAAGTGTATGGCGTGTTCTCCAACACGACACCTACCGACGCCTACCGCGGCGCCGGGCGGCCTGAGGCCACGTTCCTTGTGGAGAGGATGATGGAGAAGCTGGCTGGAGAGTTGGGTATGGACCCTGTCGAGGTCAGGCGCAAGAACCTTGTGCCCAAATTCGAAGACGGTCACGACATCGCGCTGGGCCTGACGTACGACAGCGGAGACTACGAGGCCCCTCTTGACAAGGCACTGGAGGCGGTGAGCTATGCGGATCTAAGAGCCGAACAGGAGAGCAGCCGTGCCGAAGGCCGCCACATGGGCATTGGAGTCTCGACGTACGTGGAGATTTGCGGCTTGGGTCCTTCGCAGGTCGCAGGGGCCGTTGGCTTCCAGGGCGGACTCTGGGAGGGCGCCACGATCAAGGTAACGCCCACGGGCAAGGTCAGCGTAGCCATCGGCTCTTCGCCGCACGGCCAGGGAGAAGAGACGACGTTCGCGCAGGTAGTGGCCGACGAGATCGGCGTTGACGTGGACGACGTCGAGGTGCTCCACGGCGACACCGACAACACGCCTATGGGGTGGGGCACGTACGGGAGCAGGACAACCGCGGTGTCCGGCGCGGCGCTGACGCTGGCAGTGCGCAAGATCAAGGACAAGGCTCGGACGATCGCCGCGCACCTGCTGGAGGCCGCCGAGGAGGATATCGAGTACGGCGATGGACGCTTTTTCGTGCGGGGTTCGCCCGACAGCGCGCAGACCATACAGGACATTGCACTCATGGCCAACGTAGCCTGGAACATGCCTGAAGGCATGGAACCCGGACTGGAGGCGCAGGCCTTCTACGATCCGCCGAACTTCAGCTATCCGTTCGGAGCGCACGTAGCCATCGTTGACGTCGATACAGACACCGGGCATGTCAGCATACGCAGGTACGTGGCAGTCGACGACTGCGGCATTCAGATCAACCCGATGATTGTGGAAGGGCAGGTTAGCGGCGGTGTCGTGCAAGGAGCGGGACCCGTGCTCTGGGAAGGCGCAGTTTACGACGAGAGTGGACAGCTTCTGACAGGCTCGATGCTCGACTATGGCCTGCCGAGAGCGGACGTTGTGCCGGACATCGAGTCGCTGAGCACAGTGACGCCATCCGGCCATCATCCGCTTGGCGTGAAGGGCGTGGGCGAGACGGGAACGATCGCGTCCACCATCACGATCTACAACGCCGTCATGGACGCTCTCAAGCCGTTCGGTGTGGAGAAGATTGACATGCCGCTGACGCCTGAGAAGGTGTGGACGGCGATCAACGAAAGTAGAGGTTAGGGATGTTCCCAGCCAAATTCGACTACCATCGTGCGGACAGCGTTGCCAACGCGGTAAGCCTGCTGGCGGGGAACAGCGATGCCAAGTTACTGGCCGGGGGCCACAGCCTGATTCCGGTTATGAAGCTGCGCCTCGCAAGTCCGGCCGCACTCATAGACATCGGCGGAATTTCCGAGTTGATTGGCGTCGAGGCGGGATCTGGTTCCATTCGGATTGGAGCCCTGACCACTCACGCGCAGGTCGCGTCTTCAGACGTGGTTGCAGAGCATTGCCCGATGCTTGCATCGGCGGCATCTGACATCGGGGACCCCGCGGTGCGTAACCTCGGTACCATAGGCGGCAACCTCGCCCACTCCGACCCGGCGTCGGACCCGCCCACTGTGGTGACGGCGCTTGACGGCACGATTCACGCGACCGGCCCGAACGGGGCACGCTCGATTGCCGCGTCCGACTTCTTCGAAGACCTTATGACCACGACGCTAGCGGAGGACGAGATCATTACCTCGGTGGAGTTGCCCGCAAAGCAGAGCGGTCAGGTAATGGGCTACGCGAAGCTGAAGCACCCGGCGTCCAGGTACGCGGTAATCAGCGCTGCCGCTGTGCTGACGGTGGCCGACGGCGCCTGCACGGGCGCAAGCGTGGCTGTCGGCGGCATCACGCCCGCACCGTTCAGGGCTTCGTCTGTGGAGGCGGCGCTCCAGGGTAGCGGAGTCTCTGAGGATGCGCTGGCTGAGGCGGCATCCACGGTGTCCGGTGACATCGGAGACGATGTGCTGGACGACGTTTTCGCGTCAGCCGGCTACCGAACGGCGATGGCGGCTGTGTTCGTCAAGAGGGCGCTGATCGACGCCCTGGCGGGATAGGCCAGAGCGGCACATACGATTGGCAGCGGGGCGACAGGCTTCAACTCTTCCCCGTGTCGTGAGGTTCGGGAATGAGTATTCGGGAAGAGATCAAAAACGCACAAAAGAGATGGGCTGCGTCTAAGAGCATCGAGTTCGATGAGAAGGGTTACGTAAGCAAGGTAGAGGACAACCTGCAAAGCCGCCTCTCGGGTCGTATCCGCAATGCCTTTATCAACGCAAGTGGCTCTGAACTTCGAGAAACAGGACGCGGGCCAGCGCACATGAAGGCTTTGCATTCGTCGTCGGCGCTGGCTGTTAACTGCTTCAGCTACTGGGCAGACAAGGATAGATGGCCGTTGTTGTCAGCGCTGGAAGTAGATTGGAGTACAGTAGAGTCGCTGGATTTTGAGGTGCAGTTTCGCACCGGACTCAGAGGCAGCCCACCACATCTTGACGTGGTTCTATGGTCAGAATCCAACCGCACAATTGCCATAGAGAGCAAGTTTACTGAGTGGCTAAGCAGGAAGGGAGTTGGTGAGAACTTTGAGGAGAAGTACCTCAGTGGCGCCCGGGGCCTTTGGACGCAGCATGAGTTGCATCAATGCCAAGAAGTCGCAGACGAGATCGGTGCAGGCAAGTACACGTTCGAATACTTAGACGTGGAGCAGTTACTCAAGCACACGCTCGGACTAGCTACACAGCTTGGCAAAGGCAAGTTCAGCCTCTACTACCTTTACCACGATTGGCCCTGTGATGAGTCTAAGTACCACAGCAAAGAGATGAAATGCTTCGGCAATCGAATAGAGGGGGAGCTAGAGTTCTTAACGCTTACGTACCAGGACCTTTACGGTCGGCTCCCGCTACCCAACGCCCCTGAATCTGAGTACGGAGAATACATGGACTATATGTGCGAAAGGTATCTTTCAAGAGAAGGAGCGGCTAGGCCGTGAGCACTGCGCCGGCTTCGATAGACGAACTGCAGAGCAGGCTTACCGATGCGTTGTACGTCGCGGACCGTGGACTGGCAATCTCGATCTATCTCTCCCTGAAGCTGAGCCGCCCACTGTTTCTGGAAGGCGAGGCCGGCGTTGGCAAGACCGAGGTCGCGAAGGTGCTGGCGTCGATCCTGGACACGGACCTGATCCGGCTGCAGTGCTACGAGGGGCTGGACGTCTCTCAGGCTGTGTACGAATGGAACTATGCTCGCCAACTGCTGGAGATACGGTTGCTGGAGGCCGCCGGAAGCCTCGACGACCGCGATGCTGCGCAAGGGGAGATATTCAGCGACCGATTCCTGATCAAGCGGCCGCTGCTTCAGGCCATAGATCCCGGCAGGAGCAAACCGCCGGTCCTGCTGATCGATGAGATTGATCGGGCCGACGAGGAGTTCGAGGGATTCCTGCTGGAATTGCTGTCTGACTTTCAGGTCACGATTCCCGAGCTGGGTACCTATCGGGCGGAGAACCGGCCTGTGGTCGTAGTTACCTCCAACCGCACACGCGAGGTGCACGACGCACTGAAGAGAAGGTGCCTCTACTACTGGATCGACTACCCGGACTTCCGCAAGGAACTTCAGATCGTGAGAGCCAAGGTACCCGAGGCGTCCAGGAAGCTTTCCGAAGAGGTAACGGCCTTCGTGCAAGACCTGCGAGAAGGCGAACTGTTCAAGATATCGGGCGTCGCTGAGACGCTGGACTGGACCGCTGCGCTCGTGGCGTTGGACCAGAATGAGCTGGACCCATCGATTGTCGACGACACGCTCGGCATTGTCTTGAAGTATCGTGAGGACATAGAGGCGGTGCGCGGCGAGCCGGTGCGCCACATCCTCAACCGCGTGCGAAATCGCGAGGGACGGCGCGGCCGACGCCGTTAAGGCGCGCGCCCGACAGTAGATGACCGAGCCTTCTACCGACGAGACCTCGTCAGGACACATACTTCCCAACCTACTGCTCTTTGGACGCGTGCTCAGGGAACTCGGACTTGACGTCCACTCCGGCAGAATGCTGGATGTCGTTGAGGTCCTGGGAGACGTCGGGTTCCGGCGGAGACAGGACTTCTCCCTGGCGCTTAGGACGCTGCTAGTGCACCGCCAGCAGGACCTGCAACTCTTCGACGAGGCCTTCCGAGTGTTCTGGCGAGCGCCGAAGGACCGCAAGTCCAGGCTGGACCTCAGAAGCATAGGAGAGCAGCGCCGTTTCAGGCAGCCTCTTGTTGCTCCTCCAAAGTCGGATGGCGAAATGGAAGGAAACAGCGACGTTAATGGAGACCTTGAAGAACCGGGAGACCTGCTCACGCTCACCCGTACCTACAGCGCACGCGAGGTGCTGAGGACCAAGGACTTCGCCGAGTACACTGAATCTGAGATGGCCGAGGCACGCCGCATCATGGAGGGTGTGTCCTGGGACCTGGGGACCCGTCGAACGCGCCGCTGGCAGCATGGGAACGGGCCGGAGCAGGACATGAGGCGCGTCATCCGTCATAACCTGAAGTACGGCGGCGAGATACTGAAGTTGCCGGAGCGGCGCCGCAAGGTGAAGGAGAGGCCGCTGGTCCTGATCTGCGACATCAGCGGGTCCATGGAACGATACACGCGGATGCTGCTCCACTTTGTTCACAGTCTCAAGGGCGGGATGAGAAACGTGGAAGCTTTCGTGTTCGCGACGCGGCTGACGCACATTACGAATCAACTCGCCTATCGCGGCGTCGACGACGCGGTCAGGGAGGTGTCCAAGTCGGTGCCCGACTGGGCAGGGGGCACCCGAATCGGGGAGGCGTTGAAGGCGTTCAACTACCGGTGGGCGAGGCGGGTCTTGGGTTGGGGCAGCGTTGCGGTCGTCATTTCAGACGGCTGGGACCGGGGCGATCCCGTACTGCTGGGAAACGAGACGGCGCGGCTACAGCGGAGCTGCCACAGGCTCGTATGGTTGAACCCGCTGCTCGGTCCGCCGGAGTACGAGCCCCTGACAAGAGGGCTGCAGGCGGTGCTGCCTTACGTTGACGATCACATGCCAGTCGGAAACCTTGCGAGCCTGGAGGACCTTGCCGAGCATCTGAGCAATCTAGGTACGCGCCGCGGGGCCCGCCCGCAACAGATACCGGTAACGTCAGGTGTTGCTGACGAAGAACCACAGGAGAAGGCAGGGAACGGTACGGAGGCCGCAATGCTCGCAGATTCGGATTCTCCTCTCGCGTTCAGGCATCCGCTTTGGGGACGCCGCTCCAGGGGATAGCGCGCCGCAACAGCTAGGGTTGTGTCATAGAATGGCCATCGGCTCTGGGAAAACAGCCGAGCCTGGAGGCCTCGATTAGGAGAAGAACTTGAAGATCAGCGGCAACTACAGCTTCGATGCGGCCCCTGGTGTGGTGTGGGAGCGACTGCTTTCGCCGGATGTGCTGCGCCACTGCATACCGGGATGCAAGGAGTTCGAGGTCGTTGACGACGCGCACTACCGGGTCTCGATGTCCGTGGGTATGGGCATGATAAGAGGTGATTACGGCGCGGACGTAGCTCTGACGGACAGGGAGCACGAGTCGTCGCTTCGGATGACCGTTACCGGCAAAGGGTCCGGTGGCTCGATCCATGGCGACGGCCGGCTCAGCCTAAGCGCCGCGAATGGCGGGACATCGGTGGCGCTGGACGGCGATGCCCAGGTCACCGGCGTTGTCGCCAGAGTGGGGCAGCGGTTGATGTCCTCCGCCTCCCGCAAGCTGATGGACCAGTTCTTTGCATGTCTGAAGTCTCAGATTGACGGCACGTAGAGCCCGGAGCCGTCCGCGTCTCCACAACGTTTGAACAGAGGGTCCCGAACATGGAGCACACCCAAGTTGCGGTCGTAGGCGGAGGAGTCGCGGGAACCGCAGCCGCAAGGACCGCCGCCGAACTCGGCCTCGACGTGGTGCTCATCGACGAGCATCCGCTGGAAGCAGACTCGATGGCCATGGACATTCCGCAGTTCTTCGGTCAGCGGGCCCTCGGCACGACGTCAGACCGGGGCCTGATGATGGACAGGGTGATCAGCGCGAACGCGGGTCTGCAGTCGGCGGCTGAGGCGGGCGCGAAAGTTCTTCCGGGTGTAAGCGTGTGGGACAGCTCGGCGAACAACACGCTGACGCTTGCGGATGACGACCGTACATGGCGGCTCCGGTACGGGCGCGCGATCTTTGCGTCCGGAGCGCGGGACCTCTGCCTGCCCTTTCGAGGCTGGGACAAGGCGGGCGTGATGGGCGCGGCCGCGGCCCTCACTCTCATAAACAGGTACCAGGCTTTCGCGGCGCGACGTATAGTCGTGCTCGGCGGCGGAGGCTTGGCCCAGACCTTGGTTGCAAGCGCACAGAGAGCGGGCGTGGAAGTGGCAGGCGTGATAGACATTCGCTGGATCCCGGAGGAGTTTGGGCAAACTCCTTTGTTCCCCAATCACGGTGTGCTCGAGGCTGTTGGCGGAGAGCAGGTGGAAGGACTGGCGATAGCTGAGCTGGATGAATCAGGCGTTCCGTCGGCTTCTACCCGGACAGAGATCGATTGCGACGCAGTCTGCTTCGCAATTGGCCTTGTGTCGAACGTGGACGTGATGTACTGGACCGGAATCGAGTTCCAGTTCCTGCCGGGGGAGGGAGAGCTAGCGCCTCGAGTGGACGGAGAGATGCGGACCACGCGCCCCCAGATGTTTGCTGCTGGCGATTGTGCAGGCGTGACGGGCGAGAGCTTTACGAATCCGGAGACGGCCGAGGCCCAGGGCAGGACGGCGGCTACGGCGGCGGCGCGCGATCTGGGTGTCGAAGTGGATGTGGCACAGTCTCCCAGTGCTCCGAGGCTCGGCAACGGCGATGGGGTTGAAGGCCGCCGGGCGTGGGTCAGAGCACTGTGCGGCGACGGCGACGACGTCCCAGTGTGCCTGTGTGAGGTTGTCACGCGAAGCGACATTGTGAAGGCGGTACATGAGGGGCCGAAAACGCCGGACCACGTGAAGCGGCTGACGCGTGGCGGCATGGGCCACTGCCAGGGCAGGCGCTGCCGGGAGGGGATACAGGCACTGGTCTCTGAGCTAACCGGAGCGCCATTAG
The DNA here is from genome assembly GCA_965237445.1 of Dehalococcoidia bacterium. Lineage (GTDB taxonomy): Bacteria > Chloroflexota > Dehalococcoidia > Lucifugimonadales. Next base: position 37,946 of record OZ250142.1, on the reverse strand, counting down.
GCCAGGTGGCGCCGGCTTCGTATCGGCCGCCGTTCAGGCCAGTGTCGCTGGAGGTGGTGCGAAACCGGCATCTGACGCAAGAGGAGCAAGAATTTGTGAAGATACGCTGGCATCGGCGAAAGCCTACGTCCGGCGGTAGGTCCGTTGAGGCGAGTTAAGAGCCAGTGGAGCGATGCCCATTGCAATGCCTACCTCCAGCCCCTTTGTGCATACAAAGGAGAACGTTGGGATGAGGAAATACCAACAGTCCTTTGGCCCCCTCTCCGAAAGATAGAGACCTTTGCAAAACTGCCTATTCGGTGATGGGCAAGGCTCTCCGGCCCCTTCCCCAGTCTGCTGGGGAAGGCTGGGATGGGGTTCCCCCGTACCACACAGGAGGTTACGCAAATGTCTCCGAACATGGGAGAAGAATAGGATGAGGGAAATCCAGCAGTCTTTACAAAGATCCTTTGAACTGTGAGTTTTGGCGCGTGGTGAAGATACGATGGATCGCAAGTTAGACGAAGCCGACGTTGTGGTCATTGGCGGAGGCGTGGTCGGCATGGCCACGGCCTTCTACACGTCCATACGCAGCAAGGACGTGGTGCTGATAGACAAGGGAGTCCCCGGGTGGGAGGCGTCCGGGCGCAACGGCGGATGGGCCGGGGCAGGAGGCAAGGCGGGAGGCGCCGTGGCGGTGGAGAACTCCGCGCTCTGGACCGGACTCGAAGAGGAGCTCGGCCAGTCGATCGAGCTCGTGCAGGGCGGCTCACTGCACATCGCGCTTACCGAAGGAGAGGCCGTCAGGATCGAGGCTAACGCTGAGTCGTCTCGCGCGGCTGGAGGGGAGGTACGCGTGGTTGACCTGCAGGAGATGCGGGACATCCTGCCGGGTATCACCGACAAGGCGCTGAGGGGAACGTTCAACCCGGGTGGCAGCCACGCGAACCCGCAACTGACGTGCGAGGCTTGGCGACGTGCGCTCGACAGACAGGGCGTTCGCGTCTACGACCATACCCTAGTGACAGGCGTGGGGGTTCGAGACGGGCAGGTTACAGGCGTGGAGACTGATCGAGGCGCCGTATCAGCGTCTCACGTGGTGAACGCGGCCGGGCCTTGGGCGCATCTAATAAACGAGATGGTGGGGCTGAGCACGCCACCGAGACCCGTGCTGATCGAGATACTGTGCACCATGCCGCTGCCGCCCGTGACGAAGGCCACGTTCGGTGGCAACGCGCTCTACTGCCGGCAGGCGGTGAGCGGGCAACTGCACTTCGGCGGTTGGAACGCCGTCCACAAGGACGTCAGGGTGGACCAGGGCCTGGAGACCTCGTCGCTTGTGACCGGCGACATCGCCAGCCGGTTCGTGGAGATGGTCCCCGGTCTGCGGCACGCCAAGGTGCTGCGGACGTGGGCCGGCATCATAGCGCGGACTCCCGACGACCTGCCGGTTATCGACGCCCTGGACTCTCCCAAGGGGTTCTACGTGAACATGGGGTTCGGCGGTGGCGGGTTCGCTTTCAGCCCAGTTGCCGGCAAGATGGTGAGCGAGCTGATCGTCGACGGGCAATCACGCTTCGATGCAAGCGCATTTAGCCTGTCGAGGATGACTGGCATCTCGGACTTCGACACCATGGCTATGGAGCCGGTGTAAGCCAGCCCCCGTTGCTGCCAGTCTTGCGAATCGCTTGACCAGCGACCTGGCGGAGGTGGGATATGCCAAAGGTTAGGGACGCGATTCGACTTGTGGAAAGGAATGGCTGGAGACTTGTCCGAACGAGAGGAAGCCACCGACAATACCATCATCCCACGCTACCGGGGACTGTCACAATTGCAGGCAGGAATAGCAAAGACTTGGCGCCCAAGACTTGGGAAAGCATACTGAAACAAGCAGGATTGGGTAGGAGTGACCGCGCATGAAGTACGCAGCAATCATTGAGAAGACTGATAACGGGTACTCGGCCTATGTTCCAGACCTGCCAGGATGTGTAGCTGCAGGAGACACGACCGAAGAGGTCGAGTCCCTAATTCGTGAAGCTGCGGTTCTTCACGTTGATATGTTGCGGGAACTCGGAGATCCGGTCCCAGATCCTCAGACAGCGATCTCATTAGTTGAAGTGTAGTTGCTGTCCCTGCGGTAATCGCTAAAGTGCGGTCCAGACGATCCTCAGAAAAGGGCTAGACCACCACGAGGTTCCGGGGCAGGGGCGAGAGCACCTCCAGCCGTTCCTCCGTCATTAGGAATGTATCTATGTAGGCTGCGCCGCTGCCGCCCGGCCAGTCCTCCCAGACGTCGAACTGGTTCTCGAAGTTGAGCATCATACCCGCTTCGAAAGCACGGTCGACGCCGTCTGGTCCGGGCCCGAATCGGTGACTGCCGACCCAGTCGGGCGGAATGGCTATGCCGGTTGCGTATCCGCCGACAAACCAGACCCACTTCCGAAGTCCGGCATCGTCAATGTACTCGTTGCCCACTTTCTGCACCTTGGAGAGCGGGTCGCCGGGTTTGACGGCGGCCAGTATGGCGTCCACGCAGCCGGCGGACTTGTCCATCAGGTCCACCCAGCGCGGGTCCGGATCGCCAAGTGAGAAGGTCCGGTTCACGTTCACGTGGTAACGCTGGTAGCAGCCGCAAAAGTCCACGAACACCAGGTCGCCCTGCTGCACCTGCCGCAATGATGGCGGGCTGTGGTGGGTACCGGCTCGCGGCCCTGAGCCGAGCATGGTCCTGATGCCGGGGTAGCCGCCGCCCTGGCTCATCATGGAGTGCATTATCACGCCTTCCAGCTCAGTTTCCGTGACGCCCGGCCTGATCGCGTCGCGGGCGGCCTCCATGGCGGTGTCGCCGATTTCGGACGCCTTCCGTACTACCTCGACCTCGAGGGGCGACTTAACGAATCTCAAGTCCTCCACAATCATGGAGCCATCGACAACGTTGGCGCCGCCCTGTTTCAGGCGATCTCCAAGCGCCTCGATGACCGTCGCGTGGGGCGAGTAGCTCCAACTCTGCAAGGCGATTGTTCCGCTGGCGAGGCCCCTGTCCTTGAGGGCGTTGGCGATGGACGTGATGTTGTCTTCGAAGCCTCCGCGCTCTAACCACACGATCTCCCTGATCTCGGGCGTTGTGGACACGAGGGTAGTGTGGCCCTTGCCGTCGAAAAAGACCGTGCCCTCGACGTCGGCGGTGACGAGCACGCCGGTGACGCACCTGAGGTGGTACCAGATCATGTCGTACGCGGTCAGGTATGTGATGTCCTCTGGGATCGTGACATAGATTGCGTCGATGCCTTTGTCTGAGAGCGACTGGCGTACGTTGTCCACTCTGGTCTTGTACTCTTCCGGCGGGAACGCCTGAGGCCAATCGACTTGGCTGCGGAGATACTCTTGCATTTCAAACTCCCTAATTACGCTTCAGATGCCGGGCATGATTCGTGGTTGAGGCGGTGCCCCAGCGCACAGGCCCATGATATGCCAATGGCGAGCAGGGCAACAACAATGGCGGGCCGGATACCGGCCGAACTGGCCGCCAACGGCGCTTTTTCGACAGCACCATCCGCAATGATAGGGTGCTAATTGCCTTCTGCGAACGGGAGTGCTAATATAGTTACATGAACTTAAAAGCACGTTATATGCAGGTGGAGCTTTGCCGGCCCTCGCTTTCGGTAACTGAGCAGCACCCGTGTTCCATTCGTGTTCCATTTCGGCCCCGGCTATGCCCTATTCAGGTTCCAAACGTGTTCCAAAACGGTGCCATCAATGACCCTGCCCCAGCTACGAAACGGAACAAAACGGAACATAATGGAACACTTGTTTTCAGCGATGGCTCGCCATCCACGGTCGACAGGTTGTAGATGCGTACTTGATCGGCCCTGACAGACATGGGCTCTCGCTGTAAGTGCAATGCGTAGCCCGCTCCTGAGCACTGCGAGGACTCTAACGACCTGCGTCTGAGCATTTTGAGGAGACTCAACGGACGCTCTGGAGTTGCCGACTTGATGAAATGGTCGGTCAGCGCGTGTAAACTACCGGCGCTATAGCCGATAGAACGTGAGCTAACAGCTAAGGAGTCAACGATGTCGTCAGCAGCCGAGAATGTCTACTCGAGAATCGGCGCCCGTCCGGTTATCAACGCGGCCGGAAACACCACGGTATGGGGAGGCTCCATGCCTTCGAATACTGTGAAGCAGGCGATGGACGAAGCGAACTCGAGCTTCGTCGAGATGGAGGAGCTGCTGAAGAAGTCGGGAGACTACATCGCGAACCAGCTGGGCGTTGAGGGAGCGTACGTGGCATCGGGCTGCTATGCGGCGCTGGCGCTGAGCACCGCTGCGTGCATGGTTGGTTCCGATCCGGAGCTGAGCGCACGGCTTCCGGATACAGAGGGAATGAAGAACCAGGTTGTGCTGGCTAAGCCGCAAGCGTACACGTATGACCGCAGCTACACCGTGTGCGGGGGCAAGCTGGTGTGGGCCGGTGACGACGACGGAGCAGGCGTTGAGGCATTCGAGGAGGCGATCGGACCGGACACTGCGGCCGTGGCCTACCTTGTGCGCAGCGAGCCGGATTCCAACGTTGCGAGCCTCGAGGAGGTTGTAGAACTTTCGCACAGCCACGGGATCCCTGTCATAGCTGACGCGGCAGCTCAGATCTATCCGACCGACTACTTCGTACGCAACGCTCAAGCTGCGGACCTGGTCTGCTTCGGTGGCAAATACATGGGCGGGCCGCAGTCGTCCGGTTTCGTCTGCGGGCGCGGGGACCTCATCGACGCTGTAACTCACCACGGCTTTATCTCCGATAAGTCCATTGGCAGAGGCCTGAAGCTGGACAGGCAGGAGATCCTGGGGCTGGTGGCCGCGATTGACGAGTGGTTCACTATGAACCACGAGGAGCGGTTTGTGGGATACGGTGCGAGGTTCACAGCGATCGAAGACGGCATTCGGGGAGTTTCAGCGGTCCGGTCGATGGAGACTGTCAGCACGACCTCATACTGGGGCGTGGGCCTGGAAGTGTCGCTCGACACCGCCGAACTCGGGAAGTCGGCGCCGGACGTGGCGGCCGAGCTTCTGGCCGGTTCGCCTCGTGTGCGGCTGGACGCAGTCGGCGACGACACGCTGCGAGTGTGCGTGCACAACCTCAGCGAAGGGGACGAGCACATCGTAGCGGAGCAAATGAGGTCGGCTCTGTCCTAAACGCTTCAGTCGTCGACGCCCGAAGTCGCGGGCGCTTCGGCTGATCTCGCAGGACACACGACCCTACGCCGATGCGGCATCGGCCGACCGCGTGTTGCCTACCGCAACGAGCGATGCCGGTGATACCTCATTTTGCCTACCGCAACGAGCGATGCCGGTGATACCATGTTTTCTGTCCGCCAAGTGGGGCTGTAGCTCATCTGGGAGAGCGCTTCAATGGCATTGAAGAGGTAGGGGGTTCGAGTCCCCCCAGCTCCACTCCCACCCCCTTTCATGGGCCTCTATGAAGGCCCATGTTGTCTCAGTAACCCGTCAGGTTGTAGCTGATTACTGTCTCAGTTAACCCCATCAGCTCCCATCGGCTGCCACCCCACTCCACGTCTCCTGTGGTACCATATGTGGTACGCAGGGGTACCACACAGGGAGGTGAATCACCATGGGCAAGCTCTCCGACGCGAAGGCGAGAGGTCTCCGAAAGCCGGGACGCTACGGCGATGGCGACGGTCTCTATCTGGTGATCAGACCAAAGGGCACCAGGGCTTGGGTCCTCAGGGCCGTAGTCAATGGCAAGCGTCGAGACATAGGCCTCGGGGGTTATCCGGCGACCGGTCTCAAGGACGCCAGGACGAAGGCCCAGGAGATGCTCAGCGCCATCGCCGACGGCAGGGACCCCACGACCCCGAGCAGCAGGTCTTCCAGACCCACCTTCGCTGAGGCAACTAGGGAAGTGCTGGCGATGAACCGGCCCAGGTGGAGTTCCGACCATCATCCGAAGGTCTGGCTCCAGTCCCTCGAGCGCCACGCGTTGTCCACGATAGGGAACATGCCGATAGACAGGATCGAACGCAGCGATGTGCTTGATGTGCTCAAGCCCATCTGGACGGAGATACCGGAGACAGCCCGGCGGGTGAGGCAGCGCATGAGGACGGTGTTCAAGTGGGCGATGTCGCACGGGTACATCGAGATCAATCCCGCCGGAGAGGCAATAGATGGTGCTCTGCCGTCGATGCCCAAGGTGAAGGAGCACCTGAGAGCTCTGCCCTGTGGCGAGGTGCCGGAGGCGTTGCAGGCCGTGGAGGCGTCTCCCGCGTCGCTGGCATCGAAGCTGTGCTTCAGGTTCCTGGTGCTGACGGCGGCTCGCAGCGGGGAGGCTAGGGGAGCGGTGTGGGACGAGGTCGACATCGATGGTGCGCTGTGGACGGTTCCAGCCGAGAGGATGAAGGGAAGACAGCTGCACCGGGTACCCCTGAGCCGGCAGGCGGTGGTGGTGCTCGACGAGTCCCGCGCCATTCGGGACGGTTCCGGCCTGGTGTTTCCGTCGCCAACGCTTCCCGGCCGAGCCCTCTCGAACGTGACGCTCACGAAGATACTTCGTGCTACGGGCTATGCCAGGAGGGCGACGTGCCACGGTTTCAGGACCTCGTTCAGGGAGTGGACGCTGGAGCAGGCCGACGCGCCGTGGGCTGTTGCGGAGGCTGCGCTGGCTCACGGACTCGGCAACCAGGTGGAGAAGTCGTACGCCCGGTCCGACCTGCTGTCCAGGAGGCGTGACCTGATGCAGGCATGGGCGGACTACATCCTGCCGACAGCGACTGACACAGGCCTTAACGGGCGGTAGCAGGGTTTCCCCGGAGAGTCCATGCGCAGCTCCAGTAGTTGTTCGGAGTCTCCCGATCTGCGGTGATGTTGAACCAGCCATGGGCCGCATTCCGCGCCGGCCGGTTCATTCGCTGTCAGGATCATCTCCATTGGGCGGACGGCTGTCCATCCATTCCAGGACCTCGCTCAGGAGCCAGCGCACCGAGTTCGGGCCAATGCGCCGAGACTTGGGGAACTGGTCCTTCGCCATGTATCTGCGGATGGTGTTGGAGCTCAGCTTAACGATTTCCACCACCTCGTTGAGCCGCAGAAATCTGTCGTTTGGTTTCATTTATCTCCTCCAATCCGTGTGTTCTAAACGAAAATGTCGGCATTGCAATGCCGAACCGTGACTGTTGCTCTCATCCCAAGGCTCTCCTCTGTCCCAGCACACGGTTCCACAGGACCTGCGGTGAATCGGGCATCGTGCTCTTTGCACGCATCGAATCCAACATACAGCCCGGCGCTGAACAGATGTGGCAGCGTTTTTGTACGCGGTGTGATTGGCTCCAAGCGTCTTGTGACTGACAGATGAAACTGAATGGTCGACCGAGGTTTCTTGAGTAGGAGTTCGTTCCATCAGTCACCGATCCCCGACGGCAGAGTGCAGCATTGATTCGGGACCGGATGAGCTCCACCTGATCGACCATGCTTACGTTCAAGCTAGGTTCAATGCATGGCGACGGGTAGAGCGAGACGCTACATGATGCAGGGGAACTACAGGTGACCAGACGCCGGGTCGATAGCTTTGATTCCGCTCAGAAACCCCTATCCGGCGCCAACCACGACAGGATCCGAGGGATTGCCAAAGCAACACCTGCGGCGCTACAAATGAGTCAGGCAATACGACGCAGGGACAGGGAGGCGCCCTCAATGAACAGACACAAGAGGAGGCATAAGTCCAAGAGGCGAACGGCCTGGATCGAGGGCAGGGCGTTCCACAACCAGGCCCGTCCGCGGGTGCGTCTTCAAGGCGAACTCCACCAGGCTGCGCTGCAGCTAGAGGTCATCGATGCGATCCGTCGCAGCTGCGAGGTCGATGAGGAAGGACTGTTCGACGACTGTGTCGAGGAGGTGCTGGGCGACGAGGAGCTGGCCGGCGAGTTTAAGCTGCTTGTCAAGCTCGTAGACATGATTATCGATGACAGGCAGCCCGAGAAGGCAGCGACAATCCTGAAGGCCAACCTGGGGCGCATCAACGAGTACTACCATCGTGAGGACACCTGCCACAGCCTGGCAATCTTCGACGAGGGGTATCTCAATGGAAACGGAGCGTTGGCACTCGGGGCCGCAATCGTCTATGAGCTGATGGACCTCGATCCGGTGAAGGTCGACGAGGCGGTCATGGGCGAGACCTTGCAGGCGGCGTACGGGCGTCGCAAGACCCGGGAACAACAGAGCAGGGGCAAGGAGCTCCAGGAGAAGCTGAAGCGGTTGCTTTCATTGGATGAAGGGGCGGTGCAAGAGGCCGCCGACCGCTACGTCAGGTATCGATACGAATTTAACGGCGATCTGAAGAGATTCATGACCTGTGAGCATGAGACGGGTGACTATCGCAGCGAGCGCTACTATCGCGGATGGTTCGGGAAGTTCAACGGGGCATTCGGCTTCGAACCGCAGTGGAAGTGACTCCTCCAAGGTATCGGCCCCGTTGTATGGCAGATGGGCGAGCCGCGTCCGACCTCACGATGGGTGGAGCGCTCAGCCTGGGAGTGTAGGAGGACTGACAGCACTCTCGCGCACTCGGTCCGACATTGACGGCAACCTTGAGTGTCGCTGACCAGCCCTTTCTTGCTCCCCGGTTCAGCCTTGTTATGCGAAGTGGCAGCGGCGATGCCGCTGAGGTCTTCCGGCTCGGGCAGACCGGCTGGAAATGGTTGACCATGAATCGACAGTCAGCGATGCGGGCAACACATCGGCGCAGAACAACGGTACTGCCAAGCATAGTGGATGATCGAGATCGTAGCGGAGTTCTGCGAGAAGGCAACACCGATCTATCCGGGCGCATTAAGCCCCCAGCTGGTGGTCACCCGGTTGGGGAGATATTTGTGCGCCAAGTATTAGTCAAACCGGCAGGAGGAGACCGCATGAACGAAGACCACATGGAGCGCATCGCCTCGGCCCTGGAGCGCATCGCCGACGCGCTGGAAGCCCGCGAGACGAAACGCTACAGATGCCCCCATCCCGGTTGCACCAGCGCGAAGTCGTCCATCTGGCAGACCTGCGCCGAGCACCGCCCATCCAACTAAAAGCAGCAGGGCGACGTGTTCAGAGAGTCATAGGGGATGTTCCGGGCCGTCGAGCAGGTCGCACGGGTCCACCGGAAGCTGGGAGGGCAGCGGCCGCATCCCATTCCATCTCGATCGGGGCTCGCGGCCGAGCTTCCAGGTGACGACCCGCATCGCCCAGTCCACGGAGTACAGCGCGGTGAGGTCGTACCCGTAGACGTGCCAGATCGCCATCTCTGCAAGGTGGAGCCACTCCAGCCGTGTCGGTCTGTACAGGTCGGCGGGGGGCCCGTCCGGCTTTGCACGCACCAGGTATGCGAGCTCACCCGCCTCGTAGCCGAAGGTGTGGCAGCTGCCGCCCAGCCACCGCCACAGGTGGAAGTAGTGACGGCTGCCCTCCAAGACCTTTACTATGTCGCAGTCTTCGACATGCGCTCCGCGCGCCCGGGCCGTCAGTATCAAGGTCCTGGTCGCCGTGTCGAAGCCCCTGACGTTGGTGAAGATCATGCCGTGGTCCCGCCTCATGTGCAGGTGCCAGATCATCGCTGCCCAGCTGCGGCCATGCGGGTTCACCAGCCCGGGCCGCCTGGTCCACCTCCACAGGGCATCGGTGTCCCGGCCCTGTGTCACGCACAACGAGCCAGACCTGAGCGAGCGGTAGCCGATGAGCCGTATGAGCCGGCGCAGGACCTGCCGCACCAGGTCGTCGACCTCCGATGTTTTCTCTGGAGACGGAGCTTCACCGGCCTGCTGGCCGCGAAAGGCGGCCTCATCGATGTGATCTGGTTTCACGCCTTTGAATTCCTGCTTTTTCCGCGGTTGCCGCCCCGGCAAGTGACTGCCGGTTGGGAGCACGTTGTCCGATCGATCTGCCATGGCCCAGCCTCCATTTGGGTTGCCTTCGCCATATTATATTACAACGTACGTTCTCAGTAGGTCAAGACGCGCGCTAGAAAGGTACTTTGTAGTGGTAGAGTCCAAAATACCTGAAAACTATGGGTAGACCGGTCTCCTCTTTCAAAAAAGAGAAAGAGGAGTTCGCGGTTAGTTCAGAGAAGAGAGGGAGAGACCTAGTGAAGGCGAAGGACGGAGTAGGCCGCGAGGGTCGTCTAGGGCGGAAGAGGACAGGGGGTACAGGGTCTGAGGAGAGACTTTATGGTGGAAGGCTTGCAGGTGACGGAAGGAGCACCCATAGCCGCGAACTTCGCCAAGAGACCGGAACACTCAGCGCGCCCGGCAGTGTCCCGATCTTCGCCGGGAGGTCGATAATTGGCCCGGAGCGGGATCAGGTCGTCGGCTGGAATAGCCGCTAGGCGTGCCACAAGCCACGCCGGAGGGGCGTCAGGCCTTCATGGGGAGTTCCCCTCACTCTTGCCGGGAAACACGCCTCTGAGGGCCGCTTACGGGTTCGGGGCACTTCCGCCTCGTGGCCTGTCTCCTAGTGGCGAAGCCCGTGTCGGATGCATCGATGCCTATCATCCGCCACTGCGAGGCCGGATGTGTTGCCGTCGAAGTGAGACCCGTCATGACTCACCTCGATGGAGATCGAAGATGTCCGTCCACTATGCGGGTAATGAGCTTTCAATGCGAAGGTGTGGCTTACTGACTGCACAGTACAACTGTGCGCTTTGCATGCCTCTTGACAGTCGTATCTCGGTCACGCGCTAAGCACGCCTCTCCTCGCAAAGCCCTTGCTCTTCCCTTTACCCTCTTGCATACGGGCCAGGTTGCAGCGGCATCATTGTGAAGGGGCATCGATGGCAAGGTTTCGATCGGGCTTCTCCGCCCAATCGATGAACTTGACGGCCGGCTGACCAAATGCAGGCTTCGAACCGCGGTAGGGCAGACTGGTCGGGGAAGAAGTTCAGGTGGAGTAGCTGGACGCTTCCAGTGCGCGAATTGGCCGCTTGCACCTCAGTGTCTTTCAGGCGGGGCTCCTGACTTTTCGGACTGCCGTCAAAGTCCCGTTGAACACCCTGTCGCTACCAGTCAGGGCGCTTGGCAATTTCCAAGAGCGTATCGGCGACAGCCGCCCAGCCCTGTCCGGATCACTGAAGGCAATCACCAGGGTTGATCTGAGGCAAGGCGTGTTTCAGCTGTCTTCTGTAGGGAACGTCGTGCCGCTCAACATCTTGCCGGAGACCCTGGGGCCTGTCAGCATTCCAAGGTGCGGTGCTATCGAGCACGATCAATGCCACCTTCCTGTGTGTTGTCACGCAAGTCCTACTGAACTGCTGCACACTGACTGTCCATTTTCTGTGCGCTGAGCGTGAGGTGGAGAATGTGCCACCACCGGGAAGCAACTGCCTAACTGAAGTTCCGAGCCGGCGACGGGAGGTTCAGCCGTAGGCTAGCCATCTGACGCCTACCCCATGGTTAGCGATGGTGTATCATCCCTGCCGTCACAGTCATGGGTTCAGATCAGACGCGAACGCCCAAACCAGGGTTTGGGGGTACTGATGCTCCCTTGCCCCCTTGCGGCTCGCGTTAGGAACCTGGTGACTGTGACAAGTATCCAGTGTCCCCGCCACAAGGGGGTTCCAGTTGAGCTTGTCGCCAGGGCCTAGAAGCCCGCCCGATCTGCCGTAAGCCGAAAGTAAGAGAGGCCAGCACGGTAACGCTGGCCCCAGCTTCGGCGAGATGGCCGAGAGCATTTGCAGGGATCTCTATCCGCGCCGGTAGTCTAGATCAGAGCCACACATCGCCGATGGGAGGCGAGGTGCGCACATGAGAATCGGACTGCTACTAACTGTTGTGGCCATATTGGCGTTGACTGGATGTGAGTTTCTTGAAATGACCCCGAGGGACGATGCAGGAAGCCCTGCCTAGGCATCCGACGACGCGACCGCTTCGAATACATCCACGGGTACATCTCCCGACGCACAGTCAGGCGACAGAAAGACCGACCCCATTCGCATAACCGCCAAGGAACTTGCTAAAGAGTTCGAGCGCAACCGGCATCGGTTCAGCAACAACTACTCGGACAAATGGCTGCAGGTCGAAGGCAAGGTTCTGAGCGTGGGAGCCTCGACGGTGGTTCTTGAAGAACTCAAGGCCACCGACGAGGAATTCTTTGCAGGAAGTTCTGAGGGCAAGATCGCCATTGATGAGGACCTGCGATTCCACAGCCGGTCGGATGGCCTCTTCGAAGCCACGGCTGGCAGGAAAATAACGGTCATATGTAAGCTTGAAGAGACGGGCTACCGCATGTCTTTAACTGCTTGGTACAGGATGAGAAGCTGCCTTCTGCCGAAAGAGGTCGAGGCAATATCCATCTGGGAACCGTAGGCTGTCAACCAGAAGGAAGCACTGCAGATGGCCATCGTGCCGCAGATCGGCCTGTCTTGAACGCATCCGCTAAGCTAATAGGAGATATGCACACTCTTCTCACGGCGGACCTTGATCAGACTGTCCGCCGCGGTCGATGTTCTGACTGCTTTGGTCGGCACCCCATCTTCCCTTTGTGTGCTGTTCGGCAAGTCCTCTGACAGTCCTTTCCAGCCCGCGCCCGTGAGCTAAGGAGAGTACCGGATATCCTCTGACGCTGATGCGTTGAGCTCACGCAGATACAAAGCGATTCCATCACTTTGACCTTCGCGGTCCGGCGCGCCGACAAGGCTGACCTGTTTGACAAAGCGATGGAATCCACGGATAGGATGACGCTCGCGAAGCCTCACGATGTTGCGAGAATGACGGCCCTAAACACCTGGGGCGGACTAGGGATCTGCGACACCATCATGGCTACTGAAATTCCCTTTGGCTCTAACTATCACTGACTGAGGGTATGGGTAGAGATGGCCGAAATCGAGTAGGCTTTGCCAACTTTGCCTTGAGGAGGCCCGGAATGACCCAATCGCTATGGGATGAGTTGTCAATTGGCACGAAGACAATTGACATACTCAAGAATCTCACTTACGGGGGCCGTGATCGCCATCACCTTGGAAGATCGTTTGCAACGGGCTATCAGTTAGCAATCCTCCTGTTGCGACATCACGAAGACGTGCGTTCACGGTTTCCGGTGCCAGTTGGTGGACGAGGAATCGGTAGTCGAAGCAGTTTTGCCCAATACTTGTCTGGCGAACTATCCAGGCGCGTCAAGAGCGGGGAGTTCAAAGGCATCATTGAGGGAGGTTTCCTGTCGAACGCCCATCTGCGTCAGCTTGTCTTCGACTACGATGGAGAACCAGTATCCTCTTCGCTGACCGGTACAGACGAAGATGTGTCGATCCTCCGATACATCGTGAATGAGTGAGTCAGTTTCAGCCATGAAGTTGACGGACATCGAACGCACCGTGCTGTGTGAGTGTCCCGGCCGCCGAGGGAAGGACGCCACATCACAGAGTACCCGGAGGACAGACACAGGTACATTGAAATCAGCGTCGGTCCCGAGCCGGTCCAGGCAGGACCCAGCACAATCTCCTTCACGCCTGATGAGGAAATTGACCTTACAAGAGCGCTTTTGGCAGCCGTGAGAACTGCCGACAAACAGACTTTCCGGTAAGAACCAGGCTGAAGTCCGTACGGCTATGCGCTAAAGGGTCACCTGCTACGATGGTGAGACAAGAGCCACTGCCACCATGTTAAAAGCAATGGCAGCGAAATCGACTGACTGAAAGGACTCGGAACATCCCCACACGGCCGCCCTACCTCGGCTGCTTCACTCACTTGGCCCACCGAACGGAAAGGAGACTCTAGGTGGTGGATTTCGGGGCTGATCGGGAAGGAGCGATCCTGAAAGCTAGAGAACTGGTGACCAGCCGAAAGCTGATCGTGCTCGACGCTGAGACGACCGGATTCCGTGATGACGACGAGGTCTGTGAGATTGCGGCCGTGGACCGGGACTGCAGGACAGTCGTCAACTCACGAGTGCGTCCTCGCCGCAAGATTCCAGTGGACGCCACCCGGATTCACGGCATCACCAATGTAGACGTTAAGAAGGCGCCTAGTGTGGCCTCGTTCATTGCTGGTTGCCTGGGCCAATTGCTGAATTCGAGAACGCCTCTGGCAACATACAATGCCACCTTCGACCTGCGCCTCCTCGATCAGAGTTCCACGACCAACCACGCCTGGCGCGGTCGTCGCAACACGCACTGCATCATGGAGCTATTCGCCGAGTACTGGGGCGCCTGGAACGACTACCATGGCTCATACACCTTCCAATCACTGGAGAACGCCGCGGAGCAGTGTAGGCTCAAGTGGCAAGGCGCTGCTCACAGCGCTTTGGGAGATGCGAGGATGGCGTTGGCCGTCCTGCGCCACATGGCCGCATCAGAGGTCTCTTAGGTGGAAACTGACCTCGCATACGATTACGCGGCAAGACTGCTCGCCTTCCTTGTTGCCAGGGAAGGCGCCGAGATAGACGGCAGTTATCATCGGGGTCTGAGGCTCACGCTTTCCGAGGTCGTCGAGGAGATGGTCGATGCTCTTGAGCGAGTCAAGTCAGATGCCAGTGAAGGACAAGTATGGCGAGTCATGCACATAAGGCTCGACAAACTGCGGGCCACCCTGCACATGCGCCGACAATGAAAGAAGGAAGGTTGCGCCTCAAGCTCATCGGGAATCCTACGAGGAGCTGGTCTTGGGCGCATAGGCATTCATGGTCCGCTGGTTGCAACGATTCTCACCTTCGTCGTCGTCAGCGTCTGCGTGCTGATGCCAGTGGCCAATCACTTGCCCGGCTGGGAGTGAGCGATGGACGGCGAATGGTACATGCAGTGCTCGCAATCGCGGTAGCAAATGCGTGTGGGGTTCCTAGATGAACTCACAGCAGACCTTGAGATGGGAGAGAGCCTCGAGGCCTTCTGAACGGACTTGTAGTGGTTGGATGGCACTGCTTAGTGCGGGTTGGGATGCAGCGGACATCATGAAAAGCCGAACATGGTTGGCTTCGCTAAACGCTCACTCAGATCGCTGATCGGTGAGGAGAGGCTGTCTTCAAGAGGCCATGGGCAAACTTCGATGATTGGTTGAGACCACGAAATGAAACATGGCCAACTCTCTGTTCAGCAAGATGAACCTGCCAAGAGAACCGTCGCAAACCCCCCAACTAGAGTTTCGGCGCTGTAACCACGTTTGCGACGGTAGCGGGTCGTAGCTAACGGATGTTATTGGACCGCGCTCAGCCGACCGACGTTAGACGTTCGTTTGCGACGGTGCTTGTTCATCCGGTTCCTAGTTTGGATCAATGGCGGGACTTGTGCGATGCTTAGGGAGCAAGTGCAGCGAGATGCTGCCCTACTCATGCACAAACGATTTTCTGCCTACTCAGAATCTTCTCTGTCTTACACGACAAAGTTCGAGTCCCCTTTAGCGGGCCAAGGCGTACCGATTTGCGAACTTTTCGCTGGGAGGTGCTGATATAGGAAGGGGACGGCCAGCCCAGGGTAACTCCCTTGCGAGCTCCGGCTCAGCGGGTTGGAAGCTCGTCGATTTTGCCGAGGTCGGCGCTTGCCTTCAACAGGGGACGGTCAGGGCGGCCCAGTCCCCATTATCAGATCTGCGCCACCGCGAAGACAAGTGGTCACGAGACCCCCGGCAACCGCTTTGCCAGTGAGACCGACGGCGTGGCACCACTGCTGAGAGTTCGTCCACTGACGCCCCCTTGCTGCCTGCTGACGTACATAGACGGACAGCGGTTTGACGGAGAGCCTGCAATAGTAGGATATTAATCCGCAGTATTATCCGTAGAAATCCGACAGTGCCGATTCTCCCTTCTTGAGTGGTGGTTGTAACCCGAGGCTTAGGTGTGGTCGGTGGTAATGGTAGCGCTGAAGGAATGCATCCACGTTCATCTGGCACTCAGGCAAGTCTTCAAGCCGGTAGTGTAACCAGCCGAGGCATTCCTTACGTACTGTCCGGTTTGATGCTCTCGATGTAGGCCTGTTCGTTCTTCTTGTAGGGCCGGGCCACCCGATGCCGCTGGCAGTAGGTCAATACGTGGTGCGCGAACAACTCCTTGAACTCACTGCCGCCGTCGGTCTGGATCAACTCTACCCAGCCGTCGAAGCGCCGTGTCATGGTCTGTTCCAGGAAGGCGCGCCCATAGGCGGCCGTGAGCGCCGGCGCCACCAGGATGTCCGCCTCCCTCGTGTAGATGTCTATGGCCGTGAAGGCGAACAGGCTGCCGAACATGACGGTGTCCATCTGGACTACCTGGCGTGGGCCACTGGCGACAGGGACCGGTCCCCGCCGCCGGTTCTTCTTCCACTTGGAGCGGATCACGTACTTCTCCCGGAGAATCTCGTAGATCTTCGGCACGGATAGACGCATCCCGTGCTCCCGCTCAAGGAAGTAGGCGATCTTCTTCCGCAGCATCCTGACTCGCGCTCTCTGATGGCCCACACCCACCGTTTCACGGTAGGGTCTACCTGCCGCTTCGGGCGTGGACCCTTCTTCGCCTGCTGGTAGCGGTCGAGAAAGGGGAGCAGCCCTTCATGTTCAATCCCGCCTATCCACAGGTGGATGGTCTCTCGGTGTTTCCCAAGGCGCTGGGCTATGTGTGCTTTCGGGACTCCTTCCTGATAGAGCTCCAAGCCATGGTGATCATCGTGACGTTCAACATGTCCATGAGCGTATACATGGACTGTCGGATTTCTACGGAAACGTTGCGGTTCCCCCATATCACGCGCGAGAGGGGGGCTGTCTAGGGGCTGCGCAGATGAACGGGAGTTGCATAAGTCCACTGCCCCTGTCTCTCGAGGAACGGAAGCGGCGGCGTAAGAAGGCCAGCGAGGACGCCTCGCCCTTCCGATCACGGCGAGGGATGTAGATACCCTAGTTCGAGAGGTCCTCGCCGAACCACTCCTTGATAAGGTCGTCCAACGAGCCGTCTTCCTTCATCGACGTGATCGCGCTGTCCAGCTTCCTCTTTAGTACCACGTCGTCCTCCCGGACGCCGATTCCCACGCCGGAGCCAACATGCACTTCGGCGCCGACGACCGCCAGCCTGTCGCTTCTCCGCCGCGATGCTGCCAACGGCAAACTCGCGGGAGACAAGGGCAACGTCCGCCTCTCCACTCAGCACGGCCTCAATGAGTTCGTCTGTGGTCTGATATTCAGCAAACGGTATTCCGGCCCCCGTCAGGTAGTCGAAGTGGGCGGTCTCAACCTGAACGGCCACTCTGCCGTTGGCTGCGTCTTCGCCGGATCCCGCCAGTGCGACATACACTGACGGCGTCGCAGGGACATACGCCTGGGTGAAGTCGATCACCTCTTCCCTCTCGGCGGTTATGTACATCCCCGCGATAATGGCATCGTACTCGTCGGCCACCAGATTGTTGATGATGGTTTCCCACTCGTTCAGGACCCACGTGCATTCGAGAGAGGCTCGCTTGCAGAGTTCGTCTCCCAGCTCCCGGTCGAACCCGTCGATCTCGCCGTCTTCGTTGATGAAGTTGTAAGGCGGGTAAGCTCCTTCAGTCCCCACCCTCACTACCTCGAGGTCCTCTAAACACGACAGGCAAAGGGAGACGATAAGGGCGGCGGCGATGGCTAGTCTGAGCAAACTTACTCCTACTGGTGAGCGGGAACGTGGAACCGGCGAGAATGGACCGTACTCTAACAGCGTATGGTGTGTCCATTTCAAGGGGATGGGAACTCTTCTGGGAACTGGTCCAGTTGGCTAAAATGTCCTAAGTCGCTGCCTGGTCCAGTAAATCACTTGCTGAAGTGCTAAGGAGGCTCAAATGGCCGAAACCGCTCTAACAGACCTGTGGCCCGCAGCGTCCATGCTAATGGGCCTTCAAGTCGCCGCTCTGGGGTGGAGAATCAACCGTGAACTTGTCATGGCCCACAGACGTGAACGAACCTAGCTTACAGTTGCGGACGGCATTGTTGCCGTTTCATTCGTGATGTTGGTGTTTGTGGCGATTCTCCTCCCCCTGTCAGGTGTTGTTTCCCACGCCACCGGGGCTAGGTTCTTCGGCATGGCGCTAATGTTATTTGCAGCCTCGCCTTTGTTTTGGTTGGCCATTATGATTTGTACAGGAGAACGCGGTCCAGATCGCCACGACCGCGCGTTACAAACCAAGAGAAGATCGCGCTTGCAGTATTGGCAGTGCTATTCGTGCCGGTAGCGATATGGTGGTTTCGCGTCTAAGCAACTCGCTTACTCCCTACGGTGAGTGTTTGCCTGTCCAGACATTCCACCTGGGCGAAACCCACGTGGGTTTGACAGATTGGAACTGGCGAATCTAGCAGTCAAACAGGAAGCAGGCACAATGGCGAAAATCGTTGTGGTGGTGGTGGTGGAGATGTCTCGGAGCCAGCCGTGCCTCTGCCAACTTCCGGCCCTTCGGAGGCATCGGAGTCTGTGGCGACGGAAGAGCCGGTTGTCGAGGCGACTGAGGAACCCGCCAACCCCGGAGAGAGCGCCCTAGAGATTGCAGCCGCCTGGCTTGCATCCAGCGGCGATGACTTGGCGGCGGCGGTCGCTGAGGCTGTGAAGGAATCGCCAGAATTGGCCGAACACCTTGAGGTCGTCCCGTCCCTGCTTAGAAGCGCGGCATCCGCTCTGTTGGTCGCCTCGCTGAATGTACAGGTCGAGGAAGGTCTGGCCTTCGAGGTTTCAGTCGCCGTCCCACTGTCTGGCGGGGACTTCGTCGTGACCGCCAGCACGATCTTTACTGGGGAGATAGATTTGCCTGCCTTGGGGAATACCAACTATGCAGCGCATGTCCCAGTGGACATCACGGTTGACGTGGCTGAGCGTACTGTTTCCAACTGGGCGTTGGGCACTGTGAGGTTGGAGATTGGGCCGGGCAGCGAGTAGCCTTTCCTGTGGTGAGCCGCTCCGCGACGACCTGTACGTTCGCGAATTGATGCAGCCTGATGCTCTGTTATAGAGTTAGTTCTAGCGAGTACGTGTGGGGAGACGCGCACACCGACGGGATAGAGTCCTTCTGGGCCCAAGTTAAGCGCGCGAACATGGGTACGTACCACTGGATAAGCTTCCACCACATGCACCGCTACATCACGAGCTCGCCTATCGCCAGAGCTTGGGCAACCCGGACGGTCTCGCAGCCATAATTCACCTGATGAAGAGGATGGACGGCGTGCGGCTCACCTACAAGGCGCTGGCGGCGTCCCCCGACCCGTTGCCGGAGTCGATTCGGACCGCCATAACTAGGCGCAGACGGTAACGCCTTGTGCGACGAAACTATGTTGCCCAACTTAGCTAGGCGTGATCCCGTCCCTGCGTGGGGTGACGCCTCTCCGCGCGGGTATTCCCGGGGTTAATCGCGGAGAGGCGTCCATATCATTGGCTTGGTGTTTCGAATGGCCACCCGCAACCACCCCCTTCTCGTCCATAATGTTCCCTGATGAGGGTGGGACAGTTCCATAGTAGCAAACGGGTTCGCAGCGGAAGGGGATTGTCGCTTGACCAGTCGGCGTGATTCCATGCGTCGCATGAGCGAATCGCAGCTACCACAAGTGTACGGACTGGACGAGGCGGCGGACGCCTTGCTCGAACCACGGCGCTCCTTGCCCGAAGGCGCACTCCGGTGTGCCTGCTTGGGGCTGGGGGTCGGCGGCTTCGAATTGGCGGCAAGGGCTCTCGGCTTGGAGGTCGTCAACGCAGGTCCTCCCTCTAACGAAGGCCATTGGTCGTCCCCCGTCGTCGCCAGCGAGTTGCCCGACCACGAGGTCTTGATCGCGGGCGTGCCCGAAATGGGTGACGATGCGCTGGAGGAGGTCATGCGGGTCGTCCGCGTCAAGCGGCCCCTATGCGTCGTGATAGACTCACCGCACGTCCTCGATGCCGCACTCCGCAAATCCATCGAGGCGGTCGCCGACCTGGGGTACTCAGCCGACGGCGCGTCGCTGCGTCACGAGGATTTCGGAGCACCCGGAGGAGGCATGCGAAACGTCGTGGTGGCCACCGCGTGTGGCGGAGAAGCCTTTCAGTGGCCCACGGCGGGCCTCTCCGTGGCTCAGGAGCCGGATCAGGCGGAGGGGTCTATGTCCGCCGCGCTGATAGCCGCCGCCGTCAACGCCATGACCGGAGCCGCTCGCGGAGCCTGACGGCTCACGCCCCCCACATCAGTCTCTCTTGCGCGATCCTATGAGCGCGCCGATAAGCATGCCCGCCGCCCAGCCGAACGTCGTCAACTGCCCGTGTGCGATTCCGACCGAAATCTGCGCCCGGCTCAATTCGTCTCCGAGGATGTTCCAGAGCAGCAGGTAAAGGGACGTCCCGTAGACCAGCCCAACGATGCTGCCGACGAAGGCGAAGACGACGATTCGCAACATGGCTCTACTCCTGGAGCTCGCTTAGTTTCGGGATGCGTCGGGGCTCGCCCCACCCTGAGAAAGTCCTTATGCCGGACGTGATCAACCACTCGTCTTCGGGCAGGGACGAGTCGAAATGGTCGTATCGCGACCACATCTGGATCAGCCGCCCCTCGTCGTCCACCCATATCTCCTTCGGGTTCAGCGTCCGCGTCATGCTAAATTCCCCAAAGAAGAAATAGTTGCCGTCTTCGGGCGCGACGGCGTAGTGCCTGGCCTCTACCCCCGACGGCGACAGGGACGTGCCGAGGTCCTTGTACCCAACGTACTCGTAGCATTTCGGCACCAAGAGCCACGAGATTTCTTCGCGCTCCTCCCACTCGCCGCCGTCCGAGCGATACCAGTGCTGGCCGTCCACGCCGAGCCACTCCAAGGATTCCTCTAGTTTGTCTCGAAAGAACTTCTTTAACGTCGCGTGGTACTCGTCGCCGGAGTGGGTTTCCTGTCTCTCGAAACGATCCCACGTTGCCCGCGATCCGGACTCTCTGACCTCAACGCTGGTGTACACGTAATGATCGGCCTCGTCCAGCTTTGCGCACGCCGCGAGCACGGCCTCCTCCGCGCTCGCGGCGTCCGCTTCCTTGACCAGCCACCACGCGAAGTTGGCGACCGCGAGGACGGCGCACGCGGAGACAACGACGACGACGTGCGTTCGGGACAGGCTCATCTTGTGACCTTCGGCGCAGTCTACCATGCACCGCCCTCATACCTTCCCTGCCTCTGAGAACATAATTGACAGGGAATCTTCCTCTGTGTTTCGATGGCCCCCGTCACGGAGAGCTAGGCATGCCTGAATAGAAGGCGCGCCAGCTAGGGAGTAAGCGTGCGTACGTCCGCAAGGCTCAGCGTGCGCGCCTCCCAGTAGGCGCAACCCAAAAGCTCTCCGTGACACGACGAGCCTAGGACTTCTGCTGGGAGGCTTCCATTGTGTCACGCGACACCCCATTTTCGCCTCCTTCGCTCGAAGGGAGGCGTGACATGGTATTGGGGAGCAGTCGGGGTCGCCCAAAGGGGCGCAACAAAGTCACTAAGGCTCTGCTATGGGCGGCGGTCGCCGTTGGTATCGCCTGCATCTCCGTGGGAGTCGCGCATGCCACCGGGATCGTGAACGTGACGGAGATCGCGGACACTGTGCCCGACCTGCTCCAAGCGGAGGTCGAGGAGGACCTGAACACGGACGGGGCTTGGGGCGTCACTCCCAACGGCGTCCAGTGTGTCGGTAGTAGCGCGCGGGTCCCAAGCACTATTTTCGTGGGCGGCGCGCCCACCGAAGAAGAACTCGTGGAGATCAGGTGGTGCGAGGACGAGTACGACCGCAGGGTGGCCCTGCAGGACGAACAACGCGGGCCTCTGCTAGAGATAGCGGCCCGCATGGACGAGATGGACTACCTGCTGGACGACGACCCGTGGGACATCTTCAACACCGTTTATTGGTGTTTGGGAGGGGGAGAAGGGCTGAACGGCCCTCCGCTACTACAGGGAGCTAACGCTCAAGCACCCCGACCTGAGCTTTGGCAGCAGCCGGGATTCCAGCTACGAGTCGTGGGCGCGGGAGGTGCCGTATGGGCATCTGGACGCCGCCGCCGAGTTACTGGCTGAGGTGGAAGATACGCGCAGGAGACTGGACGAGGACTGCTGACGACGGGAGGACGGACGTGAAGAACCGAGAGAGATTTCTACAGCGCTTCATCGAAGGGTTCGTTGCGGGGTTCGCCCTGATGTCCCTCGCCCTGAGCCCGTTGGGAGCGCTGTGATGGATGTGCTGACGTGGGCGCTATACAGCGTTACAGCAGCATTCCTTTTCGGGGGAGCGGTATGGTTGTGGGTGATTAGGCCTGGTTGGAGCTTGTGGGGTGTGGGCCTCGTCCTTGCGATTGGGGCGGCTCTAACAATTGCTGGCTACGCTTTGGGAAGAGCTTTCGCATAGTGAAGAAGCCGAGCAGAAAGGCGGGCAGGATAAGCACGCCCGTCACGAGCCCAACCAAGAAGGATGTTGCGTCCATAATGACGGCAAGCAAAACACAAGGACGATCCTCTGGGCACCCATGTTAAGGGAGGACCCGATGAGCGAACAGCCGGACGCCACCGAGCACCCCATGACCTACGAGGAGGCCCGCGAGATGCTGGGCGTGCCCAGGGGCGCGCTGCCGTCTGAGGTGCAGTTCGCCTACAACGTGCTAAAGGTCAAGATAGGCCCGCTCAGGCACACCGAGCCCGAAGAGCACAAGCTCCTGTGCGAGGAGCTCGACGAGGCCCTCCGTCTGGTTGAGTTTGCGGGCGGCGTGTCGATCTGGGTGGACTGGGACGAGGTGCTCAGGGAGGCGAGCGGCGGCCGGCGTGCCTGAGCAGGGGGAGCATCTGCCTAGGTTCTACAACTCGTACCTCGTTAGTCGGTTTCCGTGCTGGGATCATGGCGGGTGCTGCTCCCAATGCGGTCGGCGCGTGACGTGGTTGGAGGCGCGCGCTAGCTTCAGGATTTTCGCGGGGCGGCGACGGCGATTCCGATCATCATTTCTTGCGTCATGCATTGGGACTTCCGTTCTCGTCCTCCCGCGAATGACCAGACGACGGGGGAAATTAGAATGGCGGATCGAACGATTGAGACCGATCGCTCGATGGAGTTTCCGGCGAGTCTAAGAGGGTGTCTAAAAACGGTACAGGATTGGCATAGAGGAGGAGGTTGGGAAGCGCTTAGAGTCGTGTCTTATGAAGCGCAAGAGTTATGCCAGCGATCTGAGCGAGGCGGAATGGCGACTGCTCGAACCGCTGTTGCCACCACCGAAGCCTGGAGGTCGGCCAATCAAATACGCGCGTCGCGAGGTGGTCAACGGTATACGCTACGTGCTGCGGACCGGATGCGCTTGGCGGATGCTCCCTCATGACCTGCCCCCCTGGCGGACCGCGTTCCACTACTTCCGCACTTGGCGACGGGACGGGACGTTGGAGCAGGTCCATCAAGTTCTCCGCGACCAGGTACGTCTGACCCAGGGCCGAGAAGTTTCTCCCAGCGCGGCCATCATCGACAGCCAGTCGGTCAAGACGACCGAAAAGGGGGGCCTCGTGGCTATGATGCTGGTAAGAGAGTCTGTGGAAGAAAAAGGCACATCGTCGTAGACACGATGGGACTGCTGCTGGCTGTGGCGGTGCATCCGGCCAACGTTCAGGATCGCGACGGGGCCTAGTTGACGCTGATGCGTTTGGTGGGACGGTTTCCCCGGCTGGAGCGGATCTGGGCCGATGGGGCCTACGCTGGCAAGCTGGTGCTATGGGCTAAGAACGTTGGTGGTTGGAGCTTGGAGTTGGTGCGACGCCCATCGCACCGGCACACATTTGAGGTCCTTCCCCGCCGCTGGGTCGTGGAGCGCACCTTCGCATGGCTAGGGCGTTACCGGAGGCTGAGCAAGGACTACGAGGAGTTGCCCGAGACAACTGAAGCATGGGTGTACGCCGCCATGACCGCGTTGATGTTGCGCCGACTTGCACACTCCAATGCTTTTTAGACACCCTCTAAGAAGTCTCTCAGATGCTTCAGCTTTTCCAGTAGCTCGTCGAAAGTAATGATCTCGACGCTCTTGGAGTTTCCTCTATACAGTTCAAACGACCTCCGCCGCTCCTCGTCATTTGGCATCTTACCAACGATCAGGCAACAATGAATCAAGTAAGATTCCAAGTCATATATCCGGCTGTTCGCCTTTATATGCGCAATCTCCTGCTCGAAGCGGCTCTTCTGGTCGAGGGTCTGGTTAACGGCGCCAACCAATTCAGTGGACGGGGCATGAACGCCGCCACGGACCTGAGTTCGACCTAAGAGCTTGGTGTCCGGCCTCTTGATCTCCACGATGGCGGCGTTGTTCGTCATGCTGTTCTTGACCAGAAAATCGGCGATCTTCTCGCCGCTGCCGGATAGCCTGCGTCCGCCCACAGAAGCCTTACCACCCACCTTGAGGATGGGATAGCCGAACGCCAGAGACAAGACAAGGGGGTTCTCGTCTAGGAAGCTCTGCCAACTGCTCTCCTGAAGCCCCTTCCCGATCATTCCTTCGTATCGCTCGATCAGGTTGTCGAGCGTGACGAGCTCGATGTCTCCTTTGAACCTTGCGAGCTCAACTGTCTTGGTCTTGGCGATGGATTCGGTGTTCCGCGTAACAAGGGCGAGCAACGCGACCTGTTCATTCTCCGTCAAAGGCGCGTCCCCTCCCATGAGCAAGCTCGTGATTTCGCGTCGCAGAGGGCTACGACCGGTAGATATGGGTACCCTGGGCCGTCCGAGCTTGTCTGCAAGGAAGTTGTGCGTGGCCCCGTATTTTACCGACCGCGCGGCAGTTTGAGCATCGCTCGCGGTCCTGTTAATCGTCTTGCGCATGGCTTCCAAATCATCAATCGCAATGCGAAAAGTGGTGCCTTCAATCCCAGTGTTTGCTTCGTCGTCGATGTCGGTGATGAATATCTCGGTGCAACTCGAAAGCAGCTCCACGGCTTCAACTATGCAGTTAAAGTGTTGCGCCAGTCCCAGGCCGTAGTCGAAGTCCTTCACAAAGCAAGACGGCAAGTCTTCGAGCAGCATCATGACTTCCTCTTGATTCGATGGGATGTTACCTACACCAGCTAGGCCCTTGTCTTTCACAATGATCCGCTCGACTTGGCGGTACTTGTCCAACATGAGTTCCCGTTGGTGCGCCCTGGTATTGGTGGGGTGCGTCGTGATCAGATGGTTCTCCGCGTCTACTTCGAGTAGTTTCCTTCTTGCAGGCGGCACATGACCTTGGCGCCGTAGTTCATCACTGTGGTAGCGCTTCCACAGGCCGAGGCGCTTAGATGAGAGAGCATAGAAGACCTCGATGCGAGTCTCAGGTCGGGATTCGACGATTAACTGGCCCTGTGCGTCTGGATCAGGAAGTAAGTCACGAAATCTCGGCATACTGGCCCTTCCTTGTCCGCATGCGGTTCTAGGCTAGCCTCTGGGGAGTCCAATGCTGTACATCGACGGAATCAACTTCCGCCCCAGTCTCCTCCCTGGCTCACTCTTGACTAGCACTAGATGTAACTGTTCAGCGATTCTGTCCGTGCTAACCGTCAAGCGAAAATGTCCGCACTATGGAGAGTGTGACATTGACGCAGAAAGAGCAGACAAGGCTTCAGGTTCTCAACAGTTTGATGGCGGATCATATGACCACGGAGCAGGCAGCGACATTGATGGGAGTGAGCCCGCGCCACACCAGGCGCATCCTGGCGGCTTACAGAAGGGACGGCGCGGCCGCACTCGCCCACGGCAATCGAGGTCGCAGACCGGCCAACGCTACATTGGACTCTTTGGCAACCGATGCGGTGGTCCTGGCGCGGTCCCGATACGCGGGAGTCAACCACACGCACCTGAGCGAGTTGCTGAGGGAGCGAGAGGGCATCGACATCGGTCGTAACACGTTGCGCAAGATACTGTCTGAGGCCGCTGTGAGCAGCCCTCGCCGCCGCAGGCCGCCGAAGCATCGTGTTCGACGGCAGCGGATGGCCCGCGAGGGAATGCTGATACAGATAGACGGCAGCTACCATAGATGGCTGGGTGAAGACGGACCCCGGTTCACGTTGCTGCTGGCGGTCGATGACGCTACCGGCTGCGTCGTCAACGCCCTGTTCTGCGAGTTGGAAAACACCCGCGACTACCTCCTGCTGATGAAGGGCCTGATTCAGAGCTTCGGCATACCCATCGCCCTCTACACCGACCGCCACTCCGTCTTCAAGCACACGCCGCCATCGGAGACCGCCTCCGCTCCCACCCAGTTCTCTCGAGCGATGGGTGAGATCGGCTTACAGCTGATATTCGCACGGTCGCCGCAGGCCAAAGGCCAGGTGGAACGCATCGCGGGCACGCTCCAGGATCGGCTGGTCACGGAGCTGAGACTCGCAGGCGCGACCACCATCGATGACGCCAACCGCGTGCTCAATGACTTCCTCCCCTGCTTCAATGAGCGCTTTGGTGTCCCGTCGGAGAGCACGGGCGCCGCGTATCGGGCCCCAAACCCGGAGCTGTGCCTGGACACAGTCCTGTGCCTCAAGTACAGGCGTCGGGTTGGCCGGGACAACACTGTGAAGTACCGCTGGCGCACCCTGCAGTTGCTTCCCGACAAGGCTCGGCCGAGCTATGCCGGGTCGGTGGTGGAAGTGCTCGAGGGGCTGGATGGCCGGCTGGCGGTGCAACACGAGGGGCGTATCGTCGACTCCCGGCAAACGCCTCCGCGACCAACTATCCTGCGCAGCTTCGGTACGCGGACCGTTCACACGACCGTTCCCGGCCTCCACACCAACGGTGTGATCAGGAGGCCGGAGGACGAATCGGCACACTTGGGCACAATGCTCGAAGCGGACGCGCTGCGCGACGATGCTGACCGCCAACGCGCTACAAGAGTTCGCAAGCCTGCGGCCCCGCGACCCAGAAAGCCAACCTCTAAATTCACAAACGAAGTGCAACACCTCGTTAGGGTGTTGTCATGGGAAAGCATTATGGACATGTCACCATTGAAGAGCGATGTGAAGTTGCCCGTCTACAAGCCGAGGGTCGATCGATCCGGCAAATCGCTGCAGGTCTGGATCGCTCGCCATCGACAGTGGCTCGGGAGCTGAAGCGCAATGGGTCACGAACCGGTGGATACAAGCCGGTGTATGCCCACCAGCAGGCACGTGCCCGCCGGTGGCGAGGCTCACGCATGGAGCGGGACGATGCTCTGCGGGCACGGGTGCTCTCATGCCTCCAACAGGGCTGGTCGCCCGAGCAGGTTGCCGGTCGGCTTAAGTTGGACGCCGGCCGCGTGGTCATATCTCACGAGAGCATCTACAGGTTCATTTACGGTCAGTTTGCGCGCACACAGGACTATGGGTGGAGGCACTACCTGCCTCGCGCCAAGTCGAAGCGCGGCTGGAGGGGCCGCAGAGGTGGAAGTCCTGCCTCCTTCATCGCCAAGCGCCGTCCCATCGCCGAGCGTCCCAAGAGCGCTGCGGACCGCCGCACTCCCGGCCACTGGGAGGCAGACCTGATGCTGTTCAGAACCTATGGACATGCCGTGCTGGCCATGCACGAACGCCACTCCCGTATCCTCATTGCCGTCAGACCTCCTGGCAAGGCTTCCGGCCCCATTGCCGACGCCATGACACAGCTGCTCGGACAGTTCCCGCCCCAGTGGCGACGCACGGTTGCCTTCGACAACGGGACCGAATTCGCTCTCCACTACCGACTCCACAATCTTGGTATCGAGACCTTCTTCTGTGATGTTCGCTCTCCCTGGCAGAAAGGGGGCATCGAGAACGCCATCGGCCGGTTGAGACGAACCCTGCCTCGCAAAACGGACCTGACCGCGTTGGCGGACGCACAGTTCACTCACTTGCTTCAGGCCTACAACAATACTCCACGCAAATGCCTCAACTACAAAACTCCAGCAGAGATCCTTCTGAATCAGGTGTTGCGCTTGAAATGTGAATCCACCACCCCGCTACAGACGGCAAGGTGGAAGGCGGTGCAGAAGGCGAAGCGCAAGGGGCTGTCCATCCGCGGGATCGCCCGGGAAGTGGGCATACACAGGGCCACCGCAAGGAAGTACATGAATGCCGAGAGCCCGCCCATGTCGCCATCGCGCAACGTCGGAAGCACCTCAGCCTGCTAGCATGGCAATCTACTAACAGGACATTTTCCCTTGACACTTAAGCGGACATAGTCGCTGAACGTCGACACCCCGTGGCTTAATTTGACACCGCCCTTGACACTCAGACCACAGAGATCTTTGAATCAAGTCTGCACTTTGAGCATTGGCGAGGGGCAGCAGGTGAGAGAAATTCGAGGCGTGCGTCCGGTCTCATGGCGATGCCCCGCTCCCGGGGAACTGCGAACTGCGCGAATTCGAGGGCATGCCAAGTCGGATGTGCGGGACGAGGCAGAAGGCTTCGAAGGCCAACCCCATAGTTGCCAATCACGCCGTTTGGTCCAGGCATTACCTGTCCTTCGTCGGCGATCATTGAATGGGCCGCGACTCAAGGTCAACCTACAACGCAGATGATCTACCGCGGCAATGTGGCGCCTAGAACTTTGAACAGGTCACTCGCTATCTCGTCAATAGCATTGTCACTGACGGTTGCCCTGTTCGCCCTACTTCATCCGGACATCGCCCAGGGCGAAAGCGGTCCCTGCGCAACTGAAGGCGCAATTGAGGACGTTGCCAACAACCCAGGTCTGTTGTCCGACTGCACAGCACTCTTGGAGGCCCGGGACATACTGGCTGAAGAAGGGGTACTGAATTGGTCGGAGAATACTTACATTGGCCAGTGGGAGGGCGTCACATTGGCCGGATGGCCTCTGCGCGTTACCAAACTGCAACTTGGTCTTAAGGGCCTGAACGGAGAGGTACCGGCGCAGTTGGGAAGCCTATCGAACCTAAGCGAACTCAACCTGTCTGACAATGAACTGACCGGGACAATTCCGGTGGAGCTGGCCGCTCTGCCCAAACTGAAGGTGCTGCACCTCTACGAGAACCGGTTGACCGGTCCAATCCCATACCGTCCAGGAGGTTTTCCTACCCTAACGACGATGGATCTGTCCCGCAATAGGCTGCTCGGGAATCTACCATCATGGCTTGGTAGTCTCTCAAACCTCAGGGAGCTGAACCTCTGCGGGAACGATTTCACGGGCCAAATTCCTCAAGAGCTGGGCAGCCTTCAAAGGCTGCGTATTCTGTGTCTGGGCGAGAATCGGTTGGAAGGGTCAATGCCGGCTACTCTGGCTAATCTTGGCAACCTCGAATCACTGAATCTGTACGATAATGGACTTGCTGGCAAGATACCTCCGGAGCTGGGTAGACTGTCCAACCTCAGACAATTGAGCCTCGGTGATAACAGTTGGAGCGGTCCGATACCTTCGTCCTTTGGAGGCCTCTCAAGTTTGGAATACTTGAGCCTCAGTTACGGCGATTTAACCGGC
This sequence comes from Dehalococcoidia bacterium, assembly GCA_965237445.1. GTDB lineage: Bacteria > Chloroflexota > Dehalococcoidia > Lucifugimonadales. The sequence continues at coordinate 8,664 of OZ250142.1, read as the reverse complement.
CAGATGCCAGCCGAGTTGGGCAGACTAGATAATCTGCAATATATGCTTCTGAGCTACAACCAACTAAGTGGAACAATACCGTCCCAAATATACGAACTCAGTAACCTACGAACACTCAATCTGTCAGACAATCAATTGACGGGACGTATTCCACCAGAAATAGATGACCTAACGAGTCTACGTGTACTGAACTTATACAATAACGAACTGGATGGACCAATGCCGAGGGAACTCGTCAATATCGAAGACTTGAGAGTTCTGAATCTCGGTCGCAATCCATTGGGTGGCGAGATTCCCGAATGGCTGGGCGACATTTCCCATCTGGAGTATCTGAACCTACTCGACACCGGAATGACCGGTGAGATACCACCTGAGTGGAGCAACCTATCCAACCTGACAACAGTGCATCTGCAGATTAACCAGCTTACCGGGCCGATACCTCCCTGGATAGGCACGCTGGTCTATCTGGATCGGTTGTTCTTAAGCCACAATCAATTCACTGGAACGATACCCCCCGAATTGGGCGAACTCATCAACCTGAGGACATTGTCGCTCGGTACGAACCAATTGACCGGATCAATACCTGAGGAGTTGGCTCTTCTGTCCAAGCTTGAATTTCTGCGCCTGTCCGGCAACCAGTTGACGGGAGCGATCCCGCCGGCACTGGGCGAACTTACCAATCTGGGGCGTCTGGAGCTTGCGCAGAACCAACTGACCGGCAAGATACCAGAGGCACTGGGGGAACTTTCTATTTTGACGCATCTGGAGCTTGCGCAGAACCAACTGACCGGCGAGATTCCTGAGGCAATAGGCGAACTTACCAATCTGGGGCGTCTGTACCTTGAACAAAACCATCTGACCGGCGAGTTACCGGAAGCAATAGGCAAGCTTACCAATCTGGGGCGTTTGGAACTTGCACAGAACCAACTGACCGGCGAGATACCGGAGGCAATTGCCGAACTTACCAATTTGTCTGTCCTCCACGTGCTGGGAAAAGACCTCACGGGCTGCCTGCCTCTGGCGCTGAGTCGTTTGGACAACCTGCACGTCGACGATAAGAGCCTCTCGTTCTGTTTGGCACAGGACGATAGTCCAACGACAGTCAGCAGTCCCTCCGCGTTGACAGCAATAGAGGGGGGGACGCTCTTGATCGAGAAGGCCCTGCTCCTGGAAACGACGTCGAACCGGGGGAGTCGTACCCTCGGATCATCGAAGTAGGCGATCCGATTAACGGCACGGTAAGCATGAAGGAAACCTCTATCACCTTCGTTCATGCGGGTCGGAGACGACCACTGGTGCCTTTGCATACACCGTCAGCGATGGCATGGACACCGCGACGGTGACAATCGCAGTCAGACCGGTGAACGATCCGCCAGCGGCGGCCGACGACGCTGCCGTCATGGATGAGGGGGAGACGCTCCTTCTGGAGGAGTCGGTCCTTTTGTTCAACGACAGCGATGCGGAGGGAGATGCGCTGAACATCTCGGCCGTCGGCGAACCGGTGAACGGGACTGTGAGGTTGGATGGAACCACGATCATCTTTGTGCATGACGGCTCGGAGACGACCACCGGTGCCTTTGCATACACCGTCAGCGACGGCGTGGAGACCGCAACCGCAACGGTGACGGTCGCAATCAGCCCGGTGAACGACTCACCCAACGCGACTGATGACATTGCCACTGTGGGTGAGGGGGAGACTCTCCTTCTGGAGGAGTCGGTCCTTTTGTTCAACGACAGCGATGCGGAGGGAGATACGCTGAACATCTCGGCCCTTGGCGAACCGGTGAACGGGACTGTGAGGTTGGATGGAACCACGATCATCTTTGTGCATGACGGCTCGGAGACGACCACCGGTGCCTTTGCATACACCGTCAGCGACGGCGTGGAGACCGCAACCGCAACGGTGACGATCGCAATCAGCCCGGTGAACGACCCACCCAACGCGACTGATGACATTGCCACTGTGGGTGAGGGGGAGACTCTCCTTCTGGAGGAGTCGGTCCTATTGTTCAACGACAGCGATGCGGAGAGTTCCCTGATGCTTTCAGGTGTCGGCAATGCGATCAACGGCACGGTGGGGATGGATGGAACAACTATCACCTATGTGCATGACGGGTCGGAAACGACTTCAGGGGCCTTCATGTACACCGTCACCGACGGAGTGGAGACCACGATCGCAACGGTGACGATCACCGTCAGGCCAGTGAACGATCCGCCAACGGCAGTTGGGGACACTGCCGTGGTGGACCAAGGGAGACGCTCCTAATGGAGCAGTTGGTCCTGCTGCTAAACGACAGCGATCCTGAGGGAGAGATGCTGAGCATCCTGGCCGTGCGCGATGCTGCTAATGGTAAGGTCAGGATGGATGGAACCACTATTACCTATGTGCACGACGGGTCGGAGACGAGCACCGGTGCTTCGCATACGCCGTCAGCGACGGCGTGGTCACCACGACCGCAACGGTGACGATCACCATCAGGGGTGTGAACGAAGCGCCCACGGCGAACAGCGACACTGCCTTGATGGATGAAGGGGAAACGCTCCATATACAGACAGCGGAGCTCCTTCTCAACGACGTCGACGCGGAGGGAGAGGCGCTGAGAATCTCGGCCGTTGGAGATGCGGTTAACGGGTCGGTGAGCATGGATGGATCCACGATCACATTTGTGCACGACGGGTCGGAAACGAGCTCCGGTGGCTTCACTTACACCGTTAGCGACGGCGTGGCCACCTCGGCCGCATCGGTAGCGATCACCGTCAGGCCGGTGAATGATCTCCCTGTAGTGCAACTGATGTTACTTGCTCTTGGAGTCGTCTTGGTGACTGTTGTGATCTTGGCATTGTCAATTGTCTTAAGGAGGAGTAGAAGGGTCTCTCAAGAGTCTTAGACACGGAGTTGGTCTTGTGTCGACGCTTAGCGATTAAGTCCGCTTAAGTGTCAAGGGAAAATGTCCTCTGAGTAGATTCCCATGCTATCAGGCTGGGGCGATTCTGACGTTGCGCGGGCGGGCTCTCGGCATTCATGTACTTCTTCACGGTCTGTCTGTGAATGCCCACTTCCCGGGCGATCCCGCGGATGGACAGCCCCTTGCGTTTCGCCTTCTGCACCGCCTTCCACCTCACCGACTGTAGCGGGGCGGGCTTTCTGGGTCACGGGGCCGCAGGCCCGCGGACCCCGTTCCGATCTGGTCTTGACCCCAAATCCTGGTCCAGCCGTGATGATGCTCCTACACAATGTTGGAGATGCCCTCGGGATGATCTGTCGACCCGACCTCGAGATGGCCCACACAGCGCCAATGGCTGTGGGAGCAGTGACCTCATAGGAGCCTGGCCAGAATCCCATCGCAGTTTTGTCCGCTCACACAGCTTGCGCACCATCGTTGAGGAGATGTCAATGATCGGAGTCGTTAGTCGCGGTGTCCAATTGGTCGTCGGAGTCGACACTCACCAGGACGAACATGTGGCGGTGGCAATTGACCGGCAGGGTGTCCGTCTTGGCGAGCAGCATTCGCCCGCGACTACCAGCGGATACAGGGCTCTCGAGCAATGGTCCCGGAGCCTGGGAGAGATCAGTGCATTCGGGATCGAAGGCACGGGTTCCTACGGCGCCGGACTAGCCCGGTTCCTGACCGGACGAGGCTATACCGTCGCAGAGGTCAACCGACCTGACCGTTCAGTTCGCCGGCGGAAAGGGAAGAGCGACCCCACCGACGCCGAGTCGGCAGCGCGTGCGGTCCTTGCCGGAGTGGCCAACGCGACTCCCAAGACAGGTGAAGGCGAAGTCGAGATGATCCGCATGCTGAAGAGTACAAGGACTCGGCTGTCAAGCCCGCACCCAGGCCATCAACCAGGTGAGGGCCATAGTGTAACGGCTCCTGCCGAGCTTCGCGAAACACTCGATGGTCTCTCTGCCTCCGCCCTAGTCGCGCGCTGCAAGAGCTTCCGTCCCGGTCGTCTGGACGGTCCCACCGCTGCGGCCAAGTTTGCTCTCCGCTCTCTCGCCTGTCGCTACCATCAGCTCAACAAGGAGGTCCGCGACCTAGAGGCCGAGCTCGAACGACTCACCATGTCGGCAGAACCAGCCCTGTTAAGTATGTTCGGCGTTGGAGCCGACACGGCGGCGACCCTCCTGGTCGTTGCCGGAAGTAATCCTGAACGCCTCCACTCCGAGGCCGCTTTCGCCTCTCTGTGCGGCGTAAGTCCCATACCCGCCTCCTCCGGCAAGACCAACCGGCACCGGCTAAACAGGGGAGGCGATCGCCAGGCGAACGCGGCTCTCTATCGCATCGTTCTCGTGAGGCTTCGCTACGATAGCCGTACCATCGCATACACGGATCGGCGCATTGGAGAGGGACTGTCCAAGACCGAGATCATCCGCTGTCTCAAGCGCTACGTCGCCCGACAGGTATTCTCGGCCCTCCGGAACCGGACGGAGACGATCTCACTAGCGGCTTGACGTCCATAGGAGCATCAGGCTGGTCACGGAGCTGAGACTCGCAGACGCGACCACCATCGAGGAGGCCAACGTCGTGCTGAAGGACTTCCTTGTCCGCTTCAACGAACGCTTCGGAGTCGTGGCGCAGCACCCCGAAGCTGCCTACCGCCCGTTGGAGCCGGACCTGTGCCTGGATAGTGTCCTCTGCTTCAAGCACAGCCGTAGGGTGGCCAGGGACAACACGGTGAAGTACCGCTGGCGAACCTTGCAGTTACTGCCTGGCAGGGAACGGCCGAGCTACGCCGGAACGGTGGTCGACGTGCTGAAAGGCTTGGACGGCCGGCTGGCTGTGCGGTACCACGGAGAGATCATCCCCAGCCAGGAGGCGCCACCCCATCCGGGCCTGCTGCGAAGCTTCAACGGCTCTTCCTCACACGGGCCACTCCGACATCGTGGTCTCAACGGTCTGGGCAGGCGCTGGGAGGCAACCCTGGCAGCACTCGACGCTGGGATGGACGCCAGCGATGCCGACTACAACGGCGCTGTCAGAGTTCGTAAGGCCTCAGCCATGTCAAGAAGGAAGCCCACTCCACTTCAGACGGCAAGGTGGAACGCTGTTCAGAAGGCCAAGCGCCAGGGGCTGTCGATTCGAGGGGTCGCTCGCGAGCTGGGCATCCATAGGGACACGGCGAAGAAGTACATGGAGGCTGCGAGTCCGCCCATGAAGCACTCCACGGTCACGACGGAGTGATCTGATAACATCGGACCGACTACGGGTGACATTTATGCTGGCCACTTAGGCGGACATTTATCCTGACAATCGACACGCTTGTATGTTAGTAACGGTTCCCAATAGAGCATGTCTCAAAAGCACAAACGCCTCGGTCCCACCCACCCGCCCTCGGTAGGTCTTGTATCTGGGGGAACATCCCCCAGACCCCCTGCCAGAGGGATGTGTCCCTCTAGACTCCCTCGATACGGCCTTCTGAGACAGGCTCAATAGTGACTTCACCGACGTGGAGTGTGGTGCGGCAGACCGATCCGCCCCTGGTCGTCAAAGACCGTTGTCAAGCAAGGGTCGCCGTACCATCCCCAAGCAGAGCCCGAACGGTTGCCCGGGCCGATTGAGCCCGCATCTCGCAAGGAAGGGCCAATGCTCTACACAGGAGGTATGAATGAAACCCGAAACAGTGTACGTAGGCATCGATGTGTCCAAGACCTGTGTGGACGTCGCGGTTCGCCCCACTGGCCAGATGTGGACCATCTCAAATGACGAGTCTGGAATCCGGGAACTGGTCTCACGGCTCAAGGCCCTGGACCCTGCCATAGTGGTGCTGGAGTCCACGGGTGGCCTGGAACTGACATCGGTTGCAGCCCTTGCGGCTGCGACGCTGCCAGTAGCCATCGTCAACTCCAGGCAGGTTCGAGACTTCGCCAGGGCCACCGGGACACTGGCCAAGACCGACGCGCTGGACGCGGTCGCGCTGGCCCACTTCGCCGACGCGGTTCGTCCAGTGGTGCGCCCTCTCAAGGACGCCGAGACACAGGTCCTGAGTTCTCTGGTTGCCCGCAGACATCAGGTCGAATCCATCGTAGTGGCTGAGAAGAACAGGCTTGGAAGCGCGATCGCCGCCGTCCGCCCCCGGATCGAGGCCCACATCGCCTGGCTGGAACAGGGGCTGAGTGACATCGACGAAGGGCTGCGGCAGACATTGCGCAGCAGTCCAGAGTGGCGGGAGAAGGATGACATCCTGCGCAGCGTTCCCGGGGTGAGCGAGCAACTCTCCCTCGCTCTGCTATCCCAGTTGCCGGAGTTGGGCACGCTGAATCGTCGTCAAGTCGCCGCCCTGGTGGGCGTGGCTCCCTTCAACCGCGACAGCGGCACGGTGCGGGGGAAGAGGGCAGATCTGGGGTGGTCGGGCGCGGCTCCGCGCAGTTCTGTACATGGGAGCAATGGTTGCCAGCCGCTTCAACCCCGTCATCCGGGACTTCTACCAGCGACTCCTGGCGGCCGGCAAGCCGAAGAAGGTGGCCCTCACCGCCTACATGCGTAAGCTGCTCGTCATACTCAACTCCATGCTCAAGTCGCGCTCTCCCTGGCATGCTGAGCATGCCAGAACCCCGGCACTTGTCGGTTGCAACTCTTGAAGTTCAATACGGTTGCTTGACACTCTGCACTTGGCGAGGGGCCAGCATCATGGCGGGAGCACCATTTGGCTAGAGGAAACAGAGACAAGGTGTCGGATTAGAAGTGACCACAACGGCACAGACAAACGAACACATCTTCTACCAGCCGGATGAGTCTCCCCCTCATCTGGCGTCGCTCGGTCTCGGCTTCCAGAGAATCATTGGCCGGTTGACAGGGCTGGCGGCGTCTACGGCCATCATCGTTCAGGCGAGCGGGCAGCCGGAAAGCTACCTTTCGTGGGTGTTATTCGTGTCGTTGGTGGTCTGCGGCATCGGCACCATGTGCCAGACCTTCAAGGTTTGGCGGTTCGGCTCAGGGTACCCGCTGGGGGTGTCCAACGGCAATGCCTACATCGCGGTCTGCATCAGTGCGCTGGCGGTTGGCGGGCCGGCTATGCTGTCGAGCCTAATCATCGTTGCCGCGCTGATTCAGTCCCTGCTCGTCTTTCGTCTCTCGCTCTTACGCCGCATCATCACGCCGACCGTCACCGGCACCGTTCTCATGTTGCTGGCGGCAACAGTCGTCTCCGTCCTGTTTGACAAGCTCTCCAATTCGCCGGAGGGCGCGACGGCGGTCGCCGCGCCTGCGGTAGCGGGTGCCACTTTCGCCGTCGTCATCGCGTTGCGGTTGTTTGGCCCGCCTGCATGGCAGCAGTGGGCGCCGGGCGTCGCAATCCTGACGGGCATCGTGACGGCTGTGCCCTTCGGCCTGTTTGACCTTCGGCCATTCCTCGATGCGGCCTGGTTCGGCGCTCCCCTTGGCGCCCGGCCTGACTTCGGCCTCCGGCTGGGCGCGGAGTTTTGGGCGCTCCTGCCGGGGTTCGTCATCGTGAACCTGGCGGTTACGCTCTACGGCATCGGCGGCATGGTGGCCGTTCAGCAGGTCTCGTGGCGTCAGCCGCGCGCCACGGACTTTCGCATGGTGCAGGGTGCGCTCAACGTCGTCGTGTTGACCAATCTCGCGGCCGCCTTCCTCGGAGCCTTGCCCAACACCGTGCCGCCGGGGGGTTCGTCGCAGGTTCTTCTTTCGGGGGTTGCCGCACGGAAAGTGGGATTGTACATAGGAGGTATTCTGCTAGCGGCGGCTTTCCTGCCCAAGTTGATAGCTGTCGCCACCGCCATTCCCGGAGCGGTGTTCGGCGCATACATCATCGCTGCGCTAGCGGTCCTGTTCGTGCAAGGTATGCGAATGGTCGTTCAGGACGGCATCGACGCGCGCAAGGCCGTGGTAGTGGGCGTGTCCTTCTGGTTGGCCGTAGGGTTCCAGAACCAGTTGATATTCCCCGAACTGATCACCGGGGCATGGGACACGCTGTTGAGCAATGGGCTGACCATCGGCTGCGTCGCCTTGATCGTGTTCACGCTCCTACTGGATGTCACAGGGCAGCGCCGCAAGCGGTTGAAGGTGGGGTTCGGCATGGAGGCCCTCCCGACAATCGACCGGTTCCTCCGTGAGTTCGCAGGGCAGGCGGGCTGGAACGAGGCATCCGCTGACAGGCTGCGTTCAGCCGGCGAGGAAACGCTGGCGAGCCTGCTGCCCCAGGATCAGGCAAGCGACGGCAGGCAGTTGATAATCAGCGCGCGGCGAGCCGAGGGGAAGGTCGAGCTTGAGTTCGTAGCGACCTCTGAGGAGGAGAACCTAGAGGACAGGCTAGCCTACGTGAGCGAGCAGTCTGAGATACTTGGCGACCGTGACCTCTCGTTCCGGCTGCTGAGGCACTATGCCTCTTCCTTGAGGCATCGGAAGTATCACGACATCGATATCATTACTGTAGAGGTTACGGGCTCTGCCTAGAGGCTCTTGATGCGGGCCGACACGCCGGCGGGGCGCTGGATCGACTGACCTGCCCCAGTCTTTGCACCACTTGGGGCGCGACGGGCGTGCCCTAGTTCGGGTCGGGGGTCCTGACTTACTCCAAGCCCCGCAAGTGCGCTCACCGGGGCCCCAGATGACCTGCGCCTCGCCCATGGCCTGCTCATGAGAGGCCGCTGGAAAGGACCAGAGAGCACCGGCCAAAATGGTTGACGCGGTACAAGGCCCG